>DXXG01000009.1 GCA_019416455.1 Clostridiales bacterium | reverse complement strand
CAACTGGACCGGAGTGATCACAAACGCCGGAACATTGCTGCTCAGTGAATGGGTAAATGAAAAGACCCTGACCATCACCAGCGCTCAGGCAGGGACGGGAACTGTCCCTACTGTTGCCCTAATGGGCCAGACCGCCCTGGTAAACCCCAAACAGGCCGCCGCAATCGCAGGAGGTGGAGAGATAGAGGGTGGAAAAAGAGTCAACTTGCAAGTGACTGCTGCTGAAACAGAGTATACCCTCAATCAGTTTGGCCTTTTCGCCAAGGTAGATGACGGATCTCCGGTACTTTTGGCTATTTACCAAAACGAGGAAGGGGTACCTATCCCTGCTCTAAGCGATACACCGGACTTTCTCTATACATTTCAGGCGGCCATTTCGGTGTCCAACCAGGGCACTTGGGAGGTAACAATTAGCGCTTCCGCCAGTCTAACGTGGGATCTTGTGGGCGTGCCCAATGGCATTGTTGGGTTGGATGAGAACGGCAAAGTCCCAGCCTCTCAGCTGCCAGAGATGAACTATATTCCCAGCGACGAGAAAGGAAAAGAGAATGGCGTCGCCACCCTGGGCTCTGACGGGAAGCTCTCCGACGGACAGATGCCGGATGCTTCTAAGGTTTCCTACACCAATGAGAGCATGGAGGGCGTCACTAATGTGCATCAGGCACTGGACAGTTTTCAGACTGGCCTTGGCAAGGTAGGCGACGCCGTTCTCACGTACGGCCAGCAGACGGTGCAGACAACTACCTGGACAGAAGATCAGACACTGGTGGCAGCGGGATATGGTTACCGGGCTCCGGTACCTTTGGAGGGTATGACCGGAAACCACGTTCCCACGGTAAACTTCTCTGCCAGTGACGCATCCAGTGGAAACCTGGCTCCTGTGGCTGACAGCTACGACGGTGGGGTGTATATCTTTGCCAAGGCAATACCCGAAGCTGCCGTCACTATTGTCAGCGTGGAAGGCTTGAAAGGAGTGAACACGGTATGAAAGGTAGAACAAACGCAGGCGGCAGCAGCGTCCAGATCCCCTTGGATGCACCCACAGCCCTAACAGCCCTTGCTGGTAATGCCAAGGTGTCCCTCACCTGGACTGACCCTAAGGACAAGTACGCTACGCCGGAGGGAGAACAGGCCCAAGATCCCCAGCAGCTCGTAAGTAAGTGGGCCTATACCAAAATTGTCCGCAAGGTGGGCAGCGCTCCTACTGGCCCATATGACGGCGTGACGGTAGTTTCTTCCGAAGTGCGAAATGCCTACCAAACCAAAGCTTTTGTGGATACAGGCGTTGAAAATGGTACGGTTTACCATTATGCGGCCTTTGCGTATAACGACAGCGACGTTGTGAGCGAAGGGGCGTTTATTATAGCCGAACCTAAAGCGATCACAGTATACGGCGCGGAGTGGAATGGCACAGACACCACTAAACTTACTCGAATCGGAAAATCGGAGAGCTTCCCAGAACCGGTGCCCGCAGTAGCCAATGGCGACGGGAGTTCGCCTTTTGACGGGGTTATGCCTTGGGCGGGAATGATAGAATCCGAGGACCCCAACGCGGGCACCGTAGTAGCTATCCCGAAGTTTTGGTATCGCTGGACGGAGCTAAATCCCGGATTGCGCTTAGAAATCTCGGACGGGGAGCAAGAAGGATTTTACGTATCCCCAGCGCATTCCGACCGGGGCGACGGTGCCGGTGAACGCGACGTAGTATACGTCGGGAAATACCACTGCGGCCCATCCTATAAAAGCCTGACTAATCAGCGCCCCCGGGGACAAGAGACCTTGGCTTCTTGCCGAACAAAAATCACCGCGCTAGGCACGGGGGTGTATCAATGGGACTGGGCTATGTTATGGACGCTGAGGATGCTGTATCTAGTTGAGTACGCCAACTGGGATTGTCAAACCGCCATAGGCCGAGGATGTTCGCCGTCTAATACAGTCTCAAATACAGGAGCCACAGATGCTATGCTTTTTCACACTGGGACGGACGCGCAAAATAGAAGCACCTATGGAAATTGCAAATACCGAGGCATTGAGGGCTTGTGGAGCGGGTACATGAACTGGGTAGAAGGGGCGTTCGTTGACGCAGAAGAAAATTTGTTTATTGCCATAAACCCCGCAATGTTTTCTGACGTATCAAAGGGCGCTAATTTAGGGGCGGGAGCTAGAGGGTACCCCTCTAAATTTACTATAAAAAATGCTCTGGGGAATCAGTGGTTAATCCCGACGGAAGCTAATGGCTCTGTGAGCACCTATATCCCGGACTACTGGAACACATACGTAAATAGTATTTTTCGAGTAGGGGGAGGTTACGAACAAGGTTTACCATACGGGCTGTTTTACAGCTATGCGCAACAAGAATCTGCCATTTCAGGCAGCATAGTTTCCCGTCTAATGGTCCTCCCCTAAACTAAGTGAGGTGAAATCGATATGAAAGACATGGGAACAGTAAGCGGATCTAAAGCCCAGGCCGTGCCGCTGGTAGTGGGCTACGACACCGTGTACGTCCATACCGATATTCAAGCGATCGAAGTGGACAACGGAGACGGCACTACCTACACCACATGGCAATACCACGAAGTGCAATACGGCAAAGATGAATATCTGAAAAAAGTCAGCGTGGAAAAGGACTTGCTGGAAGTCCAGACTACTGACCTCCAGCTTGCCCTTGCAGATGTGTTTGAATCTGGTTTGACACAGGCAGAAAGCGCAAATCAGCAGATAACAGAGTTGCAGCTTGCTCTTGTCGAGCTGTACGAGACCACTATTCAAGGAGGTTGACATGATAGCAAAAATCTACGCAGAACTTATCCGAAAAGGCTTGAAAACCATTGACGATGTGCCCGAGCAGCTCCGAGATGAAGTTGCCAAGCTGCTGGAGCTCCAAACCAATGTAGAGAACGCCGGTGAAGAGTGATGCTGCTCTCCATCCGGCTTTTTCTTATCAAGATCCTTTTGGGAAAGGAGGTGAAATGTATGGCAGCTGTGTATGCGACCTTGATTGTCAAGGGCTTGCGGACCTTTGAAAGCGTTCCTGCTCTGGTGCAGGATCAGGTGAAGGAGATCCTGATCGCCCTGGAGCTGGAAGAGCTGGCTCAGTGATCCAAACATAGAGAAGGGGACGGCGTTGTGCCGTCCCTTTTCTCTTTGGAGCAAAAACGGGACACCCGTGAACGATAGAGTATTTAAAAAAGGGGGACACCCAATGTGGACCTGAATGAACTTCTATTATCTGGCGGCCTGGGACTGGTTGCCCTGCTGACCCTGATCCAGATCGCTCCCATTAAGATTGACCCTTGGACAGCCGTTGCTCGGGGGCTGGGGAAAGCCTTTAATGGTGAGGTGCTGCGGGAGATCAGCGACACAAAAAACAAATTGGAGGCCCACATCCAGGTGGATGATGAGAGGGCAGCCGACCAGCACCGGGCCAGGATCTTAGCGTTTAATACGGAGCTGCTTCGGGGTCAGCGTCACACCCGTGAGGACTTCATCGACATTTTGACCGAGATCGACGCCTATGAAAGCTACTGTAAGTCCCATCCAGAGTACAAAAACTCCCGATGCAAGCACGCCGTGGCAAATATTGGTCGGGTGTATGATGAGCTGCTGCGCACTGGGGACTTTTTGGCGGAAGGACGGCATACAGTGGAAAGGAAGTGATCTTGTGGCGGTGCAAGGGGTAGATATCTCTGGCCCCATACGGATAAGCGTTTCTCAGCTGCGAGCTGCTGGTGTGGAGTTTGTAATCTGCAAAACCGGCTTTGGGGGAGACTATCCCGATCAGCAGGACAGTGGTATCCAGGACAATCTGGAAAAGCTGGAAGGGGAGGGGATGCCTTATGGAGTGTACCATTACAGCTACGCAAAAGACAGGCAAAGCGGAATTCAGGAAGCGGAGCACTGCCTCCGGCTGCTTGGGAGCCACAAGCCTCTTTATGGTGTGTGGTTTGACATGGAGGATGACTTCACTCTAGGAGGAGATCTGGCCGGAGCGGCCCAAGGCTTTTGTGAAACCATTGAGGCAAAGGGACTGTATGCAGGAGTGTACGCCTCTACCAGCTGGTGGCAGGACTATCTTACCGATCCTATATTTGAACGATGGGACAAGTGGGTGGCCCAATACCACGATGAGTGCCAGTATCAGGGAGACTACGGTATCTGGCAGTACACAGACGCTCTGACCATCGGGGACCAAACTTTCGATGGGGACTGGGCGTACAAAGATTATCCCACAATCACAGGAGGAAGC
>DXXG01000008.1 GCA_019416455.1 Clostridiales bacterium | reverse complement strand
CTTCAACTCACGGGGAAAGAGCCCTGTGAGAATCTAAAATTTAAGAGGGTTGAAATTATGAAGAAAAGCAAGTTTCTGAAGAAATCACTTGCGATGCTTCTGGCGCTCATGCTGGTCGTCGCAATGATTCCGCTCAGCGCTGCGGCTGTTTCTCTCCCCGCTTTGGATTACCTGATCGTTGGTAGTACCAAAGTTGAGGTGGAAAACGGTACGCTCAACGCGACGTACCCGGAGGACGCTATTTCCGTAGACGTCTCCACGGTACTGGACTCTAATGTGAAGCTGTACGCTTTGCAGAAGGACGGCACCCACAAGGATCTCCTTAATTCTAACGGTACCTCTTCTCCCATCACTTTGACCAACTACACTCCGGACAGCGAAGATGTGTACACCATCACTCTGGTGGTGGAAGCTGAGAACCCCGGTGACTACGACACCGACAAGCAGGAGTACACTTTGGTCCTGACTCCCTACACCCCCAGCTCTACTTTTGGTGTGGAGAAGGTGGAAGTCACCGATGCCAGCCGGAACGAAGGTGTTCTGGGCGCTTCTTATGATGCCTCCAAGAGAAATGTGGACGTTACCGTTGCCTATGGATATGATAATGATGCCGGCACCATCAAGGTGACTCCCGATGAAAAATCCCGTCTGGGCAGCTCTACCGCTGGTCTGGGTGTTGCAGATATGGTGTATGTTCCCGCTGAGGGCACCACCGGCACCTTCGACATTTACAGCGAAGGCGGCGAGCGGATCCCGTGGACCATCACTGTGACCGAGGCTCCTGTTCTGCAGAGCCTGTCCGTGGCCGGCCATGAGGGCGTTTTCTCTGACGAGGACAAGGACGGCAAGGACGACACCATCAATGTCACTGTGGCTCTGGACGACATCAAGGACAGCCTGGGCTTTGTGCAGGAGAACCCCTCTCTGGAAGTCACTCTGGGCGCTCTGGCAAACACTTCTTTGTCTTGGAGCGTTTCTGGAATTGCAGGTGCGACCCCTGGTACTTTGACTGCTGGCCAAGGGTTGACCAGTGGCACAAAACTTACCTTTACAAGACTTGGTTTCACCGACACCACCAGAAACCAGGTCGCTGATCCTGTATTCATCCAGGTGCAGAGCGGTGACTCCTCCAGCACTGCTATCTATGAGTATAAGTTGGTTGTCCAGGTGGAAAAGACCAGCGATACCGCTGTGATGGCCGCCTACATTGATGAAGTGGAAGCCAAGATCGACGGCACCAATATCTCCGCCGTTCTGGACGCAAATGCCACTGGCGCGAAAACACTGCGTATCCATGTGACAAAGAACGCCACCGTTTCCGGCGCGGGTCTTACTCATGTGTCTGCTCTTGACACGGCTGAGTACGATGTTTGGGCCAACACGAACGGAACCAGCTTCCCTGCTGTCATCTCTGTGAAGGCTCCTGACAGCTTGACCGCTGTGCAGTACACTCTGTCTTACACGGCTGCTTCTGAGCAGACCGCTGCTACCATGACTTCCTTCACCCTGCAGGCTCCCGATGGCACCCAGTACGGCACTACCATCGACCAGGTGAACCACACCATCACCACCGTGGATATTCCCTACATGACCACCAGCATCGCTGACTGGACCATGTATGCGTTTGCCAACGAAGGCGCTCGCGCTGAGTATGTTGCTTCTCCCACCAACATCAAAATCCTGAACAATGTGACCAAGTTCAGCGATCTTACCGGTGCCAACGATGGTGTTTGGGACGACGGCGATGACCAGACTGTGGGCACCATTCGTGTTCTCAGCCAGGGCAGCACTACTACCACTACCGATTATACTCTGATCGTGAAGTTTGCTGATCCCAGCAAGGACAACACTTTGAAGTCCATGGACCTGACGGCTCTGCCCACCAGCGGAAGTTCTGCTCCCACTAGTGATCGGGACATCGTACGTCAGCACAATGACACCAATACCTTTACCGGCAAGTCCAACACTCTGCCCGATCCCGATGAGATCGACTTCGAGTTCGCATATTCCCATTCGACAGGCCACACTGTTTACCTGTATGACTATGCTACCAACGGCGGCGTCATGTTTGCGTATGACGGCACTAATGTGTACAAAATGTCTACTCCCGATGTAAACAAGGATCCTGGCATTGCTACATCTCCTGTCACAACAAACAATCAGGTTATTGTTTTGCCCGAGGCAGTTGCTAAAACCTATATTGCCCAAATGGATACTTCTAGCAGCAATACTGCAACTTGGGATGCTGATGATCTCCAATACGGCACTGTTTATACAGTGAAGTTTGCTTATAAGGATGCTTCCACCGAAGGCAAGCTGAATACCATTAAGGTGGGCGACACCCCCCTGACTGTGGACTCCAACGGCATCCATGGCACCATTCCTTACAGCATGACTGTGAATGCTACCACTGACGTCACCACTGCCAACGTTAATAAGACCACTCATTTCCTGGAATTCACCCTGTCTGATTACGCTGCTTTGAAGACCGCCTCCTCCAACACCACCTTTGTCAACAAGGGTGACGTAAACTTTGATGGTGAGACTAACAGTGCTGATACTGTTGACACGAATAACGGTAAATTGGTCTTTGTCCGTAATAATGACGCCAAGCATACTGTAAGCGTGTACATTTATACTGCTACTGGCGGCGGCAATGGTGTGGGTAGTGCTCCTCATACCGCTCTGGGTGTTTGGGCTGAGAAAGTTGTTGCTTCTGCTACTCAAAGTAATGTTACCAACACCTATGACTTTGACCTGACCTGGGCTGATCCCGGCACCGAGGCTAAGATCACCAGCTTTAAGCTGGGCAACATCTCTGGTTCCATCAGCGGTAACAACATCAACGTTACTCTGCCCTTTGGCGCTAACCTGATGAGCCAGCTGGCTACCTTCACCACCTCTACCGGCGCGAAGGTGACCGTGGGCGGCGCTGAGATCAAGAGCGGCGAGACCCTGCTGAATGTCAGCGGTCCCGTGGTTCTGACGGTTAAGTCTGAAGACGGTAAGGTCCAGGATAAGTATACCCTGAATGTGAAGGTTGCTGAGCAGTTCAGCGACGTACAGCCTGGTGCTTGGTACTACGAGAATGTGATGCGCGCTGTGGAGCTGGGCATCCTGTCCGGTTATCCCGACGGCACCTTCCGTCCCATGAACACCATCACCCGTCGCGACTTCGCTATCATGCTGGCTCAGGCTCTGGGTCATGATAATGACGAGGCTGCTACCTCTCCCTTCCCCGATGTATCTGACAGCGACTACGGTGTGAGCTCTATTGCTTACCTGTACGATCAGCAGATCACCGTTGGCGATGAGAAGGGCAACTTCAATCCCGACGCTAACATTACCCGTCAGGAAGCTGCTATCTTCCTGGCCAAGGCCTTCGAGGCCACCGGCACCACCAGTGAGACCTTCACTGACGATGCCAAGATCGCAAGCTGGGCTAAGAGCTTTGTTTACGCTGCTAAGGCCGCTGGTCTGATGAACGGCGACGTCAACGGAGCTTTCCGTCCCAATGACAAGCTTACAAGAACTGAGGCTGCTTCTGTTATGGTCAACGCTGTTGACAAATAAGGTTTCAACTCTACTTAATTTTATGATTACCTCATAGGATGAGGGCGCTGCTTTGGCAGCGCCCTTGTTCTATTTAGAGTTGCAAATAACCGGATTTGTGTTTCTTTCTGTTTTTACTATTGGGCACTTTTAGGTTAGAGGTTACGGCAGATGAAAAAGCTTTCTTTCATTCCCATAACCTGCCAAAGGCAGTAACTTGAAAACATTTAATTCGAAAATACAACTACTTAGACAAGAAAAAGCGTGTCCCATATCCTCTCTAAGATTCAGCAGCACTCCACAGATTGAAACAATTACTTGCAAACACGAAAAGGCTCCCGAGCAAATTGCCCGGGAGCCTTTTCTAATTTCTCACATCGCAGACAAAAGGGACAGCTTTCGCTGTCCCTCCTGCCTATGGGGTAATCATAAAATTAAGTAGAGTTGAAACCTCAGTTATC
>DXXG01000007.1 GCA_019416455.1 Clostridiales bacterium | reverse complement strand
CATAAGCCTTTCCCTTTCTTGCTTTTCCAATATAGTATCATATAAGCAGCGCAAAGTACAGCAGAGCTTTTTCTAGGGAGGTCACAGAAAATGAATGCCACAGCCTATAGAGATATGATTCACTTGTCCCGTCCCATCTCCCGCCACCCGAAGATGAGCGTGGAGAACCGGGCAAAACTGTTCACCCCGTTTTCGGCTTTGCGGGGATTTGACATTGAGATCCTCACCAAGGAGCAGGACCGGCTGCTGATGTCCCAGGTGACGCTGGATGCTGACCAGCAGGAGCTGATCCGCCACAGGCTGAACGCTCTCCGGTCTGGGCAGTGGGTCACGGTCACCTATTTCAGGTCAGAAAAAGAGCTGGAAGGCATTCTCCTGGGGGAGTACGTCATCCAAACAGGGAAGGTCCGGCGGGTGGACGATTTCTACCAGGTGTTGGCGCTGGACAGTGGTGTGGTGGCCTTTGAGAATATCCGAGAGTTGGAAATCAATGATGGGGAAGGAGTCGAGGCAGTATGAAGGAATGTGCCCGTCGGAAACAGTATGTGGAAGTGGTGGCCACACACTGCATTGATGGCAGCGTCCGACCCCAGAAGATTGTCCTGGCTACTGGTCCCGTGTTTGAGATCGAGGACTGTCATGAAGCTGTGAGAGGAAAAGCTCATACTACAGGTGAACTTGCACACCGGTATGTGGTGAAGATCAAAGGGAAAGAGACCTATCTCTACGAGACCAGTGGGCGGTGGTTTGTGGAAATGAAGGAATAGCTGGATTTTCACGGGAAAATCGCCTATACTGATGTTAAAGGGGGAGGTAGGTATGTGCGGAAGAAACACGTTGTACACAGGAGAGCAGGCGGAGGAGATCCGGCGAATCATCGACATTGCCCAGCGGCAGGTCAACGGGCAGCTAAAGCTGGGGGAGGTTTTTCCTTCTGACCGGGCGCCGATTTTGGTGGCCAGCCAAGATAAGGTGGTGGTCCGCACGGCGGTGTGGGGATTCCCAGGATTTCAGGGTAAAGGCCTCTTGATCAACGCCCGCTCGGAGACGGCGGAGGAACGGCCCACGTTTCGGGAGCCGCTGCTGCACCGCCGCTGCGTGGTGCCCACCACCGGGTTCTATGAGTGGAATAAGCAGAAGGAGAAGTTTCTTTTTCATTATCCAAATTCCACAGTGGTGTATCTCGCCGGCCTGTGGGGAGAGATTGGCGGAAAACGCCGTTATACCATCCTCACCACAGAGCCGAACCAGGCAATTGCATCAGTCCACAATCGGATGCCAGTGCTGCTTGCAAAGGAACAGGTGCGCCCCTGGCTAATGGATACCACTGCAGCTTTGGGAATGCTCAACGAAAGTCAGCCAGAGTTGGTGGGCAAACTTTTGAAATAACAAAAAGGGGGCCTGTATTGGCGGACGCCGATAAGGAAGTATCAAAAACATATAAACTTAACGGCTGACAAACAGGTGCAAAAAGGGTATCGATCATAATGCAGCGATACCCTTTTCTTTTTATTGGCTCGTTCCATCTACATAAATATCTAGAAAAGCATTAAACACTCTATCCTCAACTGCTTTCTTGATATTTCTTAGATTGTTATATTGAGATAATTCAGATAGTTCTAAACTAATATCTTGAATATTGACTTTTTTCCCAAAGTTCTTTTCCAACTTTTCAATTAAGCGAAGTGCCGTAACTTGTATGTATCGCTGTTTTTCTTCTATAGGCAAATCAACAAAATAATAAACCATATCAAACCTAGACTTTAAGGAATCTGGAATTTTCTTTGAATATTCACTTTGGGTCATATTTGAGGTGAAAACTATAATGTACCCATTAAGATTGTGCTCAACGCCGTGTCGATCCGTAAATATACCATCTTCCAACAATTCATAAAAGAAATTGTAGACACTTGGAGTTGCTTTCTCAAATTCATCAATGAGGATAATTTTTGTTTTAGATGTAGTTATCTTGTTGATTAGCTCTCCACCTTCTTCGCTTCCAACATACCCAAGCGGAGAACCTATTAGACTATTTAAAACTCCTTCTGTGGAATAATTGCCAAAATTGATTTTTATTAGTGGCTCTCTTGGAAACATTGTTTCTGACATAAACTTAGCAAATTGCGTTTTTCCAATTCCTGAATGTCCACATAACATAATTGATAATATTTTCTGTTCGCCCATTCTGTTAAGAAAAAAGAATTTCAGAAAATTTTTGTAGAAATCTTTTTTAAACTCATCGTGTCCTCTGAGCTTTTCACAAATTTTTTGAGAGAGTAAGGATATCTCTCCAATATCAATTTGCGGAGGTTCTTTTATGAAATCATTCTCATCTTTTTCCTCGTTGATAGGCTTTTTTTCAATGATCCAAAAAGGAAATAGTGCGGTTGCGTCTGCTACAAGAGATTGTTCTATGCAATATTGAATATTCCCGATTAATAAGATTCGTTGTATGAGAATTTCAAATGGGAAAATGAGGTCCTGTCGCAATCTAAACATTCTTATTACAGAGGAAATGTCAACATATTTAATATTCTGAGAATCTAGTGTTTTACGTATATTATCAATATTGTACCGAAAAGAAATTCCTTCACATTCATCGATTAAATTGGATAGTGAAATTATCTCTCCAGACTTATAGTGTTCTTTTATCTTTTCGGTATTTGTATATGTATTAAGTATTAAAGTGTTGGCCATATTTTCACTCGCTCCCTACAAAACAATCTTAACAGTATTTGTTTAAGTATTTTAGCACGGAGTATTTCTATTATTTGTATTGTAAATAAAATACAGGCTATCAAAAACTCTGTTGCCATTTTGTTGCCACGATACAAGATTATTATAATACAAACAATCCCTCGAATCAACTCTTTAAAGCGAAAAATTAAATAATATTTTCTAATATATTGAAAGAGAATCATACTTTCCTTATACTACATCATAGACAATTCGAATGGTACTATTGAATTTGGATAACTTTTGTATGTTATTGATTCTTCGGAATGCAATATGTAAATGAAGTGTTATCCTTTAAGTACAGTCGACAAACTCACTAAAATCTGATATAACAGAATCAGAAAGGTGTGTTTAGAATGAAGTACAGTAAAGATTTTAAAGAAGAGGCATTAAAGCTATCAGACGAAGTAAGTGTAAAGAAAGCAGCCGCTCAACTCGGACTGCCGTATTACACATTGTCGGATTGGCGAAACAAACGTAAAGAAGAAATGAAGCGTCCAAGGCTTCCCGAAACAGAAGCCGAGAAACGCATTCGTGAACTTGAAAAGGAAAACGCAGAGCTAAAGACTGCAAACGAAATCTTAAAAGATGCACTCGGTTTTTTCGCAAAAGACCGAAAGAAGTAAAAACAAGCGAAAGACATCTGTTCATTGTAAAATTTCGTGACAAATATACGGTAAAATAAATGTGCAAGGTTCTTGGCGTAACCGAGTCCGGCTTTTACCGTTGGCTCAGAAACACAGCAAAGCCTGCAAAGAGAGAGCTTCTTCTGGTCGAAATAAAAAACCTAATCGGTGAAGCACCGGAAAACCGAAATTACGGCATAAACCGCATACAAACAGCGTTGGAACAAAGAGGTAAAAAAGTCAGCCTCAGAACTGTTTACCGAACTATGAACGAGGGTGGATTACTGCATAAACGCAGAATTCCTCACGGAATTACAAAAGCGACTGACGAAGAGCAGGAAGCCGAAAACATAATTAAGCGTGATTTTACTGCGGAAAAACCTGTAACAAAGCTGCTTTCGGATATCACCAAAGTGCCTTGTAAAGACGGTAAGCCTTTTCTCATTCCCATTAACCTTCCAATAACTTCTGAATAATAAACCGATGGAATAGAAAGTGTATATGCAACAACAGGTTCCAATAATTTTGTTCCCGCTTCAGATATAGCTCGTGCTAATGCAATTGGAGTCGCAATAGCATAATCCAATGGATCTGAACCAACATTATCACATTTTCCGCCAATCAGACTGATATCTATATCTGTCAGTTCCCATCCATAATTTCCATACTTTATATATTGATGCATTAACCGTTCTACTTGCTTTTGATATTTTGTAAATAGGTAATCTGTTGCAAGCAACGAATGATATATAACCCCGGCTCCACGTTTAGTCGGTTCAATTTTAATTGCAACATTTGAGGTTTTAGTGTAACTTGCTTTCCCGATTGCGGTATCAACAGGAGCTTCCTTATAAATTATTGTTAGTTCGCTTAACAAAGCGTGAATATCATACCTTTCCGCCAAAATTTATACTACAGTTTCGCCCTGAAGTTTTCCCATCAAATCTATCTGTATATCATTAGTATCTGGATTAAGACGAACATTTAAAAACGAGTCCTCCTCGTTAAGCTCTTTGGCAGCATTCCAAAGTCTAATTTTTTCTTCTTCACCAGTTATAGATAAAACTGCGGTGAACATTGGAGAAACAGATATTCTTTTGTGTGTTTGCTCATAATTGATACCTAATACATCACCAGCTGAACAGTCAATGCCAGTAAGTATGACAAGTTGCCCCTCATTAGCGCTATCAAGAGCAATTCTCTTGTTGCCTTCTATTCCTGTCAGAGTTTTAACTTTTTGGTTATCTTCATATACGGAAACGATATCTCTGTTCATAAGTTCACCAGAAAGTATTTTTACATATATTTCCTTAACTCCATCGTTTCGTTTAACCATATATGTTTCAGCCGAAAAATCAGTACAATCATTTATTTTTTTAAATGTTGGAATGTATTTATGAACGGCCTGTATAAGATCACTAACACCAAGTTCAGAAAGCGCACTTCCTCCTAAAACACAGAAGACCTTTTTCTCACAATACAATTCTTTATTCCTTGTTTTAAAGATAACACCGAATCAGAACATGCCATGATGGTACTAGGAACATGAACGAACCTAACCCCTCTAAATAGCATTCCACAGGCTAGTCCTGCAACATTTCCTAAAACCCCACCTCCAACAATTATAAATAAGCTATTACGATCAGCTTTATTTTCAATGAGATCCGAAATGATCTTAGTAAGTGCTGATATGTTTTTTTCGCTTTCTGGAATATTATACCCTAAGATTATTGATTTTAGTTTGCAACGACAGGTTAATGATTCAATACAGCTAAACGGAATATTGGTATCATAAATAAAAAATATCTTTTCGCTTTGAGTACCCATTTCAGTAATCTTGGAGGATATTTGCGAATTGTTTTCAAATACTAAATAATTATAATTTGCATCTTCAATCGTAATGTTAATTACATCCATTATTATTGCACTTCCCTCTATTTGGAGATAACATAAAACAGTTCGTTGTTTATAACTTTTCTTTCAATGATGTCAATGCCTTGTGGAAGTCCTTCCTCAAAAAAACGAGTATAAAAGTCGAGCATTCCTTTCTCTTTTCCGGATAAGCTCTTAATTGGAAAGGAAATGATTGCTTTATGAAATAAGGCTTCTTCTAAAAATGAAAACGCACGTCCCTTTTTTTGTTGTTGTAGCAAAGGGAGTAATTTGAAGGCTAATAATACGTCTGCACTCTCAGAGGGAGTATTCACAGTTGCATCTAAAATCATCGCCTTATAATCAGTTAATTTTGCCATAGAAAAAAAGTAGTTCAAAAGTTCTGCTGATTCATTGCTGATATCATATGCATAATATCTTTTAGGCCTGTTAATTATGAACGGAATTGCAAAGGGATTAAAACCACACCCAACATCAATCAAAGTGCTTTCGATATCTATATATTCTGAAAGCCAGCTGTAAGTTTCTTCAATATTCGCAATTCGTTCTTTGGTTGAAGCGTGTAATCCCATTATTCTTATACTTGTATCTTTATTCAATCCATTAAGAATAATGGAATCTTTTTCATCATCCAGAATTGAATATGCGACCTTATAGCAATCCGCCATTAAAAATGACTCATGTATTATATGGAGCTGATTCTTAGCGGCTTTTATTGCCTCTTTCTTTTTGGGGTATTTATGTAGCGCTTCTTCACAAATGCGCATTACAATAGATCTATCTATGTTTGAGTATTTTCTACTCTTTATTACTTCTTCAAAAACATCATTCATTTACTGATCTCCATTAATATTAGTCTTATTATCATTTATTCTTTCCATCAGCATACTATAAAACCTTAAATTATGAATTGTTGCAAGTCGGTACGCCAATGAGTCGCCAACTTTATATAAATGCTGAAGATATGATCTGGAATAGTGCCTACAAGTATAACAATCACACACATCTGAAATAGGTTTTTTTTCTCGGATATGTTTTTCGTCCAGAATATAATAGCAATGATACTTTAGTGATGATTCATCATCAAATACATATAGACGATTATGACGAGCTTCTCGTGTTGGTATAACGCAATCAAAAAGGTTATATCCCCACTTGACACATTTTATTATTCCGTCTGGTTTTCCCAAACCCATTGCATATTTCGGCTTATCATCTGGCATCAATTGAGCTGTGAGCTCTAAAATATCATCAACCAAATTCCCTTTTGAGTCAACGGGGAATCCTCCGAAACCGAAACCGTCAAAGCCGATTTTTATTAATTCTGAGGCACAATATTTTCTTAATTCAGGAAAATTGCCACCTTGAATAATAGCAAACAGCAAAGGTCGTTTATCTTTGTCGATATGCCTTGACTTTAATTGCTTTTCATATTCAATTTTACATCTCTTAGCCCATTCGATTGTTACTTCTACAGAAAACTCGTTAATTTCCATCGAATCATCTGGATGAGTGCAATAATCTAAACACATCATAATATCTGAACCATAAACGAATTGGGATTGAATGCTTTTTTCAGGGGTAAGTATTATTCTTTTTTTATCACCATCTGGTCTGAATATAATCTCATTCTTTCTTATTTCTCCATATTTTGAGTTTTCTCTAATCATTGAGAAAACCTGAAAGCCACCAGAATCCGTCAAGATTGGGCGCTCCCAACCAGTAAACGTATTTAATCCTCCAAATGATTTTAGAATATTTACCCCTGGTTTCGATAATAAATGATAACTATTCATAACGAGCCCAGGAATTTGACAATCAATTAAATCACCTACATCAATGCATCGAACTACTCCGTAAGTTCCATCAGGGAAAAATGCTGGAAGCTTGATATTACCATGTCTAAGATGTAATAAATCACTCATTTATGTCATCCTCGCTATCGCTTTTATTAGGACCTTTTGTAAACATTTCTTTTAAATGCAAGGAAGCCGCATACA
The DNA here is from genome assembly GCA_019416455.1 of Clostridiales bacterium. Lineage (GTDB taxonomy): Bacteria > Bacillota > Clostridia > Oscillospirales > Acutalibacteraceae > Acutalibacter. The sequence continues at coordinate 507,252 of DXXG01000007.1, read as the reverse complement.
ACTCATTCTTTGTCATTCCATTCTTCTTAGACAACTCTTTCACTGCTTGCTTGGCAGTAGCATTATGAGTAATCATATAATCAACTATCTGTGATTCGAGTGAGGTGGTTGAAACTGGTTTAGCAACGATCTTGCGTACAACATTTGTTTTAATTATGAGTGTATATTCTCCCTTTTCTGATGAGGGGTTCTTTTTTAGTTCTTCAAGTATTGATTGTGGGCTTCCTCTATACACTCGCTCGTACATTTTTGTCATATCATTGCATAAACACATTTCGGAATCAGACAACAATTCACACAATAAATTTATAGTTTTTTTGATCCGTAAAGGAGACTCATAGAAAACGGATACAGGAATTCCATTTTCCTTAACCTGTTCAATCTTCTCACGAATTTCATGATTCGTTTTCGGGAAGAACCCATAAAAAGCAAAGGTCAAAGCACTAAAACCGGAAATTGAAATACCTGTTATAACAGCACTTGCACCGCATACACCAATGACCTGAATGTTATTCTTTACAGCCGCATCGACAATTATAGAGCCAGGATCAGATATACAAGGTGTTCCAGCGTCAGATACTACTGCAATATTTTTTCCCTCCAAAAGCTGTGAAATCAAATAATCACATTGATGTCTCTCATTAAACTTATGATTAGCAACTAAATTATTATTAATCCCTAAACGGCGTAACAATCCTATGGTATTGCGCGTGTCTTCAGCGGCTATAATATCCACTTCGCCAAGGATTCGCTTCGCACGATCAGTTATATCCTCCATGTTGCCGATTGGTGTTGCAACAACATATAAAACTCCACTCAATTCATTCACTCCAAAATAATAAATATTGTATAAAAATCAAAGCAACCCAAGCAGATTAATTTCTACCTAGGCTGCATACTAGCGGGAATTATAACATTCATGTTCTTATTCCCAGCAGTCACTGGGGCAGGACTCAGTCATGTCAAAGAAGACAACTTCTTTATTTACTAGAACTATAATGACTACCATGATTTCGCCCTCCATTTCCGATGAAAGGAAGATATCAAATTCACGTTACAAAAAATTAACGAATATAATGTCCGGCAAACAACATCTACAATAATAGATTATATCATTATATCACATTCTGTATGATATGTCAAGTGCAAAGATTAAAAAAGACCACTTTTGAACACTTTCTGCATTGACCAGATGATAACAAACGCTGGCGATCATGCCAGCGTTTTGTTTTTGGGGAACTTTGAATCCAATGGGTTCAAGGTTATTTATCAAGCACAACGTCAGCCGCCAGTATGTCTATCGTTGGAAGAACAGATATGACGGAACGCTGCAATCCTTGGCGGATCAGTCCCATCGCCCCCATTCACACCCCAATCAACATACCGAGGATGAATTGAAGTTAATAAGGGATATGCGCCGCCGTAATCCACACGCCGGCTTGGTTGTCTTTTGGGTGAAGCTAAGGCAAAGAGGCTACACAAGGAGCGTTACTTCTCTTTACAGGATTCTGCGTAAACTTGGAGAGCCGAGAAAGACTTTGCCGAACCCAAAATACATCCCTAAACCTTATGAAAAGATGTGCTATCCCGTCAACGAGTTCAAATCGACGTTAAATATGTTCCTGCTGCATGCGGTTAAAGATGAGAGTTTCTTTCAGTATACTGCTATCGATGAATACTCACGCTTTAGATAAATTAAGGCTTTTCAAGAGCATAACAGCTACTCATCCATGATCTTTCTTGAACATATGCTCAAAGCCTTTCCGTTCAAGGTCGATTGTGTCCAGACTGACAATGGCTGTGAATTCACTAAGCGATTACAGAAGGAAAATGATCTGACTCTGTTTGAGGAAAAGCTGAAAGAGTTAGGTATCATACACAAGCTTATTAAACCTTACACGCCCAGACATAATGGAAAAGTGGAGCGTTCTCATCGTAAGGATAATGAATACTTCTACGCTTCACATATTTTCTATTCATTTGACGATTTCAAAAAGCAATTAGCTGTTCAAAGCAGAAAATACAACAACTTTCCTATGCGTCCTCTCGGTTGGAAATCTCCTCGCGAGTTCCTTTACCATTTCCTCAATACTGGCGAGGTCACCTTTTCTTGAATTTGTGTAACACATCATTGACAAACCAACATATAGATAAGATGAGCATCAAAAAAACAAAAAACACGCCGCCAAGCAGGAGAGTGTCCCACTTGGCAGCTATGCTGATTAGGTGTAAATCAACTCTGCATTTACAATCTCTTCCGCACGATTACGGATATTGTTCATTCTCGCAACCCACATCATTTGGTTTTCCGCTTTGAGCTGTTCGGTTACGTCTTCTTTTTCGGAGAGTTGTTTTACTAACCGGAAGAACATATCCTCTGCCTGCTCGTCGATGTCGGCGAGGTAGGCGGTGAGCTTACAGCTTGTCATCAGATTGGTATAGCGGATTTTGTGGTGCTGCTTGATGTACCTCAAATGCCGCTTGCCCCATATCCCGATTTCAACCTTCGGTTGTTTGGGGAGTTCTAAACACGGCAGATAGTAATCTCCTTGCAGCTCGTAGTGAATACCTGTTTTCTTGTCGTAAATTCTCTTTTCCATTATACATCAACCTTTCAAAATATATTAGCGTGTGTCACGCTGTTTTGACTTTTTAAATCCTCTCGCCTGCTCGATAATCTCATTGAGCTTGTGCTTTCCGAAAACCTTTTCCAACAGGCGATAGGCTTTATTTTGTTCACGGAGCATACCGTTGACCTCTTTGAGCTTGGAGTTTTCATATTTCAGATGTTCGTTCTCACGGTGCAGTCTGCCGTTCAGATTATTGATACGGTGGTAGTTTTCCCAGCCCTGATAGCTCTTGGCGAGGACGGTTCGGACAAGATTTTTCAGGCGCTTGATTAGCGGCTCTACAAACTTTTTCTTGTAGCTCTTTGCCGTCATCAGCCCCTGCGGCTCAGGGAGTTGCAGCTGTAGATCTTCGTCAAGCTGTTTTTCGACGTCGCCGAGAAGCTCCTTTGTTTCCTTGATTTTCTCAACTGTAGCTTTCAGTCCTTTGACCTCTAATTGTTTTTCCTCAATCTCCCTGTCAAGCTCGGCAACCTCTTTGGCTCGCTCTTGCTTTTTGTAATCAAGGACGGACAGGTGTTGCTCGTGGGTACCCTTCTGCTCCCACTCGATTCCGTGCCGCTCCATAATCTGAGCGAGGACTTTCTTTTCGGAAAGTATCCAGTGATTCAGCTCATTGTCGCTTTTGCCCTCGCCTTTGAAGCCCATATGGAGCAAAGCCTGTTTCAGCGAAACTCGTGTTTCCAAACCTCGCTTGCTCCCGGTGGTGAACGGCACAAAGTCGATATGGATATGCGGCGTCGCTTCGTCCATATGAAGGTGAGCTGAGAACGCTCTCAGGTAGGGATTACGCTCTTGGAAGCCCTGATAGTATTCGTCGAGGACTGTCCTCGCAAGCTCGGCGTGCTCTCCTGTCGCTGACATATCGTCCTTGTTGCCGATTTGGAAGATGATCTCATGGAACAGCTTTTCCTGCTTTCCGGACTCGATGTGCTTGTAATAATCGGGAATTTTTCTGTCCTTACGTTTCTGCTTATCATTGTACTGTTTCAGAGCTTCATCAAACATTTCGTGATACACTTTCTTGATTGGCTCGTTACAGTAATCTATATTGAGGTGGGTGCGCTCGCTGTCCACATTCTCCGCTGTGAAGCTGCGGCTGTTGTGCGTGACGGAGCCTTTACCCACCATTGCGCTGATCGTTCTCTTCATTTATCTACCTCAAATCTGTATAATAATATGGTTATCTCACTGAATTATCTCTAACTCAGGTTCTGTTACTCTTGCCAAGAGTAACGCAAAAGCACTTTTGACAGGCGAGCCTATCAAAAATGCAACCTGCAAGCAGGTTTTGCGCTCTCCGAGGGGCAGGAACGGCTTTTTGAAAAAAGCCACCTGCACCCTGCAAAAACTTTATTGCGTGACAAACCGTGACGGTGGTGACAATGTTTTATACAGTGCCACAGCTCTCAAAATGTTTGTCACGGTCGTCACACATTGACACGCTGTCTTTCCATAGAGATAACTTGCGACCGCTGTGCGTTCGGCTTGCTTTGTAATGAATGTCATAATCTTTTAGAAGTCTGTTTACATTTATGCTCAACTTCAAAGACAAAACATTCGGCTTAATATCGTCGCCGATTATTTCACACAGTTGAGAAGCCGTTCCGCTCCAAGAATTACTTTCCGCAAAAAGAGTATTTGAAATTTTTTCAAGCAATGGATCCGGTGGTTCAATCCAAAGCTCTGTTTCCGCTTTTTCAAAATTCCATACCAATGTTTCCGGGTCTTTCACAAGCTGTATTCTTTGGTCGGGTTGATCTCTGCCGGTAATGTCGAGCGTAGCATTATTTGAAGTTCGTTTTTCTTTGCTTAGCACAAACGCACCATCGGCTGCACCGAGCAAACCGTTTGTACCGGAAATAGTATCAAACTTATCACCGGCTTGTTGCTTTCGGGTATGGTGAACTATCAGCATTGCAACCTTGCAACTGTCAGCTAATGCTTTCAGCTTCGCAACCACATCATAATCGCTTGCGTAACTGTAATCGGCTCCACCCACCTCACGCACTCGCTTTAATGTGTCGATTATTATAAGTCCTGTATCCGGGTGTTCCCGAATAAACCCTCTTATCTGTTCGTCCAAACCTCCGTCTAACGTTTTACATTGCGTTGCAAAGTATAGATTTTCCGTTCCGTCAGCACCGAACATTTTGAATAATCTTCGCTGTAAGCGTGGGTAATCATCTTCAAGTGCAAAATAGAGTACGGTTGCCTGTTTCACTTTGTAATTCCAAAGAGGCTTGCCTGTGCTGATGTGATACGCAAGCTGCGCCATCATAAAACTTTTACCCACTTTCGGAGAACCGACAAATAAATATGTTCCTCGATAAAGCAAATTATCTATCAGTGCGCTTTGTGCCTCAAAATCCGTTTCATACAAATCAGTCATTGAAACCGTTTTCAAATATGACGGTTGCATTTGACGAAACATTTCTCTTTGCATTTCTTCAATTTCCTTGAAATCTTGTTCCAAATCGGTTATACTATCTGTACATACATTTGCTGACTGCTCCGTATCTGCGCCAACAGATACATTCAGAGCGGTCATTTCTTTTTTATCTATAATTCTGATTCCTCCTTTAATCCGCCGAGAATATCGGCTATCATTTCAATTACATTCAGCAACTCATCATCAACTTCGCTTCCCGACTCAATACGCTGCAATTCTGCAAGCACCTCGGCAAGCTGATTTCGCAAGGCTTTGAACACTCTCGGATTACCTTGCACGACTATATCTCTGTGCGTGAGTCGCCTTGTGATATAATCCTGTTTAGTTAGTCCTGAAAGCCGTACATAAGTTTCAATTTGCTTATCTTCCCCCGGCGATACACGAAACGCTACGGTTTTGTTACGCCAGCGGTTATGCTCATCTCTGTTTTTCAGTGACATTTTACTCGCCCCTTTCCATATCTAATTTATCTGCCATTTCAGCTTGCTTTGACGGGAACAAGTGCGCATAGTTGTAAGTTATATCAATGCTTTCATGTCCCACACGGTCTGCAATAGCCGTTGCTGAAAATCCCATATCAATCAGCAAACTAACGTGGCTGTGACGGATATCGTGAATACGGATTCTCTTTACGCCAGCTTCTTTTGCGCCTCTGTCCATTTCTCTGTGCAGATAGCTTTTTGTAACAGGAAACATTCTGTCCTCCAAGCCTACATCGTAAAGCATTTTCAGATAGTTCTGCATTTCATCACAAAGGAACTTCGGCATCTGAATTGTGCGGTTGCTTTTTTCTGTTTTCGGGGAAGTAATAATATCTCTGCCGTTTAAGTGCTGAAACGATTTATTGATTGTGACCGTTCGCTTTTCAAAATCGAAATCAGCAGGGGTAAGAGCTAATAATTCTCCCTCTCGAATACCCGTCCAGTAAAGTACTTCAAACGCATAATATGATAACGGCTTATCCATCATCGCATCGGCAAACTTCAAATATTCCTCTTTCGTCCAGAAAAGCATTTCACGATTTTTCTTTTTCCCCATACTGCCGGCTTTTTGACAAGGATTTTCTTTCAGTTTGTAGTACCTGACAGCGTGGTTAAATATCGCAGACAGCTGATTGTGAATTGTTTTCAAATATACGGGAGAATACGGCTTGCCTTTATCGTCCTTATAATTGATAAGCTTGTTTTGCCAAGTGATTATTTGTTGTGCGGTTATGTTGCACATCTTCAGCTTACCGAAATAAGGAATTAGCTTTTTCTGGATGATATGCTCTTTTGTTGCCCAAGTGTTTTCCTTAATACGAGTCTGCATATCTTCTGTATAATGCTGCACAAAGCTCTTAAAGCTCATATCTAAATCACCGCCCAGCTTGTTAAGCTGTTCTCGCTCCCAAGCCTGTGCTTCACGCTTTGTTTTGAACCCTCGTTTCTGAGATTGCTTTCGCTCACCTTTCCAGTCAGTGTAACGGTAAATTACACGCCAAGTGTTAGTTTTTTCTTCTTTATATACTGCCATTGTTTAATCCCTCTCTTTCTTAGCTGCACCATAGCAGGTGCGTTCCATAAAATACTGTTTGTTTATTCGCCCTGAAATTGTCATAAAGCCTTTTTCTTTTAACTCGGCATTTAGCTTTTGGACGATTTTATAAGCATAGGATTTGGAAACACCCAATTCCTGAGCTACTTCATCAACTTTCATAAAGCTTGTACTTTCCATATAATCACCCCCTTACTGATTTTTGATAATTCAATTATTTAGTGTCGGAGAACTTTCTGACCGCATTCCGATTTGCCCGAGCGGACACACCATTACTGTGATGTGCGACAGTTATTTAATTTTGAACTATAACTTATTTGTTTAAGTCCACATTTCATATTATACTAAGCATATTCCGTAAAGTCAAGTGGTTTATGAAAAAATATTTAACTTTTTTGCTATTGTTATCTTGACATCGCTTAAATATATATGATATACTTATTGCACATTACATAAACAAGGAGCGTAATTGCTATGGCAATCGGTGAAAGAATTCGTTTCTTCCGCAATCTGCGGGGAATGACACAAAAGTATTTAGGAACGGTAGTCGGCTTTCCCGAAAAGACCGCTGACATCCGTATGGCGCAATATGAATCAGGCTCAAGAACACCGAAATCTGATTTAACCGAAAACCTTGCCGGCGTGCTTGGAGTTTCGCCGCTGGCTCTATCTGTACCCGACATTGACAGCTATCTTGGTTTAATGCACACACTGTTTACATTAGAGGATCGCTATGGATTGACAGTTGAAAAGACGGAAAACGGCGTTTCTCTGCGTGTTGATCCCCGCAAGGGCAAAGACGCTGCTGAGCTTTCCGAAATGATAAATGCGTGGGCAGAACAAGCTGAAAATTACCATAACGGTGACATCAGCCGTGAGGACTACGACAAGTGGCGTTACAATTACCCGAAGTATGATGAAACTTCTAGCTATGTAAAAGTCCCGTCACAGGCACTCAGTGATACACTTCTTGAAACATATAAAGATAAACTGAAATAAATGATAGGGGGAAATGATAATGTCAGAAAAAGAAAGCAAAGTCCGACTAGGTGAAGGCATTTCTGATGGCGTAAAAAGCAAAGTTAATCAAGGAGCATTAGGCATTTGCAATCTGCTTTTTGAGCGTTTATTCGAGTATTTAGAGGGAAAAGTCCAAGACATTGACTTTGAAAAACTTTTTAGCAAAAAAGATAAAGAGAAAATTGTTTCTCTTTGGTCTTCCACACTTGAAGATAAAGGTCTTCTTCCCAAAGAATATGCGGGATTGCCCGATAATCTTTTGATTGACAATATGCATCAGGATGGATATATTGATGGCTTATATGCTGGATACGCTCTATCTATGATATCTCTGGTTGATAACAACGCACCGAAAGAGTTGATTCTCTCTGTAAGAGATGAAGTTCGCCCAAATTTGTTTGGACATCATTATAATGATAGAGATGAATTCTATAACCTTTATAAAAGTGAAAAGTATAGCTGGGTTGAAAACACTAACAAAGAAGACTTACATAATCGGTGAATTCAAATTTTACAGCATACAAAAAGAGCTATCAGACTTTCAAAAAATCTGATAGCTCTTTACTTTTACAATAATTCAAATAATGTTGCCATTTTGTTGCCACAGAGGGCTTTCAAACGGCGAAAAGCCTTTATTCGCGGGCTTTTTCACGGGTGCGAACTTATTCCCACTCAATGATTCCGGTTTAAATATTTCCTTTTCGGTATTTTTTTGAAATTCATAATTGATTGCATATGCCACTCCAAAAGTGCAGCTTGACCGCGGATGATGGTGCATCGCCACCGTTTGCATGGTGCACTGCTTCCGCAGAGATGGTGCATGGCGGCCGGGAGCGTGGTGCACCAGACCGCCATGCGGGAATTACTCGGGGATGCCCTTGCGCTTTCGCATGGACTCGCCCTCAATTTGGATGGTATAGGCGTTGTAGATGATTCGGTCACAGATGGCATCGGCCAGGGTGGGGTCGTACAGGTTCTCGTGCCACTCACTGGTATCATACTGGGAACAGAAGATGGTGGAGGCCACCTTGTTCCGGGCCTCTACCAGTTCCAGCACATCCCGGGCCTCGGCCTCCTTGAGGGGATAGAGTAGCCACTCATCCAGGATGAGTAGTTTCTCTTTCCTGAGCTTTTTCATGTAATCCCGGTAGGTTCCGTTGGCCCGGGCCACAGAGATCTCCACCAGCAGATCCGGCAGGCGAATATACCGGACGGAATAAAAGCCGCGGCTGGCAGCCATGCCAAGGGCGCAGGCTAAATAAGTCTTTCCGGCTCCAGTGGCTCCCAAAATGATGACATTATGTGCTTCCTGGAGGTAGGTGCAGGAAGCCAGGCGCAGGATCTGCTCCCGGTCCAGCTTTCGTTCCGGATGGTACTCAATATTCTCGACACAGGCGGCGGGATCCGCGTAGCCAGCGTTGCGGATGAGCCGGGTTAGACGGTTGCTTTTTCGGGCACTCCACTCTGCGTCTACCAGCATGGCAAAGCGATCCTCAAAGGACACCGCTTGGAACTGCGCATCCTCCAGTTGGGCGGAGAAGGCCTCCGCCATGACGCCCAGGCGCATTTCATGCAATTTTCGTACCGTTTCATTGCTCAACATGGTCATTCCCCCCTCTTGTAATAGCCGGCGCCCCTGGTAAACTTATGGGCTGTGGGCTCTTCCGGCTTGGCCGGAGCATCCTCATCCAGCAGCTTGTCCTGCCCGGATTTCAGAATGGACTGGACGCTTTTCAGGCTGGGGGAAGTGGTGTAAGAGAGAGCTTTCCGGCAGGCGCTCTCCAGCCGCTGAGGGGAATAGCGATCCGCCAGTTTCAGCAGGGCCATGCAGGACTTGTAGCCCTGCTGCTCCACCTTGTGGGCGGAGAGGAAAACCCGTACCACAGCAGCGGTGTGCTGGCCAATCTGTTCCGCCCAGCGGATGAAACACTCGCCGTTCCATTGCAGGTAGGTTTGGTGGTCCGGCGGCATGTGGTCCTCCACCGTGCTGTACTGATTGGGATGGCCATGGAGACGCAGGTGAGAGGCAATTCGGGTACCAGAGAAGAAGATTTCTACTGTGGTCCGGGTAAGGCGCACATTCACTTGCTGCTTGATATACTCATACGGCACGGAGTAGTTCATGCGCTCCACACTGATATGGTAATTTACTGGACGGTAGCCACCTTCCAGACCGCCAGCTCAAACGGCGTAGCAGGAAGAGGCAGCAGAAACAGCTTCTCGTCCTCAAAGCAGGACGCCCGGCTGCCCTCCCGTTTCTGGAAAGGCTTGTGGTTAAAGGCTTCCAGCTTCTCACGGATTGCCTGATTCAGTTCCGTGAGGGACAGAAACTGACGGTTGCGCAGAGCAGCCAGGATCCAGGTAGAGACCACGCCGACGGAGCCCTCCACAAAGGCTTTGTCTTTAGGGCTGCGGGGACGGGCTGGAAGAATAGCGGTGCCATAGTGCTCTGCCATCTCCTGGTAGGACTTGTTGAGCACAGTCTCTGTCCGGGAATTCTTGACCACACCGGTCTTGAGGTTGTCCGGTGTGAGGATGCGGGTGACCCCGCCGAAATACCGGTAAGCGTTGACATGGCCGGTGATCCAGGCCTCCTGCTTCATGTCCAGAAAGGCCTCTGTGTATGCATAGCCGCTGTATGGCAGCACCGCTACAAACAGGTATGCATCCAGCCACTCCCCGGTGTCTGTGTCCACCAGAGCTGCCGTCTGGCCAGCCCAGTCCACCTGCATGGTCTCGCCGGGCTTGTGTTCCAGGTGCATGGTGGCTTTGGTTTTTTGGACATAGTCTGCGTAGTACTTGTTGAACTGGGTGGATTTGTAGGGCAGCTCTCCGTTCTGACGGCATTGCTCGCAGTATTCCACCCAAAGCAGGCTAAGGGTGACGCCACTCTTCTGCATTTCACGGTGTACCCATTCGTAGTCCGGCATCTTGTAGACAGGGTTCTTTTGCTCGGTTGGAAATAGCCGCTGGGAAACTTCCTGCTGCGACATGGACTGCGCTTGCTGCCAGCCAAGCTGCTGCTCCCGAGCACGGGCTAATGTGCGTGTGACCGTGTTGCGGTCGCAGCAAGCAGCATCTGCGATCTCCCGGTTTGTGAGTCCCAGATTTTTGAGCCGAAGGATCTCCTTGTGATTGACCATGGTAAGGCCTCCTAAATTGAATTCGCATCTAACAATGCTAAATCCATTTTAGTGGCCATCCTGTCAATGCACCATGGCTGCGGTCACCATGCACCATTTCAGCGGTCTTGATGCACCATTTGTGCGGTCTACACGCACCATTTCAGGCGGCGTATTCAATTGATATTCTCATTATCAAATAAATACGGAAATTGTTCTGTCAGTTTCTCGAGCCAATCATAATTAATGCAAAAATGGATTTCTTCAATACTACTGCATAACGTTAAAATATACCGTTCAGAAAAAATCTTATAGAAATTATTATCTTTAACTAAGTTAGTCAGATCAACAACACTTTTTTCGAATCGTTCAAAACCTATTTCATAGAGATTATCTAAAGTGTCGCCTATATTAAAAAAATAAGCGATACTATAAAATTTGTAATCGTTAAGTTTGTTTCTTAAATTAGTCAAACTAGTTGAGTCATATACATACAAAATAGAATCCATATTACTCATTCCTATCAAAATTTAACTCTTGGATAATTGCAATTACATCGATCAGATTTATCTTTTCTGTGAGTTTTTGGTGATTAAAGTCAAATGGATTACTATTATTTTGAGTTGAACGAGAACTCATTTTCATTTCGACATTAGGCTCACTACTCGTGGAACAATTTTGATTATATGACATTGAGACCATTTCTAAAAACTTTGACGAAATACTTTCTCTTTGTGAAAAATCTATATTGCCACGGTATATTCCGATTATGCTAAGTTTTCCCAATTGAAGATCATTATGATGATAACCATTTTCAAAATTATTTGCCGCTTTATATGGAATTTGTATAATAAATTGATCCGTTAAAGCGTCGGCGTTCGTCCCGTGACAAGGATATGCAAAAGTATAGTCTATAGTAAAATCATCTAACATCTTTTCCATCATTTTGTTAATATTGATCTCTACATCTTGGTTTCCTTGATTTGTAAATTTGCTATCTTGCAATATATTTAAAATCATGACTGTATCGTCAAGATTTCTTTGCTGCAATTCTATATTTTTAAAAAGAACCAAATCGCCGATTTTAAGTCCCGTATCACTAATGCTTTTTTTCTGTGCTGTTTCATATATTGTGCGAAGCATAATTGACTTTGTGATCTTAACATCAAAATTTTCATAGACACGTTTTTTGGAGTTATCCTCTATGGAATACCCCACATCTGCAGAAACTATCTCTTTGGGACCTAGCGTAGTTGCAACATTATACTTCAGTAGCTCTTCCGAAATTTGCTCTCTTTCGATAGTTTTCATTATTTTATTATCAATTAGCATTGCAATCTCATGAGCCTTAGAAGTATTCAAGTAAAATAAGTTAAATAGTTGTGTGATAGGTGTTGTGCTGATATTATCTGTTACATTTCTTACTTGATTTTTGGAAACATAGAAATTCAAGAATAGAGCAAGTAGTATTATTATCGAGATGTTTTCATAGTGTCTACTAATAAAAGAGGAAATCCAAACATTTAGGATGCTACCAACAAAAAGCAAGAAAGAAAAAATGTTGCTCAACTCAAGCGAAACACTTATAACTCGAATTACATGAAAACTCTTTGCAAGTATAGCAAAGATAATGTATATGCCAATAGGAAGTAGCAACCAATATTGCTCCAAACTAAATTGAACTAATATGCTATACAAAGCAATCTCAATTATAGACAGGAATAGAGAAAATGAAAATAAACAATACATTTTCTTTAAACCTATTTTTTTGAAAAAGAACGTCTTTATATTATCTTTTATGTTACTCATCTCTTTACTCCTAAAAGTGATATTTACTATATTATAAATGATTTCACCTGATTTCTCAATTGTTCTGCTCAATAAGTACCTCAGACAGCTTTCGGGTTTGCGCATCTAGAATAGCATTTCAATAGGTAGTAAATTAATTTGCCTCCCGTTCATTTACACATGCTTGAAAGCATTGCAAAAGCGCACTGTCTAACCATCTAAATGCGTAGATATAAACGCTATAATGGAAACGGATTTCTGCTTGCGCCCTCTTGATTGCCACACAGCAAAGACGGAGGAAGCTGTCAAGGGCGCGGAGCGTTCATCTCGACCCTTGACGGCTTTCTTTTGCTTTGCTCCACTTGCAGCAGATGCTGTAATAATCTATCGCTGAAACGGGTAGATTGATTTGATATCTTATTACACGATTGAGGAAAGTCATTTACAACTTTTTACCTGCCAGATCACGGCAAGCTTACGCTTCCATTTTGACATCACATTCAGAGCTTTTCTAGAAAACGCGAGCAACTACCGAATTAGATGCTAAAAATGGGTTATTCCAATACCTGCTATCAACGGAAGCACTGCGGTTATCTCCTACCACGAAGAGATTCCCATCAGGAACTTCCAGAATCCGTGTGGCTGCTGAAATAGGGTCATTCACTGAAAAGGAACCACTTTCATCGTCCACATAAACCAGATCCCCAGCCACGGCTGCCACGCGCTTTACCAGAGTTTTTTCACCATAGTGGAACACCACGATATCATTTCTCTGGATTTCTTTCGTAAGACGCAATCCCCAGATCACGCTGCCGGTGGGAATTGTAGGTTCCATGGACGAAGAGGGCACAATTCCGACAAAGAGTACGGACTGAAACAATATCCATATACAAATGTACAGCAGAACGGGCAGGAGCATCCAGCGATATTTCTTCAATCGAATCCCTCCAAAAAAGAGGCACGCTGTGAATTTGTTCACAACGTGCCTTCTTAGTTTCCCAACTTCGTTATTGCATGGCTAACAGATATTTTCGGGCTTTTGTCTCCCATGCAGTAACATAATTTTCCGGAACCTCCAGATATTTACCAATCTCCCGTGTGGAATAGCCTTTCAAGCGAAGACGTATCGCCTGAATTCCTTTCTTTACCACACCTTTCGCGCTGCATTCTCCTCTTTTCAGTAGATCTTCAAGCTCAACAGTGGACTCGAAACACTCTTGAACACTTCTGACTTCTAGGACGGGAACTTCGGTAGGTTGCTCCTTGGAATACCGGGAGGCCTGAATCAGAACTGTGCAGATCTCATTCCAAATCAGCCGATAGGCATAGGTGGAAAAACAGCCGCCTTTATCCGTGGCCGCCGCCTTGCATAGTCCTATGCAGCCAATCTGATAGAGATCCTCCCGAGTGTAACCTCCAAAATGTGAACCATGGACTTTATCTGAAATGACTTTGCCAACCAATCCCATATTCTCTTCCACTCTGCGCTGTTGTTCCGCTGACAGTTTCATGAAGCTTTCGCACCCCCTTGCCGTTCCAATATCTCTTTGCAAGCCCGAATCACCTGCTTGCAGGTGTATTCTCCCAAATACCCAATATGGGCCTGGGACTGGGGTGTCTGCAAGAAGTTTGCCAGCCAATGATAGGCCTCCTTCTTAGACATCCAGCCGCTGGTGTAAAGCTGGTCAAAGTAACGGTGAGCTTTTCGACGGAGGGCTCTCAGATCACCGTTAGCCAAGGTACCCAAAGGGATGGTCGTTCCAGGCTGGACTCGCACATAGGCGTCGCATTCCGGGTAGTGGGAACACACATACAGCATGGTATCCGCCTTGTTTTCATTGTAGATGCCATCCGCACTGCGGTACACCACGGGAGCGCCGCAGTAGGGACAACGCATGGACTTTTTTCTCTTCTTTTTCAAGGTTATAACCTCCAGGGAAAACAAAAAGGGCCGGCTGCCGCTAGGGAGTTTCAGATACAGGAATCTGTATCTGGTAAACCGTTCTACACAACTCAAACGGTTTACTCACTAAGCGGCCAACCGGCCCAAACATTTTCAGAATCAGCTTGCGCTATTGTGGATGGCAAGGTCTCACGTCCTCGCCGCTCCGTAACAGGTTCCTCACCCGCAGGATGAGTAATGGCGGTGGGGTACCTTCCACCGCACCTGAAAGCCTGAGCACAAGCTTTACTGCAGTTTTATGTTACCACATTTCAAGTCGAAAAACAATTGGTTTTCAAAAATTTGTTCGATTGCATAAATTGGCTTTTTCAGAATCGATTCTACAGATAATTTGCAAAATAGTGCACAAAAAAGTTCTTAGTGGGGCATGGCAATATGCGTAATAGCACCCCAAATACGGTTGGATTCGTGGTTGATCCCAAGAATACGCACGGTCACTCGAGCTCCCCGGGGCGGCCTTCCACGCTTGGGGTAGGAGCATAGGCAATCCACACCACCATCCAAAGCCACAAATACCCCGGTGGTGTCCACCATGCTTACTGTCCCCACGTAGCGGTTGCCTACGGTATATCGCTGCAGCGCCTTTTCATAAGGATTTGCACTGGCTTGCTTTACCGACGCAACCACCTGGATGTGATCCCGATCCATACGGTGGATCTCCAGTATCTTTACCACCACTCGCTGGCCAGGCTGGTATACAGCGGTGGCGTCCAGCATCCTCTGATAGCTCAACTCCCGGAGGGAAACAAAAGTCTCAACCCCGAACAGCTCCACGAAAATGCCAGCGCGAAGCACTGACACCACCCGGCCTTCCGCACATACGCCTTCATAGAGCGGGTGATTTCCCTCCCGGTCAGTCCCATAATAGTACTCCCGTCTTTTGATTGCCATCGCTTCCAGACGACTGGCGGCGGCTAAACCTGATTCCGGATCCATCCCCTTAACCACGTAATCCACCTCGGCGCCCAGACGTTTGTTGAGCATACGAAACAGCGTTTCACTTTTGGACTGGTCTTCCACATTCTCCGGAAGCTCCACCATCTGCTCCGCGGGAATAATCACTTTATAGTCTCCGTGGTAAAGAACAGCCATAGACTGCTCTGGACTGTTTTCAGAGCGTTCTATCCCTTGGATGGAACCGGTCAGTACCCGCCGGGACTTTAGTGACTCCACCAAATCCAGCAGGGCTCCTCGAGCTTTTTCCGCCTCTGTTTCCACTTCCAAATGAGTACCAATGGACACCACGCCGGTTTGTCTTCTGCGCACCCGACGGGCGGGTTGGGAAACCGATTGTTCCACCGAAGTGAGTTTGGTGGGGTTGTCCTCTGGGGACTTGACAGTTTCTGATGTATTTTCCATAGTTTCGTCTATCATAGGGTTCTCCTTTCACATATTAAAACTCTTCTGACGGCTTTGAGATACTGTATAACCGCGTTTTCTGCGGTGGCTTTTCCTGGGTAGCAACTTCCTTTGCATCTGCTGGTGGCCTGGCTGGGGAACTTGGAAGACGCTCTGGCGTGTAATCCAACACGTTGGTACGCACGATCTCATTGGAAAGAGGCAGTTCGGTGTAGTCCACCTTTTCCAGTTTTAGCAGGTTGTGGCCACGGATGACCACCAGCAGCTCATGGTTGGGTAACCGCAGCACCTCATCCGGGGTGAGCAGCCGGCGCTTTCCCTGGCCCTGGGTCTGTCGATATTGAGGGATTACTTGGGCTACGGCCATGGTCTGACGCACGGTCATTGTGGAATTAACCTGAATGCTCATGTCTCCGCTGCGGGCTGAAAAGTATTCCGCTGTCAAGTCATCTGTACAGCCCAGCATTATCTGGAGGTCACAGTTGCCAATGATCTCTGCCCATAGGTTATTGGGATATCGGTTTTGAAGCTGACCCAGACTTTGCACTGCCAGAGTCACATAGATACCTCGACTCCGTATTACCGAGAGGGTACGGGTAAAGTCGGAACCGTCCGCCGCGCCACCCAGCTTGCCAATATTGTTAAACTCGTCCAAAATTAGGTTTACTGACACAGGACAGCGCATCTCCGAAGTACTATCAGCATAGCGAACCAGCTTGATGAACAAGAAGGAAAAAAATAGTGAACTGAGAAACGCCATGGTTGCTTCCTGGTCACTGAGCACAACAAAGTATGCGCATTTTTTCTTTCCGGGAGCTGTCAGGTCAATATCACTGCGACAAAGGATACGGGAGACCGACTCATTCTGTAACACCTGAAGTCTGGTACCCAACCCCAGCACGATGCCCGATCGCACTGTGTCGCTGGCCTGGGAAAACAGCCGGTATGGTCCCCGAGCAGGGTGCTCCAAAGGAAGCCGTTCAAACAGTGCAGTAAGCTGGGCTGCGCTATAACGGATGAGCATCTCGTACACTGCCGGCAAATTTTTCTCCTCAGGGCTGCGGGAAGGATCCAAGTCTACATAGAGGATCAAGGCTTTTAGAAGATTCCCCTCACCGTTGTCCCAGAAGTGGTCTGTTTTCCCTGAGCTGGTATTGCCGATGATGACATTTGTCAATACCTGAGCAAGTAATGTGTCCCCACCCAGGTCAGACATGCAATTCCAAGAGTCCCCGTGTCCAGGACTCACCAGATTGAAGACCTTCACCTCATAGCCATGGCGGCGAAACAGTTCCGCTGTGTCCGCGTACAGTTCGCCTTTGCTATCCGTTATGATGGCCGATTCTCCCCGGCGGATGATGTTAAATAGGGATGGTCGTATGAACCCTCGGGATTTGCCAGTACCTGATGCGCCAAACACCGCAATGTGCCGGTTGAGCCGGGTGTCCACAGGGAGACACACGGCTTTTCCGTTCCGTTTGCCCAGAAGGATATTCTCCGCCTTCTCGATAGGTTCCACGGTCAATACCTCTTTGAGTTCCCGATCCCCCATCCAGGAGGCGGTGCCATAGGTTCCCTCTTTGCTTACCGTGAACCCTCGGGGATCGTGCCCACTGCCGCCGAAGCGGTCACTGAACTTGAAGTACGCTGCAAGGAGCGCTGCCACCAGCAACAAGAAGCCCATGGCTTTCAGGCCGGACAGCGTAAAGGCCGCCTGCACACATGTTGAAATATGACCGCTGGGCAACTGGATTTGCGCCTGGCCAGCCATACCTCCGGTTTGCTGCCAATCTTGGTAGTTATCCAGAAGCTGGCCGAGAAGACCTCCAAAATATAAGAGGGCGGCAACCCCTAGGAGGACTGCCGCCACAATACCGATCACTCGTGTCCTTTTATTCAATTAGCACCTCCTAGGGACATTTCCCTTTCCACCACTTCCAACGGGATTGTCCGGATTCCCACCTGAGAACCTAAAACCTGCCGGACAAATCCAGCCTGCTGAGGAAAGCACACTACTTCAAAAATCCCTTTATGACTCCACAGGCCCTCTCGAAAACGCAGAAGGCGGGCTAGGTCCCCATCCAAGTGGGACAGGATCTTCACTTCTTCTACTTGGGCGTCGTACTCTATGGTGCCCTGACCAAACGTGCGTGTGGAAGGCTCAAAAAGCAGATTTAGCAGCTTTTCCTGCCATTCAGAGAGAGTGAGAATCCGCTGCAACCGTGCGCCGAATTCATTCAGTGGCAAAAAGTGAATATGAGGGTAGATACTGTCAAAGCGAAGTTCCGGGTGACGGGGATCAGAAGCTTCCAGTGTTTTCAAAGCCGTTTCGTAGGTCTTTCCAAGAAGCAGCGCCCCATTGATCCGGGAAACCCCAGCGTTCAGCCGGGCCACTTCTGTTAAGCTGTGAAGAGCCTTAAACTCTCCCATGCCTTTCCACTTCATAGCAGCATCGCGCGTATTGTACACAGCATAGCAACCCCCGGGGAAGAATAGCGTCCCCACTTCCCGGGTGAACATGGTCTTCTTCTCTTCACCAGGAAAAGCCTTCTTGATGTCTCTGGCCAGGTACAGTGTGGGATCATCCGGTGTGATCTTGAGAATCTCCTTTTGCTGGAGTCGGGGCAAGTCATAGGGGAGCACGTTCACACTGGCATTCGCACAGAAGGCCACAGTTTCCGCCACTCGGTGGTTTCTATCTCGATGCGCAGCATCTCCTGGAAAATGGTGATTCCAGAAACTGTCCATGTAATAGTCGTAAGCGCTGGGATGGAGCCATTGGAGCAACGGAAGCGCGCCTTTATAGAGCCGTAAACTTTTCTCCCGCCCTTTCCCGTTGATGACAAAGAGTTTGGTGTGTATGTTCTCTCCATTGGAATTGCAGATCGTTTCCGCTGAGGTCAACCGTCTAATCAACTGCTGCAACACACGCTCATTGCCCAACAAACTTAGAGAAGCCATTGGATATTCTCCTGTCACTGCTAACATTTGAACCAGCCGAAAAGCATAACTGGAAGGATGTAAAGTAAGCATTTCTTTTCACCTCCCGCATAATAGAATTTTCGACTAGGTGCCTGCTCCCTTCGTCGGAAATTGGCCCCTTGTTCTCTCCAAAAACATAGATTTCATGAGCCTTTCCAGGGTGTGAATGTGTATGCTTTTTTTCGATCCCGATCTGGGACCGTTTTCGCATACTTATTTTGGCCTGTTTGGAGGGCTATTCAGTAACTTCGTCCCTTCCTCTGGCATGGATTTTTCCGACAACAGCCACTTGGAGAACTCCCCTTTCGGTACCACATAGATCTCGGTCCGTTCTTCTGCCCCTCTGGCGGTGCACTCGTAATGGCTACAAGCGGTTGGGTTGTCATCCTCCATCACGTAGAGGGCCACACAGTCGGCGGCCATGTTGGTTTCTATGTTGTCGTGATCCCGCAGCGCCCGATCTGGGCGATCTTTGGAGTATACATGGCGGAACACCAGCACACAGGGGTTGATTCTCACAGAAGGCTTCCCTTGAAAAAAGCGCTGTAAGGCTGGCAGCAGAAGCATCCGTACAAATGCAGCGGATCCCCGCTCTTTCTTGGGCAGCAGCATTGGCATCCGCAGGGAAAACCATCCTTCCGCAGTGAAACCAATTTCCACCAGCGTTTGGAGTTCTGATTGCTGATCTAGGTCAGAGAACACATGGGGGAATCCCGTACAGGCCGGCAGGGAACGAGCTAGCAACACTGCCTGCTCGCAAGTTTCCGACAATCGGAGCGCAGTGCGGTAGGCCACATCCTCATTGTCCAGGATCGCTGCCTGCCGAATTGTTCTCTCCAGAGTCTGCATCTGGTGGAACTTACTTTCCAATTGAGACAGCATCTTTTGAAAACTAGGCGGAAGCATTGTCTCTCACCTCATCCGTAAAAAAGTGAACTTGAGGTTCATCGCTCCCTTGAAATTCCACCGTGGAGAAGAGGTAGGGTGCCTGTGGAAGGACTATCTGGCTAGCCATCTGAAGGTTGGGAACCACAAAGATGTATTTTAAATCCTCCTGTGGATGGAGAAGCTTTGCAAGATGCTGCTCCCCCTCGTAGAGCACCACGATCTCGTAGCCAGTGTTTTCTTTCAGGAAAAACAACTGGCTAGGGTAGGTTGCTGGGTAATGGGCCAGGGGCTCCACACGGTCTATGAATTGCAGGAGTACCCAAACAGCCAGAATGATCCGTTGGTCCGGGGTACAGTAAGGATCTAACCCGAGGTAATACCCGTCTCCCACATCAGCGATACGATGATCCCGTTTCATGCGGAGAAGTATTCTCTCCGCCGTAGCTGGGGACTTGTCCCGCAACAACCGCACTACCTGGGTCTTGGGAAGGGGACCGTACTGGGAAAGCCACTTGATCACATACTGTTCATCTGTCAATAGCATGGCGTCACTCCTTTGCGTTTTTCTTTCCAATTGCGTTTTTCTCCCGAAAAACGTATTAGCCAGTGTCCAGGATCTGATTTGTTGATAAATGCGTGCAAAGGTTCAAAAACGCATAGCTTTTGCACTGCGTTTTCAGATATTGACTCATCGGTTCACATCCTCTGTGAGGGCGGCGATTATCAGCACTCGGCTGTTTCCGCCTTGGTCATTGCAGGTTGAGAGGGTCAAATACCCCTCTGCTTGGGAAACAGGATCTTGGCCAGTTTCCTCCAATAAGAGGGAGCAAAATTCCTCCATTTCAGTTTGGTCTTCCAAGTCTGTGTAGGTGTATATAGGGGAAGAGATGTCAGTTTCCAATGTTGCTACAACCTCATAGCGGTATTGAGCACCATTTAGTTCCAGGTAGATATTCGTATGGGTTACCTGGAAGTTAGGCATCAAGTATTGAAGGATGGGCTTGAACATAGATCCGTCCAGAATGTTGTGTCCGTATATTATAAGATTCTGTCCGGATGCTTGAGCAGCGTTTCGCCCATCTAAGAAAGGTGTTCCGCCGCTGGCGTAAGTGCCGTAAAAATCACGGCGCAGGTAATGCTCTGGTTCACTGGGAGTCCACACCACGGGATAATCCACTGTGGTGTCCGGGATGGATATCCATCCGACACAGTCAGGGTTCTCTTCCCGCAGGGCTGCCAAGTCATGACGGGGAGGCGTACTCAACCCGTCTTCCTCCGTGTTCTCATCTGTCGGAGGTTCTTCCACCGAAGACGATTCGCCCTCCACAACAGTTATTGAGGGGGTGGATTCGTTTATAACAAATTTCTCCGCCAGCGTTTTATAAGTTTCTTTTTGGTGATACGAGTCTATGACGTAGTACCCTATCCATAAACCACATCCAACAATAACCACAACTAACAGCACGCTGAGCGCAACTAAGATTTCTTTTTTCATAGTCACAAATAAAATGGATGGGCCGCAAATGCGGCCCTCCACTCTTTCTCTTTTACTTTTTGTTCCACTTCATCAGAATGATTACCACACTCAAACCGGCCAGGGCCAGCACAAGAAGCCCTGCCACCCAAAGGGCTGCTCGACTCCCACCTGTCTGGGGAATCTCAGGGGTGGGTTCGTCCGGCTCATCCGGTGTATCCGGTTCTTCAGGAGTTCGTTCATCCACCATACCAATGAACTGGATCTCGGCGGTTTCCTCCACTGCAAAAGTAATATCTTCGGCCAACTCATATCCTTCCGGCGCCTCGATTTCCTTCAGCACATACCCATTGCCCACCGGTAAACCAGTGACAACATGAGGTGTGTCGGTAGTAACCCAGGTATCCAGAAGTGTGCCATCCGGACTGTACAGCTCCAGAGTGGCCCCAGGCAGTTCCTCACCTGTCTCAGCATCCACTTTTGAGATTTGGATCACGGTCTGACGGTTGGCAATGGAGTCTAACTTCACCTCAGGGACATTGACCTCCACAGGCAAAGGTGCCTCCATGATGAGATACCCTGGCAATGCTGTGAGCTCCATCACCTGATAGGAACCGTAGGGAACCTCAAAGTTGAACTCTCCATTGGCGTCCGTTTCAGTGGTGGCAAGGGCGTTTTCGGCAGTAAAGTCGGTGGTCTCAGCAGAGAACAGCCCGAAGGTGACACCCTCCAAGGGAAGTTCCTCAGCGCCGGTCTTGTGGCCGGTGATCTTGCCCCGGAGCAGCTGGTTGTAGAAATCTACAGTTGCCGCCTGGTCAGCGGTGACAGTGACCGTCTGTCCGCCGGGGATCTCGTACCTGGCAGTGAGATCGCTCTCCTGCTCTGTCACGGTGTACTCGCCAGGAGCCAGGTCCTGAATGTAGATCTTTCCGGCTCCATCCGTAGTGAAGGTTTCCGAATAGCTCTCGCCCTCCACCAGGAAAGTGAAGGCCTCCAGCACGCCGTCTTCAGAAGTCTTTTGGATCAGCAGACCGCCTTTGGGATGGATCGTAATGGTCTGAGCCTCATCGTTGATGTCAGCATGGGTCGCAATTTCAACCCCATCGGAATAGAGGGTTTCAAATACCACGATGGTGGTGCCTGCCAAGGTACTGGCGTCCACCGTGTAGGTCAGTTCTATAGTGCCACTGCTTTCCTCTGCCATGAATTCTGTTTCGGCTGTGATCTCCACGCCGTCCACCAGGAGGGCTTCGCCCGTTCCTTTGTCCATAAGAATACCGGAAACAGTGTAGGTCTGGCCGGGGTTAAGTCCGGTGTACTCCACCACGTCCACAATGGTGATCTCCCCGGTGGGATCGGCGGTGTGCTGGCCATCTACGGTGGCGGTGGTGCCAATCTTCGGACTTTCAACAAAAGCGACCGTTTGGCCTTCATCTTCCAAGTCCTCATGGCCAGCGATCTCAGTTTCTCCCTGGAAGAGCTTTTCAAAGACCACAAGTTTCTTTCCTTCCAGCCCGGTAGCATCGAAGGTAAAGAGCATGTCAATGATTCCATTGGTTTCGGCGGGAGTGAAGGTGGCCTCAGATGTCAACTGTGCCTCTCGAACCAGCAGGGGTTCACCGGTAGATCTATCCATGAGTACGCCAACCAGCTTATACTCCTGGCCAATGGTTAAGCCGGAATATTCCACTGTGTCAGTAATGGTGATCTGGTCTGCCGGCTGGGCAGTCTTTTCACCGTCAATGGTGGCCATGGTGCCGATAGAAGGCTGCCCGAAGGTTACGGTCTGGCTTTCATCTTCCAAATCGGTGTGGGAAGCAATCACATTCTCGCCTTGATAGAGGTCCTCAAAAACAACCACAGAGGTACCAGCCAACGCAGACGCGTCAAAGGTGTAGGTCAGTTCCACGGTGCCATCGGGTGAATCGGGGGTGAATTCCAGTTCAGCTGTGACCTGCTGCTCACCCACCAGTAGCGGTTCCCCGGTTGCCTTGTCCATAAGAACACCGCTCAGTTTGTGGGTTTGGCCCACCTTCAGGTTCTTGTAGGTCACGGTGTCCACGATGGTGACTTCTTCTGCGGGTTCCGCAGTATGCTCTCCGTTGACCGTAGCCGTGGTTCCGATCTCCGGTACCCCTTCAAACTGGTCATCGATGGTGCCCAGGTAGATGGTAGTGTTGTTTCGGCTGATAGTGATGTTAGGAACTTTCACCAGCTCATAGCCCTGGTTCCCCTCACAGGGAAGTTCTTCCAGGGTGTATTGGTCATAGGGCAGGGCGCACAGCTCGTCCTGCACATCCACCATCCAGTCCTCGGTGGTCAAGCCAAACCAAGTGCCAGCGTGATCATCCCAAGCACTTTCGTTCTCCACATCATCATTACCGTTGGTGTTTTGGGAGTGGGGGTTCCACTCGGTGGTGGTACGCACCTCACCGTTTTCATCAGTTACCACAATGTGAGTTTCTCCCGTGGTCTGGCTGGTGAGCTTGAAGGCCACATTGGCGAACCGGTGCATATTGGAATCGCCGCCCTCACCAACCTTCACAAACTGCAAATCACCTCTTACCACCTGGTTGTAGGCAGCATCGCCGTCCCGGTACTCGATGATCTCTCCATCCTTGCGGATCTGGAACGACCGGACGATCTGGTCGGTGTGAAGGTACCCTTCGCCGGGTTTGCTCTCCACCATCTGGTAGGTTCCGTAGGGCAGAGCGCGGGCATCCGTCTGGGCGATGCCGTCCACCACCTCAATGGTGGCGCACACCTCGCCGGGCTGGTAGAGAGCGCCGCCCACGTACACAGCGTTGATGGATTTATTGGTGATCTCAAAAAGGGTGCCGTCCAAGGAAGCCCCGCCCAAGGGTGTGAGCAGGCCGGACTCCAGATCACGCTTTTCAATGAGAACACCACCTCGCATTACTTCGTCCGCCATAACAAACTCATAGATGATGCCGTCATCCTCCACCAAGACCGTCTGGTCCGGGGCAGTGAGCAACATGGATTCGTTGGTGGCGGATTCATGCAGGATGTACTCGCCGTAGGGCAGCAGGTCATCGGCAGTGCTGGCTTTGCCCTCGCTGTCGGTCACGAGAGTATTTACAACCTCGCCGGGCTGATATTTCTGGCCATCAACAACCACCGGGTTCCGGCTGTTGTTGATGATCTCAAAGGTGATCCCCTCGAAGTTGGCGTCACCTTGCGGCGTGGAACCGGTGATGGTATCCTGCTTTTCCACGCTCAGGCCGCCCCGTTCCACATCGTTCACAGCAGTAATGGCAACAGAGTGGCCATTCTGCCGCACTTGAACGGTTTCGCCTGTCCAGGTCAACAGCATACTTTCGTTGGTAGCGGATTCCCGCACCTCGTAAGTGCCATAAGGAAGCACGTTGCTTCCGGTGCTGGCATGGCCATTTTCGTCCGTGGTGATGGTCATGACCACATCGCCCACGGCGTAGGTGGTGCCGTCCACCACCACGGGGTTGGCAGACCGGTTGACGATCTCAAAGTCAATGTTGGCAAAGGAGGAGTTGCCCTGGGGAGTAGTCCCCATCTGGCTGTCCTGCTTTTCCAGGTCAATGCCGCCCCGGACTACATCATTTTCAGCCTCATAGGTGAGAAGCTGGCCATCCTCAGAGATGGTGACGGAAATCTCCTCTGTGAAGGTTTTTAGCATACTTTCATTGGTGGAAACCTCCCGCACGGTATAGTCGCCGTAGGGGAGAACACTCTCGCCGGTGGTAGCCACTCCGTTGGAGTTGGTGGTAATGGTCATGGCCACCTGTCCGGGGGCGGCAGTGGAACCGTTCACTACCACAGGGTTCTTGCTCTGGTTGACAATCTCAAAGGAGATCCCCGCCAGACTTGCGTCGCCCTGGGGTGTGGCGCCGGTTTGACTGTCCTTCTTCTGAATGGTCAGGCCGCCTCGCTGGACTTCCTCCGCCAGGTCCGTGACCTCCAGCTCGTACACATCGCCGGTGAGCTGGCTGCCGTCCACGGTGTAAGTGTGAACCTGGGTGTCCAGCCGGTAACCTTCCGGGGCGGTGAGTTCCTTGACCGTCACCGTCCCCAGGGGCAGGCCCTCCAGAGTGCCAAGATTGCCGGAGGCGTCTGAAGTCAGTTCCTCTGTGACGGTCTGACCGCCCTTCTGGTAACTGATCTGGTAGACAGCTCCCGCCAGGCTGGCGTTGCCTTGGGGAGTGCTGCCCGTCTGGGAGTCCTTTTTCTTGAGTTTCAAGGTCAGGGTCCCAGGCTCGTCCTCCACCGACAGAGAAGTGTCACTTCCGTCAATGGTGAAGGTGTATAACTTGGTGTCCAGCTTGTACCCCTTGGGCGGGGTCACTTCCTTGACGGAATAGGTGCCATCCTCCAGCGGAGTGGACAACGTAGCGTGGCCAGCTTCGTCCGTGGTGAAGGTCGCCACCACAGAACCTGTACCAGAAGTGCCTTTGTACACATTGTAGGTGGCTCCTGCCAGGCTGTATGCTGAGTTGCCCTGGGTGATGCTCACATCCGCGGAAGTCTTAGTCAACGTTACCTCATACTCTTTGGGCTGCAGGGGCTCGGTCTTGATGAGGATATAGAAGCTGCCCGGTGTCTTGGGTGTAATGGCGGAAATCTGGTTGCCCGAGCTGGGTTCGGTGCCGCTGTGCCACATGACATCGTCATCCGACGCCTCGCCCCAGAAGAAACCAATGTGGTTGTCCGCTCCATCCGCGCCGGGATTGTCGCTCCACCACATGAGGATGATGTCGCCTTTTTCGGCCAGGCCGCTGGAGAGAAGCTCCTGCTTGGTGCGGAAAGCGTATGCGGAAATCTGACCGTTCTCAATGAGGTTTTTGTAGTTGGACGCGCCCGCCAGCCAGTCATAGGGCAGTCCGGAGCCGAACTGGCTGACGGGAGTGCGGTGCATAATCTCCATGACCAGATCCGCGTCCAGGCCGGCTTTTCTCAAAACATAAGAAACAAAGCCGCCGCAGTTCATCCCCACGGTGCCGCTGTTGTAGGAGGTATCCCCGTTTGGCGACTGGGCATCGCCTCCCACATACTTGGTGCCCAGGTAGTAACTGTCATGCTCGTGGGCTTCCAGTTCCCGGACAATGCTTTCTCGGGTGACGCCTACACTAGTCATGTAGCTGGTGCCACCCTCCACTTCCGACTTGACCGTATTGAACGGGTCCTGAGCATAGAGGACCGGACCGTCCGTTTCCATCATGCTCTCTATCTCATCTGCGGAAACAGAAAAAGGCAGCGCGCTGATCGTCAGCACCACTGCCAGTAGTAAGGAGAGTATTCTCTTTTTTGTTTTCATTGTCACGTTCTTCCTTTCTTGGAATTGCACATCGTGTTGATAAACAATGTGAAGGGAAAACGACCTCCTTTCTCCGCGTTTTTTCTTTGTTATTGCGTTTCCTCCTTTTTGTGCGTTTTTAACTTTTCCTTCAAGATTGCTTCCAGTTCCGCTCGGTCGGTGGTAATCATCTCCAACTCTGTTTGGGACGCTTTGATCACCACTGGAACCTTATTGGAATTCGAGCAAATGAGTGCCTCCCCCCTTTCAAACTGAGTAATAGCCCGCACTTCTGAGCGGGTGAGCTTGAGCGTTTCCTGTACGGTATGAGCCTCGTCCGGCTCCAAGTTCAGGATAATCTTGTTTTTAGAGTTGTTAATAATGGCCCGCCCGTACTTACCGTCCTCCAGACCGAAGAAATCGGATAGGTCCTGGGTAGCGGCCACTGCCGCTCCGCCAAATCCTCGGATGACTTTAAAGATTTCCAAACAGAATTCCGCCGCCATCCGCGTGGAACTGGCTCCTATCAGCTGCCAGATCTCATCAATAAAGATTGCTTTCCGCTGAGTGCGGTCCGCCTTGATCTGATCCCACACATAATCCAGGGCAATAAACATCCCAACGGGGAGAAGTTTACCCTTCAGCTCGCTGAGGTCCAGCACAATGTACTTGTTGCTTAAATCCACATTGGTCTGCCGGTTAAAGGACTGGGCTGACCCTGTGACAAACCGGCTTACAATAGCTGCCAGCCGCTGCGTCATGTGGTTTTCCTGCAAATGCTTGTGAAGGTCCCCAAGCACTGGCATTTTCCGCATTTTGGGTGGAAACTGTGATTTGTCCAAATACACAGAGTCGTTATCATGGTTGATCCCAAAGTCCTGGTAGGTCTTGATCAGAGCCTCATCCAACATCTGCTCCTCCTCGTTGGTCATGTCCGGGATGAGCAGTCCAAAAAAGGTCATCAGCTGCTGGATCTTTCGGGCAAGCAGCGAATCCATCTCGCCATAGGCGATCTCATCGATGAGCTCCATCTCCGGAGAGGTCACATGGCGGATCTCCATGACATTGATACAGTGAGGTGAGCCAGGAGCGATTTTGATAAACTCCCCGCCGATATGGTTGCACGCTCGGCGAAACTCGTGGCCTTTGATGGGTGCCACAATGAAACTCTGAATACCACGCATCCGCATCCGCAGGGCCAAGAGCTGCATTGTAAAGGTCTTTCCAGCCCCAGAGGTGCCCAGCAGTACCAGGTTGGCGTTCTTGTGGACCTTGCTGTTAAACAGATCCACAATGCACAGAGAGTTATTGTTCCGATTGATCCCCAGCAGGACACCGTTATCGTCGGACATTTCAAAACTGCAAAAGGGATAGGCAGAGGCAGCTCCACTTGTGAGCACATTTCGCCTTGACTTTTTTTCCAGTGCCGGAACTATACTCAGAAAGGGCATCACGGAACGAAAAGCTGCTTCCTGCTGAAAGTTGCACTCACTGACCATCATATCCATGGATTTGAGCATATCAGTCATCTGGCGTTTTCTCCAAAGGAGTTCTTCATAGGTTTGGGCAGACACGGTGATAAACACGTTCAAGTAGAATAGATCCTCGTTGTAGTTGGCAATGCCATTTTTGATGAAGTATCCTGCCTGGATGGAGTTTGCCAGCTCTTCATAGTCGGTGCTGGTGTCCTGCATCCCCTTCAGCTTAGTGCGGTTGAGGCGAATGCGCTGGGCAACTTTGTCGATTGCCCGGCTGCGGTTCTCCCGCCGCAGGTGGATGTCAATGTCGATCCCCTCGCCTGCGTTAATAAGGGCAGACATCCACCCAGCTCTTACCCGGCTGGGATATCCATTTCCTCGAATGTAGAGGATGGAGTAGTACCGTCCGTCCATAATGATATGATTATAGTGATTCAGGTCGATGCCACGGGGGGCTAAAAAATCCACCACAGGGATCGACGGCACTGGGTCTATCCCCAGCGTCAGGCCCTGGGATATCATGGTATCCAGTACCACCCGATCCACACGGGTTTGAAAGGGCTCGGTTTGGCAGGAGCGACGGTTGAAGATCTGATAAAGTATCTCCGCTGTGGCTTCGTCCGGATCGTTGGGTTGGATAATTCCGTTTCCACACTGGAGAAAGTAGGCCCTAGCAGTTTGTTCCGCCCCTTGGAGGGCAGCGTAAATCTTTGCGTAGTCCCCGTCATCTCGGGCCAGGGCTTCGTATTGGAAGATGAGGAAAAACCGGCGAGTCAAGGCTTCCCGGCTGCCTACGTCCCGAATGAGCCGTATATAGTCCTCTCCCAAGGCTCGACATTGGTCATTTTCCTCCTGTGATAGTTCTTGTTCCACCAAGGCAACATGCTTTTCGGAGTCCGCACGACGGGTAATGGTCTTACATTGCAACCGGATGGGGGAGATCTTCAGCCAGCTGGCAAAACTAGAGATGATATTGAATTGTTCCTCCGAAGAGCGCAGCGCAAAGTTTATGGGCTCAATTTCCAGGATCTTCAGATAGCGTCCATCGGTGGTTTCCACAATGCCATTGCAAATGGTGCGGATGGGTAGGAAGGACTGGGCCGATTCCCCTTTACTCTTCTTCCTTTTGGGGCTTTTTGGCTTTGAGTTTTTCTTTGCCATAACTGCCTATCCTCCTAAAGTGGAGTTTGCGCCGATGAGTCCAGAACCTCAAGATGTGTCCCAGATACTGAAATAAGGAGCCCCCGTCCACCCCCATAATGGAAACCACTGCCAGAGGCAGCAACGTGACAGTCATGACTATCACCCGTATGGTGCCGGACATGGGAATCCACAGCAGCTCTGGCGCTCCCACCAAAAGTAAAAGGAATGCGGTTTCCACTGCATTCCTTGGTTCCACCATGCCTCCCAGCAATTTACCGGAGTCGGTATAGTTCGCGGGGATGGCATAGATGTTGTTTATTTCTTTTTCCTCCATTGAGGCACCCCCTTTTGGGTACAAAAAAACGCCGCCTGCAAGCAAGCGACGTTTTTGGCGTTTCTATTGTCAGCGGATCAGCCAGCTGTAATCCTGTCTACAATCCAGCACATAATCCGCATAGACGGTATTGTCTACGATTTGAAAAAGGATCATATAGCGCTTTTCAAAGAGGATGAAGCGATAGGTATGACTAGGAATATATTCCCCAGAAAACCACGGGCATCTCTGTGGCATGACCTCCAGAGAATGTGCCGCCTTTTCAAATTCTGCGGTTAGCCTTTCCGCTGCCTCTACGCTGACCTGCGCCATAAATGCGGCATGAGAAACCAGCATCTGCTTTGCCCGTTCGGAGACAATGACACGGTAGCTATTCTGCTTTTCCACGATTTGCCGCCTCCTGGATAGCACTGCGCATCATAGCCGAAACTTCATCCACAGAATACCCATTGCTTCCGTGCATTCTGTCCTCCTCAACCGCAAGCAGCTCCTCCCGAAGCTTTAGCATCTTCTCCCGGCGGTTGTAGGTTTCCATATCCATAACGACCAAATCACCCTCGCCATTCTTGGTGAGGAACACAGGCTCTTCAGTCTTTCTACATAGCTCGGCGATCTCGTTGTAGTTCTGACGGATCGCCGCAGACGGACGGATAATCATGGTCACACCTCCTAGATATCTTGATAGCAATATTCTAACTATATTATATTCATATTATGCTAGCTAGTCAACGAAAATAAGCAAAGGGAACTCGACTTTGCGAACCCATCTGCCTATGGCCACAGCATCAACCCGTAACCGCGAATTACCGAACTGCCCCGTGGATAGCTCTTGTAGTTACAGGCATCATTTCCAGAGTTTCCCTCCACGGTGTAGACACGGCTTTCGTCCACACCTATCACGATGCCCACGTGGTCAGCCCCGCCAGTGCTGGAACCGGACCAATTAAAGAAGATAGCGTCCCCCGGAGCAATATCCTCGTAATCCCTCTCTGCCCACTGGCCATGGGATTGGAACCAGGCCATACCTCCTGAAGTACAGCCGGAAAAGCGAGGTTCAGAAAGCCCTACCTGGGCGTAGCACCAGGAAACAAAGCAAGCGCACCATTCCACACGGCTGGAAAAGCCATACCAGGACCAGTAAGGGTAACCGCCCACCTGTCCCACTTGGGACAACGCAATTGCTGCTACCTCCTCATTGCCCCGCCGGGTGCCTGTGCTGCCTCCAATTCCTCCCAACATGGAGCCATACAATGTCAGCTTCAAGGCAGCAGCCATATTGGAAACAGCCTCTCCACAAGTGATGGAGAAGTTTCCGTATGTAGCTTCTGGATCAAGCTGAAACGCCTCCAAAATGGCGTCTTGATTCAGAGGATGGATGGTTGCGGCCAGATAAGAAACCATTTTTGTCTGCGTCTGCGGACTGCTGGAAGGGCTTTCCTCGTCCTCCGAACTCACCTCCTGTTCTACCTCAACCTCCGTTGTTTTCACCTCGTAGGTGACCGGAAACAGCTCATCTGCCAAGCTGGAAAGCTTTGCAACCATGTCAGCTTCACTGGTATTCAACTGCTCCATAGAAACTGAGTAGGCGCACAAAACGTAAGCTACATCGTATGAGGAGTCCCCAGCTTGATCATCCAAGGCTTCCAAAGAAAGCTCCGGATCATATCCGCCCTCTTGGATGAGGTCGTTGACCCGATCTAAGGCTGCCTGATGGGCGGCCTCCATAGCCTCTGCTACCACACCGGACAAACTTGTCATGGATTGGGACAGGGTAAGGGGGGAGGTCATATCCGCGCCATTGAGGCCAAACACCTGGTTGGTCACGATAGTGGGCAGGGAAGTAAGCAGGACAATGAGGATAAGGAAAAACAGGCAGACACACACAAGGATCTTATACAAAGTGTGGCGCAACGACCAGGCAGCTGATAGAACCGCTCCCCAAGGACCTCCGGCAGCGGTGCCAGCAGCAATCTCTGAAATGGCCTTGCCGCCTTCCACTCCGGCCTTTACTAGGGCGGCAGAGGAATTGGCGGTGGCAGCGGCTGTTCCAGCAGACGCTGCCTGCTTTGCACTCTCCTTTCCCAGCTCTTTGGCGGCATTGGTCAGATTCCGGGCTGCATCACCCCATTGGTCACTTCCATCTCCATACTGGTGCTTGTCAGGTTCGGCCAATAGTCTCCCTCCTTTTTCTTAAATCACCTGCCCTTCTTCCGCGGAGGCTTTGCAGGTTTTTCTGGCCGCCGCTGGGGTTTCTGGTACAGGGTGGGCGTGGCCTTGTACCGAACGGTTTCCACGTTTGTGGTTTTCAGCTTGCCGTCCTCGACGACGGCTTTTCCATCTCGATACACAGGCTTACGCTCAACCGCGGGTTCTCCATGGATGGCATACCACTGTTTTCCCTTGGCGTCCTCATAAACCTTGTAGTCACCACGGGGAGCAGCGTACCGGGTGGTGTCAAAGAACTGGGTGCCAGAGCCGTCGGTGTGGCGAACCTCAAAGTGCCCCTCCTCACGCTGGCTTCCATCCACTGCGGTGACCTGTTGCTCAAAACCAGGCATAAAATTCTGGAAAGATGCCCGGTTATATGCCAGGGCCTGCTCTCCAGTTTCAAATTCCGGTGCTTGGGCTGGGGGTTCCATTTGGTACCACTCCACTCCGTTGGAAGCTTCTACCACTCCATGGGGCGCCTCCGGCTCCTGGAAGAAAGCGCTGTTGTACCAGAGGGCACTTCCATTTTCTCCAGTAGCCTCCAGAACACCCTGTTCCACTGTCCGCAGACTGGTGCCTTCCTCTGCGCCGGGGAAAGTCTCCCTTACCTGGGATTCCTCCAAGGCGCTGCCGGAAAACTCTGGCACGTCGTAGAAGGCAGCACTGCCTTCGCCGGTGGCAACCTGATACCAGCTGCTTCCATCTGCGGCAGTAACCACCGAATAAGGTCCTTCCGGAGTCTCATACTGGTCTGTACTGTAATAATCCACCTGAGAGGGAGCCGTGTTTTGGTACCAGCTCTCTCCCTGTACCGAGGAGCCTTCTCCAACGGGAATGGTTTGGCCTTCCTGATCGGTTGCCTCCTGGACTCCCATCCCTGTGGCGGTGGTGTGAATATGCCCTCCAGTGATCTGAGTACCAGCCAGAGAATAGTTGGTCAACTGGGGCATGTAATTTTGTAGACTACGATCCGCAATCTCTCCAGCAATGGCGCCGGACACTCTTTCCGGTCTGCTGGCGACCGAGGAGATGGATTCTCCTGTAAGGGTTGCACCGTTGCGTGCTGCAATTCCTCCAAAAGCTCGGCCTACAAATCCTACGCTTCCACCCAGGCCCATACGGGAACCGCCCTCAACCACTGCGTCCCGCACATAGGAATTTCCTTTGAATTTACTGGCAAATCCCGCTGAAAAGGAAGTGGCAGCTGCCCCAGCTCCGGTGGCAGCGGAACTGGCGGCGGACCCGGCAGTGCGGAACACGGTTCCAGCACTTTTACCACCGCCTCCCAGGCCGCTGAGGACCCGGGCTGCCATGACCATCTCCATGGCCATGCTGGACCCTGTCTGTGCTACGTT
Organism: Clostridiales bacterium; assembly: GCA_019416455.1. Lineage (GTDB taxonomy): Bacteria > Bacillota > Clostridia > Oscillospirales > Acutalibacteraceae > Acutalibacter. Next base: position 474,236 of record DXXG01000007.1, on the reverse strand, counting down.
TAGCCCCAGAGCCGCCAAGTAACTGTCAAATTTCTGGGCGGTCTTGAGGAACGCCAGGGCACAAAACAACCAGAGGAACACAGATCCGCCCCCACTGGCCAAGGCGCCACCGTTGCCTACGAACTGGCCCACCGAACTGTCGAACGCCCGGAGGAACCATACGTTGAGCACCAGGAGCAAGAGCTGGGAACCCACCATTCGGCACCAGGACTTGAACACCTGGTTTGTAGTCTTGGAGCCTCCCATGGCAAACGCCAGGGGACTGGTATAGCAGAGGACTCCCACCACGATATAGCGCTCTACACACTCCAGCAAGAGCTTGAAGTAATTCCAACCCAGGGCGATAAGCAGGATAAGAATGAGTATCGGGCCTACGATGGTCACCGTGGAAACGATGGTCGTCAGCCCGTTTTTCAACGCCTCTTCAACACCCGCAAAGGTAAAATCCTCCGCATCCATAGAAACCTCCATCAGAGCTGTGTAGGGCGCTCGGGCTATGTCCAACGCAATGGTAAAGATTGGGCGGGCCGCACCTACCAATAAAGCAAATAAGGCACTTCGAAGTAAAAGCTGCCAGGGGTTCTCTGCTTCTGTGATAGGTCCTCCGAACACCCGAAACAATTGCCAGACGGTGATGAGGAATAAAATGGTCCAGGCCATGTACTGCAAGATGTCAAAGGCCTTGGTGATAAACGGGAAGTACCCTTCCATAGCTTCCATGTCTGTGCCCAGAGCATCCAGAAACACCCGGGATACTGCATCCATGAGTTCTGAAGCGATACTGGATATCCAGGTTACAATCCCTTCAAAAATCCAATCAAGCATTGCTCAACTCCCTTAGCCGCCGGTGTACTGGCCGCCCGCAATCAAGGGCTGCAGGTACGCCACAATGAAACCTAATGTGTTCAGGACAATCCAAGTGACTACGATACGCTTGAGCCAGCTGGTGGCCTCATCCACTGCTCTCTGGTTCCGGGACACCATGCGGACGATCAGAGCAATGGCTGCAACTGTCACCGCCACAATAGTGCTGATGGCCACCACTTGACCGTAGATGTCCTGCATAATGCTGGAGAATCTGTCCCAGATAGTCTCTGCCAGCACGGGCTGCACTGACATCATCAGGCCGCAGCCTATGGCTACCAGGGACCAGTAGGCATTCCGGACTTGATTGGAGCGTGTTTTCTTCTCCATGATAATCAACCTCCATTTTAATTTTGGACAGCAAAAAAGCCGCCTTCAGATCGCTCTGAAAAACGGCTTTGTGCTGGTTCCAATTTGGTACGATACAAGTGTAGCATGTTTCCCTTTTCTTGTCATCGGCAGGGATTACGCCAATTTTTTGCCATTTAATGGGCACAGTTTTTCCAGGAGCCTAATTATATTTCACAACCTGGGAGAGATGGAGTAGCAACACCTCCCAGGCTCTACCAGATCCATTTTGTCGGATCCAATAATCCATTTAGCACAATAAATCATTCTCCTTAATATCCATAGTTTTCCGTTCAATGGGAGATGTCGAAAAAGGGAACATCCCATTCCTCCAATGTGCTTGGTTGATTGAACCGGTTGTGTAATTGGTGCTGTGTGACCATTGGGTCCAAATGATCCATGGTATGTTTTCACGCCTCAAGAATCTTTACAAGCGTCATCAGCTTTTCCAACTCTCCTTCCGGCACTGACCACAGGCGAATAGAAATGATGGAAATGGCTTCCTCCCTAAGTCGGTAATACTGCCGAGAAGACAAATCCAGCCGGAACAACAGGTCTGTGTGGCTGAGTTTCTCTGGGACGATATAGGTAAGGTAGATCAGTTCATACAGGCGAGAACCGTTACCCGGTTTATTTTTGAGCACTGTCAGGGCATCGTTGATCCGATCCAGCAGCAACCGGGACTTTCGCATACTGTCCATCCTGGATTCAAGCTTACGATTGCCCATGCCTGCTTCCGCGTCCATTCGGTCCAACAGGGTATCCAGCTTGCCAAATGGCTGATCCAACTCCTGAGCGACGCTTTCAGGAAAACTTTCCAGCACCCACGCAATGTCACGATAATGGGAAAGCAGCATCTGTGTGTTGTGATAAAGCTTTTGCAATCGTTCTTGCTGGGCCTTCCGACGTTCCTCATCGTGGATGGAATTGTCCTCCAAAAGTCCCTGAGTGGTCAGGAGAGCAATCAAAGCCTGAAATTGGCTCATAGAGTTCGGGGAATTCTTCTCGTTCTTTTTCATGGGATACCTTCCTTTCAAAATCAAAAAGAGCCGGGATCTCATGAAAAGAGAAAACCGGCTCTGAATCTAATCTGTTTTCCTCGCAGTCATCTTCATAATTCTTACTATTCCAACACGGAGAAAGATACGCGCGTAATAAGGGAGCGGAAAGTGCAACGCGATATATTCCTTCCGCACTATCAGACTGAAGCGACACCGTGTTAGAGGGCAAATGTTCCCTGCAGAAGGACCTTTGCTCCTGGTGCAACAATTGAGTGCTGTACCATAGTGTCATCTTGTTCAGACGCTCATTGTCTGCCCCTGATATTTGTGTGTTCCCAGCGCAAAAACGCAGTTTTTCGATAATGCGCATAATTTCATCCTGCGTAGGGATAGCAAATCTCCTGCCATCCACGGACCGTTTCGTGGGATATTGAGCGTTGAACACCAAGCATCCGTAGGAACCGGGCAGTCGGTACAGAGGGAAGGCATCCTCATGTTTTTTGAAAAACCTCCATACCTTGGTCTTTTCCCAGCCCCAGCGCTTTCCCAGGGTCTCCAGGGTCAAAACATTGGCCATGGAACCATATTGAATTGCAGGCGCAAGATGCGAAAAGATGTTCTTTGGCTCTTGCCATACGGTATGACACCAGAGATCCAGCAGTGCGTCAGCTTCTTCAAAGATGTAGTGTCTTTTTGCCAGCCTGTCCGGAAGGGATCGAGGAACACAGAGAAACCCCTGGCCCTCATAGGCGTAAACACCTTGTCCCAGGCAGGCTTCTCCTGTGCAAGTGACTACCCGATCCAGCACTGTGTACACCAGTTTCTTTGTAATGCGATCCAGGGAGTAGCTGATATATCCCAGTGTTTGAAGTCGTTCCAAGGATTCCAGGGCAGCAGTGCGGCTCTTTGCACCTAAAATACTTTTTAATCCCACCACGCCCCCGGCCCACATTCCCGGTTCCACCGGATTTTTAAAGCCGCAATAGATGCCCACACCCTTTCGGTAGGCAGCCCGGGCAGCCAGTCTTGCCCACTGGCCCAGTACCCCCTTGCCCTGAGGCAGACAAGCTCTTGGCAGCTTGACCCAGTGATACTTGAACTGGCATTTCATAGGAGACCTCCTTGGGTGACCTACAAAAAAGTGACCGGCTCTTATGAAAAAGCCGATCACTTCTTGACTAGATTCTTTTTTTCGATTCCATCCAATCAACCTAAACCGTGCTAATGAAGCTAAGGTTTTTTCGAAAAATGTCATACTTTTCCTTAGCATTCCAGAGAACACCAAGGAAAAGCGCAAATTCGAAAAGTTCAGGAATGACGGGGATTTTATACTATTGCAGCACACGCCGGATACCTAAGTCAAAATGGTGTATTCTAATTCCCAAGCTGAATATGAGGGTTCGATTCCCTTCGCCCGCTCCAGCGGCAAGCTGCCGCTTTCAAGTTGCGAATCCCACTTTAGTGGGGTTCGCTTTTTTGTTGCCCGCATTTTGAGCCCGGTTTCATTTTTGTTTAGTACAGCCAGCGGTAAACCGTTTTTGAGACGCCCATTTCACTTTGTGAAGCGAGTTCCTTTTTATGCGTGATTTTTGATAAGCAGTCAGATTTGAGCCTTCTAAATACCAAAACTTAAGCCCTCCACGGTGGTGGAGGGCTTAAGTTTTTCGTTCTTGTTACATCATTACACCTGAAAAAATATTGCTGGGAGAAATGGCTGGAAAGAAGTACTACAAAACACGGCGGTCCCATTCTCATCCATATAGTATAGCCAGAACACACGGGTCTGAGTATTCGTCCAAGATATGCTTGGTAGGCGGGTTAAAACATCTTTCGATATTCCCCGGGGGTGATGGACTCGTATTTTTTAAAGAATCTCTGAAAACTCTGGACATTTTGATACCCTACTGCAGTGGCGATATCCGATAAAGACATGGTCGTCAGAGACAAAAGCTGCTTTGCCTGTTGGATCCGGATCTTGTTCAGGTAGTCCATCATGCTGATCTGCATCGTATCTTTGAACAGTTTGCTCAAGTAGGGATAACTGATATTTAACGCTCCCGCGATATCAGACACGCTCAAGTTTTCCATATAATGCTCCTGCATGTATTGCTTCGCAAGAACACAATAACGATTCTCCGTGGGAATCCCTTCCAACTGGCAAGTTATTTTCTCGATTTGTCCTTGGAGCATCTGGTGGAGCTGCTGTAAGGTGTTATATTGATCGATGTTCGATACCAGGTCCATGCCGTCCAAGCTCATGGAGAAAGTACGACCTAAAGACAGGGCCAGTATCTCATATGTGCGGTATCCAAAATCGATACAACGGCTCTGAAGTACCCATTCGTAAATTTTCCCCATTTGGGTGTCGATCACGTCCTTCCGTTTGGTGGAGACCCCTTGCACAAGGTTGTTTTCTAATTTCTTTAAATGGTCATAATACGGCACCCACGGCGGTTTCTCCGCAAGAGGCCCTGTGCCCTGGTTGGGAAGATCGAAAAAGACGGCGGTATTGGCGCCTTCTTCCGCGTCTCGATAAAGTTTCGGGAAATCTTCCAGGTTGTTTTCGATGCCGCTGCATCCAATGTACAGAGGAAAGGAAAACAGCGCTTGCCGAAGCTCCATCAGTGTGGCACAGATCTTTTCCGTTTGCTGGAAGGTGGAGGATACCAGCACCACCAGCAGCCGATTATGGTTCATGTAGATGCAGATACCGTATTCTCCTTGGTGGAGGAAGGCAGAAACTGCTGTCTGGATCTGATTCCACGCCGCGATGGAAACATTGTTTCCCTGACCTTGAAAGAGCAGCAGCTGATAATATTTGTCAGCAATGTAGAAACGATGGGTCTCCATCTGCTTTTGAAATTCTTCGCAGCTGGTACACCCGGCAATATACTCTTTGAAATAGTATCTCAGCCAGTTCTCACGTTCGCTGGCCGCGTTTTGGGTAGAATTGTCTTGGGACAATTTGCTGTAAATTTTCTTGATGATCTGGATCTCATCTTTTGTGGAATCCAGGTCCTCTTGATCGAAGGTAGTGGACAGGCCTCGGATCTCTTCCAGCAGGTTGTTCATGGGATTGTAAAGAGACCTTCCCATGATGAATACCAGCAGGATCAGAACTGTCCCCAAGATCACGCATATGATTATTTAGAAATCGTAAGAATACTTGAGAATTTTCATCAGCGATCCAGGGGTCATAGCTGAGGGTACAGGTGAACAGCCCCTGGCAGAACGAGTTTGAGTATTCTAAAACAGAGCTGCCGGTTTCAGAATCATAATGCTGGGGCAATTCTGTGCCAAATGGCAGCATGACCCCATGATCCAAGGATAAGAGAACCGAGTCCTCTTGATAAAGAGAAAAAGATACGTCATCCGCTAAAGTATACAGCGTCTGCAAATGTTGGACCAATTTTACCACGCTGATATTGATGGCGAAAAATCTTGTTCCGTCGGACCGCACTAAACTGATCACATGTTCCGGGAAGATAAATCGGTGATAGTCGTGCTGAAGGAAGGATAGGGAAGAAGCGTCCGCGTTGACCCGGACAGGGAGATACTGGATCGAGGTACCCCGAGGGATCGTTTTGATCCATTCCACGTCGTAGTAATCAGTGAGGTCATAGAGACCGTTCTCACCTGCGAAAATACTGTTGGTAGACAAATCGGCAAAATAGACAGAGTCAACGTAATTGTACTTGCGCTGTACATATTGAAGATCCGTGCTGATCCTTTGGAGGATGTCTACATCAAAATCCGGAGAACCTGCTCTTTGATAGGTCAGGAAGATCTGCTGATCGGATAATGCGGTCAATTCTTTTTCCAAAGAAGAGAACAAAGTTTGCAAATGAAATGTAATTTCATTCACATAGGATTGGGACATTTCATTAAAGTGCATGCGGGAATTGCTGCGGTATGTAAAGTAAAACCAGTTGCCGATGATCACAACAGGAAGCAGGACCAACAGCATCATTCCCGCTGCCAAGCGTGTGTATATGGCCACATAGCCAGATACATTTTGTTGTTTTTTCTTTCTCCACAACATAGCTTCCCCTTGCCCTTTCGGCAAAATATCCCAAGAAACTTATAATATCATTTTATATTTTAGAGAGTACGCCGTGCGCTTTTAAAACATGATAAAGAAAATCACTAATTTTGTCAACCTGTATAGCTAATCCTCCGCATGAACTCATACTATTTTCGCATAATTTGATAGCTGTTTCTCGTCATTTTGAAGAGAGAACCATAGGATTTAACAGTTTCTACTGGTCAAAAAAGCTAGAATCTGACCCTGTACCCTAGAAACAGACTCTTGCGCTCTCTGAGGCTGTTCACTATAATTGTGCACATAAAACACGGGGTTAGGAGTGAAAAATTATGGCTGTCGCAAAAAGTGTGAAGCGGTCCTCTGTTAAATCAGGTGAAAGAAAAAAAGGAATTTTATACTATCTGATACGGGACAAATATTTATATTTATTATGTGTTCCGGCGATAATATACATTTTTATTTTCAAGTACATACCTATGTACGGCGTGACCATCGCCTTTAAAGATTACAATATTTTCCAAGGGACTTTAGCCAGCCCGTGGGTCGGACTGGATGTGTTCAAAGAGGTTTTCGCGGAGGAGTTCTTCTGGATCGCCACCCGCAATACCTTGATCTTGAACATTCTGACCATCGCGGTCAATTTCCCCCTCACCATCGTTCTCTCCTTGATGCTCAATGAAGTGAACTGTTCCGGATTCAAACGGGTCACCCAGTCTATCCTGTATCTTCCTCACTTCGTTTCCTGGGTCGTGGTGGCCGGCATTGTGACAACGAATCTGTTGTCCGTGCGCAACGGAGTCGTCAATAATCTGCTGGGCGCCATAGGCATTGGGCCGATCGGCTTTTTGGTGGATGAAGGCTGGTGGCTTTTCAGCTACGTGCTCTCCAATGTGTGGAAAGAGATCGGATGGGGGACCATCATTTATCTGGCGGCCCTTTCAGGTGTGGATGAGACATTGTACGAGGCCGCTTACATAGACGGCGCCACAAAGCTGAAGAGGATCTGGTACATCACGCTGCCGGCCATTAAGCCTACCATCGTCATGATGCTGATCCTCACGCTGAGCAAATCCATGTCTATTGGTTTGGACGCTCCTCTGCTTTTGGGCAATGACAAGGTGATCAATGTTTCCGAAGTGCTGAGCACTTATGTGTACAAGATCGGCTTGCAGAAGACCCAGTACAGCTTGGCTACGGCCATCGGTCTGTTCCAGTCGGTAGTTAACATCATCCTTTTGGTGCTGGCCAATAAGACCACCAAGCTTTTGGGCGAAGAGGGAGTTATGTAAGAGAGGAGGCGGCCAAATTATGCCCGCGAAAAAAATCAAACGAAGTGTCGGAGAAACGGTTGGGACCGTTTTGAATTACACCATCATCACCATTGTGGTGGTAGCGTGTCTGTATCCCTTTTTGAATGTGCTGGCATATTCTTTCAGCGGAAACCGTCCCATTCTGTCAGGTGAGGTCACTTTCTATCCTATCGAGTTCCAGCTGGAATCCATTGCCACTACCTTGAGAAAACGGGATATCTGGATGTCCATGAGCACCACGATATTCGTCACAGTAGTGGGGACCATCCTGGGATTGGTCCTGACGATCGGAGCGGCATACGCTCTGTCAAAACATCGGTTGAAAGGCCGTTACGCGATCACCTTATTCCTGATGTTCACCATGTACTTTAGCGGTGGCATGATTCCCACCTTCCTGTTGGTGAAAGACTTAAAGCTGCTGGATACTGTCTGGGCTCTGATTCTGCCCAGCGCCATGAACGTTTTCAATTTCATCGTGATGCGCACCTTTTTCTCTCAGCTGCCTGAGAGCTTGGAAGAAGCGGCAATTTTGGATGGCTGCAACGATATCACTTGCTTGATCAAGATCGTCCTGCCTCTTTCCATGCCTATCATCGCCACCATCGGATTGTTCTACGCGGTGAGTTACTGGAACGACTATTTTACCAGCTTGCTTTACATCAGCGATCCCGATAAATTCACCTTGCAGCTCAAGCTGCGTCAGCTGATCTTTACAGAGGAGTTGAACCAGCTCAATTCCGCCAACGCTACCGGCGAAGGTCTGGGACAGCAGGTGATGCCGGAATCTTTGAAAATGGCAAGCATCGTGGTTTCCACCATTCCCATCATCCTTGTGTATCCCTGGCTGCAAAAGTATTTTGTAAAGGGAGTCATGGTAGGTTCGGTAAAGGGGTGATACAGGGCTCCTTTTCAATAAACAGTAATGAAATCTAAAAGCAAAGGAAGGATCACTATGAAAAAGTCTGCTCCCAAACTGTTGGCGCTGGCATTGGCGCTGATCATGACTGCCGCCAGTTTTACCGGCTGCGGCGGAAATTCCGGGTCCTCCGGTTCCACAGCTGACGGCGGTTCCTCCACAGCGGAGAACTCCGCCGCCACGGAAGGCACAGGAGAAAGAACGGAACCGGTCACCATTTCCGCGATGCTTTTTGACCGCGGCAATGTTCCCGAAGGTCAAGGCACCATCACCGATAACATGTGGACCAAGTGGATCAACGAACAGATGGCGGAAAAGAACATCACGGTGGAGTTCGTACCAGTTCCCCGAAGCGAAGAGGTGACGAAGGTCAACACCATGATGGCCTCAGGTACTGCCGCTGATATCATGATGTCCTATTACCCCGACCAGATCCAGCAGTATTACGAGGACGGAGGTCTTTACGACGTGGCGCCCTATATCGATGGCGCTCCTCAGTTGAAGGAATACTTAGGGGAAAGTGTTCTCAACGCTTCCAAACTGCCCAGCGGCGAGATGTTTGGTGTGTTCGCCCGCCGTTCCACTACCGGCAACATCAACTGCTTTATCCGCACTGATTGGCTGGAAGCGCTGGATATGGAAGTTCCCACCACGGTGGATGAACTGTATGAGGTTCTCACCGCTTTCAAACAGCAGGACCCCGGTGGAGTGGGATCTGAAAAAGTGGTCGCCATGGTAGCGGGCAATGCTTTGAAATTCGCTTTCCTGTCTGAAACGCTGGATCAGGAGTCCTATAACATCAACTCTCCCTATTTGGAATACGCTGACGAAGGCTACCGGGAATACATGAGATTCCGCAACAAGTGCTACAACGAAGGCTTGATGGACCCGGAATACTTCACCTCCAAGAACTTCAGCCAGAAAGAAAAAGAGCTTTGCGTGTCCGGTCAGCTGGGATACTGGGAGTACGACGTGAACGGCAACGTGGACAACCTCCGCGGCGGTCTGCTCCAGAACTTGAAGCAGAATATCCCCACTGCCGATTTTGTGGCTATCGATCCCATGAAGAACGTGAATAATGGTGAAATCTATACCCCCAACTATTCTGAGACCGGTGCTGTGGTGTTCCTGCCCAAGACCGCGAAAGATCCCGAAGCGTGCTTCGAATATTTGGATTTCCTTGCAGGCGAAGGTGGTTTTACAGTGTTCCATGGATTTGAGGGCGAGCACTTTGAATTTGTGGACGATGTGCCTGTGGTGATCGACGCTGAGAAGAACGCAACGGAAAAGGACTGGATCCGTCACGATCTGTTCTTGGTGGGCAACCAGGGATACTATAAGACAGAAGAGGATTTCATGGCGGCTACCTCCAAGGAACTTCCTGGCTATGAGGAATACGTGATCGACAACTATACGAAAGCGGGCATTGGTATCCGTATGCATGCCCCCATCTATACTTCCCCCACCCAGGTGGAGCAGACTACCAACCTGACAAAGGTAAAGGAAAAGTATGAAGTGGAAGTCACCACCTGCTCTCCCGATCAGTTTGACGCTATATACGATCAGTGGATGGCTGAAATGGAAAAGTATGATGTGCAAAAGATCCTGGATGAGCGTGCCGAGTATTACGCTCAGTAACTGAACAGGATACAAGGATATGGGATGGTTTATTGCTGTCCCATATCCTTCTTTTTTGCTCTTGGAGGTGGGGGCATAGGTATCTGAGATCCGGTCTGACGACAGGGGACAAGTCTTTTGCTTAGAGCGCAAAATAAAGGGAATTTCATGCTTTTCTGCCAGAAAAGCATGAAAATATATAGAATTAATTTCCGGTATTTCCAACAATCTATTGACGGATGGGGCCAAATCATTGTAAGATTGAGAAAAAAGCGAGGAGGTTTTTCCCATGAATGAAAATTTGTCTCTGGAAGATATCCCTCAGGAGCTGCGGGAGCAGCTGGCTCAGGAAATGCACAAGCCTGTTTTCGGTGAAAAAGTCATCGAGGAGCATATGCCCGCTCTGTGCCGCGCCGCCGCCGCGGAGGGCGCGGTGCTGTTGAAAAACCAGAACAACGCTCTGCCCTTGAAGCAGGGCCAGCCTGTGGCTGTGTTCGGCCGGGTACAGTTGGATTGGTTCTATGTGGGCTACGGCTCCGGAGGCGACGTGAACCCGCCCTACACCGTCAACCTGATGGAAGGCCTGCAAAACGCCGGCGTCCAGGTGGACGAAGAATTGGCCTCCGTCTACGCCAAGTGGAGCGCTGAAAATGTGCCTGACATGGGGTTTTGGGCTCACTGGCCCCGGTACTTTGAGGAGATGCCTTTGGAGGACGCCCAGGTGAAGGCGGCCGCCGCCCGCTGCCAGACCGCTGTGGTGGTCATTGGTCGGGCCGCCGGTGAATCCCGTGAGAACGCCTTGGAGCCCGGTAGCTTCTACCTCACCGAGGACGAGAAGAAAATGCTCACCCAGGTGACCAGCGCTTTCGCTCATACCGTGGTGCTTATCGATTCCGGCAGCGTCATGGATCTGGCATGGCTGGAGGATTATACCATTGACGCGGCTCTGTATGTGTGGCAGGGCGGCATGGAGAGCGGTAACGCTGTGGCGGACGTGCTCACCGGCAAGGTGAACCCCTGCGGCAAGCTCACCGATACCATCGCCTACCGCTATGAGGATTATCCCAGCGCCGACACCTTCCTGGGCATGGAGGAAAACACCTACGTGGAGGACATCTACGTGGGATACCGTTATTTCGAGACCTTCCAGAAGGACGCTGTCCAGTTCCCCTTTGGTTTCGGTCTGTCCTACACCACCTTCGCTTTGGAGAACATTCAGGTAAAGCCCTGCGGTGATACCGTTCGGGTGAAGGTCACTGTGAAGAACACCGGCGAATTTGCCGGTAAGGAAGTGGTCCAGGTGTACGGCGCCGCTCCCCAGGGCCTGCTGGGCAAGCCCGCCCGGGAACTGACCGCTTTCCAAAAGACCAAGCTGCTCCAGCCCGGTCAGTCTCAGACCTTGGATCTGGCCTTCTCTCTGGATACCTTGGCAAGCTACGATGATTCCGGCGTCACCGGCAGCAAGAATGCCTGGGTGCTGGAAGCCGGCGACTATGAAGTTTTCGTGGGCACAGACGTGCGCACCGCCCAGAAACAGGGCAGCGTCAACGTGCCTCAGTTCCGGGTGCTGCGTCAGCTCCAGGAGGTGTGCGCTCCCGTGGTGGCCTTCGACCGCATGGTGAACAAGAACGGGGAAAAGGCCTTCGAGCCCGTGCCTCTGGCCACCCGCTCTCTGAAGGACCGCATCCTGGAAAACCTGCCCCAGGAGATCCCCTACACCGGGGACAAGGGCATCAAGCTGCAGGACGTGGCCATGGGTCTTGCCACCATGGAGGACTTTGTGGCTCAGATCGCCCCTGTGGATCTGGAAGCTCTCAGCCGGGGCGACATGATCATGGACAGCCCCTTGGGCGCCAAGGGCAACGCTGCTGTCATGGGCGGCATCACCGAGAACCTGCGGGCTATGGGCGTGCCTCCCATCACCACCACCGACGGTCCTTCCGGAATCCGTCTGCAATTCTACTGCTCTCTGCTGCCCTGCGGCACCGCGTTGGCCTGTACCTGGAATCCCCAGTTGGTGGAGAACATGTACCAGTCCCACGGCCGTGAAATGGTCATGAAGGGCAGCGATGTGCTGCTGGGGCCTGGCATGAACATCCACCGGAACCCCCTGTGCGGCCGTAACTTCGAATATTTCTCCGAGGATCCTGTGGTCACCGGCAAGATCGGCGCGGCCATGGTGCGGGGCCTCCAGAAAAACGGCGTTTCCGCCTGCCCCAAGCACTTCGCCTGCAACAACCAGGAGACCAACCGTGAATACAACGATTCCCGCCTGTCCCAGCGGGCTCTGCGGGAGATCTACCTCAAGGGCTTCAAGATCTGCATTGACGAGGCCCAGCCCCAGAACATCATGACCAGCTACAACAAGATCAACGGTGTTTGGGATCACTACAACTACGACCTGTGCACCACCGTGCTCCGTGGCGAGTGGGATTACCAGGGCTGCGTCATGACCGACTGGTGGATGCGTCCCAGCGTTGATCCCGATTTCCCCGACCTGTGGGACAGCGCCTATCGTGTTCGTTCTCAGGTGGACGTGCTGATGCCCGGCGGCGTGGATTTTGCCGGCGGCGTGGACGGCGCTGTGCTGGCCTCCCTGGAAAAGGAGAACGGTCTGACTTTGGCCGAGCTCCAGCGGGGCGCCTGCAACGTGCTGCGGTATATTTTGAAGAGCAACGCCTTGAAGCGGATGCAGGCTTGAGGAAAGGAGCGGTTTGGCATGCCGGATTGGAGTCGTTTTGACGAGATGTGGAAAAAAGAGGAGCCGGTGCACCGGGCCATGGGGCCTTTGAAACATCGGGCCATCACCGTGTTTGAGGACTGCCTGAATTACCCCATCCCCAAGGTGGCGGAACTGGTGAACCTGTACCGGTCCATCGTGTGGAGTCCCTACAATGAGGAGACCCATACCAAGGTGGCCAAGCTGGGGGAGATGCTGGAGGCTTTGGAGCCCCTGGAGGATCCCACGCCCCGGACCTACCTGTGGGAGGAGGGCAACATGCCCACCGAGACGGATTATACAGACAATTCCAATTTCCGCTACAACCACGATCCGGATTTCAAACCCTACCTCTATGAGATGCTGCTGCCGGAGGGAGAAACTCCCAAGGGGGCGGTGGTGTTCTGCGCCGGGGGAGATCATGGGGACGCCAACGTGCTGGAAGGCTACCAGAGCGCCCGGGATTTCAACGCCATGGGGTATCACTCCTTTCTGCTTTTGAACCGGACCAACCACAACCCCTGGACTCAAAAAGAAGCCGGGGTGGACGCTGCCAGAGCGGTGCGGTACGTGCGGAAGAACGCCGCCCGGTACGGTATCGACCCCAAGAAGGTGGCCTTTGCCGGGTTCTCCAACGGAGGTATCACCGGGGAGGGACTGATCCAGTATTTTTCCGGGAAGCAGACGGTGAAAGACGCTTTCCCCGCCTACCTTCCCGATGAACTGGATGAGGTCGACGCCACTCCCGCCGCGTTTCTCTGCGTGTATGGTCCCCGATTTGCAGGAGAGTCCTTTGACTACGAGAACGTGGTGTACCCGCCCACCTTTTTCGCCGTGGGCCGGGATGACAGCGCCATGGACAACCTGAACGCCACGGTGCCCGACTTGCTGGCCCACGGGGTGGAAGTGGAGGTCCACACCTTCGCGGGAGTCCCCCACGGTCAGGCGGGAGCTCCGCTGGTTACAGGCGGCAAGGCAAAGTATCCCAATTTCCAGCTGTGGCTGCCGTTGGCAGACGCTTTTCTGGAAAACCTGTTCCAAAAGCTGTGATAAATTGAATTAAAAGACCGGGATCCGGCGCTTTGAAAGCGGTTTGGGTCCCGGTTTTCTTGTGTTTTGGAATAATTTTCACCCCTATCTGCCAGACTAGAGAAAAACGGCAAAGGGGGATCTTTCTATGAAGCTGTTTTCCAAAGAGGAATATAAATACCGGGTGGAAAAGGCCTCGCCGCCTACCACTGTGGGGAAAAACTGTCTGTTGGCTTTTTTGTTTGGCGGGTCCATCTGCACCTTGGGCCAGATCCTGTGTAATCTGTATCAGAGTCTGGGGTTGGAACTTCTGGAAGCTCGCACCGGAGTGTCCATCAGTCTGATCTTTCTTTCCGCTCTGCTCACCGCTCTGGGGTCCTACGACAGGATCGCCAAGCACGCTGGGGCAGGCACTTTGGTACCCATCACAGGATTCGCCAACTCCATGGTGTCTCCTGCCCTGGAATTCAAAAGCGAAGGCTTTGTCACCGGCCTAGGGGCCAAGCTGTTTACCGTGGCGGGACCGGTACTGGTGTTCGGTGTCACCGCTTCCGTTGTGTACGGGCTGATCCTTTTCGGCCTGTCTCTGCTGTGAGGTGACTCTATGAGACGCATGGGTAAAAGCACCTTGGAATTTGACCGTCCGCCTTCCATTCTCAGCCACGCAGCCGTGGGAGGAAAAAAGGAAGCGGAAGGGCCTTTGGGAGATCAGTTCGACCAGACCTTCGGGGACACCACCCTGCAAGCGGACAGCTGGGAAAAGGCGGAAGCCCAGCTGCAAAAGGAAGCGGTTTCCATTGCTTTGAAAAAGGCAAACTTGGGGCCAGAGGGAGTGGATTTCATCTTGGCGGGGGACCTGCTGAACCAGTGCATTTCCTCCACCTTTGGCTTGATGGACTTCCAGATCCCCTTTTTGGGCCAGTACGGGGCTTGCTCCACCATGGCCCAGACGCTGCTGATGGCTTCCATCCTAGTAGAGAGCGGAGCGGCGGGGAAAGCCCTGGCGGTGACCAGTTCCCACTTCTGCTCTGCGGAACGGCAGTTCCGTCTGCCCCTGGAATACGGCGGTCAGCGGTCTCCCACCGCTCAGTGGACCGCCACTGCTTCCGGATGCGTCCTAGTGGGCGTGGGCGGACCCATCAAGGTGCGGAAAGGCTTAGCGGGCAAGGTCCAGGACCTGGGAGTGAAAGATCCTGCCAACATGGGAGCTGCCATGGCTCCCGCGGCGGCTCACAGTATTTTTCAGTTTTTGGAGGATACCCATACCCGCCCGGAGGATTACGACGGCATCTTCACCGGTGACCTGGGTATGGTGGGCGCCCAGCTGCTTTACCAGTGCTTGGACGCCAACGGGGTAGATCTTCGCCCGGTCCACCAGGACTGCGGCTTGCTTCTCTACGACCGGGAACGTCAGGATGTCCACGCTGGGGGCTCGGGGTGTGGCTGCTCCGCTGGCGTGCTGTGCGGCCATCTGCTTCGCCGCATGGGCAAAGGGGAGTTGAAAAACATTTTGTTCTGCGCCACCGGCGCTTTGATGTCTCCCACCTCTCAGCAGCAGGGCCTGGCGATCCCTGGGGTCTGTCATGTGGTCCAGCTCACAGCGGGATGAAAAAAGCCCTTCTCCCAGTCTGGGGGAAGGGCTTTCACGCGTTGGTTATAGGTAAAGCAGAATTAGGCGAACTTCTCCATGGGGGAGATGTCCACGCCTTCCTTGTGAGCTTCCAGGAACTGGAGCAGCTTGTTGCCGATGACTTTCACGCCGCCGGGCACATCGCTTTCCAGGTTGATGGGCAGGATGGGGTCATGGACGGAGAGCCGCAGCAGGAACCAGCCTTCGCCTTCTCCCTTGGGGAAGGATACCCGGATGCCTTCCCGGTTGTCGGGGGCGATATTCCAGTTCTGCTCCTTGGCGTAAGTTTCCAGTGCCTGGATCAGCGCTTCGCCCCGGGCGCGGAACTCGGGGTCGGAAATGGGCAGACGGACTTCGTCCGCTTCGGCGGGTTCCCGGAGGGGAGCCAGCAGATCCTCCAGCTCCTTACCCTCCTTGCGGAGAGATGCCATCTTGATGAGGATCTTGGTCACCAGGTAGGCGCCGTCGTCCAGGAAGTGGTTCTCCCGCATGGCGGCGTGGCCGCTGGTCTCAATAGCCAGGGGGCAGTTGATCCCTTCCTGGTTCAGGTGGAGGGCTTCGTTGATCACGTTCTTGTAGCCCCGCTTGAACCGGTGATGTTTGCCGCCCAGGGTGTTCTCAATGTATTCCTTCAAGCCGTCGGAGGTGATGGAGTCGGTGACCACGGTGCCGCCTTCGTTGCCTTCCAGGGCAATGGCGGAAGCCAAAGCCACCAGACGGTTCCGGTTCAGCTCCTCGCCCCGGTTGTCCACTGCGGCGCCCCGATCCACGTCTGTGTCAAAAATGACGCCCAGGTCCGCTTTGGACTCCTTCACCGCACGGCAAATAAAGCCCATGGCGGTCTCGTTTTCAGGGTTGGGGATGTGGTTGGGGAACATGCCGTCAGGCTCCAGGAACTGGCTGCCGGAAATATCCGCTCCCAGAGGCTCCAGCACATCGGTGGCATAGAAGCCGCCGGCGCCGTTGCCGGCGTCCACCACGATGTGGAATCCCTTCAGGGGATGCTCGTAGTCAGGGGCGCCAACACCTTTCTGGATGGTCTCCCGCAGGCGCTTGGCGTAGTCTTTCATGTAACCGCAGTCCTCACGAGTGCCGGGGACTTCCTTGGCAGGATGCTCCCCGTTCTGGGACAGGGTCAGGATCTCGGTGATGTCCGGAGCGTCCAGACCGCCCTGAGGCGTGAAGAACTTCAAACCGTTGCGGTGATAGGGGTGATGGCTGGCCGTGATCTGTACCGAGCAGTCGCAAGGCAGATCCAGCGTGGCCCAGAACATGGAGGGCGTGGAAGCCAGGCCGCAGTCCAGCACATGCACGCCGTATTTCACGAACACCCGCTGCAACGCCGCGCTGATTCGGTCGGCAGACACACGGGAATCGTGGCCGATGGCGATGCGCAGCCCCTCGGGGGACTTGTTCAGGTGACGCTCCACCCACACCAAATAGGCGGCGGCGATGGTCTCCACCACTTCGTCCGTGAGATTGATAGGCTCCCCAGGCACGCCGTCCACAGCAACTCCGCGGATGTCCGTGCCGCTTTTTAACTTGAGATAATCCATTGAAGAACACCCCTTTCATGATCTGCATTCATTGTACCAAAATTTGTTCGAACATGCAACGTCCCTTTGGAGGAAAACCGGCGAAAAACAGGACCCGGCTCCGGCGTCATCCATAAATCCCGTGGCGCGAAATAGGTCCATTCTTGCCTGCCGGCTCGGTCAGTCGCTGGCGGCGCGGACGCGAGTTGGCGGCCAGCTCAGCCCGAGCGTCAGCGAGCGGTCCCATGCGCAAAACGCATCCGGTGCAACCGGTTGCATCTTTTTGGAAAGTGTGCTATGATGTCACCGGAACAAAAAGCAAAGGAGGAATGACTATGTCACCCAAGATGGTAGAACTGCACGACATCGATGTGCCAGCCTTTTTGAAGGTGCTGGACAGCTGCGAGGGCGAGGTCTATCTCATGACCCGTGACGGTGATCGGCTGAATCTGAAAAGTAAACTGTGCCAGTTGGTAGGACTTACCGCGCTGATCGAGGGAGGCAAGATCGCCGAGGCCTTTGTCATGTGTGAGAAGGAATCTGACGAATCCAAATTGTTCCGATTCAACCTGTACAAGACTCCGGAAGAGGAAGAGGAATAATCTTCCCGCAAGAAAGGAAGCAGAGCAATGCTGACGGAAAAGAAAAAGGAATTTATTGAGTTCATGCTTTCTGCGCAGGTGCTGCGCTTCGGCCACTTCGTTACAAAGAGCGGCCGGAATACCCAGTATTTCGTGAACACCGGGAATTATAAGACCGGCGCCCAGCTTTCCCGTTTGGGCAGCTACTACGCCCAGCTGGTGAAGGACACTGTGGGCGGTGATTTTGAGGCCATGTTTGGTCCTGCCTATAAAGGCATCCCCCTGGCTACCGTCTGCGCCGCTTCCCTTTACCGGGACCACGGCATCGACCGGCCCTATTTCTTCAACCGCAAGGAAGCCAAGGATCACGGCGAGGGCGGCAATACCGTGGGCTATCAGCCCCAGGACGGCGACCGGATCATCATCATCGAGGACGTGATCACCGCAGGCACCGCTGTGCGGGAGACCATGCCCATCCTGAAGGCCTGCGCCGACGTGAAAGTGCCCCATATGTTCATCAGCGTGGATCGCTGTGAGGTGGGCCAGACCCCCGGAAAGACCGCCATTATGGAGGTCGAGGAAGAGTTTGGCGTGAAGGTCCATCCCATCGTGACTGTGGTGGATATCCACGAGTACCTGAAAGACAACGGCACTGATCCCGAACTCATCAAAGCCATGGAAGGTTACATGGAACAGTACTGCGTGCTGTAAACAAATGATGCGCAACAAAAATGCCCCCGGTTATCCGGGGGCATTTTCTGTTTGTTTTGCATTGGCGAATAGATCACCGTGCCCCGTGACGGGTGGGAGCGCCTTTTTTCACCCTGCGCTTTTTAAGGGGGTAGACCGGGCTCTGAGAATTGGCGATCACGTGGTCCACAAAATGGACCAGGGCCAGCATCAGAGCGATGGAGAACAGCAGCATGGGCGCCAAGGCGATGAGCATGGGCAAGGTGAAGGTGGTGAGAGCGAAGAAATCGCTCAGGAACAGGGAAGCTCCCACAAAGGCCGCCAGCAACACCCCGAACAGGGCGCCGCGAAGGCCGTTGAAGGGAGCGCTGACTTTAAACAGCATGATAAAGCCCGTCAGGCTGGTGAGGATCACCGCCAGGGTGGACATGTCCGGGTTGGACAGCTCCAGAGGCCCACTGAGGGCACAGAGCAGTATGATGTTGGCGGTCATGGTGAGCGAGGCGGGGATGGACTGGCGGATTACATTGAGAATGAATTTCCCCCGCAGCCTGTCCTTGTTGGGTTCCAGCGCCAGGATAAAGGAAGGCGTGCCGATGGTCAGGGTGCTGATCAGGGTCTGCTGCACCGGCTGGAAGGGATAGGTGTAGTTGATGAAGATAAACAGCACGGCGATCAGAGCCGAGAAAATGGTCTTGGCCAAAAACAGAGCGCTGGATCTTTGAAGGTTGTTGATGGAGCGCCGTCCCTCTTGGACCACCAGGGGCATGGAGGCAAAGTTGGAGTCCAGCAGCACTAGGCTGGAAACAGTGCGAGCCGCGTCGCTGCCGGAGGCCATAGCGATGGAGCAGTCCGCCTCTTTCAAGGCAAGCACGTCGTTGACGCCGTCACCGGTCATGGCAACGGTGTGGCCCTGGGCTTTCAGGGCTTTCACAAAGCTGAGCTTCTGCTGGGGCGTCACCCGGCCGAACACGGCGTACTGGTTCACCGCCTGGCGGATGTCCTCCTCTGTGTGGAGCGTGGTGGCGTCCACATATTTGTCGGCATTTTCCAGACCGGCTTTCCGGGCGATGTTGGCTACGGTCACCGCGTTGTCACCGGAGATCACTTTCAGGTCCACGCCCTGGTCGGCAAAGTACCGGAGGGTCCGGGGGGCTTCCCGGCGGATCTTATCACTGAGGAGCACCAGGCCCAAAGGCCGCAGTTCCCCTGAAATGGTCTGGCCGTCGAAATCGTCAGGGCTTTGGGCCAGCAGCAGCACACGCTGCCCCTGCTGGGAGTAGGATTCCACCTGTTTCCGGATGGTCTCAAAGGCTTCTCCCAGAATGAATTCCCCGGCGCCCATCACATAAGCTCCTTGGCCTGGGAAAAAGGCGCCGCTCCACTTGCGGGCGGAGGAGAAGGGTACCAAGTTAGTGGCACGCCAGGGACTGGGATCCGGGAAGCGGTCGTGGATGGCCAAAAACGTGGGGTTGTCGTCTGCTAGGTTGGAGACAAGGGCGTTCAAGGGAACGGCCATTTCCTGTTCCGTGACACCTTCAAAGGGGACCAGCTCGTCCACCTGCATGGTGCCCTCGGTGATGGTGCCGGTCTTATCCAGGCAGAGGGTGTCCACTCGAGCCAAGGTCTCTACGCAGTACAAGTCCCGCACCAGAGTTTTCCGGGCGGAGAGCTTCACCACGCTGACAGCGAAGCACACGCTGATGAGCAGCACCAGGCCTTCTGGGATCATGCCCACCATGGCCGCGGTGGTGCTGACCACAGAGGTTTGCAGGTCATCCCCCAGCACGAAGAACTGCTTCCAGAACAGCAGGGCGCCGATGGGCAGGATGCCGAAGCCCACCACTTTCACGATTCGGTCGATGGAGTCCATGATCTCGGAGTTCCGCTTTTTGATGTACTTGGCGTCACCGGCGATCTTGGTGGCGTAGTTGTCAGCGCCCACGTGTTCCACCTGGCCTCGACACTGGCCGCTGACCACGAAGCTGCCGGAGAGCAGATGGTCTCCAGGCTGTTTCAGGATGGGGTCTGATTCGCCGGTGATGAGGGACTCGTTGACTTCACACTCGCCCGCGGCAACCACCGCGTCAGAGCAGATCTGATTGCCGGAAGAGAGTACCAGGATGTCATCTAAAACCACTTCTTCCACGGGGATGGACTTCTTTTGGCCATCCCGCAGCACTACCGCTTTGGGGGCGGATACGATGGACAGCTTGTCCAAAGTCCGCTTGGCCCGGATGCTCTGGAAAGAGCCTATAAGGATGTTGGAGAAGATGACGCCCAGAAACACGGCACTGCGGATGGAGCCAACCAAGATCACCGCGGCGGCCAGGGCAAAGTTCAGTATGTTGAAGAAGGTGAATACGTTCTCCCAAATGATCTGGCCTTCTGATTTCGTCTTGATGCCAGAGATGCCATTGTGCAGGCCCTCCCGGACCCGGCGCTGTACCTGTTCTTGCGTGAGGCCCGTTTGAGGGTCGGGATGGAAGCGCTCCGCCGGTTGGCGCCGGGATGGCTGAGGGGCGGGACGTTTCGTGTGGCTGCGGGACAAGAAAATCCCTCCTTTTTCGCTGGATTTCATTACTCACAGTATACACCATGAGAGGATGGTTTCCAAGCGCAGAACTGGCGGATTTTTAAAAAATTTCCGCTTTTCCACAATTTCAGGACATGGGCTTCCCACCAGGTGGAGAAATATATCCAAAAAGGAGATGACAATTCCTGAGGAATCGGGAAAAAACCAGGTTTTTCGCGGGTTTGAAGGATTTGACAGCAGAAGTAAAAAAGAATATAATGCCCACTAGGTAGTTTAGAAATCGAGTTTATCTCCCGATATGGAAAGGATGTTTCACAGATGGCTGGCAAAAAGACAGCGGAATTCATGATCGTAAACCGCAGAAGCGGCAAGGCTTTGCAGGCGACCGGCCTGGATAACGGCCTGGTAGTGGAGCAGGCCGAGCCCGCCAAGACTGACGCTCAGATCTGGACCTCCGTGGAAGCGGAAGGCGGCGTGAAGCTTTTCAATAAAGCCTGCGGCAAAGTGCTGGACGTTATGGCTAACGGCACTGCCAACGGTACCTGGGCTCAGACCTGGGAGGATGTGGACGGGGAGAGCCAGCTGTGGCAGCTGGTCAACGTGACCACCACCTATAAGAAGATCGTCAATGTCATGGCCGGCAAGGCTCTGGACATTGTGGATATGAGCAGCGAGGACGGCGCTCCCGCCCAGATCTGGGAAGATGTGGACGGTGAAGGCCAGCAGTGGAAGTTTGTCTCCACCGCGCCCAAGACTGCCACCAAGACCGTGCGCAAGTCCACCGCCAAGAAGGCGGAAGAGAAGCCCACTAAGCGTTCCACCCGGACCGCTAAGGCTGAACCCAAAAAAGAGGAGCCCAAGAAGGCTGCCGAGCCCAAGGCTATTCAGGAGGAGCCCAAGAAAGTCCTGAAAAAGCAGGAGGAGACTCCCAAGGCCCTGAAAAAGCAGGAAGAGTCCCCCAAGACTCTCAAGAAGCAGGAAGAGGCTCCCAAGACCCTGGTAAAGTCTCAGGCTGACGAAAAGAAGGCTGCCGATAAGACCGGGAAAAAATAAAACACAAAGAGGACGAAGGCGGAAGGCTTTCGTCCTCTTTTTTGGATGGGCCAGGATTTTTCCATTTACAAAAAAGGGAAAAACAGGTATCATTGATTTAAGAAGCAATCTTTTGGAAAGGCGGTATTCGACATGGCGGATATAGTATCCATGGGCGAGCTTTTGATCGATTTTACCCCGGTGGGAGAAACGGAGGACGGGAGGCTGCTCTTTGCCCGCAACCCTGGAGGCGCCCCGGCCAATGTGGCGGTGCAGGCCCATCGAGCAGGAGTGAGCGCCGGTTTCCTGGGCCGTGTGGGGAAGGATATGTTCGGTGATTTCCTGGTGGATACCCTGAAGGAGTGTGGGGTGGACATCCGTGGGCTTTCCCAGGACCCGGACCACGCCACCACTCTGGCCTTCGTGCAGCTGAGCCCTGAGGGTGACCGGGATTTCAGCTTTTACCGCAATCCCGGCGCCGATACCCGGCTGACCTTCGAGGACACAGACCTTTCCCTGATCGATGAGTGCAAGCTGTTGTGCTTTGGCTCCCTGCTGATGACAGCGGAGCCTTCCCGTTCCGCGGTGGAGCGGTTGGTGGATCATGCCCGGTCCCAGGGGAAGATCACCGCCTACGATCCCAACTGGCGTCCTCCCCTGTGGAAAGGACGTGAGGAAGAAGGGATCCAGCGGATGAAGAGCCTGGTCTCTAAGGCGGATATCATGAAGATCTCCGGAGAAGAACTGGAGCTCCTCACCGGCAAGGAGTCGGTAGAGGAAGGCGCTTGGGTGCTGCTGGAGCAGGGCGTTTCCCTGGTGGTGGTCACCTTGGGCGCCCACGGCTGCAAGGCGTTCGCTCCCGGAATCTCCCTGGCCAAAGAGACTTACGACACCCCGGTGAAAGATACCACCGGTTCCGGTGACAGTTTCTTCGGCGCGCTGCTGGCCAAGATCGTTCAGTCCGGCAAGCGGCCTGCCCAGCTTTCCCCCGAGGAGCTGAGAGACTTCCTGGATTTCGCCAACGCCGCCGGTTCTACCTGCGCCACCAAGACCGGAGCCATCCCGGCTCTGCCCGATGTGGAAGCCATTGAGCATTGCCGCAAGACCGTGCCCCTGCTGCGGCTGTAAGGTTCCTGGAAATACAAAAGCCCCGCCTCTGAGCCGTTCAGAGGGGGGCTTTTTTCTTACTGCTTTTTCTTGTTTTCCAGATAGGTTTCCACCCGGTATCTAGGACGAGCTTTCACTTCACTGTAAATCTTGCCGATGTAGCCGCCTACAACTCCCAAGCAAAGCATCTGTAAACCGCCCAGCAGCCAGATAGAACAGATGATGGCGGTCCAGCCGGACACAGTCACCCCGGCGAAGTAGGAAATCAGGGCGTAGAGCAGACCGAAAATGCTCAACACGGAGATGAGTATGCCCAGGTTGGAGATGAGCTTCAAGGGTTTTACGCTGAAGCTGGTGATGCCGTCCAAAGCGAAGGAGATCATCTTTTTCAGGGGATACTTGCTCTCTCCGGCGAACCGCTCGTGACGGTCATAGTAGACGTAGTCGCTGCGGTAACCGATCAGCGGCACAATGCCTCGCAGGAACAGATTCACTTCCCGGTATTCCGAAAGGCCTTCCAGGGCCCGTTTGCTCATTAGGCGGTAGTCCGCGTGGTTGAATACCACGTCCACCCCCAGAAGCTTCATCACCTTGTAGAAGCCCTCAGCGGTGGTCCGCTTGAACCAGGTGTCCGTTTCCCGCTTATTGCGCACGCCGTAGACTACGTCGCAGCCCTCCTGGAACTTCTGGACGAACTGGTCCAGGGCGTCGATGTCGTCCTGAAGGTCCGCGTCCATGGAAATGGCGGCGTCACACCGGGGCATAGCGGACATGAGCCCGCAGAGCAGGGCGTTCTGGTGCCCACGGTTGTGGGCCAGCTTCACCCCTTCGATCCAGGGATTTTCCCGGTTGTACTGGGAGATCAGCTCCCAGGTCTTGTCTTTACTGCCGTCGTCCACCAACAGGATGCGGCTGTTTTCGCCGATCAGGGCTTTGTCCCGCATGGCTTCCAGCTTTTGGGTAAGCCGGCGAGTGGTCTCGGGAAGCACCGCTTCCTCATTGTAGCAGGGAATGACAAAATAAATGGTGGGTTCCATACGATAGGTTCTCCTTTAGTTGGATGAGTGGTCCGAAGTGCTCTCCTGGGAAGGTGTTTCCTCCGAAGGCGGCGCCTGCTCCTGGATGGGAGCGTCCTCCACTTCCGGCGGCTCCTGAGAGCTGGGATCTTCCAGAACAGGTGGATCCTCTGGGACGGCGGCTTCCCGCTGTACATGGAGGATCATAGCGCCGGGCCGACGGAAAGAAGCGTGCCGGGATTTGGCGTACTGGGAGAATTTTCCCACCCGCAGCAGACTGGGACCGCTGGTGAGAACGGGGCGGGGCCGGACACGGTTCATCAGGGTGAGGTAGGCCACCAGCACCGCGAGGGATACCAGGGTGATGAAGAAACCGGTCATCAAGCCGGGAGTGTGATAGGTGAATTCAATGATCACGTTTTCGCCCTCGGGGACAGTCACTGCCATGAAACCGATATTCACCTTTTCGATGGTGACAGGTTCTCCGTTGACCGTGGCGCTCCAGCCCGACTCGTAGGGGACGCTGAAGAAGATGACCTGCTCCCGGTCAGAATCCATCTGGGCTGTGAAGCCGCTGTTGGTGTACTCGAAGAAGGAACAGGAACGTTTCTCCCGGTCCAGGCAGTCCTGGAGGTAATTGTCCTCGTTAAAGACCCGTAGGTCCTCCGGCAGATGCTCCAGGATGCCCTCGTACTGGGCCACTCGGTCATCCTCGATAACAATGGCGCGCATCATGGCAAGCTCCCGGTCACCGATGGAGTCCTCGCTGCCTTCACTGAGAGCGTTGTACTCGCTGCGGGTGATATAGTAGTCGTAGGAGAATCCCATGGGTACATAGTACAGGTTCTCCCAGATGTCAAAGCCGTTGGCGTTGCCGTAATAGGCGAAGCCGGGCATGGCAGGGTCGGAGGAATCCTCTCCCGCGAAGTATTGGTCGTCGTGGTCGTCGTCAAACAGCCAGTGGACGCTCAACAGCCCTCGAATAGCGTAATGATCTGTGGTGGGCCGGGAAGCCACGTCCCGGGGCACGCCGATGGAATCGTAGAATTCCATGATGGAGCCGGGGACCACGCTGTGAAACGCCTGAATGGAAGGGATCTCCCAGAACATGGCGGCGTTGTCCAAGGATTCGTAAAAATCGGAGCGGCATTGCTGAAGGTCGGGAATGTCCACGTTTTTGCCGCCGTTGAGGGAGTAGGGAATCAGGTGGTCCCAGGTGTATTCCGACTGGGTCTTGCCCAAGGCGATAAAGAAGATGGAATAAAACACAGAGATGACAGAGACCCCGATGAGGGTAGAACGGAAAAAGACTTTCTTGTTTTTTCGGCAGAAGCAGAACAGGTACACCACAGCTCCCAAAGAGACCAGGGAGATAGCCACATAGCTCCAGTACCGGGTGGGGTATTCCTCCAAACCGAAGGATAGGAGCTTCTTGCCGTCCACAGTCTCCAAAACAGGCATGAAGCCTATCACCACCGCGATAGCGGTTGTGATGACTACCGTCCAAGTGATGGAGCGCTTCCAGTCGATGCGGTCGTTTTCCAAAGCCAGCACTGTGGCCAGGGCCATCATCAAGGTGAGCATGTAATACCACCGGGCGTAGAACGCGGTATTCATCATCTGGAAGGAAGAGTTGAGGAAAGGCACCAGGGCCATGAGGAACAGGATCCAGAGAAACTTCTTCAGCCAGTGCTTCCGCCGCATCTGGAGCCAGCCGATGACGCCGGTCATACTGAACAGGGGCAGCCAGGCACCCAGGGAAGCCCACTTGGAACTGGAATCTGGGGTGAAGTTGGGCCGGGCGGGCAGGTCTGGCGGGAAGAAGAAACAGGTGAGAATGTGGAGATACCGCTGCTCGTTATTGTAGAGCACCGCGTTCCAGCCGTTGATGTACTCGGACGTGCGGTAGTTTTGCAGCACGGTGAGGACGGAAGGCACCAGCAGTGTGCAGGAGAGCCCTACGCCGATCACGGCTTCCAGGGCCAGCAGAAGGAAGTCCTTCACGTTGATCCGCCAGCTCTTGCAGATCAGCCGCAGGAAGAAGTAGATCACCGTAAGGGTGACTTGTCCCACAAAGAAGTAGTAGTTCACCACGCAGCAGGCGCAGACCGCCAGAGCGAATATTCCCCGACGGCGGGTGGCCATGTACTCGTCC
Source organism: Clostridiales bacterium (assembly GCA_019416455.1). Taxonomy (GTDB): domain Bacteria; phylum Bacillota; class Clostridia; order Oscillospirales; family Acutalibacteraceae; genus Acutalibacter. The sequence goes on along the minus strand of DXXG01000007.1, from coordinate 448,105 downwards.
AGAGCGGCCAGCAGCAGGGGGAAGAACACGATGGCTTCGTGGAAGTGGTTGAAAAAGATGTTGTACACGGAGAACCCGGAAAAGGCGTAGAGCACGCCGGCGATCAGGGCGGATTCCTGGTTCTTGGTGTAGCGGTGGATGTAGATGTACCCCGTCAGGGAGGCGCAGGCGAATTTCAGAATGAGCAGCGGCCCCATCAGGTATTGGACCCATTCCGAGGGGAAGGGGATGGTCAGCCAGAAAAAGGGGCTGCCAAGCAGGTAAAAGCTGTAAGAGCCGATGAAATTCACGCCCAGGTCAGTCTTGTAGTTCCAACCGAAGTTGCCGGAGCGGACTGCGTCGTGGGCCAAGCGGTAAAAGGGTACCTGCTGAACGTTGAAGTCCCCGTAAAACAGGAACCGTCCGCCGTCCACCACGATAAAGGGAAGGAACACGAGGAAGGAGAGCCCCAGGCCCAGGAAAAAGGCTTTAAGGAAGTAGTTGTCCCGAAAGCTCTTTTTCTTTGTTTCTTTTACAGATCCCATAAAAGAGCGTACCTCCTGGTTGCAGAGTTCATGGAAAAAGGCCGCCGGCGGCTTTGGGACGGACCGTCCGCGGTAAACGCCGGTTTTTCCGGCTTCGCGCCGCCCCTGGGGCGGTATGGTCCCGCTGGTTTCCTCCGGTCCCAGCCCGGGTGCGGCCTGTGCTTGATTTTCAAATATTATACCACACCTGCGGTGGGCATGTCGCGCTTTGGGCGGCGGGCTGCGCCCGCGCCGTTGTATCGGTGCTTGCGGATATTATACCACAGATCCCCGGGGGGTAAAAGCCTTTTTTGGCGTATGGACGGGACCGGGGAAAAGATGAGGAAAAAGATCTCAGTTGGGCAACAAAAAAGAGAGAAAATATTGTATAATAAAAAAGCGCCCGTAAAGGACGAGTAAAACACCAAGAAGCGGGGGGACAAAGATGTATCCGTTTTTCGCCATGCTTTCCCGTATGAAATACATCAACCGCTGGGGTTTGATGCACAATACCCGCAGTGAGAATATCTGCGAGCACAGTCTGGAAGTGGCCCTGGTGGCCCATGCTTTGGCCACCATCGGCAATGTGAAGTTCGGTAAAAACTACGACCCGGAGCGGGCTGCCATGCTGGCGGTGCTCCACGACGCTCCGGAGATCATCACCGGGGACATGCCCACGCCGGTGAAGTACCACTCGGAGGAGATCCGCAAGGCTTACGCCGAGGTGGAGGACATGGCGGTGGAACACCTTGTGTCCATGCTGCCGGAAGAACTGCGGGATCAGTACCGTGCCATCATGACCATGAGCGGCGAGGCCGATGAGGCTTTGAAACCTCTGGTAAAAGCGGCGGATAAAATCTCCGCGGTGATCAAGTGCGTGGAAGAACGCCAAAGCGGCAACCGGGACTTCTCCAAGGCGGAGCAGACCATCACCAAGTCCATCCAGGAGATGGCTTTGCCGGAGGCGGACTACTTTATGAAGGAGTTCCTGCCTTCCTACGGCCTGACCATCGAGGAGCAGGACTACACCCGGGAAGCGGGACTAAAATTTTCGGAATCGTCACAAATGGTGTTCTCGAAAGTATTAAAATAAAACAGGGCGAGTTGAGTCGCCCGCTCTCAGTTTTTTTAGAAAAGGAAATCTTTAAATGAATATCGGAAACGTTGAGATCACAGGCAGGGCCGTCCTGGCTCCCATGGCGGGAGTCACCGACGCCGCCTATCGGTGCCTTTGCGCGGATTTCGGCGCGGCTTACACCGTCACCGAAATGGTCAGCGCCAAGGCCATCCAATATAATTATCAGAAAACCGCCCAGCTGGCGGATACCTCCGGGGACAGGCATCCCGTGTTCCTCCAGCTGTTTGGCAGCGACCCCTTCGATTTTGGCCTGGCCGCCAGGAAAGCGGCGGAATTTGGCCCCGACGGCATCGACATCAACATGGGATGCCCCGTGCCCAAGGTGGCAGGCAACGGAGCCGGTAGCGCCCTGATGAAGGATCCCGCCAAGTGTGCCGCCATCGTAGCAGCGGTAAATCGGAACACAGAGCTGCCCGTTACGGTGAAGATACGCTCCGGGTGGGATCAGGAGCACCGCAACGCCGTGGAGGTGGCCAAGGCCTGTGAAGAGGCTGGCGCCGCCGCCATCTGCGTCCACGGCCGTACCCGGAACCAGATGTATATGGGCAACGCCGATTGGGACATCATCGGTGAGGTGAAACGGGCCGTTTCCGTGCCGGTCATCGGCAACGGGGACGTGGTGGATGCCCAGTCCGCCTGCAAGCTGTTGGACCACACCGGCTGTGATATGGTGATGGTGGGCCGGGGCGCTCTGGGGAACCCCTGGATCTTCCGGCAGATCAACGCCTACTTGCAGGAGTCCTGCACTATCCTGCCCAGACCGGGCATCGCCGAGCGGATCCTGGTGATCAAGCGCCACATGGACGCTCTTTGCCAGCTGAAAGGGGAGCATCGGGCCATGCGGGAAGCCAGGAAGCACGTGGGGTGGTATCTCCACGGGATCCGGGGAGCGGCGGCTTTCCGGCGGCGGGCCGGGGATCTTTCCACTTTGGAGGATCTGGACCTGCTTTTGCGTGACGTGTACATCGCCGCCCAGGAGGAAGAAGAACAGGACGGCTGATTTTTTGAAAAGGAGAGCCAAGCTATGAAACTCTTAGTATTGGACGGAAACAGCATCTTGAACCGGGCGTTTTACGGGATCAAGCTGCTCACCACCAAGTCGGGGGACTACACCAACGCCATTTATGGTTTTCTCACCATGCTGAAAAAATTGCTGGATGAGACCGGGCCTGACGGGGTGGCCATCGCTTTCGACCGGAAAGCGCCCACCTTCCGCCACAAGGCCTACGCCGGCTACAAGGCAAACCGGAAAGGCATGCCTGAGGAGCTGGCCCAGCAGCTTCCGGTCTTGCAGGAACTGCTCACCGCCTTGGGCTACCAGATCGTCTCCTGCGAAGGCTGGGAGGCGGATGACATCCTGGGGACCCTGGCCGCTGCCTGTGAGGCTTCGGGGGACAGCTGTCTGATCGCCACCGGAGACCGGGACAGCTTGCAGCTGGTCTCCCCCCAGACCACGGTACGGCTTGCCACCACCAAGTTTGGCCAGCCCCAGGTGACGGTATACGATGAAGCCAAGCTCCGGGAGGAGTACGGCGTGTCCCCCCGGCAGATGATCGACCTGAAAGCCATTCAGGGCGATACCTCCGACTGTATTCCCGGAGTGGCGGGCATCGGCCCCAAGGGTGCGGGAGAACTGATCCAGAAATTTGGCAGTGTCCAGTATATCTACGACCATTTGGAGGAGCTGGACATCAAGCCCGCCATGAAGGCAAAGCTGGAAAAGTCCAAGGACAACGCCTTCTTGAGCTACGATCTGGGCACTATCCGCCGGGACGCTCCCATCGACACAGACCTTTCCCACTACGTGAAAGGAGCCGGAGAGCCCCAGAAGGCGGCGGGGATCATGGTGAAGCTGGAATTGTTCTCCCTGCTGGAGAAGTTCGGCCTTTCCGGGAACCAGCCCGCCCAGGAGGATACTCCCGCCGGGGAGCGGCCACCCGTGGAGGAGTATGAGGACGGAGCTCCCCTGCTGCCTCAGCTGGAGGATGAGGGAGAGGCTTACTTCTACGCCAAGTGGGAGAAGGGAGAGCTTGCGTCCCTGGTGTTTTCCCACGGAGGGAAGCTCCACCGGGTGAAGCCCGACGCTGCCTTCCTTCGCGCTTTCTTTAAAAATGACCGGATCAAAAAGTTTACCCACGACAGCAAGCCTTTGCAGCGGAAGGCTCTTTCCCTGGGTTGTAAGATGGAAAACGTGGAGATGGACACCGCCCTGGCGGGGTATCTGCTAAATCCTTCCGCATCTGGGTACGGGGTAGACCGGCTGGCGGCGGAGTACGGAGTGGCCCTGCCGGACTTTGAGGAGGAAGAGCTGAACGCCGGAGCCGCCATGCCCGGGCTGTGCCAGGCTCTTTCCAAGGCTATCGCTGAAAACGGTCAGCAGGAGCTGCTTTCCACCATCGAGATCCCCCTGTCTTTCGTGCTGGCTCAGATGGAGCACATCGGGTTTTACGTGGACAAGGAGAGCATCCGGGCCTACGGGGAAGAGCTGGATGTCCAGGTGAAGGAGCTCCACGATTCCATCATCGATCAGGTGGGGTACGAGTTCAACATCAATTCCCCCAAGCAGCTGGGCGAGGCTTTGTTCGGCAAGCTGGGGCTGCCCCACGGGAAAAAGACCAAAAGCGGCTGGTCCACCAACGCCGACGTGCTGGAGGAGCTGCGTTATCTTCACCCGGTTGTGGACGAGGTGCTTCGCTATCGGACAGTGGCCAAGCTGAAATCCACCTACTGCGACGGGCTTTTGAAAGTCATCGGTCCCGACGGGCGGATCCATTCCAGCTTTAATCAGACGGAGACCCGCACCGGGCGGATTTCCAGCACGGAGCCCAACTTGCAGAACATCCCGGTGCGGACCCCTATCGGCCGGGAACTGCGGAAGTTCTTCGCGGGGTCGGATGGAAACCTGCTGGTGGACGCGGACTACTCTCAGATCGAACTGCGGGTGCTGGCCCATGTGGCCGGCGACCAGGCTATGCAGGAAGATTTCCGGGAGGGCCGGGACATCCACTCCGCCACCGCCGCCAGAGTGTTCAACATGCCCCAGGAGCTGGTCACCAGCGAGATGCGTTCCAAGGCCAAGGCGGTGAATTTCGGCATCGTGTACGGCATCGGGGCTTTTTCCCTGTCCAAGGACATCGGCGTCTCCCGGAAGGAGGCCGATGACTATATCAAGGAATACCTGCGCAACTACTCCGGCGTAGACGCTTATATGAAGCGGGTGGTGGAGGAAGCCAAGGAGAAGGGCTATGTGGAGACCTTGTTCGGCCGGCGGCGGTATCTGCCGGAACTGAAAAGCGGCAACTTCAACATGCGTGCCTTCGGAGAGCGGGTGGCTCGGAACATGCCCATCCAGGGCACCGCGGCGGATATCATCAAGATCGCCATGATCCGGGTCAGTGACCGGCTGGAACGGGAGGGCCTGAAAGCTCGTCTGATCCTCCAGGTCCACGACGAGCTGATTGTGGAGTGTCCTCCGGAAGAGCTGGACCAGGTGAAGGAGCTGCTCACCCAGGAGATGGAGGGGGCGGTGAACCTGTCCGTGCCCATGATGGCGGAAGCGGGTTCCGGCCGCACCTGGTACGACGCCAAGGGGTGAGCCATGGAAGAACTGATATTTCGCTGTCCCCTGTGTGGGGGCAGCCTGACCCGTGAGGAACACCGGGCAGTGTGCGCCAGCGGTCACAGCTTCGATGTGGCTCGCCAGGGGTATGTCCATCTGCTGCCTGTGAACAAGATGCACTCCAAGGTGCCCGGGGACAGCCGTGAAATGGTGGAGGGCCGCCGTCGGTTTTTGGAAGGGGGGTATTACGCCCCCTTTCGGGAGGAGTTATGCCGGTTGGTAAAAGAGTGTGCCCACCATTTGGGGGCGCCCCAAGGAGAGGGGCTGGCCCTCTGCGACGCCGGCTGTGGAGAGGGCTGGTACACCGCGGGGATGGAACAGGCTCTACCCGAAGCCGCCCTGTGCGGGTTCGACATCTCCAAGCTGGCGGTGAAAGCCGCCGCGGGAAAGTACAAGGGGATCCAGTGGGCGGTGGCCAGTTCCTTTGCCATTCCTCTGGCATCGGAGAGCGTCCACCTGCTCACCGACGTGTTTTCCCCTTTGGCGGTGGAGGAGTTTGCCCGGGTGGTGAAGCCGGGAGGGTATTTCCTCTATGCCGTGCCGGGGGAACGCCACCTGTTCGGCCTGAAAGAGATCCTGTACCAGGACCCCTACGAGAATCCCCATCGGGAGACGGAGTACCCTGGATTTCGGTTTGTGGAGCGCACAGCGGTGCGAGGGGAGATCTTCGTCCCGGACGCTGAAACGGCCATGGATCTGTTTTCCATGACCCCCTACTATTGGAAAACAGGGGTGGAGGGAGCCAAACGTTTGGAGGAGACAAAAGGCTTTTCCACGGAGATCGCTTTTGATTTTCTGGTGTACCAAAAACAATAGAGAACAGTAATGCCGGGCGGAAAGCCCGGATGGCAGTATAGAAAGGGAGGACCATTTTGAAGATTCTATTCGTCTGCACAGGAAACACCTGCCGCAGCCCCATGGCGGAGGGGATTTTCCGCAAGATGATGCAGGAACGTGACATGGAGGACAAGGTGCTCTGTCAGAGCGCTGGCCTCTCCGCGGTGGAGGGGGACCCTGTTTCGGAAAACGCGGTGTTGGCCTGTCGGGAGATCGGCGTGGACATTTCGGAGCACACCGCCCGGCGAATCTCCGGAGAGGAGCTTCCGGTGTGGGATTTGTATTTCCCCATGTCAAAGACCCACGGATACATTTTGGCTCAGGCCGGTGTGCCCCAGACCAAGATCTACATACCCAAGTACATCGCCGATCCCTTTGGTCAGGACTTGGATGTGTACCGGGAGGTACGGGACAAACTGAGAAACCAGTTGGAGATCTTCTACAACGATTACGTGACAAGACTTCTGGTGTTCGACGATCCGCCTCGGCCGTGAGATACTTTTACGAGAAAAGCGTTAAGGCAGTACCCCAAATCGGGGAGAAAGCCTTAGCGCTTTTTTGTAGGGAAGGGGGAAAATCGGCCCGACCCTTGAGTTTTGCGGTCCCGGAGTTTATAATACTTGTTGTGTATTGCTGTGAAGCAAGGAAAGGAAACGAGTAAGAACCTATGGAATTGATCAGAATGGAAAAGGAGCACTGCGAGATCCTGGCGGAGCTGGAGAAGCTCTGCTTTCCCCGTCCTTGGAGCCAGAAATCTCTGGAGGATGAGACCCAGAACCCCTATGCCTATTTCATAACGGCAGTGGATGAGGAAAAGATCCTGGGTTACGGCGGAATGCACTGCTCCCACCACGAGTGTTATGTGGATAACATCGCCGTGTTCGGACACCATCGGAAAAAGGGAGTGGGAACCGCCATCGTAGAGGAGCTGATCCGAGAGGCCCAGCGCCGTGACGCGGAATTCATCTCTCTGGAGGTGCGTCCCTCCAACCGTGCGGCGGTAAGCCTGTACACCCGTCTGGGCTTCTTGGAGGAGGGACGGCGGCGGAACTTCTACACCGACCCCACCGAGGACGCCCTGATCCTTACCCGGCGCTTTGAAAAGGAGGACAAGTCATGATCTTACTGGGCATTGAGAGCTCCTGTGACGAGACCGCCGCCTCTTTGGTGGAGGACGGCAGGAAGATCCTTTCCTCCGTGGTGGCATCCCAGGTGGAGGAGCACAAGATCTACGGCGGCGTGGTGCCGGAGATCGCTTCCCGCCGCCACAGCGAGGCTATCGTGGGCGTGGTAAAGGAAGCTCTGGAGCAGGGGGGAAAGACCCTGTCCCAGATCGACGGTATTGCTGTCACCTATGCCCCGGGGCTTATCGGAGCCCTGCTGGTGGGCGTGAACTTCGCCAAGGGTCTGGCCTTGTCCACCGGCCTGCCCCTGATCCCTGTACATCATTTGCGGGGGCATATCGCTTCCAATTATTTGAGTAATCCCGACCTGAAACCGGCTTTCCTGTGTTTGGTGGTTTCGGGAGGACATTCCCACATCGTTCAGGTGGAGGATTACACCCAGTTGAAGATCTTGGGCCGCACCCGGGACGACGCCGCCGGAGAAGCCTTCGACAAGGCTGCCCGAGCCATGGGTATCCCCTATCCCGGCGGAGTGGAGATGGACCGGATCGCGGAAGAGGGGAACGACAGCGCCTATCAGCTGCCCCATCCCCGGGTGGAAGGCGCGCCCTTGGACTTTAGCTTTTCCGGGTTAAAGACCGCTGTGCTGAACCTGTTGAACAATGCCCGCCAGAAGGGGGAAGAGGTCAACGTGCCGGACCTGTGCGCCTCTTACCGGAAAGCGGTGGTCACCTGTCTGACGGAGAACTTTTTCAAGGCGGCGGAGATGACCGGCGCCAAGACTTTGGCCGCGGCGGGAGGCGTTTCCGCCAACCGGCTGCTGCGCCGGGAGCTGGAGCGGATGGCGGAAGAACGGGGGCTTTCCCTGTATCTGCCGGACCGTTCCCTGTGCGGGGACAACGCCGCCATGATCGCCTCTCAGGGCTATTACGAGTTTTTGGCGGGGAATACCGCCGGCATGGACCTGAACGCCTGCGCCCAGCGTTCTATTGAGTAATAGGAGGATTCTTTTCATGACCCAGAAGATCTTAGCGGCTGTGTCCGCATTGCTGTTGTGCGGGATCTTGACCGCCTGCGGCGGACAGGAGAACGCTCTGTCTTCCCAGGAGAACCAAGCCACATCCAGCGCGGTCCAGGAGGAGAGCTCTCAGCCTGTGCTGAGACCGGAACCCCGGACGGCGGAGGCGCCCTCCCAGAGCCAGGATACCCAAGAGACAGAGGACGCTCAAGAGGAGACCGTGGTGCTTACCCAGCAGGATTCCGGAGCGGAGGCTGGGTATGAGCCCACATTCACCCTGTACTCCGACGGCACCTTTGAACTGTTTGCCACCTTTTATGACGGGACCGCTACCATCACCGGTACCTACGTCCAGCAGGACGGCGGCTATGCTTTGACCCCGGTGGAGAGTACCGCTCAGGGAGTCATGGGCAGCGACGCGGGAGACATGACTCTTTCCCCGGAAGGAGAGGGCTATGCTTATTCCGGCGGTCAGCTGGGACTCATTTTTGACGGAGCGGTGTTCCTGCCGTCTCAGAAGTAAGGGAGTGGTAGCATGATAAGCGGTGGAGAGATCATGGTAAAGTGCCTGGAAGCGGAAGGGGTGGAGATCCTGTTCGGCTATCCGGGGGCGGCCATCTGCCCCTTTTACGACGCTTTGTACGATTCCCCCATCCGCCATGTGCTGGTTCGCTCGGAACAGAATGCTGCCCACATGGCCAGTGGTTATGCCCGGGCTTCCGGAAAGCCTGGGGTCTGTGTGGCTACTTCCGGCCCCGGCGCTACCAATCTCATCACCGGCATTGCTACGGCTTACATGGATTCCATCCCTATGGTGGCCATTACCGGCCAGGTGAATCTGGAACAGCTGGGCCGGGATGTGTTCCAGGAAGCGGACGTTACCGGTGCCTGCGAGTCCTTCACCAAACACAGCTACCTGGTGAAGTCGGTGGAGGACTTGCCACGGGTGTTCAAAGAGGCATTTCACATCGCTTCCACAGGCCGTCCGGGACCTGTGCTCATCGACGTACCCGAGGACGTGCAGGAAGCTCTGACAAAGTCCTTTCATTACCCGGAACGGGCGGACATTCCCGGGTACAAGCCTAAAACCGGGGGTCATCCCATGCAGATCAAGCGGGCGCTGGAAGCCATCTCCCAGGCTAAGCAGCCTGTGATCTGTTGCGGGGGCGGCGTGGTGCTGGCGGGCGCTCGGGAGGAGATGACCGCCTTTGCCCAGAAAAGCGGCATCCCCATCGTGTCCACCATGATGGGCATCGGGGTGATGCCCATGGACAGCCCGGTGTACCTGGGCATGATCGGCCGCTATGGCCGCAGCTATGCCAACCGGGCTATCGGCGAGGCGGACTTGATCCTGCTGTGCGGCGCGCGAGTGGGAGACCGGGCTATTGCTTTGCCCAACCAGGTGGCTCAGCAGGCCAAGATCATCCATATCGATATCGACCCGGCGGAGATCGGCAAGAACATGCGGGTGGATGTGCCCATCGTGGGAGACATTAAAACCGTGTTGGCCGCCCTGGCGGAACGGGTGGAGCCCGTCGACTGTAAGGAATGGGTGGAGCGTGTGCTCCGCTACAAGCGGGAGTTTGTCCCCCGTGGCCAGGACCGGGAGGATTACGTGGAGCCCCGGTCTTTCATCCGGGCTCTGTCCGCCATGATGGAGGAGGACGCCATCCTCACCGCGGATCCGGGCCAGGGGCAAATCTGGGCGGCCATCAACTTTACCCAGAAGGAAGGGCGGTTCCTCACCAGCGGCGGCCTGGGAACCATGGGCTACGCTCTGCCCGCCGCCTTGGGTGCCAAACTGGCTAAACCCCGGCGGCAGGTGCTGGCGGTGTGCGGGGACGGAGCTTTCCAGATGAGCCTGTGTGAGCTGGCCACGGTGGTGGCTTCCCACGCGCCGTTGAAGATCGTGGTGTTCGATAACCGGAGGCTGGGCATGGTGCGGGAGTTCCAGAACAGCCATTACAGCCGTCGGCACATTGCCACCCACATGGATGGAAACCCGGACTTTGTGGCGCTGTGTCGGGCCTACGGGATCCCCGCGGCCTTGGTGGAGAACAACCGGCAGGCGGAGATCCTAGCGGCGGAGATGCTGCAAACTCCCACCCCCTACGTGCTGGTGTGCCGGGTGGACCCGGAGACCCCTTCTGTCTGAGGGGCAAGGTGAGAGGAGAGTCGGAACCATGAAATATACCTTATCTGTGCTGGTGGAGAACCAGCCCGGCGTGCTGAGCAAGGTGGTGAGCCTGTTCGCCCGGCGGGGATACAACATCGACAGCTTGGCTGTGGGCACCACAGAGGACACCACCATGTCCCGGATGACCATTGTGGGGGAAGGGGACGACCACATCTTAGAGCAGGTGGAGAAACAGCTGAACAAGGTGATCCCGGTGATCAAGGTGCGGTCCTTGGGACCGGACGCTGTCACCGCTGAACTGATGCTGGTAAAGGTAGCCTGCGACCCTCAGACTTTGGGCAAGGTCAACGAGATCGCTGCCCTGATGAAGGCGGAGGTGGCGGATGTTTCCAAGTCCACAGTGACGCTCCGTTTTGCCGGGGAACACGAGAAGTGTGAAACGCTTTGCGAACTGCTGCGGCCCTACGGTATCCGTGAGATCTCCCGCACGGGAGTCATCGCCCTGGAGCGGGGCTAAATCAAACAACGGGTAAAAAAGGACCATCCCCATGAGGGACGGTCCTTTTTTGCTTTTAGTTGGAGTTTTTTTCGGCGGAGAGATCTTCCGGGTCCTCCTCAGGGAGAGGAAAGGGCGGGTCGGAGGGATCGATCTCCTTGTTCCGCAGCCGGGTCCGTACCGAGGTGCGAAGCAGCCGGTAGAGCACTGCTGTGGCAGGGGTGCCGAACAGGATCCCCGGAACTCCCATCACGCCGCCCCAGAACACCACGGCGAACAGGGTCCAAACTGGAGGCAGTCCAATGGAGGAGCCCACCACACGGGGATAAATCAGGTTGCCTTCCACCTGCTGGAGGATCAGCAGGAAAATGAGGAAGATCAACGCGTCAATGGGATGGACCAACAGCAGGATGATCACGCCCACCACGGCACCGATATACGCGCCCAGAATGGGGATCAAAGCGCCCAGGGCCACCACCGAGGAAATCAGCAGGGCGTAGTCCAGCCCGAGGATGCTCATGCCCACATAGCACAGAGAGCCAAGAATGACGCACTCGGTGAGCTGTCCCCGGATAAAGTTGAAGAATACCCGGTTGGCCAAAGTGCCGATCTGGCCGATTTTCCGAGACATACCCTTGGGAAGGAAAGCCAGCAGAGTGGATTTTACACTGCGAAGAAGTTTTTCTTTGCTGGTGAGCATGTAGATGGAGAAGATCAGACTCATCACCGCGGAGAACACTCCGGAAGCCACGTTGATGGTGACCCCTACCAAAGAGGTTAGGAAGTTGGTGGTCATCTGAGCCACATTGGCCAGCAGAGAGGACCAACTGAAGTCCTTCAAAAAATCTTGGATGAAGGTCAAGTCGTTCTCGGCGGCGAATTGGTTGAGCCAGACCATGGCGTTGTTGTAATAGGCAGGCACTGTTGTCTGGGCGGTTTCCGCCAAAACGCTCATGGATTCGATGAGCCCGGGAATGATGAAGGTGACGATGAACACGATCACCAAAGCCACTACCAGATAGGCCAGCGTTACCGCTAAAGGCCGCCGCATTTTGTGCCACAGTTTTGACTTGGAATTTTGGAAGGGCTTGAAGGCGATGTCCTCAAAGAAATGAACGAACACATTCAAGATATACGCCAGAATGATGCCGTAAAATACAGGGCTCAAAGTAGCGAACCCCGTACAGACCGCTGCCCACACCTGATCAAATTTTATCAGGATAAGGATCAGGACCGCGGCAAAGGTCAGCAGGATAAAGCCGTTGCGCAGCACTTGCTTTTCATCCCGCAGACGGATGCCCAGTTCTCGAAGCCGCATGGTTTTCCCCTCTTTCAGCTATTGTAAAAACGATTGGTCAGTTCCACGGCGCAGGCGGAAAGCACCCTCTTGCCGTCCATGAACCGAAGGATGGTGAACCGGTCCCGCATCTTCATGGCATGGAGCAGCGCTTCCAGGCACAGGTCCCGGCGGATGCCCAAATCCTTGGGGCTGACAGTGGCTCCCGCGGCTTCCAGGCAGGCCACGATCTTGTCCTTGTCCGGGGGAGTGAAGCCCTCGGGCAGTTCCTTGGCGGCCAGCTCATACAAACTGGCGGAGACCACTGCGGCGGAACCAACCGCGTTGCCGTGAAGGGGATGTTCCTCGCCACGCCGGAGAGCGTCCATCTCCCAGTAGTGGGCCATGTGATGCTCCGCGCCGGAGGCGGGACGGGAATTGCCCACCAGACCCATGGCCACGCCGGAGAGGATCAGAGCCTCGGTGACGGCTTCCGCGGCCTGAGGATCCCGCTGGGCCAGGCCCTTGGCGTTCTCCGCGCATTTTTCCAGAGCCCGTTCCACCAGAGTGGCGGCCTCTTCACAGTAGTATTCCCCGAAAAGCTGACGGGAAAGCCGCCAGTCGCACAGGGCGGTGTATTTGCCGATGATGTCCCCAAACCCGGCAGTGAGCATGGGCATGGGAGCGTCTTTCATAATGTCCACGTCCGCCACGATAGCTGCTGGGTACACTGCCGGCAGGGTGGTCTTGATACCGTCCAGGATCATGGGGGACACGGTGGAGGCGTAGCCGTCCATGGAGGGAGCCGTGGCGGCGATCACATAGGGAACGCCGGTGCGGGCGCTGATGTACTTGGTCAGGTCGTTGAGAGTGCCGGAACCCACCGCCAGAAGCATGTCGTCCTCAGAGTCCATCACCGCCAATGCGGAACCCAAAGCGTACTCGTTGGGCACCAGGGGCGTTTGAGTCTGAAACAGCCGCATGTGATAGGGGAGCCCTGCTTCTTTCAGCAGTTCTTCCACCTGGCGGCCGCCGGCCTCATAGGTGTTGTTATCAGCCAACATGAAGATCCGGGTGGCGCCCAAGTCCTTCAGGATCTGGGGCAGCTCCTTGATGCAGCCGCTGCCTACGCGGATGGCCTGAATGTCCACTTTGTGGGTCCTTCCGCAGGAACAGGGATATTCCAACCCTGCCAGCTCTTTGATGGGCCGTTCCCAAATTTTTGCCATACTTACTCCTCCTCTTTTTTCGTCTGTGGTATTTATGATCGGATCAGGTCTTGATCTGGAAAACGTTGTGGCACTTCTGGCAGGTCACTTGGATCTTCCCCTTGCCTCGGGGGGCTCTCAGACGCTGTTTGCACTGGGGGCAGCGGAAGTATTTGTAGAATTTCCGGTCCCGGAAGCGGGTGTTCTGGAACTTGAACCAGTTTTCCACCGGAGTCCAGAACCGAAGAAAGGCATAGTATTCCCGCTGGCGGGCGGCGTGGTTTCGGGAGAACATGCGGAACAGCACATAGATGAAAACGGCGTCCGCCACCAGAGCCACCGGCCAGAAGAAACCGCCGATCAGCGAGAGGATCAGGGCGATTACCAGCAGGAACAGGCTGAATTTATCACCGCCGTAGCGGCCGTACATGAATTGCTGAAACTTTTGCAGCAGCAAGCAGGACACATCCTTTCCAAAAATGAAGCAGCGGATAACTCTCTACCGCGCTATCTTTCAGTATACTGGCTGCGCTGGGAATTTTCAACGGTGATGGGCGAGCTTTTACGATAAATTAACATTTCCCTGCATGGATCCGGCTTGACAGGAGTGGACAGGGCATAAAGAAAACCGCCCGCGCAGCGAGAGCCACGGGGCGGATGAGGGGGACAGGGCCAGAATCAGCTGGCTTTCACGTCCATGTAATGGTAGGTCTTTCGGTGGACTACCAGATAGAAAACGGAGACCACCAAAGCCAATGCTTCCGCCACAGGGACCGCGATCCAGATGCCGTCGATGCCCATGAGAAGGGGCAGCAGCACCAGGCTGAGAACCAAGAACACGAAGGTCCGCAGGAAGGAGATAATGGCCGACACTTTCCCGTTGGAAAAGGCGGTGAACATGGCCGAGGAGAAAATGTTGACCCCAGTGAACAGGAAGCTCACGCTGAACAGAAGGAATCCGTGGCGTGCAAGTTGGAATACATCGCTTCCCGGCGAGGTAAAGACCCGTACCACGTAAGAGGCGAACAGCTCAGAGATCAGGAAAATAAACAGGGACACGATCACCACGATGCGGATAGAGATCCGGAAAAGATTCTTCAGCTGCGGGATGTTCTGCCGTCCGTAGTTGTAGCTGATCATGGGGGCTATGCCGGAGGAAAATCCCATAAACACAGAGGTCATCAGGAATTGGGCGTACAGCACCACTGTGATAGCGGCCACGCCCGCTTCCCCGGCGTATTGAAGCATGAGAATGTTGAAAAGGAAAGTGGTGACGGAAACAGCGATGTTGTTCACCATCTCCGAAGAGCCGTTGGTGCAGCTGTAAAGCAGGACCTTTTTCCGGAAAACCGGCTTGACGATATACAAGGTCCCCTTTCGGTTGAAGGTGAAATACAGCAGGCCCACCAAGGCAGGCACCGCGTATCCCATCGCTGTGGCCACGGCCGCCCCGGTGACTCCCATGTGGAAGATGGCGATAAAGATGTAGTCGAACACAATGTTGACACATCCGCCGATCACTGTGGTAGTTAGTCCCAGATTGGGTTTTCCCGCCGTGACGAAAAAGGTCTGGAAAAGCATCTGGAATACGGCCAAGGGAGCGGCCAGAATCAAAATGAGAAGATAGTCGTAACAGTAGTCGTACAGGCTGGGGGTGGCGCCCAGCAGGAAGATAAGCTGCTTAATGAAAAGCGCACCCAGCACCAGGAACGCCATGCCGAACAGGAATCCTACCAGCAGGATCAGGGAAAAGTTCTCCTTGGCCTCTTGGTCCTTCTGTTCACCCATGTTTTTGGCGATGATAGCGCTGCCTCCGGTGGCCAGCATGATAGAGACTGCCACGATGATGCTGGGCACGGGGTACACGATGTTTAAGGCGGACAGTGCGTTGGACCCTACAAAGTTCGCCACGAACACCCCGTCCACCATCTGATAGAGCGACATAAAAATAAGCATGATGGTGGTGGGCAGAGCGAACTTGATCAGGGATCCAGTGGTGATTTTTTGGGATAATTGATTTGTCATGGTTCTAAAGGTTCTCCGTTTTTTGCGACGGCGTCGCTTTGGTTGTGATAATGTTCGTACGCGGATTTGAGCTGGTCCGCGAATTCCGCGAATATTTCTGCCAGCTCCACAGGATATTTTTTCAAAGTTTCATCAAAGGCCTCCATTTCAGCCAGTCTCACGCTTCGGATGATGCCGTCCGCGAACTCTTTCCCTTTGTCCGTCAGGCGGATCAACTTCTCGCGGGTGTGAGGCTCGTGGTGCAGGACCACGTAGCCGTTGACCACACATTCCTTGATGACAGTGTTGATGGTGGTTTTAGGAATGAGCCATTCATCACAGATCTGTTTCTGGGTGTAGGGCTTTCCATCACTCAGGGCGTATAAAAGGGACAGCATGTTGTCCTTCAGGCCGATCCATCGGGCCCATTGATAGTAAACACCGTCAATCCGGTTAATGCTGATCATGATCTTTCGGATCTGTTCATTCTTGTCTTTCAACGGTGGTTCTCTCCTCCAATCAGTACGAAATCGTACTAATATATTAATACGAATTCGTACTATTGTCAAGCCCCTAAAATTCTCCGAAATACGAAGGTTGATAGGGCAAAATCTGTCGGGCATAGAAGTGAGATTCCGGGTAAAACTAAGGGAAGAAATTCGCTTTTTCAGCCGGACTGCTGTGGGTCGCAAAAAATTAATAATAATTCTCAAAATCGCTCTTGACTTTTGATTTTATAAGGGTTATACTGTTTCCAGAATCAGCCAGAAACCACACACCATCTTTTAAGGAGGAACTGTTATGCCAGAACTGAAGGGCTCTAAGACCGAAGCCAACCTGATGACCGCGTTCGCCGGGGAATCCCAGGCCCGGAACAAGTACACCTACTACGCATCCAAGGCCAAGAAAGACGGCTATGTGCAGATCGCCAACCTGTTCGAGGAGACTGCCAACAACGAAAAAGAGCATGCTAAGATCTGGTTCAAGCTGCTCCATGGCGGCATCGGCGATACCATCGACAACCTGAAGGACGCCGCTGCTGGTGAAAACTACGAATGGACCGACATGTACGCCGGTTTCGCCAAGACCGCCCGGGAAGAGGGCTTCGATCACATCGCCGATCTGTTCGAGGGCGTGGCCAAGATCGAGAAGGAGCACGAGGAGCGCTACCTGAAGCTGGTCCAGAACCTGGAAGAGGGCCTTGTGTTCTCCCGTGACGGCGACGTGATCTGGCAGTGCGCCAACTGCGGCCATATCGTCATCGGCAAGAAGGCTCCCGAGGTATGTCCCGTGTGCGCCCATCCTCAGGCCTATTTCCAGATCAAAGCCGAGAACTACTAATTTAAAAGATCCCTATATGTACACCAGACCTTCCGGGTTTCTCCTGGAAGGTCTTTTTTTGGCGGAAATTTCCTCTTGCATTTTGCGAACGCATGTTCTATAATTTGGTCGAACACACATTCGATTTAAATCCGGCTTGGGACAAAACATTCGCAGGCCAGCGTTCTCATGGAAGGCCGAGAGAGGGATATGACCATGGATCTGATGGAAAAATTAGAGATCTTAACAGATGCCGCCAAATACGACGTGGCCTGTACTTCCAGCGGAGTGGACCGGGCGGGACAGCAGGGCGTCCTTGGGAATGCTGTGAAAGCGGGGATCTGTCACAGTTTTGCCGGCGACGGCCGGTGTATCTCCCTGTTGAAGGTGCTGATGAGCAACGACTGCGCTTTCGACTGCGCCTACTGTGTCAACCGCCGCACTGCCGACTGTCGGAGGGCTACCTTCACCCCGGAGGAACTTTGTAGGCTGACTATGGAGTTTTACCGGCGCAACTACATCGAAGGACTGTTTCTCAGTTCGGCAGTGGTGGGGAACCCTGACGCCACCTGCGAACGGATGCTGGCGGTGCTGAAACGGCTGCGGGAGGAGTGCCGGTTCGGTGGGTATGTCCACGTAAAGGCTATCCCGGGAGCTTCTCAGGAGTTGATCCAGCAGATGGGGCTCTACGCCGACAGGATGAGCGTCAACATCGAACTACCCAGTCAGCAGAGCCTGAAACTGCTGGCGCCCCAAAAAAGCAAGGAGAAGATCCTTTCCCCCATGGGGCTGATCCGGGATGGCATCACGGAGAACAGTAAAGCCCTCTCCACCTACCGCCACGCCCCCAGGTTCGTGCCCGCCGGACAGTCCACCCAGATGATCGTGGGAGCCACTCCGGAAAGTGACCGACAGATCCTGCGGCTTACAGAAGGTCTATACCATAAGTATGGGCTGAAACGGGTGTTTTTCTCCGCCTATATGCCGGTGGTGGGGGACAGGAACCTGCCAGCTCTGGACACGCCTCCGCCGCTGCTGCGGGAGCATCGGCTGTATCAGGCGGATTGGCTGCTGCGGTTCTATGGGTTCACCGCCCAGGAGATCCTGGACGAGGAGGCCCCCAATTTTGACCCTCTGCTGGATCCCAAGTGTAACTGGGCTGTCCGCCACATGGAGCTGTTCCCGGTGGAGGTGAACCGGGCGCCTTATGAGATGCTGCTGCGAGTTCCGGGGATCGGGGTGAAAAGCGCCAAGAGAATTCGAGCCGCCCGACGTTGGGCCAAGCTGGACTTTGACGCCCTGAAAAAGCTGGGTGTGGTGCTAAAACGGGCCAGATTCTTCCTGACTTGCCAGGGCAAGAGTTTGTCTCCCCTGCCAACCGATGATCCTCAGGTGGTGGCCGGAGCCATCCGGGAGGGATCGGCTTTCCACCGTACCCAGTTGGAGGAAAGGGTTTCCGGCCCACTGTTGAAAGGACCGGAACAGCTTTCTCTGTTTGCTCCCACAAAGGAGGATCACCTGCAATGCCTTACCGGACAAATTTGATCTACCGCTACGACGGTTCCTACCAAGGGTTCCTCTGCTGTGTCTTTGAGTGCTTCCGAGCAAAGGAGCTGCCGGTGAGCATCCAGGCCTGGGAGGAGGATCAGCAGAGTCTTTTCGGTTGGAAAGAGGTCCCCACCCAAAAAGAATTGGCGGACCGAGTAGAGCGGTCCATCCCCCGGAAGATCTCGCACCAAGCCCTGCGCCTGGTGCGGGAAGGATTCCTCACCTGTCTGCCGGACCGGGAGATGGCTTTGCTGCGTTTTTTGCTCATGGGGTATAAAGTGGGGGCGAACGTGACCAAGTTCACCACCCATCCGGTGGTCCACGCTTTGGAAAAAGGAGTCCTTAACCTGCGGAACGAGGCCCACCACACCTTGGAGTTCCTCCGGTTTTCCGATACGGGGGAATTTCTAGCGGCCAGGATCGTTCCCAACAACCGGGTGCTGCCCTTGGTGGCTCCCCATTTCTGCGACCGGCTCCCCAGCGAGAATTTCGTGATCTACGACGGGAACCACGGCATGGGATTCCTTCACCGGGCGGACACTCCCGGTGAGTTTTTCCAGGCTGACCAGATAGAGCTGCCCCAGCCTGGGGAGGAGGAACTTCGCTGGCGGGAGCTGTGGAAAGCCTTCTACCGAACCATCGCCGTGGAGGGCAGAGAAAATCCCACCCTTCGGCGGAACCTGTGCCCCAAACGCTATTGGCCGCTGATGACAGAACTGGAAGAGGAGTCCCATTCTCATGTCCGGTGACCGAAAAAACACCCCGGGAAAGCGCTGTGCTTTCCTGGGGCGTTTTGGTGTGAGATTAGTGTGTCAGATGTTTTCTAGATAGTCTTTGTCGGGCAGAGGGGGGAAGGGCGCGGTTGGCAGAGTCTGATACCAGTAGGCTACGGAAGCGATGTCGTCCTGCAAGGGCAGGTAACGGCCGCCTTCCCGCCAGCCCAGAGCCTGGATGGTCACCCTCAGGCTGTCCTGGAAGCGGATGGGGTCGGTGATGTGCCACCGGTACATGCCGAACCGGAATTGACTGTTGTACAGCTTGTCGGGGGTGATGACCTGGTGCAGTCCCGAGTAAGGGGTGGTGAAAGGCACGTAGCGGTCGTGGGTGACCGGATCCTCAAAGTCGTAAGACCCGCAGAAATAGTCCTCTGTGCCGGTGCCGCAGATGGTGGGATACTCGGTGTCCCCGTCCAGGTAGAATTTGATCTCTCCTTCGCCCCACCAGCCGTTGTTGTTTACGCCCCAGGCCATGTAGGTTCCCACATAATGGCCCTGGCCTTGGACCCCGTCCACCAGTGTGTAGACGGACTTGTAGGGCAGGGGATTGACCCGCCGGAACTGGGCGTGGAAATAAGCGCAATCCTCAGGCACTTGGGTGAGGGTGTAGTCGATCTGATAGTAGTAGGTGATCCGCTCACTGCCGATATTTTCCAAGGTGATGCGGCAGTTTTTCCGGAAAGGCATCTGCCAGTAGCAGTTGAACGCGCTTCCCGGATTGACGCACACCGCCAGGGAGGAAAGCTGGGCATAGCGGTTCCAGGTGGAGGCGAAAAAGTCACCTACGGGACATTCTACGGAGGGATTCTCCTGTCCGTCCCAGTAAAAACGGATGATGCAGTTCCGCCAGGAACCAGTGGGGGTCATCCAGATGTGCTGAATGATGCCGGGACCTTGGATGTTGGCGATTTCAAAGGTCTGTCCCGCTTCAATGTAAATGTAGGGGTTTACCTTCCAGCCCTTGCCTAAGTCTCTGGCGGCGTTTTTGGCGTTGCCGTTTTCCAGCTCGCACATGCCGCCTTTTCCAGGTTCACCCGTGTAATTTTCCGGACTGATGGACCGAGAAACCCCACTGGAGAGCCGGGTCAGGTCTCCCAGTCCGTTTACCATACCATGAAACATGAAAACTCCTCTTTTCTTAAACCCAAATTGTAAGAAATAGAAACGCCCCAAAAGCGGCGCCGATGCCATAAAGATACCGTGGGCCGCGTAGTTTGTCAACAGCCTTTTCGCAAGAAAAAAGACTGTTTTCTCCGAAAAGGAGTTCCATGAAAAAATCAAAGTCCCCGAGAAATTTTCATTCTCGGGGACTTTGATTAAGTTCTGGTGACCCATCGGGGATTCGAACCCCGGACACCTTGATTAAAAGTCAAGCCGGGAATCCAGAAAAACCGGGAAAAACTAGGCCTTTTTCTTGGTTTTGACTACTTTTTGACTACTTGAGATAAATCGCTGTACTTTTGTCATGGCTTTTTCCGTTTCGCCGTTCTGAATGTGGGTGTAGATATTAGCGGTCACGGAAATGGAAGAATGTCCCAAAATGTGCTGGGCTGTCTTTAGGTCTATCTTTGCCCCGTGAAGATTGGTAGCGAAGGAATGGCGCAGCATGTGGGGTGTCACGCGAAAATCCACGGCCTGCTCCACCTTGTACCACATGCGGCGGAAGGCGCTTTTGGTCATTACCTGTCCTGTGGCAGTGGGGATCACGAAAAGGCTGGTCCTTGGTGTAGCATTCAGAATTGGCTGAAGCTCACTTAGGATGGGCACGTCTCGGTAGGAGGATTTCGTTTTCAGGGAGAGATCAGGGTCAGGATCATTTCCTACAAATGTCACAGCCCGGCGCACATGGATCACGGTGTCGATGTCGCCCCATTGCAGCCCTAGGGCTTCTTCACGTCGCAGCCCGGCATACAGGCATAGGCCGCAGAAGGCCCGCGCTCGAGGATCTGTCACGGCGTTCATCAGTTGCCGCTGCTGTTCAGGAGATAGATACTTTGTCTTGGATTCGGAAATCCGCTTTGTGATGGTCAGTCCTTCGGTGGGATCAAAAAGGATCAGGCGGTTCTGCCGGGCGGTGCCAAAGATCTGCCTCATAATGACCAGGACTTTTCTCTGCAAGCTCTCAGAATCCGCGGCCACCGCCGCCATGATGCCCTGGCAATGAGCGGGACGCACTTCCCGGAGGGGTAGGGAGCCCAGGTGGGGGAGAATGTGCTTATTATAGAGGATGGCATAGTTCTCCCGGGTGACTTTCCGGAGATTTCCTTTATAGGTGGCAAACCATTGCACGGTCCACTCTCCCACGGTGGTATCATCCCCGATCACCAGACCGCTCTGGTATTCCTGCAGCAGGTCTTGAGCCTTCTGCTTGATTTCGCCCTGGGATTTCCCATACACCACCTTCTGGCGGCCATCCGGGAGGGTGACCTTTTTCTGATACCTGCCGTCCTTTCTCTTTTTCACAAAAAACACCTCCAGGGTATGACTTGCAAAGCCTGCCCGGAGGTGGTATAATCTGTGTGTTGTGGACAGATTTTATCCTCTGGGTAAGCTGTTCTAGCGCCGCTCCTGGTGTTCCAGCACCGGGGGCGGTTTTTTTTTATTCTATGTCGATATAATGCGCATAAAGCTGAGGAATTGTTACAGTACCGCCCATTATGGTTTCGTATGTTATAAGGTCTTGCATTTCACCATACATGGTTACGATATCATCTTCCAAAATTCTAGGTTCCTCTGGATCAGGGATATACCACACGTACATGGTGTCTTCCCAATAACCCCATTCATTTTGAGTGACGTTTACACGGAGCACTGTGATTCCGCTGTCTTCCATAACTTGAATTACTTCGCCACGGAACATTGCCTTATTTCCAATGTAAGTTTTAGGATCTCTCGCAAGGGTTTTATAATCGTAACCAACTGTACAAGCCGCTTTGAACTCCTCTTCCGTCATTTCGGGCTCGGGGGTTGGAGTAGGTTCCGGAGAAGGGGTTGGTTCTGGGATGGGAGTCGGGTCAGGTGTAGCTTCCAATTGCGCTTGCAGTGCTTCTACTTGTGACTGCAAAGCGGCATTTTCATCCACAAGGCTTTGGTATTCTTTTTCTGAAATTCCCGTAGAAGAACAGGCGGCAGTGCTTATGGCAATCAGTCCGGCACAGATGATGGACAACACTTTCTTTTTCATGTTCTATCCCTCGTTTAAAATATTATTGTACTTCACTGAGAAAGGCCACAGCCTTTCCAATGATACGCACCTTATTCATGTCCTCCCCAGTATAGACCCAAGGGGAGTATTTAGGGTTTTCCGCTTGCAGCACGATCTGGTTTTCGTACAGGTATACACGCTTCAAGGTGGCGGAGGATTCCTCAGATCCATCGTTCACCAAGACGGCCGCGATTTCCCCGTTTTCCACTTCATCTTGCTGGCGGACATACACAATGTCTCCGTCATTGATACGGGCGCCCACCATGCTGTCTCCCTTACATTTCAGCGTAAAGTCGCAGTTTACGCCCTCGGGCGCCTTGTCGTAATCCTCTATATTTTCCTGAGCTAGAATCGGCTCTCCGCAGGCGATGGTACCCAGCCGAGGAACCTCCCGAGTTTTAGGGAGAGGCATCAAGTTGGGGATGGAAGTGAAATCGAAAAAGGATATACTCTGGACTTCTTTTTCATCACTTTTTCCAATTAGCCAGTCTGGTGAGACTCTCAACACACGGGCAATCGCTTCCACAACGGGCAATTTGATTTTTCCAATAGAATCAGTTTCGTAACGTTGAATGGTTGAAGTAGCCACACCAATTTCTTTCGCTACATCACCTTGAGTCATTTCTAATTCGAGTCGCCGTTCTTTGATTCTATCTCCTAAGATGTTATCGCTCAACTTTTCCCCTCCTTTTCTTGGTCTTGCAAACACTATATCACAGGAATTTGCAAAACGCAATACAAAAAATTGCACAACGAAAATAATTTTCAAAAACCTCTTGACTCAAAAATTGCGCTATGCTATTATTGGGGCATGGAAAGGAGGGTTTGCAAGTTGATAAACACGGACAAGATAAAGTCCAGAATGAGTAAATTGGGTATTACGCAGGTTCAATTAGCCGAAAAACTGGGAATAGCAGCCCCCACTATGTGCCAAAAACTCAACAATATTCGCCCTCTTTCGTTGGAGGAAGCAGAAATTGTGGCCGCTGAGTTGAAGATAAAAGACAAGGAGTTTGGTTCCTATTTTTTTAGTCAATAATTTGCGTAGCGCAATTTACTTTAACAAAAAGTGAAGCTATTAACAAAAACTAAGAAGAATAGGCCAGGTGAGAGGGGGTGAGGAATTTGGCGACAATTAAGTCTGTCAAAGAAATGGAGAATGAGCAGAAAGTCAAAAAAGAAATTGCGCTCACGCTGGTGGAGCAGTGTAAGCGCAACGGGTTGACGGCCTATGACCTTAAAGATGTGGCCGAGTTAGCTTTGAGGCTCATCCATTTGTGAGAGAAAAGATTCAGCCTGCTTTGTTAGTTCATCAAACTGTCGGATGTAGTCATTCAAGGTTTCCAGGTGGCTCATATCGTGGTTAACCATCCACAAAGCGGCAATTATTTCAGGCTTTGTCACATGTTTCACCTCCCTTCTAGCCTGATTATACCACGGGAGGGTGGGAAAAGAAACCAAAGACAAAGCGGGATGAAGGGAAGGGGGCGAGGGGGACGGACTGGATAAAAGAAAAATGGCCGGGGCTGTTGGCTTTGGTGCTGGCAACAGTAGCCCTGGTTAGAACGTTCTTATAAGTGCGATCAGGGAGATGATGACGGCTAGAATATCCACTCCCTTATCTTTGAACCATTCCCAAAACTCATGTTTTTCCGTGCGGAATCTTTCGCTTTCATGATTCTACGGCTATGTTCAAGAATTTCCGGATCTATCTTTGGAACACGCAAAAATACCAGTCCTTTCAAGGTTTGATTATACCACGGGAGGTTGGAAAAAGAAACCAAAGATAAAGCCGGGTGAAAGGAGGTTTGACCATTGATCGAAAACTACTACACGGTGCGGCAGGTGGCGGAGAAGCTGGGAAACAAGAGCCCCCGGACGGTGCGCCAGATGGTTCTTTCCGGTCAGTTTGGACCAACACTCCAAACTGGTCGGGAGCATTTGGTGTCTGAAAGCGGCCTAAAGGCTTACATCATGTCCCACATGGGAGAACCCACGCCGTACCAGCGTAATTTCACAACCTCCGCTCCCAGAAGGAGAAGAGGATACGTGGCCCAAAAGCTGGAGATATGAAAGTCTATTACGGGAGTTTGCTATGACTGAAAAATGTGTGGTATGCGGCCTGCGCTGGCACGTGTGCCGGGATAAAAAAATTCCCCCGGGTGGGTATGTCTGCCCTCACTGCGAATACCGCAGGCGGGAGAGACCTGAACAAGAGCATCCAAGAACATACAGAGAGGAAAAGGAAAAATGATGGAACAACTGATTTTACTGGGTTTCGGCGCCGCTTCCATTTGCGGGTTTATCCTGGTCGCCCAGCTGTTTGTCTGGGCCTGGGATCTGTGGGACAAGCGCAAAGCCAGGAAGGCCGCTCAGCACAAGACCTATCCCGTGCCCCGCCGGAAAGCGGTGGAGGATTACTGGAAGGGGGCGGCGTAAGTGGATCGGAAAAGCATTATCGACATGGCCCACGGGGCATTTAAGGAGCGGGCCGATTACGAGATGGCCAAGATCCTGGAAAACATCCTGGACCCAAATACGAAAGCGGAGAAAAAACGAACTTTGACGATTCAGATGGTGTTTGTGCCGGACTCGGAACGCCAGACCGTACAGGTAGAAGTGACCGCCAAGAGCAAGCTGGAACCCACAAGCGCAGTGAAAACCTCTCTGTATATCACGGGTGATCAGGACGGGCAGGCAACAGCCATTGAGATGGTCCCCCAGATCCCAGGACAGCAGTATCTGGACGGGGGAGAGCAGGAAGCGCCCGCTGCTTTGCGGCTGATCCAAGCATAACAAGGAGATAAAATCATGGATCTGACAAGAGAGTTTCTGGAAAAAGTGGAGGAAATGGTACAGCCACAAACGCTGACGGAGGGCATCCGCACGTTTGTGGACAAGCCCATGCACATGCTGGTGGATGAGATCGCAGCGGACACACCTCTGCACACCAATAGCCTTTCTTCTGTGGCGGATTATATCAAAAGCAACGCAGACTTTGACGCTTTGGCCAGCGACGGAAGAAAGATCATTCATGTGGAAGACGAAAAAACGGTGTGGCTTTACACCGAAATGAACAGCTTCAAAAAGCGGAGTGCTCTTCTGGTTGCGTCTGCCTGGGTATCGTCCTTCCCGTTCGGACAGTGGCTGTCTTTGGAGAATTTCATCATCAGTGTGCAGGCCAACTTTGTGGCCGATGAGCACCGGGATGAGCTCTTATCTTTTGTGGCTACGGTGAAGCAGGACACAGGTGTGGAACAGCAGGACGATGGAGTCACTCAGAAAGTGACAACCCGCAGCGGAGTTTCCTTGTCACGCACATCTAAGGTCCCCAACCCCATTACCCTGCGGCCTTTCCGCACGTTTTCTGAGGTGGAGCAACCGGAAAGTGCTTTTGTATTTCGAATCAAGGCGGAAGAGGGTGGCTGCGTGAAAGCGGCTTTGTTTGCCGCGGACGGGGAAGCCTGGAGGCATGACGCTATCTTGAAGATCCGGGACTATTTCCAGACCCATGTGGTAGCGGAAAATGACTCTGTGATTGTGCTGGCGTAAAAGGGGGCGGCGTGATGAGTTTTCAGGTAGGAGACTTTGTTCTTCCGGATATGCGCTGTATTTGGGGCGCTGGTACGCAAGGGAGAATTTATAGAGTGACAAAGGCGATGGAAAACGGCTTGTACGAGCTCAGCGACTGCGTTGGACATTGTTATTTTTTCCCCGAGCAGTATTTGTCCCAAGTTTTTCCCCCAATGGATTCGCCCATTAAGGTGAGCGTAGGTTGGGACCTGACAAAAGACCTTTCCATCACACAAGCCCAGTATGAAAAGATCTGTCTGCACGCGGACAAGACCGGACGCACCACCACGGAAGTGCTGCGGATGCTGCTGTCCGCTGCTATGGAGTGCTTTTTGGAGGAGGGGCCGAGATGCTGAACGTGGCCGCGATGATGGGCCGCCTGGTTGCTGATCCGGAATTGAAACACACCCCCAGCGGCGTGGCGGTCACCTCCTTCACCCTGGCGGTGGACCGGAACTACGCAAAGCCGGGGGAGGAGCGCCAAACCGATTGGATCGACGTGGTGGCCTGGAGAGGGACCGCCGAATTTATCTGCAAATATTTCAACAAGGGCCGGATGATCGCAGTCTCCGGCTCTTTGCAAACCCGCACTTGGGAGGACAAGAACGGGTCCAAGCACAAGGCGGTGGAGCTGGTGGCCCAGCAGGTTTCTTTCTGCGGGGACAAGGCGAGGGAGTCCGGAGGGGGAGAGTCTGCCGGACAGCTGCCGCCGAAATCGGAGCTTCAGGGGGAACCTGTCAAGGATTTTTTTCAGGGGGATCTGGGAGACTTTGAGGAATTGAAAGACGAAGATCTGCCGTTCTGAGGAAAGGAGTGAGCTGTATGGAGATAGAGCGGTACATACCAGAAGGAAGGGAGTATGCAATTTCCCGGAAGGAGCTGCGGGCCTTGCTGGGCCGGGATGATCGGGTGATCCGAGAATGGATCAAGCAAGCTAACCGCCGGCTGGAAGCGGAGGGAAAAGTGATCCTGTCCTCATCCTCCTGGCGGGGCTACTGGATCAGCAGCGACCCGGAGGAGATCGCCGCCTATCTCCAGGAGCAGGGGAGCCGGGCCAGGACTCAGGCCAGAAACGACGAACCAGCCCGGCGACTGCTGGCGCGGCTGCGGGGGGAGAAGATCATCCGGGTGAGGAGTTATATCCGCCGGGCAAAAAGGTCGTCAACGCCCGACGGTCAGGAAAAATGGGAGGTTTGACATGAAGGACGCCAAGGAAAAATCCGGTTTTTTGCTTTACGCGGACTGGGAGGAGCAGGTGGGCTTGCTCACCGATGAAGATGCAGGAAAGCTGTTCAAGGCTTTGTTCGCCTATGAGCGAACTAGGGAAAGCGGTGAACTACCCCCGGTGGCAGCGATGGCCTTCGCGTTCATGCGGAAGGAGTTGGACCGGAATCGGAAAGCCTACGAAGAAAAATGTCAGAAGCTACGCCAGAACGGCGCCCAGGGCGGGCGTCCCCGGCGTGATGAAGAGGAAGAAAAACCAAAGCCCTCTCCGGAAAACCAAAAGAAACCAAATGGTTTTTTGGAAAACCATTTGGGGGGTGATACAGATACTGTTACTGATATTGTAACAGATACAGATACTCTCCCCCCTAAATCCCCCCAGGGGGACGAGAGCGCCGCTTTCGGGGAGTTTTGGGAGCTCTACCCCAAGAAGTCCGGCCAGAGGGACGCCCGGGCTGCCTGGGAGGAGCTTGCCCCGGGGGAGAACACCCGGCAGCAGATCCTGGAAGCGCTGCGCCGTGCCAAGGCTTCTCCCCAGTGGCGGGAGGAGAACGGCAGATACATACCTAAGGCCGCAAAGTGGCTGCGGGAGCGTCGGTGGGACAACCTGGTGCCCCTGCCGGTGACAAGCTACGACATAGAGGAGCTGGAGGCGCTCTCTCGCTTTGACCTGCCGGAGGAGATGGAACTGTGAGCACCTGCGGACGGTGTGGGGCGGCCATTGTGTGGGTCTTCACTCCGGCGGGGAAAACCATGCCTTGCGACGCCCAGCCGGTGTACCTGGTGGAGGAGGAAAGCGGACTGGAAAAAGGGGTGCTCCGAGACGGGAGAGTAGTGTCCTGCCGCTTTGTGGAGGATCCAGATCAGGCCACCGCTTTGGGGTACGTGCCCCATTTTGCCACCTGCAAGCCGCTCCAGGAACAGCCCCAAGGCGTCTACACCCAGGGCAACCCCTACGGCTACCGGCTGAACTTGCGCCACCCGTTGGTGCAGAAGCTGTATTACCGGTACAAGGAGCGGATGGGGATCAGCCGCAGCACGCCCCTTTCCGACGGGGAGCGGCTGGACTTTGAGGAGCGGTCGATCCTGTGGCTGAAGGATCGCGGCCAAAAGAAAGGAACGATATGACATGAGCCTTACACACTTGTCCTTGTTTTCTGGAATAGGGGGCCTGGACCTTGCGGCGGAATGGGCTGGGTTTCAGACCGTGGGTCAATGCGAGTGGGCGGATTATCCCACAAAAGTACTGGAAAAGCACTGACCGGATGTGCCACGGTGGAAAGATATCAGGGAGTTAACAAAGGAGGATTTTTGTGAAAAAACCAGGTTGCAGTCAGTCGATGTTGTATCGGGAGGTTTCCCATGCCAACCTCACAGCCTTAGTGGGAAACGTTTGGCATCTCGTGATGAGCGCGATCTTTGGAGTGAACTCTTCAGAGTCTTTTGCGAAACTAACGCAAAATGGCTCGTGGGAGAAAATGTACCGGGGTTGCTCTCAAGTGAAAATGGAAGGTTTTTCGGACGAGTTCTTAGGGACTTGGCCCAAGTGGGGTGTCATGTCTGGTGGTACTGTTTTCCAGCCCATGCTGTCGGTGCAAAATTTTGGGGTGAGCGAATCGCGCTTGTGGCCACGTCCGATAGCAAGCGATTCCATCGCTTGGATAAAATCCCGGGCCAACAATCCACGAGTAAGTATTGTGAAATCATGGAAAAGACATGGCCAAGACAGACCTATTTACGATTTCATGTGGCACGGAGTGAGCGCGATACAAGCGGCGGAGTTCCACGAAATGATGATGGGATTCCCACCGCATTGGACCGACTTAGATGCTTAGGCAACGCCGTGGTGCCCCAGCAGTTTTACCCCATATTTCAAGCCATTGCGGATTTAGAGAGGAGCATCCTAAATGGATAAGGAACATACCGCCATTTCCCGCTTGCGGCAGGCTGCGGAGCTTAGTAAGTTCTATTACCATCAGCCGCTGACTATTGCCTATTCTGGCGGTAAGGATAGCGAGGTCTGCTTGGAGCTGGCAAAGCGGGCGGGGATTTCCTTCCGGGTGCGGCACAGCCTTACCACCGCTGATGCTCCGGAGACCGTCCGTCACGTGCGCAGAAAATTTCGGGAGCTGGAACTGATGGGCATCGACTGCGAAGTGCAGTTCTCTCGCTACAAAGGAAAGTCTGTAAGCATGTGGTCATTGATTCCTCAAAAGCTGATGCCTCCAACTCGGACCGTGAGGTATTGTTGCCAGATCTTTAAGGAGGGAAGCGCACCCCATCAAATGGTGGTGATCGGGATCAGAAGCGGGGAGAGTTTAGGACGAAGCGGTTCAGGTGTGGCCGAAACGCCAGGTCCCACGAAGGTAAAGCGGAAGGTATTCGATTTCGACAACGGTGATGAGCGTATCATAGCGCCCTGTCAAATGAAGGCAAAGATCAAAATCCACCCTATCGTGGACTGGACCAACGCTGATGTGTGGACTTTTTTGCGAGATTGCGGAGCAGAGGTGAATCCTGTGTATCAGATGGGATTTTCCCGCTGTGGCTGCGTGGGATGTCCCATGTCAAGCAAGGGAAGATACTTGGAGTTTCACACATGGCCTTCCTATGAGCGGCTTTACCGAAGCGCTTTTGAAAGAATGCTTCAGGCACGTAAAGCTGCCGGGAAGTCCAGCAAGTGGAAAAACTCTGACGAAGTAATGCGCTGGTGGATGGATGACGAAAATCTGGACGGTCAGCTGGATCTTTTCGGTGGAGAGATCGGAAAAGAAGATTTCAAGCGATCCTGGAAAAATTTGAAAAGAAAGTGAGGGGAGATAAGTGAAGGGTTGCAAAGAATGTCCGGCTTTCGCAAAATGTACATTTTCCTACCGTGGGTCAGCGTGTGCGGCTTTACGAGGATCTTACGGGATAGATACAGATCCTGAAATTGTAACCCACGCAGACCAAATTCGAGCTATGGGCGACAAAGAATTGGCTAATCAACTTGTGATCTCTATCGATGGGGTGCGTGAATGTACATTATATCTTTCAGCACCTACTGGGGAAATTTTTATTTCCAGATTAGCGGCAATGGAAGCAAACTTACGATGGCTTCAGCAACCATCAGAAACGGAGGAGGCTACGAAATGAAGCGAAAATCCTGCGAGGGTTGCGTCCACTACCGTTCGCTAAGCGATTGCAGTCAGGGGGCTCCGGGATGCCACTACTGTCTGGACACAGGTAGTCCCAGGGGCTGTCCCGTGGAGAGCTGCACCAAGAAAAAACTAGGAAGGTCCGACGCCAGAACAAACCCATTTGACGCAAGGTTGGGGAGGAGATCATGACAAAAGACCAGATCGAGCGATATGGAGGGATCTGTGACCAGATCATTGCTCTGCGGGCGGTGAAGGTACGGGACACTGTCCAGGGCAGCGCGTCAGAGATCCCCTACCAAAAGCATACCATCCAAATCGAAGGGGGAGCAGAGCAGGGAAGAAGCCGGAAGCTTCTGGAATTACAGCGCCAGAAAGCGGAGATCGAAGCGGTTATATATGCCATATCGGAGGAAACGGACCAGGCGGTAATCTCTATGCGAGTGCTGGGCCGACTGAGCTGGAACGAGATCGCCGGGAATCTGGGCTACCGTTACACGGTAGAGGGCCTGAAGAAGATCTACCAGCGGGCCATGAAAAAATATTTTTGACTTGTCCCGTTTGTCCCCAATGTCCCGTTTTGCATCACTACAATGAGAAATAGAGGATCTGAAAAGGATCCCACAACACCCTGGTAATTTACCAGGGTGATTTTTTCTTTTTGGAGGAATGTATGATCACACTGATGCAAGGGAATTGCTTGGAAAAGCTGAAAACTATCCCGGACAGTGCTGTGGACCTGGTGCTGACAGACCCGCCCTACAACGTGGGAGTCACCACTCAGCGCCAGGGAACGAAAACAGTAAATGCCTGGGACAAGATCAATCATTACATCGACTGGTGCATCCGGTGGCTATTGGAGTGCCAGCGGGTGTTAAAGTCCAACGGCGTGCTGTACTTCTGGCACAACGATATGCCCCAGATCGCCCAGCTGCTAGAGGCCATCCGAGAGAAAACCACCCTCTCTTTTGTGTCCTTCTGCATTTGGGACAAAGGGGAAGCCTACCGGGCAAGGTCATGGAAAAACCGGGACCCCAATGGAAAGACGGCCCTCCGTTCCTGGTTCAATATCTGCGAGTTCTGCCTTCACTTTTTCAACACTCCCAAGGGCGCCAAAACCGGGTGGAAACAGACCGGGTGGGAGCGGATCAACAGCGACCCGGCGTGCTACCGTCCTTTGAAAGACTGGTACCGCCAGGAGAAGGAGCGGCTTGGGATCACCGACCGGGAGGTGGGGGAGAGGTATGCCAAGGTCACGGGAAAGAAGCCCCACATGCTCTCCCACTACTTCCGAGACCGACAGTTCGCCATTCCCACCAGAGAGATTTTCGAGAAGGTATACGAGCCATTGGGATTTGTGTACCGAGAAAGCGGAGGACTGGGATATGACGGCCTGAAAAAGGGATACGACGCTCTGCGGGAGGGTTATGAAGGAATGCGCCAGGGGTATGAAGCCTTGCGCCGGGTGTACGAGGGCCTGAGGAATTACCACCGGTGTGACCCGCTTCACTGCAACGTGTGGCACGTGCCGCCTGTTCCTACCAACAAGCGGCTGCACACCTGCCAAAAGCCGGTGGGGATCCTGGAACGGCTGGTACGGGTCAGCTGCCGGGAAGGTGGCACGGTGCTGGACTGCTTTATGGGAAGCGGTTCCACCGGAGTGGCGGCTCTGCGCATGGGCCGGGACTTTATCGGTATCGAGCAGGACCCAGAGATGTTCCAGGTAGCCCGGAAGCGGATCCTGGAGGAGGGGAGACCTGTATTCTCACAAGGGAAGAAGACAGGCTCACAGGGTGAGAAACCGGAACTCCTGCAAGCGCGTTGAAAATTATTTTTTAGTTTGTCCCGTTTGTCCCGAATGTCCCATTTGTCCCGTTTATAATGAACATGAGGTAACAGACAAACCTCCCATTCTCATATGATTCTCCCACTCAAAGGCTCCCAGAAATGGGGGCCTGCTCTTTTTGGCAAAAAGAAAACCGCCCCGAACGGAGCGGCTCTTGTCTTTAGACATGTTCACGTGTCCAAGTGCAGCTGCTGCTTGAGGGCGGTTTGAAGCACGGCGGACACGTTTAATCCGGCTTTTTCCGCTGCGGCGTTGAGCCAGGAGGGAAGGGATACATTGCGGCGAACCGTGCGCATGTCGTTTTGGCGGCGGTATTCGGTGAAGTCCACATCCACCAACGTGACGATATCTTCTGGTCCTCTTGAGATGCTTTCCAAACGGCTTGGTTGGGGAAGCGGCTTTCCGTCATCTTCCATATCAATGCCCATCAGCCCAATGGCGTCTCGTGCCATCTCCATTGCTTCCACAATGGAATCGCCCTGGGTGCCGATTTCAAAATCCGGAATATCCACCACATATCCGCCGGTGTCGAGAGTCAGGATGATAGGATAAGAATTCTTCATGGTGTATTGCTCCTTTACTTCAAGTTGTTCCGCTTGATAATAGCCTTGGCGAGGGTTTCTTTGATCTCACCGTGACGGGGGATCGCCTCGCTTTTTTGGCCGTTTGTGTAAATATCATGATTACCGCCGTTTCGTTTCAGATACCATCCGTTTTGCCGCAGCAAGTTGATCAAATCCTTTGCTTTCATTCCAGCCCCTCCTCACATAATATATTATACACATTTAGTGTGTATATGTCAAGCGCGTGTGAAAAAGTTTTATGGAAGTGTTGCCTATGTTTTGCCCGGATCCCCAATGCCCTTACAACGACACGAAAAAGACGGGCGTGCCTTTTTGCGCGCTGCCCTTTTGCGTGAAGGACAAAGAAACGGAAAAACGCCACCGGGAACGCAAACGAAAGGCTGGGAAAGACAAGTGACGAGTGAGGATATTGCACAGCTGGTGGGGTCAGGGAGAGAGCACGAGTTTTACTGCTCTCCGGAATGGCGGAAGAAGCGGCGGTGTGTGCTGCGTCAGGATCGGGGCGAGTGCCAGCTGTGCAAGGCCCGAGGAAGATACAGGAAAGCGGCGCTGGTCCACCACGTTCTGCATCTGAAGGACCGGCCGGACCTGGCACTCTCCGACACTTACACCGACGGGGAGGGCAGCGAACACCGGCAGCTCATCAGTGTTTGCCGGGAGTGCCACGAGACCGTGTGCCACCCGGAACGGATGAGAAAAAACCGTGAAAAGCGGTTCACCACTGACGAGCGGTGGGATTGACTCCCCCCCTCGAAAAAAACGGGTCCTTGTTCTGGGGCGTTACTCGGGGCGTTCCACGACATTGTAGGTTTTTTGACGCTCCCGCGCGCGCGCAAGGCGGGAAATCAGAGGGAGGTGAGACCCATTGGCGAAACGATCGAAAACGGCGGAGTACCGACGGCTGAAAAAATCCTTGGAAGACAACCTGATCTCCAGGGGGTTGGTGGAAGACGTGTTCCGGGACAAGCTGGGTGAGTACATGGCCCTATGGAGAAAATTCCAGACACTGGACGAGGATATTGAGACCCGAGGCGTCACGGTTTTGGACGAGCGCCGAGGCATGATGGTGGAAAACCGCAGTGTCTCTCTGGCGGTACAGGTGTCTCGGCAGATGCTGGCCATTTACGACGCTTTGGGATTTAAGGAGCAGGCGAAATCGGCGGTCCCCTTGGGGGGTGAGGACGATGAGCTGTGAGCTTCCTGACGAGGTTTTGGAATATTTGGAACTGGTAGAGGGCGGAAAAGTGCGAGCCTGTAAGGAACAGATCGCCCTGGCGGCCCATGTGCGGCGGTGCTTCCGGGAGGAGGAACTGATGGTGGACCTGGGACAGCTTGCGAATTACATGGGGCTGGCAAAATATTTCCCCTACAAGGAACTGTTTCCCTGGGAGAAGTTCCTCATCGCCCTGTGGGACTGCACTTACTGGCGGGAGACCGGCCGGCCGCGGTGGAAGACCGTGTTCGCGATGGTGGGCCGGGGAGCGGGGAAGGATGGGTTCATTGCCTTTGACGGGGCGTGCTCCATCTCCCCCTACAATCCGGTGCCTCACTACAACGTGGATGTGTGCGCCAACAACGAGGACCAGGCAAAGCGCCCCCAGCTGGACCTGGTAGAGGTGCTGGAAACGCCCCAGTGGGAAGGAAAGTTGAACCGCCACTACTACCACACCAAGGAGATGATCCAGGGACGGAAAAACAAAGGGGTGATGAAGGGCCATACAAACAACCCCAAAGGTCGGGACGGTCTGCGGTCAGGCAAGGTGATCTTCAACGAGGTGCACCAGTATGAGAACTACGACAATATCAAGGTGTTCGTCACCGGTCAGGGTAAGGTGGCCCAGCCCCGCGTGGGTTTTTTCACCTCCAACGGAGACATCAGCGACGGCCCTCTGGATGACTACCTGGCAAGGGGAAGGCGGATCCTCTTTGAGGGGGAACCGGATCAGGGATTCCTGCCCTTTATCTGCTGTTTGGAAAGCAAGGAGCAGATCCACGACCCGAAAAACTGGTCGATGGCAAACCCCAGTCTGCCTTATCTGCCGGACCTACTGGCGGAGATCCAGGAGGAGTACCGGGACTGGGTGGATCACCCGGAGCAGAACGGAGATTTTCTGACCAAGCGCTTTGGTCTGCGCTCTACTGTGAAGGACATCGCGGTGACGGACTACGAAAATGTCCGGGCCACCAACCGTCCGCTGCCGGACATGAAAGGCTGGGCCTGCACTGTGGGCATCGACTACGCGGAACTCAGCGACTGGGCGGCTGTGAACCTCCACTTCCGCAAAGGAGAGCAGCGGTTTGATATCAACCACGCTTGGGTCTGCGCTCAGTCCAAGGACCTTCCCAGGATCAAAGCTCCCTGGAAGGCTTGGGTGGAGCGGGGAGACATCACCTTGGTAGACGATGTGGGGATCCACCCGGACCTGCTGGCCCAGTATATTCTGGAGGCGGGCAGGCGGTACGCCATCAAGCTGGTGGCTTTGGACAACTTCCGCTACGCCCTGTTGGAACACAGCCTGGGGCAGATCGGCTTTGACGCCAAAGAGCGGAAAAACGTGAAACTGGTCCGACCCCAGGATATCATGCAGGTGGAACCGGTGATCCAGGAGTGCTTCAACCGTCAGCTGTTCACCTGGGGAGATGTGCCCCATCTGCGGTGGGCGGTGCAGAACACAAAGAGGGTCCGGTCCAGCCGGAAGCTGGGTTCTGACACCGGAAACTTTTACTACGCTAAGATCGAGGCCAAGTCCCGCAAGACGGACCCATTCATGGCGCTGGCAGCGTCGATGGTGGCTGAGTCTGCTTTGGGGGCTGGGTCTGTGGTAAAGCCTCCCATGCTGGGGGCCCTTGTATTGTAAGGAGGTGAAGGAGTGGCGCTGTCTGTAAGAGAATGGCTGTTGAACAAACTGAGTCCGGCAAGCGTTAAAGGCGGCCGGGATATTCCCTGTCAGGAACTGTGGGACGCGGTGCAGGAGTACCGTCTGCGGGAACTGGCCTTCCACGTTTGCGTGAACATGATCGCCAACGCCGTGGGCAAGTGCGAGTTCCTCACTTTCTGGGACGGGAAGCCTATCGAGGGGAGAGAGTATTGGCTGTGGAACATGGAGCCAAACCCCAACCAGAATTCCACGGCGTTCCTACATAAGCTGATCTACCAGCTGTACTCCAAAAACGAAGCCTTGGTGATCACTGTTAATCACCGCGTCGGGGAAGAGTATCTGGCGGTAGCAGACGATTTTCAGCAGCTTCACGACTACCCCCAGAAGATGAACGAATACCAGGGGGTGACAGTGGGTGAGGTCACTTACAAAAAGACCTTTCGGGAAAATGAAGTGCTCCACTTCCGCTTGAATCAGGTGAACATCCGGCCGGTGCTGGAGGCCATGACCAGCTCCTTCAACCGGATGATGCAGCTGGCGGTGAAGAATTACAACTGGAGTACCGGCAAGCACATGAAGGTCCACGTGGGACATACCTCCCAGGGGGATGATGAATCGGAGGCCCAGCTGAGACAGATCCTCAACGACCAGGTGAAGCCCTTTTTTAATTCTGACAGCGCCCTGCTGCCGGAGTTTGACGGCTACGACTACCAGGAGTTTCCTGCAAAATCCGGGACCCAGACCACCAGGGACATCCGTTCCCTGGCAGACGATATCTTCGAGTTCACCGCTCGGGCTTTCTGCATTCCCCCTGTGCTGCTGTTCGGGGAGGTGGCCGGCACCCAGGACGCCATGACGAGATGGCTCACTACCTGCATCGATCCCCTGTGTGACCAAATCCAGGAGGAAATCAACCGGAAGCGGTACGGACGGGAACTGTTTTCCCAGGGCAGTTATTTACAGATTGACACCACCACCATCATCCATTTCGACATGTTCACCGGAGCCGCGGCTGTGGAGAAACTTATCGGAAGCGGCGCGTTCTCCATTGACGACGTGCTGGCCGCCGCTGGGAAACCCACTATCGGAGAGCCTTGGTCCCAGGCCCACTGGCTGACCCTGAACATTTCTCCCATTGAAAAGGCGGCAAGGACCGCCAAAACTTGACAAAAGGAGGTGCGACAGAATGAAAAACTACTACGCTATCCAACAGGCGGAGGGGAACGCGGAAGTGTACATCTTCGGGGACATCACTGCGTTTCCACTGATGCCGGGTGAGGTGTCCGCCCGCAGCCTGGTGGATCAACTGCAAGCCTTGGACGCCAACACCATCGACGTGCACATCGACTCCTGCGGCGGGGACATTTGCGAGGCCTGGGCCATTTACAACGCCCTGAAGTCCCACCCGGCCAGGGTGCGGACCTACGGCGACGGATTTGTGGCCAGCGCTGCCCTGTATCCTTTTTTGGCAGGGGAGGAGCGGATCGCTTCCAACCTTTCCGCCTACTACCTGCATCAGGTGGTCAGAGGTGCCAGGGGCTACCCCGAGGAGCTTCGAGCGGCGGCCGATGACGCCGAGAAAATGACGGAGATCGGTGTGAGCGCCTTTGTGGACAACACCCGCATGACCGCCCAGGAGGTCCTGGACCTGATGAAGGCCGAGACATGGCTTACTCCCGGGGAAGCACTGGAGCGGGGGATCGCCACCGCGATCCAAGCAGACCCGGCGCCCGTTTATGCCCAGTCGGCCAAGGGACTGCTGCTCCAAAAGGTGTTGGGGCAGGTCCCCGACCATCCGGAAAAAACAAAACCCCAGGAACGTCCCGTCCCCACGCTGATGCAGCTGCTGGCAGGGGCATTCCATCTCACTGAAAAGGAGGACAACTAACCATGAGAACCAACGACGTTTTGCAGAAGACCGACATTCGCCAGAAACTGACCCAGGCTATGAAAGACAACGACACCGAGGCCTTTTCCAAGGCGTTTACCCAGCTGATGGAGGCCATTGCTGAGGAGGTGCGCCAGGAGTACGACCAGCAGGTGGAGGGGCTGAAGATCCAGGTGGACACCCAGGTGCTCTCCAACCGGGGAGTCCGGCAGCTGACCAGCAAGGAGAAGGAGTTCTACCAGAAGTTCGGCGACGCTATCCGCAGTGACAATCCCAAGCAGGCCCTTACCGACCTGAAGGTGGTCATGCCCGAGACTGTGGTGGATGCCGTATTCCAGGAATTGCAAACCTCCCATCCGCTGCTGTCCCATCTCACCTTCACCCACACCGGAGCAGCGGTCCGGATGCTGATGAACACCAACGGCCTCCAGATGGGTGCTTGGGGCCAGCTGTGCGACGAGATCATCCAGGAGTTGACTTCCGGCTTTAAAGAGGTGGACACGGGGCTGTTCAAGTTCTCCGCGTTCCTGCCGGTGTGCAAGTCTATGCTGGACCTGGGCCCTGAGTGGCTGGACCGCTATGTCCGCCAGGTACTGATGGAAGCAGCCGCCAATACCCTGGAATTCGGCTATGTCCGGGGCACCGGTAAGGACCAGCCCATCGGTATGAACCGCCAGGTAGGGGAAGGCGTCACCGTCCAGGGAGGCGTGTACCCTGAAAAGGCGAAGATCCAGGTCACGGACCTGACCCCCGGCACTCTGGGCAATTTGATCTCCATGATGGCGGTGGACGAGAGCGGCAAGCCCCGGACAGTGCGGGACCTGCTTTTGATCGTCAGCCCCCAGGACTATTTCCAGAAGGTGATGCCCGCTACCACCGTCATGGCACCCGATGGCACCTACCGCAACGACGTGCTGCCCTATCCCATCACCATCGTGCAGAGCGCAGCTCTGGAAAACGGCAACGCCATTCTGGGCATGGGGAAAAAATACTTTGCCGCTGCCGGTTCTCCCACCCAGGGACAGATCGACTATTCCGACCATTACCGGTTCCTGGAGGATCAGCGGATCTATCTGGTGAAGGGATACGCCAACGGTATGCCGATGGACAATAACGCTTTCTTGAACCTGGATATCGAGGGCCTGCGTCCCGCCAGATACCGGGTGATCGTGGAGGATGCTCCTGCGCCTTCCGCGGACGCTACTTTGTCCGACCTGAAGCTGGGCGCTTTGACTCTGTCTCCGGCATTTGAAAGCGGCACAACTTCCTACACCGCTACCACTACCAACGCCAAGAACACAGTGACGGCAACTCCCGCCAACGCCGGCGCAACGGTGGAGATCACCAATGCGGATGCTGAGGAGAACACTGATGAGATCTCCAACGGTGGGGCCGTGACTTGGGGCGCTGGGGCCAACACCCTGACCATCCATGTCACCGCCGAGGACGGCGCTGCCACCAAGGACTACACCGTCACGGTGACCAAGTCCTGAGAGGAGGAGCCTGCGTGGATGAGACCCTTTTGGAGGACCTGAAAAACTACCTGAACATCACTTGGACAGACCAGGCCACGGATCTGCGGGTACGGGCTTTGGCGGAAAACGGCATGGCCTACCTGGATTTGAAACGGGGAGCCCCGGCGGACTACCATGTCCCGGGCCTGCCCAGGTCTCTGCTGATGGACTATGTCCGCTACGCCAGGGACGAGGCCCTGGATGTGTTCGAGTACAACTATCAGTCTCTCATCAACGCTATGCGAAACGAAAGCCGGGTGATGCAGCGTGTGGAAAGCTCCCAACCGCCCCAACCATAAGGTGACCCAGGCGTTCAACGATGGAGTGGTGACCGTCTATTCCGTAGAGGACGGCGCGGCTCCCGGTCTGCGTCCGGTCCCCATGTTACTGGAAAAGGTTCGACTGCGCTATCAGGAGCGGTATTTGGGGATCAACCGGCTGTACTCCGGCCGGCAGAACCAAGTGGAGATCCAGAGGATCTTGCGGGTGCAGAAAGTGCCGTGGATATCCAGCCAGGATGTGGCTATCACAGAGGACGGCAGGCAGTATCGCATAGACAGCGTTCAGAACGTGCTGGATGTTTACCCTCCTTGCTTGGATCTGACGCTTGCCGCCGTGGATCAGACATACGAGGTGACGCCATGAACTGGAAGGAGATCATTATCCAGGTCCACACCGCCGTGACGGATCAGGTGCGCCACAGCCAGAGGCTGCGGTCGGACCGCTATTTTGTGTGGCAGGAGGACGGGGCCCACGATTTCCTAGCGGGAGACCGGCACTTAGAAAGGGCTGTCACCGGTACCACCGACCTGTACACCAAGCTGGAGTTCGATCCCTGGAAAGAGGACTTTGAGAAGTCTTTGGACCGGATGGGGATCGCCTGGCACTTAAACTCTATCCAGTACGAGGAGGATACAGGCTTCACCCATTACGAGTGGGTATGGGAGGTGGCGGATGGCTAAGTTTCAGTCTTTGAAGTTGGGGGAGGAGTATCTCTTGAAGCTCTCCCGCTTAGAAAAAAACGCCGACGCCCTTTTGAAGCAGGCTGTCTATGAGGGGGCCAAGGTGGTGGCGGACGCCATCAAAGAGGGGGCGGAAAGCCTTCCGGTGGAGCAGTTCCGAAAACTGGCGCCGGGCGAGGTCTTTTCCGGCGTCACCCCGGAGGAAAAAGAAGCTATCTCCCAGGGTCTGGGCTTGGCTGAAATGGAACAGGACCGTTTGGGTTGGAACACCAAGGCGGGCTTCGTGGGGTATGTCACCCGGCAAAAGACCAGGAAGTACCCCAAAGGCACGCCGGTACCCATGCTGGTGCGCTCCATCGAAAGCGGCAGTTCCGTGCGGCGGAAGATCCCCTTTGTGCGCCGGGCGGTAAAGTCATCTCAGGCCAAAGCCGTGGAGGCTATGGGGAAAACCGTTGACGAAGAGATCAAAAAAACCATGAAGTAAAAAAGGAGGACAACTTATGCCGAAAGTAGGACTTTCCAGGCCTTATGTGGCCCGGTACAGCGAGAACGGCGCCGGGACTGTCACCTATTCCGACGGAGTCCGGGCCGGCCGGGCGGTGGAGTACAGCTTTTCCGTGAACGATACCGGCACAGAGAACACCTTCCGGGCAGACAACGAGGTGGCAGAGAGCGCCAGCGGCGTGTTTTCCGGGGGAAATCTGTCCTGGACGGTAGCCGAACTGGAAGCGGCGATCTCCCGGATGATCCTTGGCCTGCGCGCCCAGCAGGTGCAGGTGGGCGAGGATACTGTGGAAGAACTGGTATACGACGACCAGATGGCAAGCCCTTATCTGGGCGCGGGCATCATCGAGAAGCTCATCGTCCGGGGCCAGACGAAATGGAGAGGTGTTGTATTCACCAAGACCCAGTTCGCCGTGCCGCAGGACGCCGCCACCACCCAGGCGGAAACCATCGAGTGGAAGACCGATACTATCACCGCCAGCGTGATGCGGGATGACACTGAGCATCATGCCTGGAAACGCACGGCGGTGTTCGACAGCGAAAGCAAAGCCGACGCTTACATCTGCCATGTGCTCAATATCAAAAACGCCAGCTTGGAGGAGCTTACTGTTACCAGCACGGCTGGGTCCTCTTCCGGGAAAACCTCTGTCCAGGTAACTCCTGAACTGACAGAAGGGCGTTCCTACCGTTACAGGACGGGATCGGGCGTGAAGTTGCCCGTGCTGTACCAGGATCTGAGCGACTGGGAAACGTGGGACGGCTCCCAGGAGATCTCCGCAGTAACGGGCGATCAGCTGGTAGTGGCGGAGGTGGACGCGCTGGGCCTGTGTATGGCCGCAGGCAGCACCGTGGTGACCGCGATGGGGGAATGATCCCCCCGGCTGAAACGGGCCTGATCGGTTCGGGGGAAATTGGAAAGGCCAAGGTCGGACAACAGAGCAAAGGAGTGAAAAAGTATGGCGTATGAACCTACCACATGGAACGACGGCGACCTGATTACCGCTGAAAAAATGAACAAGCTGGAACAGGGCGTGCAGAACGAGCAGGCGGGGGCTGCTGCGGGGTTCGGGACGCCCACGGCGACCGTGGACGATAACACAGGAACACCGGAAGTGACGGTGGAAGCCAGCGGACCGGATACTGCAAAGGTGTTCACCTTCACATTCAAAAACCTAAAGGGACCTAAAGGCGATCCCGGAGAGCCCGGGCCGGAGGGTCCCTCTTATGAATTGCCCGCCGCCACAAAAGAAGCGTTGGGTGGGGTGAAGCAGGCCGCTGCCGTGCCGGACGCGGCGGCCGCGCCGACTCAGGAGGAATATAACGGGCTGCTGGCCGCTTTGCGCGCCGCTGGGATCCTTGCGGCCGAGTGAGGGAACAGGGTATGGAAAAGCGACTGGGAAAAATCCAGATCATGGGGAAGGAATATCCCCTTAATTTTTCGGTAAGGATTGCCCAGCAGTACAACGATCTGGCGGTAGAAATGCGCTCAGGGGACTTTGGTGTGGACCATCGCACCCTGGAACTTCTGCACCTACTGATGGAGGATGCCGCAGCCTACAACCGGGTTGTGCTGGGAAAAGAGAGTGAGGTCCTCTCCCTGGAGGCTTTGGAGCTGATCTTCACCCCGGCGGATACGCCCAAGGTGGCGGCAGCAATCAAGGAGACGTTGGAACTGGGCGGCATGCGGATGGTCACCGCCAAATCCTCAAAAAAAAACGAGGACCAGGGTTGAGCCGTGAGGCGGTGGGGTCCTTAGCTTGGCTTTTGGCCTGGCGGGGCATCCTGAATTTCCCGGCGGGAGAGTTTTGGGTGAGCCCCATCGGACTGTTTGAGGATTCCGTGGCCGTGTATCAGATCATGAATGGCGCGGAGGAAGCACCCAAAAAGAAGGAGATCAATTACGAGGATGATTCCGTGTGGGATCTCCTGTAACCGTTCCGGCGGGCATCGGAAAAGCCCGCTTCCAAAAATTATGAAGGCGGTGGTTTTATGTCCTACGACATCGGACCCAAGATCGGCATAGAGGGGGAAAAGGAGTTTAAAAACTCCATCAAGGCAGTGGAGAGCCAGCTGAAGGCCCTTGGTAAGGAACTGCAAACGCTTTCCAAAGAGTATGACGAAAACGACCGTT
Organism: Clostridiales bacterium; assembly: GCA_019416455.1. GTDB lineage: Bacteria > Bacillota > Clostridia > Oscillospirales > Acutalibacteraceae > Acutalibacter. The sequence goes on along the minus strand of DXXG01000007.1, from coordinate 405,654 downwards.
CGGTGGAGGGCGCCGCTAAAAAGCAAAAGACGCTGCAAAGCGCCGTGGATGCCACCAAGACGAAGATCCAACTGCTCACCTCTCAGTATCAAAAGCAGGAGGCGGAGCTCCGGCGGCTGGAGACCGCTCTGGAAGCGGCCCGGAAGGAAAATGGGGAGGGCTCGGAGGAGGCGCTGAAAGCGGAGGCTGCCTATGCCCGCCAGGCCACTGCTGTAAATAACCTGGGAGCCAGACTCCAAACCGCAAAGGGGGAGTTGGCGGACTTTACCGGCCAGCTGGAGAATACCGCCAACCGGGCAACTATCGCTGGGGATACGCTCCAAGCGGCTGGGGACAAGTTGGAGAACGTGGGAGGAAAAGTCTCCTCCGTGGGAAACGTACTTACCGCCGGGGTGACCGCGCCCCTCCTGGCCGCCGGGGGTGTGGCGCTAAATATGGCCTCAGATTATGAGGAGAGCTTAAACAAGGTAGATGTGGCCTTTGGGAAGGCTTCCCAACAGGTGCGGGCTTTTGCCCAGACCACCGTAGATCAGTTCGGTATCGCCGAGGGGACCGCTCTGGATATGGCCGCACTGTATGGAGATATGGCCACTTCCATGAAGATCCCCCGGGAGGAAGCCGCTCAGATGTCCCAAGAGCTGGTAGGCCTTGCCGGGGATCTGGCTTCTTTTAAGAATATCGGCCTTGAGGAGGCTTCCACAGCGCTGAAGAGTATTTTTACCGGAGAGACCGAAAGCCTGAAAAATCTGGGCGTTGTGATGACTCAGACCAATCTGGACGCTTTCGCGCTGGCGGAGGGCTTTGGAAAGACCACCGAGGAAATGACAGAGGCAGAAAAGGTACAGCTACGCTATCAGTATGTGCTGGCGGCCACTAAGAACGCCCAGGGGGACTACGCCCGCACAGCAACCGGTACAGCAAACTCCCTGCGAACTATGCAGGAAAGTTCCAAAGAGTTGGCGGTGACCTTTGGGCAGGAACTGCTGCCTGAGATCACCCCCTTGATCCAGCAGGGCACCAAGCTGATCAAGACCTTTTCCAATCTGGACGAGGAACAAAAACAGCTGATCGTCCGCACGGCAGGAGTGGCGGCAGCGGCAGGGCCTGCGGTGAAAGTTCTGGGAACAGCTACAACCGGACTGGGAAAGCTCACGAAAGGGGTGGGGTCCGCTGTAAGTGACCTGGGAAAGCTGGCTCAGTCAGGCGGCAAAGCTACCGACAGTATGGGGACACTGGGGAAGGTCCTGGGGACTTTGGGCCCGAAGGGCATGATCATCGGCGGGGTAGTGGCAGGTGTGGCCGCGATAGGCATTGCTGTAAAGAAAGCCCATGATGACATCATCCAGGCCCAGATCGACGAAGCCTTTGGAGACATCAAGCTCTCCGCGGAAGAGGTGGAGGATGTGGCCAAAAGATTGACCACCACCGATTGGACTGTGAAGATCGATGCCGCAGTGGAAGCTCGGGAGAAAGTGGCACAGTTTGAGGAAGAGATCCAGTCCGCCCTGGAGGAACTGAACAAGACCTCCTGGAAGGTGAGCGTGGGCCTTACACTCACCGAGGACGAAAAGAGCGCCTATCTTTCCAATCTCCAAGCCTTCACCCAAAGTGCCGGTGATTACTTGGCTCAGCAGGGATACAGCATAGATCTCGCCATAAACGCGACCTTTGGGGAAGGGGACGGCTATGGCGACTCCCTCTCAGAATTCTCCTCTACTTATCTCGCAAGCGCACAAGAAGAATTGGAGCGGCTTGGTGAGTATCTGGCCCAGAAGGTGAACGATTCCTTTGAAAATAACACCTTTGCTCGGGATCAGGTGGAGATCCAGAAGATCATTGACCAGATGAACGGGATCTTGACAGAAATCCAGAACGCCGAGTACCGAGCCAGACTTTCCAACCTTCAGATCGAGTACGCCACCGGCGGGTACAACATCGACAAGGACAGTTTCGACCGGCTGAATGAGAAGATCAGTGAAAGCACCCAAGAACTGATGGACAGTGCGGAGGAGACCAAGCTCACCGCCCTGACCGCGGTAGAGCTCCAGTATCAGGAGATGCTGGACCAAGGAGCCGCCAAAGAGTTTGCCGACAAGGTCCGGGAGGACGCCCGAAAGCAGATCGAATTCCAGACTTCCCAGAACGTGGGAGAGTCCATCAACCTGGGCTTTGACTTTGCTTTTGATACCATCTCTGAAAACTTTTCCCAACAGGTGGAAAGCGCCAAGGGTCAGGTGTATGAATTGACAAGCGACTTTGCCGGGACTTTTTCCCAGGCTTTTGAGCAGGGGGGCATCGACCTGCAAAACGCTTTTTACAGTTTCCAGGAAGAATTTCCTCAGCTGACCGGCGGCGCGAGAAAAGCGGTAAACGACATGCTGGAAAGTTTGGCTCCCCAAAAGGAGCAGCTGGAGACCATTCGGGACCAGTGCCTTACCGCAGGGCAGGCTGTGCCTCAAAGTGTCAGTGAGGGATTGACCAACATCGCGCTGTGGGAAGCTATGGTGGGGGACACCGACGGGATGTTCGCTCTGCTCGCTTTGCAGATCGCCAGCAGCCCGGAAAAGCTGGCCGCCCTGGAAGCGGCCCAGAATGCCGGGCAGGCCATTCCGGAGGAGCTGGCGGCAGCGCTGGAAATGTACGCTGGGCTGGCCTATGACGCCAATACGGGCATGTGGACCCAGCTGGAAGAATCCTCCTCGGAAAATGCCCAATTCGTGGCGGACATGCTCAATCAGTACGGAGAGGGGTTTGGTGAGAGTCTCGCCCAGGGGATCGCGGATCAGTACGGGTTGGTTTACGAAAACGGCAAATACATGGTGGACAAAGCCGCCCAGGGAGTACGGGACAACACACCCGCGCTGGAAAAACAGGTGGTCGATACCGCTGCCCGGGGGATGAGCGTCATGGACGATCAAATCTCCGGAGCGGTAGTGGGACCGCCCACAGTGGCCACTCCGGATGCGGTGACTCCATCCAGGATGGCCTGGTATGACTCCCAAAGTTTTTGGAACAACAACCCTTTGACAGCCACGGTTCGTCTGGTGACCAGCGGCGTGAATGCTGTCCTTGGAGCTGTGACGGGACGTTACGCCACCGGCGGGATCATTGAGAGCCCTCAGGTTGCCCTGGTGGGCAAGGCAGGAGACGAGGCCATCATCCCCCTGGAAAACAATCGTGCCCGGGCCCTGGACCTGTGGCGGGAGGCGGGAGAACGGCTGAACGCCTTTGCCGCCAGTGAGGGACGGGCGATGGGAGATACGCGCAGAGAGCAGATCGTGCAGAACACCACCCATCAGCGGACCCAGGAGATTGTGTTCCAGGAGGGGGCGGTGGTGATCGAGACCCAGGCCACCAATGGGCGGCAGCTGTACCGGGAGTTTATGCGTGAGATGCAGAAGGAAGTGCGGGGAAAGGAGACGGCTTATGGCCATTCTAAATAGCTTCTATTATGACGGGATCTCCAGCCGGGAGCGAGGGCTGGTGATCGAGAGCAAGAGTATCTTAAACGGTCCCGAGCCCCGGTTACAGGAACATGAGATCCCCGGGAGGGACGGGACGGCGTATCTGTTTGAGGGCAGCTACCACAACGTGGAGATAAGCTACACCACTTTTCTGAAAGTATGCCGGGAGGAGGAACTGCCCCAGCGGGCAGGAGCCTTGAAAGCCTGGCTGCTGGGTAAACCTGGAAAATACCTGCGGCTGGAGGACGATTACGACCTGGACCACTACCGGCTGGCGGACTATGCGGGCGGGCTGGACTTTGAGAACCTCTGGAAGCTGTTTGCCCGGCAGACGGTTACCTTTTCCTGTAAGCCTTATCGGTATTTTCGGGAAGGAGACAACCGGGTTTCCTCCCAGGGCGACAGCCTGACGGTCTTTAATCCTACCGGCTTTACCTCCCTGCCGATCCTGGAGCTGTATCTGGGAATGAAATTTTCCGGGGACGTAACTATCCAAGCCAACTATGAGGATGGCGCCTCCTACCAGCAGATCTTGACCGGAGTCCCGGCAAGGCTGGTGGGGACCAGTTTAACTTTGGATTCCCAGGAGCAGTTGGTTCGGAGCTCCACAGGGGAATTGGTGCAGAGCGCTGAACTGGAGGAGTTTCTCCGGTTGAAGCCAGGACGGACGGAGATCACCGTGACTTGCTCGGGACTTTCCGGGTTTGGGGTCATCCCCCGGTGGAGGGAACTATGATCTACGCTTACAAGGGCACCCGGCTGGCCCTATCTCAGCAGCCGGAGGTGGAGGACCGGCTGGGGCCCCTGCCTGACGCTTTGGAGTGTACCGTTTCCCGGGACGAGGATGGGAAATTTGAGTTGACTCTCACCTACCCGGTGAATGGGGAAAATTCCGGGGTCCTCCAAGAAAACCACTGGCTGCGCTGTGATTCCGGTGGGGAGCGGGGCCAGCAGTATTTTCGTATCGATCAGATCGGGGAGGAGTTGGATGGCGTCATCTCCGTCCACGCTTGTCACCTGAGTTATAACGCTTTGGCCATTGTGGCAGCTCCCTTTCAGGCCCATACCCAGGGGGATTACAGCTCCGTCACCTATTTGCAGTGGTATCAGGCGTTGCTGAAAGCGGTGGAGCAGGTGGATGCCTCTCAGATGGGCGGATTCCTGGTCATCGGCTACACCGACGAAATGACTTTGAACCCGGCATCCTACACGCAACCGGTCACCTTAAAACAGGCGGTTCTGGACGCCATCCGGGATCGGGAAGACGTATATCTGGACTACACGACCTTCGGTTTTCGCCTGTGGCGGCCAGCGGGAGAAGATATCCAACCCTCTTTCCGGATCCGGTACGGCAGGGATATGGAGAGATATTCCTCCTCGGTGGACGCTACGGAGTTTACTACTCACGTTCTGCCCTACTACATGGTGGAGGACAAGATGGTCTCCCATAACCTGGATGTGTATCCCCTGGAAGATCTCCCCCAAGAGTACGCGGGGTACCGGAGGATCCATCCGGTGGACCTTGCCAGCTATTACCAGGGCCTTTCCCAAGAGGTGGACCAGGGGACCCTGCTGGGGATCATCCAGCGGTGGCTTGCAGAGCATCCCTGGAACCCTCTGCCGAACGAGATCTCCGTGGAGACCATCCCCCAGGAGGGCAACAGTTTTGAGCTGGGGGCCTTGGGGAAGATCTATTATACCCCTCAAAAAAGAGTGGTGACAGCTCGGGTGGTGTCGCTCACCTACGACGTTTTAGCGGGGCGGGTGACTTCCATCGGAGTCAACCGGCGGCAAAAAGATGTGACCGACACCATCGCCGGGCTGGCGAAAGGATAAGGAGGATACCATATGGAGTACAACTACACACTGTACGACGGGAAAAACAGTCCGCCCTTGCGGCTGTACGCGGTGCAAGGAGAAGCAGGGGCGCGCACGTTCACGCTGAAAATCGTGGGAAAAGACGGACGTTCTCCGGTAGGGTCATCCTCGCAAGTCTTTGCCTATGTGGCGAAAAATGACCGCACCTTGGTGGTGATAGAGTGCCAGCCTTCATCGGGGACTGTCACCTTCACTCTGCCTTTACAGGCCTGCACTTGTCCCGGAGAAAACCGGATGTATTTGCAGATCTTGGACGGGGACACAGAGATCCGGTGGGACAACTTGCTGCTGTACGTGGAGCCTTGCGAACTGGAAAACGCTGTGGAGAGCACCACGGACTTGGGTGTGCTTGGAGATCTGATGGGGAAGGCGGACAGCATTGACGATCTGATGGAACTAGTGATGTCCGCGGCGAAAGAGCTGGAACGGGTGTTGGAAAAATACAGTGATGAACTCAGACCGTTTACTTTCGGTGTGGGTGATGACGGCTGTCAGTTCATTACGGGGATCGACCCCAGCGGTGTGATGTTTGTGCTGGACAAGTATCACCAAAATGGGGAAGGAAGTTTGTTTTCCACTGATTTCGGCGCGAGCTGGCAGCGGTTCACCTATGGCAGCGCTTCCCAAAGCATGACCGCCCAGGCGTTCATAGCTGGGAAAAGACTTCTTGTTATGGATAAGGACTTTTTTTGCTGGGGAAGCGTCATTGGAAATAAAGTGGTTTTTGAGGAACCGGTACCCCACAGCCTGTACGGCAATACGAACCCCGTGTTTGAAAAGCGGGGGATCTACGCTGCCGGAAAGTATTTATTCTTGCTGACCGTCAACGAGTTTGTGGAACACCCCGTAGGGCAGAACCTGTATTACCTGGAAGAAGGGGAAACATCCCCCGTGCAGGTGAAGTTCCCGGAAGAGCGTATGAGGGCCACCGCCGTGGGCTATGACCCGATCTCAGGAAAATTTATCGCGGCTGGCAGATATGCGTATACCTTGGAGGACGATGAGTACAACCACAATGCCTGGGCGGCTGTATCCCATGACCTTTCCTCTTGGGAAATGGTCTACCAGGACAGCGGCGACCAAGCCAGTTATTTCGTAAGCGTCGCGGCCTATCAGGGTAAGTTCTATTTGGCTCCTTTCGGATCGTTTGACCATAGCATGTGGCTGATCACGATCGACGCGCAGACCCACGCCCAAGACCAGGTGTTGATCCCTACGGAAGACACTTTTTACACGGCGGAGATCTCTGCCGTGACGATGGGGATCAGCTTGCTGAACAGCCAGGGCCTTCTGGCGTTTTCAGAAGACGGACAGACGTTTCGGTTTTTCCAGACGAAGGTTCTGGGAGGAACGTTGTCGCACCTGTCCGGTTGGGAAAGGTACCTGCTGCTGGGATCCGGAAACAAGCTGGCGGTTTACCGGATGGACCTGGTGGGGGAAAACCTTACGGAGAACCTGAAAAAGATACAGGGATCCTACGAACAGGCCATGCGTTCCGTAGAGGAGACTGAGAACGCTCTGAGTGTTTGGGAAGTGTATGACCCGGAAAAGGACTACACCCTTCTAAACAAGGTTTCCTATGAGGGCAGTTCCTATGTGAACAGGAAGCCTTGCAGGGGCATTCCGCCTACGGACGGGGAGCATTGGCTTATGATCGCTGAGAAAGGGGATACCGGGGAGCAAGGACCAAAAGGAGAGCAGGGTCCTCCCGGCCCGGAAGGCAGTCCCGGCACGGGGCTGGAAATCTCCGGTGGGCCTTACGAAAACTTGGAATCCCTCCAACAGGCAGTGCCCAGCCCCGCTGGCGGAAGCTGCTATCTGGTGGGAGTTGCGCAGCCTTATGACGTGTACTGTTACCAAGGGGAACAGTGGGTGGATCTGGGACCCATCCAAGGTCCTCAAGGCCCCCAGGGGGAAAAGGGGGAACCCGGCAAACAGGGGCCTAAGGGTGACCCGGGCGAAAAGGGAGAGCAGGGAGATCCCGGCCCTGCGGGACCCCAAGGCGAACCGGGACCCCAGGGCCCGGCGGGTACAGGGGGGATGACGGCCGAAGAGGTGATCTCTCTGGTTTATCCTGTGGGGAGCGTTTTTGTTTCCGTCAGTGGAGTGAACCCTGGCACCTACCTCACAGGCACCACCTGGGAAATGTTTGGCTCAGGCAAGACTCTGGTGGGCGTAGACCAGGGCGACGGTGACTTTAGTTCTTCTGAAGCTGCCGGAGGATCGAAAAGCGTTGATCTCTCTCACACGCATACTACCAAAGACCATATTCTCACGCTGGACGAGATGGCTAGCCACACACATGGTTTGTATCTCAATACCCAGGACAACTCTCACTATCACTCCATGCCCCACAATCATGGGATTGGAAGTTTGTCCGTTTCTTCATCCGGGAACCACTATCATGGATTGACCTACAAAGGCACTACTCCCATTACGCTGGATCCTGGTTCCACAGGATATCGGATCGGTTGGACGGCCAACGCGGGAAACGGCAACTATGAAAATTTGCAGACCACAAAAGAGGGAAGCCATTCCCACGGAATTACCGGAAGCGTTTCTCAATATTCCGGGAATACCAACGATAACACCCATAGCCATCGTGTCTCGGGTTCTACGGATCCTATGACAGGTTCTTTGGGAGGGAAAGCACACAATCATGGGGAAACAGGCAGCGGCCTGTCCACGATGAACATTATGAACCCGTACATTACCTGTTATTTCTGGAAGCGTACGGCATAAGGAGGGGATCATGTGAGGCTTGCATTTCAATACTGCTCCTGGACCATCAGCGTCACCCAAGGCATTGTGGGCCGCCAGTATGATAACCTGGCCCACAGTTTGGTGGTAAATGGCCCTCTCCCAGAAGGCTTCACCTGGGACATGCTGGTAGAGTGCCAGGGACGCCGGAACATCATCCCATTGGCCCCAATGGAGTGTGGAGCCAGCGCGCCCCTCACCGACGATCAGTTGGCTCTCAACGGGTACTACGCATTTCAGCTGCGGGGAGCCAGCGGGGAAGTCATCCGCCATACCAACGTGATCCAGGTATATGTTCCTCGGACCATCGTTGGTCCCGGTACCTGGCCAACTCTGCCCACGGAGTTTTCCCAGGCTGAAAGGAACATCCGGGAGCTGAACGCCCACCCACCGGTGCCTGGGGCCAACGGCTTTTGGCTTTTGTGGGACCTGGATACCCATCAATACGTGCAGAGCGGTCTTCCGCTTCCCAATGTGGGCGAAGGCGGAGGTCTTGCCATTTACAGTCTGGACGAGACGCTTTCCTTATCTCCGGAAGGAAAGTTGTCCGTTAACACCGCCAAGGAAGCTGAACAGGACAACACCTTGCCTATCACCTCAGCGGCGGTTTATCAGACTGTGGGAAACATTGAGAAACTGCTTGAAACCATTTAAGGAGGCGTAAATTATGAGCGTTCAAACGGAAATATCCCGTATCCAGTCGGCGAGAGACACCCTGCGGGCAAAAGCGGTAGAATTGAAAATTTCCGCAGGGACCGAAAAGCTGGACCAGCTGGCGGAGGATTATAACGGGATCACAAATCAGGGCGGCGTGTCTGCTCAGGTGAAAGAGGGGGAAACCTATACGATCCCCAAAGGTTACCACGATGGCACCGGCACGGTATCTGGTGTGGCTGGGGGAGGAAGCTATACTCTGCAAAGCAAGAAAGTCACTCCCACAAAAAAGCCGCAACAGATCACAGCTGACGAGGGATACTACGGGTTATCTGATGTAGAGGTGGAAGCTATCCCCGCTCAGTACCAAGATGTGTCCAGTGTGACCGCAGTTGCAGAGGACGTGCTCACTGGAAAAGTGGTGGTTACCGCTGATGGTTCTGTCGTACCTGGCACCATGCCCAATAATGGGGCGGTAAGTAAGGCACTTACCTCTGCCGAACCCAGCTATACTGTACCGAAAGGATATCATAGCGGCACAGGTGTCGTGTCGATTTCCCCCGAGGAAAAAACAGCCACTCCCACGAAAGAGCAGCAGGTGGTCACGCCCACTACTGGGAAAGTGCTTTCTCAGGTCACAGTGGAACCTATCCCCGCCCAGTACGTGGATACTTCTGACGGCACCGCTGGGGCAGAAGCCATTCTGGATGGGGAGACTGCTTATGTGGCAGGCGAGAAATTGACCGGTACAATGCCCAATAATGGGGCGGTCTCCGGGACGATCGACGGCCTTTCTTCCACCTCTTTTGAAGTGGCGGCCGGATATACTTCCGGTGGCAGCGTATCTTTGACTTCCGATATTGAAGATGCGTTAGCGGCGATCTAAGGAGGTTGGTTCCCGTGAGTATTCAAAGTGAAATCGATCGCATTGCGGGCAATGTGCGAGAAACGATCTCTGCTATCGAACAAACTGGTGTTGCCGTGCCGGAAGGTGCGAACAGCAATGATCTTCCCGAGCTGACCGCTGAACTTGCCAATGGAAAGCAGAATAAGCTCACTGGTGCGCAGGGCCAGGTGGTGGGCTTTGACAGCCAGGGCAACGCACAGGCCCAAGATCCGCCCGGCGGCGGTTCGGGAAAACGGGTATGCCGTTTTACTATCGGAACCTCTACTGCTGGTTGGACTGCCGATGACTGTGATTATCTCTGCGACGGCACGGCGGATGACGTGAAGATCAACGCCGCGATTCAAGCTTTGCCAAGCACCGGCGGCGAAGTGGCAATTCTTGACGGCACGTATAATATCACAGCTACCATTGCCGTGAATAAGGATAATGTGACACTGTCAGGTAATAGGGCGGCTACCGTGTTGAAACGTATGTGGAACGGCTCTAGTACGGGAGTAGTAACCGTAACTGCTAATTACTGTACTGTTAAGAATTTACAAATTGATGGAAATAAATCCTCTTATCCCTCTGGTGATGGAATAGATCTTTCTAGTTCCAATAACACTATTACCGGTAATACTTGTAACAATAACAAAGGCGTTGGCATTTATCTATCCGGTTCCTACAGCACTATTACGAGTAATGCTTGTAACAATAATAACGCTGGCATTCATTTACAAAGCAGCAACAACACTACTACCGGTAATACTTGTAACAATAATAACAAAAATGGCATTCATTTACAAAGCAGCAACAACACTATTACGGGTAATACTTGTAACAATAATAACAACACTGGCATTTATTTATTCAGTGGTTCTGACAACAACACTATTACGGGTAATACTTGTAACAATAATAACAACACTGGCATTTATCTATACGGAAGCATCAACAACACTATTACCGGTAATACTTGTATTAGAGGAAACGGAAATTCTTCCGATTACACTTCTTCCCAGTATACAATCCAAATAATAATGGATTCTCAAAACAACCTTATTGTAGGTAATAACATCATGGGCAAAAACTACGTAGACAACGGCACCAACAACACCTTTGCCAACAACAAATATAACTGAGGAGGTGCAATATGAAGTACCCATTTCGCATGTACGGTGAGATTGTAGAAATCTACCGCTACCAGATTACATACACAAAGGGCGAGGAACCGAACGTTCAGCAAGTGACGCAGGGTTTCCCCACCTTAGAAGAAGCTCAGGCGGAAGGGGACAGGCATGGGGTAACGCCTGAGCCTTTAGACACCACTGCCTATGCGTGGATGGACGGGCTTACCTTCTCCACCAGAAATGACGCTATGGCAGCTTATGACCTGGGGGAAGAAGGGTACAAGGCGCAAGTCGCCGCCCAAGAAGAGGAAGCGCACCGGCTGGAAAATGCGGTGAATCAGCTGCAAAAGCAAGTTGACGCTGTGGCTCCCATGTACTCCGGTACAGGCTACATCCCTAGCGCTATGGAATCTATGCTTGCCTTGAGTCAGTTTTCCTTGGCGCAGGTGTCCGACGATGAGACGAAGCTGAAGGTCTCAGGTTTGTATCCTAACTGGACACCCGGTAGCTATGAGGTGGGAGACATTTACAACACCCATAGCGGCGGAAACCTCGGAAGCGACTGGGAGCAGACCTGGGAGGTGTTCCAGGCTTACGACAACGCAGAATTTCCCGATATTGTTCCCGGAAACTCTAGCTGGTATACCTTCAACCGTCCTTTGCATGGTAAAAGCCCTGAGACTGCTCGACCTTGGGTAAAGCCCTCCCACGGCACCACGGACACCTATAAAGTGGGGGAATACATGATTTTCACCGATGGCAATACCTACAAATGCAAGTCGGACACCAATTTCATCCCGGTGGAATACACCCAGGCATGGGAGGCGGTTTCATGACGGATATCATCGTATCGATCATATCAAGTGGCCTGGCGTTGATAGGGGTGATTTTGTCCAATCGCCGGGCCACGGCCAGAACGGACCAGAACATCCAGACGGCTCAGGCGGTGACGGACACCAAACTGGAAGCGCTGACAAGGGAGGTGAGGGAACATAACAACTTCGCAAAAAGGATGCCTGTGATCGAGGAAAAAATCAAGGTGATCAATCACCGGATCGAAGATCTGGAAGAACATCAAAAAGGAGAAAAGTGATATGGATTTTGAAACATTGGGAATTGTAGGAGTAGCGGCTATCACCGTGATTTGCTATCTTGTGGGCCTGATCGTCAAGGCGACTCCCTGGAACAACAACCAGGTCATCCCCGTTATCTGTGGCGTGGTGGGTCTGATCCTTGGCATGGTGTGTTTCTTTGCCGGCCTGGACGTGCTGCCCGCCACAGACCCGGTTAGCGCCGCAGCAGTAGGTGTGGTGTCAGGCCTTGCCGCGACGGGAATCGACCAGGTGAAAAAGCAGCTGACGGAAGGAAGTGACATGTAATGGTCCCTATCAGAAAAAGTCTTTGTCCGTCTTCCAGGTATTCTATCAAATGCCCTTATACACGTACGCCGAGCAGGATCGTGATCCACAACACGGCTAACGACGCCCCGGCCGCCAATGAGATTGCCTACATGATCAACCGACCAGAGCAGATCTCCTTTCACTACGCAGTGGATGACAAGGAGGCGGTGCAAGGCTTGCCTTTGGATCGCAACGCCTGGGCCAGCGGAGACGGCCACGGTAAGGGCAACATGGAAGGAATCCATATCGAGATCTGTTATAGCCTGTCTGGTGGGACACGCTTTGCCGCCGCTGAGAAAAACGCCGTCTGTCTCACGGTGCAGCTGCTCCGGCAGTACGGCTGGGGCGTAGAGAAGGTCACTAAGCACCAGGACTATGACGGCAAGTATTGCCCTCACCGCACGTTGGATCTTGGATGGAACCGATTCGTAAATATGGTAAAGGAAGAACTCGACAAGGAGGAAGATGATATGACAGAAGCAGAAGCCAGAAAGATCGCCCAGGACGAGATCACTAAGTATTTCACTGCTCTTGAGAAGAAACCGGTGTCCGGGTGGGCGCAGGACCATGTGAAGATCGTCAAGGAGCGAGGCATCATGAACGGCGATGCGGATGGCGCGTTTCGGCCCCAGGATGTGATCACCCGGGAAGAGGTGGCCGCAACATTGGTAAATGCCCTGGGGATCAACAAGGCTCCTTCCGACTTTGCCAAGGAAGCCTTTGAAAAGGCTACGGCGGCGGGGATCCTGGACGGTACCATGCCCAGGGAGGCTTTGACCCGCGAACAGTTTGCCGTGATCTTGGATAAACTGGGATTGATCCATCCAACAGCGGAAAAGGAAAACGGATAAAATCTGGCGGGCAAACCCTCTCCCGCCAAATGAGAAAGCCCACAGCGTGCCGGTGAACCGGTGGCTGCGGGCTTTTTTATTCGCAAAAAAATTTGTGGAAGATAGTTTTTTCTAAGAATCTGACTACTTTTTGACTACCTGACTACTGTCAAAACACGTAAAATCCCGTATTTTCAAAAATAAAAAAGCCTAGCAAAAACGTTTGAAAACGGCGTAAATGCTAGGCTTTACTTGGTGACCCATCGGGGATTCGAACCCCGGACACCTTGATTAAAAGTCAAGTGCTCTACCGACTGAGCTAATGAGTCTCATAAGCTGTCCCATAGTGGACAGCTTATACATTATAACAAGGATTTTTCCCAATGTCAACTGGAAAAATACAAACAAAGGTTATTTTGCCACAAAATGTTTGACGATAGAAGCTCCATCCCCATTGTCGCTGAATTCGTACAGGGAGAGATCCAGTCCTCCGTGGGCCAGCAGGGCGCCGGAATACACTTTGCCGGTGGCCTCATCAGTGTAGAGGGTATCCGGGTCCAAACCGGGGAGGCACAGGGGCTGGTAATTGTTCTCGGGCCGACGCATCACCACCCGGGTAAAGAGAGCCTCTTTCTTGTCAGGGCTGACGAATTCCCAGTCGCACAGGAACGGATCCTCCGTGGGAGAGGTGATCCGGTAAAAGTCACCGTAACGGATCAGGTCATAATACTTGTGGTAATCCGCCACTTGCTGCCGGACGATCTCCCGTTCTTCTTCCGTCAGTTTGAGGGGATCCAGCTCGTAACCGAAGGTACCGCACATGGCCACAGCGCCTTTGGTCTGAAGGTTTGCTCTGGAGCTGGCGGACACATGGGCTCCCAGAGACGCGATGGGGTAGCACAGGGACGCGCCGAACTGAATGGACAGCCGCTCGATGGGGTCCGTGTTGTCGCTGGTCCAGATCTGGGGAGAATAGTACAGCATGCCGGGATCGAACCGTCCGCCGCCGGAGGAACAGTTTTCCAGCAGGATATGGGGGAAAGTCGTAGTGATCCGGTCCATCAGGTCGTAAACGCCCAGCACGTAACGGTGGAAGAATTCTCCCTGCCGCTCCGGAGGCAGCTGAGCGCTTGCCGCTTCCGTGATGTGCCGGTTGCAGTCCCACTTGATGTACTCGATATTGTTTTGAGAGATCACATCGTACATCTGCTGGAAGATGTTGTCCCGCACATCCTGGCGTGTCATGTCCAGCACGCACTGGTAACGGGAAATGGAATGCTCCCGTCCTTCGGCCCGGATAGCCCAGTCAGGGTGGGCCCGGTACAAATCGCTGTCAGGGTTGACCATCTCTGGCTCGTACCAGACGCCGAATTTCACCCCCAGAGCGTTGACCCGCTGGATCAGGTGGGACATGCCTCCCTTGAGTTTTTCCTCGTTGACGTACCAGTCACCCAAAGCCCGGTGGTCATCGTGACGATCGCCGAACCAGCCGTCATCCATGACCAGCATCTCGATGCCAAGCTCTTTGGCTTCTTTGGCAAACTCTACCAGCTTGTCGTCGTCAAAGTCAAAGTATGCAGCTTCCCAGCTGTTGATGAGCAGGGGGCGCTTCTTTTTTGCCCACTCACTGCGGCACAGGTGGTCCAGATAGAAGTGATGGAAGGTCCGGCTCATGCCGCCCAAGCCGTTCTGGGAATACACCAGCACCGCCTCGGGGGTCTGGAAGGTCTCGCCGGGCTCCAGGTGCCAGCGGAAATCGGTGGGGTTGATGCCCATGAGCACCCGGGGACAACCCTGGGTGTCCACTTCCACCTCAAAGGAAAAGTTGCCGCTGTAAATCAGGTTCATGCCCCAGACTTCGCCGGTCTCCTCTGTGGCGGTGTGTTTGGCCAGAGCCAGGAAGGGGTTGTGGTTGGGTCCGGTCATGCCACGTTTGGACTGGATGGCCTGGATGCCGTGCTGCAAGGGATGGCGCACGGTGGTGTTTTCTTTGTTCCATTTACCGTAGACGTGGACCATGTCCAGATCCATGGTGGGCAAGTCCATACAGGCGCTGTATGCCCGTTCCAGCACCACGGGCTGGCTGCCGGTATTTTCCAGGCGAACGCTCTTGGCCAGGACAGGATAGTCCTCGAACACGGTGTAGAGCAGGGTGGCTTTCACTCCGGTGACTGCGTCCAGAGTCTCCACTTCCAGAGTCTGGGATTTACCCTCCCGGTCAAAGGTGGCGGGCAGGCCGGGAAGAGCCGGTTTGCCGTCGTAGATCTTGTGGGACACATACCGCACATCGGTGACAGCGTTCCCGCCGGCGTTGCGGACGGAAAGGGCGGAGATCCGGAAATCTCCCGCGCCGTTGGTGGGATACTCCATGGGGGTGATATCGGGAGAGAAGAAGGGATCCTCCACCTTGGTGTTGTAGGGGCTCAAAGAAGCGAACCGGCCCCGGTACATCAGATAGGAGAGGTCGGTGTCGGGGAGCTTGGCGCCCCAGTAAAGGTGCACCAGATAATTCTCCTGATAGACCATAAAGGCATAGGCGAACTGCTGATTCTCCAATTTGAAGAGACCCAGCTGTTTATCAAAGGTGATGGGCATGATGAAACGCCTCTTTCCATATAAAATTTCGTGCCTATCTTAGCATAGATGATCCGGGCTTGCAAGGAGGTCGGAAAGAAAATCAGGAGCTCAGGTCCTGTGCTAGAAGAATGAGATCCACGGTGGTCACGATGCCGTCTCCGTTGATATCAGCGGCCCGGCGGTAAGGATCGCTGTGGACGTCGCTTGTCAAAAGCAGGTCTTGAGCCGCCCGGAGATCCTTCTGAGTGAGGCTCCCGCTGCTGTCACAGTCTCCCAAAACCACCAGCGTGTAACCTCCTACAGTCATGCCGGTAGCCAAGTTACCGGAAGTGACAACTGTACCGTCCGGCCGGCAGACCTCCACCGCGTCTGGGGCGAAATAGGACAAAAGCTGGGACAGAGTCACGTCAATGGACATGACCAGATAATCTCCCTCTTGTACAATGTCATCAAACGTAGGAGGAGAAGAAGGAGTGGGGGAAGGTTCGGGAGAAGGAGTCACTTCAGGAGAGGGGGATATTTCAGGAGAGGGAGACACCTCAGGCGTAGGAGTAGGGGTTACCTGGGGCGTGGGCGTTGCGGGTTCCTGGAAAAACTGGATGGGAGTGAACCAATAACTTCCCTCCTCCTGGACGATGGCACCATTTCCGCACACGGCAAGCAAAGTCCCGCGCAGGGTGACGGAATCCAGGGGTTCGCCGGAAAGGGAAGCGCATTGCAGGGTGCTGTCGTCACCGGCATACAGCAAATGGTCCTCTCGGTCCAGCGCGCAGAGCAAGAAATCGGAAGGCAGAGACAAATCGTTCACTTGAGACGTGGTCCCGTTGGAGTATTGATAGAGGGTGAAGAAGGGTTTTATAACGAAATACTCTTCCTCGAGCAGATACTGGGGAGTAAGGGTGAGAACGGTGCTCTGCCATTGCTGAGGATCCCGGGCTGGTCCCCAGAAATAGGAAAGACCGGATACGGCAAATATAGTGCCTCCCGGTGTGATCTCCAAGAAGGTGACCGAGTCCAGTTCTTCCACTTTTTGGAGGGAACCATCCGCACCGGAGATCCACAAGGCGTTTCCGTCGCTGGGATCGGCGAAATAAAATGAGCCCTCACCGTCGCAGTCAAAGGATACGAGTTCCTCCGTGGCGACTGGTAAGGGCCGACTATCTAGTTTTTGGAGTGCAGAAAGAGAAAGCCGGGTGAGATACGCGGTGCTGTCGTCGCACTCCACCAGCATCAGACAATCTCCTCGAACAGCGGCCCAGAAAATACGGTTGTGATCGCTGCTGTATTGAGCTGTGATCTGTCCGGTAGTCCGATCCAACGCGACCACGTGTCCAGACCCGGGTGTTTCTCCTGTGTAGGCAAACAAGCAGAGTTCGTCCAACTCTTCCAAAAGGAGGACAACGCCGTCCTGGGGGACAGCGGCTACCTGATAGTACAAAGCGTCTGTATCCTTTTGAAAGGCAAATAGAAAGAGCATTGTCAGTAAGACGCACGAGACCAACGCAGCTCGCGGGACTTTGTAGCTTCCTCTTTTCCAAGGAGCCAAACGTCTGTTGTCCAGCCGCGGATTTCCTTTCATATCGAAAAGCCCCTTTCCCACCGGCGGCGATTCCACCGGATTTCCCACATCATTTTGAGGGGGCTATACCTCTCGTTCTCGAAAATATTCCCTAGCCAGATCGTTGTCTCCGGTGAGGGCGGCCAACACCAGCTGATACACCCCTTCCGGATCACGATGGAACCGGTCTTTCACCATTTTCGCCTGGGCTTTGTCAGGCACGTACAGGGAGATGGACATCAGTTCCATATCCCCTCCGGAAATATGGCAGGTCACCTGTACGCCCTGCTTTGTCTTTTGAGTCTCCACCCGGTTCTCCCGCTGAGCCCGGGCCTGAGAAAGCAGAGTGAAAGCGGCTTCCAGGGCCTTGTCCCGCACGGAAAGAGGAAGCATGGCGTCCAGGTTGTCGGCGATCTCTTTCCCAGTGGGGGTGATGGTGAAATAACCTTCCTCCGTTTGGGAAATGTTTTCCTTGGCCAGCAGTGCCGCCAAAGCGTCTTCTACCTCGAAATAATTCGCCAAGCCCTTTTCCTGGATGATCTTGGTCAGATCCTGGCGGGCGAGAGGCGCGCCCACGCTGGAAAGAATGTAGCACAGTAAAATGCGAATGTCGTTTTTATGCCAAAGGCCGCCGGGTTCTACCCCAGCGGAAAAAGCATCTTGTTTCATGGGAAAGCACCCTCTTTCTGGAACAAATCTGAGCGAGTAATCACTACCCATATATTCTGTTATTATTATAACGATTTTTGGTTAATTCCGCAATAGAACATTATTTCTGTATCCATATTTTTTGCCGTCTGCAAGGTATTTATCCCTTTTCCAAGGCGCCAGCGGCCGCTCCTTTCAGCGCACGCCGCCTTTCAGTCGGAACAGCAGGGCGATCAGCCTGTACAAACGCTTCTCCAAAAGGGACAAAAGCAAGAGGTGCACCCTGTTGAGACGGGGAAGGTATTTGCAGTGGCGGTAATCGGGGAACCACTTGTTCACGTATTCCCGGCACTCCTTCAGCAAGGGATGCTTTCGGTCAATGAGCAGGATCCGCACCGACGCAGTGATATAGGCGTGGAACAAGGTCAGGAAACAGAGCTCCTGCCGGTACTGCTCGAATATGCCCTGCTCTTTAAAATAGGAAAGCAGATCGTCAAAGGCTAAAAGGATCTCCCGGTTCCGGTCTGCGTTTTGATTCTTGGTGATGGATCCGGAACGGCTCAGGTAGTTGTAACCTATATCATCAAGGAATACCACACGGCTGGCAGCCGCCATAAGTTTGGGCGTGGTGCGAATGTCCTCATACCACACTTGGGGCGGGAACAGGATTCCGGTGCGGGTGAACAACTCCCGCCGGTACAGCCGCCGCCATGCGGCAGGGGCCGTCAGCAGCAGGTCGGGATGATCTTTCAAGGTGAGCCCCTGATCCGTAGGCACGTTCTCCACAAAGACTCGGAGTGTGTTGCCCTGCTCGTCCACCGAGCGGAACCAAAACATCACCATGTCAGCTTCTTCCCGGAGAGCGGCCTCCAAGGTCTTTTCCAGCAGTGACTGCTCGATCCAGTCATCGCTGTCTACCAGCAGGATCCAGTCACCTGTGGCCGCCTTGATACCTGTGTTTCTGGCCTCGCCCAGGCCCTGGTTCTCCTGATGGATCACCTGGATCCGGGGATCTTTCCGGGCCAGCTGGTCGCATAGGGTACCGCTGTTGTCGGTGGAACCGTCATCCACCAGTAAAAGCTCAAAATCAGGCTCCGTCTGGGCAAGGATGGAATCCACGCATTTTTCCAGATATGCCTCTACATTGTAGACTGGTACGATCACCGTAGCTTTTGGCAAGGGATCACCCTACTTTCTCACCGGCAAAACGCCGCGTTCTTTGGCGAATATTATACACGTTCTTTCTCTTTTTTGCAAATTTCGACCCTTCTTTCGGCGAGGACAAAAGGGACGCTGACAAAAACGATCCTGGAAAATCAACGAATTTGCAAAGTGAACTTGACATTTTTTGCAAAGCAGACTATACTAAAAATGCAAAGTAAACTTAGCAAAGGAGGCGGGACTATCAAGACCAGGATCCCAGAGCTGCGCCGGGAGAGGAAGCTCTCTCAGGAGGAGCTGGCCCGGGAGGTGGGCACCACCCGGCAGACCATCACCTCTATCGAGGTGGGGCGGTATACGGCCTCCCTGCCTCTGGCGTACAAGATCGCCCATTATTTTGGCCTGACCATCGAAGAGGTATTCGACTTTTCAGAACTGGAAGGAGAGGTGTGTCATGGATGAATACCGCAAGCGTATAAAAAGAGAAAATGTCTGGCTGCGCATCGGCGTGGTGCTGATGCTGATCTTAGATGTGGTGGTAGGTGTTTTTTGGGAGGATCTTTTTCCGGATCCCCGCACCATGACCAGCCAGGCAAGGGCAATGCAGAGCATCCTGTTTTTTGGATTTTGGCTGTACCTGATCCTCCGGCTGATGTTCAACTGCAAAAAACTCCGTAACCCCGATAAGCTGGAATCGGACAGCCGCTGGCAGCAGGACGAGCGGCGCATCCTGGTGGGAGAGAAGGCCGCCAAACTTTCCGGGGACTTGACTCTGGTGGGGCTGACCCTGGCGGTATTTGTGACGAGCCTTTATAATATGGATATGTTTAACGCCTTGTATTACACTCTGTTGGGATTTGTGGCCCTGAGGGTGGGGAGCTGGCTGTATTACCTCCGGAAATATTGACCCCGTGGGGAGGATATGTTACAATGTTTTTCAATGGGCGGCGCGGGGAAACTGGATCCCGCCTTTCGGCCCAGAGATTGATTTTTAGAATTTGAGAAAGAGTGGGGAACACATGGTTAAGATCTTGACGGACAGCTCCTGCGATATCAGTTTGGAGCGCTGCGCGGAATTGGGCGTGGAAATGCTGCCCATCACCGTAAACTTTGGAGAGCAGAGCTATCGCGCCAACCTGGACATCACCACGGAGGAATTCTACGACAAGCTGGCAGCCGCCCAGGAACTTCCCAAGACGGCCCAGATCACCCCGGCTCAGTTCGAGAAGATCTTCCAGCCCTATAAGGACAGCGGGGACGACGTGGTGTGTTTGTTCATCTCCTCCAAGATGAGCGGCACCCTCCAATCCGCTAGGCTGGCGAAAAATATTTTAGGCGCGGAGAACATCCTGTTGCCGGATACCCTGAACGTCACCTTCGCCCTGGGACTTCTGGTGGAAGAAGCCGTGAAGATGCGGGATGCCGGCATGACCGGCAAGGAGATCGTGGAGAAGATCGAGGAGCTGATTCCCCGCATCCGTCTGTTCGCCATGATCGAGGATTTGAAATACCTGAAGATGGGCGGACGGCTTTCCGCTACCAGCGCGTTGGTGGCCAGCATTCTGGGTATCTGCCCCATCATCACCCTGAAAGACGGCCTGGTGGAAGTGGTGGGCAAAGCCCGAGGAAAGAAAGCGGCTTTCGCTGCTATCCGCAAGTGCGTGGAGAAGGAACCCATCTCCGCTGACTACTGCGTGACTATGGGTAACGCCCAATGTTCTGAGACCTGTAAAGCTCTGGAAGAGTATACGGGAGACATGCTGAAGAAGCGGGAGATCCACGTGTCCTCTATCGGGAGCATCGTGGGGACTCATACCGGCCCTGGAGCCGTGGGGTTGGCGTACATTAAAAAGTAAACGGAAAACGGGCCCATGGGCCCGTTTTTTGGCATTTGCCCGGCGGTCCGGGCGGGAAAAGGAGGCGTGCTTTGACGCCTGAAACACAAAAGAGGATCTTCCGGGTGGTTTTAGTTTTTCTGGCGCTGAGTGCTGCCGCCGGGCTGTTGTTCTGGCTGCGGCCCCCTTGCCTGATCCTGGAAACCACTGGATATTATTGCGGCGCGTGCGGGTTTACCCGTATGGTGGAAGAACTGCTGGAAGGCCATGTGTGGGCGGCTTTCCGGCAGAACCCCTACCTGTTTGTGGTGCTGCCTTTGGTGGTGGTGTACCTGGCAGGGGAGGCTGTGTGCTATATTCGGGGGAGGCGCCCACTGTGGAAACGGAAATGGATGATTTTTGTCTTTGGGGCGGTCCTGGTGGCAGGAACGGTGTTTGCGCTGCTGCGAAACCTGCCCGGTTTTGAGGCCTTGGGACCGTTTTAGGATAGGGAGAAAGGAAGGGATGGCCTGTGTGGAAGAAATTGGGATGGCTGGGTGAGAAGCTCTGCTTTGGCTTTGGAGCCCTGTTCACCTTGATCGTGCTGGTGCAGGCGGCTATGACAGCTTGCAAAGGCGGAGTCTATGTGCTGCTGGCTATTCTGGGTCTGGGCGTCACAGGAGGGGCGATGGCAGCGGGATTGCGGTTTCTGGCTCCCCATAAGGCGTTCCCTGTGGCGCTGTTTTCCCTGCGGTTTTTTATCGCTCTGGGGGTCATCCTGATTTTCGGTGCCCAGCCGGTGCAGGATTTCCAGACCATGTACGACGCCGCTTGCCAAGTTGCCCAGGGCAGTCGGGAATACCTGGAAAACGACTACTTCTACAACTGGGCTTACCAGACGGGATTCGTGGCCTATGAGGCGCTGGTGATCCGGCTGTTTGGGGAGAGCTTGCTGCCCCTTCAGGTATGCAACGCCCTGTGGATGGCCGGAACAGGCTGCTTGGTATACGGCATCGCCAGAAGGTTCCTTTCTGAGACCGGGGCTATGACCATCTCCCTGGTGTACGCCCTGTACCCGGCGCCCTATTTCCTGGCAGCGGTGCTGACCAACCAACACATTGCCACGTTTTTCTATTATATGGGCTTCTGGCTGCTGGTACGGAAGGACAAACTGAACCTGCCTTGGGCGGTCCTGGGGGGGCTGTGCCTTTCCTTAGGCAACGTGATGCGCCCCCTGGGAGCGGTGATCGTGCTGGCACTGCTGTGCTGGGTACTGGTGCGGCTGTGTCGCTGGCGGGGACCCGGCGTACTCCATGCGGGCGGACTGCTCTTGGCTGTGGGAGTGACGTATTTTATCTCCACGGAGTTTTTCTCCTGGCTGGTGCAGGCTACGGGTCTGAACCCGGAAGGGCTCTCCAACAACCTGCCCATGTGGAAATTTGTGCTGGGATTCAACCTGGAAAGCGGCGGTGCCTGGAACCAGGCCGACTACAACTCCTATTATCTCCTGCCCCGGGAAGAGGCCGGGGCCCAGATGAGCCAGGTAGTGAGCCAGCGGCTGTCCTCTTTGGGACTGAGGGGCTTTTTGGAGCTGTTCTGGAAGAAGAGTTATACCATGTGGGGTTCTTTGGAGTACCTCTACTGGGGATTCGGCCATTTGAACGGCGACGCTCAGGTGCTGGGGAGCCTGACTCTTTCCCAGTGCCTCAACGTGCTGAACTACCTGAACCAGGGAGTGTTCCTGGGAGCTTTCGGGCTGGCGGGGACCGCTTTGGTGCTCTGGCTGTGGAAAGGCTGCGGCAAGGGCTTGCGGCTTCCGGTGATGCTGGGATTCCTGCTGTGCGGGTATTACAGCGTCCACCTGCTCATTGAAGTCCAGGCCCGGTACCGGTATTTCCTCATGCCGGCGGTATTCCTGATGGCAGGGGCCGGGGCGGAGCTGCTCTGGTGCCGGTGGAAGGAAGGCTCTTGGCCCGTGCCGGAGTCAGGTGGAAGAAAAAAGAAAAAAAGCCCCTTGACATAAAGCGCGCTTTAACCTTTATAATTTTGAAAGAACAGAAAAAAGCCTTTTGAGGCGAGGGAGGATCACGAAATTATGGCAGACAAGTATTTGGGAGAGAGCATCAAGAAGCTGGGTTTCGGCCTGATGCGTCTTCCCATGATCGGCGAAGAGATCGACATGGAACAGACCAAGAAGATGGTGGACACCTTCATGGCGAAGGGTTTCACCTATTTTGATACCGCTTATGTGTATATTGGTGGAAAATCCGAAGTGGCCCTGAAAGAAGCTGTGGTGGACCGGTATCCCCGTGACAGCTTCCAGTGCGCTACCAAGCTCCCTCTGTGGGACCTGAAGGACGCCTCTGAGATGGAGAAGATCTTCCAGGAGTCCCTGGACCGGGCCGGTCTGGAATACTACGATTTCTACCTGCTCCACGCCATGAGCACCGAACGGGTCCAGAAGGCCGACGAAGTGGGCGCTTGGGACTTTATGAAGAAATTGAAGGCGGAAGGCCGCGTGAAGCACATCGGCTTCTCCTTCCACGACAGCGCCGAGGCTCTGGAGAACATCCTGAAAGCCCATCCTGAGATGGAATTCGTCCAGCTGCAGATCAACTACGTGGACTGGGAGAGCGAGAGCGTCCAGTCTCGGAAGTGCTATGAGGTGGCGAGAAAGTACAACAAGCCTGTGATCATCATGGAGCCTATCCGCGGCGGTTCTCTGGCCATCATGCCCGAGCAGGTGCAGGAAGTGTTCAAGACTGCCCATCCTGACATGTCCGTGGCTTCCTGGGCGATCCGGTACTGCGCGTCCCTGGACGGCATCCTCACTGTGCTGTCCGGTATGTCCACCGAGGAGCAGCTCAACGACAACGTCTCCTACATGGAAAACTTCCAGCCCCTGGACGATTCCGAGAAGGCCGCTGTGGACAAAGTAGTGGACATCCTCAACAGCCTGCCCACCGTTCCCTGCACCGCCTGCAAGTACTGTGTGGACGGATGTCCCCAGAAGATCAACATCCCCGGAATCTTCAAGGCCATGAACGACCGCACTCTCTACAACAACCTGGAAGCCTCCCAGAGAGCCTATGAGAACGCCACCAAGGAAGGCGGCAAGGCCGACGACTGCATCCAGTGCGGCGCCTGCGAGGCTCATTGCCCCCAGCATATCGAGATCATCGAGACTTTGAAGAAGGCCGCTGAGACTTTCGCATAAACGTTGTGTTCAAAGACCCGGACAGGTTTTGTCCGGGTCTTTTCCTTTATTAACAGGGATGATTCTTGATTTCCTGTCGAAAGTGGAGGAAAGGGAGGACGCTTTTCTGGGAAAAACAGGAGATAGAGACAGAATTTTACCAGAACTTTGCTTTTTTCAAATCCCTGTGCTATAATACCCGTAACTATGATTAGAAACGGCGGGGAGAACTCCCCCGAATATAAGGACGGTATTGCCATGCACACCATCAAAAAGCTGAAGCGGACCATCGTCTTCATTTTGAAGCTGGCGCTGTTTGCATCCCTGTTCGGTATCTTCTTCGGTATTTTTGGGATCAACAATCCCTGGCTTTTTAACCTCTCCCGTACCACCGGCGTCACCATGGTGACCTTTGTGGTCCTGGGAATCGCTCTCATGTCCGTTTACGGCGGTTACGCCATCGGCACTCAGAAGAGCCGGCCCATCGTCCACTCTATGGCGCTGGCCACTATCATCACTGACCTGGTCACTCACCTCCAGCTGTCCATTATGAACACCAGCGAAAAGAATAACGCTCACTTTGTCTACGAGACTCCCGAGCGCCTGCTGCTGGTGATCCTCCTCCAGCTGGTGGTGATTGTGTTCTTTGCCTATTTCGGCAACTATATCTATTTCTCCCTGGCGCCTCCGGAGAAGTGCTGCGTGATCTCCTCTTCCCGGCAGAGCCTGGGACACATCATCCCTAAGATCGACCGGTTCCGCAAACAGTACGAGCTGGATGAGATCGTCCGTTACGACGCTCCCAACGTGCTGGACGTGATCTGCCGCAACGACACGGTGTTCCTCTACGACGTGCCTATCAAGGAGCGGAACCATCTCATTGACTTCTGCTATCAGAAGCAGAAGAACATCTACTATAACTTCGAAATGATCGATGTGGTGAGCCAAGGGGCCAAATATGTCACCCTGGATGACAAGTCCCTGGTGATGTACACCGCCAAAGACCTGACTCTGGAGCAGCGCATCGCCAAGCGGCTGATGGACCTGTTCATCTCCGCAGTGGGCCTGGTGATCGCCAGCCCGGTGATGCTTGCCTGTGCCATCGCCATCAAGGCGGAGGACGGCGGCCACGTGTTCTACAAGCAGAAGCGCCTGACCAAGTATGGCCGGGTGTTTGAGGTGTACAAGTTCCGTACCATGAAGGAGGAGAACTCCATCCATAAATCGGTGACGGAAAACGACGACCGGATCACCAAGGTGGGCAAGTACCTGCGGAAATTCCGTGTGGATGAGCTGCCCCAGCTTTTGAACATCTTGAAAGGCGACATGACCGTGGTGGGTCCCCGGCCTGAGATGCTGGAAAACGTGGAGAAGTACACTGAGGAGCTTCCGGAATTCTCCTACCGGCTGCGGATGAAGGCGGGCCTTACGGGCCTGGCTCAGATCAGCGGCAAGTACAACACCTCTCCCAAGGACAAGCTGGTCATGGACCTGATGTATATCGAGAATTACAGCATCTGGCAGGATGTGAAGCTAATCTTCCAGACCATCACAGTGTTTTTGAAGGCGTCGGAGAGCACCGAGGCGTTTGGTACCGAGCAGCTTTTCGACTTCGATGAGGACCGGGAGAAGAACCGGAAGGCTGCCGCGGAGAAACGGCGGGAAGCGGAAAAAGGGAAGAAGGGGTGAGCCTATGGCCATCAGGGAATATGTGAAGCGGGTGTTCCCCGGGACGGCGGAGGAGTTCTGCGCCGTGGCGGGGAAGGCCATGCTGGAGGAAAAGAGGCTGTTCGTCATCACCGCCAACCCGGAGATCTTGATGCACGCCGCGGACAATCCGGCTATCCGGGAGATGCTGCTGGAGGAATCCACCGCCGTGGTGCCTGACGGCATCAGCGTGGTGAAGGCTATGAACCTGCTGGGGTATCCTGCCAAAGAGCGGATCACCGGGGTGGACCTGGCGGATAAGCTGCTGAAACTGGCGGGGGAGAAGGGCAAAAGCGTGTACCTGCTGGGGGCCAAGGAAGAAGTGGTCTCCGCCCTGGCGGACAAGCTGAAGGCTCAGTATCCCCAGATCACGGTCCGTTACAAAAACGGTTACGGCAAGGACAAGGACGCGGATTTCCAGGAAGTGGTCCAAGCCCAGCCGGACCTGGTGCTGGTGGCCTTGGGAGTCCCCGCCCAGGAGCTTTTGATCTCCCGCCATTTGGAGAAGTTCCAAAAGGGCGTGTTTATCGGCGTGGGAGGCTCCTTCGACGTACTTAGCGGCAGCAAGCGCCGGGCTCCGGCGTTTTTTGTGCGCACCAATACCGAGTGGCTGTACCGTATCCTGCGGGAGCCCTCCCGGTTGGGACGCTTTTACCGCAACAACGTGAAATTCCTGGGCCAGGTCCGCAAGGAAGCCAAAAGCCGGCCCTGATAGAAAAAGCTTGTGATCGTCAGAAATTCGCAAGAAATTTGTGGACAAGAAATTGAGAAATTCTGAATATAGTTTACGGGAAGGACTGGATACATTGGAGAAGATCAAAGTCATGTCCGTGTTCGGCACCCGGCCGGAGACCATTAAGATGGCACCTCTGGTCAAGGAGCTGGCCCGGCGGGAAGAATTTGACAGCCTGGTGTGCGTCACTGCCCAGCACCGGCAGATGCTGGATCAGGTGCTGGACGCCTTTTCCATCACCCCCGACTACGACCTGGACATCATGAAGCCCGGACAGACCCTGTCCGACATCACCGCCCGGGTGCTGAAAGGCCTGGAGGAGATCATCCAGAAGGAGAGGCCCGACATGGTGCTGGTCCACGGGGATACCACCACCACCTTTGCCGGGGCTTTGGCAGCCTATTACGGTCAGGTGGCTGTGGGTCATGTGGAAGCGGGGCTGCGTACCTACAACAAATATTCCCCCTTCCCCGAGGAGATGAACCGGCAGTTCGTGGGCTGCGTGGCGGATCTGCATTTCGCCCCCACGGAAGGCAGCCGGGAAAACCTCCTGCGGGAAGGCAAACGGCCGGAGACCATTGTGGTCACTGGAAACACGGCCATCGACGCTTTAAAGACCACCGTGCGGCAGGACTATTCCGATGAACTGCTGGAGTGGGCCCAAGGTTCCCGGATGATCGTCCTCACCGCCCACCGGCGGGAGAATCTGGGAGAGCCCATGCACCGGATGTTCCGAGCCATCCGCCGGGTGGTGGAGGAGTTCCCCGATGTGAAGGTGGTATATCCCGTTCATTTGAACCCCTTGGTCCAGAAGGCGGCGGAAGAGGAACTGGGCGGCTGCGACCGTGTGCGGCTGGTTGAGCCTTTGGAGGTCATCGAGTTCCACAATCTGCTGGCCCGGTCCTATTTGATCCTCACAGACAGCGGCGGCATCCAGGAGGAAGCTCCCTCTCTGGGCAAGCCGGTGATCGTCCTGCGGGACACCACCGAGCGGCCGGAGGGCATCGCCGCAGGCACCCTGAAATTGGCCGGCACCGACGAGGAGACCATCTACTCCCTGGTGCGGGAACTGCTGGTGGACCAGACGGAGTATTCCCGGATGAGCCACGCCAGCAACCCCTACGGAGATGGGGAAGCCAGCGGCCGCATCGCGGACGCCATTCTCCGCTGGAAGCGGGGCCAGGCGTGATAGAAGCCTGGGGATTGTAAGGAATTGTGAGGAAATTTTCGCGGAAGGAAGCGGACGTTTCTAGCTATGCAAAAGGAAGATAAGCAGACGAGCGTCTCCCAGGCGGGGGACGGTGTGAAAGAAAACTCTTTTAGTATCCGGCTGAAGCTGAGCCGGTGGAACAAAGCGGCTGCGGCAGCTGTGCTGGTGTGCGCCGCGGTGTTTTTCGCCTGGGAAGTGGTTTTGTACCGTACGGCAGAAGAGCCTGAGCTGACCCTTTCCACTTTTATAGGATATGGGGCGGGCTTCTGGGTCCTCTCCCTTGTGACGGCCGCTCTGTGCCTGACGGAGATCAAACTGCCGGTCCGTGTGGCCCGGGGCCTCAGCTGGGTGCTGCTCCTGCTGCTGCCCTTGGGGGCTTTTGTGGCAGTGGACTTGGTTAACTCCACCAGGATCCTCAATTTCTCCTTCTGGACGGGCCTGGCCAACTACCTGTGCTATTCCATGGTGTTCGCCCTGGCTTTTGCTCTCACCCGCCGGGTGTGGGCTACGGCAATTCTGGGCGGGCTCTTGTTTTTGGTGTTCGGTTTCGCCAACTATTTCGTGGTCCAGTTCCGGGGCCAGCCCATTCTGCCCTGGGATATCCAGGGGTTTGGCACGGCTTTGACGGTCTCTGGCGGTTATGTGTATGAACCCACCCCGTTGATGACTCTGGTGGCCATGGCGTTTTTGTTTGTGGTGGCTCTGTGTGTCAAGACAGCTCCCCGGGAAAAGCCCGGAAAGACGCTGCGTCTGGCGGAGCGGTCCATCTCTCTGGGAGTGGGCGTGATGCTCTTTGTCATGCTGTTCCCCATGGACGTGATGACCGACATGGGCATCTCCGTGTGGGCTTGGAACCAAAAGACCAGCTCTGAGATTACAGGCATCACCGCCGGATTTTTCGCCAATATCCAGTTTTTGATGGTGGATAAGCCGGAGGGTTACTCTTCCGCCCAGGTGGAAGAGGTCTCCGAAGAGGCATCCCAGCTGGAGGAGCCGGAGCCTGTGGGCGAGCCGGAACAACTGCCCACCATCATTGCCATTATGAATGAGTCCTTCACGGACATGGGCGCCGTGGGGGAGGGTTCCATCACTTTGGAGCCGGATAATCTATCCTTTTTCCACTCCTTGCAGGAGTCCGGGGACGTGGTGTGGGGCACGGCCTATTCCTCTGTATACGGTGGCAACACCTGCAACAGCGAGTATGAGTTCCTCACCGGGAACACCACGGCGTTCCTTCCCACGGGAAGCAAGCCCTATCAGCAGTACGTGGACCACGAGCAGACCTCTCTGGTCTCCCTGCTGAAGGATACATACGACTATGAGTGCATCGCCATCCATCCCGGCCAGCGCAGTGCCTGGCAGCGGGACACGGCTTACGAGTACCTGGGGTTCGACGAGTTCATCGACGTGTCCCAGTTCAACGTCCACCGGACCCTGGAGCACGGTATGACCAGCGACGCTTCCAGCTATGACCAGGTGATCTACGAGTATGAGCATCGGGACGAGGATAAGCCTTTGTTCCTGTTCAACGTGACCATCCAGAACCACGGCGGCTATGAGAACGAGGAGTTCGAGAACACTGTCCAGATCAAGGAAGCGCCCGGGGAGTATCCTCAGGCGGAACAGTATCTCAGCCTGGTTCAGAAGTCCGACGAGGCCTTGGAGGACCTGATCAACTACTTCTCCCAGCAGGAAGATCCGGTGGTGATCCTGTTCTTCGGCGACCACTGGCCCAACCTGGAAGAGGAATTTTACTCTCTGCTGTTAGGGGATAACACGGACGATCTTTCCTTTAAGAACGTGATGCGGGAATACCAAGTCCCCTTCATGATCTGGGCCAACTACGACCTGGAAGGGGAAGAGATCGAGGCGGTGAGCCTGAATTACCTGTCCGGCCTGCTGCTGCGGGCGGCCAATCTGGAAGGCACCGACTATATCAACTTCCTGGAAGACCTCCGCCAGACCTTGCCGGTGATCACGGCCATGGGCGTTCTGGACAAAGATGGGAACTGGTATAAGGCGGGAGAAATTACGCCTTATGATGACTTGCTCAACGAGTACAACATTTTGGAGTACAACAACGCCTTTGGCGGAGACGATAAAAACATGGAAGCCTTCACTCTGATGGCGGGCTGAGAGGAGCGGCAGAGAGCATGATGCGAACAGCGGTACGGCGGGCCAATGAATGGGACGGCCCTTCCATGCTGAAGATCTATGACCGGTACACGGGCACCACCGCGGCCCCGGAGAAGGAGACTCCTGACCTGCAAGCCTATGTTCAGCGCATCGACCGCTACACCTATGGCCTGGGATGGCTTTTGTGCGAGATCGACCATCAGACAGTGGGGTTCTGCCATCTCAGCGAGGATCCTTCTTCTCCGGAAGACTTGTTTTCCGTGGAGTTTCAGCTCTACGTGAAGCCGGGCCTGCTGCGGCGGGGGATCGGGAAATCGCTTTGGACCCTGATGCGGGACATGATGGAGATGGGCAACCGCCGCCGGGTAGTGGCTCGAGTGAACCGGGAAAACCGGGAAGCCTTGGAGTTTTTCCAAGCCATGGGGTTTGTTCCCTTGGAGGAAAAGATGCCCGTGGAGGATGGGGAGATCCTGTGGCTTGTCTACCAGCTGGCGCCCTGGGACAAGGAAGCGTCCAAGCCCACCAAACCTTATCTGGTGGAGGCGGACGATTACGAACGGGCCAGGGAAAAAGCTGCTCAGTTGGTAGATCTAAATGGAATATGAATAGAGGGCTGCCGTGCTTTGCGGCGGCCCTTTTTCGCGGGACGGACTGAAAAACTTTGTTTTGCGGTCCGTCTTTTTCAAGCTGTAAAAACGACAGAACTTTGAAAAAATTTTAACAAAATCGTGAACAAGGCATTGTCAAAAGCGATGGTTCGTGGTATCATTAATTTGATTTTGATAAAATGCGGTAGAATGGTGTTTTTTCAAGATCCGATCGTTGTTAGACCTATGTTTATTCATAATGCTATGGCGAAGGGAGGTACAACGTTATGCCAGAACCCAGCATTCTCCAAGTTGTCCTGATGGGTCTCATCACGGTGTTCATCGGCCTGATCTGCCTGATCATCATTGTTAAGATCATGGGCGCGATCATCGCTTCTGTCACCGGCAAAAAGGCCCCTGAGGCAGCTCCTGCTCCGGCCCCGGCAGCACCCGCTGCGGCCCCTGCCCCTGCGGCGCCCCGTGCTGGAAACCAGCAGCTTGTGGCCGCGATCTCGGCCGCTATTGCTGAGGAAATGGGTGAGGATGTGGATCATATCAAGATCCTTTCCATCCGCCGCCTGTAATGTGGTAACGCTCAGTGCTTTTCCCTTCGGGGAACAGCCGATAGTCTTTCATCGAGGAAACCCAGAAGTATTTTAACAGAGAGGGAATCAATTATGAGAAAGTATCATGTAAATGTCAACGGCACCGCTTATGAAGTTTCCGTAGAAGAAGTCAAGGGTGGCGCTGCCCCCGCTCCCGTTGCGGCTCCCGCTCCTGCCGCCGCTCCCGCCCCCGCTCCGGCTGCTGCTCCTGCTCCCGCTGGCGCCGGTGAGCCCATCAGCGCTCCCATGCCCGGCACCATCCTGGACGTGAAGGTCACTGCCGGCCAGGCTGTCAAGTCCGGCGACGTGCTGATGATCCTGGAAGCCATGAAGATGGAGAACGAGATCATGGCTCCCCATGACGGCACCATCACCGCTGTGTCCGTTTCCAAGGGCGCTTCCGTGGAGAGCGGCACACTCCTTTGCACCATCGCGTAAGGTGCATCCCCTTAACAACTAAAACAAGGAGTGATTTGACCAAATGGACGCTATCATAAACTTCTTGCAGCAGACCGGTTTTTACCTGATCCAGGAGAACCCCCTGAATCTTGTGATGCTGCTGGTCTCTTTCGTGCTGCTGTACTTGGCTATCGTTAAGAAATTCGAGCCCCTGCTGCTGCTGCCCATCGCTTTCGGCATGCTGCTGACCAACCTGCCCGGCGCTGGCATGTACCACGAGGTACTGTTCGCCAATGGTCACGTTCAGTGGAGCCTGTTCGGCGGTGCGCCTGTCACGCAGGAGATCATCGATGAGATCGCCGCCGGCGGCGCTACCGAGAGCATCATCAACCAGCTCAATGCCCTGCTGGGCCAGACCATTTCCGTGGGTCTGCTGGACGTTCTGTACCTGGGCGTCAAGCTGGGCGTGTATCCCTGCCTGATCTTCATCGGCGTGGGCGCTATGACCGACTTCGGTCCCCTGATCGCTAACCCCAAGAGCCTGCTGCTGGGCGCTGCTGCTCAGCTGGGCATCTTCATCACCTACGTTGGCGCACGGCTCACCATCTTCACCGGCCCTGAAGCCGCTTCCATCGGCATCATCGGCGGTGCTGACGGTCCTACCGCCATCTACACCACCAGCCAGCTGGCTCCCCATCTCCTTGGGCCCATCGCTGTGGCTGCCTATTCCTACATGGCTCTGGTGCCTGTGATCCAGCCCCCCATCATGAAGGCTCTGACCACCAAGGCTGAGCGCCGGATCAAGATGAAGCAGCTTCGTCCCGTCACCAAGACGGAGAAGATCCTGTTCCCCATCATCGTTACTGTGTTCGTGTCCCTGATGGTGCCCTCCGCTGCTCCCCTGATCGGCTGCCTGATGCTGGGTAACCTGATCCGTGAGTCCGGTGTGGCCGAGCGTCTGAGCAAGACCGTGCAGAACGAGCTGATGAACATCGTCACCATCTTCCTGGGCACTTCCGTGGGTGCCACCGCTACCGCCGCTACCTTCCTGAGCGTCCAGACTCTGGCCATCCTGGCTATGGGTATCGTGGCCTTTGGTTTCGGCACCGCTGGCGGTGTGCTCCTTGCCAAGCTGATGAACGTGTTCTCCAAGGAGAAGGTCAACCCCCTGATCGGTTCCGCTGGCGTGTCCGCTGTTCCCATGGCGGCTCGTGTGTCCCAGACCGTGGGCCAGAAGGAGGATCCTTCCAACTTCCTGCTGATGCACGCTATGGGTCCCAACGTGGCCGGCGTTATCGGTTCCGCCGTGGCGGCTGGCGTGCTGCTGGCCCTGTTCGGCGCGTAAGCGCGTTTCTGTGACTTTCACAGGGAAAGGATATGGCTTAGAATATGGCAAAAAATCCCCTTAAGATAATGGATACCATCCTGCGTGACGCTCACCAGTCCCAGGCTGCTACCCGTATGAAGATCGAGGACATGATCCCCATCCTGCCCGTTCTGGACAGCATTGGGTATTGGTCCCTGGAGTGCTGGGGCGGCGCCACCTTCGACGTGTGCATGCGCTTTCTGAATGAAGATCCCTGGGAGCGCCTGCGCACCCTGAAGAAGGGCCTTCCCAACACCAAACTGCAGATGCTGCTCCGCGGCCAGAACATCCTGGGCTACCGTCACTACGCTGACGACGTGGTAGAGGCTTTCTGCAAGAAGTCCATTGAGAACGGCATCGATGTGGTGCGTATTTTCGACGCTCTGAACGATCCCCGGAACATGGAAGCTGCCATGAAGTTCGTCAAAGAGTACGGCGGCATGGTGGAAGCTGCTATCAGCTACACCAAGAGCCCTGTGCACAGCGAGGAGTACTTCGTGAAGCTGGCCATGCAGCTGGAGAAGATGGGCGCGGATACCATCTGCATCAAGGACATGGCGAACCTGCTGCTGCCCTATGACGCTTACTCTCTGGTGAAGAAGCTGAAGGAAAACGTCAGCGTGCCCATCCACCTGCACACCCACAACACCACTGGTACCGGCGACATGACCAACCTGATGGCTGCTCAGGCCGGCGTGGACATTGTGGACTGCGCTCTGTCTCCCTTGGCCAACGGCACTTCTCAGCCCGCTACTGAATCCATGGTGGCTACCCTTCAGGGTACCAGCCGTGATACCGGCCTGAACATGGAAAAGCTGGTGGAGGCTGCTGCTCACTTCCGCGGCGTTGCCGAGAAGCTGGACATCAACCCCAAGGTGCTGAAGGTGGACGTGAACACCCTGCTGTATCAGGTGCCCGGCGGCATGCTGTCCAACCTGATCTCTCAGCTGAAGCAGGCAAATGCCGAGAACAAGTACTACGACGTGCTGGAAGAGATCCCTAACGTGCGGAAAGACTTCGGTTATCCGCCCCTGGTTACTCCCACCAGCCAGATCGTTGGCTCTCAGGCCGTGCTGAACGTGCTGGCCGGCGAGCGCTATAAGATGATCACCAAGGAATCCAAGGGTCTGCTCCGTGGCGAGTACGGCCAGCTGCCCGGCGAGGTCAACGAGGAAGTGCGGAAGAAGGCCATCGGCAACGATGAGGTCATCACCTGCCGTCCCGCCGACCTGCTGGAGCCCGAAATGGATAAGCTCCGTGCCGAGTGCAAGGAAAAGGGCATTGGCAAGTGCGAGGAAGATTACCTCAGCTATGCTCTGTTCCCCCAGGTGGCTCAGAAGTTCCTGGAGTGGCGTGACAATCCCCACAAGGAAGAGGAAGCGCCCGCTGCTGCTCCTGCCGCAGCCCCCGCTGCCGCTCCCAAGAACGACGGCCCCCGCACCCTGGTGGTGGAGGACCTGACCAACGGTCAGTTCTAAAAAGCGATATTTTGGGGAGAGTTTCCGGACTCTCCCCTTTGCTTTTGGAAAACAAAAGAGAATGTCACGAAAAAAGAGCGTCCCGCTGGGGGCGCTCTTTTTGCTTAGGCTTGTTTTTTTTAGCAGGATGGAGTACACTAAAGCCAAAGGATCCCTGTTGAACAAGGAGGAGGTCCCATGTGGTTTAAAGAGTTTGTCCGGACGTGGCCTTTGGCGGAATACACCCCCTTGGAAGACATCGTTGAAAAGCTGAAAAGGGAGTATGGCGCTGTCCAGCTGGAAGATCATCAGATCCCCAGCCTGTGGATGCACAAATTCAATGCTGTTCACCTGCCCCTGAACGAGGAATTGCTACACTTGCCGGAGGACCAGCTCCGCATCAAGGCCATCATGCTGCCTGCCGCCGTGAAGGCACAGGGAGCCTATGATATCCGGGATTCTGACCGTGAGGACGTAATGTCTTATTTGGCCTACGAGGAACAGGTGGGCTATCGATATTCCAATAGCAACCGGTTATTTTTAGAGACAGACATTGCTGTTGGTGTAACACAAAAGGATATGGACACCGAGAGCGAGAGGTTCCATGTGTGGCGAAAGAACTGTGTTGCCTATTGGAACATGACAGGAACGGCTATCGGTGATGTGGAACAGTGGAAGAGGATCTATCCTCAGTGAACTGGAAGGAACTGTTTCCCCTAGGCATGTAGTGTGTATCTGGGGAGACAGTAATTGATAAAGGAGGTTTTTTATGCTGAAAAGTATTCGCAACAGTTTGATCTTAACGTCTCTGCTTTACGTTGTGCTGGGCCTTGTACTGCTGATGATGCCCGGTCTGTCCTTGGGATTTGCCTGCCTGTTCATCGGCGGTGTGACCATCTTTTACGGGGTGGTGCGGATCGTTGCGTACACCCGGGGCGGTGTAAACGGCGACAAGTTGGATTTGTTCATCGGCGTGCTGCTGGTGCTGCTGGGTCTGTTCCTGTTGATCTGGACCCGCTTCCTGGTGGCCCTTATCCCTCTGGTGCTGGGCATCTACATCTTGGTAGACAGTGTGGGATCACTTAAAAAATCCCTGGACATGAAAGCTCTTGGCTTTGGTCAGTGGTGGATTTCCTGCTTGGTGGCGGTGGCCCTGGCTGTCTGCGGCCTGGTGATGATCTTCGATCCCTTCGCCACTGTGGAGGCCTTGGTAATGTTTATCGGATTGGGGTTCGTCATCGACGGAGTATTTACTCTGGTCAATACCCTGCTGTTCGAGCGTTTGTCCCGCTGATTCGCTGTAAATAAAGAAAAGCCCTTCCCAGCTGGGAGGGGCTTTTTGTTGTTTAAAGACCGGCTTTCTGGGCCAGCTCTCGCAGATAGGTCAGAGACGCGGCGATTTGGGAAATACCGCCGGGCATGGAGCCTTCCAGGGACATCCGCCCTTGGTAGCCGATGTCTTTCAGAGTTTGGAAGAAAGCAAGGTAGTTTTCTCCATCTCCCGGCAGGGGGATGAGCCGCTCATTTTTCGCGCTGGCGATGTGGGTGTGACCCAGTCCGCCTTCATAACCGGAAAGGGAGGAAAGATCCTCTTGTTCCAGGTCAAAGTGATATAGATCTACTAACAGCTGAAAATTGGGGTGGTCCACTGCTTTAACCAATCGAAAACACTCCCCGCTGGTATTGAGAATGTTGCACTCCCGACGGTTGAGGGGTTCCACGCAACAGGTGATCCCATGTGCTGCCACTGCGGGAGCAATGTGGTCCCGGCAAAGAGTGACAAGCTGAGAAAAGGCCTCCTCCATGGGGAAATCCTCCGGCACCCGGCGGCTGCCGCCGCTGCCGAACACCACCACTTTGGTACCAAGAGCAGCGGCCTTGGGAAGGTTTTCCTCCAGGTAGCGGTCTACCTGGGTGAAATCCACCTGGGGACCGGTCAGACGCAAGGAGCCGGGGAAAAAGACATTCATGGCTTCCACATGCACGTCGGCTTCTTTTAATTGGGAAGCTCTGGTTTTCACTTCCTCTAAGGTCTTGTCCTGGAGAGAGGAGAAGGACACCTCGGCGTAATCCGCTCCGGCTCCGGTCAGTTCTAAGATTTGATCCTCCCACAGAGAGGTGCAGCAGCCCAACTTCATAGAGATCACCTTCTAAAAAAATTTAAAACCATGTTACGGATCTGACCATAAGCTCGTCTAACCTTTAAGGGACATTGTCCTCCATCTTGTAGGCCAGCAGAGCTTTCTTGGTCTCCTTGTCCACTCGCCGGGATTCCCGGATCTTCTGGATAGATTTGTTCTGGATCCAGGGGGACAGGCACCGCTGTGCGAGAAGGGCGTCCACCTCCTGGGGGAAGTGAACGTACCACACGGAAACAGCCCAGGCCACTGCCATTTTAGCGTAGTATCCCGGATGGGTCACGGAGCGCAGCAGGCGGAGACCTTCTTCCAGATGTTTTTCCTCCACAAACTGAGAAAGCTGGGTCACCACGGCGAACCGAACGAAGAATTCCCGGGGATCCTGGTAGAAGGGCTTCAAATAGTCCCACATCTGCTGCCGGTCCTCCGGGGAACGAGGTTTCAAACTGTTGCAGAAGGTATCGCACACCGCCCAGTTGTCGATGAGGGGGAGAAACTCCTCCACCCAGGGGCGCTTTTTCTCCCAGGGCAGCTTTAACCCACTGATCACCAGCCCCCGAAGCATGGTCTCCTCATAGCAGAGGGGGGAGGAAAGGGAAAGATAGCCTAGGGGGTCCTCTTTCAGGAGCCTTTTTGCCACTGTTCGCAGGGCTGGTAGCCGGATCCCATAAGCGGTCTCCACGCCAGGCAGCAGACTCTCGTTGAAAGTCTTGTAGGCAGGGTCCGCCAACTCCGCCAGTTCCTGACGCAGGGCGGTTAGGCTCTCTTGGGTGAAGGGGCTCATGCTTTTTTCTCCACCAGGTCACGGATCAGGGCCAGCAGGTTGGGGATTGACTGGGACTTGTCAAATTCCTTGCAGTTGTCCCGCATCTCCTGGAGCTTTTCCTTTTCCAGCAGCAGGGAGGAGATCACCTCGGCGAAGTTTCCGTCCTTCTGGAGCCGCACGCCCATGTCGTGGATCTTCAGGAAGTTGGCGTTGTCCTCCTCTTGGCCAGGGATGGCGTCGAACACTGCCATGGGCAGATTGCAGGCAAGGGCTTCTGAAACGGTAAGGCCGCCGGGCTTGGTCACCAGCAAGTCGCTGGCATGCATGTATTTCTCCACCTCTTCGGTGAAATAGATGAGACGGGTGGGAATTTTCTCCCCTCGAGCCAATTCCTTCTCAAAGGCTTCGTAGAGCTTCTGGTTCCGGCCGGTGATGACAATGATCTGCATTTTTACGTCGGTTGCTTCCAGATCCCGGTACAGCTTGATGATGTTGGACACGCCAAAGCTGCCCGCCATGAACAGCAAAGTGGGAAGTTTGGGATCCAACCGCAGGTCCCGGAGGATCATGTCCCGGTCCTCACGATTAAAGAACACTCCGTGTACCGGGATGCCGAAGGGGTAGATCTTCTCTTCCGGTACGCCGAAGCTGGTGAGCTCGGGAACCATGTCCTCGCTGGCCACCACGTAGGCGTCTACATGAGGGGCGATCCAGGCCCGATGCACGCCGTAGTCAGTGAGGATGCAGATCAGCGGCGCGGTGATCGTGCCGTCCGCCTTCAGGTCGGAGACCATTTCTGTTGCGAAAGGATGGGTGGTAAGTATGACGTCGGGCTGGATCCCGGCGATGGTAGGGTAGAGCAGGTTACTGAACAGTCCGCTGAGCTTAGGCACCAGATCGGAAAACAGATTCTGCCGGTTGGTCTGCTTGTAGAGCCGGCCAAACATGGCGGGCACGCGCTTTGCCATAAAACGGTAGCTGTCGCAGACGGTTTTGTCCAGAAAACGGTTGACGGCTTTCAAGGTATCCACGGTGACCACGTCATAACCGGTATTGTCCCGGATATACTTTTCCACGGCCGCGGAAGCCCGCATATGACCGCCGCCGGTGGCTGCGGTCAAAAGCATGATCTTCATAAAATCTCCTCTTTATCTCCTCATAATTCCTGCCGGTCCCCCAAAAAAGATCCAGGGCCGGAACGGGGAATGCGCTGTCTGGACCGCCCGGGTATTTTTTAGGGACTCACTGGGGATATTGTATCACGAGTCAGGCGGAAATGCCAGTTTTTTCGTGAGATCCCGGACCATTCCCGCTTTACATTTCCGCTGGGGGAAGGTATAATGAACAAAGATTCGTCAATGTGTGTGCAAGGAGGGGAATCTCCCCATCCTGTGGGAATAAATGAATGAATTTGAATTGAGAAAGGATGGGCGCGATGCGTTTAAATAGATGGAATACTTTTTTGCGGAAATTGGCCATAGGAGCCGTCTCGCTGCTGCTGATCAGCGGCTTGTGCGCCTGCTCTAATCAGGAGGACACCTCCTCTCTATCCTCTCAGGAGGCCGACCTGAATCTGTTCCCGGAAGGGACCACCATTGGAGGAAAGAATATTTCCGGAAAGACCGTGGACGAAGCGTTGGAGATCGCCCGAGGCGCCATCCAGGAAGAGGTGGACGCCATGGAGATCACCGTGAAATTCCGGGATGACACCATCATCCTCTCGGGAGAGGATCTGGTTACCCAGGATATGCTGGAATTGACGCTGCCCAAATATTTGGAAGAACATCAGGCGGAGGAATATCCCCTGAATTACGTGACCGACCTTTCCGAAACGGGAGAGCAGAAACTGATGGACGCCGCTCAGGCCTGTGTCATCCAAGGGAAGGACGCCACTGTCTCCGGCAGAGGAGAAGATGGTTCCTTCACCTTCTCTGAGGAACAGGCGGGCAGTCAGGTGGATCTGGCCAAAACTTTGGAAAGCGTGCGCCAGCTCCTGTCCCAGAAGCACGGCGGGGATATCCAGGCCGCTTTTCTGGAAACGGAACCCAAGGTGACCAAGGCCTATCTGGAAGAGAATTTCAAGCTGATGTCCAGCTACTCCACAGTGTCCACTAACACCGCCAACGGCAACAGCAACATGGCTCTGGCCCTTTCCAAGGTGAATGGTACTGTTTTGGAGTCAGGTCAGGAGTTTTCCTATAACACCACTTTGGGGGACAGCACGAATCCCGACAACGGCTGGCTGCCCGCGGGCGGTATCACCGGAGGCGTGATCGTGCAGATGTACGGCGGAGGTATCTGCCAGGGATCCTCCACTCTGTACATCGCGGCCCTCTACGCCGGCATGGAGATCGTGGAACGTTGGGAACATGCCATTCCTTCTTCTTACTGTCCCATCGGCCTGGACGCTACGGTGGACTATGGCAATCTGGATTTCCGCTTTAAGAATCCCTTGGAAACGCCTGTCTACATCAGCGCCTGGATGGACGGCACCACGCTGTATGTGGAGTTCTACGGATGCTTCCCCGAGGAGTGGGATAAGGTGGCGGTCTCTTCCGAGCAGACCAGTTCGCAAGCGCCTTTGACTTCCGTCAGCTTCCGGGAGGATTCCAGCTTGGCCTCCGGACAGTATGTGCGCCGGTCCTCCGGCAACTATGGCTATACCGCTCGGGCTTACCGCAGCTACTATAAGGGCGAGGAGTTGGTGAAGAGCGAAGAGCTTTCCTCTTCCAGCTACCCTGCCACCGGCATGGTGTACGCGGTGGGACCCGATACCGATAAGGAAAAGGTGGACACCTCCAAGGAGTCTGGCAACACCTCGGAGGCAAAAGCCACCCCGACACCTTCACCCACGGCCACTCCTACCCCTGCGCCAACGGCGAAACCTACGCCCACTCCGGTTCCCGCTACACCTACGCCTGTGCCGGCTACACCTACCCCGGTGCCTGCCACGCCCACGCCCGAGCCTGTGGAACCCACCCCCACACCTGAGGTGCCCTCTGAATCCACGGAGGGCTGAACCCTATACATTCCCGGTCCCCAGCCCCTGGTGAAGGAGCTGGGGATTTGATGGTTATCACGCTGGAAAGGATGATCGCTTGTGAAAGACGGATTTTTTCGGATAGCCGCCGCTACTCCCCTTGTTTCCGTAGCGGATGTGGAGACGAATGGGGAGCGGATCTTGGAGAAGATCCGGCAGGCCGCGGGAGAAGGCTGCGGCGTCGTGTGTTTCCCGGAACTTTCCCTCACCGCCTATACCTGCGGGGACCTGTTCAAGGACCGGACCTTGATTACCGGTGCGGAGCGGGCCTTGGAGACTTTGATGGACCGCACTGCGGAGATGGATATCCTCTGCGTGGTGGGTGTGCCCGTCCCCTGGGAGGGTGCCCTGTATAACTGTGCCGCTGTGTTCCACAAGGGGCGGCTGCTGGGACTGCCCGCTAAGGAGTACATCCCCAACTATTCGGAATTTTACGAGGCCAGGCATTTCACCCCGGCGCCCAACGCTGTGGAGATCACCTACGCCGGTCAGCGGACCTGGCTGGGGAAAGGCCTGCTGTTTGCCTGTGAAAATGTGCCGGAACTGCGGGTGGGCGTGGAGATCTGCGAGGATCTGTGGAGCGCTCTGCCTCCCAGCATTGGCCTGGCCCGAAACGGGGCCACGGTGCTTTTGAATCCTTCCTGTTCCGATGAGACCATCGGCAAGGCGGAGTACCGCCGGGAACTGGTGCGCCAGCATTCCGGACGGCTGCTGGCCGCTTACGCCTATGTGGACAGCGGACTGGGCGAATCCACCACGGACATGGTGTTCGCCGGCCACGATATGGTGGCGGAGAACGGTTCTCTCTTGGCGGAGAGCCAGCTGTTTACCACCGGGATGATCTCCGCCGACGTGGACCTGGAGCGTCTGGCCCAGGAACGCCGTCGGATGAACACCTGGCAGTCTGTCCATGAGGAAGGGTATGTGTCCATTCCTTTCCGGTATGACGATGCCACTCTAGAGGCTTTCCAACCCCGGCGTGAGTTCCCCAAATATCCCTTTGTGCCACAGGACGCGGTGGGGCTTTCCGACCGGTGTCAGCTGATCCTCACCATGCAGAGTGTGGGGCTCGCCACCCGTTTGGAGAAGATTGGCGGGAAGGTGGCAGTGGTAGGACTTTCCGGTGGACTGGATTCCACTCTGGCCCTGCTGGTCACAGCTCGTGCCTTTGACCGGCTGGGACTGCCCAGGACTGGTATTCATGCTTTGTCCATGCCTTGCTTCGGCACCACCAGCCGTACCAAGTCCAATGCCCAGCGGATCGCTGAGGAACTGGGAGTCAGTTTCCAGGAGGTGTCCATTGAGAAAGCGGTGCGGCAGCATTTCCTGGACATCGGCCAAAAGGAGACTGACCTGGACGTGACCTTTGAGAACTCTCAGGCCCGGGAGCGGACCCAGGTGCTTATGGACTATGCCAACCGGTTGGGCGGAATCGTCATCGGCACGGGAGATCTGTCGGAGCTGGCTCTGGGCTGGGCCACCTATAACGGGGATCACATGTCCATGTACGGCGTCAACGCCTCCATTCCCAAGACGCTGGTGCGCCACTTGGTGCGCTATGCCGCCGATCACAGTGAGCCCCGCCTGAAGGAAGCACTGCTGGACGTGCTGGATACGCCTGTCAGCCCGGAACTGCTTCCCCCCAAGGATGGGGAGATCGCCCAAAAGACTGAGGAATTGGTGGGACCCTACGAGCTCCACGACTTTTTCCTGTACTATATGCTGCGCTTTGGCTTTACCCCGGGGAAGATCTACCGGATGGCCTGCCGGTCCTTTGTGGGCCAGTACGATCAGGCCACGGTGAAACGGTGGCTTACCGCTTTTTACCGCCGGTTCTTCACCCAGCAGTTCAAGCGCTCCTGTTTGCCCGACGGCCCCAAGGTGGGGTCTGTGACCCTGTCTCCCAGAGGAGATTTCCGCATGCCCTCCGACGCCAGCTGGCGCCTGTGGCAGAAAGAACTGGAAAACATTTGATGAGCTGTTCGGCAGCTAGGTCTGCCGGACTGGATCCATAGGGAAAATGAGGTGCTTTTCATGGAAAATAAACGGGTGTTAGTCGCCGTTCCGGTGACGAAAAATCAAGTGAAACAGTTGGAAGAAGCGGCTCCCGGCTGGGAATTCCGCTTCCGTGGGGCCAGCGAGCTGATATGCGTGGATCCTGAGGAGCTGGCAGAGAGCCATCCCCTCACTCAGGAGGACGTGGACTGGGCCGAGGTGATCTTGGGTAACGTGCCGGAAACTATGCTTTCCGGTTCCCCCAAGCTGCAATGGCTGCAAACCAACAGCGCCGGAGTGGAAGGGTACATCAAGCCCGGAGTGCTGGCGGAGAACACTCTGCTGACAAATGC
This sequence comes from Clostridiales bacterium, assembly GCA_019416455.1. Taxonomy (GTDB): domain Bacteria; phylum Bacillota; class Clostridia; order Oscillospirales; family Acutalibacteraceae; genus Acutalibacter. The sequence continues at coordinate 363,206 of DXXG01000007.1, read as the reverse complement.
CACCGGCGCTTATGGTCTGGCCATCTCCGAGCACATGCTGGGGATGCTGCTGGAGCTGTTTAAAAAGCTGGAGCTCTACCGGGACGCCCAGAAGGAAGGTAGCTGGAAATCCCTGGGCGCGGTGCGCGCTGTATATGGTTCCACCGTGCTGGTGCTGGGTATGGGTGATATCGGCGGCGAATTTGGCAAGCGGTGCAAGGCCTTGGGAGCCAAGGTCATCGGCGTGCGGCGCAGTCCTCGCCAGAAGCCCGACTATGCCGACGAGGTCCACGTGATGGAGGACCTGGATCAGCTGCTGCCCCAGGCGGACGTGGTGGCAATCACCCTGCCGGGCACAGAAGCCACCCGGGGTCTGATGAACCGGGAGCGGCTCTCTAAGATGAAGAAAGGCGCTGTGCTGCTCAATGTGGGCCGTGGGTACATTGTGGATACCGACGCCCTGTGTGACGCTTTGGAGAGCGGTCATCTCTCCGGCGCCGGAGTAGACGTGACCGATCCCGAGCCTCTGCCTGCGGATCATCCTCTGTGGAAGGTACCCACCGCGGTGGTGACGCCCCATGTTTCCGGGCATTACCATCTGCGGCAGACTCACGAGAGGATCGTGAACATTTTCGCGGAAAACCTGGAACGCTTCCGCAAAGGGGAGGCCCTTCGGAATCAGGTGGACTTTGCCACTGGTTATCGGAAGCTGCCCTGAGAGAAGGATAGAACATGGAAGCACAGAAGGAACATTATTTAGATAACAGCGCTACCACCCAGGTGCTGCCCTCCGTGGCCCAAAAGGCCGTGGAGATGATGGTGGAGGAGTTTGGCAATCCCTCTTCTCTCCACACCCGGGGATTCCGGGCCCGGAAATTGCTGGAGGAGGCCCGTTCCCAGGTGGCGCAAGCCTTGGGAGCCCAGCCGGAGGAGATCACCTTTACCAGCGGGGGCACGGAGAGCAACAACCTGGTTTTGTTCGGGGCGGCTCAGGCTCGCCGCCGGCTGGGGAACAGGATCGTCACCACTGCCGTGGAGCATGACTCGGTATTGAACCCTTGCCGGGCTTTGGAAAAACAGGGGTTTGAGGTGGTGTACCTCAAGCCGGACAAGGATGGCCGTCTGCCGGAGGAAGCCCTGATGGAAGCCATTGACGACAAGACCATTTTGGTCAGTGTCATGCTGGTAAACAATGAGACCGGCGCTATTTTCCCGGTGGAAGCGGCCGCTAAGGCCATCCGACGGAAGAAGGCTCCCGCTCTGCTCCACACCGACGCGGTCCAGGGCTTTGGCAAACTGCCTTTTACCGTGAAGCGGCTGGGAGTGGACTTGCTCACTTTCAGCGGCCACAAGATCCACGCCCCCAAGGGTATCGGCGCCCTGTATATGAAGAAGGGTACCCGGATCCTTCCCCAGGCCTTGGGAGGCGGCCAGGAGCGTGGCCTGCGTTCTGGGACCGAGAGCGTACCGTTGATCTGCGCCCTGGGGGAGGCCGTGAAACAGTTGCCACCGGCTCAGGAGACCTTGGACCGGGTGGGAGAACTGAACGCTTTGCTGCGGCAGGAGCTGGCGAAGCTGCCCCAGGTGACAGTCCACTCTCCGGAAGAGGGACTGCCCTACGTGCTGAACTTCTCCGCCGGGCGTGTGCGGGGCGAGACCATGCTCCACTTTTTGGCGGAGCGGGGTGTGTATGTAAGCTCCGGGTCTGCCTGTGGCAAGGCTAAGCCCAGCCATGTGCTGGAAGCCATGGGTCTGCCGAAAGAGCAGGTGGAAAGCGCTCTGCGGGTGAGCTTTTCCCGGTTCTCCACCCAGGAGGACGTGGAAGCCCTGGTAGAAGGGTTGAAGCTGGGGTTGGAGACCCTGGCCCAGAGGGGATGATCCGCTGCCGTTCGTTAGCTTAAATCCTCGGGTCCTGGGATCTGAGATCAGGACTCCGAAATGTTATAGATGGGAAGTGTACTATGCCACAAGAAGTGATCTTGCTGAAATTGGGAGAGATCGCCCTGAAGGGCCTGAATCGTCGGGCCTTTGAGGACGTGCTCCTGAAAAATATCCGCCGCCGGCTGCAAAACGCCGGAGAGTTCTCCGTTGCCTCGGTGCAGTCCACCGTGTACGTGGAGCCCAAAGACGACAACGCCGACATGGATCTTGCCGAGGAGCGTGTCTCCAAGGTGTTTGGCGTGATCGGCTACGCCCGGGCGGGAGTTACCGAGAAGGATCTGGGAAAGATCTGTGAGCGGGCCGCCGAGTATCTGGCGGACCAGCTGGAAGAGATCTCCACCTTCAAGGTGGAATGTAAACGCAGCGATAAAAAGTTCCCCTACAAATCCCCGGAAGTCTCCGCGGAAGTGGGGGGCTATCTGTTGGAGAAATTCCCCCACTTGCAAGTGGATGTCCACAACCCCGATCTGGTGGTCCGGGTGGAGGTACGGGAACGTTACGCCTTTGTCCATGCCGACACCAAGCCCGGAGCGGGAGGTATCCCCGTGGGTACGGGAGGCAAAGCCGCTATCCTGATCAGCGGCGGTCTGGACAGCCCTGTGGCTGCCTGGATGATGGCCAAGCGAGGGGTGGAGCTCACTGCCATCCACTTCGCCAGTCCGCCCTACACCAGTGAGCTGGCTCACGAGAAGGTGGCTAGGCTGCTGAAAAAGGTGGCCCAGTACGCAGGACGGATCAAATTCGTCACCGTCAGCTTCACTCACCTTCAGGAAGAGATCCGGGACAAGTGCCCGGAGGAGCTCTCCACTGTGATCCTGCGCCGGTTTATGCTCCGGGCGGCGGAACGGGTGGCCCGGGACGAGGGCTGTTCCGCGTTGATTACCGGAGAGAGTCTGGGTCAGGTGGCCAGCCAGACCATCCAGGCTATTGCCTGCACGGACGCTGTGGCCACCATGCCTGTGTTCCGTCCTCTCATCGGGTCTGACAAGTCGGAGATCGTGAAGGTGGCCCGGATGATCGACACCTTCGACATCTCCATCGAGCCCTACGAGGACTGCTGCACCATCTTCACTCCCAAGCATCCCCGGACCAAGCCCATCCTCCACTTTGTGGAGAGCGGCGAGCAGGCCATCGACGGGGAAGCGCTGCTGGAAGAGTCTCTCTCCCAGCTGGAGACAGAGTGGATCATGCCGTGAGAGCGGTTTTTTGAGTCGCACAGAAAAGAGGAGAAACTACTATGAACGCAGAGATCATTTCCGTGGGCACCGAGCTGCTTTTGGGCCAGGTGGTGAACACGGATACTACCATCGTGGCCCGGGAGCTTTCGGCTTTGGGCATCAATTTGCTCTACTCCGCCGTGGTGGGGGATAACGTGGAACGGTTGAAGCTGGCAGTGGAGACCGCCATTTCCCGCAGTAACCTGCTGATCATGACCGGCGGCCTGGGGCCCACCACCGACGATCTGACCAAGGAGACCACCGCCGCCTGTGCTGGCAGGAAGCTGGTGCTCCATCAGCCCAGCCTGGACCGGATCCTGAACTATTTCAACGAGAAGAAGGTCAGCTCCAACCAGGAAAAACAGGCTTGGCTGCCGGAGGGCTGCACCGTGTTCCAGAACGACAACGGCACCGCTCCCGGCTGCGCGTTCCAGGCCCAGAGCGGGTGTACTGTTATCATGCTTCCGGGGCCGCCCTCGGAGCTGGAGCCCATGCTGAAGAACTATGTGGTGCCCTTCTTGAAGCAGGACCAGGAGTGGGTCATCGTCTCTCATAACGTCCACATTTACGGGCGGGGAGAGGCTCCCGTTGCCCAGATGATGGACGACCTGATGAACGGGGAAAATCCCACTCTGGCCCCCTACGCCAAAGAAGGGGAGTGCTACCTGCGGGTCACCGCCAAAGCCCACACCGAGGAGGAAGCCGACCAGATGTGCCAGCCTTTGATCCAGGAGATCAAGCGGCGGCTGGGAGACTTTGTATACAGCGTGGATGTGGAAAGCCTGGAAGAACTGGTGGTCCAAAAGCTGGCTGCTCAGGGCAAAAAGCTGGCCACAGCGGAATCCTGCACCGGCGGGCTGCTGGCCAAGCGGATCACCGATGTGTCCGGTTCCTCCGCTGTGTTCGATATGGGCTGCGTCACTTACGCCAACGATGCCAAGGAGGCACTGTTGTCTGTGGACCATGAGACGCTGGAGCAGTATGGAGCAGTCAGCGAGGAAACAGCCCGAGAGATGGCGGAGGGGATCGTCCGCCGGTCCGGGAGTGACATCGGCGTGGGGATCACCGGCATTGCTGGTCCTGACGGTGGCACCCCGGAAAAGCCTGTGGGGCTGATCTACATCGCCCTGAGCGACGGGGAGCACACCTGGGTGACCAAGCGGTCTCCCATCGGCCGGACCAAGAGTCGGGACTGGCATCGCCACTGTGCTGCCAGTCAAGCCCTGGATATGGTGCGTCGTTATCTGGACGGCCTGTCGGTCATCGCTGAATAAATTTTATAGACAGCAAAAAAAGGACGGGCTGAAAAGCACCGTCCTTTTTCATTCCAGAAATTCCCGGGGGATCACCACGTCCTCCCGGGGCACCTTCTCCCAGGAAAACAGGGGCAGAAGATCCTCCGGGGTGATGGCTTCCGGTTTGGGAAGCAGTCCTGCCAGGAACGCCAGTCGGCCCACCACTTGCTGGGAAGAAAGACCTTTCGCCAGCATCCCGGAAAGGCTCTGGTCTCCGTCCCGCTTGGAAAGTCGCCGGCCGTCGGGAGCCAGAAGCAATGGGGTGTGGGCGAACTGGGGCACAGAATATCCCAAAAGCCGGAAAAGCAAAATCTGACGGGGGGTGGAGGAGAGAAGATCCCGTCCCCGTACCACCTGGGTCACTCCCATAGCGCCATCGTCAGCCACCACCGCCAGCTGGTAGGCGTAGACCCCGTCGGAGCGGCGGAGGATAAAGTCCCCGCAATCGGTGGGGAGGAATTGTTCCTGGGGTCCGTAGTGAAGGTCTGTGAAGAAGATGGTCTCCTCTGGGACTCGCAGACGCAAAGCCGGGGAGCGGGTCTTGCTCCGCTCTGCTGCTTCCTGAGGGGACAGATTTCGACAGGTTCCGGCGTAGATCAACTCCCCGTCAGAGGCGTGGGGAGCGCTGGCGGCGAGGAGCTGAGCTCTGGTGCAGAAACAGGGGTACACCAGGTCCAGGTTTTCCAGCCGCTCCAGCTGGGACCGGTAAAAGTCGAAGCGGCGGCCTTGATCGTAGGGGGCGTGGGGGCCGCCCAGATCTCCACCCTCCTCCCAGGTGAGCCCAAGTTGCTCCAGGTCTCGCTGGGCTTGGCGGACGAATTCCGGGCGGGAGCGGTCCGGGTCCAAGTCCTCGTTGCGAAGGATGATCCTCCCGCCCTGAGACTTGGCGGACAACCAGGCCAGCAGGGAGGAGAACAGGTTCCCCAAGTGGAGATATCCACTGGGAGTGGGTGCGAATCTGCCCACGGTCTGTCCCATGACGCTACCCCCTTTCCCAAAAGCTGCTACGATTATAATCCCGGGGCGCCCGAGCTGTCAACCAGCCATAAAGACGAGCCTCAAAATGGGGAGAAACCTTACAAAATCCTGAAAATAGCCTGTCCGGGCCAGAAGATGGTTGAATTGGAAGAGCCTTCCGGATTATAATAGAGGATACGGCGGCCTGGAACGCTGGGCCGTGATCCTCCTAAAACGAGAAAGGGGACCCAAGAATGAAAGAGAAAAATACAGGCGTCCTGCGCCTGGTGCTGCGCGTATTGCAGGGAATGTTGGTGGGCGTAGGCGCTGTGCTTCCGGGCATCTCCGGAGGCGTGCTCTGCGTGGTGTTTGGCATCTATAAGCCCGTGATGGAGCTGCTCTCCAACCCTGTCAAGAAATTCAAGACCCACGTGCCCCGTCTGTTCCCGGTGATTCTGGGAGCGGCCCTGGGCTTTCTGGGGGTGGCCAAGATCCTGGCATTTTTCCTGGAAAAATATCCTGACCAGTCGGTGTGCCTGTTCGTGGGACTGATTGGCGGAATGCTGCCCTCCCTGTTCCGGGAAGCTGGGGAACAGGGCCGCACCAAAGGCAGCTGGATTTCCCTGGTGGCGGCATTTGTCATCATCATGGCGCTGCTCCTGTCTCTCAATCTGCTTTCCGTGAACATTGTCCCCAGCTTTGGCTGGTATCTGTTCTGCGGCTTCTGCGCGGCCCTTTCTATCATTGCCCCCGGCATGAGCTTCTCCACTTTGCTGATGCCCTTGGGCTTGTACACGCCTTTCGTGGACGGCATCGGCAACCTGGATCTGGGCGTGCTGGCTCCCGCTGGGATTGGCGCGGTGGTGACCATCCTCTGCCTGGCTAAGGCGGTGGACGCTCTGTTCAACCACTTCTACTCCTTCGCTTTCCACGCTATCGTGGGCATCGTTATCGCCGCTACGCTGGTGATCATCCCCTTCGGCAGTTTTACTGCCAGCGTGGGCAGCGCCGTGGCCAACGTGATCTGCATCGTGGTGGGTGTTGCCGCAGCCCTTGCCTTGGATAAGTTCAACCAGAGCGTACCCAAGGAAGGATAAGTTCTTACACATGTAAAAAGGACACCCGAGAATTCTCTGGGTGTCCTTTTTATTATATGCAGGTTTCGTTTAGGTCCCCGTGGCCACTTGGTACAGATCTTCCGCTGTTTCCACCAGGTGCTGGGCGCCGTTTTCCAGCAGTTCTTCCCGGTCCCGGAAGCCCCACAACACGCCGCAGGGGACCATGCCCCCGTTGCGGCCGGTCTGCATGTCCACACCGCTGTCTCCCACGTAGAGCACCCGCTCTGGGGAGACTCCAAAATCCGCCGCCATTTCCAGCACCGCTTTGGGGTCCGGCTTGGTGGGGTAATCGGCCCGCTGGCCATGGACCTGGTCAGGCAGGTTGCCGAACAGGTCCTTCACAATGTACTGAGCCATGTTGTCCGGCTTGTTGGAGAGCACCCCGATTTTCATCCCCAGAGCTTTCAGCTTTTCCAGGGTTTGGGGGATGCCGGGGTAGGGCTCCACCAGGGCCATGGGGTCGCTTTCGTACCGGCGGTCGTAGGCAGCCCGGAATTCCCGGAGTTTCTCTTCGGAAAGCTGAGCCCCTACGGTTTTCAGCATGCGCCGCATGAGCACGTCCGCTCCATTGCCCACTAGAGTCTTATAGGTCTCCACCGGGATGGTGGGGAAACCGTACTCCTCCAAAGTGGCGTTGCCGAAATGGGCGATGGAAGTGAGGGTGTTGGCCAAGGTGCCGTCTAAATCGAAAATGCAGGCGTCAAAGCGTCTTGCTTCACTGTTCATGAGATAATTCCTCCCTGAGAGAGTCTTTTTCTATTATACGAGTGTGTGGGGAAAAATCAAGGGCTTGTCTTGCGTGGTGGGGAACAGCGTGCTATAATCGAAAACAAATGGAATGAAAATGGAGGAACGCGCTGTGGATTACGCCAAAGAAGCTCTGAAAATGCACCGGGAATGGCAGGGAAAGATCCGTGTCAACACTCCCTGTGTCCTCACCAATAAAGACCAGCTCTCCGTAGCTTACACCCCGGGTGTGGCCGCGCCTTGCCTGGAGATCCAGAAGGACGTGGAAAAGTCCTACGAGTACACCCGCCGGGGCAACCTGGTGGCAGTGGTTACCGACGGTACCGCGGTTCTGGGTCTGGGAGACATCGGCCCCGAGGCGGGCATGCCTGTAATGGAGGGTAAATGCGCCCTGTTCCAGGCTTTCGCCGGCATCGACGCGTTCCCCATCTGTATCCGGTCCAAGGACGTGGATGAGATCGTCCACACTGTGGAAATGATCGCCGGATCTTTCGGCGGCATCAACCTGGAGGACATCGGCGCGCCCCGCTGCTTTGAGGTGGAAGCCAAACTGAAGGAGCGGCTGGATATCCCCGTGTTCCACGATGACCAGCACGGCACTGCGGTGATCACTGTGTCCGCCATGCTCAACGCTTTGAAGCAGGTGGGCAAGAAGATCGAGGAGGTCTCGGCAGTGGTCAACGGCGCGGGAGCGGCGGGCACTGCCTGCACCAAGCTGCTCATGGCCCTGGGCCTGAAAAATGTGGTGGTCTGTGACCGCAACGGCGCTTTGGTCCCCGGTCTGCCCGGCATGACCGACGCCCAGGCCAAACTGGCTGAGGAGACCAATCCTCAGCGGAAGTCCGGCACTTTGGCAGAGGTGATCAAAGGGGCTGACGTGTTCATGGGCTTCTCCGCGCCTAAGTGTCTCACCGGTGACATGGTGCGCTCCATGGCCAAGGACGCTGTGGTGTTTGCCTGCGCCAATCCCACCCCGGAGATCTTCCCGGAGGAGGCTTTGGAAGCGGGAGCACGTGTTGTGGGTACCGGCCGCTCCGATTATCCCAACCAGATCAACAATGTACTGGCGTTCCCGGGAATTTTTCGGGGAGCGTTGGATGTGCGGGCTAAGGAGATCAACGACGAGATGAAAGTGGCCGCTGCAAAGGCGCTGGCGGACTTGATCTCCGAAGAGGAGCTGAGCGAAACCAACATCATTCCCTCCGCTTTTGACAAGCGGGTGGTGCCTGCCGTGGCCAAGGCTGTGGCAGAAGCGGCTCGCGCAACCGGCGTTGCCCGGGCATGAAGGGTTGAAAAAAATATCACTATTTTTCCAGAACGAGGTAGTCAAATAAAGGGTTTTATAGTATAATGAGGGCGTAGACGAATGCTTTTTCGTCATGTTCGCCGCCCTCGAGGGGGTAGACGCAATGACGGCTAAAGAGAACAAAACGATCTACATGGTGGTTTTAGGCGCTGTGTTCGCTGCCATGGTTTTTGTGGGCAGCATCATCAGCATTCCGGTGCCTGCGGCGTTCGGCATGACCCGCATCCATCTGGGGAATATTTTCTGCTTGCTTTCCGGCTTCATCCTGGGGCCTGTGGCCGGCGGCTTAGCCGCGGGCATCGGGTCCGGGCTGTATGACATCATCATCTACGGAGATATCCTCTCCGCGCCCTTCACCTTGGTGTTTAAGGGCCTGATGGCGGTGGTCTGCGGGCTGGTGGCTTACGCTGGTCATAACCGTGGAGACAACCACAAGCTCAACGTGGCGGCTGGTGTTTCCGGCAGCGTGACCTACATCATCCTGTACCTGGGCAAGAGCTTCGCTGAGGGGCTGCTTATCGGCAGCGCCATGGGGACTGTGCTCACCGCTTTGGCCACAAAGCTGGTGACCTCCAGCATCAACGCGGTCATTGCCGTGGCGGTGTCCGTGCCTCTGTGCGCGGCGGTGCGTTTGGCTCTCAAGCGCAGCCATTTGCTGGAAAAGATGCAGTGAGGTTTCGGTTTTCCCCACAACAGAAAATATTTTTGAAAAATCATCGAAGAATCCATAACCCGTCACATCCTTTTCACAAAGCCGGGGGATAATAAAGACACAACAAGGGAAGAGGAACAGAAACGGTCCCTTGCAGCTTTATAAAATCCCAGTGCTTAGGAAAGGAGCAATGGTTTATGTATAATCCCTATGAGAACAACGATGCCAACAAAAACAACGACATCAACGACACCACGAATGAAACGTTGAACCAGAATACAGAGAAGGAAGAGACTAAGGCTTCGGAGAACACCACTTACACCGCTCCCAATTACGGGCAGCCCTCCAATCCCTATACGGGACAGTCTCAAAGCTCTTATCCCACTCAGACCGGCTGGCAGTACGGCAATCAGCCCAACACCTACACTTGGAACGGGGCTGGCCAGCAGCAAAGCAACGCCCCCTACTATACACCCGCGCAGCCTCCCAAGCAAAAAAAGCCTCGGGACGGCAAGAAGGCTAAGAAATACCTTCTGCGGGCGGTGGCAGCTGTTCTGTGCTGTGCCGTGGTTTCCTTTGGTTCGGTGGGCATCTTCGCCGCGCTGATCCAAACCGGCGTTGTGAACGTAGAGAGCACCGGTTCCAGTAAAACGGCGGCTTTCACGTTGTACAAAAACGCTGACAGCGGAGAGGACGCCAGCAATGTGGTCACCAGTGATGAGATGACCCGTCAGCAGGCAGCCCAGAAGGTGATCCCCTCTGTGGTGTGCATCCAGAACTATCAGATCAGCACCCAGGGCTTCTTCTTCAACAGCTCCGGCGCGGACAGTGATTCCACAGGTTCCCTGGCAGGTGAAGGTTCCGGTATCATCATTTCCGAAGATGGCTATATCGTCACTAACCAGCATGTGGTGGACGGCGCCAGCAAATTGGAGGTAGTCACTTCTGACGGCGCTTCCTATGAGGCCACTCTGGTAGGCGAGGACACTCAGACCGATCTGGCTGTGATCAAGATCGAGGCCACTGGTTTGACCGCCGCGGAATTTGCCGATTCCGGTGATCTGCAGGTGGGCGACGAAGTGATGGCCGTGGGTAATCCTGGTGGTTTGCAGCTCAGCTCTAGTGTCACCTTTGGCTATGTGTCCGCTTTGGACCGCCCTGTTACCAACAGTGACACAGGTTATACCGTTAAATGCATTCAGACAGACGCCGCTATCAACCCCGGCAACTCCGGCGGCGCTTTGGTAGATATGAACGGCCGTGTGGTGGGCATCAACTCTTCTAAGATCGCCGCTACCGAATATGAGGGCCTTGGATTTGCCATTCCCTCTGACACGGTACAGCCCATCGTCACCGACCTGATCGACTATGGTTATGTGAAGGATCGTCCTATGCTGGGTATCACTGGCATGTTCTTAAGCGCTCTTCAGGCCACTTGGAACAATGTGCCTTCCGGCTTCCTGGTGGACGAGGTGAGCAGTGAACAGGCTGTCAAGTCTGGGTTGCAGCGCAACGACATCATCACCGCCATCGATGACACTCAGGTGACCAGCGCTAATACCATCGCCACCTATATCGCTGACAAGAAGCCTGGCGACACCGTAACTTTGACGGTCTACCGTTATTCCACCGGCGAAAGCCTTGAGATCGAGCTGGTGCTTTCTGAGAATAGCGGATTGAGCGGTCAGTCCAGCAATAACTGATCCCCTATTTCGAGTACAAGTTTCTTTTTCATAAATCTCCTTTTTCAAGCAAGAAGGGCGGGACGGAAGTCCCGCCCTTCTTGCGTTTGTGCCCGGATGCTGGACGGCAAAAAGGACCCGAAAAGCGCTGTGTTAGATATTACGAAAGGGAATTTGCCAAATTTTATTTTCATAAAGAAAACAATTTAGTTGCATCTACAATTTTTTGTGAACTTCTTGACAGTGAAAAAAGATGGGTGTATGCTGGGATTCAGCAAGAAGGACAAAAGAAGTCCTTTGTTTTTATAGTTCTTACACAAACAATAGAGCGAATGAACGACTTTTTGACAGAGAGGGTGATGTCTATGGAGGGAATCCGTGAAGAATTGATGGAAGGGCTCAATAACCACACTGCGTTTACCATCCCCTTGTTCGGGGGGATCCCGGTGCCGGAGTCGGTGGTGGTCACCTGGGGCATCATGGCCTTTTTGGTGGTGGTGTCTATCCTCTGCACCAGGCATCTGAAAAAAGTGCCTGGAAAGGCTCAGCTGGTGGCGGAGACCTATGTGGGATTCATCAACAACTTCACCAAGAACACCTTGGGCGAGGAACACTGGCGTGGTTTTGCTCCCTATTTCGGTACCATCGGGCTTTACCTGGGTGTAGCCAATATGGTGGGCATGTTTGGTATCACCCCGCCCACTAAGGACTTGAACGTCACTGCCGCCTTGGCACTGATGAGCTGCGGGCTGATCTATGGTTCCAGCTTCCGCATCAAAGGGCTGAAAGGCGGCCTTCACAAGTTCCTGGAGCCCATTCCGCTGCTGCTGCCCATCAACCTGATGGAGGTCATTATCCGGCCTTTGTCCCTGTGCATGCGGTTGTTTGGCAACGTGCTGGGCGCGTTCATCATCATGGAACTGATCAAGATCGTCATCCCGGCGGTGGTGCCCATGGCTTTGAGCATGTACTTCGACGTGTTTGACGGCATCATTCAGACCATTGTGTTTGTGTTTTTGACTGCCCTGTTCACCGCTGAGACCATCGAGTGAACAGGATCCTCTGGAAGAAACGGGTGGGAGACCTTCCGTTTTTCATAAAAAGATCTTACTTTACGAAAAGGAGTCGATTGTTATGATCGCTATTGGAGCCGCTATTGCAGTTTTGACCGGTATTGGCGCTGGTTTGGGTATCAGCTTTGCTACCGGAAAGGCCGTAGATGCCATCGCCCGTCAGCCCGAAGCCGCCAGCAAGATCCAGAGCGCCCTGCTTATTGGCTGCGCTTTGGCTGAAGCCACCGCCGTGTACGGCCTGGTCATCGGCATTCTGCTGATCATCCTCGGCTGATCTTGAGCTCTCAAGTTCAAAAAGGAAAGGCAGGTGTGTGGGTTTGTTAAACCTGGATTGGTCCATTATTTGGAACATTGTAAATATCCTGGTGCTGTTTCTGCTGCTGAAGCATTTCCTGTTTAAGCCCATCACACAGATGATGGAAAGCCGCACCGCGGAGATCGAGAACGATCTGAAGGACGCCAAGGAGCAGAAGGAAAAAGCCCGGGAGCTGACCTCTGAGTACGAGGAGAAGCTGAAGGGCGCCGACGCTGAGGCAGCTCAGATCGTGGCGGAAGCCCGGCAGCGGGGCCAGAAGGAATACAGCGCCATACTGAAGAACGCCGCCCAGGACGCCCAGAAGGAGCGGGAACGCTCCCAGAAGGAACTGGCTCAGGAGCGGGAGGAAATGCTCCGTGGCGTGCAGGAAAATGTCACCGAACTGGTGCTGCTCACCGCCTCCAAGCTGTCTCAGAAGGAGCTGGATGAGGAGTCTGACCGGAAAATGGTGGACGCGTTCCTTTCTGAGACGGAAGGGAGCAAGCTATGAGGCCCCTGGAGACCCGGTACGCCCTGGCCTTGTTGGAGCTGACCCGAAACGAGGAGGCTCTGACAAAAGGAGCCGCCTTGGTTCAGGGAGAACCCGATCTGTGGCAGGCGCTGAACAACCCCTGCGTTTCCCGGGAGGAAAAGGACAGAGTGCTCTGTCGTCTGCTTCAAGGAACGGTGGAGGGAGAGGTGCTCAGCTTTTTCCGGCTGCTGTGTGACCGGGAGCGGCTGGAACTGCTCCCTGCCATCGTGAAGGAGTATCACCGGCTAAAGCTGGAAGAGGAGGGAGGCGCCCAAGGGGTGTACCGCTGTGCCCGCCAGCCTCATCCGGAGGATCTTTCCCGGCTGGAGGAAGGACTCAAGCGCCGTCATGGGCTCTCCAAGGTGGAGCTCCAGGTGGTGCTGGACCCAGGACTGCTGGGAGGCTTCGTGCTCCAGATCCAGGGCGTTACTTATGACAAGAGCGTGCAAGGCATGCTGCGCGGCCTGCGCCGCTCGTTGAAAGAGAGGGATTGAGCGTTGAACGGCAAACCGGAAGAGATCGTATCTATTTTGCGGGAGGAGATCTCCCACTATGAAGAAAAGACCCAAGTCAGCGAGACCGGCTCCGTCGTTCAGATCGGAGACGGCATCGCTACCGTGTATGGCTTGGACAACGTCATGTACGGCGAGCTTTTGGAGTTTGAGAACGGTACCAAGGCTCTGGCCATGAACCTGGAGACAGGCAGCGTGGGCTGCGCTTTGCTGGGCCCGGAGGAGGGCATTGAGGAAGGTGACCTGGTGCGCCGCACCGGGAGCCGGGCCTCTGTCCCCGCCGGAGAAGAGATGCTGGGCCGCGTCATCGACGCCCTGGGGGCGCCCGTGGACGGCAAGGGGCCCATCCATACCACCGAGACCCGTCCCATTGAGCGGGAGGCCTCCGGTGTGGTGACCAGAGAGCCTGTCACTGTGCCCTTGCAGACCGGTATCCTGGCGGTGGACGCCATGGTGCCTATCGGCCGTGGCCAGCGTGAGCTGATCATTGGCGACCGGCAGACCGGCAAGACCTCCATCGCTGTGGACGCCATCCTGAACCAGAAGGGTCAGGACGTGATCTGCATCTATGTGGCTATCGGGCAGAAGAACTCCACTGTGGCCAAGATCTATCACACTTTGGAGAAGAACGGCGCCATGGAGTACAGCCTGATCCTGAACGCTCCTGCCAGCGCCCCGGCGCCGGTGCAGTATATCGCCCCCTATTCCGGGGTGGCTATCGCCGAGTATTTCATGAGCAAGGGCAAAGACGTGCTCATTGTGTACGACGATCTGTCCAAACACGCTGTGGCCTACCGTACTCTGTCCCTGCTGCTCAAGCGTTCTCCCGGCCGTGAAGCCTATCCTGGCGACGTGTTCTACCTCCATTCCCGGCTGCTGGAACGTGCCTGCCGCATGGCTCCTGAGTACGGCGGCGGTTCCATCACCGCCCTGCCCATCATCGAGACCCAGGCGGGAGACGTTTCCGCCTACATCCCCACCAACGTGATCTCCATCACTGACGGCCAGCTGTACCTGGAATCTAACCTGTTCCACTCCGGCGTGCGGCCTGCTGTGAACGTGGGCTTGTCTGTGTCCCGTGTGGGCGGTGCCGCTCAGACCAAGGCTGTGAAAAAGATCGCCGGATCTTTGCGTATCGACCTGGCCCAGTTCCGGGAGCTGGAAGTGTTCACCCAGTTCAGCTCCGACCTGGACCCCGCTACCAAGGAAGCCCTGGATCACGGCAACCGTCTGGTAGAGATCTTGAAACAGCCTTTGTACCATCCCATGGCCGTGTCCCGGCAGGTGGTCATCCTGTACGCTGCCACCCAGAAGCTATTGGCGGACGTGCCGGTGGAAAAGGTCCGTGAGGTGGCTTGGGGCTTGGCCGACGAGATGACAGAACGTTATCCCGACGTGATGAAGTCCATCGACGACACCGGAGAGCTCTCCGCCCAAGGGGAGGAGGCCATCCGGGAGTGCTGCGAGACCTATAAGAAGCAGGTGAGCGCCACATGGCAAGCATAACCGAGATCCGCAACCGGATCAAAAGCGTGGAGCAAACGCTGAAGATCACCAACGCCATGTACCTGATCTCCTCCGCCAAGGTGAAGAAGGCCAGAAAGCAGCTTTCTGAAGTGGAGCCCTATTTTGACCGGCTAGCCAAAACGGTGCTAGATATTTTCCGCCATTCTCCGGACTTGAAGCATCGGTACATCGACGGTCACAACAAGCCGGAAGAGGAACGGAAAACAGGGTTCGTGGTGATCACAGGTGACAAGGGCCTGGCAGGCGCCTACAACCACAATGTGCTGCGGTTGGCGGAGAGCTATCTCAGCCGGAAAAAAGACCCCACCCTGTTTTTGATCGGACAGATGGGGCGGCACTACTTTGAAAAGAAAAATATCCCCATTGACGGGGAATTCATGTACACCGCCCAGGATCCCACCATGGAGCGGGCCAGAGAGATCTCCGACACGCTGATCGATCTTTACGAGCGGGAGGCGCTGGATGAGATCTACTTGGTGTTCACCCATTCCTATTCCGCGGTGCGGATGGAACCGGAGATCATCAAGCTGCTGCCCTTGGACAGAGCCATGCTCAGTGCCCGCCGCGGGCTTTCCGAGGCGGATCAGTACCGGGACGTGGTGCGGTACGAACCCTCCAAGGAGGCGGTGCTCAACGTGCTGGTGCCCGGCGTCATCAAGGGGTATCTGTTCAGCGCGTTGGTGGAGTCTTTCTGCAGCGAGCAGAACTCCCGCATGACCGCTATGGATTCCGCTTCCGACAGCGCCCGGGAGATGCTGAAGAGTCTGTCCTTGGAATTCAACCGGGCCAGGCAGGGCGCTATCACCCAGGAGATCACCGAGATCGCCGGGGGCGCTGCGGGCCTGACTCAGCTGTGAGCGGGTACGCGTGTGAGAAAGCAACCGGGGACGTTTCCCCGAGACCAGATAGAAAGGGGTCCCTTTCATGGAAGTAAAGCAAGGAAAGGTATTGCAGGTCCTGGGACCTGTGGTGGACGTTCAGTTCGAGGGCGGCAAACTGCCCAAGATCTATGACGCCCTTACCGTGGACAACGGCGGAGAGACCCAGGTGCTGGAAGTGCTCAAGCATTTGGGAGACGGCGCTGTGCGGTGCATCACCCTGGCAACCAGCGAGGGCTTGACCCGAGGCATGACCGTCACCGCCACCGGAGCTCCCATTTCCGTGCCGGTGGGGGAGGGCACCCTGGGCCGGATGTTCAACGTGCTGGGCGATCCCATTGACGACAAGGGACCAGCGGCCTGTGAGGAGCGTTGGCCCATCCACCGGGAGGCTCCCGATTTTGTGGAGCAGAGCTCCCAGGTGGAGATTTTGGAGACAGGCATCAAGGTCATTGACCTGCTGGCTCCCTATGCCAAGGGCGGTAAGATCGGCCTGTTCGGCGGCGCCGGTGTGGGCAAGACCGTGCTGATCCAGGAGCTGATCCGCAACATCGCCACGGAGCACGGCGGTTATTCCATCTTCACCGGCGTAGGCGAACGCACCCGAGAAGGCAACGACCTGTGGCGTGAAATGACCGAGTCCGGTGTTATCGAGAAAACGGCTCTGGTATTCGGCCAGATGAACGAGCCCCCCGGGGCCCGTATGCGGGTGGCCCTCACCGGGCTTACTATGGCGGAGTATTTCCGTGACCACGAGCATCAGAACGTGCTGCTGTTCATCGACAACATTTTCCGTTATGTCCAGGCAGGCTCTGAGGTCTCCGCCCTGATGGGACGGCTGCCTTCCGCCGTGGGCTATCAGCCCACCCTGGCCAACGAGATGGGCGCTCTCCAGGAGCGGATCACCTCCACCAAGAACGGGTCTATCACCTCGGTGCAGGCGGTCTACGTCCCCGCCGACGACTTGACCGACCCTGCCCCTGCCACCACCTTCGCCCATTTGGATGCCACCACCGTGTTGTCCAGAAAGATTGTGGAGCAGGGCATCTATCCCGCTGTGGATCCCTTGGAGTCCACTTCCCGTGTCTTGGAGCCTGACGTGGTAGGTCAGCGCCATTACGACGTGGCCCGGGCCACCCAGGAAGTGTTGCAGCGGTATCGGGAGTTGCAGGACATCATCGCCATTCTGGGCATGGAGGAGCTGTCCGATGAGGATAAGCTCACAGTGAGCCGGGCCCGGAAGATCCAGCGGTTCTTCTCCCAGCCCTTCTTTGTGGCTCAGGCCTTTACCGGCAAGGAAGGCCGTTATGTGGCCGTAGAGGACACGGTGAAGGGCTTTGAGGCCATCTTGGGCGGCGAGCTGGACAAGGTCTCTGAGGTGTGCTTCAACAACATGGGCACCATCGACGAAGTCTGGCAGAAGAGCAAGGAACAGTAAGGAGGCGGCATATGGCTTCCACATTTTACTTGGAGATGGTCTCTCCCCAGGATATATTCTTTTCCGGCAACGCCAGGCAGATCATCCTGCCGGGACCGGATGGCTCTTATGGCGTGCTGGCAAATCACGAGCCCATGGTCACCGCCATCACAGCGGGCATCGTGCGTTTTCAGGACGATGGAGGCCAGTGGCATGAAGCAGTGGCCAGTGACGGCTGCGTGGAGGTCATGCCCGAGCGTGTGATCCTGCTGGCAGCCACCATCGAGCGGCCGGAGGACATCGACCGCAACCGGGCTCTGGCAGCCAAACGCCGGGCAGAAGAGCGGCTGCGCCAGCGGCAAAGCCAGCAGGAATATTACCAGACCCAGGCGGCTTTATCCAGGGCTTTGGCTCGCTTGAAGGCCAAGAAGCCCCAATAACTCTATAAAAGAACACCCCCAGCGGACCAGCTGAGGGTGTTTTTTGATGTAGATGGTGTCCCGAAGGAGAAAGCCCCCAGTTTTTTTCCGAAAGGCGGTAACAGACAAAAGAGAAACGTTTTTAAAAAATTATTGGTTTAGTCATTGCAATCGAGTACAAAGTCCGTTAAGATAAAGGCGAAGAACTGGGCTTTTAAGAAAGACCCTCTAGGGAGGAAACGATTATGGAAAATAAACAGAGATCCCACTGGGATAAACTGGAGCTGGGGACCTGCTACTACCCCGAGCACTGGGATAAATCCCTGTGGGAGCAGGATTTGCGCCGTATGCTGGACCACGGCGTCACCACCATTCGCATCGCGGAATTTGCCTGGAGCCTCACCGAACCGGAAGAGGGCGTGTTCACTTTCGAATTCTGGGATGAATTTCTGGACTTGGCAGAGCAGGTGGGTATGAAGGTCATTTTCTGCACACCCACGGCCACGCCTCCCGCTTGGCTGACGGACAAATACCCGGAAGTGCTCAACGCCCGCCGGGATGGAGTGCTGTACCGTCACGGTATGCGCCGCCACTATAACTACAATTCCAAAAAGTACCAGGAGCTTTCCGCCCGGGTGGTGGAGAAGCTGGGTGAGCATTACGGGAAGCGGCCCTGCATCGTGGGCTGGCAGATCGACAATGAGTTCAACTGCGAGACCCAGGAGTTCTACTCGGAAAGCGACACCCTGGCGTTCCGGGAATTCCTTCGGGAAAGGTACGGCACTCTGGAGGAGTTGAACCGGGCCTGGGGCAACGCCTTCTGGAACCAGACCTACACCGCCTGGGAGCAGATCTATGTGCCCCGCACCACCTATGGAGACGGTACCAATCCTCACCAGAAGCTGGATTACATGCGGTTCGTGTCGGAGAGCGCCATCCGTTTCTGCAAGATGCAGAGCGATATTCTCCGGAAATATGTAAAGCCCGGGGACTTTATCACCACCAACGGTCTGTTCGGCACCTTGGATAATCACCGCATGACCAAGGATTGCCTGGACGTGTACACCTATGACAGCTATCCTAATTTCGCCCTCACCCTGCGGGAAGATCCCCGGCACAACAACACTCTGCTGGACCGGAAGTGGAGCCGCAACCTGATGGAAGTCCGGTCTGTGTGCCCCCATTTCGGAATCATGGAGCAGCAGGCGGGAGCGGGCGGCAGCATCGGCTTCGACGCGCCTGCGCCCAAACCCGGACAGATGATGCTGTGGGCTATGCAGAGCATCGCTCATGGGGCGGATTACGTCAGCTTCTTCCGGTGGCGCACCGCAACCTTTGGGACGGAGATCTATTGGCATGGCCTGCTGGACTATGACAATCTCCCCAACCGGAAGCTGGCGGAGCTGCAAAAGCTCCATGCCCGTGTGGAGGCCATCCAGGAGCTGGCAGGGGCGGACTACCTGGCGCCTGTGGGCCTGGTGAAGGACTACGACAACGTGTTTGACGCCAATCTGGATACCTGGCACGGAAAGCTGACCCGTTCCAGCGAGATGGAGCTGTTTGTGGGGGCACAGCTTGCCCATGCGCCCATGGACGCTGTTTACCTTCAGGAAGGGACCACTGTGGAGGATCTGAAACAGTACCGGGTGCTGTTCTGCCCCCACCAGGTGATCCTCACGGAACCCCAGGCCCGGCTGTTGGAGGCTTACGTCCGTCAGGGCGGCTGCTTGATCCTGGCGGCCCGTACTGGCCAGAAGGACGTGGACGGCCATTGTGTTATGGCTCCCATGCCTGGCTTGCTGGCACCTCTCACCCAGACCCGGGTGAAGGAATTCACTTGGATTGGCCCGGGGGATGATCCGGTGCCCATGGATTGGGATGGCCGTACTTTTGATACGGGCCTGTTCAACGACGTGCTGACCGCTGCGGGAGAGGACGCCAAGGTCCTGGCCCGGTACGGCGGCGATGCTTGGTACGCCGGAGAGCCCGCCCTCCTGGAGACCCAGGCAGGAAAAGGCCGGGTGCTCCACTTTGGCGGTACCCTCACTCGGGAAAATGTGACGGCGTTCCTGGAGTATCTGGGAGTACTGGAGCCCTACGGGGATCTGATCCAAGTCCCCGCTGCCTGCGAGATCGCTCTGCGGCGGAAGGGAGATCAGGAATACCTCATCGTGTTGAATTACAAGAAAGAACCCCAGGAGATCCTGCTGAAGCGGCCCGTGGTGGATCTGGACGATCGCTGCCCCGTGGAAGGCCCGGTGGTCTTGGGAAGCTACGAGACAAAGGTTTACCGCATCGGCGGCTGACAATAAAAAAGAGGACGGCTCCCAAACGGGATGCCGTCCTTTTTTGTTGTGAAGAAATCACTGTTCCATCCGGTAAAGTTCTTTGCCGGAGTCGTCGGTGATGGAGATAACAAAATCATCAGTGGCCAGGTCCGCGTCCAGAACAGCTTTCTGGCCATGGCCTTCCCAAATAAAGCTCAGTTTGCTGTCTTCGGTTTCCACGGAGATGTGGGAATCCTGGCTGAACACGGGATAGGAAGCCCGCATTTTCAAAAGCTCCAGCTGTTTTTGCACCACAGGCTTTTCCAGCCCAGCGGCGATGGCTTCTTTGGTCAGGTTGGTGCGGTTGATTTCCTTGTGTCCGCCCGCACCTGCCCGTTCCATGGCGGCGTAGTCGTTCTTCCCAGCGAACAGGTCCAGGTACCACACCTGAGGCTTTCCAGGCATGAACAACTGGATAGCTCTGGCCAGCAGCATCCGCCGGTCGTCTTCGCCCAGGGCACTGTAATAGGTGGCGTTCACCTGGTAATACACGTTCTTGGCGCCATGAAGATCTTTCACGAAGCCGCCCCGTTTCACCAGGGTATCGATCAGCCCCTGGATCCGCTCCTCAGGCAGCAGGCCCTTCAGATCCAGCAGTGGGATGCCGTCATGGCAGCCCAGCATGTTCACAGTGACCATGCCGCTGTCCAGGATCTCCTTGGTCCAGGCTGCCAGCTTTTCGCCGGACTTCTGCTCGAAAGCGTCCAGCAGCAGGCCGGGCAGGAAGAAGTCGTACACCATGTAGCCTTTGGCAGCAATGACCCGGTACGTGCCTTCCTGGTAGCTGGCATGGATCTCCGGCAGCAGGGACACGCCGTAGGGTTTGGCCATGTCGGTGATCTGCTGGAGGAACTCCCAGGTGCCAGGGTTGTTCAAGAAGTTTTTGGAGCCCACTTCCTTGGGAGCATAGGCGAAGGCGTCCAGCCGCACAATGTTTGCGCCGTACCCCGCCAGATTCGCCAGGGTCTTCTGATAAAAGTCCAGCACCAGGGGGGACTTGATGTTCAGGTCCATCTGGCCCAGATAGTGTTTTTTGCCGTTTTCATCCACGTCTACCTGCTGGTAGAAAGTGTTCCAGTAGGGGCGGCGAGTGCCGTCGGCGAATTCAACCACCAGCACTGGCAGACCGGGTTTGCGGAAGAACATGTCCTTAATGTACTCCTGACGTGGCACCAGCACTCCTTCCTCGTTCAAATCGCCGCAGCCTTCCCAGAATTTGTTCCAGTCGATGAAGAAATCGCGATAGGGGGAAGCGTCGCCTTTTTCCAGCAGATCCTGGAACTGAGGAGACTGGACCGACAGATGGTTGAGGATGAAGTCCAGCTTCAGGTCTACTCCCAGCTTTTGAAGGGCCTCCAGATCTTCTTTTGTGGCGTTTTCCCCATTGATGCCGTAGTCGATAACGGAAAAGCCCCGGTCCAGATCCGTGTGGAACATGCTGGGCAGGATATAGAAGGAGGAGAAGGCCCCTTTCACCCGTTCATCTTTCAGAAAGTCCACCGCGTCGCTCAGGGTGCCCCCCAGGCTGTCGGGGTAAGCGTTGAGCATGGGTCCATAATTGACAGTATTCATGGGTTCACCTGCCCGCAGCCATGCGCTGCTTGTATTCGTCGTAGTTTATCAGTTCGCCGGATTTGGAAACGATCAGTTTTGCAGCACTGGCTCTGGCTTCCAGTTTCAGCTGCTCCAGTTGAATGACCATGGTGATGAAAGCGGTATCCGCGTTGGCGTCCCGGCCCCGGGAGAGCCGGTACTCACGAGTCTCGGCGGGAGTGCTGGCCAACAGGACGGGAATATCCACTCCCTGGAAATAACCGGAGTTGCCGTGGGTCCATTCCAGCACGATCACGGAGATGCTGCTGAAGTCCTTTTCCTCGTACCACAGAGCGGTGTCGTCCCGGCCCATGCGCTTGAGCCAGATCTTTTCCTGGCCGCTCTGGAACTGGGTCAGCACCTTTTCTAACTGGTCATATTCCTGCTCCAGCTGGGTGCCCAGGTATTTGGAAAGCTCTTCCCGTCCGGCTTCCTGATAGGCTGCCAGCCAAGGGTATTTCTCACACTGTTCCGGGGCGGGATCCAGATCGTTTAGCTGGAGCTCCTTGAGAGTGGCTGCGTTTTCGGACGTGTACACACCCTTTGCCAGCATGCCCCGCACGCCGGCCAGACGGAAAATGCGCATCCGCTCCATGTCGTTGAGTTCCGGAAAACGCCGAGGGTAGTTGTCCCCGGACATGGTGAAAGCTCCCACGCCCAGCTGGTTCAGGTAATAGGTGAGCAGGGCGGAAACACAGGTCTTACCCACGCCGCTGCCGCCGGTGACAGCGATCACCGCCTTGTGAGCGGGATTGGACTCCAGCGCCTCTTTCAGCAGGGGCAGCATGGCCCGGAAAGTGACGTTGGCCTTCTCGATAGACATGGGGCCGATCCAAACTTTGTCGCCGGGCATATCCCCTTGAGGGATATCCTCCGGGACTTGCGGAGGCTGCCAGTTGCTGACAGCGTTTGTAATGGCTTGCAAGGCATCTATTGACATGTGGCGCCCTCCCGATTCTTTCTTTTTAGTATAACGTTATCATAGCATATTCCTTTGGTTTATTCAACTAAAACCGGGTTTTTCACTGCGAGCTTCGAGTTTTAGACAATCGTTTGCGTTGAAAACTTTTCTTAGAAAAGCCGGAGTTGCGGATCACTGTATCGTGTGGTATACTGAACAAATATAAAAATGTGATTTGGGAGGAATCTGTGATGTTTGAATACAAGAAAATGGTTCCGGGAGACCCCACCATCCTGCCGGGGATGCATACTGTGCTGGCTGATCGCAGTCAGGCAAACCAGGTGACCTATGTGCCCAACGTGGAATATGTTCAGCGGGATGGAGAAGCTCTCCATATGCAAATGTTATTCCCTGCCGGACTCCGTCCGGGGATGACTTCCACCCTGCGGTATCCCTTGGTGGTGTTCGTCCAGGGAGCGGCTTGGATGGAGCAGGATATGTTCCTGAACCTTCCTCAGCTCTGCCCTCTGGCGAAAGCTGGTTTCGTAGTGGCCAGCGTGAAGCACCGGCCCGCGTTTCAGGCCAAGTTCCCCGCCTTTTTGCAGGACGTGAAATCCGCTATCCGGTTTTTGCGGGCTCACGCGGAGGAGTATTTCATCGACCCGGAACAGGTGGCTATTTGGGGAGATTCCTCCGGCGGTCACACCGCACAAATGGTGGGCGTCACCGGGGATATGGAGGAGTTCAAGACTGACGATAACCGGGAGATCTCCGACAGTGTCCAGGCGGTGGTGGATTTTTACGGCCCCAGCGACGTGACCCGCATCAACGACGGTCCCCGCGACCCGGCCTTCACCGCGGACAAGTCCAAGATCCCGGAGGATATCCTGTTTGGCGGCTGTGTCATCGAGCATCCGGAGATCGCCCAGCCAGGGAACCCCCTCACCTATATCGAGGAAGGAAAACCTTTGCCTCCCTTTCTGGTGGTCCATGGGGATGAGGATCCCATGGTGCCTTTCAACCAGAGCGTGCTCACGGTGCAGAAGCTCCAGGAGACCAAACATACGGTGGAATTTTACAAGGTAGTGGGCGCTGGTCACGGTCTGTTCCTGTGGACCGAGGAAGTCATCGATCTGGTGATCCGTTTCCTGAAAGCCTGGTTGGCGCTGTAATATGTAAGAAGTGGGGGCGTGTCCTTTTGGGGCATGCCCTTTTTTCGTAGGGAACGGCCTTGCGCCCTTTTTTGGGGTATGCTATAATCAGGGCCGTTTATGAAAGTGAAAGGGGAGTGGCCTGTTTTGAAAGATCATGAAGTGCTTGCCCGGCTGCCGGAGCTGCTTTTGGAGTGGTACGACCGCAGCGCCAGGGTGCTGCCCTGGCGGGAAGATCCCACGCCTTACCGAGTATGGGTGTCGGAGATTATGCTTCAGCAAACCAGGGTGGAAGCGGTGAAGCCTTACTATGAGCGTTTTCTGGAAGCCTTCCCCACAGTGGAGGCCCTGGCAAACGCACCCACGGATCGGGTGCTGAAGCTGTGGGAAGGTCTGGGATACTACAACCGGGCCAGGAACCTTCAAAAAGGGGCCCAAGTGGTGATGGAACGCTTTGGGGGACAGGTGCCCGCTGCCTTTGAGGAACTGCACTCCCTACCTGGTGTGGGGGACTACACTGCCGGGGCGATTGCCTCCATCGCTTTCGGTCTGCCTGTGCCTGCGGTGGACGGAAACGTGCTTCGGGTGATCTCCCGGGTGCTGTGCCGTCGGGACAATATTCTGGACCCCAAAGTGAAAAGCCGGATGGAAGGGGAGATTCGGGAGATCCTTCCTCAGCGGGTGGGGGATTTCAACCAGTCCCTCATGGAGCTGGGAGCCATGATCTGTGTGCCGGGCGGGCCGCCCAAGTGTTTGCTGTGCCCCCTGAACCAGATATGCCGGGGGTATCAGGAAGGCGTGACTCTGGAATTGCCGGTGAAATCAAAGCCCAAGCCCCGGAAGAAAGAGGACCGCACTTTGTTCCTGCTGGTTTCCAAAAATGGAAGGCTGGGACTTTGGAAGCGGCCGGAACAGGGGCTTTTGGCCGGCCTTTGGGAACTGCCCAGCGCAGAGGGGAAACTTGACCGGGAGAATGCTTTAGTGTTTTTGGAAAGCAATGGTGTGAAGGCGGATGACCTTACACCTGGGCCAAAGGCGAAACACATCTTTTCCCATGTGGAATGGCATATGACCTGCTGGGTGGTCCGGGAAGCAGAGGAATCGGAAGGATTCACCTGGGCCGGGGCTGGGGATCTGCGGGAAACCTACGCTCTGCCTTCCGCGTTCAAGGGGTATTTTCCCCTGGTGGGGGAACTTGTCACCGGCTGACCGAAAGGGTGGATGAAAGGGAAAAAACGGGAAGGCGTTGACCTTTTCCAATCTTTGGGGTAAAATAGAAAAAATATAACTTTCAAAATACGGCGGCGCTTCCTTCCAGAGGCGCGCCATTTCTTTCCAGGGAGTATCTATGGCGCAGGACAAAAAACAGAGCTTTATGAAAGGGGCGGCCATCCTTTCCGCCTCCACCTTGATCGTCAAGCTGCTGGGGCTGCTTTTCTCCATCCCCTTGGCGAATTTCATCGACCCGGAAGGCATGTCCCATTTCTACATCGCCTACAATATTTTCGGACTGTTCCTCATGCTGTCCACGGCGGGACTGCCCATCGCTGTGTCTCGCATGGTAGGCACCGCGTTTTCCCAGGGCCATCGCCGGGAAGCGGATCAGGTGTTTTCCGTGGCCTTCTGGCTGTTCTTTTTCCTGGGACTGTTCGGCTGCCTTGTCATGTTTTTCGGCGCGGATCAGATCGCTGTGTGGTACAGCAGTCCGGAATCCAACTTCGCCATTATGGCTTTGGCCTCCACCCTGTTCTTCATCTCCATTGAGTCCTCCTTGAGAGGGTATTTCCAGGGACGTTCCAACATGATCCCCACCGCCACGTCTCAGACCATCGAGGCTGTGACCAAGGTGATCATCGGCGTGGGCCTGGCCTTCTATATCATCCGCAACGTAAAGGTGGACCCGGACCGCTGGGCGGCAGTGGGCGCCATTATCGGTGTGTCTGTCAGCGCTGCTCTGGGAGCCATTTACCTTCTGCTGTTCAAGAT
Organism: Clostridiales bacterium; assembly: GCA_019416455.1. Taxonomy (GTDB): domain Bacteria; phylum Bacillota; class Clostridia; order Oscillospirales; family Acutalibacteraceae; genus Acutalibacter. The sequence continues at coordinate 337,701 of DXXG01000007.1, read as the reverse complement.
GTTCCAAAGCCGCCGGGACAGACTTCAGGCGGACAGTGACGAGCCTCCTTTGGTCTCTCGTCATGAGATGCTTCTGAGCCTAGTGCGTTTCGCGGTGCCTATCACCATCGGTTCCTGTTTTTTGAGTCTGCTTGACACCGTGGACGGAGCTATTCTGATGAACCGTTTGCAGGAAGCCGCCATGTTCACCCAGGAACAGGCCGACTGGTGGAACGGCACTCTGGGTCATGCCCGGAAATTCTTCGATCTGCCCGGCGCTTTTGTGGTGCCCATTTCCACAAGCCTGCTGCCCATTCTGTCCGGCGCTATTGCTGCCAAGGACAAGCATCAGGTGGACCGGATCTCCTCCACGGCACTGCGTGTGACTCTGCTCATCGGCATTCCCTCTTCGGTGGGTATGGCCGTTTTCGCGGAGCCTATCTGCCAGCTCCTGCTGTACAACCAGCCCGAAGTGGCTCAGAGCGCCGCGCCTTTGCTGACCATGCTCAGCCTTGCTATCGCTTTCAGCGGCATGCTCTTTACCACCAACGCCATCTTGCAGTCCTTTGGACGGGCTACCCGTCCGGTGGTGAATATGGCCGTGGGCGGTATCATCAAGATCATACTTTCTTATGTCCTGATTGGCATTCCTGAAGTGGCGGCCATGGGTTCCGCCATCAGCACAGTGGTGTCCTATGTGGTGATGGTGGTGCTGAACCTGATCGCCATCCGCACCAGCCTTCCCCATATGGACAGCGTGATAAAGACCGCTCTGCCTTTGGTGCTTTCTGCCGCCGTTATGGGCGGAGTGAGCTACGGCGTGTATTGGGTCCTGGCCTTGGTCATCAGTCCTAAGGTGGCTGTGCTGCCCGCTATTGCTGTTGCTATCTTGGTGTACGCGGTGTGCGTAGTGGTGTTCCACGGAGTGAGTTATGACGACGTTGTGATGCTGCCAAAAGGTCAGACTTTGGCCCGGCTGCTTCACATGACGCCGCCTCGAAAGGCCCGGGAGATCACCCCCCAACTGGCGGAAGAACCCGTCCCTGTGGAAGAAGTGGCTGTCCAGGAAGAGACTGCTGCTGTGCCTCAAGAGGAGGAACAGGTTCCTGTTCCCCCGGTTGTGGAACGCCGCAGCAGAGGAGGCAAATACACTCCCCGCCATATGCGCTAAAAAAGAGCCAGTTTCCTGTTGAAAGGAGACTGGCTCTTTTGTTTTTTCTCTTACCTTACAGGGACGATCTCCGTCCAATAGCCGTCTGGATCGTTGATAAAATACAAGCCCATGGCGTCGTTTTCGTAACAGATACAGCCCATATCCTTGTGGAGGTTATGAGCAGCTTGGTAATCATCCACGGTGAAACACAAATGGATTTCATTATCTCCCAGATTGTAGGGTTCTTTGCGGTCCCGCAGCCAGGTCAGTTCCAGCTTGTGAGAAGTGGAGCCATCTCCTAAGAAGACCAACTCAAAACTTCCGTCCGGGGATTTTGTGCGCTTTTCTACCTGAAGCCCTAGGGCTTTCTCGTAAAAAGCAATGGAGCTTTCCAGATCCAATACGTTCAGGTTGTTGTGATTAAAGCAAAATTTCATACTGTCTCTCCATTCGTTTCTTGTTTAGTGAAAATTTCGAATACTTGGCCCGGCTTGGAAACGTCCATCACATGTTTGGCGTATTCCCGATAGGTAGGGGTGGATTTGAACAAGGGCACCACGCTGTAATCCCCCCACATGTGCATGGGGAATACATACTCCGCCCCGGCGGCCTCGAAGAAATACTTCATGCCCAGGTCGAAATCCGCTTCCTGGCGGGGGTCCAGAGGCACGAAGGCTACGTCGATGGTCTTTCCCCCAGAGAGCAGGCTCAGTTCTTGCTTATACTGAGCGGTCATCTGGTCGTTTTGGAACCGGGGAGCGCCGTCCCACACCCAACAATTCAGATCCCCGGCGTGGTAGATCCGTTTTTCCTCGCACTGCACCAGGAAGGCCACGCCCATATCGGTGGAACGCAAGGTGGCTACCTTTACATCTCCTACCTGGTAGAACAGATGGGGCGCCACAAAGGTGACCTGTTCTTTCAGTTCCGGGGGCACCTGGCGGGGAGAGATGTCATCGGAGAGCAGATAGTGGACCTCTTTTCCAGGCTGAGCCAGCTGGAAAATATCCGGGGAGAAGTGGTCTCCGTGGCTGTGGCTGGCGAATACGTACAAGGGCTTTTCAATGGGAGGAAGCTCCCCCTGGTAATAGTCGAACAGCAAACAGCAGTGATCCAGCTCCACAAAGTAGGAGCTATGGAGAATAAAGGTGACTTTCATGGGTGACCGTCCTTTCTATGGAAGATTTACAGCCGGATAGCTGCGTGGGAAAAACCGGCGGAGTCACGGGTGACTTCCACCCGGCAGGGAATACGGTTTTTCAGCTCCGACACGTGGGAAATGATTCCGATGAGCCGGCCGCTGTTTTGGAGCATGGCAAGGGCTTTCATGGCGGTGTCCAGGGTCTCCCCGTCCAGGGAACCAAAGCCCTCGTCGATGAACAGGGAGTCCAGCCGCACCGCTCCGGAGTGGTTCTGGACCACGTCGGAGAGGCCGAAGGCCAAAGATAGGGAAGCCAAGAACTGTTCCCCGCCGGAAAGTGTCTCGATGGAGCGGGGCAGCATGGAGCTGCCGTCCAGCACTTCCAGATCCAGACCCCCATAGCCCCGGCTGGCGGGACCCTCTTTCAATCGCAGAGCGTAACGTCCCCGGCTGAGGGTGGAGAAGAACCGGTTAGCGCTGACCAGGACCTCGTCCAGCATCACGCTGAGCACGTACTGGAGGATGGGCATCTTCAACGGGTTGGAGCCGGAGAGAGACTTGGACAGCCGGGCTACCCGGGATAGCTGACTCTCCACACTGCCCAACTCTCCGTCCAGGCGCTTGATCTCCTCCAGAGTTGTTTTTAAAGAGTGAAGGGCGCTGGAAGTTTTTCCAAGTTCCTCCCGGCGGGCCAGATTTTCCTGACGAAGAGTCTGACACCGCTGCCGCAAAGGTTCTAAATCCGGGGCTGTTTCCCAAGGAGCAGGACAGGCTTTCCACTGAGCTTCTGCCTTGTCCAGAGTTTCCTTGGACATTGCCAGGGCGGTTTTCGCCCGCTCCCGCTGAGCGTCTCCTTCCTGGGCTTCTCTCAAGAGCTGGGCGGCGTTTTTTTCGCGAGCTTCATAGTCTCTTTTTTTCTGGAGGATAGCCCCTTCCAGAGCGTTCAGATCCAGCCCGGCGCAGGCGGTTTGGGCTTCCTTGGCACGCCGTTCCAACTCCTCTCCCTGAGCGGTGAGGGCGGATAGACGCTCTCGCAAGGTGCTTTCCTTTTTCTGGCAGTCCTCTCGTTCTTCTCCTAGGGCCCGGAGTTTTTCCTTGGCGGCTTCCAGACGGGCGGCAGCGCTTTTAGCGGTGTCTGTTGCTGCGGCAGCTTCTTGGAGCAGGCGGGAGGTCTCCTCACGGGTGGGGCCGCCTAGGGGGGCACCCGTTTCCTGGCAGAGGACCTGCTGCTCCCGGACGCTTTCCGCTGCCTGAGTGGCTTCCCGTTCTCGGGCACCGGCCAGAGCGGCGGCATCCGTGTGGGCTTTGCGGGCAGCTTTTTCTTCTTCCCGCAAGGCGTCGATTTGCTGGGGGTCTAACAGGGCTTCCTGTCCTTGGGCGGGGGAGGGGTGGGACAAGGACCCGCACACCGGACAGGGTTTTCCCTTCTCCAAAGTGTGGGCAAGATCCAAGGCGGCGTTCTGCCGCAGGAGAGCTTCCTGGCGTTCCAGTCGCTGGGTCACGGTCTCCAGGAGGAGTTGTTTTTGATGGGCGGTTTTCCGACTGGCGGACAGCGCCGCTTCCCCTTCACGGAGCCGATTTTCGCGATGGGAAAGCTCCTCCCAGGCAGCGGCCAGCTTTTCCAGGGCCTGCCGTCGTTCCAGCAAGGCGGGGAGCTGAGCAGCGGCCTCCTCGCAGGTCTTTAAAAAGGCGTTGCCCTTTTCCATGCGCTGGGAAAGAATAGCCTCCTGTTGTTTCAGTGTTTCCAGGAGGTTCTGCTGCTCCAAGGCCTGTTTCCGGGCGACGGCCGCCTGCTCCTGAGCGTTTTGGGCTTGGATCAGCTGTTCTCGCCGTTCTTTCAGTTGGGCGCTTTCCTGGGCCAGAGTCACAGCCTGCTCCCGGAGCGCTTGGGCCTGGGAGCGCTTCTGTTCCAGTTGAGGGGCAAGACGTTCCAGCTCTGTCCAGGCGACTTGGGCTTTCTGGAAGGCTTGGTCGGCTTCCTCCCGGACTTTGGCCCGTCGGAAGTATTCTTCGGCGGCTTGGAGTAATGTTTCCTCTTTTTCCAGAGTTTCCGCTCCGGCGACGCTTTCCTTTCGAAGAACTTCTTCCTTCTGCGAAAGAGCTTCCGCCTTTTCCTCCAACGCTTGGGTGGTTTCCACTCCTTCCTTTTGCAGCAGGGAGCTGCGCAGGGCCAAGGACTGTCTCGATTTATCCTCCAATTCCCGTTCCCGCTGGTGGAAACGGTCCGTCACGGAGCGCCACACTCCGGCGGAAAACAGGGTTTTGAGCATTTCCCCTTTGTCGTTGGAATTGGCTCGCAGCAGACGGAGGAATTCCCCCTGAGGCAGGACGATCACCTGGGAAAACTGCTCGCAGGTGAGGTGGAGCAGTTCTTCCGCCCGGCGGCGGACAGCGCTTTCACTGCCGCTTTCCAAAAGTCGGAACTCTCCCTTTTCCAGGCGGAAGCATTCGTGGGTCTCCCGCAGTTCTGGTACCTTGGTGTTCCGGTTGATGTGGGTGAACTGGCTGCGGCGGAAACGGTAGGTCTCTCCTTGCAGGGAGAAATCGAACTCCACCAGGGTGGGCAGCTCTTCCGGAGCGCTCATGCAGCGCATGCCTCCGAAGCTCCGTTTGCCGCCGGTGGCTTTGCAGTACAGGGCAAAACACATGGCGTCCAGCAGGGAAGTCTTTCCACCTCCTGTGGGGCCGGTGATGAGGAACAGTCCCGTTTCGTCAAACTGGGTGAGGTTCAGTTCCGTCTTTTCCAGATAGGGCCCGAAGGCCTGTAACAGCAAACGCAAGGGACGCATCCCGGCGTCCTCCTTTCTCCGTGTGATGGGGCCAGGTCATCCCTGGGACTGAAGGCTTTCCAGTACTTCCCGGAACAATTCCAGATCCTCAGGGCCTGCTTCGGTTTGGCACACCTCCTTGAGGAAGGAGGTGAATACCGTCAGCTCGTCCTGCCCCTTCAGCCGTGCGGCTCGTTCTCCTGTGACGCCCTGGGCCATCCAGGGGTTGCTCACAGAGAGCAGATTGGGATAGAAAGGCCGCAGCCGTTCCGCTGCCAGCATCACCGGGGCGTCGTCTGTGAGCACCAGTTCCACGTAATCCTGACAGGGGGTATTTTGGCCTTCCCGCAGCAGGTCCTCAAAGAGTCCTTCCACCCGCCGCACGTCTCGCAGGGGAGTACAGGGGATGAACTCTGAAAGCATCTCCGTGTCGGTCCATTCCAGTTGGACGATCCCCATTTTCTGGTGTTCCTCGTCTACGGAATATTTTAGGGGAGACCCGGAATACCGGCCTTTTTCCCCTGCCCGCTGAGGTCCATGGAGATGGCCCAAAGCAGCGTAGTCAAAGGGATCGAACAGGGAGGTGGGCACCTGGCCGCTGCCTCCCACGAAAAGAGCGCTTTCCGAGTCGGAGGTCTGGCTTCCTGCCGCGAAGCAGTGGGACACCAGTACATGGCCCGCTCCCGGGAGAAACAAAGGCAGCAGCTTTTCGATCATGGCCTGGGCGCAGGCGCCCTCTCCTCGGAGAGAGTCGTCCTTCAGGAAATCCCGGGCCTGGGAGGTGTCGAAATAAGGGAGAAGAAACAACTGCAAGGTTTGTCCGTCCTCTTCCAGAACCACCGGATCCAGAGCGTCGGAGAGTTCCGTGGCAAAGTACACCCCATTCCGACGGAGAGCGGTTTTGAGCAGCGCCATGCGGTCGGCGCCGTCATGGTTCCCGGCAATGACGCACACCTTGGTCCCCAGGTTCATCAGGGAGTTGAGGACCGTGTCAAACAGACGGATAGCCTCGGTGGGGGCGATCTGCCGGTCGTACACGTCTCCGGCCAGGATCACGCAGGCAGGGCGCTCCCGTTCCACCTGGGGCAGAAACACCTGTTCCAGGAACCACCGCTGATCTTCCAGCAGACTGCGGCCGTAGAGCATCCTTCCCAAATGCCAGTCAGAGGTGTGCAGCAGCTTCATAAAGGGTCTCCTTTGTCAGAATTAATTTAGAAATACGGGCTTTTCTTTTTCTGTGAAATAAGGTAAAATAAACAGGATAACTGTTATGGTAAACCTTTGAAAACTATGGTGGCACGCTTGCATAGGCGTGCCTTGTTCCTCCCCGAAAAAGACGGAAAGCAGTCCCTTGCCGGGAAGGATACATTTGTTTTATTGTAACACAGAAAGAGGAAAAAGGGTAGGGGCACAGGTCCCCAAGGATTTGGAAACGGGAAAATCAGCTTGGCCTTTTCCAGGGAAAGGGCGGAAAGGATCATCTATGAAGCGACTGAAAAGGATCGCCGCGTCATTGCTGGCGGTAGTATGCCTGGCTGTAAGCTGGGGTGTGAGCGCCTCCGCGGAGGGATTCGATTATGGATGGGACAACGACAAGGACAACAATCCTTACGGCCCTTATTGTAAGGCTTATCTCATGCTCAATCTGGACACTGACACGGTGGTCTATTCGGAGAACGCTGACGAGCAGCTCCCCATGGCGTCTCTGACCAAGATCATGTCCTATATCGTGGCCTACGAGAACATTCCCAATATCGAGAACACAGAGATCACCATTCCTCAAAGCGTTGCGGATGAGCTGGTGGGCACAGGCAGTTCTTTGGCGGATTTCGATGTGGGGGACACCTTTACCGGAGAGCAGATGCTCTACCTGATGATGGTGCCTTCCGGCAACAACGCCGCCCTGACTCTGGCCAAATATGTGGACGAGCTTTACGCCACCGGGCAGATCGGCCAGGAGGAAACTTCCTCCACAGAGGAGAGTTCTTCTTCAGGGGAGGAAAGCGCTTCTTCCGGAGAGAGCGCTGCCAATGACGATCCGGAAGCGGTGTCGGCTTCCACGGATACTTCTTCCAGTGAGGGCGGCAGCTCCACGGATTCCACCGAAACCAGCGAGGAGTTCGATCCCACCGATTATACAGGCAGGAGCTATTTCGTTCAGCTGATGAACGAGAAGGCGGCGGAGCTGGGCTGTACCAATACCCACTTCACTAACCCTCACGGGCTCCACAATGAAAACCATTACTCCTCAGCCAGAGACATGGTGACCATTACCAAGTACGCCATGAGTCTGCCCCTGTTTACGGAGATCACTGGCACCACGGCATACAATTATTACCCCAAAGGTCATCCGGAAAAGGAAAAGACTGCCAATACCACCAACAAACTGCTGACCAACTACGCCGAGGACGGATCTTATTATTATCGTTATGCCACGGGTATCAAGACCGGTTCTCATGACCAGGCCGGCTATTGTATCGTGGCGTCGGCCACTTATGAAGGTTACACCTATGTGGTGGCCTGTCTGGGATGTCCTTCCGTAGACAGTGATGTGCACGGGGAAATGCTGGACGCCGCCAGTTTGTTCCGATGGGCTTTCCTGAACCTAGAGATACGTACCGTAGCGGCTCAAGGGGATATCCTGGCAGATGTGCCGTTGGAATACGCCTGGCAGCAGGACACGCTCCAACTGGTGGCTGGGGAAAACGTATCTGTGATGCTTCCCAAGAATGTAGACGCTTCCAGCATCATTGTGAAGACCGACGTGCCGGAAAGTGTCCAAGCGCCCATAGAGCGTGGGGAACAGGTGGGAACGGCTACCATGAGTTACGCGGGGGAGGCCATTGCCACAGTTCCGCTGGTGGCTGCAGAATCTGTTTCCCGCAGTGAGATGCTCTCTTTTCTCAGTCAGGGAAGCTCGGTGCTCACTTCGCCTTGGTTCCTCATCATCATGGGCGTGATTCTGGCTCTGGTGCTGATCTATGTGATCTTGATCTTTTTGTACCGCCGGAAGCAGAAACAGCTGCGGCGGGTGCGCAAGCATAGGGATCTGTAAAAACGGCTCAAAAGAGGCCTTTTCATGGATGAAAAAGGGACTGTCCCGTAGTGGGGCAGTCCCTTTCGCGTTATATCAGGTCAGTTTTCCGGAGATGGATCCAGGTCGTTCCCTTTTGGAAACCTGGAAAGGCAGCATTACAGCAGAAAACCGTGATCCACGATGCTGATGTTGGTATGGGCGTCTTTGGCATCGCCAATCACCCATTGATAGTCCTCGTAGGTGGTGTTGGGCTCCAGCCCCTGAGGAACCTCCTTGTCTCCGGTGGTGAAGGCAGCCGTGATGAGAAACACGTCTTCCCCGTAAAGCTGATCCTTGTACAGCTCCGTCAGCTGGGGCCGAAGCTGATCGGAATAGGCTTTGTCATAGGTGAGGGATTCCAGGTCGCAGTGGCGAAATTCCACTTGGAATTTGTTTTTTACCTGTTCCATGGCTATCTCTACTTCCCAGGTCTTGGGGTACTCCTGAGAGGTGTCCAGCTGTCCCGGATTGTCCACCAGGATGTTCATCTGAACGTTATCCACGGTTCCCTGTCCCAGGGATTGAAGGTATGGCGGGACCAAAATGAGCGCCAGCACCAGTGCCAAAACCAGCACCAGGAGTCCCAGCACAAGAAAGACGCGCCGGGTGGAAAAAAGATTTTTAAGATCCAGAAATCGTGATTGGGTGGACCAATCGGACGGGGTGGGCCAAAGGGCTGGCATAAATCTCCCTCCTCTCAGCGGGGGACTTCCTTTCACAGCACCAAGGGGCCGTATTGAAAGAAAGCCCGGTCAGAATGTGACACTTCTACATCCTAAGAGTAGCACATCCTGCCGGGCTTTTCAATATAGATAAAAATAATGATTGTATTTGTGAGAATATAGTGTTCTGTGCTAAAGCACCACACCTTCGCCGCCTGCTTTAGTGAACAAGCGCCGGATCTCTCCCCGCAGCCCCCGGTATTCCTCTTTTTCCAGGGCTTTTGTGGAAAACAATTCCTTAGCACAGCCCTGGGCCTGACGGAGAACCTCCATGTCGGTGGTCATGTCGGCGATCTTCAGCTGAGGGAGGCCGTGCTGCCGCTGGCCGAAAAAGTCGCCCGGGCCTCGCAGTTTCAAGTCCGCCTCGGCGATCTTGAAGCCGTCGCTGGTGTCCCGGAACAGCTTCAGCCGTTTGAGAGTATCCTCGTTTTCCGCATCGGTGATGAGGATGCAGGTGGAGAGATATTTTCCCCGGCCGATTCTCCCCCGCAGCTGGTGAAGCTGGGAAAGACCGTAGCGTTCCGCGTTCTCGATGACCATGATCACCGCATTGGGCACGTCCACTCCTACCTCCACCACAGTGGTGGATACCAGAAGCTGGGTCTTGCCCTGGGAGAAGTCCTCCATGACCTGCTCTTTCTCAGCGGGTTTCATCTTCCCGTGAAGCACCCCTACTGTGGCGTTGGGGAAGGCTTCCCGCACTGTTTCCCCGTATTGCAGGACGCTCATCATACCGCTTTCGTCCTCTTCAATGAGAGGGCAGATGAGATACCCTTGCCGTCCCTGATCCAGATGTTTCTGCACGTAGCCAAAGGCCCGTTTCCGCTTTGCGGAGTCGATCAGGTATGTCTCGATCTTCTGCCGGCCGGGAGGAAGCTCGTCCAGCACGGAGATGTCCAAGTCCCCGTAGACCATCAGGGCCAAAGTACGGGGGATGGGGGTGGCGCTCATCACCAGCAAATGGGGGGACGCCCCTTTTTTCGCCAGAGCAGACCGCTGGCCCACTCCGAACCGGTGCTGTTCGTCGGTGATGACCAAGCCCAGGTTTTGAAATTCTACCTTATCCCCGATCAGAGCGTGGGTACCGATGACCAGTTGGATGCGTCCGTCGCTGAGAGCCTGGTAGATTTTTTTCTTCTCCGCCGTCTTTACGGAGCCGGTGAGCAATGCGCAGGTGATGTGGGCAGGCTCCAGCAGGGCGTTCAAAGAGTGGTAATGCTGAGCCGCCAAGATCTCCGTGGGAGCCATGAGAGCCGCCTGCATCCCGTTTTGGATCACGCTCCAGCACAGGGCGGCAGCCACGGCAGTCTTGCCGCTGCCCACGTCGCCTTGGATCAGCCGGTTCATGGGGGACTCTCCCGCCATATCCTGGACGGACTCAGTGATGGCCCGCCGCTGGGCTCCGGTGAGGGAGAAGGGCAGCAGCTCCGCGAATTCCTCTGGGAAACGGTTGGGGATGGGGTGGAGATTTTCCTGCTTCCGCCCGCTTTTGATTTGCAAAAGCCCCAGCTGCAATACCAGGAATTCCTCAAAGGTCAGCCGGAACCGGGCGGTAGCCAGCTCCTCCGGGGTCTTGGGGAAGTGGATGGTCTCCAAGGCGTACCGCAGGGTACACAGATGATACTGTTCCCGCAACTTGTCTGGCAGCGGGTCATGGAGTTGCTCCGGCAGCAGGGCGAGAGCGTTTTGCGCCGCCGCGGCTATCTGCCGGGAGGACAATCCTGCTGTGGCGGGGTACACAGGTTGGATAGCCAGCTCTTTGGCTTCCGGGAGGAATTCGGGGGAGACCATTTCTCGTTTCAGGAGGGTACCAGTGACCTTGCCCCGGAACAGATAGGTTTCTCCCTCCTTCAGCAGGCTGGGGATGTACTTATTGTTGAAGAAAGTGAGGACCAGATCCGAGTCTCCATCAGTGACGATGGTCTTGTATAGCAGTTTGCCGCCACGGATCCGAGTTTCCGTAGGCCGGTGGAGTACCTGGGCTTTCACCACGGCCACTTCGTTCAGTGTAGTTTCCCGAATGAGGGTGTGAAGGCTCCAATCCTCGTAGGTGCGGGGGTACAGCCGCAGCAAATCCCCCACTGTGGGGACGCCTAGTTTCTCAAAGAGCTTTTTCCGTTTTTCGCCGACGCCCTTCAAGGTCTCGATGTCCCGTTCAAACAGGGATGCCATGGCGTGCCTCCTTTCTGTTCTTTCTTGAAAGAAAGAACCAAAGAACTTTTAAGTCACGGTATTCGCTAAGTGGAAGGAAAACAAGCTCCTCCGCGCCGCAGGTTTTTAGAGAGAGATTGCTTCTGTGCAGGGCAAAGAACCAAAGAACTTTTAAATCGCGTTATCAGCCCGGTAGAAGGGAAGAAAGCTCCTCCCGCGCCTCAGATTTTTAGAGGGGGATTGCTTCTGTGCAAGGCAAAGGATCATTCCTTTTTCTGGGAGCAGGAGCGCAAAAACGCGGTTATTTCTCTCCGGCTGCGGAGAATGGTCAACTTTTGGGAGAATTGCTCTGCCCGTGCTCGGGTGCCGTCTGCGCCAGTCTCATAGTTTCTGCTCCAGAGGAACATATCCCGCAGCATGGAAACGCTGGGGCGATAAGAGCAAGATTCCAGCCCCAGGCGCTGCCGCAGCCATCGAGTCACCACTCGTTTCCGCCGCAGGATAGGGGAGACGTCCAACAGCACCACGCTGTCTGCCTGCTCCATGCCCTCTAAAAAACAGGAGCGGCCTGTGTCCTCCATGATGTAGCTGTCTTTTGCCAGGATGGCATGAAACAGCTCGTCCCGTTCCTGAACCGAACGTTTTCGGTTCCCCTGTGGGTTAGTGGGATCTTTAGCGTGGACGATCTCATCCAGGTGAAAACAGGGCGTCCCAGTGAGCTGGGAAAGCTGACGGGCCAAAGTGGATTTCCCACTTGCTACGGGCCCCACGATATACAGTTTCATAAATGTCCCCTCTACAAAAAGGAACCTTTCCTGAAAGAAAGGTTCCTGGGTAAAGCTCTATTCTGTGGTTTCTTTCGTTTCTCAAGGACTGCACGGGCCCCGCGCTGCGGGAAAAGACTTCCATAAAGTCTACCCTCGCGGACGCGCATTGATGCCTTTCACGGCGCGGGCTAAAAGCCCTCCGTCCAAGGCGCGACATGGGTCCAGCGTCACAAGAAAAGTAGACGTTAACTTTTCACCGAACCCTATCCCCGCGGACGCGCGTTAACGTCTTTCACAGCGCGGGCTAAAAGCCCGCCGCCCAAGGCGCGACATGAGTCCAGCGTCACGCTGGTCATTCTACGGAGATGATGAAGTAATATACAGGCTGGCCGCCGTTGACCAGAGTGATCTCCACATCGGAATGGAGCTTGTTCTCCAAAATCCGCTTGGCCTCTTCCGCCTGCTCCTGAGACACGCCTTCGCCGTAGATCAGGGTGACAAAGGAGGTATGCTTGGAAGCGAAGGACCGGGTCACACGGACGCAAGCGGCAACAGGATCTTTCTCGATGTATTCCAGTTTGCCGTTCTTCAGGCCCAAAATGTCGCCATGACGAATGGTGTGGCCATCATACTCGGAATCCCGAGCAGCAAAGGTCACCAGTCCGGTGTCCACGTTGGAAGCAGCTTCCAGCATGGCTTCCTTGTTGGCGTCGGCATCGGAATCAGGATCAAAGGCCAGCATGGCGGAAAGTCCCTGGGGAATCGTCCGGGTGGGGATGACGATCACTTCCCGGTCGGTAGCCAAAGGCACGGTCTGCTCTGCGGCCATAAGGATATTCTTGTTGTTGGGCAGCACGAAAACCTTTTTGGCAGGAGTGGCAAGCACGGCTTCCAGCAGGTCTTCGGTGCTGGGGTTCATGGTCTGGCCGCCGCTGACCACATTGGCACAGCCCAGATCCTGGAACAGTTCCTGCAATCCCTGGCCAGCTGCCACGGAGATGAAGCCCACTTCCTCAGTGGGTTCCTGAGGCTCCAGAGGCTTGCGCTCCTCTTTGGCGGGCTGCTGAGCGGCCTTAGCTGCCTCGTTTTCCTCAGCGGCCTTGCGGTGCTGTTCCTTCATGTTCTCGATCTTCACGGTGAGCAGCTGACCATATTGGAGAGCAGCCTGCAGTGCGTCACCGGGGTTTTCTGTATGCACGTGAGTTTTGATGATCTCGTCATCGTCCACCACAACCACGCAGTCACCGATGGTTTCCAGGAACAGACGCAGTTCCAGAGGATCCTTCTGGACCTCCGGGTCCCGTCCAACGATGAACTCGGTGCAGTAGGTGAAGTTGATCTCGCTGTCGAATTCTGCCGCAACGTTCCGGAAGAACTCCGCAGTCTCCTCAGCCTTCTCCTCTTCAGTGAGACCACATTCCAGCACAATGCCGCTGCGGAACACACTGAGCATACCCTCAAAGATCAGGCAAAGGCCCTGGCCACCGGCGTCCACTACGCCAGCTTTCTTCAATACGGGCAAAAGGTTGGGAGTGTCCTCCAAAGCGTCGGCCGCGCCCATGCAGACAGCGTCCCACACCTGTACGGGATCGCTGCCCAGTTCCAGGGCTTCACGGCCCCGCTCCGCGCCCACACGGGCCACGGTGAGGATGGTGCCCTCGGTGGGCTTCATCACAGCTTTGTAGGCTTCGTCCACGCCCAGCTCCAACGCGGTCACCAGATCTTCAGCGGAGATCTCCTCCTTGTCTTCCAGGCCCTTGGAGATGCCCCGGAACAGCAAGGACAGAATGACGCCGGAGTTGCCACGGGCGCCTCGCAGCATAGAGGAGGCAGCCTTCTTAGCCACCTGAGAGGCGTTGGCAGAGTCGTCAAGCTTCTTCATTTCCTCCGCGGCGGCGCCGATGGTCATGGACATATTGGTGCCAGTGTCGCCGTCGGGTACGGGGAAAATGTTCAGCTCGTTAACTTGTTTTTTATACTTGGAAATATTGTTTGAACCGGAGATGATCGCGTTTTTCAGTTGAGAACCTAAAATCACGGGTAACACATCCTTCACGAGGTCGATGTCATAGTTTTTAACTAGTTTAACACAAAAAATTGAAAAATACAATCATTGTTGGGGGTTTTCTGAAAAACAGGAGAAAACGGGCCGATGAATTTTGGAAAAAAAGGGGCGTCTTACCCGCTGTCGGATGAGTTAAGGAGCTTTTGCCTGTGTAGGAGACTTTGTGGGAGCTGGGGCGTTTTTCAGCAGCTTTTGGACTTCGAGAAAATGACCCTCTTCTCCCAGATAGTAGACGAACTGGTCTCCCTGCTCAACCCGAAGGTAATAGGTCCCCATGGCAAAGCCCAGAGCCTGGGCGGAGCCTCCCTCAGGTCCTAGCAGCCCCATGGTAAAGAATGAGCCAGAGTCCTCCGGTTCGTTGGTGGTTACTTCCCGGTAAGTGAAGCTGTTTAAGGCGGAAACAACCTCCTCCACGATCTCCCGGTCTTCGATCATGAAGCCGGACCCCATCACTCCCAAGCTGCTTACGTCCTCCGGGTCGATGGAGAACAGGGTGTGCCACTTCTCACAGACGAGGTCTGCCAATTCTTGAAGGCAGCCTTCCTCCCCGGTGTATTGGACCACGCTATCCTCGTGGAAAATATATAGGACATTTTGGTCGAAAGAACAGCGGTAAGTCCAATCGTCGGTATAGATAGTCAGGGAGTAGCGCGGAGGATAGGGGGTATCTTCCATCTCCTGAGAGGAGGTATAGGTGAACCCGTTGAGGATGTCCGTAATGGTTTGGATTTCTCTTCGACTTTCTGTAACCCTGTAATCCATACTGGAGTTGTCTTTCAGTTTCACGGATCGGATCATAGCTGAATCAAAGCTGCAAGGGGAGTTTGAGGACACGGGAGAAGCAGACGGTGTGCCATGATCGCAGCCAGTCAAGAGCCACAGCGCTACCGCAAGACAGAGGACGAGAGCGGCTTTCCATCTTATTTTCTCCAGGGTACCATTCTTTTTCATGGTTCTTACTCCTTTTTTCATATCAACAGACCCTTTTATGCCTACATTATAGCAAGAGCTGAGGAGAAAGCAAAAGAAAGTTGAGATCCGATAAAAACAGAAACGCGCAGCCTGAAAAGGTCTTCCCGACTCAGAACAATTTTTTTGAAAATAGTTTTAAGTGAGAGACAATCGCTCCACCCCGGTGCACAGGCCGGTGCGTTCATCAGCGGAGAAAAGGACGCAGTCCATTTTGCAGGGGCCCTTGGCCCAGTCGAATCGGGCAGGCATTTTGGAGCGGAGCTTCCCAATGATGATCTCTGGTTTCACCCCCAGCACCGAGTCGATGACCCCGGTCATGCCTGCGTCCGTGAGATAGCCGGTGCCATGAGGGAGGACAGTCTCATCCGCGGTCTGCACATGGGTGTGGGTACCGAACAGAGCAGTCACCCGGCCGTCGGCGAAAAAGCCCATGGCCCGTTTTTCCCCAGTTGCCTCCGCGTGGAAATCCACCACACACAGTTTGGGAAGGTCCGGAGTTTTCAGCAGCTTCTCCAAGGTTTCGAAGGGGCAGGGCAGGCTTTCCAGGTAGACGGTGCCCATCAGGTTGATCACCGCCACTTGGACTCGGCCCATATCCACCACGCACATACCTTTGCCGGGGGCTCCTGCCGGATAGTTGGCCGGGCGGAGCAGAGTCTCGCAGGAGTCGTAAAAATCATAGCACTCCCGCCGGCGGAAGCTGTGATTGCCTGTGGTGATCACGTCCACCCCGCTGTCCAGCAGGTATTCCGCCGAAGCCGGGGTGATGCCGTTGCCGTCGGCGGAGTTCTCCCCGTTGGCGATGACCAGGTCAATGGCCTTGGTCTTTTTCAAAGCGGGCAGGCGGCTGCGCAGGAACTGGCAGCCGATGCTGCCCACCACGTCGCCGATGCACAGGATGTTCAGAATACCATCTCCTATTGAACAATTAGTTGCTGTTGATAAGCAAAGGGACGCATTTGCATGCGCCCCCAACCGTGTTAACACCACGTAGAAGGTGAAGAACGGTTTCTGTTAATGCTTTTCCCGTCGATAGACTTTTACTTTTTGCACTGGTTTATATTCGGCCTTCGCTTGTGTTTCTTCTTCCTGGTCTTCTTCTAGCTCCTCTTCGGGTACACTATCTGCCAGATAATCAACGGGGTGGTTGAAAGCCTCGCCGGTGCGATTGTACACGCCCGGGGCGAATGAACCGTTGCCCTCTTTGACTTCGGTTTTACGTTTCCGATCTGGGAGCAAAGATAAGATCGCAGGAACTATCGTCGAAACTATAAATAGGAAAAAGCCGATATAAAACACGATAACCCAAAAGTCAGTTGGTAACGAAATGGCAACGACAAGACCCCATATCCAGACGGCAATTTGAATAACTATGCCAATATACGGAATCGCTGCAGAAGCAGTAATGAGAAGGCCGGCAAGCCAGGCCGGGCAGTCAATCAAAATAAAAGGAATAGCAGTCAGAAGTAGGGCGCTGAGATAGTACAAGGCGCAACCAAAGTTTCCAAAAAGAGTTTCCAATTTTTCTTTCATTGGGGACCTCTCCTATCTCTGCCATTTTTATTTCGCATAGTCCACTGCGCGGCTCTCACGGATCATGTTCACCTTGATCTGACCGGGATAGTCCAGATCCGCTTCAATCTTCTTGCAGATCTCCCGGGCCAGCAGGGTCATTTTTTCGTCGTTGATCTTCTCCGGCTTCACCATGATGCGGATCTCACGACCTGCCTGGATGGCATAGCAGCTGTCCACTCCATCAAAGGAGGAGGCAACTTCTTCCAGTTTCTCCAGACGTTTGATATAGTTCTCCAGGTTTTCCCGGCGGGCGCCAGGTCTGGCAGCGGAGATAGCGTCGGCTGCCTGAACGATGCAGGCGATGACGGTCTTGGCTTCCACGTCGCCATGGTGAGCGGCGATAGCATGGATGACAGCCTCGCTCTCCCGGTATTTCCGGGCGGCTTCCACACCGATCTGCACATGGGAGCCTTCCACCTCGTGGTCCAGAGCCTTGCCGATATCGTGGAGCAAACCGGCCCGCTTAGCCACTGTGGGATCAAGCCCCAGTTCGGAGGCCATCATACCGGACAGGTAGGCCACTTCCAGAGAGTGATTCAGCACGTTCTGGCCGTAGCTGGTACGATAGCGCAGACGGCCCAGCAGCTTCACCAGTTCGTGATGGACGCCGTTGACGCCCACTTCCAGCACGGCGCGCTCGCCTTCGGATTTGATGGTGGCGTCCACTTCACGGCGGGCTTTTTCCACCGTCTCCTCGATGCGGGTGGGATGAATACGTCCGTCGGCGATCAGCTTCTCCAAAGCGATGCGGGCCACCTCACGGCGGACAGGCTCGAAGCTGGAGAGAGTGATGGCTTCCGGCGTGTCGTCGATGATCAGATCCACACCGGTAAGGGTCTCAATTGCCCGGATGTTCCGACCTTCTCGGCCGATGATCCGGCCCTTCATCTCGTCGTTGGGCAGGGGCACCACGCTGATGGCGGCTTCAGACACATGGTCTGCCGCGCAGCGCTGGATGGCCAGGGCGATGATCTCCCGGGCGGTCTTGTCTGCCTCTTCTTTGGTCTGCTGCTCGAATTCCCGGATCTTTACGGCCTTCTCATGAGTCAGCTCGTTTTCCAGGTTGTTCAGCAGGTATTCTTTCGCCTGTTCCACAGTGAAGGAGGAGATTTTCTCCAACATGTCGAACTGGCTCTTCTTGACGGCCTCGGCTTCCTGCAAGCGTTCCTCGGCCTTCTTGTTTTTCTGGTCGATCTGGTTTTCCTTGCGTTCCATGCTTTCCAGCTTCTTTTCCAGGCTTTCCTCTTTTTGGAGGATCCGCTTTTCCT
This sequence comes from Clostridiales bacterium, assembly GCA_019416455.1. Lineage (GTDB taxonomy): Bacteria > Bacillota > Clostridia > Oscillospirales > Acutalibacteraceae > Acutalibacter. Next base: position 320,064 of record DXXG01000007.1, on the reverse strand, counting down.
GATGCTGGATCTCTTTGCGGCGGTCGGCAAGTTCCTTCTCGGATTCGTTTCTCAGGCGGTGTAGCTCGTCTTTGCCTTCCAGAACGATCTCTTTCTTTTTGGCTTCCGCGTTTTTGATGGCGTCGCCCACGATGCGCTTTGCTTCCTGCTCAGCGGAACCGATCTCGGCTTCGGCCTTGTTTTTGCGGTAGTGGAAGCCCATAAAGAACGCGATCACGCCTGCCGCCGCGGCGGCCAGGATGGCGATGACGATACACAGCCACACAGCGATTTGGCCCAATCAGGCACCTCCTTTTCCTCGTTTCCTATTTTTTAATTTCAAGTAACAGGGGAAGCCAGAGCGTAGTTTGCCCTGGGAAGTGCAGCGGGCCGCTTCATGGAGCTATATGATTTTTTCAAAGTTTCGTTCTCTATTCGTTTTTTTATTGTTTTTTTCTTTTTCGGCAGGGTGATCTTTTTGAAAGAAAGGCCTGTGGAAAAAGAAAGAAAAACCGTCCGTTTCCGGCGATCTTTATAGAAATTACTCAATAAAAAATAAGTAAAGATGAAAAACAGGGAAATTCATATATAAAAGCGCCTAGTGCACTCTGTTTTTATTCTAGCCCTACCTAGTGGTAGTTGTCAAGAAATTTGTAACATTTTATTCACAGAAAGGGTGGGGAATGGAAGTTTCTTGTTCTTGACAAGGGTTTTCCCAAGTGCTATCATTGGTTTACCATAAAAGAAACGCGATGAAAAGGAAGCTGATTTTCACCTGTGTTCCGGAACAGAGAGCGGCCGTCGCTGGCTGAAAGCGGCCGTCCGGAGAGGAAGATCGGCCACCACCTTTGAGCGGCGCTCCGAACGCGGGAAAGTTTTAAAAACTCTCCCACCCAAGGGGCGACGGATGGCACCGTTACAGGCCGCAACGAGGAAGCCCTCCTGTATGGGAGGCGCTTTGAATCCGGGTGGAACCGCGGGTCCCTGGCAAAATACGTTACTGAATGAACTGCCGGACGCCTGCCCCAGAGTGTTTGCTGGGGCAGGCGTTTTTTGCTTCCCCGGCGGAAAGGAGTTTCACATGGTAAAGATCGATCTGAAAGGCCAAGTAAAGGAATTTGAATCCGGCGTTACCGCTGCCGACGTGGCTAAGTCCATCGGCATGGGACTGTACAAGTCCGCCTGCGCCGCCCGCATCGACGGGGTAGCCTGCGACCTGCGCACTCCCATCGAGAAGGACTGCGCTCTGGAGATCCTCACGTTCGACGTGGAGGACGGCAAGCGGGCCTACTGGCACACCACTTCCCACATTCTGGCTCAGGCCATGCTGCGGCTGTATCCCGGCACGAAGTTCTCTATCGGGCCCGCCGTGGACAACGGCTTCTATTATGATTTCGATCTTCAGCAGCCCATCTCCGCGGAGGATCTGCCCAAGATCGAGGACGAGATGAAGAAGATCATCAAGGAAAACTTGCCCATCGAGCGCTTCGAGCTGCCTGCCCAGGAAGCCAAGAAGCTGATGGAAGGCCAGGAATATAAAGAGGAGCTCATCGATGAGCACGCCGCCAACGGGGAGAACATCAGCTTCTACCGTCAGGGTGATTTCACCGACCTGTGCGCTGGTCCTCACCTGATGAGCACCGGCATGGTGAAGGCTGTAAAGCTCACCTCTATCACCGGCGCCTACTGGCGTGGCGACGCCACCAAGAAGATGCTTACCCGCGTCTACGGCGTTTCCTTCCCCAAGCAGTCTATGCTGGAAGAGCACCTGCAAATGCTGGAAGAGGCCAAAAAGCGGGATCACAATAAGCTGGGCCGTGAATTGGAACTGTTCACCACCTGCGATCTCATTGGCCAGGGCCTGCCCATCCTGCTGCCCAAGGGCGCCCGGATCGTCCAGCTGCTCCAGCGTTTCGTGGAGGACGAGGAGCAGCGCAGGGGCTGGCTGCTGACCAAGACCCCCTACATGGCCAAGAGCGACCTGTACAAGGTCTCCGGCCACTGGGATCACTACAAGGACGGCATGTTCGTGCTGGGTGACGAGGAGAAGGACAAGGACGTGTTTGCTCTGCGTCCCATGACCTGCCCCTTCCAGTATCAGGCTTACCTGAACCGGAAGCGTTCCTACCGTGACCTGCCCCTGCGTTATAACGAGACTTCCACTCTGTTCCGCAACGAAGCCAGCGGCGAGATGCACGGCCTGATCCGTGTGCGGCAGTTCACCATTTCCGAGGGCCACCTGATGTGCACTCCCGAGCAGTTGGAGGACGAGTTCAAGCGCTGCCTGGAGCTGTGCGTGTTCATGCTCAAGACTCTGGGACTGTACGAGGACGTATCCTACCGGTTCTCCCAGTGGGATCCCAAGGACAACGAGAAGTACATCGGCACTCCCGAGCAGTGGGACGAGGCTCAGGGCGTGATGAAGAAGATCCTGGACCATCTGGAGATCCCCTATTCCATCGGTATCGGCGAGGCCGCCTTCTACGGACCCAAGCTGGACATCCAGATCAAGAACGTGTTCGGCAAAGAGGATACCCTCATCACCATCCAGATCGACCAGATGCTGGCCGAGAAGTTCGGCATGGAGTACACCGACCGTGACGGCAGCCAGAAACATCCCTACATCATCCACCGCACCTCCATCGGCTGCTACGAGCGGACCCTGGCTCTGCTCATCGAGAAGTACGCCGGCGCGTTCCCCATGTGGCTGGCGCCCACTCAGGTGAAGCTGCTGCCCATCGCCGACCGTCACTTCGACTACGCCTATGAAGTGAAGCGTGCTCTGGAAGACCGCGGCATGCGTGTGGAGCTGGACGACCGCAACGAGAAGATCGGCTACAAGATCCGCAGCGCTCAGATGGAAAAGGTGCCTTACATGGTCATTCTGGGCGACAAGGACGTGGAGGACAAGGTGATCTCCGTGCGCCACCGCAAGGACGGTGACCTGGGCACCATGACTCTGGACGAGTTCATCCAGAAGACCGTGGCGGAGATCGAAAGCAAAGAGATCAGATAAAGGCCGCGAAGCGGCTGAAATAGGGAAGGGGGCCTTTCGAGGTCCCTTTCTTTTTAAAATTGGGGGAATGGAACATGTGGATCGCCTTTGCTTTTGGGTCAGCTTTTTTCGCGGGGATCACTGCCGTGCTGGCCAAGTGCGGTATCCGCCAGACAGATTCCACTGTGGCCACGGCTATCCGGACCATTGTGGTGCTGGTTTTCTCCTGGGGGATGGTGTTCCTGGCGGGGACGCCGCAGCAGATCTTCGCTCTGGACGGCCTCACCTGGCTGTTTCTTATCCTGTCCGGTCTGGCCACAGGGGCTTCCTGGCTGTGCTATTTCAAGGCGCTCCAGCTGGGAGATATCAACAAGGTGGTGCCCATTGACAAGTCCAGCGTGGTCCTTACCATGCTGCTGGCCCTTGTGCTGCTGGGGGAGGGGATCTCCCTATTCGGGGGCGTGGGCCTGGTGTGCATCGCTGTGGGAACCTTTTTGATGATCGAAAAAAAGGAGACCTCCTCTCAAACTTCCCAGGGCAGCGCTTGGCTGCTGTATGCCGTAGGTTCCGCGGTGTTCGCCAGCCTGACCTCTATTTTGGGAAAGCTGGGTATCTCCGGAGTGGAGTCCAACCTGGGCACTGCCATCCGTACAGGGGTGGTGCTAGTAATGGCCTGGGTCATGGTGCTGGTAGCGGGAAAGGTCCGGGAGGTGCGGGCTATTCCTCGAAAAGAGCTGCTGTTCATCTGTTTGTCAGGGATTGCTACGGGAGGGTCCTGGCTGTGCTACTATAAGGCCCTTCAGGATGGTCCCGCCAGTGTGGTGGTGCCCATTGACAAGCTGAGCATCCTTGTGACGGTGGCCTTTTCCTTTTTCGTGTTCCACGAAAAGCTGTCCAAACGGTCCGGCATCGGACTTGCCTTGATCGTGGCCGGGACTTTGGCCATGCTGGTATAAAAAGAAAATAGAAACGCCCCGGAAGGTACGCAGAGCGCTTTCCGGGGCGTTTTTTGTGGGGTAGTTATCCCAGCATGTGGACGGTTTCCGCCAGCAGGACGGGATGTTTTTGGCTTTGTGTGTAGGGCTCCCAGCGGGGCAGATCCTCGCCGTTGGGATCGCCAGTCTTGACGAAGTTGGCCCAGTAGCCGGACACCACCTTGGCCAGCTGCCGGTCCCAGTCCTCCCAGGGACGCCAGCACCGGTCTAGGGTCTCGAACTCGTACCACAACTCGCTGGAGTGGAAGGCTCCCGCGTCGTCGCCGGGGAGTTTCCGGTTGAACAGGTAGAAGTAGCAGGGCCGCCGTCCCAATTTCAGCTGGTTCTCACACCAGCGGGCGCCAGCTTCCTGGAGCATGGCTTGTCCGCCGATATCGTCCCCGGTGGAGCCGATCATGTAAGCGATGTCGTGGATATCTCCCCGCTGTGCCAAACGGTCAGTGGTGTCGGGCAGAAGCCATCCATCCACGTGAGGGCACCAGTTCAGGCTGGGTCCCTGTACCGCGTAGGCTCCGTCCCGCAGTTTTTCCGCAGGGACCTGCCGCAGTTCCTCCACGGTGGATACGCCCAGCCAGGCCATCAGTTTCCGGGAAGTCTCCCACAACTGTTCCTTGCCGGGGGTCTCGTGGAGGGCCTGGATGCCGCCTCCGCTTTGGAGGATGGCTCCCCGCGTCATCCCTTGGGAAAGAGGCGAGGAAATGATGGCCTGAACGCTCATGCATCCGGCGGACTGTCCAGACAGGGTGATCTTATCCGGGTCGCCCCCAAAAGCACTGATATTCTCCCGCACCCATTTCAACGCGAAGATCTGGTCGAGAATGCCGTAGTTGCCGGAAACGCCCTGAGGGTTTTCTTTTTCCAGGTCGGGGTGGGCAAAAAAGCCAAAGGCGTTCACTCGGTAGTTGATGGTCACCAGTATCACGCCTTTTTTGGCGTAGCCCTCCCCGTCAAATTCCTTCTCCGTGCCGCAGCCGTGCATGAATGCCCCGCCGTGGATCCAGAACAGCACCGGCAGCTTGGAATCAGGTTTAGCCCCCGCGGGGGTCCAGATGTTTAGATAGAGACAGTTTTCCTTCCAAGGAGGGATCATCACGTCGTAGAATTCCTTGCCGTAAAACTCCATGGAGGCAAGCTCCGCTTGGGGGCACCGGGGGGAAAAAGTGGTGCAGTCCAGAGTCTCGGTCCAGGGCTCATGTTCCTGAGGACGGCGGAACCGCAGCTCTCCTACCGGGGGCTGAGCGTAAGGCACGCCCTTAAAAATAACCGTGTTCCCGTCCTGACTCAGACCGCCTTGGATGGGGCCCAGTTTTGTAGTGACGCAGGTGTTCATGTGGGATTCCTCCTTTTTTTGTTATTCCTGATTGGGCTCTTCCTGCTGGGAGGAGGGGAGCTGCAAACGCTGACGGATCTCCTCCAAGTCGCTGTCATCCTTGCCCAGAGAAGGCCAAACATTGAGCTTGTCTCCGGATCTCCGGGGGATGATGTGGAAGTGCAGATGGGGCACCGACTGCTGGGCGCTCTTTCCGCTGGCGCTGAGCACGTTCACCCCGTCGTAACCGCAGTTTTTTACATAGTGTTCCGCTACAAGACGCACCGTGGCTACGGTTTGGAGAGCTGTTTCTCCCCGGCAGTTCATCAGAGAGACCACGTGGGCTTTAGGAATCACTAAGGTGTGGCCTTCCGCGTCTCCAGCCGTATCCAAAAAGGCCAAAGTGTGTTCGTCCTCATAAATCTTGTAACAAGGGTCTTTTCCCTGAATGATCCTGCAAAACGGGCAGTCTTCCTGAGGCTCCTCTGAAGCGTCGGAATCCTCTGGGGAAGCCAAGGGGATGGGATCCAGCAGGCCGGACTCTTCCGGCGGGGGAGGAAGTTCTTCCTCTTTCAGCCGGGGGATGAACCGGGGCGCGAAACGGCCTTTGCCCCGTCCCATGATGTACAGCGCTCCGATGATGGAGAAGATCACCGCGCCGATAAAGTTCACCAGCAGGTCTTTCATGGTGTCATGCAGGCCAATGTCCAGGTAGCCGGGCCACTGTTCCCCGTTGACTACCACGCTGTCCACGATCACCCGTACCGGATCGTTGCGGCCGTCCGGGTTAAGGGATACGGAGGAGATGGCATTTATCCAGAAGTCTTTCTGCATATCGGTATGGAAAAAGTAGTCCATGCCGTACTCGAAAAATTCCCAAAGCACACCGATGGTCATGGAAAAGCAGAACGCCACCAAGGCAACAAAGGCGGGGGAAAGGCGGACCTTGAATTTCCGGGACCGGTTGAGGATATCCACCATGGCGATGCCGATGGCGGCCATCAAAAAGCCGTTCATGGTGTGGAGCATGGTGTCCCAGAAGGGGAATGTCAGGTAATACTCCTGGATCTCTCCCAAGATCTCTGCGGAAAAAATAAACAACAGGATGATGATCTCCAACGTGTTGGGCACGTCGATGTGAAGCCGACGTTCCACAAAGGTGGGGATCATGAACAGTACCAAGGTCAGGCCGCACAGGAACACGTTGTAGTACTCCCCGTTGAAGATCTCTAGGACCATCACGGCGATAACTAGGGCCCGCAGGACCACATAGGTGGTAAAAAGAACAGGATGCTGGCGGATCTCTCCCCGCATCTGCTGACGAGTCTCTCGGGAATGCTGTCGGCGCTCTTCCCGTGTGGGTCTGGGTTGTTTTTTCTTTGCCATAACTTCCCTCTTTTCCAAGCAGTTTGAGCGGTTTTGACTATGATACCACACTTGTGAAAAAAGAAAAAGCGGTGTGAGGAAAAATTCACACCGCTTTGCCCTGTCAGGCGTTTGACTTGTTTTTGAAAAGGATCCGGTAGATCGTCCCACCTGCCAAGGTGAGAATCAGCAAAGCGATCCCCAGGGTCCAGAAAGACCACTGAGAACCAAACGTATCTCCCACTGCTCCGGAAACCGGGCTGGCGGCGATCATGAACAGGCTGTACACCATGCTGCTGACGCTGACCAGTGTGGCACGCTGGTCGCTGGGAAAATCGTCGTTGAGGGAGGCATCCAGCCGCAAGTCCAACAGACTTTCCGAGCATTGGGCCAAAACTCCTCCCAGCAGAGCCAAAGGCCACCAGAAGGTGCCCGCTAGGAAGGTACCCCCCGCGCAGCACAGGGCACAGAGGAGCGTGCAGGGGAAAAGCCTAATCTTTACCCGGGCTCCCAAGGCCATGCCAGCAGCGCCGGACAAGCGGAGAAGCATCAGCGCCGCCCCCAGAAACAGGGGAGGCAGACCGCCGTCCAGCAGATGCTGCTGGGAATACATGAAGGTGAGGTAAATGGGAGCCGCCGCAGCGCCGCCGGCAAGGATCTTCCAAGCTGACCGGGGGTTGTTTCTCAAGAAGGCGAAACTCTGGAAAATGTGTTCTTTCAGCCGGGGACCAAGCTGGGCGAAAGGATGCTGGGTCCGCTGGCGCTGTGCTTCCGTCACCAAAGGCTCCGTCAGGGCCAAAGCCGATATGCTGCAGACAGCGGAACAAGTGGCGGTGATGGCGTAGGCGGGGAAAAATCCCAGCAGGGCCGCCACACCTCCCAGCAGGCTGCTGAGAGAGACAGACACATAGGCCGAGATCCCCAGCCAGGAATTTTGTTTTAGGTAGGTGTCCTCGCTGCCAGCGGCTTTCAGGCTGTCGTAGGTGAGGGCTTCCTGAGTGCCGGAACAGAAGTTGTACATCAACGCCTGGCACGCCATGGAAAGGCACACACCCCAAAAGTCTTGGCTGAAAGCCATCAGCAGGGCGGAGCAGACGCCGAACAGGCTGGAGATCACCAAGGTGCGCTTTCGTCCCAGCAGATCGGCGATCATTCCGCTGGGCACCTCGCAGAGAAAGCTGACCACATGGAAAATGCCCTCCGCCAGCCCCACCTGGGCCAGAGAAAATCCTCGTGAGAGAAGGAACACCACCCATACCCCGTCGGCGATCCGCAGGGAGAAGAGAAAGTTGTAAATGTGCAAAAAGAAAAGCTGTCGTTTGATCTGCATTTTTATCATTCCGTTTCTGAAAAAAAGTATGATTCGGCGCCTTTTTTCAGAGGAAAACAAAAAATGCCATGGCGAAAACACCATGGCAAAAAAGAGCTTTTGTCATGGATCCTCAGGAAAAATGGGCGCACTTCTAGACGGAATGGTTTAAATGCCTCCTTTTTGCTCTAAAAGGACATTCCATTTCCAGCCCACAATGTGCGCTCCTTTCCGTAAAGATCCGTTCTTTTTTTCAATATATCTCTAGTGATCGGGGTCTGTCAAGACGTTGCTTAGTTTTTCAGGCTTTGCAAGGGCGCGGGGATCTTGCCGCCCCGGTGGACGAACACACTGGGGGAGGCGGGATTCACCGCCATGATGGGACCGCTGCCCAGCAGACCGCCGAAGTCCAGTTCTTCCCCGGCCTGCTTGCCCACCGCGGGGATGACACGCACAGCGGTGGTCTTGGAGTTGACCATGCCGATGGCGGCCTCGTCGGCGATGATGCCGGAGATGATCTCGGGAGAGGTGTCTCCGGGGATGGCGATCATGTCCAAACCCACGGAGCACACAGCGGTCATGGCTTCCAGCTTGTTCAGGGTTAGGCAGCCGGAGCGGGCGGCTTCGATCATGCCCGCGTCCTCAGTGACGGGGATAAAGGCGCCGGACAGGCCCCCTACGCTGGAGGAGGCCATGACGCCGCCTTTTTTCACTGCGTCGTTCAAGAGGGCCAAAGCGGCGGTAGTGCCGTGAGCGCCGCACTGCTCCAGGCCCATGCCTTCCAGGATGTAGGCCACGCTGTCGCCGATGGCAGGAGTGGGGGCCAGAGACAGGTCCACGATGCCGAAGGGCACGCACAGCCGCCGGGAGGCCTCCTGGGCCACCAGCTGTCCCATGCGGGTGATCTTGAAGGCGGTGCGCTTGATCAGCTCGGCAATTTCGGTGAGGGTGCAGCCATCCCCATGTTTTTTGATGGCCGCACGGACCACGCCGGGGCCGGAAACGCCCACGTTGATGACACAGTCAGGCTCGCCGGGGCCATGGAAGGCACCGGCCATGAAGGGGTTATCCTCAGGGGCGTTGCAGAACACCACCAGCTTGGCGGCGCCAATGCACTCCCGGTCGGCGGTGCGCTGAGCGGTTTCCAAAATGATGCGGCCCATCTTCTCCACAGCATCCATGTTGATACCCGCCTTGGTCGTGCCCACGTTCACAGAGGAGCACACCAGTTCCGTCTCGTCCAGTGCCTGGGGGATGCTCTCGATCAGGGCGTAGTCCCCGGGACCGAAGCCCTTGTGGACCAAAGCGGAGTAACCGCCGATGAAGTTGACGCCCACGGTATGAGCAGCCTTGTCCAAAGCTTTGGCGAAGCGGATGGGGGAAGAGGAGGGGCAGGCTCCGGCGATCATGGCGATGGGGGTGACGGAGATCCGCTTGTTGATGATGGGAATGCCGTACTGCCGGGAGATGTCCTCGCCGGTCTTAACCAGGTTCTGGGCATAGCGGCAGATCTTGTCATAGACTTTTTGGGCCGCCCGGTCCGGATCGGGATCGATGCAGTCCAGCAGAGAGATGCCCATGGTGATGGTGCGGACGTCTAAGTCCTCGTTGTCGATCATATTGATCGTTTCCAAGATCTCGTTGGTATTCAAAAAAGGAAGCTCCTTTCAAATGCGATTTTGGGAAAGCGCCGGCGGGCTCAGATGCGGTGCATGGAGTTGAAGATGTCCTCGTGCATCACGTGGATCTTCAGGTTCAGAGATTCACCCAGGGCGTCGAAGGTGTCGGCCAGGTCAGCTACCTTCACCGTGGCGTGGGTGATGTCAACCAGCATGACCATGACGAACATGTCGTGAAGGATGGACTGAGTCACTTCCAGCACGTTCACGTCCTTTTCCGCGCACATATTGGACACCTTCGCCAGGATGCCCACCATATCTTTTCCGATCACGGTGATGACCGCTTTTTCCATTTTATCCATAGGGGTTCCTTCCTTTCGCTGTCTCTTTGTGGTCCATTATGGAGCATAACGTGCCCCCGTGTCAAGGCGTGAAAGGCGTTTTCCCCGGTTTTTTGCCTTTCTTCCTTCCCTTTTCCCCTGATTTGTGATAAAATATTCTTCAAGCGTCTGGCCGGGCGCTGTTTCTTGGTTTTTACGGCTTGGAAAGGATGTGCCGCCTTTTGAGATATCATTTTGCCTGTGATTGTCACAACCACTCCAACTGTTCCCCCGACGGGAACGACAGTGTGTTGGAGATGCGCCGGCGGGCTCAGGAGCTGGGCCTGTGGGCCCATACCCTCACCGACCACTGCGAGTGTCAGAAATTCCCCACCCGCTATCGTCCCCGGGTCAAGCAAGCCTGGGAGGAGATGGCCACCCAGATTCCCCGAGAAGGGGAGAGTATGCCCCGTTTCTATCGGGGCATCGAGCTGGGCCAGCCCAATCAGGACGAGGCCGCGGCCCGGGAAGCATTGGCCGGACGGGATTACGACTTTATCATTGGGTCCATCCACAATATCCGGGGTTTTGAAGATTTCTTTTTCCTGGACTACTCCCAGTTGGAGCCGGGATACATCGACCAGCTGCTGACCACCTATTGGGAGGAAGAGCTGGAAGTGATCCGGTGGGGGGAGTTTGACTCCCTGGGCCACCTGACCTACCCCCTCCGGTATATCGAAGGGGACCACGGCATCCCGGTGGACCTGACCCGGCACCAGGAAGCCATCGACCAAGTGTTCCGGGCGCTGATCGACAACGGCAAGGCCCTGGAGGTAAACACCTCAGGTTTCCGGCAGAAGATCGGCCGCGCTCTCCCGGACCTGCCCCTGCTGCGCCGGTATCGGGAGCTGGGTGGAGAGCTGGTGACCATAGGCTCCGACGCTCATTCCACGCAGGACCTGGGCCGGGGCATCGATGAGGGCATGGATCTTCTGAAGGAAGCGGGTTTCAGGTATTTGGCGGTCTATGAGCGCCGCCGGCCCATCCTGTTGCCTTTGGAGTGATTTTAACAGAGAGCAAGGCTCTTTTTGAACGATAGTTACTGAGAAATCAGAGAAGGAGGAACTTGTCATGGCAATGGAACAGCTTTTGGAACTTTTGCAGGACCAGGCCAACCTTACCCCCGCTCAGCTGGCAGTGATGCTGGGAGAGCAGGAAGAGGATGTGGTGAAGGCCATCAAAAAGTATGAGAATGAGGGCGTCATCAAAGGATATCACGCCCTGGTGAATTGGGAGCGCACGGAAGTGCCCCGCGCCACCGCTCTCATCGAGCTGCGGGTCTCTCCCCAGAAGGACACCGGCTTTGACGAGATCGCCGGCCGGGTGATGAACTTCCCCGAAGTGGAGAGCGTGTACCTTATGTCCGGCGGCTATGACCTGGCCGTCACCGTGACAGGAAAGACCATGTCGGACATCGCCATGTTCGTGTCCAAGCGCCTGGCCACCATCGGCGGGGTGCTGTCCACCGCCACTCACTTTGTGCTGACCAAGTACAAGGACGGCGGCGTGGTCTTTGCAGGGGATTATGAGGAAATTGACGAGAGAGGGAGCAATCTGTGTGATTGATTACGAGAATTTAGTCAACCGCAGTGTGAAGAGGATCAAGCCTTCGGGCATCCGGAAATTCTTCGACATTGCCAACGAAATGGACGACGTGATCTCCCTTTCTGTGGGAGAGCCTGATTTCCACACCCCCTGGCATATCCGGGAGGAGGGAATTCAATCTTTGGAGAAAGGCCGCACCAGCTATACCCCCAACCGGGGCTTTCTCAAGCTGCGGGCGGAGATCTCCAACTATTTAGAGCGCCACTATACGGTGAAGTACGATCCCGAGTCGGAGATCCTGGTCACCGTGGGCGGCAGCGAGGCCATTGACTTGTGCGTGCGCAGCCTGGTGAACCCCGGGGATGAGGTGCTTATCCCCGAGCCCAGCTTCGTGTGCTATGTGCCCATTACGGAAATGGCCGGCGGCGTGCCGGTGATCATCGAGACCAAGGCGGAAAACAAGTTCCGCCTCACCGCCGAGGAGCTGGAGGAGAAGATCACAGACAAGACCAAACTGCTGGTTTTGCCTTATCCCAACAACCCCACCGGAGCTGTCATGCGCCGGGAGGACCTGGAAGCGGTAGCACGGGTGGTGGAGCGTCACAATCTGCTGGTGCTCTCCGACGAGATCTACGCTTCCCTGACCTATGGCTCCGAGCCCCACACGGCGTTCTCCGCCATACCAGGGATGCAGGAGCGGACCATCCTGGTCAACGGCTTTTCCAAGTCCCATGCCATGACCGGCTGGCGTATGGGCTATGCCGCCGGACCCAAGGAGATCATCGGTCTGATGACGAAGCTGCACCAGTTCGCCATTATGAGCGCCCCCACCATGAGCCAGTATGCCGCTATCGAGGCCATGAAGAACGGGGACGACGATATCGAGTACATGAAGAACCAGTACGATATGCGCCGCCGGCTCATTGTGGACGGCCTGAATTCCATGGGCCTGAAGTGTTTCGAGCCGGAAGGGGCTTTCTACGTGTTCCCCTCGGTGCGTTCCACCGGGCTCACGTCTATGGAGTTCTGCGAACGGCTGATCCGCTCTCATCGGGTGGCAGTGGTCCCCGGTGACGCTTTCGGCGCCTGCGGCGAGGGCTTTGTGCGGATCTCTTACTGCTATTCCACCAAACATATCATCGAGGCCCTGGAGCGCATGGAAGCGTTCCTGAAAGAGCTATGAGTCAGCGGGTATGGCTCTCCCGGTGCGGCGGCTACGCCCCGGAGGAACTTCTGCGCCAGGTGGAGGAAGCTTTTGACGCCCTGGGTGTCTGGGAAGATCTGAAACCCGGCATGCAGGTGGTCATCAAGCCTAACTTGGTGATGAGCTCCAAACCAGACGCTGCCATCGTCACCCACCCGGCTTTGGTGGCCGCCGTGGGCAAGTGCGTCCAAAAGGCCGGGGCGGATGTGATCATCGCGGAGAGTCCCGGCGGGCCCTACACCCCGGCGGCCATGAAGGCCGTGTTCCGGGGCTGCGGCTATACGGATATGGCCAAGGAGTGCGGCTTCACCCTGTACACGGAGTGCAAGAGCCGTCAGGTTTCCCTGCCCGGAGCGGTGCGCTGCCGCCAGCTTTCCGTGGTGGAACCCTTCCTCACCAGGGACTACCTGATCGACCTGGCAAAATTAAAGACCCACTCCATGGTGGGATTTTCAGGAGCGGTAAAGAACCTGTTCGGCGCGGTGCCCGGCTTGCAGAAACCGGAGCTCCATTGTCGTTTTCCGGAGAAGCAGCCCTTCTCCGAGATGCTGGTGGATCTGTGCGATTTTCTGAAGCCTGACCTGTGCTTTCTGGACGGGATCCTGGCCATGGAGGGCAATGGCCCCACGGGCGGATCTCCCCGCAAGGTGGGAGTGCTGGGAGCTTCTAAGAGCCCTTACGCTTTGGACGTGTGTGGCGCAGCCCTCATCGGGCTGGAGCCTGAAAGCGTGCTGATGCTGAAAGAGGCCCATCGCCGAGGGTTGGGACCCATTGCCCCGGAGGAGTGTGAACTCCTCAAGGAAAAGGTGGAGACCCTGGCTCAGCGGGACTTTGTGAAGGCCAAGGCATCCAGTACGGATTTCCTGGACCGGCTGCCCAAATTCCTGCGGCCCGCGGCGAAGAAATTGACCACCCCCACCCCCAAGATCCGCAAAAAGCAGTGCGTGGGCTGCGGCAAATGTGCCGAAAGCTGTCCTCAGCACACCATCGTTATCCGGGATGGAAAGGCGGTCATCGATTACAAGCAGTGCATCCGGTGCTTCTGCTGCCACGAGATGTGTCCCAAGCACGTCATCGACATCCGGCGGTGGAGCCTGCTGCACTTCTGACGGGAAATCGAAGAGGAGAAAAAGTGAGACCGGCTCGGCCGGTCAAAGAACGGAGCGACCCATGAAACTGAAGGCATTCGCGAAAATCAACCTGACCCTGGACATCACCGGGCGTCGGGAGGACGGATATCACACTCTTGACACGGTGATGCAGAACGTCTCCGTGTGGGATGAGATCGAGATCAAGAAGATCAACAAACCGGGCATCCGGCTGTTTTGCAACCGGGAATACCTGCCCGTGGACACCAAAAACACCGCTTTCCGGGCGGCCCAGTATTTCTTTCAGCACTGCGGCATCACCGGTCAGGGGCTTTCCATTAACATCCGGAAGTACATTCCCAGCCGGGCAGGCATGGGAGGCGGCAGCGCCGACGCGGCCGCGGTGCTTCACGGTTTGAACCGCATGTTCAAGGCGAACCTCCCCTTGGAGACCCTGGTGGAGTTGGGAGCCAAAGTGGGGGCCGACGTGCCTTTCTGTGTGGCGGGAGGCACCTGCCGCTGCAAGGGTATTGGTGAGCAGGTGGAAAAAGCACCTGCTATGCCCGATTGTTGGCTGGTGCTGTGCAAGCCCCCCGCAGGTATGAGCACTCCCCGTGCCTACGCCTTGATCGACCAGTTCCCCATTTCCCGGGCACAGGCCACGGACAAGATGGTCTCCCTCCTTTCTGGCGGGGATCTTCGGCGGATCGGCGAAGGCCTGGCCAACCGGTTCGACGAGACCATGAAGCTTCAGCAGGTGCGGGAGATCAAACGGGTGATGCTGAACAGCGGGGCATTTGGCGCCAGCATGACCGGCAGCGGTTCCGCGGTGTTCGGTATTTTCGATTCCGAAGAGACCGCCCGGGCCTGTTCCCAGCAGCTGGAGGGCAAAGGCCGGCTGTACATGGCCCATCCATTGGACCACGGCTGGGAGTTTATTCCCGATAAATAACAGAGTATAAGAGAAAAAGCCTGGCTGTTTGCCGGGCTTTTTTTGCGCTCAAAAGAACGTTGACTTTCCGAGAAAACGGGTTTACAATGTCCTCAGAGAGGAGGAAATTTCCATGAAACAGGAAAAACTGGGTTGGAAACTGTGGCTGGGGTTTGGCGTGCTGACACTGCTGCCCCTGGTGGTGAGCGCCATCGCTGTGTTCTGGTTTCTGCCGGACACTATCCCCGCCCATTATGGAGCTTCCGGGCAGGTGGACCGGTGGGGGAGCAAGTATGAGTCTTTTATTCTTCCAGGAATCGTCCTCCCCTTCGGCCTGTTCATGCTGGGGATGGTCAAACTGGCTTCCCGGCAGGAAGCGGCCGGAAAGAACGGCCGGCTGGCTGTGACGATCTGCGGAGTGGTCAGCCTGCTGGTGTTTAACGTGTTGAACGCCTTTTTCCTGTACACCTCCTGGGCCCAGGTGGAAAAACTGTGGGAGGTGCCTAGGCTAAACTTGCGGGTGCTGTTTGTTGTGCTGGCAGTGGTGCTGATTGTGCTGGGGGCTGCGATGCCACATTCCAAGCAAAACCTTCTGTTTGGAGTGCGCACCAAAGGGACTCTGGAAAATGAGACTGTCTGGCGAAAGAGCCAGAAATTCGGCGGGAAGCTGTTTCTGGGAGCAGGAGTGGTGAACCTTGTTGCTGTTCTTCTGCCGGAGGCCTGGATGACGGGTGTTGCCTGTACCGCTGTGATGGCCGCAGGAATAGGGTCAGTGCTCTACGCTTGGCGAGAGGGCAAACGTGAACAGACCTGAAAGCCCGACAGTGGAGCGTTATAAAACGAAAGGGACGTCGCGAAAAGCGGCGTCCCTTTTTTGTTATTTACAACTTATCCGAATAGTACCCCGCACACCAAGCCGGTGAGCACAGCTCCCACGTAAAGGACGGCGGTGAGTAAGAGGTTTTCCTTCCAATGACGGTTATACTTGAACAGTACCGCCAGGCCCAACCCGGCACCGGTGCAGAGTCCCGCTACTACTGCACCGAAGGACAGGGAGCCGGACAGATACAGCTCGGTAAGGATGACGGAAGCAGCGCAGTTGGGGATAAACCCAATGAGCCCCGCCACCAAAGGCTGGAACACGCTGCCGGAAAGGAGCACCTGGGAGATCCGATCCTCTCCCACCAGGTGGATGGCTCCGCCCAACACCAGATTGACGATCAGCAGGAACAGGGCGATGCGGACCGTGTGCACCAGAGCGGAGCGGACAATGCCGTGGTGTTCACAGTCACAGTCCCGGCACAGATCCTCAAAGGGGTGCTCGGTTTCCTGATGGGGAAGGCGTTTCCACAGCAGGTCGGTGAGCAGTCCGAACACGATGCCCGAGGCCAGCTTCACTCCCAAAAGCATCAACAGGTCCGGCAGCGCCCCAGGATGGGACAGGAGAATGGGCAGGGCTTCGTCGCTGGTGGCCAGGAACACTGCCACCAAGGTGCCCGGGGTGATGAGCCGACTAGCGTAGAAGTTGGCGGCGGCCACGGAGAAGCCGCACTGGGGCACCAATCCCAGCACAGCGCCTCCCACAGGGCCGAAGGGGCCCAGCTTCGTCAGGGCGCCGGTCAGCTTTTCGCTGGCCCGATGCTCCAGAAACTCGATGAGCAGGTAGGCTCCAAATAGAAAGGGCAGAGTTTTCACAGTGTCCCAAAAAGCGTCTAAAAGTAGATCCAGCATAGCGGTGACCTTTCACAGAGAAGTAGATTGCCGTATTGCCTAAGGCGTGTTGTTCGCCGATGGTATCTATTATATCATCCTTGTCAAATGGTTCCGCATAAGGCGCTGAAAAGTGGACCATACTCTTCCCAGAAACTGGAAAAGGATGGATCAGCTATGAAAATTCTGGAACATAAAGACAAACGGAATCTTCTGGGAAAAGCCCTCGTTTGCGGGTTCGTGATGGCGGCAGTGGTGAGTTTTTTTCCTTTCGCGGCTGCCTGTGGGGAACTGCCTGAAAATGTAGTAAGGCTACACGTGGTGGCCAATTCCGATTCGGAAGAGGATCAAGCGGTGAAGCTGCTTGTGCGGGACGCGGTGCTGGAGGAAGCGTCTAAGTGGTACGATGGTGCCCGGTCCATGGAGGAAGCCAACTCCCTGCTGTGCACCCATTTGCAGTCTTTGGGGGACACCGCCCGTCAGACGTTGGCGGAGCAGGGCATGGAGTATTCCGCCACGGTCCAGATGACGGAGATGTACTTCACCACCCGAGATTACGGCTCTTTTCGGCTGCCCGCAGGCCGATACCGGACTCTGCGTGTCACCCTGGGGGAAGGGGAAGGCTATAACTGGTGGTGCGTGGTGTTTCCCTCTCTGTGCCTGCCTGCGGCCGGAGACGGGGAAGAGCCTCTCTTATCCTTGCCGGAAACGGAGCGGGAGATCGTGGAAGCGCAGGATGGCTACCAGGTGAAGTTTAAAGCGGTGGAGCTTTGGGAGTCCCTGCGGGAGTGGTTCCGGGGGTGACGGGGGTTTCCCAGCCCACGGCCTTGTGATATAATATCCGCAAGCATCGATACAGAGGCGCGGACGTGTATTGGCGTCTTGAACAGCCTGGGCGCAGTTCGCCGCCCGGGCGCGACATGCCTGCTGCGGGACACAGGGCGGAAAAGGAGAGAGTGAGTTGCTTCAATTTGTGTTGGGACGTGCCGGGAGCGGCAAGACAGACTATCTTCGGCGGCTTCTGGCAGACCGGAGCCGGACAGGGTTTGGGGGAACGGTGATGATCGTGCCGGAGCAGTACACCTTCGAGACGGAAAAGGCCATGCTGCGGCTGGCGGGACCGGTGCGGGGGAATTCCATCCCTGTGTATAGCTTTACCCGGTTGGCGGAAGCGGTGTTCCGAAAAGAGGGGGGCGCTGTGGGCCGCAGGCTCAGCGATGGGGGCAGGCGTATCCTCATGGCCTCGGCAGTGGAAGCCTGCCAGGATCGGCTGGAGGTCTACGCCGCCGCGGCTAAAAGTGGACGCATCACCGACGTGATGCTCACCGCTGTCAATGAGATGAAGATGTGCGGCATCTCTCCCAGAGAGCTGCTCCAGGCTTCCCAGGACTTGGGAGGGCGAGGCTTGGGGAAGAAGCTCCAGGAGCTCTCTCTCCTTTACGATACATATGAGGCATTGGTGGCAGCCTCCTACCTGGACACCCGGGACGACCTGACCCGCTTGGCCCAGGCCTTGGAGACCAGCGATTTCTTCGCGGGCTGCACTGTGGCGGTGGACTCCTTTGAGGGGTTTACCGCCCAGGAGATGAAAGTGCTCACTCAGATCCTCCGCAGCGCCGATCAGGTGGTGGTGGCCCTGTGCACTGACGGTCTGGACGACACAGGCACAGGGCTGTTCGCCTTGGTGGACCGCACCCGACGCCGCCTTACCGCCGCAGCCCAGGAAAACGGGGTGCGGGTCCAGCCGCCGGTGATGCTCACGGGGGCGCCCCGGTTCCAAAATGAAAATCTAAAGCTGGTGGAAGCCCAGCTGTTTTGCGCTGGGGAAACCATGACCTCTCAGGATCATGAGGGCATCACTCTGTTTGAGGCAAGAGACCCCTACGAGGAAGCGGAATTCGTGGCAGCCACCATCCGGAAGCTGGTGATGGAGGAAGGCTACCGCTACCGGGAGATCTCCATCATCTGCCGGGATCCTCAGCGGTATTACGGCTGTCTGGACGCAGCCCTGAAAAAGCGGGACATCCCCTGTTTCGTGTCTCAGCCCGCCAGTGTGGATGGGGAGCCGGTCACCCGGTTTGTCCTGGGGGCATTCCAGGCGGTGCTCATGGGGTACCAGACGGAGGCCCTGCTGGAAATGCTCAAGACCGGCGTTTCCGGGTTTACCACCGAGGAGATCTCCGATCTGGAGAACTATGCCTATTTGTGGAAAATTTCCGGTTCCGCCTGGCGGCAGGAATTTGTCCGTCATCCTCAGGGCTTCGGTAAGGAGCTGACAGAGGAGGACCGGCTGGAGCTTGCCCGTCTCAACAGTCTGCGGGAACGGCTTATCGGGCCTTTGGAGCGCTTTGAGTCCCGTACCAGGAACGCCACCGGAGCGGAGCTGTCCCAGGCGGTGTATCTGCTGCTGATGGCTTACGGCATGGAGGAGAACCTGCCCCAGTACTGCCTTGCTTTGGAGGAGGCGGGGGAGGACTCTCTTTCCCAGAAACAGCTGCGCATTTGGGACCTGCTCATGGAGACTCTGGACCAGATGCGGGCCATTTTAGGGGACAAGCCCATCCCGCGGGAACGGTACTGCCAGCTTTTAAAGGAGGTCATTGCCGGGGAGGATGTGTCAGAGATCCCCCAGACCTTAGACCAGGTGCTATTTGGCACGGCGGAGCAGGTGCGCCAGTCCTCGCCCCGAGCGGCGTTTCTTATCGGTGTGGCCCAGGGAGAATTTCCGTTGGCTCCCAAATCCAACGGTGTGTTTTCCGACGCGGAGCGGCGGGAACTTATCGCCCGTGACCTGCCCTTGGGTGACCCTTTGGAGCAACGCACCATGGAAGAACGGTATCTAGCCTATTCCGTAGCCTGTGCCCCTTCCCAGCGGCTGTACATGACCTGGCCCCGGTCCGCCGACGGGGAGGACAAAGAACCCAGCGAGCTGGTGTCTGCCCTGTTGGGGATCTTTCCCAGCCTGAGACCTTTGCGTGATCTGCCCGACGAGTATTTCGCCGACTCTAAAGAAGCCGCCTTCTCCCGGATGGCAGCCCGTTTCCGGGAGACCGACGCAGCTTCCGGCGCGTTTCGGATGCTATTTCAGGAGGAGCCTGACTACCAGGGCCGGGTAGAATCTTTGGAGCGCGCGTCCGGGGCCCGGGAACAGCGGGTGACGGATCCCACCCTGACAAAAGGCCTGTTCGGAGAGCACCCCTTCTTGTCTCCCACGCAGGTAGAGACCTTCTATCAGTGCCGGTTCCAGTATTTCTGCAAGTACGGGCTGGGGGCTAAGGAACGGCGCACCGCTGAGGTGGATGTGCTCCAGTACGGCACACTGATGCATTACCTGTTTGAGAAAGTGTTCCGTGAGGACCGGGAGATCCGTGCTCAATGGTCGGAAGAAGACCTGGAAGCCAAGGTGGAAGAACTGGTGCTCCAATACGCCCAGGAGAACCTGGGAGGGCTGGAACTGCTCAGCAGCCGGGAGAAATACCGGCTGGAACGGTTGGCCTCCTCCGCCTGTAAGCTGATCCGCCACGTGGAGGAGGAATTGTCTCAAAGCCAGTTCGTTCCGGAGCGTCTGGAATGGGGCCTGGGATATGGCAAGGACGCCCCGCCGTTGAAGATCCCTACAGAGCGGGGCATGATTACGGTTGGGGGCACCATCGACCGGGTGGACACCTACACCGATCCCCAAGGTCAGCGCTACGTGCGGGTCATTGACTATAAGACGGGTAAAAAAGACTTTCGCCTGGTGGACGCCTTTTACGGCCTGAATATGCAGATGCTGGTGTATTTGGCAGCCCTGGTGGAGAACGGTCAGGACCTGCCCGCTGGAATCCTCTACATGCCAGCGGCAGAGCCTTCTGTCTCTGTGGAGCGAGGCGCCGGGGACGACAAGATCAAAGCGGAAGCGGACAAACAGCTGAAAATGAGTGGGGTGGTCCTCAGCGACCAGGAGATCATCCAGGCAATGGAAGCGGGGGCTCATGGAAGGTTCATCCCCGCCTCCCTGAACAAGGACGGCAGCCTAGGCCGATATAGTTCCGCTTTGGACCGGGACCAGCTCCAGGTGGTGCTGGACTACTCCAAACGGCTTATTGCTGCCATGGGGGAGGAACTGCTCAACGGCTGGGTGGAAGCGGTGCCCAACCTGAAAAACCACAACCCCTGCCGGTGGTGTCCCTATGGAGCTGTGTGCGGTAAGGAGTATGGAGAGAAGGATGTGGAGCTGGATAGGACCAGCCCCCAGGAAACGCTGCGCCAAATGGAGGAAGCGCTCAAGGAAGGAGGAGAGTACCATGGCTGAGATGCGTTGGACGGAAAGCCAGCAGGACGCCATTTCCGCTCGGAAAGGCACGGTGCTGGTGGCCGCGGCGGCTGGCTCCGGCAAAACGGCGGTGCTGGTCCAGCGGGCCATAGAGCGGTTGACGGACCCGGAAAGCCCTACCTCTGCCGACCGGATGCTTATCGTCACCTTTACAAAGGCGGCTGCCGCGGAGATGCGGGCCCGGTTGGAAAAGCGGCTTCACGACATGCTGCGGGAGACCCCGGGGGATCCCCACTTGCGGCGGCAGAGTATCCTGCTTTCCCAGGCCCATATCGGCACGGTGGACAGCTTTTGCGCCGAGATGGTTCGGGAGTTTTTTCACCTGCTGGACATCTCCCCGGACTTTAAAATCGTCTCCGACAAACAGGAGGAGGAACTGGTGAACTCCGCTTTGAACGAAGTGCTGCAAGAGGCCTTCGAGGCGGGAACTGTGGGACGGCTGGCGGACGCCTTTGCCGGGGAGCGGGATGACCGCCGGCTGATGGAAATGGTGCTGACTTTGTACCGTTTCATGCAGAGCCATCCCTTCCCGGAGCGGTGGCTTTCGGAAAAGGTGGCCATGTACTTCCCGGAGAAGGAGCAGAGCGGTCCTTCCCCTTGGGAGCGGGTGATCTTGGAATACGCCCAGGAGGGGATCAATCACTGTGTCGGTCTGCTGGCCCGTGCCCTAGAGGAGTGCCGGGAGGATCTGGCGGTGGAGGGGGCCTACGCTCCCGCTTTGGAAAAGGATCGTCAGGCTTTCGTGACCATGGGAGAACTGGCTTCTGCCGGTGACTGGGACGGTCTGTGCCAGGCGGTGGCGGGATTTTCTCCCGCCCGCCGGGGAGCACTGAGGGGCTATGACGGGGACCCCTTGAAGCAGCGTCTGGAAGCCTTTCGGGAGGAGGCCAAGCGGACGGCCAAGGAGCTGGGGAAATACTTTTCCGCCAGCCGGGAAGACTGCGCCTGGGAGACCGCCCAGACGGCGCCTTTGGTAAAAAGCCTTCAGGAACTGACCCTGGCCTTTTCCCAGCGGTATCGGGAGAAGAAACGGGCAGGGAATTTTCTGGATTACAGCGATTTGGAGCACGAGGCCATCCGGCTGTTTTTGGAGGAGGACGGCTCTCCCACTCAGGCGGCGCTGGAAGTGTCCGCCCGCTTTGACGAGATCATGATCGACGAGTACCAGGACATCAACGAGGTCCAGGATTCCCTGTTCAGGGCAGTGTCGAAAGAGGGGAAAAACCTGTTTATGGTGGGAGACGTGAAGCAGAGTATTTACGGATTCCGCCGGGCCATGCCGGAGATCTTCCTTCGCTGCCGGGAAGCCTTTGAAAAGTATGACCGGCAGAAAGACCAATACCCAGCCTCCATCGTGTTGGACCGGAATTTCCGCTCTCGTAAAGAGGTGACCGACACGGTGAACTTCGTGTTTTCCCGGCTGATGACCAAGGAGGCCGGCGACATGGATTACACCCAGGAGGACCGGCTGGTCTGCGGCGCGGATTACGCCCCCAAGGAAGGCTGCGAGACGGAGCTGCAATTTATTTCCCGCAGTGGCGGGGTGCCGGCAGAGGAGGCGGAAGGCGCCTGGATCGCTCAGCGGATCCGGGAGCTGGTAGAAGGAGGCTTCACCGTCACCGATAAGGAGGGGGAACGCCCTGCCAACTACGGGGATTTCTGTATCTTGCTGCGCAGCGCCAACCAGTACGCCCACGCCTACGCCCAGCAGCTTCAGGCTCGGGGAATTCCTGCTAGGGCTTCCGTGGCGGGGGGCTTTTTCAAGGCCCCGGAGATCGGGGTGATGTTGTCGCTTTTGCGGATCATCGACAACCCCAACCAGGATATCCCCTTGCTGTCGGTGCTCATGAGTCCCCTGTACGGCTTCACCGCGGACGACGCAGCCCGGCTGCGGAGGGAGAGCCGTGACGTGCCGGTGTACATCTCTCTGCTTCGGGGAGCGGAGACGGATCCTCGCTGCAAGCAGGTGGTGGAGGAGATCGGCAGGTATCGCGCGGTAGCGGCAACCATGGCTTCCGACGCTTTCCTCAATTACTTATACAGCAAAACAGGCTACCCGGACATGGTCCTTTCCATGGAGAACGGAGAGGAACGGCTGGCGAACCTTCGGCTTTTGGAAAAGTACGCACGAGACTACGAGAGTTCCGGGTATCACGGAGCGTCCGGATTCGTCAGGTTTTTGGACAGGCTCAAACAGAATAATTCCGACCTCCAGGCAGCGGAACTGGCTCCCGAGGACCGGAACGCCGTGACGGTAATGAGTATCCACAAGTCCAAGGGCTTGGAGTTCCCTGTGTGTATCGTGGCGGGGTGTGGGCGGAATTTTGTCACGGATCAGCGGGCGGAGATCCTCCTGCACCCGGAACTGGGCTTGGGAGTGAAGCTGCGGGACCGGAAACGCTCCGCCAGATTTACTACCACAGCCCGGGAGGCCATCGACTTGGAGACAAGCCGTTCCTCCTCCGCCGAGGAGATGCGCATCCTCTACGTGGCCCTGACCCGGGCCAAGGAGAAGCTGATCTTAGTCAGCTCCTGGGAAGATCCTGCCCGTACCGCAGAGAAACTGGCCATGGAGCTAACAGAACAGGGGCCGGCCCCCTTTACAGTGCGCCGGGGGAAGAACGCCGCTCAGTGGTTGCTGCTGTGCGCCCTGTGCCATCCGGACGGGGCGAAACTTCGCCAGGAGACAGGCGCGCCGGCAAGCTGTGTGTTCTGGGAGGACTACACTCCCTGGAAGATGGGATTCAGCGATTATCAGCCCCAAGAGGAGCAGAAACAACCCCAGCTGTCTGCACCGGAGGACCCGGACATGGAGCTGTACCATCGGCTGCGGGAGCGGATAGCCTATGTGTATCCCTATGAGAAAGCGGCTCAGATCCCAGCCAAAGTGGCGGCATCCAAACTGGCCGCCCAGCAGGACGGCAGCCGGGAGATCACCCTGTCCCGGCCCGCGTGGCTGGGAGAGCAGGGCATGACCCCGGCGGAACGGGGCACGGCCCTCCACGCTTTCATGCAGTTCGCCGATTTCTCCGCCGCCTTGGACCACCCGGAAAAGGAGCGGGATCGGCTGGTGGAAATGGCCCTGCTCACTCCCGAACAAGGAGCAGTAGTGGATTTGGAACGGGTGCAAGCCTTTTTGGAGAGCTCCTTGGGCCAGCGAGTGCTGGCTTCTTCGGAAGTGGAAAAGGAGCGAAGGTTCACAGCGGTGATCCCCGCTTCTTTGGCGGAACCTGACTTGGGAGACACCAGGGAAGAAGTGATCCTCCAAGGCGCGGTGGACTGCACTTTCCTGGAGGATGGGAAACTTCATATCATCGATTTCAAAACGGACCGGGTACGATCTATGGAGGAACTTTGGGAACGTTACGAGACTCAGCTGCGGCTGTATGGAGCGGCCATGGAGGAAGTCTCCGGGCTGCCGGTGGGGGAATTGATCCTTTATTCCACCTGGTTGAATCGATCCAGCGCCTGTGAGATGAAAAAAGCAAGAATCGTCCATTGACATTCCCGTACGCTGTGCTACTATGATGCAAAGGACCATTTGGGTCTAAAAACAGCGAAGATCCGGTACGACCGGAGGGAGGAAACTTATGATCGTACAAAAGCTGACCGAACAATGGACGCTGACCGCGCCCGGCCAGGGAGAGAAGATCCCTGCCAAGGTGCCCGGGTCCGTTTACGCCGACCTGCTGGCGGCGGGCAAAATGAAGGATCCCTACTATCGTGATAACGAGTTGGAAGCCCTTGCCCTGATGGAGAACGACTACCTGTACAGTGAGACGTTCACCCCGGCGGAGGGGATTCTGGACTGCCCTCATCAGGTACTGCGTTTTGAGGGCGTGGATACCGTGGCGGATATCCGACTCAACGGGGTACTGCTGGAGCATGTGGAAAACATGCACCGCACCTTCGAATATGATGTGGCGGGCATTTTAAAGCCCGGAGAAAACTGGTTAGAGGTGAAGTTCTATTCCCCCACCAAGTGGATCCGGGAAAAGTATAAGGAGAACCCTGCCGAAGGCAGCTCCGACGCTATGAAGGGCTTTGCAAATCTGCGGAAGGCTCACTGTATGTTCGGCTGGGACTGGGGTCCCCATCTGCCTGACGCCGGCCTCTGGCGGCCGGTGTACCTGCTGGGAGTGAAGGGCGGAAAACTGGAATCCGTGCTCATCCGGCAACGCCATTCTAATGGCCGGGTCACTTTGAACTTGGAGCCGGAATTTACTTACACCGACGGCGGAAAGCTCACCTATACCGCAGAGGTGACTGATCCCGAGGGGAATGTCTCCCGTTATGAGGATTCTCCCCGGGAGATCCTCATCGAGCATCCCCAGCTGTGGTGGCCCCACGGCTATGGAGACCAGCCCCTTTACACGGTAAAGGTCACTGCCTTACTGGACGGTGTGGAGGTGGATTCCTGGCAACGGCGTATTGGTCTGCGGACCATGACCGTTTCCCGGGAGAAGGACCAGTACGGGGAGAGCTTTGCCCATGAGGTGAACGGGGTGAAGATCTTCGCCATGGGCGCCGACTATATCCCCGAGGACAACATCCTGTCCCGGATCAATCCGGAACGTACCCGGCACTTGCTTGAGCAGTGCACAGCGGCCAACTTCAACTGCGTCCGTGTATGGGGCGGCGGCTATTATCCTGACGACGCTTTTTACGACGCCTGCGACGAGCTGGGCCTGATGGTGTGGCAGGACTTCATGTTCGCTTGCGCCGTGTACAATCTGACTCCCGATTTCGCCAAGAACATCCGGGAGGAAGTAAAGGACAACGTGCGCCGGCTGCGTCATCACGCCTCTCTGGGACTGTGGTGCGGCAACAATGAAATGGAAATGTTCGTGGATCAGGGCGAGTGGGTGCTGAACAAACGGCAGAAAGCGGACTACATCCGCATGTACGAGTACCTGATCCCCGAGGTGCTGCTCACCATGGATCCGGACACCTTCTACTGGCCCGCCAGCCCTTCCAGCGGCGGTGCTTTTGACGAGCCCAACGATCCCACCCGGGGCGACGTGCATTACTGGTCCGTGTGGCACGGCCAGCTGCCTTTCGCGGCTTACCGGCAGCATCAGTTCCGGTATCTTTCCGAGTTCGGGTTCGAGAGCCTGCCCTGCATGAAGACCGTGGAGACCTTCACCGAGCCTCAGGACCGGAACCTGTTCTCCTACGTGATGGAGAAGCATCAGCGGTGCGCCCGTGGCAGCATGCTCACCATGTCCTATTTGCAGCAGATGTACCTGTATCCCACCAGCTTTGAGACCACTCTTTACGCCTCCCAGCTGCTCCAGGCGGACGCTATCCGCTATGGTGTGGAACATTTCCGGCGGATCCGCGGGGTGTGCATGGGCGCTGTGTACTGGCAGCTCAACGACTGCTGGCCTGTGGCTTCTTGGGCGTCCATCGACTACACCGGCCGGTGGAAAGCGCTCCACTACTACGCCAAGCGGTTCTTCGCTCCGGTGCTGCTCTCCTGCTGCGAGGAGGGCATGCTCTCCCAGGAGCCCAACATAAACGCCGAGCCCTACGACATGGAAAAGAGCATCCGCTTGTCCGTCTCCAACGAGACCATGCAGGAGCGGGCTTGTATCGTCAAATGGGCGCTGCGGGACAGCCAGGGAAATATCCAGCGTGAAGAGACCATCTCTCTGACGGTGCCGGCTCTCACCAGTGTGTGGCTGGACAAGGTAGAGCTGCCCGATGTGGACATTTTCCGGGACTATGTGAGCTACGACCTGTACGAAGGCGGCAAGCGGATTTCCGGCGGCACGGTGATCTTCTCCATGCCCAAGTATTTCCGGTATGAGGATCCTCAGCTGGCCTGCCGTGTGGAAGGCGACGAGATCGTGGTCACCGCAAAGGCTTACGCCAAGAGTGTGGAGATCCAGAACGAGAATGAGGATCTGCTCCTGTCCGACAACTATTTCGACATGAACGCTGGCGAGACCCGGGTGAAGATCCTTTCCGGCAAGCCGGAAAACCTGCGGTTGCGCAGCGTCTACGACATCCACTAACCAGCGTGACGCTGGACCCGAGTCGCGCCAATGGCCGCTCGCTTCGCTCGGGCTGTGTGGGGCATCAGCGCACGTCCGCGCCGCCAGCGTGACGCTGGACCCGAGTCGCGCCATGGGCGGCGGGCTTTCGGCCCGCGCTGTGAAGGGCGTCGGTGCGCGTCCGCGCCGCCAGCGTGACGCTGGACCCGAGTCGCGCCATGGGCGGCGGGCTTTCGGCCCGCGCTGTGAAGGGCGTCAGCGCACGTCCGCGCCGCCAGCGTGATGCTGGAGTCGAGTCGCGCCATGGGCGAGGGATTTGTGGCCTGTGCTGGAAAATTTCCGCGGGAAAATGCGGGATTCCTCTTGACAGAGGAGCGTTCAGCGTTTATAATATTTTCTCGGTAAAACAAAGCGGAGCCGGCGGCTCCCACCCGTGCAGTTCTGTCTGACACAGGTCAATATCCCAGGGACGGTCTTGGACTGGTCCTGCGTAGAAGTCTTGAGGAAAGGCTTTTGATGGGGCGTTGATTTGCGGGCAGAAGGAATTCTGCCCGCTTTTGGTTTTTCCCTGAGGAAAACCTGTCGCCGGTTTTGCAAAACAGCTTGAGAACAACGAGTGATGGAGGTGCTACCCATTAGCAACAAGGAACTGCAGATCAACGAACAAATCCGGGATAAGGAGCTTCGTGTCATCGATTCCGACGGCTCCCAGCTGGGCATCATGTCCCTGCGTCAGGCCATGGAGATCGCGGAGCAGAAAAATCTGGACCTGGTGAAGATCGCTCCCCAGGCAAACCCGCCGGTGTGCAAGATCATCGACTACGGCAAGTTCCGCTTTGAACAGGCCAAGCGGGAAAAGGAAGCGAGAAAGAACCAGCGTGTCGTTGAGATCAAAGAGGTCCGCCTTTCCCTCAATATCGACACCCACGATTTTGAGACCAAGAAAAACCACGCCGTCCGGTTCATTTCCGAAGGCAACAAGGTCAAGGCATCGATCCGGTTTCGCGGCAGGGAGATGGGTCACCCCGAGCTGGGGTTGGAGATCATGCGCCGCTTTGCCGACGCGATGAGCGAGGTGGCCAACGTGGAGAAGCCCGCCAAGTTGGAGGGCCGCACCATGCTGATGTTCCTTGCTCCCAAGCCAGCCAAATAATGTTGTTTCAAAATACCCTATTAGGAGGAACGCAAAATGCCGAAACTGAAAACTCACAGCGGCGCCAAGAAGCGCTTTAAGCTCTCCAAGAACGGAAAGGTCATCCGTGCCCATGCTTATATGAGCCACCTGGCCAACGGCCACGGCAAGACTCCCAAGACCAAGCGTCATGCCCGCGGCACCACCGTTGCTGACCACACCAACGAGGCCGCTATCAAGCGGATGCTGCCCTACAAATAAGGAAGGGTTCTCTCTCGGGGAAGGCAGGGCGATAGGCTTATGCCCGGCCCCTAAAAACAAGGATTATCACTTTGCTTCACCATAAGAAAGGATGGTACAGGAATGGCTAGAGTTAAGGGCGCAATGATGACGCGCAAGAGAAGAAAGAAGATTTTGAAGCTCGCTAAGGGCTATTGGGGCGCCAAGAGCCGTCACTTTAAAATGGCCAAACAGGCCGTGATGAAGTCCGGCAACTACGCTTTCATTGGCCGGAAGCAGCGCAAGCGTGATTTCCGCCGTCTGTGGATCACCCGCATTTCCGCGGCCTGCCGTATGAACGACATCAACTACTCCACCTTCATGAACGGTCTGAAGAAGGCTGGCATCACCCTGAACCGGAAGATGCTCTCCGAGATCGCTATCGCCGATCCCGCCGGCTTTACCGCTCTGGTTGAGAAGGCCAAGGCTGCTCTGTAAAAAAGCTGTAAGTGCGCCCGAGGCAAGGGATTGCCTTGGGCGTTCCTATTATGTCCGTCAAAAAGAGATTAGGGAGGCCGAAGGGTTGGGCCTCCCTTTCCAAACTGATCAAGGGGAAAGGGGGCGGCGTGATGGAGACCATCACCAGCCGGCAGAATAAGATCATCCGGGAAGCGGCGGCGCTTTCCTCAGGGGAGGAGCGCCGGGCAAGGCGGGAATTCCTCTGCGAAGGGGCCAGACTTTGCCAGGACGCGGCCCGTTCCGGAGTGGAGATCCTCCGGTGTTTCTTCACAGAGAACGCTAAAAAGCGTTACGCTCCCTATGTGGAGGAGACTGTGGCTGCCAGCCGGGAAAGCTACCAGGTAGCGGACCACGTGGCACAGCTGCTCTCTTCCACCAAGAGCTCCCAGGGGGTGTTCTGCCAGTGCCGCTGGCCGGAGCCTCAAGATGGGGCCGGTGAGGAGCCCTTTGCCCTGGTGCTTGAGGACCTTCAGGATCCGGGAAACTTGGGGACAGTGCTGCGTACCGCGGAAGCCTTGGGCTTTCGGCGGGCCTATCTGCTGGGGGACTGCTGTGATCCCCTTTCCCCCAAGACACTGCGGGCGTCCATGGGGGCAGTGTTCCGGGTGGATCTGGTGGGGGAATTCTCCCGGGAGACCCTGTGTGCGTCCTTGAAAGAGAAAGGATATACCCTTTTGGCTACCGTGCCGGACAGCGCCGCCCTGCCTGTGACGGAACTGGAATTCTCCAAGGGAAAATGGGCGGTGTTCATCGGCAACGAGGGCAACGGCCTGACTGCCCAGACCATAGGCCTGTGTCATGAGCGGGTGACTATCCCCATGGCTGGGAGAGCGGAATCCCTGAACGCTTCGGCGGCGGCCACCATCCTGCTGTGGGAGATGGCCCGGACCAGGGAAAAGGAGGCGTTCCATGGATAAGCGGGCGTATTGGATCTGGCTGCAGCACGCTTTTGGAGAGGGCAGCCCCATGCCTTGGAGGATCCACCGGAGCCTGCCGGGTGGCGTGGAGGAGTTCTGCGAGAGCGGACCCAGAATGTGGAATTCCTTGAACGGCATCCGGGAGAAGGACGCCGCGGCGCTGTACAGCTTTTCTCCGGAAGAGGCCCAGGCACAGTTGGAGTACGCCCTGCGGGTAGGCTGGGAGGTGCTCACCCCGGAGAGCGAGAATTATCCCCAGGCGCTGAAGAATATTTTTGATCCTCCTGCGGTATTGTATGGAAAAGGCCGTCTCCCCGATGTGGACCGCCGGCCTGCCATCGCGGTGGTAGGCGCTCGGAAGGCCAAGAAAACTTCCGTGGAAAAGGGCAAGGAGTTCGGCTATCAGCTGGCCATCGGGGGAGCGATCGTCATCACCGGAGGCGCGGTGGGCATCGATGCGGCTGTGGCCATGGGTGCCATGAGCGGTCAGGGTCCCATTATCAGTGTCCTGCCGGTGGCCTTGAATAGTCCCTATGTGAGTCAAAACGCCTTTTTACGGGAAAGCATTGTGGACAAGGGTGGTGTTTTGCTCAGTGAGTACTTTTCTCAGCAGTCGCCGGGCTACGGCACCTTCCAGGCCAGAAACAGACTGATCACCGGTCTCGCTTGCGGTGTGTTGCTGATCCAGGCCGCCCGGAAAAGCGGCACCTCTATGTACGCCACTCACGCCAGGAACCAGGACCGTGATGTGTTCGTGTATCCCGGCCCCAGAGACGATCCTGCCTTCGCGGGAGGATGGGACTTGATCGCCGACGGCGCCAAAGCAGTGCGCCAGGGAGAGGAGATCCTGGAAGAATATGATCTTCGGTTCCGGGACCGCCACCGTGTGATCCCCTTGTTCCAGGAGGAGCCGGATCAGGAAAGCGAGTATGTTCCTGCTTTGGCGGACTCGGGGACTTCGGACTTTACTCCGGAGCAGAGAGCGGTTCTGGACGCTCTTGACCAGGAGCCCCGTTCCCTGACGGCACTGGGAGATGTGACAGGACTGCCCGCCGGGAAACTGCTGAGCGCTTTGACAGAGCTGGAACTGATGGGGTTGGCCAAACCCTGTCCGGGCAAGCGGTACCGGAGGGGAGCTGAGAGTGTTTCCGGAAAGAAGCGGGATGTCTCTTTAGGCACCCATCTGACCATGACCGGGGAACAGGCCGCCGTGCTCAATGTGTTGACCCGGGAGCCTCAGACCGTGGCACAGCTGGAGGAGAAAGCAGGACTTTCCTCAGGGAAGGTGCTAGGAGTCCTGACAGAGTTGGAACTGATGGGCCTTGCTCAGTCCTGTCCGGGCAAGCGCTACCGTCGGAGATAAGGCTTTTTTCGAGAAATTTCGTTTGACAAACACATTCCGCCGGAGTATTGTAAAATGGATCTGGATATCTCGTCCGGCAAGCCCTCGGGGCACGGGAAGGATCCTGTTTGACCGGACGGAAGAAAAGGAGAAATACTGCGAATGTCGAAATTGGTGATCGTGGAGTCGCCTTCCAAGGCGAAGACCATTCAAAAATATCTGGGCAGCGGCTACGAAGTAATGGCCTCCATGGGCCATGTGCGGGATCTTCCCAAAGCCCGGCTCAGCGTGGACGTGAAGGACAACTTCAAGCCCAAATACAGCATCATCAAGGGAAAGGAGAAGCTGGTCAAGGAGCTGAAAGAAGCCGCCGCAAATTCTGACGGCGTGCTGCTGGCCACTGACCCTGACCGGGAAGGAGAGGCTATCTCCTGGCACTTGGCCTATATCCTGGGTCTGGACGAGGACTCTCAGGACCGGGTGACTTTCAACGAGATCACCCGCACCGGCGTAGAGGAAGGCATGTCTCATCCCCGGGCCATCGACCTGGATCTGGTGAACGCCCAGCAGGCCCGCCGTATCCTGGACCGTCTTGTGGGCTATACCCTCAGTCCCTTCCTGGCAAAGACCATCCGCCGGGGCTTGTCCGCGGGCCGTGTCCAGTCTGTGGCAGTGCGGATGATCGTGGACCGGGAGGAGGAGATCAAGGCCTTCGTGCCCCAGGAATACTGGAGCATCGACGCCAAGCTCACCGCGCCTCCTTCTAAGGCTGTGTTCGGCGCTGCCTTCTATGGGGACGAGAACGGAGAGATCAAGATCAACTCCAAGGAGGAGTCGGATAAGCTTTTCGCCGAGCTGGAGCAGGAGGAATTCCTGGTTTCCGCTGTGAAAAAGGGCAAGAAAAACCGTGCTCCCGCCCCGCCCTTCATCACCTCCACCTTACAGCAGGAGGCCAGCCGGAAGCTGGGCTTCCAGGCCCGGCGCACCATGAAGGCCGCCCAGGAACTGTACGAAGGCGTGGAGATCCAGGATCTGGGATCTATGGGTCTTATCACCTATATGCGTACCGACTCCCTGCGTATTTCCGAGGATGCCATCCGGGATGCGGGAGAGTATATTCAGGAGCGCTGGGGCAGCAAGTACCTGCCCAGCAAGCCCCGGCATTTCAAGTCCCGGGCGAACGCTCAGGACGGTCATGAGGCCATCCGTCCCACCACTATCTCCCTGACCCCCGACCAGGTGAAGGATTCCCTCACCTCGGACCAATATAAATTGTATAAGCTGATCTGGGAGCGGTTTATCGCCTGCCAGATGGCCAACTGCGTCATGAACACCACCCAGGCCACCATCAACGCCGGAAAGTATATCTTCAAGGCTTCCGGCTTCAATGTAGCTTTCGAGGGCTTCACCGCCCTGTATGAGGAAAGCAAGGACGAGGAGGAGAAGGCCGGCAAGGATCTGCCTCCCCTGGAAGTGGGCATGAAGCTGAAGGTGAAAGACCTGAAGGGCAATCAGCATTTCACCCAGCCCCCGCCCCGGTACACAGAAGCCTCCCTCATCAAGACTCTGGAGGAGAACGGCATCGGCCGGCCTTCCACCTATGCCGCCACCATCTCCACCATTACCACCCGGGAGTACGTCAGCCGGGAAGGAAAAGCCTTTAAGCCCACCGAGCTGGGCGAGGTGATCACCCAGCTGATGAAGGAGCGCTTCCCCAAGATCGTCAACGTGAAGTTCACCGCCCAGGTGGAGGACGAGCTGGACGCTGTCCAGCGGGGAGACGAGGACTGGGTGGACACCTTGCAGAAGTTCTACGACGACTTCGATAAGACCGTCCAGAAAGCCAAGAAGGAAATGGACGGAGTGAAGATCCAGCTGAAAGAGGACGAGACCGACGTAGTCTGCGAAAAATGCGGCCGCAAGATGGTGGTGAAGGTGGGCCGGTACGGCAAGTTCCTGGCCTGTCCCGGTTATCCCGAGTGCAAGAACGTGAAGAAGATCGTCAACGACACCGGCGCCGAGTGTCCAAAGTGCGGCGGGAAGATCATCCAGCGGAAATCCAAAAAGGGCCGTGTGTTCTTTGGGTGCAGCGAGTATCCCAAGTGCGACTTTGTCTCTTGGGATCCCCCCAGCAAGGAAAAATGTCCTGTCTGCGGCAAGACCCTGATGCAGAAAAAGAGCAAAGACAAGACCCTGTACTGCGTCACCCCCGACTGTACCTTCCCGGGGAAGCGCCCTGAGGAGGACGAAGATTGATGACACAGCAGAGAGCGACCGTCCTGGGGGCGGGGTTGGCCGGGTGTGAAGCCGCCTGGCAGCTGGCCCGCCGGGGCGTTGCCGTGACCCTGTATGAGATGAAGCCCCAGAAGTTTTCCCCGGCCCACCAGCGGGAGGACTTCGCGGAGCTGATCTGTTCCAATTCCCTGAAAGCCGCCCGGGTGGACAGCGCCGCCGGACTTCTGAAAGAGGAAATGCGCCGGTTCGGCTCCCTGCTTATGGACTGCGCCCAGAAAAGCCGGGTCCCGGCTGGGGGCGCCTTGGCGGTGGATCGGGAGGAATTTTCCCGATTGGCTACCCAGGCTATCGAGAACGAGCCCCTCATCGAAGTGCGCCGTGAGGAAGTGACCCACATCCCGGAAGGTCCGGTTGTAGTGGCCACAGGCCCCTTGACTTCTCAGGGGCTCTCGGAGCAGCTTCAGCAGCTGTGCGGAGGAAGTCTCAGCTTTTTTGACGCCGCCGCCCCCATCGTCACCAGGGAGAGCCTGGACATGGAGCGGTGTTTCGCAGCCTCCCGCTATGGTAAAGGCGACGTGGAAGGGGAAGAAGGGGATTACCTCAACTGCCCCATGAATAAAGAAGAGTACGACCGGTTCGTGGAGGAGCTGGTGAATGCGGAGCGCGCTCCCGTTCACAGCTTCGACGCCCGGGATCCCAAGGTGTACGAGGGCTGCATGCCCATTGAGGTGTTGGCCTCCCGAGGCCACGACGCTATCCGGTTCGGTCCCATGAAGCCGGTGGGCCTGCGCGACCCCCGGACGGGCCACCGTCCCTGGGCAGTGTTGCAGCTGCGTACGGAAAACAAGGAGCGCACCCTGTTCAACTTGGTGGGCTTCCAGACTAACCTGAAATTCGGCGAGCAGAAGCGAGTGTTTGGTATGATCCCCGGTCTGGCGAACGCGGAGTTCATCCGCTACGGGGTGATGCACCGGAACACGTTTTTGGAGTCCCCCCGGCTCCTAAACGGGGATTACTCTTTCCGGGGCAGACCGGAGCTGTTCTTCGCTGGTCAGATGACCGGCGTGGAGGGCTATATGGAATCCGCTTCCTCCGGGATCCTTGCGGGGATCAACCTGGCCAGGCGCCTTGCCGGTCGGGAAACCATCGTTTTGCCGGAGACCACCATGATGGGCGCCCTTTCCCGGTACATCTCCGGGTATGAGGGGAAGGATTTCCAGCCCATGGGGGCCAATTTCGGAGTGCTGCCGCCTTTGGAGGAGAAGATCCGAGACAAGCGGCAGCGGTATATGGCCTTGGCTCAGCGGGGCCTTGCCGATCTGGAGTGCTGCTGCCAGGAGATGGACGAGCCGTTACAAGAAAGCGCCTTGGGCGCGGAAGAGAGGGAGAGCGTATGAAGATCATCGTGGACGCTTTCGGCGGGGACAACGCGCCGGAGCAGATCCTTTTAGGCTGCGCCCAAGCCAGAAAAGAGCTGGGCGTGGAGATCCTCCTCACTGGGGACAAGGCCCGGCTGGAAGCCTGCGCGAAAGAGCTGAACATTACCCAGGACCTGGCGGCCATGGAGATCCTCTCCTGTGGCCAGGCCCTGACCATGGAAGACGAGCCCACCAGCGTGATCCGGGAGAAGTCCGACAGCTCAATGGCAGTGGGCCTGCGGGCTTTGGCCGAAGGCAAGGGCGACGCTTTCGCCAGCGCGGGAAACAGCGGCGCTTTGGTGGTGGGTGCCACCACCATCGTCAAGCGAGTGCGGGGTGTAAAGCGAGTGGCCTTTGCGCCTATCATGCCCAAGAGCCAGGGCTTTTTCATGCTCATTGACGGTGGTGCCAACGTGGACTGCCGTCCCGAGATGCTGGTGCAGTTCGGCCTGATGGGTTCCGCCTATATGAAAAGCGTCATGGGGGTGGAGAATCCCCGGGTAGGCTTGGCCAACGTAGGCACCGAGGACCATAAGGGCGACCAGCTCCGGCAGGAGACTCTTGCCCTGCTGCGCCAGTGCCCCGGCATCCGGTTCGTGGGCAATGTGGAAGCCAGAGACATCCCCTACGACGGAGCGGACGTGATCGTGGCAGACGGTTTCACCGGCAATATGATCCTGAAGCTCTACGAGGGCGTGGCCATGGCGTTGATGGACAAGATCAAAGGCGTGTTCATGGGCAGCATGAAAGGTAAGCTGGCCGCGGCCATGGTCTACAATGACTTGAAGAAGATGAAAAAACAGCTGGATTACAACGAGTACGGCGGAGCGCCCATCATGGGTTGTGCCAAGCCTGTGTTCAAGATCCACGGCAGTGCCAAGGCATCCACGGTGAAGAGCGCCCTGAAGCTCACCCGGGATTATGCCCAGTCCGGGATCATTTCCCAGATCGGGGAAGCCGTAGCGAAAAAAGAGTGAGGAGGGAAGCCATGTTGCAGCTGGAAGAATATGAAAAGCGCATCGGTTACCGCTTCCGGGACAGACAGCTTTTGGAAACGGCTCTCACCCATTCCTCTTATGCCAATGAGCACAAGTGCAAAAGCTACGAGCGGTTGGAGTTCTTGGGGGATTCCGTGTTGGGGTTTGTCACGGCGGAATACCTGTTTGAGAATTTTCCCCAGCTCCCCGAAGGCCAGCTGACCAAGACCAGGGCCTCTCTGGTGTGTGAGCGAAGCCTGTGCGGGTTTTCCAAAGCCCTCCACGTGGGGGATTTCCTGCGGCTCAGCCACGGGGAACGCCATTCCGGCGGCCGGGAGCGACCCAGCATTTTGGCAGACGTGTTCGAGTCCACTACTGCCGCCATCTACCTGGACAGCGGCAGTTTGGAGGAGGCCAAGAAGTTCATCCTGCGGTTCATTATCCCCGCCGCCAAGGCCCAGAGTGTGAAGCCTTTTAAGGACTATAAGACCACCTTGCAGGAGATCATCCAGCAGAATCCTGAGGAGCGGCTGGAGTATGTGGTCACGGGAGAAAGCGGCCCTGACCACGACAAACACTTCACTGTGGAGGTCCATCTGAACTCCAATGTGATCGGCAAGGGGGGCGGCCGGAGCAAGAAGGAAGCGGAGCAGCAGGCCGCCCGGGAAGCCCTGGAGCTGATGGGCTATTGAACCGGGGGAATGTAGCGCTGTTTGTGCCCCATGTGGGTTGTCCCTGCCGGTGCAGTTTCTGCAACCAGCGGGCCATCACCGGAGGCGGAAACGCCCCCACGCCAGAGCAGGTGTGGGCAGCCGCCAAAGCCGCCGCGGACCATTTGGGAGAACAGACAGCCCAGACGGAGATCGCCTTTTTCGGAGGCAGCTTTACCGCCATCCCCAGGGAGTACATGCTGTCCCTGCTGAAACCCGCCAAGGAAGCGGTGGAGCGGTGGGGGTTCCACGGGGTGCGGTGCTCCACCCGGCCCGACGCTGTGGACCAGGAGGTGCTCTCCCTTTTGAAGGAACACCACGCCACCGCTGTGGAACTGGGAGCCCAGTCCATGGATGAGGAAGTGCTTCGGAAAAACCGCCGGGGCCACACTGGAGAGGATACCCGCAGAGCCGCCCGGCTGGTGAAGGAAGCCGGCCTGGAGCTGGGTTTGCAAATGATGACCGGCCTTTACGGTTCCACCCCGGAACAAGACCTGGAAACTGCCCGGCAGCTGATTGCTCTGGAGCCTGATACGGCGCGGATCTACCCCACAGTGGTGCTGGAGGGTACAGAATTGGCCCAGCTGTACTGGGAAGGGCTTTACCGTCCCCAGACATTGGAGGAGGCGGTGGAGCTGTGCGGGGACCTGCTTCCCCTGTTTGAGAACGCAGGCGTCCGGGTGATCCGAGTAGGACTTCACGCCCAGGAGGACGTGGAGCGGCGGAAAGTGGCAGGACCCTATCATCCCGCGTTTGGAGAGCTGGCGGAGAGCCGGGCGTTTCTCAAGCGCCTGCTGCCCCAGCTGGAACAGGGAGGTCCCGGCGCTTACCAGGTGAAGGTAAATCCCCGCAGTCTGTCCGTGGCGGTGGGGCAGAAACGGGCCAATGTGGAAACGCTGGGCCGTTTGGGGTACACCGTTAAATTCGTTCCGGAGGAACAGGTCCCCCGGGGCGGGTTCGTATTGGAAACGGCGGAAATCAAGTGAAAGAAGGAAAGCCATGATCTTAAAGTCTTTGGAATTGCAGGGGTTCAAGACCTTCCCCGACAAGACCACCCTGCGGTTCGAGCGGGGCATCACCTCGGTTGTGGGGCCCAACGGCAGCGGAAAAAGCAATATCAGCGACGCTATGCGCTGGGTGCTGGGGGAGCAGTCGGTGCGCACTCTGCGCTGTTCCAAAATGGAGGACGTGATCTTCAACGGCACGCCCCAGCGGAAAGCCCTGGGTTTCGCGGAGGTCACTCTCACCATCGACAATTCCGACCGGCGCCTGCCCTTCGCGGGGGATACGGTGGCCATCACCCGGCGGTACTACCGTTCCGGGGAGAGCGAGTACCTCATCAACAAGAACACCGTGCGCTTGAAGGACATCAACGAACTCTTTATGGACACGGGCCTGGGAAGGGACGGTTATTCCATCATCGGTCAGGGTAAGATCGACAGCATTGTGGCCGCCCGTTCCGAGGACCGCCGGGAGATTTTTGAGGAAGCCTCGGGGATCTCCCGCTACCGTTACCGGAAGGAAGAGTCGGAGCGGCGATTGAATAAGGCAGAGGAAAACCTGGTGCGTCTGCGGGACATCCTTTCCGAATTGGAAGGCCGGGTGGAGCCTTTGCGGATCCAGGCGGAGAAAGCCCAGCAGTTCATCGCCTACGACCAGGAGAAAAAAGGCCTGGAGATCGGCATCTGGCTGGAGACCCTGGACCGTTCCGGCAAAGTGCTCAGGGAGCATGGGGAGAAGATCGCCCTGGTGCAGGCCCAGCACGGAGAGCTGGAAGAGGAGATCCAGACCATTGCCCAGCGCACCGAGGAGAATTACCGGGAGACCAACCAGTGTACGGTGGAGATGGAGGAGGCCCGGACCAAGGCCGCCTCTTTGGACGAGCAGGCTGTGCGAGGGGAAGGCGAGGCAAGCCTTCTGGAAAACGACGTGGCCCACAACCGGGAAAATATCCACCGGTTGGAGGGGCAGATCCAGGAGACCTCTCGTTCTGGTGAGGACACTGACCGGGAGATCGCCCAAAAGCGTGAGGAGATGGCCCAGAAGGAACGGCAGATCCAGGAGAGCCGGGACAGGATGCTCACCTTTACCCAGCGGTTGGAAGAACTGCGTCAGGGTGCGGACCAGGCTACCCGGCAGATGGAACAGGCTGCCGTGGAACTGGCGGGCTACAACGCCGCCTTGGCGGAGGAACGGATCAAACTGTCCTCCACCCAGTCCTCCATGGCGGAGATCCGGCTGCGGGCCGGGGCGGTAGCGGACAGCGTCCGGCAAGCCCAGGAACGGTTGGCGGCCGCTCAGGCGGAAGCTGCCCAGCTGAAAGAGATGCTGGCGGATGCCCAGCAGGCTGTGGCAGGCCGGGAGAACGCGGTCAAAGGCTACGAGATGCGGCTGGAAGGCCGGAGAAAACGGGCCCAAGCCGCCCGGGAGACCTGGAACCAGCTGACTCTGGACGTGGGTGAGCAGCTCCGCCGTGCCAAGTTGTTGGAGGACCTGGAGCGGAACCTGGAAGGATTTGCCCAGAGCGTGAAGCAGGTGATGAAAGAGGCCAACCGTGGGCTGTTGCAAGGAGTCTGCGGCCCGGTGACCCAGCTGCTGAAAACGCCCCGGGAGTACGCTGTGGCATTGGAAACAGCTCTGGGAGCCTCCATGCAGAACATCGTTGTGGAGACGGAACAGGACGCCAAAAACGCCATCCGGCTGTTGAAACAGCGTGATTGGGGCCGTGCTACCTTCCTGCCTCTCACCACCATCCGGGGCAGCAAGTATGATCCTCGGGACATCGAGGAGATGGCGGGGTTCGTGGGCATGGCCAACACTCTGTGCTCCTGTGACCCCAAATATAACGAGATCCGGGATTCCCTGCTGGGGCGCATCGCCGTAGCTGAGGACCTGGACAGCGCCACCTCCATTGCCAAGCGCACCGGCTACCGTCTGCGGGTGGTGAGTTTGGACGGCCAGGTGGTTAACGCCGGCGGCTCTTTGACCGGCGGCTCCAAGGGGCGGAATTCCGGACTGCTGAACCGGGCTTCGGAGATCCAGCGGGTGCGTGAGAAAGCCGCTGCCTTGGAAGAGAAAGCCAAAGCCGCTGAGCAGGAGTTCCGTCAGCGGCAGGAAGAACTTTCCGCCTGCGAGGGCGAGCTGGAAGCCGCTCGTGGAGAATTTTCTTCCGCCCAGGAGGAGTTGATCCGCATCACATCGGAGAGCTCTCGGGTAAGCCGGGAGCTGGAACAGCTGGCAGAGAATGCCGCCAACCTGGAACGAGAGCGCACCGATTCCGCCGGCCGTCTGAAAGAGCTGGGAGAACGGGAGCAGGAGACCCGGAAAGCCATTGCCCAGCTGGAAGAACAGGTGGCTCATGGGCAAGAGGAAAACAAAAAGCTGTCCGGCAGCCGGGAGGAACAGATGGCCCGGTGTGAGGATATCTCCCAGACCATCCAGGAGATCCGGATGGGAGAGTTTTCCGCCCAAAAGGACCGGGATGCTCTGGCAGCCGCGGTGGCAGGTCTGGAGGAGCGCAAGCGGGATTCCGCAGGCGCGTTGTCTCGGCTGCGGCAGGAGATCCAGGAGCTGGAAGAGAAAAATTCCCAGTTGGAGGAACAGCGCCGCCAGGTGCTGTCCCAGGCGGAGGCACTGCGGAAACAGGCGGAAGATACCCGCCAGAACTTAAAGTCCATGGGAGAGAAGCGGGCCGCTTTGGAGCAGGAGGCCGCCAAGCTCCGGGAACGGGAGCGGGAAGTCACCGCCCAGCGTGAAAACGTGGGTCACGAACTGGCCCGGCTCCAGGAACGGTCGGAAAACCTGCAAAAGGAATATGATACCATCCTGTCCCGGCTGTGGGAGGAGTACGAGCTCACCCGCCGGGAAGCGGAAGAGGTGGGGGAGAAGATCCAGGATCTTCCCGCCGCCCAGCGCCGTTTGCAGGAGTTGAAAAATAAGATCAAAGCCTTGGGCGCCGTGAACGTGGGCGCCGTGGTGGAATACGAGGAAGTGTCCCAGCGGTACGAGTTTTTAAAGACTCAGATCGGCGATGTGGAAAAATCCAAAGCGGAACTGCTGAACCTGATCCAAGACCTGACAAAGCACATGCGCCAGCAGTTCACGGAGCGCTTCCAGCAGATCAACGAGAACTTCGGCCAGATCTTCCGGGAGTTGTTCGGAGGCGGCACGGGCACACTGTCCTTTACCGACGAAAGCGACGTGCTTACCTCCGGCATCGAGATCAAGGTGCATCCTCCGGGGAAGATCGTCACCCATATCGAGTCCCTGTCCGGCGGCGAGAAGGCGCTGGTGGCCATTTCCATTTACTTCGCCATCATGCGGGTGAACCCGCCTCCCTTCTGTGTGCTGGACGAGATCGAGGCCGCCCTGGACGACGTGAACGTGGCCCGTTTCGCCCAGTACCTGCGGCGGATGAGCGGCAATTCTCAGTTCATCACCATCACCCACCGCCGGGGCACCATGGAGGGCTCGGATATGCTTTACGGCGTCACCATGCAGGACCAGGGCATTTCCAAGCTGCTGGCCCTGCGCACGGAGGAAGCTACCGAATTCGGCACATAAAGTCAACACCATTCCATTATAGAGAGGAAGAAAGCTATGGGCTTCTTTGACAAGATCCGAGAGGGTTTGAAAAAGACCCGGGACAACATCAGCGGGCAGATCACCCAGATGGTCAACTCCTTCACCAAGATCGACGAGGACCTGTTCGAGGAGCTGGAGGAGCTGCTGGTGATGGGAGACGTGGGTGTGAATACCGCGGAATACATCTGTGACCAGCTCCGGAAAAAGATCAAGGAGAAAGGCATTACCGATCCCAGCCTTATCATGGGAGAGCTGAAAGCCATCGTGGCGGAGATGCTCCAGGGGGACGACACCCTCCACATCTCCACCAAGCCCTCCATCATTTTGGTCATCGGCGTCAATGGTGTGGGCAAGACCACCACCATCGGCAAGCTGGCCTCCCGGTTGAAGGGGGAGGGCAAGTCGGTGATCCTGGGCGCGGCGGACACCTTCCGGGCGGCGGCCATCGAGCAGCTGGAAGTCTGGGCGGAGCGGGCCGGTGTGCCACTTATCAAGCATAAAGAGGGAGCCGATCCTGCCGCTGTGGTGTTCGACACCATCGCCGCTGCCAAAGCGCGAAACTGTGACGTGATCATCTGCGACACCGCCGGGCGGCTGCACAACAAGAAAAACCTGATGGACGAGCTGGGGAAGATCTCCCGTGTCATCGACCGGGAACTGCCTGGCTGCGACCGTGAGACTCTGCTGGTGCTGGACGCTGCCACAGGTCAGAACGCTGTGAACCAGGCCAAGGAATTCCAGAGCGCCGCGGGGATCACCGGCATCGTGCTCACCAAGCTGGACGGTACTCCCAAGGGAGGCGTGGTGCTGCCCATCAAGCAGGACCTGGGTCTGCCGGTGAAGTTTATCGGTGTGGGAGAGCAGGTGGACGACTTGCAGCCCTTTGACGCTGCTTCCTTCGCCGATGCCTTGTTTGACAATCAGGTGGACGACACTCCCGCCTTTGCCGAGGACCGGGAACAGGCGGAGCTGGAAGCTATGGCTCAGGCAGAAGAGGAGCAAGAGGAACAAGAGGCGGAAGAACTTCTGGCCCAGGAGCTTCTGGAAGAAGCTGACCCTGAGGAGGTGCTGTCCGAGGAGAGTCTGATTTCTGATATCGACTCCATGCTGGAAGATCAGCCGGAGGAAAAGCCGGTAGAGGAGCAGCCTGAAAAGAAGAAGCGCCGTTTCTGGCCCTTTGGCAGGAAGCGGGACGAGGAATAAACACCGGGAAAGGATGGGGAAAATGAAAATCGTGATCGCCACCCACAATAAGGGAAAGATCGTAGAATTCAAGCGGATGCTGGAGCCCATGGGCATCGAAGTGGTGTCGGCAGAGCTGTCCGAGCCGGAGGAGACCGGCAAGACCTTTGGGGAAAACGCCTTCATCAAGGCAGAGTCTGCCTGCAAGGAAACGGGCCTGCCTGCCGTGGCGGATGACTCCGGCCTTTGCGTGGACTATCTGGACGGGGCCCCGGGGATCTACTCCGCCCGGTTTGCGGAGCCTGGCAAACGGCGGCTGACCGTGCTGGAAAAGCTCCAGGGCGTGCCGGAAGAACAGCGAGGCGCCCACTTTGTCAGCGCGGTGTGCTGTGTGTTCCCCAACGGGGACCGGATCGACGCCGAGGGCAAATGCTTCGGCACCATCGCCTTTGAGTCCCGGGGAGAGAACGGCTTTGGGTACGATTCCATTTTCGTCCAGGACGGCCGCACCTTCGGGGAGATGACCGACGAGGAAAAAGATGCCCGCAGCCATCGTGGTAAGGCCTTCGCGGAATTTGAGGAGAAACTTCGGGAATACCTAAACAAGAAAGGGTGATCCCCATGAAAAACTATTGCGGCCTGGACTGTGCCCAGTGTCCCGCTGTGGACAACTGTCCCGGATGCGCGGCCACCGGGGGAAAGCCTTACGGGGGCACCTGCGTGCTGGGAGAGTGCTGCAAGGCGGAAGGCTGTTCTGCGCCGGGAAGTTGTTTTTCCGGGACGTGCCCTTTGAAGGAACAGCTCTGTCAGGAGTTTAACCAGCTGAACATCCCCGGCATGGAGAAGGTCACGGACCTGAACGCTCTGCCCGGGTCTTATATCAATTTGGAGTACACCCTGCCCGGCGGCCAGAAGGTGAAGTTCTGGGACGACCAACGGGTGTATCTGGTAAACCAGATTTGCAAACAAGATGGCAGCGGCCGGTGTTTCGGCCTGACCGCCGACGAGCAGTGGCTGTTGGTGTGCGAATACGGCGACAACGGCTCCGATCCGGAGATCGTGACCTATCAGCGGCGAAATAAGAAATGACACAGGAGAATGAGTTATGTTAACCAGTAAACAGCGCGCGTATCTCCGCTCTTTGGCGGTGAACGAGGACACCATTTTGATGATGGGCAAGTCCGGTATGAGCCCGGAGCTTGTGAAGCAGGCAGATGACGCCCTGGAAAAGCGGGAGCTGATCAAGGGCAGAGTGCTGCCGGAATCCTCCCCCATGACCTCCCGGGAGGCGGCGGAGGAGATCGCCCGGCAGACGAACAGCGACGTGGTCCAGGTGATTGGATCCCGATTCGTGCTCTACCGCAGAAAGAAAAAGGACCCCAAGATCGTTCTGCCCCGCTGAAAGGGGGAGACCGTTGAGAACAGGCATTTACGGCGGGACCTTTAATCCCATCCATCGGGGACACATCCACTTGTTGGAGGAGTTCACCAAACGGCTTTCCCTGGACCGGGTGCTGTTGATCCCCACCCGGGTGCCGCCCCACAAAGCCGCCCCAGATCTGGCAAGCGGCCAGGACAGGCTTCAGATGTGCCGCTTGGCTGTGGGGGGGAGGCCTCACCTGCAAATTTCCGACATCGAGATGCGCCGGGAGGGGAAGAGCTTTACCGCTGAGACTTTGGAGGAGCTCCACGGCCTGTTCCCCCAGGATGAGATTTACCTGCTTATGGGGGAGGACATGTTCCTGACCGTGGAGCACTGGTACAGGCCGGAGACCATTTTCTCTTTGGCGGCAGTGTGCGCCACTCCCCGGAGTCTTCACGGCATGGGGAAGCTCCAAATGAAGAAGGACGAGTACCAGATCCGGTACGGTGCCCGGTGCTTTTTGGAGGATATCCCTTACCTGCCTGTTTCTTCCACTCAAGTGCGGGAATGGGTCGCCCAGGGGAAGGACATCACCTCTCTGGTACCGGAGGCGGTGGCGGACTACATTCAGGAACGAGGCATTTACAGGAAAGGACGGGGGACCATGGATTTTGCCCAGCTTGAGGCGGAAGTAAAGACCCATCTGACGGAGAAGCGGTTCTACCACAGTCAGTGCGTGGCGGCGGAAGCGGTTCAGTTAGCTGAGCGGTACGGCGCCAACGTGGAAAAGGCCCGTTTGGCGGGAATACTCCACGATATCATGAAGGATACGCCCCCGGAGCAGCAGTTGAAAATACTGACGGATTCTGGTATAATACTCAGCGATACCCAGCAACGTAACCGAAAGCTGTGGCACGCTCTTTCCGGGGCGGCTTACATCCGGAATAAGCTGGGGATCACGGACTGCGAGATCGTCAGCTCGGTGGAATGCCACACCAGCGGCAAGGGGAATATGACCCTCTTGGACAAGGTGCTGTTCGTGGCGGACTATATCTCCGCCGACCGGGATTATCCCGGAGTGGAGGAAATGCGGAAGCTGGCGGAGAGCAGTTTAGAGGAAGCCATGGTGGAGGGCATCCGCTTTACCGTGGACGAACTGATGGGCCAAAATCTGCCGGTAGCGGCGGAGTCCATCGA
Organism: Clostridiales bacterium; assembly: GCA_019416455.1. Classification (GTDB taxonomy): domain Bacteria; phylum Bacillota; class Clostridia; order Oscillospirales; family Acutalibacteraceae; genus Acutalibacter. The sequence goes on along the minus strand of DXXG01000007.1, from coordinate 275,526 downwards.
CGCGTATAACGACGCGATTTTCACCTTACAGAAGGAAAAGGAGCAACAGCTATGACGTCTTTGGAACTGGCAAAAAAGGCGGCCGCTTTTCTGGACAGCAAGAAAGCGGAGAAGCTCAGTGTGATAGAGATCGAGAACATTTCCAGCCTGGCAGATTATTTCGTCATCGCCACCGGTAACAATACTACCCATGTGCGCGCCCTGGCGGATGAGCTGGATGAAAAATTGAAAGCTGAGGGTCTGCCCCCCGCACGGATGGAGGGATACCGGTCCAATTCCTGGATCCTGCTGGACTATGGCAATGTGGTAGTGCACGTGTTCACCCAGGAAGGCCGTGATTTCTACGACCTGGATCGGCTGTGGGCAGACGGCAAAAAGCTGGATTGGCAAACCGCTGAAGGCGCGTAAAAGTTTTTGGTCCAGCTTTTTTCAAAAAGCTGGCGGAGTTTGAGGCGGAGCCTCAAGGTCTAAAATATGAATGCGCCCACTGGGGTGAGTAAGCGAAGCCCACGATACCGCGACGCAAAAGTTCTTTGCCTGCTTTCTTTCCAAAAAGCAGTTATAGGTTTAGAAAGAGCCGTTTTCCGCGGACATTGTATGAACGCGCCCACTAGGGTGAGTAAGCGCAGCGCACGACACCGCGACGTAAAAGTTCTTTGCCTACTTTCTTTCAAGAAAGTAGGGGAAAGGTTTGATAAAGATGAAATACGATCATAAAGCCATAGAGCCCAAGTGGCAGGAGACCTGGGAAGAGACCGGGGTGTTCCATGCCCAGAACGGCTCGGACAAGCCCAAGTATTACGCTCTCATCGAGTTTCCCTACCCCTCCGGGCAGGGTCTGCATGTGGGCCATCCCCGGCCCTACACCGCTCTGGATGTGGTGGCCAGAAAGCGCCGGATGCAGGGCTACAACGTGCTGTATCCCATCGGCTGGGACGCCTTCGGTCTGCCCACCGAGAACTACGCCATCAAGAACCACGTACATCCCGCTGAAGTGACCAAGCAGAATATCGCTCGCTTCAAAAAGCAGATCCAGTCTCTGGGCATCAGCTTCGACTGGAGCCGGGAGATCTCCACCACCGATCCCGAGTATTACAAGTGGACCCAGTGGATCTTCCTCCAGCTGTTCAAGAAGGGCCTGGCCTATAAGAAGGAAATGAACGTGAACTGGTGCACCTCCTGTAAGTGCGTGCTGGCCAACGAGGAAGTGGTCAACGGCGTGTGCGAGCGGTGCGGCAGCGAAGTGGTCCACAAGGTGAAGAGCCAGTGGATGCTGAAGATCACCGAGTACGCCCAGCGGCTTATCGATGACCTGGATCTGGTGGATTACCCCGAGCGGGTCAAGACCCAGCAGAAGAACTGGATCGGCCGTTCCACCGGCGCCGAGGTGGACTTTGACACCACCACCGGCGATAAGCTGACTGTCTACACCACCCGCCCCGATACCCTCTACGGCGCTACTTACATGGTGGTGTCCCCGGAGCATCCCTACCTGGAAAAGTGGGCGGATAAGCTCCAGAACATGGAGGAGATCAAGGCTTACCAGGAGCAGGCGGCCCGGAAGTCTGACTTCGAGCGTACTGAGGTGGCCAAGGAAAAGACCGGCGTCAAGCTCCAGGGCGTTTCCGCCATCAATCCCCTCACCGGCAAAGAGATCCCCATCTTTATCTCCGACTATGTGTTGGTGTCCTACGGCACCGGCGCCATCATGGCTGTGCCTGCCCACGACACCCGCGACTGGGAGTTCGCCAAAAAGTTCGGCCTGCCCATCATCGAAGTGGTCAAGGGCGGCAACGTGGAGGAGGAAGCCTTCACCGATTGCGAGACCGGCATCATGGTCAACTCTGGTATTCTGGACGGCCTGACCGTGGAGGAAGCCAAGAAAAAGATCACCCAACATCTGGAAGAGAAGGGAATCGGCCACGCCAAGGTGAATTACAAGCTGCGTGACTGGGTGTTCTCCCGTCAGCGGTATTGGGGCGAGCCCATCCCCGTGGTGTACTGCGAGAAGTGCGGTTGGGTGCCTCTGCCGGAAAGCGAGCTGCCCCTGCGGCTGCCCGACGTGGAGTCCTACGAGCCCACCGATAACGGCGAATCCCCCCTGGCCCATATGACCGACTGGGTGAGCACCACCTGTCCCCATTGCGGCGGCCCCGCCAAGCGGGAGACGGACACCATGCCCCAGTGGGCAGGTTCCTCCTGGTACTTCCTGCGGTATATGGATCCCCACAACGACGAAGCCTTCGCTTCTCCTGAAGCGCTGAAATATTGGTCTCCCATCGACTGGTACAACGGCGGCATGGAGCACACCACTCTGCACCTGCTGTACAGCCGGTTCTGGCACAAGTTCCTGTTCGATCAGGGCCTGGTGCCCACTCCCGAGCCCTACGCCAAGCGGACCAGCCACGGCATGATCCTGGGCGAGAACGGGGAGAAGATGAGCAAGTCCCGTGGCAACGTGGTGAACCCCGATGAGATCGTCAACGAGTACGGCGCGGACACCATGCGTCTGTATGAGATGTTCATCGGCGACTTTGAGAAGGCCGCTCCCTGGTCTAACGCTGGCATCAAGGGATGCCGCCGGTTCGTGGAGCGCTATTGGAACTTGCAGAGCATCCTCTGCGAGGACCAGGGTATTCGTCCCGACATGGAAGGCGCTTTCCACAAGGCCATCAAGAAGGTGAGCGAGGACACGGAAGTGTTGAAGTTCAACACTGCCATCGCCGCCCTGATGACCCTGATGAACCAGGTCACCGCCAAGGGCAGCATCTCCAAGGAAGAACTGCGGATCTTCTCCATCCTGCTGAACCCCTTCGCTCCTCACGTCACTGAGGAAGTGTGGGCAGCCAACTCTCTGGGTGAGGGTCTGGTGGCCCAGCAGCCTTGGCCGGAGTACGACGAGGCCAAGTGCAAGGAGGACACTGTGGAGATCGTGGTGCAGGTGTCCGGCAAGGTCCGTGCCCGTTTGAACGTGGCCGCGGACATTTCCAAGGAGGACGCTTTGGCCGCCGCTAAAGCAGAGCCCAAGGTGGCCGCAGAGATCAGCGGAAAGAACATTGTCAAAGAGATCTATGTTCCCGGCAAACTGGTGAACATCGTCGCTAAGTAAATATAAACCTTAAAAAGGGACTGCCTAGGCAGTCCCTTTTCATTTTCTTGTTTTTACACAGAAAAAGACCCGCCCTGGAATTTCCCAAGGCGGGTCTTTGCTGTGTCAGTGGTTTTTCCGGCGGTTTAGGTGCCAGCCCCAGACGATCAATCCTGCCAGAACCAGCATGATAATACCGCAAGTCACAAAGTACAGGGAGGTCCAAGGACCGGTCAGATCCCAGTTCCCAAAGAGGACTCCTCCCACCGCCCGGAAGGGCCAAAGGACCGCTGTTGCCAAAGCGGAAAGGACATCCCACATGGCACGTCCCAGGGCGGCAAACACTTGCAGGGACGCGCGGACCAGAGCGGCGAAAAACTCAAAGACAGCGGTAAACATAAGGCAATACCCCTTTCAGCAGAATGTCAGTCGGCGGTAGTTTCCACGATGTTGTAATAGGTCCGGGCGGTGATGGCGTAGATCACCAGGTAAGCCAGGGCGAACACCGCTACGCAGCCCAAAGTGGAGAAGAAAATAATGGAAACGTCTGCCAGTCCCATGATCAGCAGGATCTTTTGGAGCATGGGGAAGGCGAAACACAGGTGGATGACAGCGGTGAGCAGAGGCAGGAAGAACACCAGCAGGATCTGGCTGTGAATGCTTCGCTTCACTTCCCGGTGGCTCATGCCCACCTTCTGCATGATGGAGAACCGGCGGGCATCGTCATAACCCTCGCTTACCTGCTTGTAGTAGATAATCAGCGCCGTACCCAGCAGGAACAGCAGTCCCAGGAACATGCCCAGGAAGAACAGGCCGCCGTACATGCTCATGAATTCCTGACGGGAAGTGGCGGAGTCCTCCATCCACAGGGAGTCGTAGGACACCCCTTCGCCGGAGAGATCTCGGTTTCCCAACGCTTCCGCCAAGGCCGTGATGTCCTCCGGATTTCCTCCGGCCACGTCGAAATCGTAGGAATAGTTGGGGATGGTGTAGCTGCCGCTGGGAGCCAAAATGCGCTCCATGGCGGGGATGTCCTTCACGATCAGGTAATATTCCTCGTAGACCTGAGCCATGGTGGATCCGTCAGAGAATTGGTAGTCAGACGAAACAATGGTGAATTCCACGCCGTCGATGGACAGGGTGTCCTCTTTGGGGAAGGTACCTCTGGGATCGAACAGGACCGCCTGATCGTCCTGGAGTTCTACGCTCTCACCGGAGAAGCGCTCAAATTCCTCTTGGGTGAATATTTCCATCACCGCGTAGGTGTTGGAATAGACCTGGCCGTTGGAGAAGAAAGCGTTGCCGTTGCGGGCCAAAGTGATGTTCCAGCCTTCCCGATCAATGACGTTCTCGATGGTGAGCCCGAGGGCGTCGGTTTCTTCCGCTACGGCGGTGCGGATCATGTCCTTGGCGTCCTCGTTGGCTCCCCGGGCGGTAACTAAAATGTTCCGGGGATACCGGGTGCGCATCAGTTCCTCCATGGAGGTGTACAGGGAAAAGGTGGTGGAGACCGTCACCAGCAGTGCTGTGAACAGCACACAAATGGAAGCGAGCCCCGCCGCGTTCTGTTTCATCCGGAACAGCATACCGGAAATGGCAGTGAAATGGTTGGTCTTGTAGTAGAAGTTCTTGTTCTTTTTCAAGAGCTTCAGCAGGGCCGTGATGCCGGTGATAAACAGCAGGTAGGTACCCAGGATCACCAGAATCACCGCCACGAAGAAGAACAGCATGGCTTGCAGGGGATCCTGGATGGTTACGGCCATGTAATAACCCGCTCCCAAAAGCAGGGCGCCAAGAATCGCCAAGATCCAGTGAGCTTTGGGCTCCCGTTCACCCTGCTCGCCGCCGTGGAGCAGCTCGATGGGTTTGGAGAGCTTCACTTGCAGCAGATTGTAGCATAGGGTCAGCAGGAAAATGATCCCAAACAGGATCAGAGTGGCGGTGACTGCGGACCAGGGGATCAGAAAAGCGATGGGCACAGCCGTCCCCAGTACCAGACCCAAAGCCCAGAACATGGCCCTGGAGAACAGGATGCCAAGCCCCATGCCGAAAATCAGGGACACACAGGAGGTGATCAGTGTTTCTCGGAACAGCAGGTTGGCAATGTGGCGTTTTTCCATGCCCAAGATGTTGTAAAGGCCTAGTTCTTTTTTTCGGCGTTTGATGATGAAGCTGTTGGTGTAGAACAGAAACAGTACCGCGAACAGCCCGATGACGAACTGACCCAGGCTCAGCATAGAAGTCACGGAAGTACCTCCGTACATGGCTTCTTCGTCGATGCCGCTGACCAGGGCGCAGATGGTGTAAAACATGAGGATGATCCCCGCCGAGGAGAGCAGATAGGGCAGATAGACCCGGCGGTTGTTTTTTAAATTGGTTGAAGCCAGCTTCCAGTAGAAGCCCATTCCCCGATTACCCATGGACGGCCACGCTCCTTCCACGGCTGCCGGCGGAAAGCTGGGCCAGCGTTTGGGAGACTGCCTGATACAGGTCATCGTCGGACATGGTCCCACGGTAGATCTGATGGAACACCTGCCCATCCTTGATGAACAGCACCCGTCCCGCCCGGCAGGCCGCCTGGAGGGAGTGGGTCACCATTAGGATGGTCTGACCTTCCTGGTTAATGTCAGCGAAAATGTCCATGATCTGTCCGGCGGAGCGGGAATCCAGAGCGCCGGTGGGCTCGTCGGCCAGGATGAGCTGGGGCTGGGTGATGATGGCCCGGGCGATGGCCGCCCGCTGCTTCTGGCCGCCGGAGACCTCAAAGGGGAATTTTTGCAGCAGTTCCCAGATCCCCAGCTTGTGGGCGATGGGATCGATGCGCTGCTTCATTTCCGGGTACTTTTTCCCTGCCAACACCATGGGCAGGAAGATGTTATCTTGGATAGAGAAGGTGTCCAGCAAGTTGAAGTCCTGGAATACGAACCCCAGATTGTCACGGCGGAACGCGGAGATCTCCTTCTCGTTCAGGGTGACAATATTCCGGGAATTCAAAAACACCTCGCCGCCGGTGGGTTTATCCAGACCCGCCAGTATGTTTAAAAGGGTGGTCTTGCCGGAGCCGGATTCGCCCATAATGGCAACGAATTCTCCCTGCTCCACGGCAAAGTTTACCCCTGAGAGGGCCTGGACTTTGGCTCCTCCCAGCCGGGTAGTGTACACCTTCTGCAAATTGTTCACATTCAAAAGCGCCATGGTGATCTCTCCTTTTTCACAGTTGTGAAACATCTCTCTTTCAGTTTCTGGAAAAAGTATAGGTCCCATTTCTTACAGGTTTCCGACATCCGCCTTACAAAAGACCTGTGCAAAACTTACGGTTTTGAAAAACGCGGGAAAGAAAAAGGACCGCCGCGGCCTGCGGCAGTCCCATCCTATTTTATAGCAGTAGATCCCGGATCTCCTGGTAATTCTTTGCCCGGTAGGTCACGGAAAGCCCTTCTGGAACTTCCCCTCCACCAGGACAGTACCACAGGGAATCCAGCCCGGCGTTTTGAGCCCCCAGCATGTCCGAAGTGAGGGAATCCCCCAAAAGAAGCGCCTGATCACGCTCAAAACCGGGAATGCGGGAAAACACATACTGAAAATATCGGATGTCCGGTTTAGCGGCTCCCGCATCCTCGGAAACAAAGTACGCCTTCACGTAGTCCAGCAGCCCGGAATGCTCCAGCCGGGTCTTTTGGGTGGCGGCGTTGCCGTTGGTGACGATGTACAGCACATACCGCTGAGACAGATCTCGCACTAATTCCAAGGCTCCGGGATATACCGCACCGCCCTGGCCCAGATTGCGGAAATACTCCTGATTCACTTTCTCCGGGTTTCCAGAGAGTCCGGTCTCTTCCATAAAGTCCCGAAACCTGGCCACCACCAGCTGGGGCTTGGTGCATTCTCCCCGTTCCAGTTTGGCCCACCACAGGGTGTTCCATTTTTCGTAGCAGTCCAGGAGCTCCTGAGAAAAGGGGCGCTGGTCGCCAAAACATGTCTCATAGGTCACCCGGAACGCCTTGTCCATGTCTTGGTCAAAATCCAGCAGGGTGCCGTCAGCATCGAACAGGAGAAAGCGGTAGTTTTTCAAAGGGGAGCGCTCCTTTCGGAAACATAGGCCCTTGGGGGCCCGCATAGAAATAAGAGATCCAACTAGTAAGGATGATACCCCAAAGGGCTGCCGCTGTCAAGAAAACAGCGGCGCTGGAAAGGAAGGCCGTATGAGAAAATTCCATCTGCGAAAATACTGTTACCTGGTGCTGTGGCTGGCTTTGTTTGCCGCTGTGGCGGGCGTGTGGTTCCTGGGCGGGGAAGGAGGTAAGGAGGAGAATACAGGCTCTTCCTCTCCGCAGGTCAGCCCTACCGCTGTGACAGAGGGCGACCAAGAGGAGGAGACCTTAATAGGAGTGTGGGTGCCCTATTTCTCCCTGGCTACATCGGAGGGAACACAGGAAGCCTTCGAGGCCAATTATAAGGAGATCGCCGACACCGCCAAGGAAAAGGGAGTCAACGCCATGTTCGTCCATGTGCGGCCCTTTTCCGATTCTCTATACCAGTCCCAATATTTCCCCTGGTCCCATATCCTCACCGGCACCCAGGGCCAGGACCCGGGCTTTGACGCTTTCCAGTTCATGATCGACTATACCCACAGCCTAGGGATGGAATTCCACGCCTGGATCAACCCCCTGCGGGTCAAGACCAAGGACACCCCCGGCACCTTGGCGGATTCCAATCCCTATGTGCAGCTGGGAGAGGAATACCCTGAGTACTTTATGGAGTACGACGGGGGCGTGTACCTAAACCCCGCCTATCCCTACATCCGTTCCCTCATCGCGGACGGCGCTGCGGAGATCGCTGCGGGCTACGATGTGGATGGCATTCATTTTGACGACTATTTTTACCCCAGCGAGGATGGGGCCCTGGACAGTGCGGCCTATGAATCCTACGTCCAAACGGTGGAGCAGCCTCTCTCTCTGCTGGAGTGGCGCACCGCCAATATCAACGCCATGGTGGCCCAGGTGTACAGTGCCATCAAAGAGGTGAAGCCGGAAGTGGTATTCGGTATCTCTCCCCAAGGGAACATCCAGAACGACGAAGCCATGGGGGCGGACGTAAAGACCTGGGCAGCGGTGCCCGGGTATGTGGACTATCTGGCGCCCCAGCTGTATTTCAGTTTTGAGAACGAGGCTTTGGGGTACACGGAAGCCCTGGAGGAGTGGGCGGCCCTGCCCCGTCACGACGGGCTGGATCTGTACGCAGGCCTAGCTCTTTACAAAGTGGGTACCGACGCGGACAACGGCACTTGGCTGGGCCGGGACGACATTATCGCCTTGCAGGCGGAGGCTGCCTTGGAAGCGGGTTATCAAGGGGTGATCCTTTATTCCTCCGACTATCTGGACGCGGACCAGACCGTAAAATCGGTGGAGAAAGCCATGGCTGTGCTGGGAGGATGAGCTTTTGTGTTGACTTCTGACGATTTAAAGTGCTATAATGTGGAAATTAAAAGTACCAGAACTATATTTTAAAGAAAAGGAGTCGGGTAAACATGTGTGAGATCAACGAGATTGGACCCCGCTTGCGGGAACTGCGAGAGGCCAGCGACTACACCGTAGAGCGCTTGGCAGCGGAATTGCGGGTAGATCCGGAAGTATACCGTGGTTACGAGCAGGACGGCAAAGATATTCCCATCAGCCTGATCTATGAGATTGCCAATAAATTTGGAGTGGATTTCGCCGAGATCGTCACCGGAGCCCCGGCTCGGCTGGACACCTATCATATCGTAAAACGGGGCCAGGGCCGCGTGGTGAACCGGAATCCGGAATACCATTTTGAGGACTTGGCCTACCGCTACGCCGACAAAGTGATGCAGCCCCTGCTGGTCACCCTGGAGCCCACCGATGCCCCGGCGAAACTCATCACCCATTCCGGGCAGGAGTTCAACATGGTGCTGGAAGGCACGGTAGTGGTGGTCATTGGGGATAAGGAATTCGCCCTCACCCCGGGGGATTCCATCTACTTCAACCCCACCATTCCTCACGGCCAGCGCTGCGGCGGGCCTGAGAAGGCAAGATTCATCACGGTGATCGCGGAATAAGGGAACGCAGGCGGGTCGTTTGCGAAATAGAAAGGAAGTACCAAGCCAATGGATATGTTGTTGAAAAAATTCCTTCCTCGGATCGAGTTTGATTCCTACGAGGATTTTAAAGAAAATTATACAGTGAACGTGCCGGAGGATTTCAACTTCGGCTTTGACGTGGTGGACGCTTGGGCGGACGCCGAGCCGGAAAAGAAAGCCTTGGTCTGGTGTGACGAAGAGGACGACGAGAAGATCTTCACCTTTACCGACATCAAGCGGCTGTCCAATAAAGCCGCCAACTTCTTCAAGAGCTTGGGCGTGAAGAAGGGCAGCGTTGTGATGCTGATCCTCCGCCGCCGGTGGGAGTATTGGATCTGCGCTACCGCTCTCCACAAGATCGGCGCCGTGCTCATCCCCGGCACTCTCCAGCTGACCAAGAAGGACATCGTCTACCGTGGCAACGCAGCCAAGGTGTGCGCCGTGGTGTGCGTCAACGATCCTTTCGTCATCTCTCAGGTGGAGGCCGCCGAAAAAGACATCCCCAGCCTGAAAAACAAAGTGATGGTGGTGGAGCGTCGGGAAGGCTGGCTGGACTTGAACGAGGAGATGGAAAAGTTCTCCGACGAGTTCCCCCGCCCCACAGGAGAGGAAGCCACCCGCTGGGACGACACCATGCTGGTGTACTTCACCTCCGGCACCACAGGTATGCCCAAGATGGTGCGCCACAACTTCTCCTACCCCCTGGGACATATCGTCACTGCCAAGTACTGGCAGCAGGTGGAGGAAAATAAACTCCACATGAGCGTGTCTGACTCCGGCTGGGCCAAATTCGGCTGGGGCAAGATCTACGGACAGTGGGTCTGCGGCGCGGTGATCTTCTGCTACGACATGGAGGCAAAGTTCAACCCCCGCCATCTGCTGGAGCATTTGGAAAAGTACAAGGTGACCACCTTCTGTGCTCCTCCTACCATGTTCCGGTTCATGCTCCAGGAGGACGTGACCAAATACGACTTGTCCAGCATTCATCACTGCTGCATCGCCGGCGAGCCCCTGAACCCGGAAGTCTACAAGAAGTGGCTGGACCTGACGGGCCTGAAGCTGTACGAGGGATTCGGCCAGTCGGAGAGCTCCGTGATGCTGGCAAACTTCCAGTGGTTCGAGCCCATCCCCGGCTCTACGGGCAAACCTTCCCCCCTGTATAACATCCAGCTGGTGGATGGGGACGGCAATGTGTGCGAGGACGGTGAGGAAGGCACCATCGCTGTGATGGGCGTGAAGGAACATCCTCCCGTGGGCCTGTTTACCGGCTACTACTTGAACGACGAGATGACCCAGGAAAAACTGGGCGGTCCTTACTATGACACCGGCGACGTGGCCTGGCGTGACAGCAACGGCTATTATTGGTTCGTGGGCCGCAACGATGACGTGATCAAGTGTTCCGGCTACCGCATCGGGCCCTTCGAGGTGGAGAGCGCTCTGCTGGAGCATCCCGCGGTGGTGGAGTGCGCTATCACCGGCGCGCCGGATCCCATCCGCGGCCAGGTGGTAAAGGCTACCATCGTGCTGGCCAAGGGCTACGAGGGCACCCCCGAGCTGACCAAGGAACTTCAAAATCACGTGAAAAAGGCCACCGCCCCTTACAAATATCCCCGGGTGATCGAGTATGTGAAGGAGCTGCCCAAGACCATCGGCGGCAAGATCAAGCGCGCGGAGATCCGTAAGGCGGACGAGCAGTAACCACAACAGAAAAAGGCTAAAAAAGTTTTGGTCGAACTAAAAAAAGTTTGGCCAAAACTTTTTACTTATGGGCCCTGGTGTGATATAGTATGTCTGTCAATTCACAGGGCGGTGATATTCCGCCCAGGGAGGAGTTTTGTATGTATACCTTTGACCGGGAAGCCTACGAAAAGCGTATGGCTTGGTACACTGACGCTCGTTTCGGCATGTTTATCCACTGGGGACTGTACGCCATTCCCGCTCGGGGAGAGTGGGTCCGCAGCGTGGAGCGGATCACCAAAGAAGATTACATGCCCTATTTCCACCAGTTTAACCCGGTGGACTTCGACCCCAAACAGTGGGCCAAGGCCGCCAAAAACGCCGGTATGAAGTACGTGGTCCTCACCGCTAAGCACCACGACGGTTTCTGCCTGTTCGATTCCCAGTACACCGACTTTAAATCCACCAACACCCCCTTCGGCCGTGACATCGTGAAGGAGTTTGTAGAGGCTGTCCGGGGAGAGGGGCTGAAAGTGGGCCTGTATTTCTCTCTGCTGGACTGGTACCATGAGGATTATCCCCACTATGGCGACAGAAACCATCCCATGCGGGACGATCCCGCGTACAGCAACGAGGGCCGCGATTTTGACCGCTACCTTACCTATATGCACAACCAGGTCCGGGAGCTGTGCACCAACTACGGCAAGCTGGATATCCTGTGGTTTGACTTCTCCTACGAAAACGAGAACGCCGTCATGCGGGGAGAGACCTGGAAGGCTACGGAGCTGGTGACTATGGTCCGGGAGCTTCAGCCGGGGATCATCATCGACAACAGGCTGGAAGTCAGCGGCGAGGGCTTCGGCTCTCTGTGGGAGGGCAATCCCACTCCTTATCATGGGGATTTTGTCAGCCCCGAGCAGATCATTCCCCCCAATGGGCTTCTGGACAAGCAGGGCCGTGACCTGGTGTGGGAGGCCTGCATCACCATGAACAACAACTGGGGCTACTGCGCCAAGGATCATTTCTACAAGCCTGCCTCCATGCTGATCAAAAAGCTGGTGGAGTGCGTCTCCAAGGGGGGCAACCTGCTTTTGAACGTAGGCCCCGACGCCCGTGGAAAGATCCCGCCTCAGTCTTTGGAGATCCTCCGGGAGATCGGCGACTGGATGAAGGACAACAGCCAGAGTATCTATGGCTGCGGCAAGGCGGGGATCCCCAAGCCCGACAACGGCCGGATCACCCGAAAGGGCAATAAGCTGTATTATCACCTGTACGAGAACACTGTGGGCCCCATGCCCCTGCCCGGACTGAAAAAGGAGCAGGTGGACTATGTGCGGTACCTTGCCACGGGAGCGGAAGCGCCCCTGGCCAATATGTGGACCAGCAATAATTATCCGGACATTGTGTTCGCTGATCTGGGCGAGGACCCTGTACTGCCCGATCCCGTGGACACGGTGCTGGAAGTGACGTTAAAGGAGTAAGCCATGTACGTGTTGGAAGCCTGTGTAGACAGCCTGGACTCCGCCCTGGCAGCAAAAGAGGGAGGAGCCACCCGGTTGGAGCTCTGCGCCAATTTGATCATTGGGGGCACTACCCCGGCCCTGTCTCTGGCGGAACAGGTGAAAAAGGCCACGGGCCTGCCGGTCCATGCTCTGCTGCGGCCCCGGTTCGGAGATTTTCTCTATACGGAAGAGGAATTTTCCATGATGCTGGAAGACGCCGCCGCCCTGCTGGACCGGGGAGCCGACGCCATTGTGTCCGGGTTTCTCACCCCGGAAGGGGATTTAGACCTGCCTCGCATGGAGAAATTGGTAGAGCTTTGCCATAAAAGGGGAAAGCGTTTCACTCTCCACCGAGCCTTTGACGTGTGCCGGGATCCCTTCCTGGCTTTGAAACAGTGCCGGGAGCTGGGAGTGGATACGGTACTCACCTCCGGCCAGAAAAACACCTGCCTGGAGGGACTTCCTCTGCTGAAAGAGCTGTGGGAGAACAAGGGCGATGTGGAGCTGCTCATTGGGGCGGGGGTGGACGCGGAAGCCATCCGCCGGATCCGTGTGGAGCTGCCCCAAGCCAGGAGTTTCCACATGAGCGGCAAAAAAGTGGTGGAAAGCGCTATGACCTACCGAAAAGAAGGGGTAAGCATGGGGCTGCCTGCCTTCAGTGAATACACACTCTGGCGTACGGATCCTGAAAAGCTCCGTGCGGCGGGAAAGGAATTGATGCGACAGTGAATTGGTCCCAAGAATTTCTGGACTACACCCAAAGACAGTTGAAAAAACGGATGAGCTCCTTTGGCAGCCGCCGGGAGGAGATGGAGAATACCTTGGCTGGCTGCGGTCAGGACGAGAAAGTTTTGCTCTCCTATTATTACGCCACTCTGCCCCTGACGGACGTGGGGGATTATCACCCCGCCCTCTTTTTGGAGACTGCCCGCCAGGCCCTGAGGGTCCGGAAAGAGTTCCCCTGGTGCGCTGCTCTGCCGGAGCACCTGTTCCTCCGGACCGTGGCCTACCCTCGGATCAATACCGAGGAGCTGGAGGATTGCCGGGGCCTGTTTTATGAGAGGATCGCCCCAAGACTTTCTGGTCTTTCTCTGCCGGAAGCTATCCTGGAAGTGAACCGCTGGTGCGCAGAGGAAGCCACCTACCGCTCCACCGATGGCAGGACCGCTTCGGCGTTGCAGGTGTTCACCCGTGGTTTTGGCCGGTGTGGGGAGGAGTCCACTTTCTTGGTGACAGCCCTGCGCAGTGTGGGTATCGCCGCCCGGCAGGTGTATGCCCCCTGGTGGTCCCACTGCGACGACAACCACGCTTGGGTGGAAGCCTTTGACGGACAGACCTGGCGGTATCTGGGAGCCTGTGAGCCGGAGCCTGTGCTGGACCGGGGCTGGTTTACCCATGCCTCTGCTCGAGCGGTCATGGTCCACACCAGGAGTTTTGTCCAGGGCAGCCGTGAAGAGACCGCCTTCTTGTTCCCGGACACAGACCCGATGGACCTGGACTGTCAGGAAGGGGTGGCAGTGGAGAACCTGACTGCCCGTTATGGAACAGTGAAGGAACTTTCCCTCCATGTAGTAAAGCAGGATGGCTCTCCTGCTTCGGGGGCGTGGGTGTCCCTTGCCGTGATGAACATGGCCGCTCCCCGGGAATTTGCCCGCCGTCGGGCAGATGACGCTGGTAACGTGACTCTGCGGCTGGGAAAGGGCAGCATTTTGGTGACGGCCTGGCTGGAAGGCGAATCGGACTCCCTGGGAGAAACGCTCCTGGCGATGGAGGATCGGGAAGTCACCGTGGTTTTGGGCAGCCCATTAGAACCTGCTGGAGAAGGGGACATGTTAGCGCCTGAGGATGCGGGACTCACTGTACCTGCTTTGTCTCCTGCCCAGGAGGAAGCGCGCCGGGCTTGCCTGGACCACGCCGTTGCCCTTCGTGAGGAGAAGCGCCGCAAGCGTGAAGCTCAGCGTCCGGCTCCGCCTCAGGGTAACTTAGGCCGGGTGTGGGATTCTCTCACGGAAAAGGACCGGGAAGGAGATATTTCTCCCCAACTGCGAGAAGATGCTTTGGCGCCCTTCGCTTGGGAGAAAGAATTTCCGTCGGAAGTGTTCCAGGAGGGACTTCTCTCGCCCCGGATCGGCCTGGAAGTGCTCACGCCTTGGCATAGAGCGTTGGAAGAAGGGGTCACCTCCCAGCAGCGAGAAGTTTTCCGAAAAGATCCTGCTCAGCTGTGGCAGTGGGTGGAGGAGCACGCGGCCCTGGATGGAAATTGCTACTCGGTTCTGTGGGGTACCCCTGAAGGGATGCTCCAAGCGGGAGCGGGGACCCAGCTGGGACGAGTCATATTGTACTGCGCCGCCTGCCGGGCTTTGGGGATCCCCGCAAAACTGGTGGACGGTGTGCCCCAGGTATGGGATGGCCAGAGCTTCGCGCCCCTGTGGGGGGAGAAACTCACCGGGAAACTGACGTTGTCCGCTCCCCATGGTCAGCCTGGCCTGGCAGAGCAGAACTATACCCTGTCCCGCCGGGGACCGGAAGGGTTCCAAGTTCTCTCCACCGGGAATGTGGAGGCGGGGGAGACCCGAGAGCTTTCCCTTGCTCCGGGAGAGTACCGGCTTTGGACCGTCAGCCGCATGCCTGGAGGAAATCAGCTGGCCCGGTGGGAGACCTTCTCTTTGAAGGAAGGCGAGCCGCGAGAGCTTGCTCTTTCCTTCCGAGAGGGAGACGTGCAGGATCTGCTGGAACGCTGCCCCCTGCCGGGGTTCTCCCTGACAGACCGGCAAGGGAGTGCGGTCTCCGGGAAGGAACTGCTAGAAAGCTCCTCTCTGACGGTGCTGTGCTTTTTGGAGGTAGGCCGTGAGCCTACGGAGCACCTGCTCAACGAGCTGCGGGAGGCTGCCGGTGAGCTAGAAAAAACGGGTGTGCCCCTGTGTTTGGTATTGCCGGATCTGTCCTGTATGGCGGACGGCACTTTGCAAAAAGCCTTGAAGGTCCTGCCTTGGGCCCAGATCTTGACTGCTGACTTCGCCGCCAGCGCCTCTCCCATGGCACGTCGGCTGTATCTGGATCCGGACCAGCTGCCTCTGGCAGTGCTGGCCAACCGGGAAGGCGAGGGCCTTTACGGCTGCTGCGGCTATAACGTGGGCACGGCGGCCCTGCTGCTTCGTCTGATAAAGGGTTTGGGGGACCTTGCGCTTTCCTGAACTGACGTGGTAAAATACAGGAGTGGATAAACCCTTCAAAACAGGGGAAAGGAGCTTTGCCTTATGGAAAACAACCTGCTGGAATTGCTGAAAACACGCCGCAGCGTCCGGGCTTACAAGCCGGATCAGATCACTGCGGAAGAGCTGGATGCCGTAGTGGAAGCGGGCACCTGGGCCCCCACCGGACAGGGGAAACAGTCCCCGGTGATGGTGGCGGTGCAGGATCCTAAGACCCGGCAATCGGTGATGGAGTTGAACAAGCTGGCCCGGGGCGGCACGGGGGATCCCTATTACGGGGCGCCCACCATTGTGCTGGTACTGGCGGATCCGGAGCGGAACACCTGTGTGGAGGACGGCTCCTGCGTGCTGTGCAACATGATGAACGCCGCTCACGCCATCGGACTTGCTTCCTGCTGGATCCACGGCGAGCGGGAGATGTTTGAGCTTCCGGAGGGCAAAGCGCTCTTGAAGGAATGGGGCCTTCCGGAGAATCTTCGGGGCGTAGGTTCCATCGCTCTGGGATATGCTGCCGGACCCCTGCCCCAGCCCAAGGATCGGAAGCCCGATTACGTGAAAAAAGTCTAATGTTTCTGTTGTGAAAAAACGGCTCCTTCGGGGGCCGTTTTTTGGTTAGGGTCGTTTTTCCTTGTATTTTGTCGAAGGGAAAGCTATAATAGGAGCATCGACTTTACGACGAAAGGAAGGCGATGCCTGTGAAATATAGCTGGAAAAAAGGCGCTGCTCTGTTGGGAGCGGCTCTGCTGATGGTGGGGACTTTGGCGGCTTGCGCACCTCAGGAGGATTCCTCCTTAAGCGAAGAGACCGTTTCCAGTCCCTACGACTTGAAAAATGACCGCAGCGATACCGAGCTGGTGGTGGCGGAAATTTTTGTCAATGAAGAACGCACCCAGGCGCTCAAGGAGATCGCTGAAAAATATGAGGCGGATTTCCCCCAGACTCAAATCGAGATCATCACGGTGGAAAACGGGGAAGAAGCCCAGGCACTTCTGGAAAAGGGAGAGGCCGATCTGGTGGAGCTTTCCAACCAGGAGCAATTTGACTGTGTGGACAAGGGGCTGCTGGTAGATCTGGCGCCCTATCTGGAGAATTGGGACGAACTTTCCCACTTGACGGAATCAGCAAAGTATGTGGTGTCCTCTTTGGGAAAGGATCGTTCCTACCTGCTGCCGGCCACGCTGAACCAGGATCTGCTTTACTATCGCAGTGACTGGTTTGAGGAATATAACGAAGGCAAAGAGAGCGGCCTGGCCTACTGCCGGGTTTGGGAGGACCTTCCCTCCACGGTGGAAAAGCTCCAGGACAAAGGAGCGGCAGGTCTGGTGTTCGGCGGGAAGGATCATTTGGTGGACATGTTCGACTCCATGGTGTGGAGCGGCGTGAACTTGGGTCGTTTGGAAGACCCGGCGGCTGGGTATTTCTCCGCGGTGGAAGATCATGACACGGTGTTTACGCTGGAACAGGCCGCCACAGCCGCAGAGCAGTTCACCACCGTCGTGGAAAGCTGTGTGTCGGAAGAGTCTCTCACCTGGACCGAAGAAGAGGCGGTAGACGCTTTCATTGAGGGGAAGTCCATCATGCTCCTGGCGGGCCAGGACCAGATGGAGAAGATCTCCTCCTCTATGGAGGAGGGCACGTGGGACGCTGCCGCTTATCCCAGAGGAATCGCGGGCGTGGCCATTACCGGGCTGGATTTCACCGGCTTCGGTGTAGCGGCCTCTGCGGAGAATGTGGGCAACGCGGTGCATTTTCTCACCTTCCTCTCTAACGGGGATAACAACACCCATCTGTCCAAGGTCAGCGGCACGGTACCCATCCATACCACTGCCGCGGATATGGAGCTGTCTTTGGAGGAGAGCGATCTGGCAGTGAATCTGCTGATGGTCCGCCGGGCGGATTGGTATTTCTACGCCCAGGAACCGGTGATGTATCAGGCCTATGAGGGCTACCGGGATCAGGCCAACGACCTGCTGCGGCAGTTCCTTTCGGGAGAGACCAGCCAGCAGGAGCTTTTGGAGGAACTGGACAGCTATTGGAGCGAAGCCAGGGCCGACGAAGGCGAATTGTGGACCGAGGAAACAGAATAAATTTTATGGGGAAAGCTCCGGGGATCCGGGGCTTTCTTTTTTAGGGGTGGAAATAAAAGCCTTGTGGAGCGGCTTGGAATTTGGTATAATATTTTAGATTATGAGAACTCTTGTCTGGAAAGGATGATCCCTATGCAGGTAAAGCTGCTGGCCTATACGCCGGAACCGGAAAAAACAGTGGCAGGCGCCGCGAAGCTGTGCTACGCCGCCGCGGACATCGACACGGTATACGAGGGACTGACCGAGGAAAAGACCGCTTCTTTCCTGGAAATGCTCCAATCCATCGGCCACGAGAGCCCTATCGAGCACGCCAGCTTTACCTTCGGCATCGAGGGAGTATCACGGTCGCTGCTGGCGCAGATCACCCGGCACCGGATCGCCTCCTTCAGCGTCCAGAGCCAGCGTTACGTAAAAGAGGACGGTTTCCAGTTTGTGGTGCCTCCGGAGATCGAGAAAATCCCCCAGGCCAAGGAGGAATTCCTCCGGGCCATGGAGGAGGACGCCGCTCACTACCAGCGGCTGACAGACCTGCTGAAAGAACAGCATAAGCAAGAGCTGCTGGCGGCGGGAGAGACGGAAAAATCCGCTGAACGGAAGGCGGAGAAACGGGCGATCGAGGATGCCCGGTTCGTTTTGCCCAACGCCTGCGCCACCAAGATGCTCTGCACCATGAACGCCAGAAGCCTTTTGAATTTCTTCTCTCTGCGGTGCTGCAGCCGGGCCCAGTGGGAGATCCGGGAGCTTGCCACCCAGATGCTGCGGGAGGTACGGGCCGTAGCGCCCCACCTGTTTGAGAAGGCAGGTCCTCCTTGTCTGCGGGGAGCTTGCCCCGAGGGGAAGATGTCCTGCGGAAAAATGGATGAAGTACGGAAAAAATTCGCTGCGCTGTAAGGAAGCCGTTGTCTGTCCCATACTATAAGGAGAGGACAGCGGGAGGAAGGAGCGGAAAACCATGAGTTTGATCGTGTTGGAAGGATTGGACGGCAGTGGCAAAGGCACCCAGACGGCGCTTTTGTCTCAAGCCTTGGTGAAGCGGGGATTCTCTCTGCGGCAAGTGACTTTTCCTGATTACGGTTCCCCTTCCTCCGCCCTGGTGCGTATGTACCTGGACGGGGAATTCGGTTCCGATCCGAAAGAGGTGAACGCCTACGCCGCCAGCGCGTTTTACGCGGTGGACCGGTTTTCCAGCTTCAGTCGTGACTGGAAAGCTGATTACGACCGGGGGAGCGTCATACTCTGCGACCGGTATGCCACTTCCAATATGGTGTACCAAATGAGCAAAGTGCCCCGGGAAGAATGGAACCAATTCCTTTCCTGGACGGAGGATTTTGAGTACGGCAAGCTGGGTCTGCCTAAACCGGACTTGGTGCTGTATTTGGACATGCCCATAGAGGTGTCCCAGAAACTGCTGCTCCATCGGTATCACGGGAACGGCGGGAAAAAGGATATCCACGAAAGTCATCTGGAATTTCTCCGCTCTTGTGGAGAGTGCGCCCAGTACGCCGGAGAGCAGCTCCACTGGAAAGTGATCTCCTGCGCTAAAGACGGGCAGCCTCTTCCGGCGGAGGAGATCCATCAGGCGGTGCTCCGTCAGGTGGAAGCTGTTCTGGGTTGAGATACGATTTAGTTTTGAAAGGAAGATCCCTATGGTGGTTGTGTTTTTAGCTGACGGTTTTGAAGAAGTGGAGGCCTTAGCTCCGGTGGACCTGATGCGCCGGGCTGGTCTGAAAGTTGTATTGGCCGGTGTGACGGGCATGGAAGTCACGGGATCTCACGGCATCAAAGTGGCGGCGGACGTGGCTGCCAATGAAGTGGATCCCTCCGGTCTGGAAGCGATGATGCTTCCTGGCGGACTGCCTGGCACCTTGAATCTGGAGAAATCCAAAACAGTACAGGCCTGCATCGATGCCTGTGTGAAGGAGGGCAAGCTGGTGGCAGCCATCTGTGCCGCACCCTCTATCCTGGCCCACAAGGGCCTGTTGAAAGGTAAAAACGCCACGGCGTTCCCCAATTTCCAAAAGGACCTGGAAGAGGGGGGTGCTGTGCTCAGCGACGAGTATGTGTGCCGTGACGGTCACTTCCTCACCGGACGAGGTATGGGTGTGGCTACCCAGTTTGGCTTGGCTCTGGTGAAGGCTTTGGTGTCCGAAGAAAAGGCCCAGGAGCTGCGGGATTCCATCCAGTGGGAGGAATAAGCCCCAAGGCGGCTCTGCGCCGGGAGTTTGCCGCTTTGCGAAAGGCACTTCCACGCCGGCAGGAACTGGACAGCTCCATCCGGGAAAAGGTGCTGGTTTTACCTGCCTACCGTCAGGCAAAACAGGTGCTTTTTTATCTCAGTGCCGGCAGTGAACCAGACACTTGGGAGCTTTTGGATCAGGCTTTGGGGGAGGGAAAGACAGTTTGCGCTCCCCGATGCCTGGACAGCGAAGGCAATATGGCATTTTACCGGGTGACATGCCGGGAAGAGCTGATCCCCGGCAGGTTCGGCCTTTGGGAGCCGGACCCGGAAAGATGCTCTCCGGCGGGGGACGTGACAGGAGCCTTGTGTCTTGTGCCTGGCTTGGCCTTTGACCGAGAGGGTTTCCGGCTGGGATATGGAAAAGGATATTACGACCGCTTTTTAGCGGGACACTCGGTGGAGACCGTAGGGCTCTGCTATGGGGAACTGCTGGTCCCCAGGCTGCCCAGAGGGCCATTTGACCAGCGGGTGTCCTGTGTGGTGACAGAAGCGGGGGTCATGGCTCTTAAGGAGGAGCGGGACCCCGGAAAGGAAGGTTGCGTATGAATCATGGACAGAACCCCGGAGGCGAGAACCGGGGCACGGGAAACTTCAAGCTGAATATCGACGAACGGGACTTGGCCACGGGCACTGTGGATCTGCCCGAGCGCAAGAGCCAGACTCCCCGGCCGGAGTATTCCACCAATAAGGCGTACCTTACGGAAAAGGAACGCCGGGCGGAGAAGAAAGCCCACAAAAAGCGGGACAAACTGAAAGCCCGCAAAAACCGCCGGGTGTTTGCCCTGGTGTGGGTCTGCATGGTGCTGCTGGTGTCCTTTACCCTGGCAAGCTATTTGATCCAGGGGTCCAATGACTTTTTCGCCGCCAACCGCACTGAGGGCACCACGGAGGTAACCATCCCGGAGAACCTCACATCAAAACAGCTGGCTCAGATCCTCTATGAGGCGGGAGCCATCAAAAAGCCCGAATTTTTCAACCTCTACTGTTCCATCACCGTGGACGAGGAGGAAATGGAATGGTTCCAGCCCGGTGTGTATCAGCTGGAGACCAATATGGACTACCAGGATATCATCAGTACGCTGCAAGGCGGCAACGAGACCAAGGAAGTGGTGACGGTCACCTTCCCCGAAGGCACAACCGCGCTGGAAGCGGCGGCACTGCTGGAAGAGAACGAGGTGTGCTCCGCTCAGGATTTCCTCACTGCCATCAACTCCGACGACTTTGACGACTACTACGGCATCGACCAGATCGCCAATGGTTCCGCCAGGTACTACAAGCTGGAAGGATATCTGTTCCCTGACACCTATGATTTCTACAAGGGTGAGGATATTAATTCTGTGGTAGGCAAGCTGCTCACCAACTTCAAGAACAGAGTCAGCGACCTGGAGGACAAGATCACCGCCTCCGGTATGACCCTGGATCAGGTGATCGTGCTGGCGTCCATCATCCAGCGGGAGGCCGCAAACGTGAACGATATGGGGGACGTTTCTGCGGTGCTCCACAACCGTCTGAATTTCGGCGGGGAATATGGCATTTACCGGCTGGAATGCGACTCCACCACCTTCTATCCCTACAAGAGGGCGGAGGACGTTCCGGAAACGGGAGCGCTGTCCTACGGCGACTATGACACCTATCAGATCCAGGGCCTGCCCGCGGGCGCGATCTGCAACCCGGGCCTGGACGCCATTGAGGCTGCTCTGGAGCCCAATACCGAAGGCGACGCCGCCTACTATCTGTATTTCTGCCACGCGGCGGACGGTACCGCCTATTACGCCACCAACGCGGATGACCACGAGTACAACAAGCAGTTGGCTGGCTTGGCCTGAGGAGAGTAACGTGAATCGAGTGAAACCGGAGCTGCTCGCCCCCGCGGGGGATCGGGAGCGGCTGGAAGCTGCGGTGCGCTACGGCGCGGACGCGGTATACCTGGCGGGGAAGAGTTTCGGCATGAGGTCTGCCCCTGCCAATTTCGGGGAAGAGGAACTGCGGGAAGCAGTCTCCTTCTGCCATGAGAACGGCGTGAAGGTGTATGTCACCTGCAACACCCTGCCCCGCAATGAGGAATTCAAGGAACTGCCCGGATTCCTGGCTGCCTGCCAGGATATGGGAGTGGACGCCTTCATCATTTCTGATCTGGGAGTGTTGGCTTTGGCGAAACAGGCGGCTCCCAAGGTGGAACGGCACATCTCCACCCAAACAGGGATCGTCAACTACGCCGCAGCCCAGGTCTGTTGGGAGCTGGGAGCCAAGCGGGTGGTGCTGGCAAGGGAAGTGCCCCTCTCGGAGATCAAGGGCATCCGGGAGAACACCGCCCCTGACCTGGAACTGGAAGCCTTCGTCCATGGGGCCATGTGCATGTCCTTTTCCGGGCGGTGTGTCATCTCCAACTACCTCACCGGCCGGGATGCCAACCGGGGCGAATGCGCCCAGCCCTGCCGCTGGGAGTACCACCTGACGGAAGCCCAGCGTCCGGGAGAGGAATTCACCCTGGTCCAGGAGGAGAAGGGTGCCTATTTCTTCAACTCCAACGACCTGCGGATGATCGACCACATCCCCGAGATGATGGACGCGGGCATCACCAGCCTGAAGGTCGAGGGCCGGGCCAAGTCCGCCTATTATGTGGCCTGCGTCACGGCGGCCTACCGGAGAGCCATCGACTTCGCCTGGGAGCACCCGGGAGAGCCTTTGCCCGCCTCCATCTTGGAAGAGACGGAAAAGATCAGCCATCGTCCCTATTCCCAGGGGTTCTACTTTGGCGGGGAACCGGGCCAGACCTTGGACCGGAGCCACTACGCCCGGAACTACGAACTGGTGGCTGTCTGCGAAGGCCGGGAAGGAAATTGTCTGCGCCTGCGGGAACGGAATCGCTTCTTCCAGGGTCAGGTGGTGGATATCCTCCAGCCGGGGAAAGATCCCTTCACCGCGGAGCTTACGGAGCTCTATAACCAAGATTGGGAACCTATCCAGGTGGCACCTCACGCGGAAATGGTGGTCTACTGGAAGACCGACGCGGACGTGGCACCGGGAGCCTATCTGCGGATCAAAAAATAAGAACCGAAAACTTTCCGTCCACCTTGTGGGGTGGGCGGAATTTTTTTGTCTCTTTCCTGTTTTTGCCGCATATCCATTGGATAAGTGGAAAGAAAGGATGGTCCCCTATGAAAAAACTAAGGGCGTTTGTTTTGACCGCTGTCACAGCCGCGGCGCTGACCGTGCAGGGGCTGCCTGCCCATGCGGAGGAGCTCACTATCACTGCTCCTTCCGCCGTGGTGATGGAAGCCTCCACCGGACAGGTGCTCTATGAGAAGGATCCCCACCAGGTGCGCTCCTGCGCCTCTATCACCAAGGTGATGACCTTGTGTCTTGTGTTCGAGGCCATTGATGACGGAAGGCTCACCATGGACCAGATGCTCACCGCTTCCGCTCACGCGGCGTCCATGGGTGGGTCGGATATCTGGCTGGAAGAGGGAGAGAGCATGTCCGTGGACGACTTGATCAAAGCCACGGTAATTATGAGCGCCAACGATGCCGCGGTGGTGCTGGCGGAAGCAGTCTCCGGCAGCGAGGAAGCCTTTGTGACCGCCATGAATGAGAAGGCCAAAGAGCTGGGCATGAACGATACCGTATTCAAAAACTGCAACGGCCTGGACGAGGAAGGCCATGTGACTAGCGCCTATGATGTGGCACTGATGAGCCGGGAGCTGATGACCCATGAGAAGATCTTCGACTACACCCTGACTTGGATGGATTCCGTCCGCAATGGGGAGACCCAGCTGGTGAACACCAACAAGCTGATCCGCTCCTACCAAGGGATCACCGGGCTAAAGACGGGCACCACGTCTCAGGCGGGCAGCTGCATCACTGCTACGGCGGAGCGGGACGGCCTGGAACTGATCGCCGTAGTGCTGGGGGCTGATTCCACGGACCATCGTTTCCAGGATGCCGCCGCTCTGCTGGATTATGGGTTCGCCAACTGGAAAGTGGTCGTCCCGGAAGCGCCCGCCCTGGAACGGGTGCCGGTGAGCAGGGGCATGGCGCCGGACGTGGCTTCCCAGGCAGGGGAGAGTCCCAAGCTGCTGCTGAAAGCCACGGAGACCGGTGAGGTGGAAACGGAGATCCAGTGGAAGGAACTGACCGCCCCCATTCGGAAGGGGGACGTGATCGGCACACTGGTGTACAGCCTGGGAGGAGAGACCCTGGCACAGGTGGAGATCACCGCCGGAGAGGACGTGGAGGAAGTGACCTTTTCCTCAGCGCTGGGCTATCTGATGAGGGCTTTGATCACACTGTAACCCAAGGCCGGTTGTAACTTTTTTGGAAAGAGTGCAGTACAAACTTGCAAATTGCCTCAAGTTATTGTAGAATAGAAGCACAAAGCACGGCGTTTCTTTTCCCCCTAGGCGGAGAAAGGTGTCCTCCCGGGATATTTTTAGTTTGTGGAGGGGAACAAAGGAGAGCGCCCTGGGAACCATTATAAGGAGGTTTTTGCAATGCCACTGAAATTGGATGCCGGCTATTTGAACGGTTTTGTTTCCCAGCACGAGTATGAGGCGATCGCGCCCCAGGTGAAAACAGCCCATGAGGTGCTCATGTCCAAGACCGGAATGGGCAATGACTTTTTGGGTTGGGTGGATCTTCCCACCGCCTATGACAAAGAAGAGTTTGAGCGGATCAAGGCCGCGGCCAAGAAGATCCAGAGCAACTCCGATGTGTTTGTGGTCATCGGTATCGGCGGCTCCTATCTGGGTGCCCGTGCCGCTATCGAATTCCTGAAGTCTGATAAATACAACGACCTGCGCAAGGACACCCCGGCCATTTACTTCGCCGGCAACAGCATCAGCTCTACCGCTCTGGCAGAACTGGTGTCCATCTGCGAGGGCAAGGATATCTCCATCAACATGATCTCCAAGTCCGGCACTACCACGGAGCCCGCTATCGCTTTCCGTGTGTTCCGGGAGATCCTGGAGAAGAAGTACGGCAAAGAAGGCGCCCGTGAGCGCATCTTCTGCACCACCGACAAGGCCCGGGGCACCTTGAAGCACCTGGCCGACGAGGAAGGCTATGAGACCTTCGTGGTTCCCGACGACGTGGGCGGCCGTTATTCCGTGTTGACCGCCGTGGGCCTGCTGCCCATCGCCGTTTCCGGGGCGGATATCGACGCCCTGATGGCTGGCGCCGCTAAGGCAGCTGAGCAGTACAACACTCCTTCTATTGAAGAAAACGATTGTTATAAATACGCCTCCATTCGGAACATCCTGTACAACAAGGGCAAGTGCACCGAGGTCATGGTCAGCTACGAGCCCTGCTACGCCATGATGAACGAGTGGTGGAAGCAGCTCTATGGTGAGAGCGAAGGCAAGGACAACAAGGGCCTGTTCCCCGCGTCCGTGATTTTCTCCACTGACCTCCATTCTCTGGGGCAGTACATCCAGGACGGCCGCCGCACCCTGTTTGAGACGGTGGTGCTCATCGACCAGCCCAAGCATCAGATCACTCTGGGCAACGATCCCACCGACGTGGACGGCTTGAACTATCTGGAAGGCCGCACCATGGCGTTTATCAACGAGAAGGCCTTTGAGGGCACCGTGCTGGCCCACAACGATGGCGGCGTGCCCAACGTGGTCATCCATGTTCCCGATTTCTCCGAGGACAGCCTTGGCCAGCTGATCTACTTCTTTGAGAAGGCCTGTGCCATTTCTGGCTATCTGCTGGGGGTCAATCCCTTTGACCAGCCTGGTGTGGAGAGCTACAAGAAAAATATGTTCGCCCTGCTGGGGAAACCCGGTTACGAGGAAGCTAAGGCAGAGCTGGAGAAGCGTCTGTCCCGCTAAGGGCACCCATTTGCGGATTGCCGCTCCTCTGGGGCGGAATTAAATAAAATAAAGGAGAGTTGTAACATGATCACTCTTTTGACTGGCAAAAAAGGTTCCGGCAAGACCAAGAAACTCATCGACATGGCCAACGCTGCCGTGGAGAAGTCCAATGGCAACGTGGTAGTTATTGAGAAGGGCTTGAAGCTGACCTATGATATTTCTCACAACGCTCGCCTGATCGACATCGATTCCTATGACGTGAAGGGCGGCAAGGGCCTGTATGGATTCCTGGCTGGCATCTGCGCCGGCAACTATGACGTGACCGATATCTTCGTGGATTCCACCCTGAAGATCACCGGCACCGGCGCCGAAGTGCTGGAGCCCCTGGTGGAGGAGCTGAAGCACCTCTCCGAGGAGTCCAAGGCTAACTTCGTGCTTTCCATTTCCGCCGCTGACGAGGAGATCCCCGCTTCCGTGGCTGAGTGCGTCGCGAAATAAAAAAGCCTGATGTAGATATTCTCTGGAAAAAGGCGGCTCTCGGGCCGTCTTTTCCACTGTTTGCCCTTTGGGAGAAAACCTCGGTTTTCCCCCTTTGGACGCAGAAAAAGGCTTGACAAAGCCGGCTTGTCTCATTATAATATATCAGTACGGCATGAGGGAAAGACTATGACCATCGATCTGAGAAAGTATTTTCTGGGCAACAGCGAAACGCTGGAATACGAGTTGGACCTTTCCGGTATGGAATTGGGCGGTGTCAAGCCGTTTTGTGCGCCGGCAAAAGTCCAGATAGAGCTGAAAGGCTCCGTCGCTTCTGTGGAAATGGCGGGCAAGGCTGTCTACACCATGACAATGCCCTGCGACCGCTGTTTTGAGATCACCACTCAGGAGCGAGAGACTCAGTTGTTCCATGTGTTGGTGCGGGAGCTCAGCGACGAAGAGGACAACGACGGCACGTTCGTCGTGGTGCCCGACGAGCAGTTGGATCTTGACCAGCTGCTGACAGAGGACATCCTGTTGGATCTTCCCAGCAAATTCCTCTGTACCTCAGACTGCAAGGGACTGTGTCCCGTGTGCGGCAAGAACCTGAATGAAGGGGATTGCGGCTGTCAGCGGAATTCGGTGGACCCAAGGCTTGCCATCCTGCAAGAGCTGCTGTAAAGCGGCGAAGGAAAGCGGTCTGGGCCAGTGTGCCGGACGTTTTGTGAAAACTGGACCGTGGAGAACTACTCCGCGGCAGAATACCATCTTCGATAGATTAAGGAGGTGCACCCATGGCAGTACCCAAGCGGAAAGTATCCAGCGCGCGGCAGAACAAGCGGCGTTCCAATGTGTGGAAGCTCCAGGCTCCCGCTCTTATGAGATGCCCCCAGTGCGGCGAGTACAAGACACCTCACAGAGTTTGCGGCAACTGCGGCTACTACAATGGCCGTGCCGTTGTGAAGAAGGACGCTTAAATTTTTCATGCAATGGCGAGAAGGGAACGCGGACAAAGCGCTCCCTTCTTTATTTTTACCGGTGGATTTTGACGGAAGGGGGAAAACCATGGCGGTGAGGATCGACGGCGTGGCGGAGAAGAGCCGCGCCCAGCGGGCAGGCATCCTGCCGGGGGACATGCTTTTGACCATTAACGGCAAAGAGATCATAGATGTGCTGGATTACCGCTTTTTGGAGACGGAGCGGGAGCTGCGGCTGGGACTTTCCCGGGAAGGGAAGCCCTATGAGGTGGAACTGGTGAAGCCTCAGTACGCGGAGATCGGTCTGGAATTTGAGACCTATCTCATGGACGAGCAGCGCTCCTGTCGGAACAAGTGCATTTTCTGCTTTATCGACCAGCTCCCTCCTGGCATGCGGAAAACCTTGTACTTCAAGGATGACGACGACCGGCTCTCCTTCCTGTTCGGGAATTACATCACCCTGACCAACATCGATGACCGGGAGGTGGACCGGATCCTCTCCATGCACATCAGCCCCATCAATGTGTCCGTCCACACCATGGACCCGGAACTGCGGTGCAAGATGATGCATAACCGGTTTGCCGGGGAGTCTCTCCGCCACCTGTACCGGCTGGCGGAAGGGGGCGTGAAGCTCAACTGCCAGATCGTCCTGTGTCCCGGTGTCAACGATGGCCCAGCGCTGGAATATTCTTTGGAAAAGTTTTGGTCTCTGGGAGAAGGGCTGCTGAGCGTGGCCTGTGTCCCCGTAGGCCTGACCCGCTACCGAGAAGGACTTTATCCCCTGGTGCCCTACAACCGGCAGACAGCCGGGGAGGTGCTGGATATCCTGGAACGATGGGGGGAACGCTGGAAGAAAGAGCGTGGCTCCCGCACGGTGTACGGTTCCGACGAGCTGTACCTGATGGCGGAGCGTCCCATTCCGCCCCTGGAGTTCTATGAGGACTTCCCCCAGATCGAAAATGGAGTGGGGATGCTGCGGAACCTCCAGGACGAATTCGATTGGGCGCTGGAGGATCTGGAACTGCCGGATGTCCCCCGAAAAGTGACCATTCCCACAGGGGAAGGTTGCTACCAGTTCCTGAACCAGCTCCTTGACGGATTGCGGGAGAAATGTCATAATTACAGTATAGAATTGCTGCCCGTACACAACGACTTTTTTGGCGGCACGGTGAACGTCACCGGGCTGCTCACCGGGCAGGACGTGTTGAAGAACTTGAAAGGCCGGGACCTGGGGGACCAGGTGCTGCTCTCCTCTAATATGCTCCGGGCGGGAGAGGACGTGTTCCTGGACGACATGACCGTGGAGGAGCTTTCCCAGGCTTTGGGCGTCCCGGTGATCCGGGTGGGAAATACGGGAGAGGCGCTGGTTTGCGCCATTGCCGGCCTGCCGGAGCCTGCTTCCCCGGGACACAACCCCTATGAGGCCTCCTGGGAGCACCGGTAAAAGAGCCAACTAGAAAACAGGACCATGGACCGAAAGAAAGGAACGAATTATGGGAAAACCGATCATCGCCATTGTGGGCCGGCCCAATGTGGGCAAGTCCACGCTGTTCAATAAGATCGTGGGGCGCAGGCTCTCCATCGTGGAGGACACTCCCGGCGTCACCCGTGACCGGATCTTCGGGGACGGGGAATGGTGCGGCCGGAAGTTCTCCCTGGTAGATACCGGCGGCATCGAGCCCGCCAGCAAGGACGTGATCCTGACTCAGATGCGGGAGCAGGCCCAGATCGCCATCGATTCCGCCAGCGCCATCATCTTTGTCACGGACCTCCGCACCGGCGTCACTGCCACCGACGCCGATGTGGCAAATATCCTTTTGAAAAGCGGCGTGCCTGTGGTGCTCTGCGTCAATAAGTGCGACCAGGTGGGCGCGCCTCCTCCGGAGTTCTACGAGTTTTATAACCTGGGTCTGGGTGACCCGGTGATGGTCTCCTCCGTCCACGGACACGGCACCGGCGACTTGCTGGACCGGGTCTGCGAAGTGCTGCCCGAGGACCAGGAGGAGGAAGAAGAGGGCGAGGTCATCAAGGTGGCCGTTATCGGCAAGCCCAACGTGGGCAAGTCCTCCCTGGTGAACAAAGTCAGCGGCGAGAACCGCTGCATCGTTTCCGACATCGCTGGCACTACCCGGGACGCGGTGGACACCACCATCCAGAACCAGCACGGCACCTTTACCTTCATCGACACCGCCGGCCTGCGCCGGAAGAGCAAGGTGGAGGACGCCATCGAGCATTACAGCAACCTGCGGGCGGAAATGGCCGTGGAGCGGGCCGACGTGTGCCTGATCCTCATTGACGCCCAAGTGGGCTTCACCGAGCAGGACTCCAAAGTGGCGGGTATCGCCCATGAGGCTGGAAAAGGCTGCATCATCTGCGTGAACAAGTGGGACGCCATCGAGAAGGACGGCAAGACCATGCAGGAGATGCGGGAAAAGCTGGAGAAGGATTTCTCTTTCATGTCCTACGCTCCTATTCTGTTCATCTCCGCCAAGACCGGCCAGCGGCTTGACCGGATGTTCGAGCTGATCAAGCAGGTGGCCTCCTCCAACGCCATGCGTGTGACCACTGGCACCCTCAATGATATTCTGGCTCAGGCTACGGCCCGGGTACAGCCTCCCACCGATAAGGGAAAGCGGCTGAAGATCTACTACATGACTCAGGCTTCCACCAAGCCCCCTACGTTTATCTGTTTCTGCAACGATCACGAATTGTTCCACTTCTCCTATCAGCGCTATCTGGAGAACCGTATCCGGGAGACTTTCGGTCTGGAGGGCACCCCGGTGCGGATGATCATCCGGGAGCGGGGGGACAAGGATTGATGATACTAACAGGAAAGGCGGTTTGACACATGGGGTTTGAGGTATTGACATTGGCGCTGGCGGCGCTGGCAGGTTATCTGCTGGGGAGCGTCAACAGCTCCATCATTTTTACCTGGATCTTCAAAAACAAGGAAGATATCCGCCAATATGGCAGCGGCAACGCGGGAATGACCAACGTGCTGCGCACTGTGGGCAAAAGAGCCGCGGCTCTCACCTTTGTGGGAGACTTTCTCAAATGCGTGGCTGCGGTGCTGCTGTCCCAAGCATTTGTGGCGTTGATCGCCGGCGGCGCCGGACTGGAGCCGGATGAGCTGTACGGCGTGGCCCGGTATGTGGCAGGCGTAGCTTGCGTGCTGGGACACATTTTCCCCGCCTATTACGGCCTGCGGGGCGGTAAAGGCGTGGTCACTTCCGCTGCTATGATCGCTCTGACAGACTGGCGTGTGTTCCTGCTGGTGCTGCTCACCTTCGCGGTGGTGTTCGCTTGGAAGAAGATCGTCTCCCTGGCTTCCATCTGCTGCGCGGTGCTGTATCCTGTTTACACCTTCTTGTTCCTGTTCCTTGTGGAGTTTTCCGGCAGTCCCCTGCAAAATCACGGGGATAAAAGTCTGGCCTATCTCCTGTTCGCCACAGTTTCCTCCCTGTTCGTGGGGCTGACGGTGGTTCTCAAGCACAGCGCCAATATCGGCCGCCTGCGCCGGGGAGAGGAAAAGCCCATCACCTTGGGAAAGAAAGGTTCCTGAGATGGATTGCACCTTTCGGACCTCTCAGGGGGCATTTAATTACCGGGTGGCGGCTATCATCCGCCGAGGGGACAAGCTGCTGGCCATGCGGGAAGAAGAGATCGGCAACTGGTACTTGCCCGGTGGCCGTGTGAAACTGCATGAGCCTTTGGAAGACGCCCTTTGCCGGGAGGTGAGGGAGGAGCTTGCCCTGTCTGCCAGGGTCATCCGGCCCCTGTGGCTGGTTGAAAACTTCTACCGGATGGATACTCAGGGGGAGAAAGACGTCCCCTTTCACGAGCTGTGCGTGTACTTTTTGGTGGAGCTTTCCACCGATGCCCTCCCGGAAGGGGAAACCTTTTCCCAAAAGGACTCCGACGGCGTTTGGCATCAGTACCGTTGGCTTTCCCGGGAGGACCTGCAACGGGAATTGCTTTACCCCTCCTTTTTGAGGTACGAGTGGCCGCACCTGCCGGAGAGCCTGGAGCTGCGGACCCTGTGGGATTAAGGGTAAAACGCCGCTTTCTGTGGGAAAAGTGAAGATTATGTTTCCTTAAATTAGGGTCCTAGCTTTTCTCGTAAGGTTTTGTCAAAACGGGCCGCATGGCTTCCCTGATATTGACTTTTGGGCTGGTATGTATTATTATTATCTTCAGTCTAATACTAGTTCTGTAAACCAAAGGCTTGCAGGTTAGCTTGTTTTTAAGGCCGTTAGGAAGTGTGAATTTGGATAAATATGTGATCAAGGGCGGCAGCCGCCTTACTGGCGAAGTGAATATCAGCGGAGCCAAAAATGCGGCGGTAGCGATCATTCCCGCCGTTATTTTGGCGGATTCCCCCTGCCGTCTGGAGAATCTTCCCGATATTTCCGATGTAAAGACCTTGACCTATATCCTGGAGGATATGGGCGCCAAGGTGGACTATGTGGACCGTCACACCGTGGAGATCGATCCTCGGCCTGTGGAGACCGATACTGTTTCCGCGGACATCGCCCGGCGTATCCGCGCGTCTTATTATTTTCTGGGGGCTCTGCTGGGTCGCTGCCGCAAGGCCGTGGTTCCCATGCCCGGCGGGTGCAATTTCGGCATCCGTCCCATTGACCAGCATTTGAAGGGCTTTGCTGCTCTGGGCTGTGAGTACAGCCTGGATAATGGTATGATCGCCGTTTCCGCTCCCAACGATCTTCACGGTGCCAGCATTTACCTGGACGTTGTTACCGTGGGTGCTACCATGAATATCATGCTGGCAGCGGTGAAGGCGCGAGGTCTGACCGTCATTGAAAACGCTGCCAGAGAACCCCATATCGTGGACCTGGCAAACTTTTTAAACACCATGGGCGCTGACATCCGTGGCGCCGGCACGGACACCATCAAGATCCACGGGGTGCAGAAGCTCCGGGGCGCCACCTATTCCATCATTCCCGACCAGATCGAGGCAGGCACCTATATGGTAGCTGCTGCCGCCACTCACGGAGACGTGACCGTGAAGAACGTCACTCCCAAGCACTTGGAGTCCATCTCCGCCAAGCTGGTGGAAATGGGTGTCACTGTGGAGGAAGGGGACGATACCGTGCGGGTGGTCTGTGAACGGCCTCTGCGCAAGTGCAACGTGAAAACCATGCCCCATCCTGGGTTCCCCACCGACATGCAGCCCCAGATCACCACGCTGCTGTCCATTGCCCGGGGTACCAGCATGGTCAACGAGAGCGTTTGGGAGAGCAACCGCTTCAAATATGTGGACGAGCTGCGGCGCATGGGTGCTCAGATCACCGTGGACGGCAAAGTGGCTATCGTGGAAGGCGTGGACCATCTGAAAGGGGCTCCGGTTCGGGCCCTGGATCTGCGGGCAGGCGCCGCTATGGTCATCGCCGGTCTGGTGGCGGAAGGCACTACCGTGTTGGAAGATATCCAGTATATCGAGCGTGGCTACGAGAATATCGTGGAGAAGCTGGTGGAACTGGGCGCGGATATCTACCGCAGCCAGGAGCCTGACCAGGCCATGGACAAGATCGGCTGATACGAAAGAACTGTTGGGGCTGCGGCAATCATTGCGGCAGCTCTTTTATTTTGCGGAAAGGGAAGAGGCTCATGGCTAGACTTTGTCCGCTGTTCTCCGGCAGTACCGGGAACAGCTATTACATAGGCTCCCGCAGTGCCGGTGTGCTGCTGGACGCGGGGCGCAGTGCCCGCCAGTTGGAGCAGGCTTTGAAGCGCTGTGAAGTGGACCCCCTTGCCATTCAAGGAATCCTCATTACCCACGAGCACAGCGACCACATTTCCGGGGTCCGTGTGCTTGCCAAGAAGTACAAGCTGCCGGTGTTCGCCTCTCAAGGAACGCTGATGGCAATGGAGGGCACTTTGGGAGAAGCGGAACGGTGGGTGCTGGAGGATCGGTTGGAGTTGGCTGGGATGGAGATCACCCCCTTCGCCACGCCTCATGACAGCGCCCAGTCTCTGGGATTCCGCATCACCACAGCGGACCATCGGGAGTTTGCCCTAGCCACGGACCTGGGAGAAGTGACTTCCTGTGTGCGGGAGCATCTGCTGGGGGCGGAGTTCGTGGTGGTGGAGTCCAACCACGACAAAGAAATGCTTCGGGGTGGACCTTACCCTTACTATTTGAAACGGCGCATCTTGTCCGAAAGAGGCCATCTCTCCAATGGGGACTGTGCCGCTTTTCTGCCGGAGCTTGTCAAGTCCGGGACAAAGCGGATCCTGCTGGCTCACTTGAGCCGGGAAAACAATACCCCCACCCTGGCGGGGGAAACGGCCCTTGCCGCTCTGACGGCAGCGGGCTGCCGTCCGGAAACGGATTTCCGCCTGGAAGTGGCGGCGCCGGAGAACCCGGATGGAAAGACCATCATTTTTTAAGGAGTGGGACCATGCTGAACGTAAAGCTGATCTGCGTGGGCAAGTTGAAAGAAGCCTACTGGCGGGACGCGGTAGCGGAGTACGAAAAGCGGCTGCGCCCTCTTTGTAAATGGGAGTTGATCGAGCTGCCGGAAGCCAGGCTGCCCTCGGAACCCTCTCAGGCAGAGATCGACGCTGCTCTGGAAAAGGAAGGGGAGCAGATCCTCCGTCACGCCGCCGGGAAGATCATTCCCCTGTGCATCGAAGGAAAGCAGGTGGACTCTCCCGGACTGGCCAAACGTCTGGCGGGGGCCATGCAGTCTCCGGGCGCGGTGAGTTTTGTCATCGGCAGTTCTTACGGATTGTCCCCGGCAGTGAAAGCGGCAGGGGAGGGGCTCTCCATGTCCCCCATGACTTTCCCTCATCAGCTGGCTCGGGTGATGCTTTGTGAGCAGATCTACCGCGGATTTCAGATCCTGGGGAATACAAAATACCACAAATAAAATGGGCCTCCGGTTTTCCGGAAGCCCATTTTTTGTTAGCGTTGTTTACAGGTCCAGTTTCATGTCGCCGTCCTTGACCCAGCCCAGTTTCCGCAATCCCAGGTTGATGACCCAGGAAAGCACCGCCGGGAGCACGAAGCACAACAGCACCAACCCTACCCAGTCCATGGGAGTGATGGCCGCTTTTAGGCCGTTGGCAATGTCGTTTACCCAGCCGTCTACCACGCCGATCTGACCCACCAGACCGCAGGTGCCCATACCACTGGATACCGGCGCGCCGTTCATCTCAAAGCGGAACAGGCAGGTGGCCAAAGGTCCGGTGATGGCCGAAGCCAAAGTAGGAGCAATCCAGATCCGGGGATTCTTAACGATGTTGGGCACTTGCAGCATGGAGGTGCCCAAGCCTTGGGCCACCAAGCCGCCCCACCGATTCTCCCGGAAACTGATCACAGCGAACCCCACCATTTGAGCACAGCAGCCTGCCACGGCGGCACCTCCCGCCAGGCCGGTGAGCCCTAGAACGGAGCAGATGGCCGCGCTGCTGATGGGCAGCGTGAGCGCCACGCCCACCAACACGGAGACGAAGATCCCCATGAGGAAGGGCTGGAGGTCGGTGGCCCACATGATGAGCTGACCTACCGCAGCGGCAGCGCTTCCAATTGGCGGCGCCAGCACGTAGGCTAGCAGCGATCCGGAAAGGATGGTCACCAGTGGCGTGACTAGGATATCAATGGGTGTCTTTTTGCTTACCAGCTTACCCAGCTCTGCGGCGATGATAGCCAGTACCAACACCGCTAGTGGGCCGCCCTCGCCACCCAGGGTGTTGGCGGCGCTGCCCACCGCCGCCAGGGAGAACAATACCAAAGGCGGTGCTTTCAAGGCGTAGC
The DNA here is from genome assembly GCA_019416455.1 of Clostridiales bacterium. Classification (GTDB taxonomy): domain Bacteria; phylum Bacillota; class Clostridia; order Oscillospirales; family Acutalibacteraceae; genus Acutalibacter. The sequence continues at coordinate 240,577 of DXXG01000007.1, read as the reverse complement.
CGATGGCCACCGCCATGGCGGGACCTGCCATAGATTTGGCGAAGTCGCCGATCTCCGTGAGCAGGGGCACGTTCAGCTGAGTGCCAATGGTGGAAATGATGGTCCCGATGAGCAGAGACGCGAACAGGCCTTGAGCCATGGCGCTCATGGCGTCTACAAAGTAGCGGCTCAAGTAGGTCTTGACAGTTTCCCAAGCCGTCCCTTTTTCAGGGGCGGCAGTTTGCTTGCTTTCTTCCAAAAACGATTCTTCCCTTCTATGAAAGGAGGGAACGGAGAAAAACCGCGGGAGCGGATCTTCGCCGTTCCTTCTCCGTGGTTTTTCCGCCTTTCCCGCGGCCCGGCACAGGCCAGATAATGCGGGATCTATATTGGCTATGTTGCCTGGGGAGGATGTCCGTTTTCTGCCGGGTGATCGCCGGCCGGAGGTTTTCCGGCACTGCTGGTCGTCTCCCTGGCCTTACTGGCGGTACGCCCTGCCTGGGCCGTTTTGGGTTTGAAAATTATCATAGCATATTTTCCCTGGGAAGAAAAGAGGAGGATCGTTTATCCTTAGCCCAGTTGAGGAAAAATAAAAAGGACTCAGGGCAAATGCCCGGAGTCCTTTTCAAAATCAATAGGGTGTTTCTTAGATCACGCCCTGAGCCAGCATGGCGTCGGCAACCTTCTGGAAACCGGCAATGTTGGCGCCCATGACGTAGTTCTTGGGATGGCCATACTTCTCAGCAGCCTCGTCGGCGCTCTTGAAGATGTTCTCCATGATGCCCTTCAGCTTGGCGTCCACTTCCTCGAAGCTCCAAGAGAGACGCTCGCTGTTCTGGGTCATTTCCAGAGCGGAGGTGGCTACGCCGCCAGCGTTGGCAGCCTTGCCGGGAGCGAACAGCACACCGGCCTCCTGGAGGATCTTGGTGGCCTCGATGGTGGTGGGCATGTTGGCGCCTTCAGCAACGGCCAGAACACCGTTGGCAACCAGGGCCTTGGCGTCGTCTTCCAGCAGCTCGTTCTGAGTGGCGCAGGGCAGAGCGATGTCGCACTTGACACTCCACACGCCGCGGCCCTCGTGGTACTCGGAGTTGGGACGATAGTTCTTGTACTCGGTCAGGCGGGCACGCTTGACTTCCTTGATCTCCTTGATAGCGGCCAGATCGATGCCCTCGGGATCGTACACCCAGCCGGTGGAGTCGGACATGGTAACCACCTTTGCGCCCAGCTCCTGAGCCTTCTGGCAAGCATAGATAGCCACGTTGCCGGCGCCGGAGATGACCACGGTCTTGCCCTTGATGTCGATGCCGTTCTTCTTCAGCATAGCGTTGGTGAAGTACAGCAGGCCGTAGCCGGTAGCCTCGGTACGGGCCAGAGAGCCGCCGTAGGTCAGACCCTTGCCAGTGAGCACGCCCTCAAAGGCGTTGCGGATGCGCTTGTACTGGCCGAACATGTAGCCGATCTCACGGGCGCCGGTGCCGATGTCGCCAGCGGGCACGTCGGTGTCGGGGCCGATGTGACGGAAGAGCTCGGTCATGAAACTCTGGCAGAAAGCCATGATCTCACGGTCGGACTTGCCCTTGGGATCGAAGTCGGAACCGCCCTTGCCGCCGCCGATGGGCAGGCCGGTGAGGCTGTTCTTGAAGATCTGCTCGAAGCCCAGGAACTTGATGATGCCCAGGTTCACGGAAGGATGGAGCCGCAGGCCGCCCTTGTAGGGGCCGATGGCGGAGTTGAACTGTACGCGGTAGCCGCGGTTCACCTGGACCTTGCCGTTGTCGTCCACCCAGGGCACACGGAACATGATCTGGCGCTCAGGCTCGGTGATGCGCTCCAGAATGCCGGCGGCCTCGTACTGGGGGTTGGCCTGGATCACAGGCTCCAAAGAGGTGAGAACCTCGGTAGCGGCCTGGATAAATTCAGGCTCGTTGGGATTTTTCTTTTTCAGCAGTTCCAGCTGTTCGCTTACGTAAGACATGGCAAATTCCCTCCATACTGCAAGTTTGATTTTAGAATCCTGCAAAATCATAGAGTTATCTTACCATAACATGGTGGATTTTACAAGAAAAAATTTGTAAAATTCTTTTTGCCATGTTTTTTCAAGACCGTGAACTCCCGGGGAAACGGAAAATCTTTCGGGAAAAGATTGACATCCAGGCGTATTTTTACTAAAATTGAAACGTATGAGACTGTATGCCGCAAAGGAACCGTTTTTTCCCTTGGAAAAAGCGGAAATATTTCATGCTTCTGGAGGTCTTGCCATCATGCAAAAGAAAGAACTGCTCTATGAGGGAAAAGCTAAGAAAGTCTATACTACCGAGGATCCCGAGGTCTATATCGTCTCCTATAAGGATGACGCCACCGCTTTCAACGGCCTGAAAAAGGGCACCATCGTGGGCAAGGGCGTTGTGAACAATGAGATGTCCAACTTCATGTTCCGCAAGCTGGAGGAGCAGGGCATCCCCACCCATTATATCGAAGAACTCAACGAGCGGGAGACCGCTGTGAAGAAAGTGACCATCGTGCCCCTGGAGGTCATCGTGCGCAACGTGGCCGCCGGCAGCCTTTCCAAGCGTCTGGGCCTGCCTGAGGGCACCGCTCTCAAGACCCCCGTGCTGGAGTTCAGCTACAAGAACGACGAACTGGGCGATCCCATGGTGAACGATTACCACATCCTGGCCATGGACCTGGCTACCCGGGAAGAGCTGGACACCATCGCTTCCATGAGCTTTAAGATCAACCAGATGATGGTGGAATTCTTCAAGGGCGTCAATGTGGACCTGATCGACTTCAAGCTGGAGTTCGGCAAGACCTCCGACGGCACCATCATCCTGGCCGACGAGATCTCCCCCGACACCTGCCGCTTCTGGGACAGCGATACCCATGAGAAGCTGGACAAGGATCGTTTCCGCCGTGATATGGGCGGTGTGGAAGAGGCCTATGAGGAAATGATGCGCCGCTTAGGGCTTCGCAAGTAACAACGATACGGCAGGGTCCCGCGGGGAGGGCCAAGGTCCCATCCCCCGGGGCTCTCTTGCGTTTTTATCGGGAAATCATTAAGAGAAGAAAGGTTTGGTCTGGAACATGGCGAGAGATGTGTACGAATCCCCCCTGTCCGCCCGTTACGCGGACAAGGAAATGAAATACCTGTTTTCCCCGGACATGAAGTTCCGCACCTGGCGGAAACTGTGGATCGCTTTGGCGGAAGCGGAGATGGAGCTGGGTCTGCCCGTCACCCAGGAGCAGATCGACGAGCTGAAATCCCACGCCGACGACGTGAACTATGAAGTGGCCCAGGAGCGGGAGAAGATCGTCCGCCACGACGTGATGAGCCACGTCTACGCCTATGGCCAGCAGTGCCCCAAGGCCGCGGGCATCATCCATCTGGGCGCTACCTCCTGCTATGTGGGAGACAACACGGACATCATCGTGATGACCGAAGCCCTGAAGCTGATCCGCAACAAGATCGTGGGAGTCATCCGTGTGCTGTCTCATTTCGCAGACGAGTACAAGGAGCTGCCCACCTTGGCGTTCACCCACTTCCAGCCTGCCCAGCCCACCACTGTGGGCAAGCGGGCCACCCTGTGGATCCAGGACCTGCTGATGGACCTGGAGGACGTGGAATACCAGCTGAGCAAGGCGAAGCTGTTGGGCTCCAAGGGCACCACCGGCACCCAGGCCAGCTTCCTGGAGCTGTTCGAGGGCGACCATGAGAAGTGCCGTGAGCTGGACCGGAAGATCGCCCAGAAGATGGGTTATAAGGAGTGCTTCCCCGTTTCCGGCCAGACCTATTCCCGGAAGCTGGACAGTCAGATGCTGAACATCCTGTCCGGCATTGCCCAGAGCGCCGCCAAGTTCTCCAATGACATCCGGCTGCTTCAGCACCTGAAGGAAGTGGAAGAGCCCTTCGAGAAGGGCCAGATCGGTTCCTCCGCTATGGCTTACAAGCGCAACCCCATGCGCAGTGAGCGTATCGCTTCCCTGGCCCGGTATGTCATTGCCGACGCGGTGAACCCCGCCATGACCATGGCTGCCCAGTGGTTCGAGCGTACCCTGGACGATTCCGCCAATAAGCGCATCAGCGTGCCGGAGGCTTTCCTGGCGGTGGACGGCATTTTGAACCTGTACAACAACGTGGCTGACGGCCTGGTGGTGTACCCCAAGGTGATCCGCCAGCACATGCTCCGGGAGCTGCCTTTCATGGCCACGGAGAACATCATGATGGACGCCGTGAAGCGGGGCGGCAACCGCCAGGAGCTCCACGAGCGGATCCGGGTCCACTCCATGGAGGCGGCCCGTGTGGTGAAAGAACAGGGCGGAGAAAACGACCTGCTTTCCCGTATCGCCGGGGATCCCATTTTCGGGGTGACCTTGGAAGAGCTCCACGACATTGTGAAGCCGGAGAAATACGTGGGCCGGGCCCCTGTGCAGACCGCTCAGTTCTTGGAAGAAGTGGTTGGCCCCGTGCTGGAGAAATACAAGTTTGTGGCGGAGGAAAAAGCGGAAATTACCGTGTGACCGCCGCATAGGAATAGGGGGGAAGCCCCCAGAACCCAATGATAATTGAGAAAGGCTTGAAGTGTTATGGTTAAAGCGATCGTAGGCGCCTGCTGGGGCGACGAGGGCAAGGGTAAGATAACGGACGTGCTGGCGGAGAATTCCGACATCGTAGTGCGGTTCCAAGGCGGCAGCAACGCCGGTCACACCATCATCAACGAGTACGGCAAGTTCGCGCTGCATCAGCTGCCTTCCGGCGTGTTCCGGCAGAACATCATCAACGTCATCGGCAACGGCGTGGCCCTTTCCGTGGAGAACTTCATCAACGAGCTGAACTCTGTGGTGGAGCGGGGCGTGCCCAAGCCCCAGCTGCTGGTCTCTGACCGGTGCCAGGTGGTCATGCCTTACCACAAGGAGCTGGACGGCATGGAAGAAGCCCGTCTGGCAGCGAAGTCCTTTGGTTCCACCAAGTCTGGTATCGCGCCCTTCTATTCCGACAAGTACGCCAAGATCGGCTTCCAGGTCAGCGACCTGTTTGATGACAAGGATTCCATCATGGAGCGGATCGACCACGTGCTGGGCTTGAAGAATGTGCTGTATACGGAGCTGTATCATCAGAAGCCCCTGGATAGGGACGAAGTCTATGCCAAACTGATGGAGTACAAGGAAGCTCTGGCTCCCTATGTGGCAGACACCACCACCCTGCTCCACAACGCGGTGAAGGAAGGCAAGACCGTTCTGCTGGAAGGCCAGCTGGGTTCCTTGAAGGATCCTGACCTGGGCATCTATCCCATGGTCACTTCCTCTTCTCCCTTGGCTGGTTACGGCGCTGTGGGCGCTGGCGGCATCCCGCCCTATGCCATCCAGGAGATCGTCACCGTGGTGAAGGCCTACTCCAGCGCTGTGGGCGCCGGTGAGTTTGTCAGCGAGATCTTCGGCGACGAGGCCGAGGAGCTGCGTCGTCGCGGCGGCGATGGCGGCGAGTACGGCGCTACCACCGGCCGTCCCCGGAGAATGGGCTGGCTGGACCTGGTGGCTGCCCGCTACGGCTGCATGGTGCAGGGTACTACCGCAGTGGCCTTCACTGTGCTGGACGCCCTGGGTTATCTAGACGAGATCCCCGTGTGCGTGGGCTATGAGCTGAACGGCAAGCGGATCGACAATTTCCCGCCCACCTCTCAGCTGAAGCACTGCAAGCCCATCTTGGAAGTGCTGCCCGGCTGGAAGTGCGACATTGGCGGCATCAAGAAGTACGAGGACCTGCCTGAGAACGCCCGGAAGTATGTGGAGTTCGCGGAGAAGCACATCGGTGTGCCCATCACCATGGTCTCCAACGGCCCCGCCCGGGACGACATCATCTATCGCTAAAGGCGGTCTCGCCTGCCTTGGGGAAAGACGTATAATTTCCCCCTCAGGTTCTTATGCTAGAACAAGAGCCATGAGGAAACAAAGGCAAAGAAAGGAGTGAACCTGCGATGTGTGGTATTGTGGGATATATCGGTGAGGAGCAAGCGGCTCCCATCCTGTTGAACGGCCTGCAAAAGCTGGAATATCGTGGATACGATTCCGCTGGTGTGGCCGTGTACAACGACACCGGCATGCACGTGGTCAAGTCCAAGGGCCGTTTGAGCGTTTTGGACGGCATCCTGGAGGGGGGCAAGAACCTGCCGGGCACGGTAGGCATCGGCCATACCCGCTGGGCTACCCACGGCGCGCCCTCGGATGTGAACTCTCACCCCCAGGTCAGTGACGGGGGCAAGTTCGCGGTGGTGCATAACGGCATCATTGAAAATTATCTGTATCTGAAAAACCATCTGATCCGCCGGGGTGTGGAATTCGCTTCCGATACCGACACGGAAGTGGTTGCCCAGATGCTGGAATACTACTACAAGGGCGACGTGCTGGAAGCCATCGCCCGAGTGATCGACCGGGTGGAGGGCAGCTATGCCCTGGGCATCATCTGCGCTGACTGCCCGGAGAAGATCTTCGCTGTGCGCAAGGACAGTCCCTTGATCATCGGTATCGGCAAGGGGGAGAATTATATCGCCTCCGACGTGCCGGCTATCCTTGCCCGTACCCGGGATATTTACCGGTTGAAGGACCAGGAGATCGCCGTGCTCACCAGAGATTCTATCGAGTTCTACAACAAGGACCGTGAACCTCTGCAAAAAGAGCCGGAGCGGATCCAGTGGGATATTGCCGCGGCGGAAAAGGGCGGCTACGAGCACTTCATGATGAAGGAGATCTGCGAGCAGCCCGAGGCCCTGCGCAAGACCATCTCTCCCCGTATCCGTGACGGTCATATCGTCCTGGACGACGTTACCCTCACCGCGGAGCAGATCAAGAATATCCGCAAGGTGTTCATCGTGGCCTGCGGTACCTCCTATCACGTGGGCGTGGTGGCAAAGTACGCCTTCGAGCGGCTGCTGAAGATCCCTCTGGAAGTGGACGTTGCTTCCGAGTTCCGGTACCGGGATCCTATCTTGGACGAGAACACTTTGGTCATCATTATCAGCCAGTCCGGCGAGACGGCGGATACTTTGGCGGCTCTCCGCATGGCCAAACAGCGGGGCTGCCGTGTGCTCTCCATCGTCAACGTGGTGGGCAGCACTATCGCCAACGAGTCCGACGACGTGCTTTATACCTGGGCAGGCCCGGAGATCGCCGTGGCCTCCACCAAGGCGTACAGCACCCAGCTGGCGGTGATCTATATGATCGCCCTGTATATGGCGGAGCAGCTGGGAGAGGTCTCTCAGCAGGAGCTGGATGAGTATATCGCTGACCTTCAGCGTCTGCCTGATCTGGCGGAAGCCAGCTTAGCGGATAAAAAGACCATCCAGTACTTTGCTTCTCAGTATTTCAACGCGAAAGACATGTACTTTATCGGCCGGAATGTGGACTATGCCGCTTCCCTGGAAGCCAGCCTGAAGCTGAAGGAGATCTCCTACATCCACTCCGAGGCCTATACCGGCGGTGAGTTGAAGCACGGTCCTATCTCCCTCATCGAGGACGGGACCTTGGTGATCGCCATTGCCACCTATGAGAAACTGTTCGACAAGATGATGTCCAACGTCCGGGAAGTGAAAGCCCGGGGAGCCGTAGTGCTGGGGATCACTGTCCGGGGCAAGGAGGACGCCCTGAAACAGGAGACCGATTATCAGTTCTGCGTGCCCAAGATCACCGACTTCATGCTGCCCAGTCTGTCTATCCTGCCCTTGCAGCTGTTCGCCTACTATGTGGCGTCCATGAAGGGCTGCGATATCGACAAGCCTCGGAATTTGGCGAAGTCTGTCACAGTGGAATAAGAGATCGTGTTTGGGAAAAGCTCGGGAGACCGGGCTTTTCCTCATTTTTCCGGTCTCCAAGGAGTCGAAGATCTTTTGAACTCTTGCGGAATGAACGAAAATATGGTAAAATATTTTTTTATCAAAAAGGGAAAGGATAGGGAAGAACATGGAACACACTGCGCAGCATGAACGAGTAGTGGTGCTGGACTTTGGCGGCCAGTACGCTCAGCTCATTGCCCGCCGGGTCCGTGACCTGGGGGTATATTGCGAGATCAAAAACTATAAGACTGACCCGGAGACGCTTCGGGACTGCAAGGGCATAATCTTTACTGGCGGGCCCAACAGTGTGTACGCTGAGGACGCCCCCCTCTGTTCCAAAGAGGTGTTTGAGCTGGGGATCCCTGTGCTGGGTATCTGTTACGGCGCCCAGACCATGGCCTATCTGATGGGAGGCATGGTTTCCTCCAGTGACGTGCCGGAGTTCGGCAAGACCATGACCCAGTTCGCTTCTGATTCTCCCTTGTTTCAGAACGTGGGGGAGAGCGTCTGCTGGATGAGCCATAATGACTATATCAGCCAGCTTCCGGAAGGCTTTACCGCCTCTGCATGGACTGGTCACTGTCCCGTAGCAGCCATGGAAAACCGGGATCGCAAACTGTATGCGGTCCAGTTCCATCCCGAGGTGGAGCATACCCAGCAGGGCAACGAGATGTTCCGGAATTTCCTCTACGGTATCTGCGGCTGCGCCGGCGACTGGGAGATGGCTTCTTTCGCTCAGGAGACCATCCAAGCCATCCGGGAGCGGGTGGGGGATAAGAAAGTGCTGTGCGGTCTGTCCGGCGGTGTGGATTCCTCCGTGGCAGCCATGTTGGTGCATAAAGCTATCGGCAAGAACCTGACCTGTATTTTCGTGGACCATGGCCTGCTCCGTAAGGGAGAAGGGGACATGGTGGAGAAAGTGTTCCAAAAAGAGTTCGACATGAATATTATCCGGGTGAACGTGAAAGACCGTTTTCTGGAGAAGCTGAAAGGCGTGACGGAACCGGAACAGAAGCGGAAGATCATCGGTGAGGAATTCATCCGAGTGTTTGAGGCGGAGTCCCAGAAGTTGGGCAAAATGGAGTTTCTCTGCCAGGGTACCATCTATCCTGACGTGGTGGAAAGCGGCACCGGCGAAGCGGCCGTCATCAAGAGCCACCACAACGTGGGCGGTTTGCCGGAGGACATCGGCTTTGAGGGCTTGGTGGAACCTCTGCGTGACCTGTTCAAGGACGAAGTGCGCCGTGTGGGCATCGAGCTAGGCATTCCTGCCGAACTGGTGTGGCGTCAGCCTTTCCCCGGTCCTGGCCTTGCGGTGCGGATCATGGGGGAGGTCACCGATGAAAAGGTGAAGCTGCTTCAAGACGCGGATGCAATCTTCCGGGAAGAGGTGGCCAATGCCGGCCTGGAGCGAAGCGTCAACCAGTACTTTGCTGTGCTTACCGCTAACCGCAGCGTGGGCGTCATGGGCGACGGCCGCACCTATGGAGTAACCGTGGCCCTCCGCGCAGTCACCACCACCGATTTCATGACCGCCGACTGGGCTCACCTGCCCTATGAGCTCCTGGGACGCACCTCCAACCGTATCATCAATGAGGTGGAAGGCGTCAACCGTGTGGTGTATGACATCACGAGTAAGCCTCCGGCCACCATTGAATGGGAATAAGCAAAAAGTGGATATGAGGGCCCGCAAACCCTTGAAAACACTGACTTTTTGATTTTCAAATTCCTCATTTGATAGCAGATTGATTGCACTTGCCAAATCCCGATTTATGAGTTTGATAAAGAAAAATCGGGTGGCTTGCGAGTAGCCTAAAAATCCTTATCTTTTTATTCATAAGTAAAAGGTCTAACTGATTTTTGCTAATCAGTTAGACCTTTTTTTATTTTGCTCTCATTTATCTGAATTTTCTGATTTTGCGCAACAAACGGTCTCTCCCGTGGCCTACAAGTGAGAGGTTCAGCTCAGGCCCTCCGGCGATACCTTAGCGCGGATCTGGTTGCTGTCGTACTCCGGATAGTGGTAACCCCAGCGGTCAGAGTTCTCCTGGGAGATCTTTCCTGACTCAAGCTAAGCAGAATTCCATCGCAGAACGATGAAACAGCAGAGTTTTCAAAAGAAAAACAAGCTCCAAAAACGATGGTGCTGTCTTGCTTTCAAAAGTACAAGGACGATAAAAATGCAGATCAAAATTGTTTTGTTTGGCTGAATACCATTGCAATTTTTGAAAAATTAATCAAAAGTTCATAGCCTAATATATAGTCAAAACTGATAGCTTATAGTATACTAAAACAAAGTATGTGTCTGTGCTTTTTTGCTAAAAAATACAGAAAATGTGGAAATGATATGGAATATATTTTGCAAACAGATAAACTATCGAAAGTCTATGGATCAAAAACGGTTCTAGATCGCGTGAGCATTCATGTGCCGAAAAAGTCAATCTATGGTTTGGTGGGAAAAAACGGAGCTGGAAAAACCACGCTGATGCGCATTATCTGCGGCTTAACACAGCAAAGTGAAGGCAGTTATACATTGTTAGGAAAGTCAAACGATAATGCAGTGCGGAATAACATGGGAATGCTGATCGAAAAACCAGGCATCTATGAGCATATGACAGCGTTAGAAAATTTACGCTATTTTTCACTGCTGTTTGGTATTCAATCTCAAGATCATGACAAAATACTGGAAATGGTTGGATTGCAAAACGCTGAAAAAAAGAAAGCACGCCAATTTTCTTTGGGAATGAAGCAACGATTGGGCATTGCCATTTCCTTGTTGGGAAATCCCGATTTTCTCATTCTCGATGAGCCGATCAATGGCCTTGATCCGGAAGGTGTATATGAGATACGTAAAATGCTGGAGAACCTAAATCGTCAATATGGTACCACGATCATGATCGCCAGTCATATTCTAAGTGAATTATATAAACTGGCAACGGATTATGCTATTATTGATGGTGGATGTCTGATTGACGAGTTCAGTAAAGAAACGTTGGAAAGTGCATGCAGTAGCGGCGTCCAGGTTACGGTCGAGCCGGAATATTTACAAGATGCAAAAACACTCATTGCATCTCGTTATCCGGATGTTCAATGTGAAGTTCTTTCCCATCAAAGCTTGCGTTTGCATGAGAAAATCAATCCGGCGGATCTTAACCAATTCCTGGTGGAAAACAAAGTGCGTGTGTGTGGTTTGGGGGCCAACGATGAAGATATCGAGAAATTTTTCGTAGAAAAACTCTCGGGAGGGAAAGCGGTATGAAAAATTTAATTCGAGGACATATTTATCAGCTGAAAAAAGACGGTTTCTTTTTTGGGTGCTTTGTTTTCAGTTTAATTTTTCTGATTGTATCGATCCGATTTTTTTCCCCGGAACCTGAAGCAAGCCCAGTTATGGGAGTAGACAAACTGATGGGTACATTTTTGAGTGGAGATATCATTCTTTATGCCTTTATGTTGCTAACGGCAAATATGGTTGCAGAAGCTTATCGCTCGGGTGTCATGAAGAATATTATTGGGCGGGGTATCTCGAAGAAACAATACTATTTCTCAATCGTTTGTACGATATCCGTTGTATATTTATTGGTAATGCTGATTGCCGGCATCATTATGGGAGTTCTTGCATGCAGCAGATTCGGCATGGGGACAATTTCTTATCCTGGTTACTATGCTCTTTCCATAATAGCACGCATTCTTTTTGTGGTGGCGCATATCAGCTTTGCAGTTACAATGACGATACTCACCAGAAATGCAATTACAGGTGTTGTTTTCAGTCTTGTAATTCCGAACATCCCGAAAATTATGGAAATGATTTTGGGGTTTTTGAAAATTAATATTGACCTTGATTTTTTCAAAATCTCTACGCATATGCCGTCTGTTTATGCGGCATCAAATGACTTATCATCATTTTTGCCGTGTTTCGTTGTGGTGTGTGGGTATCTTATTTTATCTGTTTTTATTGGTTTCAGGCTTTTGAAGCATCAGGATATCAAGTGATTTGAGCTTGAACATCCCTATATGAAGCGGTATTGTACCTGCATCTTGGATTTTTGAGGTTTTAAATCCCTCTGTGGCAACATTTTTGATTATTTAAAAAGAGAGCTCACTGATTTTGATCTGTCAGCTAGCTCTCTTTTTTGTTCTCAGTTGGTTACGTGGTTTAATAAAGAATAGGAAGAATACTCAGGTAAATCTGAAATAACGACGATAAGGTTCAAGACAGCCTGGCGAAGGGCTTTAGTTTATGGAAAATCAGAGAGTAAAATATTGTAGAAACTGAGTAAAAATGGTAAAATAGAAATAATAGTAATGGCAGTGTTTTATCCAGGAAAAACAGCAGTTGCATATGCGGGAAAATATGCTAAGCTTCAGTTTAAGAGTATCGGAGAAAACACCCATGTCATGGTACGTTGGTTCTCATACTTGTGGAGGATGACCGGATTTAAAAAGACTGGTACAGAAGCCAGGAAAAGAATGAAGATGTGAATGACAGCGGCCATAGCGGAAGAGGAAGCATTGCATTTATTTTGCTTAAAGGAGCTGTGAGTAAATATGATGGACTTTAATCTGTTTACCCAACAGATGTGGCAAACTTATTTTGCGGATGTAAATGAAGATGGACATCACCCTATTGAAAATTGGATCGATCCGGCCTGTACGATCATTGGCACGGGCAGGCATGAGGTCTATCAAAACGCCCGGGACTTTCAAACCGCTATGTACAAAGAATTTGCTGAGCGTAACCACATTCAGTTTCAGTTTCGGGATTTTTGGTGTGAATCGGTTTCACTGTCAGAAGATCTTTGCCTAGTATATGGACAAATCTACATTTACTGGGAAAGTGACGACCAAGAAACAACCATTGATATGGACAGCCGCTTCACAATTGTGTACCGTCGCACAGAAAATGGATGGAAAATCATTCACATTCATCACTCGCTTCCCAATGTCGAGCAGGCCGATGGAGAGTACTATCCCAAAACTCTCCTAAACCAATATAACGAAAAATTGGAAAAGATGAAATATCTGCGCACTTTGGCGGAACGGGACGGGCTGACCGGCTTGATAAATTACCGTACCTTTCAAGAGCGCTATAAAAACTATGTGGATACAAATCCCTCCTGTTGGGTATTTATCATTGACGTGGATAAATTCAAAGAGGTCAATGATACCTTTGGCCATATGTCAGGAAATCATGTGCTCAAAAAAATGGCTAAGACATTAAACGGCATTGTTCGCTCCTCTGACATAGTGTGCCGAATGGGGGGCGATGAGTTTATCCTTCTTTGCAGCGGTATTGAAACCGAAGAGCAGGCACAAAGCTTTGCGCAGAGAATAAAAAAAGCGATGATTGATGCGGGAAAAGGCGAGAGGGCCTGGGCAGGTATTTCTGTGGGAAAGGCGAAAATGTCTGCCGGCGACAAATTGGAAGAGATCATTGAGGTGGCTGATGCGGACCTTTATGACCATAAGAAAAATAACCGCTAATTTCTCTGTGGATCGATCTGATGGGAATAGAAGTGTAAGGGATAGTAAAACATGTTTGCTTTGTTATGAGTGGATCATCATAGCTAGATAGATAGCTATTCAAGAGAGGATCTGTGTTACAGTGAAACGAGTAAGACAGTTGATATGGCTAGTAATAGCTGTATGCATCATGGAATCTATGGTTCCCACAGTACAGGGCGCTGCAAAAGAGGATACCGTGATTCGTGTGGGATTTCCTATCCAGCACGGGATTTCCTATTTAAATGAAAACGGGGAATATGCCGGGTATATGGTAGACTATTTGGAATACCTCAGTCTGTACACTAACTGGGACTACGAGTTTGTGACAGCTGAGGGGGATACTAATACGCAAATCAACACCTTGATGCAGATGTTGATGACCGGTGAGATCGACATGATGGGGACCATGAACTATCTCCCGGAACTTGAGGAATATTTTCTTTATCCTAGTTACAGTTATGGGACCTCATACACCTCACTGACCGTTTTGGAAGACTCCCAGTGGGCAGAGGAAGATTTTCCTTCTTGGGACGGGATAGTAGTGGCGTCAACTGCACAATTATCCAAACGCATGGAAGATCTGGAGCAGTATGCGAACTTGAATCATTTTACTTATGAAGTGAAGGAATACTCTACTATTCCAGATGCGCTTTGGGCCGTGCGGAATGGCGAGGCTGATGCCATCCTCCAGGTTGACATGGCAATTATGGATGACTTCCGTAGTATCGCGCGATTTGCTCCTACGCCCTACTATTTTGCGTTGTATAAAGGGAATCAGTCGTTGCTCCAGCCTCTGGATAATGCGCTGTACCAGATGAGCCGGGCATACCCTTATTTGCAGACCGAACTGTACGACGAGTATTTTTACTCCACCAGTCGATTTGTCATGTCTGAGCAGGACAGGCAGTATATCCAGGATCTAGGGACGCTGCAGGTTGCTTTCTGCGATGGAAACGCGCCTTTGCAGGATGTCCGGAATGGAAAAGTAGATGGTATGGCTTTCAGCTACTTTGAATCATTGGCAGAAGCCACGGGGCTCCAGTACCAGCCTGTGGTTGTGCAGTCCTGTGAGGAAGGTATTGAGCTCATTCAACAAGGAAAGGTGGATCTGATCGCTTGTGCTGCCAGCACCTCAAGCTATATTACGGTGGATGGCATCCAATTTACCTCGCATTATTATAACGGAAATAGTCTGCTTGTATCGGGACCATCCTCTGAGGTCCCCGAAGACTATGAGATGACCCAGTTCTTTTATACGAACACCCAATCCGTGTTCAATAAGCTCAGATCAGGTGAGATGAGTTATGCCCGTCTGGACGCATATTCCATAAACTATTACCTCCAAAAGCAGGGACTCTATGAGGACCTTTCTGTGGATTGGTCCAGCGACAAAAATGTATCCTACTGTATAGGTGTGACTGGTAATGTCCAAGGCAATTTATTAGCGATTCTAAACCGCTATATTCGCTCTGTTTCCGACGTGCAAAGCCAGAATATGTTTTATAAAGCCATGTCAGAGAAAGTTATCTACACCCCCGCTGAATGGCTGTATGTGAATCGCTTTTATTTGCTGTCTGTGGCGATCGTTTTGGCATTGAGCTTTTGTCTGTACTTTCTGTATCATAATATCAAAAAGACCCGCCAAGAAGCCAACCGCACCCAGCAGCAGTTGGAGCAGCTGTCCCGGTATGACGATCTGACAGGCGCGTACAACGGCGGTGAATTTCGCGCGCTGCTTACCCAAGCCTGCAACAAAAAAATACCTTTGATGCTAGTGGCTCTGAACATTAGGAACTTTAAGTATATCAATGAGACCTACGGTCTTTCCACCGCCGATCAATTCCTATGTACGATCAAGCATTGTCTGGATACGATTAGCCGGCCGGGAGAATTTTTTTGCCGGCAGTCAGCGGATATATTTTATCTTGCTTTGCGGGAAAATAAGACGGGACCTGCCATGGAGCGCATTCAAGCTCTCCTGGAACTGATCCAGCAGGAAGCGTCCAAGCTGCTGGGGGAATGTTCTGTCTCTATCTATTGCGGCTGTGTGCTGACTGCGGAAGCTCCCGAGGCCTTCTCAGCCGCCGCCAAGCATAACTACATGATGGCTGCGTTGGCTCAGGGGAAAAAGAATAAAAAGCAGCCGATCTGTATCTATGATAAATCGCTCCACGAAGCGGAACAGATGCGGCTCTATGTGGAAAGCCACATGCAGCGCGCTCTGGAACAAGAAGAATTCCGCATGTATTTGCAGCCCAAAATGGATCTGCATACGGGGATGTTGACAGGTGCCGAAGCCTTGGTGCGCTGGCAGACCAAGGATAGGGGCTTGATTTTCCCCAATCAGTTTATTCCTGTGTTTGAGGAAAATGGCTTCTGCGTCCAGCTGGATCTCTATATGGTAGAGCAAGTCTGCAAACAGCTTCGAAAATGGATAGATGAAGGAATGCCCCCCTTGAACATCTCGGTCAATCAGACCAGACTGCTGTTTGCCAGCGAGGGATATGTGGAGAAATTGTTGGCCATTACGGGAAAATATGACATCTCTCCCCGGTATATTACCTTGGAGATCTTGGAGAGCCTGGCTTTGGAGCACATGGATCAGGTCAACGCCTGTATTGCCCGTCTGCGGGCTGCCGGGTTCCGTATTTCCATGGACGACTTCGGAAGCGGCTATTCCTCACTCAATACCTTGGGGCGGCTGAAAATTGACGAGTTAAAGCTTGACCGGCTGTTTTTGATGGGAGTTGCCAAGGATACCGATGGAACCCAACGTAAGATCATGGCCTGTATCCTGGAGCTGGCCCAGCAGCTGAATATCAGCACTGTGGCCGAGGGCGTGGAAACGCGGGAGAATGAGCAAATGATGGCTCAGCTTTCCTGTAACTACGGCCAAGGGTACTATTATAGCCGGCCTTTGACGACGGATGACTTTGAGCGGGTTTTTCTGGTGCCATACTCCAGGCAAATAACAGGTACCGTCTCTCAGTGACCACGGTCAGGGTAAGGAAATAGCGGTTGAATTTTTACAGTAGATAGCTTATAATTTGAAGCAGCATACAAGGTTGTTATATCCGCTAAAAAGCTGCTGACTTTTCTCCTGGATGCGGCAGGAAAGCGGGTCAAAGCAGTTTTCCCAAGAGCTGATAACGGATCGGGAATACTGTTTGAAAATTGGATCAGTTTTGTCCGGTGGGAAGTATAAACTAGGATGGAGGAATCTCTTATGGTAAACAACAAGCGTCCGGAAAATATGGAGCGGATCACTACTCCTCAGCTTGCGGAAGCGTTCATCGCTCAGCAGGTGGAGGAGATCCGCGAGCAGGTGGGGGATAAAAAAGTGCTGCTGGCTCTGTCCGGCGGCGTGGATTCTTCTGTGGTTGCGGCTCTTTTGATCCGTGCCGTAGGCAAGCAGTTGGTGTGTGTCCACGTGAACCATGGCTTGCTGCGTAAGGGAGAGCCTGAGCAGGTAGTCAAAGTGTTCCGGGACGAGATGGACGCCAACCTGGTGTACGTAGACGCTGTGGACCGCTTCCTGGACAAGCTCCAGGGTGTGGCCGACCCTGAGACCAAGCGGAAGATCATCGGCGCGGAATTCATCCGGGTATTTGAGGAAGAGGCTCGCAAGCAGGAAGGCATTGAGTTCCTGGCTCAGGGCACTATTTATCCCGACATTCTGGAAAGCGGCCCTGTGAAGGCCCACCACAATGTAGGCGGTTTGCCTGAGGATCTCCAGTTTGAGCTGGTGGAGCCTCTGCGCCTGCTGTTCAAGGACGAGGTTCGTGTAGTGGGCAAGGCCCTGGGTCTGCCCGACAACATGGTGTTCCGTCAGCCCTTCCCCGGTCCTGGTCTGGGTGTGCGCTGCCTGGGTGCCATCACCCGTGACCGCTTGGAGGCTGTCCGGGAGTCCGATGCCATCCTTCGGGAAGAGTTCGCTAAGAATGGCCTGGAAGGCAAAGTGTGGCAGTATTTTACCATCATCCCCGACTTCAAGTCCGTAGGTGTGCGGGATGACAAGCGTGCCGACGAGTGGCCTGTGATCATCCGCGCGGTGAACACCCGTGACGCTATGACCGCTACTGTGGAGGATGTACCTTTCGCTCTGCTTCAGCACATCACTGAGCGCATCACCCACGAGGTGAAGGGCGTCAACCGTGTGCTGTACGATCTGACGCCGAAGCCCACTGGCACCATTGAGTGGGAATAATGCTAGAGGCTCAGAAAAAATGAAATGACAGTTTTTGTCTTTCGTGGCAACGATTTGGCAACAGTTTTTCATGATTGATAAAAAGAGAGCTAACTGATTTTGATGTGTCAGTTAGCTCTCTTTTTATTTTTGTTTATTTGCAGCTCCGGATGTTTTGTGTGTTCGGCGTAGATGGGGATAGGTTATTCCACTTTGCCGCCAGTGTCAAGAGGCTCGGCAAAAGATTCTCTGGTTTGTTCAAAATGAAAGTTTCAAGAATAATTATATGCCGCAATGACAGTTTTCTTGTTCATCAGACAATGCTCTTGTATGGTCTTTCTTTTGTCTGGATCTGTTTTTTGGTTTCATGCTCCAGAACACCACATTCATCAAAATAACGATCAGCAAAACAACGGACATTCCGATCCAAAAGCCAATATCAATTCCTAAAAAGGATGTGGTGGTAAATAGATTTACCCAAATCGTTGCCCAATTCATATCAAATACCTCCCATTTTTAAAGTAGTTCACCGTAGTGACGCACATAGGCTTTTTTCAGACTGGTAGCTAACACCATATAAAGCAAGATGCACGGAATCAAGTAGGCAAAGTAGGCAGCGGGCAGGGCTACAAAACCAAGCATGGCTCCAAAGGGTGTAAAGGGAATAATTGTAAGTATCGCAATTCCGGTCATGGTCAACAGGGTCAGCGGGGCAGAGGCTCTGCTCTGAATAAAGGGCAGCTTGGGGGTACGGATCATGTGGATGACCAGGGTTTGACTCCACATGGACTCCACAAACCAGCCAGCCTGGAACAGTCCTATGTACTTTGCCTGCATCATAACAAGTTCCGCTCCGCTGAAATGGGCAGGCAAATCATTGAACAGCACGCCTCCCGAAATAAAGAGCGGACAAAACACAAAGTACATGAACAGATAGGTGGTGAAGTCGAAGATGGAGCTGGTAGGGCCAAGCCAGATCATAAAGTTGCCCACGCTGGATGCGTCCCACTTCCGAGGCTTTGCAATAAACTCTTCATCCACATTATCCCAAGGAATTGCTGTACAGGACAAGTCGTAAATCAGATTCAAGAAAATGAGGTGTACGCTCATCATGGGTAGGAATGGCAGCAGCGCCGACGCGGCCAGCACCGAGAACATATTGCCGAAGTTGGAGGAGGCGGTCATCTTGATGTACTTGATCATATTGGCGTAGGTCTTACGGCCCTCAATGATACCTTGCTCCAGAACCATCAGATCCTTTTCCAGCAAGATGATGTCCGCAGACTCTTTGGCGATATCGACTGCGGTATCCACCGAAATACCGATGTCTGCGGATTTCATGGCAGCGGCGTCATTGATGCCGTCGCCCATAAAGCCAACGGTGTGACCGTTTTCCCGAAGCACCGAGACTACGCGGGCTTTCTGATCCGGGGTCAGCTTTGCAAAAACATCCGTGGTTTCCGCTGCTTTGGCAAGCTCGGTGTCGCTCATGTGTTCCAAATCAGATCCCAGCAGCATATTTCGTACCTTCAACCCCACCTGCTTGCAGATGGTACGGGTAACTTTATCATTATCGCCGGTCAGGATTTTGGTAGTAACGCCGTGGTCCTTCAAAGCTTTGATGGCATCCGCAGTAGATTCCTTAGGCGGATCAAGGAAGGCCAGATAGCCGATCAGCACCATGTCGCATTCATCTTTCACACCAAATGTACCTGCCGGAGAGGGATTGCTTTTTTGCGCGATAGCAAGCACGCGGAAACCTTTGTCATTGAGATCGTCTACCGTCTGAAGAATACGCCGGCGCACTTCGTCTGTCAGGGGCTGAACGCTGCCGTCAAACTCCGCGAAGGAGCAGATCGACAACATTTCTTCCACGGCGCCCTTGGTCACCATCTGGGTTTTGCCGCTTTTATCCTGAACCACGGTGGTCAGGCGACGGCGGGTAAAATCAAAGGGGATCTCGTCCACTTTGGTGTAATGCTCTGACAGATCCACCAGCCGGGGATCCTCTGCCTCCGCTTCCTCGGTTTTACGGATGATAGCCAGATCCATCAGATTTTTGTACCCGGTCTGGAAATAGCTGTTGAGATATGCATGGCGCAGAACCCGGGTATCATCATCGCCGTTTACATTGAGGTGGTATTCCAGGACCACCTGGTCCTGGGTCAAGGTACCGGTCTTATCGGTGCAGAGGATATCGATCGCCCCGAAATTCTGGATCGAATTGAGGTTCTTAACAATCGTCTGCTTCTTGCTCATGGACACTGCGCCCTTGGCAAGGCAAGTGGTCACGATCATAGGGAGCATTTCCGGGGTCAGGCCAACAGCGATGGAAATACCGAACAGGAAGGCATCCAGCCAGTCTCCTTTGGTCAGGCCATTAATGAAGAATACCAGCGGAACCATCACCGCCATAAATCGGATCAGAACCCAGGAAACCGCATTTACGCCTTTGGTAAAGCTGGTTTCCACTGCTTCTCCCGCAACAGCAGATGCCATGGAACCGAACAGGGTATTGTCTCCCACACATACCGCCACAGCGGCCGCACTGCCGGAAACCACGTTGCTTCCCATAAATGCGATGTTGGAATAGTCTGTAACACTGTCTTTCTGGTCGCTGACATGAGGTGTTTTCTCCACAGGTTCACTCTCGCCGGTCAGGCTGGCCTGGCTGACAAATAGATCATTTGCCTCAAGAATGCGGACATCGGCGGGGATCATGTCGCCGGCGGACAGATGCACAATATCGCCCACCACCAGTTCATCCATAGGGATTTCCACCTTTTCCTCACCTTTACGGGTGACTGTGCAGGTGGTGGTAATCATGGCCAGCAGTTTTTCCGCCGCGTTGCCGCTTCTCGATTCCTGTACAAACCGAAGTGTACCGGAAATGATAACCATCGTCAGAATAATGACTACGGTCAGGCAGTCAAAGTCCTCTGGTACGCTTCCAAACAGAGAGAAGTAGGGGAAAATCATATCCGTCATTGTGGATACAAGGGCCAAAAAGAACAGAATGGCGGTAAACGGGTTGATAAATGCGTCTGCCAACCGTCTCACCAAAGATTTTTTCTTCTCATGGGTCACCTTGTTGTTGCCATATCGTGCTCTGCTAGCGGATACCGCTTCCGTGTCCAGGCCGCAAAGAGTGGTGTGCAGTTCTTTTAAAACACCTTTTACAGGGTTTGCTGCCGCATATTCGATGCGGCGGTTCTGCTCGTCTCGGATCACTGCCTTTTCCGCAGCCTGACGAGCGGAAATGCGATTTTGTTTCTTATTCATTGGTCTTACCTCCTTGTGTTTCATAGAGGCAAGCAGGAGTACATGAAAGACACGGAATTTCTGGTCTCCATGCACTTGCTGCTCGATGCCTTCTGGGACTTCCGTCGGAGTCCATGCCTTTCACCTCTCTTTTTTGAAATATCTATATAAAACCGCAATGCGGGTTATGGTTGCTTGTAACGCTTACTCTTTGTGATGTACCAAGCATCCAGCCCAGCAAAATGGAAAGCAGAATACGCGCCATAAAATCCAGCCAGTTCATACATCTCTCCTCCTTTCGGCCTGGACCAGTATAAAAAAATCGCAAGAAAAATCACATGGTCAAAACCTTGCGTTTTTCTTGCGATTTAGTAAGAATTTTCCATTAAAGCTTGTCGTTGAATTTGTAGCCTATGCCCCAAATTGTCAGAATGTATTCCGGCGAATCCGGGTTTGGCTCTATTTTCTTTCGTAATTTTCGGATAAAAGCCATAATATTACTATCATCCAATAAGTAGTCGTTTTCCCACACGGCCTGGTAAATTTGTTCTTTTGTAAACACCTCTCCCCGGTTGCGGGCCAAAAAACATAAAATGTCGAACTCCTTGGGCGTTAAGGAAATCTCCGCTCCATTTCGGCTTACTCTGCGCAATCTTAGATCAATGGAAAGCGCGCCGCAACAGATGGTGTCACTTCCGGTTGCAGGAAACTCTTCCCCGCCCAGTTCAAGCATAAGAGAACCAGCAGAGCCATCCATTAAGTCCTGAAATCCTTCCACCAATTCCTGTGTGGAGGATGTTTGCGGCGCGGAGGTCCGGAGAGCTTTCCAAAGCCACTTGACCAATGAGGAATCCAAGGAGATGTAGCCAATATTTTTTTTCATTGCGGATTCCTCCTTTCTCAAAGTAATTCATGATACCGCCGAATATACCACCGTTTGGCTAACGTGACCCACAGCAGATAGAAGAAAACAATAGCCATTAAAAATATAAAGTAGACAGGCGGTAAAGCAGTCAACCCTATCAACCCACCCATCGGGGTGAAGGTGAGAAGAGTAAAAATGGTTGTGCCCAGCAAAGTGACCAGCATTACCGGACGGGATGGCCGGCTTTGCAACAGGGGAACTTTTTGTGTGCGAAGAAGGTGCAGGATCAGGATTTGTGTCCACATAGACTCTAAAAACCATCCCGTTTGAAACAGAACAATAAAACGGCCCTGCTCCTCGATTCCGGAAAGGGAAGCAAATGAGCCTCCGCAAACGGCAGGACACAGAACAAAGAAGAGATAAGCAAATGTGAGGATGTCAAAAACGGAGCTGATCGGGCCAAAAAAGCGCATGAAACGCCCCAGTGTTTTACCCGACCACTCCAATGGCTTCGAGCAGATGTCCTCATCCACCTGGTCCCAAGGGAGTACGAGACACAAAATATCGTACAGAAGATTCAACAGCAGAAGCTGCAATGAAGTCATAGGGAAAAAGGGTAAAAATACGCTGGCAATGACAATGGAAAAGATGTTGCCAAAGTTTGAGGATGCGGTAATCTTGATGTATTTTGAAACATTGGCAAAGGCTTTGCGTCCTTCTTTGATCCCTTCTTCCAGCACATTCAGATCCTTTTTCAGCAGGACAACATCTGCCACTTCTTTGACGGATTCCGCTGCGGTGTCCACGGAGATCCCCACATCCGACTCCACAATGGCGGGCAGATCGTTCATGCCATCTCCTAAAAATCCTACGGTGTGTCCGTTGGCACGAAGTGTCTGCACGATTTCCACCTTTTGCTTCGGTGACAATTCAGAAAATACCGTTGTATGCTCCAGCTTTACCGAAATTTCATTGTCGGTCAGCTGTTCAAGCTCGGCGCCGGTCAGGGTGTGTGCTGTATTGATTCCCAATCTGCGGCAGATGGAAACCGCCACATCCTGGTTATCCCCAGTCAGTACCCGCACGTCAACGTGCAGCTTCTGAAGTTTCTCAATGGCAGCGGCGGCACTTTGCTTGGGGGCGTCAAAAAACGCCAGATAGCCCAGCAGAGTCAAACCGTTTTCATCTTCCCTCGATATGGCAGCTTGATGCAGCGGTTTGTATGCCACCGCCAGGACTTTCATACCGTCTTCCAGCATTTCATCCACAATGGCATGAACGCTGGCGCTTCCATGGATGTCAATTTCGTGGCGCTCGCCGTTGTGTTCAATATAGCTGCACTTTTGGTAGACTTCATCAACGCTGCCTTTGATAATCAACAGATTCTCTTTGCCATGCTGAACCAGGACGCTGGCGAACCTCCGCTCATAGTCAAAAGGAAGTTCGTCCAGCTTTGGATGCTGCTTTTTCAATTCCTCATAATGCAGTCTCTGGCTTGGTATTTCTCCATATCGCAGGATCGCGTCATCCAGATGGTTTTGCACGCCCGTATGATAGAGACTGTTTAAATAGGCCAGATCTAAGGCGTATTGGCATTCGTTTCCCAAAATATCCATGTAATATTCCAGGGAGATTTTGTCTCCGGTTAGAGTTCCGGTCTTGTCAACGCACAAAACATCCATGCTCCCAAATCCCTGCATGGCATTGATATTTTTGACCACCGTTTGTTTTTTGCCCATAGCGGAACTGCCTTTTGCCAGACAAGCATTGATTACCATGGGGAGCATTTCGGGAGTCAGGCCAACGGCAACAGACAGCGCAAATAAAAAGGCGGAAAGCCAGTCGCCTTTGGTCAGCCCACAGGCGATAAATACGACGGGAATCAAAACCGCCATAAACCGGATAAGTACCCATGCAATGGAGTTTGCGCCCCGGTCAAAGCCATTTTTTAGGTGAGATTCTGCCGCTGAAAATCCGCCGTAGACCGTATCTTTTCCCACAGCAAGTACGATCCCTTCCCCTGTGCCGCCGGTGACTGATGAACCCATAAAAGCGATGTTTTGGTAATCGGAATACCACCGGGCCTGTCCAGAAACAAGGGTGTGGGTGTTTTTTTCAAAGATCCCGCTTTCGCCCGTAAGGACCGATTGAGAAACGAACAAATCCTTCGTCAGGGTCAACCGAATATCGGCAGGGACACGGTCTCCGGCAAACAGACGCACTTTGTCACCCACCACAAGATCTGCCGAGGGAATTCTCAACCACGTATCATTTCTATGTACCAGTACCGTGGAGGAAATCATTTGTGTCAAATGATCCGCAATGCGCTTGGCTCGCAATTCTTGAATAAAACGCACAATGCCGCTAATCAGCAGCATACATAGAATAATAACCGCAGTAGTAATATCCCGGCTAAAGTTGGATGCCAGAACCACATCGGTCAAAAAGGAAACGGTAGCCAGCACAAACAGGATGATGGTAAACGGGTTGATAAAAGCTCTCCGTAAGCGATAAAGCGTAGTATCGGACGCTCTTCCCAACAGAATATTCCTTCCGTATTCGATACGGCTTTCCTCTACCTGTTTATGATTATAGCCTTGCTGGGGAATGCGAAAATCTTGATACAGGGTATCTATATCCATATACGCATAGTGGAGGACGCGCTGATGGGCAATAGGGCTGTTTTGCACGGATCTCACCTCGCTATGTTGTGTTGTTTTTTATTTTATCATAAAATGATTGGAATCTTATTCCTGAAACCTTGCTTTTTTCTTGTTTCTCTCCTTGCATGGAAAAAGGTCCCTTGGGAAAGTTCCCCAGGGACCTTTTTCTATCTATAAATACCCATTTGTTTTCCTGTTTTCCACCGCAACAGGAAAGCGGAGTGGATAATTACAAACACGGAGCCGGCATTGTGAACCAGTGCGCCTACCACCGGATTCAAAATCCCGGTCATGGCCAGGATGATAGCCAGGAAATTCAAAGCCATGGAGAATGTCAGGTTGCACTTGATGACCATCATCATCCGTTTGGAGAGCCGCAGCAGGTGAGGGATCTCCCGGATATCGTCATTGACCAAAGCAATATCCGCGGCGTCCACAGCGATGTCGCTGCCGATGCCGCCCATGGCCACGCCTACCTGCGCCATCTTCAAAGCAGGAGCGTCGTTGATGCCGTCGCCGATCATGCATACAGGCTCTTTTCGCTCCTGACACTCCCCGATGTATTGGAGTTTATCCTGGGGCAGACAGTTGGCTTTCACCTCTGTGAGAGACAGCTGGGAAGCGATGTTTTGAGCCGCTTCCGGATGATCTCCCGTAAGCAGTACCGGGACCACTCCAGCGGCCTTGACTTGAGCAATGGTATCCGCGGCGTCGGGGCGGAGGGTATCCGACAGGGCAATGAATCCAGCTAAGCTCCCGTTTCCCGCCAGATAGACCACGGTGCAGCCTTGAGCAAGGTATTGACCGGCAGCGGTTTTTGCGGTTTCCGAAAGGACCACACCCTCTTCTTGGAGCAGTTCCGGATTGCCTGCCAGTACCTGAGTGCCTTGGACTGTGGCTTTTACTCCTCGTCCAGGAAGCATCTGGAATGCCTCCGGTTCCGGGGCTTGGATGTGTTCTGTTTCCTGAAAGCATCGGACGATGGCTTTCCCCAAGGGATGTTCTGAACGCAGTTCTGCACCGGCTGCCCAGGTGTAGAGCTGGGTGGGGGAGAGGGACTCATCCAGGCTCGCTACCTGGACTACCTGGGGTTTGCCAAAGGTGAGGGTGCCGGTTTTGTCAAAGGCGATCCGAGTCACTTTGGACAGCCGCTCCAGGGCGTCGCCCTCCCGGACCAGGAACCCGTGGCGAGTGGCGTTGCCGATAGCCGCCATGATGGCGGTAGGGGTAGCCAGCACAAGAGCGCAGGGGCAGAATACCACCAGGATGGTCACTGCCCGGATAATCTCTCCGGAGATGAGCCAGGTGAGGGCGGCGCTGGTGAGGGCGATCACCACGATCCAGGTGGCCCAGCGATCCGCAAGGCCCACGATCTTGGCCTTGCCTGCGTCGGCCGACTGGACCAGGCGGATCATCCGCTGGATGGAGCTATCCTCGCCCACTTTGGAGGCCTCCATCTCAAAGGCGCCGAACTGGTTCACCGTGCCGCTGGACACCTCATCTCCCGGGCCCTTGTCCACGGGCAGGGATTCCCCAGTCATCACCGACTGGTCGATAGAGGTCTGGCCTGAAAGGATCCGGCCGTCCACCGGGATGGTCTCTCCCGGCAGCACCCGCAGCCGGTCTCCGACCTGGACCTGTTCGGCGGGGAGGATCTGTTCCTTACCTTCCCGGAGCACCCGCGCTGTGCGGGGGGTGAGTTTCACCAGCTTCTCGATGCCCGCCCGGGCCTTGGCCACGGTTAGATCTTCCAGCAGAGCGCCCAGCTGCATGATGAAGGCCACTTCGCCGGCGGCAAAATCCTCGCCTATGACCACTGACGCAATCAGTGCGATGGATACCAGCACGTCCGCTTTGATGTCAAACTCCGTCACCAGGCCAATGACGGCTTCCAGTATGATGGGCACACCGCAGAGAATGATGGCCACCCAGGCGGGGTCAAAGGGCAGGGGCAGCAGATGGAAGATGCTGGCCAGCAGCGCTGCGCCGGAAATGACCAGCAGGGTGATATCCTTCTTCACTCCGCCCCATTCCAGGAAACGTTCCAGAGTTTTCATGGGGAGACCCTCCTTTGTGGGAATGGATGAAAATTACACTATAAATATACCTATAGGGGTATAGGTTGTCAAGGGCGAAAAGAGAAGTTTTCCAGGTTAGGGCAGCAAAAAAGCCAGCCCATAGGCTGGCTCTCGTTCAGTTCATGTTGGCGAAGCGTTCCACCGCTTTCGTGAAATTGGCAATGGTTTGGTCCGCGTCCCCATGCTCGATGCCGTCTCGGACGCAGTGCTTGATATGCCCTTCCAGCACCACCTGGCCCGCTTTGTGCAGGGCGGACTTGGCCGCGTTGATCTGTGCCAGCACGTCCTCGCAAGGCACGTCCTCGTCGATCATCCGGTCGATGGCCTGGACCTGACCGATGATCTTTTTCAGCCGCCGGTGGAGGTTTTCCGAATCCATACACTGTCTCATAACAGCACCCCCAAAATGAAGTTGCTCTTATTATCAAATAAAACTTCTTCCTTGTCAAGCGGGCGCCATTGGTTGGGATAGGGGATTTTTCTTGTATCTCAGAACAACTTTTGCTATAATAAAAAGTAATTTCTTGTATGAAAGGGAAATTTCTATGGAAAATATCCTATTAGTTGTGAAAGAAAACATTCAAAAAGTGTTGGTTGGCCAGGAACGGGTCACCAGTTTGATGCTTACCGCGTTGGTGGCAGGAGGACATGTGCTTATCGAGGACGTGCCCGGTATGGGCAAGACCGTGCTGGCAAGGTCTCTGGCAAAGTCAGTGAACGCAGCCTTTGGCCGGGTACAGTTCACCCCCGACCTGCTGCCCTCGGACGTTACCGGTCTGAACTATTTCGACCGGAAAACTAACGAGTTCCAGTTCAGTCCCGGCCCTGTGTTCTGCAATATTCTGCTGGCGGACGAGATCAACCGGGCCACCCCCCGCACCCAGTCCAGCCTGTTGGAGTGCATGGCTGAGGGCCAGGTGACAGTGGACGGAGAGACCCGGAAACTGGAACCTCCCTTCTTCGTCATCGCTACTCAGAACCCGGTGGAGACTCTGGGAACCTATCCGCTGCCAGAAGCCCAACTAGACCGTTTCCTCATGAGGATCTCCATGGACATTCCCACCAAGGACCAGGAGCGGAAGATCCTGGAACGGTTCAAGGACAGCGAGCCCTTGGAAGCGCTGACGGCGGTCTGCGGTAAGAAACAGATCCTGGAGCTCCAGGCGGCAGCCCGGAAGCTGTACATCCACCCTGTGCTGATGGAATACATCGTGGACTTGGCCCGGGCCTCCCGGGAGATGCGGGGCGTAGAGCTTGGGGTGAGCCCACGAGGCACCTTGGCCCTGTTGCGGGCCTCCCAGGCTATGGCTTTGGTAGAGGGGCGTCAGTTCGTCACCCCCGAGGACGTGAAGGCGGTGGGGGTGCCTGTGCTGGCTCACCGGCTGGCGGTCAGCGGTATGGCCGGATCCTCCCAGGTACAGAAAGACATGGCCCAGGCATTGCTCCAGTCCGTGGCCGTGCCCACGGAAGACTGGTCCAAGTGATATGACGGCGTTGATGATCGTGCTCCTGCTGGCGGCTCTGTTTTTTCTTCAGAGCTTTTTGTACGACCGGCTGTGGGGCAAAGGATTGGAAGCAAAGATCTCCTTTCGGGAGGAGTACGCCACCGAGGACGATACCGCCGCTCTGACAGAGGTGATCGTCAACAACAAGCTGCTGCCTTTGCCGGTGGTGGAGATCGACTTTCACATGGACAAGGGTCTGCGCTTTTCCGGAGAGGAAAACACCGCGGTGAGCGACCGCTCTTACCGCCGGGACGTGTTCACCTTGGGGGTGCGGCAGAAGATCACCCGCACCTTGGAATTCCAGTGCGCCCGGCGGGGATACTACCGCATCGATCAGGCGGGCATGGACGTACGCAACCTGCTGCTGACCAAGAAATACGTGGGTTCCTCTCCCCAGGACACAGATTTCTACGTGCTGCCCCGGATGGTCCCCACACAGCGGATCCAGATCCCCTTTTCCCGGATCATGGGCAGCGTCCTCAGCAGGAAAAAGGTGTACGACGATCCCTTCGAGTTCGCGGGACTGCGGGACTATACTCGGGGAGACCCCATGAAATACATCAACTGGAAAGCCTCGGCCAAAACAGGTGACCTGCTGGTAAACATCCACGAGTCCACTCTGTCCCAAAAGGTGTCGGTGGTGGTGGACCTGGAGGGCTTGGGCGTGCAGCAGGCAGATCTGCTCAACGAGGAGGCTATGCGGGTGGCTTGCACCCTGTGTGTCCGTCTGCTGGAAGCCAGCGTCCAGGTGGAAGCTCGGTCCAACGGCTTGGACGTGCTCACGGGCAAGCCAATGGCGGTGCCGGAGGTCTCCGGTGCAGGGAGCATCTTGTCCTTGCGCAAGACTTTCGCCTGTGCCAAGGCGGACAACGGCCTGGAACCTATTCAGTCCTTCTTCCCGGGAGAGGAAGGGGACGTTCTGTGCGTGCTGGTCTCCCGGAACCAGCGGGAGGAACTGGCCCGGGACTTCGCCCAGCGCGCTGGGAAACGAGAGTGGGTGCAGATCGTGCCCTACCGTGAATCGTACCAGGAACTGCCCCAGTTTGGCGCGGTACAGCGTCTCTATTGGGAGACTTGAGGAAAGGAGGGACCCATTTTGAAGCTGATATGTCGTAGACTGGGCGGTTGGCGGGAACTGTTGCTGCGAGCCATGGGGTGGCTCCACTGCGCCTTGCTGGTGGCTTTGTATTATGGGACCGTCCTGCGGGTGATCTTGGGAGAGGAAAGCCTTTCCTGGTCCGTTTGGAGGGGCCTTTTGATAGCCATTCCCTTCGCGGCAGTGGACTTTGCCGGAGAATTCTCCCGAAAGATGTGGCAGTTCCTGCTGGTGGGTCTTGTCTCTTGTGGTCTTGCCTGGCTGCTGCTGGGGTATCCTTTGGCAGCGGTGCCGGTGGTAGTGGTGTGTTTTTTTCGGGGACGAAACAGGATCGCCGAGGACCCGGTGGAGTCCGCGCTGGACGCTCCTCATTTACCCCTGGTGCTGGTGGTGCTGCTTCCCTTTGTGTACAGCGCCATGAGTGGCGGCGCCAGACTGCAAAAAGTCTGCTTTATTTGGGCAGCGGCCTATCTTCTGCTGTGGGGATCCCGAACGGGATTGGCCAGGATCCAGCGGTATCTGTCTCTGAACCAGAAAATGGCCGGAGTGCCGGTAAAACGGATCGTGCGCACCACCGGCTTGGCTGTGCTTGTAATGGTGGTTTTCACTGGGGCCCTTCTTTTGCCCGCTTTGCTGATGGAGGACGGCTATTTCCACATTGAGAATCAGAAAAGGCAGACGCAAGCCGTAGTGGAGATGGAGGAGACCCAGGTGGGGAACTACGATATTCCCCAATGGATGAAGGACATGGGGGAAAATTCCAGCTTTAAGATCCCGGCCTTTTTCACCTATTTCCTCATTGCGATAGGGATTGCCTTGGCGGCGTTTGCTTTGCTGTATGGCGTGTACCTTATCCTGCGTAATTTCCGAGGATCCTTTGTGGATCACCGAGACGTGGTCCAGTATTTGCGTGGGGAAGAAGAGCAAGCGGAGTCTATTCCTAAAGAAAAGCGGAGACGGCCCGCTTTCTGGGACCGTTCCCCCAATGCGCAGGTGCGGAGAAAATACCGCAGGACCGTGCTCCGTTTGGCTCAGGAGCCGCCTCCTCAATGGGCAGTGCCCCAGGAGATCGAGGAGCAGGTGGGACTGGAGGATCAACGGCTCCATGCTCTTTACGAGAAAGCTCGGTACAGCATGGAGGGATGTACTGTTCAGGAAAGCCGCGAACTAAAATAAAGGTCTGCAATAAAAAACACCCTTGGGGACGATTCCCCAGGGGTGTTTTGTGTTTGTGGAAAAGTTACGGACAGTGCTTTCCGGCGATCTCCTCCAGCACGGTGTAAACCTTGGGCGCGCCCGCTAGGATAGTCTGGGGCTTCTGGTAGGAGAATTCCCGGCCGGGAGCGGTGCCAATCACTGCTCCCGCTTCCCGGAGGATCACAGAGCTGCCGGCGTAATCCCAGGGGGAAAGACGCATCTCAAAGAAGCCGTCCATGCGGCCCATGGCAACGTGGCACAAGTCCAGAGCCGCGGAACCGCTCCGGCGCAGATCTCCGCAGCGTATGGCCACTTCCTTGGCCATAGCGAAAGTGGCTTCTTTCAGCTCCTGGTAGTAAGGCGCTGTCCCGAATGCTATCAGAGCGTTGGCAGCAGGCACGTCCGTAGCGTGGATAGGCTTTCCGTTGCAGAAAGCTCCCTGTCCCCGGATCCCTATAAACAGTTCCTCACGGTAAGGATCCAAAACTAGCCCCAGCGCACCCTCACCGTCCTTCACTAAGCCTACAGAAATAGTGGAGGCTTTGTAGTCTCGGATAAAGTTGGTGGTGCCATCGATGGGATCGATGATCCAGTTCCAGCCGGGAGCCAGTTGGTTATCCTCTTTCTCCTCGGCGAAAAAGTAGGCGTCTGGCAGCAGAGGAGTCAGATGCTCGATCAAAAATTTCTGAGAGGCCATGTCAGCTTCGGTGACAAAATTGGCGTGGCCCTCCTTGGTGTAGATCTGGGGCCGGGGGATAGACTTGATCAAATTCCCCGCTTCCTGCACAATACTGCTGGCTTTCGCGGCCAACTGTTCCAATTCCATGATCTTTCTTCCTTTCTTGGGCCGATGCCCCTCGCGGCTCATTATAGCACCCGGGCGGGACCTTAGCAAGTCTGGAGATGTTTTCCAACTCTTAAAAAAGCCTTTATAAAAATCTCAGAAGTTGTTCAAATAGAATTCAAAAAAGCTGGGTATACTAAGGTCACAGCAGAAGAGAAGAGGCGCCGATGAAGTTACCTTCCCCTCTCGCTTTTTTCATAGATTTTCCTCCCTCTCTCGCCGTCCGGCATAGCTTGGACGGCTTTCGTTTTATTTGCGAAAAGTTAAATAGCTTTACATATAGAGTGCTGATAACATTAGGATTTTCCTGGAACTATCCTATTGTGTAAAGGCGATAGCTTTTCAAAAAATAAAAGGCCCCGTCCCGAAAGACGGAGCCTGGAATTCTGATTTGCGATCCTTTTAGATGAGGGCCAGCAGGATGAAGTTCAGGATGAACAGAGCGGTGACCACCCACAGAATGGGATGGATCTCCTTGGCCTTGCCCTTGCAGATCTTCACGATGCAGTAGAAGATGAAGCCAGCGGCGATGCCGTAGGAGATGCTGTAGCACAGAGCCATGAACACGCCTGCGAAGAAAGCGGGCACAGCCTCGTTGAAGTCGTCCCACTTGATCTCTTTGAAAGCGGACATCATCATGACGCCCACCACTACCAGAGCGGGAGCAGTGGCAGCAAAGGGGATGGCGCTGACGAAGGTGGCCAGGAAGGCGCTGAGAGCGAAGCACAGGGCAACGATCACGCTGGTGAAGCCGGTGCGGCCGCCGGCGCCGATGCCAGCAGCGCTCTCCACGTAAGTGGTAGTGTTGCTGGTGCCAAAGATAGCGCCAATGGAGGTGGCGGTGGCGTCAGCGAACAGAGCGCGGTCCATCTTGGACTTGAAGCCGGAATTAGTCTCCATGGTCTTTTCGTCCTCATCGGAGAAGATGCCGGTACGACGGCCAGTGCCGATGAAGGTGCCGATGGTGTCAAATGTATCGGAAACGCTGAAGGAGAAGATGGTCACAAGCACCAGGGGGAGCTTGGCAGCGTCAGTGAACAGAGAGGGCAGGCCGGCGCTGGTGAAGATAGCGCCGAAGGTGGTGGGCAGAGCGGCACAAGCTTCGGTGAAGCTGACAGTGTCGCTGGTGACGGTGACGCCCATGGGGATGCCCAGGACAGCAGTCACAACGATGCCGATGAGGATGGCGCCCTTCACGTTGCACACCAGCAGAACGATGGTGAGAGCCAGGCCGATGAGGAACAGCCAGAAGGTGGGCTGATTCAGGGTGGAGAGAGCGGGAACACCGGAACCGAAGTTGATGATGCCCACGTTCAGCAGACCCAGATAGGCCACGAAAATGCCGATACCGCCGCCGATAGCGTTCTGAAGGCTGCGGGGGATGGACTTGATGATGAACTTACGCAGCTTGGTCACGGTGATGATGATGTTGATCAGGCCGCAGATGAACACCATGGACAAAGCCTGCTGCCAGGTGAAGCCCAGACCGAAGCACACGGTGTACACGAAGAACGCGTTCAGGCCCATACCGGGAGCCTGGGCGTAGGGGACGTTTGCCACCAAGCCCATGATCAGAGTGCCGATGATGGAAGCGATGATGGTGGCCAGGAAAACAGCGCCCCACTCCATGCCGGACTCACTGAGCAGCGTGGGGTTGACCACGATGATGTAGGCCATGGCGAAGAACGTCGTCAGGCCGGCGATCACTTCTCTGCCAAGAGTGGTGCCGTTCTCCTTGAACTTAAAGAACTTTTCCATTTACTCACCTTCCTAAATAAATTACCGCTCAAGCGGCGTATGCCGGAGGGCTGCCCCGCCGCCGCGCTCCTTTGCCGAAAATCAAACCGCACTGGCAGAGGAGGACCGCTTTCGGGAGCCATCCGGCTCAGGGTGATGGGCGCGAAAAAGCGCCACTACGCTGATTATAATGTGGGAAATGCGTTCTGTCAATCGATGGAAAAGCTCTTTCTGAAATTATTCGACAGGTTTCTTACTGGCGGGGAAACGGGGTATTATTCAAGCGCCGCCTTTTTCTTTAGAACGGGCTTCCTGCTTCCAGGCTTTGATCTGTTCTAACCTCTGAGCTACCCGCAATTCGCTGCCCTGATCCGTGGGGTGATAGTACTCCTTACCTAGGAGGGAATCAGGCAGGCACTGCATGGAAGTGAGTTTCTCCCTTGTGTCATGGGCATACTGGTAACCTTCCCCATAGTGCAGGTCTTTCATCAACTGTGTGGGAGCGTTGCGGATGACCAAGGGCACCGGTTCCGCCAGCATTTTCTGGGCATCCTTCTTGGCAGTCTCGTAGGCCACATACAGGGAGTTGGACTTGGGCGCCAGAGACAGGTACACCACCATGTGGGTCAAATTCACGGAACATTCCGGCATCCCGATAAAGTGGCATGCCTGGTACGCCGCCACAGCCAGTTCCAATGCCCGAGAATCCGCCATGCCCACGTCCTCACTGGCAAAACGGATCAGCCGCCGGGCCACGTATAGGGGGTCTTCTCCCGCTTCCAGCATCCGGGCCAGCCAGTAAACGGCGGCATCCGGATCAGAGTTGCGCATGGATTTGTGCAGGGCGGAGATCAGATTGTAATGTTCCTCTCCGTTCTTGTCGTAGAGCAGAGATTTTTGGCTGACGCACTGTTCCAGAATGTCCTTGGTCACATAGGTGACTTCCCGTTCCCGGCGGCCGTTGAGGACCACCATCTCCAATGTCCCCAAAGCCGTGCGGGCGTCTCCGTTGGCGAAGTTGGCAATGGTCTCCAGAGTTCCCTCTTCCAGGCGGATATCCTGGCCCCCAAAACCTCGGGGGTCCTTTAAGGCGTTCTGAAGCAGCTTCTCTAAGTCCTTCGGGGTGAGCGCCTGAAGCACGAACACCTTGCATCGGGAGAGCAGAGCGGAATTTACCTCAAAGGAGGGGTTCTCTGTGGTGGCGCCGATAAGCACGATGCTTCCCTTTTCCACGAAGGGGAGAAACGCGTCCTGCTGTGCCTTGTTGAACCGGTGGATCTCGTCCACGAACAGGATGGTCCGCTCTCCCATGAGCCGGTTCTGCTCCGCTTCCGCCATCACCCCTTTGATCTCTTTGATCCCGCTGGTGACGGCGCTGAAATTGATGAAGTTGGATTTTGTCTTTCCGGCGATGATCCGGGCCAAAGTTGTTTTGCCCACTCCGGGAGGGCCCCAGAAGATCATGGAGGAGACTCGGTCCTGATCGATCAGCTGCCGCAGCACTTTACCCTCTCCCAAAAGCTGTTCCTGCCCCACAAATTCTTCCAGGGTCCTGGGACGCATCCGGGTGGCCAGAGGGGTATCCTGAGGGTCCTGCTGAAAGAACGACTGCTGATTCATTCCGTGACGCTCCTTTCTCTTGTCCCGGTCACCCGAGCAGATGTCCAAGCCAAGGCTTTTTTCCATCGGCCTTCCACACCTTTTCCGTGGCCGCCCTTGTTCCATTCTAATATAGTGTCCAGTCCCAAAGACTGATAAAACTCATGGGCCTGGCGGGTGCAGTCTCCCACAGTGCGCAGCAGAGGTGGGCCGCCCAGTTCTTCCCGATCCCCCAGGGAAAGGTAGACGCTTTCTTCCTTCCGGGGCGGGTGGGATCTCAGATAGTCCATCCAGCCGGGGTACCACAGGGACCCGGACAGGGAAGCGGCAGTTTGAAACAGCTGCCCCTGACTCTGGGCCCACAAAGCAAACAATCCCCCTAAAGAGTATCCCAAAATGGCCCGGTCCTCCCAGCGGTCGCTGAAGGAAAAGTGTTCCGCTCCGTAGGGCAGGGCCCTTTCTATTATAAAGCGAAGATAAGCTTCCCCTTCGCCGAGAAAGCATTCCCCTTCCCGGACACCTGGGGCTGGCCAGGGCGTGAAGTCCCGGTCTCCCTCCGCGGTCACAAACAGCAGCGCTGCGGGAGGGAGGTCTTCTCCCAAAACGTACAGCCGGTCAGCTAGGTTCCATCCGCACAGACAAAGTACCGGAAAAGGTCCTTCACCTTGGGGCACAAGGCAGGCACAGGGTCGGCCTTCCAGGGAAAAACGTTCCAAATGACCTTTCATCAGACTTCTCCTTTCCCCATATTAAGCGCCCTTCTGTTCTTCACCCTTAGCCAGGCGGTATTCCCGGGGAGAGCGCTTCATTCGGCCACGAAAGACCTTGGAAAAGTAGGCCGGGTTGGAAAATCCCACCAGAGAAGCCACTTCCGCCACGGTGGCTTTTCCATCCCGCAGCAGGGGCAGGCTTCTGCCGATGCGGTAATCCAGCAGGTAGTCAAACAGGGACTGGCGCATCTGCCGTCGGAAAAACCGGCAGCACTCGCTTTTGCACAGTCCCACTTCCTTGGCTACGTCCTCCAGGGTGATCTTTTCCCCGTAGTGCTGGTGGAGATAGGCCAGGATCACCCGCAAGCGTTCGATCTTCTCCGGGTCGGAAGGCGCGGGGGACTGGTCCTCCCAGTGGCGGAACAGTTCTCCCCAGATCCCCAGCAGGAGACGCTGCACTTCCAGCTCGAAAACCTCGGACCGTGACTGGGTCAAGCGGTAGATCCGCCCCAATGTCTCCAAGATTTCCTTCTGCCACTCCTCCTCTGGGGAAAGAGGCAGGGAGGGGCGATCACCGCTGACGATGGTGTCCACGAATTTGCGCCGGATGACGCAGCCTTCGTAACCTCCCAGCAGCCGAGGATGAAAGGAGACCGACAGATAGTCGCAGTCGGAATCTCCCACCCGGCTGCCGGCGTGGAGGGCATCGGCGTTGCAGAAAAGTCCTTCCCCTTCCCGAAGCCGGTAGCTGCTGTCGTTGACCCGGTAGTCCATTTCCCCGGAGAGGACAAGGGTCAGTTCTACCTCGTTGTGCCAGTGCCAAGGGAAGGAACCGGTCTCGTAGGAAGAGATCCGTTTTCGGCTGATATTCACCGGAAATTCGTAGGTGCCGTGAGATTTCAGCTCCCGTTTTTCTTTATTAACCCGTAATTCCATAAAAACCTCAATATATGAAAAGAAGCGGCCAATATCCTTGTTGATTTCCTGCGTATAAACTCATTATAATAACAGTGAAAGCAGAAAGCAACCTGCTGCGGAAAAATTACATAGGAGGTTATGCGTCATGGCGGTTTTGGTATTGGGCGGAGCCGGCTACATCGGCTCTCACACAGCGTACGAACTCATCGACAACGGCGTGGAGGTAGTCATCGCGGACAACCTGGAAACAGGCCACCGGGAGGCTGTTCATCCTAAGGCGCGGTTCTATCAGGGGGATATCCGGGACCGGGCTTTTCTGGACGATCTGTTCCAAAAGGAAAAGATCGACGGCGTCATCCATTTCGCCGCCAATTCCCTGGTGGGGGAAAGCATGACCGATCCCCTGAAGTACTATGACAACAATCTGTGCGGCACCAAGGTGCTTTTGGAAGCCATGGTGGCTCATGGCATCGGGAAGATCGTGTTCTCTTCCACCGCCGCCACCTACGGCGAGCCGGAGAACATTCCCATCCTGGAGACGGATCCCACTCATCCCACCAACACCTACGGAGAGACCAAGCTTTCCATGGAGCGGATGTTCCACTGGGTGGGCCAGGCCCACGGCCTGCGGTATGTGTCCCTGCGGTATTTCAACGCCTGCGGCGCGCATAAGAGCGGTGAGATCGGCGAGGCTCACAATCCGGAGACCCACCTGATCCCCCTGATTCTTCAAGTGCCTCTGGGTAAGCGGGAATCCGTGAGCATTTACGGGGACGACTACGATACCCGGGACGGCACCTGCGTGCGTGACTACATCCACGTCACCGATCTGGCTCAGGCACACATCCTGGCCATGGAGTATTTGAACAACGGCGGCGAAAGCTCCATCTTCAACCTGGGCAACGGCGTAGGCTTCACGGTCAAGGAAGTCATCGAGACGGCCCGGAAAGTGACGGGCCATCCCATTCCCGCGGTGGAATCTCCCCGGCGGGCAGGCGACCCCGCTCAGTTGGTAGCATCCAGCGACAAGGCAAAATCGGTCCTCCACTGGGAACCCAAGTACGACGATTTGGAGACCATCATCGCCTCCGCTTGGAACTGGCATAAAAACCATCCCAACGGCTATCAGAAGTAAAGAGCAGACAAAAGGCAAGGTCCACGGAAAGCGGACCGTCGCCAACGAAACAAAAAGAGAACAAGTGCCATTCAGGAGCCCCCGAGCGGTTTGCCCGGGGGTGTTTTTTACGTTTTTCTTACATGGGTTGTAGTTTCCTTTTGGCCGTGCTATGATGGATCCAAACCAACCAGCAGGAGGAATGACCGTGACCTGGAACGTTGTAAAATGGATCGCTATTGTCTCCATGTTCATCGATCACACCGCTGCGGTGCTGATCACGTACAGTCCGCCCTTGATCTTTGGACTGGGGCTGTATGACATCATGCGTCTGGTGGGAAGAATGGCCTTTCCCATTTTCGCCTATGGTATCGCCCAGGGATGCGTGTACACCCACAGCGCCCGGCGGTATTTGGGCAGGCTGTTTCTCTTTGCGGTGATCTCCGAGCTGCCCTACCAGCTGGCCCTGGACCAGCCCATCCCGCCCCACTTCGCAGCTTCCAATGTGTTCTTCACGTTGTTTGCCGGGGCGGCCTGCTGTGAGATCGTAAAATTCTGTAAGAGCAAACACAGAGGCTGGGTGGCAGTGTTCCCCGTGGTGGCCATCGTTCTGCTGTGCGAGATGGCGGGCACGGATTACGGCGGCTTTGGGGTGCTGTTCGTCCTGATGCCTTACCTGTTCTTTGAGGATAAAACCGCTCGGTTGATCGCTTTGGGTTCGATCACGGCCTTCTTCTATATTGTGGTGGCTAACTTCTCCGGTTTTTCCTCACCCCTTTGGTGGGTGGGAAACTCCTCCCAATTCTGGTACATGGTCCAGCAAACGGTGTTCGCTCTCCTGGGAGTGGGACTGGTGGCTCTCTGCAACGGTCAGCCTGGCAGCCGCAAAGGAAAGTGGTTCTTCTACATCTTCTATCCCGCTCATCTGACGGTGCTGTTCCTTGTGGATTACGCCCTTTACGGGCCCACCTTTCTGTCCTGGTCTCAGTTGTTAGGAGGATGAAGCTATGAAAAAGAAACGGATCCTGATCCCTGTGTGCGTTCTGGCTGGGGTATTGGTTGTCTGTCTCGGGGGGTACGGACTGATGCAGTATTTCGGCTCCCCTTTGATCCCCGGCAGTTTGGAGCGTCGGTACGCCCGGGAGGTGGACATTCACCGGGAAGAACTTTTGTCCTTCTCACAGGAGTGCCTGGAAGGCGGCACCCTGCCGGAGGATCGATCTCTGCCCAGCTTTATCCGGGAAGCCCAGGTGGTGGGGCAGAACGGCCTGGACCAGAAGGATCTGTTCGTGGAGTTTACCTGTGACGGCTGGGGACTGACGCCTTCTTCCAGCTATTATGGGTTCTACTATTCTCCCAATGGGCCCAGAGCCTTTCAGGGGGTGGGAACGGAGCTTATCGCCCAAGATGGAGGTTTCGCCTGGCAGGCGGAGGGGGACAATCACGGATTTACCCGGGAGATCGGAGAAGGATTCTACTATTTCGAGGCCCATTTTTAACATGTTTATAGAGCAGTGAAGCAAAAAGAAAAAGCCGGGAATTCCCGGCTTTTTCCATGTGGTCACTTATTTTTGAAGGACGTTTTTCAGCACCGCTGCCGCCTCCTGACGAGTGATGGGGCTTTGAGGACGGAAATTTCCGTCGGTGTCCCCGTTCATCAGCCCTTGGCTCTGGACGAATTCCACTGCCTCCTGAGCCCAATCGGACACGGTCTTTTTCTCAAGACCAGCGAAGTAGTCCTCGATGGCCTTTTCCACGACGGTTTTTACTTCAGCTTCTGTCATTTCATCTTCCTCCTTTTCCTTGGGATCTGTCAGGCTGGGATAGTCTTTGTAAGCGTAGTTGCCGTCAAAGGCTTTCCCGCCGATGGTCCAGCTGTCGGTGTACTGCCACATGCCGTAGGGCTTTTTGTAGTCACAGGAGCTGGACCACTGGGCCACCCATTTGTCGTACCTGTCCAGGCGGGAGCCGTTCAGTTTCCCATTGAGCCAGGACAGCATGGAGTAAATGCCGCAGTAGAGCCCAGCCTTTTCCAGAGCGGAGCAGTAGGTCTCGCAGAGGGAGACCAGATCCGCCCCGGCTTGAGAGCTGTCCTCCACGTCGTACCACACGCCGTACAGGGGCTTTCGGCCTTTCAGCAGCCGAAGAGTGTGACGTGCCTCGCTTTGGGCCATGGTGGTGGTGACTGCGTAGGAGTAGAGGTAAGTTCCCCAGGGCATCCTGGCGGCTTCCGCTTTTCGGACGTTTTCCTCGAAACGCTTGTCGTCTTGGTCGGTGTAATCCGAGCCGAACCCGCAGCGGATGATGACGAACTCCACTCCGGCCTTTTTCAGGGCGGCGAAGTCCACGCTGCCGTTCATCTCGGAAATGTCCACGCCTTTTGTCATAGATGCGCACCTCCTTTCCAAAAGGGTGAGGTGTTCCTCCCTGGAAAGCATTGTAGGTGAGGGAAAGGCTGAGGGCGCTGGAGGTGCTGAGAATTTCTCCCCTTGACGTGAGGGAGTTTCTCCTGTAAACTGTAAGGGACTTCCAGGAAGGAAGTTGTCGCCCTGAAGGGCAAAAGAACGGATGACTTACACAATAGAATCTGATGAAAAGATCGCAGGAAGCAGATCGGGCGCGCCGCAGCGTGCCGGGTTTGTTTCCTTTTGTTTCAATGAGGGAGAAAGATGGACCTGCAAGCGTTTTTTAAAGAATGTCCCAAGGTGGCCTTGGGCTTTTCCGGAGGAGTGGATTCCGCTTACCTGTTGTATGCGGCCACTGCCTGCAAAGCTCAGGTGAAACCTTATTTTGTGAAAACCCAGTTTCAGCCTGCCTTTGAGCTGGAGGACGCCCGGCGGCTCTGCGACCAGCTGGGGGTGGAGCTGACAGTGTTGGAATTGGACGTGCTGACTGTGCCCCATGTGGCAGAGAATGGTCCGGACCGGTGCTACTACTGTAAGCGAGCCCTGTTTGGGCGGCTGCGGGAGCAGGCTTTGTTCGACGGCTACACCGTGCTGATGGACGGCACCAACGCCTCCGACGACGCGGGAGACCGGCCCGGCATGCGGGCACTGGGCGAGCTTTCCGTCCGTTCCCCCCTGCGGGAATGCGGCATCACCAAGGCGGAAGTCCGCAGGCTCTCCAAGGAGGCGGGACTGTTCACCTGGAATAAGCCGGCCTATGCCTGCCTTGCTACCCGGGTGCCCACTGGGGAGACCATCCGGGAGGAGATCCTCCAGAAAGTGGAAGGAGCGGAGGATGCTTTGTTCCGTCTGGGGTTCTCCGACCTGCGGGTGCGTGTGTTCCACGGGAATGCCAGGCTCCAGCTTCCGGAGGATCAGCTTTTTAAAGCAGTGGAGCGCCGGGAAGAACTTTTGACCGCTTTGGCTCCCTGGTTCGGCACGGTCCTTTTGGACTTGAAGGAGCGATAAAACGACCTGAACGTTATAAAGTCATAGAGAGAAGGAGTTTCCATGGATCAGCAAGAAATACGTTCCCTGTTAGAGCAAGTGGCCCAGGGAAAACGCTCAGTGGACGAGGCTGTCCTGGCCTTGAAGATGGAGCCTTTCCGGGAGCTGGGATTCGCCAAGGTGGACAATCACCGGGGTGTGCGCCAGGGCGCCGCGGAGGTGATCTACGGGGCGGGAAAAACGCCCCAACAGATCCGGGATATCGCCGCTTCCATGCGGGAAACGGGGGAGAAGGCGGTGCTTATCACCCGCATGTCCCAGGAGGCCGCGGACCTGGTGGGCCAGACCTTGCCTCTGACCTATCATGAGATGGGACGTATTGGCATCGTGGGGGACATGCCCCCGGCCACGGGGAAAGGGACCATCGTGGTGGCTACTGGCGGCACCAGTGACATGCCGGTAGCGGAAGAAGCGGCCCTTACCGCGGAAGTGCTGGGGAACAAGGTCACCCGCCTGTATGACGTGGGCGTGGCTGGCCTCCACCGGACTCTGTCCCACTTGGAGGACATTATGAGCGCCCGGGTCATCATCGCTATCGCCGGGATGGAGGGGGCCTTGGCCAGCGTCATCGGGGGCCTGTCCGACTGCCCTGTGATTGCCGTGCCCACCAGTGTGGGATATGGAGCGGCCTTTGGGGGCTTGGCGGCGCTGCTTTCCATGCTCAACTCCTGCGCCAGCGGTGTCAGCGTGGTGAATATCGACAACGGTTTCGGCGCCGGGTATTTGGCCAGCATGATAAACCATCTGTAACAATGCTTCTTGTAAGGAGGATCCCAACGTGAAAACACTGTATCTGGAATGCAATATGGGCGCTGCTGGGGACA
Organism: Clostridiales bacterium; assembly: GCA_019416455.1. Lineage (GTDB taxonomy): Bacteria > Bacillota > Clostridia > Oscillospirales > Acutalibacteraceae > Acutalibacter. Next base: position 199,221 of record DXXG01000007.1, on the reverse strand, counting down.
TGCTCACCGCGGCCCTGCTGGAACTCCATCCCCACCCGGAGGAGTTTGTGAAGCGTATGAACGACCTGCACATTCCTGGGGTGGAATTTTCCGCCCAGCCTGCCGTGAAATGCGGTATCACCGGCACCCATGTGTCGGTGACGGTCCACGGGGAAGAGGAGGAAAGCCATGACCATCCCCACGATCATCACCACCATGAACATGACCATCCTCACGAACACGACCACGATCACCACCACGATCACGAGCATTCTCATGACCACGATCATGACCATCTCCATGAACATGATCACGGCCATGGCCATCATCACCACGCGGGGATGGGAGATATCCGGCACATTCTTTCCCATATGGAGATCACCCAGCAGGTGCGTGAGGACGCTCAGGCAGTGTATGAGCTGATCGCCCAGGCGGAGAGCCATGCCCATGGCCGCCCGGTGGAGGAGATCCACTTCCACGAAGTGGGCACTCTGGACGCCGTCACCGACGTGGTGGCAGTGTGCTGGCTGATCCACGACCTGGCGCCCCAGAAGATCCTGGCTTCTCCTGTCCATGTGGGAAGCGGCCAGGTGCGGTGCGCTCATGGCATCCTGCCTGTGCCCGCGCCTGCCACGGCCCATATCCTTCAGGGGGTGCCCACCTATGGTGGGTCTGTCCAAGGCGAGTTGTGCACTCCCACCGGAGCAGCTTTACTGAAGCATTTTGTCCAGGGGTTCGGCCCCTCTCCCGTGATGCGCGTGGAGAAGATCGGTTACGGCATGGGGAAAAAGGATTTCGAGGCTGCCAACTGTGTCCGGGCCATGCTGGGAGAGGCCCAAGAGACTGGCGAGACGGTGGCGGAACTGTGCTGCAATCTGGACGATATGACCCCTGAGGCTCTTGGGTTTGCCCAAGAGCGGCTCTGGGAAGCTGGCGCTCTGGACGTGTCCACCATTGCCGTGGGCATGAAGAAAAACCGTCCCGGGGTGATGCTCATCTGCATGTGCCGGGAGGAGGACCGGGAGAAGATGATCTCCCTGCTGTTTGCTCACACCACCACCTTGGGGGTGAGGGAACGGCTGTGCAACCGGTACACACTTTCCCGTTCTCAGCGGACGGTGGAAACGGAATACGGCCCGGTGCGGGTGAAGGAGTCCACCGGCTGGGGCGTGGTCCGGGAGAAACCGGAGTATGAGGATCTGGCCCGTATCGCCCGGCAGGAAAACATGACTTTGGACCAAGTGAAGGATCTGCTGTAAATCCACCATCTATATAGAAAGTTTTTTCAGGGTCCCGCTGTTCACCGCGGGGCCCTTCTGCTATAATAGACCGGTAATGCTTTTGTGGAGGAGGGAGCTGTATGTCAGCTCAAGAGGCCGCCGGTTCCAAACGGTGGCGTCATACCCAGTACGCCAGCTATTTGGGATATATCACCCAGGCCATTGTAAACAATTTGTCGCCTTTGTTGTTTTTGATCTTCCAGGACGTGTTCCAGATCCCCTTGGAGAAGATCACCCTGCTTGTGACGGTGAACTTTTGTGTCCAGCTGTCCGTAGACTTGATCTCTGCCCGTTTCGTGGACAAGATCGGCTACCGGCCGTGCATTGTGGCGGCTCACATTTTCGCTGCGGCGGGACTGCTGGGTCTGGGGTTGTTTCCCTGGCTGACCCCAGATCCTTTCATTGGTCTGCTGGGGGCGGTGGTGCTGTACGCCATCGGTGGTGGGCTCATCGAGGTGTTGGTCAGCCCGATCGTGGAAGCGTGTCCCACGGAGAACAAAGCCTCTGTCATGAGCCTGCTCCATTCCTTCTATTGCTGGGGTTCTGTGGGAGTGATCCTGCTGTCCACTCTGTTCTTGCAAGTAGCAGGCAAGGGGAGCTGGATGATCCTCACTTTCCTGTGGGCATTGCTGCCCTTGGCCAACGCCTTCTTCTTTTCCAGGGTGCCCATTGCCCACCTGACGGAAGAGGGAGAAAGCCTGCCCATGGGGAAACTGTTCACAATGAAGCTGTTTTGGATCTTTGCCGCTTTGATGTTCGCCGCTGGGGCTTGCGAGCTTTCCATGAGCCAGTGGGCTTCCGCCTTCGCGGAAAGCGGACTGGGGGTCTCCAAGACCATAGGCGACTTGGCTGGACCCTGTTTCTTTGCTGTGCTCATGGGCTTCACCCGGGTACTTTACGCCAAATTGGGCCATAAGCTGAACCTGCTCAACGCGGAGCTGATCAGCGGAGTTCTGTGTGCGGCTGCCTATCTGTTGGCCTCTCTATCTCCCAACCCACTGCTGGCGCTGCTGGGCTGCGGTCTGTGCGGGCTTTCCGTGGGGATCCTGTGGCCTGGCACCTTTAGCGTAGCTTCCCGGTACTGCCCCAAGGGAGGGACGGCCATGTTCGCGTTGCTGGCGCTCTTTGGGGACCTGGGCTGTTCCGGCGGTCCTACGCTGGTGGGGATGGTCTCCGGCCTGTGGGGTGGAGAACTGAAAATGGGTCTGCTGTTCGCGGTGGTGTTCCCGGTGTTCCTTATTTTGTCTGTATTGGTGTGCAAAGTCGTGCTGGCGAAACAAGATAAAACATGATCGTCTTGAGGGGCCGTTTCCCAAAAGGAAGCGGTCCCTTTTTTCAGGGAAAATCTACCAAACTAAGGTAGATAGTTAAAACTAATTAGGTTAAGCTAACTTTTTTGCTTGATTTTCCCTAAATGCCTTGACAAATGCTTTTAGAGAGATTACACTTAGAAACGTTCAAAGGGGTTAGAACCTTCTAACCCCTTCCGTTTGGCTAGTGGGTTAGAAACATCTAACCTAAAATAGCAAGGAGGAAGTCTCTATGATGCCACTGTCAATGGCGAAAGCAGGTGAGACCTTCACCGTGTTGAAGATCACCGGAAAAGATGAAGTGCGTCAGCATTTGGCTGAGCTTGGGTTTGTGGTGGACGGAAAAGTCACCGTGGTGAGTGAATTGGGCGGGAACCTGATCCTCCAGGTGAAGGAAAGCCGTATCGCCTTGGACCGGGACATGGCCAATCGTATTATGATCTGACACAGTATTAGAAAGGAGAGGGAACATGAGAACACTGCGCGATGCAAAGGTGGGAGATACCGTCAAGGTGGTCAAACTTCATGGGGAAGGGGCCACAAAGCGGCGGATCATGGATATGGGCATCACCAAAGGCGTGGAGATCCACGTGCGGAAAGTGGCTCCCCTGGGGGATCCTATGGAGCTGAACGTGCGGGGCTATGAGCTTTCTGTGCGCAAGGCCGACGCTGAAATGATCGAGATCGCTTGAAGCGGGAGACCGTTTTTTTGACTGAGTTGGTTAGCTTGTTCTAACAAAAGAAAGGGAGACTGACAATGACTAGTAAGATCGCGCTGGCGGGCAACCCGAACTGCGGCAAGACCACTCTGTTCAATGCCCTGACCGGTTCCAATCAGTACGTGGGCAACTGGCCCGGTGTGACGGTGGAGAAGAAGGAAGGGCGCTTGAAAGGGAACAAGGATGTGGTCATCCAGGACCTGCCCGGCATCTATTCTCTTTCCCCTTACACCCTGGAAGAAGTGGTGGCCAGAAGCTACCTGGTGGGGGAGAAGCCCGATGCCATTTTGAACATCGTGGACGGTACCAACATCGAACGGAACCTGTACCTGACCACTCAGCTTATCGAGCTGGGCATTCCGGTGGTAGTGGCCGTGAACATGATCGACCTGGTGCGGAAGAACGGGGATAAGATCGACCTGAAGCGGCTGGGCGAAGCTCTGGGCTGTGAAGTGGTGGAGATGAGCGCACTGAAAAATGAGGGCGGCATGGAAGCTGCTCAGCGGGCGGTATTGGCGGCGAATGGCGTCAAAGATGACAAAGAGCTGCCCCATGTGTTCACCGGCAGCGTAGAACATGCTCTCGCCCATATCGAAGAGTCCATCTCCGGGAAGGTGGAGCCCCGCTACCTGCGGTGGTATGCTATCAAGGTGTTCGAGCGGGACGAAAAGGTGATGGAGGAACTGAACCTGGATCCCGCTTTGAAGGAACATTTGGAGCTGCACATAAAGGACTGCGAAAAAGAGCTGGACGACGACGCGGAGAGCATCATCACCAACCAGCGCTATGCCTACATCAACAAAGTGGTGGAGAAGTCGGTGAAGAAGAAAGCCGCAGTCCACAGCCTGTCCACCTCCGATAAGATCGACAGGATCGTCACCAACCGGATCCTGGCCCTGCCTATTTTCGTGGTGGCCATGTTCGTCGTATATTGGATCGCCATGGGACCCTTCGGCACCTTCCTCACCGACTGGACCAACGACGTGTTGGGCGGCGCCTGGCTGACAGAAGGCTCCCGCAGCCTGCTGGAAAGCTGGGGTACAGCCGACTGGCTCACCGGGCTGGTGGCCGACGGCATCGTAGCTGGTGTTGGCGCGGTGCTGGGCTTCGTCCCTCAGATGCTGGTGCTGTTTTTGATGCTGTCCATCCTGGAGGATATCGGCTACATGGCCCGTGTGGCGTTCATTATGGACCGGATCTTCCGGAAGTTCGGTCTCTCCGGCAAGAGCTTTATCCCTATGCTCATCGGTTCCGGCTGCGGTGTGCCTGGCGTCATGGCGTCCCGCACCATCGAGAACGAGCGTGACCGCCGCATGACCGTCATGACCACCACCTTCGTGCCCTGCGGCGCCAAGATGCCCATCGTGGGCTTGTTCGCCGGAGCTCTGTTCGGCGGGTCCGGGCTGGTGGCTGTGTCTGCTTATTTCATCGGCATCGCTGCCATCATCGTGTCCGGTATCATCCTGAAAAAGACCAAAATGTTCGCCGGTGACCCCGCTCCCTTCGTTATGGAGCTGCCTGCTTACCATGTGCCCGCCGCTGTCAATGTGCTCCGGGCTACCTGGGAGCGGGGTTGGTCCTTCATCAAGCGGGCCGGCACCATCATCCTGGCTTCTTCCATCATCCTCTGGTTCCTCCAGGGCTTTGGCTTTGTGGACGGCGCTTTCACTATGGTGGAGGACAATAATTCTTCTTTGCTTGCCGCCATCGGCAGCGCTATCTGCGTCATCTTCGCCCCTCTGGGATTTGGAGATTGGCAGTCCACCGTGGCGGTGGTCACTGGCCTGATCGCCAAAGAAAACGTGGTCAACACCTTTGGTGTGCTGTTCCATGTAGGCGCTGAAGTGGGCGAGGATGATCCTGGCCTGTGGGCCGCTGTGGCTGCTCACTACACTCCCTTGATGGCTTACAGTTTCATGATCTTCAACCTGCTGTGCGCGCCTTGTTTCGCGGCCATGGGCGCTATCAAGCGTGAAATGAACAACTGGAAGTGGACTCTGGGTGCTATCGGCTACATGTGCGGTTTGGCCTATGTGGTCTCTCTGATCGTCTACCAGATCGGCTCCCTGTTCCTGGGCGGCGGATTCGGGATCGGCACAGTGGTGGCTTTGATAGCTATCGCGGTCATCCTCTTCCTGCTGTTCCGGAAGAACCAGTATGACGGCCAGCGCCTGACAGTCCGTTCCGTCAGCGCAGTGAGCCGGTAAAAGTATTATTTTAAGAAAACATGAGAAAGGCGGTGGGGAATATGATCCCAACCATTATTGGAACGATTATTATCGCGGCGGTCTTCTTCGCCATCGTGGGCAAGGGGATCTACAACCGTATCCACCACAAAGGCGGTTGTGGCAGCTGCGGAGGTTGTGGAGGATGCAGTGGAGGCTGCCACTGCGGTGTCACCGTGACGAAAACTCTCCAGGAGTGATCCACCTGACGATTCCGATCACAACAGATTCATTCTCTCTCTTATAAAAAATGCGCCGGTCTCTCAGCGGGGACCGGCGTGTTTTTGTGTTCCGCGCCTACCCTTGACCGCCAAGGGGCGGTTCTGTATAATGACAGAAGAGAAAGCGGTCAAATGCCGGAACAGGAGAACTACTATGGAACACAGCAAAGTATTATCGGCCATCAAAAACGCCTACCCCAAACTCACCTCAGCGGAACGGGCCGCGGCGGACTTCTTCCTGCAAAATCGGGAAGAGGTGGACCTTTCCTCCAAGACTATGGCGGCCAGATTGTATGTGTCGGAAGCGTCCTTGTCCCGGTTTGCCCAAAAGTGCGGTTTCGCTGGGTATCGGGAATTTATCTACGAATACCAGCGGCCTTATAAGGAAGGGAGCCCCTACCTTACTTTCAGTCAGGCCACCCAGGAGGTGCTGGACCGTTACCAGGAACTGCTGGACCGCAGCTTCCACTTGGTGGACGAGGATCAGATGCGCCGCATCTCCCAGATGGTTTCCCAAAGCCGGTGCGTGTACGTGTACGGCATGGGAAGCTCCGGGTTCGCTGCCCGGGAATTGGGTCTGCGGCTGATGCGTACCGGTCTGCTGGTGGAAGTTATCACCGACAGCCACATGATCCGTATGAATGCGGTGCTTTTGGATGAGACCGTCACCGTGGTGGCCATCACCCTGTCCGGCCGCACGGAGGAAGTGCTGTGGGGCGTTCGCGAGGCCCGGCGGCGGGGCGCCAAGGTGGTGCTCATCACCGCTAACCGGGATCCGGAAGTGAGGTCCCTGGCCGATGAGGTGATGCCAGTGGCGGCGGAACTGAGCTTGTCCGCTGGTTGGCAGATCTCGCCTCAATTCCCCATCCTGGTGATGGTGGACCTGTTTTTCGCCTACTATCTGGGCTGTGATGAATTCGTCAACCGGGAACGGTACCGCCGCACCATGGAAGCTCTGATAGGGGAAAAAGTAAAAGAAACGCCTTGAAAAAGGGGCTGCCGTGAAAACTACGGCGGCCCCTTTCCTGTTTGGACTGAGTTTTGTGTGGGAGAACGGATCACTCCTGCACGTCGATGATCACCTTCATGGTGGTCTCCCGGTTGGCGTCGATGTACTGATAAGCCGCCAGGTATTCCTGGAAGGGGAAGTGCTTGGAGATCAAGGGTTTCAACTGAACTTTTCCTTCCTCCACCAGCCGGATGGCTTCCAGGTAATCCTCATTGCGGTACATCATGGTGGTGTTTAGGTCCAGTTCGTGGTCGTTGAGCACAGCCAGATCAATATCTCCCCGAGTGGCGAATACTGCCACCAAAATGATGGTGCTCCCTTTCCGGGCGTACTGGATGGCCTGGCCCATGGTAATGTTGTTTCCGGCGCAGTCGTAGATCACATCGGCTTTGTCCGGGCCGAAGCACTTGAGGAACTCTTCTCCAAAGTCCTTCTCCCGGGTGTTGACGCACACGTCAGCACCGCATTCCTTGGCCTTCTCCAAGCGCACGTCGCTCACGTCGGTAACCATCACTTTCCGGGCGCCCATGCCCTTGGCCGCCTGGGCCACCAGGATGCCGATGGGACCCGCGCCCAGCACGCAGATGTCCTTGTCTGTTACATCCCCGGCCTGGCGTACAGCGTGGACTGCCACCGCCAGGGGCTCGATCATAGCCCCTTCGTCAAAGCTCATGGAGTTCGGCAGAGGCGTCACTTTGGCGGCGTCCACGGCGAAGTAGTGGGAGGCAACACCTGTAGTCTGAAAGCCCATGACTTTCAGTTCCTCGCAGAGGTTGTACTTCCCATGGCGGCAGGGCCAGCACTTGCCACACACCACCTGGGGCTGGATAGTCACTTTCTGGCCCAAGCTGAGCCCCGTGACATTTTCGCCCAAAGCCGCCACTTCGCCCGAGACCTCGTGGCCCTGGGTGACGGGATAACTGGTAAAGGGGTGTTCCCCGTGGTAGACGTGGATGTCCGACCCGCAGATGCCGATCTTCTGGATCTTCACCAGAACTTCCCCGGGACCGGGCTGAGGGGTGGGAACTTCCCGGAACTGGATGACGCCGGGGGCGGTCATGACTTGCTGAAGCACAAAAACTCCTCCTTTAAGTCTGGGATTTCTGGGGAAATCATAGCATACTTTTTTCTCCGTGAGAAGAGGAACATGTTTTTCAACGGCTATTTTTCAACGAAAAAATGGGGGCCGAGGACAAAAATGTTTGATAATCCGTTGGAAAAAACAAAAATTGACCTAGTAATTCTCGGAAAAAATGCTATACTGTGTCCGTATGGAATCTGCCGCGTTTCGCGGCTTTTTTGGGAGGTATGTTTATGATGCGTTTAGGCGCTCAGTTGTTCACCCTGCGGGACTATACCCAGACCGCCAAGGATCTGGATTATTCCCTTTCCCAGGTGGCGAAAATGGGATATACCACAGTGCAGATCTCGGCCATTGGGCCGATCCCCGCTGAAACAGTCCGGGAGATCTGCGACAAGCACGGCCTTAAGATCGTCCTCACCCACTGGAACCCTGACCGGATCCTGAACGACACGGAAGCTGTCATTCGGGAGCACGAGATCATGGGTTGTGATTATATCGGCATCGGCATGATGCCCCCCAAGTATCGGACCCCTGAATGGTTGTGGCATTTCGCCGAGGATTACAAAGAACCCGCCAAGAAGATCGCCGCGGCGGGAAAGCTGCTGATGTACCACAACCACAACCTGGAGTTCCAGAAGTTTGGCGGCAAGCTGATCATGGAGACTCTGATGGAGAGCTTTGCCCCTGATGAGCTGGGCTTTACTCTGGATACTTACTGGGTGCAGCTGGGCGGCGCCGACGTGTGCGCCTGGATCGAGCGCCTGGCGGACCGGATTCCCTGCGTGCATTTGAAGGATATGGCTGTCCGGGGCATGGAGCCGATCATGGCGCCGGTGATGGAAGGCAACCTGGATTTCAAAAAGATCCTGGCCACTTTGGAGCGTACCGGCAAGACCAAGTATCTGCTGGTGGAGCAGGATATCTGCCAGGGCAGCCCCTTCGACTGCCTGGAGCAGAGCTACAAGAACCTCCACGCCCTGGGGTATGAATAAAGAGGAAAAGGGAACTCCCCGGAAAGCTTGGACTGTGGTCCTGAACATAGCCGGGGAATGTCTGCTGTACATTCTTCTGAATTATGCTCTGGCCTGCGTGAATCTGTCCTTTTGGGACAACCCGGTGCGGATCCTCACCTTCGCGGTCAATCTGGTGGTGCTGGGGAAATTCTTGGCTGCCCTGGATAGAACGTGCCCCCGAAAGTGGATCAAATGGGCGGCTTTTGGAGGCAGTGTGGCGGTGGTGATCCTGCTGGTATGGCTTGTGGGATACTTCCCCGTCTCTCAAACGCCGGTACACCTGCCCTGGAACTGAGGAGGAATGGATACCTATGGAATACAGTCTTGTTCCTCTGCGGGACAGGCCGGACATGCTCCAGCGGGCTGCTGCCTGGTTTCACCAGAAATGGAGGGTTCCTCTGGAAGCCTACCGGGAGAGCATGGAGGAGTGTCTGGCCGGAAAGAGCCCAGTGCCCCAGTGGTATCTTGCCCTGGAAGGGGACAGGATCGTGGGCGGCATGGGGGTCATCGAGAACGACTTCCATGATAGGAAAGACCTTGCTCCCAACGTGTGCGCCGTCTATACGGAGGAGGACCGGCGGTGCCAAGGGATCGCCGGAGCCCTGCTGGAACTAGTTTGCAGGGACATGAAAGAGCTGGGTATCCCCACCTTGTATTTGGTGACGGACCACACCTCTTTTTATGAACGTTATGGCTGGGAGTTTTACTGTATGGTCCAGGGGGACGGAGAGCCGGGGCTCACCAGGTTGTACGTCCACCGGGAATGATCGGAATATCAAAACAGCTTATCATAGTAGAATGACGGATTTGAAAGGAGTACCAATATGGAAAAAGTACGTCTTGGCATCATCGGCGTGGGAAACATGGGTTCTGGACACGCGAAAAATATTTTGGAGGGCAAGTGCCCTGAGATCGTTATCACCGCTGTGGCTGACCGCCGGGAAGCCCGCCGTCAGTGGGCGAAGGAAAATCTCCCTGCGGATGTGACTATCTTTGAGGAGGGCAGCGACCTGATCAAAAGCGGCCTGTGTGACGCGGTGCATATCTGCACGCCCCACTATCAGCATCCCACCCTGTCCATGGAAGCCTTCGAGGCTGGTCTCCACGTGATGTGCGAAAAGCCTGCCGGCGTGTATACCAAGGCTGTGCGGGAGATGAATGAAGCCGCTGAGAAGAGCGGCAAGGTGTTCGCCATGATGTTCAACCAGCGCACCAACTGTGTCTACCGGAAGATGCGGGAGATGGTCCAGGGAGGCGAGCTGGGAGAATTGAAGCGGGTCAACTGGATCATCACCGACTGGTACCGCACCCAGATCTACTACGATTCCGGTGATTGGCGTGCTACTTGGGACGGAGAAGGCGGCGGCGTGCTGCTGAACCAGTGCCCCCATCAGCTGGACCTGCTCCAGTGGATCTGCGGTCTGCCCAAGACTGTCCAGGCTTTCTGCCAGGAGGGCAAGTGGCACAATATCGAGGTGGAGGACGACGTGACCGCCTACCTGCAGTTTGAAAACGGCGCCACCGGCGTGTTTGTCACCACCACTGGTGACGCTCCTGGTACCAACCGGTTCGAGGTTACCGGCACCAAGGGCAAGCTGGTGTGCGAGAACGATCAGCTCACCTTCTGGAAACTGTCGGAGGACGAGCGGGAATTCTGCCGCACCGCTAAAGAAGGCTTCGCTAAGCCTGAGTGCCAGGAGATCCAGGTGGAGACCGACGGCGAGAACCTCCAGCATGTGGGCGTGCTCAACGCCTTCGCCGGGAAGATTCTCCACGGTACGCCTCTGGTGGCGGAAGGCAAAGAGGGCATCAACGGCCTGACTCTTTCCAACGCCATGCATCTTTCCAGCTGGCTGAAGCGCCCTGTGGAGATCCCCTTTGACGAGGACCTGTTCCTCAGCGAGCTGAACAAGCGCCGGGAGACCTCTCAGAAGAAGGAGAGCCAGGAGATCACCTTCTCTACCGAAGGGACTTACTAAGGAGGAGCAGACAGTGGAACAGATCATTATCTCCGGGTTTTCCGACGAGATTGCCCCGGAGTTCGACACTCAGCTGGAAGCCATTCGCGAGTGGGGTGTTACCCACATTGAGCTTCGGGCTGCTGACGGGGTGAACGTTTCCGACTTCACCCCGGAGAAAGTGAAAGAAGTGAAGGAAAAGCTGGACCGAGCCGGGATCAAAGTGTCCTCCATCGGGTCTCCCATCGGGAAGATCACTATTGAGGATGACTTTGCCCCTCACCTGGAGAAGCTGAAGCGTACCCTGGAGATCCAGAAAGAGCTGGGCGCTCCCTATGTGCGGATGTTCAGTTTCTACCTGCCCAAGGACCGGAATCCGGAGGAGTTCCGGGGCAAGGTGATGGAACAGGTAGGTGCCATGGTGGAGGAAGCCAAGGCGTGGGATTCCATGCTGCTTCATGAAAATGAGAAGGGCATCTACGGGGACAACGCCTCCCGCTGCGGAGAACTGATGGACGCCTTTTCCGGGGACCATTTCCGGGCGGTGTTTGACTTCGCCAACTTTGTGGAGGTGGGCCAAGAGACCCTTCCCGCCTATGAGCGGCTGAAGCCTTTCATCCAGTATGTGCATATCAAAGACGCTTTGATGAAAGAGAAAAAAGTGGTCCCCGCCGGTAAGGGTGACGGCCATGTGAAAGAGATCCTAGGAGACCTGATCGGCAGCGGGTTCCATGGTTTCCTGTCTTTGGAGCCTCACCTGACGGACTTCGCTGGTCTGGCGGCTTTGGAGCAGGACGCCCAGAAGCGTGGCGCCGCTTTAGACGGCAAGAGTGCCTGGAAACTGGCTTTGGATTCTCTGCGGAATATTTTAGGGGAGATCCAATAAGGGGAGGAACGTTACAATGAGTGATTTTCGAGTAGGCGTGGTGGGCTGCGGCGGCATCGCCCAAGTCCACGGAGCCGTGCTCAAGCATTTGGAAGGCGTGGAGCTTGTGGCCTGCGCCGATATCCGTCCGGAACGTGCCGCGGCTTTTGCGGAGAAATTCGGTGGGAAGGCTTATGATTCCATGGAGGCCATGCTGGAAGGGGAGCAGCTGGATGCTGTCCACCTTTGTACGCCTCACTATCTTCACACCCCCATGGTAAAACTGGCAGTGGAACGTGGACTCCACGTGTTCACCGAGAAGCCTCCTGTCATCAACTGGGAGCAGTGGGAGCAGCTTCAGGAACTGGCCAAAGGGCCGGTCCGTGTGGGTGTTTGCTTCCAGAACCGCTATAACCGGAGCGTGGGGATGCTGAGAGATATTTTGGCTTCCGGAAAAGCCGGGAAAACGCTGGGCGCCAGAGCTTTTGTCACCTGGCACCGGGAAGCTCCCTACTATACGGAAAGCGGCTGGCGGGGCTCTCTGAAAACAGAGGGCGGCGGCGCGCTGATCAACCAGTCTGTTCACACCCTGGACCTGCTGGGCCAGTTCCTGGGACGGGCGGACCAGGTGGAAGCCGTGATGGCCAACCACCATTTGAAGGGCGTCATTGAGGTGGAGGACATGATGGAGGCCTATATCCAGTTTGGAGAGGCCAACGCGCTGTTCTATGCCACCACCGCTCACTGCGCCGATTCCCCGGTGTTGGTGGAATTGGTGTGCGAAAATGTCACCATTCGCATGGAAGAGCAGGAGGTGACCCTCATCTGGGCCGACGGCACCAAGGAACACCACAGTTTGGCGGCTCCTACAACAGCCGCTGGCGGGAAAGCCTATTGGGGTGCCAGTCATGGCCTGTGCATCGAGGATTTCTACCGGTGTGTCCGGGAGGGAAAGCCTTTCCGCAACGATATCCCCGGCATCAAGGACACTGCGGAGCTGATGCTCAGCGTGTACCAATCCGCTCGGGAACACAAAGTGGTGGAGCTATAAAAGCAAAAATGTCTGTCAGGTTTGGAGGACCTATATCTGGTGATGGGAAGCTCTCGGCAAATGCCGGGAGCTTTCTGTGTTTAATAAAGAATTTTAGAGAATAGAAGATGTAAATTAAATAAATTAAGTTTTTATATTAAAATATTTAATTTTTCCATTGACAATATTGCGGTGTGGATTTATAATGCAGACAAGATGAAATTCCCAATGGAAAGGATGGGTCATATGGCGAAGGAACGCTTTCATGCGCCGTCTCAGTGTCCCGTGTGCGGCAAACCCATGGTGGTCACCAAGCTGCAATGTTCCCATTGTGGCACAGAACTCAGCGGGGAATTCACTCCCTGCCGGTTTTGCCGGCTGGAGGAGCGGCACCTCCAATTCGTGGAGACCTTCCTGCGGTGCCGGGGGTCCATCAAAGAGGTGGAGCGGGCCCTGGGGGTCAGCTATCCCACAGTGAAAAATATGCTGGACGCCGCCCTGACAGCGCTGGGTTTGGATGAAAAACCGGAACTGCGGGCTCTGCGTGAAAAAGAGGAGCGGGCGGAGATCTTGAAGCGGCTGTCTGAAGGAGAGATCGACGTGGATACCGCCATCGAAGCGTTGAATCAGATCAAGGGGGGAAAGTGACATGAGCGAGGAAAAACGCAGGATCTTGGAGATGCTGGAAGCGGGGAAGATCACCCCGGAGGACGCCACTCGTTTGCTGGAAGCCTTGGGGGAAGAACCGGAAGCCCCCGCAGGTCAGAGCGCCCCCAAGTCCGACAGTAAGACCGATTGGTTTTCTGTGTTGGAGAGTTTGGGAGAAGGAGTGGAAAAAGCCGTTCAGGAAGCAGTGGAAGCGGCTGGTCCCACATTGCAGAGCCTGGGCACAGAGGTGAATTCCGCGGTGCAGGAAGCTTGCCAGGCCTTCCAGGAAAGCACTGTGGCGGGAGTGGTGTGGCCCCAGGAGAGCCCCAGTGTTCGGCCCTTGCCCCTGGAAGAGAACGACTACCAGTGCCCTGTGGGCGGTCCTGTGACCGACCTGCGGATCGAGTGGGTCAACGGGCCTGTGGAGGTGCGGCCCTGGGAGGGAGATATCATTCGCGTAGCGGAGTATGCGTCCCGTCCTTTGCAGGAAGGGGAGCGTTTGGAGCTGCTGGAAGAAAATGGTTTACTGCGCATCCGTTGGAGCCGTGAAAAGAATTTCCGTCGGAAGATGTTCCTGCAAAAGCATCTGGTGGTGGAGTTGCCTCAGAACGCTGCTTTGGGAGAATTCCGTGTGGACAACGTTTCCGGGGGAACTTATGTAACAGGAGTCCAGGGGACGCAGATCCGGGTCTCCACAGTTTCCGGCCCTCTGGAGTGTCAGACGCTGCGTGGAGAGAATCTGCGGGTGGAATCTGTGTCCGGGCGCGTGGATCTGACGGAGGTTTCCGCACGTGACTTGCGGGTGTCCGGTACTTCCGGAAAGGTGACTATCCATGGTTTTGGCGCGGAGAATATGCGGGCGGAGACGGTCTCCGGAAGTCTTTCCGCCTGGGGAAATGGAGAGGACCTGCGCCTGAGCACTGTCTCCGGATCTCTGAGCCTTCAGGTGAGCCAATTCCCCAGACAGACAAGGCTCCATACCGTTTCGGGACCTATGGAAATGTACCTGCCTCAAGGGGAGCCGGGTTTCACAGCGGAGTACAGCAGCATTTCCGGAGGGTTCACCTCCCAGTTCCCCCTGACAGGAGAGCTGGGCAAACGGAAAGGCCGGGCAGTCTATTTAGGGGGCGGAGCGTCTCTCCGGATGGACACAGTGAGCGGTCCCATGAAGCTGTTCCATGAAGTGAAAAACTGAAAATAGAAGAAAACAAGGACCTTTTCCGCCAAGGGGAAAGGGTCCTTTTTCTGTTGAGGGTCGTGTTTTAAAGAGAGGGGAAAACCGCTGAAATACTGATTTTTTTGAAAAAGAGGCGGAATTTCCCCCATGCAATTCCCGGAAAAAAGTGCTATAATAAAGACAATCGAATGAAAAATGATGATTGCGGAAAGCGCTCCTGGGGTCTGGCTGAACCGACCTGTGAGCGAACCGCCCAGGCGAACAAGGAGGTTGCCAAAAGCATGTATCAGCCGGGAGAATTCATAATGTACGGCAGCAGCGGTGTGTGCCGGGTAGTCAAGGTGGGCGTTTTGGAAGGAAGGACCGCGGACCCGCAGCGGCAGTATTACACTTTGCAGCCCATATTCGAGTCGGATGTTATCTATACGCCGGTAGACAGCGGTGTGTTTATGCGTCCTGTGATGACTAAAGAGCAGGCCGAGAACTTGATCCGGGAGATCCCGTCCATCGGAGAGACCATGTGCACCGAACGGAATCCTGTCAATCTGCGGGTACATTACGAGGCGTCCCTGCAATCCCATCAGTGCAGAGAGCTGGTGAGTCTCATCAAGGGGATTCGCCACAAGTGCCGTGAAACGGAAAAGAAAGGCCGCAAGATGGGCCAGGTGGACCAGCGGTACCGCAAAAAAGCGGAGGGTCTGCTCCACGGAGAGCTGGCCATCGCGTTGGGGATCCCTCTGGATCAGGTGGAAGAGTACATTCGGGAAAGAGTGGAAGCCGCGGCAGGCTGATCTCGATCCTGTAAAATAGAGCATGAGAAAGGAGGAGCGTTATCGCTCCTCCTTTTTTGCTTCTTTGGGGATGATCCGCCATTTTCCGTCGGTGCGCACCGTCATGAGGAACACCTGCTCTTGGGTGAGTCCTTGCTCTTTCAGGTGGCGCTTGATCCAGGCCGGGTCTTTTCCACTGAGAGCCAGGGAGTGTGTGGAAAGTTCCCCGTCGCTGATGACCACCACCTCTAAGCCTTGGGCAGGAGGCTGGATACCCAGCTGTTTCGGAGTTACCGGGTCCTCTTCCGGTTTGCGGATGACACTCATCATGCCGTTTGTCTCGATGATGGCCCAGGCTACATCCTCCAGGTAAAACACGTTGTTTTGACGTAGTTGCTCGCACAGGTCCTCCGTGGTCATCCGCAGTCGGCGCATTTGATCCTGGAGGATCTTTCCCCGCTCCACCACCACGATGGGGTTCCCGCAGATAATCTGCCGGAACCGGCCGCTTTTCAGCATGGCGAAGGACACCAGGATCTCGCAGAGGACAAGGGCGGCCATAGGAGCTAATCCCCGCCACAAAGGCTGATCCCCCTCTTGAATAGGCAGTACCGCTAACTCGGAAATGAGGAACGTAACCACCAGCTCGGAAGTTTGGAGCTGGCTGATCTGCCGTTTACCCATGAGCCGCACCGCGAATAGGATGGCTGCATACATCAAAAGCGTTCGCACCAAAGAAATCAGCATCGGCGTTCCTCCTTTCCAGGTTTGGGTGATAGTATGTCCTTTTCCCGGAAAAGTATGTGCTCATAAACCGGGAAATTGAGGGCACGCTATAACAACAGCGTCAGGAGGTGAGGACCATGGCACAGGAGATCCTGTCCAAGAGTTTGGAAGAGAATAAGGCGTTTTTTCAGAATCGTTTTCAAAACGCCATGGATCTGATCGTGCGGGAGGTGGAACTCTCCGGCAGAAAAGCGGCGCTGTTCGCTATCGACGGCTTGGTGAATAAGGAGACCATTGCTCTCTGTATCGTGGAGCCCCTTTTGGATGCCAGGCAGTACCCAGACGATCCCAGAGAGATGCTGAACAGTATTGAGCATCAGGTGCTGAGCGCGGCGGAAGTGAAGCATGAGAACCGGATGCCCCAGCTGCTCACCCTGCTGATGAGCGGGTTTGTGCTGCTGTGCGTAGATGGCTGTGATGACGGGCTTATTTCTGGTGTCCAGGGATTTGCCTACCGAAGCCCACAGGAGCCCCAAAACGAGGTGATGCAGCGGGGAGCCAAAGACGGCTTCACCGAAAGCAATCAGCTGAACATGGCCATGATCCGCCGCCGCATGAAGAATCCCTCTCTGAAGTTCCAGGCCATGGAGGTAGGCGCCCAGAGCCATACGCCCATCGTGCTGTGTTACGTGGACGGCATTGCCTCGGAGAAGATCCTCACTCAGGTGCGTCAGACTTTAGAAAGCTGTCCCTTGAAAACTGTTTTAGGGGCGGGATATCTCACTGCCTTCCTGGACCGTGGTGGGGTGTTCTCCGGGGTGGGGCTTTCCGAGCGGCCGGACGTGGTCTGCGGCAAGTTGGAAGAAGGCCGGATCGCTCTGTTGGTGGAGGGCACGCCCAGCGCGATTCTGCTGCCTTTTTTGTTCGTGGAGAATTTCCAGACCCTGGACGATTATCTCACCCGGCCCTTTTACGGCACCTTCATCCGCTGGCTGAAGTATATCGCTTTTTTCCTTAGCGCTTTTTTGCCGGGGGCTTACGTGGCGGTGATCGTCCACCATCCGGAATTGCTTCCCGAGAGCCTTCTCCTGGAGATCGCCCGTTCCCAGGCGCAGACGCCTTTTCCGGTGATGTTTGAGACCCTCACCCTTTACTTCCTCTATGAGGTCATACGGGAAGCGGGCTTGAGGGCGCCCCGGTCCCTTTCTGCCACGGTGAGCATTGTAGGCGGCCTAGTGCTGGGGGATACAGCGGTGGCGGCGGGTTTAGTAAGCGCCCCCTCTCTGTTGGTGGTCGCTCTCACCGCCATTGCGGGCTACGCCGTGCCACGGCTGTACGAGCCTTTGTCCCTGCTGCGGCTGGCGTTTTTGCTCATCGGAAATTTCCTGGGCATCTGGGGCGTGATGGCGGCACTGGTGTTTCTTTTGATGGACCTGTGTGCCGCCCAGAGTTTCGGAGTTCCCTTGCTGTCGCCGGTGTCGCCTTTCAAGGGGAGGCTGGTGCTGCGGGACGTGTTTTTTCGGGCCAGCTGGAAGCGTCTCTCCCGTTGGGACGCCAAGGTCCAGGATATGCCCGGAAGCCACGATCAATGAAAGGAGGAGTTTTGTGGATACCATCAGCGCGGCCCAGTTTTTCGGGATGATGTTTGTTTCCCGTATCACCATCACCATCGCTTTGAACGCGCAGTATGCCGCCGGTGAAAGCCTGCTGGACGGCATCCTCTCCTATCTTTTGGCTATGACCGCTGGTTTCCTCATCGCTCTGCCAGTGTGGGAGCTCCAACGCCGGGATCCTTCCTTGCCCATCGGAGCGAAGTCTGTCCGTGTTTTTGGACAGTTAGGCAAGCTGCTGCCAGTGTGTTACATTCTGTATTTCCTGGTGATGAATGGCGTGTCTTTGGCACTATTCCAGCTTTTCCTTCTGGACAATGTGAACCCGGATTTTCCAGCTTTCCTCATTTTGGCGGTTTTGGTGGGCGTGGCAGCTTACGGAGCGTGGCGGGGGTTGGAAGCTATTGCTCGGACCTCCGCCTGTGTGCTGGTTCTGCTTCTTTTGGGCACGGCCCTGGTGTTCGCCTTGGTCTCCCGACGGTTTGACTGGGAGAATCTGGAACCATTTCTGGTGGGAGGGACATCCCAGCTTTTACAGGGGGCGGCGCTGTTTTTGTCCCGCACATCTCTGTTCGCGGAGATGGCAGTGCTGCTGCCATTTGTGAAAGGCCGGAAACTTTTGGGATTTACCCTTTGGGCAGGAGGGACCAGCCTGTTTGTGGGGTTGT
Source organism: Clostridiales bacterium (assembly GCA_019416455.1). GTDB lineage: Bacteria > Bacillota > Clostridia > Oscillospirales > Acutalibacteraceae > Acutalibacter. The sequence continues at coordinate 180,929 of DXXG01000007.1, read as the reverse complement.
TGATTTTTCTCATTGCCGGGTGTTTGGGGCAGTACGCCTATACCCAGAATTTTCCCGTCTACGCCCTGACCTCTATTTCTGAGATCGCGTCCATGCAGCGTTTGGACGCGGTATTCACCGGCGTCTGGATGATGGGACTGATCGTGCAGACAGCCTGTGGGCTCTATGCCTGCCGTGTGTGCGCATCCTCCCTTGTGAAAGGCAACTGCCCTCCTTGGGTGGTGGTCCCAGGGGGTGCAGTTATGGTTGCGCTGGGAGTGGGGATCGCGTCCAGCTATTTAATGCAGACCATTTTTATGGACACACGTCTCTGGCTGGTCCTGACAGGTGTGGTCTCTCTGTTGCTGCCTCTGATCCTGCTGGCAGGAGAATCCCTGAAAAGAAAGGGGGCGTAACCGTGAAATTGACTCGTTTTGTGGTACTGTTTGCGGTGAGCGTCGCCGTCTGTGTTCTCTTTTCTGGCTGCGGTTACCGGGAATTGCAGGAGCGGGTTTTGATCCAAGGGGTGGGCGTAGATAAAACCAGAGATGGCTATCAAGTCACTGTCCGGGCAGCGGGTACCGATGAGGAAGCCGCGGACCAGCTGTATACCTGCCGGGGTGCCTCTGTCTTGGAAGCGCTGAGCAGTCTTTCTCTGACTACCGGCCGGGAGCCCTTTTATGCCCACAATTATCTGGTGGTGTTTGGACGGTCCTGCGGGGAAGAAGGCCTGGATGACACCATGGATTTTTTCATCCGCTATTATAATACCCGGCCGGCGGTGCAGGTATATCTTGCGGAGGATACCGCCCAGGAGATATTGTCCCAAGAAACGGACAGCGGATTGATTCCGGTACGGGAACTGCAAAACCTTGGTCAAACCGGCGACTATAACGGGAAAGCGGTCTCTGTGGACTTTCTTGACTTTGTCAATGCTTCCCAGCGGCCGGGATCGTCTCCCGTGCTTCCAGTATTGGGAGCGGAAGATGGCGGGGTAGAGGTGCTTGGGACTGCTTATTTTCAGGAGTATAAGTTAGCAGGCCTTCTCAGCCTAGAAGAGACCAGAGGATATCTAGCCATAAAGGGAGACCTGAAAAATGGGGAGCTTGTGGTCAAGGGAGAAAACTTGGGAACAGTCACGCTAACCATTTCCGGTGGGAAGACAAAACAGGAAGTTGAATTCGAAAATGATAGTCCAATTTTTAGGATAGTGTACCAGGTGACGGCAGACGTGAGCACTCTTTCCGGGGAGCATAAACAGTTGGACGAGAACTTCTATACCGCTCTGGAAGAGGCCGTTTCCTCACAACTGGAGGAGGAAATGAAGGCTGTTTTAGAACAGGCGTTGGAGGAGGACCAGTGCGACATTTTCGGATTTGGGAATCTTCTTTCCCAGAGGTTCCCAAAAGAGTGGAACAGTTTGGAGAAAACATGGGACACGGACATGGTCCGCTGCCAGTATGATCTTCAAGTGGAGACGAAAGTACTGCGCATGGAACAAGGCAGTCTGAAAGGAAATTGAATAAAAAAACCGGGCTGCTCTTACAAAAGAACAGTCCGGTTTTTTGTTCAGATAGAGAGGTGGATATTGTACCTCAGCAGCCAGAAGTTGATCTGGAGCAAGTAAGCCAAAAGCTGGGGCCCTGCCATCAGCTGGCCGAACCAGGGTTTGCCGTAGTCAAAGCTCTGGGTGAGCAACCCCTTCACCGTCTCTTCGGACAGCAGTTTGTGGATGGGCTGGGAGCTGTCCCGCAGAACATCGGTGAGCCGCTCTTTTAAGATGGCCTCATAGCCGGGGTTGTGAGTCTTGGGATAGGGGCTCTTTCGGCGGTGAAGGATCTCCGACGGCAGCAGGCCCTCCGCTGCGTCCCGCAGCAAAGCTTTCGGTTCCCCGTTATGGCATTTCATTTCCCAGGGGGTGTTGAACACGTACTGGGCGATGCGGTGATCGGCATAGGGCACCCGCACTTCCAGGCCGCTCCACATGCTGCATCGGTCTTTTCTGTCCAATAAAGTTGACATGAACCAGTGAATGTTCAAATATCCGATCTGCCGCATGCGGATCTCCTGAGGGCTTTCACCGGGCAGCGCGGGGACAGCTGCTAAGCTCTCTTCCAGGCGTTGGCCCACATACTCTTCCATAGCTAGGGCTTCCCGCAGTTCCGGCTTCAACAGGCCGCCCCGCTGGTCCAGATTGTTGGACCAAGGAAAGTGACTGCCGTCGAACATCTCTTTCCGGTGGAACCAGGGGTATCCCCCGAAGATCTCATCAGCACATTCCCCGCAGAGGACCACGGTGTGGTTCTGTTTCACCTGGTTGCAGAAGTACAGCAGGGAGCCGTCCACGTCGGCCATGCCGGGCAGGTCTTTGGCAATGACCGCGTCGCCCAGAGAATCCGCCAAAGCCATGTTCCCGCAGAGAAGGGTGGTGTGGTCTGTCCCCAGGGTCTGGCTGACCCGTTGAGCCCAGGCCTGATCACGGTCCGGCTGGAAAGAGGAGGGAGTGAAAAATTCCTCGTTTCCCTCGAACTCAAAGGAATAGGTGGATAGTTTTCTGCCCTGCTCCTTTAAGCGCTGGGCTGTGATGGCTGTCACCACGCTGGAATCCAGTCCTCCGGAGAGGAAAGTGCACAGGGGCACGTCGGAGATCAGCTGCCGTTCCACTGTGTCCAGCAGTAACTCACGCAGATGTTCCACGGTCTGCTGGTAGGTTTCCTCATGGGGTTGCGCTTCCAGGTCAAAGTAGGGAAGCTCTCGGAATCCCATCCGGTCAAAGATAGCCACATGGCCCGGTTTCAGTTCCCGGATCCCCTCAAAGACGCCGCATCCGGCGGTGCGGGCCGGTCCCAAGCCGAAGATCTCGCAAAGACCTTCTCGCCCCACCACAGGCTGGATCCCTGGAAACTCGAACAGGGACTTGATCTCCGAACCGAACACAAGCTTCCCTTCCCGCAAGGTGTAGAACAGGGGCTTCACCCCAAACCGGTCCCGGCAGAGGAAAGTCCGCTGGTTTACGGGATCGTCCACGGCGAAGGCGAAGATGCCGTTGAGTTTCTCCGCGCAGTCCGGGCCGTAACATAAGTAAGACGCCAACACTACTTCTGTGTCACAACTGGTCTGGAAGCGAAATCCCCGGCTTTCCAGGTCACTCCGCAGTTCCGGGGCGTTGTAGATCTCCCCGTTGTAGGCGATGGCTGCTTCCTGTCCCTCAAAGGGGAGAACCATGGGCTGGCGGCCATGATCTGGGTCGATGACTGCCAGACGGGCGTGAGCCAAAGCGCAGTTTTGAGAGACATGGGCCCCTTGGTCGTCCGGGCCCCGGTGGGCGATCCGCCGGGCCATGCGTCGGGCCAAGTCCAGCCAATGCTGAGGAGGCCCGGAAAGCCCCTCCTGATAGTCGGAAAATCCCGCGAAACCACACATATACAAAACCCCTTCCATAAATACCGTTAGTACAGTATATGCAAGGGGAATGTGATAGGCAACTTTCTTTTTATTTGGGGATCCGGGTGAAGTATTCTTCCTCGTCCTCGTGATGGATCCTGGCGCCGTTTTTCAGCTGTACCCTGAGAGAAGCGGGATTGTCCTTGTGGACGGACAGATAGATCTCATCCTCAGGGACAATCTTTCGGGCTTCCTCCAGAGCTAGGGCGAGTCCGGCAGTGGCGTAACCACGACCCCGGTATTCCCGGCGGATGCCGTAGCCGATGTGCCCCGCGCCGTTTCGCAGAGCGTCGTTGAGGAAGTGGCGCAGATTGATGATGCCCACATAGTCCCCTTCGTCGTTTTCCAAAACGTAAACCGTGTCGGGGACAAAACCTTCTGGCAGGCAAAGTCCTTGGCTGTGAGCGTGCTTATCTTCAACGTACTGGGCGAATTTCTCCACAGTTTTTCCGAAAGCAGGATTTGTAAAGCCGTTTTCGTCCTCAGGGAAACTCATCTGTAAGTCATACGCCTTTTTCTGGTCTACTTCCCAGAGGGGGATTAAACGCATGGAAATTCCTTCTTTCCTGAAAAATTTTACTTAGTATACCACGCCAATATGGGAAATAAAAGGAAAACTTTCCGTTATCCTATCGCTTGCTCTCCCGGTTGCGCTTTTACCGGATTTCCTGTATAATAACAAAGATTATGAGCAAAAAACCATTGGGAGATTCAGGTGTACCATCATGGCTATCTTGACAGTGAATAATATCCAGCAAAGCTTTGGGGAGGAGGTCATCCTCCAGAATATCACCTTTGAAATGCAGAAGGGGGAGCGTGTGGGCCTGGTAGGGGTCAACGGCAGCGGCAAGACCACCCTGTTCAAGGTCCTCACCGGGGAGTACACTCCCGATACCGGCTCGGTGATCTTTGCCAAGGAAACGGTGCTGGGATATATGGAGCAGCATGTCTGCCGGGATTTTCACAAGACCGCCTTTGACGAGGTGATGACGGTCTTTGCCCCTCTGCTGCGTATGGAGCGGGAGCTGGAGGATCTTTCCGCCTTGCTGGAAGGAGCTTCTCATCCCCAGGAGGAGATGGAACGGCTGATCCTCCGCCAGACGGAGCTCAACGACCGCTTCGTGGACGGCGGTGGACTCACCTGCCGTTCCCGTGCTCGCAGCGCCCTGCTGGGCCTAGGCTTTACGGAGGACCAGCTGCAAAACAAGGTGGGAGTCCTTTCCGGCGGGCAGAAAGCCAAGCTGCAACTGGCGAAAATGCTGCTGGGCGGGGCCAATCTCCTGTTGTTGGACGAGCCCACTAACCACTTGGATATTCAGGCAGTGGAATGGCTGGAGGACTTCCTGAAAAGCTATAATGGGGCCTACATCGTCATTTCCCATGACCGTTACTTCTTGGATAAAGTCACGGAGCGCACTTTGGAGATGGATGGTAAGACCCTCACCTCCTATAAGGGCAATTACAGCCGTTACCTGGAACTGCGGGCGGAGCATCGTCTGGCCATGCAGCGGGTGTATGAGAATACCCAGAAGGAAATCGCCCGTATCGAGGGGATCATCGAGCAGCAGCGCCGTTGGAACCAGGAGCGCAACTATGTGACCATCGCCAGCAAGCAGAAGCAGATCGACCGGCTGGAAGCCACTTTGGAACGCCCCGAAGATGACCCGGAGTCTATCCGGTTCCAGTTCAAGGCCAGCCGCCGGGGCGGCAACGACGTGCTGACCGCTCAGGACTTGTCTCTGTCCTTTGGAGGCCCACCCCTGTTCCAGCACGTGGACTTGGAGATCAAGCATGGGGAAAAGGTGTTCCTCATCGGTCCTAACGGCTGCGGAAAGACCAGCTTGTTCAAGATCCTCCTGGGGCAGTACGCCCCGGATTCCGGTTTGGTGCGGCTGGGGTCCGCCATCGATGTGGGCTACTACGAGCAGTCCCAGCTGAGCCTCCACGACGAAAAGACGGTCATCGACGAGATCTGGGACCTGCATCCCCAGATGACCCAGACCCAGGTGCGTTCGGCCTTGGCGGTGTTTCTCTTCAAAGGGGAGGACGTGTTCAAGCCGGTGGGTGCGCTGTCCGGCGGCGAGCGGGCCCGGGTCCTCCTGCTGAAACTGATGCTTTCCAAGGCTAATTTCCTTCTGCTGGACGAACCTACCAACCACTTGGACATTGGCTCCTGCGAGGCCTTGGAGGATGCCCTTTCCGGTTACGACGGCACTCTGTTCGTGGTGTCCCATGACCGTTACCTCATCAACAAGCTGGCGGACAAAGTGTACGTCCTGGGGAAAGAGGGCGCTAAGCTCTACCTTGGCAACTACGACAGCTATCTGGAACAGAGAGAGAAGGAGCAGGCTGCCGCGGAGGAGCAAAATCCCCAGCAGCCCAAGGTGAACCTTTACAAGCTGCGGAAGGAGCGGGAGGCAAACCTGCGGAAGCGCCGCACGGCCCTTTCCCGGCTGGAAGGGGAGATCGAGGAGAACGACCGGCAGATAAAAGAGCTGGAAAGCAAGCTGGAAGATCCGGAATTCGCCGCGGATTATGAAGGGGTAGTGGCTGCCTCGGAAGAGATCAGCCAGCTGCACCAGAGAGCGGAAGAACTGCTGTTGGAATGGACCCAGCTCTCCGAGGAATTGGAGCAGTTGGAAGAGGAGAGCAGAGAGGGCTGTTGAAACGGAGGATTCCATGTTGGGTTTTTGGATTCTTTGCGCAGTGGCGGTAGTGGCTGTTGTGATTGGTGTCACACGGGGTGAGATCTCCAAAGGGAAGCGTCTGCGGGAGAGAGTGCTTTCCCAGTTCGGCAGACGACCCAAAGAGGACTACCCCTTGGAGAGCATCCCGGACTATGCCCGGTTTTGTCCCGATCCTCAGGTGGATGACACCACATGGGAGGACCTGGACATGGACCGGGTGTTTCGACGGGTGAACAGCTGTCAAAGTTCGGTGGGGGAGCAGGTGTTGTACCGGCAGCTCCACCGGCTGGCACCGCCTGCCCACTGGCAGGAATTCCTGGAGCATTTGGACAGTCGCCCGGAAGAACGGGACGCACTCTGGCTGATCCTGTCCCGGATGGGAAAGGGTTGCAGAGGGTACGGACTGCCCTCTTTCCTCTTCGACCCCACAGAGTTTTCCCTGTTTCTGGGGCCCTTGTATGGGGTGTTCGCCTGGCTGCCGCTGCTTAGTCTGCCGGTGGTATTCTTTTACCCTATGGTGGGCGGTAGTGTGCTGGTGGGGACCATCTGCTGGAACGTGATCCTGTACTATTTGGGAAAGCGGTGGGTTCAGGGAGAACTGGAAAGCCTGCGGGCGTTTTCCGCCCTTCTGGGGACCTGCCACAGCTTGGAAAAGACCCTCACCTTTTCTCCTTTGAAAAAAGAGCTTGGGGAGAGTTTGGAGTGCTTCAAACCGCTGCGGGGAAGGCTTTCCAGAGAGTCACTTTCCACCGGCTCGGCGGACCTTGACCTGATCCAGGAATACATCCATATTTTGACTCTGCGGGATCTTCGGCTCTACCGGAAAACCAAACAGTTTCTGCTTCCCAGAACGGAAGAACTGCATCGACTTTTTCAGGCGGTGGGGCTGGTGGACATGGCCATTTCCACCTTGTCCTTCCGGGCTACCCTGCCCCAGTGGTGTGTTCCCGCTTTTATCCAGGAGAACAAGCTGGAATTTTCCGGTTTGTTCCACCCTTTGCTGGGGGATCCGGTGCCCAATGACGGAGAATTTCCCCGAGACGTGCTTCTCACCGGATCCAATGCTTCCGGAAAGTCCACCTTCCTGAAAGCCTTGGCTGTCAACGCCATTTTGGGCCAGAGTCTTTCCACCTGCGGGGCGGAAAAGTACAGCTTCCGGCCGGGTCCGGTAGTTACTTCCATGGCGGTGCGGGACGATATCACCGCCGGGGAGAGCTATTTCGTGGCGGAAGTCCGCTCCCTGAAGCGCCTGACCGACGCTGCCAAAACAGGCGCTTGTCTGTTATTCATCGATGAGATCTTGAAGGGCACCAATACGGTGGAGCGGCTGGCGGCTTCTCAAGCGGTACTGGAAGAGCTTGCCCGCAGGGACTGTGTCTGCGTGGCGGCGACCCACGACCGTGAACTGACCCAGCGCCTGGCGGGACAGTACGCAAACTATCATTTTCAAGAGGAGATCACCTCTCAGGGGATCTATTTTGACTATAAATTGCGCCCCGGTCCGGCTGATACCCAAAACGCCATCCGGCTGCTGGATCTGACGGGCTTTTCCAGAGCTACTGTACAGCGTGCCTGGAATCTGGCGGAGAAAGGAGATCAAGGAACATGAAAGCGAAGATCATCACCCTTGGCTGCAAGGTGAATCAATACGAGTCGGAAGCCATGCTGGAAGCGCTGCTTGCCGGAGGCTTCCAGGAGGCGGGCCCAGGGGAGGAGGCGGACCTGGTAGTGGTCAACTCCTGCACTGTCACCGCTACCAGCGACCAGAAGGTGCGCCAGACGGTGCGCCGGGCCAAGAAGGAGAATCCGGGGGCAGTGACGGTGCTCACCGGATGCATGCCTCAGGCCTTCCCGGAGGAGGCCGCGGCTCTACTGGAAGCGGATATCGTTCTGGGCAACGCCCGCCGGGCGGACTTGCTTCCCCGGGTGCTGGAATACATGTCCTCCAAACAGAGGATCGTGGACATTGCCCCTCACGAGACAGGGGAGAAGTTTGAAAAGATGGCTGTGTCCGCCTTCCATGGCCGGACCCGTGCCTTTTTGAAGATCGAGGACGGCTGCGACCGGTTTTGTTCCTACTGTATCATCCCTTACGCTCGGGGCCGTGTCCGTTCCAAACCCTTGGAAGACCTGCGGCAAGAGGTGGCCTCTTTGGGGGAACAGGGCTACCGGGAAGTGGTACTCACCGGTATCAACCTACCCGCCTACGGGAAGGAACTTGGCCTGCACCTGTGCGATGCCGTGGAAGCTGCTTGCCAGGCTCCGGAGATCCGGCGGGTGCGGCTGGGCTCCCTGGAGCCGGAACAGCTCACTCCTGAGGTGATCGCCCGCATGGCCAAAGAGGAGAAACTGTGCCCTCAGTTCCATTTGTCCCTGCAAAGCGGCTGTGACGAGACTCTCCGCCGCATGAACCGTCACTACACCACCGCCGAGTACCGGAAGATCGTCCAGGACCTGCGGGAGGCGTTCCCGGGCTGCGCCATCACCACGGATATTATGGTGGGGTTTGCGGGGGAGACAGAGGAGGAGTTTGAAGCTTCTCTGGCCTTTGCCAAGGAGATCGCTTTCGCCAAGGTCCACGTGTTCGCTTATTCCCGGCGTCCTGGAACCCGAGCCTACGATGCTCCCAACCAGGTCTCCAACAAGGTGAAAGAGGACCGGAGCCGCCGGATGATCCAGCTCACCAAGGAGACCCAGCAGGCGTTCCTTCAGGCCCAGACAGGCCGGGTGGAGGAAGTTCTTTTTGAGCAGGCCAAGGAGCAAGGGGTGTGGGAAGGCTATACTCGCAACTACACCCATGTGCTGGTCCCCTCCGGGAAAGAACTTTCCGGTCAGCTTCTGCCTGTGGAGCTGCTGGAAGTCCAAGGGGAGAGCTGTGTAGGCCGATTGGAAGCCCGGTGATGCACAGCCCCTCCAGCTTTTGCCACTTACTCAGTATTTACCTAGATTTTACCAAAACTTCTTGTAATTTTTCTGAATTTATGGCATCATAGTCTAAAGTGATTCTATTTGAGGGGTGGTATAGCATGGCAGCGGACGGGAAAACTGCGTCAAAAAAATTTACTAAAACAGAAAAGAGCTGGATCCTTTACGACTGGGCCAACTCGGTATACGCCACTAACATCATGGCGGTGATCTTCCCCATCTACTTCGGCAATGTTTGTGCCCAGAGCGGGGCGGATAACCTGGTGCTTTGGTCTTACGGCACCTCGGTAGCCACCTTCCTGGTGGCGGTGCTGGCGCCTATCTTGGGAGCTTTGGGAGATCACAAGGGGCACAAAAAGCGGCTGTTCATGGCATGCCTGATCTTGGGTGTGGCTTTCACTTTGTTCAGCGCCTTCACCGACGATTACCGACTGCTGCTTGTCGGGTACGTGGTGTCCCACATCGGGTTCTCCGGTTCCTGTCTGTTTTACGATTCCTTCCTCACTGACGTGACCACCCGGGAGCGGATGGACCGAGTGTCCGCCTGGGGTTACGCTATGGGGTACATAGGAGGCAGCACCATTCCCTTTGTGCTGTCCATTGTCATTCTGTTTGTGCTTGGCATGGATAATCCTCTGGCCTTTAAGCTGGTGATCATCCTTACCAGCGTGTGGTGGCTAGTGTTCAGCATCCCCTTCCTGAAAAACGTTCACCAGATCCACTATGTGGAGGCGCGCAAAGGGTTGTTCCGTTCCACTTTCGGCAACCTGTGGCGCACCGCGAAGGATATCTTCACCCACAAGCGGGTGTTCCTGTTCATCATTGCCTATTTCTTCTATATCGACGGCGTGAACACCATCATTTCTATTTCCACCTCTTACGGTTCCAAGCTGGGCCTGGACGACATCAGCATGATCTTGGCTCTGCTGACCACCCAAATCGTGGCGGTGCCTTTCTCCATCCTGTTTGGCAAGCTGGCGGACAAAGTGGGGTCCATCAACCTGCTGTGCGGAGCTGTGGCGGTGTACTTCTGCATTACGCTGGTGGGTTTCTTTATGGGCTTCAATATTGAGCAGAACCCCGGTGATGACAGCGCACTCACTCTGTCTCTGACTCTGTTCTGGTGCATGGCGTTCCTGGTGGGCACGGTGCAGGGCGGTATCCAGGCTTTGTCCCGGTCCTACTTCGGCAAGCTGATTCCCGCCTCCCGCTCCAACGAGTATTTTGGTTTCTTCGATATCTTCGGCAAGTTTGCCGCTGTAATCGGCCCCCTGCTGGTGGCGTTGTTCACCCAGTTTACCGGCCGGGATTCCATCGGCGTCATCAGTTTGGCCATTCTGTTCTTCATTGGTGAGAGCATCTTGTTCACCGGGAGAAAGAAGATCTTCCAGGTAGAAGAGGACTCTTCCCAGGAATAAATTTTGCTGTTAAAAGGGCTGCCGCCTGTCGCGGGGCCCTTTTTTACTGCCTGAAAAAACACGGCTGAAAAGAAAAACGCCTCCCGCCAGCGGCGAGAAGCGTTTGAACCCTGAAACAGGTGTCAGTCTTTTTTGCTGTTGATGATCTTTGAAAGCTCTTCCATAAAGCTGTTGATGTCCTTGAACTGGCGGTACACCGAAGCAAAGCGCACGTAAGCCACCTCGTCCACCGTTTTCAGCTTTTCCATAGCGTAGGTGCCGATCCGCTGGGAGGAAACTTCCCGGTCCAGGGAGTTTTGCAGCAGATTCTCGATCTCGTCCACGATGCGTTCCAAGGTGTCCATGGAAACGGGCCGTTTCTCGCAGGCGCGCAGCAGGCCGTTAAGAAGCTTGCTCCGGTCGAAAGTCTCCCGGGACTTGTCTTTCTTGATCACCACGATGGGCACATTTTCAATGACCTCATAGGTGGTGAAGCGCTTGGCGCATTTCAAGCATTCCCGGCGGCGGCGGATACGCTCCCCCTCGTCGGTGGGGCGGGAATCAATAACGCGGCTTTCGCTGTAACCGCAATACGGGCATTTCAAAGCAAAGCACCTCCTGATGGCTTACCCCCAGGTCCCCGCGGTTTCCCGGGAGGTTCGATACACCCCTATTATAGCGCAAAAACCCGCGAAAAATCAAGAAAATTGTCAGGAAAACGGGGATTCAAAGACTTTTTTTGTGAAGTTCAGAGATTCTTTCAGTTCATCCGGCTGGGAAAAGTTGTGCCGGTAGACTTCCGTCACCACGGTCCCTGAGAAGGAAAGGTTTTCCAACGTGGTCTGCAAAGCGGAAAAGTCTCCTTTGCCGGCTCCGGGCAGCAGGCAGGACCGGCCATCATCCCAGTCACTCAAATGGACATGGACCAGCCGATTCCCCATAGCTCGGACCATTTCTTCCCACTCCACTCCGGAAAGACGGCACTGTTTCACGTCCAGAACGAAGGCACAGTCCTCCCCCAGATAATCCCGCATTCCTCCAATGAAGGCGGGGTCAGAGCTCCGATGCTGACGAACGTTCTCCTGGGCGGGGTAAGCGCCTTCCTGGTCCCCAAGCCGGTACAGTTCTCCAAAACGTTCCCAATAGCCTTGGTCGGTAAGTTTGCCGTGGCCTTGAGGCTGGCCATGGATCACCACGAACTTGCCTCCCAGATAGGCCGCAGCGGCCATGTAGCGGCGATAAAAGTCAAAGGCTTCCCTGGTACGGCGGGGGTAGTCACCAAACAGCAGGGAAGATTCTACCGCAGAAGTGAAGGGATGGATGGACACGAAGGAAGCGCCGTAGGCGTCTGCCTGCTCTTTCAATCCCCGGAGGAAGGCTGGTTCAAGCTCTTCCATGCAGTTGAGAAACACTTCGAACCGACGATAGCCCAGTTTCAGAAGTATTTCCAAAGAGCGTTCTGTTTCCAGAGGATAGAGACAAGCCGTGCTGACACCTGTTTTCAATGAACCATCCCTCCTAAATCAATCAGCCGAATACCGCTTGGAATAAACTGTCCTGTTCCGGCAAATGGGTAACGAATCCCACCGGCAGCTTCCCGCCGGTGGCCTGGATGACCGCCCGGGCGCCCTGTTCCTCAAAAGCGCCGCACAACTCGATGCAGGCGACTCCTTCTTCCACCAGTTCCTTGGCAACGTTTTGGGCTTCCTCAATGCTGGAAACTCCGATCATAGAGGTCTCACCGTCCGGAAAGGAGACCCGGTCACGCTGGGAGGAAAAATCTCCCATAATCAAGAAAGCGTATTTCATCCTTTTCCACCTTTTCCTTCCTTAGTATTTTTCGGTTCTTCCCGGCCCAGTTCACAGAGGATCCGCTCGGCGGCGGCTCGTTTGGCGTTGGCCTCCGCGGCAAGCAGCAAAGCAGCCTCTTTTAGGTCCGCACCGGTGCGGCAGGTCTCCTGTAAGGCATGGCAGGTCTCCCGTACCGCGGCGGTGTGGGCTTCCCGGAACAGCTCGTAAGTTTCACCGGTCATTTCCGTGCCGGAGAATAATGTTTTGATGTCCTGAATGGACAGTACCTGTTTCAGCATGCATACGGCCATCAGTCCGCCCAGATGCTCTTTGGTGTATTTTTTCTTCTCCGGATGGGGAATGAGGCCGTTTTTCACGTAGTTGTTGATCATGGAACTGGTGAGGAGACTCAATTCCTCCTCCCGCTCAAAGAGTTTCAAACTCTCCCCCAGGTAGAGGATTACCTGGTCCATATAAAGGGGAATGGAGGGCAGTTCTTCCCAAAGGGGAGGGGAGGAGCGTTCTCCCTCTTTCGCCCAGTTTTCAATGGCTTGCGCCGCCCGGTCCAGTTCCATATTCATCTTCCTTTCTGTGGAGGAGCCGTTTTCTTTCCTTCCAGTGTACCCGGATTTTCCACGGTTGTCAAATCCCGCCCATTGCTTTCCTTCCTAAGATACGGTATAATGACCGCTAGATGGATGGTGCGGACAGGATCCCCAGCGGGGGCATCTTGCCTACCGCAGGCGCGGTATGATGACCGCAGCTGTCACAGACGAGAAACGAAACGCCTCCGGATCCAGGAGTGCGGGTCAAGAAAGGCATAAGACAGATGATTTCCAAACAAGAGCTTTTAAAACTGAGACAACAGGTGATGGAGCGGGACTTTTCCCGCATGAACGACCGGCAGCGTCAGGCGGTGTTTTCCACGGAAGGACCTTTACTGGTACTGGCGGGCGCTGGCAGCGGTAAGACCACCGTGCTGGTTAACCGAGTGGCCAATATTATCCGGTATGGGCAGGCTTACAACAGCCCCTTTGTCAGCGATGCATTGACAGAAGAGGATATAGAACTTTGTAAAGGATATTTGCTTGACGGAGAATTGTCGGATCTAGTCAGATCGCGCCTTGCAGTGTCTCCATGCCCTCCTTGGCGTGTAATGGCTATCACCTTTACTAATAAGGCGGCAGGGGAATTGAAGGAGCGTCTCTGCCAGATGCTGGGAGAGGGCGGTCAAGAGGTGTGGGCATCCACGTTCCACTCCAGCTGCGCCCGTATTTTGCGCCGTGACGGTGACCGGCTGGGATACACGCCGCACTTCACCATTTACGATACAGACGACAGCCGCCGGTTGATGAAGGAAGTCCTGAAAGACTTGGAAATCTCCGAGCGGGCTTTGTCCCCCAAAGGCGCTCTGGCGGAGATCTCCCGCGCCAAGGACCAGCTCACTACCCCGGAGGAATTCGCTGCCAGCGCGAGGGACGACTTCCGCCTGAAACAGGTGGCCCGAGCATATACTTCTTACCAGCGCCGTCTGGCGGATGCCGACGCCATGGACTTCGACGACTTGATCGTCAACACAGTGAAGCTTTTCAAAAACTGCCCTGACGTGTTGGAGTACTACCAGAATCGGTTCCGCTACTTGATGGTGGACGAATACCAGGACACCAACCACGCTCAGTACGAGTTCGTCAGTCTGCTGGCTCAGAAGAGCGGCAATCTTTGCGTGGTGGGCGATGACGACCAGAGTATCTATAAGTTCCGGGGAGCCACCATTGAGAACATCCTCCACTTCGAGGAGGATTTCCCTGGGGCGAAAGTGGTGCGCTTGGAGCAGAACTACCGGTCTACCCAGAATATTCTGGACGCGGCCAACGCGGTGATCTCCAACAACACCGAACGAAAGGGCAAGACTCTGTGGACCGCTGCCGGGCCGGGGAAAAAGATAGGCTTGCACCTGGCGGACAACGAGCAGGACGAAGCCGATCGGATCGCCCGGATTATTTTGGAGGGTGTTGCCAAGGGACGGAAATTCTCCGACCACGCGGTGCTGTACCGGATGAACTCCCAGTCCCAGGCTTTGGAAAGAATGTTCGCCAAGCAGGGCATCCCTCACAGGATCATCGGCGGCACCCGGTTCTTCGACCGAAAGGAAGTACGGGATATGATTGCTTATTTGAGCGTCATCAACAACCCCTCCGATGAGATCCGCCTGCGCCGTATCGTCAACGTGCCCCGGCGGGGCATCGGTGAGCGGACCGTAGACCTTGCCTCCCAGATCGGCCAGCAGGTGGGAGAGACCCTGCTGGAAGTGTTCGCCCACCCCAAGGATTACCCTTCCATCTCCCGTGCGGCGGGGAAGATCGCGCCTTTTGTGGAGATGATGCAGGAGTTCATCCAGAAGAACCAGGAAGGGGAGCTGCTCCCCAGCGAACTGTACGGGGAACTGTTGGAGCGTCTCCAGTATGAGGAGTTCCTCCGCCAGGATGAGCCGGACAAAGCAGAAGAGCGGATCGAAAACGTCCAGGAACTTTCCTCCATGCTCCGCCGTTATGAGGAAGAAGCGGGGGAAGAGGCTTCTCTTTCCGGGTTCTTGGAGGAAGTGTCCCTGTTCACCGATATCGACAATTACGACGAGGATGCCGATTCCGTAGTGCTGATGACGGTCCACTCCGCCAAGGGTTTGGAATTCCCCGTGGTGTTCCTTCCCGGCTGGGAGGAAGGGGTGTTCCCCGGCATGGCGGTGCTTTACGATCCTGAGCAGGTGGAGGAGGAGCGGCGCCTGGCCTATGTGGCCATCACCCGGGCACGGGAGGAGCTGTACCTGTACCATGCGGAAAGCCGGATGATCTTCGGTACCACCAGCCGCAACCGGCTGTCCCGGTTCGCCGGGGAGATCCCCGAGGAGCTTTTGGAGCGCACCCGTTCTCACGACTGGAGCCGTCCTTCCGTGGGGTCAATGCCCGCCTTCGGAAACCGTCCTGCCCAGCGTCCTGGTACGCCTGGTGCCGCTCAGCCCAGCGCTGCCAAGCCTGGGACTGCCAAGCCGTTGTTCACACCCCATCCTGTGAAGCCCGCTCCGGCGGGGACCTACCGGGCGGGGGATACTGTGTCCCACAAGACCTTCGGCAAGGGGATGATCCTCTCCGCCACGCCTATGGCCAACGACACCCTGCTGGAGATTGCCTTCGAGAAGGTGGGGACGAAAAAACTGTTCGCCAATTTTGCCCGGCTGCAAAAGCTGTAATTCATAGTATGAAGGGAGCGTGCCGTCATGAAACAATGCCCGACCTGTGGACTGTATGTGCAAGACCAAGCCGCGTTCTGTCCCCGCTGCGGGGTAGACATGACCCATGTGCCCCAGATCCCGCCTCAGGCCATGCCCCAGAACCCCATGCCGTTGTCGCCGCCGCCCCAAGGACCGGCCTTTATCCCGCCTCAAGTCCCTGTGCGCCGGCCTTTCACTTGGGCGGACGTGAGCACCTTTTTGGGGTTCTGCGCGTCTATTGTGGGATATTTCGGTGCCAGCCTGCTGTTTTTCCCTTTGGGCATCGTGGCTTCCGTGCTGGGATTTAAGGGAGAGCGTGCCAGAGGATTGGCAGTGGCGGGGATCGTCATCGCCACGCTGGGGCTCCTCCTGAAACTGATGACCATCCTGGAACTGGCGGAATTTTTGCCCTGGTGGTTCACCAGCGGCGTGTGGTAAAAAACGCACCAAATCCTTTTGGGTTCATACAATGGGAAGGAGAAACCCCAAAAGGAGGAGATCACATGGCCGAAAAGGAATGTGTACCCGACTACGATTGCCGGGACTATTTCAAAGAGGCTGTCTGCATCGACGCGCAGCGCGTGTACGATTCCTGCAGCGATAAGGACTGCCTGGAGGACATACGGGTGTTGTTCCCGGCGGCGCGTCAGCCCCTGGTGGACAGCGCCACAAACGTGCGAGTACGGGACGTAAGCGTCATCACTGTTTACATCGATCTGCAGCCCATTCCCTTTAACAAGGGCTTCTATTCGGTGGATATGACCTTTTTCTTCGACGTGTCCCTGGATCTGTTCGGAGGAACGGCTTCCTGCCTGGTGCCCATCAACGGTGTGGCTATCTTCAATAAGAAGGTGGTCCTCTACGGCAGCGAGGGCAACGTGAAGCTGTTCTCTTCCGGCTGTTCCATGGAGGAGCTCCAAGTGGAGGACACCCGGGTCATGCCCAAGGCTACGGTCCAGGTGGCCCAGCCTGTGGCCCTTTCTGCCCGTCTCTGCGAGTACCCTGCCTGTGGCTGCGAGTCTTACTGCCGCATCCCGGAGAGCATCTGCCAGCGCTACGGCGGCGACTTCGACTCCTGCGGCCAGAAGAACGCGGTCTATGTCACCATTGGCCTGTTCATCATTGTGCAGATCGTCCGCAATGTCCAGATGCTGATTCCCGCATACGATTTCTGCATCCCGGAAAAAGAGTGCGTGGCTTCCAGCGACAACCCCTGTGAGCTGTTCCGCAGCATCGAATTCCCCACCAGTGAGTTCTTCCCGCCCAAGGCGACCGATCCGGGCGGCTGCTGCAAATAAGCCGGCTGCGTAAGAAGGGGATGGAAAACAGGGCATCCCTGCGGCTTTTTCGGAATAAAAGGACTCTCGGAGAGGCTTCCGTCTACGGGCGGAGGCCTTTCCTTTTGCCTATTGACAAATGGCGGTAAAAGATGTATAATGTTAGATACCTAACAGTTCAAAGGGGGAACTATCGTGGAATATCGGGAAGATATAGGGTTTCAGATCCGCACGTTGTCCCATCTTGTAAAACGTATGGTGGACCAGACCGCGTTTTCAGGAGAAGAATTGCATCCCACCGGCGTACAAGGGTGGATCATCGGGTATCTGTACATTCATAGACACCAAGACGTGTTCCAGCGGGACATTCAGGAGCAGTTTTCCATTCGTCGCTCCACTGTGACGGGAATTTTGCAGCTGATGGAAAAAAATGGGCTCATCACCCGCAGCTCTGTGGAGCAGGACGCTCGTTTGAAAAAGCTGGAGCTGACCCAGAAAGGTATCGAGCTCCATGAGCGGGTGGAGCGGAGTATCCGGCAGGTAGAGGAGAAGATTGCCAACTATTTGACGCCTGAAGAGAAAGCGGAATTTATCCGTCTTTGCGAAAAGATCCGTGAGAACTTGAAATGAGCGGGCTTTTCAGATCACCATTTTAAGAACGGGACATAAAAATGCCCGGCGCTGTTTCAAGCGTCGGGCATTTTGTTATGGGAAAGATCAGTCAGTGCCGTTCAGACTGGAGATGGCCTTCTTCAAAGAGGCGACCACTGTGGGATCCTTTTCACGCTCCAAATAATAGCGCAGGTGGGCACTGGCGTGTTCGTTTTTCATTTCTCCCAGGGCTTCGGCGGCAGCGGCGCGGACTTTGGGATCGCTGTCGGTGAGCATATCCGGGACCATTGCGTTGAAGGAATCGTCCTTGCCGATCTTGCCCATGCCGGCAATGGCGGCCAGTTTTACTTCCTCGTCCTTGTCGCCGGCCAGTTTAATAAGGACGTTTTCTTTTCCTTTCGCGATTGCTTTTTCTACCTTTTCCAACTTGCTCATGGTATGTAAGACCTCCTGTATTTTGAGAACAAACCAAGGGGAATCGCCCCTCTTGTTAGCTTGCTAACAAATAGTGTAACCCAGCAGTTTTACCAAATTATTGTTCAAACATGAACAAATCGTAAACTCTGTGAAGTTTCGCTAAAAAGGAGGAGAAAAGAGCATAGTTTTACGCAGGATTTTTTCCAAATATTTCTGTGTAAACAGCTCCTTGGGAGATCAGCTGGGAGCTCATCAGGCTCACCCGACCGCAGGAAACAAGAACCGGCAGAAGGAAAAAATCCTCCTGCCGGGGCGTTTTACCGGGAAAGCTCACTTTTCTGGCAAGGGTGATATGGGGTAGGAACGGTCTCCTGTCCATGGAAAAGTTACGACGTTCCAACTGAAAAACCAGGTCCTCCCGCAGCTTGATCAACTCCGGACAGGGATCAGCACCCAGCCACCACAATTCCTTGTTCCCTTGGGGGAATTGTCCCACTTGGGAAAACCGCAAAGTCATGGGGACCGGACTAAGGTCCTCCAGCGCGTCTTGAGCTTCCTGGACCCGGGAGGGAGGGACTTCTCCCAGAAAAGCCAGAGTCAGGTGGAGGTTTTCCGCTGGGGGATAATTCCCGGAAGAGGCGAAAGCTTTCAATCGCTCTTGGATTTCCACAATGGTTTGGGTGTCCTGTGGAGAAAAACGCAGGGCGAAAAACAGCCTCACAGGAGAGCGGCGGCCCATTCCGCCTCTTTGAAGCCCACCAGTACCTTGTTTCCGGTCAACAGGATAGGCCGTTTCACCAGCATACCGTCCGTTGCCAGCAGAGCATATTGCTCATCTTCCGTCATTTGGGGGAGCTTGTCTTTCAGTTCCAGGGCCCGGTACTGCTGACCGCTGGTGTTGAAGAAACGCTTCAAAGGCAGGCCGCTCTGGCTGTGCCAGTTACGCAGTTCCTCCTCGGAGGGGTTCTGAGTCTTGATGTCACGCACTTGATAAGTCAGACCGTGGGCATCCAGCCAGGCCTGAGCTTTTTTGCAGGTAGAGCATTTGGGGTAACAGACAAACAGCATGTGATTCCTTCCTTTCCAAAACATAACGAGACTATGTTATTCTGCCCAGGTTTTGGCCAGTTCCATTTCCAAAAATTTTGCCAAGGGACCGGGATTCCGTTCGTAATCGTAAGCGCTCAGGCATTGGAAGTATTGTTCCTTGTCCTCGGCGAAGAAGATCAGCGGCGGATGATCCCGGATCAGCAGGAAATAATTTACCAGCACCTGGCCCACGGCGCCGTTTCCGGCAGCGAAGGGATGGATATTCTCAAAGCGGCTGTGGAAATAGGCGGCGGCCTGCAAAAGATCCGCGCCGCAGTACCCGCTGATCTCTTCCATCAGCCGGTCCAGCTCCGCGCCCACGTCCCGGGCGGAAGCTCCCACAGCGTTGACAGCGGTGACGAAGTCTTGTTTTTTCAGTTCGCCGGGCCGTTCACCGTTTTCCAGGTAAAATACCTCGCTGTAAGTGCCGCTGGTGAGGATCCTGTGAATATCCAGGACAAGAAGTGTATCAAGATCGTCCCGGGCCATTACCCGTTCCCGAAGATATTCGTAACAGCGTTTGTGACTGTAAAGCTGCACCAATTCCTTGGGGTCTCCCGTAAATTGAGAAACCGTGCCGGTATGGAAGAATTCTTCCACGGTGCTGTATTCAATATTCCTGCCCTCTAAAAGGGCGGAGTGATATGCGAAACGAGGGATAAAGTCGTAAAGCAGCCGGTCCAGATCCGCTGGGCTGCGCAGTTGGTGGGACTGCCACTTGGCAACTGCCGACGAGTAAGCACTCATAGGCAATCTCCTTTCTGAAAAGAAAATTATGGAAACTATTATACCCTCCTTTGGCAAATCACGCAACTATTCCGGTAAATGTTTTGCAAAATTTAACAAAATAGAGTATAGTAATGCAGAGGAAAGAGAAGGGGTGGAATCTATGCTTTTTTTGATTTTGGCGGTGCTGGCCAGTTCTGTGCTGGCCATCGTGTTGAAATACCTGGGTTCGGGTTACGGCTATGGTGTGTACTTTTTCAACTATGTCACCTGTGCCGTGCTGGCGTTCGCGACCATGGAAAAGAAGTCCCTCTGGAATGGGGATCCTCTGCCTTTGTGGTTGGGAGCGGTGAGCGGCTTTCTCTATCTGGCAGCCTTGATCGTCTATGCCCACAGCATCCGTAAAAACGGAGCGGTACTCTCCTCAGTGTTTACTCGGCTGGGCGTGCTGGTGCCCATTTTTGTGTCCGTGGTCCTGTTTGGGGAACGGCCCACTCCGCTGCAAGGGTTGGGCATTTTGGTATCGGTCTTGGCGGCAGTGGTAATGAACGGTCTGCCGAAAAAGGGCCAGGATCAAGGTGTGACACCGGGTGTGGCCATCGTTCCTCTTTTGCTGGCGCTGTTGTTCAACGGAGCCAGCGACAGCATGTCAAAGATCTTCACCCAGCTTGGGGCCCGCCAGGACGACGGTCTGTTCGTGTTTTACATCTTCCTGTTCGCGGGATTGTTTACTCTGATCCTTCTGCTTCGAGAGAAGCAAAAGCCTACCCGCCGGGATGTGCTGCTGGGTATTTTGGTGGGCGTGCCAAATTTCTTCTCTTCCCGGCTGCTGCTGGCGGCCCTGACAGAGCTTCCCGCCTTTTTGGTGTACCCCAGTTACAGTGTGGGAGCCATTTTGGTGATCTCTGCCGCCAGTTTTATCCTGTTCCGAGAACGGCTGAACCGCCGTCAGTTGGGGGCGGTGGGCATGATCCTGGGAGCGCTGGTGCTGTTGAACCTGTAAAAAGGACAGAGAATCCATCGGGAAAGTGAGATTCTAAAAACACAAAAACAAAGGCCGTCATCTCAACGCCTGAGATGACGGCCTTTTCATGTGCCGAAAGATTTTAACGATCCTTAAGAAAGCAGACGCGGACCATATCCCGATTTAAGAATAGGCACTGGAGGGAGCATGTCCTGCCTGACAGTTTGAAGATTCAGTTTATTGGAGAAATCTCTTTTGAAATTCCTCTGCCGGGATAGGTTTGCTGTAATAATATCCTTGTCCGTAATCGCAGGACATGGACCGGATCACATCTTCGCTTTCTTTCGTTTCCACGCCTTCAGCAACCGTTTTTATCCCCAGCTTTTTCGCCAGGCTTAAAACAGAAGCAAGAACCTCGCTCTGGGTACCATCAGGATCATTCACCACATCCATTAAAAATCCCCGATCCAGCTTCAACTCATTGATCTCCAGTTTCCCCAATGTGTTGAGCGAAGAGTAGCCGCTGCCGAAGTCATCCATGGATACCTGGAATCCAGCGATGTTCAGCTTTTTGATGGTCTGGTTTAATGCGGAGATGTTGTTGAAAGCAAGTCCTTCCAAAATTTCCAGAATAATATACCGGGGGGAGATTTGATACTTTTCCGTGATGGCCAATAACCGCTCTACATAGTCCTCTTTTACAAAAAGCGCTTTGGTCTGATTGATAGAGATCACCATGGGCGTAATGCCGGAATCCATCCATGTTCGCAGCATCCTGCATACCTTATCCACCATATACAGATCCAGCTGTACACAAAATCCGTTTTCTT
Organism: Clostridiales bacterium; assembly: GCA_019416455.1. Lineage (GTDB taxonomy): Bacteria > Bacillota > Clostridia > Oscillospirales > Acutalibacteraceae > Acutalibacter. The sequence goes on along the minus strand of DXXG01000007.1, from coordinate 159,526 downwards.
CAAAGAAGGGGATAAAGTCAGAGGGATAGATCATAGCCCGGTCCGCCGGCTGCCACCGGACCAGGGCCTCAGCTCCATCGATATGGCCGGTGTGGAGATTCATTTTGGGCTGCAAATAGAGCTGATACTCATCCTGCTCTAAAGCGGATTGCATATGGGTCTCGATATAATACCGCAGTTGTTCTGTCTGATAGAGGGGCTCATCAAAGATATACACGGTATGGCAATTTACCCGTTTCGCATGAGCCAAAGCCACCATCATATAGCTGATATTGGGAAAAGCGTGATAGGGCGTGGGGGAAGTTCCTATAAATACAGCGCCGGAGTAAATGGAAAGAGGATGTCCATCTAAGGAAGCGGATGCCGTCTGAATGATTTTAGAAAAAATATTGTCCGTGCGAGTAACGAGACTGTCCTCATTTTCTTCTCTCAGAGCCATATAAAAGAGATCCGCTGTTGGTCTGCAAAAGAACTCGTTCTCGGTTATCTGTGATTCCAATATACCTTTAATCTCACAGAGTATTTCGTTGGCTCGTTTTGTACCGTAGGTATCATTGATGTATTTGAAGCCTCGAATATTAAATGCGACCAGAGCAATGTTTTCCTTTTTCTTGCAGCATTCCTCCAGCAATTTGCAAAAGTATGTTTCGTTATATGCACCCGTGGTTTCGTCGTACATTGTCAGGTGCATGATCCGGTTTTCAGCCAGGAGCGCTTTATACGCGTTCCACCGGCTGCGCATATGGAGCAGTAAAATTGCTATTGCGCAAATAAGTATAAGGAAAGTAAGCAAAAGAACGGATCGATTGATAAACAGCCATTCCGCAAAAGTGTATTCTACTGGGTCACCGGAATAATGGTACATCATGGCCTGTTTTGTCTCGCTGCTCATGGAGCTGGCATACTGGTCCAGAATCGTAACCAATTCCTGCGGAACGCTGTTTGTCACTCCAACAGTATAAGAGAATTCTTTTGTGTTGGCCCAATCCACAACGACTTTATCATAGATCGCTTTTTTGCGAAGATAGTAAGATAGGGAATAGTAATCAGCCCGGATCGCCTCAGAATCTTTCCGCTGAACATCCTCAAGGGCCAATTTGGTATTCATCCGAAATTCCAAATCGCCTTTGTGATTATGTGGCGTAGAGTTTGCGCAGACTGTAACGCTGAAGCTTTTGAAGTAGGGAATGGTAAAACCTACATTATCCAGGGAAGCCAGGGAGGAATTGGTTGCGACACACGCCACCATATCCACCTTTCCCTGTTCCACCATCTCGAAAGCTTCTTGGTAGGTGTTTACAATGACTGCTTCATACTTCAAACCGGAAATCTCTGCAAATTTCTGAAAGTATCTTACAGCGAATCCCGTTAATTCCCCGTCTTTCACATATTGATAAGGCGCGTCGCCGTCAAAGAACAACACCTTTAAGGTTCCAAGAGACTGAATATATTCTTTGTGTTCTTCAGAAATTTGGAACCCATCCATATATTTGAAATGAGCATCGTACAGTTCTGTTTGCAAACTAGGCTGAGAACTGCTTAAACTGCGCATAGCTGTATTGAGCTGATGCAGCAGCCCCGTGTTATCCGGAGAAAGAGCAAAGTAGTATGGCGAGGGGGAAAACCGTCCGATCATGCGGAATCCATCTGTCATGGAAATATCCGACTGGATCATAGCGTCCGCCTCTCCACTGCGTACCGCGTCGATCATCTCGTCATAGCTTGCGCAGTTTATGATCTCATAGGTGAAATCATTTACCGCCGCGTAATAGGTGAATTCCGACATTTGATCTTGGTAACCTGGAAATGTTGCGATGCGGATCCCATCCCAGCCAGAAAAATCTTCTTCGATCCATCGGGGATCTTCTTTCAAAACAGCCAACGCCGTATATCTTGTGCCGTAACTGTAATTGGGATAGAGAAAGAGATCCTCCAGCTGTTCGTCCCGGTTCATGGTGCCAAGCATGTCGATTTCGCCTGTTTGGAGCATCCCCATAAGCGTTTCCAGCTGTGTATCCAGATCGCCATCAACCTGCACAAACTCAATTTTCCAGTTTGTGAATAGGGACAGCTGATATAGGTAATCTGCCAGGTAACCCGCATAATCTCCGTTTTCGTTGATATAGGAAGTTCCTGCCTGAATGGGAAAACCAACTCGTACGATAGTTTTAGATTGGTCCTCGGCGTAAGCCTTAAACCCACCACATAGAGATACCAATATAAGCAACATGGAAAGCACTTTGCTGATATGCTTCATGTTGTGTCACCTGCCCTTTGCTGCGTTATCTGTAAGGCCCTATGATTCTATGGACTTTAAACAATTTCTCATCGCTTCCATATTAGGAAAAATGAACAATTATATCGCATTTGATTTTACCCAGAGTAAATCAAAAAATCAAGTCGTCTGCCAAAATTTGTAAGGCAATGTAGAGCGTTCGATCTTTTATGTATGGTGGCTCATAGCAAATCCGCATTTTCCGCTTTTTTTGACTATATAGAGCGCTTCATCCGCGAGCTTGAACACTTCGCTGTACTTATCACCTTTTTTGCAGCGGCAGCCGCCGATGCTGATCGTCAGATCACTTAAGGGATACTGCCTGGACAGCTCCGTCACTTGGGAGATGGCTTTCTGCACCTTGTCGTTCAGAAGATTGTCTGTAAGAAATTCGTCCACATAGATTACAAATTCATCGCCGCCAAACCGTCCGATGCAGTCTGTTTTTCGGAAACAAGTCTGTAAGATTTCCGCCACCTGGATGATGACCAGATCACCGTGGTCATGGCCGTAGCTGTCGTTGAGCTTTTTAAAGTTGTCCAGATCCGCTATCAGCAATGTACCATTGGTTCTTTTAAGCCGTTTGCGTATCTGTTTCAGCAGATACGATTTGTTCAAAAGGCCGGTCAAGGAATCCTGGCGAAGATATCTGCTGTTGCGAATATTCCAGAAGAGGAACGTCATGGTGACCACCATGTTCAGAACATTCAAGCCAAGTCCCAGGTTCATCAGGAGCATGTGTTTAGAGGAGATCAGATTCTCTCTTGGAATCGCGATAGCCACGCTCCAGCCGCTGCTCAGCTTGCACACATAAAGATCATAGTCCTCTTTAACAGCCCCCGCATAGTAGGAAACCTCATCAGAAGAGTTGGCCAGAACGTCCTCCTGAAAGGTGCCGAGATCTATATGTCCGAGGGAATACGCCAGCGTTTGATTCGGGTCGTAGACCAGCAAACCGTAGCCATCCGCTATCTCTGAAAATCCCATCCAATTCTCGCTGGTGAGATATACATCTATGGCAACTACATTGCTGGCATCGGAAAGGGCGAGCGACATTGTGAATACGTTCTTCCCAGTGATAACATCCTGATACAAATCAGAAAACACAATGGATCCCGGCGATGACACAGCGTCAGTATACCAGGATTTGGATGTGAAATCATAGTCGTCGTCCCCTTCCCACGGGTTCGCGGCAACGATACTGCCATCCAGAACGGCATAGATATCCAGCACATTGTCACCAAAACGGTCCGTGATCTTCTCGCAATAAGATTTCATCCATTCCTGGATTTGTGCCTCAGACGTGTGCTGATCGACCATCTCGTCCAGATACTTTCCCGCCAGCTCCACGGAAAAGGCATACCCCTCCATCTGCGTTTCAATTTTTTCGGTTTGAGCCTGGGCCAGATAACTCCCATTTTTGATGGAGTTTTCCAAGAAAATGCGTCTGGATTCCAGAATGAAATAGCCAAATACCAATTCTACGACCAAAAAGGCAGCAATGTATAGAATAATACCGAATCTCTTTTTTAGGACGGTACTTGACTCCATAGTTTACATCACCCTTCAGAAAATTAAATTTTGGTTGGTGAATCCGAGATTTTCAAAAGTACACGATAAGATGAGGAGATTATCCCTTTAAGAAAGTATTGTAGAAATCTTGAGCAGGGATAGGCTTACTGTAATAATAGCCCTGACCGTAATCACAGCCCATTGATCGGATCAACGCTTCATCCTCTTGGGTCTCCACCCCTTCGGTGACCGTCTCAACGCCTAATTTTTGGGCCAGCGCAAAGATCAACTGCATCACATCTTTTTGAGAAGATCTTTGATCGTCCCTTAAATCCATTAAGAACATGCGGTCTAGTTTGATCTGGTCGATATGCAGCTTTCCGAGAGTGTTCAGGGATGAGTAGCCAGAGCCAAAATCGTCCATAGACACCCGGAATCCGGCTTGATGGAGACGGGAGATGGTATTGTTTAATTCCGCAATGTTCTCAAATGCCAATCCTTCCAGGATTTCCAGCACGATATACTGAGGCGGTATCTGGTAGCGGGAGGTGATCTCCAGCAGCTTGTCCAGGTAGTCATTGCTGACAAAAAGGGATTTTGTTTGGTTGATGGAGATCGATATAGGGGATTTTCCTGCATCCATCCACTCCCTTAACAGCTGACAAGACTTTTCCAGCATGTAAAGATCCAAGTGTTTACAGAACTCGCTCTGTTCAAACAAGGGAATGAATTGGTCTGGGAATAACAGGCCCCGGTCTCTGGTTTGCCAACGAACTAACGCTTCCGCACTGTCTATGTTTCCCGTGCGCAGATCCATTTTGGGTTGGAGATAAACTTGATATTCTCCATCTTCAAGAGCGCGATATTTATTTGCTTCAACGTATTGGCGCAGCTGTTCCTGCTGATGAACGGAATCGTTATAGATGCAAATATTGCTGTCTCCTGACTGCTTCGCGTGCGCCAATGCCACAATGACGCAATTCAGATTTGCCTGGACGTTGGACAGGTCCGGAGATGTGGCGGAAGAAATCGCGCCCCAGTAAATAGACAGCCGGTAGCCGTCCAGTAGATCATCCGCCATTTCTTTCAAAGAGGGTTCCAGTCTGTTGATACGCCCTATGATATCCTCAGACCTGTATTCTGAGATGGCTAGATAAAAAGAGTCCGCTATGGGGCGGCAGAGCAGCTCGCCGTCTTTCAGATCACTGTGCAGGATATCTTTTATTTTGCAGAGAAGCTGATCTGCTTTGGCTGTGCCGTAAGTATCGTTAATGTACTTGAAGTTGTGGATGTTTAAGGCGATAAGTGCCCATGATTGGTGATTTTTGATCTTTTCATCCATCAGCTTGCAGAAATAGGTTCGGTTATAGGCTCCTGTTAATTCGTCATAGCTGGAAAGCTGGAGCAGTTTGTTTTCGTTGACCAGTGCGTTATACGCCATTTTTTTGTGGTAGTTGAAGAAAATCAACACAATGACGAAGAAAAACAGGATCAATAAAGCGATGGTAATCAGTCCCCTGTTTGCTAAGATCCATTCCGCAGGGGTGTAGTCGATTTCATCCGAAAGATAAGTGGACAGACGAGCCTGAGTGTCCTTGCTGCTGATGGAGCTGGAAAATTGGTTTAAGAGCGAGACCATCATGTCGGTATTGGGCAGGGTATTTACCACGGCAACAGCGTATGAAAACTCTTCTGTATCCGCCCAGTCTGTTGCGATATCGTCATAAACCGCTTTCTTGCGCAGGTAATAATTCAGAGAATATTCATCTATCCAGCTGCATGTGTCCTGATCGGATTGGAGTTTTTTCAACATTTTCTCCGTGTTCATGTCGAATTCCAGAACTTCTTCATCTGCGTGGTCATGACCCGTGGAACAAGTTCGGCTTGCGTAGCTGTGAAAATACGGAAGGGATAAACGGATGCCCTGTTCATAGGAAAGAGCGGAATCCGTTGCGATGCAGGCAATCAAATCCACCTGATTATCCTTTATCAACTGGCTTGCTTCCTCTGCGTCATCTTCCAGTACGGCCTCATAGTCAAGCCCTACGCTTTCGGCAAAGTCGTTAAAGTACTCTACGGAAAATCCGGTCAACTCACCGTCTTTAATATATTGAAACGGCGCGTTCCCTTCAAAAAATAAAACACGAAGGGTCCCCAGGGACTGGATATAGTCCAATTCCTCCTGGGAGGCACGAAAATAATCGGTGTTCATGAAATAACGCTCATACAATTCCTGCTGAAGATTTTCATTGGAAAGGGTCATGATCTCCAGGGCAGAGTTCAGTTCCGGGAGCAGATCCTGACGAGTAGGGGACAATGCAAAATAATAGGGAGTTGGAGAAAAGCGTCCGATACTTCTCAATTCATCCAGCATGGAAATATCTACCTGAAGTGCTGCGTCCACTTCGCCGGTACGAACGGCATTTATCACTTCATCGAAGCTGTCGTAGTTAACAACTTCATAAGTAAATCCATTGACCTGCGCGTACTGTTCGAATAGCTCCATTCTCGAATCCAGTCCAGGGTAGGATGCGATGGTGATTCCATTCCAGTTGGAAAAATCTTCGTAGATATAACTGGAATCATCTTTAACAGCTACTACCGTAAATGTAGAACCATAGCCATAGTTGGGGTACAGGAACCTCTCTTCCAGAGACTCATTGCGGTTCATAGTACCCATCATATCGATTTCACCGCTCTCAAGCTGATCCAGCAGGGTGGAAATCTGAGTGTTGAGATCTCCTTCTGCCTGAACATACTCAATTTCCCAGTCGGTGAATAGGGTCAACTGTTCTAAATAGTCCACCAGATATCCGGCATAATCGCCGTTTTCGTCGATATAGGATATATTGCCCTGGATGGGGAAGCCCACACGCACAACACGGTCAGACGCCGCCTGCGCATGGATCGGAAGGAGAGGGAGTATCAGCGCGATACTAACTACCCATAAAACAACTTTGTCTTTTAAATATCTCACATCGTAACCTCTCTCAGTCTGTAATATTTTTTTCGGTGTGAAAGAGCCTCCGGGATAGCACGAGTCTGCATGTCAAACGAAATCTTTTTTGCACTCTTTAATACTTGTCGTGGTAATGATGCGGTGCTGCCGCCGCGTTCAGGGCAGAATATTCCTCTGGAACGCGGTATCATCGATCGCCCTGAGTGGGTGGTTACAAAGCGATATCTTTATATTTCGAATAACGATTTTTCCCTTTGCGCTTCGCGTCGTAAAGTGCCAGATCCGCACAATGGTAAAGTTCAGAGAAGGATTTGCCATCTTTTGGATAATGGGCGATTCCCACAGAAGCGGTTACCTCAAAAGTAATGTCAGACTGGCAGTACTTCTTTCGCAAACTCTGGATAATACGAGAAACTAGAGGTTCAATATCCTGTTCTTGCACACAGCACATAAAAATCATAAACTCATCGCCGCCAAGCCGGCTGATAATATCGGTACTTCGGCATATTTTTTTCAATTTCTTTGCTAATTCGATGAGGAAATTGTCTCCTTCAATATGCCCAAATACATCATTTACCTGTTTGAAATTATCCAGGTCCAGCAGCATCACAAGGCCCGGCTCGTCTGGGTGTTTCAGAATATGTTTGCTTATTTTTTTCTCAATGGCAAAGCGGTTATAAATATTAGTAAGCCCATCCATTTCCGATATGTGCTTTAGGGTGGTGACAGCATTTTTGTTGTTTTCCAGTTCGGAAATGTCCCGGACCGCAACGATCATATCGTCTTGGCTGACGTTGGGATCTAAACTTAGCAGGATATTATACCAGCCGTCTTTTTTTAGGGCATCGCTTTTAAAATCCCATGAGTACTTGGTCACACAATTTCCGCTATTATCAAACACTTTACGCTCAATAATGCATCTTCGAATGTGTTCGCAGTCTTTTGGCGGTATAAACTGCCGCATAAGTTCAAGATAGCGAACAATATCAAGTTCGGTCTCACTCCAAAATAACGGCATGATCGAGTGAACAGGCATGATGATGCCTTTGTCAAACTGGATCACATGGACAGCCTCGAAGGTGTCTGCCAGGATTTGCAGTAAGTAATCTGATTTCAGGTATGTGTGCCTGCTGATTTGTTCGCTGTATATGATGCTTGTCACATCCTGGAACGTTCCTACCAGCCGGATCCCATTTTGATAGCGTGTATCCCGCATGCCGATGCTGCGTAGATACAGAGTATTTCCAGCCGGGCTTTTCCAGGGATATGTGATATCTCCTCTTTTTCCTTCGATCATTTCATTGACATGCCGCTGCATCTCCGCGATGTGGGAAGAAAAAATATTCTCTTGCCACATGGTGTAGTATGTTTCCGGATCTTTATCCGCCGAAATGCCCAAGCACTTCAGGACAACAGCATTGCAGTAAAGACGTGGGGGTTTGTCCTTTTCGAGTTCAATGATCCAATGGCCGGATACGATCTCCTTATCTGTTTGTTCCCAATATTCCCAATCATTCTCATGCTGTCCTAATTGTATCAGCTGATCGGCAAGCATGTGCATTCCTCCTTAGGTTCCTCATACATTACTGACAGGCAAAAGTCCTTTTATGTACAAACAACGCGTGTGATGTATGAGGAGTCGACTTTACAAATTCTCCTTTACTACTGAACCTGATCCACAGCGGGAGTCAGGGGGTATTCGTGTGTAAAAATGTGTCGGTGAACTCTGCCGCAGGGATCGGCCGGCTGTAATAATAGCCCTGCCCATAGTCACAGTTCATCTCACGCATGAGCTTCACATGATTCTCTGTTTCGATCCCTTCGGCTACGGTAGAGATATGCAGCCGTTTTGCCACCTCGATAACGACTTCCAGGATCTTGCGGCGCTTGTTTTCCGCGTATTGATCCGCCTGGATCAAAAAGGATCGATCCAGTTTCAGCTCGTCAATTTCAAGATGGCTCAATGTGGTCAAAGATGCATATCCGGTGCCAAAATCATCCATGGAAATATGGAACCCATGGCGGTGCAGTTGATCGATGCAGTCAGATACCTTTTCCAGATTTTCCAGCGCCAGTCCTTCCAGGATCTCCAAGGTGATATATCGGTTGGGGACACCATAACGCTGGGTGATGGCGCATATGCGCTCTACATAATCATCTACGTAAAGTAACAATTTGGTCTGGTTCACTGAAATGGGAACAGGAGATAATCCGTCATCCATCCAAGCCCGGATCTGTTTGCATGCTTGCTCTACCATGTAGTAATCCAGCTGGACGCAGAATCCATTGCGTTCAAAAACAGGGATAAACTGGTCAGGAAAAATGGTCTGTTTCCCATCCACGATCCACCTGACCAGTGCCTCAGCGCCACAGAGAGAATTTTGGCGAAGATCCATTTGGGGTTGAAGGAACATCTGGAATTCGCCATGTTCAAGTGCCCACTCCATACGATTTTCGATGTAGTGTTGCAGCATTTCTTTCTCATGTATCTTGGAATCATAAAAGGAGACGGTGGACTGCTGGGATTGCTTTGCGTAATTAAGTGCCAGCATCACATGGCTCATCAGTTCCTCGTTATTGTTTTTGTCGGAGCAGTCCTCGGTAGTGGCGCAGCCGCCATAGAAGGAGATGGGATATGTGTGAAGGATACTTCTTCCACAGTCTTTGAGTGCCGCGAAGATGGTCTCCAGACGCTGGCACACCGTGTCTCTATCCGAGGTGTTCAGGCATACCGCAAAAGTATCCGCTGTATCCCGGCAGAAAAATTCTCCGTGCTCCATATGCTGTTTCAGAACCTCACAGATATCTTTGAGGAGCTGATTGGAGCGGTCCGTGCCGAACATCTCATTGATGTATTTGAATTTTCGTATATTGATCACAGCCACAGCGTACTCTGTGGACTTCTTTTTCCTTTGATCTAGGAGCTGGAAGAATTTATGACGGTTATAGGCTCCGGTCAATCTGTCGTGGTACGCGATCCGGCGCAGCTGCACGTTGTGACGGCGGTTGATGTAGAGTACCGCCAGCACAAACAAAATAGCTGTGGCAGCGAATAGGATGCCGATCAGATGCGCATAGTTCACAACGCCTGACATGGCATCGCTGACGCCTTTATCTGTGTCCACGATCATGATCTTGTCCGAACACATATCCATGGGCATGATGCAGGCATATGCGGTTATCCCATTAAAGTCAAATTCAAAAAACTGGGTGTCATCCCCAGACAGAGCCTCCATAAATTTGCCTTGCAGTTCCTCGGTTAGATAGGAAGACCCTTCCAGCCGGTAAAACCCCTTAGTCTGGTGCGTTCTTGTGGAGGCCAACACTTTTCCATCGCTGCTTAGTACGGCGACTGCACCAATATCACTGACGGAGCTGATGGAGGAAAGAATATCCGCATAGGATTCCATGCTGACAGAGCAGACTAAAACGCCGCTGATTTCCTCGTCGGTGTAAACCGGAGTGGCATAAGCGATCGTATTGTATCCCAGGTTTGGATCGTAGAAAGCCTGAGAACAGAGAGATTCTCCTTGCAGCGCCTGCTGAATAACAGACTGCATCTCGTCAGCCTCTTCGTCGGTTTTAAGCGCGATCACCTCTTTTTGAGAAGATAACCGCATCCCTTCTCCGTAGGGGTTAAAGTAGCATAGCTGGGTAAATCCGGCTGTTTCGCTGGCGTCCCACAGGTATGTAAGCCGGCTTCCTGCTGCCTTCGCTGAGTCGCTTTCTTCAATGGTATCTTCCAGCATGCAGGCCATGGCGCGCAGGGACTGCAAATCAGAGTTTGTTTTAAATAAAAAGGAATTTTTGTATTGATGGGCTCGTTCTTCCAGCCGTCCCTGTACGGACTCTATATACAGATCTGAGACGGAGCTAAGTAAATACTGGGCAATACCTCCGATCAGTAAACAAATTGCAAGAAACACGACTATCAGTTTCTTTAGATTTGACTGAATCTTCTGTTCGTCCATTCAAAATACCTTCTTTATTATATGCATATAATTTATTTCTCACAACACAGAGATCACAATGCGCTGACCTATAAATATGTCCTCCTAATTTTGACGTATGGATGTGATTTTATAATTCTGCGCAGTAAATAAAAGGACATTAACTTGCTGCGTAATTATCTGGTGCAGAGCTAACGCAAATTAATGCCTAATAAATGCAAGGTTTATACTGATTTTATGTATAGATATTATGTTTTTATTATCGGCATAATCTGACGGATAATTAGTTAGTTTATGCAGAAAATTGTAATTTTTCTCTTTGAAACGATGAGCGGCAAAGTTTTCAAGTTATGAGTCTGCCACGGTTTTTAAGCCAGCCTGTGAGTATCCTGGAAAGATAGCTGATCTATCTCCATATTCACCATGAGATCTCTTAAAATAGAAGTGGGCGACCAAACGGAAAAACAGTGTGCCCTGTACATACAGAGAAAAGGTGGACAGCGCATCTGCACTGTCCACCTGATCCAGAGAACCGATCTGTTTTTGTGGGTTGCTTACAGGGTGCTGGCCACCTCGTAAGCGTCCCAAATGGCGTACATGATATTAGAGACCTTGTTGGCGTCGCCGATCTGATAGATGCTGTCCACGCTGTCCTTGAGTTCCTCGTACAGGCTGTTTTCCGACTTATAGCCCACACAGAGGATCACCGAGTCAGCAGGGATAGTCACCTCGCCTTCTTTTCCAGCAATCACCACGTTGCCGGGCTGGGCGGACTTTACTGTGGTACCGCACTTCACCTGCACTCCCTTGAAGGGTACTAAGGCCTCCAACATCTCGGAGTTGGCGTGACACAGGGGGCCGTTGACGGCCAGTAGCTTGTCCAGCGCCTCCACAATGGTCACGTCTTTGCCCTGTTCCCGCAGCCAAAGGGCGGTTTCGCAGCCTACCAGGCCGCCGCCTACCACCACGGTTGACTTGCCGGGATCCGCCTTGCCCAGAAGCACGTCCTCCGCGGTGAGCACATTGCCCTCCAGAGGGATCCGCTTGGGGGAGGAGCCTGTGGCCAGGATCAGCACATCGAAGCTCTCTTTCTGGATGTCCTCAGCAGTCATCTTGGTGTTCAGTCGGACTTCCACACCCAGTTCGTTCAGCTCGTGGGCGTACCAGCGATAGAGGGCGCGGTCATCCTCTTTGAAGTCAGGGGTACCGCCGGGGATCAAGTTGCCGCCCAGAGAATCTCGAGCCTCACACAGCACGGGTTTGTGCCCACGGAGCGCCAGTACCCGAGCCGCCTCACAGCCGGCAGGGCCGCCACCGATGATGAGCACTTTCTTGGGAGTAAGAGCACGGGTCAGCTGCGCGATCCGCTCCCGGCAGCAGGCGGGATTCACGGCGCAGTTGAGAGCGGAGTATTCCTGGATACGGCCCATGCAGCCCTCCTGACAGGAGAGGCAGGGACGGATGGATTCCACTTTACCGGCTTTTAATTTGTTGACATAATCCGGATCGGCCAGCAACGGGCGGCCCAGGGACACGATGTCGCAGGCGCCCTCTTCCACAGCTTTGGCAGCCATGTCGGGATCATCCATGCGGCCTGCGCAGATGACGGGCACGTCCACCGCGTCCTTCACCAGCTTGGCGTATTCAATGTACAGGCCCTTCTTCTGGTACATGGGTGGATGGCTCCACCACCAGGCGTCGTAGCTGCCCACGTCCACATCCAGGCAGTCATAGCCGTACTTCACCAGCAGTTTGGCGGCCTCCACACCCTCGGGCAGGTCCCGGCCCTTCTCTTCAAACTCTTCTCCGGGCAGAGCGCCTACTCTCCAGTCTTTAATGAAGCTCTTGGGGCTGTACCGGAGAGCTACCACGAAATCTTGGCCGCAGCGGGCTTTGATCTCCTCTACGATCTCCCGGGCGAAGCGCAAGCGGTTCTCCAAAGAGCCGCCATACTCGTCAGTGCGGTGGTTGAAAAAGGAGATAGCGAACTGGTCGATCAGATATCCCTCATGGACGGCATGGATCTCCACTCCGTCGAAACCGGCCCGCTTGGCGTTGAAGGCGCCCTTGCCGAACTGCTCGACGATGTGGTGGATCTCTTCCACGGTGAGTTCCCGGCAAACTTTATCCAGCCACCGGTGCATGATGGGGGAGGGGGCCACAGGGGGATACTCGCCCAAATTGGTGGGGATGGTCACCCGTCCAAAACCGCCGGACATTTGCAGCCAGATCTTGGAGCCGTAGGCGTGGATCCGCTCGGTCATTTCCCGGGCGGTGCGCACGAACTGGATGGGATCGTAGGTGGCGCAGGGACAGTTGGGCATGCCGTGTTCTTCCACTTCGTTGTCGGCAAAGGTGACGCCGGTGATGATGAGTCCGGTGCCGCCTTTAGCGCGCTCAGTGTAGTAGTCGATGCCACGTTGGTTGAAACCGCCGTGGGAATCTCCCAGCCCCAGGGGGCCCATGGGGGCCATGGCGAAGCGGTTTTTCAGTTCCATGCCCCGGACGCTTGTCTTGTCAAAGAGGATCTTGTGTTGTGCGAGCATCAGCGTTACTCCTTTCTTGTTGCTGGTTCGTTAAAAAGTTTTATGAAACAATTATAACACTGTGAAATTTTAAGCGCAAGTTAGGCCAATTCCTGAGAGGTGCGGTGGATCACCTCGTCCTGGATGGACTTGGGGAGCCGGGTGAAATAGGCGCTGTATCCCGCCACCCGCACGGTCAGTTCGGGATGGTCTTCAGGATGGATCTGGGCGTCCAGCATTTCCGCTCTGTCCACCACGTTGAACTGGATGTGTTTGCCTCCGTGGGTCAGGTAAGTGCGGATGAGTCCAGCCAATTTGTTCAGGTCAGAGGAAGTTTTCAGTACGGAAGGATGGAATTTCATGTTGAACAGAGTCCCCTGATACTGGTCTTGCTGGATACGCATGGCGCTCTGGAATACCGCCAACGGTCCCCGAAGGTCTTTCCCGTGGCTGGGGGAGATGGAGGCGTCCGCCAGGATCTCTCCACCTTTGCGGCCGTCGGGAGTGGCTCCGGTCAAGGCGCCGCCGGGCTGGTGGGCGGAGATGGAGATGGCGTTGGGCTTGATGGTCTCCCCGTAAGCGCTGGGATAGCTGCGGCAAGCCTGGTTGTGGAGCTGGTATACTTCGTTGACCAGCTGGTCAACTTCAGGGATGTTGTTGCCGTATTTGGGGGCAGCCAGGAAATCGGCCCGCATCTCCTCATAGCCCTCCCAGTCAGCGTCCAACGCTTCCAACAGCTGAGCCATGGTGTACTTTTTCTCGTCGAACACCAGCTTCTTGATGGCCATCAGGGAGTCACCGGTGTTCACGCCGCCCACGGCGCCGATGAGTCCTGCGTTCTCGAAGTCGAACCTGCGGTTGAACATGTCCTTGCCGCAGGCGACGCCATCGTGCATCAGAGCGGACCGGAACACATCAGGGAACAATTCCCGCTCCGCGATCAGTTCCACGTTCACCCGCTCGGCAGCCATGCCCATCAGGTACTTGATCTGGGCGAACACGGCTGCTTTCAGCTCCTCGAAAGTCTCCATCTTCGTCACGTCTCCGGTCTGGATGCCCACCATCTCATTGGTATAGCGACAGAAGCCGTTGTGGAGGCACACGTCCATAGCGTGGGGGATGATGAAGAAACATGCCACTTGGGTCCGGGTGATGCCGGGGATGTTCCCGTCCACGCAGCCGGTAGCGCAGTAATTGCGGGCCTGTTGTGGAGTGAGGGTGTTGTCTTCGGTAAAAAACTTGATGTAGCTGTCATCTCCGATGAAAGCCGGCATGCCCAGGCCGGTACGAACCACTTCCAGGGCTTTTTCCAAAAGCAGGTCTGGGGTGTTCTTGTGTACCCGCACTGTCAGAGTGTGGTGGGGCAGGTGGGTGTCCTGGGCGGCTTCCAGCAGCAGGTAGGTCAGGTCGTTGGTGGCGTCGGAGCCATCCTCCTTCTGCCCGCCGATGGTCCAGTTGTACCATTTGGCCATGCCGGCGTTTTTGGCCCGGTTGGCCTTGCCGGACACCCGGTTGATCTTCATCACTTTGCACCGCATGATCTCCAGAAGTTCCAGAGCTTCCTCCCGGGTGATGCGTCCCTCGTCCAGATCCTTCTTGTAGTAAGGATACATGTACTGGTCGAACCGTCCGGCAGTGGAGGTGGGAGAGGGGCACACCATCAGGAAGGTGAACCAGAAGGCCTGCATGGCTTCCCTGAAAGTCTCCGCAGGCTCGTAGGGCACTTTGCGACAGATACGGGCCATCTCCAAAAGTTCCTCTTTCCGCTGGGCGTCCGTCTCTTCCCCGGCCATTTTCTCCGCCAGATCGGCGTAGCGGTTCGCGAACCGTACCCAGGCTTCGAATACCAGGATGACCCCTTCCCAATAGTTTCGCTTCTCGATGCTATCGATCTCGTAATACCGCAGATCCTCCAAGCAGCGCTTGGCCTCCTGGATGATGCCCTTGGCGCCCTTTTGCAGGATCTGCTCATACTCCACGCACACCAGGGAGAACCCCGGCCCCAAGCCGTAGCCGCTCATGGCGAAGCCGCCGCCGGAGCCGCCCTGTTTGTCTTTCCAAGGAGGCAGTACCAGACCGGACTTCATAAAGGGCCACAGTCTGGCGCTCTCTCCCAGAGATCTTCCCATGGCGCCGATCAGGTTGCTGTTTAGACTGTTGCCGGCGAAGCGCTGGTTCAAGCGGTAAAGCTCCTCTTCGTCCTCGGGGGAGATGGTGTAGAGCTCCGACTTCAGGCTCTCTACTTCGTCAGGGGTCCACACGCCGTATTCATACTGCATCTCCAAGCCGAAGGGCTTGCTGGCACCGGAACCGCACAGCAGGTCTCCCTCCTCGATGAAGATGGGGATATGATCCAGCACGTGAGCGTGGAGCTTGGACCTCCGCAGGAGCATAGGCTCTCCGGCGGTCTCTTCCAAGGATTCCACCGCCAGCCGGAACTGCTCCACACAAAGGGGATATTTGTTTACACGCAGACTTTCTTTCATACGTTTGACTCGTTCGGTCATAGGGACTACCTTCTTTCCCGGAATTTCTTCTCCATGTAACCACAAAAGAGGGAACCAAAGCAAGAAAGGAAAGCGGATCTGTGTGAAACGCACTTTTCAAGGCTTGAAAAATGGGCATTGCTTCCAACTCTTGCAAAGCAACTGGAATTGTGAAATAATTTTTTGTAGAATAAGCCAATAACAGAGGGGAGAACGGTACATGGATATCAGGCTCATCAAAGAAGATCTTGGAGAGGCCGCGTTTTTTTACCGGGGCGGGTCAGGTCATGCGGAAGTTCAAAAGGTGCGGCTCCTGGACCGACAAAGGGTGCTGGAGCAAGGAGTCCTCTATTTGGGGGACCTGACCAAAGCTAGGTCCCTTTCCCGGGATTGGCGGATGGAAAAGGGGTGCGCCCTGCTGCTGGCGGAAGCGCCGGAGGCACAGGTCGATGCCCTTGCCAGTGAAAAGCTCCCGGAGATCACAATGATCTCACGTCTATCCATTCCGGCTTTGTTTAACCGTATCAGCGCGTTGCTGGAAGCTCCCCAGGCAGATCCGCTCCACGCTTGGAAGCTGGTGCTTTCCCGCCGGGTGGTCTCCTCCGGGGAGATCTGCCAGCGTTTGTTCGGGACGGAGGAGACCGCCTACGTGCAGCTGCTGCTGTTCCAAAGGAAGGACCGTGGCCCGCTGCCCCGGGAATTGGAAGATCAGGTGAGGGATTGGTTCCCGGAGGATACAGTCATCCCCGATGAGGAGGAGATCGCCGTGCTGCGCCGCCACCGGGAGCAGCTGTTCACTTTCCCTCTTCCGGAAGGGATGGAGAGGGCCTTGGAGGAGCTGGGATGCGTCGCGGGGATCGGCAACGCCACACGGGATTGCGGCATGCTCCGCACCATGTGCCAAATGATCCGCCACATGCTCCGCCTGCGTCAGCGCTTGGGTCGTGAGGAGGTGCTGTGTTTTCTGGACCAGTACCAGATGATGATCGTGCTGGACTACTGCGTCCAAGAGTATGTCCAGCGCAACGGCCACACGGACATCTGTTACTTAGCTCACCCGGCTTTGGTGCACATCGCCCGGTATGATGCCCGACAGGGCACGGATCTGCGGCAGGTACTGTATCAGTATCTGGTGTTCGGTGGGAACGTGCAGCGGACTGCGGCAGCGCTGTATATGCATCGGAACACTGTGATGAACAAGCTGAAAAAAATATCTGAGATGGTCCCCTTGGATCTTTCCGATGGTCTCCTCTGCCAAAGGCTGTTGCTTTCCTGCCAGGTTTTGGAGTATGCGGAGAAGGTGTTGAAACTGAGGGTAGACCAGGAACGGGAGTAACAGGATGAAACAGAGAGAGCAAAGTCAGGGCGTGGTATTCAATATCCAGCATTTCTGCCTTCACGATGGTCCGGGGATCCGGACCAGTGTGTTTTTAAAGGGATGTCCTTTGCGGTGTCTTTGGTGCGCCAACCCGGAATCCCAGAAGAAGCAGCCCCAAATCTTGTGGAACTGGGAAAAATGTGTGGGCTGCGGAGCCTGCGAGGCAGCATGCCCTCAGGAAGCGGTCTCCCTGAAAAAGGGAGCTGTCCTCACGGACGAGACAGCCTGTACCGGCTGTGGGGCCTGTGTGAGCGCTTGCCCCCAGAAAGCCCGAGAGCTTTCCGGCAGGTGGGCCACGGTAGAAGAAGTGCTCCGGGAGGTGGAAGAGGACCTTCTTTTCTACGGGGAAGAGGGCGGCATGACCCTCACTGGAGGAGAGGTACTGGCCCAGCCGGGATTCGCCGCGGCTCTTTTGAAAGGGGCAAAAGAAAGGGGCATCTCCACGGCGGTGGAGACCAGCGGGTACGGTCCTCGGGAGTTACTGAGAAGCCTGGCGGTCCACTGCGATCTGTTCCTGTATGACTGTAAGCATGTCCTTGCTCAGGATCACCAGCGGTGCACGGGCCGGTCCAATGAGGGCATCTTGGAGAATCTGGAGATGCTTTCCAGAGAGTTCCCCGAAAAAGAAATCTGGCTGCGGGCTCCTGTGATCCCCGGGTACAATGACAGTGCGGAGAATATGTTGGCGCTGGGAGAGCTGGCGGGGCGTGTCCCCAGCTGTACTCGGGTGGAACTGCTTCCCTACCACAATTTGGGAGAAGGTAAGCGCCGCCAGCTGGGACATGCTCCCTTTGACGGGGAGACTCCTTCAGAGGAGCGGATGGAAAGTCTGCGCCGCATTGTGGCACAGGGCGGAAAGCCTGTATTTTAAGTCCGGAGAAAGGAGAGCCCATGAAACAGAAAAGTTATTCCCTCCGGGTGCGGGTGATGGTGATCTGTTTGCTGACCACCCTGGTGATTGTGGCTATCTTCATGGCCTACGGTGTTTATAACGTGTTCCGTTATCGGGAAGATTTTCTCAACACCAACCGGTATGTGGCAGATTTCTATGCCTCCGAGCTGAAACGAGACATGGAATCTCTGCAAAGTTATACCAACAGCATCTTGACTACCAATGTTCACTACGGCATGCTGTCTCATGTGGAGGTCTCGGAGAAAAACAGGGTTTGGGCAGAGTATTACTTGAGCAACGCTCTGGAAAGCAAGGCGACCTCTCTGCAACAGTATGGGGGTCTGTTTTACTACGACAAGGATCGGAATACTATGCGCAGTCAGTTCAGCAACGCGTTTCCAGACGATGAGATCTATTTTCTCAATGTTGCGCTGAAGGGTTGGCTGAAAGATCATACAGAGACTTCAGGGAATCAGTTTGTGGAGTTGGAGGGGAAGCTTTACTATATTTCCGTAGTAGGGGGCCCCGAAAGCTATGTGGGATTTTTTCTGGAATTGGACCGGTACTTTCTGGATTCTCTTTCTGCGGAAGAAGGAGAAACGCAGATCCTGTTTTTGGATGGAGAGGGGAATGTGCTCTCTAGGGCAGGAGAGGA
Organism: Clostridiales bacterium; assembly: GCA_019416455.1. Classification (GTDB taxonomy): domain Bacteria; phylum Bacillota; class Clostridia; order Oscillospirales; family Acutalibacteraceae; genus Acutalibacter. Next base: position 140,894 of record DXXG01000007.1, on the reverse strand, counting down.
CATTCTTTCAGAGGAAAAGATCCAGGTGACTGAAAGAGTGTCCTGGGTGAGCGGCCATAACTACGCACTGATTAAGTCCCCTGTGATCAGCGGTAGTTTGGATCTGGCTCTTGTGCGGCCGTTTTGGCAGTTTTTGCATTTTTGGACAGACTGGCGGTTCTGGGTGTTTCTGGTAGCCATCCCCCTCGTGGGATTTTGCTTCTTTTTCGTGGTGTACCGTTATTTTTATAAGATCCTGCTGTGTCCCGCGGACCGTTTGGTCCAGCGGGTGAAACAGATGGAGGAGCAGGGGGAAAAGATCCAGTTGGAACACAGCCCCATCGTGGAATTCCGGGAGATCGAGAATCGGGTGGACGAGATGGTGGCCCGCATCAGTGCCCTGCAAAAAGAGAGCTATCTGGCCCAGATGGAAAAGCAGAACGCTCAAGTGCAGACTTATAAACTTCAGATCAGGCCCCACTTTTATTTGAACTGCTTGAAAACGATGGACGCTTTGCTGGAAAACGGAGATTACATCCAGCTTCGGCCATTCATTCTCTGCTTGTCCCATTACATGCGCTCCCGGTTTCGGGATGTTTTGGATACGGTGACTCTGGAAGAGGAAATCAAAACGGCTACCAGCTACTATTCGCTGATGACTCTTCTTCATAACGAGCCGATCCTGTTCCGCATGGATGCTGGGGAGCGGGCCAGACGGTGCCGTATTCCCCATTTCTGCGTGCAGATGTTTTTGGAGAACTCTTTCAAATACGCCAAACGGGCGGGAAGGATCTTGTCCGTCCAGATGCAGGCGTCTTTTCTCCCAGAGGAAGGAGAGGAGTTTCTTCTTTTGCGCATCAGTGACAACGGTGACGGCTATCCCTTGGAAAAGCTGAAAGAGTGGAACGATGTCACACCTCACCCCGGCATGGATACAGAGCATATCGGCATCAACAATCTCCGGTACCGCATACGGCTGCTCTACAACGGGAAAGGCAAAGTTGTATTCTACAACGGGTTGACAGGAGGCGCGGTGACGGAGATCATCCTGCCGGTAAAGGAGGAAGATTGGAATGAAACTGCTTGCCATTGACGATCAGCCGGCGGTGCTTGAAATGCTCTGCCGTCAGATCAACCTGGAGAAGCTGGGTCTGGAACAGATGGACATCGCCTCCAGCGCCGGGGAAGCCAGGGAAAAGCTGGCTGCTCAAACGTATGAGATCATCCTGTGCGATATCGAGATGCCGGAGGAGGACGGCATCTCCTTTGCGAAGTGGGCTATGGAGGAATATCCTGCCTCCAAATTGATCTTTCTTACCTCACACGCAGACTTTGATTATGTGCGGGAGGCGGTATCGCTGCACAGTTTTGACTACCTGCTCCAGCCGGCCTCTCAGGAACAGCTGGAAGAAACGATCCGAAAGGCTGAATTACAGTTCCAGGTGGAAGAGGAGAGCAGGAAGCTGATGGAAGACGGTCAGTTTTACCAGCTGCAAAAAGAGGAAGTCCTGCGGGGAACATATCTGGAATATGTAGAGGAGGGCACCGGGGAGGAGAAGCTGTTGAGGTCCCTGGAAAAAAACTGTCCGGGATTCACCAGGTCATCTCCGGCAGCGCCTTTGCTCCTGCACCTATGGCGGACCGATCCAGCTTTTGAGACTATTGAACCAAAGCTGTTCCTGTATGGTATGGAGAATATTTTGGGAGAACTTTTGGAACCTTTGGGCCTGAGATGCTTTTTGACCAGGAAAGATCCCCAGAGGTATGTGGGGCTGCTCTATGCCCTGGGGGAGATCCCTAGTAACGGCAGCGTGTTCGCTGTGCTGAAAAAGACCCAGAAGTTCTTAGAGGAGATCTACAAAATAAAGCTCACGGTCTATCACGCCCCGTGGGGAGGACTATCTCAAATAGGTCCATCCTGTCGGCGGATGGAGCGGTCTTTGGCAGAGAACGTGGCCCAAAGAGGACCGGTGGTGCTGGTAGATCTGGATCCGCCCAAGGCCGTCCGAGAGGTCTCTTTCGACAGGCAGAAAAAGGTGTGGAGCGATCTGTTGTCTCGGGGAGAGTTCAGCAGCTTTCAAAAAAGCGTGCTGGAATATCTAGAAAACGTAGTGGAGAAGGATGACCTGAGCCTTCGATTCATGGCGGATCTTCACCGTGCCTTTACGGAAGTGCTTTTGACCTATCTCTTGGAAAAAAATATAGACAGTGGCAGCATCTTCAACGGGGAACTGCCCTATGACCGGTATATGAGCACCTATACACGGCTGGAAGATTTCGAGAACATGGTATCTTTCGTAGCGGAGAAGCTGCGGGAGTCGTCGGGTATTTCGGATGATGTGATCGGTGAATGTTCCCGGTTTATCAGGGAACATATCGATGAGAATATCTCTGTGACGGAGATAGCAGGCAGGGTGGGCTTGAGCCCAGAGCATCTTACCAGACTGTTCCGAAAAGGCACGGGGTATTCTATCAAGGAGTACCTGATTCGGGAAAAGATGGAAGCGTCAAAAATGTTTTTGCGGACTACCCAGCTCAGCGTGACGGAGATCGCTGGGCATGTGGGCTACGACAATTACAGCAACTTTATCAAGATCTTTAAGAAATATGTGGGATGCTCCCCGGCGGAATACCGGAAGGATCAGGAGAAAAAAGAGTAACATCTCTGTAACCTTTTTCTCGAAATCTGTCAAAAAATGACGGGAACGGCGTCAGAAAAGGAATATCGGAAAAGACAGGATAAGCGTATACTTTTTGTCAAGATCCGATATAAAGGAGGAACGAACAGATGAAGAAATGGTTATGTTATCTGATCGCCGGGGCAATGATGCTTTCGGTACTGGCGGGATGCGGGAGTCAAAACAACGGGGACAGTTCCATTCAGGAAAGTTCTCAGGCTTCGGAAACCAGCGCAGGTGAGACCTCCCAGGTCTCTGAGAACGTGGAGGACTGGCCCGTGGTCTCCACCCCTGTGGTGCCCACCCAGCCTGTCACAGATGAAGCTATGGTAGAGGATGCCCTCAACGAGTATTTGGTGTCTATCGACGCGGGTGTTCAGGTGGACATTGTTCCCATCGAGTTTGGCAACCTGGCCACCACCATGACGCTGATGCTCACCTCTCGGGACGATCCCATTGATGTGTTCAGCTACAACTTCTTCTCTAACCTGACCAACGTTGTGGCCAACGAGCAGGTGATCGCTCTGGATGATTATCTGGAGCAGTATCCTGATCTGAAGGATATTATCGGGGAACAGTATTTGCCTGTGGGTCAAGTAGACGGCGTGCAGTACGCGCTGCCCACGGTAGGATCTTATGGCAACGTATGGGCCTATGTGCTCCGTCGGGACATCGCCGAGGAGATCGGCGTGGCGGACCGGGACGGTGAGATGATCGATATCCAGGAGATGACCGACATTATGACCCAAGCCAAAGCGGCTTATCCGGATCTGATCTATCTGCCCATTACTACCGATTACAACAACACCATCATCGATAACCTGGGAGATACCTCCTGGACCGGCGTCTTGATGAACAGTGGTCTGGATAATACAGAGGTTATCAACTACTACGAGACTGAGGAGTTCGCCCAGTTCTTGGATTATGCCAAGCAGTGGGCGGATGGCGGGCTGCTCCTGGATGATCCGCAGAACCAGTCTTTGGATAAGTCTTACCTCAAGACCGGCGTGGCCGGAGGTTCTCTGAGCAATGGATTTGGTGTGGAGAATATCCGCATGGATATGGCTACCACTTACAATTTTGACGCCGTAGTGTTCCCCATGAGTGAGGCTACCGCCACAGTGGGCACAACTTCCGGCGCGGGTTACTGTATCTCTACTGTCTCTGCGGATACGGATGCCGCTATGAAACTGCTGTACCTCATGTACACTGATGAGCAGGTCATGCGCTATCTGGCTCAGGGCATCGAGGATGTCCATTACGTGGTGGACGAGAACGGATGCTCCTGGTATCCCGAGGGCGAGAGTCAGACCACTTTGGGCTGGGGAACCGGTGCTCAGTGGTACTTCCCCAACCAGACTTTGTGTATTCCTTTCCAGACAGAAGACCCCAATTACTATCAGGAAATGATGGATACCAACGAGAGCTGCAAAAAGTCTTTGGCCATCGGATTCACCTTTAACAATGAGCCTGTCTACAATCAGTACACCGCTGTGACCAATGTGATAGACGAGTATTTCAACGCTCTTGCTTATGGACAGGTCAATGCCGACGAAATGCTGCCCCAGTTCTTGGAAGAGCTGGACGCTGCCGGTATGGACGATGTGATCGCAGAAAAACAGGCACAGCTGGACCAGTTCCTGGGACAGTGATCTTCGATTTCGATCTTGAGTGGAAATGACCGCAATGCCGCAGGGTGACCCGCGGCATTGCTTCTATCGAGGGGATCCAATATGGAAAAAAACGCAAAGTCCGGCGCGCCGCTGAAAAAGCGGCTGATGAAATATCTGCCATTGTATCTGCTGGCCCTGCCCAGTATCGCCTATCTCATCATTAACAACTACATGCCCATGTCCGGCCTGATCCTGGCCTTTAAAGATTTCAGCTTTGCAAAAGGCATGTGGGAAAGCCCCTGGAACGGACTGGGAAACTTCTCCTATCTGTTCGGCTCCAAGTGGGCGGTGATCATGTTCCGCAACACCATCCTGTACAACGTGGCTTTCTTGGTGCTGGGCAATATTTTCGCTATCCTGGTGGCTATCCTGCTTAACGAGGTGATCAGCAAGAAAGCCAAACAGCTTTACCAGACCGTCATCCTCATCCCGCACCTGATGTCCATGGTGATCATCGGATACCTGGTGTTTGCCTTCCTCAGCGGTACCAACGGATTTATCAACAAAAGCATTTTGGAGCCCTTGGGGCTGGAAGTGATCAACTGGTACACAGAAAAAGGCTACTGGCCTGTGATCCTGACCATCGTCTATCTGTGGAAGAGCTTTGGTTTCCAGAGCATTGTCTATTTCGCCACTCTGGTAGGGTTTGACCGTTCTCTGTACGAGGCGGCCGTGGTGGATGGAGCCAATACATGGCAGCAGATCCGGAAGATCACCCTTCCTCTGTTGAGACCCACCGTGATCATCCTGGTGATCATGTCCTTGGGACGCATGTTCGCTTCTGATTTCGGCCTGTTCTATCAGGTGCCTCAAGACAGCGGCATGCTCTACGAGACCACTACCACCATCGACACCTTTGTCTACCGGGCGCTTATGCAGGACAACGATGTGGGACGTTCCTTGGCAGCTGGGTTCCTCCAGTCCGTTTTGGGATTCGTGGTGGTGCTGATCTCCAACGGCATTGTCCGCAAAGTGGAAGCGGAAAGCGCTTTGTTCTGAGAAGGGGGAGTGATATCATATGGTAGGCAGCAGCAAAGCATTCAAGATCACCATCAACATCGTTCTGGCGTTGCTATCTCTGGCATGTGTATTGCCCTTCGTCCTTTTGGTGATGGCATCCATCACTGACGAGGCCACGCTGACCCAGAATGGATATTCATTTTTACCGGAAAAGTTTAGTACGGCGGCGTATGATTACCTGGCCACCTCTGCTGGCCGGATTCTGAAAGCCTACGGCATGACTATTTTCGTCACCGCCGTTGGCACCACCGCCAACGTGTTTCTCACCATGTTCCTGAGCTATCTGCTCTCTAAAAAAGATCTGCCGGGACGCATGTTCCTTTCTTTCTTCGTGTTCTTCACCATGTTGTTCAATGGCGGCATGGTCCCCTCCTACATCATTTGGACAGGGGTCTTCTCCATTCGTGACACGGTGGCGGCGCTGATCGTCCCCAACCTGATGATGAGCGCATACAACGTCATCCTGATGAGGACCTATTTCACCACCAACGTCCCCATGGAGATCATCGAGGCGGCTCAGATCGACAGCTGTGGCGAGATCGGGATCCTGTTCCGCATTGCCATTCCGCTTTCCAAGCCCATGCTGGCCACAGTGGCTCTGTTTTCCGGACTGGCCTATTGGAACGACTGGATCAACGGCCTGTATTACCTTGTGCGCCGCACAGATCTCTACACGATCCAAAACGTGCTGAACACCATGATGTCCAATGCGGAGTTCTTAGCCAACAATTCCAACGTGGCGTCTTTGCAGAACGCCAATTTGAGCGTGCCAACTTCCGGCGTGCGCATGGCTATCGCGGTGATCGCCGTGGTTCCTGTGCTGGCTATCTATCCCTTCTTCCAGAAGTTCTTCGTGAAGGGCATCGTAGTAGGCGGCGTGAAGGGATGAATGACTTGAAAATAGTGAAAGGAGCGATCATCCATGGAATATCAACGTACATCCCGGTATCTGCCGGGATGTGATGGTACCAAGTTGGCCGTGGATCTCTACCGGCCTGAAACGGAGGAAAAAGTCCCCCTTCTGGTAAAATCGGGAAATTCTCCCCGACGCATGATGTTTGAATCGGATAAGGAAGCGGTCCTCCGGTTCTTAGGAGCGGGATATGCTGTGGCCTTTGTGGAGGTCCGGGGCATCGGCGCTTCCTACGGTGTGTACGACGGGTTCTTCGGGCCCCGGGACGGCCGGGATATGGAAAGGCTCATCGATACTCTGGCGCAGGAGCCTTGGTGCACCGGTAAAGTGGGCACCTATGGCGGCTCCAACCACGGTATGATCCAGGAGATCACCTTGTTGGAGCAGCCGGAGCACTTGTTCGCTTCCATCCCCTGCGATTGCAGTATGGACTTCTACGATCAGGACTTCCCCAACGGTGTCAGCGCCCTGCCTTTCCTGCCGGGGAAAATGACCGACCAGCCGGAACCGCCTTTGGGCGACCCGGTGGATGAGGATCCCGCTCCTCATCCCATGGCGCAGGAAGCCAGGAAATGCCACCGGAGAAACCTGCCCTTCTTGGGACAGCACATCCCCAACATGTATCGGGACGACGTCCATCCCTATCTGGGATATCGTCCCAATATAGATATCCCCGCCTGGGAGCGGATGGATGATGTGCGCTTCGGACGCATCCCTGTGTGGAGCGTGGGCGCTTGGTTCGATCCTGGCTGCACCAATAAGATCCTCACCTGGAAGCATTGGGGAGGCAAGCTGCTGTTGGGCCCCTGGCCCCACTGTGGCATCTACTCAGGAAATTCCGCAGAGCCCAACGCTGCTTACGATTGGGCAGGGGAGCACCTGCGCTATTTCGACGCCCTTCTCAAAGGGAAGGACTCAGGCATTCTGTCCGAGCCTCCGGTATACTATTACACCATGGGGGATACACCCGGTAAGGAATGGCATTACGCCGCGGATCTTCCCGTGGAAGGGACCACGTTCCCCAAGCTGTACCTCAGTCCGGAAAACGCTTTAGGGGAGTATCCCGCAGCGGAGGGGAGCCTTCCTTACACGGTTCGAGAGGATGTGTCCATCTACGGGAAAATGGGCCGCATGGATCGGAACATCACCCGTGACATGAACCCCGAGGATGAGAAATCCCTCACCTTCACCTCTCAGGTCCTGCCCAAAGATCTGGAGATCACCGGCGTTCCGGTACTGGACCTGTGGGTGACTTCCACCCATACCGATGGGAATTTCATCGCTTGCCTGGAACTGGTCCGTCCCGATGGCACCAGCCGGTTCATCACCGAGGGCATGATCCGCGGTTCCCACGGGAAAGTCCATCCCAACGCCGTATACGCCTCCCTGGGCCTGCCTTATCATCGGGGCTATCGGGAGGACCGGGTAGAGCTTTCCCCGGAGACGCCCATGAAGCTGTCCTTCCATCTGGAAGCCACCTCCTGGGTGATTCCCGCTGGGTGCCGGCTGCGGTTGAGCCTTTCCTGCGGTGGCTCTGGGTTCCAGCAGCCGGAAGGCTTCCCAGAAAAAATGCCCACCATCCACGTGTACACAGGGGGAGACTGTCCCTCCGCGCTGACCCTTCCGGTGGTCAAGCCCATAGCCACCGTGTTCCAGGGAGATGGGGCCAAGCTCCATGTGTTCCGGCGTGCGGTGTACCTGGAGAAAGAAGGGCGGTTCACGGAATATCCCTGCCGTCAGGCCTACCCCTTGGAAGAAGGCGTGATGGTTTACGAGACAGAGGCTTTCACTTTGCGCGTAGAGACGAAAGGCCTGGAAGCACGAGCCATCGTCCATGATGAGGGCTTCACCTTTGAGGGGACCGCGCAGTTGCCGGATCGCTACAGTTTTGGAGATCAGAGCGGGGAGATCCCCCTTCCGGAAACACCCTGGGCCCATCATCCCAAGGTGGACGTGAGGAACTTATACGTGGCTACGGTGCCTGTAGGGAAAGGCGTCCGGGGCGAGCCCAACTTACAGATGCGCAATACCTTCGATCTGTTCGTGGATTTGATCTATCCTCAAGGGGAACGCAAGGATCTCCCTTGTATTGTGGATATCCACGGCTTCGGAGGGAATCATCACCAGTTTGAAACCAATACAGAACTGCTTTTAGAACGCGGATACGCTGTGGCGTCGGTGGATTACCGTCTTTGCCCGCCCAGCCGCTGGCCCACATCCGGGGAGGACGTGCGGGCCTGTATCCGGTACTTGAAGGCCCATAGTCAGGAACTGGGGCTGGATCCTTCCCGCTTTGGACTGATCGGAGGATCCATGGGAGGACATCTCACGGCTATGCTGGCGGCCTGTAACGGCGACCCCGCCCAAGAGGGACGGATCGGCGGCTATTTGGATCAAGACTGTTCCGTGAAAGCCGCGGCAGCCTATTACGCTTTCACCGATTTCTTCCACTTCGGAGAGGACTCTGCCCAGGTGTGGCCTGCCCAGCCCCGGAAGGTGGCCCAGTCCGACGGTCCCTTCGCGCCGTTGGCCAGTTTGTTGGGCTATTTGGGAAAGGGGAAAGGCATGGCGGACATCAAAGCGCACCTGTGGGATCAGGACCCGCAGTACCAGGAACTGATCCGCGCAGCTTGGGAAGCGAGCCCCATTTCCCATGTGACGGAGAACAGCGCGCCCTTGTGCCTGGTCCACGGTATTTACGACTGCGGCATCCAGGTGCCCATGGGACAGAGCGTCCGCATGTTCCAGGCGTACAGCCAAAAAGGGGTGAAATCCCTGCTGCTGTGCAACAACAACGGCATGTTCGGGGAAGACCCAGAAGTGAAAAACGCTGTGGTAGATTTCCTGGCGGCCAGGGTATGAGTGGTCATAGAGCATAGTGAAAAAGCGCGTCTCCCAGAGGAGGCGCGCTTTTTGATATCCTGTTCATTTTTCGCAGGTTTGTTCCAGCTGGTACTGCTTGGGGGTCTTTCCGTATTTCTCACGGAACAGCCGGATGAAATAGCTCAAGTTAGGTACGCCCACCAGCTGGGCGGTCTCGCTCACCGTCATGGCCTGTCTCAGACAGCGGGCCGCTTCCTCCATGCGAAGGTCGTTGAGGAAGGCGAAAGGCGTCTGCCCGGTGTAGCGGCGGAACACCCGGATGTAATGGGAGGGAGAGAGAGCCGCTTGGTCTGCCAGTTGGCGAAGGGTCAGGTCCTGCCCCAGAGAGCGCCCCATAAAAGCGATGCTCTCTTTCACCGCCTGGGTCTGGGAATTGTGGAAGAAAGCCTTCGTCTCCAGCAGATGACCGTTTTTCCAGTAGGCGTCCAGCATGGCCAGCAGTTCTCGTTCCAGGGAAAATTCCCAGCCTGGCTCCTTTTTCCGGATGAGGTTGACGCATTTTTCAAAGGCCCGGACCACATCCCCATGTCCGGCAGCTCCCTTCCCCAGACGGAGGGGGAAAAGCAGGCTTCCCTCATTCAACCGGTTGAGGAAAAGTCCGCTTTCCTGACCCAGCAAGGGCGAGACCAGGATGTTCAGGTCCAGCACCAGAAGGTCCGCTAAGAGGACCGGATTTTCTTGAGTGGTGCGGTGGAGCAGCTCCCGGTTGACACATACCACGTCGCCAGGCTCATACCGGTAATTTTGACCTTCTATCTCGATGAGCCCTTCCTTCTGGGTGTACATCCATTCCACCTCTCGATGCCAGTGGAGGGGGACTACGATTGTCTCAAAATGGTAAGTTGCCAAAGGAGTGGGCAGGAACTCCCGCTCCGAATGCTCCTCATATTGCTCCCGCAGTGCCATGAAAAAACTCCTTTTGCGCATATAGTGTTAAAAACAGCGCATAAACTGAAAGATTTTTTACAGAAAAAGCGTTATAGTAGCTATTATAAAGGGGCAGGGAAGGGCCTGTCAACAGAGAGGAAGTGTATTGTCTTGTATCAACTGATGCAAACCAGACCGGAGCTGATCCTGAAAGGGCCCAAGGGGCTGCTCAGGCTGTACCCGGTGAATGAGAACGGTATCCGGATCACCGTGACGGGACGGGATCACTTTTTAGAGGAGCCGGAGACAGAGAATCTAACTCCCGTGGTGTTGGATAGATCCCCCATCTCCTGCTACGAGGTGGTGGAAGAGGAGGGGGCCGTCACCTTGAAGATGGAGGCCTTCTCTGTGAAAGTGGACCTGGAGACCGGCGCGCTCACCTACCTGGATCCTACCGGAGCCGTGCTGGTACGGGAACCGAAAAAGGGCGGTAAGCACCTGGTGGAGACCCAGGTGACCCGCAACGTGTTCTCCGGGGACGGAGAGCTGGAAGAACGCCACTCCGCCGACGGGGTGAAGGTGGTGGGCGGCTCTTATGAGACGGTGCCGGACCGCATGGCTTATGAAGCTAAAGTGGAATTCGTTTTCGGAGATGAAGGCCTGTATGGCCTGGGGTCCCACGAGGAGGGGTATGGCAATCTGCGGGGCAAGTCCCGGATCTTGTTCCAGCAGAACATGAAAGCATGCGTCCCCGCCTTCTTTTCCAGCAAAGGGTACGGCTTCCTGTTCGACTGCCGTTCCTTGATGACCTTCGAGGACACCGGATTCGGTTCTTATGTGTGGATGGACATTGTAGACGAACTGGATTACTACTTCCTGGCGGGCCCCAACTATGGAGCCGCGCTGGCAGCTTACCGGAAACTCACCGGCGGCACGCCTATGCTGCCCAAGTGGGCCTATGGTTATGGTCAGTCCCGGGAGCATTACAAGTCTGCTCAGGAACTGATCTCCACTGTGGAGGAGTACCGTCGTCGGAAGGTTCCCCTCAGCTTCATCATCCAGGACTGGCAGTCCTGGGTGCCTGGAAAGTGGGGACAGAAATCCTTTGACCCAGAGCGCTACCCTGATCCTGACGCTATGATGGACCGGCTCCACCAGCTTCACGCAGCGCTGATGGTGTCCATTTGGCCCAACCTGAACGGCATGGGGGAGGACCAGAAGGAGCTTTTAGAGAACGGTCATATGCTGGGAAACCGTTCCACCTACAACGCTCTCAGCAAGGCGGCTCGGGACATGTATTGGAAGCAGGCCAACGAGGGGATCTTCCGGCATGGAGTGGATGCCTGGTGGTGTGACTGCACCGAGCCTTTCGAGGCGGACTGGATCGGATTCACCCAGCGCCCGGTGCCTCACCGGCGTGCGGAGATCGCTACCAACGCTGCCAAGACCTACCTGGACGGCGGCGAGTGGATGACTTATTCCCTGTGTCATTCCCGGGGCATCTATGAGGGCCAGCGAAATGAGACGGAGGAAAAGCGAGTGGTGAACCTGACTCGTTCCTCCTTTGCGGGGCAGCATCGGTATGCCACCATCACCTGGTCCGGGGATATCGGCTCCAACTGGGAGACCTTGAAGCGCCAGGTCCCCGAAGGGCAGAATTTCTCCGCCGCCGGGGAACCCTATTGGAGCTTGGATATCGGCGGATTCTTCGCTTCTCCCGGAGAGGATTGGTTCCGCACTGGGGAATACCCTCAAGGTTGTGAGGACCTGGGCTATCGGGAACTTTACACCCGCTGGCTCCAGCTGGGCACCTTCCTGCCCATGATGCGCTCCCACGGGGCGGACACAAACCGGGAGATCTGGAACTTCGGGGAAGAGGGCACTCCTTTCTACGACGTGATCGCCAAGTTCATCCGGTTGCGCATGGAGCTGCTGCCCTACATCTATTCTCAGGCCGCCGCGGTCACCCGGAGAAATGACACTTTCTTGAAGGCTCTGGGCTTGGCTTTCCCCAACGATCCTGCCTGTCTGGAAGCGGGGGACCAGTTCCTGTTCGGGCCGTCTCTGCTGGTGTGCCCGGTGACAGAGCCCATGTATTATGAAGTGGGTTCTGAGCCCCTGGAAGGGACAGAAAAGACCAAGACCGTCTACTTGCCCGCCGGCTGCGGTTGGTATGACTTTTGGACGGGCGCCTACTATCAGGGCGGACGCACTTTGAAAGCGGACGCTCCCCTGGACAAGATCCCCCTGTATGTGAAGGCAGGTTCCATCCTGCCCATGGGCCCGGCGGTGGAATACCCCGCTCAGGACCCCCACCCGGAGCTGACCCTGCGGGTCTATCCTGGAGCGGACGGCAGCTTCATCCTCTACGACGACGAGGGGGATTCCTACCGCTATGAGAAGGGCGCTTTCACGGAGACGCCTGTCCGCTGGGACGACGCTACCCGCACCTTGACCATCGGTCCCCGGAAGGGCTCCTACGAGGGCATGCCCCGGTCTCAGACCTACCATGTGGTGCTGGGCGGCAAGGAGCAGACCGTCATCGTGGAAGGAGAGGACACCGCACAGGTCACCTTCTAAAACCATTCGTATCAAAAAAAAGAGAGCTGGGTCTTTGCCCGGCTCTCTCTTTTTGTTCGTAAGGGGAGTTATACGCCGAAATAGGCAGCAGCGTTGTTGTAGCACACGTCCTGGACCACCTTGCCCACGAAGGCTTCGTCGGCGGTCATCTCGCCACGCTCCATCTTGGCTCCCAGGAAGGAGCAGAGGATGCGGCGGAAATAGTGGTGACGGGGATAGGAGATAAAGGAACGGCTGTCGGTGAGCATGCCCAGGAAAGCTCCCAGATGACCGGTGGCAGTCAGGTCTTTCAGGTGCTGTTCCATGCCCTCCTGGTTGTCCAAGAACCACCAGGCGGCGCCCCACTGCATCTTGCCCCGGGCCTCTTCGCTCTGGAAGCAGCCGATCAAGGTCATCAGTTCCATGTTCATCTTGGGATGGAGGTTGAATACGATGGTCTTGGGCAGGGTGCCTTCGGTGTTCAGCCGATCGAACAGCCGGGACAGGTTCTGGATGCTGTCGTCCTGGCCGATGCTGTCATAGCCGGTATCCAAACCGATGGCCTGACGCATAACGGTGTTGTTGTTACGCATAGCGCCCATGTGCAGCTCCGTCACCAGGGAGTTCTGGGCATAGAGCTTGAACAGGAAATAGGTGAGGTATCCCTTGAACGCGTCCTGCTCTTCCTGGGTGAGGGATTCGCCGTTCAGACGCTTGGCGTAAACGGCCTGAGCCTCCTCACGGCTGGCCACAGGGCACACCCGCTGTACAGCGATGTCGCAGGCCTTGGCACCGTGAGCGATGAAAGCGGCCAGACGCTCCCGGATCTTCTCTTCCAGCACGTCCAGGGTGGGAACGTCTCCCAGTTTGCCCACGAAGGTAAGGTAGTTTTCGTCCTCGATATTCATGATCTTGTCCGCCCGGAAAGCAGGGGACACCTGGAACTTGTACCCCTTCTGAGCGATCTTCTCAAAGACTTCCAGGTCGTCGAAAGCCTCGTTGGTGGTGAACACGTGGGCAACGTTGGAACCCTCGATCACCTTCTGGGGGGTGAGCTCATGCTCCTTGATGTAGCGGTTGCAGCTCTCCCAGATCTCCTCAGCGTTAGCTTCGTTGATCTCCAGGTCACAGTCGAAGAAGGCTTTCAGCTCCAGCTGAGACCAGTGGTACAGGGGGTTGCCAAAAGCGGTACCCAGTACTTTGCAGTAGGCGAGGAACTTGTCCTTGTGGGAAGCGTTGCCGGTGATCAGTTCCTCTTTCACGCCGTAGTTGCGAAGCAGACGCCACTTGTAATGGTCGCCGGAGAGCCAAAGCTCCCATATGTCCTCAAAGGGACGGTTCTCCAGGATCATGCCCTCGGGCAAATGGCAGTGATAGTCGAAGATGGGCATGTCCTTGGCGTAGTTGTTGTACAACCGTTCCGCAGTCTTGGTGGTCAGCAGAAAATTGTCTCGAATGTAGCTCATGGTTAACTCCTCCGTTATGAATCTATGTTACTATTACAGGGTGACCCCTGTTTTATGAAAAGCGATCTCCCGCATGCCTTCGCTCTTGCAGTGGTACTCTCCACTGGCGGCTTTCAGCACCAGCTGATACAAACCATCTGCGTCGGCAGTGTAGGCGTTGAAATCGATCCACCGTTCCTTCCGCTCCGCAAGAGGTGTGTTGGTGGCGATCTTCATGGTGGGCACAAAGGTGGAGAAAGGTGTGCCCCGGCCGGTGGTAAACAGAACCATCTGACATCCGGCTGCGGCCAGTGCGGAAGCAGAGATCAGATCGTTCCCCGGGCCTTCCAGGGCAGTGAGTCCCTGGCATTTTACCTGTTCTCCATAGCGGATCACGTCCACGATGGGGGAATTGCCGCCTTTTTTCACGCAGCCCAAAGACTTTTCCTCCAAGGTGGTGATGCCTCCCGCCTTGTTGCCGGGGCTGGGGTTCTCGTACACAGGAAAGCCGTTGTCGGTGTAGTAGCGCTTGAACCGTAGGATCATGTCCCGGTAAGCCTCAAAGACCTCCTGGTTGACGCACCGGTCCATGAGCAGCTGCTCCGCGCCGAACATCTCCGGCACCTCAGTGAGCACCGCACTGCCGCCCGCCGCCACTACCCGGTCGGTGATCTTCCCCACCAGGGGATTGGCGGTGAGCCCGGAATAGCCATCGGAACCGCCGCACTTTAAGCCGATGCACAACTGGGAGAGGGGCACCCGTTCTCGGCGCAGATCTTTGGCCTGCCGGGCAAAGTCCCGGAGGATCTCCATGCCGTAGGCCAGCTCGTCCTCCACGTCCTGGCAGTTGAAGTAGGCCACGCCTTCTTGGCGGAGCGGCGCCATGGCAGTTTTCACGCCGTTCAGAGAGTTGTTCTCGCAACCCAGCCCCACGAACAACACGAAAGTGGCATTGGGGTTGCAGGCAGCGCCGCACAGCAGCTTTTTGATGTTCTCCCCGTCGGTCCCCAACTGGGAGCAGCCGAACTGATGGGGCAGAGTGAAAATGCCGTCGATGGAGCCGGTGACCAGTTCCTGGGCCTGACGTTCCAGCTCTTTGCACACGGAGTTGACACATCCCACTGTGGGCAGGATGTAGATCTCGTTGCGGATGCCCGCCCGGCCCCAGGACCGGGGATAGCCCAGGAACCAGCCCTCTTCCGGGGGAAGAGAGCAGTCTTGATAATGGTAATGGTATTCGGCGTTTTCGTCCAGATGGGACCGCAGGTTGTGGGAGTGGACCCAGTCCCCAGGCTGGATGTCACAGGTGGCCCGGCCGATGATCTCCCCATATTTTATCACGAATTCGCCCTGTTTGATAGTCTCCAGGGCGACTTTGTGTCCCGCTGGGATGGTCTCGGTCTTTTCCAGCTGGACGGCCACGTTGTCTTTTTCGTTGATTTTCAAGGGGCTCATAGCAGACTGCCGCCTCCTTCCAGAACCTCCAGATAGGCTTCCACTTGAGCAAGGAACCCTTCATAGCGGGTCAAGTCCTCGCCCCAAGCGGTCTCGTCCGCCATGAAAGAGGCCACGGTGCCGCCGCTGGAGAAATAGGTCAGGTAGCACTGGTCGTCCACCAGAGGGATCTCCCTGCCGGGCAGGACGGAGATATACCCTGCTTCCCCTTTGCGGGCCTGTTTGTACAGCTCCACCAGATAGGCAAAGCCCTTGGTCATGTGGGGAGGAATGCACCCGTTTTTCTCGTAATAGTCCCGGAAGGAGGGCAGGTCTCTTGCCCGCCACTTGGACACGCTGTTGAGCAGGATAGAGGTGAGCTGGTGGTTCAGATAAGGGTTCTCGAACCGGTCCAGCACGCTGTCGGAAAATTCCTTGGTGGCGGCGATGTCGTCGGACACGAAGGGTACGATCTCCTGATCCAGGGTCTCCAGCAGGAAGGCTCGGAGCTTCTGGTTTTTCATGCAGTCGTACACCGTGGTCTGGCCTTCCCACAGACCAGCGGGCACCAGGTTGGTATGGCTTCCGTTGAGTACCCGGACCTTCCGCTTCTTGTAATAGCCGATGTCCTCCGAGAGGATCACGTCGATGTTGTGTTGGCCCTGAGGGATGTACTGGGCGATATCCCCCTTCTGCTGGACCACCCACAGGCCGAAGGGTTCGCCCACGGCCATGAGGGCGTCCTCCTCTCCGATGAGCTGGGTGAGGTGGGCTTTTGTCTCCTGGTCACGGGGATACCCAGACACGATCCGGTCCACCAGGGTATTGCAGTAGAAGTTCTGGCTGTCGTTCCAGGCTCGGAACTCCTCCGGCAGGCCCCACAGGGAGATGTATTGGTCAACGCAGCGCTTCAGTTCGTCGGCGTTGTTGTCGATCAGTTCCACTGGCAGGAAGTATACCCCCGGAAGTCCCGCTTGAAACCGGCGGTAAAGGAACTGGGTGACCTTGGCGGGGAAGGTGACAGTCTCGAAACCCTCTTTGGTGTCGGTATCGTGGAAGCAGATACCCGCCTCGGTAGTGTTGGAGACGATCAGCTTCAGGTCGGGGTCGGTGGCCAGAGCGTAATAACTTTCCGGGTCCAGGAAGGGATCGATCACTTTGCTGAGAGAGGTGATTTCATACACGTCCTCCACAGGCTGGCCGTTCTGGGCGCCCCGGAGTACAATGTGGTAACGGTTGTTCTGGCGGCGGAAGGCCTCTAGGTTTTCACCAGGGATGGCGGTCACGGCGGTGACGTCCACCTCCATGCCTTCGGATTTCAGGGTGTGGAAATAAGCGTCCACGAACGTGCGGAGAAAATTGCCTTGGCCATACTGCAATACTTTTACCATGAGGGGACCTCCTGAATCTGGGCCCGGCGTCCGGCGCCTGCCTTGTGATTTCCCCTTCATTATAGCGGCAGGAGTTGTTGATTTTCAATGCGATATATGTTAAAATCCCCCTAAATTACATATATATTTGAAAGTGGTGAGGGAAGATGCGGTTTATCGAAGTGGAGCGTTCCGTGCGCAGCGACAGCTGGACGATGCAGGATCTTCACTCCCATCCCCATTATGAGATCTATTACATCTATAAAGGAAGCCGTCAGCTGCTGCTGGCCAATGCCCTCCACCATATCCAGGCCCCCAGCATGATCGTCATTCCTCCCAACGTGATGCACAAAACAGAGGGGGGACCCTTTGAGCGGTACAATATCGATGTGAGCCCGGAGTACCTGAACCCTTTCCAGGCCCATGTCCTTACGGAACGGGCTCTGCGGGTGCTGAAATTCACCCCGGAGCAGAACCAGGTCTTTCTGGAGCTGCTCCGGGAGATGGCGGAGGTCCAAAAGAACGCCAAATACAGCCGGTACGTTTTGGAGGGGCTTTTCGGGTATTTTGTGGTGAACCTTGGCAGGGTGGATCTGGCCTCCCAGCCGGGCCTGGCAGTGGCGCACAAAGCGCCGCCCCTGGTGCTGAAGGTCATCGACCACCTGTACGCCCACTATCAGGAGCGCCTCACCCTGGATGACCTGTCGGAGCACTTTTTCGTATCCAAGGCTACCATCATCTACAATTTTAACCGGTATCTCCACTGTTCACCCATGGACTTTCTGCTGAACCTGCGGCTGACTAAGGCCAAGGAGGAGCTTCTGCGCACGGATAAAAGCATCTGTCAGATCGCGGAAGAGTGCGGGTTCGGCTCCGCCAACTATTTCAGCCTGATCTTCAAGCGCAAGGAACAGCTATCCCCGGGTAACTACCGAAAATATCAGCGAGGGAAAACCTGACTCGACCCTGTGTAAAAAAGTTCTTTGATTCCCCAGGATCCCTTAACAGGAGGGAGTTTCTGTGATAGAATGAGTCTTGAGAAATCATCCCGGCGGTTTTGGGCCGTCGGAAACAGAGGAGGAGCGATCGTTATGAAGCAGAGAAGCGCCCCGCAGCGGTTGTTGTGGGCACAATTTGACGCTCTGCAAATGGGTTCCGGCTGGGACATGGAGGACGTGCACAAGCCTCAGATCCTGCTGGAGGACGTGTTTGGCGACAGCCATCCCGGAAGCACCCATTTGGGAGGGATCATGGAACAGGCCAAGTACGGCGTGTTCGAGAAGGGCGGCTATCCCGCCCAGTACCACACCACGGATATCTGCGACGGCTGCGCCCAGGGCCACGACGGTATGAATTACATTTTGGCCTCCCGGGAAGCCATTTGCGATATGATCGAGGTCCACGGTTCTGTATACCCCTGGGACGGCATGATCTTGTCCGCGTCCTGTGACAAGTCCATTCCCGCCCAGTTGAAAGCGGCGGCAAGGCTCGACTTGCCCACTATCTTTATCCCCGGCGGCAGCATGCGTCCCGGTCCCAACATGACCACTTCCCTGGTTGCGGGGGACATCTCCTTGCGCCAGAAACGGAAGGACGCCATCACTGACCAGGAGATCTGGGACTACAAGCGCACAGGCTGTCCCTCGGTGGGTGCCTGCACTTTCCTGGGCACGGCCAGCACCATGCAGTGCATGGCGGAGGCCCTGGGCATGACTCTGCCCGGCGCAGCCCTGATGCCCGCCACCATGCGGGACATTTTCGCTGCCGCACGGAGAGCTGGCCGGATGATCCTGCCCCTGGTGGAAAAGAACATCCGGGTCAGCGACATCATGACCCGGGAGGCCTTTGAGAACGCCATCATCGTCCACAGCGCCATTGGTGGCTCTACCAACGCCACCATCCACCTGCCTTCCATCGCCCGAGAGCTGGATATTACCTTGGAGCCGGAGCTGTTCGACGAAATCAACCACAAGGTGCCCCACCTGGGGAACATCAATCCCAGCGGCCAGCACCTGACCGAGTCCTTCTGGTTCGCCGGCGGTATCCCCATGGTGGAACTGTACTTGAAGGACATGCTCCACCTGGACGTGATGACCGTCACCGGCAAGACCCTGGGCGAGAATCTGGAAGACCTCCAGCGGGACAACTTCTTTGAGCGGAACCTGGGCTACCTGCACAACTACGGCCTGGAGCGGGACCAGGTGATCTTCCCCGTGGACAAAGCGGAGGAAAAGGGCTCTGTGGCTATTCTCCGGGGCAATCTGGCGCCGGAAGGGTCCGTCATCAAATATTCCGCGTGCAGCCAGGAGATGCGTGAGCGGGAAGGTCCCGCCCGTGTGTACAACTGCGAAGAGGATGCCTACCAGGCAGTGGTGGACGGCAAAGTGGAGCCGGGAGACATCCTGGTGATCCGCTACGAGGGACCCAGAGGTTCTGGCATGCCGGAAATGCTTATGACCACCGAGGCCATCGTCTGTGACGAGAAGCTCAACGGCACCGTGTCTTTGGTGACCGACGGCCGGTTCTCCGGCGCCACCCGAGGGGCCGCCATCGGCCACGTGTCCCCAGAAGCTGCCAGCGGTGGGCCTTTGGCCTTCATCGAGACCGGGGATATCATCGCTTACAGCGTGGAGCGCCGCACCCTGGACGTGGTGGGCATCCAGGGGAAAAAGCTGCCCCCGGAGGAGATCGCCAAAGTTCTGGAGGAACGGGCCAAGCAGGGTGTGATCCCCCGCCCTGCCCGGAAGGGACTTTACAAACGGTATACCAGCCATGCCCTTTCCGCCATGCAGGGCGCGGGCTATGACGATTGACATACATCACAGGAAAGGAAGCGCAACATGAACGCGAAATGGATCACGCCGGCAGTGACGGCGATGGATGAACAGGGCCACATCGATATAGAGGCCAACAAGAAGATCTATGACTTTCTCATTGAAAAGGGCATGGACGGCATCCTGCTCCTGGGGAGCATCGGCGAGTTTTTCGCCATTCCTGTGGAGGAGAAGAAACAGCTGATCCGGGAGGCTCTGGCACATATCAACGGTCGGGTCACCGTGTACGTGGGCACCGCGGACATGAACCTGGACGTGTGCGTGGAGCTGTCCAACTATGCCCTGGATCAGGGCGCGGACGGTGCCATGGTCATTTCCCCCTTCTACTTCAACCTGCCCGACAGCGCTATTCTCAATTTCTACAATACTCTGGCTCAGCGGGTCCATGGTCCCCTGCTGCTGTACAATTTCCCGGACCGCACCGGCTATGATCTGCGTCCCGATCTGGTGTACCAGCTGGTGTCTCAGAATAAGAACATCGTGGGCATCAAAGATACAGTGGGCACCATGGGCCACACTCGTGGCCTGATCCAGAAGGTGAAGAAGGAATTCCCCAACTTCCTGGTGTACTCCGGGTTTGATGAATTCTTCGGCCACAACATCCTCTGCGGCGGTGACGGTTGCATCGCGGGCCTGTCCAACTTCGCCCCGGAAGTTGCTTCCGGCTACGCCCAGCGGGCCCGGGAGGACGACCTTTCCGGTATGGCCGAGTACCAGCAGAAGATTGACAGCCTGATGGCCATTTACGACGTGGCACCTCAGTTTGTGCCGGTAATCAAGAAGGCCATGGCTCTTCGGGGCGTGGCTATCGGCCCCAGCTGTGCCGCTCCCATGCTTCCCGCCACCCAGGAGGAGACGGAGAAGATCCAGGCCATTCTCTCCAAAGAAGGTCTGCTGGACCAGTAAACGTTTCCGGTTATCCTGAGAGTTTTACCACTTTCCAAATTTGCAGCAACATAGAGGACTGCCGTTTTCCACGGCAGTTCTTTTTTATGTGGAAACCTTTTGGGGGTGGGGTTGTCCATGGGAGGAAAAAGTGTTACCATAAAACTGAAAGAGAGATTAACGTCTGTGAGACGCGGAACAATACCCTGTGAAAAGGAGGCGGCGGGTGTGAAGAACGTCTATATTGTAACGGGAGCCAGCGGGTTTTTAGGCAACAACCTGGTGCGCCTGCTGACCCAGGATCCGGAAAACCAAGTGCGTGCCCTTGTTTTACCGGGGGATCAAAGCCCCGGACTGGAAGGGCTTCCCTGCCAGATCTATTATGGGGACGTGACTCAGGAGGAGACTCTGGAAGAACTATTCCAGGTCCCGGAGGACGTCCAAGTCTATGTGATCCACTGCGCGGCGGTGGTCTCTATCAAATCTAAGAGAGATCCTAAACTGTATCAGGTCAACGTGGAAGGCACCAAACATGTGGTGGATAAAACGTTGGCCGTGGGCGGAAAGCTGATCTATGTGAACAGTGTCCATGCTATCCCGGAAAAGCCCAAAGGCCAGACTCTTCGGGAGGTTCGTTGGTTCCACCCTGACCGGGTGGAGGGACATTACGCCAAGACAAAAGCTCAGGCGGCCCAGCTGGTTCTGGAAGCCGTGTGGCACAGGAATTTGAACGCCTGTATCGTCCAGCCGTCGGGGATGATCGGCCCCTACGATTACAGCGGCAGCCATTTGACCCAGCTGTTCCTGGATCTTTGCAGCGGCCGTCTGCGGGCCAGCGTCAAGGGGGGCTACGATTTCGTGGACGTGCGTGACGTGGCTCAGGGCATCTTGGAAGCGTGCCATCGGGGCAGGTCGGGAGAATCCTATGTCCTGTCCAACCGGTGGGTGGAGATCCGGGAGCTGCTGGATCTGATCAGCCAAGCGGCGCGGCGGAAAAGAATAAAAGTGGTGCTGCCCATGTGGCTGGCAAGGGCCACCGCGCCCCTGTCAGAACTCTATTACGCGGCACTGCGTCAGCCACCTTTGTACACTTCGTACTCTCTGTATACCCTGCGGGCCAATGCTCAGTTCTCCCATCATAAAGCTACGTTGGAACTGGGTTATCAACCCAGAAATCTGTCAGAAACGGTGAAGGATACTGTGAGTTGGCTGGAAGAAACGGGGATGATCGCCCCACTGACCGGAAAGGAGCACCAATGAGTTTACCCATAGAAACGGCCTATCACAAGCTGATCGTATCCTGCCAGGCTCTTCCTGAGGAGCCGCTGCATTCCTCCTTCATTATGGGACGGATGGCTCTGGCGGCAAAAGAGGGGGGAGCCGGCGGTATCCGGGCCAATTCCCTGGAGGATATCCGGGAGATTCAGCGGGTGGTAGACCTGCCGATTATCGGCATCATCAAGCGGGATTATCCCGGCAGCCCGGTGCGGATCACCCCGACCCTGCGGGAAGTGGACGAATTGATGGAAGCAGAGCCCGCAGTGATCGCCGTGGACGCCACTTGCCGTATTCGCCCCGACGGCAGCACCCTGGAGGAATTTTACGCCAAAGTGAGAGAGAAGTATCCCCGGCAGAAGCTAATGGCGGACTGTTCCACCTTGGAGGAGATGCTCCGGGCGGACGCTTTGGGATTTGACTTTATCGGCACCACTCTGGTGGGTTATACTCAGGAGAGCCAAGGGCAGAAGATCGAAGGGGATGACTTTGAGTTGATCCGTCAGATCGTCAAGATGGCCCGCCATCCGGTGATCGGCGAAGGCAATCTGAACACCCCTGAAAAAGCCCGCCGGGCCATGGAACTGGGGGTGTACAGCGTGGTGGTGGGATCCGCCATCACCAGGCCCCAGTGGATCACAGAGAACTTCGTTCAGGCCTTGGAACAGTTGGAGTGACTTAAAAACCGGGAAAACGAAATTGGTTCTGTGATGCCGGGAATACGAAATATCCAGAGAAAAACGCCGGGAGGGCGGGGGAAACCGAGATAATTCCCCCGCTCTTTTTTATTTTGGGCTTTCTTGGTCTTGCAGTTTTGAGAGGGTGGTGCTATAATTTCGCGGAAAGGACAGGTTGTCCTTACAACTTTGGGGAAAGGAGCTTTTTTAAAATATGGAAGGAGCCTTTTACACAGGGAAATACCGCAGTCTTTTTGAGGAGTGCGGTTATTCCAAGGAAGAGATCCAGCGGAAGGTGGAAGACGCTTTCCAGACCATTTTCTACGGCCCGGAGGACCAGCGGTTCTACCACACTGCCGGGGAGGACATGGGCTATCTGGAGGACACGGGCAACCATGACGCCCGTACGGAAGGTATGTCCTACGGCATGATGATGTGTGTGCAGATGGACAAAAAAGAGGAGTTCGACCGCATTTGGAAGTGGGCCAAGACCAACATGTACCTGACTGAGGGAGAGAACGCCGGGTACTTTGCATGGTCCTGTGGGGTGGACGGTTCCAAGAACGCTTTTGGCGCCGCTCCCGACGGGGAAGAGTATTTCGCCATGGCTTTGTTTTTCGCTTCCCACCGGTGGGGCGACGGGGAGGGGATCTTCAATTATTCCCAGGAGGCCCGAAACCTGCTTCACGACTGTGTCCACAAAGGGGAGAAACCCGGCACGGGACGTGCCATGTGGGACCCGGACAACAAGCTGATCCGGTTCATTGCCGAGCGGGATTTCTCGGATCCTTCCTACCACCTGCCTCACTTCTACGACCTGTTTTCTCTGTGGGCAAATGAGGAGGATCGTCCTTTCTGGAAAAAGGCAGCCAGAGCCAGCCGGGAGTATCTCCATAAGGCCTGCCATCCCGAGACAGGCATGAGCGCTGAGTACGCTGCTTATGACGGCACGCCCCAGGTGACCAAACCGGGCGAGTTCGGTGGACGCCATGACTGGTTTTACAGCGACGCCTACCGCACTGCCGCCAATATCGGCCTGGACTATTCCTGGTTTGCCGCTGATCCTCAGCAGCGGACCATCGCGGCCAACATCCAGAAGTTCTTCACCGAGAAGCAGAACGGCTCCACTGAAGGGGTGTTCCTGATCGATGGTACACCGGTGCCGGACATGAAGGCTCTCCATCCCGTGGGATTGCTTGCCACCTTGGCGGAAACGTCCCTTGCCAGCGACGGTGCTTACGTGAAGGAATGGGTCCGTCGGTTCTGGGAGACTCCTCTTCGCCAAGGAGACCGTCGTTACTATGACAACTGCCTGTACTTTTTTGCCCTGCTGGCTCTCAGCGGGAACTACCGCATCTGGTAAATTGATTTAGGAGGATTTAGACATGATCGAAAAACAGTATAAACTGGACCCCGCCTGTGGGGAGACCTTTTACAACCACTCTGATTACTGCGTGGGCACGGGCCGCATGGGTCTGGCCCTTCACCGGGAATACTTTGAGCAGCTGAAGCTGGTGCAGGAGCAGATCGGCTTCTCCTACATCCGAGGCCATGGTTTGTTCTGCGACGATATGGCCATCTATCAGGAGCGCAAGGATGAAAACGGGAATATCGTGCCCGAGTATAACTTCACTTATCTGGACCGTGTCATGGACAACTACCTGGAAGTAGGTATCCGTCCTTTCCTGGAGCTGGGCTTCATGCCCAAGAAAATGGCTTCTGGCGACCAGACCGTGTTCTACTGGAAGGGCAACGTGACCCCTCCCAAGACCTATGAGGCTTGGCAGGCCATGGTTCAGGCTCTGCTGCGCCACCTGCTGGAGCGGTATGGTGAAGACGTTCTCACCTGGCCCATCGAGGTGTGGAACGAGCCTAACCTGCCCGGTTTCTGGAAAGACGCGGATATGCAGGAGTATTTCCGTCTGTTCCAAAAGACTCTGGAAGCCATCAAAGAGGTGGACAGCCGGTTCCAGGTGGGCGGTCCCGCCATCTGCGGCGTGAGAGACGTGGAGTGGATGCAGGAATTCCTGGATTTCTGCCACGACAACGTCTTGCCCCTTGATTTTGTCACCCGTCATATGTACGCTTTTGAGACTCCTGCTGAGGATGGTCATTACAGCTACGCTGGTCTCCGTGATCCGGAGATCGGTATTGAGGAGCTGCGCCGTTCCCGGGAGATCATCGACAGCTTCCCGGAGTACAAGGGCATGCCTATGCACATCACGGAGTTCAACACCTCCTATCGTCCTGACAGCCCTGTTCATGATACCACTCGGAACGCCGCGTACATTGCCCGTCTGTTGGCCGACCTGGGCGAGATGAATGAATCCTACTCCTACTGGACCTTTGGCGACGTGTTCGAGGAGATGGGTATTCCCTTCACTCCCTTCCACGGCGGTTTCGGCCTGGTAGCCAATGGCTGCATTCCCAAGCCCACCTTCTGGAGTTTTGCCTACTTCAAACAGCTTCAGGGCAAGTGCCTGCTGCGGAATAAGGAATCCGTGGCAGTGCGCCGTGAGGACGGCACCGTAGCAGGCGTGGCCTGGAATTTGGGCCAGGAGACTCATAGTGACACCAGCCTTACCTTCACTCTGCCTGGAGAGGGCCAGTGGTGCCTGCTCACCCGCACTGTGGATGAGACCCACGCTAACCCCTTGAAGGTTTGGCACGATCTGGGCGAACCTGCTCATCTTTCCAAGGCTCAGAAGAAGCTCCTTCAGGAGAGCGCTGTTCCCGGCCTGGAGACCAAGCTGCTGGAGGCGGAGAACGGTGAGGTGAAGTTTACCCTCGACCTGCCCGAGAACTCTCTCAAGTATTTTGAGCTGATCCCTGTGACCCACTGCGGCGACGTGGGCTATTCCTACGAGCGCGCTGTGAAGGGCTGATCCCCTTCCTCTGAAAAAGAGTAAAAAACACCCCCGGTCAGGACGTTTGGAACGTTCCCGAACCGGGGGTGTTTTATTTTGCGATTTTAACAGCTATGAGCTTACTGGGCCACAGTCACGGAAGTGATGTGGGGGTTGACACCCTCATACCAGTACAGGAAGCCCTCGCAGTCGATGGTCTGGCCCACTTCCAGAGCGGTGACAGCCTTGTACACCTCGGTGGTGTTGTCACACAGGTAGGACTCCACGGTGAAGGTGTAGGTCTGGCCGTTGTAAGAAACGTTGAAGTACAGATCGTCGCCGTCAGCGCCGGAGCCGTCATAGTTGTACAGGAAAGCAGCCTCGTTGCCGTTGGCATCGGTGCTGGCTTCCACAGTCAGACCCTTGAAGGCCACCTTCTCGTTCTGATGGGACTCCAGCTCGTCAGTGCCCAGCATAGCGGTCACGTCCAGAGGCTCAGCCACGAAGGTGTCGCCTTCCACGATGCTGTCCAGCTGGCCGTCCATGATCTCGATCTCGCCGGACCACTCGCTCTTGAAGCCGGTTACCTGGATGCAGGTGCCTTCTGTCATGGCGTCGTAGTCTTCCTGAGAGCACTTCATGTCATAAGCGAAGTAGCCGCCGTCCTTGTCCTGAAGGTACACAGTGGCGGTTCCCTGCTCGGCGTAGTAAGCCTGCTTGGCCTGAACATAAGCCTGGATGGTCACTTCGCTGTCCAGCTCAGCGGCCATGTACTCGTCGTAGGACAGAACTTCACCGGAAGCCTCGCCGCTCTCCTCGGAAGCGGTACCCTCTTCGGAAGAGGTCTCGGAGACAGTGGAAGTCTCGGAAACGGAGCTTTCGGAAGCCACGCTGGAATCGGAAGCGGCGGAGCTTTCAGAGGTGGTGTTGCCGGCGCAGGCGGCCATGGAAGCGGCCAAGCAGAGAGCCAGCAAGGTACAAACGAACTTACGCATAGTGATTCTCCTTTGTTGTGAATAACGTAGGGGCGTATTCCGGGCTCACAATACCTGTGGGAATGGGATCCTACTGGGCTTGAGCCCCCTTACGCCTGTTCCAAAACAAACGGCCATATTATAGCGCTATTTTTTCAAAAAGTCAACCGCGGCGGGTGGGGAAAGAAGCGTTTCCCCGCTGTCTCCTACGGAGCCATTTTACTGTCAGATAGACCAGGATCAGCACCCACACACCAGCCAGCGTCGCCAGCAGAGCTACCGCTGTACTCGGCAGAGGCCCCAGATCCGCTTTCCCGCCAGAGGGAGAGGACGAGTCCAAATGATACAGCGCCTGGGTATCCGTGTAAAGCTGCTGGATGGTGGATTCGTCTACGGTTTGGTTCCGCCGCACAGATTTGGTCACGTCCTCAATGAGTTGTCCTGCCGCGTTGCGCAGGGAGGTGGAACCGTTGAACACCGGGGTGGTGAAGGTGTTGTCCAAGTTGTCCAGGAGCAGCTTTGCCGCGTCGATCTTCACCTGGTAGTACGTGTCGTTATCTTCCCCTGCCCGGGAGAGGTAATCCAGATATTCTGGGTTTTGCTGAGCCTTAGTGGTCACAGGCACGTAGCCCTCAGTCTGGGAGTAGGCCATTTGCACCGAGTCGGTGAGCAGGTACTGAGTGAACAGCCAAGAGGCCAGTACTTCCTGGGAATCCTCCTTGTTGAAGATGCAGATAGAGGGGCCCTGAGAGATCATCTTGGGGTTGTCGGGATCGAACTGAGGGATCTTCATGACTACTGTCTCAAAGTCCACGATTTCCTCCTCGGCGATGTCCACCAGAGGAGCGTCGCTTCCCATCCAGGTGGCGCCGGCAGTGGAGTCGATGGCAAACACGCATTGGCCAGCGTTTAGGAAGTTGGCGGGATAGCCGGAGATCTTGAAGGTGGAGAAGGCTCCGGAAGCAGTGTGGTCGGCGATACCCAGCAGCAGGTCCGTGGTGGTGTCGTTGAAGAGCTGAATATCTCCCGTCTCCGTGGAATATCCCGCGTCCAGCTGACGGAGCATTTGGATCATCATGTTGTCGGTGGACTTGTAAATGAAGGGGATGAGCACCTGCTGGCCGTTAAGGGAATAGGTGCCGTCCTCTCCCAAGGTGGCGGCGGCCGCCTCGCTGACCTCCCAGATGAAATCCCAAGTCAAGGTCTCCGGCAGGGTATAGCCCAGAGCCTCCACAAAGTCTTTGTTTACATAACACGCCTCGGTGGACCGCATGTAGGGCACGCCATAATAGGAGCCGCCCAGCTTGCACTCCTCCAGAAACTGGGGCACGATCTCCTCTTTTGTGGGGGAGTCGAACTTCACCTGACTGCCGCCCAGGCCGTATTCCGGATCGTCGAACAGCTGATCCAGGGGGACCACCACGTTGTCGCCGGTCATGTAGGTGGCGATGTGGTCCGGGTAGGTGATACACACGTTAGGAGTGGTCTGGGTGGCGATGTTGGTGATCACGTCGTTGTAGATATCGCCGTAGTCGGTGTAGAGCCGCAGAGTTACGGTGATGTTGGGATACAGGTCCTGGAATTCCTCAATGGCCTGCTTGTAGATCTCCGTCTGGCGCATGTTGGTGTCGTTTTTCGCCCAGAAGGTGATCTCATACTCCTGGGATTCTTCCAGCTGTTCCGGCACTGAGAACGCGGTCTGCTCCTGACTGCCGTGGCATCCGGAGAGGAACACCAGACAGAGGGAAAGCAGCAGGACCAGGCATAAGCGTGATTTTTTCATCCTTTGGTCCCTCCTCTGGAAACGCCCTCCATGATCTTTTTCCGGAAGCCTAAAAACAGCAGGATCAGAGGAACGGAAATAACCACCACCGTGGCCATCATGGCGGGGATGTTCTCCCGGCCGAAGCCGTTTTCTCGGATCTCCTGGATGCCGTTGGACACCAGGAAGTAGGCGGGATCGTCAGTGATGAGCCGGGGCCACACATAGGAGTTCCAGCACTCGATCAGTTTCAAGATGGTGATGGTCACCAGGGTGGGCCGGCAGATGGGGATCATCACTTTCCACAGGTATTTCAGGTCGGAGGTGCCGTCCACTTTTGCGGCTTTGTAAAGCTCTACCGGCACCTGCTCGAAGTTCTCTTTCAACAGGTAGATGTAGAATACCGAGGTGATGGAGGGGAGGATCAGGCCTAAAAAGCTGTTGCGCAGGTCCAGGTTAGTGATGGTGACGAAGTTGGTGATGACCACCAGTTCCGTGGGGATCATCATCATGGACAGGAACAGGCCGAACACCAGGTTTTTGCCCCGAAACCTCAGCCGGGCAAAAGCATAGGCTGCCAAAGTGCTCACCACCACCATGGCGGCAGTAGTGGCCACGGAGAAGATCAACGTGTTCAGCAGGTAGCCTCCCAAAGGCACTGCGGTGAAAGCGTTCTGGTAGTTTTCTAGGGTGGGGGACAGGGTGAAGAACACAGGAGTGTGTTCGCTGTTGTAGGCACCGTAGCTCTTGAAGGAGGTGAGCACCATCCAGTAGAAGGGGAACAGCACCACTACGGCCCACACGCTGAGAAACAGGTAGGTGAGAGCGGAGCGCAGGCCGTTTTTCCGGCGGAAAGCCCCTTGGCTTTTTTGTGTGTCAGTGTGGTTCATGGCGATCCCTCCTCAGTCCTGGACCCGCTTGCGAGTGACGAGCAGGTTGACGCAGGTGATGGTCAGCACGATGACGAACAAGATGATGGCCGCTGCCGAAGCGTAGGAGGGGTAGCCGCCGCTGTCTCCGTAGAGCATGTCGTACACATACCCTACGATGGTGTTCATCCCCGCGGCGTTCAGATCGGTGCCGAAAAGGGCCACTGCGTCGCTGTACGCCTTGAAGGCCCCGATGAAACCGGTGATCACCAGGTAGACGATCATGGGGGAGATCATCGGCAGGGTGATACGGAAAAAGATGCGGGTCCGGGAAGTGCCGTCCACCCGGGCGGCCTTGTAGTACTCCTCGTTGACAGAGGCCAGAGCGCTGGTGAGCACCAAGATCTTAAAGGGCAGCACCACCCAGATGGTGTAGAAGCACAGCACGAACATTTTCGCCCAGTGAGGGCCGTTGATGAAGTCGATGGGGCCCGCCCCGAACCAGCTGAGCATCAGGTTCACCAGGCCGTCGGTGTACTCGGTGCGCTGGAACAGCACCATGAACACCAGGCCCACCGCCAGGGTGTTGGTGACGTAGGGCAGGAAGTAGATGGTCTGGAACAGCTGCCGCAGGGGCTTGATGGAGCTGAGGGCCGTGGAGATCAGCAGCGCCAGCACGGTGGAACAAGGCACAGTGATGATTACCAGTACGAAGGTGTTCTCCACCGCTTGCAGGAAGTAGGGGTCGTGGAGCACATAGGAGTAGTTATAAAGCCCCACCCCTTGGTAGGTCTGGGAGGCGAAGTTGTAACATTCCTCCACGGAATAGATCAGCACGTCGATAAGCGGATAGATCAAGAACGCGCCCAGAAGTACCAAAGACGGCAGCAGGTACAGCCAGGCTTTTTTGGAATTGCGGTCCATGGATATTCCCTCTTTTCAATAAAACCCGGGCTCGTTAAGAGCGGTCCTCGGATGGGATGTCAAATGGGATACGTTCCTCTGTCTCCCGGTGGAACAGGAACACTTTTTCCGGGCGCAGGGCAAACCGCACTGTTTTCCCAGCGGGGTCCACCTGTTTCTCCGACTGGATGATGGCCCGGATAGCCCCGGACCGGCAGGCGGGATGGATGCAGACGATGCTGGTGTCCCGGCCCAGCACCTCCACCCGGTCCAGCTGACAGGAAACAGGCCCCTGGGGAGCGGGGAGGAAGCCTTCCGGTCGGATGCCTACCCAAATATCTCCGTCGGGAGCGCCGGGAACGGAAAGCACCTCTTGACCGTCCAGTACCAGGGAGCCGTTTTTCACCAGGCCCTCGAACACGTTGATGGGCGGGGTGCCCAGGAACTTGGCTACGAACAAGTTCTGAGGGTCGTCGTAGACCTGCTGGGGAGCCCCCTGCTGCATCAGCACCCCTTCTTTCATCACCACGATCCAGTCGGAGATGCTCATGGCTTCTTCCTGGTCATGGGTGACGAACAGAGTGGTGATACCGGTCTTTTTCTGGATCTTGCAGATCTCTTCTCTTGTCTGAAGCCGCAGCCGGGCATCCAGGTTGGAGAGGGGCTCGTCCAGCAGCAGGACCCGGGGCATCTTCACAAGGGCTCGGGCGATGGCCACCCGCTGCTGCTGACCGCCGGAAAGCTCTTTTGGCCTGCGTTCCAACAGTTCTTCGATCTGCACCAGCTGGGCGGTCTCCAGGGCACGGCGGCGCATCTCCTGGCGGGAGGGCCGGTCCTTGCCTTTCAAATTCTCCAGCGGGAACAGGATGTTCTGCATCACGGTCAAATGGGGGTATAGGGCGTAGTTCTGGAACACCATGCCCACGCCCCGCAGCTCGGGGGCCAGGTTGGTCACGTCCTCCTCCCCGAAAAAGATCTTGCCGGAGGTGGGCCTTTCCAGCCCGCAGATCATGTTCAGCGTGGTGGACTTCCCGCAGCCGGAAGGCCCCAGCAGGCCCACCAGCATCCCGTCCGGGACCTGGAAGGACAGATCCCGCACAGCGGTGGTCTCGCCCTGGGCTTTCCTACCCCTGGCGGGGAACCGCTTGGTGAGATTTTCCAGCGTGATATTCATTGAAATTCCATCTCCCTGCGAAAGCGTTTTTTACCTGACGATTATAGCAGATTTTTTTCTCTATCTCAAGGGAAAGGGCCTGATCCCGGGCCTGGTGGAGAGAGGGATGGCTCTTTCCATGGAAAACCGCTTGACAAGGAAATGTTTTTAGCTATAATCAAGTTAAACTTGTGAATTAGATATCTAATTCACGTTTTTATGACCGTGGGAAAAGCCCACGGCAAAGCAGGATTCTTTTTGGGAGGCATGATTTTATGGCAAAGAAAGCGAAAGTGACTCTTCACCCCAAGTTTACCATCGGGGAGATCTCTCCCCGGCTGTACGGCGCTTTTATGGAGCCTATCGGCACCATCGTCAACGGCAGTATGTACAACCCCAAGCATCCTACCGCTGACGAGAACGGATTCCGCCGGGACTTCCTTCAGGCGCTAAAGGAGACAGGCCTGCCCGCGCTGCGGCTGCCAGGCGGTAACTTCGTTTCCGGCTGGGAGTGGAAGGATTCTATCGGTCCTAAGGACCAGCGGAAAGCCCACTTGGACCTGGCCTGGCACCAGTACATTCCCAACGACGTTGGTCACGACGAGTATCTCCAATGGGCGGAGCTGGCCGGGACAGAGCCTATGTATACCATCAACCTGGGCACTGGCACCATCTTGGACGCTATTCATATCACCGAGTACACCAATCATGAGGGAGGCACCTATTGGTCCGACCTGCGGAAACAGTACGGCCGTGAGAAGCCCTACGGGGTCAAAACCTGGTATCTGGGCAACGAGATGGACGGTCCCTGGCAGATCGGTTCCTGGGAGAAGGATCCCAAGGGCTACGGTGTTCTGGCCAACGAGGTTTCCAAAGCCATGAAGTGGGTGGACGGCTCTATCGAGACGGCAGTGTGCGCTTCCTCTTCGCCTTTCCTGGCCCACTACCCCCAGTGGGACCTGGAAGTGCTCCAGGAGTGCTACAATGCTGTGGATTATGTGTCCATGCATCACTACCATACGGCCGCCCCCGGCAACTATGCCCAGCTGCTGGGCGGTTCCGCCTACATCGAGGACTACATCGAGACGGAAGCGGCTTTGTGCGATTTTGTCCAGGCTAAAATGCGTTCACCCCGGAAGCTGATGCTCTCCTTCGACGAGTACGGCGCCATGTCCCGGCCTCTGGAGGGGATCCGTCATCCAGGCTGGGGCCCATACAACCTGTACGCGTCCCACTATAAGTTCAGCCCGGAGGACACCTATGTCCGCCACGACCCCAACAACATGGAACAGCGTCGGTTCCCCGGTGGGGACATGGTGGGAGCTCTGGGGAACACCAGCACACTGCTGGCGTTCCTGCGCCACGCGGACCGGGTAAAGATCGGCTGCATGACCGGTGGTTTGGCTACGCTTTGCGCTACGGATCGGGACCATGTCTGGAAAACCGCTGCCTACTATCCTTTCCACCAGCTGATGGAATACGGCAGGGGCGTCTCTCTCCGGGTGGCCGTGGACTGCGAGACTTTTGACCTGCCTGCCTACGCCGTGAACGATACGTCCCAGTATCCCTCCAAGGAGGGCCTGCCCTTCGTGGATACCGCCGCGGCTTACGACGAGGAGAACGGCACCCTGAACCTGTTTGCCATCAACCGTGACTGGGAAGGGGATACGGACGTGGAGCTGGATGTTTCCGCCTTTGAAGGCTACCGGTTCGTAGAGCAGATCCAGCTTTACAGCGACGACATGGAAGCCAGAAACACCTATGAGGCGCCGGATACCATCCTCCCCACTGTGAGCGATACCGCTAAAGAGGAGAATGGAGTGGTCACTGCCACTATGAAAAGGTTGTCCTGGAACGTGTTCCGGTTTGTGAAAGAGTAAAGAACTGTGCCCAGCCTATAAAAAGGAGGGAGATCAAGTGAGAACACCGCTGCACGTGGCTCTGATTGCCGCGTCCGATGCTCACCGGAAACGGAGCTTTGGGGAGTTTGCTCGTCTGGGACTGACCAAAGGACAGCCCAAGGTGTTGGCCCATCTGTTGGGGGAGGAAGGGCTCTCCCAAAAGGAGTTGGCAAAACGCTGCGGTGTGGAACCCGCCACTATGACCGTGCTTCTGCGGCGCATGGGGGAGCGGGGACTTATCCGCAAAGAGGAGGTCCGGGTGTCCGGGGGCAAGCGTTCCTATGAGATCTACTTGACGCCCCAGGGCCGGGAAGCGGGCCGGAACGCCATGGACGTCATATGGCGGATGGAGGATAAAAGCTATCGGGGATTTACGCAGGAAGAAAAAGACCAGCTGGTCTCTCTGCTGGAACGGGTGGTGAGAAATCTGGATGGGGAGTGAGAGTGTCGGTTAGGGATCTAGAAACAAAAAACGGTTGTCTTTCTCTTGAAATGATGTAAAATATAAGTAATGGTTGAGGAAGAAGCCTTAGAGTTTCTCTTCTCACGAAATACTTCTGGCGGAATCGCCATGGGAAAGGAAGGCATCCTATGTTATATCCGATTTTGACTCCCTCCCGGCTGCTGAGCGACCTGGGAGGCGTGTGGGACTTTAAGCCGGACGACGGACACGGCTTTGAGAAACAGTGGTACGCCGCCCCCTTGGAGGACCCCATGACCATGCCTGTGCCCGCTTCCTACAATGATTTAAAGGAAGGCGTGGATTTTCGGGATCATTACGGCTGGGTATTTTACCAGAGGAAGATCGCTGTGCCGGCATTCGTGAAAGAACAGCGGGTAGTGCTGCGGTGTGCCGCGGTGACCCACCACGCTAAGATCTACCTGAACGGCGAGATGATCTGTGAGCACCGGGGCGGTTTCCTGCCCTTTGAGGTGGAGGTCACAGAACAGCTGCGGGATGGGGAGGACAACCTGCTCACCATCGCTGTGGACAACGTGATCGACTACACTACGCTTCCTGTGGGAGGCCAGGCGGACATGTTGGGAGGCGGGAGAGGTCCTGTCTCGAAAAAGCCCCAAAACCGGCCCAACTTCGACTTTTTCAACTACTGCGGCATCACTCGACCGGTGAAGCTGTACACCACGCCCAAGGACTATATCGCGGACATTTGGGTGACGCCGGAAGTCTGCGGTCAAAACGCCAAGCTCACCTATATCGTGGAAACGGTGGGAGAGGGCGATTGCCTGGTGGAAGTGTTCGACCGGGAGGGCAATAAGGTGGCCCAGTCCCAGGGGACCCAGGGAGTCTTGGAGGTTGAGAATGTCCATTTGTGGCAGCCCTTGAATGCTTACCTGTACGATATCCGGGTCACCTTCGGGAAGGACGTGTATACTCTGCCCTATGGTGTGCGTACCGTGAAGGTGGAGGGAACCAAGTTTCTCATCAACGGCAAGTCCTTCTATTTCAAAGGTTATGGCCGTCATGAGGACACATTCCCCAATGGACGTGGCATGAATCTGCCCATGAACACCAAGGATATGTCCTTGATGAAATGGCAGGGGGCCAACAGTTTCCGTACCAGCCACTATCCGTACAGCGAGGAAATGATGCGCCTGTGCGACCAGGAAGGATTCGTGGTCATCGACGAGACCACCGCTGTGGGGCTCAATTTCCAGTTTGGAGGCGGGGCCAACTTCAACGGCCAGAAAGTGGAGACCTTTGACAAGGAACACGGTGTCCAGACCCAGCAGCATCACAAGGAAGTGATCCGGGACCTGATCGCTCGGGATAAAAACCACGCCTGCGTGGTGATGTGGAGCATCGCCAACGAGCCGGATTCCGCGGCCCCCGGGGCCTACGAATATTTCGCGCCCCTGTATGAGCTGGCCCGAGAGTTGGACCCCCAGAAACGGCCCTGCACCTTGGTGAGCGTTTCCGTCAAAACCACGCCGGATACAGACTGCTCTTCCAAGCTCAGCGACGTGATCTGCCTGAACCGGTATTACGGCTGGTACTACGGCGGACCGGATCTGGAGCTGTCCCAGCAGGCGCTGCGGGAAGAGCTGGACCAGTGGCGCAAGTTCGGCAAGCCGGTGATCTTTACCGAATACGGTGCCGATACGGTGATGGGATTCCATGACACCACTCCTGTGATGTACACTGAGGAGTACCAGTTGGAATTCTACAAGATGAACAACTCTGTGTTTGACGAGTATGAGTTCGTAGTAGGCGAGCAGGTCTGGAACTTCGCGGACTTCGCTACCAGTCAGAATATGCTGCGGGTCCAGGGCAACAAGAAGGGCTTGTTTACCCGAGATCGGAAGCCCAAGCTGGCGGCCCACTACTTCCGGGAGCGCTGGCACAAGATCCCTGACTTTGACTACAAAAAAGAGAAATAACTGCTGGAAACATAAAACAGCTTCCCGTTTTGGGAAGCTGTTTTTGCATGCGATCTATTTAGTTTTCCGAAGTGACGGACAGGTGGACGTTCCCCGAGGAAAGAGGTCCTTCCAGAGTCACTTCCACAGCGCCGCCTTCCCGCATGAGGACAGGAACGGGCACGCCGTTGGCAGTCGCCTGGTAAGGACCGCCTTCCGCCATGACCAAGACCACGGTCTTAGAGCTGTCCTTGTCGGTGAAGGTCAGGTCACAGCTCACTTCCCGGTGGTCTTTTGACCAGTTCTGGGAGACGACCCACCCGGAGAAGCCTGTGGTGATGGTTCCTGGCAGGAAGTAGGATTGATACCATAGCAGCACCGGGGTGGAAAGCCCGGAGAAGTGGTGCCATCCTGCGCCACGCCCCGACACGATGATGAAATGCTCGAAGCAGTTGTAGGATTGATCGGTTTCGTTCTTCCACACGTCCAGGGCTGTCTTGGCAATGCGATAGGCCAGTTCCCCGTTGCCGTAGTCCAGCAAGGCTTTGAAAAAGAACCACTGATGAGGCATCCATACAGCGCCGTTCCAGTAACCGTCCTTTTTGTAGTAGGCGGCGGACTGGTCCACGGTGGAAAGGCCGATAGGCGTCCAAAGCTCCTTTTCCGAGGACAGATGGCCGGTCAGGCGTTCCAGCTGCTCCGGAGTCACGATCCCAGCCAGCAGGGGGGAGGCACCGTCCAGACCCATGTTGAAGTTTTGGCCGCTCTTGTGGCGGAAGATCTCCTGGGGTCTGCCTTCCTCGTCGTGGGTGAGATACCCAAAGTAGCCGGATCCCTCATCCCAGCAGTAGTCCTGGATGGCTTTCGTCAGCCTCTGGATGTCCTGTTCCAGTTCTTGAGCGTCCACTTCCAGTCCGCCCAGGGTTTGAGCTGCAAAGCGGAGGATCTTGGCGCAGCGGATCATGTGGGAGGTGGTCACTGTACCGGCAGTGGAACCCTCCAGCCTTTGGGCGTGGACCGCCACTTGGGGCGGGTAATCGTCCCAGCCGCCGGAATTGTAGAAATAATCCCACACTTTCAGAAGTCCAGACTCCCACACATCTGTGGTGGAACTGCCTAGCCTGCCCACCATAAACCGGTAATATTGCAGCAGTCGGGGGTAGAAGTAAGCCAGCAATTCTCTGGATTGGGTACGGTCATACAGTTCCTGGAACAGATAAAACTGCACCGGTACCAGGGAACCGTGGTGGATAAAAGCGGTCTCTTGGTCACTGGGCTCTGTAACGTAAGCGTTGAGGCAGTCTACTGCCCGCTGGATGTCACAGGAAGCCAGTCCCAGCCCCACGAAGCCGGAGTCCCAGGTGTACAGACTGTCCCACCATCGTCCCGGAGTGTTGTGGCGGATGTAGCTTCGCTTCACGTAAATGGGATACACCACGTTGGTGAGGGTGGTGGCGATCATCCTGTTTTGGGAGAACCGGTAAGGTTCTCCTTGAGGATTGCCTTTGGTTTCCAGGGCGGAGGCCCGCCGGCGTTCCCATGCCTGAGGGAAGTGCTCCCGCTGGGCAATCAATTTGGAGAAGGTATGCTCTACCTCCTCCCGGGAGCTGCCCTGGCATACCACACCGTACACAGAAAGACTTTCCTCAGGCTTTACAGGAATGGGCCGGAGGAACACGTTGGAGAAATGTCCCAGACCGTTGCCTAACAGCACTTTCCGCACGTGGTCGTGGGCCAGGTAGCGCAGGGAGTAGTCCAGTTCATCAGTGAGCCAGTACCGCAGGCAGTAATCTGGGAAATCCCAATACAGCCCGTAGTATCCCTGAGCATTGGGGTATTTCAAAATAAGGATATTGCGGCTGGTGTCCGGATCCTTTGCCGCGTCTTTGAACAGAGGGAGCATGGTGGAGGCATTCTGATCCAAAGGCGTGTCCGAACCCAGCTCCCACACTTGGGGAACATGAGGGCCTGGGGTGGGGCAGCAGTTCAGAGAGGCGGCGTCCTCTTCTTCACAGAGAATGAGACTGTCCACCACCAGAGAGCCTTCCTTTACCCACAGGGTAAAGGACAGTTTTTCCCCGCTTTGATACTGGGACACCGGCAAGACAGCAATGGCCAGCTGTTCTTGGACGGGAAGGTCCCCCTCTGCATAGAAGCCGTCCCCTTCTGTGGTCA
Source organism: Clostridiales bacterium (assembly GCA_019416455.1). GTDB lineage: Bacteria > Bacillota > Clostridia > Oscillospirales > Acutalibacteraceae > Acutalibacter. The sequence goes on along the minus strand of DXXG01000007.1, from coordinate 103,440 downwards.
AAACGCAGGACTGAGAGCTTTGGTAGCGCACCGCCAGAACGGGACGGGAAAAACTGTGGGGATGATCCAAAACGTAATCTATTTGCTCACCATTAGCTGCTTGGAGTTTTACTGCCGAGCCGCCGGAAAAGTCAATGCCCCGCACTTCGTTGGGTCGTTTGCCATCGGTGACCAAAGAGTCGGTAGGCAGGGCGGACTCCCGGGTAAATCGAAGATAATCCACAGCCCGGCAGTACAGACAGTTTTTCGGCAGGGTCCATTGAACTGGGGGCGCTTCTTGGGAGTTCCAGCCGGTTTTTATAGCGGGAAACTGGATAGACGCCATATAGTGAAGCACCAGGTTCTGGATGTCATCGCTGTGGTTGACGCACTCTGCCCGGATCAGGTAGGCGTCCTCGTCCAGTTTTCCGTAGGAGACATCGCAGTAGACCCGGTCTTTTTCCTCAATCTCGTGGCGGGTGGAAAAATAGGTCAAGTCCGGGCTCGCCTCCCAGATGTGGTAATTGCCTTCCACCATCACGTTGGGTACTTCCACTTTGCGGCGGTACAGCCCGGGGAACACGCTCAGGTCAAAACGGACACCCTGGTCCGGGTCCGCCACATGGGAAATACCGGCATACTTCTGAGAATAAGGCCCCCAAGAGGAAAGGGTCAAGTCGTGGGAATTTGGCTGGAAGATCATAAAGTTCCCTCCGTTATCCTGCCGCGGACGCGGCGCTTTTTATATTGTTCTGGCATTAAAGAGGCTGACCGGCTGGCCCGGCGGCCTTTTTCAAAAGCAGTGGAGCCCCTTACTTCCGTTTGGGGTAGCGGGTGACCCGCTCATCCTGGATGACGCCGTTCCAGTTCAGGCCAAAGGCGTAGCCGTAGGCATTTCCCGCCTGGTCCACGTACACTTCCATGTCAAAGGGGCGGTCCTCACAGTGGCGTTCCACGGTCTCCATGTTGGCGGGCAGTTCTACCGGCAGCAGACCGGAAGGTTCGGCTTTTCCGGACACCAGGTCGAAAATGGCTTGAGTCTGCACGCCGAAGTCGATGAGGATGCTGTCTGCGGAAGGCTCCAGCTCAGAGAGCACCGTGGGATTGTGCATTCGCAGGCAGACGATCACTGGCTTGTCTCCCATGGCGGCTTTGGTGTCCAGTACCAAGTCTAAGTCAGATTCATTGGCAGCAGTGCCGGTTTTACCCTTGTAACTCCGGTTAGTGAAGTTCTCCCGGAAATCTCCCCCGGCCACGCTTACTTCCCGGGCGTGCTCGGCCACATAGGGCCGATACTGGAGGGACACAGGCACGTAGCCGTTGCCGCCTTGATCCGCGTCCTCCTGGGAATAACCGTCGGACAGAGGGCTCTCGATAAACACTAGGGCAAAGTCCGCATCTTCAGGGGCGTCCACCCATTGATAGTATTTTTTCACCAGGCTTTTCTCCGCCGGGACTACCTCCCGCTCTGGGTCCATGCCACGGAAGAAGTTTTTCCGGGCCTTGATCTTCCGGGTGGGGATGTACACCTTTTTCTTATCCGGGATGGGCAGGACCTGCTGATTCTTCACCATGACCACAGATTGGAGCTGGGCCTGGTAACCGGCCTGGGCCAGCTTTTCACAGCCCACGATCGCCTTGCTCTCCTCTGGGTCCAGATAGGGGTTCTCGAAGAGACCACACCGGAAGATGTTCTTCAGCAGACGTACAGCGGATTCCTCCATCCTAGCCCGCATGGCTTTTTCCCCGTACTTTTCGCAGCCTAGCTGGTAGGCTTCCAGAATGGGCACAATGTTGCTGTTGCCGCCGAACTGGTCTACACCGTTCTCAATGGCCAGCAGATGGCGTTGGGCCTCGGTGAGATCCTCGACCCCGAAGCATCGGCTGCCAAAGGAGTCGATCACAGGCGCGGGATCCCCGGTGATGCCCCAGTCGGTGCAGACGATCCCCTCATAGTGGTAGGTGTGGCGCAGCAAGTCTTTGATGAGATACTCGCTGTAAGAGTTGCCTACGTTCTTGCCGTTTTTTACGTCTCGGTCCCAGGAAACGGTATAGTAAGGCATGACGGCGGAAACAGACTTGGTAGGGCCGTCCAGCTGGAAAGCGCCTTCCAGGAAGGGACGCAAATGGTCCTTGAAATTATCCCCCGGATACACGGCGTATTTGCCGAAAGCGTAGTGGGCGTCCCGGCCGCCTTCACAGGGGCCGCCCCCGGGCCAGTGCTTTGCCATGGCGCATACGCTATCCTTTCCCCAGCCGTCCGGGCTGCCTTGGGTGGTCTGCAAGCTGTCGCAGTAGATTTTCCCAAGCTCGGTCACCTGGTCCGGATTGGTGCCAAAGGTGTCCTCGAAGCGCATCCACCGGGGCTCAGTGGCCAGGTCTACCTGGGGAGAAAGGGCTGTGGTGATGCCCAAAGCTCGGTATTCTTTTGAGATGGCTTCTCCCAGTTCTCGGCACACTTGGGGGGAGAAAGTGGCGGCAATGCCCAGGCCCTCGGGCCATTTGGAGACATCGCTGCCGTCGCTTTTGAATTCGGCTCCTGCCTGGGAAGCGCCGTGCCGGGGGTCACTGGACACGTTCACTGGGATGCCCCAGGGAAGTTCTTCTGCGGCCCGCTGTATGTTGTTGCTCCATTTGGCGGCTACTTCCGCGCTTTGCAGTTTCATAGCCAGCACATGGCGGATGTGGTCCCGCTCCAAAAGCAGGACTTGCTGGTCTGAGAGATCCCAGGGGTCTTTCCCGCTTTCCGGGAAGGATTTCCCGCCGTAGGTGGCGGAAAAAGGTCCGCCTGGCAAAGCGGGCACCATCTGGTGGGGAGAGTACATCATCAGCCCGGCGATTTCTTCCACACTCAGCCGGGAAGCCAGGTCTTTGGCTCGTGTGTCGGCGTCTAAACGCCAGTCCTCGTAGGGGAGCAATTCACCGGTCCTTGCCAAGTCTTTAAAGTATAGGCCATCCTGTTCTATGACCGGCGCTGAAGCTGTGCCGATCTCAGGTCCGTTAGAGTTTTGATACAATTTAAAAGTGGTTTCCGACATAGTGTTCCTCCTTAGGCAATGATGTGGAAAAACATAGGATATATTTAAAAGTTAACTTCTTAATCATACCATAAAACCCACAAGATGCCAAGGAGATAAAAGTTATAATTTAGAGTGTTTGCACGATTTTTGTGCATTTTACTCTTGAGGCGGTATAGGAGAGAAAAAGCGGTTGCCTTTCCGTTGATTTCGTGTAAAATGGGATCAAAGAGTTTTTGGAAAGGTGGAGTTGGAAAATGTTGAAAAATATTTGGGGTCCGGACATGACCCTGCGGGAAGAAGAACTTCTTCGCCGGGAACGCCGGAACCGCAAGTATATGATGGATCTGAAATCGGAAAACCTGCTGCTGAATTTTGAATTGGAAGCGGGCCGGTTTACCACGCCTTATTTGCCGGAGGGCATTCACGGGGGGTGGGAAGCTCAGGCTTGCCAGCTTCGAGGGCATTTTCTGGGTCATTGGCTTTCCGCGGCAGCCATGCGGTATCACGCAACGGGGGACGGGGAAATCAAAGCCAAGGCGGACGCCATTGTCCATGAGTTGGCCCTTTGCCAGGAAGAGAACGGCGGCCAGTGGGCAGGTTCCATCCCGGAGAAATACCTCCACTGGATCGCCCGGGGCAAACAGGTCTGGGCGCCCCAGTACAACCTCCACAAGACCTTTATGGGTCTGGTGGACATGTACGAGCTGGCGGGAAATCAGGAAGCTCTGGAAGTGGCCGACCGTTTCGCGGATTGGTTCTATCAGTGGTCCGGCACGTTTACCCGGGAACAGTTTGACGATATCCTGGACTTTGAAACAGGAGGCATGTTGGAGATCTGGGTCCAGCTGTTGGACCACACAGGCAAGGACAAGTATCGGGAATTGATGGACCGCTACTACCGTCACCGTCTGTTCGATCCTCTCTTGGAGGGGAAGGATGTGCTCACCAACATGCACGCCAATACCACCATTCCGGAGGTCCTGGGCTGCGCCAGAGCCTATGAAGTTACCGGGGAGCAGCGCTGGCGGGATATCGTGGAAGCCTATTGGAAACTGGCGGTGGATCAGCGGGGCCAGTACGCCACCGGCGGTCAAACAAGTGGTGAAGTCTGGTCCGCCAAAGGATTCCTGGGAGCGCGGCTGGGGGACAAGAACCAAGAATACTGCACCGTGTACAACATGCTCCGTCTTGCGGACTACCTGTTCCGGTGGACCAAAGATGCCCGCTATGCCGACTACATTGAAATGGGTATCTACAACGGTTTGATGGCCCAGGCTTACTGGCAGCGGTTCAAGACCAACGGCCAGCATTACGACACTCCTGACGAAGGGTTGCTCACCTATTTCCTGCCCCTGGCCCCTGGTTCTAAAAAAGGCTGGGCCAGCGAGACCAACGACTTTTTCTGCTGCCACGGTACCCTGGTCCAGGGGAATTCTTCCTGGGAACGGGACATTCTCTACCAGGAGGGGGAGGAACTGTATCTGGCCCAGTATTTCAATTTTACCGCAAAGGTGGAAGTGAAGGGGCAGCCGGTACGTCTTTCCATGACCCGGGACACCCTTACGGGGAGCTTCCATCTTTCCAGTACTTCCAGCGCTCGGCAGAATATCCACGAGAACACAGCCAAGTACCCTCACCATCCCGACTGTCGGGCGGAGGTCATCACCGTGGAGACAGATGCTCCGGTAGAGTTCACCCTGAATCTTCGGACACCTTGGTGGGTCCAAGGTGAGGCTGTGGTCACTGTTAACGATGGGGAAGAAGTGAGGGTCAAACCGGGTAGTGGATTCGTTTCCCTGCGTCGTGTGTGGCAGAACGGGGATGTGGTCCGTATGGAAATGCCCATGGGCATCACTACTTGGAGCCTTCCGGAAGACCCTGACACCGTGGCGTTCCTGTACGGTCCTGTGACCTTGGCAGGTCTGTGCGAGGAGGAACGTCAGTTGGTGGTGGAAGGGGACGCTGCCAGCGTTCTCGTTCACGACGGAGAACGGGAATGGGGCGCCTGGCGGGACACCTTCAAGACTGTGGGCCAGGAGCGGGGCATCCGTTTTATCCCTCTCTACCAGGTGGGATATGAGGCTTATTCCGTGTATTTCCCGTTGAAGCGTGTTTAAGCACTAATGACAGTGGATGAAAGCAATTTTACTTTACATCATTGAAAATGATATATCCAGAAAAATAGTGGATTATAGATACTTCGTAAAGCTTTTAACCTTTATTGTCGTATGATGCGCAAACAATGAATAAGAAAGAGGCTTTTCATGAATATACCCGCGTATTGGAGAACTGTAAACGCTCCCTGGGGAAAATTGTTTTATATGCTTTTGTGGAATCATTTGGAGTACCAAGGAAAAGATATTTTGGACTTTGGCAGTGGTTTTGGACTGACAGCGGCTCATCTTGCGAAAAAGAATCGCGTCGTTGCTGTGGAACCCAATCGGGACATGCTGACGTTTCAGGTGGGGCAAGACTCATATTGTCAAGTGGAGGGAGACGCCCGGTGGCTTGCTTCGCTGCCGGAAAAATCCTTTGACGTCATTTTGTGTCATAATGTGCTGGAGTACGTGCAGGACCGGGAAGGGCTTTTGACGCAATTTCACCGGCTGCTAAAAGAGCAGGGTGAATTGTCCCTTGTGAAGCACAACAAACTGGGAAAGGTGATGCAGAAAGCGGTATTTGAGAACGATACTGCCGCAGCCATGGCCTTGCTCCGGGGGGAGGACACCATTTCCGAAAATTTCGGGCAGATCCGTGAGTATGATCGTGAAGAACTGGATGGGTATCTTTCCGGACGGTTTCAGATAGACCATGTTTATGGGATCCGGACTTTTTTTGGCTTGCAGCGCAATGAGTTCAAAGAGAAAGAAAGCTGGCTGAATGATATGTTTCTTTTAGAAACTCAGGTGGAGGAGCGCTCTCCTTTCCGTGAAGTGGCGTTTTATCATCATCTGCTGTTGAAAAAAATATCCTGATTCCACATCCATACCACATAGAAGAAAACCGCCGGCCTCTGACAGCAGAGTGATCGGCGGTTTTTCGTGTATGGGGGGTCAGGCGTTCTCCTCCAAAGTGAGGAGTTTTTTGTAAGTGGCATCCATGCCAATAGCCCCCAAAGGCGCTGTGATGAGAATGGCTAATACTGCTACGGAGAGTACAATCTGACCGCAGGGCAGGCCCATGGCCAGGGGGACAGAGCCGATAGCCGCTTGCACAGTGGCTTTGGGCAGATAGGCGATCATACAGAACAGCCGCTCTTTTTTATTTAAGGGAGTTTTTAGCAGGCAGAGGGTCACGCCCACACAACGGAACGCCAAAGCGATCAGAATCATCCCCACAGCAGCGATGCCCGCGTCCAGGGTATAGCGGATATCCACAGCGGCACCCACGAGAACGAACAGGATCACTTCCGCAGCCAGCCATAGTTTTCCGAATTTTTCCGAAAGTCGGAAGGATACAGAGGGGGCGCTTTTCAGTTTGATAACACAGGCCATACTCATCACTGCCAGCAAACCAGACAGGGAGACGATCCCTTCCAGCCATGTCTCCACGGCCATCAGCAGAAAGGCGGTCCCCAGCACCACGATGACTTTCATGCTGTTTCGCACGTAGTGCTTGTGAGCGTAGGCGGTCTCGAAAAACAGGCTCAAGAGAAACCCAGCGGCAGCTCCCAGAAGAATGCCAAGAACGATGGAGACAGGGATAGAGGCCAGATCCATCAGGTTAGCGCTGCCTCCCTGAGCCATTCCCACGAAAGTGGAGAACAGCACGATGACGAAAATGTCATCACAGGATGCCCCCGCCATGATGAGCTGGGGGATACTTTTGCCGGTGCCGTATTTGCTCTCCATCAGCTGGACCATTCGCGGTACCACCACTGCCGGCGATACCGCTGCCAACACCGAGCCCATGACAGCTGCCTCTGTGCGGGTGATCCCCAGCACCAGGGGGGCGAACAGAACGAATCCAAGGATCTCACAGCTGGCAGGTACGCAGGCCATGAGAACGGCGGGACGGCCCACTTTTTTCAGGTCGGCCAGATTCAGGGACAGTCCCGCTTTCAGCAGGATGATGATCAGAGCCATCTGCCGCAGTTCCGCGGAGATGGACAGAATAGAGGGGTCCAGCAGATCCAGTACGTAGGGCCCCAGAACGATGCCGGTCACAAGCATTCCGATGATCCGGGGCAGTTTCAGACGCTGGCAGATAGCCGCCATGGCCAATCCCACCAGAAAGATGAACGCCAGAGATGTCAACATGATTTTTCCTCCTTAGGACGCAAAAAAGCTGATGCCTTTCTGCGAAAAATAGAATGTCTCGCAGAAGTCATCAGCTTAAAAAGCGGTTTAGGTTTCCCAAGGGAGCACTTCATTCCCGTGGAAACTATTATACTCTGCCGGTGCGAATAGCGCAATACCCTTTCTGAAAATTAAGAAGGATCCGGCTTTCTGGCAAAAGAAAAACAAGAAAATTTATCCAATTTATTCCAAGTACAGGGGATGGAAAATAAGAATTTGTATGCTATAATAATTAAAATACCTCATAGCGACGCCGACGTGTGCTGGTGTATAGAACGGTGGGTGCGAAGCCCGCTGCCCAGGGCGCGACCTGTCCACCGCAGGTGTGGTATTAAATAAAGTAAATAGTCTGGGCGAAAATGCCTGGTCAAGATGGAGACGTGCCGCAGGCTTTTAGGAGTGGCCTTTTTTCCGAAACGCTGTGACGGCATTGTCGCTATCTATTATTTATTTCAAGAAGGAGGAAAGAAACAAAATGAGAAAGAGAATCCTGGCAATGCTTCTGTGCTTGTGCATGGTGCTGTGCATGATCCCCCTGACTGCCAGCGCGGAAGAGACGACGACTCCCAAGACCTATGTGGCTTTGGGTGACAGTATCCCCTCCGGATACGGCGTTGAAGAGGGTCAAGCATTCCCCGAATTGCTGGCCGACACCTGCGGTTATACCTTGGTGAATCTGGCTGAGGACGGCGCCACCGTGGGATCCCTTGGGGAAACCATCAAAGGCAACCTCACCGACATTGCTTCCGCTGACATTATCACCATCACGGTGGGCGGCAATGATCTGATGAATGCTCTGTACAGTTATGCCGCAAAGAAATACAATGAGGGCAAAGAACCTGACGCTCAGCTGACCGCTGAACAGATCCAGCAGAAGCTGGCTGCGGGCGATATCACTTTGCTGGGGAACATCCTGGTCTATCTGGGAGGATTTGCGGACTCTGCCGAGGCTGAAGCAGCGCTGAAAACCTTCTCCAATACCATGATCGAGACCATCGTCAGCATCAAGGCTGTGAACTCCACTGCCTCCATCATCCTTACCACCCAGTACAATCCTTACGCATTCTTGGCCAAAGAGTTGGAAGGCACCGAGTTTGGCGCCTATGCCATCGCTCTCAATAATGGATTCAACAGTGGCGTGGCCGCTCTGAACACGGTTATCAACAGCATGCCCGACCTTACCAAGGCCTGCACCGTGGTGGATGTTTACTCTGCGTTCCAGGCGGCGGAGAAGAATCCCTGCAACGCTTACTTTACATCTGTGGAGTCTTACACTCTGGACTATCATCCCAATGCTTATGGTCACAGTCTGATCGCCCAGGTGCTGGATGAGACCATCAATCCTCTGCCCTTTGACGATGTGGCTAAGGACCAGTGGTACTATGCCGCTGTTCGCTATGCCTATTTCAATAATTTGATGGCAGGCACTGGCGAAAACAAGTTTGAGCCTGGTGCTGTTCTGGACCGTGCCACTGTGGTGCAGATCCTCTACAATTTGGAGGGTCAGCCTGAGGTGGAGAAGCTGACCGATAAGTTCACCGATGTGACCAACGAGTGGTACGCCAAGGCCATTACCTGGGCCGTGGAAAACGGTGTGGTTGCCGGGTACGAGGACGAGACCTTCCGTCCCACCATAGCTATCGACCGCGAGACCTTTGCTCAGATGATGTACAATTACGCCAAATATAAGAAGTACGACCTGACCGTCGACACTGACTTGAGTGAGTTCACCGACGCGGGCAAGGTCAGCGACTGGGCCGAGACCGCTTTGACCTGGGCCAACGGTAAGGGCCTGATCAACGGCAACGGCGACGGGACCATTAACCCCACCGGCGGCGCTCAGCGTTCTCACGCGGCAAGCATCCTGAGGAGCTTCTGCGAGAACGTGGTCGTGGAAGTTACGGAGTAAATCCCATCAAAACCTGAAATGTGTTTGGAGGACCTCACGAGAGTGGGGTCCTCTTTTTGCGGGGAAGAGTACGTTTTTGCTTGCTGAATGGGAACTTCCTCTTGTAACCCCCGCTATATACTGGTATAATAAAACAAACGTTCTGTTTGGAGGGGCAGCCATGGAGATTCTGGAAGGACTCAACAGCGCTCAGCGGGAAGCGGTGACCGCTACGGAGGGGTTCGTGCGAGTGATCGCCGGCGCGGGTTCGGGAAAGACCCGTGCTCTGTCCCATAGATTCGCGTTCCTGGTCAATGAGCTGGGCATCCTGCCGGGGAATATTCTGTGCGTCACCTTCACCAATAAATCCGCTAATGAGATGCGCCAGCGTATCCACCAGCTCACCGGGGACAATGACACCGGCTATATCAACACTTTCCACGGATTCTGCGTGTCCATACTTCAGGAAGACAGCCACGCGGTCCAGTACCCCAAAAGTTTCCTGGTGCTGGATAACGGGGACATCGATGCCATGCTTCAGATCATCTATGAGGAGCGGGGTCTCACCTTGCGGGACAGGACTTTCTCCGACGCCCGTGACATGATCGAGATCCGCAAGCTAAATAAGGAGCCGGAGTATTACAAGGACATGCTCACCATGTCCCTGGAGACCTTGAAAGAAAAGTATGACCAGGCCACAGCGGCGGACGACATTATCTTCTACGGGTATCTGTACCAGGAGAAGAAATGCTTCGGCCTGGATTACAACGATCTGATCAAATTTTCCCTCTACATATTCCAGGAGCACCCGGACATCCGCCTGAAATGGCAGCAGCGGCTGGAGTACATCATGATCGACGAGTTCCAGGATATCGACCAGCTGCAATACGACTTGATGGAAGTGCTCTGCGGTTACCACAAGAACTTGTTCATTGTGGGAGATCCGGACCAGACCATTTACACTTGGCGGGGCGCCGATGTGAAGTTCCTGCTGGACTTTGACAAGGCCTTTCCCAACGTGAGGACCATCATGATGATGGAGAATTACCGTTCCACCCCGGAGATCCTGGGGGCGGCCAATTCCCTTATCGCCAAGAATCAGCACCGGATGAAAAAGGACTTGCTTCCCAAACTGCCTTCCGGCGGGCCGGTTGTGTGCTTTTTTTCAGAGAACCAGGAGGCGGAAGCCCTGTGGATGGTTTCTCAAATGGAAGAACTCCACAGCCAGGGAGTGCCTTACCGGGATATGGCGGTGCTCTACCGGGCCCACTACGTGACGCGAGCGGTGGAGGAGGTGTTCCTGCAAAAGCAGATCCCTTATACTATTTACAGCGGGGTCCAGTTCTTTGACAGGATGGAGATCAAAGACGCTTTGAGCTACCTGCGGATGATCGCCTTTAAGGACGACCTATCCTTCCGTCGGATTGCCAACGTTCCCAAGCGGAATCTGGGAAAACGGCGCATGGCCTTTTTGCAGGAGGCCGCGGAAGCCGCTGGGTGTTCCCTGTTTCAGGCGTTGGAGGAAAACGTGGACGGCCCCCTGTTCCAGGGCACTAAGGCCCGGCAGTTCATCAGCTTGATCCGAGACTTTTCCCAGAGCTATGAGGGCCGCCCTGTCTCCGAGGTGCTATCCGCTCTGCTCAACGAGAGCGGCTACGAGACCATGCTCCGCACGGAAGGCAGCCAGGAGCGGCTGGACAATTTGGCGGAGCTGAAACAGTCGGTGTACGAGTACGAGACCACTTGCGGGGAGGAGGTCACCTTGCCCCACTATCTGAACCACGTGGCCTTGTTCACCAACGCCGATACAGGGGAGCACGGTGACCGGGTAAAGATGATGACTGTCCATGCCGCTAAGGGCCTGGAGTTCCCCTATGTGTTCCTCTGCGCCATGAATGAGGGGATCTTCTCCTCCCGGAAGGTGCGCACTCTTCCCGCTATGGAGGAGGAACGCCGTCTGGCTTTTGTGGCGGTGACCCGGGCAGAACGAGGGCTGTATCTCTCTCAGGCGGACGGCCGGAACTTTGATGGTTCTCCCCGGTACCCTTCCCGGTTTATCCTGGACATGGATCAAAGCTTGTTGTCTTATGTCCAGCCGCCCCAAGAGGGACTGATCCGGGAAGCCCAGGAGTATATCCGTCACAGCCAGCTTTCCCTGCCGCCGGAGGACGTGTCCGCGCTGGCGCAGGGACAGCGGGTGCGGCATTTCCTTTTTGGGGAAGGCATCGTGCTGGGAGCGGACCTGGAGAAAGGCGCCCACGTCATCCAGTTCGACGGGATGAAGACCCCCAGAAGCATTTCGTTCCGTGTGAAGCTGGAAACGCTGTGATACCGGCAGGTAATTCACGGCAGGAATGGCGTTTGTTCTCCCCGATTCCCTTGACTTTGCCGGGTGGCTGTGCTAGAATGTTTTTCGATAAATCACTGAAAAGGCAATGAAGGAGACAAACGGGACGTTCCACGCTTCAGAGAGCCGGCGGCAGGTGTGAGCCGGCGCGGAAAACGAGACCTGTATCCCTCCTGAGCCGCCAGCCCAACCTCGTTCCCTGATGGGGAACGTCTAGTAAGCAGAGCCGGTACCCCGCCGTTATCGGGGCGCGTATTGTTGGATATGTCGGAATGGGTGGTATAGCGAAGCAAGCCTTCGTCCCGTTTACCCGGGACGTGGGCTTTTTTTAGTGCCGATTCCGCAACGCAGAGAAAGGATGGCAGGAATGAGCATGTACAAAGAAGTCTCCACCAATTTGAATTTTGTGGAGCGGGAGCAGGAAACGGTAAAATTCTGGGAAGAGAACCACATCTTCGAGAAGAGCGTGAAGGAGCGGGAAGGCCAGCCCTCCTACACCTTCTATGACGGTCCTCCCACCGCCAACGGCAAGCCCCATATCGGTCATTTGCAGACCCGGTCCTTTAAGGACTTGTTCCCCCGGTTCCACACCATGAAGGGGGAAATGGTCCCCCGGAAAGCCGGTTGGGATACCCATGGTCTGCCGGTGGAACTGGAAGTGGAAAAACTGCTCCACATCAATGGCAAAGAGCAGATCGAGGAATACGGCATCGCTCCCTTCATCGACAAGTGCAAGGAGAGCGTGTGGAAATACAAGGGCATGTGGGAGGATTTCTCCAAGGACGTAGGTTTCTGGGCCGACATGGATCACCCCTACGTAACCTACGACAATAGCTTTATCGAGTCCGAGTGGTGGGCCTTAAAGCAGATCTGGGACCGGAACCTTCTCTACAAGGGCTTCAAGATCGTCCCTTACTGCCCCCGTTGCGGGACCCCTCTGTCCTCTCACGAAGTGGCTCAGGGCTATAAGGACGTGAAGGAACGTTCCGCCGTTGCCAAGTTCAAGTGCAAGGACGAGGACGCCTTCATCCTGGCCTGGACCACCACCCCCTGGACCCTGCCCTCCAACGTGGCCCTGTGCGTCAACGCAGGCGAGGACTACGTAAAGGTGGAAAGCAAAGGGGAGACCTATTACCTGGCCGCCGCCCTGTGCGACACCGTGCTGGGAGAGGGTGAGTACACTGTTCTGGAACAGTACAAGGGCGCCGACCTGGAAGGCAAAGAGTATGAGCCCCTGTTCGATTTCGTCAGCCCCAAGGAGAAGTGCTGGTACGTGGTCTGTGACGACTATGTCACTCTGACCGACGGTACCGGCGTGGTGCATATCGCCCCCGCCTTCGGTGAGGACGACGCCAAGGTGGGCCGGAAATACGGTCTGCCCCTGGTACAGCTGGTGGACGGCAAAGGCCAGATGACCGCCGAGACCAAATGGGCCGGCGTGTTCTGCAAGGACGCTGACAAGGAGATCCTGAAAGACCTGGATGAGCGTGGCCTGCTGTTCTCCGCTCCCAAGTTCGAGCACAGCTATCCCTTCTGCTGGCGCTGCGACACCCCTCTGATCTACTATGCTCGGGAGTCCTGGTACATCAAGATGACCGACGTGAAGGACGAGCTGATCGCCAACAATAACACCGTCAACTGGCTGCCCGAGAGCATCGGCAAGGGCCGGTTCGGGGATTGGCTGGAGAACGTTCAGGATTGGGCTGTCAGCCGTAACCGCTATTGGGGCACCCCCTTGAACATCTGGGAGTGCGAGTGCGGACACCGCCACGCCATCGGCAGCATCGCTGAGCTGAAAGAGATGTCCCCCAACTGTCCCGATGACATCGAGCTCCACCGCCCCTATGTGGACCAGGTGACCATCACCTGCCCCCACTGCGGTAAGCAGATGCACCGTGTGCCCGAGGTGATCGACTGCTGGTTCGACTCCGGCTCCATGCCCTTCGCTCAGCATCACTATCCCTTTGAGAACAAAGAGCTGTTTGAGGAGCAGTTCCCCGCCAGCTTCATTTCCGAGGCCGTGGACCAGACCCGTGGATGGTTCTATTCTCTGCTGGCTATCTCCACCCTGCTGTTCCACAAGTCTCCCTTTAAGAACGTGCTGGTCCAGGGCTTGGTCCAGGATGAGAACGGCCAGAAGATGTCCAAGTCCAAGGGCAACGCCGTGGACCCCATGGAGGCTTTGAAGAAGTTCGGCGCCGATCCTCTGCGCTGGTACTTCTACACCAATTCCGCTCCCTGGCTGCCCAGCCGGTTCCATGAGAAGGCTGTCATCGAAGGCCAGAAAAAGTTTTTCTCCACTCTGTGGAACACCTACGCATTCTTTGTGCTCTATGCCAACATCGACAACTTCAACGCCGCCCAGCATAAGCTGGAGGACTGCAAACTGACGGTTATGGACAAGTGGCTGCTGTCCCGTCTGAACACCGCTGTCAAGGGCGTGGATGAGAACCTGTCCGCCTACAAAGTGCCGGAAGCCGCTCGCATCCTCCAGGACTTTGTGGACGAGCTGAGCAACTGGTATGTGCGCCGCAGCCGTGAGCGTTTCTGGGCCCAGGAGGAGAGCGACGACAAGACCGCTGCCTTCATGACCCTGTACACTGCTTTGGTGACTACCGCCAAAGTAGCCGCTCCCATGGTGCCCTTTATGAGCGAGGAGATCTACCGTAACCTGGTGTGCTCCGTGGACGAGACCGCACCCGAGAGCGTCCACCTGTGCCTGTATCCCGAGTACGACGCTTCCCGTGTGGACAAGCAGCTGGAAGCCGATATGGACGAAGTGCTGCGGGTAGTTACCCTGGGCCGTGCCGCCCGGAACCTGGCCAACATCAAGAATCGTCAGCCCCTCCAGAACCTGTACACCGATGCGGACCAGGGCCTGGGCGAGCTGTATCAGGATATCATCAAGCAGGAACTGAACGTGAAGGAGCTCACCTTCCTTCAGGATATGTCCCAGTTCACCGCCTACACTTTCAAGCCCCAGCTGAAGCTGCTGGGTAAGAAGCTGGGCAAGAAGCTGGGCGAGCTGCGGAATGTGCTCCAGGAATTGGACGGCTCCGCCGCTAAGAAAGAACTGGATGCCACCGGCGAACTGAAGGTGACCCTCTCCGATGGGGAGATCTCCCTCACTGCCGAGGAGCTGCTCATCGAGACCGCCCAGAAGGAAGGCTTCACTTCCATTTCTGACCGGGGCCTCACCGTGGTGCTGGATACCACCCTCAATGACCAGCTGGTAGAGGAAGGCTTCGTCCGTGAGATCGTCAGCAAGCTCCAGTCCATGCGGAAGGACGCTGGCTTCAACGTCACCGACCACATTGAGGTCTATCACCAGGGCAGCGAGAAGATCGCCCAGGTGCTCCGTGACAACGAGGCATCTATCCTCCACGACGTGCTGGGTGAGGCTTGCCATTACGACGCCCTGGACGGCTACACCGCTCAGTGGGATGTGAACGGCCAGCAGACCAGCTTCGGCGTAAAGAAAGTTCAGTAAGTTTCAGAATGCATAAGAAAAGGACCTCCCTTATGGGGAGGTCCTTTTTGCGCGCTGATTTTCTGTTAGAACAGGTACTTTTTGCCCGTGGTGTAGGACTCATAGGCACCCACCATGAACTTGGTCAGGGCCACTGCGTCGTCGATGCCGTTGGGGGCTTCACCTTCCCCACAGCAGGCGTCGATCCAGGCATGGATGGGCAGGGGAGAGGGAGCGGGCAGGTCGGTCATCTCAACCACTTTGCCGTCCGTCTCAGGGCAGCTGTATTCCAGCTTGTCGTTGTGGACCAGCAGAGCGCCCTGAGTGCCGCTCATTTCCAGAAGGTAGCCATTGCCGCCTGTGACGAAGCCGGTCTCAGACACGCCGATGGCGCCGCCTTCGAATTCGATGACGGACACAGCGTTGTCCTCCACGCCCCGGTGGGTCACTTCCGTGAACTGGGAGACGATAGACTTGGGCTCGCCCAGGAACCAGTGCAGGGTGTACATGGGATGAGCGCCCAGATCCATCATGGCGCCGCCGCCGGTCTGCTCAGCATCATAGAAATGGGGAGGCAGCCAGCCCAGGGAACCGTCCGCCTGGGGAGCTACGCTGCCGTTGTGGTAGTTGTGCACCCGGGCGTAAGTGATCTGTCCCAGCTTGCCGCTGTCCACCAAAGCCTTGGCAGCCTTAATGGGAGACTGAGTCTTGTGAGGATAGGAAATGGTGAACTTGACGCCGCTTTTCTTTACCGCCTCAGCGATCTCCTGGGCGTCCTCGTTGGTCAGGGCCAGTACCTTCTCGGTGAAGATATGTTTACCGGCCTTAGCAGCGGCCAGAAGTACTTCTTTGTGCTGGTTGGTGGCGGTGGTAATCTGCACGCCGTCGATGGTGCTGTCAGCCCAAATGGCGTTCAAATCCGGCTGGAAGGGAACTCCCAGGGTCTCAGCCATGGATCTGCCTCGCTGTTCGTTGTCGTCCCACAGGCAGCAAAGCTCAGATTTGGGATTCTTCTGGATGGAGGTGGCGTAATCGTGGGTATGCACATGCCACGCGCCTACAACTGCGATCTTCATGGAAAAACTCCTCCTGATTTTTCAGTAAAATAAAGCCCAAGGGGCTGGTTCCCCTAAACCATACCACTGGACAGCCAAAAATACAAGAGGCAAAATTTCACCTCAATAAAAAAGGCCCATCCAGAAGGAAGGGCCCAAAGATCCACAAATCACAGATATTTCCGGATGATTTCATCCATGCCGGCGCGCTGCTGTTCCATCTCCTCCACTAGACGGAACTGGTTCCTGGCCCGAACCAGATTGTGCTCCGGGTAGGCGGTGCGGAAGTACACGTCTCCGTTTAGGTAATCTGCCAAGAAACGGATGCCCACTTCGAAGGTCATCAGGATAGCGCCGTCAGGCAAAGTCTCCAATTCCAGAGGTGTCAGAGCGTCTCCTGCCGCGGAAAGGAATCCCTCCGCGTAGGCCTCAAACAGTCCCAAATCAAAGTGTACCTTGGAAAGATCTGCTTCATCCTCAGCGGCAGTGGTGGCGCCTGCCCGGATGGAGTCCCCAAAGTCGAAGGCGGTCAGACCGGGCATTACCGTGTCCAGATCGATGACGCACAGAGCCTTCCCGGTGGCATCGTCGATGAGCACGTTGCTCATTTTGGTGTCGTTGTGAGTCACCCGCAGAGGAAGCTTCCCCTCACGAAGTAAATCCATGAGAAGCGCGCAGGCCTTTTCCCGCTGGGAGGCGAAAGCCATTTCCGGTCCTACCTGAGCCAGACGTCCCGCCTGATCCTTCTGGGCGGCTTCCATCAGCTGACGGTAGCGTTCAGGGGTGTTGTGAAAGTTCACGATAGTCTCGTGAAGGGTTTGGGCAGGATAACTGCTGAGCAGCTTCTGGAATTCCCCGAAAGCCCGTCCGGCTTCCCGAAGCATGGCGGCATTTTCCACGGTCTCCCGGGAGGAAGCACCGTCTACATAGGTCATGCACCGCCAGGGCTCCCCGTCCTTGTCTTTGTACAGGACAGAACCGTCCACGGTACGGCGAATGTTTAGAGTCTCCCGGTCGGGATCACCGCCACGGTCCAGGATCTTCTCCCGAAGGAACTCCGTGACGCCAGTGATGTTTTCCATAATGTTCTCCGGGGAGGGGAACACATAGCGGTTGATCCGCTGAAGGGTGAATTTCCCCTGGTCCTCCACCAGGAATGTGTCATTGATATGGCCGCCTTTCAAAGGGGTGACAGGACAGGTGGGAGCAAGGCCAAAAGCGGAGAGAACCTCCGGGGTGACAAGATGAGTGTGTTCCATAGGATCATTTCGTTCCTTTCCGTAGGGTATCGAGCCAGGACGGCTCATAAAAGGACGGCGCTCCCCAGCCTTGGGGGAGGCCGTCGGAATCGTTGTATGGAATAGATCAGAATTTCAGGGACATATGGAGGATGACTTCCCCCGGGGCGCCGGAGACAGAAAGTTTTCCGCTGTACCGGCCTACGATCTCCTGGGCGTTTTCCAAACCGTGGAGCTGGTCCGGGGTTTGGGCGTCCTCGTCAAAAAGCCATTCCAAAAGCTGGGTCAGGTTCTTTCCTTTCCAGGAGAACCCCTTCTGTTGAGGGAGTTCCCCGGAATACACCGCTTCCAGGGTGAGAGAGTCCTCCCCAGGAAAAACGGTAAATCGTACCCTTTTGTCCCCGTCGTAAGCGGAGGCGTCCAAACAGGCCCGGGTGAGCAGGTCGTTGACTAAGACGCACAATTCTACCGTGGGGAGGGGCGTACTGCCGATGACGGCGTTGCTTTCAAAAGAGATGCCATTCTGAGCGGCAAAAGCAGCTTTGGTGGCGATCACAGCGTTTAAGTAAGGATTCTCATTGTAGTCCGCCAGGATGGGCACGTCATTCCCGTTTTTCTTGAAGATGGAGACGTAGCGGGGCACCATTTCTCCATTGCCATCCTGAAGCATCACATTTACCGTGTCCAGAGCGTATTCTCCGGCTTTCCGGGCAGCTTTCACTTCCTTCACAGCAGCCAGAAGATCGGTAAAGTCACCAGCTTCCATGTCCAGCATGGCAGCCCGGGCAGCTTCCTCGGTGACCCGCTGGCGGAACCGGCCGGCCTGGTACACCGAGCGGAACACAAAGATCACCGCGATGAACAGCACAGTGGAGGCAAAGAGCCGTTCCGCCGGAACATGCATCCGGAACAGGAAATCCACTTTGCCGTTAGCCACAGCGCACAGGCCCAGCTGGATCAGACACATGCCCCCAAGAAAAGCGGAGGGCCCTCGGTCGCTGAAGTGATGGAAAGGCCGGTAAAGACAAAGCCCTACCAGAGCCGCCAGAAGAAGCTGGGAAATCAGGGTGAAGAAACCGGCGAAAGCCCCAGCCGTGGAAAAGGGCATCACGCCCAGAGCCAGGGGAATATAGGCTTCTAAATAGAAATGGCAAGAGAGAGCCAACACTGCCAAGTAGAACTTTTGCAGGGGGTTGTTCTTGGAAAGGACCAGTGACGCGAGGAACAATACCAATGCGCCCGCGGCCACGGCCCAAGAGGGCCCCAGGACCTTGGAAACGATCCACCCCACTCCCAGGGAGACAAGGTAAGCGGCTCCATAGCAGGCTACCGTGGCCCAAAGGCGGAAACGGTCCTCCAGCAGGATCAGGAAAAAGCCCGCCGCGCATAGCAGCGAGAGGACAAGATCGGTCATAGTGAGCATCCCCAATTTCAAGTGATTTTTCCCCTCAGGAAAACCCAGACGCCCAGCGCGCCTGAAAGGTGCCTTCATTATAGCATAAGATAGGGTAGGAAACAATTTCTTTTTTCCACCTCAGAAACCCTGTTGGCGGCAGGCGGGTGAAATCCATTGACAGCCGGGAGCGGGTATTGTAAGATACTGTATATAGGTTTAAAAGGGGAGAGAACAGTGAAAAAACGTTGGTTTTTTACCGGGGCAGCGGCAGCCCTGGCGGCCCTGTTTTTAGGATGCGTGCTGGCGGTGGGAAAGTCCACTCAATGGTTCGGCCTGGAACAGCTGGCAAAGGGTTCTTCTCCTCAGTGGACGTATGAGCGCCAGGCCACATGGGATCCCTCTCTCAGCTCTGTGGAGGGGATTCGGATCGCCTGGGGGGACGGCCCGGTATATGTGAAGCCCTGTGAGGGAACCATGATCACAGTGACGGAATACGCTACCAGGCCCTTGGAGGAAGAGGAGTTTTTCCGGATGACTTCTTCCGGCAGCACCCTGGAGATCCAGTGGGACCACAGTTTGCTTCCCTTGAGCATGTTCCGGGGATTGGAAAAACGGCTGGAAGTGGAGGTGCCACGGGAGGTGCTTTCTCAGCTGGAGGAATTCTCCTGCGGCAACGCCACCGGCAATGTGGATGTCAGTGGGATCACGGCTCAAGAGGTGAACATCACCTCCGCTGCCGGGGACCTGTCCCTGCTTTCCATTCAGGGAGAAGAAGTTCATCTGTCCACAGTCTCCGGTGAAGTTCAGTGGACCCAGGGCCAGGCGGGGGACCTTTCTCTTGAGACCACCTCCGGCGGGGTGAAATTGTACCAGGTCCAAACGGGCGTCTGTGGGGTCTCCACAGTCACCGGGAATGTGAATTTTTCCGGCCAGGGCCAGGAGCTCTCCGTGGAGACTATTTCCGGCCAGGTGTATTTGGATCTGTCCGCTGGTTTGAAGGAAGCGGATCTCCGGTCTGTGTCTGGGGTGCTGGATCTGGCTCTGCCCCAGGAGGAAGGTTTCCAGGCTGCGTACTCCACCATGTCCGGTAAGTTCCGTTCGGATTTCACAGGCTCCGAGGAAAAGGGCACCTTCCTTTACCGAACAGGAGGCGCTGACATTCAGTTCACCACTACCTCCGGAGACATGATGGTTCGGAAAAGCGATAGAACATAATGAAAAACCAGTCCTCACAGGGCGCGGAAAGTTAAGTACGGCGGATCAAGGGGCTGTGCCCCACTGCGTGGAAAGGGGGGGCGCTGTATGTACGGCGCGATTTTGGGTGATATTGCGGGTTCCCGGTTTGAGTTCAGCCGGCCTCAGGATTTCGATTGGCGGACCACAGATTTCTTCGGCGGCATGAGCGCGTACACAGATGACACGGTGCTGACGGTGGCCACAAAATACGCGGTACTCACCGGCACATCCTACGCCAAGGCGTACAGCTTGTTCGGCAAGCGGTACAATCGGGTGGGCTACGGCACCATGTTCAAGAACTGGCTTAATGCCTCCTCTCAGAAGGGGTACAACAGCTACGGCAACGGTTCCGCTATGCGGGTCAGTTATATCGGCTGGCATTATCCCACTTTGGAAGAGGTGGAAGAGCAGGCCGTGCTCAGTTCCATCGTTACCCATAATCACCCGGAAGGGGTAAAAGCCGCAGTGGCCACTGCGGAGGCTGTGTTTGTGGCCCGAACAGGGGCCACCAAAAAAGAATTGATGAAGTTTCTGCACAAAAAGTTCGGTTATATGATCACAAAACCCCTGTGTTTGTACAGGCCCTTCAGCCGGTTCGACGACACCGCCATGGGGACCATGCCTCTTGCCATCCGGTGCTTTTACGAATCAGAGGATTGGGAAAGCTGTATCCGCAATGTGTTCAGCGTCAAGTGTGACACGGATACGGTGGCCTGTATCGCCGGCGCCATTGCCGACGCTTTTTACGGCGGCACAGGTTTGGAAGAAGAAGCGATTTTGAAACGGTTCCTCGTAAAGCCCAATGACCGGGGCGAGTTTGATACCTTCCTGTACGACTGGGCGGTAAAAACGCCTGAACAGGCTAAGAAAGAGATAGAGGAACGGAAGAAAAGGGAGAAAGAAGAAAAAGAGAAAGGCGGCATTTTATGATCGTGATCACTTATCAGTCCAAGCTGGTGCTGCGCATCCTCAAGTCCGGGGAGACTTACCGCGCGAAGCCCAACTTGACCCTTCGGGGGGAATACAACGCCATGATCGACCTGCTGGGCCTCAAGTGCGAGTGCCCCATTTTCGGCGTATTGAAAGGCCGCAAGCAGAATACAGGCGGCAAAGTGTCCGGCTCCGTGCGGTTGACGCTGGATGTGCCGGACAAATATATCCATCTGACGGAATACGGTGTGTGGGCGGATTTTCTCTATGCCTTTAAGTTTTCTAAGCCCGGCAACTATAAGTCTCTGCGGCCCGACTGTGAGGAGCTCACCGTGCGCCGGTACAACGAGATCCTGGAAGATTTGAGGGAGCAGAAAAAGCCCGCTCAGTACAAATGCCCCCAGGTGGTGCTGGAAAAGATCGAGCCCGCCTGGCTGCAAAGCTATCACGTTGTGGGAAAGGGAGAAGGAATCGTACGGCGGCTGCTGGGTAAGTGGGTCGGCGTTCTGTCATAAAAAGGAGTGAATGAGCCATGATGGTGGGCAAGTATATTCTTTCCATCGACCAGGGGACTACCAGTTCCCGGGCGGTGCTGTTTGATGCCTTTGGAGGAGTGGCAGGCATGGGTCAGCGGGAATTCCCCCAGATCTATCCCCAGCCCGGCTACGTGGAGCACGACGCGGTGCAGATCCTCCAAACCACTCTGTACGCCATGCGGCAGGCAGTGGAAAAAGCCGGGGTCCATGCCCGGGACATTGCCGCGATCAGCATCACCAATCAGCGGGAGACCACGGTCGCCTGGGACGCTGTCACAGGCATCCCCGTGTGCAACGCCATCGTTTGGCAGTGCCGCCGTACCGCCCCGGAGTGCGAACGCCTCCGGTCCGCCGGGATGGAGGACTATATCCGCGATACCACTGGATTGATCATTGACCCCTATTTCTCCGGCACCAAAATGAAGTGGATCCTGGAGAACGTTCCGGCTGCCCGGGAGCTGGCGGATAAAGGCCGGCTGCGTTTTGGCACCATCGATACCTGGCTGGTGTATTCCCTCACCGAGGGGGCGTCCTACGTTACGGACGTGACCAACGCCTCCCGTACCATGTTGTTTGATATCCACAAACTGCGGTGGGACGACACCATGCTGAAAGAGCTGGGGATCCCCCACAGCGCGTTGCCCAGAGTGGCTGAGTCCGGAGAGATCGTGGGCATGTGCAGTCCCGACGTGCTGGGAGAGGAGATTCCTATCGCGGGCATGGCAGGCGACCAGCATGCCGCTCTGTTCGGCCAGTGCTGCTTTAAAGAGGGCATGGCAAAGAATACATATGGCACAGGCTGCTTTGTGCTGATGAATACGGGAAACAAACCGGTAGCCTCCAAGGAAGGCTTGCTGACCACCATCGCCTGGAAGCTGAATGGCCGTACCACATACGCTCTGGAAGGCAGCGCTTTCAACGCTGGTTCTGCCATTCAGTGGCTGCGGGATGAGCTGGGGCTCATTAAAACGGCTCAGGAAGCGGATCAGCTGGCCGAGACTGTGGAGAACGCGGGAGGTGTTAGCTTTGTGCCTGCTTTTACCGGCTTGGGCGCGCCCTACTGGGATATGTACGCCCGGGGCGCCTTGCTGGGAGTCACCCGGGGTACTACTCGGGCCCACCTGTGCCGGGCAGTGTTGGAGAGCATCGCTCTGGAAAGCAGCGATCTGGTGAAGGCCATGGAGCGGGAGAGCGGCGTGTTTATCCCTGAACTCCGGGCGGACGGCGGCGCTTCTCGCAGTCGGTTCCTGATGCAGTATCAGGCGGATATTTTGGGTTCCAAGGTGTGCCGTCCCCAGTGCTTGGAGACCACCGCTTTGGGTTCCGCCATGATGGCCGGACTCACCGTGGGAGTGTGGGAGGACTTGGAGGAGCTTTCTTCTTTGTGGCGGGAAAGCGCTGTGTTCACTCCCCACTACGGAGAAGACCTGCGCCAGCAGGATCTGGACCGCTGGCATGAGGCGGTCCGCCGCAGTATGGGCTGGTCTCAGCCGTAAAACTCCCATAAGGGTGGTGCGTAAGGATGAAACCCATCAAAGCGGGATTTTTACAGTACGCTGTGGAGCGGGACAAAGCCAAAAACCTGGAAAAGATAAAGCGCTGGGTGCGAGGGTCACGCTGTGACCTAGTCGTACTCCCAGAGCTTTGTTTGAGCGGCTACTTGTGTGAAAGCAGAGAAGCCTTAGCGCAGGAAGCGGAGTCGGTGCCGGCCGGACCTTCCGTGGCGGCACTCCGGGAACTTTCCCGTGAGGAGAACTGCACTCTGGTGTTCGGTATGTCCGAGCTCCAGGAGGGAAAGGTGTACAATACAGCCGTGGTGGTGAGTCGGGGAGAATATGTGGGCCGTTATCGCAAAACCCATCTTTCCGATTATGAGAAGCGCTTTTTTGAGGAAGGTTCCCCGAACGATCCCGGCGTATTCCAACTGGATGGATTCACGCTGGGGGTGCAGATCTGTTTTGATCTTTGGTTTCCTGAGGTGGCCCGGGGCCAGGTGCGGCAGGGGGCCGATATCCTGTGTGCCTTGGCTAATTTCGGGGGTGAGACAAGCTGTTGGATGGCACGGGTGCGGGCGTTGGAGAATCAAACGCCCCTTGTGTTGTGCAACCGTATCGGCCGGGAGGTGCAGCCAGGGATAGAGGCTGACTTCCTGGGCAGAAGCGCCTTGATCACACCCAGTGGAGAGCGGATGGGGGAAGCCCCTTCTAATTGGGAAGGGCTTTACGCCGTACCAGTGGAACCAGCCACAAAGCGTGGAAATGTGATCTGCGGAGATTTTGTCAGGGAGATCGAACGGCACTATACCTCCAAGCCTTAGAAAAAGGGATTGTTTCTTGACAAGCGGGAGCGAGGTATGGTATAGTTGCTTTATTGTATTAGCGAGGTGAAGTGAAATGGTAGCCATTGTGGACTACGGCGCGGGAAATCTCCAAAGTGTGGAGAAAGCTCTGCGGCACATAGGGTGTGACTGTCAGGTCACGGCAGATCCGGAAAAGCTTTTGAGAGCGGATGCCGCGGTTTTGCCGGGCGTAGGTTCCTTTGGCGATGCCATGGACCAGCTTCGAGCCCGAGGTCTGGAAGAACCGATCCGTCAGTTTGTGGAAAGCGGAAAGCCCTTTTTGGGCATTTGCCTGGGACTCCAGATCCTGTTTGAGGAAAGCCAGGAGTCTCCCGGCGTGAAAGGTCTCGGCCTGCTGAAGGGCAAGATCCTACGCCTGCCCAAGGAGAGCGGTTTGAAGATCCCTCATATCGGATGGAACTCTTTGGACGTGAAAGACCGGGAAGGACTGTTCAAGGGCCTGCCGGAAGAGCCTTACGTGTACTTTGTCCACTCCTACTATCTTCAGGCAGAGGAGGACGTAGTCACAGCTACGGCGGAGTACGGCGCAACTATTCACGCGGCGGTGTGTAAAGGGAATTTGATGGCCTGTCAGTTTCACCCGGAGAAGAGCGGGAAAACCGGCCTAACGATTCTGGAGAATTTTGCTGCTATGCTGAAAGAAAAGGGGGAGTGACCATGTACGCCAAACGAATCATTCCCTGCCTGGACCTGAAAAACGGCCGAGTAGTGAAAGGCACCAATTTTGTGGGCCTGCGGGATGCGGGGGATCCGGTGGAAGCCGCCATCGAGTACGACCGCCAAGGGGCCGATGAGCTGGTGCTGCTGGATATCACCGCCTCCTCCGATGATCGGGATATCATGGTGGATATTGTCACCCGGGTGGCGGAGAGCATTTTTATTCCCTTTACCGTGGGGGGCGGTATCCGTACCGTAGAGGATTTTACGAGGATCCTTCGGGCGGGAGCGGATAAGGTGTCCGTCAATTCCGCGGCCCTGCGGGACCCTGCCATTATTCAGGAGGCGGCCTATAAATTCGGCAGCCAGTGCGTTGTGGTTGCCATGGATGCCAAGCGCCGGGAGACCGGTGGTTGGACTTTGTACCTCAACGGCGGCAGGGTGGATACTGGGAAAGACGCTGTGGAGTGGGCCAAAGAAGTGGAGAGCCTGGGAGCGGGGGAAATCTTGCTCACCAGCATGGACTGTGACGGTACCAAGGCCGGCTACGATCTGGAGCTGACCAGGGCCATTTCGGAGGCGGTGTCCATCCCGGTGATTGCTTCCGGCGGCGCGGGGACCATGGAACACTTCTACGACGCCTTCACTCAGGGCAAGGCCGATGCGGTGCTGGCGGCGTCCCTGTTCCACTTTCGAGAGATCTCCATTCCTGATTTGAAGGAGTATTTGTCGGGGAAAAACATCCCTGTTCGAAGAGTTTAAAGAAAAAATAAAAAAATAGAAAAAAGGTGTTGACTTTCTCGAAAAGTCTGCTATAATAAATACTGCTGTTCGATGTGAGACAAATAAATGAACGGCAGATATAGCGGTATTGTGTAATGGTAGCACAGCAGACTCTGACTCTGTTCGTCTGGGTTCAAATCCTGGTACCGCTGCCAAAAAAGCCTCGGTTTGTAAAGATCCGAGGCTTTTTTACGAGGTGTGGCTCAGTTTGGTAGAGCGCTACGTTCGGGACGTAGAAGTCGCAGGTTCAAATCCTGTCACCTCGACCAAGGGGCAAACCCCATGCAGATCGCGGATCCCACTTTTGTGGGATCCGCGATCTTTTATGTTATGGATCAGAGTTGCCCTGTAACAGGAAAGCCAGTCTTCCAACGAAAAAGGACTTCCCTCTGGGGAAGTCCTTTTTTTGATCGGTGCGCTATCGCCTCAGGTCATTCCTTTGCCGCAGCGAACAGATGATGCTTGCGGATATAGATGAAATAGGCTGTGGTGAGAATGACGCCTTTGCAGATGGAAGAAATAGAGATAGCCCACCAAATACCGTTCAGGCCCAAACTGGTGCTGGAGAGAAGTAACGCCATGGGGATACGGGCCAAGTTGAAGGTGATGCTCACCACGGAGGGGAGCTTTGTCTCACCAAGGCCGTTGAAAGCGCCGGTGGAAGACGCCTCAATGCACAGGAACAACTGGGAGAAGCCTAAAATCTGCAAATAGGAGACTCCCATGGGGAGCACTTCTTCCTCCCGGATAAAGACCTGGAAAATGGGTGCGGCCAGCAGGGTGAGGGCCAGGGTGCACAGGGCGCCCCAGATAATCATCAGGACGGTGGCGGTCTTGTAAGCGCCCTTGACACGCTTCAGTTTCTTTGCGCCGTAATTCTGGCCGATAAAGGCGTTCACAGCCATGGAGAAGCCGCCGGAGATCATCCAGGCGAGGCTTTCCACCTGACTGCCAACTTTCTGCACAGCGATAGCGTCAGCGCCCCATCGGGCCACGATACTGGAGATGATGAGGCTCAGCCCGGACATGAACACGTTCTGGATGCCAATGGGTAGGCCCATGGTCCAAGTCTGTTTCAGGTAACCGCTTCCCAGCTTTTGGAACAGGGGAAAATTCTTAAAAAATCCTTTTTGGCGCCAGGCCATCAACAGGAACAGCAGAGTCACGATCCCCTGGGAGCCTGCCGTGGCAATGGCGGCTCCCGCTACTCCCATTGCGGGGATGGGGCCCAAGCCGAAGATCAGCAGGGGGTCCAGCACCAAATTCAGCACAAGACCGGCGCCGGTCACCCAGAAGGGACTTTTGGAATCGCCGATGCCGGTGTAGATACCGGTAAAAATTTGGTTGACCATGGAGAACAGCACGCCGGCAGTACCGGTGATCAACAGATACGCTACGGCATCATTGTGAGTCTTGGGATCGGTCAGCTGGAACAGGCCAACCATCAGCTGATGGCTCACCAGTACCAACAGGACAAAAGCTCCCCCGATGATGGCCCCCAGACGAAATGCGGACGCGGCGAAATACCGGGCTTTTTCCACATCTCCTTGGCCAATAGCATGGGCCACTCTGATCTGGCCGCCCATTTTGGCCACAGAGTAACAGCTGTCGGCGATCCACAGGAAAATGCCTGCCGCTCCTACGGAAGCCACCGCAGCGCTTCCCAGTCTGCCGATCCAGATCATGTCTACCAAGTTGTAGGCCATCTGGATGAAGGAAGTGAGCATGATGGGCAGGGCCAGCTTGGCCATTCCTCCCAGGATGCTGCCTTCCAGTAGGTTGGAGTTGTTTTTCATCTTGTTTCATTCCTCCTCTTTTTCACAAAAAAAGACTTGAAGACCGCAGCGATCAATCGCCGCGTTTTCAAGTCCACCGTCCACCCACATATTCCAATGTGTCTATATACTACTAGATACTGACACGCTTGTCAAGAGGGCTGTGGATCCGGTTCCTCTTCCCGAAAACGAGAAAGTCCCCTTGTATTTACAACGTTGTTTTAAAGGGATATAATAGCAACAAGTTACTATGCTGTAAGGAGGAGAAGCTCATGGATCTGGAAAAAATGAAACGGAAATACGCTTATACTCTGGCCCGGGTGGGACTCAACGTTCAGAAGGGCCAGACGGTTCTGGTGGAGGCCGCCATTGAAGGCTGGCAGTTTACCAGTATTTTTGCGGAGGAATGCTATAAACTGGGTGCTGGGAATGTGGTGATCCACTATCTGGATATGCCCAATATGAAGGTCGCCGCCCAGTATCGTTCCGATGAGGCAATGCGCCATGTGGAGGATTGGGAATACGCTATGCACCAGGGCTACCTGGATGAAGGGGCCTGTTATGTCCGGTTGGAAACAGAGAATCCCAAACTGATGGAAGGCGTCAGCGAGAAACACTCCAATGCTATTTTTGCCCATGTGGACACAGTCCGCAATATCATGCGCAAAGCCAGCCGTGAGAAGCATTGCCAGTGGCTGATCGCCATGGTTCCCACAGAGTCGTGGGCGGAGTACATTCTTGGCAAGCAGGGAGAGGAAGCTGTGAATGAGCTGTGGGAGATCCTGCTGAAGCTGTGCTATATCGACGAGACCAACGACGTGGTCAAGACCTGGGAGGATCTGAAAGCCCAGAAGGCAGCTCGAGGCAAAGCTGTGGATGATCTTCACCTGACCAAGCTCCACTATACCGCCTCCAACGGTACCGATCTCACAGTGGGACTTACCCCTTGGTCTAAATTTGGGGAAGAGGAGAGTAAGGGGATTCCTTTCTGTGCCAATATCCCCACCGAAGAAATCTGCACCACTCCCAGCAAGTTTGAGACAAACGGCGTGGTGTACGCCTCCCGTCCCTTGGTGCTGGGCGGCAAGAAGATCGATCATTTTGGTTTCCGTTTTGAGAATGGCAAAGTGGTGGAAGTGCTGGCCGACGAAGGCAAGGAAATGTTGGAAGCGCTGGTCAACACCGATGAGAACGCCGGTTACTTGGGCGAGGCGGCCCTGGTGGAGTATCATTCTCCCATCAGCATGAGCGGACTGGTGTACTATACCACTCTCATCGACGAGAACGCCAGCTGTCACTTGGCTCTGGGACGGGGCTTGAACAGTTCTCCCGAAGGCCATAAAGACCTGTTCAACAACTCTACCATCCATATCGACTTTATGATCGGCACCTCCGACATGAAGATCGTGGGCACTACCCAGACCGGTGAAGAGGTGGAAATCTTCCGGGACGGGGATTTCGCCATCTGAGTGTTCTGTATATCTCCATAAAAAAGGGCCCCGCTTCCGCAGCGGGACCCTTTTTTCGTTTTGTGTTCCACAGCAGCGCGTCATTCCATGGCGGGAACCGGGATCGCTGCCGGGATGCTCTCCGATTCTTGCTGCTTTTCCGCGTCAGCCACTCGCTTCATGGTCCGGCGCAGAACAGGGATGGCCAGAGCCAGGCTGAGCACGTCGGCCAATGCCTGGATGGAGGCCGCGCCCACCGCTTTGAACAAATAGCAGATCAGGTGGACAAAGGGGATGAAGCAGGTGCCCTGCCGCGCGGTAGAGAGAAGCAGGGCCCCTTTGGCATCACCCAGACCGGCGCACATCATGTTCACCACAGCCACCCAGCCGTGGACCGGCAGCACCAGACATTGCAGCCGGATGCACAGCTCGCCGATCTCCAGCATCTCCTGGGAGCTCTTTCCGAACAGCCCGATGATGGGACCGGCAAAAATGGCAGCAGTCAGCCCCATGATACCCCCACCGATAGCCGCAGTCCAGGCGGAGAACCGGAAAGCGGCCCTCACCCGGTCATAGCGTTTGGCGCCCCAGCAGAAGCCCACTACCGGCTGGAACCCAGTGCCGAACCCCAGAATGATGCCGAAGGGGAACATCATCACTTTGGTGGAGACACCGATGCCAGCCAGCACCGCGTCGGAGATCTGCCCGGCGATGTTGTTGAGCATGATGGCCGCCACCACTGCCAGTCCGGAGCGGAACATAGAGGAGGAACCCACTTTGACGATCTGGGACAGAATATCCTGAGTGGGATGGAAATACTTCAAAGAGATCCGGAGAATGCTGCGATGGGTAAGATAGGGGAAGATAAGGATGCCAAAACTGACCAGTTTGGAGATAGCGGTGGCCATGGAAGCGCCCGCCACGCCAAGGTTCAACCCCATAATAAAGATGGGGTCCAGCACGCAGTTCAAGATCCCGCCGAAGCCCATACCGATCATGGAGAGCATGGCGCTGCCTTCCGCCCGAAGGCACTGGTTCATCACGAAGCTGGCGGCCATGAAGGGCGCGGCCAGCAGGATGTAGGTGGCGTAGTCGATGGAGTACTGCTCACAGGTGGGAGTGGCACCCAGCAGCCGCACCATGGGCCGCATAAAAACGGTTCCCAGGATCATCACCGCCACGCCGAACACTACCGCCAACATGAAAGCGGTGGACAGCACCTGGCTGGCCTTTTTTTCATCTTTGGCACCCAGTAACCGGGCAATGTAGCTGTTGGCGCCCACTGCCAGCAGGGAGCCGGCCATCATGATGATCTGGTCCAGAGAGGTGTTCACGCTCACCGCGGCCGTGGCGTTGATCCCCAGCCCGCTGACGAAATAGGTATCCGCCATGCTGTAAATAGAATTGATGAGAAAGGCGATGATAGAAGGCACCGCCATGCTGGTAATGATCTTCGGTATGGGCTCTGTGAGCATTTTTGTCTTGCGGTATTCCTGGCTGTTTTCTTTAGCCATCTTTTTCATTCTCCCCTTTTCTCCCCTGCGGGACAGTTGCATTTACAACAAGTATACCAAATTTTTGACAGGGTTGTCAATAATTCGCGAAATGAAATGCAAAATTGCTTTGAAAGTGCCAAAAAAGCGTCCGAGCCCCTGAGAGTTTTTCAGGTGCTCGGACGCTTATTGTGGAAAATAAAATTAGGATGGTGTAAGACAGAGGTTTGTATACGGGAGAGTTACTGTCCCAGAATACTCATGAACTCGTCGCCGGTGATGGTTTCCTTTTCGTACAGATACTTGGCGATCTCGTTCAGTTTGGAACGATTTTCTTCCAGCAGTTTCAATGCCTTCTGGTGCTGGCCCTTTACCAGGTCCACCACTTGCTTGTCGACCTGAGCCTGCGTCTCGGCGGAGCAGGTAAGGGAAGCGTCCCCACCTAAGTACCGGTTTTGGACAGCTTCCAGAGCCACCATGTCGAAATCCTTGCTCATGCCATACTGGGTGATCATGGCACGGGCCAGCTTGGTAGCCTGCTCAATATCGTTGGAAGCGCCGGTGGACGCGGAGTGGAAGATCAGCTCTTCCGCAGCCCGACCGCCTGTCAGAGTGGCGATCTTGTTTTCCAATTCTTCTTGGCTCATCAGGTAGTGATTGCCCTCATCCACCTGCATGGTGTAGCCTAAAGCGCCGCTGGTCCGGGGCACGATGGTGATCTTCTGCACGGGAGCGGAGTGGTTCTGTAAGGCCGCCACCAAAGCGTGACCAGTCTCGTGGTAGGCCACGATGAGTTTTTCCTTGTCGGTGAGAATGGCGTTTTTCTTCTGGTAGCCGGCAATTACCACCTCGATGCTCTCTTCCAGATCGGCTTGGGTGACAGATTTCCGACCCGCGCGCACGGCACGCAGCGCCGCCTCGTTGACGATGTTGGCCAGCTCTGCGCCGGAAGCGCCGGAAGCCATCCGGGCAATCTTGGAAAAGTCAACGTCTCCGGCGATCTTCACCTTTTTGGCGTGGACCCGCAGGATGCTCTCACGACCTTGCAGATCGGGAAGCTCCACAGGCACCCGGCGGTCAAACCGGCCGGGACGGGTAAGGGCAGGGTCCAGTGACTCGGGACGGTTAGTGGCTGCCAAAATAATGACACCGCTGTTTTCTTCAAAGCCGTCCATTTCAGTGAGCAGCTGGTTCAAAGTCTGTTCTCGCTCGTCGTTGCCGGCAACGTTGTTTTGGCGTTTCTGGCCGATAGCGTCGATCTCATCGATGAACACGATACAGGGAGCCTTCTCCTTGGCCTGTTTAAACAGATCCCGCACCTTGGCGGCGCCCATACCAACGAACATCTCCACGAATTCAGAGCCGGACATGGAGAAGAAGGGAACGTTGGACTCACCTGCCACAGCCTTTGCCAGCATGGTTTTGCCGGTTCCGGGAGGGCCTACCAGCAGTACGCCCTTGGGCATGGCCGCGCCCACCTCTTTGTATTTGTTGGGGTTGTGGAGGTAATCCACGATTTCAGTCAGGTTTTCCTTAGCCTCATCCTCACCGGCCACGTCGGAAAACCGGATGCCTTCCGAGGACTTTACATACACCTTGGCGTTGGATTTACCAAAACTCAGAGAGTTGGGACCTCCGGCCCGTTCCATCAGTTTTTTGGACATGAACTGTCCAATGGCGATGAAGATGATGATGGGCAGCACCCAGCTCACCAAAAAGCTGATGATGGGATTGGCCTGCTCGATCACTTCACCGGAGAACGTGGCCCCGGAATCCTTCAAAGTCTGAGCCAGGTCCGGATCCGGGAGCATGCCGGTCTTGTAGATAGCTGTGTTGTCCTTGTTGGTAAACAGCAGCAGATTTTCGGATTCCTGGACTTCAACTTGCCCCAGTTCCTGGTTTTCAGCCATTTCCAAAAACGTGTTGTAATCCACCTCGTGGACTTGGCGCTGCATCAGCCAGGGTACCGTGAGGAAGTTGAGCAGCAGCAGTACCACCATCACCACGGCGTAGTAAAAGATCAACGGTTTTTTTAGGTCGCTTCACTTCATTCATGGAGTTCTTCCTCCTTTTTGTCACGACCGCTTTCCTCTGGGGTTTCCTGGACTGCCTCCGGAGCTTGTTCCTCAGAAGAGGCTTTCTTGTTCTTGCGGCGCTTCCATACCAGACCGGCAGCTGCCGTTCCTAAAACAGCGCCCAAGGATACCAGAGCCGCCAATGTTTGTTTCTTAGTCAGTTTCATGATGATGTTCCTCCTTTTGTTCTTCCGCGTCCAACTGCAAATCCAAGGCCCGCAGCGCTGCAAGAAACGCGTACTGCATAGCTTGTGTGGAAAAATCCATGGCGTATTCCGCGTACAGAGCGGCGGCTTCGGCTTCGTCCTCCAGCTGAGTGTTGGCCTCGGAATGAAGGCTTTCAGACAGCTTGGAATTCAGCAGTTTTTCCGCCTTTTGCTGGCATTCCAGCTGGGCGGCTGCCAAGGCCGACACCGCTTTGGAACGGCCGTTTTCAATGCTCTGCTGCAAGAGCAGATTTTTCTCACTGTATTCTCGTTTGGCCTGCTCCAGTTCTTGGCGGATCCGTTGGTGGTCCTCCCGACTGCAGATCCGCAGCTTTGTTTGCAGCCGGCCGTACTGCTGTTCCATTTCGTAGAGCTTGATGGCGAAAAGATCCTCGCTTAACTTTCCCATAGCATGTTTCCTTTCCCCGAGGGGGGGTGTTTTTCCTCTCTTGTTATAGCAGGAATGGGAAAGAAGCACCACTGACAGAATTTTCTTTCTGTATGGACAGATCCGGGAAAAGTGTCAGTTTTTTTGACACTTCCCCCGGATCTGTCCAATTTTTTTTGAAAAAGGGCAAGTAAAAATTACAAAGTTATGTAAATAAAAAGGCTTCCGAAGCAAAAAGAAAGACAGTCCCGAATTTAGGACTGTCTTTCCAGAAAAAGTCTCTGATTGATTAAAAGAGGTTCCAGTTGTTTTGCCAATTTATCTTGATCCAAACGGGGATCTCCACAGCGGCTGAGCAAAACACCCACCAAGCCGTAGGTGATGAATTGCAGGGCGATCTCTAACTCTTCCGGATCACCGGAGGAGATCAACCGCTTATGCCGGGCCACTTCCCAGAGATAGGTGCCCACTGCTTCGATCAGGAGTTTTTCCAGTTGAGCACGGTTGTGAGATTCCAGCAGTTTTTTCATCACTCCGTAGTGGTCCGCGGAAAAGCGGATGAACTCTTGCAGGGCGGCGTGGGTGTCTTCCGCTTCGAGGCTTTGCTTTACCAATTCCTGAGTGGCCTGACGCACAGACCACTGGAAAACGTCCATCAGATCTTTGAAGTGATAGTAAAACGTCTGACGGGAAATGTGGCATTCCCGGATTAGAGCGGTGGCGGTGATCTTATCCACGTCTGTTTTTTCAACCATTTTGGCAAGCGTTTCAGCGATGACTCGCTTCATGTCCACTGGCAAAGTGTCCACCTCTTTCTAAAAAGAACGATTCTCCCCGGAGGATGGTATACATTATACACTTGAAAAGGGGGAAATGGCAACGAGAAAATCGTGGGGGAGGAGTTTCTCTAATAGTGAGACTAGTTGCGGGACAACTGGCCATTTCCAGGAGGTGGATTGGAGTCCAGCTCTTTGCGGTAATTGCCCGGGGTGCAGCCGTAGTACTTTCGGAAATATTGGATAAAGCTGTTCTCGTCGGAGAAGCCGGTGGCTTGAGCGATCTGGGAGACCTTCATGCTGCCTTTTGAAAGTAGTTTTTCCGCTTGGAGGATCCGGCATTTAGTGAGATACTGGTGAAACGTGGCGCCGGTGTACTTCTTGAAAAAGCGGCAGAAATACTCCTTGGAGAAGCCGAATTTTTCCGCGATCTCCGCAGTATGGAGGGGATGACTGTAATTCTCGTGGATATAAAGCAGCAACCCCTCCAGCTTTTGAAAAGGATTCTCTGTGGTTTGCTCCCCAAGATCCGCCCGGGTCTGCTTGCATTGGGAGAGGAGGATATAAATGATATCGCAGATGATCCCAATGGTACGCACCTTGATAGTGCTGGGGTCGGGATTGTCATAGAGGGAACTGAGCTGAGTGACCAGATCTTGAAGTTTTTTTCGCGCGTCGTCTGTGGGCACGAAATAACATTCGTCGTACTGGGGGATCAGGCTTTTCAAGAAAGAATAGCTGATCTGTACAGTGATCCCTGTAAGGATATTGCCTTCCTGGGGAAAATAGGGGATAGAGGAGTGGACTTCACGGCTGTTGACCAGCACCAAATGATCGGGTGTGGCGTTCTCGAGGCGGCCTTCAATAAAAAAACGCGTCGTGCCTTTGAAGGCCAGGTCAAGTTCCAGCTCCGGATGCCAGTGACTTTTTATGATCTCGCTTCCCGGCCGGGTGTGTCGGATGATGAATCCGGGAACGATCCCATTGATATCCACTTTTTCAAAGATACTTTGATCCGGCATGTGACCCTCTCCCTTTGACCGTGTTAATTGTACGGCGGTAAAACTATTTGTGAATCGTGATAAAAACACAGAGGGGGCTCCCTGGAAATCTTCTAACAGGAGCCCTGATCGCAAATGATCCGATCTCTGAAAATAAAGATCAATTATTGATAAATTATATCATGATTTTAAAAACAAGTTCAATAGACATTTGATGGAAGATGATAGATCATCTTTCTTGTGATGTTCAACCACGAATATAGGGATGCCCCAAAATATTGTCAATATAGGATAGAATCGTTTCCGGGGCTTCGCGGCAGTCGTTTTTGAGCCATTGCTGGATGATCGCCACAAATCCTGCCCGGAAAAAAGTGAAATAGTATTCCGTGGCGCTGTCCTCCACATGACGCCTGCGCATCATAGGCTGGACAATGTGCTGGAGAAGCTGGGCAAACGCCCAATCCAGGCGGTTTTGGGAGGTGCTTTGGGTAAGGTAGGCCCGGTAAAAAGTTTGATTTTCGCGGATATGTATGAGAACGATTTTTAAGTTGTCCAGAGAGAAGGGTTGGTCAGCGTCATAGCAGTCCGGGTTAAAACGTGACAGAAGGTTCACGCCGATCTCTTTTTCCAACTCTTCCATCACGTCCCCGATGCTGTCATAGTGGCTGTAAAACGTTGAGCGGTTGATGTGGGCCGTTTGACACAGGCGGCTTACCGTAAGATCCAGAATATCCTTTCGTTGGAGGATGGTCACCAAGGCATCTTTGATCCGCTGTCGTGTCTCTTGAGAACGCAGATTGTTTTTCGTGTTCATGAAGGAACCTCCCATTATCCCAACAAGATGAGAGTTAGTTGTGGTGTACTTGTGAAGTTGATTTCATTATACTGGCATCAGATGAAAACTACAAGTGTTGGGATAATAACAGGAGGCGTGATCTTTATGAAAGGCGGATGGCTGCCGAACAGTTTGTGTGGAAATGAAAAAGTAGGGAGAGCGGAACGCTACTTAGGCCACTTGATCGGCCCCTTGGGGTTCGGATTCCTCTCCATTATGGTCAACAGCTATTTAAATGTGTACTACACGGATGTCTGTGGTTTGGGAAAGCTTTGGGGCGGCGCGTTTATGAGCGTGTATCCCATCCTGGTGAAATCTCTGGATATCGTCACCTATATTGCGGCGGGATGGCTGGTGGACCGTACGGTGACAAAACAGGGGAAGGCCAGACCCTATCTGCTGATGAGCGCTTTGCTGCTGCCTGTCAGCGCTCTGTTTCTGTTCCTTGTCCCTGAGGGAAACAGTATTCTCACAGCGGGAACTGTTCTCGCAAGTAATATATTCTTTTTCGCCGTGGTGGCCACACTTTACGGGACGGCAAATACACTGATGGTTCCCTT
The DNA here is from genome assembly GCA_019416455.1 of Clostridiales bacterium. Taxonomy (GTDB): domain Bacteria; phylum Bacillota; class Clostridia; order Oscillospirales; family Acutalibacteraceae; genus Acutalibacter. Next base: position 67,692 of record DXXG01000007.1, on the reverse strand, counting down.
GACCTCCACTGATGTGAAGGAGCGGAGTCAGCTGGCGGTGGTGGTCAATGCCCAGGGATTGATCACCGGCATGACGGTAACCGTGATCTTTCCCACAGTGATCCTTCCCTGCATTGGGATCGACCAGGGGAAATGGATCACAGTGATGGTCATTACCGCAGGAGTGGCCGTGCCGCTGCTGGTGCTTCAGTATCTTTTTACCCGGGAGCGGGTGACGGAGAGAGAGCAGGCGGAACAGAAGCGAGAAGAAGCACGTCCAAGCTTGAGAGAACAGCTGTGCTGCTGCCGAAAAAGTTCCATGTGGGCGACTCTGATGGCCTATTTTGCCTTGTTGGGACTGGCAAACGCTCTGAGCTCCGCCGCTGTTTTCTACTACTGTAACTGGGTGTTGGGCACCTATAACGATGGGATTACGCAGGTCATGTTTTACGCTATCGGCAATCTTCCCATGGGGATCGGGGTATTCCTCTGCAATCCTATCTGTAAAAAACTGGGAAGAACTAGGGCTATGGTAGGAGGATTGCTTCTTTCCTGCGTGGGTCTTGGAGTGTGTGTGTTCTTTCCTAGAAACCTTCCAGTGATCCTTGTAGGGCAATTTATCAAGGCTTGTGGGACAATCCCGTCGGGCTATCTGGCCAGCGTGCTTTTGGGGGAGGCCTTGGACGATGTGGAGGGAAAGAGCGGCGTCCGCTGCGACGGCTTTACTTCCTCCCTTTACAACTCCCTGTTGACTCTCACCAACGGGATAGCCATAAGCGTTCTCAACGGGGGCATGGCAGTGTTTCAATATGTAGCTCCCTCTGGTGAGGCGGTGGCTGTACAGCCACAGGGAGTGCAGATGTTTTTCGTGTTCTGTGAGATGGGTGTTCCCTTGCTTGCCTACCCTGTCCTTGCTCTTCTTTTGCGGGGACTGGGAAGAGAAAATAAGCGGCATCGGGTTGTATTTTGTCGTGGTGATGCTATGATCCGTACCACCTGTGAAGGAAGAAAATAGTCTTTTTGGGGGAACTCCACAGTAGGATTTCTGGAATAGGCAAGAATTCGCTCTTGAATATATGTAAAGCTAAATAACTTTTCAAATTATAATTTTGTAGTATTAATAAAACTCAGTAAATATGCTGATCTTACAAAATATGACAAGTTATTTAGCTTTACGTTAAAATTGGTATTTAGAAGTAAGAGCCACCGTTAAAAATGGCTTTTTCAAAGGGCATTTTCATACACAGCCAAGGCCTGCTCGGGGATCTTTTCTTTGTTTCACTGTACATGTTTCTTTCGGTAGAGTATAATAAGAAAGCATACGATAAAAACGGCGCTGCCGTGGATGTATAGAACACACAGGAAGGAACGACAACATGAAACGGCTAGTCATAGGGATCCTGGCTCATGTGGACTCCGGAAAGACCACTTTGAGCGAGGCCATGCTATACCGAGCGGGAGCGCTGCGGAAGCTGGGACGGGTGGACCACCGCAATGCGTTTCTGGATACAGACGCTTTGGAGCGTGCCCGAGGGATCACCATTTTTTCCAAGCAGGCGGTGTTGAAACTAGAAGATACTCAGCTGACCCTGCTGGACACTCCAGGCCACGTGGACTTTTCCGCGGAAGCGGAGCGGGCTTTGCAGGTGATGGATTACGCCATTTTGGTGATCAGCGGTACAGATGGAGTCCAAAGTCATACCGACACCTTGTGGCGGCTTTTGGAGCGGTATCATGTGCCGGTGTTCCTGTTCCTCAATAAAATGGACCTGGCGGGAGCGGATCGAGCAGCCCGCATGGAAGAACTGCGTCGGAGGTTTGGCTCCGGGTGTGTAGATATGACGGATCAGGACAATCTGGAGGACCTGGCCTTGTGCAGCACGGAGCTGCTGGAAACGGTGATGGAGGGGAAAGAGCCAGAGCCTGACCAGTTGGCTCGAGCCATCTCTGAAAGAACGCTGTTCCCCTGCTTTTTTGGGTCGGCGTTGAAGTTGGAAGGCGTGGATGACCTTTTGGACGCTTTGGACCGTCTGACTCAGCCGCTGCCGCCCAGGGATGAGTTCGGCGCCCGGATCTTTAAGGTGACCCGGGACGATTCCGGCTCCCGCCTGACCTGGATGAAGGTCACCGGTGGCAGACTGAACGTGAAAGAGGAACTTTCCGCCCGGCCCGACGCCCGGAAAGCCTGGACTGGAAAAGCGGATCAACTGCGGCTGTATTCCGGGACAAAGTCCCAGCTGATGGAGACCGCTCTGCCCGGCACAGTGGTGGCCGTGACGGGACTGGCGGACACCTATCCCGGGGAGGGACTGGGCTTTGAGCCGGACGCCGCGTCACCGGTGCTGGAACCGGTGCTGCGGTATCGGGTGATTCTTCCGGAGGGCTGCGATGTGCATACAGCACTGCGACAGCTGCGGGAATTGGAACAGGAAGATCCTCTGCTTCATGTGGTCTGGGACGAGCGTTTGGGGCAGGTTCACTTACAGCTGATGGGAGAAGTGCAGCTGGAAGTGCTTCAAAGCCTTTTGGAGCGGCGGTTTGGGCTGCGCGTGTCCTTTGACGAGGGCGGCATCCTGTACAAAGAGACCATTCGAAGCCGGGTAGAAGGCGTGGGCCATTACGAGCCCCTGCGGCACTACGCGGAAGTGCATGTAGTGTTGGAACCCGGTCCCTCCGGGAGCGGCGTGCAGATCGATACCTCTTGCCGTGAGGACGAGTTGGCGGGGAGCTGGCAGAGGCTGGTGCTGACCCACCTGGCGGAAAAGACCCATCTGGGACCGATGATCGGTGCGCCTTTGACGGACGTGAAGATCACCCTGGCGGCAGGTCAGGCCCATGTAAAGCACACAGAGGGCGGAGATTTCCGCCAGGCCACCTATCGCGCGGTGCGCCAGGGTCTGCGATGTGCCCAAGCCGCTGGGGAATGCGTGTTGCTGGAGCCTTGGTACCAGTTCACTCTCCGCATCCCTCAGACAGCCGTGGGACGGGCTTTGGCGGATATGCCAAGGCTGTGGGCAGAGTTTGATCCTCCCGTCACCGAGGGAGAGGATGCCGTTATCACCGGTAAGGCCCCTGTAGCAGCACTGCGGGGATATGCCCGTGAGGTGGCCGCCTACACCAAAGGCCACGGCCAACTGAACTGTCTCCCCACAGGGTACGCCCCCTGTCACAATACAGAGGAAGTTGTGGCCTCGGTGGGGTACGATATTGACGGCGACCTGGAAAATACAGCCGATTCTGTCTTTTGCAGTCACGGGGCTGGCGTGATGGTGCGCTGGGACAAAGTTCCGGACTGGATGCACATCCCCAGTGTTCTGGCTCGGGGGGAACGTCTGGCACGGGTAGCCCGGGAACAGGAAGCGGCGGAGGAGTCAGAGAGTCCCTCGGAGCGTTGGGAGAGCCGGGGGGAAGCCTACCGGGCGTCTTTGGCTCAGGACAAGGAATTGATGGCTATTTTCGAGCGGACATACGGCCCTATCCGCCGTGATCCCCGCCTGGCTATGGAACCGGTGAAGAAGCGGCCCCCAGAGCGGAAACCAGCTCCGTCCCGAACGGTTTCCGGTCCTAGTCCCCGACGTGAAGGGCCCGAGCATCTGCTGGTAGACGGTTACAACGTGATCTTTTCCTGGGATGAGTTGAAAGCCCTGGCGCAGGAGAATATGGAAGCCGCCCGGGGCCGGCTGATGGACATTCTTTGTAACTACGCCGCGTACCGCCGCTGCGTGCCCATTCTGGTCTTCGACGCTTACAAGGTGAAGGGAAAGGGCCGGGAGATGGAGGAATACCACAATCTCCATGTGGTCTATACCAAAGAGGCGGAGACGGCGGATATGTACATCGAGAAGGTCACCCATAAGATCGCCAAACATTACTACACCCGGGTGGTCACCTCCGATGCCACGGAACAGCTCATTATCCTGGGGAACGGAGCCCTTCGGGTATCCTCTCAGGCGTTCCTGCAGGAGGTCCGTGAGGCGGAAGGAGAGATCCGGGAGATCCTGGCGTCCCAGTGTCCGTAAGGCACTGTGGGATGTGCTTAGCGATATCCCTCCAAAACGCCGGTGTTGGGCTGGCAAAAAGCCTGTGAGCTTTACGTGGCCCATTACCATATGAACGATAACCACGGCAAGCTGGACAAACACCTTCCCTTGGGGGAGGGGATAGCACCCTGGGAGGTGTTCCTGCCCAAAATGGAGAAGAATGTTTCTGTGCTCATCGAGGTAGATTCCTTGGAAAAATACAAGAAACGTGTGGCCTTTCTGGAGAACGTACGAAAAGAACGTTCAAAATCATAAGGAGAACAACCAACGTCGGCAGAGGAATTTTCCCCTACCGACGTTTTTGTGACTAGACATTCTTTTTCAGTAGATATGTTTTAAGAGCGAACAGTGCTGAGAGGTTTTCCAGAGAGAACACGACGTATGAAAAGAACGTTCCTAAAACGGGAGTGTATTGACAAAGGGTCGAAAGGAGTATATGCTGTGCTTACCGCTGAATTAGCTTTAAAATATTGTCTTTTTTCACCGTGTTGAAACTCGTTTTAGATCGCGTCCTTGATATCCCCAGTTTGGTTTTTCTCTAGAAAAGATCGGGGGGAGAATCCCAAGAAGGATCATTGGCAGCATGGGCAAGAAGGGCTTCATGCTGGGAGCGGACTGCACGGTTCCCGCCACCATTGATTGGGCACGGCTGAAAGCCGCGGTGGAGGCCGCAGCGGACATTTAAGGAGGAGTAATTTTATGAAACAGATTTCCTTGGGCGGTGCGATGCAGGCCCCCGCAATCGCGTTGGGCTGTATGCGCATTAATTCCCTAGAGCTGAAAGAAGCGGATCATCTGATCCATACGGCCTTGGAGCATGGCGTGAACTTCTTTGACCATGCGGACATTTACGGTGGAGGAAAGGCGGAGAGCTTTTTCGCCCAGGCCCTTCCCATGACGCCGTCCATACGGGAGAAGATCCTGATCCAGTCCAAGTGTTCCATTCTGCCGGGTGTGGCTTATGACTGCTCTAAGGAGCACATTCTGGAGTCTGTGGATGGGATCCTAAAGCGGCTCAATACGGAGTATCTGGATATTTTGCTGCTTCACCGTCCGGATGCCCTGGTGGAACCGGAAGAGGTGGCGGAAGCCTTCCACATTCTGAAAAATTCCGGTAAGGTGCGGCATTTTGGCGTGAGCAATCACAGTTCCAGACAGATAGCTCTCTTGGAACGTTTCTTGGGCGAAAAGCTGATCATCAATCAGCTCCAGCTGAGCATTGCCCATTGCCCCATGATCGACGCGGGTCTGAATGTAAATATGGTCAATGACTGCGCGACGGATAGAGATGGAGAAGTGCTGGATTACTGCCGGCTGAATGACATCACCATCCAGGCTTGGTCTCCCTTCCAGTACGGCATGTTCCAGGGTGTTTTCCTGGGTAGCGAGAAATTCCCGGAACTCAATGCCAAGATCAATGAATTGGCGGAAAAATATGACGCGACTCCCAACGCCATCGCAGTGGCTTGGATCATGCGCCATCCCGCCGGTATCCAGACGATCGTGGGCACTACCAGCGCCCAGCGTTTGGAGGGAATCTGCAAAGCCAGCGAGTTCCAGCTCACGCATAAGGAGTGGTACCAACTGTACCTCGCCGCCGGCAAGGAGTTGCCTTAAGTTGACGTTGCTGCTCACAGCGTGAGAAGCGGAAAATTCAATCTAGTTTGCAGACGTGCCGCACAGGTTGTGCGGCACGTTTTTTTGTAATATATTGAGCAGAGATAAAAATCCCTCGCATACCGATGTTGGAGTATGCGGGGGATTTTAGCTTTTTAGAAGCCGTCTAAAAAGATTTTATGATCGGAATAGAATTATGAGAATGAGAAAAGACTTTAGTTCTTAATACGGTCAGGGTTATAAAAAATCCAAGCATTTGTCCATAGGAAACTGTAGCGAATTGCATGGGGGCCAGATTAGGGAGAAGTTCCATGTGTTTTGCTTCACCCCGTAGCGTCCCTTCCTGGATGCATTTTGCGGTGTGTATAACATCTTTTAGATACTGCTTCCCTAATTGGATAGGGGATTGATCTCTGTGGCCGGGAAGGATCAAAAGTTTTTTCCATGAGCTCACTTCATTTAAAAGAGCTTCCGCACATTGCTGGAATTGGGCGACGGAAGAACTGTAGGGAAATTGGAGCCAAAATGGACCAGAACCAATCCCATCTCCTGTAAACAGAAGACAGTTATCTTTATCAGCGAGAGCCATACTTCCAGGAGTATGGCCGGGTAGTGCGATAGTTGTTAATGTACGACCACCTAATGAAAAGTTGGTTCCTGGTTCAAGATCGCGGAAAAGATCATCAGGATAATGAAACGAAACCATCTCTTTCACTATTTTCCAATCTTTTTGGTTTAAAAAGATGTGAGAATTTTGAGAGTTAAATTCCAAAATGACAGGTCCCGCATGGTCAAAATGGCCGTGAGTAATCACTACGTCTACTGGAAGATCTGTCAACTCTCGTACTTTTGAGTAGATCCCACATGCGTTTTGCAAAGTATCAATCATTAAAGCGCGTTTTGTGCCGCAGATTAGGTAAGCGTCTACGGAAGTAGTGTCTGTCTGTTCCTTAAAGTCCCACACTCTTTCTTGAATTTTTGTCACGGAAAAAGAACTCATAGTGTCCTCCTTTTTATGCAGCGGAGGACCGCGCCTCCTTAGGGAGACGCGGCCTTCTGAATGGCTGTTTTTAGGCGTTATTCGAGATAAACGTTCAGTTCTTCCAGAACAGGCTCTACAACGGGCATTTTTTCATTTACCCAGGTTTGCCAGTTGGCTTCGATATCACCGTCCTGAACGATAAGAGCAGCATATTCATCTCCGTAATCCATAGAAGCAAGATTCAATGCTTGAGAATCATGAAGCTGAACATTCCAATCGGGTTCGGCGGGCAACGACTTGTCGTCGGAAAATTCGTCGTGAGTTTCGTGCATTCTTTTGATTTTATCTCTCAAAGACTGTTTGTATGTGGGATTAAGGCACTGGAAGTCGTCGGACAAAACCATCATATTGACGTAAATAGGCATCAGAGCGTATTTATCCCACAGATCTTCTCCTTCGCCCAAGTAACTAGTAATCTCGCCGTTTTCATCGATATCCCAATCAACGCCTTCGATACCACAGCGAATTTCCAACTGTCCCTCATCCGTGGAGGAATAATCCAGCATAGACAGGATCCGTTCCAGTTTACCGTCATCGATGTGAGGAGAGAAGATATTCACACCCCAGAAGTTCAACAAAGGCGTGTTATGGTACAGTCCGTCCTCGCCCAACACTGTAACGATCTGCACCGCGTCTTCAAAGTTAACTCCCAGGTCTGCGGACATATGAAAATCAAAATCCTCCAGATCGGAGATCATGCAGGTTTCAACCAAAGCGGCGGCAGTTCCGGTGGTGTGGAAAGCGCCATAGTCGTCAGGATTTTGAATGGTGTAGAATTCCGGATCGATCAGTCCATCTTTATAGGCCTGATTCAGGATCTTTAACGCTTCCAGCGTGCTTTCATCGGCGGGTCCCCAATGATATTGGCCGTCGTCTCCCAGATAATAAGGAAGACTGTTTACACCTGCGTAAGTGTTGTTCCATTGAACAAATTGAGCCAGATAACCCGAGGTGCTGACGATGGGAGCAAAGGAGTCGCCCAGATTTCCGGGGTCGGCTTCTTTTACTTTCGCAGCCCAGTCCATGACTTCAGTGATTGTCATACCTTCTTTTGTTTCCGCACCAGCGGCATCGCCCCAGTCTTTGCGCAGATAAAGGGAAACGTGATTGGTCAGTTTCTCATTGGGACGATTGTTGGCATATTGAGGTCGGAAAAGATAGTAGGTACCTCCAAAATTAGCTTCTGCTTTTTCGCTCAAGGATACATTTGCCTGAGCAGCAGCAAGTGCGGGATATGTCTCTTTCCAGTCGTCGGGGAGCATTTTTACGAGACCTTGATCAGCATAATTGGCAGCTTCTCCGTTTACATAATTTCAGACGCACCAATCAGGCATATCGTCAGAGTTGATCCAGATGCGGAGGCGTTCGGACCAATTTTCAAAGGTAAGAGAGGTGATCTCAAATTCCACGTTGAATCTTTCTGTCCAAGACTTTACCCAGTCGTCACCGGTGTTATAGTCGCGGCCATCCTCAATTTAGACAGAGGCTAGAGAAATGGTGTATTTTTCGCTGAAATCTTTGCCGGCGAACCAATCATCGCCTTCCGATGTTTCTGTGGTGCTTGCTTCTGAGTCGGAATCCTTCGTTTGGGAAGTGTCAGCAACTGAGGAGGAGTTATCCTGTTCGGAAGAGGATTTACCTCCGCAAGCTGCAGTGGATAGTGTCAAAACAAGACAGAATAACAGTGCAATCAGTTTCTTACTTCGCTTCAATGTTTTCACGATCCTTTGTTGCTTCGATCTCTTAATAAAAACGTCCATCAGATCACAGGTGATATGAACCGTTTAGGGTACAATATAGATCCGTCTTTTCCTGTTCATATAAGAGAACCGCGGTTAGCAGAACTGAAAACAATTTCCCGGTCGGCCAATCGTATGTTAGACCGTTTGAATGAAAGCTTTCGAAAAGAACAACAGACACAGGAACAGTTGTACCGAGCCATTCAAGCTCAAAGTGAAGCGCAAATGATGGGATATCGCAGCCAGATTAATCCTCATTTCCTATTTAACACACTGGAATGCATGAGATCTATGGCGCACAGCAGAAGCGAAAGAGATATGGAGACTTTGATTTCTTCCATGGCTTTGACTTTCCGTTACTCGTTATATGCCGGAATCATGGTCAGTTTATCTCAGGAACTTTCTCATGTTCATAGCTATTTTGACGTGATACGAACTCGGTTTCCAGGACGTTATACACTTAAAATTATGGCTGACCCAGATGCCATGAACCATCCCATGCTTTCAATGATTTTACAGCCAATCGTGGAAAACGCCATAAATCATGCTTTTGTAGACAGAGAATCAAATTGCAAATTGCTGATAAAAGCATTTCAAAATGAAAAGAAGTGCTTAGTAGTACGAATTGCTGACAATGGTATTGGAATGAGCCAAAATGAGCTAAATGCTTTGGATAGACGGATGAGACAGGGTGAGGAAGAACCCTCTGAAGGCCGTGGAAGCATTGGACTGCATAACATTTTTCAAAGAATGAAATTGACGTTTGGAAATCATTTTCATATTCGATTTCGATCGAAAAAAGGATTTTATACGGTGGTGGAACTGATTATTCCGGAAAAGGCAAGTTTAACCTCTTTGCAGGTAAATGGATCAGAAAGAGATAAGTAATAAAGAAAGGCGGCTATTATGTATCAAATGATTCTGGTGGACGATGAACCTTGGGCTTTAACAGGCTTAGAAGAGATTCTCCCTTGGAATGAGTACGGGTTTCGAATATGCGGACGTTGTTCTTCAGCCCAGCAAGCGCTGAAAGAAATTAACATAAAGAAGCCAGATGCGGTGTGTGTTGATACTCGAATGCCAAAATTAAGCGGCATTGAGTTGATTTCCCAAATCCGAGAAGACGGAAATTTGGAGGTGGAATTTGTCGTAATCAGTGCATACAGTGATTTTGAAGTAGCTCGCAAAGCAATCGACTATGGTGCAGTGGGATATGTCCTAAAACCTTTAGTGGTAGAAGAAGTAGCAAAAACTGCGAAACGTCTAAAGGAGCGATTGGATCAGAAAAAGCGGAGAATGTTGATTCCTGTTGATCTTAAAAACTGGAATAGTGTGAAAGTGGCTTCGACTCGAATCATGAAGGGCATGGCATCTAACCAGAACTGTTGGGTGATAGTATCAGGTCAAGAATTAGAATTGCCACGGGAATACCAGTTGATTTCGCTTGATGTAGCTGGGATAGGGTGTTATGTGTCTTTCTGCTGCTCTCAAGAAAAGTTACCGCTTTCAACAGGGTGGAGTGTCCCCCGAATGGAAGCGAATGAACTGGGTGCTATGATTCGAGAAGCCTTAGCGTCTTTCTATGGTGGATACATTTATGCCAATCATCCCACTGTATCGGCAATCCAACTATATTTAGGAGAAAACTACCAGCAGAGTCTCTCGTTGTCGGATCTTGGGGCCAGATTCTTCCTCTCCGAAAACTATTTGTGTGAACTTTTCAAAAAACATACTGGAGATACAATACTTAATTTTCTCAAAAAAGTTCGTTTGCAAAACGCGTGCCGCCTTTTAAAAGAAAGTAATTTGGGCATTAAAGAAATTGCGGCAAAAGTTGGATTTTCAGATTACAGTTATTTTGGAAGAATTTTTCGCCATAGCATGGGACAAACTCCGGACAGCTATCGTGCCGAAAAGAAATAAATGTTCCAGATCCTACCTTGGTTATGAAAAGACGGAGGAAACACAGCGTTTCCTCCGTCTTTTATTTGGAGCAGATCGCAGTTGGAACTGCTCAGTAAGTTTTTATTTTCGTGGCATCAATCTTTGCTGGCCAGCCGTACAGAACGCGGTTACACAGTTTCTCTAGAATTCTTGCTAGTGAGGGTGACACAGATTTTGAAAAACTTTTCATTCGCGAACAGTATAGCATGAGATGAAAAGGGAAACTACGTGCTGTGGGTGTTCATTACCTTTCGAATGGTTTCGCTTCGAAAGGAGAGAACAAGGTAACTTATTGGGAATATTGAACAGTTATTAATAATATAACAGTATATTATTGTTAATTTTAATTGACAAATGATAACAGTAGGTATATAATCCCAATTATCGAGGCCCAAATCATGAAATAAAGAGAGGTGACAAAGGGGAGGAGTTCCTGAGAAATGGGACATGGGCCTGCCATATTGGGAGATTGTATTGAGAATCAATAGGAAGTATCTATTTGGAAATGAGGCGAATTATAGTGAAAGAAGTACGGAAGATAGGTAGAAAAATTCTGTCGGTCATCATGGTGCTGATGCTGTCTGTTTCTCTGATCCCGGCAATTTCCGCTCATGCTGCCACCACAGTATCCTTTGATGTATTGCGCACGGCAATCACTCCGGGATATTATTTTTCCGGTGCGCTCATCGACATGGGCGTGACTCTTAACGCCGGCGACGTGGATAAAGACACGTTCACCGCTGTGGCGAAAGTCACGGAAGCTGATGGAAGCGTTCAGGGTTCTTTCGGTAACTTCGCTTGGGATCCTGAGAAAGAGGACTATGCCGTAGGCGACAACTGGGCGAAATGGAACATCCTGGATGCCTATGTGGCCGATGCCGAGGGCAACAAAGTTGAACAAGGCAACTATGTGAAACTGGACATCGAGTGGGGCACCCGGACTGAAAAGAGCGGCGAAAGCAGTGCTAACCGGTACGACGTTCCCGCAACCCGGGCTTCTTGGTACACCTTGGAAGGGTATCATGCGTTTGCCTCGGTAGAAGTGAAGATCACCCAGGAAAAGGCCATTCCCGGTATCGCTGATGCTGTTTATGTGCAGAACCAGACCCGGCACGATCCTCTGTTTGAGGCGTTTGATCTTTCCCTGGAAGTTCCCGGCGGCGGAAAGGCCCCCTTGTACACCCCCGGCAACGCCAGCAAAGAGAACCTGCGTCCTTTGATCGTTTGGTTCCACGGCACTGGCGAACGCTATGCTGAAACCGAGATCGACGGCAAGAAGGTGGACAACGCTGGCGGAAACCTGGTGGGTAACCGCGCTCTGTCTTTCGCGGATAAAGAATTCCAGGATATGATCGGCGGCGCCTATGTGCTGGCTCCTCAGTCCACCACTGCTGGCTGGAACGCCGGGAGACTGGACGATATGGAAGCTCTCATCCGTGAAGTGGTTGCCAACAACTATGTGGATCCTGATCGCATTTACGTAGGCGGCTTGTCCATGGGCACTGGCATGACCACTCCTTTGATCACCTCCACCACCGACAACAGAATCCAGTTTGCTGCTGCTATGCTGGTTTCCGGTGGCAACCTGGATGAAGCTCAGGCTGAGATCATTGCGGACAAGGGTTTCCCTGTTTACCTGGTGGGCAGCGCGTCCGACGGAGCTGCCAAGAACCTGCCGGCTACCTATGACCGTCTGATCGCTGCTGGCGTTGACGCCAAGCTGGAACTGTATCCGGAAGGCCCTGTGTACGACGGCGAGTATTATTTCGGCGCCCACGATGCCTGGAACTACGTGTACAATAACTTGGTAGAGGACGACGAGGGCCAGACCATCTTTGCTTGGCTGTGCGAGCAGAAGAAAGTGGAAGTTCCTCCCTTTATCGACGTAAAGCCTGGCAGCTGGTATTTTGACGCCGTGAAGTACGTTTATGAGAACGATGTTATGGCTGGCACCGACGCCACCGCTTTTGAGCCTGACGTGAAGCTGAACCGCGCTATGGCTATGCAGATCCTGTACAATCTGGAAGGCAAGCCTGAAGTGACCGGCGAGCCCACTTTCCCCGATGCTGCTGTGGCAGGCAAATGGGCACTGGACGCTATCACTTGGGCAGAGCAGAACAACGTGGCCGATGGCTATGAGACCGGCTATTTCAAACCTGAGAAGCTGGTCAGCCGGGAGGAGTTCGCCCAGATGCTGTACAACTATGCCAAGTACAAGAAACTGGATCTCTCCGCAGCCAGTGACCTGACCAAGTTCCCCGATGGGAGCAAGGTGCAGGATTGGGCTAAGACCGCTCTGGCTTGGGCCAACGGCAACAAGCTGATCAACGGTCATGATGATGGGCGGCTGGATCCTCAGGGCACGGCGACCCGTTCCCAGGCGGCCAGCATCCTGATGAATTTTGATATTAATCTTGTGAAGTAAGCTCCAATAAACGGAAACGAAAAAGGCCGGGACGGCAGTCCGGGCCTTTTTTGTTTTGCTGTTTTCTCAAAGGCAATAAAAAAGCCTCCCTTGGGGAAGCCCAAAGGAAGCTTTTTTGTAGATGAGTTTATTAGAAGAAACGAAAGAAGAAGAAATACATTACTAGCAGGAAGATAACTGCCACCAGCAGCAGCGCTGGGACGAACACAATCAGCGCGGCGAGTATCATGGCAAGCCGGTCTTTCTTTTCCAGCTGGACCTTATCCATCTGCTTTTCAAAGCGCTCTTCAGCGCCTTTGACATCTACCACGCGGTTGATCTTCTTGCGAAAAAACATGGTACTCAGCCTTTCTTTTCACCCAGAGGGAAGTGGCAGGCGACATAGTGATGATTGCCAATGTCCCGCAGTTCGGGGACTTCCTGTTTGCACTTCTCCTGGCAATAGCGGCAGCGTGTATGGAACTTGCAGCCGCTGGGCGGATTGACCGGACTGGGAATATCTCCTTCCAGCAGGATGTGCTCCCGCTGGGATTGATCCTCATCGGTGGTGGGGATAGCGGAGAGCAGTGCCTCCGTGTAGGGGTGATAGGTGTGGGAGAAGAGTTCCTCTGTTTCGGAAAGTTCCACCACATTGCCCAGGTACATCACGCAGATACGGTCGCTGATGTACTTCACCACGCTGAGGTCGTGGGTAATGAACAAGTAGGTCAGTCCAGCTTTTTCACGCAGCTCAGAGAGCAGGTTCAGGATCTGAGACTGAATGGACACGTCCAGCGCGGAGACAGCCTCGTCGCATACCACGAATTTGGGACCCAGGGCCAGGCTGCGGGCAATGCCGATACGCTGCCGCTGACCGCCGGAGAACTGGTGAGGATACCGGTTGAACATGTAGGAGGCCAGACCGCAGTCCTCCATCACCTTGAAGATGTATTCCTTCATGGCGGGATCGCCCCGCTTGAAAATGCCGTGAGAGGTCAAGCCTTCTCCAATGATCTGGCCCACCGTCATGCGGGGGTTCAGAGAGGAATAGGGATCCTGGAAGATCAGCTGCAAGTCTTTGCGCAGCACACGCATTTCCTCATAGGACAGCTTTTTCAGGTCAATGGACTTGCCGTCCTTGTAATAGAGGATGTCGCCGTGGCTCTGGGGATAAAGCTGAAGAATGGTGCGTCCCAGAGTGGACTTGCCGCAGCCGGATTCGCCCACCAGGCCCAGGGTTTCTCCTTCGTAAATGTCCAGGGAGATGCCGTCATTGGCGCGGACATAACGCTGCTTTTCCCGCAGTTTTGTTTTCTTTACAGGGAAATACTGTTTCACGTCCTGCAGGCGCAGCAATACTTTTTTGCCGTCCACCACCGGCTGGGAAGCGTTTTGGCTCTCTGTTTCGATGGTGTTCAGCTCTTGTTTCTCATTCGCCATGATTGTTTCTCACCGCCTTTTCCGCATAGAAGCACCGTACAAAATGACCAGGCTCCACCTCACGCAGCTCCGGTTCCGCTTCCGTACACTTTTTGGTGCAGTATTTGCACCGGGGGGCGAATTTGCACCCCTGAGGCAGATACAGCGGATTGGGAACAGAGCCGGGGATGGCATCCAGCTTCTTGCCCTTGGGGGTGTTCAGCTGGGGGATAGAGGTCATCAGTCCTTCGGTGTAGGGATGGGAGCTGCTGGAATTGTGGAAGATCTCTCGGGCAGAGGCTTTTTCCACGATCTGTCCGCAGTACATCACCGCCACGTCGTCGGCCATTTCATGAATAACGCCCAAGTCGTGGGTGATGAACAGGATGGATGTGCCGGTTTCCCGCTTCAAGTCGTTCATCAGCTTCAGGATCTGTGCCTGAATGGTCACGTCCAAAGCGGTGGTGGGTTCGTCGGCAATGAGCAGCTTAGGCCGGCAGGCCAAGGCCATAGCGATCATGACACGCTGGCGCATGCCGCCAGAGAGCTGGAAGGGATACTGTTTCGCCACCCGCTCCGGGTTGGGGATTTTCACATCGGACAATAAGCTCACGGCCTTTGCCCGAGCTTGCGCCTTGTTCATGCCCTGATGGATCTTCAAGGTCTCCCCGATCTGACGCTCCACGGTGAACACAGGGTTCAGGGAGGTCATGGGCTCCTGGAAGATCACGGAGATCTCGTTGCCGCGAATGTGATACATGTCCTTGTCGGAGGCATGGAGAATATCTCTGCCGTCGAAAGTGATCTCACCGCTGTCGATCCAACCGTTGCCGTCCAGCAGCTTGATGATGCTCATGGCGGACACGCTTTTACCAGAGCCGGATTCGCCCACAATGCCCAGGGTTTTGCCGGCTTCCAGAGAATAGGTCACATCGTTTACCGCCTTGACAACGCCTTTTTTCGTTTTGAAATAGGTGTGAAGATTTTTAACTTCCAGTAAACTCATGTCGGCTCACCTCTCTTTCGCTTTGGGGTCGATAGCGTCACGCAGGCCATCTCCCACACAGTTGATGCTGATGGTGCAGATGCCCAGTGCCAGGGACGGGAATACCCACCGCCACCAGTAGTTCTCGATGACCTGTCCGTTCTGGGCGCCGTTGAGCATATTGCCCCAAGTGGCATTGGGCTCGCTGACGCCGAAACCGATAAAGGACAGGGAGGACTCGGTCAGCATGCAGGTGGCAAAGTCCAAGGTGGCGTTGACGATGATCACAGTGATGATATTGGGAAGGATGTGCCGGAAAATGATGCCGAATTCCTTCACACCCAGAGCTTTAGCCGCTGTGACGAATTCCTGTTCCCGCTCGGCCAGCACGCTGCCGCGCACCAGACGGGCAATGCCGGGCCAGGACAGCAGACCCAGAATGAACATGATCAGGATGATACGCTGGGTCTCGTTGATGCTGTTGCCCAAGATGCTGGAAAGGATGATACAGAAGGGCAGGAAGGGCACAGAGGAGACGATCTCCGTCAGACGCATCAGCAGGTTGTCCAGCTTGCCGCCCTTGTATCCGGAGATGCCGCCCACCAGCACACCGATAAGGGTGGAGATGATCACGGCGATGGCGCCCACGGTCATGGTCATGCGGCCGCCAACGATCATACGGCGGAACACGTCACGGCCCATGTTGTCGGTGCCCATCAGGTAACCCTTGAGGCCCCAGCCCTTCACGGAACCGTCCTCAGTGATCGCGTAGCTGCTGTAATAACCAGAGGACACGGTGGAAACCGTGCTGGAGAAAGTGGGAGCGTTGGCCTGGCCGAAGTTATTGTCGCCCCAGGAGACCACAGTGCCGTCATCCAGAATGGCGGAGTAGTGGTAACGTCCGGCGCTGATGGAAGTAACATGTCCCTGAATTTCTTCGGGAATGTTCATAGAACCCTTGACGTTATTGCCCCACAGGTGAACGGTACCGTCGCTGGTTACCGCCGCGACGCTCTCATCAGTGAGAGCCAGATCCACCACGTCTCCCTGAATTTCCTCGGGGATATTGGTGAAAGCAGATGCTTTGTTGGAAAGAGGTACCACTTCACCGTCATTGGTAAGGACCATGACGATGTTGGTGTTGACGCCGAACTTGGCGATGTTGCCCTGCACTTCGCTGGGAACAGTGATGTTCAGCAGATAGGTGCTGCCCCAGTTGTACAGCCGGCCGCTTTCCGTCAGAACGAGAGAGATCTGATAGCCTGCGGCGATCTGCTTGATGGGCTGGGGAGCCACTTCCAGTTCCACAGGGATCTGAGCGAGGCCCATACGGTCGTTGCCCCAAGTGAAGATCTGTCCCTTGTCGTTGACGGCCAGCACGTGATCCAGACCGGCAGAGATCTGGGTGAGTGTTCCCATCTCCGAGGAGGAGGGGATCTTCTTCAGTTTATCCGTGGGGAAGGTGCCCCATTCGTAAACTTTGCCGTCTTTGTCAATGCCTACCGAGAAGGTGCTGCCGGAGGAGACCATCTGGGCATTGCCCTGAAGCTGGCTCGGCACTTGCAGCAGACCAAAACCGGGAGCCACATTGGCCTGGGTGACATCCTGATAGTACAGATCAATGGGATAGAAGAAAGGCAGTACGATGCAGCACAGGAAAATAAGCAGAAACAGCACCAAGCCGGTCATAGCCACTTTGTCGTGCAGGAAGCTTTGTACGACCATGCGTACAGGGCTCTGCATCAACTCGTCTTCTTCCTGGGGCATGCCGCCCATTACCATCCGCTGAGCAGCAGCGGCGGCAGTGGACTTCCGTTTGCCGAAAATTGATTTTTTTGCCACGTTTTTCCCTCCTCTCAGTTCTCAAGGCGGACACGGGGATCCACGATGGTGTAGGCGATGTCCATGATGACGTTGCCCGTAAGGGACAGCACCACATAGAACATCTGCATGGTCAAGACCACGGAGAAGTCCCGCTGCATCAAGCCGTTGATCAGAGTCTGACCAAGGCCGGGCCACAGGAACACGTTCTCGATGACGATAGACCCGCCGAACAGAGAAACCACCCATCCGGTGGCGATGGTCACCACAGGAATCAAGGCGTTGCGGAAGGCGTGGACATAAATGACCACTTTTTCCCGAAGACCCTTGGCACGGGCAGTCTTGATATAGTCCATGCGCAGCACGTCGATCATAGCGGCGCGCACGTACCGGGTGATGCTGCCGATGCCGGAGATAGACATGACCAGCATAGGCAAGGCCATATGCCAGGCCGTATCCAGAGCCGTTTGAACGGCGTTCCCCTCAAACCCGGCGGTGCGCACACCACTGATGGGGAAGATGGGGATCTTTACGGAAAAAGCGAAAATGGCCAACAGTGCGATGATAAAGGCGGGCAAGCTGTAACCCACAATGGTGATCACCTGTACTGCCTTGTCGAACACAGTGTTGCGGCGCACGGCAGTTGCAATGCCCAGAGGCAGTGCAATGAGGAAGGTGAGGATCATTGAGGACAGGTTGAGCATCAGGGTGTTACCCATGGGAGTACCGATCATGTTGATGACCGGCTGCTTATACTGAGTAGAATAACCGAAGTTGCCGGTGAGCATGTTGAAGATCCAGTGGAAATACTGCACCACCAGGCTGTCGTTCAGGCCCAAGCTCTCTTTGGTCTTTTCATAGAGCTGTTCGTACTGATCGGGCCGCATATTTGTTTTGGCATCGCCCAGCATCATAGTGACAGGATCGCCAGGCATGATTTTATAGATGAAAAACATCAAAATGGAAATGATGAAGAAAACGAAGACGATATAGATAAATCTCTTCAGCAGATATCTGCCTTTTCCCACACATTTTCCCCCCTATTCAAATAGTTGCTTGTTTTAAAAGAACCGGCGGTCCCCAGCATAAGGGGTCCGCCGGACTCTTCTAAAGGCACATTTTATTGTTTGGTCTTACTCGGTGACCCAAGCATCCAGAACAGCGTTCTGCCAGCCCCAGGTGGCAGTGTTCTCCCAACCCTGAACGCGGGTGGAGTAGAAGTCATAGTACTCGTCGGAGTACAGGGGGATGTTGGGAAGCTTCTCGTTCCAAACCTTGATGAAGTTCTGCCAAGCGGTCAGCCAGCCATCATGGTCATCATAGGGGATGCTCTTGATGGGAACCACAGCGTCGTTGAGTTCCTGATCGGCGATCCAGTTGTTGTTGTAGCTGCCCATCCAGGCTTCGTCGCTGGAGAAGTAGTACCAGGGAGAGCTGGCGCTGGCAAAGCCGGTAGCCAGGTTGTACATGTTGTAGATGGTGTCACCAGTATGCATGATACCATTCTGCAGAGTAGCGAAGTCGGTGGTGGTGGGCTGCAGCTCCATACCAGCCTGAGCCATATTCTCGGGCAGCATGGTGGCCAGCAGCTCGGAAACGGGGTTGCCCTCGGAGTTGCACCAGGTGATCACCAGGGGCTTCAACTCACCGTTGACATCCTTGTAACGGGTGCCTTCGCCGGAATAGGGAGTGCCGTCAGCGTTCAGGGTCCAGCCGTCAGCTTCCAGCAGCTCGATGGCAGCGTCCACGTTCATGTCGTAGGTGTTCAGGTTCTCGTTGATCCAGTCAACGGACTCAGCGTACTCCCACTGAGCCAGACCATAGAAGGAGTGCACCACGGAGCCGTAGCCGCCGGTGTACTGACGAGCGAACTCGTTACGATCCAGGCAGTAGGCAATAGCCTGACGCACGTTCTGGGAATCGGTGGGGAACTGGCTGCAGTCGAACTGCAGCTGGCCGTAGCCGTTACGCATGTAGGTGGTGTCGGCAGCCTTGCCTTCCTCCACCAGATCCAGACCAGCGTTGATGGTCTCGCCGCCGGAGCAGCCGTACAGCAAGTCCACAGAGCCGCTCTCCAGCTCGTTCATCATGGTGTCGCTGGACACGGTCTTGATGATCAGAGTGGCAATGGAGGGCTTCACGCCGCGGTAGTCACCCACGAACTCGGGGTTGACCTTCAGGGTAGCCTGCTGGCCAGCCTCGTCGAAGTTATCGAACAGGTAGGGGCCGCAAGTGACCTTGGGATTGAAGCGGTAGCCGGTCTCAGTGTTGTTGATGGTTTCCTGGAGCAGCTCGGTGGTGAACTCACCGGTGATGGTAGCGCCATTCTCGGTGTCTTCCACATCGCAGTCAGGAGCGATCACATGCATCGGCCGGGGCCGGGCGTTAGCATAAGTGATGTCGTAGTGGTAGGGCAGCTCTTCGGCCTTGATGGTGATAGAGTAGGTCATATCGTCCACCAGATGGATGCCGGCGAAGGTGTCGGCAGAGCCGTCCAGCCACTGCTCATAGCCCACCACGGAATAACCGCTGTTGCAGGGATAGCCGTCCACGCCAGCCATTTCGTTGCTGTTCTCCAGCAGCATGGCGAAAACGTAATCCTTAGCGGTGATGGGATTACCATCGCTCCAAACCAGGCCGTCGTTGATGGTGACGGTGTAGGTCTTGGTGCCGTCCTCATTCTCAGTCTCCTCGTGGCTGGCGACTACGGTGTCGTTGTAAACGAACTCGCCTTCCTTGGAGAACACCACAGCGTCATAGCCGCCGTGGATCAATTCGTACATGTTGTAGTTGGTCTCGGAGTTGGAGAACCCGGTGTCATAAAACTCGTTGATGACCTGGGAGATGGAGCCGATGACCAGCTGGCCAGTGGGCTCGGAGGGTTTTTCACCAGTTGTTTCGGAGCTCAGATCTGAGCTAGTTTCTGAGGTCTGAGAGACCTCAGAAGTCTGATCGTTGGTAACAGCTTGCTGGCCGCAGGCTGCTACGGAAACGGTCAGGAGTCCTGCGAGCAGCAGAGACAGGATTTTTTTGGTTTTCTTCACTGTCTTTCTCCTTCTTTCCTCATTTGTGATTTGAGTGTCCAGCATGGGAGAACACTTTAAAGGGATAAACTCATGAAGTGTTTCTCTGGAATAGACACTTTATAAAAACCGTTTCATTGTATCAGATTGACAGAGAAATGTCAACTGGAGGAACATTTTTCCTGACAGTAAAAGACTTCTTTTAGGGAAGAAAGGAGCAATTTGGAAAAATTATTTACGTTGGGGGACCAGAGATGCAAAAACGCACCGTGATTCCGACTATAAAAAGAGGAATCACGGTGCGTTTATTTGGAATGGAGAAAGAGCGTAAAGGCCGAAATCAGGATCCGTTCAGAGCCGAATTTCAAAACGCGGCCCGAAAAAAGTGGGAATCACAGGCGCGTTTACGTGGCGCGTGGGTCAGGCTGATGGGAGTAATACTGTGCTTGGGCCTGCCACAGGTCCCGGTATTTGCCGGGGCTTTCAACCAGATCTTGGTGACTGCCTCGCTGAATGATCTGTCCGTGGTCAAACACAGCGATCTCATCGCAGAATTTGCAGGAAGAGAGCCGGTGGCTGATGTAGACCGTGGTTTTGTCCCCAACGATCTTATCGAAGTTCTGATAGACTTCCATCTCCGCCACAGGGTCCAGGGCGGCGGTGGGTTCGTCCAATACCACGAAGGGGGCGTTCTTGTACAGGGCTCGTGCCAGGGCGATCTTCTGGGCTTCCCCTCCGGATACTCGAATGCCGTTTTCGTCAAATTCTTTGGAAAGAGGCGTTTCTAATCCCAGGGGGAGGGTTTGCAGCCGTTGACCGAAACCAGCCATTTCCAGGCAGGATTCTGCTTGGTGGCTATCGTACTTTACAGCGGCGGCCACGTTTTGACCAAGAGGGAATCCCAACAGCTGAAAATCCTGAAAGACCACGGAAAATAAGGCGAGATACTCCTGGTAGTCATACTTTCGGATGTCAATGCCGTTGAGAAGGATTACACCCTCTGTGGGATCATAGAGTCTGCACAGCAGCTTTATGAAGGTGGTTTTGCCTGAGCCATTTTCTCCCACCACTGCAAGGCGGCTGCCGACGCGGAATTTTATATTTACATGGCGTAATGACCATGTTTCCGTGTTGGGATATTGAAAGGATACATCCCGAAATTCGATCTCATAGTTGTGGTCGCTGCGTTTTTCGGTTGTCAGGCTGCCCTGGTACATTCGGTTGGGCGTATCGATAAAAGCAAAGGTTTTCCGTAAGAATACCGCGTTGGAGCAGAATCCTTCCCAGGCGGTGACCAGCTGACTGATATTTCCGGACAAGGCGGTGATGGCTGCCACATACTGTGCCACACTGCCCACAGCGAAGGCGCCGGCCCAGGCTTTCAGGCAGACAAAGCCATAAGCGAGTCCTGTGAACACCCCGGATATCCCGGAGGCAGCCGCGGCCCACAAGCCGATAGAGCCTTTGGAGTGCCGTGCTATGGGACCTCCGGGCAGGAACGTGTTGTTTTTCTTGGTGTAATGTCGGATGAGCCTGTCTTGGCGGTACATACGTGCGTCCACACAGCGGGAGACGTCCTGCATGTTGGCGAAAATAAAGTTGAAGTGGCGGTTGGCGCCCGTTGCGGATTTGGCGATGTTGGTTACCAGCCGAACCGATTGCTTTTCAAAAAGGGGAGAGAGCAAAGTCACTCCCAGCAGTACCACCAGGATCAATAGGATAAGGAATGGGTTATTCAGCAAGGTCAAATTTCCAGCGGAGGAGGGCACCTGCTGGGTAAAAAGCGTGACCGTCAGAGCGATCGCTCCCAAAATGCCAAATAGGGGTTTGATCAGTTCCTCCCCGCGGATGATGACGAACGGCAGCCCATGGCCGTTCCAGTTGAAAATTTCCCACATGTAGGTCAGGGTCTCATGGGTGAGAGGATCGTCGGCGGCCTGGAAATCCATGGACAGCAGTTTCTTTGTTTCCACCAGTCGGTTAGTGTGGTACATTTGGTTGACGAGTGCCAGATGCCACCGGTTTGCCGCGGCGGTAAGTAACCCTAACAGTGCGGTCAAACCAATGGTAAGCCCCACCAAGAAAGTCAATCTGGCCGGATCTCGGTTTCCCGCAAGCTCGTTCAGGATCTGAGAGGAAAAATAGATGGTCACGTAGGGAGTGGTTGACGCCAAAATGCTATGGATCACCATGGAGGGCAGCATCTGAGGGGAGTATTTGTGCCAGATCCGAAAAGCCCGCAAAGTGGCGCTCAGTGTTTCCCCGAAGCCTGCCAAGGAATCTTTTTTACTCATGAGCATTCCCCTCCTTGTAGTACTGACTTTGGACTTCAAAAAGTTCCGCGTACTTTCCACCTAAATCCAGCAGGGACTGATGAGTTCCCTCTTCCAGGATCTTTCCATCTCCCAGCAGCAGGATCCTGTCACAGAATCGGGTAGAGGACAGCCGGTGGGAAATATAAAAAGAGGTTCTTCCCTGAGTCAGTTCGCTGTACCGCAAGTAGAGCTGGTGCTCGGCGATGGGGTCCAGAGCGGCGGTGGGTTCGTCCAATATGATGATAGGACCGTCCTTGTACAAAGCCCGGGCCAGCATCAGACGCTGCAATTCCCCACCGGACAGTTGAATGCCGTCCTCATAGATCCCCGTGCCGATGTGCGTAGCCTCTCCTTGGGGAAGGGATTGGTATTTCTCCCACAACCCAGCCTTGCGCACCGCGTCCTCCAACCGGGAATGGTCCCAGGTTTCCGGGTTTTGGGTGATGTTGTCAGCAAAAGTGGTGTCAAAGACAGAAAAGTCCTGAAATACCGTGGAGAACAGTGTGTAGTAATCTTGTCGGTTGAATTGGCGGATATCCTCTCCGTTTAGAAGCACTTGACCGCCGGTGGGGTCCAGCAATCCGCAGACCAACTTCATCAAAGTGGTCTTGCCAGCGCCGTTGAGACCCACAATGGCCAGTTTTTCTCCGGGTTTTACCGTTAGATCAATGTGGGAAAGGGTGTCTTTCTCCGCTCCAGGATATCGAAAGGAGACATCCCGCAGCCGGATCTCATATGCCTTGCCTTTTTCTGGTGCCAGGGGTTTGCCCTCTTTAAATAAGAACGGCTCCGGGGCTTCCAGATAATTCCGCATGCTGCACAGTTCCAAGCTGAATTGATGCAGTTCCCCCAGGTTTTTTAAGATCCCCGTTACCCAGGTGGTGAAGCTGCCTACCACGGTAAAGTACAGCAGGAACTGGGAAGCGGGAAGGCCTTCCCGAAGAGTCAGCATCAGTAGATAGCCATAGGCGGCGCCATTGCGCAGAAAAGTCAAGACCACCTCAGCCAGATCCCCCAGCAGATACATCCGCTGTTCCCGAAACCGAAAATCTCCGTAGATTTTGAGCACAGAGAGGTAGATCTCCTCAAGCCAATCTCCCATGCCGAAGATCAGAATATCCTTGAGCGCACCTCGATCCGCGGACTTGTTGCGGATGTAACTCATTTTCTGACCCAAGGCGCCCTCTTCTTTGCGATGGGCGAAGGACCACTTGGCTCCCTTGCGGGAAATCAGATAGCTTAGAACGGAGGTCACCACCGCAATGAGGATCAGCACCGGGTCAAGGCTGAAAAACAGCGCCAGATAAATGCCAAAGCCCACCAGGTTTTGCAGGATCTCTGTCAACACTCGCCAAATGGCCTCTCCCGGGCTGCTGTTGGAGCTGTTGGCTTCCATAGCGTGTTCTTTTTCCTTTTCTAAATCAGGGTCTCCCACGTTAGGATAGGCGGTGGTCACTGACTTTAAAACGATTTGCAGCACCAGGTCCAACCGCAGCTTTATCCTGCCAAAATGTGAGTTCTGCTCTGTGTAGCTTTGCAAGGTTTTCAGCACTGCCAGAGTACCGGCCATAGCCCCAATGGTGATGAACAGTTCCCTCAAGGGCGCGGCAGATTCCACTTTGCCCAGCACCAAGGGAGCCAAAAACAGTTCCGTCAGGCTGATGGCCACATGAAGCAGCGCCAGAATTAAACACAGGGCCAGCACGCTTTTGTGATTGTGCCAAGCCAAACGGATCATGTATCCCACGTTTTGAGCCGTGTTGTAAGTGGGTTTATGTTGAGTTGCTTCTTCCATAGAGAATCCCCCTTTGCAGGTTAAGTATACCGCAAAAAATAACCCCGGGGATTTCCGGGGATGAATCGCTGGTTTCAGGGGATGAATTGCATTCCCTCCTGAGGCAGAAGGATCTCCGTGGTGAAAGCGCCTTCCTCGCTGGCCCGGCGCAGGTATCCTCCCAGTCTCTGGACCACGGCGTCCATGCGGGAAAGTCCGTAGCCGTGCCCTTTTCCTTTTGTGGTGAAAAAGCGGCCGTTCACCTTTTCTTGTTTGTCACCAGGGGCGAAATTGGTAAAGGAGATATACAGCTGGTTGCCTTTCATGTCCATGTAGATCCGGATCATTCGCTGGCCTTCGGGAAGCTGAAGATTGGCCTCGATGGCGTTGTCGAACAGGTTCCCCAGGATCACGCAGAGATCTACGTCCGAGATGGACAGTTTCACCGGAATGTGCGCGTCTGCCCGCACAGGGATCCCCTGAGATTTTGCCAGGGAGATCTTGCTGTTTAAAATGGCGTCGGCCATAGTGTTTCCTGTTTTGACCATGGGATCCACCCGTTTCAAATCGCTTTCCAGCTCTGACAAGTAGGAGCGAACGGCCTCTAGATCCCCTTTTTGAGCGTAAGTTTTCAACAGCTGGATATGGTTGCGGAAGTCATGACGCCAGCCCCGCATTTCCCGGTACATGTGTTCCACTTCCCGGTAATGGGTTTCCATGAACTGTTTCTGGGTAGCGGAAATGCGTTGGTCCATTCGTCTGGAAAAGAATCCCATAAGAGCCTCCTTACAACTTTTGAATGATGGCTTGGTTCAAGGCTTCGTACCCGCCCCGGGGAAGGGGGATAGCCGCGCCGCTGAGCAGTACGGCTTCCCGCTTGGAAGCTTTTTGGACTTTGCTCAGGTTCACGATATAGGACCGTCCCACTCGGAAAAAACGATCGTCCAGCTCTTGTTCCATGGCGGTCAGGGTTTTCTTGACGGTGTAGGCGTTTGAGACAGTGTGAACGGTGACATAATTTTGGCGAACCTCCAAATATTCCACTTCAAAGAGGGGGACGCGGACCAGTTCCTCGGGAAGTTCCAGCAGCAGGGAACGGCCATCGCGCTTGAGTTTTTCCACCGCCCGGTTCAGCACGGAGAAAAGTTTTTCACTGCTGACAGGTTTGAGCAGATAATGCAAAGCGGATACATCGTAGCCTTCGGCGATGTAATCGGAATAACCAGTGACAAAGACGATCTGTGTCAGCTTGTTTTCCTGCCGCACTCGTTTGGCCAGTTCCACACCGTTGCATCCGGGCATTTCTACATCTAGCAGTAAAATGTCCCAAGTCTTGTCCTCGGCGTATTGGAAGAGAAAAGCATCTCCAGAGGGAAATTGCTTTACTTCCACATCAAAACATCGATTTCTTGCCCATTGGAGCGTAAGCTCCTGGATCATGTCCCGGTCTTCTTTCCGATCATCGCAGGCCGCGATCCGGTAATCCATTTCGGTTCCTCCTGTTATGTGATGATTGTTATTATACATCGGACGAAACGAAAAGCAAAATGAGATAGAAAGGATGAGAGATTATTTTTGTTTCAGAAAACAACAAATCCTCCGTGGGATTCTTTGACAATCCATCGTGCTTATATTATAATTTGTATGATATAAATAAGGTGGTTTTTTTGCGGAATTCGCCTGAAAAGGAAGGAAAAATGAAGTATGAAAAAACATGATCTAACGAAGCGCCTGATGGCTCTTATGCTGGTCCTGGCTATGGTCCTCTCTCTGGCCGCCTGCGGTACCACGCAGGAGAGCTCGTCTGAGACCACTGCGTCTGAGTCCAGCCTGTCCCAGCAGGAAACAGAATCGGAAACCACTTCTTCGGAGTCCTCTCAGGAGCTTTCCTCCGAATCCCAGGAAACCGATTCCAGCGCTGCCATTACCCTGACGGATCAGGCAGGGCGTGAAGTGGTGATGGAAGAGCCTGCCCAGACGATCGTCAGCTGCTACTACATTACCACATATGCCACCATTGCGCTGGGCCTTTCGGACCGGGTCATCGGTCTGGAAATGAAAGCGGATTCCCGTCCCATTTACCAGATGGCCGCTCCCCAGCTGCTGGAACTGCCCAATGTTGGTTCTCTGAAAGAATTCAACGTGGAAGCCGCCGCTGCCTTGGAGCCTGACCTGGTGATCATGCCGGTGAAGCTGAGCAGCTATGCCGACACTCTGACGGAACTGGGCATCAATGTGCTGGTGGTGGATCCTGAGAGCCAGGAGCAGATGGAAGAGATGCTGACCCTCATTGCCACCGCTTGCGGCGTCGAGGAGCGTGCACAAGAGCTTTTGGACTACTATGACGAAAAGCTGGAACAGGTGGCTTCTTATACCTATGAAAGTGTTCCTCGGGTCTACATGGGAAGCAATTCCTCCTATTTGGAGACTGCTCCCGGAGGCATGTACCAGTCTGACCTGATCGGTCTTGCCGGCGGCGAGAACGTGGCCCAGGACTTGGAAGGTGACTATTGGACGGAGGTCTCCTACGAGACCATTCTGAGCATGGATCCTGAGGTGATCATCGTGCCTTGCGGGGCTGCTTACACCGCAGAGGACATCAGCGCTGATCCCCAGCTGGCGGAGGTCACCGCTGTGAAAAATGGCCAGGTGTACCAGATGCCTCAGGACATCGAGGAGTGGGATTCTCCCGTTCCCTCCGGTATTTTGGGCGTGTTGTGGCTCACCAGTGTGCTCCACGATGATGTTTACAGCTTTGAGACTTTCCAGGCGGATGTGGTGGATTACTACGAGCAGTTCTATGGCTTCACCATTGACACCGCGCTGATTACCAAATGATTCAGAGAAAACTTGGCAGGATCCTTGGAGTTGTCCTGCTTTTGGTTGGAATGATGGTGCTCTCCGCCTGTGTGGGCAGTTACCCTCTTTCCCCGGAGGACATCTGGCGGATCCTGCTGGGGCAAGGCGGGGATACCATGGAAGCCCGGGTGTTCTGGCAGCTGCGTCTGCCCCGGGTGTTGATGGGAGTGGCGGCAGGAGCGGTGATGAGTCTCTCCGGCTCAGTGTATCAGACCATTTTCCGCAATCCTCTGGCTTCGCCTGACCTGACAGGCGTGGCCTCCGGAGCTTCTTTGGGGGCCGCTGGGGCCATTGTTCTGGGCACTGGCGGAGCGGTGCAGCTCATGCTGGGTGCCTTTGTCGCGGGAATGCTCTCAGTGATCTTGGTGCTGTTTTTGGTGAGGTTTTCCAGGTTCCGGCAAATGAGCAGCTACATCTTGGCGGGTATCGTGGTTTCGTCAGTGGCAGACGCGGGGCTTATGTGTTTGAAAGTCATGGCGGACCCTGAAAGGGAATTGGCCGCCATCGAATTTTGGACCATGGGCAGTTTGGGAGCCATTACCGCTGGCAAGCTGTTCCCCAATCTGCTGGTCATGGCAGTGCCCTTTGTGCTCTTGCTGCTGTTCCACCGTCAGGCGGTGATGCTTTCCCTGGGGGAGGAGCAAGCGCGGTCCATGGGCTTGAACCCGTCTTTGTGGCGGGGGATCTTCCTGGTTTTGAGCACCCTCATGATCGCCGGACTGGTGTCGGTCACCGGGACCATCTCCTTCGTGGGACTGATCGGGCCCCACATCGCTTTCTGGATCCGCCGGCGGCGGGATAGGGGATACTTCCTGCTTTCCTCCGCGGTGGGCGCTGTTCTGGTGCTGACAGCGGACATGCTGGCCCGAAGTCTGTGGAAGGGAGCGGAGCTGCCCTTGAGCATCTTTACGGTGTTCCTGGCGGTTCCCATACTGATTTTGCTGCTGCGCGGCAGGAAAGGAGACTTCCATGGAACCGCTGCTTGAGGTCCGGGGATTGACTCTGGGTTACAGAGCGCCCCTGGTAAAGGATATTTCCTTTTCCCTGATGCCCGGGGAGATGGTGGGGATCCTGGGACGGAACGGCTGTGGAAAGACCACCTTGCTTCGAGGGATCGCCGGGGGCGCCCGCCGGTATTCAGGGGAGGTGCTCCTTGGCGGTAAAGAGTGCCGGGGCATGTCCCAGAAAGAGCGGGCGCGCCGAATGGCTATCCTGCCCCAGCAAACGTGGATCCTGGAAGGCATCACAGCCCGAGAGGTGCTGGCGATGGGGCTCTATCCCCACGGGAGCGCCTTCCTCACCAGGGTGGATGAGGACCGGATCCGTGAGGCAGCTGCGGTGTTCGGTGTGGAAGAGAAGCTGGAGGAGGACTGTGCCCGGCTGAGCCAGGGCCAGCGGCAGATGGTGCTCCTGGCGGAGATCTTGGTGCAGGACGCTCCGGTGCTGCTGCTGGATGAGCCGGATACAGCCCTGGACTATGACAATACCTATACCATGTTCGATTCTGTGCGGACATTGGTGGATCAAAAGAAAAAGGGAGCGCTGTTGGTGCTCCACGATCCGGAGCAGGCCCTGCGCTGGTGCGACAGGTTGCTGCTTCTGAAAAACGGGGAACAGGTGGGTGTGATATCCACGAAAAAGACGGATGCCCCGGCAGTTGAATCCGCGCTGCGGGAGCTGTATCCAAAGATCCGTGTGTGGGAAGATCCCCGGACTGGGGGATTTCGCTGTGATACTGAAAGGGAATATTTAGGAGGTCCGACATGCAGAAGGAAGTAAAGAACGAGACGACCAAGGAAGTAAAGAAAAAGGAATACAGTTCACCCTATGAATTTGAAGGGCGACTGCCGCTGTCCCAGGCCATTCCTCTGGGATTGCAGCATGTGCTCGCCATGTTTGTGGGCAACTTGACGCCCATCCTGATCATCACTGCTGTGTGCAACGATGCGGCACTGTCGGCGATCCAGGTCTCCTTGCTCCAGAACGCCATGCTCATTGCGGGCGTGGTGACCCTGATCCAGCTGTTTGCCATTGGACCGGTCGGCGGTAAGGTGCCCATCATCATGGGTACCAGCTCCGGGTTTATTGGTGTGTTCCGTGGCGTTGTAGAAACTATGGGCGGCGGCATCTTGGCTTACGGAGCTATCATGGGCGCCAGCATCATCGGCGGTCTCTTCGAGACAGTGCTGGGCGCTTTCCTGAAGCCCCTGCGTCGGTTCTTCCCGGCTATCGTCACCGGTACGGTGGTGCTGTCCATCGGTCTGTCCTTGATCGGCGTGGGTGTGGCCTCCTTTGGCGGCGGCGACTCCGCTCCCGATTACGGCTCTGTGGAAAACCTGCTCATCGGACTTTCCGTGATGGTGGTCATTCTGGTGCTCAAGCACTGCACGAAGGGTTTGACCAGCGCTTCCTGCATCCTGTTCGGCATCATTTTCGGCTATATCGTATGTTCCATCCTGCCTTTCTTCCTGCCCACCACCGGCGTTACCGCTGATGGTGTGGAGTACACCAAGGCTTGGGTGCTGAACTGGGACAAGGTGGTTGAGGCAAAATGGTTCGCTGTTCCGGAGATCATGCCCGTGAAACCTGTTTTTGACCTGCGAGCTATCCTGCCGGTGCTGATCATGTTCATCGTTACTGCGGTGGAGACCGTGGGCGATATCTCCGGCTGCATGGAGGGCGGCATGGGCCGCGAAGCCACGGACAAGGAACTGTCCGGCGGCATTATGTGCGATGGTCTGGGTTCTTCTCTGGCTGCTTTCTTCGGCGTGCTTCCCAACACCTCTTTCAGCCAGAACGTGGGCCTGGTCACCATGACCAAGATCGTCAACCGGTTCGCTCTGGCTTGCGGCGCGGTGTTCCTGGTGCTCTGCGGCCTGCTGCCCAAGCTGGCGGCTGTGGTCTCCATTATGCCTCAGTCTGTTCTGGGAGGCGCGGCAGTGATCATGTTCTCCTCCATCGTCATCAGCGGCATCCAGCTGATCACCAAGGACCCTCTCACCGGCCGGAACATGACCATCGTTTCCGTTGCGCTGGGTCTGGGCTACGGACTGGGAGCCAACAGCGGCGTGCTGAGCAATCTGCCCCAGGCAGTGAGCTTGATCTTTGGTGGCAGCGGTATTGTTCCCGCGGCTGTGGTCGCCATTGTACTGAATCTTCTGTTTCCCAAGGAAGCGCCTAAGGGGGATAAATCATGCTGAAGATTGGCAATTATGTTCGGGCCAAGAGTTTGGAAGAAGCTTATACTTTGGGTCAAAAGCGTGGCACCGTGATCTTGGGCGGCATGCTGTGGCTGAAGATGCAGAATCGCTCCGTCCAAACAGCGGTTGATCTGTGCGACCTGGGCCTGGACAAGATTGAGGAACAGGAGGACTGCTATTCCATTGGCGCCATGGTGTCTTTGCGGGCCCTGGAGACCCATCCGGGCCTTCAGACTCTTACACAGGGGGCTATGGCGGAAGCACTCAAGCACATTGTGGGAGTTCAGTTCCGCAATGTGGCTACCATTGGCGGCAGTCTTTACGGTCGGTTTGGTTTTTCCGACGTGCTGACCCTGTTCCAGGTGCTGGACGCCAAGGTGGAACTTTACCACCACGGCGTCATGAAGATGGGTGATTTTGCCCAGCTTCCCCGGAACACCCGGGACTTGCTGGTCCGGGTCATGGTGCCCAAGGGGGAGAGGAAAGTCAGCTACCTCTCCCAGCGGAACACTGCCACCGATTTTCCCGTACTGGCCTGCGCTGTGTCGGAGGCTGAGGGTGTCTATACTTGCGCTATCGGGGCGAGACCCGGCACAGCTGTGGTGTTCACCGACGAGAACGGGTTGCTGAAAAACGGCGTCACCCGGGAGAGCGCGGAGGCATTCGGCACTTGGGTGGCTGACCGGGCCGTGTTTGGAAGCAACATGAGAGGCAGCGCTGAGTACCGCAGAAAGATCTGTGCCGTGCTGGTGCGCCGGTGCCTGACGCAGTTGGAAGGGGTGTGACCATGGAGATCAAACTGACGCTGAATGGGAAAAAACTTGCTTGTTCCGTAGAGCCGGATACCCTGCTCATCGACTTTGTGCGGCAGCACGGCTGCTTCTCCGTGAAGCGGGGATGCGAGACCTCCAACTGCGGACTGTGCACCGTACTGCTGGATGGGGTCCCGGTGCTGTCCTGTTCCGTGCTGGCTGCCAGGGCGGACGGGCACCAGGTGCAGACTCTGGAAGGACTCCAGGAAGAGGCCGAAGAGTTTGTGGGGTTCATCGCCGACCAAGGCGCAGAGCAGTGCGGCTTCTGCAATCCTGGTTATGTGATCAATACCATTGCCCTGCTTCGGGAGAACCCGGATCCCACCGACGACGAGATCCGGGCTTACCTGGCGGGCAATCTCTGTCGTTGCTCCGGCTACGAGGGCCAGCTTCGGGGGATCAGGAACTATTTGAATTGGAGAAAGGAGGAGCATCATGGCAGCGTATAAGATTGTGGGAAAATCCATGCGGAAAAAGGATTCCATGCAGCTGCTCCTTGGAAAGCCCCTCTTTGTGGACGATATCACGCCCCAGGACGCTCTGGTGGTAAAGGTGCTCCGCAGCCCTCATGCCAACGCGCTGGTGGAAGAGATCGATTTTTCCAAAGCTATGCTGGTTCCCGGTGTCGTGGCGGTGTATACCTACAAAGATTCCCCCCAAGAGCGTTTTACCATGGCTGGCCAGACCTACCCGGAGCCCTCACCCCGGGACCGGCTGCTACTTGACCGGCATGTCCGTTTCGTGGGTGATACCGTGGCCATTGTGGCCGGCGAAACGGAAAAGGCCGTGGATAAGGCTATGAAACTGATTAAAGTCAGCTATCAGGTGATGGAGCCCCTGCTGGACTTCCACAAGGCTAAGGACAACCCCATCTTGATCCATCCCGAGGAAAGCTGGAACGCCCCTTGCCCGGTGGGTGCTGACAACAAACGGAACCTGTGCGCCAGCGGTACCTGCGGCGACGGAGATGTGGAAGCGGTCCTTTCCCAGTGCGACTATGTGGTGGAGCATACCTACCAGGTGAAAGCCTGCCAGCAGGCTATGATGGAAACCTTCCGCACCTACACGGAGATGGACCGTTATGGCCGCCTCCATGTGGTGTCCTCCACCCAGATCGTTTTCCACTGCCGGCGGATCATCGCCAACGCTCTGGGGATTCCCAAGTCAAAGATCCATGTGGAAAAGCCCCGGATCGGCGGTGGCTTCGGCGCGAAACAGACCGTGGTGGCGGAAGTTTACCCGGCCTTCGTCACTTGGAAGACCGGACGTCCCGCCAAGATGATCTACACCCGTCAGGAGTGCCAGACAGCTGCGTCACCTCGGCACGCCATGGACGTCACCGTCCGGCTGGGCGCCATGAAGGACGGCACCATCCGGGCCCTGGATGTGTATACTCTTTCCAATACCGGCGCATATGGTGAACACGGACCTACCACCGTGGGACTTTCCGGGCATAAGTCCATCCCCCTATACACCGGAGGATTGGAGGCTTTCCGGTTCTCTTACGACGTAGTCTATACCAATGTACAGTCCTCGGGAGCCTACCGGGGATACGGCGCCACTCAGGGCATTTTCGCTGTGGAGAGCGCCGTCAATGAACTGGCGGATATCCTGCAAATGGATCCCGCGGCTCTTCGGGAGAAGAACATCGTTCGGGAAGGCATGGTCATGCCCGCCTATTACTACGAAGTAGCCAACGCCTGCGCTTTGGATAAGTGCATCAGCCGGTGCAAGGAGATCTTCGACTGGGACGCCAAATATCCCGTTCGGGACATGGGCAACGGGAAAGTGCGGGCTGCCGGTATGGCTTTGAGCATGCAGGGTTCCGCCATCTCCAACTGCGACGTGGGCTCCGCTACCATCAAGCTGGGGGACGAAGGCTTTTACAACCTGATCATCGGCGCCGCGGACATGGGCACCGGGTGCGACACCATCCTGGCCATGATCGCCGCCGAGACTTTGGAATGCTCCCCTGATGAGATCGCCGTGTTCGGCGCGGACACCGACGCCTCTCCCTACGACTCCGGATCCTACGCTTCCTCCACCACCTACCTGACAGGTAAGGCAACGGAGAAGGCCTGCCTGGAGCTGCGGGACAACATGTGCGCTATTGCCGCCTCTATGTTGAAATGCGATGTTTCGGAACTGGAATTCCGAGGCGACGGCGTCTATAAGCTGGACGGTACGGGATCTGTATCCCGGGCGGATATTGCCACCGCTTCCATGGTGAACAACTGCATCCCGGCCCAGGCCACTGTCACCCATTCCTCGCCCGTTTCTCCTCCGCCCTTCATGGTGGGCATGGTGGAGATCGAGCTGGATCGCGAGACCGGCGGTGTGGAAGTGCTGAACTACGCTTCCGTAGTGGACTGCGGTATCCCCATCGCCGAGAACCTGGCCCGGATCCAGGCAGAGGGCGGCATTGTCCAGGGAATCGGCATGGCGTTGTCTGAGAACGTGACCTATACGGATAAGGGTAGGATCCTGGAGGATTCCTTCATGCAGTACAAGATCCCCACCCGGCTTGATATGGGCACTCTGCGGGTAGAGTTCGAGCACAGCCATGAGCCTACCGGTCCTTACGGGGCCAAGTCCATCGGCGAGGTGGTCATCAATACCCCGGCGCCTGCCATCGCCCACGCTATCTTCCGGGCTACCGGTGTGTGGCACCGCAGCCTTCCCATCACCCCTGAGAAGATCCTGATGGAGACCGATAATGCGTAAGCATATTCTCTACTTGGCGTCAGGGAGCAGCCGGAGATTCGGGAAAAATAAGCTGCTTTATCCTGTGAAGGGCAAGCCCATGTATCTCTGGACTTTAGAGATGCTGGAAAATCTGGTGAAAAAGAGGGAGGACTGCTGCCTGCTGGTGGTCTCCCGGTATGAGGAGATCCGTCAGGAGG
Source organism: Clostridiales bacterium (assembly GCA_019416455.1). GTDB lineage: Bacteria > Bacillota > Clostridia > Oscillospirales > Acutalibacteraceae > Acutalibacter. The sequence continues at coordinate 33,816 of DXXG01000007.1, read as the reverse complement.
CTTCCCGGCGGGGAATCGGCGCTGTGGACAGCCCAGAAAGCGAGGGGGGCATTTCCTTTTCCATTCGAGCCGGGTTGTCCGCGCTGAAGGACGTGGAAGAGGAGGATTTTCTCCTGTTTGTGGTGGCGGATCAGCCCTACCTGACGGAAGGATCCATGCTCCGCCTTCTGGACTGCGCCAAAGAGGGCGTGGAAGGAGCCAGTCTGTGCTGGGGGGACCGTCCCGGAAATCCCACGTTGTTTTCCGCCAAGCTCATGCCGGAGCTGGCAGCTCTGGAAGGGGATACCGGGGGGAGAGCCGTCCTGCGCCGCCATGAATGCGTTTTTGTTCAGGCGGTGTCTGAAAAGGAATTAGAGGACATAGACACTCCTTTAAAAGAGATGGGAAACCTTGAATAACAGTCTGGTTTTTGTAAAGCCAGATGACGGCAGGACCGTGGGAGCTCATCCCAAAAGAGTCATCCTGCCAGCATTGGGAGATCTTTCCAAGTATCTTGACGGCGGCAAGGTCCAGAGATGGGCAAAGAACGCCATGAGCTGGGCCACTGGTCTGGGGCTTATCAACGGTTTTGAAGATAACACTCTCCCACCCGGCACCAGTACCACCCATGCCCAGGCAGCTGTCATGCTGATGGAATTGGCCCAGAATTTGACAAAGTAAACATTGTATTCGTCTAAGAAGAAAGACCGGGAGCCATCCCGGTCTTTTGCTTTGGGAAAAAGCGGGCGAGTTAGAGTTCCAAGCCTTACTTGACAAACTTTCAAAAGCGATTATAATAAGTAACTAGTTACTTAAATGTGGAAAAGAAAGCAGAGGTCGGTCGCCATGATGCCTTTTGGATTGAAGATCGCCATTATCAATCGGGAATTCCGGAAGCGACTGGATGAAAAAGCCGGTACCTTGGGGCTCACGTCTGTGCAGCTGCGGGTATTGGGGTCCATCAGCCGATTGGAAGCGGCAGGGGAAACAGAGGTCCATCAAAATGACCTGGAACGTTTAGAGCATGTGACCCATCCCGCAATGACCAAGCTGCTCCAAAGACTGGAGGCCAAAGGTTTCGTTCGATGTGTTCCCGGTTCCAAGGACAAGAGGTTCAAGAAGATCACTTGTACAGAACAGTCAGCCGGGATCTACAAAATGATCTTGGCCCAGGACGCGGAAGTGTTCCAAGAACTTTGCCGGGGCCTTTCAGAGGAAGAACGGCTGGAATTGACCCGCTTGGCGGATAAGATCCTTCAAAATATTGGTTCCTGATTTGGAAATCATCCAGGCAGTGTGTCAAAGTCTGTCTTTGAACACTCTGCCTGCTTTTAGGCTGCATTAAGTAACTAGTTACGTATTTTAAGGAGGTTCTACGGACATGGATCACGAAAACGCAGAAACGAAAAACCCTTTTGGGGTGGAGCCCATTGGCAGGCTCATCCTTAAATTCGCCATTCCCAGTGTCATCGCGCTTCTGGTCAATTCCCTGTATAACATCGTGGACCAGATCTTCATCGGCTGGGGTGTGGGATACTTGGGCAACGGCGCCACCAATATCGTGTTTCCCATTACCATTGTCGCATTGGCCCTGGCCATGATGATCGGCAACGGCGGCGCGGCGTTCCTAAGCCTGAAGCTGGGAGAAGGAGAGATAGAGGACGCCCGAAAAGGTGTGGGCAACGCAGTGACCTTGGTCACCGTGGTCAGCTTGGTGCTGACGTTGGTGTTCCTAGTGGGAATCGATCCCATCCTGACTTTGTTCGGAGCGACCGACGTCCTGCGGCCCTACGCGCTGGGGTATGGCGTCATCATCGGCATCGGGTTGCCTTTTATGATGATCTCTGCAGCCATCAACTCCATGATCCGTGCTGACGGCAGCCCGAAATACGCCATGGCTTCCATGGTGATCGGCGCTCTCATCAATGTGATTCTGGACCCGGTGTTCATTTTCATTTTCCATATGGGTGTCCGGGGTGCGGCCATCGCTACGGTAGTGGGCCAAGTAGCGTCTTTCGTGGTGTCCGTGGTCTATCTGCCCCGGTTCAAAACGGTGCGTCTCAGCGCAATCACCTTCCGGTTGAAGAGAAAGACCTGTGGGAATATCGTGACCTTCGGCCTGAGCAGCTTTATCACCCAGTTCGCCATCACCATCGTTATGGCTCTGACCAACAACCTGTTGGCAGTATATGGCGCTTCCTCCGTGTACGGCGCGGAAATCCCTCTGACGGCTACCGGCATCGTGATGAAGGTGAACCAGATCCTCATCGCTATCCTGCTGGGCATCGCTACCGGTACGCAGCCCATCATCGGGTTCAACTACGGGGCGAAAAATTACCATCGAGTCAAGCAGGCGTTGGAGATCTCCCTGATCGTTTCGGAGATCATTTCGGTACTGGCGTTCTTGCTGTTCCAGTTCGCGCCTATGAGCGTGGTGAATCTGTTCGGCTCGGAAGAAGGTCTGTACAATGAATTTGCCGTAAAGGCTTTCCGGATCTTCCTGATGCTCTGCCCTCTCACCGGGTTCCAGACCATGGCGGCTGTGTACCTGCAAGCTGTGGGGAAACCTGTGAAGTCCGCTATCCTGTCTCTGGCAAGACAGATCATCTTCTTTGTGCCCGCAGCGCTGATTTTGCCCCTGTTTTTGGGCGTGGACGGTGTTTTGTGGACAGGGCCTGTGGCGGACGGCTTGGCGTTCATTCTTTCTTTGGTTCTTCTGGGGTACGAGAGGAACCACCTGAAGAGAGAACATAAAAAGCAGATTTCCAGTACTTGATGTTATCACAAGGAGGTTGACCGATATGACGAACAGGATCCTTACCATCAGCCGTGAATTTGGAAGCGGCGGGCGGACCATAGGCAAAACAGTGGCGGAGGAATTGGGAATTCCCTGCTACGACAGCGAGCTCCTGGAAAAGATCGCGGGAGTTAGCGGATTCGACGCCGGGTATATCCAGGAAGCAGGGGAGTACGCGCCGGGGGGATTATTGGCTTCCGCGTTCTCCCACCCCAGTTCCGGGCCCAATAACAGTGACTACCTTTGGAAGATCCAATATAAGATCATCACGGATCTGGCCCAGGAAGGCCCCTGTGTGATCGTGGGCCGGTGCGCGGATTACATCCTTCGGGGGAAGGCGGATCTGCTGCGGGCGTTCATCCATGCGGACATGAAATTTCGCGCGGAAAGGATTGTAAAGGTGTATGGCCAGCGAGAGCAGTCCCCGGAGCAGCGTTTGAAGGACAAGGACAAACGGCGAGCTGCTTATCACCGGTTCTACACGGACATGAAATGGGGCCACGCTCAAAATTACGACGTCACCCTTAACAGCGGGACCTTGGGTCTGGAGAAATGCGCGGAGATCTTGAAAGAGCTTTATGAGAGACGATAAATAGTGTGACCGCCCCCAATGTGGGAGCGGTCACACTGTTTTTTATAGGAAATACAAAGAGGGGAAAAGGAGAAAAGCGTCAGAGAGAAAGGGGGTCATCCAATTACAGGACCAGTCTGAATCGGAACCAGCCGTCGATCAGGTCGAACTGGCACACGGCTCCGTATTTTCGGCAAAAAGCGGCAATCGACTGTACCCCCACACCGTGGCCTTCTTTCTGAGCCACCGGCAGATGGTCGCTGTCAAAGATCACCTCTTCGACGCAGGGATTGGAAATCTCCAGCATGACGCTGGGCGTTCCTACCATCTTGACACGGATCACCCGTTTGTCCAAAGGCAGTGCCAGATTGGCGCTGATGGCGTTATCCAAAGCGTTTGCTATCACGATAGCCAGTTCCCCTTCGGCCACTGAGAGGTCGTCGGACAGGGAAATGTCCGCTTTTACATAGATTTCCTGACTTCTGGCTTGGTCGAAGTAGGAGGAGAACACCGCATCCAGTACAGGTGGGCGGCACCAGTGGATTTCCTTGTGCTTATCCAGCCGTTTTTGGGCGGCGTCCAGAAAGTTCAGGGCTTCGTCTTTGTTCCCTCGTGCTACCAGTTCCGCCACGGTCTGGAGCCGGTGGCGCAAGTCGTGGCGCTCGGTGCGGATGGCAACTTCAGCCGCCTTCACTGCCTCCATCCGGCTCTGGAAAGCGGATAGCTGCAAGGTAGATAGCTGGGACTCATAACGGGCGCTGTTTTCTTTCTGAACACGTTCAAAAAACAGATACATCAAGTAGTAGGAACAGCCGCATACCACCAGCAGACTACAACTGCACACCAACGTGATGATGATAGGGAACGACTCCAAATAATTGGTGAGGTACAACAGGGTGATGAAGGTGGTCATGGGAATGATACATAAGATGCCCCAGCTGTGATCCATCTGATGCAGCATTTCCCGATATGTACTGCTGAAGCGCCGCAGAACGAAGAACATGATGATAAAAGAAGCAAAGCGCACGCCAAGGATGAAATATTCATTGCCCCATACGAATACCTGCACTATGTTAGAGATGATCGTTCCGATGCAGCCAATAAACAGTGCGGTGGCCATACTGAAAACAGCGCGAAAGTCTCGGTGACTGGAGCACCAGATGGTGACCAAAATGTAGGGGAGCGTCATTGTGAAAAGGGCTACGCGCTGATAGGTGTCCCAGAAATCCAGGAAGAGCAGTCCGAACAGATTCGCGCAGACCACCGAAACCACTGTGATGATCCATCGGGTCCGCCATTTGGCTACCGGTTTGCGGAAATCGATCAACAGCATGACATAGCTGCCCAGAAATGCCTGTGACCCCGCTACAAACAAAGTGTGATAGAGATCCACTTTAAGCGCCTCCCCGTTTTATCAAGGCTTCTCACAGCCCATTGGATTCCGACAGCCAGTAGTCGCCCCAGGCTTTTTTAAAGTCTGATGCCGACGTTCGGGGCAGCGTTACAGTCTCATTGTTATCCAGAAGGGCGGTCTGGCCGTTTACCCCGGTCACATGCTGAAAATTCAGCACGAAACTGGCCCCGCACAAGTAAAAGCGCCGGTCAGTCAGAAGAGGAGCGGTCATCTGGCGAAAGGGTACCCGGATCGTCTGAGAGTCCAGAGGGCCGTCGGTGCACCAGTAGCGTATGCATCGTCCCACCCGTTCTACGTACCGGATATTCTCCAACAGAATGCGCCGCGGCCCGTCCGACGTGGCCACCACAATGGCGCTGTTTCGCCGCCGGTTCAGTTTTTCCACCGCTCCATCCAGCACCTGGAACAGTTTGTTTTCTGTTACCGGCTTGAGCAGGTAGAAAAAAGCCTTTACGTCGTAGCTGTCGGCGGCGAAATCATTGGAGCAGGTGAGATAGATGATCTCACCGCCTGTGCCCAGCTCCCGCAAGCGCCGTCCGGTATCGATCCCGCTCAGTTCCGGCATGAGAATATCCAGTACATAGATGTCAAATCCTCCTGATTCTTCCGTCCGGGACAGCAGCGCGCCTCCGCTCAGGAACAGCTCAACCTGTCCCTGAAAACCGGGTTGAGTTTTAAAATAGGTGTCCAGCATTGCAGCCACCTGATCCAGGTATTTTTTTTCATCATCGCATATGGCGATCCGCAGCATCGTCATCCTCCGTTCTGCGACAGAGCTCAAATTTTACGCAGAAAATAGCGCATTTTGAACAATCGCTTTCCAACTTCAAGGTGATTTATATAATAAATATCATGGAAGGGGAAAACCGTCAAGAGGGTTCGTCAAAAGAACGGATGCCTGCGCGGCTGGGTATAGGGATGGGCCAAAAGCAGCGCTGACGGCGGTTTTCCTGTGTGAACACAGTCTCAAAAGGGGAGTTTAAACGATGCAGAGAATTTTGAAACTGTTTAGATACAAATCGGTGGGCAGACTGCGGGTTCCCAAATATATCCGCCATGAGTTTCTGGAAGAAACTGTGCGAAAAAACAACTTCTCCTTGTGGATCATCTGCATCATCATTTTCTCGGTGGAGTTGTTCAATATGGCTCGAGTGGTGTTCTGGTCTCGATCCGGCCTTGGAACACGGAACAACCGTATCTATTTCACGATGTACTGTCTTTTGATCCTCTTTGGGATCTTGTGGCTGGTTTTGCGGCATTCGCTGCGAAAGGCTTCGGTGAGGGGCCAGTGGATTGCGCAGTATGTCGTGTCGTGGTCGTTTCTTTTGTGGCACATGGCACTCAACACCTACGACCTGTACCGGGATCCCGCCGCGGGGACTACGGTGCTGACGACAGCACTGATGGGGCTGGCTTTGCTGATCCAGGCGCCGCCGTTGTACAGCATCGCACAGTGTTTGGTGAGCTATGTGCTGTTTCGCGTCGTCACGGCGCCGCTGCTGGGGGCTGGCGACCGGCTTAACATGACGATTACTTTTATGGTGGCTCTGGCTGTTTCTCTGGCCCATGCTCACCATACCGGGGTTTCGTTGAAACAGAAGAAGAAAATCGTGGAGATAAACGCTAAATTGCAGGAATTAGTGCGCCGGGATCCTCTGACAGGACTGCTTAACAAGACGACAATAGAGTGTTGGGCGGAGCAGATGCTTCATGGTTTGGAACATAGAGGGAGAACGAATGGTCTGACTTTGTTCTTAATAGATCTGGATGAATTTAAACAATTCAATGACCGCTACGGACATCCCTGCGGAGACCATGTGCTGGTGGAAACAGCGGAAGCGATGCGCCGCGCTTTTCCGGACGCGGCAGGCTTGGGACGGATCGGCGGGGATGAATTCGCCATCCTTTACGATAAGACCATGACAAAGGCCCAGGCCATGACTCTGACTCAAGACTTCATGGAGCGATTGAGGAATATCCAATGGGAGGATCAGCCGTTGGGTATTCAATGCAGCATGGGAGCATGCATCTGCGCTAAGCCCCAATGTACTTACCAGCAGTTGTATACGGATACGGACCAGATGCTGTATCAGGCGAAAGAGAACGGTAAAGGCCAGTGCTGTGTCCGGCAGCTATGAGATGTGAAAAACCAGTGGTTCAAGGAGGAGCTCGTATGGGAAAAAGGTGTTTAAGTGTGGTTTTGGCGCTGTGCCTTGTTTTGGGTATGGTGCCTGCCATCAATATCTCCGCTGCCGGGGCGGAAGGCTTGCTGAAGCTGCCTAAAGGAAGCGGTTCCGGCAACGGATTTATCTACTACGATTTCAATGAGACGACGAAGTTTTTCAACGGAACCACCTATGCGTTTCTGGACGGAGTGTACGATCAGGAGGACGCCGTGGCTCAGCTGGGTTCCGGCGCTGTCCTTAAGGCCACAGGGAAACTAAATAACTGTATATTGTACATACACCGGGTCTATGACTCCAATGAAGTGGCTGCCTATGTGAGCGTAGTTGAGCCGGGCAAGGGGTTTGACCTCTGTCCTTACGGCGGCCTTTACCGAGTGCCGAACACATCAGACCCCATTGAGTACCGCTACTTTTGCTGGAGGGGCGGCGCGCAGAACTGCGGTCCTCTGCATGCCTATACCTATGAGACCGCGGAGATCACCTGGGAAGATGTGACGGTCTACCTCAACGACCCGGGCGCCGTCCAATCTGAGAATAGCTCCGATTACACGGTGGAATTAAACTATTCCGAGGATAAGGTGGTCACCCTGGATCCACGCAGTTACACAGTGTCATGTGACGGGAGGAACGCGACCATCAAAATCACCGACAATGACGGCAACACGATTCAAGGCGACGTTACCCTGCCTTGCAGCGTGATCTATCAGCCCGGCGAGGCCGATGTATCCGATATGCCTCCCAATCAGGGAATGTTGTCGGGCGGCTCTGTGCAGGCTGCGTCCGGTCCTGTCCGTGAGGGATATAAATTTCAGTATTGGACGGATGGCAGCAAGAACTATCATGCCGGAGACAGCATCCCCTATAAGGATAGCGAAAACTACACTTTGACCGCGGTGTGGAAAGATGTGAAGGCCCCCGAATTTGAATGTGATGTAGTGGAGGTGATGACCGGTACCTCCGGGGAAATAGTCCGGAATTCCATCAAGGCCGCCTTGAAGATCACCGACAACGAGCCGGTGAGTGAATGCGTCACCACGGTGACTGCGGACGATACCACCGCCAAAACCCGGGATGATAAAAAGGTCCCCGTCACAGTCACTGACAAGGCGGGAAATGCCGCTACAAATAATGTGACCCTAACGGTGCTCCCCGGACCACTGGCCTTTACAGAGCCCGCGTACAGTGAAGGAACGCTTTCAGCCACCCTGCTGGAGCCGGGTCCTGATACTCTTTCCGAGACCGGTATTGTCTGGGGCGTGATGAGCAATCCCACCATAACGGTCAACAATGGAAAATTCAAAACATTCACTCCGGTGACAGCGCCTGATTCTCTCATCAGCACCAATGTAGAGTTCGCGGAAGGCGTGACTTATTACGCCCGGGCCTACGCTGTGGTGGATGGCGTCACCTACTACGGGCCCCAGGCTTCCCTTGGCGACAATATCCCGGAATACGGAGTATTTACCATTTCCAATAACGGTGACCAAACATTCACCGTCAGCCGAAGCGGCGGCGATGACGGGGCGCAGACCGTCTATTTCCGCACCGTCAACGGCTCGGCAGTGGGCGACACCCACTTTGACCATCAAAGCGACACATTGGATTTTTCCGACGGGGAAACCTCGAAAACCATCACCATCACGGAATACGGCGTCAACACTTTGTATGGCGACAATGCCGCTACCGGTTTTTCCAATGCCAAACGCACTTATTCGGTGGAGATCTACCGGGTAGACGGGGGAGCGGTGATCGAGGGCAACCGGGCTGCGGCCACCCGTACTATGGCAGGAAACCAAACCGTTGACAGGACGGCGTTTGATGAAAAGACGGTAAATGGAGACACCGGCGAAACTATTCGGGGCGATTACAACGAGGATGGGCAGTTGGGCTGGACAAACGGAAAACAAGGCACCCAGAAGGACCAGATCCCCCCTCAACCCGCGGAAAATATCAAACCCTATATGCAGACTGTGTCCAGTGAGATCCGCTATTATGTGACCTTTGAAGCCAAGGAAAAGGACAGCGGTTATCAGGCCATCCAGATCGTGCCGGGGAACGAGACTGATACCTCGATCTATCCATATGACGAAAATGGCGGCGCTCTTTACGGTGCGGATGCATGGCCTGACGGTGAAGGTGTGGGCTATACGGCGCTTTTTGAACATGGGGGAAGTAAAAAGAACACCAATTATCTTTCCTATCGTTTCCCTGCGCCAACCCCCTTTACCAGTGGTTCCACTTTGAAAAAGGAAGTGTGGAAGGGTCGCGATACAGGTGATTACATTGCTTTTCCCGTAACCACCGATAAGATCACCACCTCCTATGGTGCCTGTGGCGACAATAATGACAAATGGTACACGCGAAATGTTGTCCACCACTATCAGTTCATCGATAACAAAGAGCCCACTTTGCTTGCCGTTGCCAGTATGGGTGACAGCACCTACCGGGTGGGGGACAGCTTCACCGTGTCCCTGGTTTTCGATGAGATCGTGGACAATTATAACAGCGATCTGAACGGTAAGACCATCAGTACCAGCTGGGGCGACGCCACTTACGCCGGAGGCGGAGACACCAACGTGCTCTATTTCACCGGCACAGTACCCGCCAATGCCACCGGGCCCCTTTCCGTTACCGGCACCAACGCCACGATCAAGGATATGGCGGATAATGGCGGCACCCCTTCAATCAGCGGCAGTACGACCCCCAGCGTGGATACCAAAACGCCTGGGTTTGACCTCTCTGATGGCACTGTCTCCGGCGGCGTGGGAAGTGCTACAATCTCCAATGCCAATGAAAATACCACTTCTCTGCGGTACGCATGGTCCCAGAGCGAGACCATGCCCGCCACAGGTTGGATCCCCCTTACCAGCGCGGAATTGACGGCAGCCAAAACTGCCGGTGGTTTCCAGGCCATGACACGCCAGGAGAGCGGTACCTGGTATCTCCATGTGCTGGGTGTCTACGGCGGAAACGGCGCCCTGGCCTACAAGTACACCAGTGTGGATTTCGGTTCGAGCGGAGGTCCGGACCCTGTCCAGCTGCCCAGTATCAGCGTCTCCGTGAATAATGATAACTGGGCAAAGAGCCGCGATATCTCGGTGAATGCCGAAAATGGTGCTGTCCAGTACCGCTATGGTGACGGGGCATGGCAGGTGGTCACCGGCAGCAGCGTTACCGTGACCGAAAATGGCACCTACGCTTTTCGGTGTGTGTCTGAAAGCGACGAGGCGGCCATTACCTCCGCCGAGGTGACTAAGATCGACACCATTGCGCCCGATGTGTCCATAGGGGCTATGGTGGACAGCGAACCCACCCAAAAGGATGATGTTTACCACAGTGTCACACTGCCCGTCAACTGGAGCGACACCCAGTCCGGCGTGGAGAAGGTGGAATATGTGTGGAGCAACTCGCCAACCGCTGACAGCGGTTGGGCATCGGTGGGAACCGATGCCACCAAACTGACCTATGATGCCATAGAGAGTAGTGAAACGGTGATCTATCTTCACCTTCGGGTGACGGACAAGGTGGGGAACACAGTCACCGTCCATTCCCAGGGCTATAAGGTGATTTCGGAGGAAGGCGCAAAGAACCACGCTCCCACGATCACCATTGGCTTGTCCGCAAATGAAGGTGATGGCTTTACCCCTTGGGATGGCACAACTTGGACCAACGAGACACAAACGTTAGAATGGAAACTGGATGGGGTACAGGATAAAAACTACGTGGTCACTCTTCCCGACGGCAGGACCACTACCGACAAATCCGGAACCATTCTTGTGTCCCAAAACGGCGAGTATACCGTTTCCGTGGTGGATAATACTTACGGCGGCAGTAATTCCGACAGCTTCACCATCGATAAAATCGATACCACGGTTCCTACGGTTTCCCATGGTTCTGTTCCGGAGGGCTGGCAGCCCAAGCCAGTGACTGTGGATTTTACCTTTGAAGATCAGGGCGGAAGCAATCTCTGTACCGCGAAATACAAGATCGTGGATCATAACACGGAAACGCCCACCGACGATCTGACTGATTTTTCTTCTACCACTGGCGGCGCTGTGACCGTCAGTGAAGACGGAGAATGGTACATTTACTATGAGGTCACCGATGGCACTGCCGGTAAATACGGCGATGGCACAACTCGTCCCGCAAATACCACCAGCGGTTTTGTGGGACCTATCCAGATCAACACAGGAAAACCTACATTAAGTGTCACAGGAGGCGAAACCGGCGCAAGCAGCCTTGTCTTAACGGTCACTTCCGACGCAAGAGTGGAAGTTTCCAAGGACGGCGGGGCGAAGGAACCCGTCAGTGGATCCTACACTGTGACAGAGGCGGGGACCTACGTTTTTACCGCCACTTCCAATGCCGGATTGACTATCCAGCAAACGGTGCGGGTCCACAGCATCACGTTTGACAGCGGGGTTGAAAAACAGCTGGTGGTGAGCAGAGGAAAAGCTGAAAAACCCAGTGAACTGGTTCGTCCTGGCTACACTTTTACCGGTTGGATGAACGGTCAGGCGCCATGGGACTTTGACGCTCCAGTCACTCAAGATCTTACTCTCAAAGCTGGATGGGCGCTGAATGAACCTGCCGTGACCTTGACGGCAGACAAAACCCAGGTCATTTACGGCGAGGAGATCGCTCTCACGGCGGATATCAGCTATGAAACAGGGTCTGACGTGGAGCTCACCTGCGCATGGTACAAGGATGGCAGTGAGACCCCCGTTTCAGGCGAAAGCGGCCTTGCCCTGACAGTTTCTAAGGTTTCTCAAAGCGGCAGTTATCTGGTAAAGGTCACTGCCAGCGGGGATGGCCAAACTCAGACGGTATCCAGCAATTCCGTGACAGTGGAGGTGGATCCAAAGGATGTTTTCGCCACATGGTCGGGTCTGGATCAAGTGTATGATGGCAGTACCAAGTCTGCGGAAGCTGACTTTTCTGGTAAAGTAGATGGCGATGACGTAACGGTCCAGGTGTCAGGAGAAGGACAAGCAGCGGGCAGCTATTCTTTGACCGCCGGTCTTACCGGCGCGGACGCGGGCAACTACACTTTGAAAAATAACACCGCTACGCTGGCCATCCAGCCCAAACCGGTGATTTTTACCGTGACGAAAAATACAGTACAAGCTGACGGCAGCGTAAAGAAGGCGGAAGTCACACCGGACGATAAAGACTTTTCCGGCTATACCGTTTTTTACCGGCAGAACGGCCAGGAGGTATCCGACCCGACAGAGGTGGGAAGCTATGAGATCTGGGTGAAGATTACCGATCCCAATTACCGCCACACCGATGGAAGCATCGAGATGCAGGTGGGGACTCTCACCATCACGCAGGCGCCTCCGGTGGTGTTTACAGCGTCCTTTGAGGGTGGAGAAGATGCCCAAGGCGAAGCGCCTTCTCAGCAGACCGCCCCGGCAAAGGGTCAGATCACCTTGCCTGCCAATCCGTTCCTGAAAGCGGATCATCTCTTTACCGGTTGGAAAGTTGACGGCGATGACAAGCTTTACCAGCCCGGTGACAGTTTTACCATGCCAGCCCGAAATGTGACCTTTACTGCTCAGTGGCAGGAGACGTTCACAGTGAGCGGTACTGTCACGGAGACAGGTGGGGGAGATCAGGGCGTGCAAGGCGCGGTAGTCAGTCTCTGGCTGGGTGCCAACAAGATAGGCGAAACGAAAACCGACCCGCAAGGACAATATAGTTTTAGAAACCTTGTTCCCGGTATTTACAATCTGGTGGTCACGAAAGATGTGCGCACGGTCACTAGTAAGGTTGAGATCACCACGAAAGACAGTACCTGTGATGCGGTTTTGCCGAAAGGGGCTACCAATTCCATCGTGAAAGTAAGTCCCGGCAGCCCGGATATGGTGGTGGGCGGTCTGAATGAAGTTTTCAACACTACGGACAGCCCGCTCTACACCCAGGAAGACGCCAAAAATGTGGAAGAGAACGGCTACAAAGTGGAGATCACCTTCACCGCCGACGAAAAGCAGAGGGAAGATACCGACATTGCCAGTGACATGGAGATGATCCAGGCGGAAAAGGATTCTGACGTCACCTTAGGTCTGGTCATGGATTACAGGCTGGACAAAAAGGTCTTTGATAAGAATAATACGGAGATTGCAGATGCAGGGAAAAACATTCCCCAATCCAATGTCCTGCTGGAGGTCCTGCTGCCACTGCCCGCTGAATTACAGGGTAAGAACAGTTATTCTGTCTACCGTGTGCACAGCAGCACCGGACAGGAAGCTGATAAAGAAGCCCAGGAATTGAAACAGGGCATCAGTAACGCCAACAGTTTGGGAGAATACTTTACCGTCAGCAGCGACAAAACCAAACTGACACTGTACGTCAAATGCTTTTCCACCTATGCCATCGGTTATTGTGAAAAATCCGGTGGCGGCGTAGGGGGATCCTCCTCTTCTGGGTATTCTCCCATAGTGGAGCAGCCGGAGCATGGTAAAGTCACCGTTGAGCCGTCTTCTCCTGAAAAGGGAGAGGAAGTTACCATCACGGCCACGCCGGAAGAGGGCTATACTGTGGGTGAGGTGACAGTCATTGGCCCTGATGGCCAGCCTGTGGAGGTAACTCCCAATGATGACGGGTCATATACCTTTGTCCAGCCCGATGGGACTGTGACCATAACGGTGGTTTTCCGGGAAAAGACCAGCGTGTCGGACTGCCCCAGGGACGAAAGCTGTCCCATGGCTAAGTTTGTCGACACGGATTTGCGAGAGTGGTATCATGACGGCGTTCACTACTGTGTGGAAGAAGGTTTGATGGCAGGTACCGGCAAAACCACGTTTTCTCCCAATGGTTCTCTGAGCCGCGCTATGGTAGCACAGATCCTCTACAATTTGGAAGGTCAGCCCACCCAGGATGGTACCGTTGGATTTACCGATGTGAGCGGTCACTGGGCGAAGGCTGCCATTCGCTGGGCGGAAAAGACCGGAGTCGTTTCTGGTTACGGGGACGGTACCTTCCGGCCTGACCATGCTGTCAGTAGGGAAGAGTTGGCCCAAATGCTCTACAATTACGCCAAATATAAGGGATATGATCTCTCCGGAAAAGGCGATTTGAGTGGGTTCCCCGACGGAGCGAAAGTCCAGAACTGGGCCGTGGAAGCCATGACTTGGGCAAACGGCAACGGGCTTATCAACGGCAGTGAGCAGTCCGACGGAAGTCTGTTGCTGCTCCCCGGCGGGAATGCTACCCGCGCTCAGGCGGCAAGTATCCTGATGAACTTTGATTTGAATCTGGTAAAGGAACGTACATAAAGATAAACGAAAAGACCGGGAGAGATCCCGGTCTTTTGCTTTGGGAAAATGTAGAGAAAGGGGGAGCCCTGTGTGCTCGGTTCTGAAGGTTTCATCCAGTATCGATCGCTTTCCCATAGAACTTTCCAGGTACAGATTGACCTTTTTCCCTGGGGAAAAGCGTCAGTGGGACAGCGCGCAGTTGACATTGCTGGTAGTAGGTTGTAAACTTTCAAAAAATGTTGTGATTCCTGGAGGTAAGGATGCTATACGCTGTGATCGCAGATATTCACGGAAATTACCATGCTTTGCAAGCGGTTTTGGAGGATGCCCGGAAAGCTGGGGCGGAGCAGTTTTTGTTTTTGGGAGACTATGTTACGGATTTTCCTTTTACCAAGGAGATCATGGAGACTCTATTGGGTTTGAAAAATGCTGTTTTTATTTCGGGGAACCGAGAACAGTATATGGACTCTCTGGATCCTGCTCAGCGTTATTGGGAGCAATACGCGGGGCTGTTTGTAACGCGGGATGCTTTAGGGGAGAAAAACTTGGCTTGGATGCGTGACTTACCGAGAAGCCTTCATCTAACCACTCCGGATGGGGCCTGTTCTATGTTTCTGGAGCATGAATTTCCGGTGAGTGTTGACCCAAAAGGTCAGAAACGTCCTGCTTCTGGAGAATTGGATGAGCTGTTTCCAAAGCGTGACGCCACCCATGAAGAAGTAGCTCAGTATGTAAGGGAAAGTTTTCTTGCTGATCCCCAGCTTCCCAAGTTTTTATGTGGGATAAATGCACAGGTGTTTCTGCATGGTCACAGCCACCTTCAGTATGCGGTGGATGTGGGGGGAACTCTTTTTCTAAATCCTGGTTCCTGCGGGCTGCCGCTGGATCATCAAACCGGCGCGCCTTACACACTGCTCCATTATAGGTCCGGTGATTTCCGTGTAGAAGAAAGACGCGTTCCATATGATGTGGAAGCCTTTGTGGATGCGGTCACCCGGTCTCCGGAACATAGGAAGACGGAGGGGTGGGATCAACTGAACATTTGGCAGCTTCGCGCAGCGAGAGATCACAATAGAGTGTTTTTCCGCTTTCTGAATGAGGAACAGCGCCGCACTCATCCTCAAACGGCCCAAGAGCAGAATGAAGCATTTCGTACGACGCTTTTCCTGACAAGAGAATATTATGAAAAAGAGAGAGTACGTTGATGGTTGCCGAATTTTTCTGGAATCAAATTTCCGGATTCGAGCCGGAGGTGTACCGGGCAGACAGATGACTGCAATAGGCAGAAGGGGGATTGCCCATGATTTTTTTGAATATCCGAGAAAAATAGTTGTAATCCTGGAACCCGGTGGACTGGGCTACCTCTTGTAAAGGAATGCCGTCTTGCAGCAGAGAAGCGGCTTTAGAACAGCGAAGCTCACTGATATAGTGAGTGAGCGTCAAATTAGTCTGCTGTTTGAAAAGTCGGCATAAATAGGAAGTGGAAAGCCCGAAATGACGGCTGAGCGCTCCCAATGTCACTAATTCTGGTTGTGTGTAATGGCTGGATAAGTAGGTCAGAATTTCTTGGATCCGCTTCATAGCGGTTGCGTCCCGTTTTACGAGATCTCTCCTAGGTCCTGGTTTGCTTTCCCGAAGCAGGTAAACGGCAATCTCCAGCGCTAATGCTTTCAAAACGGGTTCAGAACAAAATCCCGACTGTGCAGCTTCTTTGATAGATTTATCCAGCAAAGAGGTTAATTCTGTGCGATTGGAAAACACCTGTGGGAACCGGCGGCCCTGGAAAGCGAACAGCGAGAGAAGATCGACTCGTTGGGAAGAATCGGGGAGGAGGGCTGTTTCTTTCGCCAGAAGGCTGGGGTTAATTTGGATGATATAGTGGCATGTGCCGTTTAGAAACTTATTTCCACGATGTGGCTGGCACCAGTTGACAAAGCCTACATCCCCAGGTTGAAGCCAGACTTGCTGTCCTTCGGATAGGAGGGATACACCGCCTGCCCGCACATAATAGAGCTCTAACTCTTCATGCCAGTGCAGTTCGCAGCCAACACTGTCCTCGTTGTTTTCACGCTGGCTGATTCGTAGAGAAAGGCGTTCCTCCATCCGTACATCTTCCCAGGGGATCCGTGACACGCCCATATAAGAAAACCTCCCGGTTGTTAGGTCAAAATGGTGCTAATTATAGATCATATTATTCCTTTCTGGGTGAAATGTAAAGTGCTATAATGTGGATCAAACCACAATGTGATCAATGGGAGGAATTGAACCTATGCGTATCCTTTTTATCGATATCGACACCTTGCGGCCTGACCACATGGGCTGCTACGGATACAGCCGCAACACCACCCCCAATATGGACCGTGTCTGCCAGGAGGGCATGCGTTTTGACCAGTATTACTGTTCTGACGCGCCTTGTCTGCCTTCTCGAGCCTCTCTGATCAGCGGTATTTTTGGAATCCGCAATGGGGTTGTGGGGCACGGCGGCACTGCTGCGGACCGCCGGCTCACTGGGCCAGGGCGGGAGTTTATGGATCAAGTAGACCGTTTCAGTTTCCATAATATCTTCCGCCGTGCGGGAATGTATACCGCCTCCGTGAGCACTTTTGCGGAGCGTCATTCCTCCTGGTGGTTCAATGCGGGATTCAACGAGTGCTATAACGTAGGAGGCGGTGGAGGTGAGTCCGGGGAAGAAGTGCTCCCCGTGGCATTGGATTGGTTGCGCCGCAATAAGGAACGGGATAATTGGTTCCTGCACGTTCACTTTTGGGACCCCCACACGCCTTACCGTGTTCCGGAAAGCTTTGGCAATCCCTTTGAAGATGTGCCCCTGAACACCTGGATCGATGACGAGATCCTGCAAAAGCATATCCATGCCACAGGTCCTCATACAGCCCAGGAGATCAGTATGTATGATGACAAGGAGAATCCTCGGTATCCCCGGCAGCCTGGAAGCGCAATGGATCGGCATGGCCTGCGTCGGGTGATAGATGGTTACGACTGCGGTGTGCTTTACACGGACACCTTGGTGGGGCAGATTTTTGATCTGTTACGGGAGCAGGGTGTCTATGAGGATACCGCCATCATTATTACCTCGGATCACGGGGAGAACTTGGGTGAGTTGGCTATTTACGCGGAGCACGGCACCGCGGATAATATTACCTGTCGCATCCCCTTTATTGTGAAGTGGCCGGGAGGAAAAACGGGAGTTGTGGACAAAGGGTTCCATTACAGCTTGGATCTGCTGCCCACAATGGCCCAGCTTTTGAATGTGGATCCCTGCGACAACTGGGATGGTCAAAGTTTTGCCGCCACGTTGACAGATGGAACCGACCAGGGGAGGAGCAGCTTGGTGCTCTCTCAGATGGCCCACGTGTGTCAGCGTTCCGCACGGTTTGGCGATTGGCTGTACATCCGCACTTATCATGATGGGTTCCACCTGTTTGATAAAGAGATGCTCTTTAACGTGAAAGAAGATCCTCACGAGCAGTGGGATGTGAAAGAACAGTATCCGGAGATCTGCGCACAAGGAGCTAAGATCATTCTGGATTGGCACGACGAGCAGATGATGAAATCTTCCAGCACTGTGGACCCCATGCTTACGGTTCTGAAAGAAGGAGGACCCTATCATACTTGGGGGCATTTAGAACAGTACATCAAGCGTCTGGAGCAGACCGGCCGGAAAGACGGCGCGGATGCCTTGCGGAAGCGGTATCATCTGGAATGAAAATGTTCCCCCTACTAAAAAAGTTTGTAATGTGGTTTTTTTAAAGAGTTTCCTTTTGTTTGGGTAACTCAAAAAGGGGTAACAAAAAAACCGGTCTTTTTGGACCGGTTTTTTGTTTTTGGGACGAAATCAGCACAGTTCATTTGCCTATTGGCACTATTTTAATATAATACCTTGAAATATTTAAAAGTCTTTGTGATGCCGGCATTTTCATTTATTCAATCCCGCTTAACTCTCGATAGAGCGTTCGGGCAAAAGAGTCGGTCATGCCGCTGATGTAGTCGGTCACCATTAACAGCCGCAGATATAAACAATATTTTTCATCGTTCTCATGACCACATATTTCATTTTTGTAATCATTTTTATAGTTGCTGGAGATCAAATGCAAACACTTTTTATCTGCTTGTGTCAATTTGTAAGTATCATCCTCACAGCCAAAATACAGCACAGAGTGTACAAATTTATCCAGAAGAAAAGAGAGGATTGTTTGTGCGGAAAGTTCTAGCCGTAAGATTCCAGGTGAATTATAAACAAACTGAACCATGGCATTTTTTAGGATTTTCATAGTGATAGTATGATTTACATTGCTGAAAAGTTCTTCTTGGAACTCACCATCCATAATGTTTTCATATTCTTTTGAAAAGCGGAACGTAGCATTGTGCATGAGCCACCGTCTTGCATAGTGGATCCAGCGGTGGAAACGTTCGTCTTCCGGCACATCCACATAACTTTCCAGTGTTTCAATCAGCTCATTAGAATAGTGCTCCTTCGAGTAATTGTATTGACCGGTACGAACTCCCACCTGACTGTGATCATATCCGTTTTTAAAATACTCGATAAACTCTTGTAACGTGAATAACCTCTTTTTGAACGCATCTTCTAAATCCGCTGTGGCATAGGCAATGTCATCTGCTGCCTCAAGGAAAAACGTTAAGGGGTGGCGGCAGATCCTATTACCGTTTTTCGCGGTTCCTACCATATCTGCAATTTGGAGAAAAACATCTTTTTCCGCCAAATAATAGCCCAACTTATGAGCGGCCACATTTTTGTCAGTTTTGCAGAAAGAAAGGGAATCCGTCGGATATTTTATTAATGTACTGATAACAGAAACAGAAACGTTTATATCGGAATTATACCGGGCTTTGGAAAGCAGGCGCAGAGCTTGAGCATTGCCTTCAAAATGTTCCAAATCGGCAGCCATCTGATCTGTTAACATATCCCTGACTGTCCGTTGCTGGTCAGAAGGCATGGTCTCATTTGAGCGGTATAAGATCTTTCCAAGATTGTTTCTAAACCATTCTCCGATCACTTCCTCACCGAAGTGACCAAAGGGAGGATTGCCTAAATCGTGCAACAGACCTGCGCATTATAAAACAGAAGAAATATCTTCTGCGGCGTCAGCCACAGCCTGTTGTTTGTATTTTGTGGTGTTTTTTGAGATCATGATCCCCAACTGGCGTGCAACCGTAGAAACCTCGATGGAGTGGGTGAGCCGGGTGCGCACGAAATCGCTTTTGTCCAAGGGGAAAACCTGTGTTTTATCTTGGAGCCTGCGGAAAGCCGCGCTGGAAACGATTTTGTTGTAATCTTTTTCAAATGTATTGATAGGGTAATTTGACCAGTCCCTTGGTTCTGTATCTTCTTGGCCCAGTCTGTTTTTCGACAGCAAATATTCCCATTCCATCTCAATTCCACTCCTTTTCCTAAGATGCATGTATTATAACATGGTGCTTGTTTGATATCAATATAATTGTCTTGAATTGGTCGGCTTGTTTGTGCAGAGTGATCCTCGACTTTTTTCCATTCTTCCTCTTGTGTTTTTTTGCTAAAAGTGATAGAGTAACATTATAGAACTGGGAACAGAATTTTGCCCGTTTCTTTTTCTCGAAACGGTGTCTTTTTTCTGTTTCTCAGAAAAAAGAATTCACCCTGTTGGATGACGAAAGGAGTAAAGAGAAATGAAGAAGAAAGTTTTATCCCTTCTTCTGGCAGTGTGCCTGATCGTAGGTATGCTGCCGCTGGCTGCCAGCGCGGCGGATAAGCCTTTCCAGGTAAATGGAACGCCGTATGACAAGCTTGCTGCTGCTTTGGCAGCTGCCGGCGAAGCCGGTACCGTGGAAGCAGTTGGAACTTATACTGTTTCTGAAGACGATGCTACCGCGCTTGGCGCCGCAAAAACAAATATTGTCGTTAAATCTACCGGCGATATAACAGTTGATGCTACAAATTTTGGGAAGCTGGTGGGCTATCAAGGCAGCATCACGGTTGAGGCCGGTGGCGTTCTGCAATTGCCTAATAAAACTGGCAGTAGCACCGAAGCCTGGTTCGGAGGCGTGGATGCCCGCATGAACATCACCGCTGGATCTATCACCATCAGCGGATTGAACAACTTTGCATCCGGAGGCTGTGTTTGGACGCTGTCCAGTGGCGCTCAAGTAGAAGTGCCCACTGGAAAAGTAGCGTTCTTGCATGTGGGAGCAGGTCCCGCAACATACGGTGTGCAGCTGGTAATTCCCGCAGAGGCTTCCATGAGTGTGTCCGGCATCCTGAACGCGGTCCAAAAAAATAAGCCTGCAATGATCGATTTGGATGGTACATTGAAGGTCGTCAGTAACGGTGAAATTAAAGTTGCCCAGGGCGCTAAAGTTTCCGTTGGCCCTAAAGCAGAAATTCAGGTTGCTGGCGGAGCGCTGACCGTGTATGACAAAACCAGTGTCGTTGGCGAATCTGATAGTTCCAAGGTAGTTCTTTCGGACAACGGTACTTTCAAAACTTCTGGTGGCGAGAACATTGTTACAGGCGAAAACACCTATGTTTGGAGCTATTTGGATCCCGGCAATTTCGGCGCCACTGTTGCGGATGGTGAATGGAAATCTGAACTTGAAGATCTGGTCATCACCACAGAATATTGGCAGAAACAAGTTGAAGTAACGAAATCTGGCGATACCTATGCGCCTACTTGGGAAGCACTGCGTAATTTGACGTTCTTCTACAACATTGCAAAAGGAGCGGATTTGCAGAATACATACCAGGGCCGTTTAGAGGCTGTTAATACCTTTATCACTACCACTTTGACCAAGCTGGACATGAGTGAACAAGCGATTACTTCTGCTGGCGGTGCAAAGGACAATACCGGTATTTTGGCAGGTTACACCGGCCTTACCTGGCTGAACCTCTCCAATACTGGGATTACCGAAATTGGTGGATTGGCAACTCTGACGAAGCTGACTTACCTGGATGTCAGCCAAAATCTGGACCTCACTGCCGCGGCCTTTGGTGCGTTAAGTGGGCTGAATGCTCTGAAAGAATTAAATTTCAGTGGTACTTCCATTGAAGACGTGGGTGGCCTTGTTGCCAGTGGAGTGGCTGATACTATTGAAACTCTGAACATTTCTGACACCAAGGTAACCAAGTTGGAGAGTGTTTGGGATGCTAGTGAGAAGAAGTCGGCGTTCCCTGAGCTTAATACTCTCACTGCGAAGAACCTGGAACTGACTTCCATCTCCGGCCTGGCAGAAATCGCTAGCGCAGATGATTTCGACTCTACTGGTATCACTTGGGATTTGAGCGGAAGCGAACTGACCGATACTCCTGATAACAAAGCACACCTTGATAAAGTAAAAGCAAAATTTACTGATGGTATTTTTAGTGCGCCTACTATTCCCGGTAGTTCCACCGGTGGTGGCTCTACTGGCGGCGGTGGCGGTGGTGGATCCACCAGCTACACCGTGACCGTGAACAGCGCTGAAAACGGTAAAGTGACTGCCAGCCCCACCAGCGCTGCTAAGGGCGACAAGGTGACCCTTACCGTTTCTCCCGCGGAGGGTTACAAGCTGGGTACCCTGACCGTGAAGGACGCTTCCGGCAAGACTGTACTCACCACTAAGGTGAGCGATACCGAATACACCTTCACAATGCCCGAGGGCAGCGTGACCGTGAGCGCCACCTTCGTCGAGAAGAACGCTACTCCCTTTACTGATGTAAAGACCAGTGACTGGTGGTATGAAGCGGTGAAGTACGTGTACGAGAATAAGCTGATGGCCGGCACTTCTACCACTACCTTCGCGCCCACCGCGAAGCTGAACCGCGCCCAGGCCGTGCAGATTCTGTACAATCTGGAAGGCCAGCCTGCTGTGACTGGTACCGCTGATTTTACCGATACTGCAGCCGCAGGCGATTGGGCAGTGAAGGCTATCACTTGGGGTGCGAAAAATAATGTGGTTGCTGGTGTAGGCGACGGTAAGTTTGATCCTACCGCCAACGTGACCCGTGAGCAGTTTGCGCAGATGATGTACAACTATGCTAAGTATAAGGGTTATGATTTGAGCGCTGCTGGGGATCTGAACAACTTCTCTGACGTATCCAAGGTGAGCGATTGGGCAAAGACCGCTCTGTCTTGGGCTAATGGTGAAGGACTGATCAATGGCAATGAAAATGGCACATTGAATCCCGTGGGCACTGCTATCCGCGGTGAAGCAGCCAGCATCATGTCTAAGTTTGACCAGAACGTAGCGAAGTAAACCTTGTTTTAGCGCGAAAAAATATGATTGAGTAGAGTGAAACGGAAGGCCGGGACGGAAGTCTCGGCCTTTTTGTTTATTAGAAAATCACTTTTGACAGCGTGAGCAGAGCGTCCGGCTATCTGCCAATCCCAAAGGTAGGGACACACCTCTGGAACACTTTGAAATATAGCTAAGCGCCTGATCATAATGCTGCCTAGCTGGCATATCAGGACAAGGAATATGTATTTGAGAATGATTTGAGTGTCAGTCTTACTGTCACTGGAATAGCTCCACAAGATCGGTGACAATTTTGTTCTGTAAGGAGAAGGTAGTTAGAAAAATGGCTGACAGTGGACAAAATCACATCTTAAAGAATCGCGCAACGAAAGCACAGTGATTTGCAATATGCTTGGTCATTGATTTTGGGGTCAGTACACTAAAAACGATGGCTGCTCGGCAGTTATTCGAATGGTCAATATAAGTCATTACTTGTAGTTTTCCGAAGGGGCTAACTGTCAGATCCGTGACAGCGCCCCTTTCTGCTTTTCATCACACTTCTTGCATGACTACGTGTTGATCTCTATGAGCGTGATAACTCGGTATTTCTTTTATATCCCCTCTTGTAATTTTTGAAAAAAGTAATAGAATGAAATTATGGAACAGGGAACAGAATTTTGGCCGTTTGTCTTTTTGAAACGGCCTCTCGAGTTCTGTTTCTTGGAAATGAGGATCCATTTTGTTGGGAGACGAAAGGAGTTCAAATGATGAAGAAGAAAGTTTTGTCCTTGCTTTTGGCAGTCTGCTTAGTGGTGGGGATGTTACCCGTGGCAGCTTCAGCAGCAGGAAGCGCGTTTTCTGATGTTCCGAATACCCATTGGGCATACCATCATGTGCAGCGGGCAGCAGAAAAGGGCTGGGTTACTGGTGTAGGAGGGGGACGTTACTCTCCGGAACAGCGTGTTACAGGCGCAGAGTTTGTGACGATGATTACCAAGTCTCTCTATTTTGAGGAGGTTGGCCCTGGCAGTGCGGGTGAGCCTTGGTATCAGCCTTATGTGGACGTTGCTCAGGCGCACGGTTTGCTTACCAGCGATCTGGGTGAAAAAGCAGTGCTGAACAATCCCCTCAACCGGTATCGGATGGCCACATTTTTGTATAATGTAGCGAAAGAGGTCGGTGCTGTCCAATATGTCGATGGCGGCATACTCACTTATGACGGCGTGACTGTGTTAAACAGTTCCAATGCCTCCAACTATATCGGGGATTGGGCTAAAATCCCTGGGGAATATCGGGAGCCGGTCATGGGAGTCTACGCTCTGAATCTGTTGAGCGGCATGGATGAGTACGGCACGTTCGGCGGCGAGTATTTCCTGACACGCGCCCAAGCGGCAGTAGTGTTGAACACAGCCAATGCGATTGCGGATTATGGTTTGGGAATTAACCTGTATGCTGCTGAGGTCGTGGAGCTGGTGAACGAAGAACGGGCAAAGGCTGGGCTTAGCGAACTGCGAGTCGAGACAGATTTGCAATTTGCCGCAACGGCGCGCGCCGTTGAACTTATCCAGGAACCTTCTCATACTCGGCCCGATGGCAGCGATTGCTTCACCATATTGAGTGAGTACGGCATTTCTTATGGCACTGCTGGTGAAAATATCGCTTTCGGATTCCCTGATCCGGAAATGGTGATGACGGGCTGGATGAATTCACCGGGTCACCGGTCAAATATTCTGGGGTCTGGATTTGACGCCATTGGAGTTGGCGTTATTGAGTATGGCGGAAATATCTATTGGACACAGCTGTTTATAGGATAAGCTCCACCAGGACGTTGCTGCGTATAGTGAATAGAGTTAAGTGTGTGAAAATATCCAATAGGGTGAAATGGAAAGGCCGGGACGAAAGTCCCGGTCTTTCTATGTGAGGAACAGTAAAAGCTGTGCCTTGCCTTAATTTAGAAATTGCGTAATGAGATGTGATTTTTGGCAGCCAAATCAAAAAAGTTTGTTTATGACAACGATTGGTAGAACTCGGTGGCCAAGACGATTTTCATCCTTTTAAGCGGGTTTCCTTTCGGGGTGTAGCATGCCGCCTTCCATCCGTAAAATTTGGTCATATCGGGCCATGGTTTCAGCATCGGTTTTGTGAGTTACAGTGATGCAGGTGATGCCTTGCAGGCCCAAGATGCTTTTTTCGATTCTTGCCGCGTTTTCAGCGTCAAGGGAAGAGGTGGCCTCGTCCACCAGCAGAAGAGATTTTTGGTGCAGCAGAGCCCGAGCTATGGCGATGCGCTGCCGTTCGCCGCCGGAGAAACGCGCCCCGTTTTCAGCTGCGCTTGTCTCCAACCCCTTCGGCAAGCCAGCTACCATTTCGTCGAGGCCTGCGGCGTGGACAGCAGCCTGTACTTGAGCGTCGGCGTAATCGCCACGCAGAGTGATATTGTTGCGGATGGTGTCATCGAACAGGAACACATTTTGATGGATGACGGCACAGTCACACTGCACGCCGTTCTGACCGTCCACTAGGATACGGCCGTCAAAGTTTTCGTAGTAACCGGCCAGCAGTTTTAGCAAGGTGCTTTTTCCGCTGCCGCTTTTACCCACGATAGCATATTTCTTGCCCTGCTCGAACCGTGCGCTAGCGTGAGTCAACACGGGGATATTTGCGTAAGAGAAGGTCACATCGTCCAGCACAAGGCTGTGTTTGATATCGGTCCTGGGGACAGGGGTATCAGAGGCCTTCAGCAAGGCAAACATCTGATCCACGATGGGCCGGGTAGATTTCAGTTGTGTGATTTGTCCCGCGATCTCGAAGGCGGGGGATACCACCATGCCCGTCAAATTGACCACGGCCAGGATACTTCCCAAGGAAATCAGCCCGCGCACCGCGAACATGCCCGCCAGCAGCATGATAAACAGCTGCACGATCACTGAGGAGATGTTGGCGACGCTGTGTACAGTGGCTGTGGTGGTGGCCATCTTCAGCTTGCTGCTCTCCAGGGCATCAGCCTGCGTTTGGCAGAGAGTCTCACTTTGGGGCTCAGTGTGGTATGTTTTAATCACCTCGTAGCCAGTGAGGGCGTCTTTAACTTTGCCGGTATAATTTGTGGTCTGCTTTAGAATATCCTCTTGGCGGCTTGCCATTTTTCTGCTGAACAGGTGGGGGAGCAGTGTGGGAACGCACATGGCCACGATAGAGATTGCGGCCACCAAGGGATTGATAGTGAACAACAGTGTTACCGCCATTATAATGCTCAGCGCCGACTGGAAAATCTTGATGCCGTTTTTTAAGTAGTTTTCTTCAAAGGTCCCCACGGACTGTGTCAGCAGGGTCAGATTTTCGGCGCTGCTGTGATCTTGGTGGGCAGCTATGGGCTGGTACATCATGCCGTGGAATAAGGAATTATTCAGCCGCAGCATGATTTTTTTGATCCAAAGGGCCTGGGTGTACATGGAGCTGAATACCACGGCCCCCACAAACAGCGCGAACATAACACAAAGGATTGCGATATTGACGATGAGTCCGGTGTTTCCGGTGGAGAGGATCTCATTGATCGTGTCGATGATCCGGCTGATCATTAGGGCTACCATAGCTTCAGCCGCTGTATGCAGGATAGTCACCACTGCCATGACGGCAGTAAGCAGCTTGTTTTTCTTAAAGATATATTCTTTCATGGTTATTCCTCCTGGTGTCCCGGATGATTCTTATCCTTATTGGACAGGTTGTGGTGACGGCCGTTCTCATCGACCCACCTTAAATGGTACTGCACAGCCTTTTGGTCCTCAAAATGGAGGCTGAGGCTCAAGCAAAATCTTTTCTCTTTCTTTTTTCCTTTTGGGGTAGGGATATCGATGTGATTTTCCATGGTTTTGATCTCCTTTCCGCAACATCTGGGAGCATTTTACCTCACAACCAGAAAAAAAGGCCATAACAAACCGTGTGTAAAATAAACTTACACGATTTGTTACGGCCTCTTAACATCATTTGTTAAGTGGTGGTCTGTTATAGATCCAGGCCCAAATTGTCATGGGCAAAGCGTTGGATCGACTGAAGGTATATTTTCTGTTTCGTCAACGCTGTATAGGCTGCCAGTGCTTTCAAAATATTGGCACATTCTTCTTTGCGGTCTGTGAGACAGTAGATTTCCGCCCGGCTAAACTCGATCATTACTAACAGGCTATGTTCGTTGTCTTCTAAACTCAAGGTTTCCGCCTCGTCGATATAGTGCAGCGCGTCCTGGTACATCTTCATTTTGGCCAAAATGGCCCCTAGATTCATGACCACATTGATTTTGATATGTTCATAACTGACCACATCGCTTTTGTGTTTTTTCAGCGTTGCGTACAGTCGTTCCCCCAGGCGCAGTGCGTCCATGTTTCGGTCCATACTTGCTAAAACCCCTACCATGATATGCAATAGGTTTACCTCGTTCAGAGTCAACACGGTAGCGGGGAAATTTTCATAGTCGAAATTGGGACGTGTCAGAGCCAGCGCTTTTTTTGTAAGCTCCATGGTCTCCTCAATGGGATAGCTATCCGGGTCGGTGTGGTGGCAGTCCAGCCGCAATGTGACCTCTACCATCTGGTAGAGTTGGCGGCTGTGGGTATCGTCGGGACAGTCTTTTTGCAGCTTGGTCAGTTCCTGCCAGGCCTGGTCCATATTCATCTCGTCCCGCAGCTTGATGATCGTCCGGGCTCTTTCCTCAAAATCCTGCTGTTTCTCACTGCGGTAGTACACGTCGCAAATTTGGTAGAGCCCGGTTCCCAGTTTTTCCAGCAATGCCTCCAGCACTTGCTGAGAGGGCATTTGATTGCCGTTCTCGATGCGAGAGATAGACACCGTTGAGCAGATTCCCTCAGCCAGCTCTTCCTGTGAAAGCCCTCTTTGCCTGCGCAGCTGGCGCAGGGTATCTCCCAATGAATTCTTCTGCATGGATGTAACCTCTCGTTCCCGGGCAGATGTACCCCTTTTTCAGTATAGTATACCACGTTGCCTATAAAAAAAGCAAAACCGCAAAGCCCGGGGCTCAACCACCAGATTTTACAGTCACAGTTCCAGGGCGTGACCTTTCATCTGACTCTTATTCTGGTACATATTGGCATCGGCCTCGTGGAACATCTGCTCGATGGGAGCATCCTGTCCTATGGTATGGCCCACGGCCAGCGACAGCGGGAAGGACCGTGTCAGATTTTTGCGGCTGATGCACAGTTCCAATTCCGACAGGGCTTTGTTCACCTGGGACTCGGTAATGTTTTGCAGCAGTACCGCAAACTCATCGCCACCCATGCGATAGCAATGGCCCAGAGAATCAAAAACCGACAGGATGCATTCGGCAGCGGTGCAGATCAACTCATCGCCTGCCGAATGACCCATGGTGTCGTTGGCCTGTTTCAGATTGTTGATGTCCACGACAATACAGGCGCAAGGACCTTTCAGAATAGGGGTCTGCCGGACCCGTTCTTCAAATGCTGTACGGCTGTCAAGCTGCGTCATCAGATCCGTGTTGGCCATCTTCTGATAGTAGCGCATCTGGGAGGACTTGATCATTTCCTGATACACATAGCCAATGGCTACTGCCAAAAGCGACACCACAAGCAACAGAATGCCTACGCTGAAATAAATGAGATACCACCTTTTTCCCCACAAATAATAGTCCAAGAATCCCGCCGCGCAGCAGAAGCCAAGGGCACCAAACCCGCTCAGCATCAGCCGTGCCTCCCGACGGAATTTGGAGTGGAGCCAAGTTACCAGAAGGCGCAGCAGAGATAACAGGGTTAAAATCATCAGTACATGGGTCAGGGGCAGCATCTCATGGAGCTGGACCACACCTAAAGCCTGCAATAGACCGCAGATACAAAGATTCAGCAGGTGGAGCTGGTACATTATGCGAAGAAGGCGGCTATCCTCATCCATCATACTGCGATAGAACTGAATCAAAAAAAGAGGCATGGCCATAAAAGCGTACATGGCCAATACATACATGATCGCGCCGCTGACGTAGAACATCTGGAGCACAGCTGAGTCCATGGAGATCCACAGACTGACATGCACCACCAGCGCGCTGAGATATCGCAGTGTCCGGAGCCGTTTAGTTCCAATGGCCGCTCTGGCTCCCAAGGAAAGCAGACCGATGAGAATGCCAAGAAACAAAAACAGTCCCGAGAAGATTAGGGTCGCAGCGTTAGAGTTGCGGTAGTGAAGGATCAGATTGCTGTAATCGCCCGCCAGGACCGTTAGTTTTTCGGAGGGCGCGGATACAGTGAGGACTCGTCCCTCAAGTTCCGTTTCGGGCAGCGAGATCCAGTGGATCATCCCGCCGTGATCGAATGCGCCGGGAGTGTATTCCTGCAGGAGTGCATCGTCCAGATACACGGAATAAGGAGTTCGTTTGGCGGTAACGGCGCAGACAGGCTGGCTCCAGTGGTTATCCGACAACGTTTTCTGATAAATGGTGTTGGCGCCATCTTCAGTGAGACTCACCGGCTCAATTTGCACAAACTGTTGGTGCAGCTCGGGTTGGTAGGACGATGGAGAACCCAGGGCGAGAAAGAGAATGACCAAAAAGCCTGCCGTGGCCAAACTGATCAGAACACAGGATAACCAAAAGGAATAACGGTGTATTTTGGGCATAAACAACCTCCTGCTTTTCAGAACAATAATCCGCGTGATTTTACAGTACCAATCTCAACCGGAACCAACCGTCTGTCAGATCAAACTGGCAGACAGCTCCGTTTTTACGGCAAAACGCCGAGATGGACTGCACTCCCAAGCCATGCTCCTCACTTTGCGCTACCGGGAGACCATTGTTGTCAAAGACGACATTGGCATCACAGGGATTGGAGATTTCCAACATGACGCTGGGAGTTCCCATCATCTTACACCGGATCTCTCGCTGTTCTTGGGGCAGCTTCAGATTTGCGTGGATGGCATTTTCCAGGGCGTTGGCCAGGACAATGGCCAATTCTCCCTCATTTACGGAAAGCGTGTTGGAAAGGGAAATCTTTGCCTTAACGGAGATGCCCTGATTTTGGGCCTGGTCGAAGTAAGAGGCAAACACCGCGTCCAGCACCGGAGGGTGGCACCAGCGGATTACCTTTTGTTCAACCAGCCGATTTTGTGCCGCATCCAGAAAGTCCAAGGCAGTATCTATCTCTCCCCGTGACACCAGTTCCGCGACAGTCTGGAGCCGGTGACGCAGGTCATGGCGCTCCATGCGGATGGCATCTTCAGCAGCGTTCACCGCTTCCATGCGGCTCTGAAGAGCCGACAACTGCAATGTGGACAATTGTGCGTTGTGCCGGGCCTCCATTTCCTTTTGAATGCTGGTAAAGAGAAACATCAAAATGGAATAAACTCCCACCATCAGCAAAGAAATGGTAGGTTTAAGAACAGTGCTGCTCCGCTCGTAGCCGACATAGCCGGGAATCAAGTAGATGACGATGACATAGTACATCGCCATCACCAGGCATATGAGCCACCAGCCTCGACGTAGTTCCAGCAGTGTCAGAAGAAACAGCGGACGCAGAAAGCAAAGCAGGAACCAAATAACGCCTGTACTGAGGACAGCATAGCACAATATCAATACCCATAAATGACTGCCTGACAGATAATAGGCCAGTCCTGCTACGTGCTGGATCACCATACAGAACAGGATCGCGGAGAGCAGTTGAAATACCAGACGCCATCCTCGAAAACGGCTTAGGGCGAAAAGAAGAAACAGAGAGGGAACATGGGCAATGAAGGAATAGAGTTTAATCGTGGTTTCTAAACCAGCTGTCCGGTATAAAACGGCAACCCCTGCCATGACCAGGAATACTGTGCCATATACCGTTAGAATGGTACGTTGCAGAGAATACCTGCTATCCAGAAACAGCAGCACCATTGTCATGCCCAGTACCGTCATGTACTCCATAACAAAAAGTTCTACCATATGTACCGCTCCTCCAGCCGGGGGACTCCCCCAGGCAATCTTGAAATCCGTTGCCACCGCTCTTGAACGTCTCTAGCTGTCCGGTCAGACCGAGGCAAGAATGGAGATATGCGCCGATCAACGCCGCGGTCTAATAAAATTTTTTTCGTCATTACACAGGACGGTCCACAGCATACCTGTCTTCTTTGCAGTAACACGCAAATTTTGCACAAATCGTTTTAGGTTTTGACAATTACTTCGGCTTTGCTGTGATTTGCACAATGAACATAGCATAGAAGAGAAAAAACGTCAAGAGGGACGCTAAAGGAGGTCAGACATGCGATTCAATCTGACCAGCTGTCAGTTTTGCCAACTTGAAACAAGGCAAACTTTCCTGGTTTCAAAGTTGGCGATCATCCCTGCACTGATATGTCTCCATCTGTCGGAAAGGTGTTGACGGAGTACAAGGCCAGAGCGCGCTCCCGATGGTTGTTCCACTCACCCGGGAAGGATGATTATCACCCCTGAAGTCAGCCGACGGCTCTACACACTGCTGAAGTATGCGAATCCTAGGCGCGCCTTCACTTACAGCTTGGTGAATGGGATAAAGCAGGCGGATAAAAGTGTAAAATCCCTTACACCAAGTCAGGTAGGTAAATTGCTAGGTTGAATATATCAGAACGGATGAGACGACACAGAGAGGAAAGAGAAGGATTTGTCTCACCTGAAAAGGTGGTGCTTTGGCAAGCTTTTGAGGGGCATGGAAAAATAACTGGTTAATCCCCGACAATGTCTCAAAGACATTGATATAATTCGTAACAGCTTGTATAACAAAAAGTACCAAGAAAACCCGGCAGAGCGTCTGTTGCAGACGAGAGATTAACCATTCTCTTTGAAGGAAGAGGGTGATGAGAAAAGGACATAAATGCGGGGCCTGAACCCTGTGTTTTGCAATATGCTTGGTCATTGCTTTTGCGGGTCAGTACACTAAAAACGATGGCTTCTCGGCTGTTATTCAAGCGGTCAATATAAGTCATTTCTTATAGTTTTCCAAAGGGGCTAAAGCTAAGCAGCGACATTGTCGCTTTCTGCTTGTCATCATACTTCCTGAAAGACTGCGTGTTGATCCTCATGGGCACGACAGCTCAAATTTTTTTTATGCTTCCTCTTGTAATTTTTGGAAAAAGGAATAGAATGGCATTATAAAGCAGAGAACAGAATTTTGGCCGTTTTTTTTGAAACGGTCGTCTCGCTGGTTCTGTTTCTTGAAAATGAGGATCCATTTTGTTGGGAGACGAAAGGAGTTCAAGTGATGAAGAAGAAAGTTTTGTCCTTGCTTTTGGCAGTCTGCTTAGTGGTGGGGATGTCACCCGTGGCAGCTTCAGCAGCAGGGAGCGCGTTTTCTGATGTGCCGAATACCCATTGGGCATACCATCATGTGCAGCAGGCAGCAGAAAAGGGTTGGATTACTGGTATAGGTGGGGGACGTTATGCTCCGGAACAGCGTGTTACAGGCGCTGAGTTTGTAACAATGATTATGAAGTCCCTCTATTTTGAAGAGGTTGCCCCGGGCAGTGAGGGGGAACCTTGGTATCAGCCTTATGTGGACGTTGCTCAGGCACACGGTTTGCTGACCGGCGATCTGGGTGAAAAAGCAGTGCTGAACAATCCCCTTAACCGGTATCGGATGGCTACATTTTTATATAATGTGGTGAAAGAAGTAGGTGCTGTCCATTATGTGGATGGTGGGATACTTTCGTCTGATGGAGTTACTGTGTTGAGCAGTTCCAATGCCTCTAACTATATCGGAGATTGGGCCAAGATCCCTGGAGAATATCAGGAGTCGGTCATGGGAGTCTACGCTCTGAAGCTGCTGAGCGGTATGGATGAATACGGCACGTTCGGCGGGGAATCTTACCTGACGCGTGCCCAAGCGGCAGTGGTGCTGAATACCACCAACAGCTGCTGTGCTAATGCGTCCGGTTCCGAACCGGATGAAAAACCGACAGAGCCGTCTGAACACGTTCACAAGTGGGAAAAATGGCCAAAAGGAATGACCACCGATTGGAGTGCAGACTATAGCGGCAGTCCTCCGGATGAAAATGGATATACAAATAATATGGAAATTGCAACAGACAAAAACGGAAAAAAGATAGCCATTCATATGTGTTCACGATGCTACACATTCTTTGGCGGTTGTGACGGTGAAGAATGGATAGGACGGTTTTGGGACCATATTGAAAATATTCACAATGTGGGATACTGCACATATTCTGTATACGCTGTTTTTGACGTATACTCCTGTGAGGAATGCGGTCGCTTTAAACGCGGTGACTTTTCCTTTTACGGATATTTGGACTATTCCAATGGTGGTGCAGAGTGGATCTACCTTGAACCATGGCAGATCGAGGAACTTGGTTTACCGATGCCATAAATAAAGTTGATGTAAAGAAAAGGTGCTGAAAAAGATTTTCAGCACCTTTTCTTTGCCTGATTTTCGTTTTATCGATAGAACAAAACAATAATGGTTTATCCGGTTGCTTGTGAGCGAAAGTTTCGATCTTTTGTGTGGAAGCCAGATGGGAGGCGATTTCCCCACCGAAGAAATTGTAGGACAGTAAACAACAGAAAGTGTTTCTACAAAAGCGGATTTGAGAAACGCGTGTGGAGAGATACACGCGCAGGGTAGTTTTTTGTCAACGTTTATTTTTACCCTGGGGGCCATTCCCTCAAGAGATG
Source organism: Clostridiales bacterium (assembly GCA_019416455.1). GTDB lineage: Bacteria > Bacillota > Clostridia > Oscillospirales > Acutalibacteraceae > Acutalibacter. The sequence continues at coordinate 742 of DXXG01000007.1, read as the reverse complement.
ACGGAAACAGTCAAATACAAGCTGAACGAGTTATGGGCCCAGTTGGAGCTGTATAAGGCGTCGTGGACGAATCTAGCGATTTTACAGCAGAGAAAGAGGAGTGCTTTCATTTATAATGGCAACTTGACACGAAGTGCTGGGCATACTCCGTACTCAGTCGAAAGTCATTATCTTTTCTTCTGCTTAAAGAAGCATCTCAACTTCAAAAATTACGCCTGTATAAGCAAAGAATGGGGGGAATGCTTCTCCATCCTTTGTTGAGGGTAAATCCACCAAAGGGTGGAAGATACTTTATTGCTTTTAAATTACTGTTCTAAAAATATTAAAATATATTTTTATCTAGATCCCCCTTTGATTATAAACTAGCGGTTGAAAACAGTCGAATACGATTCGATTGTCACTGTCTTTGTTTCTTGTTAGAATGTTCTTATCAAACTGATCGAAAGGAGAATAATATGGCATACATAGGGCAAATTATTCAGAAGTTGCGTAGGAGGCAGATGATTAGCCAGGGAGAACTCGCAGAAAAATTGCAGATTAGCGTTCAAGCGATAAGTAAATGGGAAACTGGGGGTTCACTTAGATAAAGATACCACATCAATCCCACGCTGACTTTTGCTCAACCGATACAGCCGGAGGGCTGGATAACAAGAAAAGGCGGTATGCGCCCCGTGGAGGGGTAGCGTACCGCCTTTTCTTGTGGGGGTTTCCAAAGGGGGCAACGCCCCCATTTGGCACACGA
>DXXG01000006.1 GCA_019416455.1 Clostridiales bacterium | reverse complement strand
AGCCGCTCCTGCATGACGTCGTCGTTAAAGACCGAGCTGCCGAAGAGCTCGGGGATGCTTTTGCGGGTTTCGGAACAAGTCATAGCGTACCACTCTTTCCTAGGAGGATTAACACGAAAGGCGCTGAGGGGGACCCCTTCAGCGCCTTTGCTGTTCTATGTGGTATTCTATACCTGAGCCGGGCGGTTTGTCAACAAATTTTTGCGGCCGGACGGCCATTTTCCGGGGCGGAGAAAATGAAGCCGGGAAAAGGACTGAAAAAATTCCAGAGACGCAGAAGGGTTTGTGAAAAGTAGAGAATTGAAAAATCTTCTTGCTTGTTTTTCACCTATCGGGTATGATATACTATTGATAACTGTGAGATGCGGACTGCGGCGCCTGGAGCAGGCACGGGGAAAGTCAGTGGCTGGGCGCGGCGTCTGATAACGAGAGAGAAAGGGTTGAGCGTATGGGGAAAACTGGATATCTTGTGCTGGAAAACGGTAAAGTGTTCCGCGGCGAGCGTTTTGGCGCTGACGGCGATATGACCGCTGAAGTGGTGTTTACCACCGGCATGACCGGCTATTTGGAAACGTTGACCGATCGCAGCTATTGGGGGCAGATGGTAGTGCAGACCTTCCCCCTTATTGGCAATTACGGCGTTATTCCCGCCGACTTTGAAAGCGACGCCATCGGTCCCTGCGCGTATATCGTAAAACATTGGTGCCAAGCTCCCTCCAACTTCCGTTCTGAGGGCAGCCTTGACACCTTTTTTCAAGAAAGGGGCGTCATCGGCCTTTCCGGCATCGATACCCGCACCTTGACGAAGATCATCCGGGAGACGGGCGTCATGAACGGCAAGATCACCGACGATCCCTCCAAGGTGGATTTTGAGGAGCTGAAGGCCTACCGGGTCACCGGAGCGGTGAAAGCCTCCTCTACTCCGGAGCGGTATGTGGTAAAGCCCGAAGGAGACGTGAAAAAGAAGATCGCCCTGCTGGATTTCGGCCTGAAGAAGAACATCTACCGGGAACTGGTGAACCGCGGCGCGGAAGTCACTGTGTGCCCCTGCACCACCACCGCCAAGGAGATCCAGGAAATGGGTGTGGACGGTATCATGCTGTCGAACGGTCCTGGCGATCCTGCCGAGAACACGGAGATCATCGCCAATCTGAAAGAGATCTGCAAGCTGAACATCCCTCTGTTCGGCATCTGCCTGGGCCATCAGCTGCTGGCGTTGGCTCACGGCTTTAAGACCGAGAAGCTGAAGTACGGCCACCGGGGCGCCAACCAGCCTGTGAAAAACCTGGAGACCGGCCGGGTGTACATTTCCAGCCAGAACCACGGTTACGCTGTGGTGAGCTCCAGCATCGACAGCGGCGTTGCCAAGGAGCTGTTCGTCAACGTCAACGACGGTACCTGCGAAGGCATCCGCTACACGGACTGCCCCGCGTTCTCCGTGCAGTTCCATCCCGAAGCCTGCGGCGGTCCTCTGGACACCCAGGAGCTGTTCGATGAGTTTTTCACCATGATGAAGGAGGGGGACTAACATGCCACTGAATAAGGACATTAAAAAGGTATTGGTCATCGGCTCCGGCCCTATTGTGATCGGCCAGGCCGCGGAATTCGACTACGCCGGCACCCAGGCCTGCCGGGCCCTGCGGGACGACGGCATTGAGATCGTGCTGGTAAACTCCAACCCCGCCACCATCATGACCGATAAGGCCATGGCGGACAAGATCTACATCGAGCCCCTGACCCTGACCACGGTCAAGCGGATCATTGAAAAGGAAAAGCCCGACAGCATTCTGTCCGGTTTCGGCGGCCAGACCGGCCTGACCCTGTCCATGCAGCTGGCCAAGGAGGGTTTCCTGGCAAAGCACAATGTGCGGCTGCTGGGCGCTTCCCCTGAGACCATCGACAAGGCCGAGGACCGTCAGATCTTCAAGGACACCATGGAGAAGATCGGCCAGCCCTGCATCCCCTCTAAGGTGGTGACCACCGTGGAGGACGCCGAGGCTTTCGCGCTGGAGATCGGCTATCCCGTCATCATCCGTCCCGCCTTCACTCTGGGCGGCAGCGGCGGCGGCATCGTCAACAACCAGGAAGAACTGCGGGAGACTGCCGCCAATGGCCTGGCCCTTTCCCCCATCACCCAGATCCTGGTGGAAAAGTCCATCGCCGGCTGGAAAGAGATCGAGTTCGAGGTCATGCGTGACAGCAAGGGCAACACCATCACCGTGTGCTCCATGGAGAACCTGGACCCGGTGGGCGTGCATACCGGCGACTCCATCGTTATTGCTCCCACGGTCACCCTTTCTGATAAAGAGTATCAGATGCTCCGCTCCGCTGCTCTGAAGATCATTGACGAGCTGGGCGTGGAAGGCGGCTGCAACTGCCAGTTCGCTCTTCATCCCACCTCTTTTGAATACGCCGTCATCGAAGTTAACCCCCGTGTGTCCCGTTCTTCCGCTCTGGCTTCCAAGGCTACCGGTTATCCCATCGCCAAGGTGGCCACCAAGATCGCCATCGGCTACACTCTGGACGAGATCAAGAACGCGGTTACCGGCAAGACCTACGCTGCTTTCGAGCCCGCTTTGGACTACGTGGCGGTGAAGTTCCCCAAGTGGCCCTTCGATAAATTCGTTTACGCCAAGCGTGACCTGGGCACCCAGATGAAGGCCACCGGCGAAGTCATGTCCATCGCCGACACCTTTGAGATGGCTCTCATGAAGGCCGTCCGGGGCGCGGAGATCTCTCTGGACACTCTGAACCTGCCCAAGTTCGCCACCGAGACCGACGAGAACCTGTGGCATATCGCTGTCCACGCCACCGACGAGCGTCTGTTCGCTGTGTACGAGCTGCTCAAGCGTGGCGTGACCGTGGAAAAGATGCACGAGGAAACCATGATCGACTGCTGGTTCCTCAACAAGATCATGAACCTGTTGAACTACGAGCGGGAACTGGCCAAGGGCCAGCTCACCGAAGAGCTGTATACCCAGGGCAAGAAGCTGGGCTATCCTGACAAGACCATTGCTCGGCTGTCCGGCTGCGAAGTGAACTTCGAGCGCAAGCCCACCTTCAAGATGGTTGACACCTGCGCCGGTGAGTTCGCCGCCCACACCCCCTACTTCTACGCTACCTACGACACCGAGGAATCCGGCGGCGAGGACGAGGCTCTGGAATTCATCGGCGGAGACCGTGAGAAGAAAACGGTCATCGTGCTGGGTTCCGGCCCCATCCGTATCGGCCAGGGCATCGAGTTCGACTACGCCAGCGTCCACTGCGTCATGTCCCTGCAGAAGCTGGGGTATGAAGTAGTCATCATCAACAACAACCCGGAGACCGTGTCCACTGACTTCGACACCGGTGACCGGCTGTACTTTGAGCCCCTGTCCCCCGAGGACGTGCTGGACATCATCAAGATTGAGAAGCCTGTGGGCGTTGTGGTGGCTTTCGGCGGCCAGACTGCCATTAAGCTGACCAAGACTCTGGCGGAGAACAATATCCCCATCCTGGGTTCCTCCGCGGACACCATCGACATGGCCGAGGACCGGGAGCGGTTCGACGATCTGCTGGAGCGTTCCGGCATCAAGCGTCCCAAGGGCCACACCATCATGACCACCGAAGAGGCTTTGAATGCCGCTCAGGAACTGGGCTATCCCGTGCTGATGCGTCCTTCCTACGTGCTGGGCGGTCAGAACATGATCATCGCCTACTGCGACGAGGACATCCAGGAATACATGGCCATCATCCTTTCTCACAAGCAGGACAACCCGGTGCTGATCGACAAGTACCTGTCCGGCATGGAGATCGAGGTGGACGCCATCTGTGACGGGGAGAACATCCTGATCCCCGGCATCATGGAGCACGTGGAGCGTACCGGCATCCACTCCGGCGACAGTATCGCTGTGTATCCGGCCTCTGACATCGACGACGACATGAGCGCCAAGATCGTCTCCACCACGGAGACCCTCTGCCGGGAACTGAACGCCCTGGGCCTCATCAACCTGCAATACATCATCATGGACGGGGAAATCTACGTCATCGAAGTGAACCCCCGCGCCTCCCGTACCGTGCCCTACATCAGCAAGGTGACCGGCGTGCCCATGTGCGACCTGGCTACCAAGGTGAGCCTGGGCTACAAGCTCACTGACCTGGGCTTCGGTACCGGCCTGTTCAAGCCCTCTCCCTACGTGGCGGTGAAAGTGCCTGTGTTCTCCTTTGAGAAGCTCACCGACGTGGACACCCACCTGGGACCGGAAATGAAGTCCACCGGCGAAGTGCTGGGCATCGGCAACAACCTGGAGGAAGCCCTCTACAAGGGTCTGATCGCTTCCGGCCACAAGATGACCAAGGGCGGCGGCGTGTTCATCACCGTCCGTGACCAGGACAAGCCGGAGATCGGTGAGATCGCTAAGAAGTTCGCCAAGATGGGCTTTGAGATCTATGCCACCACCGGCACTGCCATGGTGCTGGCCAAGGTGGGCCTGTCCGTGAAGATCGTGGACAAGATCCACGAGAGCTCCGTGAACACCATCACCCTGCTGGAGAGCGGCAAGGTGAACTACGTTATCTCCACCTCTGCCAAGGGCCGTAACCCTGCCCGCGACAGCGTGAAGATCCGTCGGAAGGCCAGTCTCTTGGGCATCCCCTGCCTGACTGCTCTGGATACCGCCAACGCTCTGGCCGACTCTCTCATGAGCCGGTACACTCCCGAGAATACGGAGATCATCGACATCAACAACCTGAAGGAGCATAAGCAGGAACTGAAGTTTACTAAGATGTCCGCCTGCTCCAACGACTATATCTATATCAACTGCTTCGACCAGAAGAACGTGGTGGCATCTCCCGAGTTCCTGTCCATCTTCCTGTCTGACCGGCACAACGGCGTGGGCGGCGATGGTGTCATCCTCATCTGCCCCTCTGATGTGGCCGACGCTCAGATGCGTATGTTCAACCTGGACGGCAGCGAGGGCCTGATGTGCGGCAACGGCATCCGCTGCGTGGCCAAGTACCTGTTCGACAACGGCATCGCCCGGGGCGAAAAGGTGGGCGAAGGCCGGTACGTGCTTCACATCGACACCAAGAGCGGCGTGAAGGAGTGCACCGTCATCACCAAGAACGGCCTGGTGTCCAAGGTAAGTGTGGACATGGGCAAAGCGGAACTGGCCCCCGAGAAGATCCCTGTCCGTCTGGAAGGTGACAAAGTGGTGGATAAGCCTATCTCCATCGGCGGTAACGTGTACCGCATCACCTGCGTGTCCATGGGCAACCCCCACTGCACCGTGTTTGTGCCCTCCGTGGACAAGCTGGATCTGGAGGACATCGGTCCCAAGTTCGAGTATGATCCCATGTTCCCCGAGCGGGTCAATGTGGGCTTTGTGGAGGTCATCGACAAGCACACTCTGAAGGCCCGGATCTGGGAGCGGGGCAGCGGCGAGACCATGGCCTGCGGCACCGGGACCTGCGCCGCGGTAGTGGCTGCCACTCTCAACGGCTACTGCGAGAAGGGCAAGGACATCCGTGTGATCCTCAAGGGCGGCGAGCTGAAGATCAATTACACGGACGACCGTGTCCTGATGACCGGTAAAGCGGAAAAGGTATACGACGGCGTGGTAGAAGTATAAACCATCGCTGGAAAGCACATTTTCAAAATAGAGATTCCGTAAAGGACTTTCCCCTGGAAAGTCCTTTGTGGATTTCTGATGGAAAACCAGGCGAGAAAGGGGAAGGCAATGGCTGAAAAAACACTGAGATTCACAAAAATGCACGGCTGCGGCAACGACTACGTTTACATCAACTGTTTTGAGGAACAGGTGGAGGACCCCAGCGCTTTGGCGGTGCGGCTCTCCGACCGGCATAAGGGCATCGGCGGCGATGGGGTCATCCTCATCTGCCCCTCGGACATTGCCGACGCCAAGATGCGCATGTTCAACCTGGACGGCAGCGAGGGAAAGATGTGCGGCAACGGTATCCGCTGTGTGGCAAAGTACGTCTATGACAGCGGGATCGCCCACAAGGAAGAACTGAAGATCGAGACCCTCAGCGGCATCAAGACCTGCCTCATTCACGAGAAGGATGGGGAAGCCCAGTCCGTTACCGTGGACATGGGAGACGCCATCCTCACCCCTGAGGAGATCCCCGTGAACCTGCCCGGCGATCGGGTAGTGGGGAAGAACGTGGAAGTGGCCGGTGGTATCTACGAGATCACCTGCGTGTCCATGGGCAACCCCCACTGCGTCATTTTCGGCGGGGACCCGGACGATCTGGACCTGCCGGAGATCGGCCCCAAGTTCGAGCACGATCCCGTCTTCCCCCAGCAGGTGAACACGGAATTTATCCAAGTGCTGGACGACCACACCTTGAAGATGCGTGTGTGGGAGCGGGGCAGCGGCGAGACCATGGCTTGCGGCACCGGAGCCTGCGCCAGCGCTGTGGCGGCCATCCTCTGCGGCCATTGCCCGGCGGGAGAAGATATCCTGGTGCGCCTGCGTGGCGGAGATCTGACCATTCGGGTGGAAGGCAGCCGGGTCTGGATGACCGGCGAAGCCGTCACCGTATTTGAAGGCATTGTAAAACTGTAATAACGAAAAATCTCACTGGAGGTGGAGAACTTGTCCAAGTATATTTTTGTCACCGGAGGCGTTGTCTCCGGACTGGGAAAGGGGATCACGGCGGCATCTCTGGGCCGCCTTCTGAAAGCTCGGGGGCTGAAAGTGGCCGCTCAGAAACTGGACCCCTACATCAACGTTGACCCCGGTACTATGAGCCCTTATCAGCACGGAGAAGTGTACGTCACAGAGGACGGCTTGGAAACCGACCTGGACTTGGGTCATTACGAGCGGTTCATCGACGAGAACCTGAACAAGTTCTCCAACCTTACCACCGGTAAGGTGTATTGGAACGTGCTCAATAAGGAGCGCCGGGGAGAGTACCTGGGAGAGACCATCCAGGTGATCCCCCACATCACCAGTGAGATCAAGAACTTTATATACAGCGTGGGCAGCAAAACCAACGCCGACGTGGTCATCACCGAGATCGGCGGCACTGCCGGCGACATTGAGAGCCAGCCCTTCCTGGAAGCGATCCGCCAGGTGAGCCAGGAAGTGGGCAAGGAGAATTCCCTGTTCATCCACGTGACCCTGGTGCCCTACCTGAAAAGTTCCGGGGAGCACAAGTCCAAGCCCACCCAGCACTCCGTGAAGGAATTGCAATCCATGGGCATCAAACCGGACATCATCGTGCTGCGCACCGACGAGCCCATCACGGACCAGAGTATTTTCCAGAAGATCGCCCTGTTCTGCAACGTGCAGCCCGACTGCGTCATCGAGAACCTGACCATCCCTGTGCTGTACGAAGCCCCCATCATGCTGGAGAAAAACCACTTCTCCGATATCGTCTGCCGGGAACTGTGCCTGGAGACCCCAGAGCCGGACATGACCGAATGGCTGGAAATGGTGGAGAAGATCCGCGGCCGGAAGAAGCTGGTGCACGTGGCCCTGGTGGGCAAGTACGTGAAACTCCACGACGCCTACCTGTCCGTGATGGAGGCGCTGCGCCACGCGGGTTATGACCACAGCGCCCGGGTGGAGATCGATTGGGTGGATTCCGAGAACCTCACACCTGAGAACATCGACGAGCGGCTGGGGAACGTGGACGGAATCATCATCCCCGGCGGGTTCGGCAGCCGGGGCATCGAGGGCATGGTGCTTGCCTGCAAGTACGCCCGGGAGCATGATGTGCCTTACTTGGGCATCTGTCTGGGCATGCAGATCGCCGTTATCGAGTTCTGCCGGAACGTGTGCGGCATCACCGATGCCAACTCCGGAGAGTTCGACGAGTACGGCCTGCACAAAGTCATCGATTTCATGCCTGACCAGAACAAGAACATCAATAAGGGCGGCACTTTGCGGCTGGGCAGCTACCCCTGCGAGATCAAGCCCGGTACCAAGATGATGGAATGCTACGGCAAAGAGTTGATCTCCGAGCGTCACCGCCACCGGTACGAGTTCAACAATGACTACCGGGAAACGGTGGAAGCCGCGGGCATGGTGCTCAGCGGCACTTCTCCCGACGGCCGCATCGTGGAGACGGTGGAGATCCCCCAGAACAAGTTCTTTGTGGCGGGGCAGTTCCACCCCGAGTTCAAATCCCGTCCCAACCGTTCCCATCCTCTGTTCAAAGGATTCATCGGCGCGGCGGTGGCTTATCGGGAAAGCCGGAAAGATTGAATCATCACCTGGAGATCCAGGGTAAGAGAACTATAAATTTCTTCTGAGAAAGGATCGAGCGACATGAAATTAAACGGCAATTTCCAGAATTTAGAGCAGAGCTACTTGTTTGTGACCATTGCCAAAAAGGTGGCCGCTTATACCCAGGAACATCCTGAGAACAAGATCATCAAAATGGGTATCGGCGACGTGACCATGCCTTTGGCCCCTGCTGTCATCGACGCCATGAAGAAGGCGGTGGAAGAAGAGGCTCACAAGGAGACTTTCCGTGGGTACTCCCCCGACAGCAACGGCTATGATTTCCTGCGGCAGTCCATCGCGGTGTTCTACAAAAGCTACGGCGTGAACCTGGACGCTTCTGAGATCTTTGTGGGCGACGGCGCCAAGAGCGATCTGGGCAACGTGATGGATCTTTTCGATGTGGACAACACTGTGCTGATCCCCGATCCGGTATACCCGGTCTATGTGGACACCAATGTGATCTCCGGCCGGAAGATCGAGTATATCGACGCCAACGAGGAGAACGGTTTCCTGCCTCTGCCCAACGAGAACCAGAAGGTGGATATCATTTACATCTGCTCCCCCAATAACCCTACCGGCGCTGTGTACAACCGGGAACAGCTGAAGGCTTGGGTGGACTACGCTCTGGACCAGAAGGCGGTCATCCTGTTCGACGCCGCCTATAAGAACTTTATCACCCAGCCCAACCTGCCTCACAGTATCTATGAGATTCCCGGAGCGGAGAAGTGCGCTATTGAGTTCTGCTCCTTCTCCAAGACCGCAGGTTTTACCGGAGTTCGCTGCGGCTACACGGTGGTGCCTCATGCTCTGGTGGTGGACGGCGTGCAGGTCTCCAAGCTGTGGGAGCGCCGTCAGGGCTGCAAGTTCAACGGCGTCAGCTATGTGACCCAGCGGGGCGCCGCGGCAGTGTACACCAAAGACGGGTACAAGCAGATCATGGACACCATCGCCTATTATCAGAAGAACGCTCAGGTGATGATCGACGCCTTCACCAAGATGGGCGTGTGGTTTACCGGCGGTACCAATTCTCCCTATATCTGGCTGAAGTGCCCGGACGGCATGGGCTCTTGGGAGTATTTTGACTACCTGCTCAACAACGCGGAGATCGTGGGTACTCCCGGTCAAGGCTTCGGCAAGAACGGGGAAGGCTATTTCCGTCTCACCGCATTCGGCGACGCGGAAAAGACCAAGGAAGCTATGGAGCGCATCCAGAAGCTGTATAAGTAATCTGAGAGAGCGCTGCCAGTAACGATAGGAGGAGTTTTTATGTTAGAAGCGTTGAAAGAACAAGTGTACCGTGCCAACATGCTGCTGCCTGAGCATCATCTGGTGACCTTCACCTGGGGCAACGTCAGCGGCATCGACCGGGAAAGCGGCATCATGGCTATCAAGCCCAGCGGCGTGGAGTATGACAAACTTTCCCTCGAGGATATGGTGCTGGTAGACGTGAACACCGGCAAAAAGGTGGAGGGCAAGTGGAATCCCTCTTCCGACACCGACACCCACTGTGAGCTGTATCGGTCCTTCCCCAATATCGGAGGCGTGGTCCACACTCACAGCCGCTGGGCCACGGTGATGAGTCAGATGGGCTGGGGCGTTCCCGCCCTGGGCACCACTCATGGAGACTACTTCTACGGGGAGATCCCTTGCACCCGGAAGATGACCCCCGAGGAGATCGCCGGGGAGTACGAGCTGGAGACCGGCAAAGTGATCGTGGAAACCTTCCAGGGCAAGAGCCCTGATGATATCCCCGCGGTGTTGGTCCACAGCCATGGTCCTTTCGCTTGGGGAACCGACGCCATGAACGCTGTCCACAACGCCGTGGTGCTGGAGGAAGTTTCCTTTATGGCGTGGCATGCTCTCGTGGCTGTGCCCGGACTGCCTCCCATGCAGCAGGAACTGCTGGATAAACACTATCTGCGTAAGCACGGGGCTAACGCCTATTACGGCCAAGGAAATTAAACAAGGAAGGGGGCGTGGGATCACGTCCCCTTTTTTCTCAGGGAGGAAATGAGATGACAGTGTATTACCAGGACAAAAACGTCACGGTCCGCGCCATGGAGCCGGAGGACTGCCAAGCTTTTGCCCAGGGATTTGCCGCCCAGGGGTGGGATAAGCCCTTGTCCCAGTTCCAGCGGTATCTGGAGGAGCAGACACGGGGAGAACGGAAGGTGCTGGTAGGACTGTGGCAGGGAGAACAGGCCGGGTATACCACTCTGCTGCCCAAAGCTCCCGCGGGAGCCTTCGCGGGAAAGGATTGGCCGGAGGTCTGCGATTTTAACGTGCTGGAAAAATTCCAGCGGCGGGGGATCGGAAACAAGATCCTGCAAACAGCGGAGGAACTGGCCGGGGAGGACAGCGATACCGTCTGTCTGGGTGTGGGCCTCCATAGGGGTTACGGTGTCGCCCAACGGTTGTACATAAAGCGGGGGTATATCCCCGACGGTACCGGCGTATGGTACCGGGACGAGTGGATGGAACCCTACGGTCCCTGCGCCGCGGACGATGATCTGGTGCTGTATCTATATAAAAAGCTGGATCGGAAAGAGTTTCGCCTTTTGAAGGAGGAGGAACTGACTCCGGAGCTGTTTCATTGGTTTGACCGATTCCAGCCGGTGGAGCGTTGCTGGCGCAAGGAAGAGGATCGCTGGGTGGTGAAAGATATCGCTTTCACGGAGCGCTGGGGTGAGCGGGAATACCAAATCCTGTGTGACTGTCTGAAGAATACCGTAGCTGGAAAGGGCCGTGTTTGGGGAGCGTTTGTGGAAGGCAGACTGAAAGGGTTCGCCTCTGTGGAAGGAGATAAAATCGGGTCTCGTGCACAATACGTTGACCTGACCAGCGTCCATGTTTCCGCGGACACCCGAGGCCAGGGCCTGGGCAGGAAACTGTTCCTGCTGGCGGCGAAGTCCGCTCGGGAGCTGGGAGGAGAGTTTCTGTATATCTCCGCTCATTCCTCGGTGGAAAGCCAGGCTTTTTACAAGGCCATGGGCTGTGTGGAAGCTGGGGAGTATTGCCTCTCCCATGTGGAGCAAGAACCTTGCGACTGTCAGCTGGAATATTCTCTCCGGTAAACGCAGAAGAATCACATAAAAAAGGAACGCTTTCCCCTAGAGGGAGAGCGTTTCTTTTTGTGTTAGAACCGCTTTTCTGCTTAGAGCAAGAGGTCAACCTTTTGTAAACAGTTTTTTCAAGGCCTGTGATTCCTCCGAGTTGAGGTCGTAGGCTGAGATGATTTTGTACAGATGTTGCTGGCCTTGGATGGTAATATCTTCTGAGGAAAAACGGCTTTTGATGCGGGCTATTTCCTCCAGCCATATGGTATCCCGAAACTCGTATTGATAGAATGTGAAAGTTTCACCAGTGGGGGTAGACAAACGAATTTCGCAGCACCAGTTGCCATTGCCCCGGAATCCCCGGTGAAAATAAGTCTGTATGGTGAGGTGAGAAAACTCTTCTGAAACAAAGTGGTCTGTAGGCTGACTGAAGGAATTATAGCAAACTAAGGAGCCGTTCTGATAGAGGCATTTCCGACTGCAGAGGCTCAGACTCCCCAAAAGCAGTGTTAGAGCAAAGAGTACCGTCAAAGTCACAGCGATTATCCGGCGGTCTTCCTTTTTGGAAGGACGGATCATGGCTTCTTTCTTGTAACGGGAGCTGAACAGAGGATAACAATGCTCGTCCCAAGGAGGACGCCCGTATTTTATCTTACGGTTTCCAAAGAGAGGAAGTCTGTTTCCTGCGGTAAATTCCAAAAAACAGACAGGGGTACAAACAAGCAATAAGAATGAGGGGATCAGGAAGAAAAAGGAAAGGTCTTTTGAGGAAGCGGCTACAACAGTCGGGTCGGAGAAAGCAATACTTTTACGCAATAGTAGAATGCCTAGGAGAAAAAACAGCCCAAGTCCATAGGACAGGAGAAGAAAAAGGAAATAAATGGTTTTGTCCAAAAAAGACAGCGGAGGTCGGTGCGGTTTGCGCCGTTTGGCCTTCTTTTTCTGTTTGCCCATGAGAATCACCTCCCCTATAGCATACCTAAAAATGGAGAGGAGCGCAAGTCTGCATGGGAGATGCATCCAAAGGGATAATACCTCTCAACACAGTCTTGTGGTCGGAGCGGTTTTGCCCTTTGGTACCTGCATGGGAAATATCCCACTGAGATTTGCCTGATGATCTTGGAACACACAGAAAAAGAAAAGGAACGCTTTCCCCTAGAGGGAGGGCGTTCCTTTTTTGCGGGCCGGCGCGGCCTATTATTCGGTCATCCTGTCCCGATCCCGGAAGATCAGGGTGATGCACCACAGGGCGGCGATACCCACCAGGGTGAAAATGATCCTGGCAACAATGGCATCCTGACCTCCGCAGATCCAGGCTACCAAGTCAAAACGGAAAATGCCCACCAGCCCCCAGTTGATGCCGCCAATGACGACCAGGGCCAGCGCGATCCTGTCTAAGATACTCATTTCAGACTTCCCCTTTTGTGTAGAATTCCCGGTTTGATTTCCGGGTTGGGTCTCAAGGGTAGTGTGGGCGGTTTTCGCTTATTTATGCGCGAGGTCTTTTTCGTCTTGGGAAGAGCGCTCCGGTTTTGAAAAAAGTTCCCGCAGGCCCACACCCAGCAAAAATACCCCAAATACCCGCCGGAGAGTTTCCACGTCCAGCCGGGACGCCAGATATGCCGCTGCCACGCAGGCAGGTACTCCTGCCAGAACACACCAAAGAGCTGCCTGCTTTTCCACCAATCCCTGACGAAAGTGGCTCCACAGAGCAGGCAGGGCGCAGCTTACAAAATATACCAAATTTATGCCGCCGGCTTGGAATTGGTCCATGCCCTGAACCAGGGTCATCCACAACAGCAGCAGCGTGCCGCCGCCCACCCCAAAGCCGGAGAGGATCCCGGTGGCGGCGCCGGCCAGGAGGGAGATCAGCCAATTCACAGGGCAAGCACCGCCCGTATACCGCCGTAGAGGATCAACGCCCCGAAGGCACGGCGGAGAAAGGTGAGAGGCACCCGCTGGAACAGCCGCCCGGAAAGAATGCCGCCTAAGAATCCGCCCAGCAGATAGGGCCATGCTCCGGAAAGATCCAGTCCGCCTTTGAACCAATACACCCCTGCCGATACCAAAGACAGGGGAAGAATCACCGCCACAGAGGTGGCGAAGGCTTTTCTTTGGGGAAGTTTGACCCACCGGGTCAGCAACGGTACCAGAAACAGTCCGCCTCCCGAGCCGAACAACCCGTTAGCCATGCCCGCTAAGGCTCCCGTGAGAGCGTATTTCCACTTCACGGCCCATTCTCCTTTCGCGAAAAAGTGTCAAAATCAGTATTTCCCAAAGGGAATGCTTTATGCCGAAGCTGGAGAAAATAGGATGAGCTGAGAAATCTCGGTTTTTTCGCATGAAAAAGCAGGGTTCTTTCCATACTGAATACAAGGAAAGGAGTCGGTTTCTGCCTATGAAGAAAAAAGTGTACGGTGTGGCAGTGGTCTTGATGGTGCTGCTTTTCGCCGCCTGTGTGTCCATTTTTCGGGCGGTCCATGGAGAGGAGTACGTGGCGGCCGCAGGAGCGCAAAGTTTGTACCGCTTGGATATCGCTCAGGTACGGGGCACTATTTACGACTGTGACCTTGTGCCCCTGGTGGGCGGGGAAACGGAATACGTGGCGGCGGTGGCTCCCACCATTGAAGCCATCGGAGCTTTGGAGACTGCCACCCAGGGTCAATATCGGGACCAGCTGGCGGTGGCTCTGGAAAACGGCAGGCCCTTCCAGCTGACCTTGGATTCTCCTGTGGAAGATCCTCACGTGGACGTGTTCCAGGTGCCCCAGAGGTATTCTGAGGACCAGCTGGCGCCCCACATCATCGGTTATCTGGACAGTTTGGGCAGCGGCGCCGCGGGTGTTGAGCTTGCCATGAACGACGTGCTGGAGCTCTATGAAGGGGAAGTGTCCGCCACCTACCGGGTGGACGCGGTGGGAAGAGCCATCGCCGGGGAAGAGCCTCAGGTGGTGAACACCTTGAGGGAAGCCAAGGGCGGAGTAGTGCTCACCTTGGACAGTCAGATCCAGCAACTGGTTCAGGAAGCGGCTCAAGAGTTGGATCAGGGGGCAGTGGTGGTCACCGAGGTGCCGGACTGTGAGATCCGGGCGGTGGCCAGCGTCCCGGATTTTGACCCTCTGGATCTGGGAGACGCTGCCCAGCGGGAGGATTCCCCTCTGGTGAACCGGGCTTTTTCCGCTTACGCTCCGGGATCCGTGTTCAAGCTGGTGACCGCTGCGGCGCTTTTGGAGGAGGGTTTGAAGGACACCACGTTCACCTGCGTGGGTTCTCTCAACGCCGGGGGATTGCAGTTCCACTGCATTGATAATACCGCCCACGGGGAGCTGGATCTAGAAGGGGCCCTGGCGAAATCCTGCAACTGTTACTTTATCAGCGCGGCCCGGGTGCTGGGCGGGCAGAAAGTGCTGTCCATGGCCTATAACCTGGGATTCGGCCAGGCGGAGGAATTTGGGCGGGGTCTGTGGAGCGCTTCCGGTGATCTGCCCACTCTGGAGGACCTGAGCAATGCCCGGGCGCTGGCCAACTTTTCCTTTGGGCAGGGGGAGCTTACCACAACGCCCTTGCAGCTTTGCGCCATGATGAATACCATCGCCAGCGGGGGTACCTACACCTCACCAAAACTGATCCAGGGCTTGGTGGATGAAAATTTGGAAGTGACGGAGACGGAGTCTTCCGCCAGCCAGACCATGCGGGTGATGAAAACCGCCACCGCTAAAACATTGCAAAAGGCGCTCATCACCACGGCGGAGGAGGGTACCGCCCAGCCTGGCGCCCCGGAGGAAGGTATGGTGGGCATCAAGACGGGCACGGCCCAGACTGGAATGTATGAGGGGGAAGAGGAACTGCTCCACTTCTGGTACTGCGGGTTCGTCTGCGATGAAAACGGTCCCCGGTACTGCGTGACTGTGCTGAAGGAGTCCGCTACGGAGGATGGAGGAACCACAGCCCGGGTGTTCCAGGAAGTGGCTCAGGGACTGCTTCTTTCTTTAGAGGAAGGGAATTGACAGACGCCTTCCCAAAGGCTATAATGTAACTATAAAATTAGTTGCATAGTGGATAGTTGCGCGGAGAAGATGTTCCCCCGCTCCCTTGCAGAGAGTCGGCCGGTGGGTGAAAGGCCGTCAGGGAGGTGGAGCAGGCCGCTCCCGCTGTTTGAGAAAACAGCGCGTTTTCGGCGCATGCCGCGATGAGCGGCACGGTGGTCCCCCGTTACCGGGACATGAAAGCGGCGGGCGATGTCGTCCGCAATTTGGGTGGTACCACGGGCTTTTCCGTCCCATTGTTTGGGGTGGAAAAGCCTTTTTTCGATTGGAGGAGTTGGCGGTGAAAGAGATCCTGCGCACCCAGCGGCTGATCCTGCGGGAAATGACCTGGGAGGATCTGCCGGATCTTGCCCAGATCCTCCAGGATCCCCAGGTGATGTACGCCTATGAGCACGATTTTACAGACGAGGATGTGAAACAGTGGCTTGTCCGGCAGCTGGACCGGTACGAAAAATACGGGTTCGGGCTGTGGGCGGCAGTCCTGCAAAGTTCTGGGGAAATGGTGGGCCAGGCGGGCCTGACCTACCAGGATTGTGAAGGGACCCAGGTGCTGGAAGTGGGATATCTGCTAAAGCGAAGGTTTTGGCATCAGGGATACGCCAGGGAAGCGGCCGCCGGCTGCCGGGATTATGCGTTCCAGGTGCTGGGAGCGTCTCGGGTCCACTCGGTCATTAAAACGGATAACGCCCCTTCCATCCGTGTGGCGGAAAGCCTGGGGATGAAACGGGAGAAGGAATTCATCACCCGTTATTACAACGGGGATATGGCCCATTATCTATATGGGATCTCAAAGGAAGACTGCCAGCCTGGAAGTGATCCCGGGCTGTGAACGAGGAAAGGTGGATTATGAATACATCATATTGTGTGGAACAACTGAAGGCCCTTTGCGCCATCGACAGCCCCTCCGGATTTACGGACCGGGCGGCGGATTACCTGATGGAGGAGCTTTCCCGGCTGGGGTATCAGCCCCAAAAGACCCGCAAGGGCGGCGTCACTGTCTGCCTGGGGGGCGAAGGCCGGGGGCTGCTGCTCATGGCCCATGTGGATACCTTGGGCGGAGTGGTCCAGACCATTAAGGGCAACGGACGACTGGTGCTCTCCCCGGTGGGAGGCTTGCAGCCGGAAAACTGCGAGGCGGAAAACTGCCGGATCTACACTCGCTTCAACGGGACCTATACCGGCTGTTTGCAGCTCAATGACGCTTCCGTCCATGTGAACCCGGATTACTCTGGTAAGGACCGAAAATTCCAGGGTATGGAAGTGGTCATCGACCAGCCGGTGAAAACCGCTCAGGACACCCGGGAGCTGGGCATCTGTGAAGGGGATTTCGTCTGCTTCGATCCCCGCACCGTAGTGACGGATTCCGGTTACATCAAGAGCCGTTTCCTGGATGACAAGCTGAGCGCCGCCATCCTGCTGGCCTACGCGAAAGAGCTGAAAGACCAGGGAATCACCCCCAACCGGAAGGTGTATCTCCACTTTACCGTGTATGAGGAGGTAGGCCACGGCGCCGCGGCTTCCGTGCCGGAGGACGTGGAGGAGCTGATCAGCGTAGACATGGGCTGTGTAGGCGAAGGCCTCCAGTGCACCGAGCGGGAGGTATCCATCTGCGCCAAGGATTCCGGCGGGCCTTATGACTACGCCGTGACCACCGCTCTGGTAGAGGCCGCCAAAGCCGCCGGGGCCGCCTACGCCGTGGATGTGTATCCCCGGTACGGCAGCGACGCGGAAGCCGCTTTGCGGGCGGGCTACGACGTGCGCCACGGGCTCATCGGCGCGGGCGTGTACGCTTCCCACGGTTACGAGCGCTCCCATGTGGAGGGCGCGGAGAATACGCTGAAACTGCTGTGGCAGTACACTACAAAATAAAAAACAGAAAACGGGGATTCCCCGATTATAAAAAGAGAGGGTTAAAAGACAATGCAGTGGACAGGGTTAAACGAACTGAGAGAAAAATTTCTGGAATATTTTGAGTCCAAGGGCCATCTGCGGCTGCCCAGCTTTTCGCTGATCCCCCAGGGGGACAACAGCCTTCTGCTGATCAACTCCGGCATGGCGCCCATGAAGAAATACTTCACCGGTGAGGTCACTCCTCCCCGGCGGCGGGTGACCACCTGCCAGAAGTGCATCCGCACCGGCGACATTGAGAACGTTGGCTTCACCGACCGCCACGGCACCTTCTTCGAGATGCTGGGCAACTTCTCCTTCGGCGATTACTTCAAGCGGGAAGCTATTTCCTTTGCCTGGGAGTTCTTCACCCAGGTGCTGGAGATGCCCAAGGACAAGCTGTACATCTCCGTGTACGAGAACGACGACGAGGCTTGGGACATCTGGACCAAGGAGATGGGCGTGGAAGAGAGCCACATGAAGCGCCTGGGCAAAGAGGACAACTTCTGGGAGCACGGTTCCGGCCCCTGCGGCCCCTGCTCTGAGATCTACTTCGACCGTGGTGAGGAGCATGGCTGCGGCAAGCCTGACTGCGGCGTGGGCTGCGAATGCGACCGGTTTGTGGAAGTGTGGAACAACGTGTTCTCCCAGTTCAACAACGACGGCCAGGGCCACTATACCGACCTGGCTCAGAAGAATATCGATACCGGCATGGGTCTGGAGCGTCTGGCCTGCGTCATGCAGGGCGTGGACAACTTGTTCCTGGTGGATACCGTGCAGAACATCATGAAGAAGATCTGCGAGATCGCCGGTGTGAAGTACGGTGAGGACAAGAAAAAGGATGTGTCCCTGCGAGTCATCACCGACCATATCCGCTCCACCGTGTTCATGATCGGCGATGGCGTGCTGCCCAGCAACGAGGGCCGGGGCTATGTGCTCCGCCGTCTGCTCCGCCGGGCTGCCCGCCACGGCAAGCTCTTGGGTATCCAGGGCGCCTTCCTCAAGGACGTGGTGGACACCGTGATCCAGGAGAACCAGAGCGCTTATCCCGAGCTGGTGGAGAAGCGCGAGACCATCAAGAAGATCGTTTCCTTCGAGGAGGAGAGCTTCCAAAAGACCATTGACCAGGGCATGGCTCTGCTTAACGAGCTGATCGACAAAGCGGACACCAAAGTGTTCTCCGGTGAGCACGCCTTCACCCTGAACGATACCTATGGCTTCCCCCTGGACCTGACCAAGGAGATCTTGGCAGAGCGGGGCATGGAAGTGGATGAGCTGCGGTTCCGCCAGCTGATGCAGGAGCAGCGGGAGCGTGCCCGCAACGCCCGGAAGGATGCCGGCGCCGACGCCTGGAAGGGCGAAGGCAGCGCTGCTTCCGGTCTGCCCGAGACCCTGTTCACCGGCTATGACCGGATGGAGGACAACGGCAAAGTGATCGCCATTATCCAGGGCGGCAAGCTGGTGGAGTCTGCTGACCAGGGCGCGGAAGTCTCCGTGGTGCTGGATAAGACCCCCTTCTACGGGGAAGGCGGCGGCCAGGTGGGCGACAGCGGCGTGCTGGAGTCCGAAGGCGTTTCCTTGGACGTGGTGGACACCAGCAAGCATGAAGGTGTCTATCTTCATCGCGCGGTTGTCAGCGACGGCACCCTGAACGTAGGGGACGTTCTCACCGCCAAGGTGGACGCTCAGCGCCGTGGAGCCATCATGCGCAACCACACTGCGGCTCACCTGCTCCAGGCGGCTCTCCGTCAGGTGCTGGGCAGCCATGTGGAACAGGCCGGTCAGCTGGTAAACGAGCATCATGTGCGGTTTGACTTCACCCACTTCTCCGCCCTCACTCCCGAGGAGCTGGCGCAGGTGGAACTGCTGGTGAACCAGGAGATCCTGAAGGCCGTACCCGTGTCTATGGTGGAAATGGGCATCGAGGAGGCCCGCCAGAGCGGCGCCATGGCCCTGTTCGGCGAGAAGTACGGCGACGTGGTGCGGGTGGTCTCCGTGGAGGACGGTTTCTCCAAGGAATTCTGCGGCGGCACTCATATG
Organism: Clostridiales bacterium; assembly: GCA_019416455.1. Taxonomy (GTDB): domain Bacteria; phylum Bacillota; class Clostridia; order Oscillospirales; family Acutalibacteraceae; genus Acutalibacter. The sequence goes on along the minus strand of DXXG01000006.1, from coordinate 1,315 downwards.
GACAATACCGCTCGTCTGGGTCTGTTCAAGATCGTGTCTGAGTCCTCCGTGGCTTCCGGTGTGCGGCGTATCGAAGGCGTCACCGGCATGGGCGTACTGGATGTGCTGGCAGCCCAGACCGCTACTCTGCGGCAGACGGCTCAGGCTATGAAGGTGGCCAATCCCATGGAGCTGCCCATGCATGCCCGCCAGATGATGACGGAGATCAAAGACAAGGACAAGACCATCGACACCCTCAACGCCAAACTGGCTCAGAACCGCTTGGAAGGCGTGTTCCAGAACGCCCAGGAAGTGGAGGGCGTGAAGGTGGTGTACGCCCTGCTTTCCGGTACTGGCAGCGATGCTCTCCGTGCCCTGTGTGACAAGGCCAAGGAGCGGTCCGAGGCTATCGTGGCTGTATTCGCCGGTGTGTCCGACGGTAAAGCGACTCTGGCAGCGGTGTGCAGCAAGGCCGCTCAGGAGAAGGGCTTGAAGGCCGGTGTGCTGGTGAAGGAAGTCGCCCAGATGTGCGGAGGCAACGGCGGCGGTCGTCCTGATTTCGCTATGGCAGGCGCCAAGGATCAGTCCAAGCTGGATGACGCTCTGGCTGCTGTGCCGGAGCTGGTGAAGAAACAGATCGGCTAAAGACCGGTAAAAATAGAGAGACCATTTTCAGAAAGGAGCATTTCTTATGACAGACTGCATTTTCTGCAAGATCGCCCAAAAGCAGATCCCTTCCAAGATCGCCTATGAGGACGAGAATGTCATCGCCTTTTACGACCAGGACCCCCAGGCCCCGGTGCATGTGTTGGTCATCCCCAAGGAGCATATCGCTTCCGCCATGGAGATCACTCCGGAGAACAGCGCCCTGATCGCCAAGGTGTGGGAGGCCATTCCCAAGATCGCTCAGGATCTGGGCCTGGAAAACGGTTTCCGTGTGGTGAATAACTGCGGCAAGGACGGTATGCAGACTGTCCAGCACCTGCATTTCCACCTGCTGGGCAAACGGCAGATGGGTTGGCCGCCCTTCCCAGCGTAACCAGCGTGACGCTGGACCCGAGTCGCGCCGTGGGCGGCTTGCTTCGCGGCGCGCTGAGCAGGACGCAAGCTCGCGTCCGCGCCGACGGTTTGCGGGAAAGGCCGTAGAGTTCAGTATGATAGCGTGACGCTGGACCCGAGTCGCGCCGTGGGCGGCTTGCTTCGCGGCGCGCTGAGCGGGACGGAAGCTCGCGTCCGCGCCGACGGTTTGCGGGAAAGGCCGTAGAGTTCAGTATGATAGCGTGACGCTGGACCCGAGTCGCGCCGTGGGCGGCTTGCTTCGCGGCGCGCTGAGCGG
>DXXG01000005.1 GCA_019416455.1 Clostridiales bacterium | reverse complement strand
GCTCGCGTCCGCGCCGATGGTTTGCGGGAAAGGCCGTAGAGTTCAGTATGATAGCGTGACGCTGGACCCGAGTCGCGCCGTGGGCGGCTTGCTTCGCGGCGCGCTGAGCAGGACGTAAGCTCGCGTCCGCGCCGATGGTTTGCGGGAAAGGCCGTAGAGTTCAGTATGATAGCGTGACGCTGGACCCGAGTCGCGCCGTGGGCGGCTTGCTTTGCGGCGCGCTGAGCAGGACGTAAGCTCGCGTCCGCGCCGACGGTTTGCTGAAAAGGTCGGCGAGCTCAGTGCGGCCAGCGTAACGCTGGCGGGTGGCCCCGCTGGACTAGTCGCGGGGGCGTGCGCGGGAAATTATTACCTCGCTGTCCGCGGGTTTGGGGCATCCCAGGTTTCCTACCCGCCGCGCTGTGAAAACGGGAATGAGTTGACAACGAGATACTACATCCGCTGTCCCAGGAGGAAGCGGGAAGGAGGAAATGATAATGGGTGAAGTTTACAAGATGAACATTGCCGGGTGTGAACGGGAACTTCCCATTTGCCCCATCAACGAACATATGGATATCGCTGGATTCGTCATGTTCAGCGATGTGGAGATCACGGAAAAGACCGCCAAGGCTTTGATGGAAAAATGTCCGGAACACGATGTGATCGTTACCGCGGAGTCCAAGGGTATCCCGCTGGCCTATGAGATGGCCAGGATCGGCTGCCGGAACTATGTGGTGGCCCGTAAAGGTGTCAAGGCCTATATGGAGGATCCCATTCACGTGGAGGTGAAGTCCATCACCACGGACCACGTGCAGAAGTTGTACCTGTCCAAAGCAGACTGTGAGAATTTGAAGGGAAAGCGGATCCTTATTGTGGACGACGTGATCTCTACCGGTGAATCTCTGGCGGCTATGGAGGAACTGCTCCACGCCATCGGTGGCAAGGTGGTGGGAAAGGCCTGCGTCCTGGCAGAAGGCGACGCCAAGGACCGTACGGACATCATCTTCCTGGAGCCTCTGCCCCTGTTCTTCAAGTAAGCTGTGGTAAGGCCCTTTGCCTGGTTGGGATTTTTCGGTTACGGAGCACTGGTGCTCTGCGCGGTGCTGGGTCCCGAGTACGCCCGGGGCCTGGCGTTGCTGTGCCTGTTGGCTTCCGGCGCCGCGGCGCTGAGCCGGGTATTCCTGGCAGGCCGTTTGGGCCGCAGTGGTGATCGTATGTCTAAAGAGCTTTTGGGAGCATTCCCAAAGGCTCTTTCTCTTTCCCGGAGATTGTTTTGGATAGCTGTTGCCCTGGCGGTGGCCGGTTCTTTTTGCGGTGTCTACGTGCTTCGTTCCCAGGGGGCGCAGGCGCTGCAAAGCCTCGCCGGTCAAAAGTTGATGGTGCGGGGCCAAGTGCTGGACTACCCCTTGGAACAGTATGATCGGTATTATTACAAGATCCAAGTAGAAGGCTTAGGAGAAGAGGACGGCCCCATGGAAGAGGTGAGTCCCTTTACCTTGCGGTTGTCTGCTTCCCTGCCCCTTACATGCGGTCCCTACGACTACGTAGAGTGTGCCGTCACTTTTTACGCGTTCGATCAGGGAGGTGGGCTTTACTCCACCTATAACTCCCGGCTGGCAGACGGGTATCAGGCGGGAGGGTATTTGTCTCAATATGAGGGGATCGTGGTGGAGGAGACGGATACCTTCTCGCCGGGAAAACTGTTGGTGGAACTGCGCCGCCAGGTGGGACGTCAGCTGGATCGAGCCTTGCCCCGCCGGGAAGCGGGACTTCTGAAAGCCATGGTGCTGGGGGACAGCAGCGGCATCTCCCAGGAGGATATGGGGAATTTCCGCCAACTGGGCGTGTCCCATCTGTTGGTAGTGTCAGGTTTGCACATGACCGTGCTGGCGGCCTTCCTTCAGTTTTTCCTGAAACGCTTCCCCATTCGAAAGGCAGTGGGGAACCTGCTCACGGGGATGTTCCTGTTTCTCTTTCTGCTCCTTTCCGGGTTCCAGCCCTCCGCTACCCGTGGCGCGGTCATGTATGGCGTGCTTCTTTTGGCGGATTCCTTCGGCCGTCGGTCAGACGGGATCAACTCTCTGGGGCTGGCAGTGCTGCTGGTATGTGTTGGAAATCCTTTTGCCGGCGGGGATCTAGGGTTCGCCCTGTCCGTGACCGCCACCCTGGGCATCGTCTCCCTGTATCGGCCTATTTACAGTTTCCTACTGGGTGAACGGCTCACCGGACTGCCCCGGAAACTGTGGAGACCGGTGGCTTCCTCGTTGGGAGCTACGGGTTCGGCTGTGCTGGGGACGTTTTCGGTACAGCTGGCGGTGTTTGGCGGGTTCCCGCTGCTGATGCCCCTGGCCAATTTTCTTATGGTGGCTCCGGGGACGGCACTGGTCTACCTGTCCTTCTGCGGGGCATTCTTGGGACTGCTCCCTGCCACGGCCCCACTGGCGGAGCCCTTTTTGTGGGCTGCCGGATGGGCAGCTCGGTTGCTTCTTTGGCTGGCTTCTCTGTTGGCACAGTGGAAAGGTCTATTTTTGCCCTTGACCAGCGGGGTCGGTCTGGTGATAACCGTAGGTATTCTGTTGCTGCTGATGGCCGCGGGCCTGGCAGGAAAGGACAAGGTTCTTCGAAGGCTCCTTGTAGGTGCTATGGCTGTGCTGGTGCTGTTCGGGACGCTGTTCCAGGGGTGGCTGGACCGGGATAAGGCCGTGTTTGCCGTGCCCTTTGCCGAGGACCAGTCCTGTGTGGTGCTGATCCAAAACGGCAAGGCCGCTGTGCTCTCCTGCGGAGGGTACCAGACCGGAGCGGTGGAGGAGATCCTCCAGCGGCACAACGTGACTCGGGTGGAGACTCTCTGCCTTCCTCTCAGCGATACCGATTTCCGGGAAGCGGCGGTCCAGATTTTGGGAAACTACGGGGCCGAGTCCTTGGTGATGCCCCAGGATGCCTATGTGGGCCGGGATCTGGAACTGGTTTTGGGAGAGACCTCCCTGGAATTCCGGGAAGCAGGAGAGAGTTTCCCAGTGTTGGAGGGGATCACCGCTCATATCCTGCCTCGATGGGAAGGGGTGCGGTTGACGGTCAATGGGGTGGAAGTGTTGGTGGAATGGGAACAGGCCGCCAGCCAAAGCTGTGGGCTTTTGTTCACCAACCAAGGGGATACCCAGGTAAATTCCGCGTTGTCTGTTTGGCAGACCGATGATATAATAGGAGAAAACGGTCAGGGCCTCACCTACTCTCAGGAGGGTACGGTGTTGCCGGTGGTAGATGGCTGCTTCGCCGTGGAGATCAACGCTCAGGGAGAAGTGGCGGTAAGGAGGGAAAACTGATGCCCACTGTGGACGAGATGACACTGAAAAAACAGATCGCTTCCGGGGAACTGGGAGGTCTGTTCGTGGTGGCCGGAGAGGAGAAGCTCCTGGTGAAGCGTTTAGCCCGGCAGCTCATCAAACGGGGGGCGGGAGAGGCTTTCCCGGAGTTTAACGACCAGGCCTTCACCGACGAGTCCTCCCTAGACAGCGTGGGAGACGCAGCCCAGGCGCTGCCCTTTTTCTCTGACCGGAAGTGTGTCAGCGTGGCGGATTTTGACGTGGAGACGAAAAATTCCCAAGACCTGGACAAACTTTACCAGCTGTGGGAGCTTTCCCCAGAGACCACCACTCTGGTGTTCTGGTATCCCACTCTGGATTTCGATGGCAAGCGCTCGGCCAAGTGGAAAAAGTTCCTCAAGGAGGCGGAGACCCGGGGCACAGTGGTGTTCTGCGAAAGGCGGAGCCAGTCGGAGCTTCTCCGGTATTTGTCCCGGGAGGCGGAAAAGGCCGGGTGCGTGCTGTCCCGCCAGAATGGATTGAAGCTGCTGGAATACGCCGGTCAGGACCTGACCTCTTTGGGCAACGAGATGGAAAAACTCTGCGCTTTTGCTCTGGGCCGGGGAGAGTTGGAGATCTCCGGGGAGATGATCGAGGAACTGGTGGCAAAATCCATGGAGACCACGGTGTTCCTTCTGGCCAAGGCGCTAGTGGCCGGTGAATATGAAAAGGCTTACACACTGCTGGATACTCTGTTCTATCAGCGGGAGGAGCCCATCGCGATCGTGGGGGCTCTTGGTGCCTCTTACCTGGATATGTACCGGGTGAGGGCAGCGTTGGAAAGCGGCCAGACTTACGAGGCGGCCGCTCAGTACGGGGATTACAAGGGCAAGGACTTCCGTCTGCGCAATGCCCAGCGCAACGGCCGGGGCGTGTCCCAGCAGGTGCTCCGGGAAAGCCTGCATCTGCTGTTGGACGCGGATCTGGCGCTGAAGGGTTCCCGGCTGGATCAGCGGATCATTCTGGAAGAACTGGTGGCGAAACTGCTTTTGGCGGCCCGGGGGGAACGGTCATGATCCGGGTGAGAGAAGCCATCGTGGTGGAAGGCAAATACGACAAGATCAAACTGTCCTCGCTGGTGGAAGGTGTTATCATTGAAGTAGGCGGCTTCGGCCTGTTCAAGGATCGGGAAAAGCTCCGGTATCTTCGGGAGCTGGCGGAAAAGCGGGGACTTATTGTTCTCACGGACAGCGACGGCGCCGGGTTCCTCATCCGGCATAAGCTGTCCTCCTGCATCCCTCCTGACCAGTTGAAGCACGCCTATATCCCGGATATTTTGGGCAAAGAACGGCGCAAGTCCGCCCCCTCCAAGGAGGGCAAACTGGGGGTGGAGGGCATGGAACTCTCTGTCCTGCGGCAGGCTTTGGAAAACGCCGGCGCCACCTTGGAAGATGCCCCTGAGGGCGGGAAGCGTTCCCTGTTCAAAGGAGACGTCACCAAAGCGGATCTGTTCGCCTGGGGACTAGCGGGAAACCCAGACAGCGCTGCCCGTCGGAAAGAGTTGCAGCGACGGCTGGGGCTGCCGGAGCGGCTTTCCGCCAACGGGCTCTTACAGGCGCTGAACGCCCTGTACAGCCGGGAAGAATTGGATTCGTTCCTGGAAAGGGAGGAGCAGTAAATGGACCGGACGAAAGAGACGCTGAAGCATGCGGAGTTCCGAACGAAAGGCAAATGGTACCTGGCCTTGGAGGTAGACAGTTTTCTGGACCAGCTGTCGGTGAGCCTGGAGGAGGATGCCCGGGAGACGGAGGAGCTGGAGGAAAAGCTCCGAACTCTCCGTCAGGAAAATGCTAGGCTGGAAGAGGAACTGAAAGAGGCCCAAGGCAAGTTGGAGCGATGGAAGGAACAATCCGCTGAGGAGCGTCAGCGCCGTGTGTGCCAGGAACTGGAACAGGAGCGAGACCTGTTGATCCAGGATATTAAAGCGCTGCGGCAGTTTCGGGAGAGCTTCCGGGACGCGGTGGCTCAGGACGCGGAGCGTCTGATCCAGCAAATGGAGGAGCTGGTCTCCTCAAAACTTCTGTAAGGAAATCTATTTAGGGGAGGGGTAAAGCTATGGAGGGAACTTTAGAAACAAAGCGTCTGCTGCTGCGGAGAAGCCGCCTGTCGGACGGGGAAGCGTTCCTGCGGATCCGCAACAGCCCTTATGTGCTTAAGTATAATCCCATGGATCCCATCACCTTGGAAAAGGCGTTGGAGCAGCTGGCGGAGGACAGGCAGTCCCCCGGGGCGTTCTACTTAGAGGAACGGGCCACAGGAAAGCTGGTAGGCGTGGCCTATTTGGCGAAAGACTCTCTGCGGTATGGTGTATCCGCCCTGATGCTGGAATATTTTCTGGGGGAAGAATTTGCCGGCCAAGGCCTGATGACGGAAGCCTTGGCAGCCCTAGTGGAATACGCCTTTTTCGTGGAGGGAGCGGAGTTGGTCTCCGCCCGGGTGTTCCTGGACAACAAAGGCTCTCAGCGGGTGCTGGAAAAACTGGGATTCACCAAGGAAGGCGTTCTGCGGCGGGCCGTGAAGTGCCGTGAGGACGAGGTGTTTGACGATGTGTTGTTTTCTCTGCTGAAAGAGGAATTCTTGCAGCAGAGGGAGGGAGCACGGACCTGACGGAAGGGGGAAATGGCGTGGATATGGAGCAGGAGTTGGAAGTAGAACGGAAGCAGCGGCGCATAAATGAGTTCCTGGACTTGTACAAACAGTTGGAGGACGTGCTGGAGGACAAATACCGCAACGCCCGGAGGCATTATTCCAGCGTAGTGATCGAGTTTGTCAAGGACAAGGAGAGCGCTCCTGTGCGGGACAAATTGGAAATATGCCGTGAGATCCGAAACCTGCTGACCCACAGCGCCAATTTGGACGGGGAGCCCATTGTGGAACCCTCTCTGCCGGTGGTGGAGGGGATGCGAGAGGTGCTGGAATATGTAAAGCGTCCCGCATTGGCCCTAGAGTTTGCCACCAAGGGTGAACAGGTGATGAAAGCCCACATGAATCAGCGGGTTTTGCGGCTGATGGAGATTATGGACAAAAACGGCTATTCCCATATCCCCGTCATGCGGGATGGAGAGTTCTGTGGTGTGTTTAGCGTAGGCTCTGTGTTCCAGTATATCCTTCGCACTGGTGGGAAGGGCATCAGCCCGGAGACCACTGTGGCGGAACTGGGGATGCATCTGGATGTTGCCGCCCATATGGAGAACTATCAATTCGTTCCCAAGGATGCCACTTACATTTCTGTGCGGAAGGTGTTTGAGCGTGTGCGGGGCAAGAACAAGCGGGTGTCCGTGGTGTTCATTACCGAGCACGGCAAGCCTGGTGAGCCGCTCCTGGGGATGCTAACTCCCTGGGACGTGTTGGGTGAACCGGATTATTCCTAAAACTACATAGCGAAAGACCCCGGCGTTTCCGGAAGCAGGAACGCCGGGGGTTTCTTGTGTCTTAAATAAAGAAAAGGGTGAACAGACATTGCTGTTCACCCTTTTTTACTGTTAGATCAAGTGGGATGAGAAGATCTTATTTAGCGTCCTCTTCACGCAGGAAGTCGATGCAGCGCTTGACCTCTTCCAGACCAGTGGGATCCAAACCTTCGCTCTCCACGATCATGGGGTAACCCAGCTCGATAGCGGCCTTGCGAACAGCGGCCACAGGAGCAACGCCCTGGCCCAGAGACTTGCCTTCCCGATTGCCCATGCCGTCCTTCAGATGGATCATGCGGATGCGGTCCTTGTGCTCGGTGATGAAGGCGACAGGATCTTTCTTGGCCACGAAAGTCCAGTAGGTGTCAACCTCCAGCAGGATGTTGGTGCGGTTGAGCAGCTCCATCTCAGGGATCATGCCCTCAGCGGTGGGAGCGAAATCGCAGTCGTGGTTGTGGTAGTGCAGGGAAATGCCCTCAGCCTGGAGGCGGGGGATCAGCACGTTGACACGCTCCACCAGAGCGTCGATCTGCTCCTTGGTCTCCTGCTTGGCGTAGGGGATGATGATGTCGGTGCAGCCAATGGCCTTGTGATAGGCGATGGTCTCCTCCAGCTTGTCATCCTCCAGCTCAGCCAGGGGAGTGTGGGTGCCGGAAACACGCAGGCCGAACTCGTTCAGCCAGCTCTTCACGTCCTCAGCAGAGTTGCCCATGAAGCCGGCAAACTCCACAAAGGAATACCCCATGGCAGCCACCTGCTGAAGAGCGCTGCGCATGTCGGTCTTGGTCAGGTCACGCACACTGTACATTTGCAAACCGTATTCCATGATAAGTCCTCCTAAAAAGATATTTTATATATGTGGAAAACCCCGCCAAAGGCAGGGTTCTCACAAATTGTAAAGTAAGCCGTGGTTTAGGCATCCACACGAGCCAGGTAACGGTCATAAGCGGCCTGAGTGATCTCAATAGCGCGCTCGATGCCGCTGGTCTCCAGCTCGGCAATGTAAGCGTCCCAGTTCTCCTCGATGTCCAGAGCGCCGCTGATGAACTTAGCGGTGTTCTCCTTCACGCAGGTGCTGATGTCAGCATACAGAGCGGCACGCTCGGTGGACTCTTCCTGAGTCAGAGTGACAGAGGAGGGCAGGCGCCAGTCGTCGCTAGTCTCAGCCCACACCTCGTAGCAGGTCTGATCCTTCTCGGGCACACCGGCCAGCTCACGGGTCCAGTCAGACCAGTTAGCGATGCCAGCGGAGGGGCACAGGTAGCTGGCCATGGTCTGAGCCAGAGTCCAGCCGTTCTCGTTGTTCACGATCTTGTCGGTAAAGACGGGCTCGCCGTTCTCGTCGAACTCGAAGGTGTCGCCCTCAACACCGTAGTTGGCCAGCAGAGCGCCTTCCTCGGTGTACAGGTAGTCCAGGTAACGCAGAGCAACTTCCCAGTTCTCGCAGTCAGCGGAAATGGCGGTGTTGCCGGAGGTGTAGGAGTCGCGCAGACGGATGTGGATCTCGTCGCCTTCGTTCTTCACGGGAGGATTGACGGGAACCAGGTTCATGTCGGGATCCTCAGAGGAAGCCTCGTACAGAGAGGGCATGGTGTACAGGGCGGCGAAAGCGCCGGAAGCGCCGGTGACCACCTTGGCCATGTCAGCGGTACGCTCGTCAGTAGCCATGAAGTCGGGGTCGATCAGGCCCTCAGTGTACCACTGATTCATGATGGTGACATACTCTTTCCAAGCGTCCATGTAAGGCCCGAAGTTCACTTTGCCGGTCTCATCCAGCTGCCAGCTGTTGAGCACGTTCAGACCGCCGGACATGGTGCCAAACTCGCCGTCACTGCCGGACCAGTTCAGGATCAGGGGAGCGGTAGCGCCCTTCTCTTCCTTGAACGCGGTCAGCACGTCATGCCACTGGTCGAAGGTCTCGGGCGCTTCCATGCCCAGATCGTCCAGCCAGTCCTGACGCATCCACAGGCCCAGCCAGGGACCCTGCTTGGACTGACGCAGCTCGTACACAGCGCCCATACGGCCGGAGTCGGTGGTGGACAGCAGCTCATACTGCACGTCGGAAGTGCGGATGGCGTTGTAGTTGGGCATATACTCGGGAACCAGATCGGTCAGATCCAGGAAGTAGCCGTCGTCGATAGCGGCGTCCACACCGTCGGAGTAGTAGGAAGCGCCAACATAGATCAGGTCGGCCAGGTTGCCGGAAGCGATCATCAGGTTGAAGTTGGTCTGATAGTCAGCGTTGGAAACGGTCTCGAATTCCAGATGCACGCCGGTGCGCTTTTCCATCTCCTGATAGAACTCGTTGTCGTTCCAGTCATTGGTGATGATGGCGGCGTTGGTGTCGTCAGCGTTGAAGTAGGTCAGAGTGACAGGCTCGTCCACGATGGGCAGCTTGAACTCGCCGGGCTCGGCGGTTTCGCCTTCTTCAGCTGCGCTCTCAGTGCCGCTTTCGGTGGTGGCGGAGCTGGTCTCGTCGGTGGTGGAGCCGGTGTCAGCAGAGTTGCCGCAGGCAGCCAGAGACAGGACCATGGCCAGAACCAGCAGCGTAGCCACCAGTTTTTTGGCGTTTTTCATTTTGGTTTCCTCCTATATCGATTTGGTTATGAGCGGTCTCTTCGGGGGAACGCTCTATGGCAAAAGCGCGGAAACGCTGTTGCTTCATATGGTGGAAAAGATTACCCCTTGATAGCGCCGATCATAACGCCGGACTCGAAATACTTCTGGATGAAGGGGTAGAAGATGAACATGGGCACAGTGGAAACGATGATGGTGCAGTACTTGGTCAGCTGTTTGTACAGCACCGCGTCGCCCGATTCGCCCGACGCCAGGATACTCACGTCCACGTTGGCGTTGCTGCTGTTCACGTCCACCAGGAGCTCTTTCAGGATCAGCTGCAAGGGCTTCTTGTCGGGGGAACGCAGGTAGATCATGGCGTTGAACCAGCTGTTCCAGTTGCCGATGACGTAGTACAGGATGATGGTGGCCAGAGTGGCCTTGATCAGGGGCAGCATGATGCGGAACAGGATGGTGAACCGGCCGGCGCCGTCCAGCATGGCGGATTCCTCCAAGCTGTCGGGCACGTTCTGCAGAGCGGTACGCACCAGGATCAGGTAGAAAGCGCTCATGCAGTTGGGCAGGATCAGAGCCCAGCGGCTGTCATACATGCCCAGGGTCTGAGTGACCAGGATGTACAGAGTGACGATACCACCGGAGAACAGCATGGTGAAGGAAATGATCAGCATCAGGGGGTTGGCCCAGATGAAATCCTTCCGAGACAGGGCGTAGGCCGCCATGACGGTGAGGAACATGCCCAGAACGGTGGTGGAGATCACGTAGATAAAGGTGTTCAGGTAGCCGGTCCAAATATTGTTGTCGGCGAACACCAGTTTGTAACCGGTAAGGTTGAACTTCTCCACATGCCAGATCAGGCCGGACTGGTTCATAACCCAGCTGGCGTCAGAGAAGGACGCGCAGAACACATGCCACACAGGCAGGATACATACGATCATGATGAGCGCGAAGAATACGCAGTTGGCAACATTGAAGATCCGGCTGCCAATATTTCTGCTTTTGACCATTGCCATGGAAGATCTCTCCTTTCCCTATTTAAATTAGAACAAGCCGGCTTCCGTGTACTTCTTGCTGAATGCGTTGGCCAGCAGGAGCAGCACGAAGTTGATCACGGAGTTGAACAGGGAAACGGCCGTGGAATAACCGTAGTTCATCTCTTGGATACCCTTGCGGTAGATGAAGCTGGAGAGAATGTCAGCAGATTCGTACACCTGAGGGTTGTACAGCAGAATGGTCTTTTCGTAACCCACGGAGAGCATCTGACCGATTCGCAGGATCAGCATGATCATGATGGTATCGATGATGCCGGGGATGGTGACCCGCAGGATCCGCTGCATCCGGTTGGCACCGTCGATCTCAGCAGCCTCGTACAGAGTCTGATCGATGCCGGACAGAGCCGCCACATAGATGATAGCGTTGAAGCCCAGGTCTTTCCATAGATCCGATAGGACGTAAATGGGCCGCCAATAGGCGTCGTTGCCCAGCAGGTTCTCGGTATTGCCGGTGAAGGTGCCCACCAGAGCAGCCAGAGGACCGGTGGTGGAGCAGAAGTCCACAATGATACCGGCCATAACGACCATGGATACGAAGTAGGGCATGTAAGAAACGGTCTGAACCAGTCTCTTATAATGTTTATTGCGCAGCTCGTTGAGCAGCAGCGCGAAGATGATGGTGATGGGGAACTCGATACCGATCTGCAAGCCGCTGAGGATCAGCGTGTTGCGGATGGTACGCCAAGCATAGGCGGAGTTAAAGAAGTCCATGAAGTTGTCCAGGCCTACAAAAGGAGAACCAAAGATACCCAGTTTGGGTTTGAAGTTCTCGAAGGCCATCCACAGGCCGCCCATGGGGATGTAGTGGAACAGGATGTAGAACGCCAGCGCGGGCAGGACCATGATGATCAGGGGCCAGTTCCGAATGGTGTTCTTCTTAATGTTGTCCCAAGTGTACTTGCGGGGTTTTCGAACCTCGATGGCCGGGTTCGAAAGATACGACGCAGTCTTGCGCATACGTACTTCAACCTCTCTTCCTCGAATGCTGTTTACAGTTTCTTGAGAAAAAATTTACACCTTGTTCTCATGACTGCAAAATGACCGGAAATTAGCACCGGATCGTATGAGACTATTGTACATAAGTTCTTAATAAACTGTAAACAACCAAATTTTTGCCCCACCATCGTTCACAAAAATTTGACATTCTCCGAAGGGCGGATGATGCCTGTTTTTTGTAATAGAGGTGGGGCAAAAAAGAAGAACAGAGCGAAAAAAGTCACTGTTTATCCACAAATTGGCCGGGTGTGCTGCCTTCGTAACGCTTGAAAGCGCGGATCAAAGCCCGGGAATCGCCATAACCTGTGAGTTCGGCGGTCTCCCGAACGGTTTTTCCTTCTTTGAGAAGGTTTTTTGCAGCTTCCAGCCGGACAGTATGCAATTCCTCCAAAAGTCCGTGACCGGTCAGGTCTTTGTACTGATGACTGAGGGTGGAAAGATTCCGGTTCAATTTGTCGGCGATCAGGGAAACATTGAGGAAGGGATCCTGATAGTTTTCCCGTATGAATTCCTGAACCTGATTCACCAGCAGGGCGCCCTTTTCCTCCGGTTTGGCGGAGGGATCCGGGAAATCCAGGTGGGAACACAGTTCCAGCAGACCGTCACGCATCTCCTCGGCAGTGTCGGAGGAGATCACCTCCACGGCTTTGCCCCGGTTTTCCTCATCCAGATAGGGAAACAGTACCTCGATCACGCTGCCGCAGCGGTGGCGGATAAGCTCGATGGGCATGGTGTTGTTGAGAATGTCCTCCTGCAACAGGGTTTCCAAAGGCTTTTGGATCTTTTCCGGCCGGCCGGTGGACAGAGCGTTAAGAAGCTGCTTGCGGTGCAAGGGAAAATCCTTGAAGTAGCCGGGATATTCCAGTAATTCCCGGGCAAGCCATACCCCGGACTGCCTGGAATGCTGCCAGAAGCTGTCCTGGCCGCAGGCCCGTTTGATCAGGTTCCAGGCTTCGGGAGCATCCGCCAAATGAGCGCACACGTCGCTGACGTAGCACACCAAAGAATGGCCGGTCTCCTGCTGGACCTGAGCGACTTTTTGACGGATCTCTTCCAGATCCACCGTATTCTGTACCAGCACGATCACGGTGTCGGCGCCAATGGTGAGGCAAACACCGTTTTCACGATCCAGGAACACATGCTCCAAAGCTTTATAAAGCTTCTCCATCAAGGAGGACATATCCTCCTTGGGAGCACCTTCCACCATGGCAGGGGAGAAGGACAGCATCCGGAAAGGCTGACTCTCCTCCAAATAGCGGGAAAGGCAGGAGGCGTCCTGGGTAAAGCCCAACAGATACCGCCACAGGGACAAGTCATTATCACGCTGTTCCGATTCCATCAGCTGTTCTAACAGCCGTTCCCGATCCTGGGCGAAATCCGTGAGTGCTTGGCTCAATTCTGTCAGGGAGCGGTAGTCCTCCTGATCCTGGCCAAAGGACTTCTTCACAAAGGGAAGGACCTTCTGGATGGGGGACCAGGTACGGCGGCTGAGGAACACAGCCAGGCCTACGCCTACGGCAATGACTAGGATCAACTCCGCCGCCAGCTGCAACCACAATGTGCGCAATGCGCCGTAGTAAGCGTTGCTGGAAACCAGGAGACCATATCGGAGCCCGCTGAGATTCTGGGAGGGATATACAGAGTAGATCCAGGTCTCTCCTCCCGCATGGATGTTTCCTTGCGCGATCTCTAAATCCTCTAAAGGCTGGGAGATCTCCTGGGCGTATGGACTGCCGCAGAAGAAAGTGCCGTCTTTTTCCAGTACAAACATTTTTGTGGTGTCTGTGTTCAGGAAAGATTCCTCTTTTTCCAGCTGGATGAGGATGCCCAAATGGGCGTGTGGAGTCTTGTAGCGGGTATCGTAGCAGGTCTTTGTGACCAGAAGATAGCCGTTGCCGTTGTCGCCTGGGTCCACGGTCTGCACGTTCACGTTGACGCCGCTGTTGTTCAGGCTGTCCAGCAGTGTATCGTAATCCACACCCAGGTCCCAAGTGGAGACGCTGGCAAGTTCAGGGTGGTAAGTGCTTTTGTCGGTGATCAAATAGCCGCTCTGGGGCAGATAGGCCATGCAGCGCACGTAAGAGGGACGCTGCTCGTTGGCGGCTTCCAGTACACGGAGGATGCCCATCATGCTGTAAAGGTTCTCGCCATCTACCGAGCTGAGAGAAGCCACTTGATACAGCTGTTCGTTTTGAGAAAGAAGATCCAAGGTGTTGGAAGCGTCGGCCAAAGTGCTTTCCAGATTGTTCTGGGCGTTGCGCAGAGTGGTCTCCTGCTCTTTGGCGATGGATTGCTGGATCTCCTGACGCATGTTGCCGATGAGCATCAAGGAGAAGATGAGAGGGATCAAGCAGACGCAAAGATAAGACGCCAAAAAACGCCGGTATAATTTCACGTGCTCAACCCCTTTCTGAAAAGATTTTACTTGTGCGCAAATCAAGGCATTATGAAGTATTATAGCACAAATAATTCTTTAAAACAACAGAAAAAGGTAATTTTCCTTGGTTTTTGCTGGAATTAGAAACTAAAAACGCAATTTCGAGATGGGAAAATGGGAAATCGCTGACTTGCGTTGCCGATTTAAAGGAGCAGAGTATTTCCCTTTTCAGGAGGGAAATGCCCCCCTGCTGTAAGTCGCTTAAGGCGCAAAAGCAAGGGGGCATTTTTGAAACATTAGGAATTTATTTCTGACGGGTCATGGAATTACTTCTTTAATGAAGTCTTAGGATAGACAATGATCTTGATGCATTCGTCCAAATGGTTGTGGCACATATCCAGCGCCCAGGGAAGCTCGTCCAAGGTGACGCGGTGGGTGATCAGTTTTCCCAGGGGGATCGTCCCTTCCGCTACCATGGCGTACCCACGCCGGAAATCCTCCAGGGTGCCGGGGCGCTCCAGATTGTGGCGGTACTTGATGTTCTTGCGGTTCAGATGGAAGGGGTTCATCCGGTGGTTGTGGTACTTCAGCTGGACTTCTACGTTCAGGCCGGTCATTCTGCCGTTTTCCCGGAGCAGTTCCACCGCCATGTAGAAGGCGTCCAGATCCTTGGAGCGGTCCAGAGCGATGCACATCACAGCAACATCGATCTCACCCACGTCCCGGCGTACCGCCTCGATGATCTCGTCAGCGGTCATCTCGCTGTGGTTGTAAACGTGCTTCGCGCCCATTTGCAAGGCCATATCCAGACGATTGGCGTAAAGGTCCACCGCGCAGACCTGGGCGCCGTGAGCCGTAGCGGCTCCGATGGCAGTCAATCCCAGAGGGCCAGCGCCGATGATCAGGACCCGCTCTCCGGGAGTCAGCTCTGCGCAGGCGATGGTGCTGCGATAAGCTCCGTCGAACATTTCGCAGATGGAAGCGTCCTCATCGCTCATCCCTTCAGGGATCTTGGCGTATCCGTTGTGATCCAGGTCTACCAGTACATACTCGGCGAAAGCGCCGTTGGGAGTGTACAGACCGATCCGGTCTCCCAGCTCCAGCTCCGTGACAGCTTCGCCCTTTTCCACTACTTTTCCGCACACTTCGTGGCCCAGGATCTGGGGATAATGGTCGTGATAGCCGTCAAAAATGCCTTCCAGGATATGGTTATCGGTAGCGTTGCAGATAGAGCAGGCCAGTGCCTGGATGACTACCTGCCGGGGGCCGGCCTTGGGGGTAGGGACTTCTTTTATGACCAGTTCATTGGGTTTTTCAACAACTGCTGCGTACATGGTTAAATCTCTCCTTTTTTTGATTAGTTATTTGCGAAATAGCCCAGTTTCCGAAGCCATTCTGTTTCAATGCGGTAAAATTCTTCCACGTGGTCCGGAGTGGTGTGGGGTTCCAACGTGCAAGTGCCAGTGTAGCTTTGGTCAGCTTCCAATCTGGAAAGCAGGCCGGGGATGTTCACAGCGCCCTCGGGGATGGGGGTGTATTGGATGGGGTTAGGCGCGTGCAGTCCCGACATGGGAGCGCCCCGATGGTCTTTGGGCTGACCGGCCCCTTCCCGGTACAGGCATCCGTTTTTCAAATGGACATAACCGATATAAGGACGGAGCACCTCGTAGGCTTCCGGGAATCCTTCACAGCTGGCGTGGAAGTAATTCACAGCGTCATAGTTGGTTTTAAAATGGGGGTTTTCAAAGTGTTCCATGATCTTCCGCATGCCTTGGGGTGTGCGGGTGCTGTCATGGGCCTCGTTCTCCAGCACCAGGCAGATCCCCAGTTCTTCCGCCCGCTTCAAGGAGCTGGTCCAGTAGGCCTCCATCTTTGCCAGGTCGGGCTCATCGGACTGACTGATCCAGTAGCAGTAATGGTTTACCAGACCGGCTCCCACAGCGGAGGCGAATTCCACTGCGTGGGTCAGAAGCGTGCCGTACTGCTCCGGCGTCTGGCAGCTGTCTTTGTCAAAGGCGGCTCCCAGAGTGACACAGTCGATCTTCACTCCTTCTTCCCGAATAAGTTGTTTCATCTCCTCCGGGTCGGCCTTTCCGTAATCGTTGGAAACTCCCGCATTGCAGGGCCAGATCTCAAAGTTCTCCACCCCTAGGGTCTTGCCAAGTTTCACGATGTCCCGAAAAGAGCGGACGTCGCCTAAAGCCTGTCCAGAAATCCCCAATTTCATGTTTGACTCCTCCTACCATTTAAAGATTACTTTGATTTGTTTTTCAGGATGCTGGAGCAACTGCTGAAAAGCGTCTCCCAGCTCCTGGAATTCTCGGATATGTGTGATCAGCGGCCGGATCTTGATCTTTCCCAGATCCACCTGCTCCAAGACAAACTTTCCTTTTTCACGAATGATCTCCAAGTCGTTCACAGGACCCACCATGGCCAAATCCCGTGCCTGGAACACGTAGGGGCTGAATTTTCTGCCATGTTCCGGATGACCATAGGAGATGATGAGCCCTCCTTTTCTGGTAGCTCTCATCAGCTGAGTGACAGTGGGTTCTCCGGGCAGGATATCGTCGCCCATCATCACAACGCTCACGTCCGCCGGGATCATTTTTTCCAGATCTTCCGGGGAGAGCTTGGACGGGTCATACACGTGGTCCGCGCCCAAAGTCAACGCCAGATCACGGCGGCTCTCGTACAGATCCCAACCGATGATGTGGCTGTATCCCAAACACTTGGCGTATTGGATCAGCACCAGACCGCTGGGGCCCAGGCCGCAGATCGTCAGGTTCTTACGCTGGGGTCCCGGAGGATTGAGCATCAAGGCCCGGCAGGAGGCGATGACCAGCTCTAAGATAGGCGCCTCTTCAATAGAAACCGTTTTTGGAACAGGGAACATGGCCACTTTCGTGGGGTCCACTGCCTGATACTCCCCAAAGGCTCCCAAGCTGCACCAGAAAGAGACTCTGTCTCCCGGGGCGAACCCTTTTACATTTTTCCCTGCTTCCACGACTACGCCGCAGGCCTCGTGGCCAAATACCAAGGGAGGTGAATACGCCTCATGGCCATGGTAGATCCCCGGATCGGACCCGTTGCACAGGCAGGCGGATTCGATCTTGAGCAGGACTTCGTCTTCTGTGGGGGTGGGGATAGGAACCTCGCAGTACACCAGTTTTTCCCAATCTTCTAACACCCAGGCTTTCATTTTGCCAGTTTGCACGCTTTTCCCTCTTTTCTTTAAAAAATTTTTTCTTGCCTTTTTCGCTTACAATACAACTCCACAAAATGTCCGCTTGCAGCAGATGTATATTCTGTTGTTCCCGCAATGTTATGGTAGCAAAGCCGGGGGTCGCAAACAATCTCTTATTGTATTCCTTTTTTATACTATTGTTTTGTTTTATGAATAGTTTCTGCTTTTGCTCAGGATTTTTTTTGTTGAAATACTAAAAACATTCTTGTATAATCATCGAGAACTCTACACCGCTTCTTTGCTTTGTGGCAGATGTACATATTCGCGCTGAGAGCTATTTCTCAAGCGGATCATGTTCTGTTTTCCATTGGAGAAAGGAGCGTAGCTATGCATCGTATAGTACATTTAGACGTGGACACCCATCACGAGATAGATCATGTGGTCTATCGAACAGGCGATTCCAAACTTTGGATCATCATGTGTTTTTCCACGGAGTGTATGGTTTTGACCAAGTCAGGCATCCAACTTGCAAAACCGGGAGATTGCTTCATAAAGACGCCCCAGTTTATAGAGCATCATTTTGCGCCAAAAAACGTAGACACCGGTTTTGTCAACGATTGGATCCATGTGGTCTCAGACACGTTAGGTGACCTGGTGGAATCCCTGGCTCTTCCCACCGATGAACTGATCCACACCCAAAACCCTCTCATTTTAAGGACCTATCTCTGCAAACTGATTCAAGAGAGGAATGTGCTTTATCCTTTTTGGGAGCAGAAGTGCAGCAATATCGTGGAGGCAATGTTTATCTGTTTAGGGAGGACCTATCAGGAATTGCAGGCGGACGATCCAAAGCAGTACCGGGAAAGCTTGCTTCAGCTTCGCAATTATGTGAGAGAACATTTAGACAGTCCTTGGAACGTGACAAAGATGGCGCAGAAGGCCGGACTGAGCAACAGCCGGTTCTCCGTGCTGTACAAAAAGAGATTCGGCCGGGGTCCAAACGATGATTTGATCGAGATGCGTTTGGAGCAGGCAAAGATCCTTTTGATATCCACAAACAAATGCTTGGCGGATATCGCCCAAATTTGTGGCTTCCAAAACGAATTTTATTTTTCCAGGATCTTCAAATCCCGGGTCAATATCAGTCCCGGAGCTTATCGGAGGCAGCTGTGAACCAGCTGCCTTTTTTATTTGGTTTTTAGCTGTGTGGAGCAGGTTTCGGAGAAAAACCACAAGCCAGCTTAAAGACCTGATTTAAGCCATAAAGCAAAATGGAGGTGTAGAGATCCATCAGAGATAAGGAAAGGAGGAAAGTATATTTCGCCAAGGCCCCGGTGGGGCACGGGAATATAAAAGGAAAGTATAAAAAGACAGTCGGATTCTGAATTGTTCGCGGATATGTTTTTTGATAACCTGTAAATATCACAAAAAGACTATTATTTCGCGGAAAATTCAATAAAACTTGGTGAGAGATTATAGAATTGATCGCTTTGATTCTTTCTTTCGGCCAAGACTGTGAAAAAAAGTAAACCATGGATGGTTTGCGAAAAAATAGCAAGGAGGGGTATTTTTGCAAAACACATCTACAAAGAAGGAGAAGGGAAAGGTAAGATTTTTTCACCAGATAAAGCGCAGCTGGCAGTTGTATCTGCTGTTATTGATTCCTGCGGTTTATCTCTTTATCTTTCACTACATTCCCATGTACGGCGCGACCTTGGCGTTTAAGGAGTACAATCCCGCCGAGGGAATCATGGGAAGCCCATGGGTGGGGACGGAATACTTCGCCCGGTTTATCAATTCCCCGTCTTTTGTGGCGGTGGTGACCAACACGCTGCTGCTCAGTGTCTATACGCTGATCTTCAGCCTGCCTTTTCCCATCATCCTGGCGCTGTCGCTGAACGAGTGCAAAAGCAAGTTCGCCAGAAAGACAGTCCAGATGGTCACGTATGCTCCTTATTTTATTTCCACCGTTATCATGGTCGCTCTTTTGATGCAGTGGAGTTCCATCAACGGGGGCTTGTTCAACAATATTATTGGTTTGTTCGGTTTTGAGCCGGTCAACCTGTTTTCGGACGCGAAATATTTCCGCAGCACCTATGTGATCTCCAATATCTGGCAGTTTACAGGATTCAATTCCATCATTTACCTGGCTGCTCTGGCCGGAGTTGACGTGGGGCTGTATGAGGCGGCAAAAGTGGACGGCGCCAGCAAGCTCCAAAAGATCTGGTACATCGATCTGCCCAGTTTGCTTCCTACCATTGTGATCCTGCTGATCTTGAACGTGGGCCAGATCATGAACGTGGGTTTTGAGAAAGTCTACCTGATGCAGAATGACCTGAATGTCCAGGTTTCCGAGATCATCTCCACTTACACATATAAGGTGGGCCTGCTGGAGTTGAACTTCTCCTATTCCACAGCGGTGGGTCTGTTCAATTCCGTGGTAAACTTCGTGCTCTTGGTTTTGGTAAACGCTTTTGCGAAAAAGCTGGGCAACACCAGTCTGTGGTAAGCAAGGAGGACAACGAAATGATCTCACACAACAAGACAAACAAGATCAAGGAACCTTTAGGGGATCGTATTTTTACCTTTTGCAACGGTCTGTTCCTTACCCTCTCTTTTTTAGTAGTGGTCTATCCGCTGATCTTTATCGTGAGCGCGTCGTTCAGTGACTCCTCCGCAGTGATCCGAGGAGAAGTCTGGCTGCTGCCTGTGGGGTTTGAGTTAAAAGCATATGAGGCGGTATTCACCAGCGACAAGATCATGAGCGGCTATTTCAACTCTATTTTGTATACGGTTTTGGGAACCATCGTCAATCTGATCCTGACAACTTTGACGGCCTATCCCTTGTCCCGTTCTAAGTTGTTCGGCAAATCCGTGATCACATGGTATTTCCTGTTCACCATGTTCTTTTCCGGTGGATTGATGCCCCTGTACATCACTGTCAACAACCTGCATCTGCTGAACACTATGTGGTCTGTGATCCTGGTGGGAGGTATCTCCATCTACAATATGATCGTGATGAGAACCTTTTTCCAGAGCACGATCCCGGAGGAGATCTACGAAGCAGCCTACCTGGATGGGTGCGGTGACATCCGTATGCTGTTTTCCGTGGTGCTTCCCCTGTCCAAGTCCATTTTGGCGGTCATGGTGCTGTATTACGCCGTATGGCACTGGAACGACTACTTCAACGCCTTGTTGTACTTGTCCGACCCGGCTAAGAGTCCTCTCCAGCTGGTGTTGAGAGAGATTCTGGTGCTCAACAAAATGGATGGGAGCATGGCCCAGTCGGCTTCTGAGATGGCCAGCAGGGCAGGCATGTATGAACTGCTCCGTTACGCGGTGATCGTGGTGGCAAGCGTTCCCGTACTGTTGATCTATCCCTTTGTGCAGAAGCATTTCGTGAAGGGCGTTATGATCGGTTCGGTGAAAGGATGAATCCTTTTTCTGATAATAAACTGTGAGGTAGAATCAAAAGGAGGCTATGCAAAAATGAAAAAAAGGTTACTCTCTTTGACTGCGTGTCTGCTGGTCGTGGCCATGATATTCAGCGGCTGTGGCGGACCTTCTCAGGACAGCCAGGCAGAGGGAACGTCGTCCACTGGACAAAGTGAGGCCGCGGCGGAACCGTCAACCGAGAAGGGCGAAAACTGGGTTGCGGATGAAGTGGTGAAACTGAAGTTCTGGGCAATGAGGGAGGACACTGTACAGGACCTGAATACCAACGCTTACATCAAGTGGCTGGAGCAGGAGTGCGGCGTGGATATCGAGTTTGAGCAGGCGTCCAGCGCGGAAGCTTTGCAGAAATTGAACCTGTCCCTGGCCAGCGGTTCTTATCCGGACGTGTATTACAGCCTTCGTCAGGTGCAGGGGATCACGGACCACATCATCAACTCCACGTTGATGAAATACGGACAAGCCGGCATCTTCATCCCCCTGAATGATCTGATCGAGGAATACGGCACAAACACCAAGCAGCTGTTTGAGGACGTAGACTATTTGAAGAACGGCATCACCATGCCTGACGGCAACATCTACGCTCTGCCCAGCTATTCTGAGATCTATCACTGCCGGTACTCTCAGAAGATGTGGATCGACCAGTCCTGGCTGGACAATCTGGGTCTGGAAATGCCCACCACCACGGACGAGTTCTATGAGGTGCTGAAAGCCTTCAAGGAGCAGGACCCCAACCAGAACGGCGAAGCGGATGAGATCCCTCTGGCAGGCTGCCTGAACGGATGGCATTCCGATCCCTACGCCTTCTTGATGAACGCGTTCATTTACGATGAAGGCGACAAGCACTTGACGGTCACTGACGGCGAAGTGGACACCATCCTGGACAAAGAGGAGTATCGTGAGGGTCTGCGGTACGTCAACAAGCTGTATGAGGAAGGCTTGATCTATTCCGAGACCTACACTCAGGACGCTACCCAGCTGAAGTCCATTGCTTCTCAGAGCCCCAACCGGGTGGGCGCGTTCACCATCGGCGCTCCCATGGGTGTTGTGGACGGTAATGCAGAATTGTACAAAAACATTGTAGTTGTGCCTCCTCTGAAGGGGCCTGAGGGCGTGCAGTATGCGGGGTATTATAAATATCAGGATCTGCGCATCGGCGGCTATGTGATCACCAGCGCCTGCGAGAATCCGGAAGCCGCGTTCAAACTGGGCGACTTCATGTACACTCCCGATTCCTCTATCCGTCTGCGCCAGGGCGAGTATAAGGTGGACTGGAAAATGGCGGAAGAAGGACAGAAGACTTTTGATGGTAAAGACGCTGAATATGCCCGTATCACTCCTTTGGTGACTGACGGCGATCCTCAGAACCAGCACATGGGCAATACCGGCCTGTTCCGCGAGTCCAACGATTCCTTTATTGGTTTGTGGGCTGTTAAGGATGACTTTGACATCCGGTCCATGGATGGTATCGAGCAGCTGTTGATTGAGCAGACCTGGCCCTATGAAGGGTATGAACCCGACGAGACATTGCCTCCGGTAGTGTTTACGGAAGAGGAAGCCTCTGAGCTCAATACCATCGAGACAGAAGTGAAAAAGTATTGCGATGAACAGCGTACTCTGTTTATCACTGGCCAGAGAGACCTGGATGCGGATTGGGACGACTATGTATCCAATTTGAAGGATCTGGGCATCGACAGACTGGTGGAAGGTTATAATACCGCCTACGCAAGACAGTATCTGGAGTAAATCTTACTTCTAACTAAAAGATCCCCGTGGAGGGCTTCAAGCCATTCCACGGGGATTTTTATTATCAGCCGAAGACAGCGTGACCAGTTTTTCAATGGTATGGAAATGATGTGGCAGGATCTTGTGAGAGGAAATCAACGGGCAGGAACGGTATTCGCCATTCCTGCCCGCGCTTTCTTTTATTTACAAGCCAATTCGCTCAGTGGTAACCAGATAGCCTCCGCATGGCCTTTAATCCAAATGGAATACTTCCTTTAGATTTACCGTAACAGGGCTGTTGTCCGGATTACATTCCATGATGTCTGCCATATAATCCCACCACTTTCGGTTGATGGTGGTATCAGCGGCAGCTTCCCACAAGGCTTCATCCTGGATCTCAATGTATCCGAACAGAGTCAAAGTATCCGGATCTAGAAAGATGGAATAATTACTTGCCCCATGCGCGCGGAGCATCTCTTTCATTTCCGGCCACAGTTCATTGTGTCTGCGTTGGTATTCCTTCTCTTGTCCTGGAAACAGTTTCATTTTGAATCCTTTACGCATGATCTTTCCTCCCTAGTCATAACCACTTTGTATAGAATTAGGTTCTATCTGTTTTTAGTCAAGATGGGTATGGGGTATCAACGCCCATTGTGTGTGGGATGAAGCAAAGCGTCCCTGTGTTGGGGGACGCTCTGTTTCAAGAATATGTCCATGGAGAGACTCTTACTTCAATGATTATAGGAAGAGTAGTCCTCCCATGCCCGGATCATGGCTTGATAATTCTCCACAGGGGTCTCATAAGCTACCGCGTTGGAATTGCCCATAATAAAATCGCCGCCATCCTTGCAGGAACGCAGCAGCTGAACTGCCGCTTCATAAACAGCATCCGGTGTTCCGTTGAGCATGAGCCCGCAATCCAGATTCCCGCAGACGCAGGCTTTGCCTTTCCAAGCCTCATGCACTTTTACAATATCCATTCCCGCCACAGGATCAATGGCCTGCAATCCATCAATGCCAGTGGCCAAAAGATTATCCAGAAGGGTGTTGATATTTCCGTCTGTGTGAAGGATGGCGAATTTCCCCTTCTGCTTCATATAAGCTACGGTCTTTTTCAGGTAGGGGTAATACCATCTTTCCAACTGCTCACCATTGAAAAACGGAGCCCGATTGTCCGCTACGTCGGCAGGAATGTAAAAGCCATCGATCCCCGCGTCGATCAGGCTGTCGATCACTTTCAGGGAGTTGTGGAACATGGTTTCGCATTCCTCATCGATCTGTTCAGGCTCATCAAAGAGGCGATAACAAAATTCTTCATACCCTTCTGAACCAGAGGGCATACTGAGCACACCGCCGGCTCCGGCGATCACATTGAAATCAGGATTTCGTTTCTTGAGCTCGGACACCAACTGGACCCGATATTCCTGGGGCAATGTGTAAATGCAATCCCAAGGCATATCCGGAATGGAAACGCCCCCAAAATGGAGCTTTTCGCCGATCTCCACCATGATTTCCGCGTCGGACGAAATGGCGTACTGCTTTTCAGCTTCTCCTAACGCTAAAAAATCCTTTCCGGATACAAATCGGTCTTGGGAAAACTTTTTCCACAAATGGAAATGCAGTTCCCAAAGAGGAACATGTTTCTGTGTTGTGCGATGATTGATCGCATCAATGAAGTCCTGCCGATTGCTCATCTTTCAACCACCTGATTCCTTTCTGTTGATTATTTTCCCGTTCCGCGGGATTTATCTTTCTGCGGAATAAATGGCTTCGATATTTTCAATGGGGACATCCCCCTCGAAGCCCTGACTCGCCATCAGGATATAGCCTCCGTCTTGATTCAGCTGCTCAATATACCGTTTCACTTCGCTTTTGACCTGTTCCGGGGTGCCGTGGGGGAGCAGGTCCTGTGTGTCGATCCCGCCGTGGAACGCTATTTTGCCGCCATATTTCCTCCGGAGGTTTTCCGGCTCCAAGCCGGAGACCTTTTGCAAAGGCTCAAAGACGTCCACGCCGCAGTCGATAAAGTGGGGAATGAGGGGCTCCACACATCCGCAGGAATGCTGCTGATAAAACGCGCCATATTTGTGGGCAAGATCCACCAGCTTCTTGGTGTTCTCTTTAAAAAACTCTTTCCAAGTATCCACGCTGAAAAGCAGGGAGATCTGTGTGCCGTAGTCATCGTGGGGGCGGAGGATGTCGATCTGCCCATCCGCCGCTTTGAAGATCCGATCGTAATATTCCAACTCAAACGAAACCATTCGATTGAGAAATTCTTTGATCAGGTCAGGTTCTTCCATCATCAGGACAAACATTTCTTCCATGGGCATCAAGAAGGTGGCGAACTGGAAAGGTCCTTCATGGCCAACGATAATGGCTTTGTCCCGATGGGCTTCACATTCCTTTTTGATAGACTCATAGTCGAACCAATCCGGATCAGGAAAACGGTATCGATCCAGATCTTCCAGGGTTTCCAGTGTGGGGATAGGATATTTTGAGGTTATCCCATTGTATTCCCTTCCGGTCCAGTGATAGGTAGTTTCGAATCCCCAGCAAGACTGCGTGACCAAATTGCCGTTTTGATCTTTCCAGGACTTTAATTCCGGCCCAATATAGTTTGGCCCAACAGAAACGATGTCCACTGCGAAGTGCTCCAGCAGCTGGTCGTATTCTGAGAAACCATGATGTTTCATCAGCTTCTCGCAGACTGTGGAAACAGCCTCGAAAGCGGCGGGAGTGCGGTCAGGCGATTTATGGCAAATAGCCGCGCGCACTCTTTCTTTGGAAGTCATGATCGATACCTTCTTTCTCTGTAACTGCGTTATCCCATGGCTTGAGAAGATATGGGATGTATCCCACCTCGCCTACAACAGGAATGGTGCGGAGAGCATGCTAAAAAAACATACCGTCGGTATATTCCTGTAAAAACAGTGGGTTGGAGGTGAGGTCGATGGTCCGGGCGTGGAGTATTTGTTCCTCCCAAGGACCAATGAGGGTCTGGTCCAGCAAAAGCATGGCCGCCCCCTGTAATGCCGCGTTTCCCAACACATTTACACAGGGAACCAATTTGTCCGGGATCAGTCCGATACGGCCTGCGCTGGCTGTGTTCAGGTAACTGCCGAATCCGCCTGCGATAGCTAATTCCTCTACCTGCGCCATATCCCGTCCCGCGGTTTTCAGTAAAGTGATGATGCCTGCTGCCACAGCGCTTTTGGCAAGCTGTACGGCACGCACGTCCTTTTGTGTCAGGATCACTTTGCCGCAGATCACTGCGGGGTCCGGATCCAGAAAGCCGGTTTCGTCCATCTGCTGTGTTTCCAGCAAACATGCCAGCGCGTCTACCACGCCGCTGCCGCAGATGCCGGTGGCTTCACCTTCGCCCAGCACATGGGCCTGAAGGGCGTTGTCTCTTACCTCCACATGATCCACCGCGCCGTCCCGGCCAGGCATTCCCATGGTGATCCCCGCTCCCTCAAAGGCAGGCCCGGCAGCCGTAGAGCAGCACAGCAGGGAACCGTTGTCCCACAAAGCGATCTCGCCGTTCGTCCCTATGTCCGCCAGCATCCGCGTTCCGCCACGCTGGATGATCCCACTGGCTAACAGCGCGGTGGATGTGTCCGCTCCCACAAAGGCGGAAACGCAGCGGGGGAGATACACCGCTGCTTCCCCACAACACAATCCTAGTTCTGCGCCGCTCAGTGTTTCCCCAAACAAGCGGTCCGCTTCAAAGGGAGCGTGGGAGAGGCAGTCGGGATCTGTTTCGGTCAAAAGGTACAGCATGGCCGTGTTGCCGGTGATAACTACCCCATCCAGATCTTCCGGACTGATACCGGCCTGCGCCGCCATATCCTTCAGCAAAGTGTTTATAGAATCTCGGACGCTTTCAGCAAGCGCTTGGGACTTTCCGTTCAGCGCCGCGCCGATACGAGTGATCACATCCGCTCCCCAGCATGCCTGTGGATTCATGCATCCGGCTTGCGCCAGCATGGTTCCATCCCGGTTGAATAGACAAGCTGCCACTGTGGTGGTACCGATGTCGACGGCTGCGCCCCAGCGGGAAAACATAGGCGCCTGGGGGAGAAACTCCCCTTGGCTGCCCAGCACATGGGCTTGTGACACAGCGTTTACCGTGATCTGACAATCCCCCAAGACGCGGGTACAGCAGGCAAGACGCACCCCGCTGGCGAGCGCGTCTGCTGTGAGCAGCTCTTTTTCCTCAGCGGAGGGGGGACTTAGAGTGCCGTGGGCGACCACGCGGCATTTTCCGCAGCGTCCCATCCCGCCGCAGGGAGTTTCCAGGTGGAAATGGGGATCTGTCAGCTCGCTGAGGAGCGTCCCCTCTTCCACTCTGCGGGAAATTCCATTGATTTTGACAACAGCCATAAGCGTTCTTCACTTTCAGTGGCCAAACAGCACAGCGCCAAAATAGGTGACTGTGTTCTGGCCGTTTATATAGTTCATGTCTGCCAGCTTCGCAAGGTGGGATACGTTAATGCCATAGGCTTCCAGAGAAGCCAGCGCTTTTTCCGGGAAACGGCAAGGCTTGTCTTCCTGTTTCGCGCACACACTGCATTGGCGGCATCCGCCTGCGCCGAGATGAAGGGCGTCTGTCCCGAATGTGTCCGGGAAGGATCCGCGTATCCGTTGGGTCAGTTGGTTCATCCTTTGGCCGGCTTCCATCATGCCTTCAAAATCGTAACTGTCCTCCAGTTCATCCACCGTCTGGTAGACCAGCGCCCAACGATAGGTCTTGGCCTTGGCGATCAGTTGGTCCACCGGGCCCACGCTGGGAGGACACATCCAGCTTTTGCCGTACATCCCGCAGGCGTTGGACTCGCACAACTTCCGGAATTCCGGCTCAAATTGGATGGCGTTTACTGGGATGATACCGGCCCGGTAAGCGCCCCAATCCAGTAGGGTGGAAATCAATTCGTTCGCTTCATTCATCCCTTTAGCTCCATTCTGTTTTTTGCAGCAGGGCACTGGCGTCCGCGATGGAAAATCCGCGCCCTTTGCTTGTTTCCCTCTCAGTGTCTCGGGGGTTGGCTCCGCACTCGGCGTACAGCTGGTTCGCTCCGGCCATCAAACACAGCTCGTCCGGCTCGTGTACGCACATGGCCCTTTGAGGGCGCATTGCCAATGTGGCCGCAGCGCATATCTGAGCAAGCCGCGCCGCGGAGATCTCGCCCTTTTCGGCAAGTGGGGTACCTGGCACAGCGGTGCGTTTCATGACAGCCATCACGTTTACGGGATACTGCCGGGGCCGGAGTATTTCCTCTACCAGCTGTTCGTTGGTGTGTTCCGGACCGATAGGTTCCACGCAATAGTAAAGTTCCAAGCTGGCCGACTTGACGGCGTCCATGGTTCGCACCCGTGTTTCCACTGGTATCCCGGTATCAATCCCTTCGCCCAGACGGCAGATATGGTATACGCCGGTGAATCCCGCCTTCCGAAGTTTGCAGGCGTACTCCTCGTCGAAGTCACCCACATTGGCCACTAACCGAACGTGGGAAGGAAGGATGCTCCGTACCGCGCTGCCATATTCCAAAAAAAGATCTTTTGGGAATTCGGCCGTTGTCATCAAAAAGATATCGGCCGCTCCCTCTGCCGCTAACTGTTTCGCCAGCTGCACGGTCTGTTCCATATCCCGGATGATGGGGGCGTGTCCTTTCAGCACATCGGCGGCCAAGCTGCAAAAACGGCAGTTGACTGGGCAGGGCTGAACATCCAGGCCGATCTGCCCGAATATAAGCCCTTTTCCATCAAAGGCTTTGCGGGAATACCCGTTTGCCGCCGCCAGCAGGCTGTAATATTCGCCGCTTCCCACGGATACGGACAGCAGAGAGCAAAGATCCCTTTTGTCCAGTTCCTGCCCTTCATGAAATCGTTTCAAAATGGATTCGATCATTCCCAAACCTCCTGAATGAGTCCGGGGTACCACTGGACCGCCTGCTTGACTGCCCGGCGTAACGGCATACCGGGACCGGCCAGCAATACCAGCTGGTTTTCCGACTCTGTGAGGATCTCCGTATCGTGAACGCTCACATTTGGACCGATACAGTCAATCAATAGGCGGCGGTTTTCCAACAGGGCGAACCCTTTGATCCGCCAGGTGTCCTCCGCGATCATACGCAGCGCGCTGATGAGCTGCGCCACAGTCATAGAGGGATCGATTTGGATCAGCTGCTTTTGCAGCCGGATATCAGGCTGTCCAATATCCTCCATTCCTCTCAGGGGATGGATCTGGTCCATCCAGTCAGGGTGGAAG
This sequence comes from Clostridiales bacterium, assembly GCA_019416455.1. GTDB lineage: Bacteria > Bacillota > Clostridia > Oscillospirales > Acutalibacteraceae > Acutalibacter. The sequence continues at coordinate 73,268 of DXXG01000005.1, read as the reverse complement.
GCTCCAAACTGTGTGGGGTGGATCACCGCCTCAGGGTTGAGTTCCTTTACTGCGGATGTGGCGTGGTCCACCTGTTCTTTGGTTGCAAGATCGGTTTTATTAAGAAGCACCAGGCTGCTGACCATCAGCTGTTTGGGGCATACTCGGGCAGTGTGGACGATCCGTTCCAGTCTGGGCGTATCCACAAGGCACACACTGCCCCGGTATTGAATGTCAGAAAATTCCGGTTTCCCTAAAACGGTCTGTACACTGGTGGGATCTGAGAGACCGGACGCTTCCACGATCACCACATCAGCCATGTGGGACAGGCAGCGGTGCAGTTCTTCCTCAAATTTGTCCAGACGGCAGGCGCAGAAAATAGATCCGTTGGTGATCTCGGCCAGAACAGCGTTCACATCCCGCAAAAGGGCTCCGTCCACCCCGGCTTTGCCGAATTCGTTCACAATGAGATTCAGCTTCCGGCCCTTGAACTGGCGCATAAATTCTCTAAGAAAGGTGGTCTTTCCCGCGCCTAAAAAACCGGTGATCAAATATACATCCATAAACGATCCTTTCAGAAACAGCCCCCAGGCAGTTCCAGGTGGGATAAAAAATCACATAACTTCCCGGATGGCGGCATCCAGTTCTTCTTTGCTGGGGATCAAAGAGGAGAATTTCAGCTCGCCATTGATGTAGATGCTGGGAAGTTTTTGTACCCCCATTTTTTTGAAACGGGCAATGTTTTCTTTGACAGTGAATTTGTATTCCACCATATCGATGGCATCGCCGAAGCGCTCTTTGGCTTCTGTCGCCGCGCCCATCATGTATGTGCAGGCGGCGCAGGTGGCGCTGTCCAGAGTACACACTTCCACCAACGGATGGGAGAGATGTTCGTAATCCGGAAGTTCTACGTCCGCGTCGAAGGTGTCGGAAATGTAATTCTCCACCATTTTACGGACGCTTTCGGTCTCCAAGGCGGCCTGTGCCGCGCCAATGGCGTTCTCCACCGGCACTGCGTAGGGCATGTCACACCCGGGAGCCACGATAAAATTGCGGTATTCAGGCAGCTTGTCCAGCAGGTTCACCACATACTTCATATTGTCCTGCTGGCTGCCGTGCAGCATGATGGAGGTCAGGGGAATGTTGCCGCCGATCACGATATTGTACCGATCGGTGATTGCTTTGGCCGCGATAATATCCACGTTTTCGTCCACACAGATGGAATCCGGGCCAGTTTGGCACATAGCTTCAATATTCCGGGTGGCGTCGCCGCACACGAAGAATGAGGAGAACACCCCTTTGCCCCGAATATGATCGAATAGCTCCTTGTAGGGTCCGGAAAGGAAATCCTCAAAATGCTGGCTGGAGATTTGGGAAACCAGTGGATCTACCACTGCGATCACGTCCATGCCCGCTTCGATGAAATAGTCGCTCATGCGTTTCCCGCACTCCGTGCAGAACGCCAGCAGTTGCTGGACATACTCTTCGTCGTCGTACATGTCCATGAAAAGATCGTTGCCCCGCAAATGGGACGCCAGGGTGAAAGGACCGCAGATCAGCCCATAGAGGGCGGTGGTGTCGCCCACTTCCTGTTTCATCCGCCGCATGGCGTTAAGTACCAGAGGGAGACGTCCTTTTTCCGGGGTGGGAAGAGTGCAGCGGCAGGGGACCGTCATAGTATCCGCCAGGGGATGACTGGATACGCTGGGAGGACCGTCTTTGGTCCATACCAATTCACAGCCAAGGATCTCCGCTTCCAGCTGAAGGTCAAAGACAACCGGCTGACCGTCCGGTTTGTAAAGACGGTTGACAGCCAGAAGGGAGTTTACCAGCGCGTCCTCATCGGTCAGGACCTGGATGGCGTCCGTACCGGTCAAAAAGCCGGAGTGGACCCCAGAAAAAGGAACCCACGGGGCACGGGGTGTGACCTCGTGACGCAGTGTTGCAAAGAGAAGTTCTTTTGGAGTCATATCAAGCACCTTCTATATAAAGGAAATGTTATGGAGTGAGGGGATGTCTAAGGGGGAGCAAATGTGCCGCTCCTCACATGGCAGCAGCCTGACACATGGCTACGGCAGCATCGGCCGCGGAAGCAGCGTCGGGGGTGTAGCAATCAGCGCCGATCTGGTCACAGAAGGTCTGGGTCACAGGCGCGCCGCCGATCATGATCTTCACCTTGTCACGGATCCCGGCATCTTTCGCTTTCTTGACCACTTCTTCCATTACCCCCATGGTGGTGGTCAGCAGGGCGGAGCAGCAGATGATCTGGCAATTTTGATCGATGGCGGTCTGCACGTAGGCCTCAGGCGCCACATCGGTGCCCAGGTCTATGACCTCGATGCCTTTGCCTTCCATCATCATCTTTACAAGGTTCTTGCCGATGTCGTGTAAATCACCCTGAACTGTGCCGATGCACACCTTGCCCACGGCTGTAACGCCCGCCTCAGACATGAGCGGTTTGAGCAAAGCGGCGCCCATATTCATAGCCCGGGCGGCCACCAGTACTTCCGGTACGAACACCTCATTGTTCTTGAATTTTTCGCCAATGACGTTCATGCCCGCCAGCAGGCCCTCATCCAGGATCTGCTGTACAGGAATACCTTCGTCGATAGCCTGTTGGACCAATTCTTTGACGATCTTAGCTTTGCCCCGCTGTAAGTTTTCGGAAATATCGTTTAGTATGCTCATGATCAAAACTCTCCTTATTGATTGGCTAGTTTAGTGGAACCACTGACGGAATGGCACTTTTTTCACTGCTAGAATAGCATATCGTTTCGGAAAAGGCTTGTATTTCTTTGTTTGTTTTGGTATTATTTTGCTCAAAAGAATACCAGACTAAAAAGGCGCTGCTACATACTATGAAAAAAGAAGATTTCAATTTGACACTTGCAAAAGAGTGCGCGGAAGCGTTTGCTGGAGCTACGGAATTAGGGTGTATCGTCTCGGATAAACGAGGCGTTCAATTAGCGGATTACGGGTACAGCTGCGCCGAATGCCGTATCTGTCAGCTGGCGGGACGGTCATATGCCCAATGTGTGGACGCGCAAAACTATGGCATGGCCGAAGCGGAGCGTTTTGGCGGCAAATATATCTACTACTGTCCCATGGGACTGACCTGTTTCGTTTCCCCGATTTTAGGAGATACAGGAAGCTGCGCTCGGATCACCGCTGGTCCATTTCTCATGGTGGAACAAGATGATTACGCTGACTATGAGTTGATCACCTTTTCAACGGAAGTGCGTGAGAAAATTATTGAGGAACTGCGGCGTATCCCCGTTTTGACAACGTCTAAAGTGAATCATCTGTCTACGCTGTTGTTTATGGCGGTGGGATTTATGAACAAGGTCTCTGCGTCTAACCGTCTGCTGGAAACACAGTCCGCGGACGCTATTCAGGGTCAGATATCCAGCTATATTTTGCAGCTGAAACAGGAAGCACTTCCTCCGCCTTACCCCCTTTCCAAAGAAAAGCTTTTTCTAAAGAGTATCCTCCAGTCGGATAAGCCTGGCGCTCAAAAGTTTTTGAACGAACTGCTGGGACATATTCTGCTTTCCTCCGGCAGCCAGCTGGAACAGGTGAAATCCCGTGTGTGTGAGCTGCTGTCGCTCACGGGCCGTGCCGCCATCGACGCTGGCGCGGACCCAGAGCTGACGCTCCAGCTGTGCCACAAGAATCGAGTCCATATCAACGGAGCGCAGAGCATTGACGAAATGTGTCTGTTCCTGAGTGAAAGCGTGAACCAGCTTATGGACAGTATTTTTCAATATACCGATGTCCGGCACGCCCACGCCCTTCATTTGTGTATGCAGTATATCGAGGTTCATTATTACGAGAAAATAACATTGAACCAGCTTGCGGAAATGGTGTATCTTTCACCTTCCTATCTCAGCCGTGTCTTTACGAGAGAAACAGGAACCACCTTCAACGATTACCTGAATAGCGTGCGGATCAATAAGGCGAAGAATCTGCTGAAGTACAACGATTTGCATATTGCGGATGTAGCCAATGCCGTGGGATTTGACGATCAAAGCTATTTCACCAAAGTGTTCCGCCGCTTTACAGGTGTGACTCCTTTGAAATACCGGTCTTTTTTGCATGCGGACATCCCATTCTCTCAGTAATATTTTGATTGGGCGATATGGGAAATGTACCTATGGATAAACGGTTTAAAAGAATATGACTAATAAAAAATTGCACCTCATTTGTCAGACAGTATGATATACTGAATAACAAATGGGGTGTAATTGATTGCATTCCAACTTTTTATAGAAAGCTTCTAGCTTGGTACTGTTCTGGACGAAAGTAGGAGCACGTTGAAAGCGCAGGCAAAAAAGAAACGCACTCCACAAAGTGAAGTGCGCGTCTGCTGGTGGGCGCTAACGGACTTGAACCGCTGACCCCCTGCACGTCAAGCAGGTGCTCTAGCCAGCTGAGCTAAGCGCCCAATTTTCTGTTGCCTGATTAGTTTACATGATTTTGCCGAAAAATGCAAGCCCTAATTTGCAAATACACAAAATTTTTTTTGAAAGACATCCTGGATTAATAAATTCTTAAGAAAATCGTCGTGTTGTTATTCATTTGTTCACAATATCATCAAAGTGTGCTATAATTGGAACCGCCCAGAAGGTGGTACGGAAAAAACAAGTTAAACAATTTGGAAGAGTTCGGCCGTATCCCGACTTTTTGGTTCCCTTTGTCCCCAGCTGTTTCTGGTGACGGTTTGACGCCCGACGGAAAGGAAAAAGTTCTTTGTCTGCTTTCTGCGAGCAGGGAGAGGAGAGATTTATGGAAACTTTATCGACGATCAATTTCTTGATGGCAGCCCTGTTTGTGGCCTGCTACTGCTACCAGGCCGTTTTCGCTGTGGTGCGGCTGCTGAAAAAACGCCGGTCCTTCACCGCCCAGAAACTGTGCCGGTACGCGGTGCTGATTGCCGCTCGGAACGAGAGTTCCGTCATCGCCCAGCTGGTGGAGAGCATCCATGGCCAGGAGTATCCTTCTGACCTGGTGGACGTGTACGTGGTAGCGGACAACTGCACCGACGACACGGCCGCTATTGCCGCGGCTCACGGGGCCCGGGTCTTTGAGCGGCAGAACAAGATGCAGGTAGGTAAGGGCTATGCCCTGCGGTTCCTTTTGGAGAAGATCCAGGAGAACTATCCCCAGGAGCATTATGACGGCTTTTTCGTCTTTGACGCCGACAACCTGCTGGATCCCCATTATATTGAAGAGATGAACAAGGTGTTCTCCAACGGCAACCAGGTGGTTACCGGTTACCGCAACACCAAGAATTTCGGAGACAACTGGATCACCGCCGGTTATGGCCTGTGGTTCTTGCGGGAGTCCGAATATTTGAACCAGCCCAGAGACTATCTGGGCACCAGCTGCAACATTTCCGGCACCGGTTTCCTGGTGGCCAAGGATCTGTTGGACGAGGTGGGCGGATGGGATTATTTCCTGCTCACGGAAGATCTGGAATTCACCGCCGACTTGGTTTCCCGTGGAAAAAAGATCGCCTATTGCCACGACGCTGTGTTCTATGACGAGCAGCCCACCAGCTTTAAGCAGTCTGTCATTCAGCGTTCCCGCTGGGTGAAGGGCTATCTTCAAGTGGTCGCCAAACGGGGCGGCAGCATGGCCAAGACCATGCTGAGCGAGGGCAGTTTCTCTTGCTATGACATGCTCATGTGCGCCATTCCCGCAGTGGTCATCACTGTGATCAGCATCGTGCTCAACGGCATCATGCTGGTGGTGGGGATCACCTCCGCTCGTCGGGAGATGGGTGTGTTCTTCATGTCCTTGACCGCCTCTGCTATCAACTCTTACGCCACCATGTACCTGATGGGTATCCTCACGCTGATCACGGAATGGAAGCGTATCCACTGTTCGAAAGGGAAGAAGATCGCCTATTCTTTTACCTTCCCCTTCTTTGTGTTCAGTTTCGGCTTGGCTATGCTGCTGGCGGTGTTTGGAAACATCGAGTGGAAGCCCATCAAACATTCGGTAGCCCTGTCTATCGGCGATATGGGCAGTGTTTCCCCACAGGAGCTGCGCAAGTTCCGCAAAAACAGAAAACTTTGATTTAACGCTTTATAAACTTGGCCCCTTGTGTTACAATGGTACACGCAAGGGGCCAAGCTGCGCCTGCACCTGCGGTGGGCAAGCCGCGCACTGGGGTTTCACCCCAGAACCGAAGTGAGGGAGAGCGACTCTCTGCCCGCGCTTGCGGCTGGGTGAGAGTTCCGTCCTCGCTGTACCTGTGGTGGGCAAGTCGCGCACTGGGGCTTCGCCCCAGGACCGAAGTGGGGGAGAGCCCCTCGCTGCCCGCGCTTGCGGCTGGGTGAGAGTTCCGTCCTCGCTGCACCTGCGGTGGGCAAGTCGCACACTGGGGCTTTACCCCAGGACCGAAGTGGGGGAGAAACACTCACTGCCCGCGCTCGTAGCTGGGTGAGAGACCTTCTCGAGCTATGTTTGCTGTGGGCGAGACGCGCGTCGCTTTTTGGTCCCAGGAATGGGGAATGTTTAGTATGACTGCTTGGAAGCAGTTTTGTCTAAAGAAACTCTTTGCCCAGCTTCCCGCTGGAGAAAGGATGAAGTCATGGTAACACGGGTATTTGTAGAGAAGAAAAAAGGGTTTGACATTGAGGCACAGCACATGCTCTCGGACCTCAAAGGGAATCTGGGGATCAGCGGACTGGAAGAAGTCCGCATTTTAAACCGTTACGACGTGTCCGGTCTCAGCCAGGAGCAGTTCCAGGCCGCCGCCCGGACCATCCTTTCCGAGCCCCCCATGGACAGTGTTTACGGGGAGGACTATACCCTGCCGGAAGAGTATCGGGTATTCGCCATGGAGTATCTACCCGGCCAGTACGATCAGCGGGCGGACTCTGCTGCTCAGTGCGTGCAGCTGCTCACCCAGGGCGAGCGTCCCGCGGTGCTTTCCGCTAAGGTCATCGGCCTGAAGGGTGAGATCAGCGACCAGGAGTTTGAGAAGATCCAGGGTTACCTGGTAAACCCGGTGGAATCCAGGGTGGCTTCCATGGAGAAGCCGGAATCTCTGGAGATGAAGGCGGACGAGCCTGCTGACGTGGCCCGTGTCACTGGGTTCACTACCTGGAACGAGGAGGAGCTGAAAGCCTACTTCGATTCCATGGGCTTTGCCATGACCCTCTCCGACCTGGCTTTCTGCCGGGATTATTTCCGGGATCAGGAGCATCGTGACCCCTCTGTCACAGAGCTGCGGGTGATCGACACCTATTGGAGTGACCATTGCCGTCACACCACCTTCCTGACCCGTCTGAACAAGATCGACATTGAGCAGGGCAAGTTGAGCCAGGCGGTGGAAGCGGCCCTGAAGAATTATCTCTCCCTGCGGGAAGAGCTGTATCAGGGCAAGGACAAGCCTGTGTCCCTGATGGATATGGCCACCATCGGTGGAAAATACCTGCGGAAGAAGGGCCTGGTGCCCGACCTGGATGTGAGCGACGAGATCAACGCCTGCTCCATCGAGGCTCCTGTGACCATCGACGGCAAGACCGAGACTTGGCTGATCCAGTTCAAGAACGAGACCCACAACCATCCCACTGAGATCGAGCCTTTCGGCGGCGCGGCCACCTGCCTGGGCGGCGCTATCCGTGACCCCCTGTCCGGTCGTGCCTATGTGTACCAAGCCATGCGTGTTACCGGCAGCGGCGACCCCACTGTGCCCTTTGAAAAGACTCTCCACGGCAAACTGCCTTCCCGGAAGATCACCACTGGCGCCGCGGCGGGTTATTCCTCCTACGGCAACCAGATCGGTCTTGCCACCGGCCAGGTCACCGAGCTGTATGATCCCGGATACGTGGCCAAGCGTATGGAGATCGGCGCGGTGATCGGCGCTTCTCCCAAGGCCAACGTGAAGCGGGAAGAGCCTGTTCCCGGCGACGTGATCGTGCTGCTGGGCGGCGCTACCGGCCGTGACGGCATCGGCGGCGCTACCGGTTCCAGTAAGGCCCACACGGAGAAGTCCGTGGAGGTCTGCGGCGCCGAGGTGCAGAAGGGTAATCCCCCCACCGAGCGGAAGATCCAGCGGTTGTTCCGGAACGCTTCTGTGGCTCAGCTCATCAAGCGGTGCAACGACTTCGGCGCCGGCGGCGTGTGCGTGGCTATTGGCGAGCTGGCTCCGGGTCTTGAGATCGACCTGAATAAAGTCCCCAAGAAGTACGAGGGCCTGGACGGCACCGAGCTGGCCATCTCCGAGTCTCAGGAGCGTATGGCCGTGGTGCTGGATCCCAAGGACGTGGAAGAATTCTGCAAAAAGGCTGCCGATGAGAACCTGGACGCTCAGGTGGTGGCAGTGGTCACCGAAGAGCCTCGTCTGCGGATGGATTGGCGGGGCGACCGAGTAGTGGATCTGTCCCGTGCCTTCCTGGACACCAACGGCGTCACCCAGAACGCGGAAGCGGAGATCGCCGCTCCCCAGGGCTGTGACTATCGGAAGTCCGTGCCGGAAGCCCTTTCCGGCAAAGAGGGCGTGGAGGCTTTGAAGGCCAACATGGCCCGTTTGGAGGTCTGCTGCCAGAAGGGCCTGTCCGAGCGGTTCGACTCCAGCATCGGCGCGGCCACGGTACTGATGCCCTTCGCCGGCAAGTATCAGCTCACCCCCGAAGAAGCTATGGTGGCTAAGATCCCCCTGGAGCATGGGGAGACCGACGACGCCACTGCCATGAGCTACGGTTACATTCCCGGCGTGGCCCGGTATTCCCCCTTCATGGGCGCCGCCTACGCCGTGGTGGAAAGCCTTTCCAAGCTGGCCGCTGTGGGAGCCGATCCCCTGAAGGCACGGCTTACCTTCCAGGAATATTTCGAGCGGCTCCACGACGTCCCCACCCGCTGGGGCAAGCCTGCCGCCGCTCTGCTGGGCGCTTTGGAAGCTCAGCTGGGCATGGGACTGCCCTCTATCGGCGGTAAGGACAGTATGTCCGGCTCTTTCGAGCAGCTGGACGTGCCGCCCACCCTGGTGAGCTTTGCCGTGTCCATGACAAAAGCCAGCAAGACCCTTTCCGCCAGCGTGAAGAATCCCGGCTCTACCTTGGTTCTGCTGCCCATCCCCGAGACGGAGGAGGGTATGCCTGACTGGGAAGCTCTGAAGGCGTACTATCGCGCTGTGCTGACACATATGGAATTGGGAGACATCGTTTCCGCCGGCGTGGTCCGGGAGGGCGGCGCTGCCGCCGCTGTGCTGCGGATGTGCTTCGGCAGCAAGACCGGTTTCCGGTTCGCGGAGGGGCTTTCCAAGGGGACTTTGTACGCTCCTCAGGAAGGCGCTCTGGTGGTGGAGCTGTCCAGCGAAGCCGATCTGTCTGCCGATCCCGCTTTGACTCCTGTGCTGCTGGGTCATACCACCAGCAAGGAAGACGTGAAGCTGAATGGCGAGAAGATCTCCATGGAGGAGCTCACCGCCGCCTGGATGGGCACTCTGGAGAAGATCTTCCCCAACCGGGCCGAGACCGTGCCCGTTGCGGCCGATGTGCCTCTGTGCACCCAGCGTGAGGGCAAGGCCCCTGCCATCAAGGTGGCCCGTCCTCGTGTGTTCATCCCCGCGTTCCCCGGCACCAACTGCGAAGTGGACTCCGCCCGTGCCTTTGAGAAGGCTGGCGCCGAGACGGAGATCCTGGTGGTGAAGAACCTTTCCGCCAAAGATATCGAGGAGACCATCGACCGGATGGAGAAAGCTATCCGCCAGGCTCAGATCATCATGATCCCCGGCGGCTTCTCCGGCGGCGACGAGCCCGAAGGCTCCGGTAAATTCATTGCCACAACCTTCCGCAATCCCAAGATCGCCCAGGCGGTCACCGATCTGCTGGAGACTCGTGACGGCCTGATGCTGGGCATCTGCAACGGTTTCCAGGCTCTGATCAAGCTGGGCCTGGTGCCCTACGGCAAGATCACCGAGCCCAAGGAGGACGATCCCACCCTGACCTTCAACACCCTGGGCCGCCATGTCAGCCGCATGGTTTATACCCGGATCACCAGTGTCAAGTCCCCCTGGATGGCAGGCGTCAACCCGGGCGACATCCACGCGGTGCCTGTGTCCCACGGTGAGGGCCGGTTTGTGGCCGATGAGAAGGCTCTGAAGAAGCTGATCGAGAACGGCCAGATCGCCACCCAGTATGTGGATCCCGAGGGCACTGTCAGCGGCGATATCCTGTGGAACCCCAACGGCTCTGTGTGCGCTATCGAGGGCATCACCAGCCCCGACGGCCGCGTGCTGGGCAAGATGGGCCACTCCGAGCGCAAGGGCGTCAACCTGTATAAGAACGTCCCCGGCGAGAAAGATCAGCAGCTGTTTGAAAGCGGCGTGAAGTACTTTAAGTGATCCCCGTATAACGGCGTATCAAAAGAACTAGGGAAACAGCGCAACGCTTTTCCCAGACAGATAGCAGAATGTCAGCGTCCCCGACGGAATGTCCATCGGGGACGCATTCCTGCCAGAGCAGGAGAAAAACATCGCCCAGGAGGTGAGCTTGCATGAAAGAAATTTTAAGACGTACCTGGGCGGAGATCGACCTGGACGCTTTGGCCCGTGATTTTCAAGCAGTGCGCCAGGCCGCTAATCCGCAGGCCAAGGTGTGCTGTGTGGTCAAAGCGGACGCCTACGGCCACGGGGCTGTGCGCATGGCTCAGGAATTCGAGGCTTTGGGAGCGGACTGGTTTGCCGTGTCCAACCTGGAGGAAGCCTTGCAGCTGCGGCTGGCGGGCTTGAATAAGCCCATTCTGGTGCTGGGTTATACCCCGCCAGAGGCGGCCGCGTCTCTTTCCAAACACAATATTTCCCAGTGCCTGTACAGTCTGGACTATGCTAAGGAGCTGTCCCACTATGCGGTGCAGGCCGGGGTCACGGTGAAGATCCACGTGAAGATCGACACCGGCATGAGCCGTCTGGGCTTTTACTACCAGGATATCAGCCGGGACGAGGCCACCGTGCAGGAAGTGAAAACCGCCTGCACTTTGCCGGGGCTGTACCCCGAAGGGATCTTCACTCATTTCGCCGTGTCCGACGAGGGAAAAGAGGGAGACTCCTTCACCATGCGGCAGTTCGGCTGCTTCAAAGAGATGATCGAGTCCCTGTTGCGGGAGGATGTCTCCTTTGAGGTGCGCCACTGCGCCAACTCCGCCGCTGTATTCGATTATCCTCTGTCCCATCTGGATATGGTCCGGGCGGGGATCGTCATCTATGGGCTGTACCCTTCCGGCGCTTTGCGGAACCGTCCGGAGCTCTCTCCGGTGCTGGCTCTGCGGTCGGTGGTGTCCCACGTGAAAACTGTGAAACCGGGCGCCACCATCAGCTATGGCCGTGTGTTCACCGCGGACCGGGAGATGAAAGTGGCCACGGTTCCCGTGGGCTATGCCGACGGCTATCCCCGTATCTTGTCCGCTCAGGGCGCCCAGGTGCTCATTGGTGGGAAACGGTGCCCCATCCTGGGGCGGATCTGCATGGACCAGCTGATGGCGGACGTGACCGATCTTCCTGACGTGCAGGTGGGGGACCTGGTCACCCTCATCGGACGGGATGGGGAAGAGGAGATCACCGCTGACGAGCTGGCCGCTTTGGAAGGCAGCATCAACTACGAGGTGGTCTGCGGCCTGTCCAAACGGGTACCCCGTGTGTATCTGAAAAACGGCAAAGTGGACAGCATCTATAACGCCCTGCTGGGCGACTGACCCGCTTACAAGAAAAGGTCCCTTCCAACTTGGAAGGGACCTTTTTGTTTGTGTCAAATGTTTTGTGGGGCGGGGAACCACTTCCGGCTTTTCCAGAAAAGGAAGCCGCAGCCCAGAGCCAGGAGGAACAACAGCCCCTCCATGGGCCACACGTCCAAAGGCAGCAGAGCGACACAGTTGAACAGTGTGTGGCACAGGATGGCCGCCGGGTAAAGTAACCATTGTTTTTTTGCCACGGCCAGAAACACCAGTCCAGTGGCGAACAGGTGGAACAGGATGGCTGACACCCGTTCCAGAATCCCCGCAAGGATCAGGGAAGGGGTCACAGCGGCGAACTGAGTCACCACCAGATCCAGCTGGTCTTGGGGCAGCAGGGCAGAAAGGGCGTCCTCACCAAAACCCAGCAGCAGGCAGAAAATCAGGTTGTTCACGTGGGATAGGCCCACCAGGACCATGGTCTCGCAGAAGGCGTGTCCCAGCCCGAAGGAAAGGGCGCCTTTCCAGGTGCGGTGACCTGGCCGGGGTGGCCCACCGGGATAGGCGGGTTTCCGGGGCCCAAGGAGACAGACACCTCCCAGCCGGGCAGATTCTTCAAACAACCCGGCGGTAAAGGCCAAGACCAGCCCCAGCAACACCGGGGACGAGGCAGCAAAGGCTTGGTACCACTCCTGTCCGGCGCACCATTGGAGCAAGGGGATGCGCAGGACGATCTGGGAGAGGAAAAAGGACGCGAATCCCAGGCCCAAAGGCAGCAGGGAGATCTTTTTGGTGACACCCAAAACGATGAGCACCACCACAGGGAGGATCAGCGTGCACACCAGAGCCAGGAGAAACATCCACACCACTGCGGGGGAGATCTCCATAGCGTTCCGCCCCCTTATTCCATCATCAGGGAGAAGGAGAGGTCGAACTGGCCTTCCTCCAAGCGATACTGGGGCAGCAGCTCGGGACCGCAGGAGTTGGATCCCACGCCGCTCATCTTGTAGTCGATGCACAGGACGGTCTCGCCGCAGGGAGAAAGCTCGTAGTCGTGACCCCTGGCGGTGAGCTCCTCCTGAGTGTAGGGAGACACATTGAAGGAGAAGGGCTGCTCCGCCGCCGCAGTGAGGGCATAGGCTCCATCGGTGAGGGTGACGTACCGGCAGCCCATGTGAGAGGAGTTCTCCTGGGGCATGATGTAGTCCTCATGCATGGAGTCCACCCGCTGGGCATAGACCCCCAAACGGGAGGCCTGGTGTTTGTCCAGGTAGCTCTCATAGGGACCGTAGGCGAAGTATTCCACGCCGCCGAATCCCTCGGGCAGGAACAGGCGCAGGCCAAACCGGGGAAGGAAGGGGAACCGGGTATCCCGCTGGCAGTGGAGTTTCACGTCCACCCGACCCCGGGCATCCACGGACCAGACTGCTTCCACGTCCAGGAATTTGGCGATGGCGATGGCGGCGATCCCCAGGCGGCAGGAAATGGTGTTGCCCTCCTGCTCCACGGAGTAGACCCGCACGGTGGGACGGTCGTAGCCAGCGGCCAGCCAGTCTTTCTTGATGTACTGATCGTTGTCCGTGGGAGCCCGGAAGGTGTTCCACTCCATGGGACGGGTCAGCAGGTTCCGGTGGTTATACACCATGGAGGAGAACAGGCCGGTGGTGTTGTCGAATACGTACCGGAAATTCTCCCTGGTAAAGACCACTTCTTCGGGACCGGCTTCCACTTCCACAGTGCCGTTTTCGTCGGGAGCGTCCAGGAAGAAGGGTTCCTCTGAGAGAAGGATCTCGTCAAAGCCCAGAGCATGGCCCGCCTGATAGAAGGGGCCGTCCTCTTTGACGGCGTAGAAGAAGGTTACCGTGGCGATGCCATTCTCCGGAAGCTGGGGCAGGGTGATCTCCGCCTCGCCGTGGGGCGGCAGACAGGGCACTTCCAGATTGCCGCCGAACAGGGTCTCCCCATCCTGGAACACCTCATAGGAAAGGGTGAGGAAGTCCTCAGCGTTGGTGAAGTCCAGATAGTTATAGAGGCGGAAGGTATTGCCTTCCACCCGCTGGACCCGCAGGGGACGAATCACGTTCTTGTACTCCAACAGGCCGGTGTGGGGCGTGCGGTCCGGGTACACCAGGCCGTCCATGCAGAAGTTGCCGTCGTGGGGGAATTCCCCGAAGTCGCCGCCGTAGCGGTAGATGGACCGGTTGTCCGGGGTGGTCCCGCCGTAAACGGAATGGTCGCACCACTCCCACACGAAGCCGCCGCAGAAGCCGGGATATTTCATGATGAGCTGCTGATAGTCCTCCGCGTCGCCGGGTCCGTTGCCCATGGCGTGGATGTACTCGCACTGGATGAAGGGCATCCGCCGGCCGTGCAGGTTCTCGTCCAGAGGACCGTCGTTAAAATAGCTGTCAACGTCCGAGAGAGGGACGTACATCCGGCTGTACAGATCCAGCATGGAGAAGTCGGGAGTCCGGTCACTGTGATAGGTGAGGAAGTTCTCATAGTGAAGGAGCCTGGAAGGATCGTATTCCTTCACCCAGCGGCCGGCGATCTCGAAGTTCTCGCCCCAGCCGCTTTCGTTGCCCAGAGACCAGATAACCGCGGCAGCGTTGTTCTTGTCCCGGATCACGCTGCGCTGTACCCGGTCCAGAATGGCCTTCTGGAACTGGGGATCGTCAGCGGCGTCAGGGTAAAGCTCCTGGTCGTATCCGCCCAGTTTGGTGGCCATGCCGTGGCTCTCGATGTCCGCCTCGGCGATAACATAGAAGCCGTACTCCGAGCACAGCTGCAAGAACCAGGGAGCGTTGGGGTAGTGGCTGGTGCGGATGGCGTTGATGTTGTGGCGCTTCATCAGGGCCAGGTCGGTAAGAGCCTGCTGGCGGCTGATGGTGTAGCCGGTGACGGGATCGCTGTCGTGGCGGTTCACGCCCCGGAACTTGATGTTGACTCCGTTGAGGAGCACCACGCCGTCCACCACTTCGATCTTCCGCAGACCCACCTTCTGGGAGATGATTTCCTCCCCGGTGGACAGGGTTAGGGTGTACTGGGCGGGATGTTCCGCGTTCCACAGTTCCGGAGCGGAGATCTCGAACACCAAGGGTTCGCCGGTAGAGGAGGCGCTTCCCACCTGTTCCCCGTTGGGAGAGGTGAGCACAGCGTCCACTTGGCACTCTCCGGAAAGCTCCAGGTCCACCGTCACCTTGGCGGAGGAAAAGTCCGGTGCGAAGGACTGCTTCACAAAGAAGTCCCGCAGGTGGTTTTCCGGTCTTGCCAGCAGGTACACATCCCGGAAGATGCCGCTCATGCGCAGTTTATCCTGGTCCTCCAGGTAGCTGCCGTCGCACCACTGGAGCACCAGCACCGCCAGAGTGTTGTCACCGGCAGTGAGGAAGCTGGAAATGTCAAATTCCGAGGTGGAATGGGATACCTGGCTGTACCCGGCAAACTCGCCGTTGACCCACAGGTAGAAGCAGGAATCTACCCCTTCAAAGTTGAGATACCACCGGAAAGCGGAGGGATCCTCCACCTGTATGTGACGCAGATACAGGCCGCAGGGATTCTCCTCGGGAACGTAGGGAGGATCGCAGGGGAAGGGGTAACGGATGTTGGTGTACATGTGGCGGCCATAGCCGTGATTCTGCCAGCAGGAGGGCACGGGGATCTGGTCCATATCCTCCTCGTCAAAGGAGAGACCGTCCTCCGGGTCAATAGCTTCCTTGTAGGAATCGTAGTACTGGAAGGCCCAAATGCCATTTAAGGAGATCACTCGGGAGGAACAGCCGTTTTCGGCTTCTTTTTCCTGGGCGCAGGGGGTATAATAACTGCGGTCGGGACAGGTCCCCACGTGGAGGATCTCCGGGTCCTCGTGAAAATGGTGAGGTTTCAGATTCATACAACTCTTCCTTTCTGGATATACCCTGGAAAAATTTGCTTTTTACAGGGAGAAACGGTATACTTTATATAATCGTAGCTTACAATGAAATTTTTGCCTCGTCAATCATTATTTTGCGGAAAACTCCTATTATCTGAGGGAGTTTGCCATAGATGGAAGGAGTGGTTCGGTGGGCGTTCAAGCACTTGTCGCCCTGGTGTTCGGCGGCGTGGTGTTTTACCAGGCAGGGAAGCTGTTTTCCCAAAAGTCTTTGGAAAGGTTTGCGTGGTGGGCGTCCCTGCTGTTTTTGGGGGCGCTTACGTTTCGGTTGTTTTTGGGGTTCTACACCGAAGGCTATACCACGGACACAAACGCCTTTAAATCATGGGCATACCTGACCAACACAGTGGGGTTTCAGGAGATCTATCATCAGGATATTTTCCTAGATTACCCTCCCGGCTACCTGTATGTGTTGGTCTTACTGGACAAGCTCCGGCAGGGTTTGGGTATTGCCATGGAGAGCCAGGCCTATACTTTGATGATCAAGCTGCCTTCCATTTTCTCGGATCTGTTCTGCGCCGGAGTGGTGCTGTTCCTGGCCCGGCGGAAGATGGGAGAGCAGTGGGCGTTGTTCCTGGCGGGAGCTTATCTGTTCTGCCCGGCGGTATTTTTGAACTCCACCCAATGGGGGCAGGCCGACTCTTTCTGCACCGCTATCCTGCTGGGCTCGGTGATCCTGTTTTACCGGGAGAAGTACGTTCCCGCGGCGGCGCTGTTGGGATTCTCTGTCGCCTGCAAGCCTCAGATGCTGGTGTTTGTCCCCTTGTATCTGTTCGTCAGCTTGAAGCGGGGACATTGGCTGAAACTGATCCTGGGAGCGGTGGTCACAGTGGGGACCATCCTGCTGGTGGCTCTGCCCTTTACCCAGGGGTTCAATTTCCTGTGGCTTTTGCAGCGGTATCAGGCCACTTTGGACTATTATAACTACTACTCCGTGAACGCCTACAATTTCTGGAGCCTGATCGGCTGGAACTGGAGGACGCTTCCCTCCGGGCTGGCTGGAAATTTGTGGGACTTCGTGGGACCCATCATCGCCACGGCGCTGTGCGGAGTGCTGGTGTTCCGGGCAAAGGATCGGAGCGTGGCCTTCTACTGCCCTGCGTTGCTTATGTCGGCCATGTACGCTTTTTCCGTAAAGATGCACGAACGCTACTTGTTCCCTGTGCTGCTTTTCATTCTGCTGTCCTTCGTGTTCACCCGTGACACGGGTATGCTGCGGGCTTTCGCGCTCCTTGCCACGGTCAGCTACGCCAACGTGGCTTATGTACTGTATATCTTCCAGGAGTTCGTTTCGAATTACGACCCCAACACCTGGGTCGTCAAGGTCCTTTCCGCCGCTCAGATGGCTGCGATCGTCTATCTGGGATGGGTGGGGTATCGGGTGTATCTGAAAGGGGAGACCCGTTTGGGAGCAGCTTCCCATCCCGGTCCCCCGGTGGACCGGGAGCCTGTCAAAACCGTTTTCCTGAAGAGGGATTGGGGACTGATGGCAGCCATCACTTTGGTGTACGCCTGCTTTGCCTTCTACCATTTGGGAGATACCCAGACGGCGGTCACGCCCTGGACCCCGGCCCAAGGAGACCAGGTGGTACTGGCCGCCGACGGGGAGTGCGACACCCTTCTTTATCTGCCGGGCATCGCCCCTGACGATGCCCACTACGCTGCCAGGGTAGGAGTGAACATCCAGGTGGAGACCAGTGAGGACGGTGTGAGCTGGACAGACTGCGGCACTCTCACCGATGGCAGTGTGTTCGCCTGGAAGCAGTTTGCCTTGTCCACGCCGGGGCGTTTCGTGCGGCTGACGGCTTTAGACGGCAAGGCTACCCTCAATGAGGCATCCCTGAAGTATGCCGGGGCGTCAGTCCAGGCCACAGTTACCGGGGCGGGACCAGGGGTGGAACAGCTGATCGACGAGCAGGATGTGGTGCCCCTGCGGACCACCTACGAGAACTCCACCTACTTTGACGAGATCTACCACGCCCGCACTGCCTATGAGCACATTCTGGGCCTGGAGCCCTACGAGAATACCCACCCCACTTTGGGAAAGCTGATCATCTCTTTGGGTATCCGGATATTTGGCATGAACCCCTTTGGCTGGCGGTTCATGGGGGCTCTGTTCGGGGTGCTGATGCTGCCGGTGCTCTACCACCTGCTGAAACTGCTTTTCGGCAGGACCAGGCTGTCAGCGGTAGGAACGGTGCTGTTTGCCTTTGACTTCATGCATTTTACCCAGACGCGCATCGCTACCATCGACACTTACGCTGTGTTTTTCCTGCTGCTGATGTACGATGCCATGGTGGTGTTCTTAAAGCGCGACTTGCTCCAGGACAGCTGGAAACGTTTGCTGCCGCCCTTGCTCCTTTGCGGGATCTTCACCGGGCTTGGAGTGGCCTCCAAGTGGACTGCCGCTTACGGTGCTGTGGGGTTGGCGGTGTTGTTCTTCGGGAAGCTGTACTTTACCTTCCGGGAGGCTCGGCTTTCCGGGCAGGAGATTACTCCTGTTCTCAAAAAGTTTGGAGAACTGTGCCTGTGGTGCTGTCTGTTCTTTATCCTTCTGCCCTTCGGCATTTACTTCGGGGCATTCCTGCCTATTACCACGCTGCCTCACAATATCGGAAAGGTGTGGGGGGCTTTTTGGAATTACCAGACGACCATGTTCAATTACCACGCTCATCTGGAAGCAACCCATTCCTTTGCTTCCCCTTGGTACGAATGGCCCTTGGATATCCGTCCCATCTGGTATTTCGCCGGGGATACCCTGGAGGGATACAGTACGATTTCCGCCTTTGGAAATCCGCTTTTGTGGGCGGCGGGATTGGCTGCCCTAGTTGGATCGGTGTGGCTTTGGTGGAAGGAACGCCGCCAGTGGGCCGGCGTGGTGCTGGTGGGATTCGGTTCCGTGTATCTGCCCTGGGTGTTGGTGCCAAGGCTCACCTTTATCTACCATTACTTTACAGCGGTGCCTTTCTTGGTGATCGCCCTGTGCGGGTTGTTTCACCTGATCTCCCAAAGTGGACCCTTCACCCGGCGGATCGCTTTCCCGGGAGGGATGGAGTGTTCCGTGTCAACGCTGTTCTTGGTGGTTTTTACTTTGTTCTGCCTATTCCTGTTTGTAATATATTTCCCGGTGATCTCCGGTTCGCCCACCACCCGGGAATACGCCGACGCTCTGGAATTGTTCGACACCTGGTATTTCGCCTGAGGTTTTCTTTTTTCCCTATTGACTCTCTCCTTGTTTTGTCCTACAATGGACGAAATATTTTCCAAAGGAGGAGCTTCCTATGCTTTGCAACGAGTTCGACCCTGACCGCCTGGCAGTCATCAACCCGGAGGAACATCATGTTTCCATTCCCGGATTTCCGCAGATGTGCATGGGGATCTTCTCCAAGCCCATTCTGGAGGGCATCCTGGAACGCTTCGGCGGGGAAAAGCTGGTGGATTTGAACTTCTGCACTGGTCCGGTTCCTGTGTACCGTGTGACAGCCTTAGGCCAGGAGTTTGCCCTGTTTCTGCCCCACGTGGGCGGGCCTACGGCTGGCTCCATGATGGAGGAGCTGATCGTTTACGGGGTGGGATGTTTTGTGTTTTTCGGCTCCTGCGGCGTGCTGCGGCGGGACATTGCTGACGGGCATTTGATCATCCCTACCGCTGCCGTGCGGGACGAGGGTTTTTCTTACCACTATCTGCCCCCGGCGGATGAGGTGGAGCTGGACCCCGCCTGTGTAGAGGCCTGCCGCCAGGCCATGGAGAACCTGGGGCTGCCTTATGTGGAGGGTAAGACCTGGACCACAGACGCCTTTTACCGGGAGACTCGGGGCAAAATGGCCCGTCGTAAGGAGCAGGGCTGCCTGTGCGTGGAAATGGAGTGCGCCTCCCTGGCGGCGGTGGCCCAGTTCCGAGGGGTGAAGCTGGCGGAATTTTTCTTTGCGGCGGACAACCTGGACGCTCCGGAGTGGGACGCTCGTGGACTGCCCCTGCTGGGGCAGTCCGTGGGGGACAAATGCTTTGCGGCCGCGGTGGAAACCGGCAGGCTGCTGACAGAACTTATCTGAATAAGGAGGGACTTTGTATGGTGAGGATCGCCACCTTTTACGATCATATTTTGGACATTGCCCGGCAGGAAAATATCTTCACAGTGGATGCTTTGAAGCTGGCCCGAGAGCTGGGTGTGGAAGCGGTGGAAGCTTCCGGCAATAACGTGCTGGGCCGTGAGGACGAGATCGGTCAGGAGCTGGCCATGGCGGATATGGAAATCGCGACCATTCCCGCTTACTTTGATTTCGGCCGGGATACGGACGTGGAAAAACAAGCGGGCCCCATTCTGGAAGCTGCTCAATACCTGGGAGCGCCCAAGCTGTTGGTGATCCCCGGGTTCTTCGGTGAGGGAGATTCCCCGGAAGAACGGGAAGCCCAGATGGTCCGTATGGAGGAAGGAATCAACCGGCTGACTGACTTGGCTTTGAATTACGGAATATCCTTGGTGATGGAGGATTATGACAGCCAGCTGGCCCCTTTTTCCACCATGGGCGGTATCCGCCGGTTCCTGGACCGGTGCCCGGGTCTTTCCTGTGCCTTTGACTCGGGAAATTTCCGTTTCGCCGGGGAAGATGTGCTGGAGGCCTACCAGCTGCTGCGCGACAGGATCGACCATGTCCACCTGAAGGACCGGGCGTTCACCCAGTCCAACGGGGAAGGGGCCACAGTGGCCGTGGACGGCGTGGAGCTGTATCCGGCTCCTTTGGGCGGAGGCGAGATGCCCTTGGAGGAGCTTATGGCCCTGCTGAAGCAGGATGGCTACGATGGTACCTATACCATCGAGCATTACGGCTCCAACGCTACGCTGGAATATCTTCGGAAATCCATGGAGTGGTTGAAAGCACGACTGTGACAGAGAAAAAGCGGTCCTGCCGGTTTGGCGGGGCCGTTTTTCGCGTCTGCCAAAAGGGTGGAAAATCTGAAAAGAGCACTTGCATTTGCTCCAAAATGGTGTAAGATAGGGAAGGCTTGTGGAAAGCCTGAGTTTCTTGAGAAGGGTGTGGGAACCATGGCCGTGGAAAACGACCTGGGAAAAGACAAAATCAGTTCTTTGGTGTGGAAGATCGCCATTCCCAGCATGCTGGGACAGTTTGTCAGCGTGCTGTACAGCATCGTGGACCGAATGTATATCGGCAACATCCCCGAGGTGGGAGATATCGCTTTGGCTGGTGTAGGTGTCTGCGGTCCTGTGGTGAACCTGGTGGGTTCGGTGGCGTTCCTGATCGGAGTGGGCGGCGCGCCCCTGGTGAGCATCCGCATGGGAGAAGGTAACCTGAAAGCGGCAAAACAGGTCCTTGCCAACTGCTTTTTGATGCTGTGCGTGTTCTCTGTGGTGTTGGTGGGGGGCATCCTGCCTTTCCGGGAACCCATGCTTCGGCTGTTCGGCGCCAGCGATGCTACTTACCCCTATGCTGAATCCTATTTTACCGCCTATCTGTGCGGTACGTTCTTTGCTTTGGCTGCCGCTGGGCTGAACCAATTCGTCATCTGTCAGGGATTCGCCAAGGCGGGCATGGCTTCCGTGGTGCTGGGAGCTGTTCTGAATATCGCTTTGGATCCTGTGTTTATCTTCGTGCTGGATATGGGTGTGCAGGGAGCCGCTATTGCCACGGTGATCTCTCAAGCCGCCAGCGCTGCCTTCGTGGTGCTGTTCCTGTTCGGCAAGCGGGTGATGGTGCCCATCACCTTCGGTGGGTATGATCTGCGGATCATGGGAAGAGTGTTGGTGGTAGGTTTCACCCCTTTCCTTATCGTGGCCATCGACAACGTGATGATCATCGCCATGAACGCCATCCTTCAAAACACCGGAGGCGCGGAAGGCGACATGCTGGTGACCTGCAACACCATTGTCCAGAGCTTTATGCTGGTGGTGACTATGCCTCTGGGCGGTATCAGCGGAGGCACCCAGGGGATCCTGGGGTACAACTACGGCGCCCGTCAGGTGGACCGGGTGCGTCAGGCCCAGAAATACATCGTGGGGCTGTGCGTGGGCTATACAGCTTTGATGTTTGTGCTGGCACGGGTGGCGGGTCCCCTTTTCGTGAGGCTGTTCACCCAGGAGCCCCAGCTGGCTCAGGAGGCCTTTGACGCTATCAAGATCTGCACCTTGGCTATCATCCCTCTGGGGGTGCAGTACGAGCTGGTAGACGGCTTTACCGGCATCGGTCAGGTGCGGCTGTCCCTGCCTTTATCCTTCTGGCGGAAGCTGGTCTACTTTGTGGCAATCTTCCTGCTGCCTATGGCCTTCGGCGCTCGGGCGGCCTTCTATGCTCAGCCCCTTTCCGACGTGCTGGGGCCCTTGGTCACGGTGATTGTCTATCTGTTAACTATGGGAAAGATCCTGAAAGAGCGGGCCGCATCTCCCCAATAAATCATTTTGCTCATGAAAAAAGGACCTGTCCAAAACGGACAGGTCCTTTCTGTATGTAACTGGAACTTAGTCGCCCAGCATAGTGATTACGTGACGAGGGCAGGCTTCCACGCACTTGCCGCAAGCGGTACATTTGGCAGGATCCACCTTGGCAACACCGTTTTCCACGGTCACAGCGCCGAACTCGCAGGTCCGCACGCACTTGCCGCAGCCGATGCACCCGATGGCACACACCTTCAAAGTATCCTTGGCCTTGTCGCAGTTGGAGCAGCGCACCACAGCCTGCTGCTTCAAAGGCACCAGAGAGATGATCCCCTTGGGGCAGGCGGCAACGCACTTGGAGCAACCTTTGCACTTGGTGGGATCCACCCGGGCCAGACCGTTGCAGATTTGGATGGCGCCGTACTCGCAAGCGCGCAGGCAGTCGCCCATGCCCATGCAGCCGTACCGGCAGGAAGTGATGCCTCCCGCCAGAAACGCTGCCGCAGAGCAGCTCTGGATACCGTCGTACACCATTTTGTCAGTGGTGTTGTCGTAGCTGCCCAGGCAGTGGACCAGGGCAGTCTTGTATTCCATGGCCACGTCGCCCGCGCCCAGGATCTCGGCGCATTTCTGAGCCACATCAGCTCCACCGGGGGAGCAAAGGCCGGGCTGTGCTTCGCCCTTGGCCATGGCAGCCGCGTAACCAGGACAGCCGGAGTAACCGCAGGCACCGCAGTTGGCGCCGGGGAGCACTTCCTCCAGGGCCTCGGCTTTTTCATCTTTGGGCACCGCCATGACGATGGAGGCCACAGCCAGGATCACGCCGGCCAGCAGGCCGATGATGCCCACAATGAGAATGGGGGTAATGATTTCCATAGCAGTTTCCTCCCTTTACAGCAAGCCGTCCACAACGCCGTTGAAGCCCAGGAAGCTGACCGCCACCAGGGAAGCCGCCACCAGGGTGATGGGCAGGCCCTTGAACGTCTCGGGGATATCACAGTTTTCCAGACGCTCCCGCACACCGGCGAAGAGCACCATGGCCACCAGGAAGCCAACGCCGGAACCAAAGGAGTTGACCAGGGACTGGAGGTAGCCAAAAGAGGGATCCTCAGCGCCCTTTTCCAGCACCAGCATGGTCACGCCCAGCACGGCGCAGTTGGTGGTGATCAAAGGCAGATAGATGCCCAAAGCGTTGTATAGCGGGGGCATATATTTGCGAAGTACGGTCTCCAGCAGCTGCACCAGGGCAGCGATGACCAGGATGAACACGATGGTCTGCAAGTAGGCCAGACCGTTGGGCACCAGCAGGAACATGTACAGGGGCCAGGTCACAGCGGTGGCGATGACCATCACTACGGTAACGGCGCAGCTCATGCCTACAGCGGTGTCCAGTTTCTTCGAGACCCCCAGGAAGGGGCAGATGCCCAAGAACTTGTTGAGCACGTAGTTTTCCGTCAAAATGGCCGCCAGGAAAATGGCTACCAAAGATTTAATGGTTTGGGCGTCCATCAGTTCGCGGCCTCCTTTCCGTTATCCTTCTGCTGGAGCTTCTGGCAAGAAGCGGCCAGGGGGCAGGCAGCGCAGCCGGTGGATTCCGGAGCTTTGCCTTCTTTGGACAGCTTGCCCGCCAAGGCGATGAGCATGCCGAACACGAAGAAACCTCCGGGAGGCAGCAGGAAGATGATGATGGGCTCCATGAACCCGGAGAGCACGGGGATGCCGAATACAGTGCCGGCACCCAGCAGTTCCCGGATGATGCCCATGGCCAGGAGGGTAGCGGTGAAGCCCACGCCCATGCCCAGGCCGTCCACCAGGGAGGGGAGGACCTTGTTCTTGCTGGCGAACATTTCTGCCCGGCCCAGGATAATGCAGTTGACCACGATCAGGGGCAGGAACACGCCCAGAGCCTTATCCAGAGAAGGAGAGAAGGCCTGGATGAACAGCTGCACGATGGTGACGAAGCCCGCCACGATCGTGATGAAAGCGGGGATACGCACCTTGTCGGGGATGACCTTGCGCAGCAGGGAGATGACCACGTTGGAGCACACCAGCACGAATGTGGTGGCGGCGCCCATGCCGATGGCGTTGGAGGCGGCGGTGGTCACGGCCAGGGTGGCGCAGCAGCCCAGCACCAGCCGCAGCACCGGGTTTTCCTTGATGATGCCTTTGGTGAATTCCCGCCACAGGGAAGTACGGTTCTTCTCCATATCAGGCGCCTCCTTTCACAGCGTAGTATTGCTCGATGGCCAGGTTCACCGCGTTGGTGACGGCGGTGGTGGTGACCGTAGCGCCGGTCATGGCTTCCACTTGGCCCTCAGCGGGGGTCTGATACTTGATGACGGAGAGGCCGCCTTCCGGCGCGGGTTGGAGGTACTGGTCCAGAAACTCCTGTTTCTCCGCGTTGGCGCCCAGGCCGGGAGTCTCACTGTGAGAGAGGATCACCACACCGGTGATGTTTCCCTCTACGTCGATGCCGGTCATTATGCTGACCGTGCCGCCGTAGCCGCTGGCGCCAGTCTCGAACACGTAGCCCACCACTTCGCCGCCGGCAGTGCCGGTGTAGTAGGCGCCGTCGTCCTGGGACTCAAAGGCTTCCGCGGTGGGGAGGACCACCATGCGGGAGGCCTCGGCGTTGGCTGCTTCCAACTCTTTGATGCGGTCCTCCGTGAGCATGTTGGTGCCTGCCAGGGCGGCAGAGACCACCACGCAGATGACGAACAGTACAAAGGTGGGTTTCAAGATGCTTTTCGCGTCAAGTTTCATCCTTTGGCGCCCCCTTTCTTGGCCTTGGGCAGGGAGCCAAAGGGCCGGGGCTTAATGTACCGCTCGATGAGAGGCGTGAGGATGTTCATCAGGATAATGGAGTAAGACACGCCTTCCGGCAGGGAGCCGAATTCACGGATGATGATGGTGATGAATCCGCAGCCGAAAGCGAATACCACACGGCCCCAGAAATACAGGGGGCTGGTGGTGTAGTCGGTGGCCATGAAGAAAGCGCCCAGCATCAGGCCGCCGGAGAGCAGGTCAAAGAGAGGATCCCGGCCCAGCAGAGCGGAGAATACCGCCGCGGTGGCCAGGTAAGTGACAGGGATCACAGGGGAGATTACATGGCGGGCGATGAGATAGATCCCGCCGATGAGCAGGGCCAAAGCGCAGGTCTCACCAAGACATCCGCCGGTGTTACCCAAAAACAGGTCCAGGTAGGAGGGCAGGTCCCCGCCTCCCTCTTTCAGGATGCCCAGAGGAGTGGCAGTGGTCACCGCGTCGGCGGTGGCGGAATAGTCAAAGGGCTGCACCCAGTGGGTCATACGGGAGGGGAAGGAGTTCAAAAGAACGATCCGGGCGGTGAGCGCCGGGTTGACAAAGTTCTGGCCGATGCCGCCGAACATCTGCTTGACCACCACGATGGCAACCACACTGCCGAAAACAGCGATGAAGGGGTTGATGGTGACAGGCAGGTTCAGCGCCAGCAGGATGCCGGTGACCACGCAGCTCAGGTCGCCCACGGTCTGGGGACGCTTCATCACCCGGCGGGACAGGTATTCGCTGAGGACGCAGGCGGCCACGCAGGTGACGATGACCACCGCGGCTCTGGGCCCAAATAAGATGACGGAGGCGATCATGGCAGGAGCGAGAGCGATGATCACGTCCAGCATGATGTTTTGAGTGGTCTTCCCACCGTTGAAATGGGGGGAAGAGGATACGATCAATTTATCCAATTTCGATTACATCCTTTCCGGAAAGCATACGGGATGAAAAAGCGAGGCGCGCTCACTTCTTGGAGGCCTTTCTGACGTAGCTTTTGCCTAGGCGGATCGCCTGTACCAACCGCCGTCCTGCGGGACAGGAGAAGGCGCAGCAGCCGCATTCCATGCAGGTCATGATGTTCAGGGAATTCAGGGCGTCCACGTCTTTGCGTTCCGCAGCCTGTTCCAGCTTGGTGGGCATCAGTTCCATGGGACATGCCGCCACGCAGCGGCCGCAGCGGATGCAGGCAGTGGGCTGACGCAGGGCAGCGTCGTTGGCGTCAAAAGCCAGGATGGCGTTGTTCTGCTTCAAAATGGGCAGCTCGTCACTGGTGATGGCCACGCCCATCATGGGACCGCCCATGATCAGCTTCCGGGCTTCCGTCTTGTAGCCGCCGCAGAAAGCCACAACGTCCTTGATGGGGGTGCCCACAGGGACGATGACGTTCTGAGGATGAGCGATGGCGGAACCATCGATGGTGGCCCGCTTCAAGGTCAGAGGCATGCCGGTGCGCATGTAGCTTGCCAGGAAAGAGATGGAGGCGATGTTCATCACCAGACATCCCACGTCGGCGGGCAGTTTGCCCTCCGGGACCTTCCGTCCGGTGCAGGCCTGGACCAGCACCTTCTCAGCGCCCTGAGGATAGCGGCTCTTCAAGGGGAGCACCCGGACCTGGTCCAGAGGGTCCCGCTTGGGATCGTCGGCGATCTCCGTCAGTTTGGCGATGACGTCGGGCTTGTTGTTCTCCACGGCGATGATCACACGCTGTACACCCAAGATGTCCTTCACCTTGTAGACACCGTCCAGCACGTTCTGGCCGTTTTCCAAGGCTTCCCGGTGGTCGGAGGTGACATAGGGCTCACACTCCGCCACGTTGACGATCAAGGTGTCGATCACTTTCCCTTCGGGGACGTTCAGCTTCACGTGCGCGGGGAAGCCGGCGCCGCCCAGGCCTACCAGTCCCGAAGCTCTGGCCGCGGCGGCCAGTTCTTCCTTGGAGGTGATGGCAGGAGGAGGGGCAATGTTGGGGTCATGCTCCATTTTGCCGTCGGATTCGATGACCACAGCCTGGGTCATCTGGCCGCCGGTGAGCATGATGGAAGTGATCTCCGTCACCGTACCGGAGACGGAGGAATGTACGGGGGCGCAGACGTAGGCGTCGTTATCGCCCACCACAGTGCCCACAAAAACATGATCGCCCTTGCTCACAGTAGGGATGCAGGGCGCGCCAATGTGCTGCTGCATTGGCACAATGACCTTTTCCGGGGGCGGCATGGTGGCAGTGGGGATGTCCCAGGTGTTTTTATGATGGGGCACCGCCGCTCCGCCATGGGTGCGGAAAGGACGTTTTGGAAACTCCATTTCTTCATTCCAGCCTTTCGTAGGTTCGGTCGGGGAAATTTTTTCCCATGCTCCATTGTAACCGAAAACCTCGTGACCCGCAAGCGGTGGGCGGGATAAATATTTATTTGTCAAAGATAGGGGGATCCACGAAGCGGAGGAAGTTTTTCGCCGGCCTTTTTCCAAAAAAGCCGCCAGGTGTGGAGGGGAGCTCCACGGCCTGACAAGGTGTGCCCAAAAGGCCCGCAGAAAGAGAAGCAGGAAAACAGGGGGCAAAGTCCCCGCTTTTTCCGGACGGATAGACGTTATTCGTTCGAAACTGATGACAGTTCTAGGTACAATTCTTCTGTTTTTATTTGGGCTTGTTGTAAGAAATGGATGGTTTCTGTCGGGGAAAGCGAGGATGTAGACTCCAGTAGGTCTATGAGGTCTGTAACAGCGTTGAAGAGTGTGGTGTACATTTTTTGATATGGGTTCATCAGATCGTTCCTCCTGGTATTTGTTGAATAGTGTATATATAAGGACACTGTTTCTTGTCTTATTTTAGGGCCATAATACAGAAAAGGCAAGAAAAGTCGTTCGACAAATTGAGGGGAAATATGATTAAATATGACAGGCTTTGGCAGACCATGAAGGCCAAAGGATTAACAGAATACAAGCTGTATACCTATCACAGCGTGAACCGCTCCCTGATCAACCGTTTGCGGCACAACCAAAACGTGGAGGTTGCTACGATCAACCGATTGTGCAGCATTTTAGATTGCAGAGTGGAAGATGTGATGGAATATTTCCCAGATGATGAAAATGAATCATAAACGAAAAAAGTCCCTGGTTTTTCCAGGGACTTTTTGACTTGATAGAAAAGATTTTACTTGCCTTCCGCCGCCTTTTCCTTGCGCACCATTTCCCGCCAGATCGTTAGCAGCATGGTGATGTAGCAGGCGCCGCCGCCGATAAAGTTGGAGATAGGCTCCGCCAGGAACACACCGTTGACTCCCAGCCCGAACAGATAGGGCAGCAGCAGAGTAAGGGGCACCACGATGACCACTTTCCGGAACAGGGAGAAAAATACCGCCTGCTTAGACCGTCCCAGAGCCACTGCCGCCGATTGCCCCGCCATCTGCAAACTCATCATGAAGAAGCCGAAGAAGTAAATGTGCATACTGGGCACCGCGGCCTCTCGGAGGGCTTCCTCGCTGCTGAACAGGCCGATGAAGAACTGGGGGAACAGGAACAGCAGCAGCCACACCAGGGTGGTGTAGACCACGCACAGCATGGTGATGAACTTGATCCCCGACCGCACTCGTTTATACTCCCCGGCGCCGTAGTTGAAACCAACTACTGGTTGACCGGCGTTGGTCACGCCATTGATGGGAGTGGAGACCACTTCCCGCACAGAGTTGAGGATGGTCATCACGCCCACATACAGGTCGCCGCCAAAGGCTTGCAAGGTGGAGTTGCAGGTGATCTGCACGATGCTGTTGGTTATGGCCATGACGAAACTGGAAAATCCCAGAGCCACGATCTTCCACACCAGTTTCAGATCAAGCTTCATGCTCTGCCGTTCCAGACGGATAAGGGTCCGCTTCCCCAGCAGGAAGGATACCGCCCACGCCGCTGAGATGAACTGAGAGATCACTGTGGCGAGCGCCGCTCCCTGGACTCCCATGCCCAGCACGAAAATAAACAGGGGATCCAGAAGGATGTTGGTCACAGCTCCCAGCAGGACGGTCATCATGCCCTTGCGGCCAAAGCCCTGGGCGTTGATGAAGTTGTTCATCCCCAGTCCCAGCATGACGAAGATACTGCCGCACAGGTAGATGGTGATGTAGCCGCTGGCATAGGGGTAGGTCACGTCGCTGGCGCCGAAAGCGTAGAGCAGAGGCCGTTTGATCAGCAGGATCACCACGGTGAGGACCACTCCGGTACCCACCAGCAGGGCAAAGGTGTTTCCCATGATCTTCCGGGCCTTTGCCAAGTCGCCTCGGCCCCGCTCCATGGAGAACAGGGGGGAGCCCCCCATGCCGAACAGGTTGGCGAAAGCGGTGACGATGGAGATGATGGGGAAGGTAAGTCCCACGCCGGTGAGGGCGTGAGCGGCGGCGTGGGGGATATGGCCGATGTACATCCGGTCCACCACGCTGTACAGCACGTTGATGAGCTGTGCCACCGTCATGGGAACGGCAAGCCGGAGGATGTTGCCTGAAACGCTGCCTTTGGAAAAATCGCTGGTCTGGGTGTTGGTCATGAAGCAGTTCTCGGTCCTTTCTGGATGGCTCGCGGAACAGGCGGGCCGCGTAAAATATGGATCTATTGTAGCAGATTTTGTCAGAATGCTCAAGGGAAGTCAGCCAAATTGCCATTCCTTAAGTTGGTGCTTTTCAAGTGCTCAGATTGGTGGTATAATAAATCGGTTAATGACAACGAGCGAGATTACAGGGCCCGGTATGGGCCGGGACTGAAGAAAGGATCGATGGGATACCATGGCAAAGAGAGAGAATTTACGCAACGTGGCTATCATCGCACACGTAGACCACGGCAAGACCACGCTGGTGGATCAGCTGCTGCGTCAGAGCGGCGTGTTCCGTCAGAACGAAGCGGTTGCCGAGCGGGTGATGGACTCCGGCGACCTGGAACGGGAACGGGGCATCACCATCCTCTCCAAGAATACGGCGGTGATGTATAAAGACACCAAGATCAACATTGTGGACACTCCTGGACACGCGGACTTCGGCGGCGAAGTGGAGCGGGTGCTGATGATGGTGGACGGCGTGCTGCTGCTGGTGGACGCTTTCGAGGGCTGCATGCCTCAGACTCGTTTCGTGCTGAAAAAAGCTCTGGCCCTGGGGAAGAAGCCCCTGGTGGTCCTTAACAAGATCGACCGTCCCGGCGCCCGTCCCGCGGAAGTGGTGGACGAAGTGCTGGACCTGTTCATTGAGCTGGGCGCCAACGACGGCCAGTTGGAATTCCCTGTGGCTTATGCCTCCGCTCGGGACGGCTACGCCACTCTGGACCCCAACGAGCCCGGCACCGACATGAGCCCCCTCTTCGAGATGATCCTCAAAGAAGTGCCCGCTCCCGAGGGAGACCTGGAAGGCCCCACGCAGGTGCTGTTCTCCAATATCGACTATGACGAGTATGTGGGCCGCATCGGCATCGGCCGGGTGGAGCGGGGATCCATCCAGGTGGGCCAGACGGTCACCATTTGCGGCGGCGGGGAAGAGACCACCCAGAACGCCCGCATCACTAAGCTCTACCAGTTTGAGGGCCTGAAGCGGGTGGAAGCGGAATCCGCCCAGCTGGGAGACATCATCGCCGTGTCCGGCATCGCGGACTTGAACATCGGCCAGACCGCCTGCGCTACCGACTGTGTGGAGCCGCTGCCTTTCGTGAAGATCGATGAGCCCACTGTGTCTATGATGTTCATGGTGAACAACTCTCCCTTCGCCGGACGGGAAGGCAAATACGTCACCTCCCGGAACCTGCGGGACCGGCTGTTCAAAGAGGTGGAGACCAACGTGGCCATGCGCATGGAGGAGACCGATTCCTCCGACACCTATAAAGTCTCCGGCCGGGGTGAGCTGCACTTGTCCATCTTGATTGAGCAGATGCGCCGTCAGGGCTACGAGTTCCAGGTGTCCCGTCCCACTGTCATCTATAAGCATGACAAGGACGGCAAACTCTTGGAGCCCATGGAGCTTTTGATGATCGAGGTGCCCGACAACTACGTGGGCGCCGTCATGGAGAAGATCGGTTCCCGGAAGGCGGAACTGCTGAACATGGGTTCCCGGGAGTCCGGCACCACCCATATGGAGTTCAAGATCCCCGCCCGTGGCCTGATGGGCTACCGGTCCGAGTTTTTGACCGACACCAACGGCAACGGCATCATGAACCACGTGTTTGACAGCTATGAGCCTTATAAGGGCGACATCCAGCAGCGGGTTCAGGGTTCCATCATCGCCCATGAGACGGGGGAATCCACCGCTTACGGCCTGTTCTACGCTCAGGAGCGTGGCCGGCTGTTTATCGGGCCCGGTGTGGAAGTTTACGAGGGTATGATCGTGGGCGCCAACCCCAAGACCGAGGACATCACCGTGAACGTGTGTAAGAAAAAGCACGCCACCAACACCCGTGCTTCCGGTTCTGACGACGCTTTGAAGCTGACCCCCCACTCGGTGCTGAGTCTGGAGCAGTGCCTGGAGTTCATCGCTGACGACGAACTGGTGGAGGTCACTCCCAAGAACATCCGTATGCGCAAGGGCATTTTGTCCAAAGAACTGCGGATGAAGCAGGCCAGCAAGAAGAAATAAGCGGGTGTCTCTGCCCCAGGGCGCGAATTGAGAGCACAGGCACTGTGCCGCGGACGCGAGGGAATGGCCCCCACAGGCGTGGGCGAGGCCCACCGCCCCAGGGCGCGGATCGAGAGCGCAGGCACTGCGCCGCGGACGCGAGGGAACGGTCCCCACAGGCGTGGGCGAAGCCCACCGCCCCAAGGCGCGAATGGAGAGCGCAGGCACTGCGCCGCGAATCGAGAGCACAGGCACTGTGCGGAAAGGAGACGACCGGTTGGATATTGTTATTTTGGACCTGGAGTGGAACGGCACATACAGCCGGCGGCTCAAGGGTTATATCAACGAGATCATCGAGTTCGGCGCCGTGAAATGCGGCCCGGACCTTGTGGAGAGATCCACGTTTTCCTGCTTTGTCAAACCCCAGGTGGCGAAGCATATCAGCAGCACCATCGTCAACCTGACCAGCATCACCGACGAAACCCTGAACGACGGCATGACGTTCATGCAGGCGGTGAGCCGGTTTAAGCGCTGGGCGGGGGATTGTGTGGTGATGACCTGGGGTACCTCAGATATCTTGACGCTCATCGAGAACTGCCGCTATTTCAGCGGTGACGAGACGGTGCCTTTCCTTTCTCAGTACTGCGATCTGCAGGTGTTCGCCCAGGACCGGATCGGTCTGGGAAGAAAGGAACAGGTGGGACTTTCCAAAGCGGCGGAGCTTTTGGGGGTGGATATGTCCGGCATGGATCACCACCGGGCCTTGGACGATAGCTGGATGACCTTGGCGGTGCTCCGCAAGGTATACGATCCCAAGGCGATCGTCCCCTACATCGACAACTGCGACCAGGAATTCTACCGGCGGATCACCTTCAAGACCACTTATGTGTGTGACTTGCACAGCCCCCTGGTGGAGAAGAGCCATCTCCGTTTCCCCTGCCCCAAATGCGGTGAGGAGAGCCGGCGGCTCACCCGGTGGAGTTTGAAGAACAAGAGCTTTCGGGCGGACTTCCGCTGCACCCGCTGCGGCCACCTGTTCGCCGGAAGGCTGACCATCAAACAGAAATACGAGGGACTCACTGTGAACAAAAAAACTTTCCCCCTGCCGGATATCGAAAAACCACGGGACGCTGTCCCCGGACCTCTGGGCGCCATGGAACTGGAAGTGCATCAGGGCGTGGGCGTGCTGCGTTTTGGAGCCTGGAAAGAGCTGAACATGGTAAACCACGCTTTCACCACCCGGATCGGCGGAGTGAGCGAGAAGGAATTCGCTTCCATGAACCTGGGCTTTGGCCGGGGAGACGACCCTGAGAAGGTGGCGGAAAATTACCGCCGTTTCTGTGCCGCTGCCGGGTTTGATCCAGAATCTTTGGTCTGCGGTGCCCAGGACCACCACATCAACATTCGCCGGGTGGGGAAGGACCAGCGGGGCATTGGCATTTGGCGGGAGAAGGACATGGAGTCCATCGACGGCCTGTGCACCGACGACCCCAGTGTGACTTTGGTGATCTACTGCGCCGACTGCGTGCCCCTGTATTTTGTGGATGAGGAGCACAAGGCCATCGGCCTGGCACACGCTGGCTGGAGGGGCACCGCCGCCGGTATGGCCAAAGCCATGGTGGAACGGATGACCCAGGAGTTCGGCACCCAGCCCGAGGCCTTGAAGGTGGCTGTGGGTCCCTCCATTGGCAAGGAGTGCTTCGAGGTGGATGAGCCGGTGGCCGTGGAGTTTTTGAAGCTGCCTCAGTCCGAAAAGTTCGTCACTGGTCCTGAACGGGAAAAGTACCATGTGGACCTGTGGGAATGCAACCGGCAGTATCTGCTCTCCGCCGGAGTGAAAGCGGAGAACATCACCATTGGAGGCGTTTGCACCATGTGCGAGAGCGATTTGGTGTTCTCCCACCGGAAAACCCGGGGCCAGCGGGGCAGCAACTGCGCTATGATGGCCCTTAGGGGCGAGCGGTCATGATCCCCGCCTGCAACTTGTGCCCCCGAAATTGCGGTGTTCCCCGTGGAGAAACGGGAAATGGCGTGTGCCGCAGCGGGGAACAAGCCCGGGTGGCCCGGGCAGCCCTCCACTTTTGGGAAGAACCACCCATCAGCGGGAACCGGGGAAGTGGCGCGGTGTTCTTTACCGGCTGTACCTTAGGGTGTGTATTCTGCCAGAATGGGGAGATCAGCCACGGCCCCAATCAGGGCAGAGAAGTGACGCCGGAAGAACTGAGCAAGGTTTTCTTTTCTCTGGTGGAACAGGGGGCCCACAACATCAACCTGGTGACTCCCACTCATTACGTGCCCCGGATCCGGGAGGCGCTGCTGCTGAAAAAGCTGCCGGTGCCGGTGGTGTACAACACTTCCGGGTACGAGAAGCCGGAGACGCTGAAAATGCTGGAAGGTCTGGTGGACATCTATCTGCCGGACTACAAATACGATGACCCTGTCTTGGCCAAATCCCTGTCCCGAGCGGAGGATTACCCTCAAAGGGCCCGGGAGGCCATCGGAGAGATGGTGCGTCAGGTGGGGCTTCCTCAGTATGGGGAGGACGGTATGCTGGAACGGGGCGTGCTCATCCGTCACCTGATCCTGCCGGGCCACACGAAAAACTCCATCGCGTGCTTGAAGCGGATCAAGGAGGAATTCCCAGGGGTGCCGGTGAGCCTGATGTCCCAGTACACCCCTTGCGGGAATTTAGAGCAGTTCCCCGAGCTCCAGCGGCCTATCACCCGGCGGGAGCAGCAAAAAGTGGAGGACGCTCTGTTTGACCTGGAACTGGAAGGCTTCACCCAGTCACGGGCCGCCAAGGGTAAGAATTATATCCCGGATTTCCACTCCTTTTAAAAGGTGTGTGGAAATTTTCCAGGTGGAAAGGTGGAAGCAAGATGAGCATCACAGTGGTCTCTTCTTTGGAAAAAGTCCTTTTGGGGCGACAGATCCCAACCGCTTGGGACCGTGAGATCAGCTGCTTGGGCGGGGAAGAGTTCGCCTGGCAGGTGATCCTCCAGCGTGAGGGCTGGGGTCCCGCGCCGGTGAAGGTGTGGGTGGAGTCTCCCCTGAAGGAATATGTGGAAGTGTTCCAAGTGGGCCAGGTGCCCTGTGCCATGCCTGCCTATCCTTCCGCTGTGAAGGATGAAAACTACCTCACCACACAGCCTGGATTGTTCCCCGATCCTCTGTTGCCTTTGGAGGAAGGCCAAGTGGAAGTCAGCACGTTCCTGCCTACCGTGCTGTGGGTCAATGGGAGAGTGCCTCAGGGCTTCCCGGCCGGGGAGTATCCGGTGACCCTCCACCTTTCCGGTGGGGGAGAAGAAGCAGTCTGTCAAGTCACCCTCCGGGTGGTGCGAGTAGATCTTCCGGCGCAGCGATTGACTTATACCCAGTGGTTCCACGGGGATTGCTTAGCGGATTATTATGGGGTGCCTGTGTATTCTCCCAAACATTGGGAGCTGTGGGAAAGTTTCCTCAAAGCAGCGGCGGAGGAGGGCATGAACATGGTCCTTACCCCGGTCTTTACCCCTCCGTTGGATACAGAGCCTGGCAGGACCCGGCCCTGCACGCAGCTGGTACAGGTGGAAAAGGAAGGGGATACATACCGGTTCGATTTTTCCCTGTTGGAACGGTTCATCGCCATGGCACGGCGCTGCGGTATGGAACGCTTTGAGATCTCCCATCTGTTCACCCAGTGGGGAGCCAAAGCCGCTCCGGCTATTTACGGTACAGAGGCAGGCGAGTCCCGTAGACTGTTTGGCTGGGATACCCCTGCCGATTCTCCGGAATACGCCGGGTTCTTAAAGCAGTTCCTGCCATCTCTCACTATGTTCCTGGAAAAACAGGGGCTCGCGGGAAAGGCGGTGTTCCACATCTCCGATGAGCCTGGAGAGGAGCATTTGGATTCCTACCGCAAGGCCAAGGAGCTGGCAAAAGCTTATCTGGGAGATTTCCCTTTGTACGACGCTCTGTCCGAGCCTGCCTTTTATGATCGTGGGCTGGTGGAGCATCCTGTTGCAGCCACCGATCATATTCAGCCGTTTTTGGACCGGAAGGTCCCCGGTCTTTGGGCCTATTACTGCTGCGCTCAGGGAGTGGATGTAGCCAATCGTTTTTTGGCTATGCCCTCCGCCCGGAACAGGATCCTGGGGTGGCAGCTCCACAAATTCCAGGTGGCAGGGTTCCTTCACTGGGGGTACAATTTCTGGTACAGCCAGAATTCCCGGCAAAAACTGGACCCCTGGCGAGTGACCGACGCCTTGGGCGCTTTCCCCGGCGGCGACGCTTTTTCCGTGTATCCGGGGAAAGACGGACTGATCCAGTCACTGCGCATGAAGGTGTTCCATCACGGATTGCAGGACTTGCGGGCCCTGGAGCTGGCCCAGTCCCTTTTGGGGGAAGATCCCGGAGCCCTCACCCTGCCGGGCTATGGGGAGATGACTTTCTCCCGCTATCCTCGAGAGGGGAAGACGCTTCTTACTGCCCGGGAACATTTGAACCGGCTCATCGAAAAACGCCTGTAAGGACGGACGTTTCCCGAAACTATCCCACGATCACGCAGCTGTTGTTTCATAAAAGGAGGTCATCATGATCCAGAACCTGTTTGACTTTATCGAGCAATCTCCCACAGCCAGTCATACCGCCGCCGCGGTCCGCGCTATGCTGGAGGCCAAAGGCTTTGAGGAGCTGTTGGAAACGGACGCTTGGACGCTGAAAGCGGGTGGCAAGTATTTTGTCACTCGGGGCATGAGCGCTCTGGTGGCTTTCCAGGTGCCGAAGCTGGATTTCCACGCTTTTTCTGTGGCAGCTCCCCACGGAGACTCCCCCTGTTTCAAGGTGAAGGAGAGCCCGGAGCTGCGGGTGGACGGCCAGTACACCAAGCTGAATACGGAAGTGTACGGCGGCATGCAGTTGGCCCTTTGGACGGACCGTCCCCTTTCTGTGGCAGGCCGTTTGGCAGTGGCTACGGAGGAGGGCGTGAAAGGCATCCTCTGTGACATTCGCCGGGACTTGCTGTTGATCCCCGGAGTAGCTATCCATATGAACCGCGGCGTCAACGAAGGCGTGAAGCTGGATCCCCAGAAGGATACCCTTCCTCTGCTGGGCGGCAGCCAGGCCGACCTGAAAGCGTTGGTGGCCCAGAGTGCTGGGGTGGCTCCTGAGGACATCCTCTCCTGGGACCTGTACCTGTACAGCCGGGCCCAGGGCACGGTGTTCGGCGCTGAGGATGAGTTTATCGCCGCGCCCAGGCTGGACGATCTGGAGTGCGTGTTCTCCGCAGTCACTGCGTTCCTGGAAGCGGAGAACCAGGAGAACGTCACTGTGTGCGCTGTGTTCGACAACGAGGAGATCGGCAGCCTGACCCGTCAGGGCGCGGATTCCACCTTCCTGTCCGACGTTATGGAACGGGTCTCTCTGGCGGCCGGGAAGGACCGGGAAGGGATGCTGCGGGCCATCGCCGGAGGTATGATGCTCTCCGCTGACAACGCCCATGCCGTTCATCCCGACAGCCCGGAGAAATCCGACCTGACCAACCGCTGCTATCTCAACGGCGGCGTGGTGGTGAAGCACAGTCCCCGGTATGCTACCGACGCTCTCACCGCCGGGGTGTTCCAGAAGATCTGCGAGAAGGTAGAGGTGCCGGTGCAGATCTACTACAACAACTCCAAGATCCCCGGAGGCGGTACCTTGGGGAATCTATCCGGTTCACATGTGGGTCTGCCCACAGTGGACATCGGTCTGCCCCAGCTTTCCATGCATTCCCCCTATGAAACGGCGGGTGCCAAGGACCTGGAATACATGGTCCGGGCCATGAAGGCGTTTTACAGCGCTGTGGTCACTGTGACCGGCCGGGATCAGTTCAAAATCGACTAAAAACGTTTTAGAGGAGGGCTCTCACGAGCTCTCCTTTTTTGTTTTGGAGGATGTAGAGCTTCTCTGGTGAGAGAAAAACGCTATTTTTTAGTGATAAAATGCAAATTCCGAGAAAAAAGACTTTTCTTTTTCTGCAAAATAGCCTATACTGTTCTTTAAGAGTCCGGTAAGGACTAAAGCGATCAAAGGAGGAAGCTATATGCTTAACATAGAGAAGGATTGGGCCAAAAGCGCTGTGTTTTACCAGATTTACCCCATGGGGTTCTGCGGGGCGCCTTTCCACAACGATGGAGTGACAGTCAACCGCATTTCCAAAGTGAAGGAGTGGATCCCTCACCTGGAAAAGCTGGGGATCAGCGCGGTATATTTCTCCCCGGTGTTTGAGTCCGATTCCCACGGCTACGACACCCGGGACTACCGGAAGATCGACTGCCGCCTTGGCACCAACGAGGACTTTAAAGAGGTCTGCGACGCCCTTCATCAGGCGGGCATCCGGGTGGTGCTGGACGGCGTGTTCAACCACGTGGGCCGGGGCTTTTGGGCTTTCCGGGACGTGCAGGAGAAGCGGGTAGCCTCTCCTTACAAGGATTGGTTCCATATCAATTTCGGAGGGAACAGCGGCTACAATGATGGTTTCTGGTACGAGGGCTGGGAAGGTCATTTTGAGCTGGTGAAGCTGAACCTGCAAAACCCGGCGGTGGTGGACCACCTGCTGGACTGCGTGGGCCAGTGGATGGAGGAGTTCGGCATTGACGGACTGCGGCTGGACGTGGCCTACCTGCTGGATGAGAACTTTATGCGCCGACTCCACAGCTATGTGCGGGAGAGGGACGAGGGCTTTTTCCTTCTGGGTGAGATGATCCACGGGGACTACAAGCGGATTGTCAACCCGGAAATGCTGGACAGCGCCACCAACTACGAGTGCTATAAGGGGCTTTACTCTGCTTTCAATTCCCTGAACATGTTTGAGATCGCCCACTCTCTGGCACGCCAGTTCGGCCCGGAGCAGTGGACCCTCTACAAGGGGATGCACCTGTTCTCCTTCGCCGACAACCACGACGTGACCAGGCTGTACAGCATTCTCCAGGACAAGAAGCAGATCTTTGGCCTGTACGCGGTACTGTTCTGCATGCCGGGCATCCCCTGCATCTATTACGGCAGTGAATGGGGAGCAGAAGGAGAGAAGCACCAAGGCGACCCGGCATTGCGTCCCTTCTTTGAGAAGCCGGAGGAAAACGAGCTGACAGAGTTTCTCGGGAAACTGGCCAGGATCAAGAAAGAGAGCAAAGCGTTAAAGGATGGAGACTACAAAAACCTGACTTTGCGGAACAAGCAGTGGATCATGGTGCGGCAGTGTCCGGAAGAAACCGTCATTTTGGCGGTAAATGCCGAGGAAAATCCCTGCCAGATGGAGTGTGCCTATCACGGCCCCGCCACGGAGATGCTCACCGGGGAAAAGACAGACCTGCACGGCACTGTGGAGCTAAAGGGCTATGAGGTGAAGATTTATAAGATGGGATAAGAGGGCAAACGTAAAAGTTGGTGGGGTTTGGGGTGCTGGCCGCCAGTGGCGACCGAGCCGGCAGGCGAGACCAACCCCCCAAGGTCTGAACGGCGAAGCCGTCAAAGAAAACCAGGGAAACAGCGTAGCGCCTTTCCCGGACGTTTTCATCGAGTCCATTTTTCATCCAACTATAAAAAACTCCCTCGAGCCAATGGGCCCGGAGGAGTTTTATTTCTCTTTATTCAGTTTCATCCTCAGCGCTCCAAAGGAGAACGCCGTGGGTTTCCAGATCATTCAATTTCTCTTCCGGCGTTTTTCTCCATAGACCCTCGTCTATGTTGGTGTAGTAATAGACTGCCGTCACATCCTCGTAAAAATCTCCGGACGTTTCGGGAGTGATCTCAGCCGGAACATAGTCCGGGGGATAAGGGCACTGTTCGGGATATCGTTTGTACAGATCAATCAGTGAATTTTCATAATCGACCCACTCCTTGTTTTGTGCCCACCACCCTTCCGTTGTAAGGGGGAATTCAAAACACTGGTGATATGGTTCTTGCGTTCCTTGGATCATGGAAATGATCCAGTTCAAAGGAGTCGTACTGGCTTGCAGGACCAGGACGGAACCATTTTGGGGGTCGTCCGGATGTTCCTCATCAGGTAGGGCGATCCGTTGTGCCCAGATCCCATAGTAACTGTCTGACTCAACTTTGAGGATCCCGTCCTCCACGTATACATCTGTGATGACATCCGAGGATTCCACAAGACAGGAAATATTCATCCACATCCCCAAGGGTATGGATAGGGCGATCACCGCCACCAGAGCCACCGCCACTACTTTTACCCATCTGCGGCGAAGGGTGCGTTTTACCTTTTTTAACCCCTGGGACTTGTGTTCCTCTTCTTCTTTCACGGTCTCAGCCAGCGGGCTTTCCTCCAGTTTGTGGAACTCCTCCTGGCAGGCTTCGCAGTCTTTCAGGTGCTCCTCGATCATGGCGCTGCTCTCCGGGGAACACACGCTGTCGTGGTACAGGGGCAGCAGGTCTCGAATCACAGAACAAGGGACTTTCATGACAATTCCTCCTTGATCTTTATTCTGGCCCGGTGATAAGTCACACGGGCCCAGCTTTCTGTTTTCTCGAACAGCCCGCCGATCTGGGCAAAACTCAGCTCCCCGAAGGTCCGCAGCCAAAACACTTCCCGGTAGGGTTCTGGTAAGGTGTGGAGGACCTGGTGGATCCGCAAGGCTTCTTCCCGGTCTCCCAAGCGATCTTCCAAGTCCTGGGGGTCAGCCCAGTCCTCCGGGGGAGGCGGGGCGGTTTGCTTTCGCTTTTTCAGCAGGGTGAAATAGGTGTTTTTGGCGATCTGGCACAGCCACACGCTGAGCTTGCACTCCCCGTGAAAGGAATCGATGGCTTTCAGGGCCTTGAAAAAGGACTCCTGAGTTACCTCCTCCGCCAGGGAAGGGTCGTGGCTCAAACGCAGACAGTAGCCGTATACCATGTCAAAATACTCCGAGTAGATCTTCTCGAAATCCTCCATCTCCTCACCCCGCTTCCGTCAATACGACTGTATAAGATCCAGTTCGTTACAAAAGAACTACTTTTTTGTTCCAGCATACCACATAAAATTTATGTTGAAAAGATTTTGCTTTCGTTGACGTTCCCTAAATCGTGCGGTATAATCAAGCCAGAAGGAGGTGCTTTCCATGACATTGCTCACTTTTTCCGCCTTTATCATCCCCCTGTGGATCGCCCAGTTCGCGCTCTACTTTTACCTGCGCCGGGCCGGGATGATCAAAGAAAGCCTGATTGCCAAATGCGCCGGCAGTTTCTTGGCGGTGGGCAGCGCGGCCTTTGCCTCTATTGCCAAGGGGGGCGTCTTGGAGGTACCCCTTGTGTTCTGGTTCTTTGTGTTGTGTACCATGGCGGACGCCCTGCTGGAGATCAACTTTGTCCCCGGGATGCTGGTGTTCGGCGCCGCCCATGTGTGTCTGATCCTCTGGCTGTGGAACGTGGTCGTGCCCATGGGGATCTGCCTGATCCTGTGGATCCTTCTCTATTTGCTCACCGCGTTCCTGTTCCGCAAGGAGCTGCCCCATCTGGGGAAGCTCATCGTGCCCTTCTGCCTGTATCCGGCGCTGCTGGGGGGCAGTGTGGCTCTGGCGGTGCCGATGGCGCTCCGTTGGAACCTGCGATGGACGCCGGTGGCCCTGGGGACGGTGCTGTTCTACGTCTCCGATATGCTGGTGGCGAAAAACCAGTTGTCCCATTGGGGAAAAAAGTGGCAGAAGCCCATCATGGCCCTGTATTGGGGCGCCCTGTACCTAATCAGCGTGGGGCTGTGGCTGTGAGAGGAGAGAGACCATGAAGATCAAACTGCGCACTGTTGTGGTGGACTGCAAAGACGCCCAGGTGACCTCGGCGTTTTATTCCAATCTGCTGGGGTGGGAGGTCACCGTCCGGGAGCTGGACTGGGTGTTGATCCGTGATCCCAAGGGCGGCACGGGCCTTTCTTTCCAGACGGAGGAGAACTATGTCCCACCGGTATGGCCGGAGGAACCGGGAAAGCCCATGAAAATGCTTCACCTGGATTTCCTGGTGGATGACCGGGCCCAGGCGGAGCGCCATGCCTTAGAGTGCGGGGCGGTGAAGTCGCCAGTGCAGTTTTTGGAGGGGGTCACCGTCTTTTTTGACCCGGATGGTCATCCCTTCTGCCTGTTTGAGGATCCGGGATATTCCTGGGAAGAATAAGCGAATAAAAAAGGAAAGGGCCTCCGGCAGGGAGGTCCTTTCCTTTTTCGGGGAAATATTCAGAGAAGATCTTGTACGCTGTATTAGTTGGGGAAGGTCAGCCGCACCGTAGTGCCCTTGCCCTCCACGCTTTCTAGGGAGACTTTGGCGTTGTGGAAGGCTGCCCCGTGCTTGACGATGGACAGCCCCAGTCCCGTGCCGCCGATCTCCTTGGAGTGGCTCTTATCCACTCGATAGAACCGTTCGAACACCCGGTCCACATCCCCCTGAGGAATGCCGATGCCGGTATCCGTCACAGTGATTGTGGGGCCTTCCGGCAGGGTTTCCGCCGTCACTGTCACTCGGCCGTTTTTCTTGTTGTATTTCACTCCGTTGTCTACCAGGTTAAAGACCATCTCGTCCACAATGCTTTTCACGCCGTTGACCATGGTCTTGTTTCCCTGCACGGAGATCACCACGCCGTTTTTCTTGGCGGAATCCTTCAAGCGGTCAGCCACATCCCGGGCCAGAGCCGCCAGGTCGAAATCCTCCCGTTCCAGCTGTACATCCTCCTCATCCAAACGGGACAGGTTCAGGATGTCGTCCACCAGGGAGATCAGCCGCTGGGACTCCACGTAGATGTTTCCGGCGAACCGGGGGATGTCCTGAGGCTTCACGATGCCGTTCTGGATGATCTCCGCGAAACCGGAGATAGAGGTGAGGGGAGTTTTCAGCTCATGGGACACATTGGCGGTGAATTCCCGCCGCAGGTTCTCTCGTTCCTCCCGCTCGGTGATGTCCAGGATCACCACCACGGCGCCTTCTACTTCGCCTTCACGGAATACAGGGTTGGCCATCACCTGACAGCAGCGGCCGCCCTGACGGACCAGCTGCTCGCTGCGGCTGCCGGAGAGGGCGGCGTCCACAGCGCTGCGGAATCCGGCGCTCCGGTTCAGCGCTAAGGCGCTGCTGTGACTTTCCGCGGGGGCGGCGTCCGCGCCCAGAAGCCGCAGGGCACTGGTGTTGTAGGAGAGGATGTCCGTGTTCCGGTCCAGCACCAGGAAGCCTTCGCTCATGTTCTCGGTGATGGAGGTGAACTCCTCCTGCTTCTCCCGCAGGGATTTCATCTGCTGGGCGATCACCTCGTTCTGGCGGTTGATCTTGCTCAGCAAGGGAGCCAGCTCGTCATAGACGCCGTCGTCAGCGGGAGCGTTCAGGTCCAGCTGGTTGATGGGCGCCACGATCTTCTTGGTGAGGAAATTGGAGAACAGCACCGTGAAGAGGGTCACCACCAGCGCGGCGCTGATGATCCAGGGAAGCACAGTCAGCACGGCGGCGAACACGGAATCCGTGTCACAGGCCACTCGCAGGATCTGGCCGTTTTCTAGCTTCACTGCGTAGTAGAAGGTCTGTTCCGCCAGAGTGTCGGACATACGGGTGGCTTCCCCGGCACCGGTGGTGGAGGCGCGCTGTACCTCTTTGCGGTCAGCGTGATTTCCCATGGAGGCGGGGTCGGCCTGATTGTCAAAGAGCACAGTGCCGTCGGTGTCAATGAGCGTAATGCGGTTGGGGGTGCCTTCCACGGTATCCAGGTAACCCTGACCGGAAAGCTCCACCGCGCCCTGAATAAACCGGGCTTCTTCCCGAACTTCCGCTTTCATCTGGGAGTTCGAGGTGCCGTAATAGGCGAAGGTGACCAGAAGAGAGGAGAGAAGAATGGTCACCACTGCCAGCAGGCACATATTTTTAAAGATCTTTTTTCTCACAGGTGGTCAATTCCTTTCTTGGGGGCGTGAGTGCCTCAGCCCCGGCGATCGATCTTGTATCCTACGCCCCGCACTGTTTCAATGAGGACGCCGCACTCTCCCAGCTTCTGCCGGAGGGTACGCACATGGACGTCCACCGTGCGGGTCTCGCCGTCAAAGTCGTAGCCCCAGATCCGGGCCAGAATCTTATCCCGGGTGAGGACCATACCGTCATTTTCCAGCAGGAAGCAGAGCAGCTCAAACTCTTTCAGGGTCAGGGACACCTCTTTGCCGTCCACCTTCACCAGGTGGCGGGAGGTGGACACATACAGCTTGCCCAAGGTGTATTCCCGGTCCTCCGGCTCTTGGGACCCAGCCCGGCGGAGCAGGGCTTTCACCCGGGCCATCAGTTCCATCATGCCGAAGGGCTTGGGAACGTAGTCGTCGGCGCCGCTGTCCAGGCCCAGCACCTTGTCGTATTCGCTGTCCTTCGCGGTGAGCATCATCACCGGAAGTTTCTTGGTGGCGGGATCCGCCCGGAGCTTCTTTAAAATTTGAAGTCCGTCCTCCTCAGGCAGCATGATGTCCAAAAGCACCAGGCTGGGGAGTTCCTGTTCCATGGCTGCCCAGAATTCCGAGGGTCTGGAAAAGCCTGCCGCCTCGAACCCGGTGGAGTTCATGGTGTAGACCACCAGTTCCCGGATGCTGTTATCGTCTTCCAAAAAATAGATCATAGTCCTTCCCGGCCAAAGGGCCGGACCGTCCTTTCTCTCATTAGAATCAAGCTTGGACCTTCGTGCCAGTGAGGGAATACTGCACCCATTCCGCCACGTTCACCGCGTGATCGCCGATGCGCTCAAAGTATTTGGCCACCATCAGCAGATC
The DNA here is from genome assembly GCA_019416455.1 of Clostridiales bacterium. Lineage (GTDB taxonomy): Bacteria > Bacillota > Clostridia > Oscillospirales > Acutalibacteraceae > Acutalibacter. The sequence goes on along the minus strand of DXXG01000005.1, from coordinate 29,192 downwards.
GATGCAGAACTCGCCGCTGTCCCGGTTTTCACCGATGAGCTGGATAAGCTCTTTCTTTACCTTGTTGAACAAGTCATCCACCACTTTGTCGTATTCCATGACGCTGCGGGCCAGGGGAAGATCCTGACGGACGAAGGAGTCGATGGAGTCGGTGACCATTTTAATGGTGGCCTCGGCCATCTCCTTGATGTGAACCTTGCTGAAGGAGAGGTCCCCTTCCTGAAGGTAGGGCAGCAGCTCCGCGATGTCGGAGGTCTGGTCGCCGATGCGCTCCAGATCGGTGATCATCTTCAGGGCCGAGGAGATCTGCCGCAGGTCGCCGGCTACGGGCTGCTGCTGGAGCAGAAGCCGCATGCACAGGTTTTCGATCTCCCGCTCTTTCTGGTCGATCTCCAGCTCAATGGGCTTTACCTTGGCGGCCAGACCCATGTCGTTTTCCAGCAGCGCCTTGGCCGCGGTGGAGATGGCGTCCTCGCACAGGGCGCCTGTGGTGATCAGCGCCACATGGAGTTGTTCCAACTGTTCGTCGAATTTTGTTCTCATTTCAGTGCAGCTCCTTTCCCGATTAGCCGAACCGGCCAGTGATGTAGTCCTCGGTGCGCTTGTCTTTGGGCATGGAGAACACTGTTTCCGTGGGACCAAACTCTACCAGCTCACCCAGCAGGAAGAAAGCAGTCTTGTCAGAGATACGGGCCGCCTGCTGCATGTTGTGGGTCACGATAACGATAGTATAGTCGGATTTCAGCTCCATTGCAAGCTCCTCGATCTTGGAGGTGGAGATGGGGTCCAGGGCGGAGGTGGGTTCGTCCATCAGCAGCACTTCCGGTTCCACAGCCAGTGCCCGGGCGATACACAAACGCTGCTGCTGGCCGCCGGAAAGGCCCAGGGCGCTCTTTTTCAGCCGGTCTTTCAGCTCGTCCCAAATGGCCGCGCCCCGCAGGGATTTTTCCACGATCTCGTCCAGCTTTACCTTGGAGTGGATGCCGTGGGTCCGGGGACCGTAGGCAATGTTGTCATATACGCTCATGGGGAAGGGATTGGGCTTTTGGAACACCATGCCCACTCGCTTGCGCAGATGGTTCACGTCCATGTTGCCGTAAATGTCCTCCCCGTCCAGAAGAATTTCTCCTGTAATCTTGCAGCCTTCCACTAGGTCGTTCATCCGGTTGAGAGATTTCAGCAGGGTGGATTTGCCGCAGCCCGAGGGGCCGATAAAAGCGGTCACTTCGTGGGGAGCGATGTTCATATTCACTGTTTTCAGCGCTTTGAAGTCCCCGTAGTACAGGTCCAGGTCTTTCACCGTGATCTTATCCATATAGAAACCATCCATTTCTTAGTTCATCCCCGGAACGGACCGCATATATTTAGCATGGTCCGTTCCGTAGCGGGTTGTGTTACGCTTTGGTAAATTTCTTTGCCACAAAGGAGGACAGGGCGTTGATGCCGATTACCAGCACCAGCAGCACCACCGCAGTGGCGTAGGCGGCCTCGCGGCCCAGGCCCTCGTTCAACAGGTTGTACATATGCACCGCCAAGGTCCGTCCGGACTGCATGGGGTTGACGGCCACTTGGGCCACTGTGCCGGAGGTGAACATCAGTGCGGCGGTCTCGCCCACGATGCGTCCCACTCCCAGGATGATGCCGGAGAGGATGCCTGGCATGGCGGAGGGGAGGATGATCCGGAACACGGTGCGAAGCTTGCCGGCCCCCAGGCCGAAGCTGCCTTCCCGGAAGGAGTCCGGGACACTCATCAGGGCTTCTTCTGTGGTGCGCATCACCAGGGGAAGGATCATAATGGCCATGGTCAGGGCACCGCCGATCATGGAGTAGCCCCAGCCAAAGGAGATGCCGAAGAACAGGAAGCCAAACAGGCCGTACACAATGGAGGGAATGCCGGACAATGTCTCAGCGGTGATCCGCACCACGCCTACCAGTTTATTGCCCCGCTTGGCGTACTCCACCAGGTAGATGGCGGAGAAGATTCCCACAGGCACCGCGGCAAGAAGAGAAAGGAAGGTCATGATCACGGTGTTGATGAGAGCGGGGAGAAGGGAGGCGTTTTCACTGTTGTATTCCAGAGCGAACAGGGAGGGGCGCAGATTGGGCACACCCATTACCACGATGTAAGCCACCAGGAACAGCAGCACCGCCACAGTGATGATGGCCGCCAGAGTGACGATCACCCGGAGAAACAGGGAAAAGGGAGAGCGGCGGTATTGCTTCAAGGCCTGCTGAAAGGTGGGCTTGTTGATGGCCTCTATTTGGGAAGGGGCTTTTGTCTGTTTCACGTTTTCAGTCATGTCGCTCATGCTTTACGCTCCTTCCGCTTGATGATGGAGAACAGCAGGTTAATAATGAGGATGAACACGAACAGCACCACGCCGGTGGCGATGAGGGCTTCCCGGTGCAGGCCGGTGGAGTAGCCCATCTCCATGACGATGTTGCCGGTGAGGGTACGCACACCGTCCAGGATGCTGTCGGGGATCTGGGGCTGGTTGCCTGCGATCATGATGACGGCCATGGTCTCGCCGATAGCCCGTCCCACGCCCAGGATGATGCCTGCCATGATGCCGGACTTGGCGGCGGGCACCGTGACGAAGAACACACTGCGCTCATGGCTGGCGCCCAGAGCCAGGGCGCCCTCATAGTAGCTGTCAGGCACGGCGCGGATGGAGCTCTCAGACACGCTGATGATGGTGGGCAGGATCATGATGCCCAGAAGAATGGACGCGGTGAGGATGCTCTTGCCGTGGTTGTTTCCGAAAATGTTCTGCATGATGGGCACGATCACCATCAGGCCGAAAAAGCCATACACGATGGAGGGGATGCCCGCCAGCAGGTTCACCGCCGGCTTCAGCAGCTTGTAAAGGGACTTGGGACAGAACTTGGCCAGATAGATAGCGGCCAGCAGTCCCATGGGGACGCCCACGATGATGGCTCCCGCCGTCACGTAGATGCTGCCTAAGATCATGGGGAAGATGCCGTACTGATCGGCATTGGGCCGCCATTCGGTGCCCAGAAGAAAGTTCAGCGGGCCGATCTCCGCGATGGCGGGTAGGCCGTTTGCGAAAAGGTAGATGCAGATCAGCGCCACAGCCAGAATGGAGATGCACGCCGCGATCAGGAACACCACCTGCATCACTCGTTCCCGGAGCTGTCCACTGTGTCGGGATTTGGTCGTTGCTTTCATAAACTTATTCACTGCCCTCCTGCGGAAAAGGGGCTGAACCAGACGGTCAATGCCCGCTGGCAGCCCCTTCCTGTGTGATCGGTGGATCCTTAGGCCACTTCGGACCAGTCGGTGATCTCACCGGTGTAGATCTTCTGGACCTGCTCGCTGGTCAGCCCGGTGATGGGAGAATCGTTGTTGACGATGATGGCGATGCCGTCGGTAGCGATGACGGTGTTCACCAGGCCAGCGTCCAGCTCTTCCTGCTTCAGCTCACGAGAAGCCATGCCGATGTCGCACACGCCGTCGATGGTGTTGGTCATGCCGGTGGTGGAGTCGGAGGTCTGGAGCTCGATGGTAGCGTCAGGATTCAGGGTCTCATAGGCTTCCTTCAGTTTCTCCATAAGGGGAGAGATAGAGGTGGAACCAGCCACGGTGACCTTGCCAGCGGGCTTGCTGCCGGCGTAGGGCTCCGCGTCGTCGCTACCGATGTAGCCGGCTTCGGTGACAACAGCCTGGCCCTCAGCGCTCATGATGTAGTCCAGGAAGTCTTGAGCGGTCTCGTTGGTCAGCTCGCCCTTAGTGGCCACGTTGAAGGGACGGGACACAGAGTAGGAACCGTCTTTGATGGTCTCCACGGAGGGAGCCACGCCGTCGATCTCAACGCCCTTCACGGTGTCGTCCAGAGAGCCCAGGGAGATGTAGCCGATAGCGCTGGTGTTGCCGGCCACGGACTGGATCACAACTTCGGTGGAGTTGGAGATCTCAGCGGAGGTGGTGGTCATGTCGTTGCCTTCCTCGTCCTCAATGCCCAGCAGTTCCACGAAGGCGCCGCGGGTGCCGGAACCGTCCTCACGGGAGATGACGGTGATGGGGCCGGAAGCAGCTGCGCCGGTGCTTTCCTCAGAAGCCTCGGAAGAGGAGCCGCTTTCGGAAGCGGAGCTCTGAGAAGTGGAGCTTTCAGAGGTGGAACCCTCGCTGGTGGAGGAGCCGCTGTCGTTGCCGCAGCCAGCCAGCATAGAGGCGCACAGAGTGAGTGCCAAAATAGCGGAAAGAACTTTTTTCATGATAATGACCTTCCTTTTGCATTTCTTAGGTGTTTTTCTTAGTACGGCAACATGATACCCGTCCTTTGTAAAGTGCGGAAGGGATGCTGTGTAAAATCTAAGTAAAATGAGAAACCTTCTACATTTCGGCGTAAATCCCCGGGGATGATTGACAAGATATTGGGAAAAGAGTATGATAAACCCGTGATTTTTTCCACAACGACCGGGGCTTGATCCCGGGAAAGGAACTACTTTTATGAAATTATCTGCATTGCTCTCCCCTTTGGGGATCACCCAGGGGTTTCAGGATTGTGAGATCACCGACATTGTGTACGATTCTCGGAAGGCCAAACCGGGCTGCGCTTTCGTGTGCCTGCGGGGCTCCGCTTCTGACGGCCACAAATACGCCAAAAGCGCTGCGGAAGCAGGAGCGGTAGCAGTCATCGCTCTGGAGCCTGTGGAAGCCCCTGGCGCCCAGGTGGTACTGGTGGAGGACACCCGTAAGGCTCTGGCTTTGATGAGCGCCGTGTTTTTCGGCTATCCGGCGGAGAAAGATATCTCCGTCATCGGGGTGACCGGCACCAAGGGCAAGACCACTACCGCTTATATGATCCGCTCCATCTTGGAGGCCGCCGGCCATAAGACCGGAGTCATCGGCACCATCGGCGTGCTGATCGGGGAGGAGCTGGTCCCCACGGACAATACCACCCCCATGAGCTATGATATACAAATGTATCTGCGGCGCATGGCCGATGCGGGCTGTGATTACTGCGTGATGGAAGCTTCTTCTATCGGACTGAAGGACTTGCGTGTCTACGGGTTCCCCTTTACAGTGGGTGTGTTTACCAACTTCTCTGAGGACCACATCGGCGGAGTGGAGCACAAAGACATGGAAGAATATATGGAAAGCAAAGCGAAACTGTTCTCCCTGTGCAAGACCGGCGTGGTAAACGCTGACGATCCCAGTCTTGAGGGGATCCTCCGGGGCCACTCCTGTGAGGTAAAGACCTACGGCTTCGATCATCCCGCGGACCTGCGGGGAGCGGACTGCCGCCACCTGAACCGTCCCTGCTTTTTGGGTATCGCCTTTGAGGTGTCCGGGGAAGAGGAGTTCACCGCCGAAGTGGATATCCCTGGCCGGTTCAACGCCTACAACGCCTTGGCGGCCATCGGTGCCTGCCACGAGCTGGGCATCCCCGTGGAAGCCATGAAACAGGGCCTTGCTACCGTAAAGGTGAAGGGTCGGGTGGAACCTGTGCCCGTTCCCGGAAACTATACGCTGCTGCTGGACTACGCCCACAACGCGGTGAGCATGGAGAACATTCTCACCACCTTGCGGGAATACAATCCCAAGCGGCTGATCTGCCTGTTTGGTGCGGGAGGCAACCGTCCCAAGGTGCGGCGCTACGAGATGGGCGAGGCCAGCGGAAGGCTGGCGGATCTTTCCGTTATCACCGCAGACAATTCTCGGTTTGAGGACGTGTTGGATATTATCGCGGACATCAAAACCGGCATGGCCAAGACCGACGGCAAGTATATTGAGATCCCCGACCGGCGGGAGGCTATCCGTTGGTGCCTGGAAAATGCCCAGGAGGGAGACATCATCGTCCTGGCGGGCAAGGGCCATGAGGACTACCAGGAGATCAAGGGGAAGAAATACCCCTTCGATGAGCGGGTGGTCATTCGGGAGCTGCTGGAGGAAATGGGTCAAAAGTAAGATGGACAGGGAAGGCTATTCCATTAGTATAGAGAAAGGAATGTGGGAATATGGATAAGAACGTCACTTTGGAACAACTGGCGGCTTATGACCAGGCTTTCGATGCCGACCTGGCCAAACGGGTGGCCATGCGGGCTGTCACCAGCTGTGGCGTGGTGAAGGCTGCCACCAACAACGAGATCTTCCGGAAGGACCGCCATCAGTTCTCCGTTTCCCTGGAACAGGGGAAGATCACCAACCAGAAGCAGAGCGGCCGCTGCTGGATGTTCGCTGCTTTGAACACCATGCGTTTCGACATCATGAAGAAGCTGGACTTGGATACCTTCGAGCTGTCTCAGAACTATACCCTGTTTTACGACAAGCTGGAAAAGGCCAACTACTTCCTGGAGAGCATCCTGGACACCCTGGAGGAGCCCACCAACGGCCGGGTCATCGCCCACCTGCTGACGGCGCCCCTGAATGACGGCGGCCAGTGGGATATGTTCTGCAATCTGATGGAGAAGTACGGCGTGGTGCCCAAGGACGCTATGCCTGAGACCGCCTGCTCTTCCGCAACCCGGGAGATCACCGGGTTCCTCACCCGGAAGCTGCGGGAGTTTGCCTGTGTGCTGCGCACCGGTCACCAGAGAGGCAAGTCTCTGGAAGAGCTGCGGGGCCAGAAGGACGCCATGATGCAGACTATATACAATATGCTCTGCATTGCTCTGGGCAAGCCTCCCAAGACTTTCACTTTGGAAGTCCGCAACAAGAAGAAGGAGTTCATCCGGGAGGAGAACCTGACCGGTACAGAGTTCTTCAAGAAGTACATCGGCTGGAACTTGTCCGACTATGTAAGCCTGATCAACGCTCCCACCGCTGATAAGCCTTATCACAAGACCTACACCGTGAAACTGCTGGGCAACGTGGTGGAAGGCCGGCCTGTAAAGTACCTGAACCTGCCTGTGGAGGATCTGAAAAAGGCCGCCATTGCCCAGATGCAGGACGGCTATCCCGTGTGGTTCGGCTGCGATGTGGGCCAGTGCTCCATTCGTGAGGGAGGCGTGATGGATCTGGACGCTGTCAAGGCGGAGGATCTGTTCGGGACCACCTTTGGGATGGATAAGGCTCAGCGGCTGGATTACGGCGAGAGCCTGATGACTCATGCCATGGTGTTTCAGGGCGTTGACCTAGACGACAATGGTCAGCCCCTCCGTTGGAGAGTGGAGAACAGCTGGGGCAAGGACGCCGGCCAAGACGGCTACTATGTGATGAGCGACGATTGGTTCAGCGAGTACACCTACCAGATCGTGGTCAACAAGAAGTACCTGACCGCCCAGCAGGTGGAGGAGCTGGCTCAGGAGCCCATCCAGCTGGAGCCTTGGGATCCCATGGGCTCTCTTGCCTGAGGAGGTCCGTCAATCTAACGAAATCGCCGTGAGGTGACTTATGCGAGTGAAAATTTCCGACATCCTGAAAGCCACAGGAGGCAAGCTCCTGTGCGGAGACGAGAACGTGGTGGTGACTTCCTTCATCACCGACAGCCGCCAGGGGAAGGCCGGAGCTATGTTCGTGCCCATCCGGGGCGAGCGCGCCGACGGTCATGACTACATTCCCGCTGTGCTGGAATCCCCCGCCGCCGCCACCTTTACCGACCATGAGATCCCCACTGGGGAAAAGCCCATCGTTCTGGTAAAGGATTGCCGGGAGGCGCTGCAAAAGGCCGCCGCCTGGTATCGGGAGCAGTTTGGGATCCCCGTGGTGGGGATCACCGGCAGTGTGGGAAAAACCACTGCCAAAGAGATGGTGGCCCAGGCCCTGTCCGCTTCCTTCCGGGTGCTCAAAACCGCCGGGAACCAGAACAGTCAGGTGGGCGTGCCCATCACCGTGTGTGGTCTGCGGAAGGAACATACTGCCGCTGTGGTGGAGATGGGCGTGAGCATGCCCGGAGAGATGGGGCGGATCGCGGCGGTGGTGAAGCCCACCTGCGCCGTGATGACCAATATCGGGGTGTCCCATATCGAGTTTATGAAGACCCGGGAGAACATCCTGAAGGAGAAGGCGCATATTGCCGATTATTTGCCGGTGGGAGGAACGCTGTTCGTCAACGGAGACGACGACCTGCTGCCCACCCTGAAAGAAACGCTGGGGAACAAGGTGGTCACTTTTGGTCTGGGGCCTAACTGTGATTGGCGAGCCCACGGTCTGAACGAGGCTGACAAAGGCACCTTCTTCACCTGCCAGTCCCCCACTGGGGAAAAAACAGAGCTGTTCGTCCCCGCTGCTGGAGAGCACAACGTGCGTAACGCCCTGGCGGCCATGGCGGTGGCCCGGTATTTGGGAGTCCCCGCTGAGGACGCTGTGCGGGCCATCTCCGCCTACAAGGCGCCGGCTATGCGTCAGCAGGTGGTGGAGGCCAACGGCCTGCTCATCATCGACGACAGTTACAATGCCAGCCCTGATTCCATGCGCAGCGCTATCGACGTGCTCCAGAGCCGGAAGGTGACCGGTAAGCGGGCGGCTGTGCTGGCGGATATGCTGGAGCTGGGAGAGTTTTCCCAGCAGGGCCACCGCGAGGTGGGAGAATACGCCCGAGAGAAAGGCGTGGAATTGTTGGTAGGCGTGGGGCCCTTGGCAAAGGATATCGCCGCCGGTTACGGTGAGGGTGCCCAGTGGTTTGAGGACAATACCCAGGCGATCGCCTATCTGAAAGAGACGCTCCGGGAAGGGGACGCCGTGCTGGTAAAAGGCTCCCGGGGCATGCAGACCGATCAGATCGTAGCAGCCCTAAAAGAGTGAGCTGCCAAGGAGCGTCATGGGGTGACGGCTCCAAAGAGACTGGATCGGCAAATGAGGTAATCAAAAATAGTAGAGTTTTAAGATCGGATCCAAATAGAAAAAGGGACTGCTGCTTTTTGACAGCGGTCCCTTTCTTTATGTAAGCCATAGAGTGATTTCAACGATGATAGGCCCTGGGCTGCATGCTTAGAAACTGCCGGAGCATGACGCCGCTGACCTGATTATAATATTGGAGATAGTCCTTCTTTTTCTGATTTTCCGCGCGGTTTTTCGCTTGGAGGAGCTTCCATTTGGCGCATTGCTTGTGGCAGCCCTCGCAGTAATGGCCGCAGGTAGACTGGCATGGGATCATGGGTGGTCTCTCCTTTCCAGAAACAAAGAACAGCCTACCCCTGCCGGGAGTGTAGAGAGGTCCCCGGCAAAGGCGGCTGTTTTCTTTTTACGTGAGGAAGGTGATGGGCGCTTTCATGGGCGCTTACCTCCTTAGTTTGTTTCTGGTTTTAGTATAGCATCAGAAAAAAGAGAAATCTATCAAATTATTGTAAACGAAATCTTAAAGTTACGATGGAAGCGCCTTTGGGATTTTGTGAAAAGACGGGCTAATTTTGAAAGGCAAGGTTTCATTTTTGTGGAAAAGGCGGGCGCTTTGTGCTATCATAACAGGGAAAAGGCCCTGCGGAATGAGCCGCGGGACGAAATGTCACATGACAGGGAGGAATCTCAATGAAATTTTTATATCCCAACGGCCTGGAAAAGGCGCTGACGTTTAGCTATGACGACGGCCGAGTATTTGACCGCAAACTGGTGGAGATCTTCAACCGCTACGGGGTGAAGGGCACCTTCCACCTGAATTCCGGCACCTTGGGCAAGCACGCTGATAACGGGGATTTCGTGACTCCGGAGGAAGTGAAAGAGCTGTACAAGGGCCATGAAGTGGCATGCCACACAGTCAGCCATTTGCAGCCTATGTCCGCCCCTGCCGCCCGGACCGGCTGGGAACTGGCCCAGGACCGGAAAGTGTTGGAGGAGCTGACCGGGGACCTGGTCCAGGGATTCTCTTATCCCTTTGGCCGGTATTCCCCGGAGATCATTCAGGCGGCCAAGGCCCAGGGCATCAAGTATTCCCGTACCGTGGTGAGCACCCATGATTTCCACGTGCCCGCCGATTTTATGGAGTGGCATCCCACCTGCCATCATGGGGACCCCCAGATGATGGAGCTGGCCCAGCGGTTTTTGAACTTTACCGGCATGGGCATGACCCTGTTCTATGTTTGGGGCCACAGCTATGAGTTTGCCTGGGGCGACTGCTGGAATGTGATCGAGGACTTCGTGGCCTTTATGGCGGGACGGGAGGATATCTGGTACTGCACCAACATGGAACTGTGCCGCTATGTGGAAGCCGTCCGGGCACAGGAGTTCTCCGCCGATGGCATGTCCTTCTACAACCCCACCGCCCAAACGGTGTGGTTCCAGGAAGATGGCAAGCTGTATGCCGTGGCTCCCGGTGAGCGGGGACAGTTGAAGGGGTAAGGAAAAGGAGGAGAACGCCGTGAGACAGGAAGAGATCATCAGCTCGGTGAGCCGGGTGAAGATGCACGCTCCCTTTGGGGCATACGAGACTTTGGAGCAAGCCAAAGCCATGGACCGGGAAAGCACCAGATTTTCTCTGAGCTTGGATGGCTTGTGGAAGTACGCTGCCTATCCCGCGCCGGAAGCGGTCCCTCAGGACTGGGCCAGCCCGGAGAAAGGTTTGGAGGATCTGGCCGCCATGCCGGTGCCCTCCAGCTGGGAGATGCATGGAGTAGGCAAGCCAGTGTACACCAATGTGATCTACCCCTTTGCCCGGGGAGAACAGGACCGCAGCTTTGAAGTGGAGCTGGAGCGGGGCAACTATAAGCTGAACGCGCCCCTGGTGCCCAAGGACAACCTGACCGTGTGCTTTTACCGTGAGTTCCAGCTGCCCGACTCCTGGGATGGGAAAAAGATGTACCTCCATTTTGGGGGAGTGGAGACCGCCTTCACCTTGGCTGTCAATGGGCAGGAAGCGGGCTTTTCCGAGGACAGCAAGCTGGATGCCGAATTCGACGTGACCAGTCTGGTGAAGCCTGGGGACAACCTGCTGGCGGTAAAGGTGTACCGGTATAGCCCCCAAAGCTACTTAGAGGACCAGGACTATTGGCACCTCCACGGCATTTACCGGAACGTGGGACTTTACTGCAAATCTCCCCGCCACATGGAGGATTTCCAGGTGCAGACCCGGTTTGGGGAGACTCTGGAGGAGGCTTCTCTCCGGGTACGGGTGTGGCCCGACATGACCGTGCCTCTGTTCGGGGAGTGCCGTGTGCGGTTCACCCTGTTCGACCCCAAGGGAGAGCAGGTGACGGAATTCGTCTCCAAGCGTTTTTGCGAGTACGGGTTCTACCTTCAGGCGCTGAACGTGCTGGAAGAAGTGATTCCCGTGAAGAGCCCCAAGCTGTGGAACTGCGAGACCCCCACTTTGTATACCCTCACCTTGGAGATGCTGGACGAGGAAGGAAACTGCATCGATTTGGAAAGCTGCCGGGTGGGATTCCGGGAAGTGCGTATCCGGAAGGGTATTTTGGAACTGAACCGGAAGCGGCTCATCATCCGGGGCGCCAACATCCACGAGCATAGCCCTTACACAGGCCGGGCTGTGTCCAAAGAGGAGCTTCGGGCTCAGCTTTTAAAGATGAAAGCGCTGAACTTCAACGCGGTTCGTACTTGCCATTACCCCAAGGACACCGCCTTCTACGACCTGTGCGATGAGCTGGGTCTCTACGTGGTGGACGAGGCCAACATCGAGACCCATGGTTACGGAGGCGGGCTCAGCGACGATCCCCGGTGGACCGACGCCTACATGGCCCGGGGCATCCGCATGTGCCTGCGGGACAAAAACCACCCCTGCGTCATCGTTTGGAGCCTGGGCAACGAGTCCGGCGTGGGCGCCAACCATGGGGCTATGTACGGCTGGCTCAAGTTCTACGACGACCGTCCGGTGCAGTACGAATCCGGTGGGTCTCTCAAGGGTACCAGCGATATTTTGGCCCCCATGTATCCCACCCAGGACTGGGTGGAGGAGTGCATGGCCAGTGACGATGAACGGCCCTTTATCATGTGTGAGTACGCCTACGCCAAAAGCAACAGCAACGGGAACTTCGCCCTGTATTGGGACCTGATCCGGAAATACCCTCGGTTCCAGGGTGGGTTCCTGTGGGACTTCGCTGACAAGGCGTTAATCCAGCCGGGAGAGGACGGCAAGGCTCCTTTCCGGTACGCAGGAGCTTTCGGAGAGGACGTGGCCGACCCTGTGCCGGACATGTGCCTCAATGGTATCGTGTTCGCGGATCTGGAGGAAAAGCCCGCCGCCGAGGAAGTGAAGGTGTGCCAGGCGCCGATCTATGTGAAATACGAAAGCTGGCACGGCATGGGCGGCGCTTACCACCTTTACAACGAGCAGTTTGTCTCCGACTTGTCCGATCTGGAATTTTCCTGGGAGCTGGTGTGCGACGGCAAGACCGTGGAGCGAGGCGTTTTAGAAGGCGTTCGTGTTGTTCCCGGCGGGGAGACCGTCCTGAACCTGCCCTATGACCGGAAGTTGGTTCAGGGAGAGGCCTTCTGCAACCTGTATGTCACCACCAAGGAGGAATCTCCCTGGGCGCCGGCGGGGCATCTGGTGTATAAGCTGCAACTGCCTGCGGAAGGTACCGGCGTGTATTCGGAAACTGCGGACCTCTGGTCCCAGAAGCCGTTGGAAGTGACGGAGGAAGGATCCGCTATCCTGGTAACAGGGGAAGGACTGCGAGTCCTCTACGATCCTGCCCAAGGCGGACTGGTTTCCTGCCAGGTAGAGGGAAAAGAGCTGTTCTCCCAGGTGAAGGACCGGTTCTACCGGGCGCTCACCGGCATCGATGAGGGCCAGGGGGACAACAGCTACGGTCACGACTGGAAGGCAGCTGGTTTGGACGGGCTGAAGGCTCAGGTGGAATCTGTCCATGTGACCAAGGTGGGGACCTGCGTAATCTTGGAGGAGCGGCTGTCTTACTGCGAGGGTAAGCTGACCGTAAACCGGGAGTATCAGATCACCGCCAAAGGGATGAAGATCACCACCCAGGCGGTCAATGGGTTGGATTTGGAAACCCTGCCCCGGATCGGCCAGAGCTTCCATCTGGACAAGGGCTTTGAAAACATCCGCTGGTACGGCAGAGGTCCTCAGGAGTGCTACGCTGACCGAAAGAGCGCCGCCTTCGTGGGAGAATACTCCGGCACTGCGGCGGAATTCCATGTGCCTTACGTGCGTCCCTGTGAGTGCGGCGGTCGGGAGGACGTTCGCTGGCTAGAGATCACTGACAGCCAGGGTTGGGGCCTGCGGGTGACGGGCAGCGTGCCCTTCCATTTCTCCGCTCTGCCCTGGACAGTGGAGCAGTATGACGCCGCCGACTATCAGGATCAGCTGGGTGAGAGTCAAGGCGTTGAACTGACCATCGACGGATTCCACGCTGGTTTGGGCGGCGATACAGGCTGGACCAAAAACATCCATCCCGAGTATCGGATCCCTCAGGGAAATTACCTGTACCAGATCGCGCTCACTTGGATGAAACCGTAAACGGTCTATACTTAATAAAAGGCTGGGCATTTTATGTCCGGCCTTTTTTCATGGACGCAGGTCCTGAAAAAATCCTTTATTTTTAGATATGTTTCCTTTGATAATTTGGGAAATGCCGGGGCGGTTGTTGACAAATTTTTTCACAATATTGTATGATGAAAACCATGAACAAAAGGAGGAAAGGTCCATGCTTCGCATTCTGATCGCCGACGATGAACAAAAGATCCGCAAAGGATTGAGAAATATCGTGGATTGGGAAGCGTTGGGATATCAGATCGCCGGAGAGGCCGCCGATGGGGGAGAGGCCGTTTCGTTCATGGCAATCCAAAAGCCTGACGTGGTGCTGTTAGACATCAGCATGCCCAAATGGTCCGGGTTGGAGGTGATCCAGCGGGCCAGAGAGCAAGGATTTTCAGGGAAAGTGATCATCCTCAGCGGCTATTCCGATTTCAAATACGCCCAGGAAGCCATCCGTCTGGGGGTGGAATATTATCTCACAAAGCCTATTGACGAGCAGGAGCTGGAACAGGTCCTGATAAAGCTGCAAAAGGAGATCGCCGAGGAATCCCGAAAAAAGGCGGCCGCTTCCAACTATTATCAGCGGGCCAGGGAAACTATCCTCCGAGACCTGTTTTTGGATCCCTCCCATGTGGCTCTGCTGGATCTGGTGGATATTACAGCCGCTTCTGTGCCGTATCAGGTGGTGCTTTACGAAAAGGACTTGTCCCAGCAAGAGGGGACAAGTTTCTCCTTTGAAAGGTTTTTGCGGGTCAATAACCGGGAGCAGCATCTGTTCGACCAGATCACCATCGGTCATGTTCAGGCGGTCCTCCTCAAAGGAGAGAGTATGATCCAGCGGTTTCGTTCCTTGATCGAAGGGTACTGGGAACAGTCCAGCAATTCCCTTCCCACCGCCTTGGATACGGTGTTTATGACCTATGGCCGGCCGGTCTCAGCTTTGGCGGAGATCCATCTTTCCTACGAGGACGCAGATCTGCTCCTTTCCCGGAAGTTTTTCAGCGAGCAGAAACAGCACGTTGTGGGATATGAGCAGCTGCCCAAGGAAACAGCATCCCCTATGGCGCTGGACGCGGCTCTGATCGAGGAATATTGCGGGCTGATGCTGCGGTATTTGCAGAGCTTTAACAGGAACATGTTGGCAGAGAAATTGCGGGAGCTGGAAGAGCGTTTGTCCAATGTCCGCTATGACCAGAAGGAGACGCTCTACTTCCTGACGGATCTGTATTTGCAGATCAAGGGCCAGATCATACGGCTGTACAGCAATGTCACCATTCCCTTTCCATCCAACAGCTGGGTGATGGATTATATCCAGAGCCGCCGGTATCTCTATGAGGTGATCCAGTTCTTTTCCGAGCAGTTTGAGCTGATCATGAGCTGTATCGGTCATTATACCAAAGATAGCGTTTTGGATGACATCCTCCACTATATCGATCACAATTACATGAATCCTCTGAAGCTGGAGAACATCGCGCCTCTGTTTGGCTATAACTGCTCCTATTTGGGCAAGCTTTTCAAACAGAAAACAGGGAAGAGCTTCAACACGTACTTGGACCAGCTGCGCATCCGCAATTCCAAAGAGCTGTTGCAGAGAGGAGATTTAAAGATCTACGAGGTGGCGGACAAGGTGGGGTACAGCAATGTGGACTATTTCTCCACCAAATTTAAAAAATACGAGGGGGTCAGCCCCGCGGAATACAGAAAACAGATAAAGGGGGGCTGAGGGTGCTTCAGAAGAAGGTCCGTCACATCCCCTTTTTGAGCCACTTGAAGATCCGAAACCAGATCTACCTGGTTTTCTGTCTGACGATCGTGTTTCCCGTTTTGGTGCTGGGGTTGTTCACCATGAAGCAGACGGTGAATATCCTGCACGACAGAGCTTACCAACAGCTTGAGTCGGACAATACCCGGGCCAGGTCCATCCTGTTCGACGCCACTTTGAATTTTTACAATATCTCCGAGGACATCCTGATGGATTCCCAGCTGCGGGAGATCCTGCAAGGGGACTATACTTCCGAGCAGGAAGTACGGTCTGCCTGCAACGGATATAACCGGCTGACCACCACGTTTTCCAATAACGCTTCTATCTCATCCATCCGCGTCTATTCTGCCAATGCTCAATTTCCCACCTCAGGGTATATCCAATCCGCTTCCACGGAGCAGGTGAAGGAGTGGTTTGAGAAAGTGGAGATCCCAGGGAGCGTTTATTGGGAAAGCAGTGCTTCCGATCAATCCGGGGGTGGAGATCCGGAACTGACCATGGTCCGCTCTTTTCCCTTTACCGATCAGCAGGAGCCTGCCATCTTGGTGATCCGCATGAGCAACAATCACGTGAAAAACAGGATCCAGAACAACAACCTGTTTATCTCGGTTTCCATCAACCAGGACCCTATCTTTTTCTGTACCCAGCGCTCCCTCCAGGGTACCCAGGAGACCGCTCCTATCGACTATGACACAAAGCTGTTCCAAAGCAGCGGAAAATTGGAGTATCAAGGTCGGGAAGGCTATTCTTATATTTCCAGTTTCACACCTTATAAAGCCGACGATTTCACCCTGTATTTCGTCTCTCTGGATTTTGCCGCTCCCGGCTATATTTCAAATTTCCTGCTTCTCAGCATGACGGTGCTTGCCATTTCTGTGGTAGTGCCCTGTATGATGATCTTGGTGTTCACCAAGTACTTCACGCGAAGGGTGAATCATCTGAAAAACGCCATGCATGACGCTGCCCGGGGAGATTTCAACGCCATTGAGCCCTTCAAGGGAGACGATGAGCTTTCCGTCATTTTCGTGGACTTGCAAAACATGATCGCCAACGTGAAAGAGCAGCAGGCCAAGATCTACTTGTCTCAGCTGAAAGAACAGGAGTTGGTCAACCGACAGCAGAAAATGGAATTCAAACTGCTGGCAAGTCAGATTAATCCCCATTTTATCTACAACACGCTGGAGACAATCCGCATGATGGCTCTCTGTGAGGGATCGAAAGACGTGGCGGGCGCCACGGCCCTGTTTGGAAAGACTATGCGGTATGTGTTGGAGAATACCGGAACCTCTCAAACTACCTTGGCCAAAGAGTTGGACTATGTAAAGAATTATCTGGCGATCCAAAAGCTGCGGTTTGACGATAAAGTGAATTACTCCGTGGAGGTCCCCGACGACTTCCAGCCGTCTCAGTATCAGATCCTGCCCTTGCTGCTCCAACCCATTGTGGAAAACGCTGTTTCTCATGGGATCAAGGAAAGCCCCCGCAAAGGGATGATCCGCATTTCCGTAGAGCCTCAGGAAGAAAACAGGCGTCTTGTGATCCGCATCGAGGATAACGGCGTGGGGATCACCCAGGAGGAAATGGAGCGTCTGCGCAGCCATATCGCTGGAAGCGATGGGGAGATGGTCACCTACAATATTGGCCTATTCAACATCTACCAGCGGATCAAACTGTTTTACGGAGATGAATTTGGATTCTCTCTGGAGAGCAGGGAAGGAGAAGGCACTTGCGCCACATTGCTGCTGCCTTTGCTCCCCTTGTAATATGAAATGCCCCTCTTATTTTCCACAGAGTACGAGGCAAACGTGGAAAACCGAAAGGCCCCTCGGCGAGTTGCCGGGGGGCCTTTCTATATGGATGCCAGATGAGAAAGTGATTTCAAAAAGTGGAAAGGATCAAGAATCTGTCTTTTCAGCCCACTGTGCCCGTTTCTCGCTTCCGCGTTGGCCTTGTCCACCGCGAATACATCGGCGTAGCCCAGACCGTTGGCGGTCTCGATCATATTGTCGATGTAGGAATCAAATTCCTCTTCGGAAGAGGCGAACACAGCTTTCCAGGAGTTCTCCACCACCACGGAGTTGATCTGGGAACGGAGAGTTTCGATCTCAGTGGAATCAGGCTCGCTGACAAAGCTGATGCCGGGAGAAGTCATGGCCTGACCGTTTTCGTTGATATATTCCACAGGGTTGGTTGCGCCCATGTGCTCCTGCCAATCCTCCAGTACGGGGTTGGTGTTCAGTTCGGAGTAGGAATCCCACAGAGTGGGGTCATAAGTATAGCCAGTATCAGGGTTGATCTCGCCTGCGGAGACGATCTTGTAGCTGAACTGAGCGGAGCCGTCCAGCCAGGAACCGCCGCCGTATTCTTCAGGCATGGTCCCATCGCCGTCGATGAAGCACTCTTTGCCCAGATCGGTCAGAACAGGGCCATCGTCCTCCACTGTGTACAGAACGTTTTCAGGTCCGCAGTAACGGCTGACGCAAACGGAAATACCCTCGGAAGAGTACAGCCAGTTGATGAAATCCACCATGCGCTGGGGATCCTGAGCCTTGCTGCCTACCATGGCCACGATCTCAGTGTTGCCCTCGTCGTAGCAGCCCCACTGACGGATGGTCTGGTCCTTGATCTCGGCCATGTACATGCCTTTGCCTTCGGACAGGTGAGCGTCGGTGTTGTAGTAAGTGGCGCTCATCCAGGGGAAGAGGCCCAGCAGCACGGAACCGTCCTGATATTTGCCTACCAGCGTGTCATAGTTCTGCGTGGTGGATTCGGGATCTACCAGGCCCATTTGGTTGGCCTGGAACAGGAACTTCAGAGCGCGCATGTATTCAGAGTCTTTCGACAGCATGTCCTCGATCTCTCCGGAACCGTCCGCCTTGAACATGGCGTAATTGACGCTGTCGTAGCCGTACCAAGAGGTGAAGGCGCCGGCGTTGCCCATGCCGTTGCTGTCCCAATCCTTGAACAGGGAGATGGCGTAGACAGGCTGGCCGGAATCACTGGTGCCTGCGATTTCCTGCATGTCCTGGAGCACGGGGAGCAGGTCTTCCAAGGTCTCCATTTCCGGGTAGCCCAGTTCTTTGTACAGGTCCCAGCGGATGTACGCGCCGCTGTTGGGATCGGTGCCGCCCAAAGGCTCCGTGGCGCTGCGGGTGGATACCTCAGAGGGAACGGCCCACAGACCATCCTCCTCCACCAGGCTGCTGGTGGTCTCAATGGCGTTCATGTAAGATTCCAGAGTCTCCTGACCGTCCAGGTAAGGGGTCATGTCCTGGATCAGCCCAGCCGTGACCAGGTCCTGAAGCTGACCGCCCTGAGCGGAAGCCAGAACGATGTCACCCAGATTGCCTGCGGCGCTTCGTGTCTGGAAAGTGCTGCCGTCCTCGGAAATGATGTTCAGCTCCATGTTGAACTTCTCTTTGATGATCTCTCCGACCCAGCCGCCCTGGATGCCGGAATAGTTGGCTTGAGCGTCATAGACGTCGATGGTGAGAAATTCATCGTAGGTGGTTTCGGACGCTTCAGCGGTACCCTCCGAGCTTTCCGAGGATTGAGACGCGCCAGAGGAACTGGTGTCCCCGCTGCTTCCGGAACTGCTGGTGCTGTCGGAGCAGCCGCCGATGATGGAGGCAAGCATAGCGACGCACAGCAATGCGCTTGTGAGCTTCTTCAACATTTTTTCGTCCTCCTTAAGAGAAATGTGTATTGAGTGTCAGCCCTTTACAGAGCCGATCATAATACCCTTGACAAAGTATTTTTGGAAGATGGAATACACGAACAAGATGGGGATCACCACAATGACGGAAACGGTCATCCGCACGGAGGTGGAGGTTTGCTGTGTGGCCAGGGCGGCGGTATTGATGGAGGTGCCGCCAGAACTGCTGCGCATCAAGGTAGCCAGGGAGTTGGACTGGTTGATGTACTGATACAGCAGGTATTGAAGGGAGAACAGTTTCTGGTCTGTGACGTAGAGCAAGGTGTCCTGGAAGGAGTTCCATTGTCCTACCGCGGCGAAAATGGCAATGGTGGCCATAATGGGGGTGGAGGTGGGGAGAACGATCCGCAGGAAAATGGTGAACACGCCCGCACCGTCGATCTCAGCCGCTTCCTGAAGGGCCGGGGGGAGGGATTCCATATAGGTCTTGACCAGGATGATGTTAAAGGGCTGTACGATAGCCGGGATCACATAGACCCAGAAGGTGTTGGTCAGATGAAGATTGTACATGGTCAGGTACATGGGGATCAAGCCGGCATTGAAATACATGGACCCCACGATCATCCGGTACCAGAGCTTGCGTTTCCAAAGGTCTTGCTGAGTGAACATGAACCCCAGGAACGCGGAGGCGAACACCGTGCAGAAAGTGCCCAAGACTGTTCTGGCAACGGAGATCCAGGTGGAAGTCAGCAGTCCGTCCAGCTGCAAAACATCGATATAGTTTTGAAAGTGGATCTGCTGGGGGAAGAAATTGATGGAACCATTGGCGCTGAGGTTGTTGGCGCTGATGGTGTTGATGATCAAGTAGTAGAAGGGGTAAACGCAGATCAACGTGAACAGAGCGAACACGGAGTAGTTGATGATGTTGAAAAGCAGGTCCCCTTTAGAGATCTTTCTCTTTTTAGATGCAATGTTGGATGTCATACTATTCCCTTCCATTCTTTCAAAGTTAAATGAGAGACTCGCCCCGGATGCGTTTTGACGCAAAGTTCACCACTGTCAGCAGTACGATGCTGACCAGGCTCTTCAGCATGCCGATGGCGGTGGAAAGGGAGAAACTCCCGCCGGTGATGCCGATGTTGTACACATAGAGGTCCAAAACCTGAATGTGGGTCTTGTTGAAGGAATTCTGGAACACATAATACTGATCCATGCCGTTGTTGAGGAAGTTGGCGATGGAGAGCATCAGCAGCACAAAGAATGTGGGGAGAAGTTCCGGCAGCGTGATGTGAAACATGAGCCGAAAACGTCCAGCGCCGTCGATCTTTGCCGCTTCATATAAGCCGGGATCGATGCCGGTGATGGCAGCCAGATACATAATGGCGTTCCATCCAAGTCCTTTCCAGGTGCTCCAAAGGATCATGGAAAGCCAAGTGTGGCTGTCACTGTCCAAGAATTTCAAGGGCTCGGAGATGATGCCCAGCTGCTGTAAAACGCTGTTCACCATGCCGGAGTTGGAGAAGAGGCTGAAAGCTACGGAGTAGACCAGAACCCAGCTGATGAAGTTGGGCAGAGTGGTCAGGGTCTGGACGGATTTGCGGAACCATTTGCTTTGGATCTCGCTTAAAAAAATGGCGAAGATCAAAGGCAGAATGGAGGTGGCAATGTTCAGCAGGCTCATGGCGAAGGTGTTGATCATCACCTGACCAAGCTGAGTCATCTGGGTGGGGTTGGAAAACAGCATGGTGAACCATTTGAGTCCCACAAACTCACATTGGCTCAGCTTCAAAGGCGCCCGGTAGTCGAAAAAGGCGTAGATCCAACCGTGAAGGGGAAAGTAGGCGAACAGGAAATTTAATATAAGAAAAGGGAGGATCATGAAAAACAATAATTTCCCTTGCCGTCTTTTTCGGATACTGCCGCTTGAATTTTCGCGGCCTATGGTTTTGCTTGCTTGAGACATAGGACCTCACCTCTTCCAGAAATTTCGTGCGAGAGTGGCTTCATAAATCGTTAATATTTTGATTTGTCTGCATTGTAGCACTCCAAAAGCGGGGAGAATACCCGAAAGATCCGCTGCGAAATACTTGAAAATCAGAGTTTTTTTCTCAAATGTCTGATTTTTGGTGGTTCAATGTGGGATAAGTGCGGTTGTTTTTCGGAAATGTGTTTGCTATTGTAAGGCGGTAAGTTTCGCTGGGGATGATCGACTCCCAAAAAAGCGGGACGCTCCATTATCAACAAGGGGGATGAAGTACATGAAACCGATCCGACAAGATGCATTATACATAGGAACCAACTACCACCCTCACGATTGGCCCCGGGAGCGCTGGGCCCACGATCTGGACCTGATGCAGCAGTCCGGGTTCACCGTGGTGCGTTTGGGTCATCTGTGCTGGGACAGCTTTGAACCGGAGGAAGGCAAGTTCACCTTTGACTGGATGGACCAGGTGATAGACCTTTGCCAGGAACGGGGAATTGGAGTGTTTTTGGATATTCCCACCCGGCCCGCGCCCACTTGGCTCCACAAGAAGTTCCCCTCCATCGACATCGTGGACCGGAATGGCATCCGGCAAAACGCCCATTTCCGCTATATGGAGGACGTGGGTGATCCCCATTTCCGGGAGTACGCCTACCGTTTAGCCGCTACCATGGCCAAGAGGTACGCTTCTCACCCGGCGCTGTTCGCCTTTGGCCTGTGCAATGAGCTGGGTTCCGGGTACATTTCATACAGTCCCACTGCCCGTGATCGGTTTGTGATCTGGCTGAAACAGAAATACCGCACTGTGGAGGAGCTGAACCGGGCCTGGGCTGGTCACCGTTGGAGCCGGAAACTCCAGTCCTTTGAACAGGTAGATTTTCCCATTGGCGGGAATGTTGTGGGGGCTCCGGAACGGTATTTGGATATGCGCCGGTTCTTCTCCCAAGAGCTGGTGGACTATATGGCGGGCCTGAAAGATACCGTCAATCAGTTCGCACCGGGCGTGCCGGTCTCTTCCAATCATTGGTCCGAAAACCCGGAGGTAGGCTTCGATTACAACCACAGCTGGCGCCGCCTGACGGATTTCTCCGGCCAGGGATTCTACCCCGGGATCAATCCGGAGGACGAACAGGGAATCATTGGAGCCTGCTTCTGCAATATCCATCGTGTGGTGGAGAATCCCCTGCCCGACTGGAACCTGGAATTCCAGGTGGGCGGCAATGGAGGTTATGGCTGTCCCCGGGGCGCCATGCGGATGTACGCCTATCTCACTTACGCCTACGGCAGTCAGACCATCCTTGCCTGGACTTGGCGGGCTATGCTGGGAGGCGAGGAGCAGTATCTTTTCGGCTTGCTGGATCACGATGGAGAGCCCAGCTGGAAGCTGTCTGAGTTTCAGCGGATCGCCCAGGAGGCAAAACTTCTGGAAGAAAAGAAACTGTTCCCCAGAAAGCGTCAGCCGGAGATAGCCATTGCCTATTCCTTTGAGGATTTACTCATCAGCGAGTACGCCAAAGACTATTACGCTGTGACTCATCGTGACCAGGCTATGGAGGCGTTTACTGCTGCGTACCGGCTCAACCGCGACTGTGCTCTGGTGGATCTGCGGAACATAGAGAACCAGTATCCTGTGTTGATCCTTCCCGGAAACGCGGAGATCACCCCGGAGATGAAGGAGTCTATCTGCCGGCAGCTGGAAGGCGGCGCTACGGTGATCATGACCGCGTTGTCCGCGAAAGTGAACCAGGACAATCAGGCGTTTGACACCTCGCTGCCCGGCAGTCTGTGCGATGTGTTCGGCGTGAAAGTCAGGGGATTTGACCGGGCGGTGACCCATGTTTCCTCCATCAATGTAGGCAGCTTGGAAAAGAAACCCATGACGCTGCGCCGCAGGGAGGTTTCCCTGACAGCCGATGGGGAGACCTGGCTGGAAAAGATCGATTACCACGAGTTTTTGGAACTCACCACGGCAGAGACTTTGGCTTCCTACCAGGGCGCGGACAGTCCCATGACTACGGCAATCAGCTGCAACAGCTACGGGAAGGGAAAAGCCATCTATGTAGGTGTTCCTGCCGATGACGGGATGCTGCGCAAACTGCTGGAAAAAGTGTGCGGCATGGGTCCTGTTTTCCCGGGGCTGCCCCGAGGCGTGGTGGCCAGAAACTTGGCAAGCGGCGAGACTCTCTACGTGAACACCACCTGGGAGGAAGTTACGTTCCCCGGAAAAGGCCACGGTATGCTCAGCGGAAACCATTGGGATGGAGAAGTGCGTCTGCCCGCCTATGAGGTGGAGATTTTGGAAGCGGCCAGCGGAAACGGTGAGGAGTAATAAACGAGAACAGTTTTCGCTGGGAGAGTGAGAAAGGAGGAGCGTCATTGAGGACCTTTTTTAAAAACAAGCAGGGGGAACCTTTGCTTTTGACAGGCTTGCAGTGTCATAATTCATCCACAGGCACCCCTTTGATGGAAAAAGCTATCAAGGCCATTAAAGAGATCCACGGAAATCTTTTGGAAGCGCCTGTCTATTGGTATTGGCTGGAACCGGAGCAAGGGGTGTACGACACTTCCCATGTTCGGGAATTGATCCGCACCGCCAGAAAGGCCGGGCTTTACTTGATCCTTCTTTGGTTCGGCGCCAACAAAAACGGTCATCCCACCTATGTGCCTGAATATGTGAAACAGAATCCTGAGACCTACCGGCTGGCGGAAGAACCTGACGGTCTTCCTGTGCCCTCTCTGTCTCCTCACTGTCAGGCAACCCTGGAAGCGGATCGGAAAGCTTTTCTAGAGCTGATGAAATGCGTCCGGGAAGAGGATGAGGATTTCGGCACAGTGGTAGCGGTTCAGGTGGAGAATGAAACAGGACTGCGAGGAACGGACCGGGATTACTCCTCACTGGCTCAAAGGGATTTTGAGCAGCCTGTGCCCGAAGAACTGGAGGGAATAGAGATTCCCGACAGCCAGGCGTTGCTGGCAGATGACTCCTGGCGGGGTCGGTTTGGTCGCTACGCCAATGAGGTCTTTACCGCCTGGCATCAGGCCCGGTATGTGGAACAGGTGGCTAAAGCAGGCAAGGAGATCTACGATCTGCCCATGATCGTCAACGCCATGATCGGTCATCCCTACGGGGAGGGCGGACTTTCCTACAACTTTGGCGGTCCCACTGTGCGGGCGATGGATATTTGGAAAAAAGCGGCACCTTCTATTGATCTGCTTTGCCCGGATATTTACGTAATCACCCGGGATCATTACACCCACTTCTGTCAAGCCTATTCCCGGGAGGACAACGCTCTGTTCATTCCGGAAAGCTGGTACGAAGAGGCCAGCTCCGCTTTGAACGTGATCCGGGCTGCAGCCCAGTACGAAGCCATCGGGATCTGCTGCTTTGGGGCGGAGAGTTTTTTGGACAGCAGTGGAGAGTTACGCCAGGATCTAAAAGACATTGCCGTTTCCTTCCGTATGGTCCAGGCTGTGGCGCCCCTGTTGGTCCAGTACCATGGGACGGGAAGGATCCACGGGTTGATCCAGGAGGAAGCCATGGATCGGCAGTTGATCCAGCTGCCCCAGTACAGGATCAACGTCCTATTTGATGCCCGATGCAGTTTTTCAGAGCGGGATATCCCTCTGTCTAGGGGGAGAGGGATCTTGATCCAGACAGGGGAGCATGAGTTCTACCTTACCGGGGATAACGTGGCGGTGGAGATCGTTTCACGGCCTGGACCGGAAGAAGAATACACCTATCGTTGGCTCAGCTGTTCCCTTTCCAATCAGTTCAATTACCTCACAGTGGAGGAAGGCCACTTTGAAGGGGACACATGGGTAGTGGATCTCCTGAGAAACGGGGATGAAGCTATTTCCGGAGTTTACGCCCGCAATGGGGAAGTGGTGCGCATCCGCCTGAATCCTCGGATCGGGGCCGAAGGAAAGGTTCGTGGAGTTTCACTCTGAGTAGCTGACATTTTTCGATCAAATAACCGCCCGCCGGGAGAGTTCCACGGCGGGCGGTTTTGTGTTTTGTTTAGGAGGATTCCTCTTCCAGCAGCTCCCGCAGACAGCGGAGAAAGGTCTCCACCGCTTTGGAAAATACCTGGTACTTTTTCCAGACAATATAGGCGGGGGCTTCCAGCTGAGGGGAAAAGGGACGGAAGCACAGGTTCGTGCCCTTGGTGTGGATCAGCTTGTCCAAGCAAAGGGCGTAACCAAGTCCTTCCTCTACCAAGAGGGAGGCGTTGAACACCAGGTTGTAAGTGGCCACCACGTTCAGTTGGGGGTAGTCACGTCCCAGCCATTGAGGCAAGCGGTCGCTGCCGCCCCGCTGATGGGAGACGATCAAGGGTTTGTCCCACAAATCTTGGGGAGAAATGGTTTCCTTTTCCGCTAGGGGAGAATCGCGGCGCATCAGCACGCCCCAGATATCCTTGGCGGGCAATTCCAGGGATTTGTATTTGTGTGGGTCGGTCTCTCCGAAAAGTAGTCCGAAATCTATGAGACCTTTATCCAGGTATTCCAGCACATATTCCGCGTTGCCGCTGGAAATACGGTAACGGATATCCGGATACCGCTGCTGGAGTTTTTTGGCGGTCCTAGCGAAGTATCGGACGATGTCCGTCTCTCCCGCGCCGATGGAGATCTCTCCCACTACATTCTCGTCGGAACGGGTGATCTCCTCCTCGGTCTTGTGGACCAGGGACAAGATTTCTTCCGCCCGCTTCCGCAGGATCATCCCCTCTTCCGTGAGGGTTACTTTCCGAGAACCTTTGGCGCCTCGCACCAAAAGCTGTTTTCCCAGTTCCTCTTCCAAACCTTTCAGCTGGGTGGATAGAGTGGGCTGGGTGAGGTGCAGGGACTGGGCGGCAGCGGAGATGTTCTGCTCCCGGGCCACCGCCAGAAAATACTGCAAGACCCGTAGTTCCATAATCTCGCCTCCTTTTTTCTAGTATGACAGAAATATCCATAAAAAACAACTATGAAAACCCATAGAGAATAAGTAATTGCTATTTATCTTTGAGGCGCTTATACTATACAGTAGAAAAGGTCGGGAAGGAGGCCCTGGGATGAATGACTGGCAGGACATGATGCGGGATCTGCGGGATGCCGGTTGTGACGAGGATACCGTGGAACGATTTGGAGCCTTGGGGACCCAGGGAGACACCCAGGGGCAGTTGGAACTTCTTTTCCGTCACAGAAAGCGGCTGCTGGAAAAAGTCCATGAACGGGAACAACAGATCTGCTGTTTGGATTATCTGACCTATCAACTGGAGAAAGGGGAGGCAAAGCATGGAGACCATTCAAAATAAGACCTTTGACGAGGAGCGGGCTCTGTACGGGGTCCGGGATGTTTTGGTGAAAGACTGCGCGTTTGACGGTCCCGCCGATGGGGAAAGCGCGTTTAAGGAATGCAGAGACGTGGAGGTGGACCACTGCTTTTTCAACCTGCGGTATCCCTTCTGGCACGACGAGGGGCTGACCGTCCGCCACTCGGAGATGACGGAACTTTGCCGGGCGGCGCTGTGGTATTCCCATCACATCACCTTGGAGGACACCAAGCTCCACGGTATCAAGGCACTGCGGGAATGCGGTGATGTGACCATGAAGGGCTGCCACGTGGTATCTCCAGAATTTGGCTGGTCTGTCCAGGGAATCACCATGAATGACTGTGAAGCGGAGAGCGAGTATTTTATGATGCGGTCCACCCAGCTCCATTTCGACAATGTCCGGCTCAAGGGAAAGTATTCCTTCCAGTACATTGAGGATTCCGTGTTCGAAAACTGCCGGTTCGATACCAAGGATGCCTTTTGGCATGCCAAAAACGTGGTGGTGCGCAACAGCGTGGTGAAAGGGGAGTACCTGGCCTGG
This sequence comes from Clostridiales bacterium, assembly GCA_019416455.1. Classification (GTDB taxonomy): domain Bacteria; phylum Bacillota; class Clostridia; order Oscillospirales; family Acutalibacteraceae; genus Acutalibacter. The sequence goes on along the minus strand of DXXG01000005.1, from coordinate 2,589 downwards.
TACAGCGAGAACCTGACCTTAGAAAACTGCACTATTATCGGGACACAGCCTTTGTGCTACTGCAAGGGGCTGAAGCTGATCAACTGCGAGATGGTGGACACTGACTTAGCTTTTGAGCGCTCCGAGGTGGAGGCCACTATCACCACTCCTGTGGTGAGCATCAAAAACCCCTTGAAGGGCCGGATCACTGTGCCCCAGGTGGGTGAGATCATCCGAGATTTGGAGGAAGCCAAAGGAGAAGTGGTGGTGGAAAAGCCCCACGGAGTCTGCGCCTGAACTACATAGAAAGATCTCAAAATAAACCGCCCTGCTGAGAATGAACTCAACAGGGCGGTTTTATAAATCCCCAAAAGTTATTTACCAGATTTCTGCCGATTGAGCGCAGCGCTGTTTCTTCTTGGCCGCTCGGACTTCCACGAAGCAGCCGCACAGCTCGCACATGCCGTTGACCAGATGGTCACAGGCGCGGCATTTGGCAAGGCGGGCAGCGTAGGTTTCCGGATCAGCTTTCAGCTCCTCAGGGAGGTTCTGGATGTATTCATAAATGGACTGGAAATAAGTCCCGTCCAGTTCCCTGAGCAGACAGCGTTTGCAAATGGGTTTTGTCATCCCAGGGTCAGCTCAGCAACGGAGCAAGCGGGCAGAGTGAACTTGGCTTCGCCATTCTCCACCACGATGCCTTCCATGGGCTGGATGCGCACCTGATTGGGAGTATCGAAGTCGTTGTAAGCGTCCATAGCGCCGGTCAGGATACGGCCGGTGACAGAGGAGAGCTCCTGGCCCAGGAGATTCAGCTCCACAGGGCAGGACTCGGTAGCGGACACGTTGGCCACGGTCACATGGACCACGCCGTCCTTGTCCTCGGAAGCGGAAACACTCAGGTTCTGTACCTTGTCCTCTTCGGTGCCGATTTCCTTGGTCTCGGTGAAGCTGCCCAGCAGGGTAGCGTCCTGATGAGACTTGAACAGGTCGAACACATGGTAGGTGGGAGTGAGCACCATCTTATCGCCCTCGGTGAGGATGACAGCCTGGAGCACGTTGGCCAGCTGAGCGATGTTGGCCATGACCACACGGTCGCTGTGATGGTTGAAGATATTCAGAGTGATAGCGGCCACCATGGCGTCCCGCATGGTGCTTTGCTGATACAGGAAGCCGGGATTGGTGCCGGGCTCCACGTCGAACCAGGTGCCCCATTCATCCACGATCAGATCCACTTTGTGCTCAGGATCGTACCGGTCCATCACATGGGTGTGGCTGACGATCAGGTCGTCCATGTAGGCGGCCTTCCGCAGGGTGAGGTAGTACTCTTCCTCGGTGAACTCCGTAGCGGAGCCCTTGTGCTGCCAGTCATGGGGCACGGTGTAGTAGTGGAGGGTCAGAGCGTCCATGTATTTGCCGGCTTCACGCATCACCACGTCGGTCCAGTGAGTGTCGGGAGTGCCGGGGCCCACAGCGATCTTGTACAGCTTGTTGTCGCCATAGTTGCGCAGGAAGGTCTGATAGTGGCGGTACAGGTCGGCGTAGTACTCGGGACGCATGTTGCCGCCGCAGCCCCAGCTCTCGTTGCCCACGCAGAAATACTTCACTTTCCAGGGCTCCTCCTGGCCGTTCTCCCGGCGCAGGTTAGCCATGGGGGACTCACCGTCGAAGGTCATGTACTCCACCCACTCGCTCATTTCCTGAACGGTGCCGGAGCCCATGTTGCCGTTGATGTAGGGTTCGCAGCCCACCTGACGGCAGAACTCCATGAATTCGTGAGTGCCGAAGGAGTTGTCCTCCACCACGCCGCCCCAGTTGGTGTTGACCATGCGCTTGCGGTTCTCCTTGGGGCCGATGCCGTCCTTCCAGTGATATTCATCGGCAAAGCAGCCGCCGGGCCAACGCAGCACAGGCAGCTTGATGTTTTTCAGGGCTTCCACCACGTCGGTGCGCATGCCGTTGACGTTGGGGATGGAGGAATCCTCTCCCACGAAAACGCCGTTATAGATGCAGCGGCCCAGATGCTCGGAGAAATTGCCGTAGATGTTTTTGTTGATGGTGCTTTTCTTGTCCAGCTTGTTAACGATGATCTTGCTCATAGCTAGGTCAGTTCCTTTCTTGGTAAAACAGTTCGCTCCATGTGGCAGGCAAAAGGTACGTACCACTTTTATTTAGAATACTCGAAATCCCACTGGTTTGCAAGTAGAAATTTGAAGATTGTCCGTACTTTTTTATGATCAGCAGGAAACGTTTCGCCAAAGCCGGCAGATGGAGTGAGGTCCATATCCATCCTGCACGCTGGATGATAAAACCATAGGGCCAGCGGGAACTTTTCACGGAGGACATTTGTAAGTTAACAAAACGCAAATGCAAATAAATACGAAAAAACGGACTGAGAGTAAAATCTCTCAGTCCGTTTTACAGGACTTTTATTTGAACTGTTATACCTTAAACATAAGGTCCCCATAAGTGGGATAGGGCCAGAAATCAGCGGAGGTGTCCACTTCCATCTGGTCCACCACAGCCCGGATGCCTTCCATGGCGGGGATAATAGCATCCTTGTAATAGGTGGCCACGGAAAGAGTGTTGCGGCTTTCCGCCTTGCCGTCC
>DXXG01000004.1 GCA_019416455.1 Clostridiales bacterium | reverse complement strand
GTGATTTTTAACAACCAAATTTTACCTTGGCCGGTGAGGTACTTTCTCTCCGGTCTGATTTGTTGCACCCTTTTTCGGTCTCGCAAATTTTGCGGGACTTTTTTCATTTTGGTGCTTGACTTTTATTTGCAGGACTCCATTTATTTTTCGAATCACTTTGCAAGGATTGCCAACGGCGACACAATTTGCCGGTATGTCCTTTGTTACAACGCTTCCTGCGCCAATGACTGTACCGTCTCCTATGGTTATTCCAGGAAGAATAATGACGCCACCCCCTATCCAGCATCCATTTCCTATCTTTACCGGTAATGCATATGTACGGCAGAAATATTCTCCGCTTTCCGGATTCCAATCCGGAGTAAGCCTTTCAGACAGCTCAACGGGATGTGTGGCAGTATAAATCTGTACATTGGACGCAATCAGTACATTATTGCCTATTTCAATTTTATTGCAGTCCACAAAGGTGCAATTCATATTAACAGATACATTAGTTCCAATATGAATGTTTTTTCCATAATCGCAGATAAAGGGAAGACCTACCGATACATTAGTTCCAATACTTCCAAAAAGCTGTTTCAAAATTTCTGTTTTCTCTTTCTTCTGGTCGTATGCCAATGCATTATATCGTGCCAGCAGTTTTCTTGCGTTATTCTTGTATTCCAAAAAAATCTCATTATGACAGTCATACCATTCTCCTGCCATACATTTTTCTAATTCGTTCATAATACATTGCACTCCTTAACATACACGAATTCTTACATGTTACTTTATTGCCCTTGTAATAATTTCGTCTTGTTCCAACTCAATCACATCCAAAATACCACAATTCAGGGTTTCGCAGATACAAACCAGCGTTTCCATGCTGATGTTCTTGCCTTTACCCATATTGGCAATCATATTCGTGGTAAGACCGGCGGCCAGCCGCAAGTCCTCTTTCCTCATGTTGCGCTCTTTTAAGGTATTCCAAAGCGGCTGATAACTGATGTGCATTTGTCCTCCCGCCTTTCTCCCTGTATAGGGGGTTCTGTCCTCATTATAGCAAAATTCTTGCGAACTCACAAACATTTCTTGACACAACCGCCGGTTCCGTCTGGATTGTGCTTTTCCTTTCTTCACTTTTATTACATCTAATTAGCCACGAGCTGCTTCATGCCCTGGCTCTTTTCTTATGTATGATAAAGAAGTAATAAAAGTGTATAAAATTTTGCCGTTCCTATCCGGCACTTAGGGCTGTGTCGGATAGGTCGGGCGGTTATTCGGGCAAATCAATCTTGCCGACAAAGCTGTAATAAATCTCAATATCCTGCCTGCGGGTGCCGTTCTCGTCATAGCTGCACTCATGCACCACGATTTTCTCAATCATTTCCCGCAATAGGGTGGGGGTCAGTTCTTCAAAGGCAAGGTGCTTGCGGACAATGCCCATGAATTTTTCGGCGTTGACGGTGGCTGCCTGTGACTTGTCCAGTTCGACTTGCAGGGCAGCGGCTCTCTTTTTCAGTTCCGCTTGCTCGGCTTCGTAATCCGCCGACAGTTCCATGAAACGCTCGTCGCTGATTTTGCCGTTTACATTGTCCTCATACAGCCGCTTGATAATGCGGCTGATTTCAGAAATGCGTTCCTGCGCCTGTTCAAGCTGCTTGGTGGCTGCGGCGGTCTTTCTCTTGCCGCCAATCTCGTTCTGCTGGACAAGCAGCTTCACAAATCGGCTTTCATGCTTGGCGGCATATTCCGTCACTTGCCGGAGATTGGAGAGGACACCGGCGGTCAACAGGTCGGTGCGGATAAAGTGCGCCGTACAGTCGCGGGTGCGCTTCTTGTAGCTGCCGCAGATGTAACAGTCCTGCTTGCGGTCTTTGTTCTGATACCGCTGCTGATACAGCACATGGCCGCAGTCGGCGCAGAACAAAATCCCAGAGAACAGACCCACTTCATCGTAGCGGTTGGGGCGCTTGCGCTGTTTGCGTAACTCTTGCACCCGTTCCCATGTTTCCTTGTCGATGATCGGCTCATGGTGGTTCTCAAAAATAGCCTGCTTCTCGATGGGGTTCTCTACACTGTGCTTGACCTTGTAAGAGGGCTTTTCTGTCTTGAAGTTTACCAGACAGCCGGTGTACTCTCGGTTTTCGAGGATATGAACGACGGTGTTTGCCAACCGCGTCACCTACTTTCTTGAGGACTTCATATTTGAGGGCGGCAAGGTCGGCTATGGCGGCGCGTACCTCGCCGGAAAGGGCATTGTAGGGTGCGCCGTACTCGTTCAGATACCGGGCAACCTGATTGAGGTTGCCGCCGATCCTGCCGTACTCGGCTGTCAGCTTCCCGACAGCGGAGAGCAGTTCATCATTGACCGACGACACATGGACAACCGGGCGTATGGTCGCCCGCCGTATCGCCTGCCGGAGAAATTCGGACTGGCTGATACCATAGGGCGCAAGCCGCGCTGTGAAGTCGGCGTATTCCTCTTCGGACAGCCGGGTTTTCACAACGCGGCTGCGGTGGGGCGTGTTGTATTTCTTTCGCATGGTCGAGACCTCCTTTCTTGCCGCATGAGCGCGGCGGGGATAAGCGGCGCAAGCCGCAAAGCAGGGTTTGGGGAAGGCACTCCCCAACAAGTTTCCCGCGAGGGGTAAAACCGCAGAATTGCAGATTTTGGCACCGTGGTAGAAACTTGCTCTCCGTAACTGCAAACTTCCTCTGCTTCCGTCGGCCACTTTTTTGGAAAACTGCAACCACAAAAGTTTGTTTCTCTTTTTCTGCTACTACTAATCCTGCAAAGGGCATTCCTGCCCGCTTTCGCTAAAATGACACCGGACGCATTGGTTTCTACCCGGTGCTAGCAAAAATTTTGCCCTTTGCTCTCCACCACGGGTAAAACATCCAAAATGCCAAACATCAATGCAGAAAAATCCCCCCTCACTTACTACTACAACCAGCAGGGGTCAAAATGGCCGGGAGAGGAGCAGAACAACAAAAAAGCGGTAAATCTTTTTCAAGACTTACTGCTTTCGCTGGCCGCGCTGGTGGCGGCGGGTATTCAGTTTTTATGGCTTGTCCGGCGGATCGTCGAGCCGGAACTTGAATTGACAGTCAATTAACCGCTGCTTCACATAGTCCTCCACCTCGGCGTTGACCTGCCCGTTCACTTTGGAGAAATAGCGGATATATCCGGCGTAGTGGAGCAGGACAGCGTTCACCGCTTCCGAGTCGCCCTCACGGGCTTTGAGGATTGTTTCATAGGGGAGAAGTCTACTCATACTGGCTCACCCCCATTTCTTCGCGTAGCCGCTGCAAGGCAAGCTGGATATGCCGCCCCGCTGTGCTGCGTGACCGGCCAATACACGCCCCGATTACGCGCTGCGGCTGGCGCAGAAAGTAATAGCGCAGGATTTCTTCCTGTGTCTGCTCCGGTAAAACAGAGATCGCGTCGGCAAGGGCGGCGTTGCTAAATAGGACGGTCTGGCCGCAGACGGTAAAGGGGTATTCCTCGTCCGGCTCCGGCTCGGCAAACTGGACAAACTTCTCATTCGTCAGATAGTCAAGGGAAATTTCCCATTCCCATTTCTGCCGCAGCCGTATGATTTTCCCGATGGCGGCATAGCGAATGACGGCTTTACAAAAGGCGTTGTGCTTGCACCGGATATACTCTTGATAGGCTTCAATCTCGGTCATGGAAATTCCCCCTCTCTGAATAATAGCGTGGGGCGGCAGCACCCCTTGCTGTCGCCCCATGTCTGCCTACCAGCAAAGGCGGGCGGGGCTGTCAACGGCGGCGCAGTATGCGCCGTTCATCTTGACCGTTGACTGGCTCGACTGGCTTTGCTACTCATAAACGATATGTTACATAGATGTAATAAAGCAAATTAGTCCAAAGTATAGCAAGAGGATAACTGCTAAGAACACTATTACTGAAATGATTGATTTCTTCCAGTTCTTTTCACGCACTCCATCAATCACAAATTTAAGCATGATAACCAATAATGCTACTACGACTAAAGCTAATAAACTTATAAATCCCATAGAACGCTCCTTTTATTAATTACCTGTACTTGACACCGCAAAAAGGGCATGACTTTAACTTTCTTGTCGCAAATGGAAGTAGCTTTCCGCAAGCTGGACATCTTCCAAAAATCAGTCGAAAAATTACAATTATTCCGAATAACCCGAAAATCATCATTGGAACAGTTTGCACACTTATAAAACTGCCTATTACCAACAATACAATAATGAGTGTTACAATGACACCTGTGATAAAATCAACATCTCTTGAGCTAAAAATCCGATGGCGCTTCAATTTAATCGAATAGTCAATAATTTGGTTGATTGCTTCATCGACGTTCTTATTTTCAACAGTGCTGATTTTCTCGCCGTCAAGAAGTTCTGAAACAGATATGCCTAGTTCTGCTGACAATAATTGTAAAAGCGACAAGTCTGGCATGTTTTTTCCGGTTTCCCAACGAGAAACACTTTTTTGTGTTACGCCGAGTTTTACAGCTAACTGTTCCTGTGTCATACCCTTTTCTTTGCGAAGTTCCGAAATGAATTTTCCAATTTTAATTTGATCCATTGGCTCACCTCCACTTGAAAGTTTATCATTTTTATGCTCAAAATGATAGGACATAGAGCGAGTATTTAAGAAATCACGAGAAAACGATAGGACATACTGCAAGTATTTGAGAAATACAGAACAAATGGTAGTAAGGTTTTTACATTTTCGGTAACTATGATTAATTTCTCTTATTGCCTACATATTACAGAATAGTGTGGGCTGATTGTCTTTTGATATTGTGTTACTTTACGGCACATGAGCATTGGCACCGGGGTTGTCCGAGCCGTAGCCCTCCAGCAAATTCACCACGCCCCATATGCCGAGGCCAGCGCCGAGGGCCACAACGAGGGTCTGCAAAGTGTCGATGGCAGAAGAAAAGAACTGCATATAGCCTCCATTTCTCCGGGGATTACCCGGACATGAAAAAAGCCGCCTATACAGGCGGCAGGAACAGGTATGTATTGTTTTAGGAGAGGCTCTTGGAATGGCAACCATCCTTTCTTTTATTGAATAGTTTGAAAACAAAAGATAAAATTGTAACAACGCCAATAAGCTAATAGGAGGAATAATATTGTGACTGAACTTGAGTATTTTAAGAATTTTAATATTGGAAAAGAAATAGACCTCGCAGGAACATTTGCGTACAATGCACTTTCAATATTAAATACGACACAGGATGTTTACTTGAATGACCAAATATTTATGTTCTTGTATAACGCCTCAGTCAGTGTGGAGCGGATACAAAAATGTGTTCTTTTTATGTACGGTAGTTATAACGGATCAGAAATTGAACAATTTGCAGAAACAATAAAAATTCATGATCACCAACATCTTCAATGCAAAATAAATGGTTATACCAAGAAAAAACTATCCGAAGAACAAAATGCATTGCTGGTGCTATTGAAGAATTTTTATGCTGATGGACGATACTCAAATTATTCCATGGAGGATGCCTATGACTATAAATCAGCTCTTGAAAACTTCATAAAGCAATACTACGACGCTTCAATGGTCAAAACTCATTTTTCCGGAGAAGATACCTATATTTCGGAAGAAGCAAAAGAACGGATTGGCCGAACTTTAGGTAAATTATTATGCTACTATTACGATTTGATCAAAGAAAAAGCACATGAATTGAACCTATACACTTATGAACTTAGAGATGGGTCACCTGCAGAAAAAGTGTTTCTCAACACTTTTCCCAAAAGCTCTTTACAAGCAATAAATGCAAGTGAACGAAATGCTTTAGCCGAATTGATCGTATATTTGATTACAAATAAAGCCTCGACAGGATATTTGAAATATGTGCGAGGTCTTGAACCGCTTAATCTTGATCCGCATTTAGTGCCGGAATACCTTGCTAGCATTATGAACCGACAAATCCCACAAAGCCTTGTTGATGAAGTAGAAGCAATCTACGAAGATATGCCTCATGAGCAAGTCACCCAGCGAAAAGACTCCATCTCAATAATCGAGGAAACTCATGTACATTTTCCAGAAGATGACCATCCTAAAGCCGCCGTGTTGGCGTATAGGCGTCACTCCTTTATTGAGAGCAAAAAAGAACGGCGGCCCTGATTTCTCAAAGCCACCGTGTGATAGTTTAGGCGTGTCAATAGGTCTACTGTACGACGGCTTTTTTCTTTTGCCGTCGTTCGGCAGATTGTGGTACTTACATATTTACTCTTTTTCTTTAGCCTTCTTTGCAAATTCAACTCTCTTTTTCTCACTCACTATAGGTCAACTTTATCAAAGTATTTTACAGAAATGTGATATACAAGCGATAGAAATACCACATAGCCGATAATTCCTACGACCAAAATAGGCAACTGCATCAGCAAATATTTTGGCTGATAGCTGTCCAGCCAAGAGAGCTCCGGTATATGGGCGACTGCCTCCACCGCAATCATCAACACTACCATAGGGATTGATGCCAAAATAAAGGATCTTCCCGCCTTGTAACCGCTTTTATAGAATGTCGGAAAGAATACTAAATCAAAGACAGCGTACACGATAAGGCCGAAGCCATACCAAGCGAGCGTTACATCCAGCCCTACGGGATTGTTCTCAATGTTTAAAGCATTGCGAAGAAAAGCAAATGGGATAGAAAACAGTAACTGAAACATCTGAACAGAAATGATCAGCAGGCACTTACCCAAAACACTTTCACGCTTTGTTACCGGAAGGATAGTCGTGTACCAAGCGTCATTCGTCTCACGCGCATTTAGAAATGTAATGTAGGGCGCCAAGCAGCCAAACATAAAGATTACACTATAAGGATAGGCTGGCACAAGAACAAGGCAACCCAAAAATGCAAATACAATCGAGGTTGGATGGGCAGCAAGCCGGATTTCCTTATACACCAGCGTCATCATCCCACTCACTCCTTTCCGTCCGCAGCATGATTTCTTCCAGAGTGAGCGGCCCCATATCCTCTGGCGTTTTTAAATGCTCAAAAGAGCGCAGGAATGTGTCCTTGTCCGCACTTTTCAGCACACGTCCATTCTGAATATAGGTGATGTCATCTGCGCATTTGTCCAAGTCAGAAGTAATATGCGTAGAAAACAAAATGGAACAGTTTTCGTTTTTCACGATTTGGCGGAAAATGTGCAGCAGCTCCTCACGGGATACGGGGTCAAGGCCCGAAGTTGGTTCATCCAGAATCAACAGCTCCGCATGGTGCGACAGGGCCAGAGCAAGCAGATATTTTACTTTCATACCGTTTGAAAGCTCTTTAAATTTCTTGCTTTCATCTAAAGAAAAACGTTTGATGTACTTCTGGTATTGCGCCTGATCCCAGTCAGTATAAAACTTTCGGGTAACAGCTGTAATGTTAGAAAGTTTCTTTAACGGGTAAAAATCAATCCCGCCAAATACAACGCCGATTCGCTGCTTGCACTCTTTTTCATACTGAATAAAATCCTTTTGAAAAATCTCCACGCTCCCACTCTCTGGGGACACCATATTGAGGATAGATTTTAAAGTCGTGCTTTTCCCGGCCCCATTTTTACCGATTAGCCCCATGATGCGTTTGGGGGCAAGAGAAAAACTTACATCCTCCATCGCAAATCCAGGATAATGCTTGTAAAGACCCTGGACGAACAGCACAGCTTCCATCATTTTCTCTCCTTTTCATCTGGGACATCGGCAATATACAAGGCAGTATTGAATAACTGAGCAATGCCCAGGAAAAATTCTTCTTTCATCAGGGCAATTCCTGGATGTTCCAGAGATTCGTCCCCTAAAATGACCAGTTGATCTCCCGGCTTGATTCGGAACACTTCTCTGGCTTGTTTGGGAAGTACAATCTGTCCACGCTCGCCTACACGGACCGTACCAAAAATGTGTTTGCCTTTGGGTGGAACATTTAACCCGGTTTGTTCCTGATCGTGATGAATCAGGTCATTAAGCTCTACATTATATAACTGCGCCAGTGCGTCACAATTTACAATGTCCGGTATGGACTCGCCGGATTCCCACTTTGCTACGGCCTGGCGAGAGACACCGATCTGCTCTGCTACATACTCCTGAGAGTATTTACTAAGCTGCCGCAATGTGGTCAAATTTCGGGCAGTATTACTTTTCAGCGTTTTCATACTTTTCACACCTCCTTAGACCATTATAGCCTTGGAAGTCAGGAAGTTCCACCAACCGCTGTAAACAAATAATGTTATGTTCAGTTGCAAAAGCCTATATCGTTTGGCCGCTTTTTGTTGGCTTTGATCCTTTGTATTGACCAACTCACCGAACCAACTGTGTTAGCACAAACAGAAACTCAGAGGAAATTACTTGCGTGTCACTTCTCTTGAGCTTTGAAATATCAGCTGCAGATAAATTCATGTAGTATAATCTCATCTACCTGTGCCTTTAATTCGTTCATCAGCCCTACCCAGCGCATGGAGTCACGGGCTTTCAGTTTCTCGGTGACGCCCGCCGCCTCCATCATACGGGGTAGCATAGCGTCCATCCGTTCACGCGCCGCCTGGTCAATCTCCAACAGGTGCGGGTACAGCTTTTCGCTTAAAATCAAGCTGCTGTAAAGACCGGGCCGGTGTTCCTTCAGATAGCGTTGCCGTATACGGCCATATTTGCCGATGGGTGTCTCCGGTCGCTTTGAAAGTTTCAGGTCGGGGATGTAGTAATCCCCACAGCGGATGTAAGTCAATTCGTTCATGTTCGTCCTCCTTTGCACTGTAATGGTTAAACGGCGGCGCTGGCCGGTAAAGTGGCCTTGTGCGGCTCCTGCCTGGGTAACTGGCTAACAGGGATAAAAATGCCCTTCTCCATGTCCTCGGCCCGGATTGCGGCCTTTGCCGCATCCCGTTGCGCTTTGCGCTTTGCGTTGTAGAGTTCTTCCCATTCCTTCTGCTTGCCCTTTGCTTTGCGGCGTAAGTAGTTCTGGTGAAGCCTGTCCTTGCGTTCCTCCTTCTTCCGCAGTTCTTCCCGTTCCTCCGGGGTCAGGGGAACAGGCTGCAAGGCGGGCGGGATATACCGGCTCACAAAGTTGAAGTAGATTTCAACCTCCTGTGTGGTGTCCTGGCTGCCTTTGCGTGCGCGTTCATGGACAAGGATCTTCTCTACAAACTCGTTGAGCATGGTGTTTGTCAGCGTGTCGAAATTCTCGTACTTGTCAATCAGGGCAATAAACTTCTCCGCAGATTTCCGGCTCTGCTCATAGCCGGTAACGGCCTTTTCCAATTCTTCGATTTCCGCATTGAGGGCATTTTGCTCTTTGGCATATTGCGCGTCCAAGGCCTCATACCGGGCGTCCGGCAGCTTGCCCAGGGCGTTGTCCTCATAGATTTTGCAAATCAGTTTTTCCAGTTCTTTGGCCCGCTTTTGTGCGGCGGCCAGCCGTTTCCGCTTCTTGGAGATGTCGGCGGTCTGCTGGGCGGCCTGCGTTTCCTGCACAGTGCGGACAAACTCCGCCCGGTCATTCTTGGAATATTCCGCGATGGCCCGGAGCATATCGGCAACCAGGCTCAGAACAGCTTCAGCCTTGATACGGTGCTGTGTGGGGCAGCGGGAGCCGATAGGGTACTTCCCATACTGGCTGCAAGTGTACTGCGGGACGCGCTTATCGTTGTAGGTGCGGTGAACATACCATTGACCAGGAAACCTTTGACAATGTACCGCACATCCGGGGAAACGCCAGACGCTACCCGGACGGCTTTGGGGAGACATATCCCCTGACCGGCCTGATGTACTTCGCCGACTGCGGAGGCAAGATGTATCCTCATGGGTATTTTCGAGAATTGTCCATTCGCTTTCGTCAACATAGTGGCTTTTCTTGTCTTTGAAGTGCTTACGGGTCTTGAAATTGACCGTATGGCCTAAATACTCCCGCTTTTTCAAAATACTCACAATGGTGGAAGAACCCCAGCCGTAGGGGTCTTTGACCGGCTTTGTCCTGTTTACTCCTTCGTGAAAGCGTGCCAGATGGACAGCGGGAATTCAACCTTTGCCTCGGACAGCAGCTTGGAGATTTGATAGGGACCATAGCCCTCCATCGTCAGGGAGAAGATACGGCGTACCACCTCGGCGGCTTCTTCGTCCACCAGCCCCTGCATTTCTGCATCGTCCCGGACATTTTTGAACGGGTGCAGCTCGGAAAGATTGAGATACACAATCTTCTCTTTCACGCCACGGGTGGCATCCCAAGGGGCGGGCGGCTGCTCGGTTGCTGCCGGGGCCTCCGCCGTAGCGGGAGCGTCTTTCCCGGCAGGCGGTTTGCTTTGGGGCATTTTGTCCCGAGGTTGCGGATTGGCCTTGTTTGGGGCCGCAGCCTTTTCCGGGGGCTTGCCCTTTGCCGCTCCTTCCCGGGCAGCAGTAAAATTCACCACCTTTCCAGCGGGGGCGGGATCTCCCATGCCGGGGATCATGGTCTGTTTCTCGTCCTTGCCCGGCTGCGACACACCCTCCATAGACGGGGCAGGAGCGTCCTTGTCTTTGGGAGCCTCCGCTTTAGCCGGGGCGGGCTGTTCCTGCACCGGGGGAGTAGCTTTGGCAGGTTCTACCTTTCCCGGCTCGGGGGATTGTCTATCTTCCCAGTATCGGGAATATTCTTTTTATCATCAGCCACCTAAAAACCTCCTTCGTTGTGAAATAGAAAAAGCCAGCCCGATGGCCGGCCTGTGGGGAGCCCCCCCTCCTTTCTTGTTGTGATATATGAAAACGCCGTCCGTAGTCCCGTTGGGCGGTATTGACCGCAAAAGAAAATGTATTAAATGGTTACCACATATTGAATGAATGTAAATTGCGTGCTAAACTAAATAAAATAAGGAGGTGATCGGATGAGCGTTTCTAAACTTACCAATGCAGAAGCTCGCAGGTTACTTGATATTACAAAGCGTTCTCTGATTGCCGAATTTAATTTTCCTACTCGTGGTGACGAGAAAGAATTTGATGTCGTCGGGGATACTAAAAAAGATATTTTTGCAATAAAAATATACCGAGGAAAAATCCAACCGTTCAAGTACAACATTGGTGCTCGTATTAAAAAGAATGGGACAATGTTGTTGGAACTTCATATCAATCCGTCTAATGTTCACCGTAATCCAGATGGCGAAAAAATTTGTGGTAGTCATTGGCATATATACACGGAAGAGTATGGACGCACTTATGCTTTTCCAGCAGAAGATGTCCAAGAAGATGCTTTTGTCGACAACACAATCGCTTTTTTAACGAAGTTTAATGTTGTTGAGCAACCGAATATCAACTATCAACTTGAACTATTGTAATGAAAGGAGGGTTAATCTTGGATATTCAAAAACTGATTGATGATTACTCAACATGGTTAAAGCAGGAGATTACATTTGAAAAAGTAGGAGAATATTACGAGATTACAACTCCTTATTTAGATAACGCAAATGACTATCTTCAAATCTATGTGCGCCAAATTGGTGATGATATTTACTTTACAGATGATAGCGCTACAATTCATAATTTGAAGATGGAGGGGTTTCAATTTACGCCCGCACGAAAAAACCACCTGCAACGGATATTGAATCAGTATGGTGTAAGGCTTGACGGCGATGAATTGATTTGTAAGGCCCCGGCTAATTCTTTCGCACAGAAAAAGCATTTATTCATTCAAGCTATGTTGCGAATTGATGATATGTTCACTGTTTCCAAGGCTAAAGTGAGTTCTCTCTTTCTCGATGACATACAGGACTTCTTTGCAGAGAAAGATATTTTTTATTCAGAAAATGTTCAATTTACAGGACTTTCTGGGTTCTCTCACAACTATGATTTCTTGTTGCAAAGAAGCAAAACAAAGCCAGAAAGACTTTGTCAGGCGGTTAATAACCCAAACAAATCGAGCATGGGAAATATTTTGTTTGCGTGGAATGACACCAAGCCGGCACGAAGAACTGATAGCCAACTGATCGTAATCTTAAACGACCAAAATGCCATCGCCAAGGGGATCGAGGATGCGTTCTTAAATTATGATGCAAAAGTGGTTCGATGGAGTGAGCGTAACAAGGACAGCAATTTGGAATTATTTGCTGCATCCTAATATCTCGTGATGCCGTGATACGGTACTATGAAAATGCCGCTCAAAGCCAATTTGAGCGGCATTTTTCACCGTTAAGTTCTTATAGGATAAAAGCCTTGCTTGCTGCTTGCAAACCATTGATATTACTGGATTTCCACAGATCCTTTAATGACACTCGGACCAGGAACGCAATATCCGTGAAGATCGGAAGCGAGTGGAACAGGCCGAGAAGCGGCTGGCCGACTTGGATGTTCTTTTGTCTCGACTCTATGAGGATTTTGTCCTGGGTGATCTGGGCAAGGAGCGGTACAAGAAAATGGCCGCCGATTTTTACCCCTGATAGAACCAGGGGGAGTGATGCATGAAGGCAAATAATAATAGCCGGTTGTTTTCTCATAGAAACAACCGGCTTTATTCATATATATCACAGTACCGATTTCACGTATAGATGAAACCTCCGGTGGGGCGCCGGAGGTCTTGCAGTTCCAAATTGTCCTCGTCGTCAAACAAATGGGATGTGAAAACTCCTGAATGTTGATCTTAAGACCCTGGCAGATCTCGTGAATGATATGCAATTCCACGGAGTCGTATTGGCAATTTACAATATTGCCAATAATGGATTTGGGCAAGCTACATTGCATGGACAGCTGATCCTGGGGCATACCGCTTTCACCCAGCAGTTCCCGCAACCGCCGGCTGACCGCCTCTCGTTCAGCTTCATGCGTTCATCGCCCGTTTCATTCCCGTTAGGTTTCGTCCGGGTCCAATCCTGCGAAAAATTCATCGTAGGTGCAGTTATAGATTTTCCGCAGTTCTATCAAAACGCTGGCACGGATATTCAGTTCACCAGCTTCATACTTGGCATAGGTCGTGCGGCCAATGTCGCATCCCCGCCGCTGCAGTTCCGCGCACAATTTCTCTTGTGAAATATCCTTGGCCATCCGCAGTCGGCGGAGATTATCTCCCATGTTGAGGTCACGCCGAATTTTTTGCTCCATCTTCTCACCCCGTATAGCAATTGACCAGTATTGGTTGCAACCGCTATTATCGTATGCTATACTTGGAGAAAATATTGACCGCTATATTGGTCAATTCTATGAGAAGGTGTGAAAAATGCCAGCCTGTACCTTCTTCGGCCACCGAGACTGTCCGGTGGCCATCAAGCCTAGACTGAGAGCAACGGTAGTGGAGCTAATTGAAGGGTATGGTGTGGACCGGTTCTATGTAGGGCGCCAAGGGACCTTTGATGCCATGGTGCGCTCGGTGCTGCGAGAGCTGGCGGAGACGTATCCCCACATCTCCTATGCCGTGATACTAGAACGGCTACCGGATGGGAAACGTGAGCCGGATATGCGGGACTTCTCCCCTACCATCTTCCCCGATGGACTTGAGACTGTGTCACCCCGGTTCGCCATCTCCAAGCGCAACGAGTGGATGCTGCGCCAGTCTGACTATGTGGTTGCCTACATCACCCACGGTTGGGGAGATGCAGCTCAGTATGTGGAGAAGGCCGCCCGGATGGGAAAGGTCGTGGTGAACCTGGCGGGAACATAGGAAAGCCCAGATGGGGATATCCCACCTGGGCGGTTTTTGCGGCAGAAAAAATTTTGTGCACTGCAGATTTTCTTATCCCGTGGGGCACAACTGTGCCGGGAATTCCACACAAAATTTTTCCATTCCACTCAGATTCCACTTTTCGGACTTCATTGAAAAATTGGAAAGTCGTAATTTCGGCAGCTTCGGGACGCAAAAAAAGGCTTGAAACTTACGTTTCAAGCCTTTTCTCTGTTGGTGGAGATAAGCGGGATCGAACCGCTGACCTCTTGAATGCCATTCAAGCGCTCTCCCAGCTGAGCTATACCCCCATATTTACTTGTTTGCCTCGGTTTTCGTCGCTCACCCTTGGCGCTTGATTATAATACCACAGGCTTTTAGAAAATGCAACCCCTTTTTTCAATTTTTTTAAAAAAACTTTCCTTTTTTCCTCCCGCACCATTTTCCTGTGGATTGGATACAATGGGATAGGCGATCCGAAGAAAACCTCGCCCAGGTGATTAAACCTCCGAAAGCTAGGCAAAACTAGAGACAAACAACTGAAACGGAGCGTGAAAACCGTGATCGTACACAGAGGAGATATTTACTACGCTGATCTCAGCCCGGTAGTGGGCTCAGAACAGGGCGGCGTGCGGCCTGTTCTCATCGTGCAGAACGACGTGGGCAACAAATTCAGCCCCACGGTGATCGCCGCGGCCATCACCAGTCAAAAGGACAAGGCCAACCTGCCCACCCACATCGCTGTGGACGCCCAGGACTCCGGTCTGATGAAAGATTCCATCATCCTGCTGGAGCAGGTACGCACTTTGGACAAACACCGGCTTCGGGAAAAAATGGGCCGTCTGGACCGGGACTCCATGAGCCGGGTGGATCAAGCCCTTTCTGTCAGCTTTGGTCTGCGCTCTACATAAAAGTGGGGCGCAGCAAGGGGCTGCCGTGTACTCGCGGCAGCCCCTTTTCATTTTCATCGTATTCTCCCAATCAGAGCACCGCTTTTCTCAGCTGACAGGCAAGTTTTTCCAACGCCGCCTTTTCGTTGGGGACCTCTCCCCTCCACAAGGCTTCCAGCAGTCGGTTCAAAAGCGTGCCCATTTCTGGACCGGGTGGAACACCGATCTTCTTAAGATCCTCCCCATTCAGGGCCATGTCTCCTAACGTGAGGCAATCCCCTCGGGCTAGGATCTCCCCTGCGTGGGCACGGCTCTCCTCTACGTCGGGCAGACGGCGCTCAAAAACACCGGGGGCTTTAGCGGACATATCCGCTTCCATCAGGTCCAGCAGACGGAACACAAACTCTTTCCTCCGCTTGCCCAGCAGTTTTTTCAAATGCACCTCTCCCAAAGGCAGTTTATCCTCGTGATGGTCAACCAACGCGGCGATCTCCTCCCGCTCTCGGTTGGAAAACCGCAGGCGTTCCAGCACCTGCCGGGCGATTCTTCCGCTTTCCGGAGGATGTCCGTAAAAATGAGCCACACCATCGGCGGAAAAGCTCTTCTTCCCCGGCTTTCCCGTGTCGTGAAGCAATACTGCCCACCGCAGATCCGGTTCTTTGGGGGCGTGGGACAAGGCATGGAGCGTATGCTCCCACACGTCGTAACAGTGGAAGGGCGTCTCCTGGGCACAGCCTTTCATGGCGGCCAGTTCCGGCAGCACAGTGAACACCACTTCCCCGTATTCCCGAAGGACCTGTTCCGCCTGTTTACCGCAAAGAAGTTTTGCCAGCTCTTCCCGTACACGCTCCTGAGAAAGGCTCAGCAGCAGGTCTTTTTTCTTCCACAAAGCCTGGCGAGTCTGCTCCTCAATGGAAAAGCCCAGCTGTGCGGAAAAACGCAGACATCGCAGGATCCGCAGGGCGTCCTCGGTAAAGCGCTTCTCCGGGTCCCCCACGCAGCGCAGCACCTTTCGCTCCAAATCCTCCCTGCCCCCGAAAATATCTTGCAAACCTCGCTGGGGATGGTATGCCATAGCGTTGACCGTAAAGTCCCGGCGGGAAAGATCGTCCCCCAGATCCCGGGAAAAGGACACAGAGTCGGGATGGCGGCCATCGGAATACTCCCCGTCCGCCCGAAAGGTGGTGATCTCAATAGGATGACCTGTTTTCCCCACCAGGGCCACCGTACCGTGGGAAATACCCACCTCCACAAGCCTCTCCCCGGCAAAACAAGCCTTGGTCTCCTGGGGCAGAGCGCTGGTGGTGATATCCCAGTCAAAGGGCGTTTTGCCCAGGAGGGAATCCCGCACGCAGCCACCCACACACCATGCCTGGTGTCCGGCGGCCTCCAAACGTTCTAGGGCAGCTTCCACTTCAGGCGGCGGTTGAATAGAAATGTTCCGATCCATGGGCTTCCCTCCTTTCTGGGGTTTTGTGGACAGGCCGTCCCGCCTTGGAAACACCAAGATAAGACTGCTATATTGTTTATATTATAGCACAAAACAGTCGTCCCGTATAGGCCGGCGCATTGACAGACCTTGGGAAACATGATAAACTACAAAATCGAAGGACCGTGAAAAAATCTCAAAGACCGAGGAGAGATGAAAATGGCATTGCTGGAGCAGTGGCAGAAGTACGCCGAGGGCTATCAAAGCGGTCCCGAAAGCGTACAGTTCTGGAAAAAATATTTCAATCAGGAAGCTGAGATCTACAAGAAGATCCTGGAAAACAAGCCTGAGAGCAACACCGTAAAGGGTTACGCCGAGGCTTTCGGCGTGGACGTAATGACCATGGTGGGCTTCCTGGACGGCATCAACGATAGTCTGAAAGAGCCCAACCCCATGGACACCATGGAGGAGGACACCCAGGTCAACATGGACTACGACATGGAACTGCTTTACAAAAACATGGTGGAAGCCAAAGCCGATTGGCTTTACAATCTTCCCCAGTGGGACGCCCTGATCCCTCAGGAGCGGCGCAAGCAGCTCTACAAAGAGCAGAAAATGTCCAAGACCGTGGTCAAGGGCGCCAAAGTGGGCCGGAACGACCCCTGCCCCTGCGGCAGCGGAAAAAAATATAAAAAGTGCTGCGGCCGCGACTTATAAGTCAAAGCCTATATGGAACGCCTCTTCCCCGGCTTCGTCCGGTGGCAGAGGCGTTCTCTTTTGATTAAAGCTCCCAGAAAACGCAAAGACTACCTTTGGAAGAAACATTCGGAGGTGGTCTGCCATGCAGGGAAAAGTGGAAATCTGCGGCGTGAACACGTCGCGGTTAAAAGTTTTGAAAAGCGATGAGATGAAAGAACTGCTCATCAAAAGCCACAACGGTGACAAACAAGCCCGGGAAGCTCTCATCGCTGGGAATCTGCGGCTGGTGCTGTCGGTGATCCAGCGGTTCGGCAACCGGGGAGAAAACCCTGACGACTTATTTCAAGTAGGCTGCATCGGCTTGATGAAGGCTATCGACCACTTTGACGTGGAACAGGGCGTTCAGTTTTCCACCTACGGCGTGCCCATGATCATCGGAGAGGTGCGCAGGTTCCTGCGGGACAACAACTCCGTCCGGGTAAGCCGCTCCCTTCGAGATACGGCCTACAAAGCCATCCAATGCAAGGAACGGCTCACCGCTCAAAAGAACCGGGAGCCCTCTGTGGAGGAGATCGCCCAGGAGCTCTCCATGAAGCGGGAGGATGTAGTGCTTGCCCTGGAAGCCATCGTGGAGCCGGTGTCCCTGTATGAGCCTGTGTTCTCCGACGGAGGGGACACCATCTATATCATGGACCAAGTGGGCGATCCCGCCGGGGACGGGGATTGGCTGGAAGAGATCGCCGTGAAGCAGGCCATCCAGAACCTGAGCCCCAGAGAGAAAAAGATCCTCTCCCTGCGGTTCTTAGAGGGCAAGACCCAAATGGAAGTGGCCGGACAGATCGGGATCTCTCAGGCACAGGTGTCCAGACTGGAAAAAGGGGCCCTTGGAAAGATCAAACAAGAACTGAGATGACACACAAAAAGGGGCTGCCGCAGATCACGGCAGCCCCTTCCTGATTCCAAACGGAGAAAGATCTGAAAACCCTCCCCCATTCTTTGTTTCAACTCACTTTTTCTCCTGCTTCAGCAAAAAGTCACGGACTTCTTGCTCTGTCTCCAGGGCCATAGCTTCTTCCGTTACGGCGGCGGCCTCCTCCTGGGTCCAAAGGGAGATGGCTTTCCTCACTGGCAGAAGCGCCACCGGCGCCACACTGAACTTTTTCAACCCAAAGGCCAGCAGTACGGGAGTCAAAGCGGTGTCCGCGGCAGCTTCACCGCAGATACTCACCTGAATATTATTTTCCCGGGCAACGCTCAGCACCCGGCGGATCAATCTCAGCAGCGCCGGATGGAAATAGGAATAGAGCTGAGCCACCCTAGCATTGCCTCGGTCTACGCCCAGCACGTACTGGGTCAGGTCGTTGGTGCCCAAGCTGAAAAAGTCCGCTACTTTCGAAAACGCGTCCGCCATCAGGCAGGCTGCCACGGTCTCTACCATCACGCCCAAGGGAAGTTCCTCGTCAAAGGGGATCTGACGGCGGCGCAGGGCATTTT
Organism: Clostridiales bacterium; assembly: GCA_019416455.1. Lineage (GTDB taxonomy): Bacteria > Bacillota > Clostridia > Oscillospirales > Acutalibacteraceae > Acutalibacter. The sequence goes on along the minus strand of DXXG01000004.1, from coordinate 389,220 downwards.
TCTCTTCCTCGAAGATTTCCCTGGCCTGGCGGACTTCCTCCACGCTGGAGACCATGGGAAGCAAAAGCTGGGCCTTACCGTAAGCGCTGGCCCGAAGCACTGCCCGCAAATGCAGCCGGAACATATCTTCCGCCTGGAGCGAGAATCGAATACCTCGACAGCCTAAGAAGGGATTATCCTCCTTGATCTGTCCCAGATAGGGCAGGTTTTTATCGCCGCCCACATCCAGGGTACGGATCGTGACCCGCTTTCCCCGCATAGCGGTGAGGATCTGTCGGTAAGCGTGGAACTGTTCCTCCTCCCCGGGCAGGGAAGTCCTGTCCAAATAGAGGAATTCTGTGCGCAGCAGACCGATGCCGTCACAGCCATACCCGGCCGCCCGGCTGGCATCGCTGACACTGCCGGCGTTTGCTGCCAGCTGGATGCGTTCTCCCTCCGCCGTGCGGGTCTCCTGGCCCACAAACACCCGCAAGGACGCCCGCAGCTGCTGGAAATCCTTCAGACGGGCCTCGTAGACGGAACGCATCTCCGGGCTGGGGGAAAACACCACGCAGCCCCGGTTGCCGTCCACGATGACAGCTTCTCCGGTGGAGGTATCCAGCACACGGCCTTCCACACCCAGCACCGCCGGGATCTCCAACGCTCTGGCCAAAATGGCGCTGTGGGAAGTGGGGCCGCCCTTGCCTAATACGATCCCCGCCACATTGGCGGAATTAAGCACTGACACCGCTGAAGGGGAAAGTTCTTCCGCCAAAAGCACCGTACCCGGCTGCAAGGCGGAAAAATCCATCTCAGGGAGCCCCAGCAACAGCCGGAGCACACTCCCTCGCAGATCCCGCACATCGGCGGCACGCTGACGAGTCAGCTCGTCCTCGGAAGCGGTGAAGATATCAATAAACAGGTCACAGGACGCCGACAAGGCCGCTTCAGCGGACTGTCCCATGGCGATACGGCCTTCTACCTGACCGCTCATGTAGGGGTCCTGGATCATAGCGATCTGACAGCGAATGATATCGCCCTGATCCTTGCCCGCCATCTCCGCCACTCGGTCTGCTTTGATCCTGGTCACACGGCAGAAGGTCTCCACCGCGTTGTGATACCGTTCCAGTTCCAGTTTGGGATCGGCAACTTCCCGTTCCAAACTGCCCATGGGTTTTTCTTTGTACACAAGGGCATGGCCCGTACCAATGCCGGGAGAAGCGGCCACGCCGTACAGTACCCGTTCTCCAGTCACGGACGGCCACCTCCCGCTTTCCCCAAACCGGACAGGATCAGCTCTACCGCCCGAGCCAAGGCCTCCTCTTCATCAGGGCCGGAACAGCGGATCTCCACCTCGTCGCCGCACTGGATCCCCGCTGCGATGAGGCTCATGATGCTTTTCTCGCTGGCCTCCGCTTCTCGATGACACACCACCACATCGGAGACGAAATGCTGCATCTCGTTGGAAAACAGTCCCGCGGGGCGCACATGGAACCCCTCTCTGTTTTTCAGCGTCACTTTTTTCGTAACCACATAGATCTCTCCTTCCCTGTTTTAAAGGCCGTAACGGACTCTGCCCTAAGCCGGGCTTTTCCCGGTCATTCCTGAGGATCCGCTTCCTTTTCCGGAGTAACGTAAATGGTCTTATAGTTGACGTAGATCACCATACCCGGCTTGGCGCCCTGAGGCTTGCTCACGTTGCGGATCTGAGTGTAATCCACCGGCACCTGAGCAGAATCTTTGGCCCGGCTGTGGAGCGCCGCCAGCTGAGCGGCTTCCTCCATAGCCGTCTCCGTGGGAGTTTTTCCCTCGGTGACCAGCACAGTATGGGATCCGGGTATATTCTTGGTGTGGAACCAAATGTCGTTGTTGTTGGCGGTCTTTAGCGTCAGCTTGTCGTTCTGTCGGTTGTTCCTTCCCACCAAAATAGTGAACCCATCAGAGGAAGTGAACTTCATGGGCGCGCTCACTGCCGCGGGCTTCTCCTTCTTGCTGCGCAGCTTCCGCAGGTAGCCCTGCTCCTGGAGCTCCGCACGGATCTCCGAAAGATCCCGCTCTGTCTCAGCACGGGCCAGGGCATCCAACACGCTCTCCAGGTAGACCAGTTCTTTCCCCGCCAGGTCAATCTGTTCCGTAAGCTTCTCCTCGGCGGTCTTGGCCTTGCGGTACTCTTTATAGTACTTCTGAGCGTTCTGGGAAGGGTTCAGCGCCGGGTCCAGTTTGATGTGGACCAGAGGCTGGTCCTCCTCATAGAAATTAGGCAGGTCCACCGAAGCTGCTCCCTTGGGGATGGCGTACATACTGGCGCTGATCAGGTCACCCGCCACTCGGAAGGCGTCCCGATTGGCGCACTGCTCCAGTTCGCCCTGCTGGGCGTTGATCTTCCGGGAAAGCCGCTCGGAATGGGTGGACAGCAGCCTCAACAGGTCCTGTTCCCGGACCCGCATCCGCTCCTGCTTGTCCCGCTCCCGGTAAAACTCATCCAAAAGCACGGAAAAGCTCTCGGCCTCCTTCACCACAGCGGCGGTGCCGTACTGGTGGATCTCCATGAAGGAGAAATCCATGGGCTTCTTTTGGGCGTTCACCGCCATGAAAGGCCTGCCGGAGACTTGCTCCACTGCATCCCTCATCTGTTGGTAGAAGAATCCCGCCCGGAAGTACTGCTCCTCGTCCATGGTTTTCACAGTGAGCTCTCTGCCCCGGCCCACCTGATGGGCCAGTTCCCGGCACACGATGGGCGAAACGCCCTGGAGCACCGCCAAATAGCCCTTGGAAAGCTCCATGTCCTTGGGAAGGTCTTTCAACGCTCCCACCACCTGCTGCTGAGAAGCGGTCAGGGGGCAGAGTTTGTTCTGGGGCGGGGGCAGCTGATAAGTGAGCCCCGGGAGCACCAAACGCTGAGAGGACATCTCTGCGTCCACCCGTTTCAGCGCGTCGATGATCTTCCCGTTTTCGTCGGACAGAATGATATTGCTGTACCGTCCCATGATCTCCATGGTCAGGGTCAGGGTGACATGGTCACCCAGTTCGTTGATCGCGTCGAAATCAAAGTGGAGCAGACGTTCCAGCTCCGGCTGGCGAATGGCAATCACCTTCGCCCCTTGGAGCTTTTTCCGCAGCAGCATGCACAGCATGGGCGGCTGCTTGGGATTTTCCAGGGGGATAGCGGTAAAGTGGACCCTGGCAGAGTTGGCCCGGGCTGAGAACAGCACCCTATAGGCGCTTTCCCGGGTGCGGAACGCCACCACCAATTCCTCCCGGTTGGGCTGGTGGATCTTGTCCACTCTGGCCCCAAGGAGCTTCTCTTCCAGCTCCTTTTTGATGTGTCGCAGAAACGCGCCGTCCAATGCCATAGATATGTAAGTCCTTTCTGGTAGTATGCTTCCTTGTTATAAAAAGATATCACACAACGGTCATGGGAGCCGCTTCCACCTGAGAGAGAAGGAAGGCCGTATCCGGCACCCGCTTACGCAGGTAAGAAGCCAGAAATTCCCCAAACACCTTCTCCGTGTGATAATGTCCTGCTGCCACGCAGGTCAGCCGGGAATAGGCTGCTTCCAGTTCCTCGTGGTGCTTCATTTCCCCGGTGAGATAGGCGTCCGCTCCACGGCAAGCCGCCTGGTGGACATACTCCCCGCCAGCACCGCTGCAATAGAACACCTTTTTCACGTCCCCGTCTCCGGGAACTATCTTTACCGAAGGCGCGGAAAGTTTTTCCTTCACCAAGGCCGCGAATTTCTCCGGCTCCATGGGCTCCTCCAGTTCTCCGGAGAAGAGGACACAGTCCTCGCCGAACACGTCCTCCCGGCGCAGGTTTTTCAGGCCCAGCTTACTTCCCAGGGCCACGTTCACGCCGCACACGGGAGACAGGTCCAGGTTGGTGTGGCAGCACAGGGCAGCAATCCCCTTGCTGGCCAGCTGATAGGCCACGTCCTGGGGTCCCAGGGCTTTCAGGGGATGGAAAATCACCGGGTGGTGAGAGATGATGAGATTGGCGTTCATAGCCGCCGCTTCCGCCACCACATTAGGAGTGATGTCCAGCGCCAGCAGCGCTCGGGTCACCACTGTGTTACCGTCTCCCACCAGCAGACCGGAATTGTCAAAGCTGAGAGCGGTGGAAAAAGGCGCCACCGCGTCGATGATGTCATAAATATCTCGGATCCTTGCCATAAAGTTCTCCTTTTCGTTTCTGTAAAGTGTGGGACCGCACCCTTTCTTCACAGATACATCTCCTCCACCTCTCGGATCAGCCCCTCTAACTGGGCCGCCCGGACAGCGTCCCCGGTATGGAGAGCTCCTTTCCGTTGAGAGGTCAGCTCCCGCAAAACCTTTCGGGCATAAGCGTCCACATGGGGCGCTCCCGGCCGCAGCTTCCCAAGATAGGGATACAAGGGGCCGGTCTCTTCCCCAACGCCGTCATACCGGACTGAAAAGGCGGAATACACCTTGGTCCCCTCCTCCACAGCTTCCTCCTGAAGAACTGTGAAACCTAGTTCCCGCAGGCCCAGCCGCAGTTCCGGGACGGAACTCATGGGCTGGAGGATCAGCTGCTTCTCTTTGTTCCGCAGCCAAGGGGTCTCCCCTATGATCCGCAGGATCAGCTCGCCGCCCATGCCAGCGATGACTACATCTTCCGCCTCCTCCGGGGAGACTTCCCTCAATCCGTCGGAGAGCCGGAAGGAAAGGTCCTCCCCTGCCTCGTACTTGGCCCCGTCCCGCCGCGCAGCGTCCAAAGGGCCGGGATTAATATCACAGGCCAGAGCACGGGGGATCTTCCCCGTCTTTAAAAGCCAGATGGGCAAATACCCATGGTCAGTGCCCACATCGCACAATGCCTTTCCCTCTCGCACAAGGGAAGCACACAGGGCCAGCCGCGGCCCCAACTGGAACAATGGTCTCATAAAAACGCTCCTGGAAAAGATGCTGCCGCCCGGCATTTTCTGTCGCGCGGCAGTGATCTTAGAAAATCTTACTTGTCCTTCAAATGCTCGTTGAGCTTAGCCACCAGCTCGTCCACGTCTACGCCGTGAACCATGCAGGCCTGCTCAATGGTCTCCCCCCGCGCGGAAGGGCAGCCCAGACAGTGCATCCCCATCTCCAGGAAGAAAGGAGCGGTGGTGCGGTCCAGATCCAGGATCTCGCCGATGATGGTATCTTTGGTAATGGAAGCCATGGGTACATTCCTCCGTTTTTTATTTAAAAGATGATAGCTTTATTATAATACCCTTTGTCCTTGTCTGCAATACAAAAAACAAAAAAGAGAGCCTTGGAACAAGCCTGTGAAGGCCCTCTGACCTCTGCTTGAAGGGGCCGCCGCAGTTTCGCGGCAGCCCCTTCTAACGCTTGAAATTTCTATTTTGATTACTGCTCTTCCTTCATCCGCGCGAAGCACTCGCTGCAATAGACAGGACGATCCTCCCGAGGCTGGAAAGGCACCCGAGCCTCTTTGCCGCAGGCGGCACAGACAGCGGTGAACATCTCACGCTGGGGCTGGCCTCCATTCTTTCGAGCCTGACGGCACTCACGGCAGCGCTGGGGCTCGTTGGTAAAGCCTTTTTCAGCGTAAAATTCCTGCTCACCGGCCGTAAACACAAATTCCTTGCCGCATTCCTTGCAGACGAGTTTCTTGTCTTCGTACATCTCTCTTACCTCGCTTTAGTGTTCATGTTACTTGTCCTGGACGGAGTTGCACCGTGCCGGTGGGAGACCCAACGCTGCGCAGCAGGACGTATTTTCATAACTGTTTCAATTTGGCTTTCACCCGGTGAAGGGCATTGTCGTAGGTCCGCAGAGGCATCCCTGCCAGCTGTGCCGCCTCTTTCCGGCCATAACCGCAAAGATAGAAAGCCAGCGCCCGGCGCTCCAGGGAAGAAAGAGAAATGTCCATCTTCTCATAAAAGGAGCGAAATTCCTCCCGCAGCTCCACCAGAGATTCAGGCCCTGCCTCCACGGCGGCCTCCCCCGCGTCCTCCAAGGGCACGGACTCGTTGAGAGGACGGTTGGCACTGCTCCCATGGCGGCGCACAGCGCTCACCATTCGGTTGTAGACACAGGTCCCCGCGTAGGTGGAGAAGGCGGCCCCCTTCTCCGGCCTGTAAGAGATAGCCGCGGCGTACAGGCCCAGCAGTCCCTCCTGCCAAAGATCCTCTTTTTCCGGGGCAGCAGCGCCCTGAAACAGATCGGCTTTGGCCCGGATCAATCCCAGATACCGCGCGCTCAGTTCGGCGAAGGCCTCTCCATGGCCCTGCCGTACCAGAGCGGAAAGCTGGGTATCGCTGCGATCCTGAAACTCCATTCTGCACCTCTTGACCGATTTCTTGCACCTATCATATCCCAAAGCGCACAATTCGTCAAGATGCTGTTTCTGACCTGAGGATAACAAGAGGATTTTACAACGCCGCGTTGTTTTTTGCAAAATTTCGTCGTATAATAGCTATATGACAATGTTTTTTTAGGAAGGATGGCAAAAAATCATGGTGGCGAGAACATACAGCATGGGACTTTATGGAATGGAAGCGTTTCCCGTGGAGGTGGAGGCCGATCTTTCCCAAGGGCTGCCCACCTTCGACTTGGTAGGTCTTCCAGACGCGGCGGTGAAAGAATCCCGAGACCGGGTACGGTCAGCGCTGAAAAACAGGGGATTTGACTTCCCCGTCAGCCGTATCACCATGAACCTGGCTCCCGCTGACAAGAAAAAGGAAGGTCCCATCTACGACCTTCCCTTGTTCATCTCCCTGCTGAAAGCTTCCCAGCAGCTTGCCTGCCACACCGACGATGCCATCTTTCTGGGAGAACTTTCCCTTTCCGGAGAGCTGCGACCCATCCGCGGAGTCCTTCCCATGGCGGACAAAGCCAAGGAGGCAGGTTTCCGCCGGCTGTACGTACCTGTGGAAAACGCCGCTGAAGGGGCGGTGATCCAAGGGCTTCAGGTGTATGGTATCCGGGACGTGGAACAGTTGATTGCCCATCTTCAAGGAAAACTGGATCTTGCTCCAGCACAGCCCCACTATGGGGAACCGGAGGAAGTGGAATTCCTGGATTTCGCCGACGTAAAGGGCCAGCCGGAAGCCAAGCGGGCTTTGGAGATCGCCGCCAGCGGCAGCCACAACGTGCTCCTCATCGGACCTCCCGGCTCCGGCAAAAGTATGCTTGCCAAACGGCTGCCCACCATCCTGCCTGAGATGACCTTTGAAGAGTCCCTGGAAACTACCAAGATCCATTCCATCCGTGGAAAACTCCCCGCCGGGGTCTCCCTGATCCGGGAAAGGCCCTTCCGGTCACCCCATCACACCATCTCCACCGCTGGTCTGTCGGGAGGCGGTCCCATCCCTCAGCCGGGTGAGATCTCTTTGGCCCACAACGGAGTACTGTTCCTGGATGAACTCCCGGAATTCTCCCGGGCGTCCATGGAGGTGCTCCGCCAGCCCATGGAGGACGGCAAGGTGACCATCTCCCGAGTGGGAGGCACCACCTCTTATCCCTGCCGCTTTATGCTGGTGGCCGCCATGAACCCCTGCCCCTGCGGCTACTTTGGTCATCCCACCCATCCTTGTCTGTGCCATCCTCACGCGGTGGAACGGTATCTGGGGAAAGTGTCCGGACCTTTGCTGGACAGGATCGACCTGCACATCGAGGTGCCCGCTGTGCCTTTTGAAGAACTATCTTCCACCCGGCCGGAGGAGACCTCGGCCCAGGTACGGGAACGGGTCAACGCGGCCCGAAAACGGCAGCGAGAACGGTTCTCTGGGCTGTCCTACTTCTGCAACGCGGACATTCCTGCCTCTCAGATGCAGGAGATGTGCCAGACCACAGAGGCGGCTTCAAAGCTCTTGCAACGTGCCTTTGACAGCTTCGGTTTTTCCGCACGGACCTACGGCCGAGTGCTGAAAGTAGCCCGCACCATCGCTGACCTTGACGACAGTGAGAAGATCGACACCGCTCATGTGGCGGAAGCTGTCCAGTACCGGACCCTGGACCGAAAATACTGGCTGAACAAGTGACCTTGAGACGCGAAAAGCCGCCCGATCCCCCACAGGAGAACGGACGGCTTTTTTGTTGTTATTTCTGGGTACTGTCGTACTGTTTGCAGTCATTGGGGAACTGATACCCGTAGTAGTTGACGCCCCAATAGCCGCTTGCCTTGTAGGCCTTGGCGTAATCTCCGAAGAAGAAAATGTTGCACTCAGCGATTCGCCTATACACCAGGCCTGGTATAACACCACCAGCTTTATTCCACTGCAAGAAGTTGTTTGCCAGCACTGTGGAATCCGCCCAGGCCAGATCACAAGCGCGGTTTCCGGAGAGACGGATATATCCGGCAGACACCCAGCCCACCTTTCCACTGGAAGTGGTCACGTGATACCACACCTCCTGCTTTGTGGAGGAACGGTAGGCTTTGTAAGTATCGATGGTCACCGTACTGCCCATATTCAAGGTGGTCACCTTAGAACCACTCAGGCTGGCATCGGAGTACACCTGCACCACCCCTGTGTCCACGTTGGTCACGTTGACGGTGCCGGTGGCCTTGTTGGAGGAGGAAATGCCGGTGGGATCGGTGGAATTGAGCATCACCTTGAAGGTATCATAGTTGGTATTCAGAACACCGGGACCCAAATTGTACACAAAGCTCACCAGAGCGTCGAACTGAGCCTGGCTCATCTTGATATTGTTGTTGGCCCGGAAATTCTCCACTGCGCTGGCGTACCCGGCCGCATTGACCATATTCACCAGCTGGGCATAGGCTTCTGATTTCGTCATATTATTGTAGAAAGTACTGTTTTTCTGCACCACGTAGCCGTAACCCACAGTCGGATTCCCCGACGCCAAGCTGTCATCCTCGATCTCGGGAACCAATCCTTCAAAGTCCGCCAGCACCGAGATGATGTCTCCACTTGCCCGGCGCTCGTCATAAGTGGTCGTGGTAGAGCTCACATTGCTGGAGGTGACCAGCACCGTGAACTCATAGTAATCCGAGGACCAGGAACCGCTGGACGTCTTGGAATAGGCCCGGATGGTATACTCACCCGCCGCCATGAAGCTCACCTTCCTAGTGAACACTCTCACCGTGTTGGTGGGGAGTCCATAAGAAGAATTCTGGGTTTCCGTGGTGTAGGTAGTGGTCTCAAAGGAACCCTTGGCAGGGCCGTCCACAATGGTGAATTTCACCCCAGTCCGGCTGGAATCCGTGATGCCTACCAAATTAAAGCTGGCTTCCACACCCACGATATTGTCATCGCCGTAAGCAAACCGCACAGCTTCCGCCGCGGTGACCGTGACCTTACAGGTAGCTTTTGTGGTCCCCTTCCCGTCGGTAAACGTAATGGTAGCGGTGCCCGGCTTCGCGCCATACACCATGGCTCCCTGACTGTTGCCGCCATAGCTGACAGAATAGCCCACATAGGCCACGCTGGGATCGCTGCTGGTCCAGGTCATGGCGGAGAGATTGGACTTCACCGAACCATCCAGACGGACGCTCTGGTACTGGGACAGCGTCAAGCTGGACGCGCTGAGGCTGGCTCCGCTGGCGGTGCCGCCTCCGCCGCCTTCACTGGAACCATCGTCCACTACCACATATTCACCACTGACATAGCCCGCAAGACCGCCGTTGGTCTTTACCCCCAGCCAGCCGTTGCTTTCCACGCTGGTAATCGTAATCTTTGTCCCTGTTGCCAGCGCGGTGATAGCGGTATACTCAGTACCGGGGCCTTCCCGCAGACGCAGGCTTGGCTCTGCGGTGACACGCACCGTCTGCCCTACCTGGAAGCCTGTGGAAGGCGGATCTTCCCCTTCGCCGCCATCATCCACAGGGTCGGCGGCTTCGGCGATATGTTTGAACGCCCAGTGTGAAGTGGGTACGTCCACGAACTCCTGGGTATTGCTGTCCGCGGCGAAACCATCGCCGGTACGGTCCAAAGCGTTGTTCATAATGGCCGTCACCTGGCTGCGGAGAATGTTGTCATTGGGTCGGAACGTCCCGTCCTCAAAGCCGCTGATCCACCCCTGGGAACAGGCGTAGTTAATATAGCTTTCCGCCCAGTGACCGCTGACATCCGAAAAATCGGAGCTGCCGCCGCTGGTCATCTGAAAGCATTTGGAGACAGCCGTCACGAATTCCGCTCTGGTAACAGGGTTGGAAGGACGGAAGGTCCCATCCTCATAGCCGCTGAGGACCTTCAGTTCCACCAAGGTATTGACCGCTTTTGCGTACCAGGCGGAAGAACTCACATCGCTGAAATGGTTCTCCGTCACAGAAGGATAAGACGCCAGCAGATTATAAAGCACCTGGGCCATCTCCGCACGGGTCATGTTCCGGTCAGGATAGAACTTGGCGCCGGGTTCTCCCGACATATACGCCTTATGGCCTCCAACCACCAGCAGAGGATACGCGTCATAGGTCTCCTCCTGACTCTCTTCCAAAGAACTCCCCTCCTCTAATGACGAGGAGCTTTCTTCGGGATCTTGAGAAGTTTCACTTTCCAAGGCAGAGGAAGACTCCTCCCCTTCACTGGACACTTCTCCCTCTGGGGACTGAGGCTCCTCTTGGGGATCCTCTTCCTGAAGCTGGGAAGAATCCTCCTCCAGCTGGGGAGAACTTTCCTCCTGAGAATTCTCTTCCACTGCGGAAGAGCCGGCTTCCAATGCCAACACCCCCGGCGCGGGCAAGATAAACAGCAGCGCCAACAGCAGCGCCACCCATGTGATTATCGTTCTGTTTCCCGTTTTTTTCACGTTGACCTCCCTAAAATCACAAAGGCTGTTTCTGTAGTTTACAAAACATACGGTCCTAATTATAAAATAAAAATTACAAAATTGCAACTTTTTGCCGCATGATTTCAAAATCTGTCAAAAAACTGGGATGTTTTCCCCCAAAAAACGCAAAAAAGGACCCTCGGCTCAGAGCCAAAGGTCTTTTTTCACTTAATGATCAATGAGATCCAAGATTACAGCTTCTCCACAAGAGCCTTGGTGTCGCGAGCGATGACCAATTCCTCGTTGGTAGGGATGACATACACTTCCATGGTGGAATCGGGAGTGGAGATCTTGCCTTCCTTGCCGCGGACCATTTCCTCGTTCAGGGCGGGATCCAGCTTCACGCCCAGGAAGGACAGGTACTCGCCCACAGCAGCACGGTGAGAAGCCTGGTTCTCGCCCACGCCAGCGGTGAACACGATAGCGTCACAGCCACCCAGGGCCACCAGGTAGCCGCCGATGAACTTAGAGATCTGATACTCCAGGATATCCTGAGCCAGCTTCGCACGTTCGTTGCCCTCATTGCGGGCCTTAGTCACGTCACGGTCGTCACTGGAAATACCGGAAATACCCAGCAGGCCAGACTTCTTGTTCAGGATCTGGTCCATCTCGGAGGGAGTCAGATGCTCCTTCTCCATGATGAAGGTGACCACGGAGGGATCCAGGGTACCGGTACGGCTGCCCATCATGAAGCCGTCCAGAGGAGTGAGGCCCATGCTGGTGTCGATGACCTTGCCGCCGTCGATAGCGGTAATGGAAGAACCGTTGCCCAGGTGGCAGGTGATCATCTTCATGTCCTTGATGTCACGGCCCATGAGCTCAGCGCAGCGATGGCTCACATAGCGGTGGGAAGTGCCGTGGAAACCGTAGCGGCGCACAGCGTATTTTTCATAGTATTCATAGGGAACATTGAACATGTAGGCCTTGGGAGGCATGGTGGCGTGGAAAGAGGTGTCGAACACCACCACTTCGGGCACTTCCTTGCCGAACACTTCGCGGCAAGCGCGGATGCCCTGGCTGTGAGCCTTGTTGTGCAGAGGAGCCAGGGGGATCAGGCTCTCGATGTCCTCAATGACCTTTTCGTCCACCAGCACGGACTCGTGGAAAATAGCGCCGCCCTGCACGATACGGTGACCCACAGCGGAAACCTCGTCCAGCTGCTTGATAACGCCGTACTCCTCATCGATGAGGGCATTTTTCACCTGCATGAAAGCAGCGGCATGGTCCAACATGTTAACGTTTTTCTTCAGCTCCCGGCCATCTTCCGTCTTGTGGGTGAAGATGCCCCCGGGCATGCCGATGCGCTCGCAGTTGCCCTTACACACCATCTGTTCGTTGTCCATGTCGATGAGCTGATACTTCAGAGAAGAACTGCCCGCGTTGATGACGAGAATCTTCATGTTCCTGATCTTTCCTTTCCAGTTTTCCCCGGGCAGGCGCTAAAAAAAGCCCTCCCAGAGGGTTGGTTTTTCACAAGCCCTTGTACTCCTCGGGCCGTTCGTGTAAAATGGTTTCACAAGTTGCAGTCCCATTTTAGACCATTTCCCGTGTAAATTCAAGGAGTTTCAAAGGAAAATGCAAGAGAAAATAAAGATTTCAGGCGTAATCTGCGAATTAAACCCTCTCCACAGCGGCCATGCCGCCTTATTTTCCCACGCCAAGACCCTTTCCCAAGGGTTGGTCTGCGTCCTTTCTGGAAATTATGTCCAGCGGGGTGAACCGGCTATCCTGGACAAGTGGGCCCGGACCAGACTGGCCCTTCTCAGCGGGGCCGACCTGGTGGTTGAACTCCCTCTGCCCTGGGCTTGCGCCGGCGCGGAACGGTTTGCCATGGGAGGGGTGGCCTTGCTGGACAGCCTGGGCTGTGTGGACACTCTGCTGTTCGGCAGCGAGGAAGAGGACCTTTGCGCCCTGAAAACTCTGGCACAAGCGCTGGACTCTCCAGATCTCTCACGAGAGCTGGAAAAAGAGACAGGGGGCGAAACCTTTGCTCTTCGCCGGGAACGAGCCGTAGCTAGGCTGGTAGGGGTACAGACCGCCTCCCTCCTGCGCAAACCTAACGTGATCCTGGGAGTGGAATACCTGAAAGCAATGCTCCGACTGGAAAGCTCCATGAACACCGCTCTGTTTCCCCGGTTGGGGGCGGGCCACGACATTCCTGATGAGGAAGGGCCCCTTCTCTCCGCCAGCCACGCGCGGGACCTTCTGCGGCAGGGAGTAGATTTATCAGGTCGTCTGCCGGAGGACACTCTGGTGCTTTGGCGGGAGCTTTCGGAAAAGGGGCTGTGCCCGGCCTCCCTTTCCCGGCTGGAGACCGGCGTGCTCTGCCGACTGCGTTCCATGGGACCGGAAGATTTTGCCCGACTCCCCGACGTGAGCGAGGGCCTGGAAAACCGCCTTTACAAGGCTGCCCAGCAAGCTGGAAGCCTGGAGGAGTTTTATACACTGGTAAAATCTAAGCGGTATTCTCACGCTCGCATCCGAAGACTGGCCATGGCGGCTTTTCTGGGACTGACTCAGGACCTTCCCGCTCTGCCGCCTTATCTCCGAGTGCTTGGTATGACTCCTTTGGGAGAAAAGATCCTCCGCCAGGCAAAACCATCCCTTCCCATCGCTGTGCGCTCCGGGGACTTTCAACGTCTGGGCGGAGAAGCCCAGCAGCTCTTTACCTTGGAAGCCAAAGCTGACGATCTCTACGCTTTAGCGCTACCCTCTCCCCCGCCCTGCGGAAGGGATTACACGGAAAAGCTGATAAAGGTCGCAAGGGATAAATAATGAAAGAAGCCTGGGGATGCTCCCAGGCTTCTTTTTATCTCACCGCAGATTCCGCAGGCCTTTGGGATAATGGTTTTTCAACCGCCCTCCCGAGGCTTTCCCAAACCCGGTGGGCACACCCCCAGCACACACAGCAGTGTAGCCCTTTCCATCGCAGTCGATCTCCTCTCCCCGGAGAAAAGCGGCCAATGCCGGGGAATCCCAGGACAGATCCAGGGCCTGACGGCATTCCTCTTTACGGGCACTTTGGAACGCCCCATGAGCAGGTTCCAGACGGCGGCCCTTCCGCTGGGCCAACTCTACACCCGCACGGAGGACCCCAAGACCGTTCAGATCCGGCAAACCCTCAGGCAGAAGGTACAACCGTTCTCCAAACCGGGCGACATTTCCCGGGAACGGGCACGTGAACAGCTCTTCAAAGAATGCCCGGACTTCCCCCTCTTCTTTGCTGGGCAAGAAACCGGAAAAGACCCCGGCCCGGCAGGAATTTTCCCCCGTCCGACGGAACTTCGCCACAAAATGGCCTTCTCCTCCGTCCATGGGGTAGATCCGCCGCACAGGCAGACCGTTCACACCCGGCCGACCAAAGGGCAGGTCCAGGGGAACCAGCTCAAATTCCGGGTGGGAAGAAAGGAACCATTCTACGTTGTCCTCATTTTCCTCCCGAGAAAAGGTACAGGTGGAATACACCAACACGCCCCCTTCTCTCACCGCCAGAGCGGCAGAATCCAGGATGGCACGCTGGCGCTGAGCGCAGGCGGGAACACTTTCCGGCGTCCACTGGGCGATAGCTTCCGGATCCCGACGGAACATTCCTTCCCCGGAACAGGGAGCGTCTACCAGCACCCGGTCAAAAAAGCCTTGCAGCCCTTCGCACAGCCGCTGAGGATGGCAGGAGGACACCACCCCGTTTTTCACACCCATGCGTTCCGCGTTGGAGAGCAGGATCTGGGCACGGCTTTTCACGATCTCGTTGGACCAGAGCAATCCCTCTCCCTGAAGCAGTCCAGCGATCTGGGTGGACTTTCCCCCAGGAGCGGCGCACAAGTCCAGAATCCTCTCCCCCGGCTGGGGATCCAAAGCGGTGACGGCAGAACAGGCGGAAGGCTCCTGGACGTAAAACAGCCCGGCGTGGTGGGCGGGCAGATAGCCCAGTTTCTCCTCCCCCCGCTCCATGTAAAAACTCAATGGCGAAAATGGCGTAGGTTCCAAAGGAAAAGGCAGGCTCTCCCGGAGCAGTTCTTCCCCGCACTTTAAGGGATTGCGGCGCAGTCCCTGACAAAAAGGTTTTTCACAGCTTTGAAGAAACATGGGGAAATCTTCCCCCAAAAGCTCCTTCATAGCGTTTTGAAACGGGATGGGCAATTCCATAAAAAGCCTCCTTTTCCATAATAATCCCTGGGATAATCCACTCTGCCCCGGCCACACTAAGAGCGGAAAGGGGCGAGAACAACATGAGCAACAAACAGAAAAACAAGTCCTTTGAAAACCGGCAGGAACAAAGCCGGCAGAACCTGAATCAGACCCATAACAACCGGCAGGAGATCCCGGAGTACGGCTCTAAAAGCCAGAACCAGAAACCCGAGATGAAGAAAGACTGCCACGGCGGCCATTGCTAAAATCCGCCCAAGCGAGGGACCGGTAAGTTGTCTTACCGGTCCCTCGCTGTGTTATTTACTCTCTTTTTTCTTACCCCAGCCCATGTCTTTCAACAAGTCTTTCACAGATTTGTCGTCGGGGTGCATGGGACGGAAACCTTCTCCCGTGATCTGCCCCGCCTCGCCCACGATGACGAAAGCATGCTTGTCCTCTTCCCGGATGATAGTCTGGAGTTGGTGGAGCTCATACCGCCGCACCACGCAGAGCATGGTCTCGCCAGGCTCCTGAGTATAACCGCCCTTGGAGTCAAGATAGGTGACCGTCCGCTCCATCTCCCGGATGACACGGTCCCCCATCTGCCGAACATTGGGAGACATGACGAAGAACATTTTCCCCGTACCGATATCCGTACCGTAGAGGATGGCATCGATGATCTTAGTGGAGACCACGATGACGATGCAGGCATACATGGCGTTTTCTACGCTGCCGAACACAAAACCAGAGGTGACCACGATCAGGCCGTCCAGGACCAGCATCAGCTTTCCCATAGACAGATGAGGCTTCCGTCTGCCCACCAGCCGGGCTACCAAGTCCGTGCCTCCGGTAGTAGCTCCCCGGATGAACACCAGAGAAAGACCTACACCCTCACAGACGCCGGCAAACAAAGCCACCAGAATGTGATCCCCTCGATAAGCAGGGATAAAATGAGAAAACAGGTCGATCAGCAGAGAGGACATAAAAATGGCCAGCATGGTCTTTGTCACCAGTTTGTAGCCGATATCCACGATGGCCCACAACACGATGGGAACATTGATGAGAAACGCCACTAGACCAATAGGTGTGGAAAACAGGTAATGAAGCATGGTCGCCACACCAGTGACGCCTCCCGCCGCGATATTGTTGGGAGCGGTAAAGGCATTGACTGCCACCGCGTATACCGCTGATCCCAACGCTATAAACAATAGATCAAGACCTATGGTTTTCAGCTTTCCCGTTTTCATGGGCCATCCTCCTCTTCTTTTCTCAATGATGGGTGTTCCAGCTTTCCAGGATCCGTCCGAAAAGCTCCCGGAGCCTGATTGTTTCTCCCCCTAGATACAAATATCCGAACAGAGCTTCCAACGCGGTAGCACTGTGGTAATCCGCCACTGAGGCATTCTTGGGTGTGTGGCCCACGTGGGCATTGCGTCCCCGCAGAGCAACCTCCTGCTCCTCCTGCGAAAGGAGGGGCCAAAGTTCCGAGAGCGCCTGAGCCTGAGCCTGGCACCGCACCAGTTCCACTTTGCGGCTGTTCAGCTTCTTCACCGGGCAGTTGCCCAGGGACACCAGGTATTCCCGGACAAGCAGCTCATACACCCCGTCACCCACAAAGGCCAACGTCAAAGGACTGAGCATTTTCGGTGAGGAACCTTCTTGTAACAGCGTTTCCAAAAGCACCGCTCCTTACTCTACAAAGTCGAATTCCAGATCGTACAGATCCACGGTGTCGCCCTCCTGGCATCCCGCTTCCCGCAGAGCGTCGATGACGCCGGTCTCGATGAGCACCCGCTGGAAATACTGGAGGGACTCGTAATCGTCGAAGTTGATGGAATTCATGATCTTCAGCAGCCAAGGCGCCTTGACGAAATACACGCCGCCCTGGTCGGAGATCTCCACCTGGCCCCGCTTCAACTCTTCGATGGGCTGGAGCGCCGGAGCTTCCGCCTCGTACCGAAGGATGGGAGGCAGCTTGGTGAGCTGTTCCAGCACCTTGTTCAGCAGCGGATCCACCCCTTCCCGGATGGGCGCCATGATGGGGAAAAACTCGTACCCCTGGTCCGTGACGAACTTCTCGAATTCCGCCACCTGCTCATCGGTAGCCAGGTCGCACTTATTCCCTGCCACCAGCATGGGCCGCTGGGCAAGCTCCGGATTGAACCGCCGCAGCTCCTCGTTGATGACCTGGAAGTCCTCCTTGGGATCTCTCCCCTCGCTGCCGGAAACGTCCACTACATGGACCAGCAGCCGGCACCGCTCCACATGACGGAGGAACTGGTGCCCCAGTCCCACGCCTTCCCAAGCGCCCTCGATCAGGCCGGGGATATCAGCCATGACAAAGGATTTCCCCTGGGGCATGGTGACCACACCCAACACAGGGGTAAGGGTGGTGAAATGATAGTTGGCGATGTTGGGTTTCGCCTGGCTCACCACAGAGATAAGGGTGGATTTTCCCACGTTGGGGAAACCCACCAGGCCCACGTCCGCCAAGAGCTTCAACTCCAGCTGGACCTCCATCTCCTCGCCGGGAGTGCCGGGCTTGGAGAACCTGGGAACCTGCCGGGTGGGGGTGGCGAAATGAGCGTTGCCCCAACCGCCCTTGCCGCCCTTGGCAATGACCTGGGGCTCGTCCCCGGACATGTCCGCCAGCAGGCGGCCTGTCTCGGCGTCTTTTATGAGAGTGCCCCGGGGAACGGAGATCACCAGGTCGGGAGCGCTTTTGCCAAAGCACCGGTTGCCCCGGCCATTCTCGCCCCGCTGAGCGGCATATTTCCGCTTGTAGCGGAAGTCAGCCAGGGTGGACAGGTTGTCGTCCACCTGGAACACGATGCTGCCGCCCCGGCCGCCGTCGCCGCCGTCAGGTCCGCCTGCCGCCACATACTTTTCCCGGTGGAAGGACACAGCTCCGTCGCCGCCGTCCCCGGCCTTGATTTTGATTTTCGCGGTATCGATGAACATGCGCTCGCCCCTTTCCTCTTTCAACAAAAAGGCTTCTTCAGGCATTGCCGGAAGAAGCCTCTGAGCTTTATCGCGTGATACTTACTCGGCGTAAACGCTGACCTTCTTGCGGTCGGCGCCCATGCGCTCGAACTTCACCTTGCCGTCCACCAGGGCGAACAGGGTGTCGTCGGAACCACGGCCCACGTTGGTGCCGGGATGGATCTTGGTGCCCCGCTGCTTGACCAGGATGTTGCCGGCCAGCACGAACTGCCCGTCGGCGCGCTTTACGCCCAGACGCTTAGATTCGGAATCGCGGCCGTTCTTGGTGGAGCCCATACCTTTTTTATGAGCAAAAAGCTGGATGTTCAGTTTCAGCATGACGATCGTCTTCCTTTCGTTAAAATGTGGATTCATATTTCCATATAGCCCACCCGCAGGCCATCCGGATATTGTTCCTCAAGGCTTGTCAGATGGAGTTTGAGCCCTGCCAGCAGGTCCCGGCAAATAGGCTCGTCTTTGGGCTCGATCCGGAAAAACATCTCTCCTTCTCCCACTCGGAGAGACAAGGGTGAAACGTGGCAGATCTCCGTCAAGGTGTTCACGGTGAGGTACGCTGCGGAGGAGACAGCTGCGCAGACAATGTCCGTGCCCGCTTCCCCATATCCCGCGTGGCCTTCCATAAGGAACCCTTGCAGGGTGCCGTCCGGAGGAGTCAAAAACTGGATACGGATCATCTTACGCCTTGACGGCCTCGATCTGCACCTTGGTGTAGGGCTGACGATGGCCCATCTTGCGCTTGGAATTCTTCTTGGGCTTGTAGGTGAACACGGTGATCTTCTTGGCCTTGCCGGTCTTGACCACCTTGCCGGTGACTGTGGCGCCTTCCACATAGGGAGTGCCGATCTTGGTGCCCTCTTCACCGAACACGGCAACAACGGGGAATTCCACGGTGTCGTTGTCCGCTGCGTTCAGCTTCTCCACATAGATGACGTCGCCGTACTGCACTTTGTACTGCTTACCGCCGGTCTCAATGACTGCAAACATGCTTTTTCCTGCCTTTTCAATAGTCTCGCTACGATGGGCGGAGCCTCGGCTCGCTTTTGCGAAAGGGCATAGCTCTCCCGCAGCCCACAATATGCGGCTTATAAAGTTTATCACAACGGCCCTGGGAAGTCAAGGGAAAAATCAAGTTTTTGTCTCCTTGCGGGAGGTGAGCAGCAAATGCACCTCTTCCCCATCCTTTCCCTTCACGGCGTGGATGACCTCCTGCCGTCGCAGCAGGGCCAACGCCAAGGACAACGCCACATTGCACAGGGTCACCACTGCCAGGAGGATCTTTCCTCCCTGGCCCTGGCTTTCCCGTTTCCGGGCATACCCTTTTCCCACGCCGGAACAGCCTTGGCTGCCGGGCGGAATATCCCACGGTTTTTTCATGGCTGCCTCCTTTTTATCCCCAGAGCTGTCCGGGGCGGACTTCCTTTTTCTTTTCCGGGAACTGATGGTCAAACTCCTCCACTTCCTTTGGGGAGGTCTCGTAGCAAGCCGGGTCCCGGTAGGTCCCGGGAGCTGGTGGCAACCGGGAAGGGTCCAGCACTTTTATCTGAAATACAGGGAACTCCTCTTCCCTTGCAACCATAGTGTGGTGGATCCCATACTTCCCGGCAGGCTCAAAACCAAAGCGGCTATAATAAGCCGGATTTCCGGTGATGACCACTGCGGGCCAGCCCAGTTCCTTCGCCCGGTCCAAAGTGAACCGGATCAGCGCGGAACCATAGCCTTTGCCCTGGTATTCCGGCAGCACCCCCACCGGTCCGAACAGAAGAAGCTGCTGCTCCTCTCCCTGATCGGGTTGGTAGGCGCCTTTGGCGTAGGCGATCTGAGCCACAACGCGGCCATCCTCCTCCACCACGTAATCCAGCTCCGGCACGAAACAGGGATCCTTCCGCAGCTGGTGCATCAGGTAATGCTCCACACAGCCGGGCTGGTACACGTTCCAAAAAGCCTCCCGGATCAGGTTTTCCACCTCTCTATAATCCTGAGGCTGTTCCAAACGGATCTTCACACAACTCTCTCCTTCCGGTCTCAGTGTTCCTCCCCCATTCCCCGAAGGATCCACTGGTGGGCGATTTCAGCCGCCTGCTCTGGGGTACGGTGGGTCGTGTCCAGAAGCTCAATGGCCGGAGTCGTCTTGGGTCCGTTTTCCCGCAGCCACCGATTAAAGTCAAGAGAGGACTTGATCCAGGCAGGGTCCGTCACTTTGCGGCCCTGGGTCATCCGGTGGAGCAGGACTTCCTCTTCACAGGTGACCGCCAGATAGTGGAGATTGGAGAAATACCTGCGCTCGGGACGGTTCTCAAACTGCTGAGGGATGCAGCATCCGCAAAGAACCACCGGTTTGCCACACTGAGCCACGTTGGCGCACATGCGCATCCACAGGCTGCGATAGGTGGCATAGTCGTCCTCCGGGGTGTTGTACCGCTCCTCCCATAGGATGTCGCTTTCCAATACCAAATACTGCTCCTCTTTTTGGAACAGCAACTCGCACATGGTGGACTTTCCCACGCAGGACGCGCCTGTCACCAGGAATAAAGGCAGTTTCCTAGTCGGTTCCATACAGTATTCTTCCTTTTATTATTTTTTATACTCCTGCTCGCAGTACTGGCAGCGATAACGGTGGGCTTCCTCGTCGCACAGGACAAAGATTTGGTCCACATTCTCCACAGAGGTGATGCAACGGGGATTCTTGCAGGAGACGATATTCACCAGCTTTCTGGGCAGGGAGGGCTTCTTCTTCCCAGCCAGCTTGCCGTTTACGATGGTGCACACGGTGGCGTTGTCATCGATGAATCCCAATACGTCCAGGTCGATGTTCATCACGCCTTCGATCTTGATGATGTCCTTGCGGCCATACTTGCTGGAGCGGGCATTCTTGATGATGGCCACGCAGGTATCCAGCTTGTCCAGTTCCAAAAGCTCGTAAACCCGCATGCCCCGTCCTGCGGTAATATGGTCAATGACGATACCGTTTTCAATGCTGTCGATATTCAACATAGTTTACCCCTCCTTACATTTCGTCCAGCACCCCGGGGGCCAGGCCCAGCAGGGTGAGGATCAGCGCCATGCGGACGAACACGCCGCCCCGAGCCTGCTCAAAGTACATGGCTCTGGGATCTTCATCCACCTCGGGGGCGATTTCGTTGACTCTGGGCAGGGGATGGAGCACTGCCATGTCCTTTTTACCCAGGTCCAGCTTCTCCTTGGTCAGCACGTAGGAGTCCTTCAAGCGGACATAATCTTCCTCATTGAAGAATCGCTCACGCTGCACACGAGTCATGTAGAGGATATCCAGCTCCGGCATAACCTCTTCCATGTCCCGCACCTCTCTCCAGGGATGGCCGGAGGGTTCGATGACTTCCTTTAAAATATAGCTGGGCAGACGCAGCTCTTCCGGGGAGATGAGGATGAACTTCACGCCCTCATACCGCACCAGGGACTTGATCAGGGAGTGGACAGTGCGGCCGAATTTCAGGTCGCCGCACAGGCCGATGGTCACACCGCTGATGGAACCACGTTTCCGGCGGATGGTGAGCATATCTGTCAGCGTCTGGGTGGGATGCTGATGGCCGCCGTCACCAGCGTTGATGACGGGGATTTTGGAGTAGCGAGCTGCCACATAGGGAGCGCCTTCCTTAAAATGGCGCATGGCCGCGATGTCCGCGTAACCGGAGATCATGCGGATGGTATCCGCAACGCTTTCACCTTTGGAGGCGGAGCTGCTCCCAGCTGAGGAGAACCCCAACACTTTGCCGCCCAAACGCATCATGGCGGACTCAAAGCTCAAACGGGTGCGGGTGCTGGGTTCATAGAACAAGGTTGCCAGGATTTTTCCGTCGCAGGCATGGGCGTAAGCCGCCGGGTCCGCAATGATCCCCTCCGCCAGGGTAAGCAAACGGTCTGTTTCCTCCCGGGTCAAATCCAACGGGTCGATCAGATGTCTCATTGATATCCCTTCCTTTCCCATGGTTCTTTTTCACAAATACTGTTTCCATAAAATAAGCCGCCGCGAACTAATGCCGCGGCGGCCTGACAGAAAGCAGGGCAGCCCCAGCGCTTTCCTGTTTATTCCTCTTCTTCCTCTTCGGGAGCGTCCCAGTTGTGCCACACGTTCTGCACGTCGTCGTTGTCCTCCAAGAGGTCCAGCATCTTCTGCATCTTCACGATGATCTCTTCGTCGTCGATCTTGGTGTAGGTATCGGGCACCATCTCCACCTCGGCGGAAACGAACTCGTAACCCTTCTTCTCCAGATCTTCCCGAACGCCACTGAAATCAGAGGGTTCTGTGGAGATCTCGAACACGTCCTCATCAGCGGCGAAATCGGAAGCGCCTGCCTCCAAAGCGTCGCCCATGACCGTATCCTCGTCCAGGCCTTCCTTCTCGATGACGATAACACCCTTCTTGTTAAACATAAAGGAAACGCAGCCAGTGGTACCCAGGTTGCCGCCAAACTTATCGAAAGCGTGACGCACATCGGCAGCGGTACGGTTCCGGTTGTCGGTGAGGGCCTCCACGATCACCGCCACGCCGTTGGGGCCGTAGCCTTCATAGGTGACGTTCTCATAGTTGTCGGTGCTGCCGTCGCCGGCGGCCTTCTTGATGATCCGCTCGATGTTGTCGTTGGGCACGTTAGCAGCCTTCGCCTTAGCGATGCAGTCCCGCAGACGGGAGTTTGCCGCCGGGTCAGCGCTGCCGCCTTCTTTTACCGCCACGGTGAGCTCACGGCCGATCTTGGTGAAGATCTTGGCTTTAGCGCCGTCTGCCTTTTCCTTTTTCCGCTTAATGTTGTTCCATTTAGAATGTCCTGACATGATTCAACCGCCTTATCCACACTAGTGTATTCTTCGAGATATCATATCACATTTCTTTCAGGATTTCAAGAGCGATTGCCCGGGCATGGGCCTGAGCTTCTCCTTTATGTTCCTCCCCAAGATCGGTAGCATCCCACAGGGCGCATCCGGCCAGAGTGGTGTTCATCACGCTGAAGGCCCGCTCCAGCTGATGGGTGCATACCTCCACCCCGAAACTGTCCTGGGACCCCATGGTCAGCAGCAGCACCGCTTTCCGATGTTTCTTAATGGGCGGTTTGATCCCCAGGGAGAACCTGGCCTCAAAATACCGCTGAGTCCGGTCCAGCCAAGCCTTCACCGGAGCGGGGTAGGAAAAGTTGTACACGGGAGACGCCACCACCAGCAGGTCGCACTGGCGCAGAGCCTTGTCCACGTCGTCTAAGTCGTCAAAAGAGCACCGCTCCTCCTGGGCACAGACCCGGCAGCCGGTGCAGGCATGGAGCGCTCTCTCGTACAGGTCCACCTCTTGGATCTCCCAGCTCTTGTTCTCCCGAACACACTCCAGAAAGCAGTCCAGCAGCCTGCGGGTGTACCCGTGACCGTGAGGTGATCCAAACAGCACCAACGCTTTTTTCTTTGACGAAAACAGGGACATGGTTTTTTCGCTCCTTTCCCGAATGAGGCGTCTCGGCCTATTAGCCGAACACGCCCAGATGTTCCAGCAGGATCTTCAAGCCCATGAGGATGAGAATGGCGCCGCCTACCAGCTCCGCTTTGCTCTTGTACTTGGAACCAAACAGGCTGCCCACTTTCACGCCGACCATGGACAACACAAAGGTGATGGCCCCGATAAAGGACACGGCGGCCCAGATGTTCACGCTGAGGAAAGCAAAGCTCACGCCCACCGCCAAAGCGTCGATGCTGGTAGCCACTGCCATGGGGAACATGGCTTTGATCGACAGGGAAGCGTCAGCACATTCCTCTTCCCCGGAAAGAGCTTCCCGGATCATGTTGCCGCCAATGACCGCCAACAGACCAAAGGCGATCCAGTGATCGATAAAGGTGATCTGATCCCGGAACTGGACACCCACGAAGTAGCCGATCAGGGGCATCAGCGCCTGGAATCCGCCGAACCACAGGCCCACCAGAGCCATCTGCCGGACATTCACCTTCCGCAGAGCCAGGCCCTTACATACCGAGACGGCAAAGGCGTCCATAGAAAGGCCCACTGCGATTAAAAACAATTCCACCAAACCCATCTTTTTTACCTCCAAGTTGTTTTCGGTGTTTTCCGCGCATGAAAAAAGACTCGCGGAAAACACCCAATTCTATGAATGAACGGGCGTTTTCCATGAGTCTCGTTTTTTCAGACAATACCAGATCTTTCGACCATTGTGTTGACATTGCCGCGGCAAGCCGCAAACTACTCCCCCATGGGATCCTTCCCGGCCTTGGTACAGGCCGAAAGGCTATTGATCGTTTCCTGATTATAGCCTATGGGTTTGGGGTAAGTCAAGGCAAACTTCAAAGACCTGCTCCCAGGCTTTGGTCACAGCTTCCAGATGTCCCGGTTGTACTCGGCCACGGAGCGGTCAGAGGAGAAATATCCTGCTTTGGCGATATTCACCAGCATTTTCTTTGCCCAGGCCAAGCGGTCCTCGAACTCCTCCAAGGCCTGCTCCTTCACTTGGATATACTCCTTCACATCCAGCAGCGCCATGAACCAGTCTTTCCGGGTCATGTCTTTGTAGAGCCGGGCCAGGTTCTCCGGATCACCCAGACGCATCATTTGAGGGCTGATGATAAAGTCCACCAGGTCGGTGATCTCTTCATCCTTGCCGTAGAAGTCCCAGGGATGGTAGGCGCTCTCGGAGTACAGGTCCATCACCGTCTCGCTGGATTTGCCGAAGATATAGATATTCTCCTTCCCCACCAGGTCGTGGATTTCCACGTTGGCACCGTCCATGGTGCCCAGGGTCACGGCGCCGTTGAGCATAAACTTCATGTTTCCGGTGCCGCTGGCCTCTTTGGAAGCAAGAGAGATCTGCTCGGAGATGTCGCAGGCGGGGATGAGCCGCTGGGCCCAGGTGATGTTATAGTTCTCCACCATCACAACCTTCAACCAGGGGCTCACCTCCGGGTCATGGTCAATGATATCCTGGAGGCAAAGGATCAGATGGATGATGTCCTTGGCGATGATATAAGCCGGGGCAGCCTTGGCGCCGAACAGCAGGGTGATAGGCCGCTTGGGCTTGTGCCCCGCCTTGATCTGCTTATATTTCCAGATGATGTAAAGGGCGTTCATCTGCTGGCGCTTGTACTCGTGGAGCCGCTTGATCTGGATATCGTACACGGAGTTCTCGTCGATCTCCACGCCGGACTCCTCTTTCAGGTAGTCCGCCAGGGCCTTCTTGTTCTCCTGCTTGATCTCCAGCAGCCGCTTGAGGGTGGGCTCATCGTCCTGGAACTGGAGCAGCTTCTCCAGCTCATTGGCGTCTTTTTTCCAGCCGGGGCCGATCTTCTCGGTGATGAACTGAGCCAGAGCCGGGTCGCAATGCATGAGCCAGCGGCGGAAAGTGATGCCATTGGTCTTGTTATTGAACTTCTCCGGGTACAGGTCGGCAAAGGCCTTCAGCTCGGAGGTCTCCAGGATCTCTGTGTGGAGAGACGCCACACCGTTGACGGAGAAGCCGTAGTGGATATCCATATGGGCCATATGGACCAGGTCGTTTTCGTCGATAATGGCCAGCTTTTCGTCCTGGTATTTTGCTTTCACTCGCTGATCCAGCTCTCGGATGATGGGCACCAGCTGGGGCACCGCTTCTTCCAGGTAATCCAGGGGCCACTTCTCCAGGGCTTCCGCCAGGATAGTGTGGTTAGTGTAGGCGCAGGTCTTGGTCACCGCGTCGATGGCCTCGTCCATGGACAGGCCTTTGGCGGTGAGCAGCCGGATCAGTTCGGGGATCACCATGGAGGGGTGGGTGTCGTTGATCTGGATCACCGCGTACTTGGGCAGATCCTTGAGGGAACGACCCTTCTCTTCCAGCTCCTTGAGGATCAGCTGGGCCGCGGAGCTGACCATGAAATACTGCTGATACACCCGCAAGAGCCGTCCCGCCCGGTCACTGTCATCGGGATAGAGGAACAGCGTCAGGTTGTGGGCGATATCCGTTTTGTCAAAGTCAATGCCCTGTTTTACCAAGTCCTCGTCCACGGTCTCCAGATCGAACAGGTGCAGCCGGTTGACGCCGCTCTCATAGCCGGAAACATACAGGTCATACAGCACGGAAGTGACCTCTCCCTGGGGAAAGGGCACTTTGAAGGTGATACCGGTCTTTTTCAGCCAGCTCTGGGGAGAGAGCCAAACGTCGGGCCTCTCCTTCTGCTTGTGGTCCTGGAAATACTGGTGAAACAAGCCGAAATGGTACAAAAGACCCACGCCGTCCCCGGGCAGTCCCAGAGTGGCGGCGGAATCCAGATAACAGGCCGCGAGCCTTCCCAGACCCCCGTTGCCCAAGGAGGGCTCCGTCTCCTGCTCCTCCACTTTGGCCAGGTCTTTCCCCGCTTCCGCCAGGGCTTCCTTCACCTGGTCGTAGATGCCCAGGTTGATCAGGTTATTGGACAGCAGTTTGCCCACCAGAAACTCCGCGGAAATATAGTACAGTTTCTTCTCCCCCTGGATCTGCCGGGCAGCTTCCAGCTTTTCCTGGGTCAGTTCCAGCAGCGCCAGGTAGATCTCTTTATCCGTGGCTGCCATCAGGCCCTTAGAAAAACGCAGGCCCACCTTCTGTTCCAGTTCGTCACGCATCCGCATCGCTGTTCCCTCCTAATTCTCTCGCCCGACCGTAAATAGTGGCCAGCCGGGCCATTTTTTTCGCCAGCTTCTTGGTGGTGCTGTCAATGGAACACCGCCATTTCCAGTTCTGCCCCCCCACCGTGGAAGGGGTATTGATCCGAGCCTCGCTGCCCAGATCCAGATAGTCCTGGAAGGGAATCACCGCCAGGTCCGCCACGCTGGAAAGAGCCGCCCTGATAAAGGCCCAAGTGCCGTCCTTCACGTCCCGGATGCCAAGGTAATCCATGGCCAGTTCCAGGTCATCGGGAGAGGCGGTATCCAGCCAGCCACGGGTGGTGTCGTTGTCGTGGGTGCCGGTGTACACCACACAGTGGGTGGGCAGGTTGTGGGGCATGTACGTGCTCTCCTCCCCTGCGTTGAAGGCGAATTGCAGCACCTTCATGCCGGGGTAACCGCTGCTCTTCAGCAGCCGGTTCACCGCCGGGGTAAGCATTCCCAAATCCTCTGCGATAATGGCAGCGCCCTCTACTGTCTTGTTGATGGTGCGGATAAAATCCATCCCCGGACCTTTGCGCCAGCGGCCGTTGCGGGCGGTGGTGTCTCCGTAGGGAATGGCGTAGTAACTTTCCAGTCCCCGGAAATGATCGATGCGCAGTACGTCGTACATGGACAAATTTGCTTTGATCCGCTCCATCCACCAGGCGTAGCCATCCTCCTTCATCACGTCCCACCGATACAGAGGGTTGCCCCACAGCTGACCGTCCTCGGAAAAAGCGTCCGGCGGACAGCCTGCCACTTCGGTGGGAAGGTTGTTCTCGTCCAGCTGGAACAGCTCCGGATGCGCCCACACGTCGGCACTGTCCATGGCCACGTAAATGGGGGCGTCACCAATAATCTTCACGCCCTTTTCGTTGGCGTATTTCTTCAGGTCGCTCCACTGCTGGAAAAACAGGAACTGGGTGAACACATGGTAGTCCACGTTTTCCTTGTACCGCTTTTTCCAGGTTTCCAAAGTCTCCGGGTCACGCAGCCGCAGATTCTCTTCCCATTCCGGCCAGGGGCGGCCGTTCATCTGTTCCTTGATGACCATGTAAAGAGCGTAGTCCTCCACCCAGGCCTGGTTCCGCTTCCGGAACCGCTCCAACACCCGGAAATTCTTGAAATTGGAGAACGCCCGCCGGAGCAGCTGTTCTTTTCCCGCTCGGACCGTATCATAGTCTACATAGGAGGGATCCTCCCCCCAGGGGGTACGTTTGCAGCGGCCTTTCTTCAACAACCCTGCCTGGCACAGCTGCTGAAGATCGATAAACAAGGGATTACCCGCAAAAGCGGAGTAGCTTTGATAGGGACTGTCGCCAAAGCTGGTAGGCCCCAAAGGAAGCACCTGCCAATAGCTCTGCTTTGCCCGCGCCAGGAAATCCACCCATTCCCTGGCCGCCTTTCCAAAGGTGCCAATGCCGTATTTGGATGGCAGACTGCTGACGGGCAGGAGCACTCCCGCTCCTCGGGTCATCCAGGTTTTCTTTGCCATGTTCATGCTCCTTTCGCAGGAAAAGGGGCGTACTTCCCCGCCCCGGATTGTTTGATTCTGGGCCTAGTATAGCACTATTGGAAGGGAAATCGCAAGATAAATTTGGGGATTTTTTCTAAAAATGTGAATTTGTATAGAGATCATTTTATAAATTTGGCATTTATTTTACCAAAGAATCCCCCACAAGCTTTCTCATCTATCCTTTTTCTGATATAATTATGAAACTAAAGGAAAACACCTTTTGGCAACAGATCAAGAAAAGGGAGGATGCTATCATGAAGAAACTGTGTCTGATCGTTGCCCTTTGTGTCTGCGTGATGCTCTTTGCCGCCTGCGACTCGGCTACATTTTCCCAAGCATCTCCCTACGACGACATTCTCCCCTCAGAGGAGGTCACACTCTCTCTGAAAGAAGGAAGCTTGAAGGAAACCGGCGCGGTACTGCTGCTGGAAAACCGTACCCAGGAGCAAATGACATATGACCATGTTTTCGCCTTGGAACAGCAGCGGGACGGGAACTGGTATTCTTTCGATCAGGAAATGGAATTCGATGCCTTAGGGATCCTTCTGGAACCGCAAGAGACTCACGAACTTTCCGTGGACTGGGGTGTGAAGCTGCCCAAAGGGAACTACCGCATCGTAAAGTCCGTGACTGCCGCTGGAAAAGGCAGAAGCCTTGCTGCTGAATTCACCGTTGAATGATCCGGCAGTCAGGAATTGATTTTAGCAAGAAAAGAGGATGGCTGTGCCCACAAAACTCCAAGTATTGGAACAGTATTTCGGATACCCTGCTTTTCGGCCGGGCCAGGAGGACCTGATCGACGCGCTGCTCTCTGGGCGGGACTCAGTGGGGATCATGCCCACGGGAGCAGGCAAATCCGTGTGCTACCAGGTACCCGCCCTATTGATGGAAGGGATCACCTTGGTGGTATCCCCCCTCATCTCCCTGATGAAAGACCAAGTGATGTCCCTGGTGCAGAACGGGGTGCGGGGAGCTTACCTGAACAGTTCTTTAAGCTGGGGACAGTATCAGGCGGCGCTGCGCAATGCCCGGGCCGGAGTGTACAAGATCATCTATGTGGCGCCGGAACGGCTTATGACTCCGGAGTTCCTGGATTTTGCCAAAAATGCGTCCATCTCCATGGTCACCATCGACGAAGCCCACTGCGTCTCCCAATGGGGCCAGGACTTTCGGCCAAGCTATCTCACTATCCCGGAATTTGTGGCGGCCCTGCCCAAACGGCCCGTGGTCTCCGCTTTCACCGCCACTGCTACACCTCGGGTGCGGCGGGACATTCTTTCCCTGCTGGAGCTGCGGGATCCCATGGTCACCGTCACCAGCTTTGACCGTCCTAACCTGTACTTCGAAGTCCGACGCCCCAAAGACAAGCTGTCGGAGACCTTCCAGCTTTTGGAGAAACGCCGGGACAAAAGCGGGATCATCTATTGCGCCACCCGAAAAGCTGTGGAAGAGGTATGCCAAGCCTTGCAGGATAACGGCTACGACGCCACCCGTTACCACGCCGGGCTCACCGACCAGGAGCGGCAGAAAAATCAGGAAGATTTCCTCTATGACCGAGCCACGGTAATGGTAGCCACCAACGCTTTCGGCATGGGCATCGACAAGTCCAACGTAGGGTTCGTCATACACTATAATATGCCCAAGGACCTGGAGAGCTATTACCAGGAGGCGGGCCGGGCAGGCCGTGACGGTCAGCCCGCGGAGTGCTTTTTACTGTTCAGCGGCCAGGACGTGGCTCTAAACCGGTTCCTTTTGGCACGGGGGGAGGAAAATCAGGATCTGGACGAAAAAGCCCTGGAACAGCTGACCCGCCAAAACGAGCAGCGTCTGCGGGCCATGACCAATTACTGCTACACCACCGCCTGCCTGCGGGAATACATTCTCCACTACTTCGGAGAACACGCCCCCACCCAATGCGGTAACTGCCAGAACTGCACAGGCAATTTCCGTCAGGTGGACATCTCCCAGCAGGCAAGAGACATTCTCTCCTGCGTGCGGTATCTGCGCCAGAGCTACGGCATCAAAATGGTGTTGGATGTGCTGCGGGGCAGCAAAAGCGAGAAAGTCCAGCGCCAGGGGTTCGAGAAATTGCCCATCCACGGCAAGCTCTCCGGCTACAAGGAGGAAGCCTTGCGGGACATGGTAAACAGTCTATTAGCCCAGGGATATCTTGACCAAAGCCAAGGAGAATTTCCCACGCTGACCCTAGGCCCACGGGCGGAGGATCTGCTCCGGGGCCAGGACACGGTGTGGATGCAGATCCGGGAAGGAGACAAGCCCGCGCCTGTGAAAAAGTCTCCCCGGGACCTGCCCAAAAGCGATCCGGAACTGTACAACCGTCTACGAGAACTGCGGGGAAAGCTCTCCCGGGCCCAAAACGTTCCCATGTACGTGGTGTTCTCCAATGCCACTCTGGAAGCCATGGCCGCCTATCAGCCCACCACGCCTGGGGAACTGTTGGAGGTTCCCGGCGTGGGTCAGGCCAAGCTGCAAAAATACGGCGCGGCCTTTCTGGAGGAGATCCAGCACTGGAAAGAGGAAAAGAAATAGAAGAAGCGCCGGACCGGCAGGTGTTCCCCGTCGGTCCGGCGCTGTTTTTTGTCACTGTGAGACCCGCTTCGCCATCCAGATATCAGGCTTGCCCGGTCCATTGGCATCGGGCAGCACTCCCACGATCTGGAAGCCTTGCTTCTGATAGAACTCATAGGGATGATGTCCCAGGTTCTGGATGTTTCGGATCTTCTGGAAGGTATCTTCAAACAAGTCTCCTTGGCTGAGAGAGGTCTGGAAAAACTCGTCGTCCGTGCCCAGGTACAGGGTGAGACAGCCCCGAGCTGCACACTCCTTCTCCAATCGAGCCACCAAGGCGGCTCCGATGCCCTCTCCCCTTCTGGCTTCTGTCACGGCCAGGGGATGAAGCTCCCAAGCTGTGACCCCGTACTGAGGCATGGCTCCCACAAAGCCCAGCAGGCTTCCATCCTCTTCCGCCATAAAGGCCAGACGCTCCTCCTCCAGGCAGAGGGCCATCTGCTGGGCCGCTAAGTCTCCGCTGTACGCCTGGGGAAAGCATTCCTGAAGCAGTTCCTGGGCCTGGCGGAGCAAAGCCTGGTCATTTCTGGGGAATTCCTTGATCTCCATCACGTTTTCTCCTCTCTAACGCAAAAGGAGGGAGCACATGGCTCCCTCCCCAAATATCGCTGCAGATCTTACTTGACCTCCACGGCCCAGCCGAAGGGATCTTCCACCTTGCCGGTCTGGATGCCGGTAACGGTGTCGTACAGCTTCTGGCTCACAGGGCCGATGCCGCCGCCGGAGATCTCCATCACGTTGTCCTCAAAGCGCAGAGCGCCTACGGGAGAAATCACAGCTGCGGTACCGCTGCCCCAGCACTCTTCCAGAGCACCGGTCTTGGCAGCGTCCACCAGCTCATCCACGGAGATGCGGCGCTCTTCCACTTCCATGCCCCAGTGCTTGCACAGGTCGATGCAGGAAGCGCGGGTAACACCGGGCAGAATGGAGCCATTGAGCTTGGGAGTGACCACCTTGCCGTTGATCTTAAAGAAGATATTCATGGCGCCCACTTCCTCGATGTACTTGCGCTCCACACCGTCCAGCCACAGCACCTGAGAATAGCCCTCGTCGTGAGCTTTCACCTGGGCTGCCAGGCTGGCCACATAGTTGCCGCCGGTCTTGGCTTCGCCGATGCCTCCACGCACAGCGCGGACGTAGTCGTCCTCGATCCAGATCTTCACAGGGTCAAGGCCGCTCTCGTAGTAGGCGCCGGAGGGAGACAGGATGATGATGAACAGGTAAGTATCGGAAGGCCGCACGCCCAGGAAGGGGTCGGTGGCGATGACGAAGGGACGGATATACAGGGAAGTGCCAGGCTGAGTGGGGATCCAATCCTTCTCCACGCTGACCAGAGTTTTCAGCGCGTTGAGGAAATCATCCTCGGGGATCTCCGGAATGCACAGGCGGCGGTTGGAGTTGTTGGCACGCTCAATGTTCTTGTTGGGGCGGAACAACAGCACGCGGCCGTCCTCGGTCTTATAGGCCTTCAGGCCCTCAAACATCTCCTGGCCGTAGTGGAACACCATGGCGGAGGGCTCCAAGGAAATGGGCTGATAGGGAACGATCTTGGGATCGTGCCAGCCATGCTCCTTGTCGTAGGGCATGACATACATATGATCAGTAAAGATCTTGCCAAAGCCCAGCTTGGACTGATCCGCCGGCTTCTGCTTGGGAGTTTTCGTAAGTTCGATCTTGATTTCCTGCATAACAAACACCTTTCCTTTCCAAAGCCGCCGTAGGACTTTGGCCTTCTGGGCGGTCTCTTTTCAAAAATTATATCACAAACGGCAGATTTTGCAAGAAGCAACCCCGCCTTCCTGCAAAAAAGGGAGATGCGCCAAAATTTTTCCACTTTTCTCCCTCTGGAAGGCAAAACTTCTAAAAGACGCCTCTTATCTCTGGCAAGCCTGCACGAACGCCCGGAAAATTTTCCGGCTGTTCCCGTCGCTCAAGCGGGAGAATTCCGGGTGCCACTGGACGCCCAAAGCGAATTTGTGGTCAGGCAGATACACCGCTTCCACCATGCCATCGGGTGCTTTCGCCGCCACCTTCAATCCTTTCCCCAGGTTTTTGATTCCCTGGTGGTGATAGGAGTTTACGCCCATCTCCCGGACGCCCACGGCTTCGAACAAAGGGTTGCCCTCCTCAATATGGACCTGATGGGCCACTTTGTCATAAGGAGGAGTCTCGTGGTGTTCCACCTGGCTGGGGCACTCCGTGGGGATATCTTGGTAAAGATCGCCCCCCAGCATCACATTGAACAGCTGGATGCCCCGGCAAATGCCCAGCAGAGGCTTTCCAGTAGCCAGCGCCAAGGGGAAAAATTCTTTCTCCATATTGTCACGTTCCGGACAGAAGATGCCGCATTTCTCGCTGGGTGTCTGACCGTACAAGGCCGTGTCCACGTCATGGCCGCCGGGAAACAAAAAGCCGTCGAAGGTCACCGCGAAACGGCGAAGCGATTCCGGGTCCGTGGTCAGGGGCAGCACCACCGGGATGGCCCCCGCCTCTTCCAGACCCTGAGCGTACCCGGGCAGCATCCAATAGCTCTCTTTTGTCTCGTCGTATAGGGAGACAAGACCGATCATAGGTTTCATAAAATAACTCCTCTCGGGGATGGATTTCAGCACAGTACCCGCCTAGCATACCACAGCACGGACAGGTTTTGCAATATCCCTGAGAAAAAGCTGCAAAAAATGTCATTGCAAGACCGACCCGTTTCTTCTATAATATAGATAAAAATACCAACTAAAGGATGTGCGAACTTATGGCTTTGATCCAATGCAATTTCTTTTCCAAAGCGCTGATGCGGACGGTCCCCATCCAGGTGGTCCTTCCCACGGACAAATTCGTGGGTCCCGAAGGCGCCCAGCCAGAAGGCCCCTTTAAAACTCTGTACCTGCTCCACGGCATCATGGGCAACTACACCGACTGGGTCAGCGGCACCCGGGTCCAAAGCTGGGCCCAGGACAGGAATCTGGCGGTGGTCATGCCCTCCGGCGACAACAGTTTCTATGTGGACAATCCTAAGTCCAGCGCCAACTACGGCACGTTCATCGGCAAAGAGCTGGTGGACTTCACCCGGCGCACCTTCCCCCTGTCCCGGAAACGGGAGGACACGTTTATCGGCGGCCTCTCCATGGGCGGCTTTGGGTCCATCGTCAACGGCCTTCAAAACCCGGAGACCTTCGGGGCAGTATGCGCCCTTTCCTCCGCTCTGATCCTGGATTCCGCCCCTCAGAACAAGGAGTACACCGACAATCTCTTTACTAACCGTGGCTACTACGAGAGCATCTTCGGGGACCTGACCAAAGTGCGGGGCAGTTTCTTCGACTATGACGCTCTGGCGGAAAAAGTGGCGCCCCTGGCGGAAAAGCCCAAATTCTACATGGCCTGCGGAACCGAGGACGAGCTCATCGGCGTGAACCGGCAGTTCCGGGATCACCTGCAAAAGCTGGGATTCGATGTGACCTATGAGGAAGGCCCCGGCGTCCACGACTGGTATTTCTGGGACAAGTATATTCTCAAGGCCATGGAGTGGCTGCCCCTTGGACAGGCAAAACAGGGCGTCAGCTCCGGGAACATTGACGGATAAAAACACGGATATGGTTTTAAAAAGAGGAGAGTTTGATAGCTCTCCCCTTTTTATTCCCACAAGTCAGGACCTTGACGGTTTTCAGCGGTTCTTCTATACTGGTAGACATAAAATATCGCCAACCTAAGTGGGAGGATACTCATGGACCGAACACAAAAAACCATCACTGCCGTGGAGATTCTGGGAGTTCCCGCTGGTCTTCAGCTTTTGCGAATAGGAATAAAAACAGTTGTTTTCACCTGGGTGGAACGCTCCATCTGGACGGATACCCTGGTAAGCTGTCTCTACATGGCCGTTATGTCAGCAGTCATGCTGGTATGGTGGAAACACAAAGACAAGCAATGGAAGCTCTTTCCTGAACAATTCAACTGGAAATACATGCTCTCCACTGTGCTGGCGGCAGCGTTCCTTATTTCTACGCCCCTTATCACACAGAACCTCTCTCCTCAAGCCCTATTGTCCCTGACTTATGGCGCAGTGATCACCGTGGTCTTTGAGGAAGTGGTATTCCGGGGATGGGTCTGGAGAAAGTTGGAGATTCTCCATAGCAACCGTGCTGCCTACATTTTCTCCTCCCTGCTGTTCGGACTCTGGCACCTGGGGTACGCTGATACGGTCCTGTGGCGCACCGCTCTATTCTTCCCCCAGTCCGATGTGGCGTCCATCCTTTTTTGGAAGGTGGTCACAGGATTGGCTTTAGGGCTAGTCTTTGGATTTCTCCGGTACAAGTGTGCCAACGTGTACGCTTCCATGCTTGCCCACGGGGTCATCAACGCTTTCGGAAGCTGATATATGGGTCTGTTTTTCCTTTGGAGTATCACGGGATCACCGCGGTACTCTTTTTTTGAAAAAAGCATTGACAAACTGCTCTAAGTGTGTATATAGTATATATACAATATTCCATCGCGAAGGAATGTTGCAGCCGTCGGCAGGAAGGTACCACCCGCCGGCGCCTCTGGAGGATGGGCCCATCCTTTGGGGAAACGAAACGCTTGGATAGGTTCGGAATCGCCGGTCTTTTTCAGGCGTCAGGAGTGTGATCGTTTGCATATTGTCATCAGCAATCAAAGCGGAAAACCCATTTACGAACAGATAACCGAGCAGGTAAAAGCCCTCATCATTTCCGGGGAGCTGAAGGAAGGCGACGCTCTTCCCTCCATGCGGCTGCTGGCCAAGGAACTGCGCATCAGCGTCATCACCACCAAGCGTGCCTATGAGGAGTTGGAACGGGAAGGCTTTCTCTATTCCCTCACCGGCAAGGGCAGCTTTGTGGCGGGGAAAAACGCGGAGTTTCTCAAGGAAGAGCAGCTCCGCCAGGTAGAGGACCACCTGACCCAAGCCATCCACGCGGCTCAGCTCTGCGGCATGGAAAAAGAAGAGCTTTTGGAAACTCTGCGCCTGCTTTGGGAAGATCGCTGAGGGATCAAAGGAGAAACATATGGAAAACGCCTTGGAACTGCGCGGACTGCGCAAGAACTATAAGCATTTCACCCTGGACAATGTGAGCCTGACCCTGCCCAAAGGGTGCATCATGGGATTCATCGGGGAGAACGGCGCCGGAAAAAGCACCACCATCAAAACCATGCTGGGGCTCATCCGCAAAGACGGCGGAGAGATCCGCATCTTAGGCAAAGACCCCATCCAGGACCGATCTGTCATGGAAAAGGTCGGCTTGGTGCTGGACAGCGGATTCTTTCCTCAGGAAATGAACGCCAAACAGCTGGGAAGCTCCATGGTTCACATTTATAAGGGTTGGGACCTGGAAGCCTACCGCCGTTTTCTGGAACGCTTCCAGATCGCCCCGGACAAAAAGATCAAAGAATGTTCCCGTGGCATGGTGATGAAGCTGTCTCTGGCGGTGGCGCTGTCCCATGGGGCGGAGCTCCTGGTGCTGGACGAAGCCACCAGTGGTCTGGACCCCATTGTGCGGGACGACATCCTGGACATTCTCTACGACTTCATCCAGGACGAGGAACACAGTGTATTTTTGTCCTCTCACATCACGGGAGACCTGGAAAAGATCGCCGACTACATCGCTTTCATCCATGAGGGGAAACTGCTGATGGTGGGCGAAAAGGACGATCTGCTGGAAACCTACGGTCTGCTCCACTGCACTCGGGAACAGCTTCAAGAGCTGGACCCCAGCGCTGTGACAGGCTATCGGAACAGCGAGTTCGGGGTGACCGCTCTGGTGAAGCGCTACCGGCTGCCGGGAGATTACCAGGTGGAAAACGCCTCCCTGGATGATATTCTGCTGTACTGCGTCAAGGGGAAAAAGCTTTCGGAACAGGAGGGATTGTAAATGCTCGGGCTGCTTTATAAAGATTTTTTTACTGCCAAAAAGGAACTGCTCCTCACTTTAGTGATGCTGGCCCTGTTTGTGGGATATAACGCGGTCATCGGTCAGAAAGAAATGCTGGGACCCACCATGGGCATTATGGTGTCTTTAGGCGCCATGACTCCCACCTACTCCCTGCACTACGACAAGACCTGCGGCTGGAACAAGTTTGTCTGCGCCAGCCCCATCTCCCGGACCAAAGTGATCCTGGCGAAATATTTTGCCGGGATCCTCAGCGGGTTGGCGTTCGGGCTGGTGGTTATCGTCAGCAACCTGGCTGCGGGGTCTCCCATGCCCTCCTGGGCCTATCCCCTGCTTTTCTGCGTCATCCTGTTCGCCCAAGCCATCATGATGCCTGTCAGTCTGCGGCTGGGACAAAACATGGTGGTAGTAGTGTTCCTGCTGCTGGTTTTTGTCCCCACAGGTCTCCTTTTCGGCCTGAACAAGGCAGGGATCTGGTCGGATGAAGCTATCAGCGCTGCCTTCGACTTTGTACAGAACAACATCGCCTCCCTGATTCCAGTGCTGCTCTTGGTGGTTCTGGCGTTGTACGTTCTTTCCTTCCTGGTGACAAGACGCATCTACCAGCGCATGGAATTTTAAAGTGAACTAACAAGACCCGGACGCTCCTTCGAAAAGAAGCGTCCGGGCTTTCTTGTTCCCGGGAAAACTTATCACTCCTCCAACTTGAGGTGGAACCAGTTTTTCTCGTATTCCAGCAGGCCCTCTTTCCGCATTTTAGAAAGCTCTCCGCTGAGAGCGCTCCGGTCCACTCCCAGGTAATCCGCCAGTTGCTGCCGGTCATAAGGGATCCGGAACTCACAGCAGCCGGAGGACCTGACACATTCGGAAAAGAAGGACATAAGCCGTCCTCGAATGGACTTGGAGCTGGTATGGAGGATCCTTTGGGACAAACTCAGACTTTTGTGGGCACACACCGTGAGGAGATTCCCCACCAGCTTGGTGTGGAACGGACAGGCGTTGGAGCAGGTGGACAGCACCCGTCCCACGTTTAAAAACAGAACCGTGGTATCCTCCGCGGCGGTGACCGAGATACGCAGGGGCTCCCCGGGAATACAGGCGTACACCTCGGCGAATACCTCCCCCGGGTCAGCACTGCCCAAGATGCTGTTATTGCCCCAGATATCGCTGCGGGAAATGATAGCCCTGCCGGAAAGGACCATCCCCAAGCTTTCCGTCAGTTCCCCCTCAGAAAGAATGGTCTCTCCCTTGCCGTATTCCCGGCGGACCGCTCCTAAGCATCCCAACAGGGAGCTGATATCCTCTTCGCTCAACCCCTGGAACAACTTACTTTCCGACAAAACCACGTTTTTTCCTCCTGACGTTGTTTTAACAACATACTTTTCTTTGTAAGTATAGTATACTCTCCTCGTAAGTTCAAGAAACGGAAAGGAGCGATCTTCATGATCCGCAAAATCATTCAGATAGACCAGGAAAAATGCAACGGGTGCGGCGCCTGTGCCCAGGCCTGCCACGAGGGAGCCATTGGCATGGTGGACGGGAAAGCTGTTCTGCTGCGGGACGACTACTGCGACGGACTGGGAGACTGTCTCCCCACCTGTCCCACCGGCGCCATCACCTTTGTGGAACGGGAAGCCGCCGCCTACGACGAAAAGGCAGTTAAGGAAAACTTGCGCAAAAAGCAGGAATCCCCCACCCATCCCCATGGCGGCTGCCCCGGCCATCAGATGCGCCGCTTCGACAGAACGGCCGACGCCTCCCAGGCCGCTCCCCGGACAGGTGTCCCTTCACAGCTGGGACAATGGCCTTGCCAAATCAAGCTGGTCCCTGTGAACGCCCCCTATTTTCAGGGCGCTAAACTGCTGATTGCCGCAGACTGCACTGCCTATGCCTACGCCAATGTCCATGAAGAATTCATGCGGGGGAAAATCACCCTCATCGGCTGTCCCAAGCTGGACAGCGTGGATTACAGCGAAAAGCTGACTCAGATCCTCCAGAACAACGACATCCAAAGCGTGACCATTCTGCGCATGGAGGTCCCCTGCTGCGGTGGTTTGGAAGCAGCAGCCAAGACCGCTCTGCAAAACAGCGGGAAATTCCTCCCCTGGCAGGTGGTAACCATCTCCGTGGACGGTCAGATCCTGGACCGGTAAACTTCTGAGCTCTCTGGTCGTTAGAAGCCAGGATTTATATAATATATAGAAAGGCGAGCCGGACCGTTGGGTCCTGCCCGCCCTTTTTATTGTATCTGATTATTTCCTGACAGGCTCCAAACCTGTCCGCTCCTGAATGAAGGTTTCCAGCAGCTCCGCTGTTTTGTCAATGCCCAGCCTGGTGCTGTTGATACAGATGTCGTATCCTCGGGAATCGCCCCACTTCACTTCCGAATGACGGTTGTGGTATTTCTTACGAGACTTATCGTGACGGGCGATCATGGCGGCGGCCTCTTCCTGAGAAATATTGTGCCGCTTGCTCACCCGCTGGATCTTGTCCTCCTTGTCTCCCAACACGAAGATAGAAACCAGTCTTTCGTCCCCTCGGAACAGCTCGTCCGCGCACCGGCCCACGATGACGAAGGACTCCCCGGAAGCCGCTTTCTTTTGGAGATACTCAAACTGCATCTCCGCCACGATCTCCTCGATGGAATTGGTATAGCCCTTCACGCTTCGGGAGAAAAGCATATTTCTCCTCTGCTCGTCGTACTTTTCCAAGTACTCGATGCGCACATTTTTTTCCTGAGCGATATCCTCCAGGATACGGCGGTCGTAATAGGTGATCCCAAAATACTCCGCGATCTTCTCACCCACATAATGGCCTCCGCTTCCGAATTCCCGGCCTAGGGCCACGATCACTTGCTTACTCATGGATGTTCCTCTCTTTCCGTAATCAGCAATACCGCACGAATATGATCACCATAGAGATGGTTATGACGATGACCGTAGCGGGGACCGCCGTCCTGCAATATGTTTTCCAGTCGATAAAGAAGCCGTTGCGGGAAGCCACAGAGGTCCCCACCACATTGGCGGACGCGCCGATGGGAGTGGCGCTGCCGCCGATATCCGTACCCATGGCAAGCCCCCATGCCAAAGTGGAAAGATCCACTCCCTGGGCTGCCGCCAGGGTCTTGACCACAGGGATCATGGTCGCCGCAAAGGGGATGTTATCCACGAAAGCGCTGGCAATCGCGGAGAGCCAAATGATGATAGCCACCATCAGCTTCAAGTTGTCTCCGCTGATCTGACCGATAAAGCCTGCCAGGACTTCCAGAACATGGGTCTGCTCCAGACCCCCCACCACAATAAATAGGCCCACAAAAAACAGCAGCGTGTTGTAGTCTACTTTTTTCAGCAGGTCT
The DNA here is from genome assembly GCA_019416455.1 of Clostridiales bacterium. Taxonomy (GTDB): domain Bacteria; phylum Bacillota; class Clostridia; order Oscillospirales; family Acutalibacteraceae; genus Acutalibacter. The sequence continues at coordinate 349,387 of DXXG01000004.1, read as the reverse complement.
ATGGCGTCTCTCCAAAAAACACCCAAGGTGACCACCGCGATCACCACACCGATAAGGGCTACTGTCAGACCCGTAGCGGAATGGGTAGCCAACAGAATCACCGCCGAGGCGAAGATCACACAGCTGAGTGTGAAATCCCTCTTGCTGGTAATGGCGCTTGTAGGAGAAGGAATGGTGCTAAGATCCACACCTCCAGCACTGGAGGAAGCCAATTCTTTTTTGTACGCGAAAAAGAAATAGAAAATAACTGCCACCAGGCCCACCCCGGCGATCAGACCGGTATTCACCAGGAAATCCGCAAAAGAGTATCCCAAAGACGTACCGATGATGATGTTGGGTGGATCTCCGCACATAGTGGCTGATCCGCCCAGGTTAGCACAGAATATCTCCGAAAGAATCATGGGGATGGGGTCAAATTTCAGGAGCTTCGCAAGTTCCACCGTGACGGCCGCCAGGAACAGGATTACCGTGATGCTGTCGATAAACATGGCCAAAACGGACGACAGGATCATGAAAGTGATAAAGATCGGAATGGTCTTATAATGGACCAGCTTCGCCAGCGCCAGACACAGCCACCGGAAAAATCCCGCTTTTGCCATGCCCTCCACCATGATCATCATTCCTAAAATAAATACAATGGTGGCCCAGTTGATCCCCGTGGAGGATTCCCCCGCCTCAGACGCGGTGTACCAAAAATCCACGGTAAAAAAACTGTTTAGGTTCAATGTTTTCCAGATCGCATCGGCGCTGCGCATCACGATGCCGAACACCAAAACGATCATGACCCCGCCGCAGCCCAGGGTGATATACTGGCGTTCGATCTTTTCCATCACCACAAGCACGAACATGGCGATGAAGATGATGACCGCCAAAACCTGCGCTACTATCATACAACTCCCCCTATTTTGAATCGAAAAAGGATCCAAAAGTTATTTGTTTATCGAAATGATTTTAGCTTATTTTTCAAGGTTGTGCAATAGATGGTGACAGAGTTTTTCAAATTTCACAGAGATTTATCTTATATTTTAATAAAAAAATCCAGCCCACTTCCCGTAAAAACAACAATTCGAATCGGATTTTTAACATTGTCTCGGGCAGCAGATATGATTCTCAACATTGCTTCTCGAATAATTTATAGATAAATCTTTTATCATTTCATATAATTATAAGCGAAATCTCAACCGAGAAGAGATGAAAGGAGCAAGATGAAAGTGATGAAAATGAAGAAACGGATTCTTGCGGCTCTGTTGGCAACTCTGATGGCTGCCAGCATGGCTGCCTGCGGCAGCAGCGAGACCTCCTCCAGCACCGGCAGCGAGGCAAGCTCTACCGCCAGCGGGGACAGCTCCACTGCTGAGACTTCGGAAACCTCCCAGGCAGACAGCGGAGAGGTCGTGACCCTGGTGGTATGGGGTCAGGGCAGCGCTGATACCGAAGACGTGAACGAAGTAGCGGCCGCCGTCAGCGAGATCACCCGGGACGCCATTGGAGTAGAAGTCAACTTCGTGCGCGGCCAGGACGGCGAACAGGTGAACCTGGCTCTGACTTCCGGCGAGCAGATCGATCTGCTCAACTACAACCCCGTCAGCGGCAGTCTGCCCGCTCTGGTGCGCAGCACCTACGCCACCGAGCTGGACGATCTGGTAGAGGAATACGGCCAGGAGGCTCTGGCACTGATCGACCCCGTCGACTTGGAATCCTGCCGGATCGGCGGCGTGCTGTACTCTCTGCCCAACATGCGTGACACCACCTGGTCTGTGGGCTTCGGCTATCGTCAGGACATCCTGGACGAACTGGGCCTGGAAGTGGGCGAAACCACTACCTTTGAGGAGTTCCACGACATCCTGGTGAAAGTCCATGAGGCTTATCCCGACATGTATCCCATGGTTCCCTCTTGGGCAGGCGGCGGCATGCAGATCCCTATGGCCTACGATCCCCTGGGCGACACTCTGGGTGTTCTGGAAAACGCTTTTGATTCCAGCACCGAAGTGGTCAACCTCTATGCTACCGAAACATATCGTACTTTCTGCGAAATGATGTATCAGTGGAATCAGGAAGGCCTCATCATGCCTGACGCCACCACCACCACGGAAAACAACCTGCTTTCCGCCAATGGCTTTGCCATTTTCTCCAACATCAAGCCCGGCATTGAAGGCGAGCTGAGCCGTCAGAACGCCAAGGACATCAAGGTTTCCACCGTGATCGAGCCCTACAAGCATACCGGTGTGGCCCAGGGCAACAACTTCATCATCCCCTACTGCGCCGCCTATCCTGAGAAGGCTATGCAGCTGTGGAACATGATGTACACCAACGCTGAAGTTTCCAACCTGTTCGTCAACGGCATCGAGGGCAAGCACTGGGTTTATGCCAACGAGGAAAAGACCCTGATCACCACTCCCGAAGGTGTGGAGTCCAGCGCTACCGGCTATCCCGTATGCGACTGGTCCATGCCCAACCAGCAGATCACCACTCCTTGGGTGGGCAACCCCGAGGACCTGTGGGATCAGCTCAACGAGTTCAACAAGAGCGGCGTGGCCAGCCCTGCCCAAGGCTTCACCTGGGACAGCACCAGCATGATCAACCAGATCACCGCTTGCAACAACGTGGTCAGCCAGTATGACGTGGCTCTGCGCTGGGGCACTCTGGATCCCAACGAGGCTCTGAGCAAGTTCAACGCTGATCTGGAAGCTGCCGGCATCAACGACATCATTGCCGAGAAGCAGCGTCAGTTGGACGAGTACCTGGCCGCTAAAGAGTAAAATCACATCCGTGTCCGGATCTGGAGAATCAGACACAGGATCGTTTCAGGAAGGCCTCCCCGGGAAAACCGGAGGGGCCTTTCCTGTCTGTCCACCGCTCATTTAGGAGCGAGGGCAAAAATATATGGGGTTTAACAATATCAAAGACTGAAAAAGGAGTTGTCGATACAAATGAAACCGCTTGCCGATTACAGTCATATCCGAGGGTTCAACTACACCGCCAGCTACGCCCAGAACGATCTTGACTTCTGGAACAACTATCGCCACGATGTGGTGGATCGGGAAATGGGTTACGCCCAGCGTTTGGGCCTGAACAGCGCTAGAATCTTCTTGGCTTATAAGGCCTATCTGAAAGATCGGGTGAAGTTCCAGGAAAATCTCCGTGACTTTGTGCGCACCGCCTGGGCTCATGGCGTGTCCACTACACCCATCCTGTACTGCGGCGGACCTTTCTACCCGGATTTCGTGGAGGAGGAGCCCAAGGATGGTCTGCCCAAGATCGTCAGCATCCTGAACCCGGAAAACTACCATCTGGCCGACGAGTACTTTGATGACGTCTATGAAGCTGTGGGGAACGAACCCGGCCTGCTGTTCTGGGATATTGCCAACGAGCCCGGTTACCACACCCCCAATTTTGTCACCTTCTACCCCGAGGAGCCTGAGTTCCGCAAAGAGCTCTCCCCCATGCCGGAGGATATGGACGCTTTCCGCGCGAAACAGGAACTGGTGTGGGAGTTCATCCGCCACGCCATCGCCCACGTGCGGGAGAAAGACCCGGTGAACGCTCTGGGCGTGGGCAACACCTACGCTTATGAGATCGAACCCAGCAAGACCGCGCCCCTGGTAGACGTGCTCATTTTCCACAACTACTTTGAGACCCGCAAGCGTGTACGGGACGAATGCGACATCATGATACGCCTCAGCGAGAAATACCACAAGCCTGTGGTCAACAACGAATGCTGCTGCCTGTGCCGCTCCAACCCCTACGACATGGAGTTGGAGATCATGGCAGAGTACGGCTTCGGCTTCTATGTGTTCGAGCTGATGATCGGCTCCAGCATCTGGCAGCGGGTCCATGGCATCTGCTATCCCGACGGTACCGTGCGGGATCCCTCCATCGTGGCGGCGGTCCAGGGCTTCTTCCGTAACCGGGGACCCTCCGCTTTGCCTGAGAACGTCAACGAGGAAGGCTCCGCTGATCTGGCCATTCGTTTGGCTTCCAAGGCTCTGACTGAAACAGCGGACCGCTCCCGTCGGCACTGCCACAGAGAAAATGCGGAACAGCTTTTGGAGGCGGCGGAGTACATCTGCAACCTGCTGGAAGCCGGGCAGTATGTTCCCATGCGCGTTCCCCCTACCGCCAAGATCGCCGCTTACCGCCGCCAGGAGCAGCCCGACCTGGAAGAGATCCGGGCCTGGCTGTATCAGTTAATCCACCAGCTGCGTGAAGTCTGCTGCATGGTGGACGGCGGAGAGACCAACAACCGCGTGTAAGTGATTCCCTACCAGCGGCGAAAACAAATCATAAGAGTACAAGAGAGGGCCCCGACTGCTCCAGGGGCCCTCGTTTTCTACCCATTTTCCAAAACTGTATTGTGTCGGGCAATCCGTTCTGCTACAATAGTGCCAATGAGGGCGCTCGTGGGAGGCGCCAAATCCATAGCTCGGGAGGAGAAACGGCATGGAATTGAACAGAGAACGGATCGGCAGTACATTCGCGAACTTGGTAGAAGTGGACTCTCCCAGCCGCCAGGAACGCCAGATGGCAGACACCTTGAAAGAGCTTTTCAGCGAGCTGGACATCACCTTGGAAGAGGACAACGCCGGCCCCGCCTTTGGGGGTGACACAGGCAACCTGTTTGGCCGGGTGAAGGGGCAGCTTCCGGGAAATCCACTGCTGTTTTCCGCACACATGGACACCGTGGAGCCCTCTCGGGGAAAGAAAGCGGTGTTCCACCCGGACGGGACCATCACCAGCGCCGGGGACACGGTTCTGGGCGCCGACGACCTAGGCGGGGTCACCGCTATTTTAGAGGCAGTCCGCTGGCTGGAAGAGACCGGCACGCCTCACCGTGACTTGGAGCTGATGTTCTCTCCCTCGGAGGAACGGTTCTCCGAAGGGACCCATCAGTTTGATTTCAGCAAATGCCAGGCGAAACTGGGATACGTGCTGGACCTGGCGGAGGATATGGGCGCGGCGGCGATCCGGGCGCCGGGGAATATCCAGTTCTGGATCACGGTCCATGGCAAGGCGGCCCACGCAGGCTTCGCCCCCGAAGAGGGCATCCACGCTGTGGCCATCGCGGCAGAGGCTTTGAGTAAACTGCAATTCGGCCATGTAGACCCTGTCACCACTGTGAACATTGGAGTGATCCGGGGCGGGCTGATGCCTAACATCGTGCCCGAGTCCTGTGAGCTGGAGGGCGAGATCCGCTCCTACCAGGATGAGCGCATCGACGAGGAATGGGATAAGATCCTGTCCGCGTTCCAGAAAGCCGCTGAAAAACGGGGCGGCAGCGTCAGCACTCGAGTACGCCGGTGCTACAAGGCTCTGAATACTCCTGAGGACGCTCAGGTGGTGACATATTACCAGAAGGCTTGCGAAAAGGTGGGGCTCACCCCCAAGCTGGTGGGAACTTTCGGCATGAGCGACTGCAACCATTTCCCACAGCACGGCATACAGGGGATCGTGGTGTCCTCCGCCATGTGGAAATGCCACTCCACAGAGGAATACACCACTTTGGAAGCTCTCTGCCAGCTGACTCAGCTGGTCATTGCTTTGATGACGGGAGAAGAACTCCCCCAGTAACAACATTAAGAAACTCCACACAGGACCGCCCTTTGGGAACGCCTGTGTGGAGTTTTTTTATTCTTCGTAACGGATGGTGATGGAGGAGATCACCGGCTGTTCTTCCGCCGGGATGGTTCCGTTGTCGTCGGTGGGCTGAGCGCTTTCGCAGATTTCATCCACGATATCCATGCCCTCTGTCACATAGCCAAAGACAGCGTACTCCCCGTCCAGATAGGTGGAGTCCTCCTGGACGATGAAGAACTGAGAACTGGCGCTGTCATAATCATCAGGCCGTGCCATGGATACTGCCCCTCGGGTATGGGATAGTTCGTTGTCATAGCCGTTTTCCGTGAATTCCCCGGGAATGGTCTCATCGCTGCCGCCGGTGCCGTCCCCGTTGGGATCGCCGCCCTGCATCATAAAGCCTTCGATGATCCGATGGAACGTGAGTCCGTCATAGAATCCGCTTTCCGCCAAGGAGATGAAATTCTCCACGGTCTCCGGAGCGGAATTCCCATCCAAGGCCACGGTGATGGTCCCATAATCCTGGATCTCAATATCCGCGTAGGCAGTAGCCGTCACATCCACGGAGGTTTCTTCCGTTTCCGCCTCGCTCTCCTCCCCTACCTCAGAGGAAACTTCCAGAGAAGAACTGACTTCTGCATCCTGGGCCTCTCCCTCGCTCCCGGAAAGCGCCGCGAACGCTGTGCCGCATACCAGGCAAGCCGCTACTGCTGCCACGCCCACGATCGCTGCGACGCGCTTGCGTTTCCTCTTGATCTTCCGCTGGATGGGCTCACACAGAGCGTTTACTGTATTCAGAACGCTTTGATCCACAGCGGGAGGCACTTCCGCTCGGGCCCGCTTCGTCTCCAAAGCCCTGTGGAATTCCTGGACAGTCACGGAATACTCCCGCCCTGTTTTCCGGGACGCGCTGGCCATGATCCTGTTCAGATTGGTGGATTCCACCTCCAATGCCATGCGGACAGTCTCCTCATTGGTGTGGAACAGCTTCGCCAACTGGGCCGGGGTATACTCACAAAGGGCAGTGAGCAAATAGAGGAATCGGTGCAGGGGCGGCAGGTTGTTCAGGACCACCTCCCAGGCTTCCCCTTTGACAGACACGTTCTCCCCGATCCCCTGGACGAAATCTCGGTTGGAGGGGATCCGAAAGATCTTGGAGTCTTTCTTTCCCAAAAGTGTTTTGCAGAAAGTGACCGTTTTGAGGATGGCCGCCTGGGTAAACTCCTCCTCGGAAGTCAGCCGGCCCGCCAAAAGCTGTTCCCACAGACTGCGGTAGATCCGAGGCACGGCGGTACTGGCAACTTTATCACTGCCCAGCAGCAAGGTGCTCAAATACATCACGTCGGTCTTGGTGCTGTCAAACAGCTCCTCCATCGCTTCACGGCTTCCCTTGCGGGCTTTCTCTGTCAGATTCATGGTCTCATATCCTTTCTTTTCTGGTTTTCAAAGAAAGAGGGGCAGGCTCTGTCTGCCTGCCCTCCCTGATCGTCAGCTTACTCAGCGCTGCTGTCAGTCTTTTCTTCCGTGTCAGCCAGTTCAGTTTCGGAAGTATCCGCAGAGGTGTCGCTGTCGGCGGAGCTGTCCTCCATCTCCACTTCCAGCACGATGATGGTCTGGACGCCCTCGTCATCGGTTGTCACTGCCACCATGTCGCCCTCTTCCAGATCCTCCAGCGTGACATCTGTCAACTCCCCGCCAGAGACCTTTTGGAACACCGCCCCATCTTCCAGATCGATGGAGGAATTCACTTCCTCGTCCGTAAAGGTCACATCAGCTACATCCGTGTAATCCTGGATCTCACTGTCCGGTTCATAAACGTCCACTACCAAAGTAGAACTGCCGATGTAGGTGATCTGTCCTACCACATCGCCATTGTCGGTCTCTTCGTCCTGGGAAGAGCTATCCTCTGAGCTGGTCTCAGAGCTGCTCTCGGAACTGGTGTCGGAACTTGTTTCAGAACTGGCAGCAGAGCTGGATTCCGAGCTGTTGTCCGAACAGCCGCCCATCAAACCAAGACACAAAAGCGATGCCAGCAGCGCAGCCGTGATCCCTGTAAGTTTTTTCATAGTCTGTAAGCCCTTCTTTCTTCATGAATCAATGTATCTATCTTCACGTTTCCGGTTTCCCGGTCCGTTGATAACAGTGTACGGGCATTCCCTTAAGGGACCCTTAATTCTCCCGTGAAGGGGATGTGAATCTTTTCCGAAAAACTTTAAAACAAAAGAAAAAGGACAGTCCGTTTTCACGGACCATCCCAATCAGAGTTACATCATCAAGATCAACGCCAGCACACCCGCTGCGATCAAAAGAGCGATCACTCCAACGGCGACGCCCAAAGCGGTCAGTCTTTTTCTCGTCCAGGGCTTTTTTTCCTTCTTCTTCGCGGGCTTTACCGGCAGCCCTGTCTCTTTCCACAGAGTGGTAAGCAGCGTATCCGTAAGCTGCACCTGGGAAAAACCATTGCCTCCTCCGTCTCTCAGCTGAGTGGTAAGCCGGATGTATGCCGCCCGCTGGGGTTTATCCCATTTGACACGGCATTGGGCCAGCCGTTCCTCGCAGTGCTGGAGCATTTCTTGGAGTTTCTCCTCCTCCATTCCCACCGCCTGGGAGATTTACCCGGGCTTTACCCCGCCGTAAGCGTACATCCAGTAATAGGGGCGGGACGTTGTAGGCAGCTGCTCCACTTCATCCACCAAGGGTCGGTACTCCCTCGCCACCTGGGGCGGCGGCAAAGCCTGGAATTCCTCAGAGGGTTCTAGGCCTTTCTGGTACTGGGTCAGGATCTCCATGGACAGCAGCTCCTGAAGGTCTTCTTTTGGGGGTTGTGTCATTTCTTTGATTCTCCCCAAGGCACCTTTTATAGAGGCGATCAGCAGCGGCGCGCCCCCGGCGGTATCCCCGGCAAGACGGCAGCACAAAAACCAACAGCGTTTCAGATGGTCCTGACACAGCACCTCCAGTGCCCAATTTCTACCTTTTTTCAGACCTTCGAACAGTTCCTGCTCCATAGCGCGAACCTCCCAGCGGATGTTTCCCGTTATTTTACCCTGCTGTGCTAAAGTCAGGCTAAAGGCTCACAGAAAGTTCGCACAGCTTTTAGATTCCCTTAAGATTGCTGTGCTACCCTAGATGCTGAAAATTCTCGCACACGGGAAAGGAGATGGCGAATATGCGGCTGCTCATCGCGGAGGACGACCCCAAACTATTGAAAACATTGAAGCATATTTTTGAAAGCAACAAATAGATGGTGGACGGCGTAGGCGACGGCCAGGAAGCGCTGCTCTACGCGGAGACCGAGGAGTACGACGGTCTGGTGCTGGACATCATGATGCCCGGTATGGACGGCGTGGAAGTGCTCAAACGGCTGCGCAGTGAAGGCATCTCTACCCCGGCCTTGTTCCTCACCGCCAAAACAGAGGTATACCAACGGGTAGAGGGTCTGGACGCCGGGGCCGATGACTACCTGCCGAAACCCTTCGCCACTTCTGAGCTGCTGGCCCGAGTCCGCGCCATGCTGCGCCGAAAGGAGAATTTCGTGCCAGATCTGCTCACCGTGGGAGAGCTCTCTCTGAACCGCTCCACCTATGAACTGCTGTATCAGGACGAGTCCCAGTCGCTCAGCGGGCGAGAGTTCCAGATCATGGAGATCCTCATGCAGCGTCCTGGGTTTGTGGTTACCACAGATGTGTTCCTCTCCCACGTGTGGGGTTGGAACAGCGAAGTGGATATCAGCGTGGTATGGGTCCACATCTCCAACATCCGAAAAAAACTCCATCAGCTCCATGCCCCCGCGGAGATCAAGTTCATCCGAGGCGCCGGCTACGTGCTGGAGGTGGGAAAATGATCTACCGGCTGCGTAAGAAATTCATCAAGATCTGCACCTTGTCTTTCCTGGCGGTGTTTCTGGTACTGTTCTGCTGCATTTACCTCATCACCTATCTCCAGACCACCCGATCACTGGATGAATTGGCAGACATTCTCACGGAGAACGACGGGAGTTTCCCTGTCTACCAAGGATTTGGTCCTCACGGGGAGGGCCAGCGGCCGGCGGGACAAAATCCCGAAACGCCTTTCACCACCCGTTTTTTTACTGTCCGATTTGACAAGGAAGGGGAATTTCTCTCCGTAGACGTTCAATCCATCGCCAGCGTCACCAAAGAAGAGGCCACTGCCTATGGAGAACAGGCTCTGAAAGAAGGCTGGGAGCGGGGCTGGGTAGGCAGCTATCGCTACAAAACGGCTGTCTCTGAGGAAGGAACGGTAGTGGTATGCGTCAGCGGCACTTCCGTCATGGGTATGAACCGGAACTTTCTCGCCACCTCCTCCCTGGTATTCGTGGGGGGAAGCCTGGTGGTCCTGCTGCTGGTGACCCTGTTCTCCAAACGGGCGGTAAAACCTGTGGCGGAAAGCTACGAACGGCAGAAACAGTTTGCCACCGACGCCAATCACGAACTGAAAACGCCGCTGACTCTGATCCAGGCCAATCTGGATATTTTGGAGGCGGAATCCGGACCCAGCGAATGGCTGACCGACATTCGGGAAGAAACGGAGCTTATGTCTCAGCTGGTAGGCAAACTGGTCACTCTGGCCCGGATGGACGAGGAAACCACTCCTCTGGAGACCCATCCGTTTGATCTGGCGGAGGCTGTGGGCGACACAGTATCCGTTTTTGCTCCTGCCGCGGAACAATCCGGGAAAGCCTTGGAGTATCGAGGGCCTGCCGCTTTGGAATACAAAGGCGATGAAGGGGCCATCCGGCAGCTGGTGTCCATCCTGCTGGACAACGCGGTAAAATACTGCGATCCCGGCGGGAACATCCTGGTGGAGCTGACGCCGGGACGCCATCCCATCCTCACAGTGGACAACACCTGCGCCCAGGTGGAAAATCTCCCCCTCTCCCGGCTGTTCGACCGGTTCTACCGGGCGGATCAAGCCCGCACTTATGGCAGTGGGTTTGGGGTGGGGCTGTCCATTGCCAAGGGGATCGCGGAAAAGCACCGCGGCGAGATCACTGCCCAAAAACCGGACAGCCGCACTATCCGCTTCCGGGTAAAACTATAAACAAAAAGTCCAAGCTCTCCCACAGGGGATACCTGGACTTTTTCTTTCTCAATCGACCTGTTCACTCCGTTTTCAACTGCTCTTCCGGTGGAGATCAGAACTGTCCCGCCGGATCAAGGACACCGGCAGGATGGAACTTTCCGGCACTTCTTTGCCATTGAGCCAGTCTACCAGGAGCTTCACCGCCAACTGACCCATTTCCCGAATGGGCTGGGCCACGGTGCTGATACGGCAGTATTCAGAAATATCCACACCGTCAAAGCCCACCAAGGGAAAATCCTGGTCCCACCCCAGAGACATGTTGCGGGACGCGCTCTGGATACGGGCGGCCAGCACGTCGCTGGTGGCGAACACACCGTCTGTCTCCGGGAAACGCTCCTTGGCCCGGCGAAGATCATTGCAAAGGTCCTTGGCGAACAAATCCTCCGCGTCAATATAATACTCCCCGCAGGTGACCCCGGCTTTCCGACAGGTCTCAAAAAAGCCCTGGTAGCGCAGATATGCCGGCAAGTACATAGAAACGATCCTATTCCCAAAGAGCAGGGGCGCTCTGCACCCGTTGGCCAAAAGTTCCTGCGCCGCCAGCACGCCTCCTTGATAGTTGTCGCAGGACACGGAAGGCATGCCGTCCACAGTGCGTTCAATGCTCACCTGGGGAATATCCCAGCCGTTGGTGACGGCGCCTAAGTCCCGGCTGCACACCAGAACCCCCGCCACATTGTTGGAACGCAGTGCCGCAAATTGTTCCCGTTCCCGGTCACGGTGACCGCCGGACGTGCATAGGAACAGTTTGTATCCTTCCTTGTAGCAGGCTTCCTCAACAGCCGCGGTCAAGGTGCTGAAAAAAGCATGGTCGATGTAGGGAACGATCAGCCCGATCACATGGCTGTTTTTGCTCACCAGCGATCTTGCCATCTCGTTGGGATGATAATCCAGCTCCTTCATCACCTGGAATACTTTTTCCTTTGTCTCCTGGCTGATGGAACCTTTCCCATTCAACACTCGGGACACGGTGGTGATGGACACTCCCAAACGTTCCGCGATATCCTTCAGCGTTGCCATAAACGTTCCCCTCCTTACCGCAGAAAAGCCGCCGCTTTTGGGCTGGTTTCCGCCGTGTCTTTACCCCTTCCGGAAACAGGAGCGGCCCCGGGAGAGATTTTCAGCCTCTCCGAGCGGGACGCTTCCTCACTGTTCTCTTTTCATGGGATCAGCGGAACAGGTACTGGGCGAAGTCCCGCAGGCACATCCGCCACACGTTCCACTCATGCTCTCCGTGGTACATCTTCTCCACATGGACAGGGCACTGGTCAGGTGCAAGGCCTTTTTCCCGGAACAGCTCCCGGTCCTTCTCAAAGCGTTCCAAAGCCAGATAATCCGTTTCGCCGCAAGCGCGGAAAAACACTTTGAAGTCCTTCTGGAATTTCTCCTTGTCATCCAGTTCTTTCAAATAGGTGGTGTCGGGAGCGGTCTGACCTATCTTAAAGGCGGCCACGAATCCACTGAATACGCCGGCATAGCCGAACAAGTCCGGATTTTTCAAAGTCACCTGGCTGGTCTGCAAAGAACCCATGGAAAGACCTGCCATAGCCCGGCTCCATTTGTCAGTGCGCACCCGGTAATGGGATTCGATATAGGGGATGCAGTCCTCTATAAGCAGCTTTTCAATGGCAGTGGTATCCAGCACCCGAGAACCATCCTGCTCCTTCTGCACCATGCCGTTGTTCATCACCACAATGCAGGGCTCCGCTTTGCCTTCGGCGATCAGGTTGTCAAAAATAAAGTTTGCCCGGCCTTGGTGGATCCAGCACTTCTCGTTCTCCCCGTGGCCATGCTGCAAATACAGCACCGGGTATTCCTTGTCCTGGTCTTTCATGTAGCCCGCAGGCGTATACACCAGACAGGATTTCATCACGCCAGTGCTCTTGGAATAGTAGTAATCCTGGGTGACAGTGCCGTGAGGCACGTCCTTGCACAGGTAGAAATCCACCCCTTCCTGGGGAATGTCCACATAGTTCAGAGGACGGGAGGAACCATACCCCACAGGAGCCAGGGGATTGAGCACTTCCACCCCGTCTACCTGGAACAGCACAGGCACAAAACCGCCGTCGCCGCCGTCCACTTGGACGGTCCAGACGCCATTATCCTGTTTTTCCAAGACCACCTTGTCCCGATAGCGCAGGCGGGCCGTCACTTCATGGGCGGTAGGCGCAAAGAAATTCAAACGGATCTTGCCCTCCCCCAGCAAGACGATCCCAGGCGGGATGACCTCTTCGCTGTCGGCAAAGGGATTGGTTCCCGCAGGGCGGCCCATGGGCATCTGAGGCTCAAAACCTACGGGAGTGTCCCAAAACGCTTCGTTGAACTGAGCGGATGGATACTGATAACGGTCTGTCATTTTCATACAACTCCTATTCTTGTGTTTCGCAAAGGGACCAGGCGTCCGAAAAACTAATCCTTGGCGCGGTCCGGCACTGTCATCTGTGGGAGGTACTGACATGGTACTTCCAAAGCGACATAATGCAAACGTTTAACTTTTCATTTCTGAGAATAGCGCATTTCCCCTAAGATGTCAAGCGACGACTCCCTTGTTTTCAGCGGTTCTATCAAAAGCACATAACATTAAAAAAAGGCGGCGCCCGTTCTGAGCCACCGCCAATAGATTCTTTGGATCATTCCGAAGCCTGGGGAAGCCTTGCCCGCAGAGCCTTCGTGGGAATGCCTTCCTGAGTAAAACGCACCTCATGTTCCGTGAGGATGTTTTCCGGATCATTTTCCCCATGCAGATCCTTGGTATCGAAGAAGATCTCAAACCCTGCCTCTGTCAAATACCGCCGGGTAGCCAGGTACAAGTCGTCGTTGTCTGTCTTGAACCAGATCTCCCCGCCGGGTGCCAGCAGAGGCTTATAATTGAGAAGCTGCCGGGTATGGGTCAGCCGTCTCTTGTGGTGCCGGGCTGTGGGCCAAGGATTGCAGAAATTGATGTAGATCCGCTCCACCTTCTCCTCCGGGGAAAACAGCTGCGCCAGCTTTTCGATATTGTAGGCGCACAGGGCCACATTGTCCGGCTGCTCCTCGCCAAAAGTCTCGGCTATGTTGCGCCGGGCCACTCCCAAAATATCCAAGCTGATGTCAATGCCAATCAGATTCACGTCCCGGTGACGGTGAGCCGCTTCAGCCAAAAATACGCATTTCCCGCAGCCCAGGTCCAAATGGAGAGGACGGCGCTTTCCGAACACTTCTTCCCAATGGCCCTTCTGCTGTTCCGGTTCTGAAATATAGTAAGGGCAGGCGGCAAGTTCCGGCCTGGCCCACGCTTTTCTGCGGATCCTCATAGTTTCTTTCCTCCGTTCTTTTTACCAGGGCCTATTATACCCGGACCGGGAAAGGAAATCAAGCGGAGACGTTGAATCTGGGGAAAAGTTGGTGTACAATACAGATAACAAAAAGGAGAGGGTGATACCATGGAAAAGTGGGCTTTAGCCCTGGAAGGCGGCTCTCTGCGGTGCATGTTTTCCGCCGGCGTGGTGGACGTGATGATGGAGCACCAGCTCTGGGCCCAGGGAGTGTTCGGCGTTTCCGCCGGCGCCCTGACAGGCGTGAACTACGTCTCCCGGCAGATCGGCCGGACCGCTCAAGTCAACCTGGATTACGTCAACGACAAACGGTATCTTGGTTTGGGGAATCTGATCTTCCGCAAAAGTATTTTCAACTTTGATTTCCTTTTCGGTGAAATCTCCGACAAGCTGATCCCACTGGACAGGGAGACATTCCTCCATTCCCCCTGTCAATTCACCGCCATTGCCACCAGCTGCCGCACAGGACAGCCGGTATTCGCGGAGAAAAGCTCTAGCCAGGACATTTACGCGGCCATTCGCGCCAGCGCCAGCATGCCTCTGTTGGCGCCCATCGTCACAGTGGAGGGCGCTCCCTGTGTGGACGGCGGCGTGTCTTTGTCCATCCCCTACATGCGGCCCCTAGAGGAAGGGTATGACAAAGTGGTGGTCATCACCACCCGGGAGCACGGCTACCGCAAGCCTCAAACACCTCGGCCTCTGGCTCGGCTCTACGCCAAGTACTACAAGGAATACCCTCGCCTGGTGCGTTCTCTTCTGGACACTCCCCGGCGCTATGCTCGAGAACTGGATCAGCTGGACCGCCGGGAAGCCCAAGGGAAAGTATTCGTCATCCGGCCGCCGGAACCGGTCACTGTGTCCCGCACGGAAAAAGACGTGACAAAGCTCCGGGCTCTGTACGCCCAAGGCCGCCAGACCTGTCTGGAACGTCTGGATGAACTGGAAGCCTATCTAAACAGCTGAGAGCGAACCATGGTAAGCAGGTCAAAGCGGCGCTTCACCATTTGGAATACGAATGAAACCATGCTGAAAAGGGACGTCTCCCAAGAAGTGAGACGTCCCTTTTGTTATTGCTTTGAAAATTAAATCCGCTCGATCCACTTTTTGCTGGAAAGCCGGAACACACACCACACCGCTTTAATGATCTGATCGATCTTGAGGAACGTGTAGATCCAGAAAGCGGGCAATCCCCACACCAGACCCGCCAAAGCGCCCAGAGGCACAGAAGCTGCCCACAGGAACAGGATATCCGCCACCATAAGAAACTTGGTGTCTCCGCCGCCACGGAGCACGCCCTTGGTAAGGATGGAGTTCATGGACTGGAAAATAACAATAAAGCCCACGGCCAGCATCAGCTGCTCCGCAATGCCCTTTGTCTCTTCCGTAATGTCGTAAAACGAGATCACCGGCCCGCTGATGGCCATGATGAATACGCCCGCCAGCACACCGATGACAGTACCCAAACCCAGGAAGGTGAATCCCTGGCGCTGGGCACGGTCGTAATCTCCCTCGCCCAGGGTATGGCCGGTGATGATGGAACTGGCATTAGCGATGCCCTGAATAAACACGGTGGACAGCTGCTGGGTAACGGTGGTAATGGCGTTGGCAGAGACAAAGGTAGCGCCGATACGTCCCATGACCATGGCCACAGCGTTGTTGCCCAAACCAAGCAGTGTGTCGCTGACCAGTACCGGGATACTGATTCGGAGATAATCTCCCACCAGGTCACGGCACTTCATGGTCAGATGCTTGAGGCGGTAGGCGATCTTTTTGTCCACGAAAAGGAAATAGCCGCAAATAAAGCAGAATTCAAAGACACGGGCGATCACAGTGCCCAAAGCGGCGCCTGCCACCTCCATGCGGGGCGCGCCGAAAGCGCCGAAAATAAACAGGTAGTTGAAAAATACGTTGACGAAAAAGGCACAGACGGAACAGATCAATGGCAGCCTCACCTGGCCCACACTGCGCAGCACAATGGTACAGGTGAGAGAGAACCCCAAAAGCCAATAGCATGGGATGGACCACCGGAAATAGCTGGTCCCTGCCTGGATAATGTCCGGTTCACTGGTATAGATACGCATAAGACCGTCGGGGGTGATGATGGTTGCCACGGTAAACACCAGGCCGAATACGAAGCACAGCCTCAGCATGATGGTGATTGCTTTCCGCAAAGAGTGCTTGTCCTGCATGCCCCAAAATCGGGAGGTGAGCACCGAAGCCCCCATACCGATGCCCATGCAGCAGATCTGAAAAATGCTGATGAACTGGTTGGCCAAAGACGAAGCCGACAAAGCCGTCTCTCCCAGCTTGCCCAGCATGATGGTATCAGTCATGTTCACGCCGATCGTGATCAAGCTCTGGGCGGAGATCGGCAGAGCGATGGCTGCCACTCGTTTGTAAAATTCCTTGTCTCCTAAATAAGGACGTATTCCCTCAACTAATCCCACTCCATGTCCGCCTTTCTCAAAAGTTTTAACTGCAACTTTTATTGTACAGGATTTCCCACGAAAAGGAAAGAGTAAATCCTTATCTTTGCGGGAAAGTCCCTTGTCCGGGAACGACAGGCATGATATCATGAAAGAAAAGCGCCAGACCGGCATCTACATACCCCAGCGAAGAAAGGAACTGACGCCCCATGATCTTATCAGGAAAAGCCATTGCCCAGCACATGGGAAAAGAAATCGTCATCGAGCCCTACGACCCAAAACGACTCAACCCCAACAGTTATAACCTTTCCCTGCACAATCAGCTGCTGGTCTACGAAAACCACCAGCTGGACATGAAAACTCCTAACCCTGTAAAGACTCTGACTATCCCGGAAACAGGCCTGGTGCTGGAGCCAAACAAGCTCTATCTGGGACGCACCAACGAATTCACCAAGACCGATCGTTTCGTCCCCATGCTGGAGGGACGCTCCTCTATCGGGCGGCTGGGATTGTTCATCCACGTTACTGCCGGGTTTGGCGACGTGGGCTTCTCCGGATACTGGACTCTGGAAATCTTCTGCGTCCAGCCCATCCGGATCTACCCCAACGTGGAGATCTGCCAGATCTACTACCACGATATCCAAGGGGAATACGAGCCTTACTCCAGTGGAAAATACCAGAACAACACAGGCATCCAGCCCAGCCTGTTGTACAAGGATTTTGAGAAATGAGCGCCCCTCTTTTTCAAGAGACCATTACTAACTGGCAGGACTGGGGACGGGTGTTTCAATCCATCCCCGCCTTTTCACCTCTGGCGCGGGAGATCTGCCGCCGGGAGGGACTGCCCTGGCACCCCCTCTCCCCTCTGACTCCCGGCACCAACGGGGTGTTCCGGTGCGGAGACCTGGTGTTAAAGATCTTTTTCCCAAAAGAATCCGGTCTGGATCCGGAACCGGATTTCCGCACAGAGACTGCCGCCTGCCGTCAAGCCGCCGCTTGGGGCGTTCCCACTCCTCAGCCTGCGGCCCAGGGAATGATCTCCGACAAATATGATTTCTACTACCTGACCACTGCCTATTCCCCGGGAAAAGAAGTGGGAGACTGGCTTTCCGCCGCTTCCCCTGCCCAGCAGGAACGATTCGTGGAACAGCTGAAAGAGCTTCTTTCCCGGCTGAACCATCCGTCTCCTGGGCTGCTGCCTGACCGGGACTTGAGGAGGGAAGCTCGAGAAAATTCCCGGCTGGAAAAGCTTTCCCCCAAGCTGCGGGAGGACCTGCTGGCCCGTCTGGAAACGCTGGATCTGGAAAACCCAGTGCTGGTCCATGGAGACCTTACCGGAGAGAACTTGTTGGTAGGAAAGGACGGCAGCCTGACAGTGATCGACTGGGCCGACGCCCACCTGGCCCCCGACTGGTACGAACTGGGGCCCATCGCCTTTGAGCTGTTCCAGGGAGATGGCCGGCTTTGGCGTCTTTTCGCTGGTAAAGACCCGGAAGGCTTCTTGGAGCGGCTGCTGGACTGCCTATGTATTCACGATTTTGGTCCGGATTTTCTAGTGCAGTGGGCTCAACGTCTGGGACGGGAACCTTTTACCGCTTTGGAGGAAGTTCAGGAACTTTTGAGAAAAACCTTGCAAAAAACGAACTGAAAAAAGCCGCCGGATCCCACACTGGGAAACCGGCGGCTTTTACATTCTTCGGTATTTTAGGAAAGGAAGCCTTCCACAATCTTTTCCTCCGCTTCTTCTTCGGTCAGCCCCAGGGTACGCAGCTTCATGATCTGCTCCCCGGCGATCTTGCCGATGGCCGCTTCGTGAATAAGAGCCGCGTCCCCATGGTTGGCGGACAGCTCGGGAGACGCGTCCACCCGGCCATGGTCGGCGATGATAGCGTCACATTCCGAGTGACCGGCGCAAGGAGCGTTGCCCACGATCTTGGAGCGGTAGGCCTGGTAGGAATCCCCCTTGGCCACGGAACGGGACACCAGGTCCGTGGAAGAGCCTTCCCCGTTCATGACCACCTCGAAATCGGTGTAGGCTTCCTGCTTGTACTCGGTGAGCAGCCGCTCCCGGATCAGCAGTTTGGCCTTGGGACCTAAAGTTGCTTTGGTCTTGCGGGTGGTATGGTCCACGCCCCCGATCTGAGAGGTGTCCATCTCCAGGACCGCTCCCTCTTTCAGGTCAATCTGGGTCACCGGATCGATAGAGCGGATGCCCTCTCCCCGGCCGGTACCCACGTGCTTTTCGATGTATTTCACACGGGCGCCCTTCTCCAAGAAGAAACGGTGGATACCGTTATGCCGGGCAGGCTCCCCGTTTTCCGTGTGGACGCCGCAACCCGCGATGATGGTCACGTCGGCGTACTCTCCCACGTAGAAGTCGTTGTACACCAAATCGTCCACGTCGCCATGGGTGACACAGGCGGGGATGGACACGGTCTCCCCCTTGGTGCCGGGCAGGATGTGGATGTCCAAGCCGGGTAAGTCCTTCTTGGTGTCGATCTTGATATGCTCCGTGGACTGTCGGCCAGCACAGCCTCCGTCCTCACGGATGTTGAAGGCTCCCTTGAAGCCGCCTGTCCAGTCGGAAACCAGCTTGAGCAGTTCTTCCGTCACGCTTTTCACGCGAACACCGCCTCTCTTTTGGCGCAGGCGCCGCATTGGATATTGTCCTCCATCAGCCGGGGGAAGATCTCCGCTCCCGGTCCCATCTCTTTCAGCGTCCCGCCGGAGATCACCACGATCTCATCGGCGATCTGAAGGATCCGCTCCTGATGGGAGATGATGATCAGCGTCCCCTGGAGCTTGCCCCGGAGACTCTGGAACACGTCGATCAAATTGGAAAAGCTCCACAGGTCGATGCCGGCTTCCGGCTCGTCAAACAGGGACAGCTTGGTATGGCGGGCCAGCACCGTGGCGATCTCGATCCGCTTGATCTCACCGCCGGACAGGGTGGCGTCCACCTCCCGGTTGATATACTCTCTGCCGCAAAGCCCTACCCGGCTGAGCATCTCGCACAGCTTGTCCGTGGGCAGCTTCTGGCCCGCGGAAAGTTCCAGCAGCCTCCGGACCGTAAAGCCCTTGAAGCGCACCGGCTGCTGAAAGGCAAAGCTCACCCCCTGGCGAGCCCGTTCCGTCACGTTCAGCTGAGTGATATCTTGTCCATCCAGGACTATCTTGCCGCTGTCGGGAGTCTCCAGTCCCGCGATGATCTTGGCCAAAGTAGTCTTACCGCCGCCGTTGGGCCCGGTGATCACCGTCAGCTTTCCCTCTGGGATGGTCAGGCTCACGTCCCGCAGCACCTGGTTGCCACCAGGCGCGGTCCAGGAAATATGTTGCAGTTCCAGCATAATGCCTTCTCCTCTCTGTCAATTCCGGCAACAGCCCGGCGGATCTTCCCAAGGAAAAACCGCCGGGCTTGCCTTTCCCTTATTCAGGGTTCCCAAAGTATTGTAAATTATTTTCTTCCAGCTTTCAAGGCCCTGGACGCATTTAGGATGGCGATCACGGTCACGCCCACATCCGCGAACACCGCTTCCCACATGTTGGACAGGCCGAAGGGGGTCAACGCCAGCACCAGCAGCTTCACACCCAAGGCGAACACAATGTTCTGCCGGACGATCCGCAAGGTCCGCTTGGAGATCTCCATGGCTTTGGCGATCTTGGAGGGCTTGTCGTCCATAAGGACAATGTCCGCGGCCTCGATGGCGGCGTCACTGCCCAAGGCTCCCATGGCAATACCGATATCCGCCCGGGACAGCACCGGCGCGTCGTTGATGCCGTCCCCCACAAAGGCCAGCTTGCCTTTCCGGCTCTTCTCCTGGAGGAGAGCTTCCACCTTGGCCACTTTATCCCCCGGCAGGAGCTGGGTGTGTACTTCGTCCAGGCCCAACTCTCGGGCCACTTGCTCACCCACCGCTTTGGCATCACCGGTAAGCATGACGGTCTTTGTCACACCCTGGGCTTTCAGGGCGGCGATAGCTTCCTTGGCGTCCGGTTTCACCTCGTCGGAGATCACCAAATGGCCGATATACTGTCCATCTACCGCCACGTGGACTGTGGTACCCACATGATGGCAGGGATGCCACTTCACGCCGATCTCCTCCATAAAGGTGTCGTTTCCGGCACAGACGGTCCTGCCGTCCACTTGGGCGCGGACGCCCCGGCCGGAAAGTTCCTCCACCTGTCCCACTAGAGAAGTGTCAAGCTCCTTGCCGTAGGCTTCTTTCAAAGACTTGGAAATGGGATGGTCCGAATAGCTTTCCGCCAAGGCCGCCATTTCCAGCAAGCCGCTTTCAGAGTACTCCTCCGGGTGGATGGCGGTGACGTTGAACACGCCTTTTGTCAGGGTGCCGGTCTTGTCGAACACCACCAGTTCCGTGTCCGCCAAGATCTCCAGATAGTTGCCGCCCTTTACCAGGATACCCTGCCGGGAGGCTCCGCCGATCCCCCCGAAAAAGCTGAGGGGCACGGAGATCACCAAAGCGCAGGGACAGGACACCACCAGGAAGATCAGTGCCTTCTCGATCCATCCGGCCCAACCACCCACGAACAGAGGCGGCACGATAGCCAGCACAGCGGCACACAGCACCACCACCGGTGTGTAATACCGAGCGAACCGGGTGATAAAGTTCTCCGCCCGGGCTTTCTTGGCGCTGGCGTTCTCCACCAAGTCCAAGATCTTGGCCACAGTGGATTCTTCGAAGGCTTTTGTCACCCGCACGCGCAGCAGACCGTTCTGGTTGACGCATCCGCTGATTACGTCGTCGCCGGGACGCACCTGGCGGGGGACGCTTTCTCCGGTGAGGGTGGAGGTATTCACCAGGGAGGTACCCTCCAGAACTACCCCGTCCAGCGGCACCTTTTCCCCGGCCTTCACCGTGATGGTGTCACCAACTGCAACTTCCTCCGGGTCCACCTGGACCAGCTTGCCTTCCCGCTCCACATTGGCGTAGTCGGGTCGGATATCCATCAGGGCAGAGATAGACTTGCGGGATTTCCCCACAGCATAGCTTTGAAACAGTTCCCCCACCTGATAGAACAGCATGACGAACACCGCTTCGGGATATTCGCCTTCCCCGAAAAAGCCGGTACAGAAAGCCCCCACCGTAGCCAGGGCCATAAGGAAATTCTCGTCGAACACCTGGCCATGAGCGATGTTCCGGACAGCTTTCCACAGCACATCCCAGCCGATGACGAAATAGGCGGGCAGGAACAGCACGAATCTCCAGACCCCTTCGTAGGGGACCAGCACGGCCGCCACCAGGAGCAGGGCGCTTATCACGATGCGGACGGCCATCTTTTTCTGTTTTCTGGTCATTGCTCTCAGATCCTTACATGGTCAAGATTGGTCGGCCTAAAAAGCCGTGAAAGATACGTTACAGGTTGATGACGCAGTCCGGCTCCACTTTCCTGCAGGCCTTGACGATCTGCTTTAAAATATCGTCAAAACGGCTGTCGTCCGCGTCCACGGTGAGTTTCTGGGTGAGGAAGCTGACAGTGGCGTCGTTGACCCCGTCGATCTTCTTGATGGCGGTCTCCATTTTGGCGGCGCAGTTGGCGCAGTCCAGATCGGTGAGCTTGTAGGTCTTTTTCATGGCTGAGGACTCCTTTATCAGTAAATTTATTTGAGCTTACTCGGTCACATGGTCCATGCCCTGGCCCAGGATGGCCCGCACATGGTCATCGGCCAAGGAATAGAACACGGTCTTGCCTTCCCGACGATATTTCACCAGCTTGCTTTTCTTCAGCACCTGGAGCTGATGGGAAATGGCCGACTGGGTCATGCCCAACAGCTGGGCGATATCGCAGACGCACATCTCCGCTTCAAAGAGCACGTAGAGGATCTTCACCCGGGTGGAATCCCCGAAGATCTTGAACAGCTCCGCCAGGTCGAAGAGTGTCTCCTCCGGGGGCAGAATTTGGTTCACCCGGTCCACGATCTCCTGGTGAACGAACATGAACTCGCATTGAGGGGCGTTTTTCTGTTCCGGCACATTTCATCATCCTTTCATATGAGCAATCGTTCATATATATACTACGCAAAACCCGGCGGGTTGTCAAGGTCCCGCCGGGCTTTTTTCAAACTATTTTTCTCAGCCTTCCTGGAACATATCAAGCAGGCTTTCATCTCTGGTGAACACAGGGATCCGGTCCAGAGGCGCGTCTACGGTAACGGTCTGGCCGCCTTCATAGGTCTGGCCGTCCCAAACGTTCTTCCAAACCGTGCCCTGGGGCAGGTGGACCTGACGCTGACGCTCCCCGGCGTACATCACAGGAGCCACCAGCAGAGAAGGCCCGAACATGTAGGCGTCCTCACAAGCCCAAGCGTTCTTGTCCTCAGGGAAGTCATAGAACAGGGGCCGCATCACCGGGGTGCCCTTCTCATGGGCAGCTTCCATCTGCTGGGCCACGTAGGGACGCATCCGCTCCCGGAGGAACAGGTACTTCTTGCAGATCTCGTAATCCTCATCCCCGAAGCACCACACCTCGTTGGGGGCGCCGGAACAGCAGGTGGCGCCGCCGGTAGTGCCCTGCTGCGGCTGGGTGGGATACCGGTCGCCGTGGAGGCGCATCACCGGGCAGAAAGCACCATACTCGAACCAGCGAGCCAGCAGCTCCTGGAAGCCGGGATCAGTGGGGTCTCCCCCATGGAACCCGCCGATATCGGTGGTAAACCAGGGGATGCCAGCGATGCCCATGTTCAGGCCGGCTGCGAACTGGTTGCGGAAACTGGAGAAGCTGGAATGGATATCCCCGGACCACACCAAAGCGCCGTACTTCTGGGAACCGGCCCAGGCGCACCGAAGCAAGTTGATGATGTTCTCCTGACCGGCAGCCTTCATGCCGTCAAAGAAGGTCTTGGCGTAGAACATGGGATAGCTGTTGCCCACCTGAGTGTTGGGCCCCAGGTAGTAGCGGTAGTTGTCAAAATCGTAGGCGGAGTATTCCGGCTCGGCTTCATCCAACCAGAAGATCCGCACGCCTTTGTCGTAGTAGTTCTGCTTGGCGATGCTCCACACATATTCCCGGGCGCCAGGATTGGTGGCGTCGTAGTGGGTGGTGCTTCCCTGGAATTCCATGGCGGTACGGACGCCCCGGTCCACCCGGATCAGGTAGCCCTTCTCCACCATGTCTTGATAGCGCTCACAGCGCTTGTCCACGGTGGGCCAAATGGACACCATCAGCTCGATGCCCATATCCTTCAGTTCCTGGATCATGGCATCGGGATCAGGCCAATAGGTGGGATCGAATTTCCAGTCACCCTGCAAAGGCCAATGGAAAAAGTCTACCACGATCACGGAAATAGGCAGGCCCCGGCGCTTGTACTCCCGGGCGATGGACAGCAGTTCCTCCTGGGTCTGGTAACGCAGTTTGCACTGCCAGAAGCCCATGGCATAGTCGGGCATCATGGGTACCTTGCCTGTGACGGAAGCGTACTGCTCCTCGATCTGAGCAGGGGTGTCGCCAGCAGTGACCCAATAGTCCAGGATATCAGTGGACACCGCTTCGAAAGACAGGATGTTTTTGCCGAATACAGCCCGTCCCACAGCGGGGTTGTTCCACAAAAAGCCGTAGCCCCGAGAGGACAGGAAGAAGGGCACGCTGGCCTGGGAATTCCGCTGAGCCAGTTCCAGGTCCACGCCTTTCAGGTTCAGGTAGGGCTGCTGGTACTGCCCCATACCGTAGATCCGCTCCTCCGGATCCAGAGACTCAAACCGTGCAGTGAGCTGATAATCCCCGCTGAGGATGGGCCGGAATTCCCGAGCCTCCACCTCCAAAGCACTGCAATTTTCAGAGAACAGGTCCCGGCGGTTCCGGCTGTACTCCCGGAGAAGCTCCTTCCCCTGAGCGTTGAAGAACTGGATCCAACCGCTGGTGCTGATCACCGCTCGCAGCTGTCCGTTAACGATCTCGCCGTTTTTCTCCCCGATCTGGATCTGGGCGTTCTGCTCCACCGGCTCGGTGAGGGCCCAGGGACGTTCCGGCATGGGCTGGACCTTGCAGGCCCGCACCCGCAGGCTGTTTTCTCCCCAGGGCTCGATGCGGAGCTCCTCGGCGTCATAACGGTAAACCAAGGCGCTTCCAACTTGTTGTAAAATGGCCATAACATAGACCTCCCCTATGATGAGTTTCTAAGTCCATTTTAGCACTGAAAAACTGGGGAAGCAATCCACTTCCTTGACGGAAACTTGCAGGATTTTGACAAAATGACCTATCCCCTGTTCTGATAAAGCCGCCCCCAAAAAGCAAAAAGGACCACCGCGAAAAACGCGGCAGTCCTATACATTACAGGCTTTCCAGCTCCTGACGGGCGTCATCCAGAGCGGCCCGAAGGACCTTATCCATGTCGTAATAGCGGTAGGCCCCCAGACGGCCGCCAAAACGCACATCTGGCCGGGATTTTGCCAGTTTCCGGTAACGCTCATAAAGAGCCTGGTTCTTTTCGTCGTTGACCGGGTAGTAGGGCTCCATGCCGGGCTGCCACTGAGCCGGATACTCCCGAGTAATGACCGTTTTCTCCTGGGTCCCGAAATTGAAATGCTTGTGCTCGATGATCCTGGTATAGGGCACCTCCCGGGCGGTGTAGTTCACCACCGCGTTGCCCTGATAGTTGGGGCAGTCCAGCACTTCGTCCTCAAAGCGGAGAGAACGGTACTCCAAGGGGCCATAACAGCAGTCGAAGAAGCCGTCTATGGTGCCGGTGTACACGGTCTTTTCCGCGATATGGGGATGTTCTTCCACAAAGGTTTTATAGTCTGTGGAAAGCAGCACGTCGCTGCCCTCCAGGAGCTTTTCCACCAGAGCGTCATACCCCTCCTCGGGGATGCCCTGGTAGCGGTCGGTAAAGTAGTTGTTGTCGTAGATGAACCGTAGGGGCAGCCGCCGGATGATAAATGCAGGCAGATCCTTGCAGTCACGACCCCACTGTTTTTCCGTGTAGCCCTTGATCAGTTTCTGGTAGATGTCGTCACCCACCAGCTTCAACGCCTGCTCTTCCAGGTTTTTCGGCTCCTGGATGGCGTGGCGCTCCGTCTGACGGCGGATCTCCTCCTGGGCCTGGGCGGGTGTGGTCACGCCCCACAGTTTCGAGAAAGTGTTCATGTTGAAGGGCATGTTATACAGCTCCCCATGATAAATAGCCACGGGGGAATTGATATAGTTATTGAAGCGGACATACTTGGTCACATAATTCCACACTTCCTCGTCAGAGGTGTGGAAAATATGGGCGCCGTACCGGTGGACCAGAATCCCCTCCACGTTCTCGCAGTGGACGTTCCCTCCGATATGAGGCCGCCGGTCGATGACCAGGCACCGCTTTCCGGCCTGAGTCATCTGTTGGGCAAAGGCGCTGCCGTACAGTCCCGCTCCCACAATGAGATAATCGTATTTCATGCGCGCGCCTCCCTCAGTTGAATCCGAAGATCTTCTGGCTGATCCGGTACACGGTCAAAGTGAACCACCGGCCCACAGGTCCCGGAGAGGTAAGCACCCGGCCGAACATCCGATGGCTGAGGATCTCATAATGCCGGGGAAAATCACGTTTCAAGTCCTCCCAGAAGGCACGCTGAAGAGTCAAATGCTCTTTGGTACCGGATCGGAACAGCAGCACGGAAGTCACTGTGGTGACGATCTCCAAATAGCTGATAAGGTACCGACGCAGGCGGTCGTTTTCCACCTTGTCCAGATCCAACTGCTGGCACATGAGACGGTTCACCCGCAGCTGCTGGTCGATACGGCGGATCATCACCTGCTCCTGCACCGACTGATCCTCCCGGCCTATGAAATAGTGGTAGAACACCTTATCCACATAGTACAACGTCTTTACGTGGGCCATGGGCACATAGATGAACAGGTTGTCCACGTAGAAGGTGTGATGGGGCAGATCCAAACCGCTTTCCCGCAGCATCTGGGTGCGGTAGATCACCGAGTGCATCAGCAGGTAATTCCCCTTGGGGAACTTCCCCACTTGATCCCAAGTGAGGATCTTCTCCTGGGGCAGCGCCTGAGGATACCGCATCACTTTTTTGTGACGTACTCCCACCTTATCATAGACGAAGTCGCTGACCACCATGTCCACCTGCTCCCTGTTCTGATGGAACCGGCGCAGCAGGTCCAGAAGCTCTTTCAACACCTGGGAATCCACCCAGTCATCGCTGTCCACCACCTTGAAATACAGGCCGGTGGCATAGGTCAAGCCCTTCATCACCGCCCCGCCGTGGCCAGCGTTCTCCTGGTGGATCGCCCGGACGATGCCGGGATGGGCCTCTTGCAGCTCGTCCGCAATGGCGGCGGTGCCGTCCTTGGAGCCGTCGTCCACAATGAGGATCTCCACTTCATCCCCTCCGGGCAGCAGAGTCTCCACACAGTGGCGCATGTAGTCCTGCGAATTGTAGCAGGGCACCGCGACCGAAAGCAGTTTCATGTTCGTTTTCCCCTTTCCTGATTTACACCCCTATTTTACCTCTTTACTCCTTATATAAGAACCAGAATCCCTCAAAATCACCTTTCATCACCCGGTAGCCGTTGGCAGTGCAGGTGTACTGAAACTGACGGATCATATTCCCTTCCTTGTCGTATTCCTCAAAGCACTGGTGGACGCCGTTGTTCACCACATAGGTATCCCCCATGTCCTGAACGTTGGATACCAGGCTGGAATAAGGCAGAGAGAAAGAATCCGTCAAAGTGAAGGTTCCCTCGTTTTCGTCTACTAAATAATAATACACGTAGGAATTCACGCCCTCCTCCACGGTGGAAGAAGTGCTCACTTCCTCCGGGACTTCTACCGCAAAGTCGTCCCGGCTGCTCATAGCGTAATAGTTATTGTTGTAAAGCCGCAGGTAATACTGACCATCGGGAAGAGAATCGTCCCTTACCAGCTCCACATCGTGCTGGCCGTACTGGAACAGGAAATCTCCTTCCGGTGTCAGGCTCAGGTCCTGGTATTCCGTACCCTCCCAGAATTCCGGGTTGCCAATGAGCCAAAGGATCTCCGGTTCCTCCTCCAAAGTGGCTTTGATGATGGTGGAGGTCTCCCGGGAACTGACGATGATGGCGTTGTCCTCTTCCACGTACTGGATCGAGTTGAGATGGAGCCAGTCCCATTCCCCCTCAGACCAGAAGAAGGGGTCAGTCATGGTGACGGGACGAGTGTTCTCAAAATAGCTGTCCAAGGTCTCTGTAAAGTCCACCACATGGGTGACTTCCCCGGTGTCCAGATCGATCTGGATCACTTGGTCCTCCACGGTCTCCCCTTTGGTATCCGTGGCAAGGGCCAGGATAGTCCCTTCCGGTCCCCAGTTGATGTCGTGGTGAAGCTCAAAATCTCCCAAGTCATAGAGCTGAAGCACCTGCCCCAGCCGATTGAACTTGGCGATCTTGCTACTGCCTACACAGGTGATAAGGAACCCTCTCTCATCCCAGAGGAACCGGTCGGAGTGATAGCCTTCCAACACCATCTCATAGCGTAAAACGCCGTTGTTGTCAAAGAAGAAGGTGTAGCCGTAATAGTCTCCAAAGCCCATGGCGTAATACAAGCCCTGAGAAAGTTCCTGGGCACTGTCACCGTCCACTGTCTCCAAGGTCACGTCATAGCCGGAAGTGGTCTCAGGCATCTCGATGGTGAAAGAAGTTTCTTCCGCGTTTCCTTTCTTATCCACCGCCCTGAGGGTGACGGTGTTCTCCATGCCCGGCACCAAGCCCACCAAAAGGAATTCCTGAAGCTTGCTGTACCTGTTTTCCCCCTGATTGTTGGCGATGGCGGTATAATCCGGAATAGAGTCGTCCTCCACGTGAACGGTATATTCCACTTGAGTGGCCGAATCTGTGAGAAAATACAGGAACAGTCCATTAGACCCCGTTCCAAAAGGATTGAGGACCGCCAAAGGAGATTCTATGGTGTATTCCCCTTCCTCGATGAGCTGGATCAAGGTGCGGCCCAGACGTTCCTGGACTTCTTCGTCATAATATGTAAAATCTTCTTCCTCATACTCGTCAGGAACGATCTGTTGGATCTGGATGCTGGATTCCACAGGGGCGGAATACACCGTCACCTGCTGAGAGGCTTCACGGTCCGCCACATCCCCGGTGTTGATCTCCCAGTCCTCCCGTGTCTGGATCTCAGACTGGACGAAAGAACGGCTCACCGCCCGGACAATAAAAAACGTCGCTATGGCCAAAACTACCACAGCCACCACAACGGCAATGAGGATCTTCACCTGCTTCTTAGTGACATGAATCTTCATGGAGCAATTCCTTTCATAATCAGTAAACTATATTCCATCGCGTTTCCAGGCTCGTTCCATGTGGAAAACACACCCGGATCCACGATTGTTCTATGCCTACCATTATAGACGATTTCCAGAACTTGTCCAGAAAAAAATCCCCCCAAGCAGATGCACACGCTGCGATACCCCGTGCAAATCAGGTCCTAACCCCCAAAGGATCTCTGGAAAAGACACTGCTCAGATCGGGATCTGTCCCTTTTCCAAACTTTTCCTTCTACGTGCAAAACTGGTCCTTTGTGGCAACGCAAACGTTTACCTCTTTTTTGATTATACCATGCTTTCTTTTTCAATGGCAAGGGCTTTCCCCGTAAACCATCGGGACAAGGAGACAAAAGTGAAAGTCCCTAGGGAAAAATCCACACATAAAAAGGGACCGACGCCCTCGCGTCAGCCCCTTACAGGTCAAATATTCTGATAGTCTTGCAAGATCTTTTTTGCCAGTTTGGCGTCTACCCGGACAAACCCCTTGGGGTCCACAAAATCCAGAGAGCGCAGCACCTCTTGGGACTGACGGTACACTTCCAGCTTGGTGGAATGATACACCGGTTCCGCCTTCCGGGGCAGGAACACAGCGAACTCCATCTCTTCCCCATTGATCCGGCTGAAATAAGCGTGGACACGGTTCACCTGGTAAGTTTTGGCGATGATCGTGCACAGGGCGCTTTTCACCAACTCCACTGCCACATCATCATAGCCGATGTCAAAAATCAAGATCTTCTCTTTCAGTTCCGCCAGGTTCTTAACCATGCGCTTGGTATAGGACTGGATCTCCTGGGTGGGCTCCATGGTGTTAGCCTCTCCCGCCGGGGTAACACACACGATGTACCCGGCGTCCGGGTCAGTGTACAAAAAGGAGTAGGCCATAGCGGCGAAATAATTGCAGCGCTTGCACCGCCAGTCATACAGTGTCTCGCTGAGGATCCGCCGCTTCAGGTCCGGGTTCTCCTTGGCGTTGACACTGGCGAACAGCCGGTATTTTTGCGACTCCCCGCACTGGGGGCAGATGATATCCTTTTCCATCTCGGTGGACATTCCCTATACTCCCTCCCGACTCAGCCTTCAAAAGGCAGGTCGTCGTTTTCTTCCGCCGGAGCAGCCTGGGCTTCCGGCTGAGGCTGGGGCTCAGATTGAGGCTGAGGTTCAGACTGGGGCTGGGGGATCTCCTCTTCCTGGACAGGCGCTTC
Organism: Clostridiales bacterium; assembly: GCA_019416455.1. Taxonomy (GTDB): domain Bacteria; phylum Bacillota; class Clostridia; order Oscillospirales; family Acutalibacteraceae; genus Acutalibacter. The sequence continues at coordinate 319,502 of DXXG01000004.1, read as the reverse complement.
TTCCAGCACCTCTTCCGGGATGGGATCCTCATCGTAAGACTCCACATCCTCCAGGGTGATCTCCTCCTGGTCCTCCTTGCCGTAGAACTTCTCCAGCTGGTCCAGAGCGTTGTCCAGCGCTTCCTCGATCTGATCCAAAGCGGCGCAATGGGACTCTGTCACAATGTTGTCCTTGTCCCGCAGGCTATGATAATAGTACCGGCCGAGCGCCAGATATTCCCGTTCCGCGGCCTTTTCCTGGCAGCGAATGACAGAACGGATCCGGTTGAGCCGGGCAGCCCGGCGGTTCTTTTCTCCCAGATAATTGGCCGCGTCTCCCACAGCCTTGCCGATATTCTTCAAAAATTCCATAACCGATACCTTCCTTTCCCTTTCTTGATTTGGAAATACTTCCGAAGGTTCCTTTTTGGCTCCCCCGCCTGCCGCGAGTGGATACCTTTGTGGTTATTATACCGCAAGATGGAAAAAAATAATACCCCCTTTTTCCGAAAAACAGTCTTAGAACATTTGTTTGATTTTTTCAAAAAACCTCTTGCGTTTTCCCTTCGGTTCTGATACAGTAAGGGCCGCAAAAGAACGAACGTTCGATTTTCTGGAAAGGAGTCGGTATACATATGGATTACATCACATGGAGCAGGACTTATTGGGACGAGGCCGCACGGGTACGGGACCGGATGGAGCGGATCCGGAAACAGGAGAGCCGCCCTGCGGAAGAATTGGCCCGAAAAAGGCGGTTGACCATCCTATACGAGATGTACCTTGACTGTGTCCACACTGCTCAGGCGCTGGAACGCCGGTCCGGAACGGAAAGGAGGCTGTAACATGCGAACTCAAGTGTTGAGCTTTGACATTCTAAAAAGCGAGACCGGCACGTCCTTTGGTGACCAGGCTGCCAACCAGCCCCAACTGAAAGCAGCTGCCCGTGTCCTGTGGTCCGCTGTGGACCAAGAACTGACCCCACGGCAGCGGGAGTGCATCCAGCTATGCGTCCTGCAAGGCATGAGCCAGGTCCAAGCCAGCCGCCTGCTGGGAGTGAACAAGGCCACGGTATGCCGCCACATGCAGAAGGCAAAACGCTCTTTAAAGCGAGCAGCAGACTACGCGGCCATGGGAACTCCCCGCCGGCAAGAATAAAGGAAGCGTTGCGGCAGGGAAAAAAAACTGGTATAATCATCCCAGAGAAAGGAAGTGGCGTCAATGGCATTGACAGAAGAACAGCTCCGGCGGCTGAAACAGGTCCGAGTATTCGTGCTGGACATGGACGGCACCATCTACCTGGGAGAGTCTTTGTTCCCCTTTACCAAGGGATTTCTCAGTCGTGTGAAGGAGACCGGCCGGGATTTCTGCTTTTTCACCAACAACAGTTCTAAGAACCGGGAAGCCTATCTGGAAAAGCTCAGCCGTATGGGGATCCATATTCCCCCGGAGAAGATGCTCATCTCCAATGGGGTCATCTTGGAATGGCTGAAGGAGCACCATCCCGGGGCCAAATGCTACGTGGTGGGCACCCCTTCCCTGCTGGAAGATTTCCGCAAGGCCGGGTTCGTTCCTGACGCCCCCGACGCCGATGTGGTGATCCTAGGCTTTGACACCACTCTTGTCTATGAAAAACTGGTGATCGCCTGCGATCTGATCCGGGCCGGAAAACCTGTTTACGGGGTGAACCCCGATTGGAACTGCCCTGTGGAAGGTGGATTCATCCCGGACTGCGGCTCTATCGCCGCCCTGGTGAAGGCATCCACAGGGGTCCAGTGTGAGTTCTTCGGGAAACCCTCTCCCCACACTCTGGCGTACATGCTCCGGGAAACCGGCTGCCGGCCGGAAGAGCTGGCCGTGGTGGGCGACCGGCTCTATACGGACATTGCCGTGGCTGCTGGAACAGACGTGACCTCCATTTTAGTGATGAGCGGCGAGACCACTCCGGAACTTCTGGCTCAGAGCGACACCAAGCCTGACGTGGTGGTCCGGGACCTGGAAGAACTGGGAGAACTGCTGTAAAGGTATCTAAAAAAGAGCTGCTGCGTTTCGCGGCAGCTTTTTTGCATATTTTTCTTTCTTTGGCCCACACTAGCCAAAAGAAAGGATGGATCTGGATGGAGTATCTCAACGCGTTTTGGGTGGGTGGACTGATCTGCGTAGTGGGCCAGCTGCTCATCGATCTGACCAAACTGACCCCCGCCCGGATCATGGTGCTGTTCGTCACCTCCGGTGTGGCTCTAGGAGCGCTGGGGTTGTACGCGCCCCTGGCGGAGTTCGCCGGCTGCGGGGCTACCGTACCCCTTACAGGCTTTGGGTGGGCTCTTTCGGAGGGCGTGCGAAAGGCTGTGGCGGAGGACGGATTCTTGGGAGTCTTTACCGGAGGATTCACTGCCGGAGCGGCAGGCACCGCGGCGGCAATTTTCTTTGGCTATCTAGCTGCACTGGTGGCCAAACCCCGGGACAAGTCATAAAGTCATTGTCTTGGTCTGCCACTTCGGTCTAGGAGAGCTTCCAGGCTTTCCCCCACACCGTAAAAAAAGAAAGGAGCTGTTGCTTTTCGCCGCAGCTCCTTTCTTCCTATATTACGGCAGCCTGTACCCCGCCGCTTTGTAGATCTGGTACCAGTCCTCCCGAGAAAGCTCCACGTCACAGGCAGCGCAGTAATCTTTCAACCGCTCCGGCTTGGTGGTGCCCAAAATGACCTGGATCTTCGCAGGGTGCCGAAGGATCCACGCCGCTGCCATGGCGGACTTTGTCACGCCGTATTTTTCCGCCAACTCCTGAAGTTTTTCATTGAGCTCCGGGAACATGTCATTATCCAGGAAGGTCCCCTCGATGGCTCCGTACTGCATAGGCGACCATGCCTGGATGGTGATCTTTTTCAACCGGCAATAGTCTAGAAGCTCGCCGTCCCGGTCCGGGGCGTTGGGCCGCTGGGAGTTTACCTCCATAGCGTGGGTGATCATCCCCGCGGACATGATGCCAAACTGCATTTGGTTGATATACAGCTTCTGCTTCACTCCCGACTGGAGCAGTTCCAGCTGCCGGGTATTGAAATTACTTACGCCGAACCGGAGCACTTTTCCGCTTTCCTCCAAACGCTCAAAGGCTTCGCCGATCTCTTCCGGCTCCATGAGCACGTCCGGCCGGTGGAGAAGCAGGAAATCCAGGTGGTCCGTTTGCAGCCGCTCCAAACTCTCCTCCACGCACTGAAGGATATACTCCTTGGAAAGGTCATACTTTACCCCGGGACAAATGCCGCATTTGCTCTGAAGGATCAGCTTATCCCGTAGTCCGGGCTCCGACGCGAACACCTTCCCCAGAAGGGTCTCGCAAGCGCCACCGCCACCGTAAATATTGGCGTTGTCCACAAAGTTGATCCCCTGCTCCAAAGCCGTGTGGATCAAGGCGGATAGTTCCTCCACGGTCATATTCTTGACGCGCATGCATCCCACTGCCAAAGCGGAAGCCATCACGCCGCTGCCGCCCAAGTCGATCATCTTCATAATAAAACTCCTCCCACTCCATAATAAAATCGTGGATAACCGTTGATTTCATTATAGAATAGGAGGAAAAACCGTGCAAGGGAGTTGTAGAAAAAAATCAGTGACCGGCAGGCTTGCGGGAAAGCTGGTCTTTTTCCTCTTTCAGGTCGGCGTGGACCAGACGGACCAAAACGATGCCCAAGGGGATCAAGTTCAGCCAAATGGCAGGCGCTTCCACCAAATGGCAGGCCACTGTGGAAAGAACGCCGCCCCCAAAGAAGCATCCCAGCATTCCCAGGAAAAAGAGCGCCCGGTGGAGCCCTTCCTTATCTCCCTTCCGTACCGCTTTCGCGAATCCCACACCCACCTGCCGCAGCTGGTTCGTGCAGAAAGTGGTGGCCATGGGAATGCCCTCCGCCTGACGGAAGGTATTGTACTGCATGGACGCAATGAAATTCACCAGCACCTGGACCAGTTGATGGGGCCAGCTCAAAGGGATAAAGCCGATGGTCAGCAGCACCAGACATTCAAATGCCACCAAATAAGTGTCCCACCGGAGGAATCCCAGCCGCCGCATGGGAGAAGGCAGGATCTCAGAGAGGAACGCTCCCGCCAGATACGCCCCGATAGGAATCAGATAGTAGCAGCCCCCCAGCCAATTCCTACTGCCGAAGGCGATGGCCATCAGCACCACATTGGCGGTCTGGGCATTGCAGAACACCCCGCCCCGCAGATTGAAGGTGTAGGCGCCCATCATACCGGCGCTAAGTGTCAACAAAGCGAACACGCTGCGGCGTTCGCACACCAGGTAATTTTTGTTCTCTTCCATAGACTTTCCCTTCGCTTTCCAAATAGAGCTAAAGGGATTATACACCTGATTTGTTTCAAACGCAACTGTCAGAGCTCTTCCTCCGCCTGAAACTCACGGCGGAGTTTTTCCAGGGCTTTTTTCTCGATGCGGGAGATATAGCTCCGGGAAATGCCCAGATGCTTCGCCACTACCCGCTGGGGTTGAGGCCGGAAGCCGCAAAGCCCATAGCGCCGGCACACCACTTCCCGCTCTCTCTGGGTCAGAGCGGACTGGAGAAAGCGGTACAGCTTCTCGCTCTTCATCTTCACGTCGATGCTGTCCACGATGGTGTCATCCATGGCCATGGTATCCAGGATGGTCAAAGCGTTGCCGTCCTTGTCGGTATCGATGGGCTCGTTGAGGGACACGTCCTGAGCGGATTTCTTCCCGCTACGGAAAAACATGAGGATCTCGTTCTCGATACACCGGGAAGCATAGCTGGACAGACGGATCCCTTTGCTGGCATCAAAGGTATCCACCGCCTTGATGAGTCCGATGGTGCCGATGGAGATCAGATCCTCCTGGTCGTTCTGGCTGGCGTAATACTTTTTGATGATATGGGCTACCAGCCGCAGATTGTGCTCGATGAGCTTTTGTCGGGCTGCCTGACTGCCCTGGGCCATCTCCTCCAAACATTTCTTTTCCTGAGCGGCGGACAAGGCTCGGGGAAATGTGCCCCCTCCCGTGACATGGAGAAACAGGTAGATCGCGTGAGATAAAAGCTCCAAAAGCTGCGCAAACAAAATCGCCACTTCCCTTCCTCATTGCTGTTACAATGTCTATGAAGGAAAATGGCGAAATGTTCCGGTGTGGCGAAAAAAGTCAGCCCTTGTCCACTTCCAGCCGGAAAACGTTGGCCACATCAGCGTCCGGACAACAAAAACGCAGATCCCCAGCCTGGGACAGGGGCAATTCTCCACCGTACCGGAGGATATCTATATAGGGAAATCCGGCGTGGAGCGCCATAGGACACAGCTTGTCCCGGTCTGTATCAAAATCGAACACGTCCCCCACTTTGTGGCCGTGATGGCACCCACAGGCGCCCAGCTTGCCCACCACCGTGAGGGTGATCTTAGGTCTTGGCATTTTCCGCTCCTCTCTTCCCCGGCCGTTTTCTGGACAGGGGATCACACTTTCTTTTTCAGGACCACTTGAGTATCCTCAGCCGTTTTTTTATGGAATACCGGCAGCCAGGTGACCTCCTCCACAGGCTGGAAATGGAGGGACGAATTGGCCCAATGGCAGCTTTCCTGGGACGCACTGCTCTTGTTGACAAACACGGCCACAGGTCCATCCACCCCGCCGATGATCCCGATGGAGGCGGCAACCATTCCACCGGGAGCCTTTTTCCGCTGCCAGGGCGCACCCATCCGAGGCCGGTCTCCTTCGTCCCGATCCCGGAGAGTGAGATATCCCTTGGGAGGCTCCGGCTCTAAAGTGTATGTCAGCTGCCGGTAATGGGCAGGGTATTCCCATCCCTCTGGAAAAGCGTCCTGGGGCATCATGCCCTCCAGGCTTTGGGACGCATTTTCCACCACGGTAAGGGTGTAGCTCTCCCCAGTAACGGGGTCAGAAAGCTCCGCTTTCTCCCCCGGCCCCCCTGCTTTAAACGGTTTTCCGGGCACACTTGCCGGTTCTCCTTGAAGCCGCAGAGACAAGGTGAACAGTTTTCGAACGCCCAGCCGTTCCAGAAAGCCACGCCAGCCTTTTTCTGGTTTTCCCCAAGGGAAGGACCAACGCCACAGGTACCACGCTTTTGTCTTGTCCAGCTGGTAGTGATCCACCACCCACTGGGCTTCCCAGTCCGTTCCCACCGCGTCCTCAAAGGGAGCGTAAGCCACACCGCACCCACGATGCCGCTGGAGTACCTTCCCATCCACCACCGCCTGAATGGTATAGGAAAAATGGAAGGGATCCTCTGCCTGAATGGCCATGAGCTGCTCTCGGTTGAAATGGCTCTCATCGTCATTTTCCGGGGTCAGGTTCCATTTGTCCCGGACAGCACGGATCTCTTCCGGGTCCACCTCCATGCACAGGTCTACCACCAGGCCCTTGGGACAGGAATACACCCCCGGCACCAGCCACCGGTGCCCCGCCCAGTGGAATTCTCCCGAAAAAGGCAGCGGTTTCCCAGCAGGTTCCCGGTCCTCTTTGTAACAGAAAAACTGGCCGTCAAAAGTCACCTTCCATACAGGAAGGTAAACGTCTCTTTCGTCGTCGATCAATTCCATGGCGTTCATCTCCTTTTTCCCATCATACTCCGGCTAAGCCCAGAAAGCAAGAAAAACCCCGGGGAGTTTCCCAGGGGTTTCGTCTTGTATAGTATTGTTTTTACTGCTGAGCGCCGATCTGAATGGCCTTGCGGTTGAAGTCCAGCATCTGGGCCTTCCGGGCAGGGATGCACTTCTGCACTGCCTGGTCCAGAACGTCCGCGTCACAGAAAGCGTAGTCGCCCTTGGTGCAGACTTCCTGGAAAAGCTTGCCCACCAGGATCATGTTGGAGAGACCGGACAGGCCATTCTCCTCCGCCAGAGAGGAGGAAGGCACATAGTACACGGTCACGTCATCCCGCTCCACCTTCTTATCGATGAGGCTGGAGTCCACGATGACCACGCCGCCGGGCTCCACAGCGTCAATGAACTTGTCAAAAGAGGGCAGGTTCATGGCGATGAGCACGTTGGGATTGGTCACCAGAGGAGAACCGATGGCCTCGTCGGAGACGCACACGCTGCAGTTGGCAGTGCCGCCGCGCATCTCGGGACCGTAGGAAGGCAGCCAGGAAAGCTGCTTATTGGCGATCAAAGCGGCGTAAGCAACCACTTTGCCGGCAAACAGCACGCCTTGGCCGCCGAAACCAGCAAAAAGAATGTTCAGATTTTTCATGCTGTTATAGCTCCTTTCTTCATGCGAGCCGCGGTGTTGCCCAGTACCCGGCCCAGCCGGGATCTCCGGTCCGACCGGAAAAGGGCAACCCGGAAGAAGGAAAGACCCCAGGCCTTTACTTCTTCACGCCCTCCTCTACGTCCTTATAGACCCCCAAAGGATAGTAGGGGATCATGTTGTCGTTGAGCCACTTGAGAGCCTCCACAGGAGACAGGCCCCAGTTGGTGGGGCAGGTGGACAGCACTTCCACGATGGAATAGCCCTTGCCCTCGATCTGGTTCTGGAAAGCCTTCTTGATGGCCTTGCGGGCGATGTTCACGTTCTTGACACAGTCCACGGTGACGCGCTGTGCGAAGGCAACACCGTCCAGAGTGGACAGCATCTCACATACCCGCACAGGATAGCCGGCAGTGTTGGTGTCACGGCCGTAAGGAGTGGTCTGGGTGATCTGCCCCGGCAGAGAGGTGGGAGCCATCTGGCCGCCGGTCATGCCGTAAATGGCGTTGTTGATGAAGATAACGGTGATGTTCTCACCACGAGTAGCCGCATGGACGGTCTCCGCGGTGCCGATAGCGGCCAAGTCACCGTCACCCTGGTAAGTAAAGATCACATTGTCGGGACGGGCACGCTTGAGGCCCGTAGCCACAGCCTGAGCGCGGCCGTGAGGAGCCTGCACCATATCGCAGGAGAAATAATCATAGCACATGACCGAGCAGCCCACAGAGGCAACGCCCACGGCCTTGCCTTCCACACCAAGCTCTTCCAGAGCCTGAGCCACCAGGCGATGGACGATGCCGTGAGTGCAGCCGGGACAGTAATGCATAGGCGCGTCAGTCAAGGTAGACGGTTTTTGAAATACAATAGCCATAGTAAGTTCCCTTTCCGGAGTTTGGACCGCCAAACTCCCATAGTCTCTGTGGTTACAGCAGCGCTTCGATCTGCGCCAGCACGTCAGCCGGGGTGGGGATCATACCGCCGGTGCGGCCATAGAAGTGGACAGGCACCTTGCAATCGATAGCCAGCTTCACGTCATCCACCATCTGGCCCATGCTCATCTCCACCACCAGGAAATTCTTGGCGTGGGATGCGGCACGATTCAGGGCGTCCGTGGGGAAAGGCCACAGGGTGATGGGCCGTACCAGACCCGCTTTCAGACCCTTTTCACGGGCCTTGTTCACAGCGCTGCGGGCCACACGAGAGGATGCGCCGTAAGCCACCAGCACAACATCCGCGTCTTCGGTGAGGTATTCCTCAGCCATCTGCTCGTTCTTCTTCACAGTCTCATAGCGCTCAAAGCGCTCCTTCACCAGCTGCTCCAGCTTCTCGGGAGTCAGATACAGGGAGTTGATAATGTTATGGGCGCGCTTGCCGCCGTGGCCCTTGGCAGCCCATTCCTTCTCAGGCAGGTTGGCGGAGCCTTCCTCGGGCAGCTCCACGGGCTCCATCATCTGGCCCAGCATGCCGTCGGCCAGGATCATGGCGGGCATACGATACTTGTCAGCAGTGTCAAAAGCGTGGGAGATCAGGTCCACCATCTCCTGAACAGTGGAGGGAGCAAACACCAGGATCTGGAAGTCGCCGTGGCCAGTGGCCTTGGTGGCCTGCCAATAGTCCGCCTGGCTGGGCTGGATGCCGCCCAGACCAGGGCCGCCACGCTGCACGTTGATGATCACGGCGGGCAGGTCGGAACCTGCCATGTAGGAGATGCCCTCGCCCTTCAGGCTGACGCCGGGAGAGGAGGAGGAAGTCATGGCGCGCACACCGGCGGAAGAAGCGCCCAGCACCATGTTGATGGCGGCGATCTCAGACTCCGCCTGAAGATAGGTGCCGTTCACCTGGGGCATACGCTTGGACATATACGCCGCCAGCTCGGTCTGGGGCGTGATGGGATAGCCGAAGAAGTGATGGCAGCCGGCGCGGATGGCGGCTTCGGCCAGCGCCTCGTTGCCCTTCATCAAAACCTTCATAAGTAAATCCATTCCTTTCTCAGGGACGAAAGCGGTCCCCGAACAATTTTTTACCGTTCGACTGTAATGGCCGTGTCAGGGCACATGGTAGCGCAGGAAGCGCAGCCCACACACTTTTCAGGCTCCATCAGCTTTGCGGGATGGTAACCCTTGGCGTTGAGACGGCTCTTGTCCAGGGCGATGATCTTCAGCGGACATGCGTGCACGCACATCCCGCAGCCCTTGCAGACCTTCTCATCCACAATGATCTTTGCCATATCTTTTCCCTCCTTCAGGATTTTTCTCTATCTATATACAATACTATGGGTGGTAGTGTGTTAACGAATTTGGCTCAGTCCGAGGCGCGGCATGACAACGGAGGCACTCCGTCGCCGCCCATGGCGCGGCATGACAGCGGAGGCACTCCGCTTACTCCCACATAAATTTCACGTGGCGCTGGATCTGACGGAAACCTTCCGGCAGCGTCTCCCCTGGCTTCAGGGCAAAGTCCGGAGCGGTAGAGTACAACAAGGGCAGTCCGGTCAGTTCCGCCGTTTTGTGGGCAAAATCCAGACCACCCAGCAGTGTCTCCAACGTGGTCTCCACACCCAGGTGGGAATTGTTCACCAGACCGGTGGCTTTCAGCCGGCTGGCGGTCTCGATTTCCCGCAGCAGAGCCAAGGCTTCTTCCGGCGTCTGGGACAGCACCCGGTACCGGTTGATGACGTAAAGCATCTGGTATCCTGCTTCCTCCAGCAATTCGTGAAGGCCGCCCAGAGCCGTGACACCCGCGTCATCTCCCCCAGCGTCAATGAACACCTTTCCAGCGCTGGGCTCGAACAAGGAGTACAGCTCCGGAGGCAGGGTGGGCGTATCCAAAGTGGTGCCGGCGAACACAGGAGCAATCAGCCGGATCCCATGCTCTTCAAGCAATCCGCCGTATTCCGAGGAACGGAAATAGGGGTTGACAATGTCCAGGTCCGCCACAGTGACCCTCTCCCCTTTGGCGGCCTCATCCAAGGCCAGGTTCAGGGCCAGATTGGTCTTGCCGCAGCCGTAATGGCCGCAGATCACGGTGATTCTGGCTTGTTCGCTCATAGTTTCCTCCCTCTTCCTTTGACCCACTTCCTGCAAGTGAAAGGTGATCGTCTTGCAATTTTACCTCTTCTGAGAAGTGGATATCCCTAATCTTATCACAAAAATGACGGCGTTTCAACATGAAAAGTCGCTTTAAATCGCTAAAATCTGGGAATACTCCTCATTTTCGGCAATATCCACAGTTTCCCTTTCCAGGTCATTCAAGCTCTGTTCATAAATTCCTTACGATTTTTTCAAAAACTCCTTATGGGTCCTTCATAATTATGTTTTAGACTTTAGACACTGAAACGAGAAAGGAAGTGGTTCCCACAAACCTTTAACTGATCTATTAAAAAAATGATCTCTCTTTCATAACTCTTTTTCTTAACATACTGTCCTTCGATGGAGCAAGAGCCGACAACAGCCGGTTCGTGGCCAACGCTCCATCGTCGCGGCAGACCAAAAATTCTCGCTCCTGCCTCTTTTGCGCAGGAGCGTTTTTAATTGTCAAAATATTTTTCATACCAGGTGGCAGAGTAATCTCGGGCGCGAAAATCTTTTTTTCGCACATTACGCCCGGGAAAGGGATGAACGCGTATCAAAAGCATTTTAAAACACTGCACAAAGCACAATCTGATGAAAGCCGTGAAGCTGTTCGCTCTCAGCGTGGGCGCTACCGCTTTATGTATGCTGGGCTGTGTGGGAGTGCTGGATCAAAGCGGACAGCCCACCGCCCTGGAAGCCTCTGTCTTTAACAGCGGGAAGGAATTCCTCCCCTCTCAGGAAGCGTCGGCATCCGTCAAAGGCAGCGCTCAAAGTTCTCCCGGCAAAGTGATCCCTTTAGGAACCACTTTTGGCATCAAACTTTTCACCGACGGGGTAATTGTCGCCTCTCTCTCTGACATCTACACGGAGAGCGGCGTCTGCTGCCCCGCCGAGGAAGCGGGGATCCAGCCCGGGGATTATCTGCTGAAAGCGGACGGTCAGGACATTCCTGACAACGCTTCTCTGGCGAAATATATCGGTCAAAGCGGCGGTGGACCCATCACCTTCCAGGTACGGCGGGGAGAACAGGTCTTTGAGGCCCAGATCACTCCCGTATATGGCGACGGCTCCTTCAAAACCGGCATGTGGGTCCGTGACAGCGCCGCGGGCATCGGCACGTTGACCTTCTATGATCCTTCTACCGGCAGGTTCGCCGGTTTGGGCCACGGCATCTGTGACATGGATACCAACGGCGTCATGGCACTGAAATCCGGAGAGCCGGCCCCCATCACTTTAAGCGGCATCATCAAGGGCGAAAAGGACGAGCCCGGACAGCTTCAGGGGTATTTTTCCTCTGACGAGAGCCTGGGCACTCTTCTGGCCAACCAGGAGACCGGCGTCTACGGCACTTTGTCCGAACCGCCCGCAGGAGAGGAAATGGAGATCCTTCCCCGGGAACAGGTGACCTGCGGCCCCGTTCAGATCCTGGTGAGCTTGGACGAATCCGGGCCTCAGCTCTACGACGGGGAGATCACCCAGATCGTGGGCGAGGATCAGCAAACAAAAAACCTGGTGATCCGAATCACGGACCCCAGGCTTTTGGAAAGGACAGGCGGCATCGTTCAAGGCATGAGCGGCTGTCCCATCATTCAGGACGGCAGACTGGCGGGAGCTGTGACCCACGTGTTCACAGAGGACCCCACAACAGGATATGGTATCTTTGCCGAGGTGATGTGGGAAGAATGCCGGATATGTAGTGCGACGAACTCTGTCGAACGTTGAAACATCCAGGTTTTAAGCCCCTTTTCGCCATTTTTCGGCATGATCTTTTTCCAGAATTTTCAGGCAAACCACTTGCGATTCTCACCAAGTTATGGTAAAATTCATTCACAATAAATCAATGCCAGGAGGATCGTCATGGAAAAAGAAAGTAAGATAATTATATGTTCGGAAGACGGCGAATGGGGCCGGGAACCGATCCAGAAATTATCCCAGCGCGGGGTGCATCCCCTTTTCCTGAAACGGGACAGCACCCTGCTTCTGGGAAAAATTAAGGAAGAGCGTCCCCAGCTGGTGATCATGGATTTTCTGATGCCCGGCCTGGATGCCATCGGGGTCATCCACGCGGTGGCGCAAGACGCCTCCGTGGAAAAACCCCTGTACATAGTGACATCCTCATATACCAACCCTATCATCGAGCGGGAGATCTCCGCGGCTGGCGTGGCCTATTTCGCCCTGTCCCCCTACGACAAAAACGAAATGGCCGACCGGGTCCTCACTCTGCTCTCCGTAAAGGGCAAGCATTTTGATTCCGAACCTTTGAGCAACAGCCTTCGGATGCAGGTCACCGAGATCCTTCATCAGATCGGTGTCCCTGCCCACATCAAAGGCTACCACTATCTGCGGGACTCTATCCTCATGGCCGTGGAAGATCCCGAGATCATCAACGCCGTGACGAAACAGCTTTATCCCAGCGTAGCCAAACGGTACAGCACTACCAGCTCTCGCGTGGAGAGGGCCATCCGTCATGCGATCGAGGTGGCTTGGGACCGGGGCGATGTGGAAGTGCTGAACTCCTACTTCGGCTATACGATCCACAACGCCCGGGGGAAGCCCACCAATAGCGAGTTCATCGCCATGATCTCTGACAAACTTTGTCTGCAAATGGCCAGTGCCTCCTGACGTGATTAAGCATACACGAATGAAGCCGCCTTTTTTGTCGAATTATGAGGGAACATCCCATTTTCTTGTAAAAAAATTGTGAACGAGCTCAATATCTAGTAGAAATCCGGCGGATACCACTATCCGCCGGATTTTATTTAGACTATTTTGTGACTTGACATAACATCGATCACGCCTGGTTTTTCCCCAATTCTTGGCGCAATTCCTCCACAAACCTGCACGCGTGAAATCCGTCGCACACAGCATGGTGAACCTGAAGCGCCAAGGGAAGCATCCAACGGTCCCCCACCTGATGATACCGTCCCACTGTGAAAATGGGCAGCAGGTACTTCTCAGCCCTGGGCAGTTCCAGGTGGAAACTGGAAAAGCTCTCCCATGGAATGGCGGACACGTTAAACACCGGGGGGCAGTCAGGCTTGGCGTCAAAGGCAGTCACATCCCCATAAAGGCGAAGGTCCTCTTCGTACCGCCGGATGAACTCCTCCCGATCCGGTGTGTATTCCGTCCACAGGGAGGAAAAGGTCTCCGTTTCCGGGTGAAACACCGTGTAAGTGGGAGACAGCTGGTCAAACCACCCCAACTCCCCTTTTTCATTCAAAGCCATACGAAACTCCGGGTGACGGTTTACCACCACGGCAAGCGCGTGGATCATGGAGGGATAAAACCTTCCTCCGTGAAGTTTCAGCTCTGTCACATCCAATTCCACGGTCATGCTGTAAAAACAAGGGACTTGATTGAGATAATGATGAAAATGCTCCTTGCGGGGCCATTGCTCCAGATCCATTAAATGGAATTCCATGAAGTCCTCCTTCTTCTCCCACCGTGATCCATCCAAAGGCATCACGTGGGGGCCTTTAGTTTGCCATTCAGTTACTGCCATTTTAGAAATATCCCCCGGGAAAATCTGAAAGCGTCCGGGGAACCTTCCTCCCTTTTCAGAGGAATGGAGCACAGAAACAGCCATTAGTCTGGGATAGAAATACCACAGCCGGCCCTGGTTTGTCAAGGCCGGCTGCGCGTTTACAGAGATCAGCTTTCCAGCTGAGCGGTATACAGGTGATAGTAATAGCCCTTTTTGTCAAGGAGCTGCTGATGGTTGCCCATTTCCGCGATACCCTTGTTAGAGATGTACAGGATCCGGTCGCAGTTTTTAATGGTGGACAGCCGGTGAGCGATAATGAAGGAAGTACGTCCCTTCAAAAGCGCCTGCAAGCCTTCCTGAAGCAACCGTTCCGTCTTGGCGTCGATGGAGGAAGTGGCTTCATCCAGCACCAGGATCTTGGGGTCAGAAAGCAGCGTCCGGGCAAAGGCTACCAGCTGCCGCTGGCCCTGGGACAGACGGGAACCACGCTCGTTCACCTGGGTGTAGTAGCCGTCCTCCATCTCCCGGATAAACTCGTCAGCCCGCACCGTCTTGGCGGCGGCGATGACTTCCTCGTCAGTGGCGTCCAAGCGGCCGTAACGGATGTTATCCATAATGGTGCCGGAGAAAATGAAGCTGTCCTGGAGCATGATGCCCATCTGGGAGCGCAGGGAATGCAAGGTCACCTCGGCAATGTCATGACCGTCCAGCAGCAGTCTGCCCTCATTGATGTTGTAGAATCGGGAAATCAGGTTCACCACGGTAGTTTTTCCCGCGCCGGTGGGACCCACCAAGGCAATGGACTCACCAGGCTGAACATCTAGGTTGAAATGCTCCAAAATGTTTACCTTGCCGTCATAGGAGAAGGTCACGTCGTCAAAGGTGACCCGACCAGTGATGGGAGGCAGCTCTGTGGCGCCGGGAGCGTCATCCACTGTGACAGGCTCATCGATCATCTCGAAGATACGTTCCAGATAGGCCACGGCGTTGATAAAGGTATTGTACAGGTTGGAAAGGTTCAGGATGGGCTGCCAGAACCGCCAAGCGTAAGAGGAAATGGCGATCAGGGTACCGATCTGCATGGCAGGCCCCAGCATCATCAGGCCGATGACGTACATGGCGCCCACCACCCAGGTGGAGATGTTGTCCACGGAGTACCACACCAAGTTGGATGTATACTGAGCCTTCATCCAGGTGGACACGCACTTCTTGTTCAGCTTGTCGTAGATTTCCCGGTTCTCCTCCTCACGGGTGAAGGCCTGGGTGATCTTCATGCCGTCCAGACTCTCGTGGAGGTAAGCGTTCAGGTTAGAGCTCTTGTTGGACACGTCCTGCCAAGCCCGGCGCTGGGCGGGTTTGATCAACAGGACAATCACCAAGAACAGAGGGATGCCTGCCATGACGATCAGGCTCAGACGCACGTCGCACAGAAACATGAATACGGCGATAAGCAGCAGGTTGAAGATTTCCAGCACGAAGTTGATGATGCCGTTGGAGAGCGCGTCGGAGACGGAGTTCACATAGTTGATGACACGGGTGAGGATCTTACCATGGGGACGGTCATCGTAGAACTGGAAAGGCAGTTTCTGCAAGTGCTCGAACAGGTCTTTCCGAATGTCATAGATGATCTCCTGGCCCACCACGATCATGTACTTAGACCGGGCCCGGGAGAACAGGATGGACAGCACGATGGAGACCAGCATCACCACGGAAAGCCAAACCAGCTCCATATAGTCTTTGTTGGGAACGGACACGTCAATGGCCCGCTGGATGAGCATAGGTCCTACCAGAGAGCAGGCAGCGGAAATGGCGGAAAACACCAGGGAAAGGATCATCTTTTTCTTGTGGCGGCCAATATATGTGCCAGCCCGAAGCAGGTGTTTTATGTTAAATGGGGTTTCCAGGGTCTCGTCAACGTCAAATTTGTTGCGTGCCATTTAAACCACCTCCTTTTCGTCGTCCATGCCGTTTTGCAGCAGGAACACTTCCCGGTAATAACCGGGCCGCTGGGACAGTTCCTCGTGGGTGCCGATATCGGCGATCTGCCCCTTGTCCAGCACCACGATCTTATCTGCTCGCTTGGTGGTGGAGATACGCTGGGCCACGATGATCTTGGTGCAGGGGAAGTCCAGGTTGGCAAGCTGCTCCTGGATGTATTTTTCTGTTTCCAGGTCCACAGCGGAGGTTGTGTCGTCCAGGATCAAAATAGAAGGACGCACCGCCAAAGCCCGGGCCAGGGCAATACGCTGCTTCTGGCCGCCGGAAAGACCTGTGCCCCGCTCGCCAATAAGGGTGTCGAAGCCGTCGGGCAGTTTTTCCACAAAGTCCACGTCCGCCATTTTAGCGTAGCGCTTCACGTCCTCTTCCGACAGAGAACTGTCACCGTAAGCAATGTTACCGTCCACCGTATCGGAGAACAAGAACACGTCTTGGGTGGCGATACCGATAGAGTGGCGCAGGCCGTGCAGGTCATACCGCCCCACAGGGGTGCCGTCGATGAACAAGGTACCATTGGTCACATCGGTGAAACGGGGGATCAAGTTCACCAAAGAGGTCTTGCCAGAACCGGTAGGCCCCATGATCGCCACAGTCTCCCCGGGCTTGATGTGCAGGTTGATGTCCCGCAAAACAGGCATACCGTGCAGGTCAAGGTCCACTCCTTTGAAGTCGATCTCCCCCTTCATGCGGGTATTCACCGGCTTGGCGTCGGCGCGAGAAGTGATGGTGGACTTGGCGTAGTAGAGCTCGATGATCTTGGTGGAGCTGGCAAAGAACCGCTGGAGGTCGTTCAGGTGCATGCCCAGCATCCGCATGGGGTTGGTCAACGTCCAGGTAAGGGAGTTAAACAGGGTGAACGTACCGATAGAGATGCGCCCGGAGATAAGGAAAGCACCGCCCACCAACAGCACGGCAATGGACAAAGACTGGGAAAGGCCGTCGATGTAGGGGCTGAACTTCAGCCACAGCAGGGATGCCTTGGTGTTGGCCTTTTTGTAGTCGCTGTTCTTCTCGTCGAACCGGTCGATCTCATAGTCCTCCCGGGCGAAAGCCTTCACCACTCGGTTGCCGGAAATATTCTCCTGAGCGCGGGTGTTCAGCTGGGAGAGCCGCTCCCGCAGGTCCACGTACAGGGGATGGACCCGTTTGGAGAAGGCGTAGGTCAGGGCAAAAATGATAGGCGTCACCGCCAGCATGGACAAGGCGAAGAGCCAGTCCGTCACCAGGAAGGTGATGGAGGTGGTCAAAAACAGCACCGTGCAGTCGATGAGCTGCCGCAGCACCCAAGCCACCGCGAAACGGATCATGTCCATGTCACCGGTAAGGCGGGTCATCAAGTCACCGGTGCGGTTTTTTCCGTAGAAGTCCTGATCCTGTTCCTGCATGTTTTTATACAGGTCCCGACGCAGCTTGTAAATCAGCTTCTGGGAACAGGATTCATAGGTGATCACAGAACAATAACCGAATGTAGTGCGGAACAAGGTGAACCCCACCAGCACCGCCACAAGAAACAGCAGGTGCTGGAATACTTGTTCCGTCACCACACCTGTCTGCGTCAGTGGCTCGAACACGGTGTCCATGATGTTGGCGGTGATGACAGAGTTGCCAAGCGCCAGCACAGAAAGCACCGCTGTGGAGCACAGGGCGAAAACGTATCGTTTTCGGAAGCCTTCCATTTGCTTCCAAACCCACTTTAGCTGAAACATAATTTCTCCTCCCTCTCGTGCCGGGCGGCTCCCGGCGCGAAAACTGTTTTTCTCTCCCCCGGAGAAGGATCCTCCCAGGAAGATGGCCTTGTTTTCAGGCTTTCATAATTATATCCCTCGTTTCAAAAAAGGGAAGGGGGTTTTACAAATTTCCCCTTCGGTATTTCGCTGAAAAAACAGCTAAAAATCGTTTCGTTTTGTACAGGCGAACGTTTGCCCTATCTGCTCAGTTCTCCCAAAGCAAAAGAAAAGGACAACGAAATGCTCCGCTGTCCTTTTCTGAGTCTCATTTTTTAAATTTCACCGCAGCAAACGGTCACAGGAACCGCACCTGGAAGGAATAGGATCGCTTCTCCCCGACGGGCAGAAGATCCATGCCTTTCTTTTCCTCGAACGTGTCCCCTTCCGTGGTCTGAGTGGCGCAGCCCGTCCAAGGCTCTAAGCACACATAGGGCCCGTCGTTGACGCAGGACCAGATGCCCAGCAGTGGGAACTGGGAAAACTCCATCTCCACGCCCTTGCCGGTGGAGGGATTCACCAGCGCCACAGTGGAAGAATTAAGATTCTCAAACACTAAGGCGTCCTGATAAAACAGCTCATGCCGCAGAGGGATCTCTTTCTGGGCAGTCATCTCAAAGGCGGTCTGGGTAGGATCCAGCAGGCAGGTGTCCAACTGAATCACTGGGCAATGCTGGGTCTCCTCTTTCTCAAAGCGGATAACATAGTCCTCAAAGGCGGCCTTCTCATCCACCGGGATGTTGAACCCAGGGTGGCCGCCCACCACAAAGGGCATGGGACGATCGCCGGTATTCTCCACGGTAAAGGTGGTGGCATAGCCTGTCTCCGTCAAAGCGTAGGTGACCGTGAAGGCAAAGTCGAAGGGATAGCATTTCTTGGTCTCCTCATTGGGAGTCAACTTCAGGGCCAGGACGCCTTCCCCCTGCTCCGCCGGGGCAAATTCCTGGTGACGGGCAAAACCATGGCGGCCCATTTCTACCCATTGGCCTTCCAAAAGCGCTTTGTTATCCCGCAAGGCCCCCACAATGGGGAACAGCACCGGAGCATGACCCTTCCAGTAAGCGGGATCGCCGGTCCAAATGTACTCAAAGCCATCCGGTCCTTTCAGGGAGACCAGCTGGGCGCCGGTGGAATCCACCTGAGCGGTGTACTTGCCGTTTGAAACTTTGTAAAGCATGGGTTGTCCTCCTTGTCACGCCAGTTCTTGCCCTCATTATAACAGCCCGGTTTCGCGGGCGCAAGAAGGTACTTTCATTTCTGCCAAAAGCCGTTTACCTGTCCGGAAAATTGTGCTAAGATAGGGGCAGCTTTAGAAATGGGAGGTACGTTATGCGCGCAGTGATCCAACGGGTGAGTCGAGCTCAGATCACCATCGACCATAAAGAAACAAGAGAGATCGGTAAAGGACTGGTGGTCTTTCTTGGGGTAATGAAAGGGGACAGAGAGTCACAAGCGGAATTCCTGGCGGAAAAGGTCCGGGGACTTCGGATCTTCACCGATGAAAATGATAAAATGAACCTGTCTCTGGAGGACATCGACGGGGAACTGCTGGTGGTATCCAACTTTACCCTGGGAACCGACTGCAAAAAGGGCCGTCGTCCCTCCTTTGACATGGCGGCACCCCCAGAGGAAGCGGACAAGCTTTACCGCTATTTTGTGGAGCGGTCCAAAGCCTTGGGCACCCGCAAAGTGGAGACCGGAGAGTTCGGCGCTCACATGGATGTACTTGTGGCAAACGACGGACCTGTGACCATCATCATCGACACAGAAAAGATCGGCAAATAATTTTGGGGAGGAACCTATCGATGGATCTGGATTTTTTGAAACTGCTTATGGACAAGACCGGTTTTCCGGAAGAAGCCAAAAAGGAAGCTCTCCGCAGCGCCGGGACACTGACCCAAACAGGGCAGGAGGAAGCCTTGGACGGCGCCGTGGAATTTTTCTACCAGCAAGACCTGGATGTGAAATTGACCACACCCTTGATCGAGACGATCAGTGAAGAAAGCGGCGTTCACCTCTACACGGTGTGGATGCTGTTCCTCATCCAGGCATCAAAGCCCGCTGTGGCGGCCTATCTGGAAAAAGGCGTGCCGGAGGAGATCGTTTGGGAGACTTTCCGGGACCTGGAATTCAAAGTGCTGGAATGCAAGAACGTTCAGGGAGTCTGGGGTAATTTTGTGGCTTTCTGGTACCCCATTTTCTTTTCCTGCGACATTGTAAAACTGGGCCGGCTGGAGTTTGAAAACACCACCTACAAAGAAGATACCCCTTATGTGTGGGGAGACTACACCGTTCATCCCGGAGATCCGGTGAAAAGCGTCCACATCCCCTCCAGCGGGGAACCCTTTGACGAGGCGGCTCGGCTGGACTCCTATAAACGGGCTTATCAGTTCTTCAAGGACGAGCTCCATGGGAAACCCCTGGTGTGCGTGTGCGACTCCTGGCTGCTGTATCCCCGCAACCGTGAGATTCTCTCCCCCACTTCCAATATCGTCAGCTTTTCCAATGACTTCGACGTGATCTGCTGGAAGGAATGGGATGACTTTTACGACGCTTGGCGGGTCTTTGGAGCGGAACACCAGAAGCCTACGGCTGACCTGCCGGAAAACACCTCCATGCAGCGGGCCTTCAAAAAATGGCTGGTGGAGGGAAACAAAACCGGCAGTGGCTTTGGAGTCCTGCTGTTCGACGGTGAGAAGATCCTCAACAAGTAAGGAGATCTCCTATGGATCAGGATGTGCTGTTCTTTTTTGACAAAGCACCCGGTGCCCTGCCTTTGTACCAGGCTCTGGAACGAAAGCTGCAGGAGATTCTCCCTGACATAACACGGAAGGTAGGTAAAAGTCAGATCAGCTTTTACCTGAAGCGTCAGTTCGGGTGCGCTTCCCTGCTAGCGGTACGCCGAAAAAAGGATCTGCTCTCCCCCTATCTCACGGTGACTTTCGGGCTGGCCTATCCGGTAGAACATCCCCGAATAGCCGCGAAAACAGAGCCCTATCCCAACCGTTGGCCCCATCACGTGGTGATCGGCAAACCAGAGGACGTGGAGAGGAACTGCTTTCCTGGATGAAAGAAGCGGCGGAGTTCGCCGCCACCAAACGGTAACAAAAAGGTGTGACACACTATGTGTCACACCTTTTCTCTATGCATGGGGCCTGCCAAAAACAGGGCCGGCAAAAAATGCCGGCCCTGTTCCGAGGTAAAATATGAAAGGACGAAAACCCTTATACTCTGTTTTTGCCCGCGAAGGACATGTCCTTCCGGGGAATGTAACTCTGCTTACCCTGGGGAGTATTCTTACCCCGCAGCTTTTCTCTGCGGTACAAAGTAAGCCCCGCCGCCACGATGACAAGCATTACCAGGAAAGCTCCCACACACAGCAGCGGCGATACCTCCATGGAATTGACCACAGACGCGGAGAGTTCCGACGCGGGAACAGTCTCTTCCACCACAGGAAGAGAAGGATCTGTCTTTGCTTGGGTCACGATACTCAACGTGCCCACAGCGCTCACCGTCAGAACGAGCACCAGCAGGAAAGACAACAGGTTTTGCACCAGCTTTTTCCGCATCCCGTACACTCCTTTCAAAAGCGTCCGCCAACTTACATGTGGTTACACTTCGATGACAAGTGTTACAATTTGGTTACATTCTAGCATGGGTTTTGTCAGATTTCAACCCTCTTTTGTAATGTTCACAAACTATTAACACTTAACGTCAAAATATAGGGGGTAAAAATGGCCTTTTTCCGGGAAAACCACAAAATTTGGGTCATTTTCAGAAAAATCCAGTTAATTGACCGGCTTTCAGCCCCTTCGCGTGCGTTAAAATCTTGACTCACTGTATAAAAAAATCCCGCAGGGAACATTCCCCACGGGATTTTTGATCCGGATAAAGAAACTTACTTCAGTTCCACTTCAGCGCCGGCCTCGGTCAGCTTAGCCTTGATGGACTCAGCGTCGTCCTTAGAAGCGCCTTCCTTAACGGTCTTGGGAGCCTCGTCAACCAGAGCCTTGGCTTCCTTCAGGCCCAGGCCGGTAACTTCCTTGACAACCTTGATGACGTTGATCTTGTTAGCGCCAGCGGACTTCAGCACAACGTCGAACTCGGTCTTCTCTTCAGCAGCGGGAGCAGCAGCAGCGGGAGCAGCCACAGCAACAGCAGCGGGAGCAGCAGCGGAAACGCCGAACTCCTCTTCCAGAGCCTTAACCAGCTCGGAGAGCTCCAGAACGGTGAGGGACTTGACTTCTTCAATCAGGTTGGTAACTTTCTCAGACATGATAAATACCTCCATGTAAAATAAGTTGATGGCAAAAGTAAAATCGTGACGTCAGGCACAAGCCCGACGGAATACCGCTGTAAGCGGAAATACCCTGTTACGCGCTCTGCTTCTCGGCAATAGCGTTGAGGGCGATGACCAGGCCGCGCAGAGTGCCGTTGAGCACGTTTGCAAAGCCCTGGATGGGAGCGTTGAACCCGCCGAGCACCTGAGCCACCAGAACCTCCTTGGGAGGCAGCTTGGCCAGTTCGCTAATGCTCTTAGCGTCCACAGCGTCGCCGTCAATGAAGCCGGCCTTCACCGTGAAGTTCTCGTTGTCCTTCGCATAGTCGGACAGGATCTTGGGAGCGTCCACATAGCCGTTCTCGCTGTAAGCGATAGCGGTAGCGCCATGGAGATGCTCGTCCAGGCCCTGGATACCGGCCTCAGCAAAGGCCAGGCTCAACAGGGTGTTCTTGACAACCTTGTACTCGCAGCCAGCTTCGCGGAGCTGCTTACGGAGCTTGGTGTCCTTTTCCACCGTGATGCCTTCATAGTTTACCAGCACGCCCACATTGGCCTTCTTAAAGTCCTCGGCCAGCTGTGCCACCTGCTGTTTTTTCTGTTCCAAAATCTTCTCGCTGGGCAATTCGTTTCACCTCCGGATCGTGAAAGTAAAATCAAAAACGCCTTTCCGGGTCTCCTCGGAAAGGCGTTGCAAGCAAATCACAGGGCATAAAGAACCGTCCAAACATGACAGTCTCTTCCCTTATATTGCTCGTCTTTCCTCGGCAGGCCGGACAAAACCGTTTATACACCTGCTGTCTTTGGATGGACAGCTCTAATATTATAGCAAACAGAGCCAGACTTTGTCAAGCCCTAATTTGCCTTTAGATGAACTTGGCGGGGTTAATCTTCACGCCGGGGCCCATGGTGGCGCTGACCACGCAGGAGCGCACATACTGACCCTTAGCAGCGGAGGGCTTCGCCTTGACGATAGCGTCCATCAGGGTGTCGAAGTTCTCCTGAAGCTTCTCCACGCCGAAAGAAACCTTGCCGATGGGGCAATGGATGATGTTGGTCTTATCCAGACGGTACTCGATCTTACCGGCCTTGGCGTCAGTAACAGCCTTGCCAACGTCGGGGGTCACAGTACCAGCCTTGGGGTTGGGCATCAAGCCACGGGGACCCAGGACACGGCCCAGACGGCCAACCATACCCATCATGTCGGGAGTGGTGATCAGCACGTCGAAGTCCATCCAGTTCTCGGACTGGATCTTCTGGACCATTTCCTCGCCGCCAACGAAATCAGCGCCGGCAGCCTTGGCGTCCTCTTCCTTCTCGGGCTTGCAGATAACCAGAACGCGAACGTTCTTGCCAGTGCCGTTGGGCAGCACGATGGCGCCGCGGACCTGCTGGTCAGCGTGACGGCCGTCAACGCCCAGCTTTACGTGCAGCTCGACGGTCTCGTCGAACTTAGCGGTACCAGTCTTAACGCAGATGTCCAAAGCCTCAGCAGTGTCGTACAGCTTGCTGCGGTCAATGAGCTTCGCGCCTTCCACATATTTTTTACCGTGTTTCATTGTATCTTTCCTCCAGTGGTAAATATCGGATCCAAAGATTTCCTCCCACCCGGGAATTAATCTACTACTTCGATACCCATGCTGCGGGCGGTACCGGCGATCATGCTCATGGCACTCTCGACGGAAGATGCGTTCAAGTCGGGCATTTTCTGCTCGGCGATCTTCTGCACCTGCTCGCGGGTGATCTTGGCGACCTTCTTCTTGTTGGGTTCACCGGAAGCCGACTCGATCCCGCAGGCCTTCTTGATCAGCACAGCGGCCGGAGGGGTCTTGGTGATAAAGGTGAAAGAACGGTCGGCATAGACCGTGATGACGACAGGGATGATAAGACCCACATCGTTCTTAGTACGCTCGTTGAATTCCTTAGTAAATGCCATGATGTTAACGCCATGCTGACCGAGCGCGGGGCCGACAGGCGGTGCCGGAGTAGCTTTGCCGGCAGGGATCTGGAGCTTGATAAAGCCCGTAACCTTCTGAGCCATTTGTTTGCACCTCCAAAATTCGTGGTGGATGGCGGCGCAGCCGTTGCATAAATTCGACTGTGCCTCCCACAGGGGCAGTGCCCCTCACAATCAAAGCGGGGAAATCCTCGCTTGCTGCCTAAAAACGTTCCGCGGAATGAGCCGCGGCTCTCTCGCCTGCTTAATCCACAGGCTCGGCCTGATCCAGCTCCAGCTCGACGGGAGTCTCCCGACCGAACATGGAAACGGTGACGCGCACGCGGTTTTTCTCCACGTCCATCTCTTCCACCGTGCCGATGAACCCTTCCAAGGGCCCGTCCACGATGTTCACAGAGTCGCCTACCTTGTAGCTGACCTCGACCTGTTTGTTGTCAATGCCCAGCCGGGCCACTTCATCCTCCGTCAGCGGAATGGGCTTGGAGGAGGGACCCACGAACCCGGTGCAGCCGCGGATATTCCGCACCGCGTACCAGGACTCGTCAGTCATCACCATCTTCACGATGACATAGCCGGGAAAGATCTTCCGTTCCACTTCCTTGCGCTTGCCCGAATCGGTGATCTCCGTCACCTTTTCGGTGGGCACCCGGATCTCTTGGATCAGATCCTGCAGTTGGCGGTTTTCCACCGTTTTCTCCAGGTTCGAGGCAACTTTGTTCTCATACCCGGAATAGGTGTGAACCACATACCATTTTGCTTCTTCAGCCATCTGCTACCTCCGTTTTCCCGAAACCCAAAAAGGGGCGTTATCCGGCCACGTCCATCACAAGACCCAGAAGGTTCATGAACACGGTGTCCAGCAGGAAAACGAACAAGGCTACCACAATGATGGTCACCAGCACAACGCCGGTGTTCTTGAATGTAGCCTTGGGAGTGGGCCAGACGATCTTCTTGATCTCGCCCTTGCAGTCGCGGAAGAATTTCGTCACGCGCTTGAAGAAACGGACAAAGCCATTTTCGTTCTTCTTGACGTTTTCAGCCATGTGTTCCGCTCCTTACTTGGTTTCCCTGTGCAGGGTGTGCTTCCGGCAGAACCTGCAATACTTGTTCATTTCCAGCCTGTCGGGATCGTTCTTCTTGTTCTTCTTCGTGTTGTAGTTTCTCTGCTTGCACTCGGTGCAGGCCAGCACGATCTTCACTCTCATTGTTCGGCACCTCCCGTTTTACGGAAAAATTTTTGGGGCTTTTCGCCCCGGCCTCCCTCGGAAAAACAGGCACAAAAAAAGAACCTCTTTTTCGAGGTGCTACCAGTATAGCACAAGAGGCTCTTTATTGTCAATCCCAAGTTTTCAATTATTTCAAGGCTCCCGCCCGGTTTTCCCGGGAAAAGCCCCCTGAAAAAGGGCGCGGGATCAATGGTCGTTGGAAAGGGGCTTGGCCACCACTTTCTTCTGCTTCTTCTTCCGTTCGGGCTTGATCTTCTTTCCCTTGAGCTTCCGGGTGAATTTCAGATCCTTTTTCAGGTCATCCCCCACCCGCTCCGTGAAGGCCTGGAAAGCGTCGTCATCCAGCTCGTTGAGCAGGGCCACAGAGACGATGGACCGGGTGTCCAGATCACCGTTCTTGTACATGTCGTCCAGCAGAGAGCACAGCTTCTTCATGGGGTCGCTGTCGGGATATCTCTTGGCAAGGTCCTGACACCGGGCGGCTACATGGGTCTTGATGAAGGTGACGTACCGCACCTGACCATAGACGGTCTTCTCCTGGTTCAGTTCCTCTTTCAGCTCCGGGAAGATATTCACCAGGCGGTTGAGGAAGAACAGGGGATCCACGGAACGCTCGCCGTCCTTGGTGCGGCGCTTCTGCTGCACTGCCGCCACACGCTTGGGGCCCTGGACCACTTCCAGAAAGTCGCTGAGAATGCTCTCCGCGTCAGCGCGGGTGCCCTCTTTCTCATCGTACAGCCACAGAGACAGGCTGCGCCAGGTTCCGGGCGTATCCTTATCCTTGAATGTGGTGGAACGCAGCTCAAAGCGCTTATTCTTGCTGTCGTACAGCAGACCATAGGCCACGTCGTCCAAAACGTACATCACCATCCGGCCAGCGGGGTCCTCTACGGGCTGAGGCTCGCTGAAACCCTGCTTCGCCAGCTCCTGGTAAAGGCCGTCCTGTATCAGTTCAAAGGCTTTCAAATCCAAAGTGATCCACTCCAAAAATCAAGTTAAAAACATGCGTTTGGGTAACAGTATAGCATGAAGCCCGGGAAAAGTCTATCTTTTTTTAGGCTTTCCGGGGAAACGTCCGGGAAAAGAGTTGCGAAATCCCCACAGGCATAGTATAATAATGAATCGAGTCTGCCTGTTATACTATATGAAAGGGACGCGGGATCAAATCCCGCCCCTAAATTCAACGCATATGGGGTGTGATCGCAATGAACAAAAGCGGTAAACTGAACCTGGCTGTGATCTTCGGAGGCGCCTCCTCGGAGCATGAAGTCTCCCGGATGTCCGCCACCTCCATTTTGGAAAACCTTTCTCATGAGAAATACAACATACACATGATAGGCATCACCAAGGAGGGAAAATGGCTTCTCTACACCGGTGATGTGAAGGACATTTACGACGGCTCCTGGGAACAGGGCCCTGTGATCCCCGCGTTCCTCTCCCCCGATCCCTCGGTCCACGGTCTGGTGGTCCTGAAAGAGGGAGGCGCGGAAACCATCCGTCTGGATGTGATCTTCCCTGCCCTCCACGGCAAAAACGGCGAGGACGGCACCATCCAGGGACTGTTCCAGCTTTCCGGTATCCCTTATGTGGGCTGCGATACTTCCGCTTCCGCTATCTGCATGGATAAGGCCGTGACCCACACCCTGCTGTCCAACGCGGACATTGAGCAGGCCCATTACCTGTGGTTCTATGCCGACCGGTTCACTGTGGCCGCTGATACCATTAAAAATAAAATCAAGGCCCGGCTGGATTTCCCTGTGTTCGTCAAACCCGCCAACGCCGGCTCCTCCGTGGGCGTCAGCAAGGTGGAGCGCTTCGAGGACCTGGACGCGGCTATTGAAAAGGCTGCTCGAGAGGATTCCAAGATCGTGGTGGAAGAGGGCATCAAAGGCCAGGAAGTGGAATGCGCTGTTCTGGGCAACCGCGACGCTCATGCTTCCATCGTGGGAGAGATTGGCGCTTCCGCTCAGTTCTACGACTACGATGACAAATACGTCAACGGCACCAGCCAGCTGTACATCCCCGCCCGCCTGGACGAGGAGGTCTCCGAAAAGATCCGTCAGGTGGCCGTGCGGGCTTACCGGCTGCTGGGCTGTTCCGGTCTCGCCCGGGTGGATTTCTTCGTCACCGAGGGAGACCATCGGGTGATCCTCAACGAGATCAACACCCTGCCCGGCTTTACCTCCATCAGCATGTATCCCAAGCTGTGGATGTCCATGGGGCTCACTTATGGCGAGCTGCTGGATAAGCTGGTAGAGCTGGCTTTCCAGAAAGCCGGCATGTGACATAAAGAAAGGGAGTGTACCCATGGATAACCGACCCATCGGCGTGTTCGACTCCGGCCTTGGAGGTCTGACCGCCATCAAGCAGCTGGAGAAGGTTCTGCCCAACGAGAGCGTGGTCTACTTCGGCGATACGGGCCGGGTGCCCTACGGTTCCCGGGGAGAGGAGACCATCCTCCGCTACGCCAAGCAGGACATGGCCTTTCTGCTCTCCCAAAATGTGAAGGCTGTACTGGCCGCCTGCGGCACGGTGAGCTCCGTGGCCCGCAGTGTTGGAGAGGCCCTCAGCGTCCCCTATGTGGACGTGATCGGTCCCAGCGCCCAGGCTGCCGCCGCCGCTACGAAAAACGGCAAGATCGGCATCATCGGCACGGCCGCCACCATTGCCAGCGGTTCTTACCGCAGCGCCCTGCTGCGCATCAACCACAAGCTGGAAGTGTTCCCCCAGGCCTGTCCCCTGTTTGTGCCCCTGGTGGAGAGCGGTTTTGTCTCCCCTCAGGACGAGGTGACGAGGCTGGTGGCGGAACGGTATCTGGCTCCTATCCGGGCCGCAGGTGTGGACACTTTGATCCTGGGCTGCACCCACTATCCCATCATCGCGCCCACCATCGCTTCTGTGATGGGCAAGGGCGTCACTCTCATCGACAGCGGCCGGGAAGCCGCCCTGGCCATGACCCAGACCCTGAAAGAACAGGATCTGCTGTGTCAGGAAGGCGCTCAGCGGAAGGCGGGTTATTTCGTCACCGACACCCCGGAAAACTTCATGAATGTGGCTGAGCTGTTTTTAGGCCACAGCGTGGAGGGCCGCACCCAACGCATCGACATTGAAAGCTATCCCACCTGAAGGGCGAAAGAAGGGAACGGGAATGTTAAAGGACGATTATGACATCAATATCATTGGCCGGCAGGATTACACTGATTTTCCGGAAGGCTCGGGAGAGATCACGCTGAACACTACCGGGTCCTATACCAGACGGGACACTGCCCGCCTCATCGCCTACAAGGAATACGATACGGAAAACCCAAAGGTCTCCTACACCGCCGTGCTGAAGGTAGAACCAGGCAAGGTGACCATGATGCGGTCAGGGTCCGCCACCAGGCTGATCCTGGAAGAAGGCCGCCGGCACCTCTGCTTGTACGACACCGGTTACGGCACCTTGAGTGTGGGAGTGTACACCAGTTCCCTCCGCTCCTCCCTGGGAGAGAAGGGCGGCCGGGTCCATATCAAATACACTCTGGACATCGACTCCAACCTGTCCAGCAGCAACGAGATCACCGTGGACGTGAAGCCACGTGTCCGGGCGGAGCTCGGGATCTAAGCAAAGAAAGGATTTGAAAACTATGTCTCAATTAGTCGCCACCGCTACCGCCCAGCTGCGGGAAGCTCTGGAGAATTCTCTCCGGAAGGCCATGGAAAAGGGCCAGCTGCCCGAGGCTCCCCTGCCCCAGATCGCTCTGGAAGTGCCCGCGGACCGCTCTCACGGAGACTGGTCCTGCAACGCCGCCATGGCAGGCGCCCGCACCTTCCGCATGGCTCCCGTGAAGATCGCCCAGGCCATCCAGGAGAATCTGGACCTTTCCGGGACCTATTTCAACAAGTGTGAGATCGCCGGACCCGGCTTTTTGAACTTCACCTATGAGCCCCGGTTCTACGGGGAAGTGCTCCAGGACGTGCACAAGCTGGGCAAGGACTATGGTCGTTCTGACTTTGGTCAGGGCAAGCGGGTGCTGGTGGAATTCGTCTCCGCCAACCCCACCGGCCCCATGCACATCGGCAACGCCCGAGGCGGCGTGCTGGGTGACGCGCTGGCTTCCGTGCTGGACGCCGCCGGCTACTATGTAGAGAGGGAGTTCTACATCAACGACGCTGGCAACCAGGTGAACAAGTTCGGCGCTTCTCTGGAGGCCCGGTATTTGCAAATCTACAAGGGTGAAGAAGCTGTGCCCTTCCCCGAGGACGGCTACAAGGGCGCGGACATTATCGCCCACGCGGAAAACTTCGCCAAGGAGCATGGCGACAAGTATGTGGAAGCCTCCCAGGAGGAGCGCCGAGCCGCTTTGGTGAATTACGCTCTGCCCAAGAACATCCAGGGACTCCATGACGACCTGCTCCGCTACCGTGTAGAATATGACAACTGGTTCAAGGAGTCCAGCCTCCATGAAAATGGTTCTGTGAATAAGGTGGTGGAACTGCTGAAAGAAAAAGGAGCCACCTACGAGAAGGAAGGCGCCGTGTGGTTCCACGGAGAAGAATACGGCAGTGAGGACTTCGTGCTGGTCCGTTCCAACGGCGTGCCCACCTATGTTGTGCCGGACATCGCCTACCATTACGGCAAGCTGGTGACCCGGAACTTCGATATGGCCATCGACGTGCTGGGCGCTGACCACCACGGCTATGTGCCCCGTTTGAAGGCCGCTCTCACAGCTCTGGGGGTTGACGCCTCCCGGCTCAATGTGGTGCTGATGCAGATGGTGCGGCTGGTCCGGGACGGCGAGATCGTCAAGGCTTCCAAGCGCAGCGGCAAGGCCATCACCCTGGTGACCCTGCTGGAAGAGGTGCCCGTAGACGCCGCCCGGTTCCTGTTCAACTCCTACGAGGCCAACACCCGTATCGATTTTGATCTGGATCTGGCCGTGCAGCAGGATTCTCAGAACCCGGTGTACTACGTGCAGTACGCTCACGCCCGGATCTGCAGCATTCTGAAAAACCTGGCAGCCGACGGCATCACTCCTCGGGAATGCACTTCGGAGGAACTGAGCCTACTCTCCACCCCCGAGGAATTGGAACTGATCCGCTACATCTCCTCCTACACAGGCGAAGTCACTGCCGCCGCCAAGACTTTGGACCCGGCCAAGATCACCAAGTACGTGATGAACCTGTCCACCCTGTTCCACAAGTTCTATAACGCCTGCCGCGTCAAGGGCGTGGACGAGTCCCTCTCTGCCGCCCGGCTGTACCTGTGCCTGGCCACCCGCACCGTTTTGGAGAACGCTTTGGAGCTGTTCAAGGTCACCGCGCCGGAGAGCATGTAACAGAGAGCATCCACGTATTCTCCCTATAACATCAAACAAGAAAAGGACATCCAGAGAAAGGTTCTGGATGTCCTTTTTTATGTTTTCTTTCACATCTGCTCTTTATTCCAGCTTTCCAGTACTTCCTCCACCCTGGCTTTTTCCACCTGGGGAAAAGGAATCAAAGGCTGGGGCTCGCCGTAGGAAGCGATGTCCTTTTCCAGCCAGAGCACGTCCAGCCAGCGACCCTGCTTGAAGCCCGCATTGCGGAACAATCCGCCCTCTCGAAAGCCGAGAGCTCGGTGCATGGCCACACTGGCTTCATTTTCCGCTGTGATGCACCCGTACACCGTGCGCACTCCTTGAAGCCGCAGCAGATCTAGCAGCGCTCCGTACAGCTTGACCCCAATGCCCCGATGACAAGCCTCCGGACGCAGATAGATCGTAAGCTCTGCCCCCCACTGGTAAGCAGGCCGCGCGGCGTAAGGATGAGCATAAGCGTAGCCCAAGATCCGGCCATTCTCTTCCCAAACAAGGTAAGGATGCAGCGCCCCTATGGTCTCTACACGGTGAGTAAATTCTTCCAAGGACGGGACTTCATATTCAAAAGAGATTACTGTATCCGTTACATAGGGGGCGTAAACCTCCAAAATGGCCGGGGCGTCCTCCACCCCAGCCAATCGGATATGCCCCTCTCCCCTGCTCATCGTTTCCACGGCCAGAAATACAGGCCGTAAGCAATCAGGCACAAGGAGATGATCCCCGCGCTGATAGCTGCTCCGATCGCCATGGAGGTATGGTGCAAAGGCCCTGCCACCATGCTGATCACAATGGCCACGCTGTCGGCAAACAGCAGCAGCCGGTATAATTTCCGTTCCACTTCGGTCATATCGGATCTTCCTTTCCCACAGGCCCAAAAGGTTTCTCTGTTATTGTACCCTTGCGCTCCCTTATACGCAAGGCGATTTTTCCCAACGAGTCCGTTCTCAGCCTAACAGGCCGTTGGAGAGAATCGCCAGCTGCTCCAAAGTCAAACGCTCGGCGCGGATATTCGCCGGGATGCCTGACGCGGTCAACGTTTCCTCCACCTGAGACTTGGGCACTCCCAAGGTGGCGGATATGGAGTTGGCAGCTGTTTTCCGCCGCTGAGCGAACGCCGCTCGGGAAACTTTGAAAAACCATTCCTCGTCTCGGACCTCCACAGGAGGCTCCTTCCGCAGATCCAGGCGGATGACCGCGGAATCCACATTGGGAGGCGGCATGAAGCTGCCCCGGCCCACAGGAAACAGCACTTGGGGAACACTGCGGTAATGGACCGCCACGCTCACAGCCCCGCACTCTCGGGAACCGGGAGGAGCGCACAGCCGCTGAGCCGCTTCCTTCTGGACCATGACGGTGATGGCGGTGATGGGCAGCTCCTCTTCCAGCAGACGGAGGATCACCGGGGAGGTGATGTAATAGGGCAGGTTGGCGCAGACACACACTGGCCCGCCGCCGAACTCCTCCTGGATAAGCTGGCGCAGATCCAGCTTCATCACATCACCGGGGACGATCTTCACGTTGTCACAATCGGCCAAGGTCTCTTCCAGCACGGGAAACAGCCGCTGGTCCAGCTCGATAGCGGTCACTTTCTTGGCCACCTGGGAAAGCTCCCAGGTGAGCACGCCGATGCCCGGCCCCACTTCAATGACGCCTTCGCACTCACCAGCACCGCACTCCGCCGCCATCCGGGGACAGACACTGCCGTTGATAAGGAAATTCTGCCCCAAGGCTTTGGAAAAATGAAATCCGTGACGGGACAGCACCTCTTTGATCTGTCCCGGGTCGGAAAGATGACTCATGATTCGTCCTCCTGTTCTGTCACTTGATACAGTACCCGGCTGCCATCATCGTATACCCGAGTGTAAAGCCGGTCCAGCGCTTCCGTATCCACCTGGTAAGAGACCCGCTCGAAATCGCTCACAAGAATATAATCCACTCCCAGCTGCTCTACCAAAGGCTGCGATCCTTCCGGATGCTGGTAGATCACTTCCGCCGCCTGCTGGTTCTCCCAGTAGGGAAGACCGTGGAAAAACAAGTAAGCAGGTGACCCGCACACCACGTCCCGGCCTGTAAGGGAAGCGATCTCATTGTTGTGGCGAGTGTCGGTGAGGATCACGGAATGAGTTGACGTGTTCTCCTCCACCCACCGAGACAAGGCCAACGCGCCGGAACCAAACAGCTCGTAACTGGCCACTATCTCCCGTCCCATGGTGAGCACCGCCGAAACAGAGGTCAAGGCAACCAGTCCAGCTGCGGCTCCCGCTTGGGCACGTCGATTCTTCAAAAGCTCCAGCCCCCGCCAGGCGCACTGAGCGGCGGCACAGCAGAGAAACGCAAAAGCTGGGTAAAGCAATTTGTTGTTGTCGTAGTCGTTAGGCTGGAACTCCACCAGTTCCGCCAACAGCCAAATAGCCAAAGCAGGGGCATACCGGGCGAACTCCCCACTCTTTGCCAGGAGCAAGCCACAAAGAGCCAGCACCGCTGTCAGGCCAATATTTTTCAGGTAAAAGATCAGGTAACTGTCCTCCCCGATGACCCACCCAAAGTGGCCCCGGATAAAACTGTCATCCCCTACCTGTTGGAACGTCCAATAAAAAAGCTGAGGAAGTGCCAAAAGAAGAGATATCCCCAACAGCACGCCCCAGGTGGACACTACCCGGCGAATACCCCGGCGGCGGAACGTCTCCCCTACCAGGAATCCTGCCAAGGCCAAAAAAGCTACCAACACCACCCCGGCGACGGCCAGGGACAGGTTAGAATCTTCCTTGCCGCGAAAAATTTCCTTTGCCACTGAGAAGGTAACAATCCCGACAATTACAAGCACTTTCCCCACATTGGAGGCAGCAGATTCCCAGAACAGGCCCCGGCACAAGGAAAAGACCATCCACACTCCGCAGACCAATCCCAGCGCCAAAAAAGAATGGGTATGGACCATGGGCATGACTCCTGCCATGATCCCCGTCCACAGAAAATACCTTTTTTCCCGCTGGAACACTCCCCGGTACAACAGGTACAACGCTGGAAACAGCAGGGCCCAACCAAACAGGGTAGCACGCTGGGGAAGCATCATATCCACGATCACGTTGACCCAGCGGATATTTTCCCCGGTGAGATTGGTAGGGGTCTCATAAAAGGCGGTAAAGATCCGGGTAAAGTTCTCCGTCCCACCACCCAGAAAATACAGGAAACCGAACCCGCCGTTGAACACGAAGAACAGCCAGGCAAGAGCCGCCCTGCCTTTTCCCTGGGTCATCCGGGAGAAAAAGGCGTACAGGGCAAACAAAACCTGTGCCCCTGCCGCCCACATAGGCAGGGCGTAGGCAAACCACAGAGGCGCTCCCAGCTGGTAAAGGCTGGCAGAAGTGCTGTCCGACAAAAAGGGATAGGACAGCCGGGTCCCGGGCAAAAGGGAATAGTCCGGGGGAAAGTCCTGCTGATTGGCAAGACTGGTGATGAAACTCAAGTGCATGCTCATGTCTCCGTAGGTGGCTTGGCTGGAATACACCACCCCATCTTCCCACCGGAAGGAATGCCACACCAGAAAACAGAAAAATCCCCACACGCACAGGATCACCCACAGAAATTTCCGGCGAACAAACGCCCGAAGAGCCTCTTGAAGATCCAAAATGGGGAACCCTTTTCCCCTGCCCTGCCACAGGACAACTCCCGACAAAACCAGGGATAACGCCAGCCCACAGAGCAGGGCCAAGGGGGTGAAATCCAGAAAAAAGGCGAACACCACTGGCATCCATTGGAGCAGGGCACTGCCCCACACACTGCCGAACAGCAGCCGGATACCGGCGTTCTCCCCAGGAAGGGCCGCTCCGGCCAAGATAACACCGCAGCTTTGAAACCCGGCAAACACCAGCAGCGCCAGCGTGACCCCCAGCAGAGTCCCTTCCATGTCTCTCTCCCCCCGAAAACCATATGAAAGAATTGTACCATTTCCCCTGATAAATGTAAAGTTGCCAAACCCGTCCCGACCAGGTATAATATCTGAAAAGAGAAACCAAAGGGCAGCGGCCCTTGGGACATAAGAAAGGGGAATCCTCCATGGAAGGGCTTGAGCGGCGGGATAAAATCAACTACTATCTGGATCTGGCGGAGGCGGTCAGCCAGCGGGGCACCTGCCTGCGGAAGCTGTACGGGGCTGTCATCGTGAAAAACGACGAAGTGATCTCCACCGGCTACGTAGGGGCTCCCAGAGGCCGGCAAAACTGCTCCGATCTGGGCTACTGTCTGCGGACCAAGCTGGGCATCCCCCGGGGCGAACGTTACGAACTTTGCCGCAGCGTCCACGCGGAAGCCAACGCCATCATCTGCGCTTCCCGCCGGGACATGATCGGCGCCACCCTGTATCTGGTGGGCAAGGAGGTACCCACCGGCGAATACGTAAAAAATGCCATGTGCTGCTCCATGTGCAAGCGGATGGTCATCAACGCAGGGATCAAAGAAGTGGTGGTCCGGGACGATCGGGATCATTACCGGGTCATCAGCGTGGACCAATGGATCATTGACGACGAGTCCCTGAAAGGGGTGCTGGGCTATTGAGCTCTTTGGAGAAACCGGCACGGTTCCACCTGCTGGACACAGCCCGAGGTATCTGCCTCATCAGCATGGTGGCTTACCACGGCATGTACGACCTGGTGGATATTTTCCAACTGCCCGCTCCCTGGTACAACGACTGGCCCGGATACCTCTGGCAGCAGAGCATTTGCTGGACTTTCATCCTCCTGTCAGGAATGTGTTGGCGGCTTTCCCACCGTCATGTGAAACGGGGTTTACTTTTAGTGGGATGCGGCGCAGCCATCACCCTGGTCACCTGGCTTGCCATGCCCTCTCAGCGGATCCTCTACGGAGTGTTGAACCTGCTGGGGCTTTCCGCCCTGCTGATGATCCCTCTGGACAAGTTGTTTCGAAAACTGCCTGCATGGGCTGGGCTTTTAGGGGCGCTGGCGTTGTTTTTCCTCACCAGAAACGTGTCCCGTGGCAGCCTGGGATTTGAAGGGTTGGTACTGTGTCACCTTCCGGAATGGCTCTACACCACAGATGTAACGGCAGTGCTGGGATTTCCCTCCCCCTCTTTTTGGAGCACCGACTATTTCCCCCTGCTTCCCTGGTTCTTCCTGTACTGTGCCGGGTATTTCCTGTGGGGCGTTCTTTCCAAAAGCGATAAAGCCAAAGAGCTTCTCACACTGAACGTGCGGCCTTTGAGCTTTTTAGGCCGTCACAGCCTAGTGATCTATTTAGCCCACCAGCCGGCGCTGATGGGGATCTTCCTGCTGTTGGGCAAGCTGGCGGCACTGTGATAAAACAACTAAAAAGGGGCGCGCTGCGTTGGCGGCGGCCCCTTTTCTCGTTACTGTTTTGATTTTGCTTCACGGCGGTTGATGGCGCAGATGATACCTTTGATGGAGGCGATGCTGATGTTGCTGTCCATGCCCACACCGAACAAGATCTCCTCTCCGTGGCGAAGCTGGATGTAGGATACGGCTTTGGAGTCCGCGCCGGTAGAGATGGCGTGCTCACTGTAAGACACGAACTCGTATTCCGTCAGGCCGAGAGCGCGGAGGGCATTAAAGAAAGCGTCGATAGGACCGTTGCCCCGGCCAGCTACCTCTTTGTTCACCCGGTGGTACCGGATGACGCCCTCGAAATCCACCATCACCTGGCCCTGACCGGCGCTCTCCTCGAAGATACGGTAAGTCAGCAGGTGATAGGGATGAATGATATCCAAATACTCTTTTTGGAAAATAGCGAACACCTCCCCCGGGTTCAGCTCCCGGTGGGCACGCTCGCAGGCAGCTTTCACCAGAGCACCGAACTCCGGATGCATGGCCTTGGGCAGCTGGTATCCAAAGGCCTGGCGCATAACGAAAGCCGCTCCGCCCTTGCCGGACTGGCTGTTGATCCGCACGATGGGCTCGTACTGACGGCCCAAGTCCGCCGGATCGATGGGCAGGTAAGGCACTTCCCAGTAAGGGGAAGAATGCTTGGCCATGTAGTTGACGCCCTTGTTGATGGCGTCCTGGTGAGACCCGGAAAAGGCGGTGAATACCAGCTCCCCGGCATAGGGATGGCGGGGAGAAACCTTCATCTGGGTGCACTCCTCGTAGATCTCCTTGATATGGTTCATATGAGAGAAATCCAGCTGGGGGTCCACACCCTGGGAATAAAGGTTCATGGCCAAGTTCATAATGTCCACGTTGCCGGTACGCTCCCCGTTGCCGAACAAGGTGCCTTCCACCCGCTCCGCTCCCGCCATGAGACCCAGCTCTGTGGCTGCCACGGCGGTGCCCCGGTCATTGTGGGGATGAAGGCTGATAATGGCGCTGTCACGGTGGCGCAAATGCCTGCACACGTATTCCACCTGGTCGGCGTAGGTGTTGGGTGTGCTCATCTCCACCGTGTTGGGCAGGTTGAGGATCACCTTTTCCTCCGGTGACGCCCCCAGTTCCTCCAACACTCTGTCGCAGATGCACACGGAGTTTTCCACCTCTGTGCCGGAAAAACTTTCCGGAGAATACTCGTAGCGGATCCGGGTCTCAGGCTGCTCCCTTCGCAGTTCCTCCGTCAGAGAACGGATGAGCCTGGCACCTTCCACAGCAATATCGATCACCCCGTCCATATCGGTATCAAAAACTACCTTTCGCTGGAGGGTGGAAGTGGAATTGTAGAAGTGGACGATCACGTCTCTGGCACCCTGGATAGCCTGGAACGTCCGGCGGATCAAGTGCTCTCTGGCCTGGACCAGCACCTGGATCGTGACCCCATGCGGGATAAGGTCCTCCTCAATAAGGGTGCGGAGGATCTCATACTCCGTATCCGAGGAAGCGGGGAACCCCACCTCGATCTCCCGAAAACCCATGGCAGTGAGCATACGGAAAAACTCCACCTTCTGTTCCAGGTTCATGGGGTTTACCAGGGCCTGGTTGCCGTCCCGCAAGTCTACGCTGCACCACACCGGCGCTTTGGTGATCACCTTGCCGGGCCATGTCCGGTTCTCCAAAGGAATGGGCTGAAACGGCTTGTACTTCCGAAACCCTTGATTCATTTGTCTCGTCCTTTCTGACACATTTTCCCAGTGGGCGGCCGAAAAAAAGCCCCGGGCACGACGATTTCATCGCGCCCGGGGCGAAGCATGCTCCGCGGTACCACCCGAGTTCGGCGGGGATCCCCCGCCCTTTCGGCCTATACGGCCCCAGCGGATAACGCCGCCACACGTCCCGCCCTAAAAAACTTTTGGGCCAGGAGACTCCGGGATGAGCTATCCCGCCGGTCACCCGCCTGCTCTCACCTGCCGCAGGCTCTCTGAGGGGCGTTCCAACGTCTTATTCCCTTCGCAGTCTTTTCCGATCATACTCTTTTGAAGGCATTATAGGCCGGGAACATTTTTTTGTCAAGCCTGAGTTTCCCCTTCCTCTGGGGCTCCCTCTTTTTGCTGTCCCCAGGCCCGCTGGGCCGCTTCCCGGGCGATGTCCACCACCAAGTGATCCGGCTGCTCTCCCTGGTCGTTTTGAGGCAGGGTAGCATAAACCTCCATCACCATGGAACGCATCCACAAACTGGGAGTGATCCGCACCGAGTAGCCACAGCCCGGCTGGCACATCCACTCGTAAGGCTGAGCCCTGGGCAGTCCGTAGGCGGACAGCAGTCCGGTAATCACCCCGGCGTGGGTGACAAGAACGGCGCTAGTCTCCCCTTTTGCCATCATGTTCTGGACCAGGGTCTCAAAGCCTTTGCACACCCGCTGGAGAAAGACCATGCCGCTCTCTCCATTGGGAGGAGCTGTCTGGCCTCCCTGCTCCATCCACTGGAGGAATTTGGGATCCTTCTGAAGATCCTCCACACGTTTGTTTTCCCAATCGCCGAAATCGCACTCCGCCATTTCCAGCACCACTTCCGGATCCCCGTCCGGATAGAGCAGTTTCAGCGTATCCACGCACCGGGTGGATGGACTAGCATAATAGGCCGACACCTCCGGATAACGGTATTTCCGTTTCAGCTCCAACAGGTCTCCAATGGAGGAACCTGCCAGGGGAGATTCCGTCCTTCCAATGTATCTACCTTCCAAATTTCCTTCACAAGGCATGTTGCGTATCAGATGAATCACGTAAGATTTCATAAAAACCTCTCCTTTCTCACAAATAATAAAGGTCATTTTCTACATTTTCTTTCCTTTTATTTCCCGCAAGGCATTTACAATTTCTCTATCTATTGTATAATTATCCCAGATATTCACCATTAAGCTTGCTTTTGTCCTTTGTTCTCCCCATAAAACATCTTTTCCGAGGCTGTTCCATCTGCCCCGGCGACAATCGAGGTGCTTTTTATGACGAATACCGATTTTCCAAGGATCTTGACGCTTTTGCGGAAAGAGCGTGGATTTAGTCAAAAGAAAGCGGCCGCGGATCTGGGTATTTCCCAGGCGCTGCTCTCTCACTATGAAAAAGGCATTCGAGAGTGCGGTCTGGACTTCCTTGTGCGGGCTGCCAACTACTACCAGGTCTCCTGCGACTACCTGCTGGGCCGCACGCCCCATCGATACTGTTCCGCCCCGTCTGCGGGCCAGGCCCTTGTTCGGCCTCAGGCATCCCAGGAAACCGAAAACGATCCTGCCGCGGAATATCAGTTTGGAATTTTGGTCCATTCCCTTCATATTGTATTTGGAATCCTGAAAAAAATCAATAGCGAAGGGGTCACCCGCCATGTGTCCGCCTACCTTTCCGACGGGATCTACAAGATGTTCCGCATGCTCTACTCCTCCCGGACGAAAAACCCCCAGGAGATGTTCTCCTTGGACCGTCAGCTCTGTGTGCCCCAGGCAGGCACTCACATGGTCATGGAAGAGGCCCAAGCCCAGTACCTGCTGGATGGGAACAGTTCCAAAGACTCCACCGGAGTGGATCTGGAAACACTGCCTCCCCTCAGCCCCGACATTCTGCTGAGTGAATACCCGCAGCATGCGCCCTCCCTGTTTGAGCTGGTGCAAA
This sequence comes from Clostridiales bacterium, assembly GCA_019416455.1. Classification (GTDB taxonomy): domain Bacteria; phylum Bacillota; class Clostridia; order Oscillospirales; family Acutalibacteraceae; genus Acutalibacter. The sequence goes on along the minus strand of DXXG01000004.1, from coordinate 280,240 downwards.
ACACGGAACGGTCTATTTCCCGCTAAGGGTAAAATTTCTTCCCAGAGGCATCCAGGGGTGGATTTGCGCATTTTTGGTTTTATAAACTGTATAATAATACATAAATTCTACTATTTGGAATTAGTTTGCCTTTCTGTCCCGGCGTTTCAGTCTGGAAAGGAAGGCATTTTCCATTTTGAGTCAGAGAAGTCCCTTCCAAACCGGAAAATTAGGTCAAATCAGAAAAAGGAAAATAGTATTTGTCATTCTCCCCCATTTTGTGGTAGAATAATAAGACGAGTGGTTTCGGGAAAAGGTAAGATTTTTTCTCGAAACAGGCTAGAGAAAGGCAGGTAACGACCATGTGCGGATTCGTTGGATTTATCGACGGCGGCGACACCCAGCAGGATGCCGGTGTGCTCCGCTCTATGACGGACGCCATCCGTCACCGTGGCCCTGACGACGCGGATTATTATATGGACGGTTCCATCTCTCTGGGGTTCCGGCGGCTTTCCATCATCGACCTGGAAGGCGGACGCCAGCCCATTTTGAACGAGGACGGCAGCAAAGTCCTCTCCTTCAACGGGGAGATCTATAATTATCGGGAAATCAAGGAGGACCTTTTGAAGGCGGGCCATATATTCAAGACCGCCACCGATTCCGAGGTGCTCCTCCACGGCTACGAGGAATACGGCGAAAAACTGCTGAACAAGCTGCGGGGCATGTTCGCCTTTGTCATCTGGGACAAGGAAAAAAAGGAACTTTTCGGCGCCCGTGACTTCTTCGGCATCAAACCTCTGTATTATACCAGGATGGAAGGTACCTTGATGTTCGGTTCAGAGATCAAGAGCTTTTTGCACCATCCTCATTTTCACAAAGAACTGAACGAGCAGGCGCTGGAAAATTACCTCTCTTTCCAGTATTCCCCCGGACCGGAGACCTTCTTCAAAGGGGTTTACAAAATGCCCCCTGCTCACTATTTCCGCTACCAGAACGGAAAGATGGAGATCACCCGGTACTGGCTGCCGGAATTCCACGCGGAAGAAGATAAGTCCCTGGATTACTGGGTGGACGAGATCGAAAAGACCTTCGATGACTCGGTGGAAGCCCACAAGATCTCCGACGTGGAGGTGGGTTCTTTCCTCTCCTCCGGTGTGGACTCCAGCTACGTGGCATGCTCCGCTCACGTGGACAAGACTTTCACCGTGGGCTTCGATAACGGCACCAAGTACAACGAGATCAGCTACGCTCAGGAGCTTTCCGAGCAGATCCCGGTGAAAAACATCAGCAAGATCATCACCCCTGAGGAGTTCTGGGGGAACTTCCCCAAGATCCAGTACCACATGGACGAGCCTCTGGCAGACCCTGCCGCGGTGGCCCTGTACTTTGTGTGCAACACCGCTGCCCAGCATCTGAAGGTGGTGCTCTCCGGCGAGGGCGCCGACGAGATCTTCGGCGGGTACAACATCTACAAGGAGCCCTTGGAGATGCCCTGGTACGACAAGATCCCCTTCCCCATCCGGAAGCTGATCGGCAATGTGGCCGGGCTGCTGCCCGCTCACCGGGGATTGAACTTCCTGGTGCGCCGCGGCAAGCATCTGGAAGAGCGGTTCATCGGCAACGCTTATATGTTCACCCGGAAAGAGCGGCGGGCTCTTTTGAAGAACCCCACTTCCGCTCCCGCTCCCGAAACCCTGTGCAAGCCCTATTATGACATGGTGGCGGACAAGGATCCCGTGACCAAGATGCAGTTCCTGGATCTGAACATGTGGATGGTAGGCGACATCCTGCTGAAAGCCGACAAGATGAGCATGGCCAACTCCCTGGAGCTGCGGGTTCCCTTCCTGGACAAAAAGATCATGGCTCTGGCGGGGCGGATCCCCACCAAGTACCGTGTCAACAGCGAGAACACCAAATACGCCATGCGTAAGGCTGCCCTGCGTCGGATGCCCGATAAGTGGGCTTCTAAAAAGAAGCTGGGCTTCCCTGTGCCCACCCGTGTGTGGCTGAAAGAGGACAAATATTATAACATCGTCCGGGAAGAATTCACCGGGGCTAACGCCCAGAAGTTCTTCCATACGGAAAAGCTGGTAAAGCTTTTGGACGACCACCGGGCTGGCAAGGCGGACAACAGCCGCCGGGTGTGGACCGTTTACACCTTCCTTGTGTGGTACAAAGAGTTTTTCGGCAATGACCAGAACCGCCAGGCGGCGTAACTTTTTGAGACGGCCTTTTCTAGGAACCTGGGGACTAAGGGGTATCTCCCCGCCTTCCCCGGCGAACGCCTGAGATTTTAAAAAGAGGGATCGTAAACATGAACCAGGAAATCGATTTTCAGCCTGTCCTGCTGGGCAGCGACATCAACGTATACGGTATGGCCCGCTCTTTCCATCAGGAGTATGGGCTTAAATCGGTGGCCATTGGCAAAGGGGTGTTAGGTCCCTGTCTCGCCAGCAAAATCGTCACCGTGGAAGTGGTAGAACCCAACCTGGAGGACGACGCGGTGTTCGTCAAGACACTGCTGGACTTCGCCAAGCGCTATGAGGGCAGCGGCAAGAAGCTGCTCCTGGTCCCCTGCGGAGACAATTATATCAAGCTGCTGGTGCGCAATCAGGACAAGCTCCGGGACGTGTACACGTTCGAGTGCATCGACGAAGAGCTTCTGATGCGGCTTTCCATCAAGGAAAGCTTCTATCAGGTGTGCACCGAGCACGGTTTCGCCTTCCCTAAGACCACCACCTGCTCCTATGAGGACTACAAAACTGTGGAGCTGCCTTTTGATTTCCCGGTGATCATCAAGCCTTCCAACTCCGTGGCTTACTGGAACTGCCGGTTCCCCCACAAGAAGAAGGTATTCGTGGCAAAGACCCAGGCGGAATTCAACGCCATTTTGGAGGCCATTTACTCCTCCTCCTACAAGGATCATCTGATCCTCCAGGAGTACATCCCCGGAGATGACAGCAACATGCGGGTGATGAACTGCTACTGCGGCCGGGACAAGAAAGTGAAGCTCATCGCACTGGGCAACGCCCTGCTGGAGGAGCATTCCCCTGAGGGAATCGGCAGCTATGCCGCCATCGTCAACGGCTACGATGAGAAGCTCAACGAAATGATGAAAAACTTCCTGGAAGGCATCGGCTACGTGGGCTTTGCCAATTTCGACATGAAATACGATCATCGCGACGGCAAGTACAAGCTGTTCGAGATGAACCTGCGTCAAGGACGCAGCAGTTATTTCGTCACCGCCGCTGGCTACAATCTGGCCAAATGGCTGGTGGACGACGTGATCTACCATAAGGATATGCCCTGCACCGTGGCGAAAAATAAAGTACTGTGGACCATCATTCCCACGAAGATCATCTTCGAATATGTGAAAAGCGAGAGCGTGAAAGCGGAAGCCAGAGCGCTGATCAAGGCTGGGAAAGTGTGTCATTCCTACTACTACGAAGGGGACCGTTCCCTGAAGCGGTGGATCAACTACCAGAAAAACCAATTCCATTATTTTGAGAAATACCGGCGCTATTTCGGCAACAAGGGCCTGCGGGACTGAGCCGCGCCGCCAAAGGAGAGACGCCATGAAAACCTTGGGCATCATCGGCGGCATGGGGCCAATGGCCACCGCCTACCTGCTGGAGCTCATCATCCGGATGACCGACGCTAAAACCGACCAGGAGCATTTGAACATTATGGTGTTCAACAATCCCCAAGTGCCGGACCGCACCGCCTACATTCTGGACAGGACCAAGCCCTCTCCCCTGCCGGTGCTGGAAAGCATGGCTCATTCCCTGGAAACCATGGGCGCTCAGGTACTTTGCGCTCCCTGCGTCACCTCCCACTACTTTTATCAGGAGCTTTCCGGCAGTGTTTCCGTGCCCTTCCTCCACATGGTGGAGGAGACCGCTCAGGAACTTTCTGCCGCCGGTAAGAAAAAAGCGGGGATCCTGGCCACTACCGGCACCGCCAGCACGGGACTGTTCCAGAAGGCCTTGGAAAAGGCAGGTTTGGAATGGGCCCTGCCTGATGAGCGGGGTCAAGAGCTGACCATGTCCTTGATCTACGATGACATCAAGGCCGGGCGGCCCGCTGATCCGGAAAAGCTGCGTCAGGCAAGCGCCCAGCTGTTTGAAGCAGGCTGCGACAGCGTGATCCTGGGCTGCACAGAACTTTCCCTGGTAAAGAAGGAGCTTGCCCTTTCTCAAGGCTTCCTGGACGCTCTGGAGGTGCTCTCCAAGCGGTGCGTGGAAGTCTGCGGCGGCAAGCTGAAGGCGGAGTACCGCCAACTGATTTCATAAACAATGACCTACACAGAAGCGAAAGGAGATCCTGCCCATGTGCGGTTTTGTTGGATTTAAAAACACACCGGAAGTGGCCAGCCCTGAGAATGTGATCAAGGCTATGGCCGACCGGATCATCCACCGGGGTCCGGACGACGCGGACTACTATGTGGATCAGGACGTGTCCCTGGGATTCCGGCGGCTGTCTATCATCGACCTGGAAGGTGGGCGCCAACCCCTGCTCAACGAGGACGGCACCAAAGTGCTCACCTTCAACGGAGAGATATACAACTTCCAGAGCCTGCGAGAGGACCTGCTGAAAAAAGGCCATGTCTTTAAAACCCGCACCGACTCCGAAACCATCCTCCATGGCTATGAGGAATACGGCAAGGAGATCCTCCAGAAGCTGCGGGGCATGTTCGCCTTCGTCATCTGGGACAGCGTGAAAAAAGAGCTGTTCGGCGCCCGGGACATTTTCGGCATCAAGCCTTTCTACTACTACAAAAACGGGGATCAGTTCCTCTTCGGCTCGGAGATCAAGAGCTTCCTCTCCCACCCCTGCTTCGTGAAGGAACTGGACGAGTCCAAGATCCCTGAGTACCTTTCTTACGAATATATTCCCAACGAGACCACCATCTTCAAGAATGTGTACAAACTTCCCGGCGCTCACTGCTTCACCTACAAGGACGGGAAACTGTCTGTGGAGCGGTATTACCGCATCCGATATAACATCGAAGAGGACAAGTCTCTGGAATACTGGGAAGAGGCCATCCAAAAAGAATTTACCGAGAGCGTGGCCATGCACCAGATCTCCGACGTGGAGGTGGGATGCTTCCTCTCCTCCGGCGTGGATTCCAGCTACGTGGTCCGGGAGATCTCCAAGGGTACGGAAAAAGTCAAGACCTTCTCCGTGGGCTACGAGGAAGAAAAGTACAGCGAACTGCCCTACGCTCAGAAATTCTCCAAGACCATCGGCGTGGAGAACATCTCCAACAAAGTTTCCGCCGACGAGTTCTTTGAAGCTATGCCCAAGATCCAGTACATGCTTGATGAACCCCTGCCCAACCCCTCTGAGATCCCCCTGTACTTCCTGGCTCAGAACGCCCGGAAGTATGTGAAGGTGGTGCTCTCCGGCGAAGGCGCTGACGAGTTGTTCGGCGGATATCCCATGTACCTCCAGGGCGGCCATTTTGCCCAGTACACCCGGAAGGTCCCCCGCCCCGTGCGGAAACTGGCCGGCGCTGTGGCCAAGAAGATGCCGGAATTCAAGGGCAAACACTTCATCATCCGTGGTGGAATGGAGCCCTATCAGCGATTCATGCGGGCCAACTACGTGTTCACCGATCCCGCGGAACGACAGAAGTACCTGAAGCGGAAGATCACCTCCAAGCTGCCCGAGGAATACAGCAAGCGCTACTTTGACGAAGTCCAGGGCTTGGACGAGCCCACTCAGCTGCAATACGTGGACATGCACACCTGGATGATCTATGACATCCTGCTGAAAGCCGACCGGATGAGCATGGCCAACTCCTTGGAACTGCGGGTGCCCTTCCTGGACAAGAAGATGCTGGAGCTGTCCTGCCGGATCCCCAGCCGCTACCGTGCCGACTGCGCTACGGAGACCACCAAGAAGGCGCTGCGTTCTGCCGCTTTGAAGCAGCTCCCCGAAGAGACCGCCAAGATGAAGAAGCTGGGCTTCCCTGTGCCTCTGTCTGACTGGCTGCGGGAGGACAAGTATTACAACATGGTGAAGGAGTCCTTCCAAAGCGATACCGCGGAGAAGTTCTTCGTCACCTCTGAGCTCATGAAGCTGCTGAACGATCACAAGGAAGGCAAGGCCAAGAACATGCAGAAGATCTGGTCCTTCTACTCCTTTATCGTGTGGTACGATCAGTTCTTCAGCCCCAACGCTTGATCCGTTCTATCTCTCATAGGAGACACAAAAATTTATCCCAGGTATTCCTAAAGGAATGCCTGGGATATTTTATGCCTTACTATACATTTTCCTTGACGAACACGGCCAGCTTTATGCTGGGTCACTCTTCCCTCGATTTTTCAAGGACAGTTTTTGCTCGAAACGGTCTTTGCGGGTATCGCTTGGCACTGTGGTGGGATATCCCCCATCGAAGCAGGCGCTGCAGTAATCCCCGTTTCCGATCATGGTCTTTAGTTCTTCCACCGGCAAATACCCTAACGTGTCCGCGCCGATGATCTGGGCGATCTCGGATATGGAATGCTTGCACGCGATCAAATGCTCCTCCGAGTCAATGTCCGTCCCGTAGTAGCAGGGATGTAAAAACGGCGGTGAGGAGATCCTCATATGGATCTGGGTGGCTCCCGCGTCACGGAGCAGTTTCACGATACGTCCGCTGGTGGTCCCCCGCACAATGGAATCATCCACGAGCACCACCCGTTTTCCCCTCACGTTCTCCTCCACTGCCGACAGCTTGATCTTTACCTGATCCAGCCTGCTGGACTGTCCGGGAGAGATGAACGTCCTGCCGATATATTTGTTTTTGATGAGCCCGATGGTGTAAGGAATCCCTGACTCCTGACTGTAACCAAGAGCTGCGTCGAGACCTGAATCGGGAACGCCAATCACCACGTCAGCGTCTACGGGATGATGCTGAGCCAGGATCTTCCCCGCTCTGAACCGTGTTCCATGGACCGAGATCCCGTCGATCACAGAATCGGGCCGGGCAAAATAGATATATTCAAAGGAGCAGAGTTTCTTCTTCCTTTTCCCGCAATGCTCCCTGCGCGACACGATGGTTTTCCCATCGAATACCAGGATCTCTCCCGGCATGACATCCCGTATCACTTCAGCGCCCACTGCTTTCAGCGCTGCTGTCTCTGATGCCACCACATACATGCCGTCCTCGGTCTTGCCATAGCAAAGGGGCCGAAAACCGTAAGGATCTCTGGCGCAGATCAACTTTTGGGGTGACATCAAAACAAGAGAATATGCCCCATCCAAAATATCCATCGCTCTGCTGAGCGCTTCCTCGATGGAACCACAGGAGAGCCGTTCCTTCGTGACGATATAGGCAATGGTCTCTGTGTCGCTGGTGGTGTGGAAGATGGCTCCTGCCATCTCCAGGCGGTCCCGCAGCTCCGCCGCGTTGCTGAGATTCCCATTATGAGCGATGGCCATCCTCCCTTTTTGATGGTTGACCTCAATGGGCTGGCAATTTGTCCGGTTGGTCCCTCCTGTGGTGCCGTAGCGCACATGCCCCACTGCTATTTGACCGTGAGGCAAAGACTCCAGTATAGAATTTGTAAAAACCTCGCCTACCAGTCCCACATCCTTGTGAGAGGCGAACACGCCGTCATCGTTCACCACGATCCCGCAGCTCTCCTGACCCCTGTGCTGTAACGCGTATAAACCATAATACACAATGCTTGCCACGTCTACGACACGGGGGGAGAAAACTCCGAACACGCCGCACTCTTCATGGATACTCATATGGGCTTCACTCCTATTCCACTGTTGCCGGAGGTCGCTTCACCACAGACAACTCGCACAGATTTATGGATTTTCTAATTCTTGCTCTTTTGACTTCCGTTTTCCCGGTCCACGCAGATCACTTTTTACTTGCCGCTGTCACCGTAGTTGGAGAGCACACGGGCCGAGGGGTCATTCACATCGCAGCCTTCCCACTCTTTGTTGGGCATCCAAAAGTCCACGATCATCTCTCCCTGTTGCGGATAGTATTTTTCAAACAGTTCCCGGTACAGCAGAGATTCCTTGGTAAAGGGTCTTGCGTGAGTATATTTCTTACACAGCGTTTCAAACTGGGCGTCCGTGTAATAACTCTCCGCGTATTCCTTTAGATAATCCACCATGGAATGCCCCACCGCGTCGGAGAAAGCTGCCTTTTCCCGCCATAAGATCTCCTCAGGCAGATAGTCTCCGCCCTCGAAAGCATGACGCAGCAGGTATTTCCCCTTTCCGTACTTGTTCAGCTTCATTTCGGGATCCACCGCAAGCACGTATTCCACGAAGTCCAGATCCCCGAAAGGCACACGGGCTTCCAAGGAATTCACCGAGATACACCTGTCGGCCCGGAGCACGTCATACATGTGAAGCTCCCGGATCCGCTTTTGAGATTCCTCCTGAAACGCTTCCCCGCTGGGCGCGAAATCGGTGTATTTGTAGCCAAACAGCTCATCGGAGATCTCTCCTGTCAGAAGCACCCGGATATCCGTGGTTTCATGGATGGATTTGCAGATCAAGTACATGCCCATGCTGGCCCTAATGGTGGTGATGTCAAAAGTGGCAAGTACGGAAATGACCTGCTCCAAAGAAGAGAGCACCTCTTCTTTGGTCATGATGATCTCTCGGTGGTCGCTGCCAATATAATCGGCCACCTGTTTGGCGTATTTCAGATCGATGGCGTCCTCGCTCATGCCGATGGCGAAAGTCTTGATGGGCACGCTGCTCTTTTTCGCGGCGATGGCGCACACGAGAGAGGAATCCAAGCCGCCGGAAAGGAGGAATCCCACTTTTGCGTCTGCCACAAGCCGCTTTTCCACACCGGCCACCAGTTTTTCCCGGATATTCTCGCATACCGTGTCCAAGTCGTCATGGACGACGGTTTCCACGTGAGCAATATCCCGATAGCAGATGAATGCCCCGTTTTTGTAGTAGTGACCAGGCGGGAAAGGCATGATCTTCTCAGCGAGGCCAACCAGATTTTTTGGTTCGCTGGCAAAAAGGATGGTACCGGTCTTGTCATAACCGTAGTACAACGGACGGATCCCTATGGGGTCTCGCGCGGCGATATATTCTCCCTTTTCCCCATCGTACAGGATGAGAGCGAACTCCGCGTCCAGCATCTCGAACATTTTCACCCCGTACTCTTGATACATGGGCAGAAGAATCTCACAGTCTGAATGGCTTTTAAAAGTGTATTTTTCTGATAATCTCTGCTTGATCCTTTCAAAGCCGTAGATTTCCCCGTTGCATACCAAATAATTTTTTCCAAGGCAAAAAGGCTGCATGCCTTCCGGGTGCAGCCCCATGATCGCCAAACGGTGAAAGCCCAGAAGGCCTTTCCCCGTATCGATGATCCTGCTGTCATCAGGTCCTCTGGAGATGGTCCTCTCAAAACCTTGACGAAACGCTTCTAATGTGGCGGATGTCCCGCAATAACCCATAATAGAACACATACCCATATCCTCCAATCACGTATAGTTCAGCATTCTATATAGGGCGAGTGCTGTTCCCGCGGTACCACCTATATTTGTTCTCTGAAAGCTTCTTACAAAGCTATGCCTACTTACGTAAGGCTTTTACGGCGCACCTACTCAATACTCATTTTTCAGATTGCAGCTCGACCGGTGTTATTCACACAGAATCCTCTATATGGCTCTCACCCTCCCATACTCGCTGTGAGAGATCCTCTGTGCTACTTCTCCTGTCTCAAACGCTTTTATGTATAATATCGATCAGCTTTACTCCACGTCTTGCAGAGCGTCATAGCCCTCTTCCCCAGTCCGTACCTTCACGACGTTCTCGACGTCATAAACGAAGATCTTGCCATCGCCGATATGTCCGGTATAAAGGACCTTCTTCGCGGTCTCGATGACGCTCCTGACGGGGACCTTACTCACGACGATTTCCACCTGGATCTTGGGGAGGAGCGTCGCTTCCACTTCAACGCCGCGATAGTATTCCGGCTTGCCCTTCTGAATGCCGCAGCCCAAGACATGGGAAACTGTCATACCGGTAATGCCGATATCCATCATCGCGGACTTCAAAAGCTCAAAACGAGATTCCTTGCAGATGATCTCGATCTTGGTGAATTTCGGAGTTGTTTCATCAAAGGCGGGCACTTTCTTAACAGGCACAGCCTCTGCCACAGGAACATCGCCGTCCACCAATACGGGAGCCGCCGTTCCTTCTTCCACATACTCGGGAAGCATAGCGAACCCTGCGTAAGCGGAGGGAAGTCCGTGCTCTGTTTCGTCCAGGCCGATGGTCTCTTCCTCACGAGAAACACGAAGGCCAACAGTCTTTTTGATCAACAGGAATGTGATGATAATGGTCACTGCCGTCCACAGTCCAACAGAAAGAACGCCTATGAACTGCAAGACCATGAGATCCAATCCACCGCCGTAAAAAAGCCCTGTAAGGGTCTGACCATTGGCGTTGGCAATGGAATAACCAGGGGCAGTATCCGTGGCGAACAAACCAACCGCCAAGGTCCCCCAGATACCGTTCAAACAATGGACGGCGACCGCGCCCACCGGATCGTCGATGTGCAGCTTATGATCCAGGAACCAGACACCGAACACCACCAAAAGTCCAGCTACGGCGCCGATGATAGAGGAACCCAGAGCGTCCGTTACATCACAGCCCGCGGTGACCGCCACCAGACCCGCAAGGGAGGCGTTAAGGCACATGGAGACATCGGGCTTTCCGTACTTGAGCCAAGTAAAGATCATACATACCACCGTGGCCACAGCCGGAGCCATTGTGGTGGTCAAGAAGATCGACCCAAGCTGATCCACGCTTTTCGCGGCGGCGCCGTTAAAGCCGTACCAACCCAGCCAAAGGATGAATACACCCAGAGCGCCAAATGCGATACTGTGACCGGGGAACGCGTTGACTTTCGTCACCCTGCCGCCGGCATCCTTCTGGAACTTGCCAATCCTAGGTCCGAGGATCTTGGCGCCGATAAGAGCGGAGATGCCTCCCACCATATGGATCGCGCAAGAACCGGCAAAATCGTGGAAACCTATCTGGCTGAGCCATCCGCCGCCCCAGATCCAGTGGGCTTCAATGGGGTAGATCAGCGCTGAAATAACACCGGAATAAATGCAGTAAGAAAGGAATTTCGTTCTCTCCGCCATAGCTCCCGACACAATGGTAGCGGCAGTGGCGCAGAACACCAGGTTGAATACAAAGTTGGCGAAATCAAAATCGGCGTAAGCCGTGAAGATGTCGAATCCCGGCTTTCCGATCAGTCCAAATAGATCTTCACCCATCAACAGACTAAAACCGATCAGGATAAACACAACAGCGCCGATGCAAAAATCCATCAGGTTTTTCATGATGATGTTGCCGGTGTTTTTCGCCCTGGTAAACCCAGCCTCTACCATGGCGAATCCGGCCTGCATCCAGAACACCAGCGCCGCGCCGATCAGAAACCATACCGCGAACACTTCCGCCGAAGTGGTTTCGGCGACCAATTCCCTAATTGCCTCATCCATTCAAATCATCTTCTTTCTGGTTTTATTTCACCCCAAACAGCAGATCGCCGTAGGTGGGGAAAGGCCAATATTTCTTGGAGGTGAGCACTTCCGCTTCGTCACAAGGCACCCGCAGTTCTCCCATTTTAGCTATCAAAATATCTCGGATGGCTGCCGCTCCCTCAACCACACTTTCCTTCTCTCCCACTTGAGAGATAGCGTTTTCCAGTTCGTCCGCCGCGAAAGAGATACGGTCTGTGAGATTGGACAGCTTCTTGAGCAAATTGCTTTCATAGGTGCAGGAGATCTCCTCCGATACAGCTTTCTTGAGCGAGGCGGTCCTTGCCAGCTCTTCCACATAAGACTCCACGGCGGGAGCAATTTCGCCGCGGGCCATGTTCACCATGGTATTGGCCTCGATGATGACTGTCTTGCAGTAGTTGTCGAGAGTGATCTCCATGCGGGATCTCAATTCCGCCTCTGTATAGATCTTGTGCGCCGTCAGCATCTCCACATTCTTTTTGTCCAGGATATGGGGCAGGCAGTCAGCGGTGGTGCGGTAATTGCAAAGACCTCTCTTTTCGGTGGCTTCATGGATCCATGCATCGTCATAACCGTTGCCGTTGAAAATGATCCTCTTGTGGTCCTTGATGGTCTTTCGGATCATTTCATGCAGTGCTGTTTCAAAGTCTTCCGCTTTTTCAAGGCGGTCCGCGTAGATCCTGAGAGATTCCGCTACTGCCGCGTTGAGCATGATGTTAGCGCAGGCAATGCTGTTAGAAGAACCCAGCATACGGAACTCAAATTTGTTCCCGGTGAACGCGAACGGTGAAGTGCGGTTGCGGTCGGTGGTGTCCTTTGTGAAGGTGGGAAGGACGCTGACGCCCAGCTTCATGATCTGCTTACCCACATCGTTGTAGGGGGTGTTGTTTTCGATCGCTTCCAAGATGGCATTCAGCTCATCGCCCAAGAACATGGACACCACTGCGGGAGGCGCTTCGTTGGCGCCCAAACGATGGTCATTGCCGGCCGTGGCCACGGAGATCCGCAGCAGGTCCTGGTAATCATCCACAGCCTTGATCACAGCGCAGAGGAACAGGAGGAACTGAGCGTTCTCGTAAGGGGTCTTTCCGGGCGAGAGCAGGTTCACCCCTGTGTCGGTGGTGATGGACCAGTTGTTATGCTTACCGCTGCCGTTGACGCCTGCAAAGGGCTTTTCATGCAGCAGACACACCAGATCGTGACGCAGCGCTACCTTCTGCATGATCTCCATGGTAAGCTGGTTGTGGTCGGTAGCGATATTGGTGGTAGTGTAGATGGGAGCCAACTCATGCTGCGCCGGGGCTACCTCGTTGTGCTCGGTTTTGGCAAGGATGCCCAGCTCCCACAGTTCTTGGTTCAAGTCATCCATAAATGCCGCCACACGGGGCTTGATGACGCCAAAGTAATGGTCCTCCATTTCCTGGCCCTTGGGAGGTTTGGCGCCGAACAAAGTCCGGCCTGTAAACACCAGATCCTGGCGCTTGTTGTACATCTCCCGATCCACCAGAAAATATTCCTGTTCCGGCCCCACCGACGTTTTCACGCATTTCACAGTGGTATCGCCAAACAGCCGAATGATCCGCATGGCCTGCTTGTTCAACGCCTGCATGGAGCGAAGCAAAGGCGTTTTCTTGTCGAGAGCCTCTCCACCGTAGGAGCAGAACGCAGTGGGGATGCAAAGAGTCTTTCCTTTAATAAACGCGTAGGAGGTGGGATCCCAAGCGGTATAGCCTCTGGCCTCGAACGTAGCACGGAGCCCGCCCGAGGGGAACGAGGAAGCGTCCGGCTCTCCTTTGATCAGTTCCTTTCCGGAAAACTCCATGATCACTCCGCCGTCCGGTGAAGGAGTGATAAAGCTGTCATGCTTTTCCGCGGTAATGCCGGTCATAGGCTGGAACCAATGGGTGTAATGAGTGGCACCGTTCGCCACCGCCCAATCTTTCATCGCCTCGGCAACGGCGTTGGCTACGCTGATATCCAGATCCGTGCCTTCATCGATGGTCTTTCTCAGCGAATTGTACACCTTGGAAGAAAGAGTGGCTTTCATGACTCTATCATCAAAAACCTTTTTTCCGAAAATTTCTGTAACGGTGCTCATTACGTTCTCTCCTTTCAAATTTTAAAGGCAAAGACATCTATACTCCCAACAGGATACGCAAGACGCCTTTGCCTTTATTTTTTGAATACAGCTCGTTTTTGATCTCGCAGATCGGATGGTGTGCCGAATTCTGACTTTTAAAAAGTGAAAAAGGCGTCTTTAAGGGTAAGAACCACTTAAAGACGCCTTTGCCTTTTTCTATGTCAGATCCTGGAGCAAGATGCAAAACGAACTTAAAAAATGAATGCCGAAAACCTCATCGCTTTCAACAGGGAGCATTTTAGCACGTGGAAAACCATTTGTCAACCCCTTATCTTGCAATTTCAAATTTATAAACTTGCAAATTTATCCGACTCGTCATTGACAAACCCAGGAAAATGGTATATACTTTATATCGAAATGAGCAAAGGCGTTCATTTTGATGCAGAATTGGCTATCTGCGTCAAAATGAGCGCCTTTATTTTTTTCACGAAAGGTAGGCAAGCGCTATGAACAGTAAGGAAGGCCAAGTGCGCATCCCCTCCGGTTGTGCCATCGCCGCAGTGATCTCCAAAGACGGAAACAAAATGACCGGGGAAAAGATCATCGAATCCATGAAACCTATGCATGACCGTTCCAACGGCCTGGGGGGCGGTTTCGCGGCATACGGTATTTACCCCGAATATAAGGAGTTTTACGCTTTGCATATGTTTTATGACGACAGAGCGTCCCGTAAAAACTGCGAAGCCTTTTTGAAAGAGCGGTTCGAGATCGTAAAATCCGAGATCATCCCCACAAGAAAGATCCCCGCCATTACAGACGAACCCATCATATGGAGATACTTCGTCTCCCCTTTTCGTTCCACGCTTGTAAATCTTCAGATCGACGAAAAGGAATTTGTGGCCCGTACCGTTATGAAGATCAACACCGAAATGCCAGGCACATACGTTTTTTCCAGCGGAAAAAATATGGGAGCCTTCAAAGCCGTGGGCTTCCCGGAAGATGTTGGCGTCTTTTATAAATTAGACGAATACGAGGGGTATTCCTGGACCGCCCACGGAAGATACCCTACCAATACTCCCGGCTGGTGGGGCGGCGCTCATCCCTTCGCCTTGCTGGACTATTCCATCGTACATAACGGTGAGATCTCCTCTTACGACGCCAACCGCAGATTCATCGAAATGTTTGGATATCGGTGCACGCTGCAGACCGATACGGAAGTCATCACCTATATCATGGACTATTTGCTTCGTGTGCAGAAACTTTCCCTAGACGAAGCTGCCAGCGTCATCGCCGCTCCGTTCTGGAGCACTATCGCCGCAAAGACAGATCCCAAAGAGCGGGAAAAGCTGAAATACCTCCGCACGGTTTTCTCCAGCCTTTTGGTCACCGGGCCCTTTTCCATCGTGTTCGGTTTCAACGGCGGTCTGATGGCACTGAACGACCGTTTGAAGCTCCGCTCCATGGTGGTGGGAGAAAAGGACGACAAGGTCTTTATCGCCAGCGAGGAAGCGTCCATTCGCATTATGGAGCCAAACGCGGAAAACATCTATGCTCCGTCAGGCGGAGAAGCAGTAATAGTTCATGTAAAGGACGGTGCGTACTAATGGGATTGGAGTTTATTTATCCTGAATTTGAAGTGGTGAGAAATAACGCTCGCTGTATCAACTGCCGTGTATGTGAACAGCAGTGCGCCAACCAAGTCCATTCCTATGACGAGGATAGGAAGGTAATGCTGGCGGACGAATCCAAATGCGTCAACTGCCAACGCTGTGTCTCCTTCTGCCCCACACGGGCGCTCAAGATCGTCAAGAGCGACTGCCGGCTCCGTGAAAACGCCAACTGGCAGGAGGACACCATCAAGGAGATCTACAAACAAGCCAACAGCGGCGGCGTGCTGCTCTCTTCTATGGGCAACCCCAATCCCCTGCCGGTATATTGGGATAAGATCCTCATCAACGCGTCCCAGGTGACGAATCCCTCGATCGATCCTCTTCGAGAGCCCATGGAAACGAAGGTATTTCTGGGGAAAAAACCTTCCCGGATCGAAAAGGACGAAAACGGCCAGATCCTTTGCAAATTGGAGCCTCAGATGGAACTCTCCATGCCGGTGATGTTCTCCGCCATGAGCTATGGTTCCATCAGTTACAACGCCCATAGAGCCCTAGCGTCTGCCGCGCAGGAACTGGGGATCTATTATAACACCGGCGAGGGCGGCCTCCACGAAGATTTCTATTGCTACGGAGAAAACACCATCGTTCAGGTGGCTTCGGGCCGTTTCGGCGTCCACAAGGATTACCTGGAAGCCGGCGCCGCTGTGGAGATCAAAATGGGCCAAGGCGCCAAGCCCGGCATCGGTGGTCACCTTCCCGGCACGAAAATCGTAGGGGACGTTTCCCGCACCCGTATGATCCCAGAAGGCTCGGACGCCATCTCCCCGGCTCCCCACCACGACATCTACTCCATCGAAGATCTGCGGCAGCTGGTATATTCTTTGAAAGAAGCCACGGAATACAAAAAGCCTGTCATCGTCAAGGTGGCTGCCGTGCACAACATCGCAGCCATCGCCAGCGGAATCGCCCGAAGCGGTGCGGACATCATCGCCATCGACGGCTTCCGGGGCGGTACAGGCGCGGCTCCCACCAGGATCCGGGACAATGTAGGTATTCCGATCGAGCTTGCGCTGGCGGCTGTTGACAAGCGGCTGCGGGACGAAGGGATCCGAAACAATGTCTCCATTGTGGCCGGAGGCGCTATCCGCAGTGCGGCCGATGTGGTAAAGGCCATCGCACTTGGCGCCGATGCCTGCTACATCGCCACCGCTGCCCTCCTGGCTCTCGGATGTCACCTGTGCCGCACCTGCCAAAGCGGCAAGTGCAACTGGGGGATCGCCACTCAGCGGCCGGAACTTGTAAAGAGGCTGGATCCGGAAACCGGCAGCAAGCGGCTTGTCAACCTGATGACCGCCTGGCGCCATGAGATCAAAGAGCTCATGGGCGGCATGGGGATCAACTCCATTGAAGCCTTGCGGGGCAACCGTCTGATGCTCCGGGGCATCGGGCTAACCGACAAAGAGCTGGCGATCCTTGGGATCTCTCACGCCGGAGAATAAGGCGGAAGCGGACGCCCATGGAGGTAGCCCGCTCCGGTCTGCTGACGGTCCTCTTCTTTTATGGCATCATTTTCCCAGGACCGTAGAAAAATATTTGGAGGTGCAGTATAATACTATGGTACTGAGTGTTATAGATCTTGACCACAAACTATTGAACCAAAAGATCCGCGCGTCAGATACAGATGTGGTCCTATCCAACTGCTGTGGACAGCGGTTCATCGCCGCCGGTATGAGAGAGAAACGCATCACCATCGACGGAACTCCCGGCAACGCCCTGGGTGCTTACCTGGACGGCGCTGTCATCGAAGTGAACGGGAACGCCCAGGACGCGGTGGGAGATACCATGAACGATGGTACGATCATCATCCATGGCAACATCGGAGACGCCGCCGGCTACGCCATGCGGGGCGGAAAGATCTACGTGCAGGGCGACGCGGGATATCGCGCCGGGATCCATATGAAAGCATACAAAGACAAAGTCCCTGTTATG
This sequence comes from Clostridiales bacterium, assembly GCA_019416455.1. Classification (GTDB taxonomy): domain Bacteria; phylum Bacillota; class Clostridia; order Oscillospirales; family Acutalibacteraceae; genus Acutalibacter. Next base: position 263,069 of record DXXG01000004.1, on the reverse strand, counting down.
ATCATCGGCGGTAAAGCAGGCAGTTTCCTTGGGGAATACCAAGCCGGCGGCGTGATCATCGTCCTGGGCCTGAGTCAGAATCAACGCAACATTGTGGGCAATTTCCCCTGCACGGGGATGCATGGGGGGAAAATGATCCTCAGAGGCAACACCGACGGCATTTCCTTTCCCCATAATGTCTGCGTCACCACCGCTTCCGCCCATGACCGGGAAGAGATCCAAGCGGAACTTACAGAATATTGTCAGGTTTTCGGCCTTAGCATGAAGGAAATCATGGATTCGGAGTTCACCGTAGTGACCCCTGACAGTAAAAATCCATACAAACAGATGTATGTGGCAAACTAAAAGAAAGAGGTAAGCTTATGAAATATTCAAAGGAAGAGGTAAAACAGTATGTCAGGGAGGATGACGTGAAATTCATCCGCCTTGCTTTCTGCGATGTGTTCGGGAAGCAGAAAAACATATCGATCATGCCGGAAGAACTGGATCGGGCCTTTGAATATGGCATTGCTTTTGACGCTTCCTCTGTGGAAGGTTATGGCGACGAGACCTATTCCGACCTGTTTTTGATGCCGGACAGCGAAACTCTGATGGCGCTCCCCTGGCGTCCGGAACACGGAAAAGTGGTGAGGATGTTTAGCGGCGTATCCTACCCTTCTGGAAAGCCTTATGAGTGCGATACCCGCTATTTACTGAAACAAGCCATCCAAGCCGCTGACGACGCGGGAGTCTCCTTCTATTTCGGAGCGGAGCAGGAGTTTTATCTTTTTGAGCTGGACCAGAACGGCAAGCCGACGAAAACTCCTTATGATGAGGCCGGGTACATGGACATGGCTCCTGACGACAAGAGCGAAAATATCCGCCGGGAGATCTGCCTGACCTTAGAGCAGATGGGGATCCGTCCGGAAAGCTCTCACCATGAAGGCGGCCCGGGACAGAACGAGATCGACTTCCGCTACTCCGACCCCCTGACAGCCGCGGACAACGTGATGACCTTTCAGACCATCGTCAAAACCATCGCCCGCCGCAACGGGCTTTGTGCTGATTTTTCTCCCAAACCCCTGGACAACATGCCCGGCAACGGATTCCACATCAACATGTCCATACAGTCTCAGGACAGGACGGATAACCTGCCTCATATCATCGCGGGCGTTCTTGCGAAAGCCTCTGAAATGACGCTGTTTCTCAATCCCACAGAGGAATCCTATCATCGTTTTGGACACAACCGGGCGCCCCGCTATGTATCCTGGTCCAGCGAAAACAGAAGCCAGCTGGTCCGGATCCCCGCTGCCAGGGGTGAATACCGCCGGGCGGAACTGCGCTCCCCTGATCCTACCGCCAACCCTTACCTGGCTTTTGCCCTGCTGATCTACGCGGGCTTGTATGGGATCAAAAACAAGTTGGATATGCCCCCAGTGATCAATAAGAACCTTTTTAAGGCCGACACAGAACTGACCTCCAAATTGCAGAAGCTGCCTTGCTCTTTGGATGAAGCCCGTTCTATCGCCATGAAAAGCCAGTTCATCGCGGAACATATCCCCGCTGCTGTTTTGGATATTTACTGTAACAAATAAACCGAAAGGAGGGAGCATGCTATGAGTTTGAAAGAACGCGTTTACAGCCTTCTCATCGTTTCCGCGTCAGGGAATTTTTACACGGCAGCCGCAGAACTGCTCCCTTCTTCCCAATACCAACCCATACATACAGCGGCAAGCGTTAGTGAGGCGAAACGGTATCTGGCCTCGCGGGACTTTGATTTCGTCATCGTCAATTCCCCTCTTCCAGATGAATCAGGCACCCGTTTCGCCATCGACTGCTGTCGTTCTCAAACCACCATCGTGCTCCTGCTCTCCCGTTCCGACATTTACGCCGAAGTGCATGACGAGGTGGCGGAACACGGTGTATTCACCCTTCCCAAGCCCACCAACAAGACCCTTTTGCTGCAAGCCCTCAACTGGATGGCCAGCGCCCGGGAAAGACTGCGGAAAATGGAACAGAAAACATCCTCCATTGAAGAACGAATGGAAGAGATCCGCATCGTCAACAGGGCCAAATGCTTGCTCATCAGCGAGCTGAAGATGACAGAACCTCAAGCGCATCACTACATAGAAAAAAACGCCATGGATAACTGCATTCCTAAAAAAGAAGCAGCGAAAAATATCATCAAACTTTACGCCTCCATCTCCTAAACCATGTTCCTATATAGACGGAGTGCAGCTTTCCTCTATATAAAAAGGACGGCGTGACCATTCCGTCATGCCGTCCTAACAAACGCTCTTTATGGCCTCCCCTTTCGGGAGGTTTTATTTTTTGTCTTTGATCGTTTCGCTCTTGTTTAGGATTCCATCTCGTTCACAGTGCTTTCCCGGTCCACAGTGACCACAGTGCGGTAATCCGGGTCCAGGGTCTTGATTGCCTGATCCACCCGCTCCTTGATCTGCTGGTCGGTCTCCTTAAGAGAAAAAGGCACCGCGATATCGAACACTACATTGGAGTGGGTCACGCCCCACACCACACGGAAATCGTGGACTGATGCCTGAGGATACACCACACGCAGCAGCTTGCGGACCTGATCCCGCAGCTTGTTGGTGCGCTCGTCCTCAGTGACTACCGGGTCAAGATGGATGACCAGATGGATGCCCAAGTCACGCTGGAAGTCACGCTCGATGTTATCGATAATGTCATGACTGACAAGGATATCCCGTTCCGCGGGAACCTCGCAGTGAACAGAGGCAAAGCATTTGCCCTCTCCGTAGTTGTGGACCGTCAAGTCGTGGATACCGAAAATACCCTCGTAGGACAGGATCTTTTCGTAGATGGTCTTGACCAGATTTTCATCCGGAGCCATACCCAACAAGGGATTGCCCGTTTCCATGATCAGTTTCACACCGGACACCACGATAAAGGCCGCCACAGCCAAACCCAAAATACCGTCCAGATTCACGTTGGTGAACCGGGTGATCACAGCCCCCAGCAGAACCACAGAAGTGGCGATCACGTCGTTGCGGCTGTCACTGGAGGTGGCAAACACCGTATCAGAGTGAATGGTCTTTCCCACGCTGCGGTAGAAAAAGCACTGCCACAGCTTGATCAGGATGGACACCACCAGCACTGAGAGAGTCAAAACGTTGAACTCCGCCGCCTCTGGTGTGATGATCTTCTCGATAGAAGTCATGCCCAGTTCCACACCCAAAAACAGGACGATAAAGGACACGATCACTCCGGACAGATACTCGATGCGTGCATGGCCAAAGGGATGCTTTTCGTCAGCGGGCTTTCCCGCCAGTTTGAACCCCACCAGCATAACGATGGAAGAACCGGAATCTGTCAGGTTGTTCACGGCGTCAGCCATCACAGCCACGCTGCCGGAAATAAATCCTGCCGCCAGCTTGATGGCAAAAAGCAGCAGATTGGTGACGATCCCCACCATACCTGCCACACGGCCGCTTTTTTCTCGAACGCTGGGCTCATCCGTCTGGCCGTATCCCCGGACGAAAGCCTTCATGATCCCATCAAACAAACAACTTCTCTCCTTCTGTGGAAATGTCCGCTTTTCCGGACATCAACTTTCCGGAAAGCTTTATTTTACAATGTTGCCCCCTACACTGTCAATGGCCACGATCAGGGGGAAATCTTTCAATACAAGTCTCTTTACCGACTCGCACCCCAGGTCCTCGAAAGCGATGACCTCTGCCTTCTCAATGCATTGAGCCGCCAAAGCTCCCGCGCCGCCGATGGCACAGAAATACACTGCGCCGTTTCGCTGGATGGCTTCCACCACTTCCGGGCTGCGTTTGCCTTTGCCGATCATGCATTTCAGGCCCAGATCCAGAAAACGAGGCGTGTAGGGATCCATACGACCGCTGGTAGTGGGTCCGCAGGATCCGATAGCCAGCCCCTCCGGCGCGGGAGTAGGACCAGCATAGTAGACAGCCGCGCCGTTCAGGTCATAGGGAGGCTCCTCTCCCCGATCCAGCATCTGGGTGATCCGCTTGTGGGCCGCATCCCGAGAGGTATAGCACACTCCGGAAAGCAGCACCCTCTGCCCCGCCCGCAGCGAGGGGGCAATCTCCCCCAAGTCTTTGGTGTTTACCCGCAGTGTCTCAGCCATAGTTACTTCTCCCAGAAAAATTCGATGTACTCCCCAATGGGACCATAGCAGAACGCGATATGGATAGGCGCCCCGATCACATCGGTATCTTTGGGCTCGATGGCGATCTCATAACCGGCAGCACGAACCCGCTCAATCAGCTCATCCACGTGTGTGGTAGCAAAGGCCAGGTGATCCAGAGCGCCGCCACGAGGAGCAGGCATCTCGCTGCTGAGGATCTCCAGGCAGGAGTTGTCTCCGCAGGAGATCATCATGTTGGGCCGCTGAGGATCACCCCAGGTCCGTTTGACCTCCAGACCCAAAAGCTCTGTGTAAAATTTTACGGTCTCCTCGTACTGTTCCGCTGTGGGTTTCAGGGCAATGTGATGCACCCCATCGATCCATTTACTCATGGTAAGTCCTCCCTAATGCTTTTATTCGTAAAAAAAGGGATGCCGCGTTGGCGCATCCCTTTTTCTCACGTATTGGCTATGTGAAATTACTTCCGGTTGAAAATGGACATAATGTCAGTGAAAGTGTCGTCATCATCGATGACGGCGGGGTCTACCCGAGGCTCCTGGCTCCGAGAAGAACGAGTGGGAGCGGCAGGCGCATTGGTGGGGACATTGCCCAGAAAATCATCATCGTCCAGTTCCATATCCACATCCAGAGAATCCACGTTCTTGGCCTTTTCTCCCTCGGTAGCCTGGAAACCGGTGGCAATGACGGTAACGGACATTTCGTCCTCCATGTTCTCGTCAAAGGTAGCGCCCCAAATGATGTTGGCGTCCTCATGAGCACGCTCGGTAACGATCTGAGAAGCGGTATCGATCTCGTCCAGAGCGATGTCGGGAGAAGAGGTGATGTTGATGATAACGCCCTTGGCGCCGGCGATCTTGGTCTCCAGCAGGGGGCTGGAAATAGCAGCCATAGCGGCCTGCTCGGCCTTGTCCTTGCCGCTGGCATGGCCCACGCCCATGTGAGCGTAACCTGCGTTGGCCATAACGGACTTCACGTCCTCGAAGTCCAGGTTGACGATACCGGGCAGCTGGATCAAGTCAGAGATGCTCTGCACGCCCTGACGCAGCACGTCGTCAGCCACGATAAAGGCGTTAGCCAAGGTGATGCGCTCCTCGCTGACCAGCTTCAAACGCTCGTTGGGGATGACCACCAGGGAGTCCACCTGTTCACGGAGAGCGGCGATGCCCTTTTCAGCCTGCTCCATACGGCGGCGGCCCTCAAAGGCAAAAGGCTTGGTGACAATGCCCACGGTGAGAGCACCCTGTTCCCGAGCGATCTGAGCCACCTTGGGAGCAGCGCCGGTGCCGGTGCCGCCGCCCATACCAGCGGTGATGAACACCATATCGGCGTCCTTCAGGGTGTTGGCAATGAGCTCACGGCTCTCTTCAGCGGCCTTTTCGCCGATCTCGGGCTTAGAACCGGCACCCCGGCCCTGAGTCAGCTTCTCGCCGATCTGGATCTTTACGGCAGCCTGAGAACGCTGCAAAGCTTGTTTATCGGTATTCATGCACACCAGCTCTACGCTGCGCACACCGGCGCTGGCAATACGGTTGACAGCGTTTCCGCCGCCGCCGCCCACGCCGACTACTTTTATGGTTTGAGGAGTTTCATTGAGCAGGTTGTCAACTTCAAAAGGCATGATATTGTCCTCCTTGGCTTTTTCGATCTCACAACAATCTATTACGGTTCGTGTAAAGCCCATGGCGTTACAGTTATTTCAGAATGTTACATGGTATAATCTATCACTTTTCCGGGAAAATTTCAAGGAAATTCTTGAAAAAACCGGCTGTAAAGCGGAAACTTTTCCATCTGTTCATAAACTGCGGAAATTTTACACAAGAGCTGTGGGGCTCATTTTCAAAAATCCAGTGGTTTCGGCGGCTGTCATCCCATGAAAATGGTGTTGGGGATATCCCCGCCCCGGTCTTGACTGACAGTGTCGTCACTGGTATCATCACTGGTCTCTTCTCCCGCGCCGTCACTGGTGGTATCGTCTTCCGTGGACGTTCCGTCACTGTTGCCGTCGTCCGAACTGGTGTCAGAATCCCCAGTGTCGTCCCCACTGTCTCCCTCACTGGAAGAACTGGTGCTGGAGCTGCTGTCCAAACTGGAATTGGTGGGTTGAAAATAGGCTTCTTTCAAATCGCTGGCCAGGGAAAGGTCCAGAGTGCCAGTATCATTTTCATCCAATTTATCCCGTATGATGCGCAGGCCGTAATCCACCTTATAGTCTAACCCGGCAACGCTTCCCAGCTCGAAAAGGATCCGATTCTGGAAATTCATGGTGATATGGTACAGGTCCGTCATGTCCAAGCTGACGAAATCGCCTGCGGCGTCCCACTGATCCAACACCTGAAGGATCTCAAAAAAGGCTGTCTGGCTGACATCTTTCCGGGATTCCTCCTGTGCGGAACTGTCCTCCTGAGTAGAACTCTCTGTCTGGGAGGAGCTATCGTCTTGCGAAGAGGAGCTCTCTTCTTGGGGTGGATCCTCCACCTGGACCTGACCGCCCACCACCGGATTGACAAGGGTAAGACCTGTCACTTCCATGACTCCCTCTGCCGGTTCGGAAAGAGCTTCCAGGATCTTCCCCTTGCCGCTGACAGCGAACCACTGCCCGCCGCTGGAAATGCAAGCTGTTTTCTGCGCTGCGGTGATGTGGATCTCCAAACCGCTGGGGAAATGCCGCCGGATCTCCGCATCCTCCACATAGGGAAGCTGTTCTTCCAAAGCCCGTTCCTTATTCTTGGTGGAAAGCAGGGCTAAATTATCCCCTATTTCGTAACCGCACACTTCCAAAATGGCGGACTGTTCATACACCACGTCGCCAGTGACCTCAATGGTGCGCACCTTAAAGAGCAGGAACACACACAGGAACGCGGTGATAGCCACCATGCACAATAAGGTGAACACCAGCAAAAACCGCCGCGCCCCCTTGCTGAGAGGCTTTTTGGGAGCAGGTCTTTCCCGTGCCTGCCGTCTTCGTCCAGAAGGTGGGCCGCCACCCCGGGTGCTTGGCCTTCGGGTTCGCTCCCCCCTTCCAGGGGAACCTCGGGAAGGCTGGGCTGGAGGTTCACCCCTGTAAGAACGGGAGACCGGCCTATTTCTGGCGGAACGGCCTGTCCTCCCTGGTTCCCGCCTCCGGGAGGATGTCTGCCTGGGCGCCCTTGCGGGTCGCGGAGGCTCCTCACCGGAGCGGGAATTGATATCGATAAACTCGTACCCCTCCCAAGGGTCCGTTTGCTTCCTGGTTCGTTTCACAGCCATCCCTCCTTTCCACGTTCCCATTTTTCCTTACTGAGAGGCTTCCTCCACCTCCCGGATCCTGGCGCCTAGATCCGCCAAGTTCCCCGCCAGGTCCTCGTATCCCCGGCGGATAAATTCCACCCCGTCTACCAGGGTCCTTCCTTGAGCCGCCAATCCAGCCACCACCAATGCAGCGCCTCCCCGCAGATCGTGGGACATGACCGGCGCTCCCCGGAGCTGTTCCACGCCCTCCACGATGGCCACCTTGCCTTCCACCTTGATGTTGGCTCCCAGACGCTGAAGTCCCTCGGCGTGCTTGTAGCGGTTCTCGAAGATATTTTCCACAAAAATACTGGTCCCACGGCCCACGGCAGCCATGCTCATCACCACCGGCTGGGCGTCGGTGGGGAACCCAGGATAGGGCATGGTGCGGATATGCCGCACAGCGTTCAGCCGCCGGGGAGCCATGATGTTCAGGGCGCCTCCCAACTGCCGCACCTCACAGCCTGCCTGCTCAAAGGGAGAAAGCATGGGCAGGATGTGGGTATTGTCCACGTCACGCAAGGTGATATTTCCTCCTGTCACCGCGGCGGCGGCCATGTAGGTCACCGAAGCGATGCGGTCGGGCATCACCGTGTGCTCGCAGCCATACAGTTCCTGCACCCCGTCGATGATGACGCAGCTCTCCCCTGCCCCGTAAACCCGGGCGCCGCACCTGTTCAGGTAAGCGGCCAGGTCCACGATTTCCGGCTCTCTGGCAGCGTTGGCGATGACCGTGGTGCCCTTGGAACACACCGCCGCCAGGATCACGTTTTCCGTGGCCCCTACACTGGGGAAGGACAGAGAGATGTAGGTTCCCCGAATTCCCTGGGGAGCATGGCAGCGAAGGTATCCGCCCGACTCCTCGATCTCCACTCCCAGCTTTCGCAGGGCATCCAGGTGGAGGTCGATGGGCCGGGGACCCAGCTCACAGCCGCCGGGGAAACACAGCTCGGCCTCCCCGCACCGGGCGGCGATGGCCCCCAAAAAGACGATGGAGGACCGCATCTCACGCATCAGGTCGGGAGGGATCTGGCAGCAGGTCATGGCGTTATCCACCACCAGGCTGTTCCCCTCCCAATGACACCGGCTGCCAAGATGCTCCAAAATCCGCACCGCAGTGTCCACGTCGGACAAGTGAGGGCAATTATGTAGGACGGTCTGCCCTTTGCACAACACGGTGGCTGCCAGCAGCGGCAGGGTACTGTTTTTCGCGCCTTGGATCTTGATCTCCCCGGAAAGTTCCGCGGGGCCGTCGATGACGATCATACAGAACACCTCACCCAATTCAGCATACGCCATACTATGAGGCGCTCGCCTATTGGGTGAGAGTTTCCCTTACATTCCAGCCGCCGATTTGATCACTCGGTAGATCCGGTCGTTGGCGTCCCGGATCTCCATCTCCCCGGCGTTCTCTCCCAGGGAGCGAAGCCGCTCCTTGTCAGACAGGATGGAGCGGACCTTTTCCCAGAGAGCTTCCCCGGTCAGGTTCTTTTCCTCGATGATCTCCGCCGCTCCCCGGTTGACTAAAGCCATGGCGTTGTGGAACTGGTGGTTCTCCGCCACGTTGGGAGAGGGGATCAAAATGGAGGCTTTGGCCTTGGCCTCGATCTCCGTCAAAGTCATGGCTCCGGCCCGGCCGATGACCAGGTCAGCCGCGGACAGACATTGGGGCATGTTGTCGATGTACTCCAACAGCCGGATCTGAGGATTCTTCTCCAGATCCAGGCCAAATTCTTTGATCTCATCCAGGAACTTCTCATCGTGAGAACCATAGCCGTGGATGTGCTGGTATTCTCCCGTTTTAGCGCTTTGGGCCAGCATGTAAGCTGCGGCTCGGTTCACAGCGGAAGCTCCCAGGCTCCCTCCGAAGGAAAGCACCACCGGCCGTTCGTCCAGCCCCAGCTCCTTCCGGGAGGCTTCCCGCTCCGCCTCCAGCACTTCGCCCCGCACCGGGTTGCCTGTCACCACACAGTTGACAGAGTCGTCGAAATACTTTTTGGCGTCTGGCACGGCAAGCATGACGGTCTTAACATACTTTGCCAGCATCCGGATGGTGACGCCCGGATAGGCGTTGGACTCGTGGACCACACAGGGGATCCCCAGCTTTGCCGCTTCCCGGATCACCGGGCCGCTGACGTAGCCGCCGGTGCCCACGCACACGTCAGGGGCAAACTCCTTGATGATCTTCTTGGCCTCGGCGGTAGCGGTAAACACCCGGACCACTGTCTGGGCGTTTCGCCACAGATTCTTGGGGGTCAGCTTCCGCTGAAAGCCAGAGATGTGCACGGTCTTGATCTCATATCCGGCCTGGGGCACCAGACGTTCCTCCATGCCCCCCTTATTGCCCACATAGAGGATCTGGGCATCCGGTTCCTTCTGGAGCAGGTAGCCAGCTGCGGCCAGGGCCGGGTTGATATGCCCTGCCGTACCGCCGCCGGTGAACAAAACTTTCATTCCGAATCCACTTCCTTTTTCTCAAGACTTGGAAAAGACCTCCCTGATCTTATGTCTTTTCCACGTTGGCGCTTCGGGAGATATTCAGCAGAACGCCCATCTCGCCCAGCAGCATCAAGAGTGCGGTGCCGCCGTAACTGAAGAAGGGCAAGCTGATGCCCGTATTGGGAATGGTGTTGGTCACCACGCAGATATTCAGCACCGTTTGGAGTCCCACCTGGAAGGTGATCCCCAAACCAAGAAGCATGCCGAACTTATCCTTGGCATGGATGGAGATATACACGCCGCGCCAAATAAGCATGGCGAACAACACGATAATGACCAGCGCTCCTACCAAGCCCAGTTCCTCGCAGACCACCGCGAAGATAAAGTCGTTCTGAGGCTCGGGGAGGTAAAGGTATTTCTGACGAGACTGTCCCAGGCCCACGCCCAGCAGGCCGCCGGAACCAATAGCATACAGAGACTGACGTGTCTGGTGGGTCAAGTCGGGATCCAGTTCGGAAGAGAAAGGATCCAGCCAAACCATGATACGGCTCACCTGATAGCCTCCCTTGACCATAAGAATGGCCGCCAGACCGACCACCAGCACCGTGCCTCCCAAAATAAACCACTTGGGCTTGGTGCCTCCCACAAACATGAGGATCGCTCCCAAGGCCAAAATAATCAGGGTGGCGGAAAGATGGTCCTCCAGGTAGATCAACGCCGCGAATAGCGCCAAAATGCCAACATAGGGCACCACGCCGTAGCGGAAGGTGCTCATCTTATCCAGGTTTTGGGAGATCATATGGGCAAACATGACGATAAGCGCGAACTTAGCGATCTCCGAAGGCTGGAAGGAAACGATACCAAAATCCAGCCAGCGGGTAGCCGTTCCTTCCGGTCTGGCGATGGACTCAATGTGAGCGTACCGGCAGATGAGCAGGAACACCAGCAGGAAAATGGAAATGCCGAAGATCACGATCGCCAGCTGATGGAATCGATGATAGTCGAAAGTGGAGATCACCAGCATGGCGATGACGCCCGCCACCGCAAAGGTGGCCTGTCGGGAAATAAAGAAATAACTGTTTCCGTAATGGTAGTAGCTGTACGCGTAACTGGCAGAGAAAAGCATCACCAACCCAATGGCCAAAAGCACCAGGATAAAGATAAGCATGGGCATATCCAGGCCCGCTCCCAAGCTGAACAGCTTATATTTGACCGGTCTACGCCGGCGTTTCTCCTCCCGGGCCCGAGTCTGACGGGGCTCGGGCACCCCGGGGACCGGGGTACCTGGTACCCTGCGCAAGCCTCGGGCAGTTCTACCCGCTGCCGCCATGGCGATCCCTCCTTTCTCTTCGTTTCATTTATGTTAGTCTATCCACGAATGCGCCTCGCCAAACAAGGCCATCGCGGATCTTTTCTAAATTTACATGCCGTAGATCACACAGGCCAAGGCGCCAGCACCGCCCAGCAGGGCTACCAGGCCAAAAACCACGCAGATCTTCACCTCGCTCCAACCGCACATCTCAAAGTGATGATGGATGGGAGACATTTTGAACAGCCGCTTGCCGTGGGTGGCCTTGAAATAGGAAACCTGAAGCACCACGGAAACGATCTCGCAGATGTACACGAATCCCACAGGCAGCAGCAGGATGGGAAGATCCATGCCGAAGGCCAGGGCGCACACCATACCGCCCATGAACAGGGAACCCGTGTCACCCATGAACACCTTAGCAGGATGCCAGTTCCAGATCAGGAACCCGATGCAGGCCGCGGCGCTGGCCATGCCCAGAGCGGAAAGGCCTGTCATGGACAGGGTGCCGGCGCACAGGGCCAAAAACAGAAACGCGAAGAAAGAGACCGTGGTGTTCAGACCGTCGATGCCGTCGGTGAAGTTCACCGCGTTGACAATACCCACGATGACAATAGCGGCCAAGGGATAATAGAACCAACCCAGATCCAGTTGACCTACAAAGGGGATGGTGGTGGAGGTGGTCCCTCCCGCCATGGCCACAGAGGCCAGATAAGCCGCGGCCACAGCGAACTGGAGCACCAGCTTCTGCCGTTCCGTCAGTCCCAGATTGCGCTTTTTCAGGATGCTGATGTAGTCATCCATAAAGCCGATAACGCCAAAGGCCACTGCCATACCCAGACCGGCGAAGGCTTTCGCCTTCAGCAGGATGGTCTCCTCCAGCCCCAGGGAATAGAACGCAGGCAGACAGCAGATCATGGCAATGGCGATACCCAAGATGAACATCAGTCCACCCATGGTGGGCGTACCCTGCTTATTCTTATGCCAGCTGGGTCCCACTTCCCGGATGGTCTGGCCGAACTTCAGCTTGTGGAGGAAGGGGATCATCCACTTCCCCAAAACCGCCGTTATGGCAAAGGCGATCACTGAAACCAACAAATACAGCAAGCTGCTCATTTTCCTACCCCTCTCGTTGCGTTTCCATTATTTTATCTGTTCTTATACGGCTATTCGGACTCTACCGTGGCGCCTGTTTCAGCATTGGTGTTATCCACGAAGGACAAGGTGATCACAGTGCCGATCTGCACCTTCTCTCCTGCGGCGATACTCTGTCCTGTCACCTCAGCGGCGTCCGAGGAGGATCCGCTGACGCTGATCTGCAGTTGGTTGATGCTGGCCACATAACTGGCGTTGGTCACATCGTAGCCTGTGAAGTCCGGCACCTCAACGTAGGTGGCGTCCTCATCGTAACCGTTGGTGTACAGCACCACCTTGCCTTCCTTGGGCACAGCCCCGCCGCTCTGAGGCACCTGAGCGGTAACTTCGATAGAACCATCGCTCTCGTCGCCTACCACAGAGTAGGAGAGTCCGGCCTCTTCCAGTTGAGCGTAAGCCTCTTCCAGAGTGAGACCCGTCACATTGGGAGCCACCGTATCCAGCGCGGCGTACTCCTCCTCGCTGTACTGGGCTTCCACGCCCAGATAGGGAAGGATCTCTCCCATCATCTTGGCAAAGTAGGGACCTGCCACGGCGTTGCCGCCATTGTAGCCGCCATTGGTGTCGTCATCAGGCTCATCAAAGAACACCAGCAAGGCGTATTTGGGATCCTCCGCCGGAGCGAAGCCGCAGTAGGAAGCAATGTATTCCATGGGTTTGGAAGGATCCTCGTTGTGCTGGGCCACTTTTTCCGAAGTACCCGTTTTACCGCAAACCCGATACCCGGCCACATAACCGCCGGTGGCGGTGCCGTGTTCCACGTTCTCCCGCATGGTGTCGATGATCACATCACAGGTCTCCTGGGACACTACCTGCCGACGATAGCTGGTGTCGGCTGTCTCCACGATGTTGCCGTCCTGATCCACGATTCGGTCCATCACATGGGGAGTCACCAAGTAACCGCCATTGGCGATAGCCGCCGCCGCGGTGATCATATGGATGGGGGTGATACTGAAGTTCTGTCCGAAAGATTCCACAGCCAGGTTGGATGCTGTCAACACCAGCTCTTCCTCGCTGTGATAAAGAGTAGTCGCCTCACCGGGCAGGTCGATGCCGGTGCTTTCCGTAAAACCAAACGCTTCCCGGTATTTAGCGAAGGTCTCTCCGCCCAAAAGCTGGCCGATATGAATGGCCCAGGGGTTGCAGGAATTGTACAGGCCTTGCCGGAACGTCTCCGTGCCGTGGCCCGCATGGTACCAGCAGTTGATGGGATCATCCCAGCCCGGCACTGTAATACTTCCGGTACAGGTGAAGGTACTGTCCTCAGAGACCACCCCTTCTTCCAGTCCCATGGCATACGTACACATTTTGAACACGGAACCGGGATAATAGGTGTCAGTCACCGCTTTATTCCGCCACTGTTTCAGCTGGGCGGCGTTGAAGGCCTCATCCTGCTCTTCCCCGGAAAGAGCATTGATCTCTTCTTGAAGTCCTTTATCGTAAATGGTAAAGGGATCGTTGGGGTCGTAAGTGGGTGTGGTGGCCATGCCCAGGATCGCTCCTGTATCCACGTCCATCAAAATGGCCACGGCGCCGTTCTTTACCTTGAACTGCTCCACGCCTTCCGCCAGGTATTTCTCCAGAATGCTTTGAACGGTCTCATCGATGGTAAGCACCAGATTGTAACCGTCCTCAGCCTCCACATACTGCTCATATTCAAAGGGCATATCCGTGCCCAAAGCGTTTTGGGCGGAGATCAGGCGGCCCGCGGTGCCGCTGAGCTCTGTATCGTACTGAAGCTCCAAACCTTCCAGGCCCTGGCCGTCGGTTCCGGTAAAACCGAGCACAGTGGAAGCAACGGTCCCATAGGGATAATACCGCTTGTAATCCTCGATGAGCCGCACGCCCGCGGTAATCTCATTGTCCTCCAGGAACTTATTGATCTCATCCCGGATATTGGTTTCTACCCGCCGTTTCAAATAGACGAAGTAACTATTTCCCTGGGTCTTTTCGTAAATTACCTCCTCATCCATATCCAAGATGGGAGCCAGCCCCGAGGCAACTGTCCGCCGCACTTCGTCTGGGTCCCGATCCTCGTAGTTGTCAAAATACGCGGGCTCCAGCACCACAGTCCACACGCTGGCGCTTTGAGCCAGCACTTTGCCGGTGGCGTCATAGACAGTGCCACGCATGGCGCTCAAGGTAGTGCTGACCAGGCTTTGATCCAAGGCAGCGTTGCTCAGTTCCTCACCTCGGACGATCTGCCAACGGAACAGGCTGACCAGCACGGCGCCAAACCCGATAAACACAAGCACAGCCGTAAGACCCATGGCCTTGCGCCACATTTTTTCTGTCGTTCCTTTTGCCAAATTCAACTCACCGCCTGTCTATTTGGTTGCGCTCTACCCGGCATCAAAATAAGAGTCAAGATCCCTCTTGGCTCTCCTCCCTCGTTCAAAATCTACTGGTCTCTCACAATCTGTATTCCGCAGAGCGGCCAGTTATGTGCCCACTCCCATCAGGCCATTTCACGCCGCATAAACAGATCATGTATTACACTCTGCTTGGAGCAAGGTACATTTCAAAATCGTTCCCTCCATGGAAGCCGTAGGAACGGAAAAACATGCCCGCGCCAAAAAATAGGTATTTTTTATTATATCATATTTTCCCTCTTAAAGCAAACAAACGCGGCCCGCGCTACCGTGGGCCGCATCCCTTTGCGTTCTGGGGGCAGTCCACCCCCGCAGGGATAAGCGTTCCCGGCCCCCCTATGGGTAGGCCCTGCCGCCCATCCAAAAACTTTATTCAAAACCCCATACAATATCGAACGAAGCGCGTCCAATTACACGCTTTTCACGTCTCATTGAAACATAGACTGGATAGCAGACCAAAGCTTGTCCAGCAAAGACCCGCCGGAAGTCTCCCGCACCACGGTGCCCTGATCCTCCCGAGCCACATCCACATAGGTGACCTGGTTTCCAGTGACCTTACTCATCCCCAGTTCTTCCTGGGCGTACTTTTCTACCGCGGCGCCGTCCATCATCTGGGCCGCAGCCATGTTCAGCTGGATCTCCAAGCTTTCCGCTTCTTCCAGCTGCTTGGTTGTGGTAGTGATCTGATCCGACAGCTCTGTGAGCTGCACCTGATTATACACCACCGTGATCACAGTGGCGAATATGATCCCAAAACAGAGAACCGTTCCCGCCAGCCGCAGAGGGTGTCGCTTAGGCCGGGCGTTCTTTTCCAGCCCCCGCTTGGGCAGCTCTACAACATTTTCCCGGGAGCTTTTTCGCTCCTCCCTCTGAGATTCCCGCTTGGGCTCTGTGTTGTCCCAGTGAGCGGTTTCCTGTACAGAGGTGTTCTCCTCAAACAAGGAAAAATCGTAGGCTTCTGAAGAAATTCTGGACATAAGCGTGTTCCCTTTCTGTTTTTTCAAATGCTTTCCCCGCTGGTCACTCCTGAGGGAGTTTTTCGATCACCCGCAGCCGAGCGCTGCGAGCGCGGGGATTTTCCTCCACCTCTTTTGGGGAGGGGGCAAGCCCTTTTTTGTACACCAGTTTTCCCTGGGGTTTCCTGCCGCAGACACACACGGGGAAATCCTTGGGACAGATACAGCCCTGGCACCATTCCTGCATCTGTTGCTTGACGATCCTGTCTTCCAAAGAGTGGAAGGTGATCACCGCCAAACGGCCGCCGGGCTTCAGCAACTGGAATCCTGCCGCCAGTCCTTCCTCAAGCCTGTCCAACTCGCCGTTGACCGCGATCCGCAAGGCTTGGAAAGTCTTTCTTGCCGGGTGCCCTTCCGCTCTGCGCACTGCCGCCGGAACCGACTCCTTGATGATCTCCGCCAGCTGAGCGGTAGTCTCGATAGGAGCCTTTTCCCTGGCCTGGCAGATACCCTGGGCGATACGCCGAGCGCTGCGGTCCTCGCCGTAACGGAAGATGATATCCGCCAGCTGCCGCTCTTCCAGGTCGTTCACCAGATCCCTGGCAGAAGGACCTTCCTGGCTCATGCGCATATCCAGTGGGGCGTCGTGGTGATAGGAAAAGCCCCGTTCCGGCGTGTCCAGCTGATAGGAGGACACCCCGATGTCCATCAGGACCCCGTCCACAGCGTCAATGCCCTGAGCTTTGGCGATCTCCCCCATCTGAGCGAAATTGCCACGCACACGTACAGACTGGGGATATTTCTCCAGCCGTTCCCCCGCAGCCTTGATGGCGTCCGGGTCTTGGTCGATGGAAAGAAGCATGCCCGTGGTCAATCTTTTCAGGATGGCCTCGGAGTGGCCGCCGCCTCCCATGGTGCCGTCAATATAGATCCCCTCCGGCCGAATGGCCAGAGAGTCGATTGTTTCCTCAAATAATACCGGTTTGTGATGAAATTCCATTTGTTTCCCGCCTTAGAAGTCCAGCAGGTTCATGGAGGCCTCAATGGCCTCGTCAGTCTGGCTCTCGTTGTAAGCGTTCCAACGGGCCGTATCCCAGATCTCCGCCCGGACTGCCGCGCCAATGACGGTCACGTCCTTTTCCAGCCCCGCGTGTTCCCGCAGGTTCTGGGGGATGAGGATACGCCCCTGCTTATCCGGTTCCACCTCGGCGGCGCCGGAGAAGAAGTAACGCTGGATGCCTTTGCCCTGGGCCAGAGGAATGGCGGAGACCTTCTCCACCAGCTTGTCCCACTGGGCTCTGGAAAGCAGAAAAAGACAGCCGTCAAGGCCTTTGCACACATAAAATGTGTCGCCCAGGTCTTCACGGAACTTGGAGGGCACGGTCACACGGCCCTTTAAGTCCATATTATGTTGATACTCACCCGTCAACATAAGCGCTGTTCCCTTTCCACGTTCAGGGGGAAAAGCCGCTGCTGGGGATTTTGTGGCACTTTCAACCACCAATCACCCACATCGTGGTACTTTCACCCACTTTTACCCACCTGATGCCATTCATTATAAAACATCTCCCCCTTAAAAGCAACCCGGAAATCCTGGAAAAGCCAGGTATTTCCGGGTATCGAAGCTTTGTTCGGCCTGATGGTGTGCAAACAAAAATTCCCTTCACTATATCTAGTGAAGGGAACAAAATTGCCTGTTAAATTTCAGCACTTTACACAAAGTGGAGTTTAAATCTACATCTCACATTTGTGTGTTGCGTTGGGAGCTCTTGATGCTCTGGCGAGTTTTCCGCAGCTCGGCCAGATTTTCAGACAGGGATTCATCAGTGCGGCGCATCAAATCGTCCACATAGTCGTTGCTTGCTTTGCGCATTTCTTTGAACTTTGCCTGGGCTTGGGCAATCAGCTCGTTGGCCTTAGCCTGGGCCTGGCGGACGATCTCCTCCTGGTTGACCAGGGCTTTTGCTTTCTCTTCCGCCACCCGGATGATGGTCTCCGCTTCCCGCTGTGCCTCGCTGATGATCTGGGCACGGTCCGCCACGATAGCTTTCGCCTTGCGCACCTCCGAAGGAATCTCTTCCTTGATCTCATCCAGGATCTGACGCACCTCTTCCCCGTCCACAAACACCTTGCCGGCGGAAAGGGGCATTCTCCATCCCTTGTCCAGGACGTCGTACATCTCGTCGATCAGATCCTCAATGGTAGCCTGATTATTGCTCATGGTGAACCCATTCCTTTCTCTTCTCTGTCCACTGATTCTTTCCCCAAAGGAAGGTGGTAATGGGGAAAGCGCTCTATTCTGCGGGCACGGGAAGCCGCGCCCGGAAAAGCCGATTTCTTACAGCTTGCTGCAAAGCCGCTCCTGAATGGTCCGCAAAATGCAGGCGGGCACAAAGTGAGAAATATCTCCCCCAAAACCGGCCACCTGCTTGACCATGCTGGAACTCAAGAACATGTTCTCGGCACTGGTAGCCAAAAACATGGTCTCCAGCTCAGGATTCAGCTTCTTGTTGGTCAAAGCCTGCTGGAACTCGTATTCAAAATCAGACAGCGCCCGCAGTCCCTTGACCACCACCATAGCGCCCCGACGCTTGGCATAGTCAGCCAAAAGACCGTCCACACCATCGATCTCCACATTTTGCAGGCCCTCGGCCTGGATGGCCCGGCGCAGCAGCTCCACGCGCTCTTCCACAGTAAAGCTGGCGTGCTTCTCGGGATTTGTGGGAACCCCCACGATCAGCTTGTCGAAGATCTTGCTGGCCCGTACGATGATGTCCAGATGACCCAAAGTGACAGGATCAAAGCTGCCCGGATAAACGGCAAGTTTCATGGTATCTCTCTCCTTAACAGGTGTGGGCGGGTCAGTCTCCCGTCTCCCCATGGGCCTGCTCCTCTGTGGGCTGACGGTAAGCGGTGAGCAGGATCTTCCCGTAACGATAGCTTTTCTGCAAACGGAAAGCACCGGCGGTTTCCGGCAGTGTCTCGTCCTTGGGATGCTCGCAGAGGATCACCCCGCCGGGATTCATCCTCTCCGCCACCAAAGGCAGCGCTTTTTCCAAAAGCCCTTGCCGGTAAGGCGGATCCAGAAAAGCGATATCGAACCGCTCCCGGCTCCCCCGCAAATAGGAGGCGAAATCCGCCAGCACCACCTTGGCCTGGTCTCCCAAACCGGTGGAAGCCACGTTCTTCTCCACCACCCGGATAGAATCCTTGGAGGAATCCACAAACACCGCCAGCGCGGCGCCACGGCTCAAAGCCTCCAGACCGATCTGCCCGGACCCAGCGAACAAGTCAAGGAACTTTCTGCCCTCCAGCTGGAATTGAAGGATATTGAACAAAGACTCCTTCACTCGATCTGTGGTAGGCCGGACTTGTTCCCCTTCCAGGGTGACCAGCTTCTTTCCTCTTTTGGAACCGGTGATGATCCGCATGACATCTCTCCCAGAAAACGTCGGTATTGATGGTATATCCGCCTTATTATCCCATTAAACGGCCCATCTGTCAACTATTTGGCGCAATTTCCCCGGAATTTCCGCCATCTTCCCCCACCGGAGGATGAAAATGCTCCCACACCCGGCGAGCTGCCGGCTTGGTCATACCGGGAGCGCCCTCCAATTCCGCCAGGTCTGCCTCGCTGATGGCAGTGACTGTCTTGAAATGCCTCAGCAAAGCCTTGGCCCGGGTCTCACCGATCCCCTCGATGGAGGTGAGAGTGGAGGACACTGCCGTCTTTTTCCGCTGCTGCCGGTGGTAACCGATGGCAAACCGGTGAACCTCATCCTGGATGGAACTCACCAGCGTAAAAGCCCGGCGGTGAGAACTGATGGCAATCTCTCCCCCTGTGAGGGCGATAGCCCTGGTGCGGTGCTTGTCGTCCTTCACCATGCCGAACAAGGGAATCTGGAACCCCTGTTCGTCCAGGATGGGCTGGACCGCCGCCACGTGGCCCTTGCCGCCGTCCAGAAGGATCAGGTCCGGCAGCCGGCCAAAGCCATCCTCTTCCCCTTTCCGCTGGCAGGCCTTATACTCTTCCAACCGCCGGCGGATCACTTCCCGCATGGAGCCGTAGTCGTCCTGGCCGGTGACGGTCTTGATCTTGAACTTCCGGTAAGCGGACTTCAAGGGCCGCCCATTCTCGAACACCACCATGCCTGCCACGTTTTCTCCACCCGCCAAGTTGGAGATATCATAGGACTCGATATAGGCGGGAACCTTTTCCAATCCTAACAGCCTCCGCAACTCATCCAGTGCGGAAGCGTCACGGCCGGAGGTGCCCGCCTGACGGGCGATGTTCTCCGCGGCATTCTGGCGGCACATCTGCACCAGCTGAGCCTGGTCGCCCCGCTGAGGGACCAAAAGCTTCACGCTTTTCCCTCGGCGCTCCGAGAGCCAGCGTGTCAAAAGTTCCTCGTCCTCGATCTCCCCGTCCAGGACGATCAAAGGCGGCACTCTGTCACGAATGGCGTAATACTGCCGCAAAAACTCCGACCGTGCCTCCGCGTCCGGCTCCAGGCCTTCCGTGAGGAAACTCTCCCGGTCGCTGAGTTTGTTCCCGGTGAACCGGAACACCTCAAAGGCGGTGTGTGTGTCCCCCTGGGCCAAAGCGAACACGTCCTGCTCCTCCACACGGCTTGCCACCACCTTCTGCCGGGCTTTCATGCTGGCGATAGCGTTGATCCTGTCCCGAAGCCGTGCGGCCAGCTCGAACTCCAGGTTCTCGGCGGCCTGCTCCATCTTTTCCGTCAAGGTCTTGACGGAAGTGGAGCTGCCTCCCTTGATAAAGTCCAAGGCTTCCTGAAAAGCCTCGTTGTACTCCTCTTCCGTGATCTTCCCCCGGCAGGGAGCGCAGCACTGCTTGATGTAGTAGTTCAGGCAGGGACGGCCTTTACCGAAGTCCTGGGGGAACTTTCGGTTGCAGTCGGGGAGTTTGAAGATCTTACGGGCGGAGTCAATGGTCTGTTTGATGGACCAGGAGCTCATGTAGGGGCCGATGTATTTGGCGCCGTCGTCCTCCACTTTCTTCACCTCGGTGATCCGAGGCCAGGGACCGGAACTCACCCGAACATAGCTGTACCCCTTGTCATCTTTCAACAGGATGTTGTATTTCGGTTGATTCTGCTTGATAAGGCTGCTTTCCAGCACCAGGGCCTCAAACTCGCTGTCGGTGACGATATACTCGAACCAATCCACATTGGACACCATGCGGCGCACTTTGTTGTCATGGTTTTTCTCCGAGCCGAAATACTGGCTCACCCGGTTCTTGAGCGCTTTGGCCTTGCCGATATAGATGATCTCCCCGCTCTTGTCATGCATCAGATACACTCCGGGGCTCAGGGGGAGCTTCATGGCCTTGCGGCGAAGCTCTTTTTTCTTTTCGTTGGGTTCCATCTTCTCACCGCCCTCCTGTTATGAAAAAAGCACCGCTTTTACGCGGTGCCTTCAGCTTCAATCTGCCTGTATGAAACGGAACGCTCTTACTCGGCAAAACCGGAATTGACCAGCTCCACCAGGGCATCCACAGCCTGCTCCTCATCAGCGCCATCGGCAATGATGCGGATAGTCACGCCACCCACGATACCGAGGCTCAGCACACCGAGAAGGCTCTTTGCATTGACCCTTCTCTCCTCCTTCTCGACCCAGATGGAGGACTTGAACTCGTTTGCCTTCTGGATGAAGAACGTAGCCGGACGGGCGTGAAGGCCAACCTGATTCTGGACCAATACTTCTTTAGCACACATGCAAATTCACTCTCCTACAAAATTTATAAAAGGGTTTTTCTGCCACCGCAAAAAATAGGTCTAATGGGCGCAAAGTATTTGGAATTTAAAATCATTATAGCATATTTCCTGCCGCCGTCAACATGGATTCCCGAATTTTGGATTCCTGAACAGCCCAGCGCCGCTTTTTTCGCCGTTTATTTGTGCACCTTGTTGGCAATGTGGAAAACTTTTTGCCCATTGTGTCTCCGACCGCCCCTCTCTTACACCACATACAGTGTTTGTCTTTCGTGAAGAGCATAGGATTTTTTTCCACAGGATATACAATCCCCTACATTTTTGGAGAATCGTCCAGTGTTTCCAGCAGCTTGCGGTCCTCCTTTGTAAGCTCTGCCCGTTCCCACAGATCCGGGCGATTGCGCCGGGTGATCGTCAGCGCCTGTCCCCGCCGCCATTTCTCTATGTTCCCATGATGCCCGGACAAAAGCACCGGAGGCACCGGTCGTCCCCTCCACACTTCCGGCCGGGTGTACTGGGGATACTCCAACAGGCCGGAATAGTGGCTCTCCTCGGTGAAGCAGACCTCCTCCGACAGAACGCCGGGCAGCATGCGGCTGACAGCGTCGGTGAGGATCATGGCGGGCAGCTCTCCCCCGGTGAGGACATAGTCCCCCACGGAGATCTCCTCCACACCGTATTCCTCCAGCAACCGCTCATCCACGCCCTCATAATGGCCGCAGAGCAGCAGCAGACCAGGCTCTTTGGCCAGACGTTTGGCGTCCTCCTGGGTCAGCACCTTGCCACGGGGAGACATATATAAGATATGCGGCCGCCATCCAAGATGTGCGCAGATTTCGTCGATGCCTCTGGCAAAGGGCTCCGCCATGAGAAGCATCCCCTTTCCACCGCCGAACACTGTATCATCCACACGGCCCCGGAAATCTGGGGAAAAGTCCCGGAGCTGGTGGCAGCACACCTGCAAAAGCCCCTTCTTTCGAGCCCGTCCCACGATGCTGTGCCCCAGCACCGGGAGAAACATCTCCGGGAACAAGGTCAGGATATCCACCCGCATTTAGACTTCCTCCCCTTCCTCGTCAAAAATGCCGGGGATAGGCAGCAGCTCGATGACGCCCTCTTCCACGCTGATCCTTTTAATCATATGCTTCACCGCCGGGAACAGATACTCCTTCCCCGCTGTGTCCACAATGCGGTACACGTCGTTGGCGCCGGTGGGAAGCACCTCTCGGAGCTGGCCGTACTCTTTGCCAGTGTTGCCGTCCACCGCCTTTAGGCCGATCAGATCCTGGAGAAACACCTGGCCTTCTTCCAGCTTCACGTCGTCCCGGTTCAGGTAGAGCACCTTGCCCCGGAGGGCATCCCCCTGCTCCACGGTGGTCACCCCACGCAGAGTGATGAGCAGTCTCCCCTTATGGACCCGGCTGGCCAGCAGCCCGGCGTCAGTCTTGCCTCCGTCAAAGTACAGCTGTTTGATCCCCGCCAAGAATTCCGGAGAATCCGCCCAGGGATCCAGCACCAGTTCTCCCCGGACTCCGTGGGTGCGCACGATCTGCCCGGCTTCCAAGAATTGTTGTTTCATCGATTTACCCTCCTGTTTCCGGATAAACAAAAAAGGGCTTACGCCCTTTCTGTTTAGTCGATCTCGACCATGATCTTCTGCTCGTTGCGGGTAGCAGCGGCGCGCATGACCACGCGGATCGCCTTGGCGATCCGGCCCTGCTTGCCGATGACCCGGCCCATGTCGTCCTCGGCCACGTGGAGATGGTACACGATGGTACCGTTTTCCTGCTCCTCGCTGGTGACGACGATCTCCTCCGGCTTTTCCACAAGGCCGGAAGCGATGGCTTTCAGTAATGCCTCCATGCTGCTGCTCCTTTCAAGGCTGGGCGCGAATTTAGATCACGCCGTGCTTCTTGAACAGAGCCTTCACAGTATCGGTGGGCTGAGCGCCGTTAGCCAGCCACTTCTTGGCCTTCTCGGGGTCAACTTTCACAACGCTGGGCTCTTCCATGGGGTTGTAGTAGCCGATCTCCTCGATGAAACGGCCGTCACGGGGGAAGCGGGAGTCCGCCACCACGATACGGTAGAAGGGAGACTTCTTAGCGCCCATTCTTCTCAGTCTGATCTTAACTGCCATGATCCATTCCTCCAAAATGATAATAAATTGAATGTTGAACTGTTTGGCCCGGCTCACCGGGCAATATTGGTCACGGGGCGAGCCCCGGCAATATCCTTTGCTTAACTTTTTAGAAAGGCATGTTGGGCATTCTGCGGCGTTTGCCTTTGCCCATGCCCCCGAACTGCTTCATCAACTTCTGGGTCTGACGGAACTGATTGAGCAACCGGTTCACGTCCTCCACCTTCATGCCGCACCCGGCAGCGATCCGCTTTTTCCGGGAAGCGTTGAGGCAGTCAGGATGAGACCGCTCATAAGGGGTCATGGAGAGGATGATAGCCGCGCTCCGGTCCATCACCCGGTCGTCGATGTCCACGTCATCCAGCTTGTTGCCCACACCGGGCAGCTTGGACAAGATCCCCTTGATGGGGCCCATCTTCTTCACCTGCTCGAACTGATCCAGCAGGTCGTTCAAGTCCATCTTGTTCTGCATCAGCCGCTGGGCTGTTTTGGCGGCTGCCTTTTCGTCCAGCTTCATCTGGGCATCCTCGATCAGGGTGAGCACGTCACCCATACCCAGGATACGGCTGGCCATTCGGTCCGGGTGGAACACTTCCAAGTCGGAGAGCTTCTCGCCGGTACCTGCGTACTTAATGGGCTTGCCGGTCACTGCCTTGACGGACAACGCAGCACCGCCTCGGGTGTCGCCGTCCAGCTTGGTAAGGATGACGCCAGTGATGTCCAACAAGTCGTCAAAGGTCTTGGCCACGTTCACGGCTTCCTGACCGGTCATGGCGTCCACCACCAGCAGGATGTCCGTAGGCTCTACCGCTTCCTTGATCCGACGCAGCTCTTCCATCAGCTCCTCGTCGATCTGGAGTCGACCGGCGGTATCGATGATGACATAGTCATTGCCATAGTCTTTGGCGTGGCGCACCGCTTCTTTCGCGGTGATCACCGGGTCCTGCGTGCCCTTTTCGAACACGGGAGCTCCGGCCTTCTCACCCACCACCTGCAACTGTTTGATAGCCGCGGGACGGTAGATGTCGCCCGCCACCAGCAAGGGACGGTGTCCCTGGGATTTCAACTGGTAGGCCAGCTTAGCCCCATGGGTGGTTTTACCGGCGCCTTGCAGGCCGCACATCATGATGACAGCGGGGGGATGAGCAGGCATTTTCAGCCGCTCCTCAGAGCCGCCCATGAGCCCAGTCAGCTCCTCGTTGACGATCTTGATGACCATCTGGGCGGGAGTCAGGCTTTCCATGACCTCGCTGCCCACAGCCCGTTCCGTCACCTTTTTGGTGAACTCCTTGGCAACCTTGTAGTTGACGTCGGCTTCCAGCAGGGCCAGCCGCACTTCCCTCATGGCTTCCTTCACGTCAGCTTCGGTGAGCTTGCCTTTGCTTCGCAGCTTTTTAAAGGAATTGCTGAGTTTTTCCGCCAAGCCTTCAAAGGCCACTGGTCATCCCTCCTGGAATCAAATTATTCTGACTGGCCCGATCAGGGGCCCTTGTACTCATTTTAGCGCTTATCACGCCTCCACGGCGATCTCCTGGGCGCATTTCAGGATCTTGGACACGTTCTCGTCAATGCCGGGCACTCTGCCCTTTTCCTCGTTCAGATCCTGGATGGCTAGGGCACAGTCGCAAATCAGTGCAAGGCTGTTCTGAATCTCTTGGAACCGCCGGGCAAGGCCCAACCGCTCTTCCATCTCCAGAAGCTGCTGCTCGGCACGCTTGATAGCGTCCCGCACGCCCTGCCGGGTGATGTCCCGATCTTCAGCGATCTCCGCCAGGGACAAGTCCTCATTATAATAGGCATCCACCACTTCCCGCTGGGTATCGGTGAGCATCTCCCCGTAAAAATCCAGCAAAAAGCTGATCCGCAGATCCTTTGCCACAGCTCGTCCCTCCCTTGGCCGTCTTTTGACCACTATGTCCGGGGACTCTGGCGACCAGGTCCCTTTCCGATTCTGTAAAGCGGTTTTCTTTACAGCATTAAGGATTATACACGATTCCCGCAGCTTTGTCAACGGTCCGCCGAAAAATTTCTAAGCCCAGGCTCTTCCTGCGCCAATTTACTTTTAAAATCCAGAGTGCTATAATGATCGAGTCCCATCATGCCGGGAAACCCGGATCTATTTTATACTGATTCTGGAGGAGCGCCATGCTTTACTTTAACTGTGATTACACTGAGGGAGCCCATCCCCGCATCCTGGAACGGATGCTGAACACCAACATGGAACAGACCGTGGGCTACGGCGAGGACCCCTACTGCGAAAAAGCCAGAGAGCTCATCCGCAAAGAGTGCGGCCGAGAGGACGTTGCTGTGCATTTTCTGGTGGGCGGCACCCAAGCCAACTTCACGGTGATCCGTTCCGCGCTGCGGCCCCACCAGGGAGCCATCTCCGCTGTGACCGGCCACATCAACGCCCACGAGACCGGCGCCGTGGAGGCTACCGGCCACAAGGTGCTGGCTCTTCCCAGCGGCCCCGAAGGAAAGCTTACCGCCGCCCAGGTGGAGGAGACCGTGAAAAACCACTGGAGCGATGAGACCCACGAACATCAGGTGCAGCCAAAGATGGTATATATCTCACATCCCACGGAAAACGGCGCTCTTTACACCCTGGCCGAACTGGAAGCCCTGAGCAAAACCTGCAAGGAAAACGGCCTGTATCTCTTCCTGGACGGCGCTCGTCTCGGCTACGGCCTCACTGCTCAAGGCACCGACGTGACCATGGCTGACCTGGCCCGTCTCTGCGATGTGTTCTACATCGGCGGCACAAAGTGCGGCGCTCTGTTCGGGGAAGCGGTGGTCATCGTCAACCCGGAACTGAAACCGGATTTTCGCTACGCCATCAAGCAAAACGGCGGCATGCTGGCAAAGGGCCGTCTGTTGGGGATCCAGTTTCTCACCCTGTTCGAGGACGGGCTGTACTATGAGATCTGCCACACTGCCAACCAGCAGGCTTACCGCATCGCCGATGCCTGCCGGAACGCCGGATTCCCCTTCTTCGCGGAGTCCATTACTAACCAGCAGTTTCCCATCTTCCCCAACCGTCTGCTGAAAAAGCTGGGCCAAAAATACGCCTACTCCACTTGGGCCAAGGTGGACGAGGATCACACTGCCATCCGTTTGGCAACCAGCTGGGCCACCCGGGAGGTAGCCGTGGAGCAGCTCATCGCTGATATCCAAGAGCTGGGGAAAGAACTGTAAGACCATAAACATAATAAAAGAAAAGCCAGGATCGGGATCGTTCCCAGTCCTGGCTTTTTTGTTTGTCTGTGATGGCCCCGCCTATCACTCCGGACCGCGGCTAGAACTCTTTGTGGTGAATTTCATCAAACTGGAAACCCGGGGTACGAGTCAACTCACCGCTTTCATCTCGGCGACCCTAATACTGCCTGTGCAGCCCCTTACAGTTCTAAACCCTGATAGTTCTCTTGCAGGATCGCACAGGAGTCAGCGAACTTCTGACGCTCTTCCTCTGTCAAAGACAGTTCCAGCACACGGTCCACACCGTTGCGATTGACGATGCAGGGCACACCAGCGTATACATCCCGCTGACCGTACTCTCCCCGCAGACGGGCGGAAACGGTGAGCACGCTGTTCTCGTTGGACAGCACTGCCCGCACGATCCGCACCAGGGACATACCGATGCCATAATAGGTGGCCCGCTTGGCCTCGATGATCTTTTGGGCGGCGTCCCGGACCTCCGCGCTCAGCTTCTGCATCTCTTCCAAGCAGAATTTGCCGTTGGACTGTTCACAGATATCCATCACCGACTTGGTAGCCAGCATGGCCTGGCTCCAGGGCACGAACTCACTATCGCCGTGCTCGCCAATGACGTAAGCGTGCATGTTCCGGGGATCCACGGAGAAATAGTCCCCCAGCAGATACCGCAGCCGGGCTGTGTCCAAAGTAGTGCCCGTGCCGAACACTCGATTGGAATTGAATCCGGAAAGCTCGTAAGTCACCCGGGTCATGATGTCCACCGGATTAGTTGCCACCAGGAAGATCCCCGAAAATCCGGAGTGGGTGATAGGCCCAATGATGGACTGGAACACCGATGTGTTGCGCTTGAGGAGATCCAGCCGGGATTCCCCGGGCTTCTGGCTGACACCGGCGCAGATCACCACAATGTCCGCGTCGGCGCAGTCGCTGTAATCGCCCGCGTAGATCTTCATGCTGGAAGGAGCGAAAGCCACGCCGTGGTTCAAATCCATGGCTTCTCCTTCCGCACGGCGCTTATCAATGTCCACCAGCACCAGTTCGTCGCACACGGCCTGGTTCAAGGCAGAATAGGCAAAGCTCATGCCCACCATGCCGGTGCCCACCAAAACGATTTTCCGTTTGTTCAAGATCATCTGTGTCCACACTCCTTTTTATAGTCAGGGCGGAAAGCTTCAGCCCATTTGATCGTTTTCCCTAGGAGCCACTCCCAAGTCATTCTTATTATATCCGTTTTTTCCTGGAAATACAAGGTAAAATAATAATATTTCTTATTTTTATAGATTATCCCTAGAGTAATTTATCTCCCAAGGAAATCCCTGTACGCCTTGCCACAAACCGACAGGACATTCTTACGTGTCCAGCTATAATAGAGGGGAATTGGGGGGATGGCTGTGACTATCTATGGGGACGTATTGGTGATCGTTAACTTATACGTGGATTTCTTCCTGCTGTGGTGCACGCAAAAGACTCTTCAACTGCGGTGCAGGACCTGGCGGATGGTACTGGGAGCATTGGCAGGCGCTCTTTGCGCTTTGGAGTGCTTGCTGCCTCAACCCCAATGGGTCTCCCTGTTATGGGGCATTCTTTCCGCGGTTCTCACCACAGCTGTCACCTTCTGCCCTCTCTCCCTGCGAGGATTCGTGAAAACCGCCCTGTGCTTCTGGGCCTTTTCTCTGGTACTGGCTGGATTTTTCCTGTTCCTCATCCGGTGGACTGCTCCCCGAAACGTGGCTGTTGTCGGCCATGCGGTGTACTTTGGACTCTCTCCCCTGCTGTTGTTCCTTTTTACCGGCGGGGCCTATCTGGTCTTTTGGCTGTTCCAAAGACTGTTCCATCGGGAGGACTTGACTCAGAAAATCTGCCGTTTGTCGGTGGAACAAGAAGGGAAAACTGCTGTCCTTTGGGCTAAAGCCGACACCGGCTGCGCTCTTCGGGAGCCCTTTTCCGGTCTGCCTGTGATTGTCTGTCAAGCATCCTCCCTGAAAGACTTGCTCCCACCGGAGACCGCCCGCGCTCTTCAAACAAAAGATCCGCCAAGTCTGGACGGGATCCGGCTGGTGCCTTTTGAAAGCGTGGGCGGAGCGGGAGTCCTGCCAGCTTTTAAGCCGGAAATTGTCCGCCGCCTGCCTGACGGCACTGCCATAAACTGCTACATAGCCCTGTGGGAACGGGAGTTCCCCTCCGGGGAATTTCAAGCGCTGTACGGCCCGGATCAATTCCCGGAACTTTCCCCGCCCTAAAACAATCACTTCACAAAGGAGGCGCCCCTTATGTTTCATGCTACCCGTCAATTTTTCCTCCGGCTGCTGGCTCGTCTTATCCCCCTGGAAAAAGGCCAGTGTCATTACATCAACGGCCCTGAGACTCTGCCCCCGCCTTTGACCAAAGAGGAAGAGGCTCAGGTGTTCGAGAACATCCGCAACAACGTTCCCGGAGCCAGAGAACCTCTGATCACCCACAACCTGCGTCTGGTGGTCTACATAGCCAAGAAATTTGAAAGTCCCGGCGCCAGCGTGGAAGATCTGATCTCCATTGGCACCATCGGGCTTATCAAGGCCGTAAACACCTTCCAGGTGGAACGAAACATCAAGCTGGCCACCTACGCTTCCCGCTGTATCGAAAATGAGATTCTCATGCACTTGCGAAAAAGCTCTCAGCTCCGCCACGAGATCTCCATCGACGATCCCCTGAACGTGGATTGGGACGGCAATGAGCTGCTTCTTTCCGACCTGCTGGGAAGTGACCCAGACACAGTCAACCGGGATATCGAGCAGGAAGCGGAGACCATCATGCTCCGCCGAGCGGTGGACCGCCTCTCCCCCCGGGAGAAAAAAATCATGGTACTTCGTTTTGGGCTGGGCTCCTCCAAGGTGCACACCCAAAAGGAGGTGGCGGATCAACTGGGTATTTCTCAGTCCTACATTTCGCGGCTGGAAAAACGGATCATCCACCGGTTGCGGCGTGATCTGGAGAAAGCTGGATAAAAAAACACCCCTGCCGGGATGGCAGGGGTGTTTTCATGAAAGGAGAATCTCCAGGGGCCGGAGGAGGGAGTTCGTTCAGCCCTTGGACCTGCGAAAACTAAACACAGAGCCCAGCAAAGACTGGGGACGTTCCAAACTGCGAACATCTTCCTGGAACATAGCCACAGGCTGAATGCCGCCCTGGATCACCAACGGCGCAGGACGCTTACGCAGCATGGAATACTCATAATCTCTTATAGCAACAGGCTGCTCCACAAAATCAAACATAACTGACCTTCCTTTCTTCCGCAAAGCAGTGTAAAATTTGTTTTTCTGAGAGAGACACTTTCCATCAAGGCAATACGCCGCCCGCTCTCTCGACCATATATATATTATCACATATTTGCTAGATTTTCAACATCTTTAGGCGTTTTTTACAAAATATTTTTTCAAAATGGAAAAATTCATTTTCCTGACCGTTCTTCCATTTCCACCAGTGAAATACACCTCTTTTTGCAAAACGGTTCAAAAAAAGTTGCAGATCCTCTACTGATACATCACGCTAAAGCCACAAAGGCAGCAAAAAACGGCCCTTGGCGGCAGGTCACTCCCCTGCTCCTCCAGAGCCGCTTTTCAGTTGTTTTATTCCGCCGTTTTTTCGATGCACGCGATCTGCGCCAAGTTTCGCACCGACAGTCCCTGTTCTCTGGCGTACTTAGCTGTGTACGCGGTACCGCTCCGCTCTTGAACCAGATAACAGATACAGTATGCGCTGTGGTCCACCAAATACCGGTTGCGTTGATACATACACCCTTTTCGGTAGGCCTCCCCCATATACACCACTTGGTCTGCCTGGCGGAGCAGCGTCCGGAACACAGCAGCATCACGCTGGCTCCATTGAGCCTCCTGACCTACATAGGGCAAGGCCAATACCAACTTTAACGTAGGCAATCCCATAGCGCGCACCCGCAGCACTTCCTGGGCAGCCATGGTATCGAATCCTTGGGCGCCGCCAGCGAGAAAGGTATCCACTCCTTCTTCCGCTAAGGCCAGGATCTCTTCCCTCAGTCTCCGACGGACCCACAGACCATCCTGCTCCGGGATGCGCCGATGGCCTGTAAAACAACAACTCGTTTCCCTTTCCAAAGGGCGCACTTCCTTTCAACTTTGTTTACTCCCCACTGCCAGCGGGCCACTCCTCCAGCAAAGTCAGGTCATTTCCTGAGACCTCATACACTCTGCTCTCCTCCACCAAAAAGGGCAGCCAGCCGTTGACCGTCACAGTGACCACACTGTTCCCCTGTTGGGCACCAGCGGTGTAATCTGACGTCCATTTCATCATCCATCCCAGGACACGGGAACCCTCCCGGCCAACCGAAACAGACTCCGCCCCGGGAAACTGATACTCTGGGTATTGCTCCCCAATATGCCGGTCCGCAGTCCAGCGGGCAATAGCAGGCCGAACCGGCGCCACGAAATACACGGCCAGCAGGATCACGAAGAACAGCGCGGCTCCAAGAAGGATCTTCTTTTTCATGGAAGACCACCCTTTCTGTCTTTACGATTAGGATATCAGGTAACAGAAAGAAAGTCAAATAGGCATGGAAAAAGCGGCCCCCGGAGGAGCCGCTTTTCCGCAATTATTGAAACCAAAAGGAACTCTTACTTGGTACCCTCGTAGACAGCCACAGCGCAAGCCACAGTGGCGCCAACCATGGGGTTGTTGCCCATGCCCATCAGGCCCATCATTTCCACGTGAGCAGGCACGGAGGAAGAACCAGCGAACTGAGCGTCGCCGTGCATACGGCCCATGGAGTCGGTCAAGCCGTAAGAAGCGGGGCCGGCAGCCATGTTGTCGGGATGCAGGGTACGGCCAGTGCCGCCGCCGGAAGCAACGGAGAAGTACTTCTTGCCGTTCTCCAGAGCCCACTTCTTGTAAGTGCCGGCAACCAGGTGCTGGAAACGAGTGGGGTTGGTGGAGTTACCGGTGATGGACACGTCCACGCCCTCGGCCTTCATGATGGCCACGCCTTCCAGAACGTCGTTGGCGCCGTAGCACTTAACAGCAGCGCGCTCGCCGTCGGAGAAGGGCTTGGTCTCAACGACCTTCAGCTCGCCGGTGAAGAAGTCGTAGTCAGTCTTCACATAGGTGAAGCCGTTGATACGGGAGATGATGTAAGCAGCGTCCTTGCCCAGGCCGTTGAGGATGATACGCAGGGGCTCTTTACGGGCGCGGTTAGCGGTCTTGGCGATGCCGATGGCGCCTTCAGCGGCGGCAAAGGACTCGTGACCAGCCAGGAACGCGAAGCACTTGGTCTCGTCCCGGAGCAGCATAGCGCCCAGGTTGCCGTGGCCCAAGCCCACGTTGCGCTGCTCGGCCACGGAGCCGGGCACGCAGAAAGCTTCCAGGCCGATGCCGATAGCCTCAGCGGCATCAGCGGCGGTCTTTACGCCCTTCTTGATAGCGACGGCGCAGCCCAGAGTGTAGGCCCAGCCGGCGTTCTCGAAAGCGATGGGCTGCACGCCCTTAACGATCTCATAGGGATCGAAGCCCTTGCTCTTGCAAAGCTCACGGGCCTCTTCGAGGCTGCCAATGCCGTACTCGGCCAGGCATTTCTCGATTTTCGGCATTCTTCTTTCTTTGCCTTCAAACATGACGTCATTAGCCATTTGCTTGTCCTCCTTATATCAATCCGCGTGGGAAATTATTCTTCTCTGGGGTCGATGTACTTGGCAGCGCCGTCGAACCGGCCGTACTGACCAATGTTCTTCTTGTAGGCCTCGTCGGGAGACACGCCGTGACGGATATCCTCCAGCATCTTGCCCACCTTGACAAACTGATAGCCAATGACCTCGCCCTCTTCGTCGAGAGCCATCTTAATGACATAGCCTTCTGCCATTTCCATGTAGCGAACGCCCTTGAGGCCGGTGGAGAACATGGTGCCCACCTGAGAACGCAGGCCCTTGCCCAGATCTTCCAGGCTGGCGCCGATGGGCAGACCGTCCTCGGAGAAAGCGGTCTGGCTGCGGCCGTAGGCCAGCTGCTTGAAGATCTCACGCATAGCAACGTTGATGGCGTCGCACACCAGGTCGGTGTTCAGGCACTCCAGCAGGGTCTTGCCGGGGAGGATCTCAGCGGCCATAGCGGCGGAATGGGTCATGCCGGAACATCCCAGAGTTTCCACCAGAGCTTCCTGCACAATGCCCTCCTTCACGTTCAGGGTCAGCTTGCAGGCGCCCTGCTGGGGAGCGCACCAGCCTACACCATGGGAAAGACCGGAGATGTCGGAGATCTGGTAGGATTTCACCCACTTGCCTTCCTCCGGGATGGGAGCGGGACCATGATGGGGGCCCTTCTTCACCGTGCACATATTTTCCACTTCATGGGAATAGTTCATATTGGTACTCCTTTCGGTTTCATATTTCTTCCGGCATGGCGGGGCGCCTGCCGGAATACCAATCTGTGTCCATTATAATCTGAAAAAGGATGTTATTCAAGAGCTTTGCCGAAATTTTAACAGTCCACCCCTGCCTCTTTCAGCACGTCCTCCGCTTCCAGGGTGATGGAATCGTCCTCCCGCACGAAGCAGGGAATCCCGATGCGGCCGGCCTCTTTGGCCTCTTTCAGCTCTTCCCGGGTGTCCCGCAGCTTCAAAAACGCCCGCAGATTGTCAGTGCATTCCGTGATCTCGATGAACTCAAAATCCGTGAAGTTCTTCTCCTCAAAGAGGGCTTTCGCCTCCCGGCAGCCGCTGCAAATGTGGGAACCGTAAAACTTTACCATATTTCTCCCTCCTCTCCTTTGGGCAGGTCCAGGACATACTCCCGCACCTCGCAGTTGCCCATATTGAAGTGAAAGAATTCCTCGTTGGTCATGTCGCGGAAGTAGCTTTCGATGATGCGGCAGATCCCTCCGTGGCACACCACTAGAACGGTCTCGTCAGGGAAACGCCGGGCGGTGTCCTCCAGGAAATTGTAAACACGCTGGGCGGCAGACATGTGGGATTCCCCGCCGGGATAATGGACGGCGAAATTCCGCTTGGTCTCCAAAAAGCCAGGCTCCAGCCGGGGCTTTCCCTCGAACGCGCCGTAGTCCTGCTCCCGGATCCTTTTATCGATGGTCAGGGGCAGATCTCTTCCCTCGCAGATCAGCTGGGCCGTCTGCCGGGCTCGGAGCAGCGGGGAGCAGATCACCCGGTCAAAGGGCACATCCCGCAGTTTCCGGCCAGTCTCCCTGGCCTGTTCCATGCCGGTCTCGTCCAGGCTGATATCCGTCACACCGCAGATGATATTTTCCCGATTCCAGGCCGTTTGGCCGTGACGGGTCACGTACAGTCTCATGGGATCACCTGTTTAAAAAATTGTAGAAACAAGAGTATGATAGCACAAGGCGCCAAAAAACGAAAGGGAAAGTTTTTTCCATCCCTCGAAGTGCGCCTGTTCCAGGGCAAAGAAAAAAAGAGGCAAAAGCCCCTTCTTTCCTCATATATGATTCTGTTATTTCGCCGCTTCTGCCTGGCCCATGGTCTTGACCATTACGGCCTTCTGGGCATGGAGACGGTTCTCCGCTTCCTCGAAAATGTACTGGGCGTTGGCCTCGAACACTTCCTCGGTGATCTCCTCTCCCCGGTGGGCAGGCAGG
Source organism: Clostridiales bacterium (assembly GCA_019416455.1). GTDB lineage: Bacteria > Bacillota > Clostridia > Oscillospirales > Acutalibacteraceae > Acutalibacter. Next base: position 228,752 of record DXXG01000004.1, on the reverse strand, counting down.
CAGTGCTGCACCATAGCGTCAGGCTTAGCCTGGGCCATCAGCTTCTCATCCACGCAGTAACCCTTGAAGGCAGCTTCCCGCTTCTGACGCTCTTCTTCCTGACCCATAGAGGTCCACACGTCGGTGATGACCACGTCCGCGTCCTTAGCGGCTTCCAGGGGAGAATCGGTGAGCTGGAACTTGTCACCGTATCCGGCGGCGAACTCCAGGATCTCCTGGGGCGGACGGTAACCCTCGGGGCAGGCCACAGCCACGCTCATACCCACCTTTAGGCCGCCCACGATCAGGCTGTTCATCATGTTGTTGCCGTCTCCGATGAAGCACATCTTTAGCCCTTCCAGAGAACCCTTGTACTCCCGGATGGTCATCAGGTCCGCCAACACTTGGCAGGGATGGCAGAAATCTGTCAGGCCGTTGATCACCGGCACGCTGCCGTATTGGGCCAGAGCTTCCACCTCATCCTGACCGAAGGTACGGATCATGATGCCGTCCACATACCGGGACAGCACACGGGCAGTGTCCTGGACAGGCTCGCCACGGCCGATCTGAGAGCCCTCGGCCCCCATCACCACAGCGTAGCCTCCCAGCTGGTTGATGCCCACCTCAAAAGACACGCGGGTACGGGTGGAGGACTTCTCGAAGATCATCCCCAGGCACTTGCCTTTCAAATAGGGATGCTCGATGCCGTGCTTGGTCTCATATTTCAACTGGTCAGCCAGATTCAGAATGTCCAGGATCTCCTCTCCGGTCAGATCCAGCAGCTTCAACAAGTGTTTCATGGGTCTCATCCTTTCTGTGCATCCGCCACTCAAAGTGGGCGTTTTTGTTTCTTACTGTTCCAGAACTTTTTGGAAAATGGCCAAGCCCTGGTCTATATCCTCTTTGGTGATGGTGAGAGGAGGCAGAAACCGCACCAGCTCTTTGGCGGTGAGGATCAGCAGCCCCTGCTTGGCACATTCTACCAGCACGTCGTGGGCATCCTTGTCCTTCAGTTTCACGCCCAGCATCAAGCCCTTGCCCCGGACGTATTCCACCTGGGGCATGGCCTCCAGCTTCTCCTTCAGGTAGGCACCTTTTTCTTTCACGCTTTCCAAAAAGGCGGGATCGCTGACCCGGCGGACCACAACTATGGCGCCGGCGCAGGACACCGGGTTACCACCAAAGGTGGAACCCTGCATACCGGGCTTCAAAATGTCCCCCAGCTTCTCCCCCACCAGGCAAGCACCGATGGGCAGGCCGCCTGCCAGACCTTTCGCGGTGGTCACCACGTCGGGGTGGATCCCACTGCCCTGATAGGCATAGAAGGTGCCTGTGCGGCCTACACCGGTCTGGACCTCGTCGATCATCAGCAGCACATCACGCTCCCGGCAAAGCTTTTCCAATCCCTGAAGGAAGCTTTCCTCCATGGGGATCACTCCGCCTTCGCCCTGGACCATCTCCAGCAGCACAGCGCACACGGAGCCATCCAGCAACTTGTCGATCCCTTCCAGGTCTCCCGCCTGAGCGTAGAGAAATCCCTCGGTCAGGGGCAGGAAATCCTTGTGGAACCCCTCCTGACCGGTGGCGGCCAGAGTGGTGAGGGTACGGCCGTGGAAGGAATTGACCAGAGTGACGATCTTGTAAGCGCCCCGCTTCTCCCCATATTTCCGGGCCACCTTCACAGCGCACTCGTTGGCTTCCGCGCCGGAGTTGCAGAAGAAGGCCTTGACCATGCCAGAGGCTTTGCTCAGTTCTTCCGCCAGTGCGGTGTTTTCCGGACAGTAGTAGTAGTTGCACATGTGCTGGATCTCACCGGCCTGCTTGGCCACGGCGGCAGCCCATTCAGGGTCACTGTAACCCAAGGCATTCACGCCGATGCCCGCGGTGAAATCGATGTATTCTTTCCCCTCCACGTCCCAAGCACGGGCGTTTTTGCCCTTGACCAGAGCGGCGTCCACCCGGCCATAGGTGTGGAGAATATAGGCTTGATCTTGCTCCTTGATCTGTTCAAACGTCATGGAAATCACTCCCTTGTGAAATAACAGTTCCGCGAAGTAGCGTGGAAGTTTTGCTGCCCGGCGCAGCCCTAGCGACGCAAAAAGCTCTCTCCTCAAACAGGTAACGCTGGCAACGTTTTATACGCTTTTTGCTCTATTTCGGGGCAAAGCCCCGTGCGCGTCTTGCCTCCAGGCACAGCCTGGTTAATAAAACATAGTACCGATGCCTTCGTCAGTAAACAGCTCCACCAGAATGGAATGGGGCGTCCGGCCGTCGATGATGTGGGCTCTTCCCACGCCCCGGCGCACTGCGTCCACACAGCAGTCGATCTTGGGGATCATGCCTCCGGAGATGATCCCTTCCTTTTTCAGGCGGCTTACGTCGCTGACGTTCACCACAGGGATCAGACTGTCCTCGTCGTCTTTGTCCCGGAGAAGCCCTCGCACGTCGGTCATCAGAATCAGTTTCATGGCGGACAGAGACGCGGCGATCCGGGCAGCGGCCACGTCGGCGTTGATATTGAACACCTCTCCATGATACCCAGCCGCCACCGTGGAAACGATGGGCACATAGCCGTTATCCGCGGCGTTCTGCAGGATCTGGGTATTCACTTCCCGGATCTCCCCTACAAAGCCCAGCTTCGTATCCAGCTGGTCCGCTTTCAGCAGGGAACCGTCCAGACCGCACAGGCCCACAGCCTTACCGCCGGCGTCTTCCAGACGCTGTACCAGGTCTTTATTCACCTTGCCCGCCAGCACCTGCTGGACGATGTCCATGGTCTCCTGGTCAGTGACGCGCATGCCGTTAAGGAATTTCCCCTCTTTGCCGATTTTTTTCAGCATAGCGTTGATCTCCGGCCCGCCCCCGTGGACCAGCACCACGTTGATGCCCACCAGCTGCATCAGCACGATATCGTTCATCACGTCGTTTTTCAAACCCTCGTCGATCATGGCGTTGCCGCCGTATTTCACCACCACGGTCTTGCCGGCGTATTTCTTGATATAGGGCAGGGCTTGGACAAGCACCTTCGCCCGTTCGTTGTTTGAAATTTCCATGGCTCTACTCCCTCACTTACATTTATGATTCCCCATATAGTTTCTCGTGGATATACGGTTCTATGGACATACTCGCTCTCCAATACAAAAAGAAGAACAAAATCAGAATGATACAAAGAAACACGCCGATCATCAGAAAAACGCTGGTAACCTTCAGCATCCGCTTCCACCGGGCAAGAAAGTACACGAATCCTACTACACCCAGCGCCACGCTGACAATGCCCAAAACGCTCTCCCAACTACTGTCTTCCGGAGCCGGCAGGATCCTCACCATCATCAGAAAGACCCAAACGGGATAGACGATCAGCACCAAACTCATCACCACACCGATACCGTCCCACACACAGAAAGCAGGCTTTCCGTTCCATCGCAGTTTCCGGGGTTTAGGCTCCTTCTTTTCCATAAAACCTCTCTCCTTACTTAAAGACCAGAACTAAACGCGATCAATGCTACCAGGGCCGCGCAGAAAAACACCATCATGGCCCCGCCGGCGAACAGGGATCCCAGCAGGACCCGCCGCCACACCTTGGCGAACCTCCGTTTCCCCGCGAAATATAACCCGATTCCCAACAGCAGGAACACTGCTGTCACTACACCCATTTCCAGAGCGTAGACCAGCAGCAGGTCCACACCCACCACAAGCAGAATAAGAAAACTGAGCAGAACCAGAAACAGCAGACCCGCCATGACTCCGGCGGCAATATCCCAGGGTCCAATCCCAGGCTGGCCTTTCCGCTTTACGTTCAAGGGTCGCTCCCCCTTTCCGGTCATTAGGTACGGTAATCCCCGTTGATCTTCACGTAATCATAGGTCAGATCGCAGCCGTAAGCCTCGGCGCTCACCTCGCCCATATGGAGGTGGACCAAAATATCGATATCATGCTCGCCCAGCACCAGAGAAGCTTTCTCCTCGGAGAAGGGAATGCCCGCGCCATTCTTGCACACGTCCACCTGACCTTTGGCGGAACGGAAAGACACGTCGATCTTATCCACGTCCACCGCCGCCCCGGAATACCCGATGGCGCACAGCACACGACCCCAGTTGGCGTCGGCGCCGAACATGGCGGCCTTGAACAAAGTGGAGCAGATCACGCTCTTGGAAACGGTCTTGGCCATATCCAGATCGGCGGCACCGTCCACCTTGCACACCAGCAGCTTGGTAGCGCCCTCGCCGTCACCAGCCATCAGCTTGGAGAGCTTCCGGCACACGGCTTCCAGAGCTTCCACGAAGGCTTCGTATTCCGGACCCTCCTGGGTGATCTCCTCATTTCCAGCGGCACCGTTGGCCAGAATGGCGAAGGTGTCATTGGTGGAGGTGTCCCCGTCCACACTGATCATGTTGAAGGTCTTGTCCGTCACCTGATGGATAGCCTTGTCCAGCATGGCGGGAGTGATGGCGCAGTCGGTAGTCACAAAGCACAACATGGTGGCCATATTGGGATGGATCATGCCGCTGCCCTTGGAGATGCCTCCCATGCGCACGGTCTTGCCGCCGATCTCCACTTCTGCCGCCGCTTCCTTGGCGATGGTGTCGGTGGTCATGATAGCGGTAGCGGCCCCGTTGGAACCCTCCGAGCTCAGGACTTTCACCAGTTCCGGGATGCCTGCCTCGATGGGCTCCAAAGGCAACACCTGGCCGATAACGCCGGTAGAAGCCACCACCACATCCTGGGGATCGATGCCCAGAGCTTTGGCGGTAAGGTCGCACATGGCTTCGGCTTTTTCCACGCCGTCGGCGTTGCAGGTGTTGGCGTTGCCGGAGTTGCAGATCACTGCTTTGGCGTAGCCGTTCTCGATATTTTTCTTAGTCACCAGGATAGGCGCGCCTTTGACCAGGTTCTGGGTATACACGGCAGCTGCCGCGCAAGGCGTCTCGCTGTAAATCATAGCCAGGTCAGGCTTGGATTTATTCTTGCGGATGCCGCAGTGAATCCCCCCGGCAACAAAGCCCTGGGCCGCGGTCACACCGCCTTCGATCATCTTCATGGGTCATTTCCCCTCTCTACTCAACTTTATAGAACAATTCTATTAAAACGCGGGAGGAACCAGCTTCAAGCCAGTGGTCTCCTCCAAACCGAAACTCAGATTCATGTTCTGGATCGCCTGTCCAGCGGCGCCCTTCACCATGTTGTCGATGGCAGAAATAGCAACAAAAGTGCCGGTACGGCTGTCCACAAAAAGGGACACATCGCAGAAATTGGTGTAGTGGACGTTCTTCACATTAGCTACCTGGCCCTTTTTCAGCAGACGGACGAAATATTCCCCGTCATATCGGGCGTGGTAGGCATCCCACAGTTGTTCCTCAGTTACACCGGGCTTCAGCTTGGCATAGCAGGTAGCCAGGATACCCCGGTTAATGGGCAGCAAATGAGGAACAAACGTGAGCTGCAGCTTTTCCCCGGAAATCTTGGACAAGGTCTGCTCGATCTCGGGGGTGTGGCGGTGGTTGGCCACCTTATAGGCGGTGAAGCTCTCGTTCAGCTCCGGGTAATGGTTAGACTGACTGGGCTTTCTGCCCGCGCCGGTGACGCCGGACTTGCAGTCGGCAATGATGCCCTGAGTCTCGATAAAACCAGCTTCCAAAGCGGGGACCAGGGCCAAAGGCACAGCGGTAGTGTAGCAACCCGGGTTAGCGATGAGCTTCTTGCCCTTGATCTTCTCCCGGAAGAACTCCGGCAAACCGTAGACCGCTTCCTGATGGAGAGCCTTGTCCTGGTACGTTCCGCCGTACCACTCTTTATACTCTTCTTCGCTTTCCAGGCGGAAATCCGCTCCCATGTCGATGAAGGTCTTTCCCAAAGCGTAGCACTGGGCTCCCAGTTCCTGGGAGAGCCCGTGAGGCAGAGCTGCAAAGATCACGTCGCTTTTCTCCACCACTTCCTCCTGGGTGCCGCAGACCATATCGCACAGCTGATAATAGGCGGGGTACACGTCGCTGAGGGCCATGCCCTCAAAGCTCACCGAGCTGATGGCAGTCAGTTCCGCCTGGGGATGACCCAGGATCAGCCGGCAGATCTCGCTGCCCGCGTAGCCCGTGGCTCCCACCACGCCAACCTTGATCTTTTCCATGTCAGTTTTCCTCCTCATCCAGCAGCTTCAGAACACGCTGGGCCTGGGCTTTCACATTTTCAGGAGCAGGACCGCCCAGCACTTTCCGTCCGCTCACGCACTTCTCCAACGAAATAGCCTGATACACGCCCTCGTCAAAGCTATCGCAGATGTTCTTGTATTCCTCCAAAGGCAGGGTCTCCAAAGTGAGCCCCTTCTGGATGCACAGGGCCACCAGCTCCCCGGTGATCTTATAAGCGTCACGGAAGGGCAATCCCTTCTCCGCCACCAGGTAGTCGGCGCAGTCGGTGGCGTTGATGAACCCGCCGGCAGCTGCTGCCCGCATTTTATCTTCTTTTACAGTCATGGTCTCCACCATGGGGATCAGAGGCGTCAGGCACAACTTGATGGTGTCCACCGCGTCAAACACGGCTTCTTTGTCCTCCTGCATGTCCTTATTGTAGGCCAGAGGCAAGCCCTTCATCATGGAGAGCAAGGCCATCAGGTCACCGAACACCCGTCCGCTCTTGCCACGGATCAGCTCCGCGATGTCCGGGTTCTTTTTCTGGGGCATGATGCTGGAACCGGTGGAGAAAGCGTCGTCCAGCTCGATGAACTGGAACTCCCAGGAGCACCACAGCACCAGCTCCTCGCAGAACCGGGACAGATGCACCATGATGAGGGAGGTGTCAAAGGCGATCTCCGCGCAGAAGTCCCGGTCGGACACGCCGTCCAGACTGTTCTGGCTCACCTGGGAAAATCCCAACAGCTTGGCAGTGATGGTACGGTCCAGAGGATAAGTGGTACCAGCCAGAGCGCCGCTGCCCAGGGGCATCACGTCCATGCGCTTCAAGGCATCCTCCAGGCGGGAAATATCCCGCAGCACCATTTCCGCGTAAGCCATCAGGTGGTGACCGAAGGTGATGGGTTGGGCACGCTGCATGTGGGTATAGCCGGGCATCACTGTGGCGTTGTACTGTTCCGCCTTCTGACAAAGGACTTTCACGAAGTCTTTCAGCTGGGCTTTCACTCCGGCGCAGTCCTTACGAAGCGTCAGGCGCACATCCAGCGCCACCTGATCGTTCCGGCTGCGGGCGGTGTGGAGCCGCTTCCCGGCGTCACCAATACGGGCGGTAAGTTCTCCTTCCACAAAGGTATGGATGTCTTCCGCGTCCGGATCGATGGCCAGAGCACCGGAGTCCAGATCCGCCAGGATGCCTTTCAGCCCCTCAATGATCTTCTCGCTTTCGCTTTTGTCGATGATCCCGCACTCTCCCAGCATGGTGGCGTGAGCGATGCTGCCCTGGATATCCTCGTGGTACATCCGGCTGTCGATGGAGATGCTGGAATTAAAATCGTTTGTCTTGGGGTCGGCTTCCTTTTGGAAGCGGCCTTTCCACAGTTTCATGGGACTTCGTCCTTTCCTAACAAAGTGCTGCCTTCACGGCCGATAAACTTTAAGAACGCGGCGCGATAACCGCCTCGCAGATGGGAAATCACCGAGGGAGACAACTCCCCTTCCTCCCCCATCTTTTTCAGTTCCTCAGGAGTGACCCACTTAGCGCCGCAGGTCTCTCCCTTTTGGAACCTCAATCTCTTCGGATGCTTTTTCAGGCGCACCCCATAATTTTTCCCCAGGTAGTGGCCTGACCGTGCCCCACCCAAATAGGTGAGCTGCTCTCGGGAAAGGACCAGTCCAGTCTCCTCCTGCACTTCCCGCAGGATAGCGGTCACACAATCCTCCCCTGCCTGCACATGGCCGGCGGTGTTTTCCCATTTGCCGGGGGCCCAGCGCTTTTCGGGGCTGCGCTGGGTAAGGAGGATGTTGTTCTCCTCATCCACGATCCAAATGCCCACCGCCATCAGGTATTCTCCCTGGCCAAGAGGTTCGCCCCGCTTCCGGACCACACCGGTGGGGCGTCCCTGTCTGTCAAATATATCCACTTGCTCCACGGCTTTTCCTCCCTGGGAAGCAGGAAAGGGCAGACGCTCGTCCGCCCTATCCCTATGGATTTTCTTCCGGCGATCCGCCGATTGATTATTTGTCGTAGGTCAAGCCCTTCTTGGCCTGGACCTTGATGGGCAGACCAAACAGGTTGATGAATCCAGCGGAGTCCGCCTGATTGTAAACTTCGTCCTCGTCGAAGGTGGCGATCTCCTCGTCGTAGAGAGAATAGGGAGAGGTGACGCCAGCGTCGATGATATTGCCCTTATAGAGCTTCAGCTTCACGTCACCGGTGACAGTCTCCTGAGTGGAGTCCACAAAAGCGGACAGAGCCTGACGCAGAGGAGTGTACCACTGGCCGTTGTACACCAGGTCAGCGAACTTCAGAGCGATCTGCTGCTTGTAGTGATAGGTCTCCTTATCCAGGCACAGCTCTTCCAGCTTGTTATGAGCGTGGTAGAGGATGGTGCCGCCGGGAGTTTCGTACACGCCACGGGACTTCATGCCCACCAGACGGTTCTCGATGATGTCCGCCAGGCCAATGCCGTTCTTGCCGCCCAGCTCGTTGAGCTTCTCCACCATTTCAGTGCCGGAGAGGGTCTGGCCGTCCAGCTGGGTGGGCACGCCCTTCTCAAAGTGCAGGGTGATGTAGGTGGGCTCGTCGGGAGCCTGCTCGGGGGAAACACCCAGTTCCAGGAACCCGGGCTTGTTGTACTGGGGCTCGTTGGCGGGGTTTTCCAGATCCAGACCCTCGTGGGACAGATGCCACAGGTTCTTATCCTTGGAGTAGTTGGTCTCACGGCTGATCTTCAGGGGGATATTGTGAGCCTCGGCGTACTCGATCTCCTCCTCACGGGACTTGATGTCCCAGATACGCCAGGGGGCGATGATCTTCATATCAGGAGCGTAAGCCTTGATGGCCAGCTCGAAACGGACCTGGTCGTTGCCCTTGCCGGTGCAGCCGTGGCAGATAGCGTCAGCGCCTTCCTTCTTGGCGATCTCCACGATGCCCTTGGCGATGATGGGACGAGCAAAAGAGGTACCCAGCAGGTACTTGTTCTCGTAAACAGCTCCGGCCTTCACAGTGGGATACACATAATCCTGGACGAACTCCTCTTTCAGATCCAGCACATACAGCTTGGAAGCGCCGGTCTTTTTAGCCTTCTCTTCCAGACCATCCAGTTCCGTGCCCTGACCTACGTCGCCGGAAACCGCGATGACTTCACAGTTATTGTAATTTTCCTTCAGCCAGGGGATGATGATAGAAGTATCCAGGCCGCCGGAATAAGCCAGCACCACTTTTTTGATCTCGTTTGCCATGATAGGTCCCTTCCTTTATCTCAATTTCAAAGATTGTCTTGTTTGTTCTCTGTATTTGCTATTATACACCCCTTTCCAGAAAAATCAAGCCCAGATTGCATATTTATTCATGTTTTTTGCAAGTTTTTTCTTTTCGCAGGACACTGGCACAAACTCAGTTACAAATTAGCCAAAAAAGAAAAGGAAAGGTGCAAAACCCTTTCCCATTTCACAACAAATATACAGAATATCCAGAAAATCATACAGCGGAGCCGCTGGACGCTTGTCCGTCTTTTTTCCTGCTGTCTTCTCCCAGAGCTTCCTTTTCCGCGTGGTGCTTGGTGATCTTTTGATACACCAGCACTCCCAGCCCGCTGATGATCGCAGTGACCACAAACACAATGACTGCAAACAGGTATTCCTGGGTCCCCAAAGCGTTGCCGCCAATAGTGGAAGTAATCACCGATGGGATCCTTGCCACTGTGGTGATGAAGATCCAGGCGGGCAGCTTCATGGGGGTGAGTCCCACAATATAGGTGAGCACATCCTTGGGCGTTCCGGGAATAAAAAAGAGAATAAAGGCCACCAAGTGGAGCCTGCGGGTGTTTTGCAGGAACTTCAAGGAGAGGATCTTCTCTTGGTCAACGAACAAGGTGACAAACCGCATCCCGAATTTTTTCACAAACAGGAAAATGATGACCCCACCGATCAAAGTACCAAGCAAACAGAGTATGGTACCCTCCACCACGCCAAAAGCATACCCTGCGCCGATCTCCAAAGGCTCGCCCGGCACAATGGCGATGATCACTTGAAAGACCATCATCCCCAAGAAAGCCAGACGCCCCCAGATCCCGTGGGTGTCCACCCAGTTCCGGAATTCATCGGGCTGAGACACAAACTGGATCATGGGTTTTCCCACGAACCAAAACACTACGGCTGTAAACACAACGAACAGTCCCAAACCCGCCAGAGCTGCCGCGCGTTTTCTTCGTTGTTCCCGTTTGTCCATACATCGCTCCCCTTTTTCGGCCTTTGGTTGGGTCGTTTCCTTATTTTCTATTAGTATAAGGGAAACTCCTCAAGAAATCTTCAATAAATTCTGAATTTTCTCTTAAGCTCCCTTTATATGGAAGAAGCTTTTTGAGGTGGGAACCAAAATCAGTCCCAGCCTCTCTCAGATTCTTTTCCCCTTTTCTTTTACAAATACCTGTAAGGTTCCTTTGAAAAAGCGTAGAATGTAGATAGAGGGAGAAAGGAGGATGGCCATGATGAAAGACCGGGAGATCGTCCGGCTGTTCTGGGAGCGTTCCCCCCAGGCGGTGACCGTTTTAGAGGACACCTACGGGCTTCCACTCCGCCGGCTGGCCGGCAACCTGCTGCATGATCCTCAAGACGCTGAGGAATGCGTCAACGACGCCTATCTTAGCCTGTGGGACAGCATTCCCCCGGCCAAGCCGGACCCGCTGCTGCCCTATGCTCTGCGTGTGGTACGGAACCTGTGCTTGAAGCGCTATCACTGGAACACAGCCCAAAAACGGAACAGCCAGTTCGATCTGGCCTATTCCGAGCTGGAAGAATGCCTGTCAGGTGCGTCCGGACCAGAAGAGACTCAGGATTATCACGAACTCCAAGCGGCCTTGGAAGGATTTCTGCGGGGACTGAGTAAAAAGGACCGCGCCCTTTTTCTGGGGCGCTACTGGTACGCCTGCTCCCATAAAGAACTGGCCGTCCGGCTGGGGATGACGGAATCCAACACCGCTACCCGGCTTTCCAGACTGCGCGGAAAACTGCTGACCTACTTAAAAGAAAAGGGGGTATTGGAATGAGCGCAAAGGACTTGCTCACCGCTTTAAACGATATCGATCCGAAGCTGTTGGAAGACATCGACCCCTGGGGCGCGCCTGCTAAGAAAGTCTACCGCCATCCCTGGATGGCGGCTGTGGCAGCAGTCCTGGCGGTGTGCGTGGGAGTGGGCAGCTGGCTGTTCCTCACTCAGCTGCGGACCTCCGCCCCTGAATTGGAGGACACCCTATCTCAGACAATCCATTTGGACTTCGCTGAAAACAATACCGGCTCCGAAAAGAGTACCTCCTGGGTATTGGGAAATGAAGGCGACACGGAGCGGGCTTTGACAGAGGAAGAGCTTTCCTCCCTAGCGAAACAGGATGGCCTTTCCTGGATGGAGAGCTGCCACCTAAGCGGCACCGCCTACATCTCACCAAAAGGCGAGGTATCCTGGATGATGATCCGAGGCTCCCTGGGAGAGGAAGATCAAGGAATGGATGCTTTTGTTCTGTATTTGCAGCCCGGCCAGCTTCCTCGCTGTGAAGCCCAAGACGTGTGCTCCTTCCTAGAAAGCGCCAACAATCAAGCGAACGGTACAGATGTGTGGGCCGCCGTTACCCACAGTGGCCGGGGCTATGTAGACCCGGAAACTCAGGAATCCTTTTCCGATGACACCACCACCTATTGGACCATGTTCCAACAGGAGGGCACAGATTCCACCGGGGTAGCCCTAGGCGTCTCCTCGGACCAGTGGGGATTTGAGGATCAAGAAGCCCGGGAACTGGCAGAACAGGCCACCTTCCAGCTGGTGGAACACCCAGTGGTCCTTCCCCTCCTGGACCAGAAGGGGACCCTCTCTGCCCAATCCGACTCCAGCGTATCAGAGACCGGGAAACTTCATTTGCAATTTGACAGTTTGATCGGTTCTAACGACGATCTTCAATTTCTAAACTCTTTTACCGACGACTACCTTGCTCCTCGCAATCTGGCCTCCGAAGGCACATATCACGGGGTCGCCCTGAGCCAAGAGGAGTGGGAAAGCATTTGGAAGGGTCCCGTTCCATGGGAGGAAATCTGCGGCAAGGACATCTATGTGACCGGAACCGCAGAGTATTCCGCTGAGGGAGAACCGATTTACATCTCTGTTTCAGGTTTTAACAACAAGCAGGAGGCATACCAGCTGTTTCACGTAACATTTCTCTCTCTAGGACTTTCCGGAAAATGGGCTGACGAGTTCTCGTCTCTTTTGGACAAAGCCAACGATCAAGTAGAGAACGTGGACATTTACGCGTTCGGTTCTCAAGGATATGTTGTAGGTGTCGATCCGGAAACAGACGAAAAAACCACCACTCTCCATTGGTCCAGATCATCGTTGTTCCCTCTCCCTGATGATTCCATGGCAGTGGAGGTGACCGCTCTAGGAAGCGCTTACGCAATCCCTACCCAACAAGATTGCCAGGATCTGGTAGAACGGATAACCAACAGTATTCTCACCGAGGGCGTATCATTTTCCCAGTTATCCGAATAAGACTTGATCGCTTTCTTTCATGCAAAAAGGCGGCCGGAGAGTTTTCTCCGACCGCCTTTTTATTTCTCCATTCAGGGAGTGATCTCGTAGTCTTTCACCAACCCGTAAAGCCGCTGGTCCACCTGAGCGGAAAGCCGCAGGCCCTCAGGGACGTATTCCTCGGAGAGCACCGCGCCCTCCTCCCTGAGTTTGGCCGCCAACCCGGTCTTGGCAAAGGGAAGCAGCAGTTCCACCGGAAAAGTCTTTTCCGGAAGGTTCTCCTCGATGGCTTCCAGAAGCCGGTCGATCCCTTCACCGGTAAGGGCGCTGATACGCACCGCACCCGGCAACCGCGGAGCCATATCCGGATCCTCCACAGCGTCCCACTTATTCAGCACCGGGATGATGGGATGCCCCGCCGCTCCCAGTTCGTTCAACAGGGAATTGGTCACTTCCAGGTGGTCTCTAGCTTCCCCGCTGGAAGCGTCGCACACGTTGAGCAAGATATCCGCCGTAGCCGCCTGCTCCAAAGTGGATTTAAAGGCCTCCACCAAATGGTGAGGCAGCCGGCGGATCAGTCCCACCGTGTCGATGAGCATTACCGTTTTGCCGCAAGGCAGTTTCAGCGCCCGGGCAGTGGGATCCAAAGTGGCAAACAGTTTATCCTCCGCCAGTACCCCCGCCTGGGTCAGCTGATTCATCAGGGTGCTCTTCCCGGCATTGGTGTAACCCACCAATGCCACGGTCACGGTACCGTCTTTCCTGCGCCGCCGTTCAATGACCTCCCGGGCCGCCTCCACGTCTCGCAGCTGTTCTCTCAGACTACCGATTCTCCGCCGGATATGCCGCCGGTCAGTCTCCAGCTTAGTCTCGCCAGGTCCTCGGGTGCCAATACCACCGCCCAACCGGGATAAGGCCGTGCCCTGACCGGAAAGCCTGGGCAGCAGATACCGCAGCTGTGCAAGCTCCACTTGCAGCTTACCTTCCTTACTCCGGGCCCGTTGGGCGAAAATGTCCAGGATCAAGGTAGTGCGGTCAATCACACGGACACCACAGGCCTTTTCCAAGTTACGGATCTGGGTGGGCGTCAATTCCCTGTCAAAGATCAGCAAGTCGATCTCCTGCTGGGAACAGAGCTCCGCCACTTGTTCCACCATGCCGGATCCAATGCAGGTAGCGGTCTCCGGAGCAGGACGTTTCTGGGTAAGGGTAAGGGCAGGTTCTGCCCCGGCAGTGCGGGTCAGTTCTTCCAACTCTGCCAAAGAGATTTCTGCGTCGTATTCTCCCGTGTCCAGCGAGACCAGCATAGCACGCTGGGGACGGATCTCATTTTCATACAAGAGGCTGTCCCTCCTTTTTTCAAATGGTCTGGGCAGCCTTTATCATAGTACAGAAACCCGCCGCCGTCAATTCTTTTACGCTTCCAGCTCCACCACGTAAGTGACACCGCTGCGGTTCAGGGCATGGTACAGCCCTGTGCCTTCGGCGAAGGCCCCCTCAGAAAACTGTGCCTGCAAAGTCTCCTCCGTCACTTGGACTCCTCCCGTTCCATAGGCTTGGGTATCCCCCTGGATCCACACCTGGGAAAACACGTCCCAGCCCTCGCCCTCATGGGGAGCCATGGCCGGTTTGCCCTGAGCGGACACTGCCAGCTTCCTAGGCAGAAAAGGCAGTGTCACAGATGCCCCTCCGCTGCCGGTACCTGTATAGGTCATCACAGCTGCCCGGTGGCTGAGATACTCCTTTTCCTCTGCGGTAAGATGGAGAGCGTCATTTTGAACGTGTGCCCCCACCGTATCTTCCAGCTTCTGGTTGTCCTGCAAAAAATCCGCCCATTCCGGGCGATCGGTCTGCTCCCAGAGGGAAAGTCCCAACCTCTGAGAATGATTGCTTGCTGCCATATCGATTCCTCCTAACTCTTAAAACTCGCTTCCAGTTCCTCCCGGGTGATCTGATCCAGCTCCTGCCAAGTGCGTCCCAATTCATCCCAATCCTGGAAGGTGGCCGGATAGGCATCAAACGCTACCCAAGTGATGGAATCATCCCAGGACCAAGGGATGTGCGAGGGCAAAAGCCGATCCAATTCCCGGTCCGCCTCGCTTTGGTTGATCCCCATCAGACGGCCCAGCAGGACAACCAATTTCTTTGTCTCCTCCAAAAGCAGTCCGCGCACCCCCGCGGCAGGAAGAACTTCTCCCACTGCCTGAGGTTTAAAACCATCGGGATGGATCGAAAACCGTTGCCGCACCGTCTCCCGACAGTCATCCAGATCTGCCAAAGCAGGCTGAACGCGGAAAAGCGCTTCCCATTGAGCGATCCGCTCCCGGCTGGCTGTATCCACGAACAGATCCCCAAGGAGTTTATCGAACCGCTCTTCCAGCAGGGAGAACCCCGCGTCATAGGCCGCCAATTCCCACTCCACAGCGGAATTTCCCGTAAACTCGTAAAGGCCCGTCCGATCCATCACCTGCTTCATGTGTTCCAGCGCTCTCATGCTATCTCCTCCACTGTGATGGTGCTGGGACGGATCAAGTACCCAAGCACGCCGTCCACGCTGGTAAAGGAACTGGGGAACGCCACTTCCAGCACCGGGACCTTGTCCACGATTGCCTTGCTGATCTCACCCAGGCAGTACCCTTCACCGATGCCCAAACCATTGAAATAGGCCTCAACGGCTTTTTTGGACTCTTCCTTGGCCCATTCCAGATCCACTTCTTCAGCCACCTTGATCTGGACCGGAACTTTGATCGTCGTTGTTTGAGCGGCCATCACCGTTACTGTCACGCCGATCTCCCGCTGCTTATTCAGCTCTTCTTTCACAGCGTCCATCACTTCCTGAGAAGGCGCGGCTCCTTCTCCCCACAGATACAGCAGCACGGTACCCGCCCCGGTGACACGAGGCACTACCTGAGCCTCTGTAATACCCTCCTGGCTCTCGGCCACTTGCTTGTAGTAATCAGCGTTGGCGCCACTGGAACTCATGCTGTAAGCGTTCAGCACCCGCTGGCGGAACTCCTCGTCTTCCTCAGGATCCTTTCCTCCTGTGATCGCGCTTTCATTGGCCGCGTAATTGATACCCACGGGCGCATTGACCAGCGTAGTCACATAACCTGCGGCGGCGTTGCCGGACGCGCCGGCCACCACAGCCTCCACAGGGATATCGATGGTCAGCTTTCCCGATTTCAGCACCGCTTCCTCTGTTGTCACATACTCCACCACCGGTTCACCCGAAGTGGCGCACACGGTCCCTTTTGGAACCACTAAGTCAAAAGACAGAGGCAGATATCTGGAAAAGGACACCACGCCAGTAGCCTTCACCGCCTCCCGCCGGATCACGCCCCTTTGGGCGCCGTGAAGATCCAGATGCTCCCCGTCCGCTGTTTGGGGAAAAGCCTGCCGTTCCAGCCAATCCAGCGAAGCGTCCAGCCGATGGAGTTCCCCGGCCAGCACCCGCAGCCGCAATCCCACTTCAGAGACTACCTCCACACTGCATCCGCTTTCCTGTTCATATGTTTCCTCCATGCGCTGGAGAATCTCCTCAAAACGATCCATTTGTTTCCTCCTTTCCGCGGGCTGTCACCCGGCCCCTACCCAAAGGCGTTTCCACCGTAAAGACCCACATTTTTTCTTCCGTGTCGTAGCTGGCTTGTATGACCCGCACACCGGGATAGTCCATCAGGGTCTCGTTTGCCAGAGACCAAGCCCGTTGGGAACTGTTTTCCTCCTGGGGATCCAACTGAAAAAGCCCGCTCCCCAATTCCGGATCATAGGGAAGTCCTCCCCGATGCAAATTGAGCCGCAACGCCACATTTTGCAGCATCTCCTCCAGCCCGGTCACTGTTTTAGGGATGCCCCCTGGCCCTAACACTACGCCTCCCGGCTCCCATTTCAGATCCATACACGACCTCCCTTCTCAATCTTTCGCAGGGAAGTTCTGACCGTTGATGACCACTTCCCCGTTATTTTTCAGCAGGATCTCCGCTCCCCCGGCAGAGTAAAGGCGGACTTCGCCTTGGGCCAGCTGCCCATCAGGGACAGCCGCCAGCCCCGCACAGACTCCGTCCAACATCACCACTCTGTTGCCGTCCTCCGCGGCACTGGCGTATCCATAGGGAAACAGCATCTCCGGGTAGTGATATTCGCTTTCCCCCTGGACACGAAGTTCCTCTCCCTTGCCGGAGACCTCGCCCCGGCTCATTTTCGTCCCACCGGACCGGATCCCCAGTTTTGTAAGCCACATCAGGCACTCACTCCTTCCAAGACCAGCTTTGTCCTCTCTCCATAGCTGCCCCGGGTATAACGGGCAGATTTTACAGGGCATCCGGTAAAACTACCCAGTTTCTGCGCCTCTACCGTCACCAGGGCACCCCGGTCAGGCCAGCAGTTTCCCAAACACTCTACTGTGAGCAGTCGGCTCTCCTTTTCTCCTTCTTTCAAAAGCTCTCTGGGGTCCCGGCTTTCTTCCATGCTCACGTACCGCTGGCGTTTTACGCCCCAGGCTGCCGTATTCCGGAAAGGAGTGTCGTACGTGCCGCGAAAACTCTGCTGCCACACCGCGCTCAGCTGTTTGCAGGGCTGCCGGGAATACTCCGCGGAAAGGACCCGACCCGCGGTCATCCGGCTTTCGGGCACCCCTTCACAATGGAGCACGCAGGCTCCGTCCACATAGGGCACGGTTCCCAGATAGGTCTGGCAGAAGCTCTCCAGCAGTTCCCAGCAGCTCACCCCTTTTTCCACGGTGAGTTCAGCCGCTTTCGGCTCCATGTCTCCCTGGATGTCCAGAAACCCCAGCGGCTTGAAATATTTCTCCCACAAAGACGCCAGAGAAGGAGTGCGCAGCACTGCCGGTTTTGCCTCGTTGTCCAAGAGCAAAGCCTCCCAGCTGCGGCACACCAGCTCCACGGAAAAACCGTCTCCGGAAAGCCGTGTGTTCTGCTCGTCCACAATACCGCCAAACACCACTTCTCCCTCATGGAACACCCGGACCACCGCCAGATCCTCCCACAGTTTTTCCGCGGGGAAAACCGCGGTCAACTGGTCGGCGGGAGCGTCGCTGTCGTAACAGAGCTGGGCTTCCGTGGGTTCTCCCAGCAGCATCTCCGTTCCGTCTGTCAATTCCCCCCAAAATGTCATGGGATCACCACCTTTTCTCCTTCTTTCATGTTGCAGATATCCTGCATCTGGGGATTTGCCTTCACCAAAACCTCGATGGAAAGCCCCCATCGGTTGGCGTAATCCCACAGACTTTCTCCGCCTTGCGCCACATAGACACCGCTGCCCAGGAACTCACCTTGGGCATCCCACTCCGTAAAGGTGAAGGCGTACCGGACCAGGTCTTTCCCCTGAGCGCCGATCAGCTCCAGGCTGTCCATCAGCGCCCAGAAAGGCGCCACTCCCGGCAGTTGCAAAATCCCTGGGCCCTGCTGCGCGAAAGTAGCTTGCAGCTGGTTCCAAACTTCCATACAATCTTCCCCGGCGAAGTATCCCTCCCCGGTGACTTTCCGCCGCTCCCGGCCCAGTTCTTCCGTTTTGGTCATCCCGTAGGGGATCTTTGTTTCCAGTACGTTCCGAGAATTGACCACCTTCAAAGACACAGGATTGTCCCGCCAGGTGAAATCCCGGAAACGCATGCCCATCAACCGCATAAGACCGCCTCCTTCCCGTTAAAAGGACGCCGGATACCGCCGGCTGTCCCGTTCCACTTCCCGGGAAATCTGCTCGGCACTGTCCCTGTTACCAACGATCTTCTCCTCGTTCATTGACCATCCTCCTTTTCCTCATAGCCTGCCGCCAGGAAAGTGGCCTTGCCTCCCTGCAGATCCAGCTTTTTCCACCGGCATCCCGTGTATTCCTTGCTGCCCACTTGTGCAGTGAACACCGCCAAGCCTTCCAAACCAGTGGTATCGATGCCATCCAGTTCCACCTGATACTGTGTTTGGGAATTCCGCACCCCAAAAGGCACGTCCTCCCCCACAGACACCAATTCTTCCCCGGAAAGGGTCACAGTCACCGTAGCGCCCGCCACAGTGTAGCTTTTCCCGCCCAAGATCACTGTCAGACCCTGGACGCCAACGTCAGTCCCGCTGGAAAACACTAATTTCAGCGGCAAGAAGGGGAGCTTTGTCACGCTGTCCACCTGCTCTTCACCCCGTGAAAACTCCTCACAGCCGGGGCACGACGTCCGCACTGCTTCTTCCACCGCCGACGCTGTTTCTTCCCGCTGGGATGCCTCCGGTCCAAACACATTGAGCCGCGCCACGGTCTCCACAGAGGCTCCGGTCCTGCGTTGAGATGCCACCTCACCGCTGACCACCGGTCTTTCCAGCAGCCGTGAGCCCCATCCAGGCGCCCAGGCACGCCGGAACTCCACACCGGCCACCTGTTCCTCCAAAAGCTCCAAAAGCTGCTCCAAAAGCTCAGTTCCCGTCATCACTTTCCCACCTTTCCAGAAGGGCTCTCTCAAAGACACGCTTTCCCGCCAGGGTTACCGTCTCCGGCAGCAGCACCCGGTAGGACTGATCCCCTTGAGTCAGCTTGGCTCCCCGGGCGTCCAAAAGTTCCGGGAAACTGCCCACAAACCGGTACAGCGGCGCCGTCAGCTTTCCCAACGGGTGAGAACGTTCCCCCCACAAGTCGGACCGTTCCTCGCCCCAGGGGATTACCGCTCCGAACCCCTGGACCTGACTGCCGTCGGTACGGATCAAGGTCACTGTGCCCACCCTGCGAAACAGAGCGTCACTCCTTGGTGTCATGGGGCACCTCCTTTCTGATGGCCCCGAAATAGAAGGCGGTCTCCATCAGGGCAGGGGACGCCGCTTTCCGTTTTTCCTCCGCCAACCGGGCCGCTTTCACGCTGCCCTCTCCCCCGGTGAGCTTCAAGTCTCCCGCCGTCAAGCTCTGAGGCGTTACAGCTTCGTCAGTGAGCAGCAGCTGGTAAAAGGCTTCCGCCGCAGCCAGCTCCTCCAAGGCACTTTCCCACAGGGCGAACTCCTCCTCGGTGAGACTTGGCCGGAGCTGTCCCTGGATCTGCCTGATGCACTGGGCACACAGCGCTCCACACAAGGCTTCCCGGTCTGTTCCCTCTTCGTTGGCGGTCTCGCCGCTGAAACGCTGAAAGGCCGTTTTCACCGCTGTCAGATCTAATTCCATCGCTTCCTCCTTTCCGGCGGTTCCACGCCGCCGTTCCATGATGAAATAAGGAAAAAGGGGGACAGCCGTCCCCCTCCTCCCGCCTGTCCTTGTTAGCCCGCAGTGTAGCTCACGCCCTGAGCTGCGCCGGAGAAAATCCGGGCGAACCCAGCAGTGGAGCTGATGGCGATCTCGTCCAGCTGACGATCCACCAGTTTGCCGCTGTCGATGCACACGTCACCAGACTGGACCATTTCCAGCGCGCAGTTCTTGTCCAGCGCGATGATCTTGCCGTCTTCCATGCCAGGTACATGCACCAGGGTAGCACCCAAAGGAGTGCACAGCTTCCCAGTACCGTGGAAATTCAGTCCGGCCTGGGCATCCTTGAACTCCTCGATCTGGAGCAGCTTCTGGATACCGTCGGTACCGGCAACGATCACATTCAGCTGATAGGGCGCCAGGCTGGCCCACAGCTTCAAAAAGTCCGCGTAGCTCAGAGAGGTGCTGGAAGCAAAGGAGATGCCCTCTTTAGTGCCGTCACCGTTGATCAGAGTATCCACAGCGTCGTTCATCTGGGCGGCGGCGATACCCGCGCCAATCTGCCCCAGAGTGACGGTGAACAGGTCCAGCTTCTGAAGGCGCAGAGCCTCATAAGAGGTAGAGAGCACCTGGCCCCGCTTCTGGAGAGCGATCAGACCGGCGCTGGTACGCAGAGTAGTCTGGGGCAGAGCAGTGCCCTCAGCCACCACAGTAGGCTCCCACTCACCGCCATCGGGATCGATGGTACGGTAGTCAAGACCGTCGATCTTGGTGACAGTGGCCACCAGATCGGTCACTTTGCTGGCGCGCTCCATACCCTGGCGCACCGCTCTGGCCACGTATTCCGGGAACAGAGCCGCGCCGCCAGTGGTGGCGAAGAACTGTTCCACAGGGTCGGAACCAGGACCGCTCACCTTGATGTCGAAACGCTTGAGCTGACGCTGGAAAGCGTCCAGGCCCTCCAGGGGAGTGCCGCGGTAGTTCTCAGAGCTGTCCAGTTCTTCCAGCACCTGAGTGAAGGTCTTGCCGGGGACGTTGTACATCCCCTTTTCCAAAGTGATCTGTTCGAATCTTGCCATAATGAAAATCCTCCTTTAAAGTTTGTCAAATACGAAATTCCCCATTGTCCTGGGTATGTTCCCTAGGCTGATCCATGGCCAGCTGGGGCCGCAGGGGAAGCCTCTTGCCTGCCATCTTCTCGTAGGTCTGAGCCATCTGGGACAGCTCCCCTACGGAAAGTCCTTTCACTGCCGCTTCCATCACGGCTCGGGGCAGCTCCGGCTGAAGGATGGCGCTGTACCGCAGCACATCCCCTGTGAGCTTCTCCCGGTAGGAGCGTCCCCACCGGGCCTGCTCCTTCCATTCCTTCACCACAGCCAAAAGCTCCCTCGCCTGGGATTTCGTTAAACGCAGCCCCTGGCTGCCCGCGGCTTCCAGGCATTTTTCCAGATCCATGGGCTCGTCCTCTTCAAAGTGCTTCACCACGCCGGCAGCCCGCTGAGCAGGCACCGCCACGAAGGAGCACTCGTAAGCGTCCGCGGGCTCGGATAGCACGTGATGACACAGCTCCCCATCATAGGTCCGACCTTTTACATGGCCGCAGTGCTCTTTCCCACAGATAGAACATACGGAACGCTTCATGCTGCACCCCACGCTCACTTCTTTCAGGATGCCGCTTTCGATCAGCTCGATAACTTCCTGGTTCTTCTCCGTCCGGGGCAGGTAGGCTTTCGCGGTGAGCTTCGTGTACACTTCCCCTGCCTGGGTGGTCTTTCCCGGCTCTTCCTCCAAAGCCGTATCATAGATCCGAGCGGTCTGACTGGCGCTGCGCCGTTCGTGGTCGAACAGGCAGGTCTTGCCGGGGAACAGTTCCTTTAAGCCCTTGAGAGCCTCCAGGGAAAACCGCTCGAAGTCCCGGTCCACCTCGTTGTCACACAGCACCAGGGAAAAAGCGTATACCTCTTCCGGACTGTACGCCCTGCGGGTATATTGATTGATCTTCTCCATGTCCGGGGCGGAAAGCCCCTGAGTCAGGCTTTTTTCCACCAAGCCTTCCTTCATGTCTCCTCCTCCTTTTGTTCCAGCTGCCTTGCCTGGGCGTTCAGGTACCGGGCATTGGCATGGTCCACTTCGTCCTGCATGGTGATCTCGTCCCACTCCACATTGCACCAGGGATCATACCCCGCCAGTGTCAGCCATGTGCGGCAGATCTTTCGGATCACCGGAGTGAGCACCCGACGGTAGGCGTCCAATTCACTGGTGAGCATGTCCGCCTGCTGACTGGACATCCGCTCGGTGGACGACCAGGAAAGTCCCAGCAGGAAGGGGGGCACTCCCAGTTTGGCCACGATCTGTTCCAGCATCTGGCGCACCGGCACGTCGCTGTCCAAAATCTGGTTGTCCGCCCCGATGGCTTTAATGGACACATCTCCCACCGCCACGAAATCGCTGACCTCTCCGCTGCGCATGGCCCGTTTCCACTCTTCTGCCATCTGGCGGGCCCGCTCTCCGGCGTAAAGCCCTGTGGGGTCCGGCTTGCAGGTGACGGCGAACCGCACGTTCCCCAGTCGGTCCCAGTTGACGCCCAAGGTCTTGTACACCTTCAGCAGGATCTCGCTGACAAAGGGAAGCCCTCTCAGCAGAGACGTTCCTTTGACACAACCAGCCTCCGGGTTCAAAGCGGAGATGAGCAGCAGCTGCGGGTAAGGACAGGTCCGCTTTTTCGTCCCGTCCCACACAGAGACTTTCACCTCCAGGGGACCGGCCTGTTCCAGTTCCACACTGTCCAGAGAGGCGTTGTACAAGGCTGCCACTTGGCCGCCCCCCAAGACCATCTCTCCCACCGCGTTGCCGTAGGTGAGCAGCTCCTCGAAGTACACCCCCAAGAAGGCGTCGATCCCCTGCTCGGCGGCGTTCACCTGCACGTCCTCCAAGAAGTGCCGCAGTCCCTCTTGGGCTTGTGGGTCGGAACACTCCACCTGGAAACTTCCCAACAGCCGGCGCAGTTTGTTGATGGACGCGTCAATGATGGGCACGCACTCCCGCAGCGCCCGGTACAGAGCCCGTTCCCCCGGACCGGGAGACACGCCCCTATCCAGACGGAACGCCTCCTCCGGGCGGGTCTGGACGCTCAGCGCCGCGGTCTGTTCCTTCTTTCGGAATCCCAGCATCGTTTCCTCCTTTCCGGAAGGGGGATTGGAAACCTCCTTCCATCCCCCCCTACAAAACCCAAAAAAGTTGTCCTCTAGAGGACAACTTTTCGAAAAAAAATAAAAAAAATCTTTCAGTCTTTAATTTTATCTTACTTTGGGGACCGTCGTCTTGATTTCTAAAAACCCATAGTGTAAGATAAAGTTGAAAGTGAAACATATCCCATGTCATCACCGCTGGAATATACATCGCTGTGGGTCCTGGCTTGGCCCCGGCACCACGGGAAAGGAATGGAATCTCTATGCCTGAATATTACAATTACAACCAAAATTCCAATCAGCAGCCCATGTACAACCCACCCCAATACCAGCCCCAAG
The DNA here is from genome assembly GCA_019416455.1 of Clostridiales bacterium. Classification (GTDB taxonomy): domain Bacteria; phylum Bacillota; class Clostridia; order Oscillospirales; family Acutalibacteraceae; genus Acutalibacter. Next base: position 205,443 of record DXXG01000004.1, on the reverse strand, counting down.
CCGGTATGGATCCCCCTCCCGGCTACGCTCAGAAGAGTCGAATGGCAGCTGGGATCCTGGCGATCCTGTTGGGCACCTACGGCATCCACAGTTTTTATCTGGGAAACACTTCCCGGGGCCTGATGCAGGTTTTGCTGACGCTGTTCACCTGCGGTATTGGAGCGATCATCATGTTTATCTGGGGCATCGTGGACGGCGTACGTATTTTAGACGGACGCATCAACACCGACGCTAACGGCGTATTCTTAAAAGACTAACTCACCCTTGAAGCTTTGAAAAGGAGAACTTTTATGACTGATTTTGATAACAAAGAGCTACAAGGTCAGGAACCTCAGGCCGTTCAGCCAGAACCTGCCTCTCAGCCTCAGGAACAGCCCGTCCAAAGCGCGCCCGCTCAGGAACCTCAGCAAGCCCAGCCTGTCCAGGAGACACAGCAGGCGGAACCTACCCAGCCCAACGCTAACCCCTACGGACAGCAGGTGCCCCATTTGACTTTTGACCCCAACGAGGGGACCCCTTACCAGGGCGATCCTTTCCAGACTCCGGAACCGCCCCAGGCCCCCGTACCTCCTCAGCCGGAGCCGGAATATCAGCAGACAGGAGCTTATGAGGTGCCGCCTCAGTACGGCGCCTCCCAGTACGGAGCTCCGCAATATGGAGCTCCCCAGTACGGCGCGCCCCAATACAACGGCGGCCAGTACCAGCCTCCCCAATACACTCAGCCTCCTCAGCAGACCTACTATCAGCCCCAGTACAATGTCCCCCCCGCCGGCTACATGCAGAAGAGCCGGATGGCCGCCGGACTTCTGGGCATCCTGTTGGGAACTCTGGGCATCCACAACTTCTATCTGGGTTTCACTACCCGAGGCGTGGTGCAGCTGTTGGTCTCTCTCATCGGCGGTATATTCACCTGCGGGCTTGCCACCGTGGTCATCGCCATCTGGGGCTTTGTGGAAGGCGTGCTGCTGCTGACGGCTTCCCCCTCCCGCATGTACGACGGTCACGGAGTGATCCTCCGAGACTGACCCCCTTCCTCAAACACAGCAAAAAAGGACCCCAAGCGTTTCGCTTGAGGTCCTTTTCATTTTCATATGTATACAGCTTAATGGTTCATGTCAGGGTTTGGCCGCCACATTGCATCTGCGCAGCGCCAAGGTGACTAGGGGAATCACTGCCAGCTGAAGTACGATCCCAGGCAGGCAGATGACAAAGGATTCTCTCACCCACATGCTCCAAGTGTAGCCCGATGAAAAGACAAAGGCTTCCAGCAACCCCCAGAATACGCGGCCCAGCAGCATGGCCCCCAGCAGGGAGACACACACGTTGAGCACCGGAGGAGCCGCCGCCAGCAGATAGGTGAGCAACCCGGCCAAGAACCCATAGATCGCCAGTTCCCAAAGCTCCCCCGTGGACAGGGATACCCCCGCAACCCCCGGCAGGAATTGAGGCAGCAAGGCGATGAGCATACCGCAAGAAAGACCGTACGCCGGCCCGCAGAGCATCCCGCACAGCAAGACTGGCAGATGGAGCAGAAGCAGTACCTGTTCCCCGTTTCTCACCCACTGGAACGCCCAGGGCAGCAGCAGGCCAAGACCCACACACAGCAGCGCCAGCCCCAGATCCAGCAGACAGCGTTTCGTCTTTCCCATGGTATTCTCCCTTCCCCGGCGGAAACCGGTCCCGCCCTAGGGAAATTACCCTTCTCGGCAGGTGATGACAGTCACGTCACGATGAAGCTGCAGCACAGAGGCAGGGACCAAAGGAGTCACCTTGCCCGTGAGAGCTTCCTCAACGATGGCGCGCTTATCAGCCCCGGCGACGAGCAGGATCTTATCCGCCTTCAAAATGGTGCCAATACCCATGGTGATCGCCTTTCGGGGCACGTCCTCGATCCTGTCGAACAGCCGGGAATTGGCCTGGATGGTGCTTTCCGTCAATTCCACGGGATGGACCGCCGGCGGGAAACTGTCCGTAGGCTCGTTAAAGCCGATGTGGCCATTGTGACCGATCCCCAAAAGCTGAAGATCCACCCCACCCAGGCTTTCCACCAACGCTTCGTACCGGCGGGATTCCACCTCCGGATCCGGAGCGGCACCGTTGGGCAGGTGGGTGTTCTCCCGAAGGATATTCACCTGGCTGAACAGATGCTTGTCCATAAAATAGCGGTAGCTTTGGGGATGTTCCCCGGACAGGCCGCAGTACTCGTCCAGATTCACCGTGCGGACCTGGGAAAAATCCAGCCGGCCGGCTTTGTAGGCCTCCACCAGCTTCTCATAGGTGCCGATAGGAGTGGAACCCGTGGCCAATCCCAATACACAACGGGGCTTCAACAGCAGCTGGGCGCCGATCAGGTCCGCAGCAAGCGCGCTCAATTCCTGATAATTTTTCGTTTCGATGATCCGCATCACAGACCTCTTCCTTTCTTCGATAGATCCTACCCCCATCTTACCCTAAGGGGAGAAAAAAGTCTATGAGGCGGCCTCATTCTGATTCTACTTTCTATTTTCCATGTTCTTCCGCAGGCTTTTTCCCAGGAAGCTGAGCCAACACCACAGCCAAGAACACCAAAACGCACCCTGCGATCTCCCGGGGCGACAAAGGCTGGCGTAACAACACCCAGCCCGCCAAAGCGGCGAACACGGATTCCAAACTCATGATCAGGGAAGCCACCGTGGGGTTCACGGTCCGCTGTCCCAGGATCTGGAGAGTGTACCCCACACCGCTGGAGATCACCCCCGTGTACAGCAGAGGCACCCAGGCGGAGAGGATATCCGAAAGGGTGAACGATTCCAATCCCAGTGCCAACGCCATGGAGAGAGCTCCGGCCACAAAAAACTGGATACAGGACAGCTTTACCCCATCCACGTGAGCTGGCACGAAATCGATCACCACAATGTGCAGCGAAAACACCAGAGCGCTGCATATCACCAGCAGATCTCCCAAGGCGATGCCTTCCCCGCCCTTCACGCTGAGCAGATAGGCCCCGAACAGCGCCAGCACCACTCCGGCCCAGACCTTCAGCCCGGGTCTGCGGCCCAAAACCATGCCCAGTACCGGGACGATCACGATGTAAAGAGCAGTCAAGAACCCAGCCTTTCCGGCGGAAGCTGTCTGCATGCCCGCCTGCTGAAGAAGGCTGGCGCTGCCCAGCAGCAATCCGCAAACGGCTCCCCACAGAAGGGTCCGTTTTCTGTTCAGGGCGGGAGAAATTTCCTCCTCCCCCGCGGGAGGCGCTTTACGAAGCCGGGACGCAAAGGCGATCACCGGCAGCAGAGCGACTCCGCCAATGAAATTCCGCACTCCGTTAAAGGCGCAGGGACCCAGATAATCCATACCCACACTTTGCGCCACAAAGGCCACACCCCAAATCAGGGCGGTGAGGGTCAGCAGGGAAACACCCCGCAGCTGGGAATGATTACGCTCCATCGGCCGCACCCTCCTCTTGTGTTTTGGTATCCCGAGTGAGATTCTTCATCCAGTTGTACCGGTTGATCTTCACAATGGCCACAAAGCACTTGAGGATCTGGTCACACTTCAGGCAGGCGAACACCACCCAGGGAGGTGCGCCCAGCCACATGGAGATCAGCGCGGAGGGGATCACCACCAGGAACACAAAAATGCTGTCGTTCTTAAATACAAAGGAAATATCTCCGCCGGACTTCACAAGCCCGAACAGGCAGGCAGCCTGGTAGCAGGTGCCGATAATGGTAACGGAGATCACGTTGATGAACTGCCGGCAATACTCCTGGGCCTCGGGGCTGGCGTTATACAGGGAGATGAACCCGTCCCTGGCCAAAAATACCAGCGCGCCGGAGATGAGTCCCACAAACAGGAAGATCACCTGCACCGTTTTGGAATACTCTTTCATCTTGTCGTAAAGTCCGGCTCCCACCGTCTTTCCGGTGATGATACCCACCGCGGAAGAAAGGCCATTCATCCATACGTAGATCAAGTTGTGGAGCATGCCGGTAATGCTGGTAGCGGCAATGACCCCAGCGCTGTAACAGCCCAAGATCTTGGTGTTGGCCAACATATTCACCGACCACACCACCTGACCGCCGATCACAGGTAAACCATAGCGGATAAAATCCTTCAAAAGCTGCCGGTCCGTGTGGAGCAGGTCCCGCAGGCCGAAACGCAGCTTCTTGTCCACGAAAAACACATACCCTACCCCGGCGCACATCTCCATGATCCGGGAGATCAGTGTGGCGATAGCGGCGCCCCGGACTCCCATTGCCGGAAATCCCAGCTTGCCAAAGATGAACACATAGTTCAGCCCAATGTTCACCACCATAGCCATCAGAGAAATGTAAAGGCCGATCCTCGCGGTCTCCACACTGCGCATGGCAGCGATCATCACCTGAGACACGGAGAAGAACAGGTAGGTAAAGCCCACGATCTGCACGTAAGCCGCCCCTTCCTGGATCACGCCCGCCTCCTGCGTAAACGCGCGGATCATCCATTCGGGAAAAGTCACCGCGGCCAGAGACATCAGCAGACCCACCACAAAGGAGAACTTCACTCCGATGGACACCACCTTACGGATGCTCTCCCGGTCCTTTTTGCCCCAATACTGAGCGGCCAGGATCAGGATAGCGCCCTCGATGCCGCCCACGAACATTTGCAGCACCGATTGGAGCTGTCCGCCCACATACACTCCGGAGATAGCGTCGTCACCCAGAGCGCCGATCATCAAGTTGTCAGCGAAGCTCACCGCATAAGTCACCAGATTTTGCAGCGAGATGGGCACCGCCAACAAAAACAGGGACCGGTAAAAGCTCCGGTCTTTCGTAAAAACAGACATATTCCCCTCCCCTTTTTTCGGGAAAATTTCCGCGCGTTTCGCGGTCAAATTCCATTATACACGAGGGTCATCCCGGTGTAAAGACCACTTCGCCAAAACAAAAAGGGGCCGCCGTGAACCACGGCAGCCCCAAGTGGGATCCATATTGTTTTACTCAGAAGCGGAACTCTCCGAGGAAGAACTTTCAGACGCAGAGCTCTCAGAACTAGAACTAGAGCTGGAACTGGAACTATTCTCAGAAGAAGAGCCCTCACTGTCAGAGTTTTCACTCTGACTGGAAGAGGAATCCTGAGAAGAAGCGGCGTCGGCTTCCTCCGGCAGCGGAGTGCCGTCGGCACGCAGCGCGCCCTCAGCAAACAGTGCCGCCTGAGTGGCGGGATCCGCGATACCGGTAGGTTCCAAACCGTTGGCCGCCTGGAAACTGCTGACACAGTTGGCAGTCGTAGCGCCGTAATGTCCGTCGTACTCATCGGTGAGATATCCCAGCTCCGACAAGCGTTCCTGGAGCGCCATCACCTGATCTCCTTGGGCGCCTTCCTCCAAGGTCTCGTACTGAGCCTGAGTCTCCAAAGCAGAGCTGACTTCATTTTCGATCTTCTCCGTAGGATCTTCCACCTCAGTGGAATTTTCCTCCAACAGCTCAGGGAACGCTGCCGCGCTGATCTCATAGGCGGTCTCGATGACGGTACGGCCCTGCCATTCCATCAAAGAGGTGTCCAGCTCCACCACCTTGCCGTCTTTCACAGCCTGGAAATCGTCAAAACGGCTGTCATTCTCGATCTCGTTTTTCAAACCGGGAGCGCAGAAGATCACGTTGGGATTGGCGATCCGCAAAGAATCGAACTCATAGGTACCGCCGCTCTCGCTGCTGAATACATTGGTAACGCCGGCATAGGACATGACAGTGCTGGCGAACATATCTCCTGTCACAGCGCTGCTCTCCAGATCATAGAGATAGCAGCCGGTAGTCACTCTATCGGAAGGCACGATACGGTTGATGGTATCCAAAGTGATGAAAATATCCTGAGCAGTGTCAATGCCCTCCTGGTATCCAGAACCGCCTCCCAGGAAAGCAGAAGAGACTTGAGAGAACATTCTTTCATAGTCTTCACGGTCCGTGGCGGGATCCACAGAAAGCACGGTGACACCTGCTTCCTCCAATGCGCTCTGAGCGGCATTGCTGGTAGGATCCAGAAGCACCAGATCGGGCTGGAGCCCCTTAACTGCCTCCGCGTCTCCGGCGGAAACCTTTTCCAGTTCATTCAAACCGCTCTGGGTGCATTCCTCACTGGCGCCCGCCAGCTGAGTTTCGCAACCCAAAGCCAGAACAACATCTGCCAAACTGGGAGACAGCACCACTACTCGCTGAGGCCGGGAAGAAATGGTGACGCCGTTCACTTCCACGGGAAATTCCCCGGAAGCAGTGACACCAGACACCAGGTCGTCCATCTGGGAACAACCTGCAAACGCTCCGAAAACCAGGAGCATGGCCACAATCACGGCCAAAACACGCTTGATAGCGTTTGATCTACGTAACATACTAAGACCCCTTCCTGTTTAAGAGGACCATCCCGCTGAAAAATCGGCAGAATGACCCATCATTCATGGATGATCGATCTTATTTTACTCTGAGAGCCCCACACCTGTCAACTCCCCCGAAAAAAACTTGACTTTTTCCCCGTTCCAGACTACAATATAGCGTACGATGATTGAAGGAACACTACTCGAAATCATGTTTCCACTTTGGAAGTCCAAACTGCCGAAAAGCCAGTAACCATGCGGGTTTGCGGGCAAGTTCAAATCGTGAATTGGGGTCTGTTCTATCCTGTTGTTCTTCCCAATTTCCACGGCTTGAATTTTGCAGGAAAATGGCTATAATGAGAGCAGCCATCTGACGGCCACTTTGAGAGGTGTGTTTTGGGGTTCCGTAGTTACCGCTATCGTCCCTGATTTACCGTCATCATCCAAGTCGGTGTAATGATTCGAAATCAGGTTTCCTATGCGGAGTACCAAACGGCTGAAACCCTTGGAACCATGCGGGTTCCAGCCGAGTTCAAATTGAATAATGTTGCTTGTTCTATCCTGTTGTTCTTCCCGATTTCCACCGGCTGAATTGGTCGGCGGGTCGGGACCAGGGATATAACATAAATTTGGAGATGTACCCAAGCGGTTGAAGGGTCCGCACTCGAAAACGAATGACCTTTTTGGAAGCTCACCTCTGAAAAACCTTGATTTTACGGGGTTTTTCAGCTATCATTGAAAAGTGAATATCCCTTAGTTCTCTCCATCAGTTCTCTCCTTTTTCCGAGGTGTTTTTGAGGGCTGATGTGAAGATAAATACACGGAGTGGTATCGAAGTGGTCATAACGGGACTGACTCGAAATCAGTTGTACCTTCGGGTACCGTGGGTTCGAATCCCACCCACTCCGCCAGAAAACTCAGTCTGCAAGCGGTTTTTGCCGTTTGCAGGCTTTTTCTTTTTTCTGCACCTTTGGGATTTTTCCGTGAGTTCTCTCCTGAAAATCGGTAGTTCTCTCCTAAATTTTCTGAGATTTGAACTCTGGATATGTAGTTGGCGTATCCTTAGTAAAGCGATACGCCGCAGAAGCTATGAAATAACCTCTAATGCACCACTCAGACCGTTTACCATTGCGTCAGCCGATGACAGTTTGGAATTATAATCCAAATGGGCATATACATTTGCCGTAGTTGAAAAATCGCTGTGTCCGAGCCATTCCTGTATCTGCTTCATCGGAACACCGTTTGCAAGAAGCAGTGAAGCACAACTATGGCGCAGGTCGTGGAAACGAATGTGGCGCAAATTGTTCTTTTCAAGCAGCTTCGGAAATGATGCTGTGAGATAGTGCGGAGAAATCAATGTCCCCATCTCATCTACGCAGATATACTCCAAATACTTTTTGTTGTAGCATCGTCCGCATACCCGCCTGTATTCTTCCTGCTGTTCCTTGAGTTTTAGCAGCTTCTCTTTGAACACAGGAACAAGGGGCAGCGTTCTCATACTCGATTTGGTTTTGGTCGTATCCTGTGCTATCTGGATATGCTTGCCGTCAAGTGTGCAGGAAGTAACGGTGTGTCTAATGGTAATCGTATTGTTTTGAAAATCAATAGCGTCCCATTTTAAGCCGAGGGCTTCACTTCGCCTTAGTCCATAGAACGCACCGAGAAAAATCGGTATTTCAATCAGCGTTCCTTTGGCGGCTTCAAATAGTGCCTGTACCTCGTTGCTATCATAGAAGCTGCCGATAAACTTATCAGCTTTAGGGCGTTCCACTTTATCCGCAGGATTTACAGAAATAAGGTCAATCTTTACAGCATATTTCAAAGCCCTATGGATAACAGAATGGTAGTGGATAACCGTGCTGGCTTTTACTCGCTTCAACTGTTTCATATAGAAAACCTGAATGTCTGTTGCCTTTATCTCGGAAAGTGTAATTTCTCTTTCCTTGAAATACGGAATGATAACGCTCTTTGCCATACCTGAGTATGATGCGAATGTGGTAAGTGCGATAGTAGACTTTGCGATTTCCAACCATTGAAGCAGAAAGTCCGAAAACAGCATATCGTCCTGTATGGGTTTACACTCAGGAACAAAGGTCTGCCTTGTTTCCATTAACATCTTTTCCGCTTTCTTTTTATTGCCCTTGACAGGCAATCCTGTCGGAAACCATTTCGTTTTTCTTTTTCCCGCAGCATCGGGATAGCTCAAAACCATATAAAAATAGCCTTTTTTCTCTTGCAGATGTCCTGCTACCATAAATATAACCTCCTTTGCGTAGCACCGACTTCTGCTGTTGACCATATACATTGTAGCAATTTAAGCCAAAGAAGTCGAATGTGCAAATTCTTTAATTCTCCGCATTTCGCAGACCTAACCTCAAATAAGAAAGAAGATGGGCTTTTGGTACTTTGTACGCTCTGCCCACCTTCAGGTGTTCTATTTTGTTTTCACGGAGTAATTGATAACCTGTTTTTGTGCTGACACCAAGAGCCTTGCTCATTTCATCAACGGTTAAAATGTCTGGGTATTCTTTTAAGACTAACGCATATATATCTCCAAAGTTCATAAGCTCCTCCTTTTTTCAACTCCGATACTGATGAGGAGAGGAAATTCAAGCGATTTCAAATACTGCTCATCAAGGTGTGTGAGATGTTCTTTCAAGCGGCTTTTATCAATCGTGCGTAACTGCTCAAAGAGAATGATTGAGTTCGCAGGAAGCCCCTCAATTTGCCCCAAATATAAGTGTGTAGGTAATTTCTTCTTTTTGCGTACACGGCTTGTTATGGCGGCAATAATGACCGTAGGACTGTGCTTGTTTCCTATATCATTGGAGATAACAAGTACAGGTCGTGTTCCTCCTTGCTCCGAGCCGACAACAGGGTTTAAGTCTGCGTAGTAGATGTCACCACGCTTAATTGTTTTATCCATTAGTTTGACCTCCTATCTGGATATAAGCAGGTAAGCTCTGCCTATGTAATCAGCCAAACACAAGGAAGTTTTTAAGGTCGGGAGAGCATAAACAATTCTCTGTTTCAATAGACCGCCTTGTATTTGGCTTTATGATAGAAGCATCTCTATTTGTCCTCGACACCCCAAGATGCAAATGCGTTTCACGCAGGGAAGTCGCCAAACGGTCAGCAGCGAACTGACACCACGGGAGTTCCACCCCAACTGACGGTCTGCCAGAGCCGCCCTCATTGCCTGCGACGGTTTTATCACGCTCGGACTGTGACTGGACGGGAGTATCATTATCCTCTTTGTGGATTACGGCGAAATCGGGAGCTGCCCGATATTTTGAGTAGGTAGTTATCGCTCTCTGCCTTACGGCAGGTCGTGGCGTACCTCTCGACACGCTTATGCTTATCACAATCACAAAGAGAAAGTATTTGGCGAATGGCTATTCGATTGACAAGGAACAATCCTGTTTTCGCCACACAAAGGAAAACAGGGTGTGAGGATTTTATCCTCTCACCCTGTAGCCCGTGGGGAACTGCGATTTTCCCCTCTATTCAAAAAACTTTTTTAATTTTTCTTTAAGCCTGTCCATTCGCCTGTAAACAGCCTTCTCGGTTATGTTGAGAGAGTGAGCTATTTCACGAGTGGAATAGCCTTGTATCTTCAGCAAGGCGATTTGCAGGGTCAGCTTGTCCACCTTAATCAAAATCTGATAGAGCTGCTGATTTTCGATACTGTCCAAAAAGTCCTCAACCGTCTTTATTTCGGGCTGCTGCGTATCATCAGCAACTCCCTCAAGGTATGTACCCGCTTCCTGCATACGCTGATAGTACCTCCTGTCTGAGTTGAAAATCGCCCAATCGTGAGAACGGAGCGTTTCAATAGTGCTTTCATCAACGCCGAGCTTCCTTAACTGTTTTTCTTCGGCTTCTTTCCAGAGCCGCCATTTCTTTTCTTCTTTGGCTTTATTGTAAGCCATACCGTTTTACCTCCAATCTGAATTTTTGAAAAATTCAGTTTGAAAGGCGGCGAACGGCAACCAACACCAGATATAGGCTTGTCCTTTATTCCGACAAATAACGACAAACAAAAAACCGCAAAGGCTGTCATACCTTTGCGGTTATAAGCAATATAAGTTCTATTATGTAGATATATGGCTTCTACTTTAGGGGCGTAATAGTACCACGAATAACTTAGGATTTTTTTAACAGGTTATCCTCACTTATTCGTGATGCTATGTAGATAACTGCTGCTTCTGATAAGCAGCAAGGCGCTCAGGGCAGACCAGCGCATAAAAAATCCCTCCAAACTCAAAACGGGTTTAGAGGGCTGTGATATTTTATTCGGGCGTGACAGAGCAGCCCACCAAAGCACCGTTTTTTTTATTCGGTGGGCTTATCTCTGTGCCAATTTTCATCTGTTAAATTGAGTTTTGCTCTCATAAAATAACGATATTGCAAATATCAATATACTTAATCCGAAAAGCCATATTTTTGCTTCGCTACTACCTGTTTGCATTGAAAATAAATAAAATATACTTTCACTTGATATATTTCCTAAAAAGTTAAAAAGAAAATAACCAATGGAAATTAAATAACCTGCTATAACAGAATGGCTCAATACGGATACTGTGAAGCCAATACTCCCTAATGCAAGTGCACTTATAACTGTTCCAGCCACATAAGGAACAAATGGGAAAGTACAATTTTTCCACACCATAATTGCCGAAAATATGCTTACCATCACAATCAATGAAAAAATTGCCATCAATAAACGCAACAATAAAATGTTCCAATGAGGAACTTTTTTAGTGCAAACCAAATCTCGTATTGCCTTAGACTGTTCAGGCGCATAGATTGGCACAATAAGAATTATCCCTATAATGATTACCGTTTGTTCCAAGCATTCAGCTGAACGAACAGCATCTAAATTCTCAATTCCCCTTAATAATGGGACGAGTAATAAATAAACTACAGCAATAAATAAATTATCTTTTATGCATAAGAGGAAATTTCTTTTGCATATTTCCAAAACACCTGCGATAGACATTTGAAACATTTATTTTTCCTTTCCGCTTTAGGCTTAAAATCCATACGGACAAAATAACAATCGCAATGCTGATTACAGCCACAAGCAATCTATTGATACAAATCATTTCAAAATTATTCTGTATAATATCGTAACCTCTTAATGTGTTGTGTCTTATCATCAAGGTTGTAATACTGGTATCTCCAGACAATCCCGTCACTCCCTTATCAACCATCCACCATATAAATTGAATGGCGATACCTATGGGAGAGTCTGTTAATAAAGTGAAAAACATTCCGACAGAACATACCATCATAACTGTAGGTAACAGCCACCACATAATGTATTTGATGTAGGCAAAATAGTCTATAGAAATACTGTTTTCTGCGCCATAAGAAATAAGCGGGAGCAGAGACTCTAAACTTAATAGCAAAACTGGTATCAACACCATTGTAATATTTGCTAAATATCTTGAAATTACTAATTTAGCAGAAGATGCTCGTTTGCTGTAAATCAGTTCTGTTGCGTTACTCATTTGGTCATTCAGCCACATAATTACAATAATAAATATCGGATATAAACCTAATGACAAACCCATATAGTCACAAAATAATCTGGCAAATCCATTTGTCACTTTATCTTGGTCAATTGTCTGTGTATATTCTGAATAGGCTTCTTCGTAACTCATTTCTGATAATCCGAAATAAGTAATCATCATTTCGTTTGAATATTTAGAGCCTTTCTCGCCTATAATGTCCTCCATCTCTCGCATCAGCTCTTTAAAATGCTCATAAGTAACCTGCGATATAAAATGTTTGGTTTTATCTTCGGCTTCATCAGCGTTTTGGCTATTCCCCATTTCCGTAGTAAGATTACCATTTTCATCAGAGGTCATTGCATCAAATGAAATGATTGTGCCTGTTATAGCAGGGAAATAATCATTTGGCAAATCATTTAACTGTTCTTTTGTTAAACCTGTTATCTCACATATTATCTCAAGCACACGATTTTGTTCTTCGCTGCTCAATGTAACTGCCTTATAATATCCAAGCGGATATGTTGCATAACTGTTACTTTCATATTCTGATAATAGTGCTCTTGTCACACCCGTCATAATTGCTTCTGGGTTATCTTCTGATATTTTGCTTCCAAAATAGTCATCATCAGGAGATGGTTCAGAAAGCAATGCTCTTTCGAAACCTATATTAGTAGGGCTAATACCATTTGCCCAGTCAATTTCCGATTTTGTTACACCCTGAAAATTCTGAAACCAATTAAAAACTAAAATAGCAAGGAATAAAAAATATATAATACTTGTGGCTATTCTACGACATTCTCTTAAATACAATTTCATCTGTGCGCCCCTCCATCCATCTGACTTAATAAGTACATATACCCATCTTCCAAAGTAGGAGATTGAGGACTGTTTTTTTCTTCAGGAGTTGTATCAGACAAAACCCTATACTGTGTACCGAGGTTTGAAGTACTGATGTTTAGTACCGTATATTTTTCCTTAATGTGCTTATCTTGTTTTTTCCCCGCAGAAATGAGATAGACTTTTCCGTCAGCTTGCTGCATCAATTCTTCTGTGCTTCCGTCCCATATCAATCTTCCGTTATTTAAAACTCCTATTTTTTCGCAAACTGACTCCACATCTGATGAAATATGCGTAGATAAAATAACAATTCTTTCATCGGCAAATTCACTCAATAAATTACGAAAACGAATACGCTCCTCTGGGTCGAGTCCAGCCGTAGGCTCATCAACAATAAGAATTTGAGGATTATGCAATAGTGCCTGTGCAATTCCTAACCTTCTTTTCATTCCTCCAGATAATGCCTTTATTTTAGTTTTGGCATCATCTATTAGATTTACCTGTTCAAGCAAAGTAACAATTCTATCTTTTCGGATGTTATCAGAAATGTTAGATAATAAACCAAGATAATCCATTGCTCCGTAAACACTCATATTTCTATAAAAAGAAAAATCCTGCGGTAAATATCCAACCATTTCTCTAATTTTAGTTGTGTCTTTTAGCGACACACCATTTATACTTACTTCACCACTTGATGGCATAGATAAAGTAGCTAAAATTCTCATTAAACTCGTTTTTCCTGCGCCATTTCGTCCAAGCAGCCCATACATTCCCGAATGAATAGTCATTGAAACTTCTTTAAGAGCTGTTTTCTTGCCATAATTTTTGGAAAGATTGCTGATAAGTATTTCCATAAAAAAACCTCCTTACTTATGCTGTAAGGAGATTTTAAAACAAAAAAGTCAATTTTCCGAAAAGGGTGCTAAAATATTTTTATTTTAGCAATCACACACGCACCTTTTTCTTTATTATTTGTTATATTCAGGCACCCGCCGTGTTTTTCACAAAGCACTTTACAAATGCTTAATCCTATACCGAAATGTTCTTTCTCCCTACTGAAAAACACAGTAATTGCATTTTTTAAATCTGTTTCACTAAAGCCTTGTCCATCGTCTTTTACGGTAAGAGTAAGAAATGCGTCTTTCTGTGAAATATTAATTTGTACTTGATGTTTGGCATATCTTAATGCGTTTTGCAGTAGGTTTTCAAAAATCCGAAAAAATACGCTTTTATCGATATTGATTTCATCTAATAGGACATTGCTTGATATAACTATTTCCTTGTCCTGTTTGAGATAGCCCGCAATGTTTTCTATTTCTAATAGTAGCGGCTTTGTGTTTTCGGGCTGACACTTGAGTTCAATATTTTCAACTTTTTCAATATCACGAACACACTCCACATATTGTTCCAATCGCGCCACAGCTCCTTGCATAGATGAAACTGTATCTAAAAGCATATCCTCTGTCAATTTGTCCTGTGGGACATTTCTCTCTAAATAATCCAAATATCCCTTCAGAACAGTTATCGGTGTTCTTAAATCGTGTGAAACTGATGCATTTAATAATTTTCGTTGTTCCAACGCTTCCCACAGTGCTTTATTGTTCTTCCGAAGTTCTCGACGCATTTTTTCCATAGAAGAACATAATTGCCCTAATTCATCATTCCCATTGTACTCAATATGAAAGTCAAGGTCATTTTCCTGTATTTTTTCTACTCCAGTTTGTAACTGTGTAATCGGACACCGAAGTTTTTTTCTATAATATACTGCTGCCGTAACTCCAATACCCGCAAAACTATAAATAGCTGGCAGTCCTATCATTGCAACATAGGCTCCATAATACACTATATTGTCAATCGTACTTAAAGGCTGCCAAATTGCGTCGTCTACACTAAAAACATAATCGCCTGTGTTTTCATCTAATTTAAAATTATAAGAATTTACCGTTAAATTCCGTTGTTTTAGTATTTGCTGTTGTATTTGATTTGAAACAAATATTGTAATTGCAGACAGTATAGTAATTGCACATAGAGCAATTAAAAAGGCGATTGTCATAGATGTTTTTATTGACTTATTTTTTATTTTGCCCATTTATAACCCACCCCCCATACAGTTTCTATATAATTTTTATCAGTATAAGCAGACAATTTATTGCGTATTTTTCTTATATGTTCTTTTATTACAATGCTGTCACCTTCGCTTTCATAGCCCCAGAGCTTTTCGTAAATTGTTTCTCTGTCAAAAACAATTCCTGCATTTTGAGAAAGAAATTTTATAATCTCAAATTCTTTATTGGAAAAATCCAAAGGATATTTTCCGTAATAAACAATTCGACTGTTATAATCAATAATCAATTCTTCGTCACAGCGAATATTGGTTGCTCTGTTTCGTCTTTCCTCACGACGCAAATGTGCCAAAATTCTTGCAATTAGTTCGTTTGTATTAAAAGGTTTCGTGATATAATCATCACCACCCACAGATAACCCACTAACTATATCTTGTTCCGAAACTCGTGCTGTAAGAAAAATAATAGGACAGTCTATATGTTCTCTTATGCGTTGGCATAATTGCAAGCCATCCATTTCTGGCATATTTATATCCAACAAAATAATGTCTGGTGCAGCAGAGAGTAATTCCATAGCTTTCTTGCCATTATCGGCTGTATATACGATAAAGTTTTCTGCTTCAAGGCATTGTTTCAACATTTTCAATATCATTTCTTCATCATCTATAATCAGCACTTTATATCTCATAATAAAACTCCTTTTTGAATGATTACCTTATATATTAAAAAACAAAAGTCAAAATATCGTCAAAACAATTTAATATAATATAAATTCACATCAATTATTGTTTTGTTTTCTTTTTCATTCTGGCATCAATCGGCTTTTTTACATTTTGTGGAATAAGCCAAATTCGATTAACATTTATAGCTCCGTCAACACGGTTTGCCTTGCAAAGCCGTTGTACCCACCTAATAGACACTTCCCATTTTTCGGCAGCTTCCTGTGCGGTCATATACTCAAACACTTTTCAACCTCCTAAGGCATACTATAAATATAGTATAGCCGTTCAAACGAACTGTATCAAGTGTGTAAATATGAATTTTCGCCTCTGCTTATAGGAAGTGAAATATCTTGTAGTCGGCATTTTCACATCGTTTAATAAGAAGCCACAAATCCATACAATATAATAAGAGAATTATATTGGTACAAGGTGGTGAGCTTATGGACGAGAGAAACAACGATTTTGATTTCGATTTTATGCCGATAGGACAGGCGATTAAGAAAGCCCGTGAAGCACGAGGAATGACGAGAGAGCAGCTTTCTGGGATAATCGGCTATGCCCCCAGACACATTCAATCTATCGAAAATGAGGGAAAATATCCAAGCATCGAGCTGTTTATTCAGCTTATTACAATGTTCGATGTTTCGGTTGATGAGTATATATTTCCTAACAAAGAAGTCAAAAAGGGTTCTGTCCGCAGACGCTTAGACGCACAGCTCGACAATTTAGATGATAAAGAACTGTCCGTGATTGAAGCAACTGTAAACGGACTATGTAAAGCAAAAGAGCCAGAGGAATAAAATCCTCTGGTTTTCTTTTGCCCATTTTTTAATAAGCAGGGATACCGTATCCGTAGATAACGCTGCTGCCGATAGAGTAGCTGTTCTGTCGGCAAGCATCGCCTGAGTTACCTTCAACGGTATAGACCGTTCCGTTTTCCACACGCTCTACAATACCCACATGGTCTGTAAGACCGTCACCTTCCCAATCGAAGAAGATAATGTGTCCTGCTTCTGGCGTAAAGCTGCCGTCCTGCCATTGTCCTCTTTCCTTAAACCACTCAGAGCCTTGTATGCAGCCTGCAAACTTCGGGATAATCCCGTTCTCGATATAGCCGCATTCATTCGCACACCACGAAACAAAGCAAGCGCACCATTCCACACGAGAGTTGAAGCCATACCACGACCAATAGGGTTGACCGCCTGTATTGCCGACCTGCGACAGAGCCACGGTCACGATTTCGCCGTCGCCTACGGATATGCCGTAAAGCACTTGCGACCATAGCGAATTGTTTTCATCGGCAAGTAATTCGGACAACATCTGCCGCTGCTCGTCATCAAAACCGTATTGGTCTGCCATTTCCTCGGCGGTTTTGTGGCTGACTGTGATATACAGGTAAGTCCGTGTTTGGGTGGTTTCGGTCTGGACGATATTTCCGTGACCATCATCTGTTTCGGTTATCACGGTTTCGGTCTTGCTTTCCGTTCTGGAGCTGATTTCATTCATTTCCCAGAATATGTCCGTCAGGAGCTGTTTTTTATTATCGTCCATTGTCGCCACTTCCTGCGGATTGTCTGGGTCGGTAGTAGTCTTGACCGAGTAAACCGCAAGCACCTCTTTCCAGACGGCACGGCTTCCCGACATTTCTAAAACATCATAAGCCGTATCGCTTTTGATTTCATCAAGGCGGGTGTCATATTCGGTATTGATTTCTCTAACCACGGTCTGCATTGTCATTCCGTTTCCTGAGTCCTCGCCCGAAAAGAAAATACCAAATACCGAGCTTACGAGCAGACCGATAAGGCAGATAACCAAAATAACAACAACCGCAATCCAACCGCCTGCCGCAATCGCCGCAATTAACGCTTTTGTTCCTGCAATAATCGCCTTAACTGCCGCAATCGTAGCTTTGACCGCCGCTTTCACGGCAACAATCGTAGCCTTCGCCGTGGCTCTTGCTGCCTGTGCAGCTCTCTGAGCCGCTTTTACGGAAGCCTTCGCCGCCGCCTGTGTTGCTTTGGCGGTATGCTCGGCAGTTTTTATCGCTGCCTTTGAGGTTGCCTGTGCGGTTTTTACGGATTTTTGCGTAGTCTTTACCGTACCTTTGGCGGCTGTTTTAATCGTCTTTTTACCGCTTCGGGCAGTCTGCTTTATGTTTTTTTCCGTTTGCTGTGCGCCTTTGACCGCCTTATCTGCGGAACGGCTTACGGTACTGCGATAGGTCTGCACGCTGTTTCCAGACATACGCTGCTCGGCGGCTTTGGCGGCTCGCTTTTGCTTAAACTCAGATATTTTATCCTTTGCCTTAACCACATTGTCCTTTGTGGTTTTTACTCCTTTTTGACCTTGCTTGTTGAACTGATGAACGCCCTCGTCCGTGATGCGCTCCGAAGCTGCTGAAACTTTATCGGCGGCATATTCGGTGGCGGAGTTTTCATCGGCGTAATAGCCTTGTTCAGCCTTACTTTTTATCTTGGAATAAGCAGACTTCATACGCTCAGAAGCTACCGCAGCCTTGTCAATGGTCTTAATCGTTCCTTTGACTGCATCTCTGGTCTTTATATCAGCCATAGATAACCTCCTTTCCAAGAATACAGAGTATTCTTTAAGATTTTGCGGTCAAAATCAAGCTGTCTTTTTTGCGACCACCACAAGCCTGCCGTTCTGCGCTGAGTATTCGCAGGTAGAGAGGGTAATGAGCCTGTCGCCGTATTCTGCGGTTACGCCTGTTTCGTATAATGCAAGCTCTTTGCATTTTTGAATATAGTCGTTAAACTCGTCCTCGCTTTCCGCATTGACAAAATCATAGTAGCGGAAGCCCTGAGAGCTGTACGCCACGGTCTTAAAAACAGCGATAATTTCATATTCGCCACGCTGCGTAAGGGTATCAAACTGAATGGTCTTGTGTTCCTCATAGAAACTCTGGGACTTGTAATCCTCCAAAGCCCCGAACATTTTGCCGCCCTTAATGTGATGACCGTAAATAACAAGGTTATCGCTGCTCGTAAGGTCGCAGTTTTCCTGAATATACGGTGTTCCCAAGTCGCTGTATTCTTTATCAAAGTTACGCTTCAGATAGTAGTTCGGCTCATTCGGCGTCTGCATCACAGGGTAATTGAGGGTCGTGCCGGCTATGGAAAGCCAGCCGACCATATCCGTGTTTTTCAAATACAGTTCGCCGTATTCTGTGAGGATATTTTCTTCCTCTGTCAAGGGAACTTCTGGGGCGTTGCTGTCCTCTGCCTGTGCCTGCTCTACGATTTCTGCAATATTCTCAAAGGCTTCGGTCTGTTCAGCTTCGTCGGCATAATGGTCGTAAATGTGATAGCCGCAAAAAGCCGCCGTACCTAACAGGCACACGGCGGCAATCAGACAAATATACTTTTTCATTTTCATACGGCTACACCTCTCCAAACTTGGTAGTCATCAGCTTGTAAAGCTCGGTATTGCGTGGGAACTTGTTGACGAACGGCACAAGGGAGCTGCCGACTTTGAGCAAGCCCTGACCTGCACCGACATTCGTGATATAACTCATCTGAAGGTCGGAGATATTAAGCAATTTGGCAAGCTCAATCCTATCGGTGGACGCTTGATTTAACATAATGATAAATTCACTATTGGCAAGCATCGTCCTCGCCGTATGACTCTGCAAAAGGTCGTCCACATTCTGCGTAATACCCGTACAGTACGCACCGTACTTACGCACACGCTTCCAGAGAGTAAAGAGGAAATTTGCCGAGTATTCGTGTTGGAACAGCAAATAGATTTCATCAATGAAAATGAATGTGTTTCTGCCTTTTGCTCTGTTCTGGGTAATACGGTTTAAGATACTGTCGAGAACGACAAGCATACCGATGGGCTGTAACTGCTTGCCTAAATCCAGAATGTCATAACAGATAAGGCGGCTGTGCGTATCCACATTGGTATGCTTTGCAAAGGTATTCAGAGAGCCGTCCGTAAACAGCTCGATAGCAAGGGCGATTTCTTTCGCTTCTGGCTCGTCCTGCTTCAACAGTTCCTCACGGAAGTCCTGCAAAGTGGGCGGTACGCCCTGATAATTGCCCTGCTGATAGTGGCGGTACACGCTTGCCGTACAACGGTCAATAATTGACTTTTGTTTTGCACCCAGACTTGCGCCGCCGATGAGCTGCTCACACAAGGACAAAATAAACTCCGATTTCAAAATGACGGGGTTTGCGCCGTCACCGTAATCGGAGTTCATATCCATAGCGTTGATATGGTTTTCGCTCGTTGCCGAGATGTGAATAACCTCGCCCTGCATTGCCTTTACAAGCGGCGAATATTCTCGCTCAGGGTCAATGATAATGACATCGGCATTGGGGTCTGTGAGAATAATGTTTGTCATTTCTTCTTTCGCCGTAAAGGATTTTCCTGCTCCAGACACACCGAGAATAAAAGAGTTGCCGTTGAGCAAATAGCGGCGGTTAGCGATAATCATATTTTTGCTGATAACATTTTGACCGTAGTAAACGCCGTTTTCGTGATGAATTTCCTGTACTCTGAAAGGAATAAATACCGCAAGACTTTCCGTCGTAAGAGTACGCATTGCATTGATTTTGCGAACACCAAACGGCAGGGCGGTGTTCAGTCCGTCCATTTGCTGATATTTCAGCACCGCAAATTGACACAGGTGCTTTCTGGCAGTTGTGAGTAGGGCTTCGGTGTCATTGTCAAGCTGTTCCTTTGTTTCAGCCGTATGCACCATTGTCAAAACCGCAAACATCATTCTTTGGTCACGGGTTGTCAAATCGTCCAAGAACTCCTTGCTTTCTTTGCGCTGCTGTTCAAGGTCGTAAGGAATGACCGCCGAAAAATTGTTGTTCTGATTTTGTTTACGCTGCCAATTCGTGATATTGGTTTCCACGCCGAGCAGTCTGTTTTCGACTTCCCGCACGGCTTCGTCTGTGGGTACGGGGATAATATCAACGGACATCATCATATTGCGGTTAAGCTCGCAAAGCTCCGCCACCATACTGTCCTTAATATATGCTGCATATTCACGCAGGAAAATCACACGCCCATATCTATCGCCAATGCGGAAATAGTCTTTTTCAAACTCAAAGGTATCGGGACAAATGAAATCCTTAAAATCGTGACCTTTACGCATTGTCTGCTTCAGGTCAAAATGGAACGCTGTTTCCTCGCCTGTGCGGTAGAAGTCGTGGAAGATACGGAGTTTTTCTTCCGCTTCAAGCTCTACACATTTTGAGCCGAGCCGTGCGAAATGGGAAATCAAATCAGCTCCCACACGGGCAAAATAGTTCCTCGCTTCTTCAATGTTCTTTTTGCAGACGGAAACCGTCACATACTTATCCTGTACGATAGAATTAGCTCCCGTTACTTTATCAAGCAGCATTTTATTGTATTCTTTACGGTAATTATCCAATCCGTCCTCTGCCATAGGAATTAAAATGGTCTGTTCAAAGTCCGTCTTATTAAGGCGGCGGTTGTTGACCGTAATTTTTGTGGTTGCTCCGCTATCGAGAGCATTTA
Source organism: Clostridiales bacterium (assembly GCA_019416455.1). Taxonomy (GTDB): domain Bacteria; phylum Bacillota; class Clostridia; order Oscillospirales; family Acutalibacteraceae; genus Acutalibacter. The sequence goes on along the minus strand of DXXG01000004.1, from coordinate 184,463 downwards.
ATAGCTCCGAGTATTCGAGAAACATCGCCTCTTTGTCCTCACGGCTTGCCACGGAATAGTTTATATCCTCAAACTTAAATGTCTTTGCGTATTTGTTGTTGCCGACAAGAAAAATACCGTCCTCCCAGATAGTCTTAATCGGAATAATCGCCTGTACCGATTTGGGAATGACAAACTTTTCCTTATCCTGCTTAAACAGAGTTTTAAGAGTTTTCAGCATTCTTTACCTCCTTGCTGCGCTTTGCTTTTTTTGATTTTTTCGCCACGGGGCAAATGCCTTTTTCGTGGTTTTGAATTGTGGTTTTCAGCGTTTCATAGTAGAGATTGTCGGGGTTAAACATCAGCTTTTTCGGCATCAAAAACTCCGACTTAATCCACGCCCATACAAATTGCTCTGCGGTCATACCGTTGTACTTAACAAAGCCCATTACCGCAAATGGAGCAGCACCGAGAATACACACCCAACTGAGGGTTTCTGTCCCAAAGTACGGGCGGAGAATAAAATACAGTCCTACCGCCACACCGCAGGCAAGTAAAGAAAAAATGAACTGTCTGAGCGACAGTCCAAAGAACATACTCTCCGTGTAATTACGGATTTCCTTATTTATCTTGACTTCCAAAAGTTACACCTCCTTATAAGCCCATCATTTCTCTTACAACACGGTCTGCCATTTTAACCGCACCGACCAAGACGAGCATATTAAACACCAGCTCTCCGATATAGCTCCATACCATAGATACAGGCGCAGCGTTCGGGTCAACCGCAGGGGGAGAAGCCGCAAAAAGGGAGAATATGATACAGGCAAGCACGATGATTGCGCCCTCCAAACAGACGGCGGCATACGACTTGATAAAGCTCTTGCCCACATTCTGGCTTGGCTCTCCCGCAAAAGTAGATAGAGGAACGGGAGCGATTGCGGTATAAAGATAAAGACGGAAAAATCTACCGTACACAGACATAATCATAATGAATGATAATATCGTGATGAAAAGCCCACCGATGAGCGTAACTGCCCATAGGGGAATACTCTCGAAAAATCCGCAGTCCTCAACAGCCGTGACAATTTCCTGCGGCAGTACCGTCTGTGCTGCCGAGCCGAAGCCTGCTGCGTTCATAATGGTTGATATTAAGCCCTGCACGATGTTAAACAGAGCCATCATCAGCTCCAAGCCGTAAGTCACGACGCCTTTTGCAAGGGCAAAGCGAATAAACAGCTTCAGGGCGTGTTCGGGCTTTTTGACTTCTGCAAACGAGCCGCAGGTTTTCATCACGCCGACCACAAAGAAAAGCACAAGCAGTGCAAGTCCGATAGCCTGTACTGCGCCGTGAATATCTACGATTACATTCCAAATTGTGCCGCCCTTGAACTGCTCTGGAGATTGGGTGATGAGCTGCCATATTTCCGATAGCTTGTCATTCCAAGTCCGCAGAGCGTTCTCCAAGTTTTGCACAATCCAATTATCTGACATTCGACCACCTCCTTAGATAATTGGATAACGGGAGTAAATCCGCAAAGCGGCTCTGCTCCCGTTATCTTGTCTTGTGTCAGTTTTTCAGCCTGTAATGAGGGTAAGGATTTCTTTCGCAAAGGTAATCACAACGCCGCCTGCAAGGGTCAAAAAGCCGTTTGCTCTCTGGGACGGGTCGTGGGATTTAAGGGACAGACCAATCTGCACCACACCGAAGCCGAGCAAAATCATACCTACGGCACGGATTAAGCCGAAAATGAAGTCGGACAGATTATTGACTACGGTAAGAGGGTCGCTTGCTGCAAAGGCAGTCATAGATGTGCCGACCACCAAAGCCGTTGTCATAACGGTTACGCAGTAAAAGCGAAAGCCCTTTTTTACCTTGCCAGACATAGGCAGCTTTGCGGTTTCCTTACTTTCGTTCTTCTGAAAAAGTTTCATAAATAAAAATCCTCCTTTAGATGTTAAAGATTTCCTCCAAGTCCTCGTTGGAGAGAAGCTCATAGGAAGTGCTGACAGCTTTTACGCTTACGGCGTTCTTAGGAATATCGCTGTCAAACACAAGAGTTGCGACAGCCTGCACAGGCTCTCCGTGGATATACGGCGGTTTGCCTCCGTCGGTTGTCAGTTTTACATTCGGGTGCTTCATAATGTCATACTTGAAGTCCATTACAGGGCGTTCCCCACGCAAAAAAAGAAGTGCGTAGCGGTTATCAAGCATACGCACTTCATCTGGCGTCATCAGCTCACGCCCAGATATTTGATAGTTGGTTGAATAGCTGCCGCTTCGTCCCTCGCTCTTTCCGTAAGTGTTGGTATCAATCGTTTCCTTGCCGAGCAGTTCGGACACATACTTGTGTGTGCTTTGCTCGTTGCCGCCCAGATACAGAAAAGTATCGCAGTTGCCGACAATGCTTTCCCATTGCTTTTCAAACAAAGCCTTCAACTGCGCCAGATTTTGCAGGATAATGGATACGGACACGCCTCTTGAGCGCATAACGGAAAGTATCTTGTCAAAATCGTCGGGCAGCGAAACATTTGCGAACTCGTCCATTATGAAATGGCAATGCACGGGCAGGCTTCCTCCGTACTTATGGTCTGCCAGATAGAAAAGCTGCTGAAACAACTGCGTATAGAGGATACTCACAAGAAAATTGAAGCTCGTGTCATTGTCGGGAATGAGAGCGAACAGCGCAACCTTCTTTTCTCCCAAAGAGGGCAGGTCAAGCTCATCGGTAGCAGTAAGTCCCGCAAGGCTTTCAAGGTTGAACTTTTCAAGCCTTGCGGCAAGAGTAATTTGGATACTCTTTAAGGTCTTAGCCGAGCCTGAGTGGTAATCCCTGTAATATTTCAGGGCAATATGCTCTGGGTTTACCATTTCCAGACGGTCAAATAGCTCGTCAAGAGGGCTTACATAGCTGTCATCGTCCTCACGCACTTCTCCCGCACGGAGTAGCTCCATCACCGTCGGAAAGTTTTGCTCATCGGGCGGAGCTTCATATTTCAGATAGAACACCAAAGCCAGAAGTAACATACTTGCCGCCGTGTCCCAGAACGGGTCTTGTGACTGTGAGCCTTTCGGCGTGGTTGCCTTAAAGAGATTGGTTACAAGCCTTTGCACATCATTATCGTTTTTGAGATAGACAAACGGGTTGTAACAATGGCTGCGGTGCATATTGATAAGGTCAAGGACACGCACCTCATAGCCTTTCTTTTCAAGCAGCCCGCCGATGTCACGGACGATTTCGCCTTTCGGGTCTAAAATTACCATTGAGGTGTTGCATTGCATAGCGTTCGGCTTACAGAAAAACCTTGTTTTTCCCGCACCAGAGCCACCGCAGACCAAAATATTCAGATTGCGGCGGTGCTTTTTCCCGTCTAAGCCTATGCGGACATTCTGGGTAAGCAGCTTATTTGCGGACGGGTCTTTGTCACGGTATTTCTTGTTCAAAGCACCCGCATCGCCCCATTTTGCCGAGCCGTGTTCCTCCCGCCTGCGGTAGTTCCTGCGTGTGGAGAAATAAATACCGATACCCATAGCGTAGGCAAGCAAAAAAATAAGGACAGTCTTTACGCTGTCCTCACACACCGTTATTTGAAACGGATTGCCCATTGCTACGGGCAGACCTCGGATTATTTCAACCAAACCTCCACCCACATAGGGTGCTGTCATCAGGGCAAGCCATATAACAGGAACAATACCGCAGACAGAAAGGATTAAGCCCGTTTTTTTGTCATCGTTCCTCATTGCACCTGCACGGAACAACCTTGACCTTTCTGGTCGGTGCGTTGGCTACCTTGTCAATCAGCTCATCAACAGGCTCGGTGGGGCGTTCCTCCTGTATCTGCCGATTTCTCAGGTTATTGAGCGCATTGATAACGATATTTTTATCGTACTTATCAAGTGCGATATGGTATCGTTCTTCTTTCATAAGCCGCACCTCCGATTAGCGTTCCTGCTCTTTATTCCTTGCAGGCTTGTTTTTCTCCATACTCTTATACATATCGCTCTGGATTTCACCCAGAACATCACGCATTGTACCAAGCTCTCCCTTAAATACCTGCGTATCCATTCCGTCATACTCTCTGGGAAGTCGGGAAAAATCAAAGCCTTTGGTATCCACGCCGTAACGGGAGCTTACCATATAGGCAACGCAAAAGGATTTGAAATCGGAAGTATCACGGCTCTCATTGTACTTAAAGTCATAAACCGCCGCAGATACTTCCTTTGCCATAGTGATAAACAGCACTTCTTCAGAAAGTCCCTTTTTGACAAAGATAGTCTGCTGAGAGCTGTCATAGTAGGCAGGCAGTTCCAAGTCATCAACAGGAACGCAAGGCACGGGGCTTGCGTCAATCAAAGCCGATACAAGCTCACGCATAGATTTCTGTTCCTGCGGCTGCATTCTCTCTTTTGCCGATGTCTCGGAAATGTCATATACCACTTTGGCGTTATAGGAAATACCTTTTGTACCGTCATCACGGGTATATTCCTTGCTCGGCTCAAGGATAACAACTTTCTGTGCGTCCTTGTTCACATAGACACGGCTCTGCTTCCAAGTGTTGTAGTCTTTAAGCTGTGTCGCTTCGGGCATCTGTGCCGATACCAAAATAGCGTTTGCAACCGAGTAACGGTCAAAACGCCCCTGCACATCAAGATACTGACGGAAGCTGTCGCCGCTTATCATCATTTCAGCGCAGGTATTGTCAATCAGCTCATAGGCTTCTTTGCGCTGCGCCTGTTTCTGGGCTGCCCATTCCGCTTTATCAAACGGTTTGCTGCCGCCGTTAAACACATCATAAATGCTCATTCTGTTTTACCTCGTTTCTTTAGATTTGGGTTTCTTTTTCTTTCTCTGGGGCTGCTTATGCTCGGTCTTGCCTGCGGGCTGCTTCTTCGCCCTGTCAGAAGCAGAGCTTTTGTCCAGGGCAGAAGAAGTATCCGCTTCCTGTTCCTTTCGGCTCTCCTTGATTTTCCGCAGTTCCTCTCTGACAGACGGTTTTTCTTCCTTAGTCATAGTAGCCCCCTCTGCGGACTTCTTTGGCTGCTCTGAGATAGGCTCGGACTGAGGGGATTTTTCGGTCTTTGCCAATGAGGGGTTTTGAGCATTTTCCTCCTTTTGGATAGGCTTACCCATAAGCTCATCGAGCAGCTTGTCTTTCTCGGCTTTTTCCTGTACGCCGATGTCTGGCTCTGGCTGACCTGTTTTTTCATCTTTGGATTTCTCGGTTTCGGTCACAATAGAAGCGGTGGTTTCCGACGCCAATTTGAAGCGTTCCGCAATACGGCTGATTTTCGATGCGTCCTCCGCACGGGCAATCACATCGACCTCCGCATTTGGGTCTTTGTTTCCTCTGTCCGCAAGGACGCAGTAAAGTACGCCGTACTTTTTAGCTTCCTGCGTAAACTTCTTCAGGTCGCCGTTTTTTACGGTAAAGACTTTCAGCTCCTTGCCAGAACGGAGCATATTGGTAAGCCTTGCTTTGCCCTTTGTTTTCTTTTCCTCTTTCAGAATGGAATAGAGGAGAACGGCGATGTTCTTCGCACCTGCGCCTGTGATTTTGGCTGCGACCTCAAATCCTTCCAAGCTCATTCGGACGATTTGTTCTGCCGCTTCGCCGCTTGTATTCATTCGTCATCAGCTCCTTTCGTTGTTGTTCTTCATCTGCCCGTATGGTGGATAACTTTTCTTTGAGAGCAGCGTTACGGGCTTCGATACTCTCGCACAACTTGACCTCCTTTCGTATAACGCTCAGGCGTTTGGATAAATCGGAAAGCTGTGACCGTATTGCTTCCTTTTCTTCGCCGCCTGTTTTGCGGGAGATAGAATAAAGTTCCTTGCGCTTTTGAAGCAGGTCGGTTTTTTCCGTTTCCAAAGAGCCTTTATATGACAAGAGCTGCTCTACCGTATCAATGCGATTACGGCACAGCAGCCTTGTTTCCTGTGTGATAGCTTCCATTTTCATTAAGTCGTCTTTCAAAAGATAATGAAGCCTTGCGTAATTCTGTTTTTTATTTTTAGGCAGGATACCGAGCTTGTAACAGTAGTGCAGATACAGCCCACGCAATCCGCCGATTTTTTTTGCCCCCGTTAGAGAGCCTTTGACACGGAACACCTTGACTGTCCTTTGCGGCTCGGTAAATCTGGAGAACTTCACAGCGTAGGAGTTTTCTGTGATACGCTCCATAATCCTCTCGTTGGTATATTCTTCTCCGAGCTTATACAGCCGCTTTGGGCGTTTCCACCCCTTACCGATGACCGTCCAATATTTGCGGTTTGGGTCAAAGCTCACACGGTATCCCATTTCAGCCATAATGCGGTCAAAGTCTTTCAGCGTGAATGACTTGCTGATAGCTTCGTCCACCGCCTGCCGTGTAACATTATCCCTCGTGGGCATACCGTTTTTCTCAGCCTGATACAAAGCGTATGGCTTTTTCTTTCCGCTTGGGTGTTCAATGACGGACAGGGCATATTCACGACAAAGCTCATCGGAACGCTGTCGCAAAAGCCGCAGGTTTGCTTTGTTGTCGTGGTAATGCTTGCCGTCCGTAAAGGATACGGAGTTTACGACAAAGTGATTATGCAGACAGTCGGTATTTAGGTGAGTGGCAACGATAACCTGAAAACTGTCGCCCCACATCTTTTGGGCAAGTTTTACACCGACCTCGTGCGCCTGCTCTGGCGTAACCTCACCGTGCTTAAAGCTCTGGAAACCGTGATAGCAGACAATCTCGCTTTCATCGTTCCATTGCGCTTTTGCAATCATCATTTCATCTCTGGCGGTGGTCGGGTCGCAGTTTACGCCTGTGACAAAATAACGCTGCTCGGTCTTATCCTTGTTGGTGGCATATTCCATTACATCGACCATAGCCTGCAAATCCGCTTCGGTGTATTTGGGATTAGCTGTCTTTTCGGGATTTTCCGCATAATCTATGGGGTGGTCGAGCCTGCCACGCACATCCCATATTTCACAGACTGCCATTACGGTGCTTTTCTTGGAAGCAGATATTTTTTTCGGACAGCGATTTGAAACTCGTGCCACCTTTGCGCTTCCTCTTTCAGCATCGGAGCGTCCACAAAGTTCAGGGCGTTGGCTTTTGCCGCAAGCTGATTGATACGGTTGCCGATGGCGGACAGCTCACGCATTATTTTGTAAAACTCTGGGTCAGGCTTTTCGCAGAGCCGATAGCCTTTTACCATTCCTCTCAGGAACGCTTCTTTGGAGCAGCCTGATTTTTTAACGAGAGAGTAGAGCTGTTCGGCTTCCTCCTCAGTCAAGCGGAAAAGTATCTGCACATTTCGTTTTCGCATTTTTCACTTCCTCTCTTTCGGCAAGTCGGTTTATCTGCAAGCAGCACATAATCACGATGCCAGTCAGGCCGCCGAGCATTACGCCGATGATGAAAAATATAAACTCAATCATTCTTAGACTCCTTTCTGTCTAACGGGGTATTAGGGGTTGCCCCCTAACAAGCGAATTTGGATAACCAAATTCAGTGCTTGGTAAGACATTACTCGTTGCACTCGTCCTCACACATACATTCTCCGCACACGGGACAGAAGTACGGACAGTCCGAACAACATTCGTCCTCGTTCGCTTCTTCTTCGTCGGTATCTTCAGCACCGTCCTCGCAAGACTCGTTGATTTTGGCTTCACCGCAGATAAAATCCTCATCGGTAAAGTTGATAAGGTCGGTATCGAACAGGATAATTTCGGTCTTTGCCTTTGCCTGTTCTGCGCTTTCAGCACAAACAGAAATGGTCTTTTCATAGTGGGCAGTCAGGGTTACATCATACTTTTTCAATGGTTGTTTCCTCGCTTTCAACATTTAATTTTTTGGTTTGTCGTGTTATTCTTCGGGTCAAAATCTGCGGACAATCAACGGGCATCACTCCTTTCACGGCTTGAAATCGGTCTTGCAATCCCCAGATAGGACAATAAAAAATCGTTGAAGTCCTTACCGACAGGCGGCGGCTCATCAACGATTTTGTAGTCTTTCTGCAAAAGTTCTTTGAGGGCGGCGGTACATAGCCTGCCCGTTCTGTCATTGTCCAGATGCAGAAAAATAGTCTTGATATGGGGATTTGCTTTCAAAAAGGTGGTTAGGGCTATGGGGATTTTGCTTTCCTTAATCTCTTTCTTAGGCTGATACACACCCGAAAGAGAGAGCAGATTTTCCGATTTATAGTCCTTTCCCTCACACTTTAGATAGGTGGCGTAGGACAGTAAATCAATAGCGGCTTCAAATAAATGCACGGTATCACTCGGTTTGTCTGCCAGAAGTCGGAACGAATACCGCTTGTCGCTGCCAGAAGCGTCGCCCTTAAAAGAGCTTCCAATCGTGCCACGGTAGGCGGCATACTTGGGTGTTCCGCTTTCGTCCTTTCCGATAAATACAACATTGTGATACTTGGAGCTTTCAAAAATCGTACCGTCCGCAATACAGTCCTGTATGATTGAAAGGTCAATCCCACGCCCGAAAAGGTATTCGGTCACTCGGTTGCAGTCCTTATTTTTCGGTGGTAAAAGCAATTCCTTCGGCTCATCTTTTGGAACAGGGACAGGCGGTGGCTTCCAATCCGCCGTGATACCCGTAAGCAGTTCTACGGCTTCCACAAAGCTGTATTCCTTAACCTTAATGAGATAATCAAGGGCAGAAACGCCGCCGAAACCTCTCGACCACCAATACCATTTGCCATTGGAAATCTTCAAGCTGTCGTGTTCTCTCGTACAGTAAACTTTGCCTGTCACACGCTTCAGATTGTTCGGCTCATACCGTTGCAGATAGGATAGCAAGTCCATTTGCCGTGCCTGCTCAATCACGGCAGGGTCAAGCTGCACATAGGGTCTGTTACTTTTCATTCAATACAATCACCTCCTGAAATAGAAAAAGCCGAGGGATTTTCGTAATGAAAACCTCTCGGCTATGTAAAATCATATTTAATTGTAACGACAAGTTCTCCGCAAACTGTTATTCCTCAGCATGACTTCTTTTTAGAGAAAATAATACATTCGGAACAATTCAATTTTGCAATTAACTTTCTTGCTTTTGAGTATTCGATATCTTCTACAATAGTATATGGCAAATTCTCAAGATTCATTTTAAGTTCATTCATCGGTATTTTTAGAGAAAATACGCTTCTTATATCCAATATAAACCTAATTTTGTCATCTGGAATCGAAATTATTACAATATTACCTTTACTAGAAAAACTGTCATTATCGCTTAACATCACGCAACCTGCTTTTAGCCATTCACTAAAATTAAACCATTTATCAGGTTCCGCTGTTCCTATTGCTCCTGCGTCAATGAAACCACACATTGTCGCTTTTTTATCAGCCTTAATAATAAGTTCTCTGTCTCCATTATCATTTCCGATGCTTAAATACCCTGAAGCATATTCTGCTAATTGATTATTGATATATGAATCAACAATATCATCTGTTCCATATAAAACACATAAGTCATATACCATTCCATTTGTTTTTAACAAAAACTGTCTATAAACATCAGGGATTTCTAATTTAAGACTTTTTTCTATTTCTTTTATTTCTTTCTCGCTCGCTGGAGTATTTCTTATTCCTGAATTAAAACTCATAAGGTTTAAACCTTTCATAATAAATATCAATTTATAGTCTTATATTATATCACACTTTTATAATTCTTTCTATCTATCACCTATGTAAAAGCGGCATCAGCTTTATGCCAATGCCGCTTTTGTCGGTTATAATATTCCTGCTTTTTTGAGATACCCAACGCTATCATAACAGCCACGGAAGTAAACCGACTGCAATTCCATATCGGTAAGCCTGTTCTTTAGCTCCGTCACTTTAATAACCGCCGTACATTCTTCCTTTGTTAGCTCCGCTGCCTGTTCTGTATCAAACACACCCAATACTTTCGGATACTGCTGATATAAACTCTCAATCTCGTTCTGAACAGCTTTATATTCCTCATTTTCTTTGGAAAGATGAGCGATAACTGAGCTTAAATACTCATTAAAAATGTTGTTGTGGGTATCTACAAAGGTTTCAAATCTGAACTCTCCAGACATATTTTACACCTCCGACTTGTTCTATCTGTCATTATTATACTGCCCCAAATAATGCAATACAAATCTGCAAACCGCTTTATCTCTCACGATTTGCACATTTTCTTTCGGGCTGTTCCTCGGTTTCTTCTGGCTCTGCGTCAAGTACGGCAGGGTCTTTTTTATCCAGATTTAGCTCGATGTTGAGAGAGTTCAACCGTTCCGACTTTTCTTTCAGTTCTTCCTCAAAGGCAAAAGGCTTTTGTACCTCGACTTTTGCAGTTTCAAGCTGCTCGATAGTTTCCGCCAGTTTAATCTGTGCGGCTTCCAACCGTGCGGGAAGCTTGGCAAGCTCGTTTTCAATTCGGGTCAGGTTTCCCAGAGGGTCAGAGCCTAATTCTACCTTGTATTTCGCTTGCCCGCAAAGGTTAAGGCAGTAATGAGTACCCACCGTATCATAGAAAATCTCCATTTTGAAACCACGATATGAGCCGATTTCGATAGGTGCGGACAAGGGATATTCCTTGCAAATCGCAATGAGCATTTCGCCTGCGGCGGCTTTTTCGGTGTAGCTGATACCACGCAATGTCATCGGGCAGAACTTTTCATCGCCCTGCGGCTTGTGCTGTTCGGTAAGAGCTGTGTCAGCTTTGTAGCAGACAATACGCTGTTCATACTCCGCAATGGTCTGAGGGAAGTGTTTGAGTATCCTGTCCTCAAGGTCGTAATGCTCGGATAGATAGCTTTGTTTCAGCACTTTGAGCTTGGAAACCTGAATGTCTAAGTCCATTTTTTCCTTAAAACGCTCGTCACCTGTGGCAAGCATTTTGACCTCCGCAAAGGACAAAGCAACCTCGTCCACATCTTCGGCAGAACGGACAGGGCTTTTACTCGTCATTATCTGGGATATGAATTTCTGTTTGCTTTCTACCAACTGATAGAGATAAGCGTCAAAGGTCTGCTCGGTTACATAGCGGTAAACCTCAACCTCTGGGAACATATTTCCCTGTCTTTCAATACGCCCTTGCCGTTGTTCAAGGTCGCTCGGTCGCCACGGACAGTCCAAATTGTGAATGGCTATGAGCCTGTCCTGAACATTCGTGCCTGCGCCCATTTTGGGGGTAGAGCCTAACAATACACGGACTTCGCCGCTTCGTACCTTTGCGAACAGTTCTTTTTTCTGTGCGTCTGAGGTCGCTTCGTGGATAAACCGTATCTGCTCGGCGGGGATACCACGGGCAACCAATTTCTCACGCACATCATCGTAGATGTTGAATGTGCCGTCATTCTTCGGAGTGGAGAGGTCGCAAAACACAAGCTGCGTAGCTTTTGTGTCGGCGTATTCCTCCCAGATACGGTACACATTGTCGATACAGGCGTTGACCTTGCTGTTCGGGTCGTCTGGCAGCATCGGGTCAATCATTCTCTGGTCGAGAGCAAGGTTGCGCCCGTCATTCGTGATTTTTAGCATATTATCAACATTCGGCTCTACAAGCCTTGCCCTGACTTTCTCAGCTCGGCTTGCAAGAGCAGCTACCATTTCGGTCTGTATCTCGCTCGGCTTGGTCTTGATATTGTGGTAATTTACTTTCGGCACGGGGAGTTTTAACATATCGGCAGTCTGAATATCCGCCACCTCACGGAACATCAACATCAGCTCTGGCAGATTAAAAAACTTGGCAAAGCGTGTCTTGGCTCGGTAGTTTGTACCCTCTGGGGCAAGCTCCAGAGCCGTTACGGTTTCTCCAAAGGTAGAAGCCCAACTGTCAAAATGCTGCAAGCCGTTCCGCAGTAAGGTATCATACTGCAAATACCGTTGAACAGAATACAGCTCTACCATTGAATTGCTGATAGGCGTACCCGTTGCGAATATTGTCCCTCGGTTGCCTGTGATTTCGTCCAGATAACGGCACTTCATAAACAGGTCGCTTGATTTTTGAGCTTCGGTCTGGGCAATGCCACCGACATTCCGCATTTTCGTGTAGAGATACAAGTTCTTATAAAAATGGCTCTCATCAATAAAGAGCCTGTCAATGCCGAGCTGTTCAAAGTCGATTACCGTGTCCTTACGCTTGGTATCGTTGAGCTTGTCGAGCTTTGCTTTTATCCCTTTTCGGGTTTTCATAAGCTGCTTGACCGTGAACTGTTCTCCTTTGCTTGCCTGCACATCGTCAATACCACGCTCAATATCATCGAGCTGCTGTTCGAGCTGTTCCCGTTGCCGTTCAATGCTCATCGGGATTTTTTCAAACTGACTATGCCCGATAATGACCGCATCATAATCGCCTGTGGCAATGCGGGAACAGAACTTTTTGCGGTTTCCCGTTTCAAAATCCTGCTTTCGTGTCACAAGGATATTGGCGCTCGGATACAGACGCAGATACTCAGAAGCCCATTGACCGACAAGATGATTTGGAACAACGAACATCGCTTTATTGCAAAGTCCGAGCCGCTTGCTTTCCTGTGCGGCGGCTACCATTTCAAAGGTCTTTCCCGCACCCACCTTATGGGCAAGGAGAGTATTGCCGCCATAGAGGATATGAGCGATAGCGTTTACTTGGTGCGGTCTTAGGGTGATTTCTGGGCTGATGCCGCCGAAAGTAATATGACTTCCATCGTACTCACGGGGACGGACGGAATTAAAAGTGTCATTGTAATACCTGACAAGGCGGTTTCTCCGTTCTGGGTCTTTCCATATCCAATCCTGAAACGCCTGTTTGATTGCTTCCTGTTTTGCCTGTGCCGCCGTGGTTTCCTTTGCGTTGAATACAGCTTTTTTGTTTCCGTTCTCATCATAGACATAATCAAAAATACGGGTATCACGGAGATTTAGAGTATCCTCAATAATACGATAGGCGGAAGCCCTCTTTGTACCGTAGGTGCTGTCCGCCTTTACATTTCCGTAATCGGAACTCTTATTCTCAATAAACCAATCGCCGTTAATCGGGGTGTATCTTACCCTGATACGGCTTTGTGCATAGCTTGACGGAGTTAAAAGCTCCATTACAAACCTCTGAATATCCTCCTGCGGTATCCAAGTCGTACCCAGACGGACGGAGATTTCAGCCGCCGACAGGTCTTGCGGTATGACCTGCTTTAAGGCTTGTGCGTTAACCGCAAACTCTGGATTTTCCTTTGCTGCGGCTTCGGCGGTTATGAGTTTGGCTCTTACATTGCCAGACAAATACTCATCGGCAGTTACATACTGAGCAGGCTCGGTTGCGGGGATACGGAAGATAACGCCCTGCAAGTCCTTAATGATTTCTTCTTTCGGTTTGCCTGTAAGCTGTTCCATATAAGGCAGGTCAACACGGGCTTTTTCACCGATAGACAAGGCAAGAGCTTCGCTTGCGGTTTCAACGGAAGTGATTTCACGGTGGGGCTTTATCGTCCTTTTCGTGAACATATCCGCTTTTCTTTTGAAATTGCCCTCATCGTCAAGCACCTCCAGAGAACACAAAAGGAAGTAACTCTCGTCCGATGCAAAAGCGAGATAGTTTCCTCGGTTGTTGATTAGTCCGTACTGCTTTGTAAAGCTGTCATACAAACGGTTTAGATTTTCCTGTTCGGTGTGTATCAAATCATCTGGGTAATCCTCGGTCTGATACTCTATGAGCTTTCTCACGCAATCACGGATTTGGAGAAGTCCCTTGATACGGTTTTCTGCGGTAACAGACGCCGCCGCAGGGGTCATAAGGTCATCTTCTCTGAAATAAACCTTGCCGTCCACCAACGCATACGAGAAGTTTCGCACATTCGGGTCGGCGGGAATAGAAGCGTCCTGCCCGTCAGAGATTTCATCAAGCTCGTTTTCGTACTCTGGGATTTCTCCCTGAATGTTCTGAACAGCGTTATGAAGCAGCTCCGACAAAGGTATATCCTGATAGGCTTTGCAGGCGGAGTCAAAACCAAAGCGTGTGCTTTCCATTTTCATCTCGCCTAAAATCATCTCTGGGTGCTGCACAAAATAGCTGTTCATCGTAATACCGTTCTCATCGGTATCAAGGTGTACCCAATCTGGCTCTGTGTCAATCACTCGGTCACGCTTCTGCAAAAAGAGAATGTCGCTCGTAACCTCTGTGCCTGCGTTTGCTCGGAAAGTGTTATCAGGCAGTCGGATAGCTCCGAGCAGCTCGGCTCTCTGCGCAATATACTTGCGTATTTCGGGGCTTGCCTTATCCATTGTTCCCTTAGAGGTAATGAACGCAACGACACCGCCTGCACGAACTTTATCAAGAGCCTTTGCAAAAAAGTAATCGTGAATAAGGAACTTCTGGGCGTTGTAACGGCTGTCGTTGACCTTAAAATCGCCAAACGGCACATTGCCGATAACCACATCAAAGTGGTCGTCTGGGAGCTTTGTTTCTTCAAAGCCCTGCACGGCGATATTGGCTTTCTGATAGAGCTGCTTTGCGATTTTTCCCGTAAGAGGGTCGATTTCTACACCGTGGAGCTTTGAGCCTGCCATCGTATCGGGGAGCAGTCCGAAGAAATTGCCCGTTCCGCAGGACGGCTCTAAAATACTGCCCTCGGAAAATCCCAAACGCTCAAGAGCTTCATACATACCTTTGATTACAACAGGCGGCGTATAAAACGCTGTCAGGGTGGACTCCATTGCCGCACGGTATTCTTCTGGGGAAAGACTTGCATACAGCTCTTTGAACTCATCAGCCCACGCCGCATTGTTTTCATCAAACGCCATAGACAGACCGCCCCAACCGACATACTTTGAAAGGATTTCCTGTTCTTCGGGTGTGGCAAGTCGGTTTTCAAGCTCCAACTCGTGCAAGAGATTGATAGCCGCCATATTATTACGGAACTTTTCTTTTGTGCCGCCGACACCCAAAGTATCCTCAGTAATGCGGTAATTGTGCCGTGGCTCTGAGGGAGCAGGGACAGGAGATACAGCCTTTTCGGGTTGTTTTTCTTCCTGTGCCTTACTGAGCAGACTGCGGATATAGCCGATTTTCTCAACACGGTTTATTGGAAAGCCCACGGCATTTGCAAAGGTCATATCCCGCATTGACACATCGCCGCTTATTTCACTGATACTTTCAATGACATAGCGGCGGTTATCAATAAGGATTTCCTTGCCGATAAGGTCAGAGTTATCCTGTATATCGGGCCGTTCCTGTTGGCTTCGTTCCTCATCTTTCTGGGCGAACAGCTTGACGATGTTTTCGGCACTATTCAAGGTGTCGGCATATTCCTGTGCTTCTTCCTCGGTTTCAAAGGTCTGATAAATGCCGTCCACATCGTAATACTGCCCGTCCTCTCCGTATGGTACGGTGTTATCCCGTATGATAAACGGGTCGGCAAAGGCATCGGAAGTCAGTTCTACGGTATAATGCGGAACTTCCTCTATTGACAAGAACGGTGTCATCTCGTCTATGAGCTGACGGCAGACCTGCTTTTGCTCATCATCTTCTAATTCTTCTAACCACTCTGTAAGCTGTTCCACATAGCTTTGCACAAGCTCAGGGTTACTTAAATCATTGTTGATTTTCTGAATGGCATCTTCTTTTGTTTCTCCTACTTCAAGGGCGTCCATATACTCATAAGGAGAAACATCTTCCGCAAAATCTACCAGTCGCTCCGCAAGAGTGGCTTCCTTATCTTCTGGAACTCTAAACCAATCGCTTTCCGTTGCCATAATCTCCGCATAGAGCTTTTCGTCCTCTGGGGTGAGCGTTTTATGCTGCTCCAGATAAGGTACAAACACATCTCGTCCCCATTGCAGGCTTTCTATTTGTTCACGGTAATAATCCTCGCCCTGTTTCTTCCATTCGGGAATAAACGGGCAATTCGGGGACAGAGAGTATTCGTAAAAGTTTTTGATATGGGAGATAAGGTCGCCCTCGCCGTCGCCAATATCAAACCGTCCTTCATAATGGAAATCTTCGCCGCCGATAGTAGCGGTAATCTCAAAATCGGTCTTATGATACCAACCAACATTATCTTTGCTTTCATGCTCTCTATGCTGCTTTTCGTCCAGAACGCCGAGAAGATAGTTACCCAGAGCAAAGCTCAAATCGGTATATCGGTCATTAAACTGCCTGTCATAAAAGGCGGGGTGTTCCGAAAATCCGATAGAGAATTTTATGCCGTCTGGCTTTTCTTCGGACGGTGTTTGAACACTCTGCTTTTCGGTAACGACTACTTTCAAATGGTCGTTAGCAGGGTTTTCCTTTAACTTTTCCTCAAAATCAGCTCGGCTGAGTTCCTTTCCGAACAATGGAAAGTCGGGATTACGCAGGGAAACAGCGTTTTCATCAAACGCCGCAATCTCATATTTGTCTGCCCCGATATATACAACATCGTCCTCGTGATAGACATAGCGGAGAGGATACAGCTCCATAAGCTCCTGTGAAAACCGCCACGCATTGCTGCGGCTGTAAACATCGGCGGTTTTTCCCTGTACCAGAGCAAGAAAATCTATGAGCTGTTGAACAGTAGCAGGGTCGCCCAAATGCTGTTCCATTTGCTCGGCGGTCACATCGGCAAGGTCGGTGCGCTCCACATTTTCAAGCAGGTCTTTCTCATAACCGTCTAAATCACGGATAAAATCGGACAGCCGCAGAGCAAGGGTATCTCTCTTGTCGGCAGGCGGAAGGTCACGGTTTGCGTCGATGAAACGCCGCCGTGCCATTTTCCTTTGCGTGTCGATTTCGTACTGCGGAGCTTCCTCGCTTTCAAGATAATCGGCGTAGTGGTCTTTTTCCTTTTCATTCAGGTAGCGGTCATTCTTTATTAGCTCACGCAGCCGTTTTTCGACCTTTGTCCAAGAAAGAACAAGGTCGGGGTTTGCAGACGAGCCGTACTTTTCAATCGCAATGCCTTTCCCGTTGTGCCAAGTGTGTCCCTGCGTACCGTCTGGGAAATAATGCGTACCGCCGCCTGTGCCGTACTCTTTTTTGAGAAAATCAAGATTGCTTTTGCCGTCCTCATTCTTTTGAAACTGACGGTAGATACGGTATTTACCATTCTGAAAGCCGCTTCCTCTTTGGAGAACAGAGTCAATATCTTCCTGAAAAATAACAAAAACAGAGGATTTTTCGTCCTCTGCTTCAGCTAACATTTCAATCTGTTCTTCTACGGTGGGGAGATTAACTGTGACTTGCTGTTCATCAGCGACATTTAGCTGTAAATCAGCTCGTTCAGTATCGTTTCCTCCGCTTGACTGCGGATATTGTTCATCAGCCCGACCCATTGCATCGGTGCTTTTTCTTTCAGTTCCTCCGTCACGCCCTGCTCCTTGCAAAGCTGTTTTGTCAGAAGCTCCAACCTCGTAAGAGCCGTCTGTTCCACTTCGTAAAGATGTTTGTTCAGCTCGCCCGATGTCAGCAGATTGAGGTAGGTCACTCGTTTGTGCTGCTCCAGATAATCCCTGTGCATCAAAGCGTATCTGCCAAGCTGAATTTCTGGCTCTGTCGGTAATGTCAGGTCGGGAATAAGATAATCCCCTTGTTTGGTGTATGTGATTTCGCTCATTATGATTACTCCTTTCGGCTTGTTCTCTGCCTACATCATAGCGTGTTTGAGATTGCGGCGCAAAGGTGCGGTTTTGACTTTTCTCCGCAATTTGCACATCTCGGATAGTCTGAGAGATTTCCCTGAGTGCCATTTCAGAAATATCGCTTGTCGCAATACCGAGGGCGTTGATAGTAGCGGGAGTATTAAAGTTAATGATTTCCGCAAAATCCTCACGCTCAAATACCGCTTCGGTATCAACACCGCAACGGCTCATCAGCATATATGCTACGCTGTTGACCGCAAGCTGTCGGTAAATGACCTCGATATTATATTCGTCAAGTTCCTCTAACAAACTGTCCTGCGTACAGGATTTGAGCTGCGGCATATAATCCTGCAAATTGTCCTCAACTGCGTTTTTTGCCGTTTCCATCAGCACCGAAGCAAGGTCGGTGCTTTCTACATCGCCAAATCTGTCGGAAAGCCGTTCAATAACTGCCTGCTCGTATCGCTCACTCATCTGCCATATCGGAACAGGGCGGCTGCCGTAATAACCCTCGTGCGTATCGGATATATCAAAATAGTATTTCAGCGTGTTCCTGCGACCTTTTGGGTCGAACACCGCAATGCCTTTGCTGTCTTTGTTTACCCAACGCTTAAACTGCTTGTTCCAAGTTTCAAGCTGTGCTACCGCAACAGCGTCAGGGCGTTGAGCGTAAATCAAGAGCTGTTCATCAAATCGGCATTTATAGTTACGGCAAGCGGCAGACAAAAAGCTCTGCCACGCCTGCGGATTTTTAGCAACCGCCACGCCTGTGCGCCGATACAGCTCTGTAATTAGCTGATACTTCGCAGCCATTCTTTAAACACCTCCTTATCGTTCTAAATCTCGGTTTTTGTGTTTACGGTCATACTCGCCGCATCGCTCGGCAATCTCAGCGTACATTTTGTTACGCATTTCACGCTCAAAGGCTCGATATTCCTTTGCCTTTTCTGTCGGCTTGTACCATACGCTGTCCTTATCCGCTTCGTCCATCTGTTCGTATTTGTCGTCAATTTGGTCGGTATATTTTTTATAGATGGCGTGAGCAGCAGGACTTTCAATCGCATAGCGATAACGGTCAAGGCTTTTATGACTGCCACGGAGCTGTGCGTATTCATACAGCATACAGACGATTTCTCGGTCAAGTCCTGCCTGTCCTTCGGCGGCATAGATTTCCGAAAGGCTTTTACACCGCCAAGAGTGAAAGGGGGCGGTATCATTTGAACTGTGTGAGGACAGATATACACCGTCTTTCTTTACTGTAATACGGTTGATAAGCTCTGTACTCATTCAGCATTACCCCCGAAAAAGGAAATGACCTTGTTTGCCTTGATACTCTTTTGCAACTCGTTGATAATGCCGATGTCGGCTATGGTGATACCCTGTATCGCAAGAATATCGTCCATTGTCATAGCGGCAATCGACTTTTCATCAGTAAAGCCTGCTTCAAAGACCTTACCAAGCACCTTGATTGCCTTTTGGTTGAGTGCCATTTTCAAAACCTCCTATCGTTCTAAATCTTTATGCTTTTTCTCTTTCTGCTGCTCCTTGATTTTTGCAAGAGCTTCCTTTGCCCAATCAGGCATACATTCGGGCTTGATTTCTCCTAACACATCGTACCGCTCCCATCTGGATTTTTCGCCTGTGGCAAGGCAAGTACCAAAGACAGCGTTACCTCTGCCGCCTGTTGCTCCATTGCCGCCGTCCGCCAAAACGAGCTGAAAAGCA
Source organism: Clostridiales bacterium (assembly GCA_019416455.1). GTDB lineage: Bacteria > Bacillota > Clostridia > Oscillospirales > Acutalibacteraceae > Acutalibacter. Next base: position 165,218 of record DXXG01000004.1, on the reverse strand, counting down.
GGGTGCTGATATTCATACCGTTTCGGCTCTGCATTGATAACGACAACCTTGCCGACAATACTGCTGCTGCGTTTGTCGGGAATACAATGGTCTTTCGTGAACACGGTATTGTCAAAAGCGAATTTGGATAATTCGGATTTGGTTTGCTCTATCTGGGACTGTACTCGCTGAATGAAAATCCCCATAGCTTCCAGATAATCGTCACAACCAACGCTTTCTGTTGCCCACGGCACACCAAACGGATTATGGTAGTCGCAGTAGCTTACAAGGAAAGGGTATTTATCGCTTTTATCTACACCGAAAACAACCTCTTTGTCGCCAATATAAATGCTGTTCACGACCTCATAATTGCCGAGCATTCGTTTTTCTTCACTCATTCGATTGCTCCTTTCGTTTCTTTTCCTCTTTCTGCTCGTCTAAAATCCTGCGGATACAGACATCGCAGAAAATAACAGACCCGTCCTTATATCGGGGATAAGGACAGGTCGTGCAGTCATATTTTCGTTTATCGCTCACGGTCATCACGGCTTTTCTGTTTTTTATCGGGCTGGTTGTAGGGCATACAGCACTCTCTTTGGTAGCGTTCATTCAGCTTTTCCCTCGCTTCCGATAACTGATTGCAGTAATATCCCCAAAAATAATCCGAGCCGTCCTTGCAGTACCAACACACATACGGGTTGGGGGCTTTGGCGTTATGACCGATGACAAGCTCGTTGTTCCCGATAGTACAGCTTTCGATGATTTCATAACCGCCGTTTATGCGTTTTTCTTCCATTTCACACCTCATTCCTTAGCGTATTTGCGGTATGCCTTTTCGCCTTCGGCACGGAGCCGCCTTACACGGGCGTTCCCCGCAAGCTCTGGATATTTTGCTTGCAGCTTACGGCGTGTTCTGCCCACGCTCTCAAAACTCGGCAGACCGAGATATTTATACTGTTCCATTACTTCCGCAAAGGGCATTGCACCTGCACCTTTCAAGTAGGTGTTGCACACAATCAGATAGAGGGTCATATCATCGTTTCTTGCGTCCTCGTTCTTTTGCAGAATAGCCTTTACCTTAGCTTCAATGGTTTTCAGATTTTTCATAGATTGCCTCCATATATGGAAAAAGGGCGGCTTATCAACATAAGCCGCCCTTTTCCTGTCATATCGGGTTATTTCTTCTTTCTGTTTCGGATATTAAGCCATATTGCCGCACCGACGATAAACACTACAAGCACAATGGCGATAATGGTTTTAGCGTCCATAAATCAGTCCTCCTTTTTCTTTTTCTTGAAGCCGACAAAGCCGAGAACGCCTGCACCGATAACGGAAGCAGCCGCAAGGCTTACCCACAAGCCCAGATTAAAGTCATCGCCTGTTTTTGGCGTATCCCTGAACTCGTTGTGCATTTCAACAATCGTAGTAGAGTCTGTTTTGACGGTTGCCTGTTTGTCGGCAGGAAGGATATATCCTGCGGAAGCCGAGTCGCTGACTTCGGACACGGTGTATTCACCGATACGCAAGCCCTCAATAAAGATTTCTCCGTTTTTGTCGGTCTTAAAGGTCTGGTCGTAGCCGTTAGCACTTGTCACACGGAAAGAGAAGCCCTCAACTTTACCGTCAGAGGAAGTCTTTACGATTTTGAGAGAGCCTTTCTGTGCGTCATTGATAAAGCCAACGCCTGCTTTGTTTTCTACGGTATAGGTCTTGCCGTTTTCCTCGATGGAAACGCCGTACACGCCATCATCAAGCACAAAGCCGTCTGGAGCTGTTTTTTCACGGACGAAATACTTGCCGTAGCGCAGCTCGGTCATTTGATAAACGCCGCCCTCAAGCTCAGTCATTTCGCCGCACAGCTTATCGTCTTTATCAAATTCGCCGTTGCCGTTTGTATCGGCATACACCTCAAAGACCGCACCTGTGAGCTTATTGTCGGGATAATCTGCGTCAACCTTAGTCAGTTCAATATTCCCCTTGATAAAGTAGTTCACAAGCTCGATTTCCACGACCTCATCAACTTTGCCGACAGTTACGGCGATTTCTTCCTCGGAGAGTACAAAACCTGTGGGACTTTCAATTTCACGGATTACCCAAGTGCCATACGGCACTTTTTCAAAAGAAAAACTACCATCATCGGCTGATGTGGTAGTCTGGATAGCATTTTCTTTTGTAAACTCCTCTGTACCTGTCTTAAAGATACCGATAACCGCACCGCCCAGAGCGTTTCCGTCCTCATCGGATTTCAGACCGCTTACCGAGCCGTAAATGATTTCATTCTCAATAGCTTCGCCGTCATTGGCGGAAAGATGAACAATCGCCGTGTCCTGACCTGCGTACTCAAAGTGGACAGGGTATTTCTGCTCATTCAGCACATAGGCGGAATTGGTTGACAGCTCTTTTACATAGTAGTTGCCGAACGGAAGGTCGCTATTGACCGTGCCTTTGCCGTTTTCGTCCAGAGAAATAATCTCAATCAGACCATCGGCGGGGATAACCGTACCGTCTGCGGCGGTAAGGTCTGTTTCTGCATACAATCCAAAGGTTACATCAAAGATTTCGCCGTTATTGCCAACACCGTAGGCTTCGTCTGTTTCAAGGCTCTTTACAAGGTCAATTTCCACACGCTGCCTTTCATTGTAGAAGCTCGTTTCGGTTTCGGTAACAGCAATATTCTGACCTGCATACACAAGCTCGACAGCGTGAATTTCGTCATTCAGCACCATTCCGTAAGGAGCTGTGATTTCCTTGACCTCATATTTGCCCAGATACAGCTCTTTTGATTTTGCAGTTCCGTCCGTGCCTGTGGTAATAGTGTCAACAACCTCGCCCTTAGAAGCTCTCAGCGTTCCGTCCAGAGTATAAATATCCTCGGCGGCGGTAATCTCATAAACCGCACCTTCAAGCCCCTGTACCGCAAATACGGGCTGATACATTCCGTTATTCTCAGAAACGGAAGTGAACACCTCGCCAGATTTGGAAACGGTAATTGTGCCTTTCTGCGCCATATTGGAGCGAACCACCTCAATGACCGTAATGCCGCTTTCTTCGGCAGAGCCGTCCTGCGTTACATCAAAATAGACAGGCTCGGAGTTCAGAACATAGCCATACGGAGCCTGCACTTCCACGATTGAGTATCCTGTGCCGTATTCCAAAGTCTGCGGCGTAATGAGATAACCGTCTGCTGTGGTATAAAAGGTGTCAATGGTCGTCACTTCGGGATAAGTGAAAGTCATTGTCACAAGCTCACCGTTGGGGTCGTAAATCTGGAAGCCTGCGCCTGCATACGGAATGGTAGCACCTGTTTCCGCATCTTTCTTTACGATTTTGATATAGCTTTCAAAATTAGCGTTATTGATAAGATAGCGGTAGGTCTGACCGTCCTTGCTGATAAATACCTCAAAAGGCTTCATCAGCTCTCGACCTTCCCACCCAGAAGTCTGCTTCACAACATAAATACCGTAAGGCAAATCCTTTGTTTGAGCAAAGCCGTTTTCATCACAGGTGAGTATATCTCGCTCGGTTTCCTTTGCTGCGTCATAGCTGCCTGCGTCTTTCAAATAAACCTCAAAGGTTGCTCCCGTTTCGGGTGTTTCAATTTGGGTTTCTCCGTCATCGGTGTGCTTGATAATGGCGATATTGCCCTTGATAATCTGCTCATTCACATCATTTGCGGTACTGTTGCGCTCTACGGTATAAAGCTCTGGCTCTGCGCCGATATGATGAATTGTAGTATCGAGCAGATAGCCCTCGGACGGGCTGATTTCTCGGATAGTCCAATCATCATCACAGATATAATAGTCGGTGGTAAACTGCCCGTTCTCGTCCGTAGTGTAGGTGTCAATCAGTTCTTCGCCTTTGTAAATGCCGTAAACTGCACCTGCAAGAGAAGCATCGCCCTGTGCCTTGCCTGTTTCCGCATCGGATTTTGTTACGGTCACATTGAACTTTTTGAGAATGTTCGTAAAGCTGCGGCTTGTAACCTTTTCCCATTCAATAGGAGCTGTCTGGCTTTCGGGAACAACATAGCGAACAGCCGTATCTACTTCCTCAACGGTGTAAGGCGTTTCGCCGCTGATTAGGACATTTTCAAATCTTGCCACACCGTTTTCATCGGTAACGGCATACTCATCAACAGGCAAGCCGCTAAGAGATGTGCCGTAAAGGTGGAACTTCACACCCTCCACAAGATTGTCCTCAGAGTTTTTGATAATCTCCAGACTGCCACGCTTCAAGGTGTTGTTAAAGGTTACGGTAGCAGTATGACCGCTTACAATCGTTACCCTTTGAACGCTCTGCGGCTCGTATCGGTCAATGGACTGCTCTGTGACGGTGTAAACCCCCGGCATTAGCTGAACATCTACCGTACCGTCTGCGCCTGTGGTAACGGTTTTATTTACACCGTTTCCAGAAATATTGAAGCTAATGCCAGACACAACACCGTCCTCAGAGGTCTTTTTAATCTGCCCTGTGCCGTAGGTTTCCGTGTCGATTTTAAGATAGAAATATACGGGGTCGGAAGCTCCAGAAACCATTGTCTGTTTACCAACACAGCCCCAGATAAGCATTTCTCCGCAATCGAGATTGACATTTTTCTGTGCCGATACTGTTACGGGAGAAGTAATCATCTTATCGCTCGTAAAAGTATATTTGTTGCCGCTTCTTGTTACGGAAATACCGCTTGCGGAAAACTTAATATCGGACAATGTGTTGTTGGTATCCTCAAGCGTCAGGCTGTATTTCTTTGTATCGGGATTGTATTTGAGAGTGTAGGTGTCCGCATTGCTCTGGCTTCTTGCCGCAAAGCTCGGAATGGTATAGTGTTTTGACATCTGCGACAAAATCCAGTTGTAGCACTTCTCGGCGGGTCTGCCTTTCAGGGAATAGTAGTAAGTGTCCCCGTCAATCCCGTTTGCACTTTGGCGGTTTGAGGGGCTTGTGCGGAGCTGCTGCTGATATTCCCAGATAATTGTCTGGGTCGCAAAAGCATAATCATCTACATTTGTGCCTGCAACGGGAGAGGATTTACCCTCGTGCCAGCCATACATCAAAGCCATCATAATACCGAACTGAGCGTCAGTCGGCAGATTTTGAAAATATGAGCTGTTCTTTCCGCTTTTGGACACATAGGAATTTCCCGTGTTGAAATCAACGCCAGACTCCACGCAGTAAACCTGATGTGTTCCGCTATTATCTGTCATCAGATATTTTCGCTTGGCGTTACCTGCGTTAATGCTTTGCACGGTAATGTTGCCTTTACTGTCATAAACGATAAAAGAATAGGTCGCTTTGCTTCGGTAATACTCGCCGTCAGAGCCGACATAGTAATCGCCAAAGGAAGATGTGCAGCTTTTACCTTCCTCGCTCGTCCACGCAAAGGCGGACATCGGCAGAGCTGTTATCATCATCAACAAGCAGAGAGCCGCCGACAGGATACGCCTGCCTTTCTTTGTAAACTTAGTTTTCATAGGCTGTTAAACCGTCCTTTCTTGATTTTGGGCATAAAAAATCCCTCTGTCTTTGAACAGAGGGAAAAGCCTGATAGCTGCTCACGCAAAGAGGAAATAAATCGAGTAGCTGCCGTTTCCTCTTGCTTCGCAATAAATATTAAAAGCTGTGATTTCATCAATTCCGTATGCGCCGAGATTTTCGACAGTATGGAATGTGATATAGCGTTCAAGGCTCTGCTTTAATGCTTCGCCCTGATTGTTCTGTGATGCCGTTACAGGTTTCCACCAAGTAGAATTACTCGGAGTGAGTGAGCTGTCTAAGGCAAGCCCCATATCCAGACCAATGCCGATACAATCTTCCTTGACCGTTTCAATGTCAAATTCATAATCATAGGCGGTTTTAGGCTTTGTATCTTCGGGAACTGTCTGCGGTGGTATCTCCGCAGGCGGCTCTGTTTTCTCTGGCTTTTCGACAGGAGCAGAGCTGCTTTCCGTTACCGCAGGTTTTGTTTCAGATACTTGATTTTTTCCTTGCGATACAGGCTCGTTCTGTTTTGAAGTTTCGCTTTCAACAGGCTCATACTCTGTAACTTTGGCATTGCTTTCAAGCTCAGTATCCGTTTTGGCACTTTCACTTTCTTTACTTTCCGAGAAAAAACTGCTTTCTGTGCTTTCTGTTTCGGCGGCGGCTTCTGTTTCCGCTACAAACTCATAATTATCACTTTCTTCGGGAGCTGTTGAAACATCAGCACAGCCGCTTAATGTCAATATCAGCACAAATAGCATTGCAATCATCTTTTTTCGCATAGCATAGACCTCCTTTGCGGCTTCATTATACGAAAAACCTCAGAAGCTCTCAAAGGTAGAAAATCTTTCAAACAAAGAGTTTTGCATATATTCCTTTTTCGGATAGTCTTGGTAGTAAAAAAGGGGGTGAGGTGTGGAGAGGGGGAAGCCGAAAAAGCGGCTATCCACGAAAACGGGCAGACCTCGCCCTCGGTGTGCGGCTATCGTTCCTGAGCTTTGTTTCGCTGCAAGTGTCGGTTGTAAAACTCCAACGCTTTTACAACAAAATCCGCTTCCTGTCCTTTGGGAACAGATTTAGGAATGAGTTTGGTTATCCTCTCGTCACGGAAAGCAGGCTTTTCCCTTTGGTTGGGTTTTTCTTCCTCCATAATGCTCTGGATAACCTCACCTGTCAGCTTACCCTCCTGCATAAACTTCTTCATTTTGATAGCCTGTGCAAGCGACGGGGTAGCGTCGTTGTAGCTCATAGCTTCAAGCAAGGTGTATTGCTGTTCTTCGTTCAGATAAGAGATTTCAACGGCAGGACGAAAAGCAATCTGCCTTTCATCTACCATTTGCAGGATTTCGGGAACAAGCTCAGTCAGACGGATAAAACGGAAAATCTGATTTTTACTTTCACCAACTTTGTCGGCAAGTTCATCGCTCGAAGTGGCAAACTCTAAATTATTACCCATTGGGGAATAATTTTCTTTCGTGGGTCTGCCTGCTTGTCGCTTCATCGCTTCAAGCCGCATTTTATAGGCAAAGGCTTTCTCACTCGGCAAAATCGTTGACCTCTGTAAATTGCTTTCTACCATTACAATAATGGCTTCATCACGGGTCAGCTCTTTAACCTCACATTTCAGCGTTTCAAGCCCCGCAAGTTCGCAAGCCTTTTTTCTTCTGTGTCCGCTTACAAGCTCATACCGTCCGTCCTCTTTAAGCCGAACGGTAGCAGGGGTCATTACGCCGTTTCGCTTAATGCTCTCGACAAGCTGCTGCATATCCTCGTCCATTAAAACCTTGAACGGGTGGTCTGGAAACTCGTCAATCTGCGATAAGGGAATATCTCTGATTTTACTCAGCTTTGCTTCTGCACGGCTTTCATCTGTCTGAAAAAGGTCATCGTAAGCGGTCAGTTCGATTTTGGTTTCTCTGCTTCTCGCCAATCTCTGCCACCTCCTTTCCGAACTGCTCATAAGCTGCGGCAACCTTACCGCTTTTGTCGTAAGCAAAAATGCTCTTGCCCTCTGCGGTAGCTTCCACCGCACGGATAGAATGCGGTATCTCAGTATCAAACACCTTGATTTTTTGACCGTAGGCACTTTTTACCGTTGCCGTGATTTCCTTAGAAATGTTGGTACGGGGCATTACCATAGTCATTAAAATACCGTCTATCCGCAGCTTGGGATTGATTTGTCGTTTTACCATTGACACAGAGCGAAGCAACAGCTCCAAACCTTTCGCTGAAAGGTAGTGCGGCTGTGTTGGGATAATCACGCTGTCTGCCGCCGCCAGAGCATTTATCGTTATCATACCGAGAGAGGGCATACAGTCGATAAGCACATAATCGTAATTCTTTTTAACCTCATTTACATAGGTTTTCAGAACACGCTCACGGCTCATAGCATTGATAAGCCTTACTTCAAAGCCTGATAACTCAATGTTGGACGGAAGCAGGTCAACGCCCTCGCTGTGGTGTATGATACCTTGCGAAACATCAAAAGATTTATCGTCTATGATGTTCTGCATTACGGTTGAGAGCGTTATGGGTATATCGTCAGGTCTGTTGTAGCCGAGTGCCATTGTAAGATTTGCCTGTGCATCGGCATCAATGAGCAAGACTTTCTTTCCTTGCTGTACCAGACCTATGCCCAGATTGACCGCCGTGGTCGTTTTACCGACACCGCCTTTCTGATTGGTCAGAGCAATCACTTTGCAATTTGACATTTGTGCGTCCTCCTTTCGCATAAATTTAGCCGCTTTGTCAAGGCGGCTATGTAAAAGAGTGAGAGAACGCAAAAAAGCCGCTTACTCTTAGGTGAATAAGAATAAGCGGCTATGTGTGATATGCCTTAGATATGTTCAATTTTCATTTTCTTAACAGGAGCATTGACAACCTTGAAAATCAGCTCGTCAACGCAATCCGTGTATCTGCCTTCCTGTATCAGTCTGTTTTTCATCTCTACAAGGCTATGTATTACCAACTGTCGCTCGTGGCTATCCAGATATGCGTGGTAGGTTTTATCTTTCATAACGAATACCTCCGTTTCATTTTTCATTATAGATATGTTTAAGAAATTACGCCATTGTGTCATCGCTGCCTGTACGCAATTTTCGTATTTGCTCATTAAACCTCTGGTGCTTGACAGACTTCACGGCAATTCCTATGAAATATCTGCTTACAAGGAAATCCAATAGATACTCTTTAGGAATTTGATAACGCTGTTTGATATAAAAGCATTTCAGCTCTTTTTTACCGCACCAGCGACTAACCGAATTTTTATTGTAGCCCGTAAACTGAGCTACCTGCTCAACTGACATAACATCTGGGTTGTTTTTTAGCAGTCGTTCATAATACTGCCGCATACGAATTAAATCCTCTTGTGTGAACACCTCATCAAAGGACGGAGCTTTTTTATCTCCGCCTTTTCCTTTGTAAAAGCCGTCTGGAGCTTTGAATAGCTCTGGGTAATCATCTCTGTCTTTCAAATACTGAATAACATCAACCGTCTTGATTTTGAAGCGGCGTGTTTTTTTGCCGCTATCTATGTTCGGCACAAGACCGCTTTCCAATAAAAACAAGCAGGTCTTTTTGCTGATATGACAGATACGGTACATCTGGTCTTTGGTTATGTATTCGGGGTATTGCTGCAAAATCTCGTTGCAATATTTTTCTGTAATCATCACTTACACCTCTTTGCGCTTTTTGGTCAACAGCAGAAGAAAGGTGTAAAAGTTCTCTCCAATAGTATTTTGAGAGTGCCTGAAAAGTAGGTGGGAAAAGGGGTTTTGTTCTCTCCTGAGTTCTCTCCGTTCTCCCCAAGTTCTCTCTTTTTTGCTTTTTTTGAGCCATTTTTGAAACCTATTCGAACTCACGGTTTTTTGCCGCTTTTCGCCGCTTTTAGCTCAGATTTTACCTGTAAATAAAGTAGTTTTTCTTGCATTATTTTCTGTTCCTTTCTAACACTTTCCATATCACATAACACATTCGAAATCGAATGACCTTATTGGTTGCCGTATCCCTCGAAACTATTGATTTTACGGGCTTTTTCGGCTATTATGTTTGATAGAAATGTGGTTAGTTCTCTCCGATAGTTCTCTCGCATTTCGAGCTGTCGGAAGCAGCCGAAGCGGAGAAGAAAGCACCTTTTTGCGGACAAGAGCATTTACCCTTAAAATGGGGCATTTTGCTTCAAAATCCGCTAAAGTGTGTTCGGAGTAAAACACTCGAAATCGTTTTGTCGGTGATGAGCCGGCACGTGGGTTCGAATCCCACCGTCTCCGCCAAAAAAGAACCGCAATTTTGATACAATGGGTATCAAGGTTGCGGTTTTTTCTTTTTGCCTGAAAGCCCTGATTTCAAGGGGGTTCTGGCTTTTATCGGTCCCAGCCGCCGCCAGCCCAGTACGCCAAGGCGCCGGGTAGCAGCAGGCCATCGTTTGATTTATGGGCATCGTTTGCCTTTCGTTTCAACCACTTCACTTCCTACAATTACCACCAAATCATATAAAACAGGTTGCAATCACTACATTTCCATGCTACAATCGGACGAGTAAAATTACTTCAAACTCTGGAGTGAGAACTATGAACATGGATTTTGAAGAAAACTGGATTGGCATAAGCGAAGCAGCCACTCACTTGGGTGTGACCAAAGACACCATTAGAAATTGGATAAAGAAAACTGACATTCCTGCGCATAAAATCGGGAAATTATGGAAGTTCAAGCGTTCTGAGCTTGACGAGTGGGTCAAGAGTGGAAAAAGCGCAATTGTCTAACATTTTACCCGGAAGGAACAAGGATATGTCCAAAGTGATTCTTTACAACGATGAGTGCATCCACTCCATAAAGGAGCTTGGAAATCGAACCATTAATTTAATACTCACAGACCCTCCCTATAATCTTGGAAACTTTATGATTAGCCGTGATACCAACCTAAAGAAAATGCGTGATAATTTTTTTGGTACCGCCGGTTGGGATAACCTTGAATATGATGCCTGGTGCCAAGCAATGGATCGGTTTTTCGAGCAGGCTGCACGCGTGATGGTAGTTGGTGGGGCCATGATTGTTTTTATGGCTGTTATTAAAGTGGAGACTATTATTAGTTTAGCGGAAAAATACGGTTTCTACTATAAAACTACTGGTATTTGGCACAAATCAAATCCAATGCCCAGAAATATGAATTTGCACTTTGTTAATTCGACCGAAACCTGGATTTATTTCACATACAAAAAACGGACAGGCACTTTTAATAATCACGGCGAGGTTCTACACGACTTTATTGAAACAGCAGTAGCCCCTTCCAGTGAGAGAAAGTATGGAAAACATCCAACACAAAAGCCCGAAGCCCTTATGGCACACTTTGTTGAAGTTTTGTCAAATGAAGGTGACTGGATTCTTGACCCTTTTATGGGCAGCGGAACAACAGGCGTTGTTGCCAAAAGAGCAGGCCGAAATTTTATCGGAATTGAATTGGATTCCGACTACTTCACTATGGCCAAAAATCGCATTGAAGGAGTGGCTATAGAATGAGACCAAGGGTTATCGACTTGTTTGCAGGGGTTGGCGGCTTGTCCCTTGGCTTTGAGCAGGCGGGGTTTAATGTTGTCATTGCTAACGAGTATGATCCAGAAATAGCTTCTGCCTATCAGATGAATCATCCTCACACCCAAATGATTGTCGGGGATATTACATCGCTGGATTTGGAGGAAACGTTTGGGAAACTGGCCGGTCAGATAGATGTCATCATTGGTGGACCACCTTGCCAAGGATTCTCTCAAAAAGGTCAGCGTAAAACAATACACGACTCACGAAATTTCTTGTTTAAATATTACGTTAAGGTCGTAGAGTTGGTTCATCCTAAATATTTTCTGATGGAAAATGTGCCCAATCTCCTTACCGCTGAACATGGCTATTTCCAAAAAGAAATAGTTGAGCTGTTCAGTAGTATTGGGTACCAATTAACGACTGGTGTCCTTAATGCTGCTGATTACGGTGTGCCGCAAAACAGAAGGCGTGCTGTTATTCTGGGTAAAAGAGATCACCCTGCTCCCGCTTTGCCCGAAAAAATGTCAACCCATGTGACGATATGGGATGCCATAGGAGATTTAGCTTTCCTGCAGTCAGGCGAAGGCACGGAAGAACAGCCCTATCCAAATCTTCCGGCAAGTGACTATGCAAAAGTCTTGCGCGGGAAAATGTCTGTGTTACACAACCATGTTGCCACTAACCATTCAAAACTGGCATTGGAGCGATTGTCCCTCATCCCCCCAAACTGTGGGAAAGAAATGCTTCCACACGAACATCTCACCAAGTCAATCTATAGCGGTACCTGGTCGCGTATGATTAAGGATGATATTTCCGTCACCATCACCACCAGGTTTGATACACCTTCGTCCGGCCGGTTTACACATCCATTCTTGAATCGAGCGATTACGGTACGGGAAGCGGCTCGAATTCAATCCTTTCCTGACAGCTTTATTTTCTCTGGGACAAAAAGCTCTCAGATGAAGCAGGTTGGAAACGCTGTGCCACCGCGCTTGGCCTATGCCATTGCAAAGGTAATAAAAGAGGATATGGAGGGTGATGAGTAATGATAAGGCCTGAAGCAGCACCAGTATATGACAAGGTGGATTTAAAATTAGGGATAAAGTCGTCTTTGCGGTCGGTGAAACCTACTTTAGCATTACTTTATTTAATGTGGAAAGATATGGGGTATCCTTCAGAGGTAGAATATGCTATCGCACAGGGTAACGGTATTGTGCTCCGCGCTGACATAGAAAACCATCTTTATCAAAATCTCCAGACTATTACCCCTACTGTAACAAGAGAAGAGTTCCACAGCAGAATAAACGAGAATCTTATGCTCAAAGCGCAGTTGGAACCTCTGTTAGTTGCATTTGAGCTGGTATGGAAAGTCGCAAAAATACGGTTTGCAGACGGCAGACCAAATAGCTCTGAGAGAACCGGAGGAGCCAGATTTCCCAAAAAGATCTGGTTTACAACCAATATGGATCTGTTTGATGCTATTTGCACATCCGATACAGCTTATGAGAGTGTTTTATTCTCCTGGCTCGGGTTCAACACCCAAGTAGATGCCGAAAAGGAAAAGGTGCTCATTCATGCTCTGACTGTTTTCTCTGAATCTGCTTATTTTAAATTATCCGACAATGGGACGGATGTTATTTTTAACCTGGAAAGCGTATACAAAGCAGTGCTATCCCATGATGAAGCAATAGATATTTCTGGGGATGAGGAAGCTAAAGGTGCTTTGCGCATTCTTAAATCAGCTCTGTCTGAAAATCTTATCGCAAATTTGGTGGCGCACAACAATTCCGTAAGTGCTGTAGATAGAGAAGTTTTGCAACGCTACTATGAGAGAGTTTCTACGTTTCATCAATTAGACCCTAAAGAGTATGTTACGACAGCTGCCCCAACCACACTTGTTACGGATATTGATTATGATGCTGTCCGGCAGGAATGGATGGAGAAAGAAAACCAGGATTTCATTATTGCTTGCTTGGATTTTATGAAGGCTCATGCGCTACTTACAGAGTCGGTAATGTCGATTTTGCAAAGCAAAGAGCAGTGTGCTTCCCGCTTTCGCCATAACTCCTTAAATGGTATCTTACTGCGTGTAAATCCTAACGTACCGGACGATGAGCAACGTAAAGACTCTTCTGGGAACCCCCGGTATTACACGGATAAATATCCCATAGGGGATGCCGAATATTTTGTATCTTCAGAATGGAGACCGGATCGTGAGGACGCCAGAACGTCATTCATTGACTGGATTTTCTCCCTCATGCAGAAGATAAAATTTAGCACCGGCTATCAAAGTGCTTTTGCGCGCAATCGTATCCTTTTTGGCGCACCGGGTACCGGTAAAAGCTATACCCTTAACCACGAAAAGGATGAGCTACTGGCTGATGGCGGCGAATATGAGCGGGTAACCTTCCACCCTGATTATTCTTATGCCAACTTTGTGGGTACATACAAGCCAGTTCCGCACAAGGACTCGGATGGAAAAGACGCCATTACCTATTCGTATGTGCCGGGACCGTTTATACGCACCTACGTCAAAGCTCTTCAAAACAGCAAAACGGGTACACCGAAGCCCTTTTTACTTGTGATTGAGGAAATCAATCGCGCTAACGTAGCCGCCGTGTTTGGGGATGTGTTCCAGTTACTTGATCGCGGCGACAATGAGGTTAGTGAATACCCCATTCAGGCAACCGAGGACATCAAGAAATATCTGGCATCACCTGATGTCCTGGGCGGTTCTCTGGAGGATTACGCCGAGATACGCATCCCGGATAATATGTTTATCTGGGCCACCATGAATAGTGCCGACCAAGGGGTGTTCCCTATGGACACCGCTTTCAAACGCAGGTGGGATTTCACCTACCTCGGCATTGATGACAGCGAAACAGGCATTATCGGGAAAAAGGTTATCCTTGGCCGGGGTGAGTACCGACGCATCGTTGAATGGAATGAACTGCGAAAAGCTATCAATGCGGAGCTAATTTCCTATAAGGTAAATGAGGATAAGCTGATGGGGCCGTACTTCATTTCTAAGAAGAATCTCCCAGAGGGAGAAATGTTCGATCCGGCGGCATTTATCCGTATCTTTAAGAATAAAGTGCTCATGTACCTATTTGATGACGCTGCGAAACAGAAGCGCCCTTCTCTCTTTGCTGGCTGTGAGGAAGGGTCAAGGACCCAGTACTCTAAAATCTGCAAAGAATTTGACACGAAGGGGGTTTCCATTTTCTGCGAGAGTATTCGTAACAAATTCATTGATGTTCCAGGGGATGATGCCGAATGATCTCGGTTTTCTTACGTGAACAAAGGCGCTATACCCAAAATGATCTGGTGGGGTTATTCCACTGCACCGAAGAGAAGGCGGTCCGTATTTTGCGACGTCTCAAAGAATACGGAGTGCTTAAAGCTGTTAAAGCGGATGACACCCAGAGGAATCTTTCAGATCTCGTTGATGATGAAATAGAAATAGCAGACGTAGAAATTGGCGAAAACGAATACCTCTACGTTTTTACATTCGTTGGCGTCATCACCATTGAGGGGCGCGTGCTCAAGTGCTACCCTAAGTATCTGCCCGATGCTTCAGACCCCAAGCCGGCTCTGAAACAGGTGCTCAAAGTTCTGGAGAAGTATAACTCCAGAGAACAGATTATTCGTATGTACAATGACACGAGTGACAGCAGCGCCTTTAATATGCTGGCTGTTATGCTGTTTCTCCTCCAGGACTATTTTGAGTACGGGGTCTATACAAACACACAGGACATCATGGAGACCAACGGGTCTGGCGACATCCTGTGGGACAAAACAATCAATGAAACTTTTACGCTTCTCATCAATAACCGTCCCTATTACCCGGAACTTCTGACTGTGAAGCACGCAGTTGATGATTTTGACTACTTTAAACGGCTACACGAGTGCATTTTAACTCGCTGTACGGCAGAGCTGCGGGATGCCGACCTTTTGGATTTGTTTGATATCCTCGGTGTGGATATTTCCGATGAGGAACTGGAGGATTTCGGAGATACAGAGTACATTCTGGACCGTATAGCCAAGGAACTTAATGTTCAGTTCAATACTCGAAAACAACTGCTGTTAAAGACACTTTACGCTTTTGTGGCAAACAGCAGCACCTTGGATAATTTAGACTGTTTCAGTATGTTTGGTACAAACAGCTTTAATCTCGTTTGGGAGCAGGTTTGTGCCGATGTCCTCGATAATCAGCTACATAAGCCCATCGGTGGATTACGCTTACCTGTTCCTCTCGCAGAGCAGTATCAGGACATACGTCATAAGGAGCTTGGTGATCTGATTGATAAGCCTGAATGGATTGGCGAAGACCCAGACAAAGGCTCTTTTTCAAAAACAGCAGAGCATACCCTCATTCCCGACCTCATCACCATTGCCAATGTCAACGACGAATATCAGTTTATCATCTTCGATGCCAAGTACTATAATCTCGTGCTTGAACCTGATAAGAGCCTGCGTGGACAACCTGGCATCGAATCTATTACGAAACAATACCTTTACCAGCTGGCATACCAGCCTTTTGTAGAGGCCCACGGAATCAGAACCGTAAAGAACTGTTTTCTCATGCCTACTGCTGGGAACGAAGTTGTCGCCAAAGGGAAAGTATCCCTGGCCATGCTGAGCAACCTACACTTACAAGACATTCAAATAAGGCTTGTGCCTGCCAAAATGGTGTATCAGCACTACCTTGGGAATACAAAGATGGACTTACACGCACTCATGCTGTAATTTTTACAGAAGCTATCCTTTTACCGCAACCACCGGAATCCCCATGCGCCGGGCATAGTCTATGGTGTTCTTCGTCCCGCTGGGCTGTCCGTTCCAAACGGCGATCACCCTGGCGGAATGGTCTACCATCCACTCGTTCCGCCGCTGGAAACAACTCCGGCTGTATCCAGGGCAGATGTGGCGCACCAAGTCTGCAGCAGAGAGGATTGTGTTGTAGCGATCCTGCCAACTCTGCTTCCACCCCCGCTCAAAGCCTTGGTATGGGCAGGCGCAAATCAGCCGGACGGCTTCTCCGGCGTCTCGCAGTCTGAGCACGATCTCCGCTGCCCAAATGTCTACGCCGCGCGCCATCCCAGAAATAAACACACTAAATCCGTCAGCAATTGCCTGGCGGATTTCTTTTTCCATCTCAGAAATCACCACGCTCTCTGGCACCTTTAGCTTTTCTGGCCTATGCCCGGTGAAACAGCACCGATGCTTCCTCTTTTCTGCTTCTGTTTCCATGACCACGCCTCCACCGCCTGAATATCTAGGTTATTTACAGTTTAATATAATGCTAATTTCAATACAAGTTAACTGTATTAGAATCATCAAGTTAAACGGTAAAATAATTTCAAAAAGGTGGTGGCATAATGGACACAAATCAGAGGCTCCGAAGGCTACTGGATGAGCGGGGCTGGACAGAATACAAACTGGCAAAAGTCTGTGGGTTATCACAGTCAACTTTAGCAAACATTTTTAAACGGAATACCGTGCCCTCCATCACCACTTTAGAGGTTATCTGCAAAGGTTTTGGAATCACTCTCTCGCAGTTTTTCGCAGATGGAGAGATGGTGGAGATGACCCCTGAACTTAAAGAGGTATTTGAGAGCTGGATCGTTCTCACCCCATCCCAAAAGTCTGCAGCTTTACAAATGCTCAAAGCCATGAGCCAGAATGGATAGCAAACAGGAAGCCTGAAGGCTTCCTGTTTGCTATCCATCTATTTAGTAGAAAAAAACCGACTATTTCTTTTCGGCAGTTTTAACATTTTTTGCCAAGAGATACCGTATAAACTCCCTCGATATCTCCCCACACCCCAGCATTCTCTCCGGTGTGGCCAAAAAAGAGATGAGCTCCGCCTTACTGCAATACTGAAATCTCCCCACCTGCTCCGCTGGAAGCTTCCCCAGCTTCACCCAGCGGTGGATCTTCTGCGGGTAGCAACCCAGCAGTTCCGCCACCCGCTGGGTGGGCAGTGCGTCCGGCTCGTCAGCCCAGCGCTGGGTGAGCCACTTCTTGAACAACCGACAGTTTTTCTGGGTTGGCTTGAGGACTGGCTCTGGTTTTGGTTTCGACTTAGCCGGACGGTGGGTGTTGAACATCCCCACCAGTTCACTCAAGAAACTGGGGTCAGTGTCCATCCGCTGCTTAAAGGCTACAGCGTCTTCCCATCGGACACGGTACCGGTAGGTGGCCTGACCCGTGTCCTCGTGGGGGATGTAGTTGTGGTCCATCAGGTATTTCAGCTTGCGGGTGGAGATGTGGAGGTACTGCCGCAGCTGGCTTCCGGATAACATGGGTTTGAGTTTCATAGGCTCCTCTTTTCCGTGGCGGTCACAGCAGGTGGACCGTCACTTTTTTCTTTTGTTTGTTGCATTGTTCAATTACGTGCTTGGTCCCCGCAGAGTTGCCGTCCCAGAAAGCCAGCACCTGATCGGCGTAGACGATGATCTCCAGGTTCCGCTTCAGGGGCGCACCCCTACCGTACCGGCGGTAGTCCGGCAAAAATTCCGTCAGCTTCAAGCCGTGCTCCCGAGCGTACTCCCTGGCGCAGGTGTCGATGCCCTTCGCCCCGCCAGACACAATCTCCGTCACCCCTGGAGGAAGGTAGTCTCCCAAGTTTTCCATCCACAGTCCTCTTGAACCAATAATGGCAAGTTTCATAGCGGCCTCCTTTTTGTCCTATCAGTAGGACATATTATTTTGATTTCAAGTATACACTAAGCATGTCCTAAATCAAGACATAATGGTGTATGCAATGAAAAGAATACTTGATACAGAAGGATTAAATATCATTGGTCCCCGCATTAAGGAGGCCCGTATCCGGGCAGGACTCAGCCAGAAGCAGCTTTCTGAGAAGCTGGAGCTGATGGCTGTTTACACTTGCCGTGGGTCAGTGTCCCGGATTGAGAACGGCCACCGAGCGGTAACGGACATTGAGATTGATGCTATTTCCAAGGTACTGGGTGTCTCCCTGGATTACCTCTTTGGACGGGAAGATCATGTTGATTAAAGACGCCATCGTCCTGCGGCCGCAACAGCTTTGCGCGGAGAGAAACATTCGATACAACGAGTTGGCTAACCGGTCTGGAGTAACACCTTCAACAGTGTACAGTCTGATGAATCCCAGCCGCCGGGATCTGTCCGTCATTACTTTGAAGAAGCTGTGCGACGGCTTGGACATGACCATCACCGAGTTCTTTGACGATCCTCTGTTCCAAACTTTGGAACAGGAGATTCAGTAACTACAGGCGGTCCTCGGCAGCACGCTCTCTTTGTTCTTTGCATTTTCATATAATGCACCTCCTAAAAATTGAGGGCGTCCCAAAGCGGGGCGCCCTTTACGTTTTCTTTTCACTTGTGTCAGGTTCGCTCTCGACCTTGCTCTCCTGGAACATTCCAGAGATCACATCAGCGCTGGCCTGTTTGCTGGCCTTGTCCAGGTGAGCGTAGATGTTGGCCGTGGTGGACAAGTCCGAGTGTCCCAGGAAGTTGGACACGTTGATCAGCGGCACGTCCTGGTTGATGAGCAGGCTGGCGAACGTGTGTCTCAAATCGTGGAAGCGGATGTGCCGCAGGCCGTACTTGTCCAGCAGCTCCCGGAAGTGGTCTGTGACATAGCTGGGGCGAAGCAGCTCTCCCAGCTGGTTGACACACACGAAGTCCAGATACTGCTTGTTGTAGCTGCCCTTGAACATCTTCTGGTAGGTGGATTGCTGCTCCCGTTTCAGGGTGAGCAGCTCGTACACCGGGTCCGGCAGGGGCAGGGTCCGGCGGCTGGATTTGTTCTTCATCTCCTCCACCGGCTCCACCACCTTCTTGCCATTCTCCCGGTACTCCACGATTTTGGTATCCAGAAGCACGGTGCGCTTCTCCCAATCAATCCGGGACCACCGCACTCCCAAGGCCTCGCTGCGGCGCAGGCCCATGGCTCCCGCCAGCAGGATGGCAGGGTAGATCACGTCCCCTCTGGCCAGGTTCAGCAGGGTGAGGAGCTCCTCCTGGGTGTAATTCTCCCCGTGGAACTTATTTTTTCTGGGACGCCCCACCCGGTCGAAGGGGTTGGCGTCAATCAGCTCATCTTTGAAGGCCTGCTGGAAAGCCCGCCGGAGCAGGGCGTGGTAGTGGATCACCGTATTGGCCACCACCCCGTCCCCGAAGAGCTTTTGATAGAAACCCTCGATGTCCTTGGGCTTCAGGTTCCCCACGGTCAGGTGGGGACGGGCCTCAAAGTACCGACGGATCTTTCCATTGATCATACCCCGGTAGCTGACGATGGTGTTCTTTTGCAGCTCCGGTTCCACCCGTTTCAAAAATTCCACCAGATAGCGGTACACGGGAATGTCTGACGGTGGTCTCCCCTCCCGCTCCAGGTTCTCCCAGTACTCCTGTTCATACTGGGCCACCACCTCCCGGAAGGCCTTGTTGACCTTGGTCTTGTTGGCCCCCTCGGGCAGTCCCAAGGTCCGCCATACAGGTTTGGTGGTCCCGTCTTTTTTCACTTGAATCACCGCGTACAGCCGTCCCTTCTTGCTCTGGACGCTGGCGGCGAAGTGAGGTCTTGCTGCCATGCTGTCTCTCTCCTTTCTGTGTTTTTTGTTCTCGGCAACCGGAACCATACTCCAAAACTTTCCGGAAGTCCACCCCTTTTCTCAAGAGTTATCAGTTTGGACACATTTGGGGTTCGTTCCCCGCTTGTCACGCTCCCGAAGGAAGTTGATCAACTCCACCTTGGCCACCCGGTTCTCCCGGCCCACCTTGCAGGCGGGGATGGCTCCCTCCTTCAGCAGTTTGTATACGGTCTTGGTACTCACCCGCAGGATCTCCGACAGCTCGTTCACGGTGAGCGCAGCCGGATACTCTTTCAGGGATTTTGTGATCTCACGTTTTGTCAACACTGCCTCCTTTACAAGTGCATGGTAAAGTCCGGAGACTCCTCTTCCGAAGGAATCTCCTCGTCCTCCAAAAGGGTGGACGCCAGCCCCAGAACAGTTCCCAGAGCAGCGCCCAAGTCCTCCCCATTTTCCTCTGCCTGGATGCGGTTGCGGCGCTGTTCCTCGTCCTCTTCCTCATTCTGAATCAGCGAAGCAGCATCCAAAGCACCCCGAAGGCCAAGGCCCAAGAGAGCACCAGCCCCAGAGTGAACCGAAGGGCCATTCCTTTCCACCGGCGCTGAGTTTCCTGTTGAAAAGCCTCCAGTTCTTTCTTCCAAGCGGAGAAGTCTTTGGAGACTTTGGAAGTAAACTCCTCTTGAGCGCTCCCAACCTGTTTCTGGAAGTTCTCCCGGGCGGTTTGTTCCAGCCGGAGGAGTTTCCGGATCTGGTTCAAGTTCTCGTCCTGAACGCTGGTCAGGTGGTCCACCGTGGTCTGCATATACTGTCCTTCCAGCTCCCGAATTTCCTCCACATACTCCTGTAATTCGTCCCTGGTGGCCAGGGGTTCCAACTTCCTGTACAGGGTGGGCTGGAAGGTGCAGGCGGTTTTCAGCAGTTCTATCATGGACGCCCACATCGGGCCCGGGATAGCGTACACCATGGGCGTGTAGGGCTTCAGCTCGATCTCCGCCATGGATTGACTGTTCTTCTCCATCAAGGCGTCTACCAAGCTGTCGAAGGATTTCTTCTCGGATTGCGAATTCATACTCCATGTTCTCCTTTCTGAATTTGTCTTGATGCAGTCGGATGTCCCGGCACTTTCGTCCGCCGGGTGTGGTGTAGGTGATGTACTTGTGATGGTCCACCCAGGCCACCTGATACCCCCGCCGCTTCATGCCTCGGAGAAAATCCTGGCGGGTGCCGCTGCGGTCCATCACCTGCTGGATGGCAGCCATCAGCTGGAACTTCCAGCTCTCCCCTTTCTGGGCGGACCGGTACTCCCGGGTGGAGAGTTTGCCTCCCTCCTTCTGGTACCGGGGCAACACAGACAGGCCGTGGGCGGCGCAGATTTCGTCGCTCAAGGCCCGCAGGCTTTGCAATGTCTTGGGGGATTGGCGCAGCTTCAAGCCCGTTTCCCAGCTCACGGAGTTGATGAGAAAATGGGAGTGGAGATGGCCCGCGTCACAGTGAGTGGCCACCAACACTTCAAAACCGGGCCAAGCCTTTTGGGCAAACTCCAAGCCGATAGCGTGAACCTGCTGGGGAGTGACCTGCTCCTCCGGTGAGAAGGACTGGACGTACTGGTAAAAGTTCATGCCGGTTGTCTTGTGGTAGGTATGCTTGGTGGTGAGAAACTCCTGGAAGGCATGGTCCCCCAGGCAGTGAACCCCGGTGACAAACCGCTGCCCGGTGGCCGGGTCCTCCACCTTTTTGGGCTGGCAGCAGTAGTCCATGACGCCCCTCATGGCACCCAGGGTCTGCTTCTTTTCCGGGATGTAGGTCACCGTCGCCATGGCTGCTTCCGGGCGATGGCGCACAGCTCCCGGTGAATATCTCCCAGGCTGTCAATGACTTCCTGGAAATTGTAGGAGCGGAAGGCCCCGGCATTGACCTTCGCCGCGATTTGATTGACGTTGTTGCCGATGCGTTTCAGCTCCACCAGCAGAGGCCGCACGTCCTCCCCCAAGCAGATGGGCGTTTCCCAGGACAAAGCCACCAGATAATCGGTGACGCTACGCCGGGCTTTCTTGGCCTGGGTCTGGATCCGCTCCTTCTCCTGTTCCGTGAGCCGGACGGTCAAAGTCTGATTTCGTTTTCTTGGTTTCGCCATAGGTTGTCTCCTTTCTCTTTTCGCTTCTTGTCTGTAACGATTATCGGGGGCGTGGGGGGCGAGGGCCCCCAGTGGGGGCCGCCCCGAGCCGACCGAGCCGGCAGGCGAGACAGCCCCCCATCAGTGCCAGGCAGGACAGCCAGGCGCTCTGCTTGCCCCGGACAAACGTCCGGGAAAAGGCCCTCCCAACCCCGGCGCTGGCCCTGGGTTTGTCCGCCCCCCAAAACCGGCCTCAAAAGGGCCCAAACGGGCTTTTCACCGCCCCAGGCGGGTCGTTCCTCCAGGGAGCTCTCCAACCGCCACACAGGGCCACACAGGGCCGCAAGTGCCGACAGGGTCGCTGGTTTTCCACACCCCGGTTCGGGACGGTTTTCCGTCCCTGAAACCAGGCCGCGATTCCACAAAAATGGCGTGATACCACGGTTCTCACCTCCTTTTCATGGGCTGGAAATCAGCTTTCAGGAACGCAGGCAGGGTCGCAAGGGCACTCCAAGTTTTCTGCGTCACGGTCGTCACCGTCGTCCTGGACACGGCACAGGTAAACGTCCACCATCCGCTGGCCGTTGCTGCGGCGGTTCTCAAAGTACACGCCTTGATCTTCCAGCAGATAGCGGTATTGGTTCATCTTCTGTTTCAGCTGCTTGGCGGTCAGGTCGGTGCCGGCGAAATCATTAAACTTTTGAGCAAACGCGCCATTGGGGCCTTTGAAGAGCTTTTCCCTCTCCATAAATTCCACCAGGGCCTGCATCTCCCCAGGCAGGCGAACCTCCGGGGTTTCCAAGCTATCGGAGAGCACTTCCCAACAGCAGGTCTCCCGCCGGAACCGAAGCTCCAGCTCCCGGACCTCCACATCCCGGCCGGTGACGAACAGCGTGGCGCAGTCGGCGCTGCGGTGGCTGCGGTCCAAAACCATGATCGTGTCCGCCGCACCGCTGATAGCCGTGGAACCGGTGAGCCGGTTGAGGGGATCCTGGTCCCCCATCTTCCGCACGTGATGCACCACCAGCACGGTGATGCCCAGCTCGTCCGCCAGAGCTTTCAGCATTCGGATCTCCTGGTAGTCGTTGGCGTAGGACTGGTCCCCTTCCGTGTCCCGGATGACCTGCAAGGTGTCCACCGCCACCAGCACTGTGTCGGGATGTTCCTCCACAAAGGAGCGGATCTGATCCAACAGACCTTGGTGAAGGGTTTCCGACCCGGTGACAAAGTAGGCGTTGGCGGGGACTTCATCGGTCAGGCGGTTGAGTCGGTCCTGGACCCGGCGGCAGGTGTCCTCCAAGCACAGGTACAAGGTGGTGCCACCATGGGTGGCCTGGCCCAGCACCTGCTCTCCTTTTGCGATGCGGACACACCAGTCCAGCACCATCCAGGACTTGCCGATCTTGGACGCTCCACCCAGAACACACACCCCCTGGGGCAGCAAGGTGTCCACACAGAAGCGCAAAGGCTCCAGCCGCATGTCCATCAATTCTTCACCGCTGATGGCTTCCAGTTTCTTTTGTGCCATAGGCAATCTTCCTCCTTTTCGCAAGTATTTTTTCTGCCACTCCCTTCCTCCTTTTTGAAAAGGTGGGAGTAGTATTCATATTGCAATAAGGCAGACGAAGAAAAGGAAGCCCTCCCCCGGGACACCCCCAGGACGGGATGGGCAGAACCACTGTAAGCGCCCTAGTTTTTTCGGGGTTGAGCCACTTCCCTTTCCGGTAAGTCTCCCGTGATGATTCCAAAACGAAGCCGGATGCTTTCTCCGTTGTTTCCCCAGCCTTTTTGCAAAGGGGATGGGCACAAAAACTCCCACCCTTCTGCCGAAAGGTGGGAGCAGTATCCAATTTATGAAATAGGTAAACTATCCGAAGCAAAACAGAAAAAAAGATAGCTACCTCTTTCTGTAGCTATCCTCGTTGCGAACTCCGCTGGCCTATGGTATCATTTTTCCATACAAAGAAACACGAAAAGGGGGAAACTGCGTGGCAATGACCCAACAGGAACTGGAACAATTCTACCTCACCCGCGCTAGAGAACTGGGCCAGCGGCTGGGGGACTCTCCACAACTCTCTGCACTGTGTCGAGCGGCATACGAGGACTACCGCCAGGGACTGCTCTCCGGGACAACCTACGATCGCATTCAAGCACTGTGTGTTGATCTTGCCCAGCCCCGCTGATCGATCAACCAGTTTTCCCATTGCGGAAGCTGTCGGTTTTTGCTATGCTAAAATTATTCCAGATCAGGAGGTGGCCCCATGCCCCGGCGATACCGTATTTTTCTGCTCTCCGCCCGCTCCATCTTGAGCCATGCCAAAGAATCTCCGGACGGGGTCACCATCGCCCTTAACCGGGACGCCGTCCGGCACGCCCAGCTCCCCGGTCCTCAGGAACAAGAGGACAACGCCCTATTCTTTCAAATTCAGTGCGCCCTTCATGGGAATGACTTCTCCCCCGCCGAGGATTCCATCGTGGTGGAAGACCTGGCCACTGTACTGTGCTATGTGGACTTCTCCGGCATCTTCGACCGGGACCCCTCCTCTCCCCGCATCGCCAAACTTCAAACCCTGGCGGAGGAGATGTTCCGGCCGGAAGGCATCACCCTGGACTTAGGTGACGGCCCTCAGCAGTACGCCGCCTTTGAGCGGTCCGGTTCCATGAGCCGCCAGGGCAGACTTTCCTTTCTAAGGGCGGACCTGTGGGAGCCTGTGCGGCGGCGGATCATGCTGGACCTGGAGCTGGGAATGTGCCAGCTCTCCAAGCTCTATGCCTACAACGGTCTGATGCTATCCACAGGTGTTCGGGTGGATGGCATCAAAATCGACCAACCTCACCGGGTGATCGTAGTGGACAATCACGTGCTGAACTGCTCCGACCGGGTCATCACGGTGGAGGATGCGGGCGGCACGGACAGCATTCGCCGCTACCGCCGGGTGGAGCGGCAAGAGGACTTCACCGTCACCGAATTTGACGGCGAGGGCCTTATTTCCAAAGAGTACGCCGCCCAAGTGGATAAAGTCCTGGGCAGTCAAAGGAAACACAGCTCCTTCCAGGTGCGGCTTCCCTTTGTGAAGGGAATGCTCCATCAGGTGGATTTTCACGACTTTCTCCTGTCGGCGGGAACCACCCACCTCACCGACCTGTGGGGAGTCAAGCACCCAGTAAAACAGGTGGACATCATCCTCACCAAGAGTATGTTCAAGGGATACGGGTGGCTGACGGAAAACGGCAAGTCCTGGGAGGACTACTGGTCAGCCTTCCGCAAGTACCGCCACGCTTTATACATCACCAACGTGAGCAAGGAGCGGCCCCAAGCGTTCACCCAGCTGAACTACCAGTTTCTCACCACGCTGTCCATGACAGCGGAGGAATTTCGTCCCCGGGATTTGCCGGATGGCTGGGACCACAGCCCTGAAGAAGATCCCCGCCAGTGGCTGACCAAGTCCACAGAAACTGAGTATTACAAACTGCGGGCTGACCCGGACTACCGCCGCCAGGTGTTCACTCAGCAGGCCAAATGGTGGGGTACGAACCACAAAAGCCGCCCTTACCTGCTGGGGAAGCTGCTGGAAAAGAATGCGGCCTTTCTGGGGGAGTCCGTATATCAGGAACAGCTGGACACTATGGCTCAGGGGTTGCTGCAGGACTATGCTTTAGGGCGGCTGCAGGTTGCCGGGGACACCCGGTTTCTCTCCGGAGACTTGCTGCGGTTCTTGATGCTACTGATGGATACTGACTTGCGCACCAAGACAAAAAAGCAGTTTCCTTATCTGGAAGCAGCCCTGACCTGCCCGCTGAACGATAACTCTTTTTACGCTCCCAAGCCCGCCTACCAGCCTGGGGAGAGCTGCACTTTGCTACGCAATCCCCACATTGCCCGTAACGAGGAAATCCAGCTGCTCCCCCATCATCCAGTGGAAAATATACGCAAGTATTTCTTTGGCCATCTCACCGATGTGGTGATGGTGGGCTCCTTTATGTACGCCGCCGAGCGACTGGGTGGCGCTGACTTTGACGGGGACATGGTCAAGACCATTGCCGATCCGATTGTGAATCAATGCGTCCGCAAGAACTACCAGTACGACCTGTACAGAGATTTGGACAACAACAGCAACCTGCCCTTCTTGAAAATCCCCGCCATCCCGGCCCAGCTTCGAGATGCGCGGGACTGGCGCGCCCGATTTGAGACAGTGAAAAACACCTTCTCCTCCCGGGTGGGGCAGATTTCCAACGCCGCTCTGGTGCGCAGCGTCATCGCCTACAACGAAAACACCCAAGACGAAGAACGGCAGCGCATCCAGGAGGAAGTGGAAACCCTGGCCATTCTCACCGGGCTGGAAATCGACTCCGCCAAAACAGGGGTCAAGCCGGACCTCTCCCCCTATTTGGGCAAGACCCACAATGTGCGGAATCTCTTCCTCACCTACAAGTACTTGACCCAAGACCGGGCAGAAAAGAAAAAAGGGGGCGCCTCCAAAAAGGCCACCACCTCCTTTCTGGAGTCCACTGACTGGGATAAAGTGGACTCCAACCTGGAACGGCTACCCTATCTGGCATGGCAGCTGGAGAGACACACTCCCAAGCTCCGGGAAACGCCTCAGCCGGACGATGTCCTGTTCTCCTTTGCCAGTGACCCTCAGTGGAAGGAAAAACTGCCCCGAGCTTCCCTCATTCTCGTGGAGGGGATCATCCGGGAGTATGAGAGCTGCTTGACCCGCGTCCGCATCAGCCTTGCCCCCATCCGGGAACAGCCCCACCGCACCGACGTGGAGCGAATTCTCTTTTCCCGGGGCCAGGAAGAACTGTACTCTGCCGAAGAGCTGTATGCCGCCTTCTCCGCTCTGGAACCGGATCAGGTGACGGCCATTTTGGAGCAGGTCCGTCAGGAGGACTGGCAATTCCTTGCCCCGCTGGAGCGGCAGGACTTTCTCAGAGAGAACCTTCCCGCCCAGCTGGTGGAATCTTACGGGGAGCTTCTGGGAGATTTTCGGGCAGGCGGCTACCGCATTTTAGGGGACCTGCTGCTGGATATTGAGCGGGAAAACCGGCTGCAAGTCTATCGTCAGCTTCATCGCCCGGAAGACTCGGAACAGATGAAAGAAATGGTCCAATGCTATGAAAACCGGACGGCCCGGGAATCCTACCGAGAGGCGGTGGCTCGGGGCTGCCGTCAGTACCTGGAGCGGCATATCCACCCAAAGCGTGCGGTGCCCTGTGCATTGGCACTGGGAAAGCGGCGGTTCCTGTGGGATGTGCTGCTGGACGCCGTCCTTGCCACCGCCAGAAAGGAGGAGCGCCATGATTGACGAGCGAGAGGAATTTGCCGCCTACACTGGTTCTGTTGTGTACGACGCAAGGAACAAACAGGACAGCTCCTACCTGGGACGGTTCACCTTTGACACCCTTCTGAAAGGCGAGGGCCTGGCTCGGATTCTGACCATCGTGGCCAGGGGGTATCTGTGGCAAAGCGAGACTCCCAACCTGAACCGGGCCCGGAACGCCCTCCGTGCCTGGTGCAGCATCCCGGCATCGAAAAACGCCAAAGTCAAGGAGTCCTGGCAGTATGCCACGGATTTCCGTCAGCTTCACGAAACATTCCCGGAATTGGTAGATAACCAGGGCAATGGCTGGTTTGTCCGCCACGTTCACCAGGTGCGGAACTTTCTGAAATCTAACTCGGAAAAAGCGAGCAAGTCCGCCCTAAAAAATCTGGAACCCCTCTCGAAAGGTTGGGACAAATACTGGCAGGACAGGGTGGTGCAGTTTCAAGTACCTCTGTTCTCCGCCGAAACAAAAGGAGCCTGGGTGATTCGTTTTGACAACATCCTAGCCGACGCCCTGGAACTGGGCCCTTTGCGCTCCCCTTCCCTCCTCCTGCCTCCAGATCTGAAACAGCGCCTAGTTAACTCTTTTCCTTCTGTCAAACCGGAAGTTCTCCTCACATTGCTCGGATACTATGTGGAAAACCGCCCGGAGGATTCCCCCTGGGTGGTGATGCCTGTCAGCAATTTCGATGCCTACTTTGGCACCACGTCCTTCAGCAAGAAGTGGCTGGGTCAGATCTCATCAGAGTTTCTGGAGCGTCAGAAGCAAAGTTTCGGGGTCTGCCGTTACCGAATCCGGGAGGAATGGCTGGAAGGGATTAGCGTGAAATAAACCCGAAAAGCAAAAAATCCACCCCAGGTCCGCACCCAGGGTGGAGTTTTTCACTGCTCAATCTCGTATGACCAGGTGTTGATGCCCCCAAACTCGTAGATGTTGGTGTACCCCAGCTCTGCCAAAGCTGCGGAGGCAGTCTTGCTTCGGTTGCCGCTGCGGCAGTACACCAGGACGGTGTCATCTTTCTCAGGGATCACGGCAGTGGCGGTTTCCTCGTTGATGGTCCCCACGGGCAGCAGCACCGCTCCGGGAATATGACCGCTGTCATACTCGTCCTGCTCCCGCACATCCAGGACAATGACCTCCTGGGTGTCCATCATCTCCTTGGCCTCCTCCTGGCTGATCCGCTGATAGGAACCTCCATTGCCGCCTGTGGAGCATCCGGCAAACAACATCGTCAGTACAAACAGTAAGGGGATCACTCGTTTCATACAAAGCACCTCTACATTTCCTTTCAAAGGCTGGACGCCTTTCGGTGGTAGGATTTTCTCAATTGGGAGACATTATCCGCTCCCGCAGTGGTGTTATTATACAGACTCCTGGTAAATCCGGCAAGGGGCAGAGCCGTCAGGTTCCTTGCTTTTCTGCCAAATGAATCATGGAAAGGTTTCCTCCCTTATAGTACAATGAAATAAGGGACTGGGGAAATCCCAGTGTGCAACACCGTGTAGTTTCCTCTTTTTCCAGCCAAAAACGCCCCCGCAACCGCTGGTTGACACACTTCCATGTCTGGATGGTGGCTATGCAACCGCTGATGCTGCTACAATGACTCCAAACAAAAAAGGAGCGATGACTATGAACCTGGCAGACAGAATTCAATCTTTGCGGAAAGCTAAGGGAATCTCCCAAGAGCAGCTTGCAGATCAAATCGGGGTTTCCCGGCAAGCTGTTTCCAAATGGGAAAGCGAACAAAGCATACCGGATCTGGACAAAATCATTCTCCTGAGCGATTTCTTTAAAGTCACAACCGACTATCTCTTAAAGGGCATTGAACCGGTCAAGGACAACCGGGAAAAGAGCAAAGTCCTGACAAGCAAAATCCTTTATATTGTATCTACCGCCTTGATTTTCATTGGATTGTTCTGTGCGTTTGGCGGGTGGTATGCGGAACAAACTATGGAAGTCGTTTGGGGCTCCATGATCATTCAAGCGGTGGGCGTTGCCGGATATTTTATCGCAAGGTTGTTGTCCTCCACAAAAGCCACTTTCTATGTGAACTGGCTCAACCTCCTTGGGATCGCTTTTATGCCGGTTTCCATGATTACCGGTTATCTCGCCACTCTCCTGTCTTGGGAAGGCTGGATCTCCCCCTGCCCCATGGGGATCTTTCACAGTTTCCTATTTTGGGTCGTATTCTTGGTCTTTTCCGTTGGAAGCTATCTGCTTCTGAAAAAGAGAGTCCACAGCACTGAGGAGTAAACACATTCTGCAACGTGAATGATATCTCCGTGGGAAATTTTACTGTTTCCGGTGTGTAACCTGGAAAGGGCAAGATTACCTTTCCGCCTGGGAACTGCCCTATAAACTGCCTGCAACAAAAACAAAAGCCCGCTGGGAAACACTTTCTGCTGTTTACCAGAAACATTCCGTAACGCGAGTTGCCCTATGGTTTTGGGATCATGATATAATAAGGGCGACGGTAACAACAATCTGCATAACTATAGAATTTGAGGAGCGATCTTACATGAGCAACGAGATGAAAAAATATCGGGAAGCGGCTTTGCAGGAAATGGTAGACCAGGATATTTCCCCTATAACGCCTGCGGTGGATCTTTCCAGGCAAGGAGCAGAAAAGTTCCCCCTAGCCAATCTTTCCGCACTGGGCGTCGCCTTTCAGCCTCTCACCTCGGCCATTCAGACTTCCCTCACCGGCAGCGGCGGGTCCGGCCTTTATTTTGTCAACACTTACGGAAAGCAGATGTTTTCCTCCACCGGCGGATTTATCGGATCCCTGCAAACGGCAGGCGGAGCAGTTGGCGGCGGCCAAGCTAGAATGATTCCCCTTGCCTGCGACCCCACCATGTTGTTTATGGCGGCAGCCCTGATGAATGTAGAGAAAAAGCTGGATGATATCCGCAAAACACAGGAGGAAATCCTGGAGTTCCTGGAAGCCAAGGAACGGGCCTCTCTCCTGGGGAACCTCAACACATTGACAGATGTGCTCAGCAATTTCAAATACAACTGGAATAGCGATACTTACAAGGCAAACAAGCATATCCTTGTGCAAGACATAAAAAAGGACTCGGAAGCCAGCATTGTTCTGTATCGGGATCAAATCGCCCAACAGATGCAGCGTCGTTCCCGGATTCACAGCGACCAGGAAGTGCATGGGATCTTAAAAAAGCTGGGAACCCGTTTGCAGGATTATCAGCTGGCCCTGTATCTCTATTCCTACTCCTCTTTTCTGGAAGTTCTGCTGCTGGGCAATTTTACCCAGCCCTACCAGGAAAGTGTGGAAAAGCGCATCTCCGACTATGCGCTGCAATATCGGGAGCTGTACACTTCCTGCTACAATTTGCTGGAGGAGTATTCAAAATCTTCCATTCAGGCCGGCGTAATGAGCGGTCTTGCATCCGCAGGTAAACTTTTGGGAAAGGCCGTTTCCAAAGTACCGGTAATCAGCAATTCCCAACTGGACGAAAACCTTTTGGCCGCGGGCGATCAGCTGGAAAAGCACGGGGATCGCCAGGCGGAGAGAACCCTCAAAGGACTGACACAAAATAAAGAGAATGTAACACTGCCCTTTGTAGAAAATCTCCGCAAAATCGACCAACTCTACAACCGCCCCGTTGCCTATCTTTTCGACGGAGAAGCCATGTATATCAAGCAGCTGGAAAGTTAAAACCATTTGTATTCCCAATCCGTCAAGAAGGGTGGTATCAGCATGACGATTCTAGTCAATAAAATTCGTTGCAAGAAATGCGGTGAGGAAATCGAGAGCACCTACACCCACGATTTCCGCTTTTGCAAGTGCGGCGCTTGCACCGTGGATGGCGGACACGATTATCTTCGACGGTGCGGTGACAGTAAAAATTGGGAAGAGCTTTCTGTCTGGGAGCCTGAAAACTGTGGACAGAAGAAAAACTAGCGAAAAAATCTTATCCTTTTCCTGCCGCCCGATTTGAGATTACCGTAGTTCCTTTGAGAGTAAATATCCAGGCCACCTGGCAACTTTAGATCCAGTTGTAGTGTGCCTGCTTTGGGAGCAGGCGGCCCGGGGTTCAAGTTTCCGAACTTCGACCACCTTTCGCAGAAGAACCGCCTAAACAGGCGGTTCTTCTGCATTTTTTGTTCTGTTTTTGTGGTTTGGCCAATTGCTGTTCAGCGATGGTTCAAAGGGCAGAAAAGCGGCGGGAGCATGGGTGAAGATAGCCACCGAAACCGCCAAATCCCTAACCCATCCCTAACGGGGATTAGTCTGATTTTCTGCTTTTCCGTTGTAAATAGTAGGTATTCTGATATAATGAATTACAAATAGACTTAAAATTAATTGCGCAGACGGTAAGAATTTCTTGCGTAGCTTTTATTCATAACGGCAATGAGGAGTTGCCGTTCTAAGGTTGGTGTAAGTATGAGCAAAGAAGTCAGTACCCTATACCATTATTGTAGTTTAGAGACTTTTTATAATATCATGAAAAACCGTAGTATTTGGCTCTCTGATGTAAGCAAATCCAACGATTCAAAAGAATTAGCATGGGCAACCGAACAGTGCAAAAAGGCGGTGATAAAGAAATTCTTGGAATACTCTGACCGTATGAAATCGAATAATGATTTCATACACACAAGGTTTAGGGACTTCAATAGAATCACAGATCAATTTGATTTCATGGACACAAAACAAACGCTTAAATCTTGGGTGTTTTGCCTTTCAGAAAAAGGAGACAATCTTGGACAATGGCGTGGGTATGCTGATGATGGCAAGGGCGTTTCTATTGGCTTTACCAAAGAATACTTTGCTCCTCAGAATCAGTCAGTAGATTTTGAAGAAGACAAAATCTACTATATGTTTGATCGAATTGAGTATGGTGATTTTAAGGTAGAGCAACTTTTAAACCCTTGTGACATAAACATCTTAGCTTCTTCTTGCGATTACGAGGCATTAGAAAGGTGCTTTAAGCGCTTGATGGCATACTCCATTATATTGGCGCCACTTTATAAAAGTGCAACTTTTGAAGAAGAAAAAGAATGGCGCATGGTCTTTTTAGCAAATACAAATGCATTAAAGAGAGGGATGATTCCTTCAACAAACTATATGGACAAACCGGAGCCGATGTTTAATATAATTGATTTCGCTTTTGTTCCAAAGAACAACACACTTGTTTCTCATATTGAAGTGGCCCTCAAAGACATAAAGCGCGCCATCACCTCTGTAACTATTGGACCAAAATCCGATTTAAGTGTTTTAGACATTCAGTTGTTTTTGATTTCTATTGGTCTATTGCAAAGCACAGATGATGACTCTATAAAAGTAATGCGTTCTTCTGCCTCTTATAGATGACTATACCAGCGCAGGGTGCGGGTGGTCACCCCGGACAGGCGCGACAGCTCCTGAATGGAATACTCCATAAACATCCCTCCTTACGGATACTGTACCAGTTGACGGAACGTCAAAGTCAAGGGAAACTTTCCATTTGACGCATCTTTCCCGGCAGCCAATTTCCATATTCCAAAATCAAGATCTGTATTATAATAATAGCACATACATATCCGTACAAGGAGGCATCAATATGCGCAAGAATTTTGGAGCCAAGCCCTGGACCTATCCCCAGCCGGTCTTTATCCTGGCCACCTACAATGAGGACGGCACCCCCAATGCCATGAATGCGGCCTGAGGCGGCATCAGCGAGGACAAGGAGCTGAGCATATGCATCAGCGCCGAGCACAAGACCACCGCCAACATCCTGGCTCGCAAGGCCTTCACCGTAAGCATGGCCACTGCGGAGCAGACGGTGGCCTGCGACTATGTGGGCATCGCCTCCGGCAACCAGGTGGCGGACAAGGTGGCAAAGGCCGGCTGGCACACCACCAAGTCGGAATTTGTGGACGCCCCCCTCATCGACGAGCTGCTCATGGCGGTGGAGTGCCGCCTGGTGAGCTACGACCCGGAGAGCTGCCGTCTGGTGGGCGAGATCGTCAACGTGAGCGCCGACGAGTCTGTTTTGGGCGCTGACGGGAAGATCGACCCGGACAAGCTGCGGCCCATCACCTTTGACCCCATCCAAAACGCATACCGGGTGCTGGGCGAGAAGGTGGGCAACGCCTTCCGGGACGGCGTCAAGCTGAAATGACCGGCTGATTTGCACTGAGACAGGAATGAGGGACGGAGGCGTGACCTTCCGTCCCTCATTTGTTTGACCGCCGATCACCGCTGCCCCTTCTTCTGCCGCCTGCGGAAGTCCTCCTCGATGGCGTCCTTCCAGTGCTCGTCCAGGGGTGCGCTGCACCGAACGGCGGCCACCGCCTGCCCCACCACCTCATAGTTGAGACGGGTGCCCACGCTGTCGCAGTGGTAGTTCACCGCCCGGTCGGGGGCGATGCCTAAGCTGCCCGCCGTCTCCACCGCGTCGATGTTGGCGCCCAGGAAGAGGAATTCCCAGCTGTACTTCTCTTTCTGGCGCTGGATCATCTCCTTCACCTGCTGGCCGGAGTAGCGGTGGCTGGCGTTCTCCATGCCGTCGGTGGTGATGACAAAAAGGGTGTGCTCCGGCACATCGTCGGGTCGGGCGTACTTGTGGATGTTCCCAATGTGGTGGATGGCTCCGCCGATGGCGTCCAGCAGGGCGGTGCAGCCCCGGACATAGTACTCTTTTTCGGTGATAGGGCGAACCTCGCCCAACTTCACCCGGTCGTGGAGCACCTCTGTCAAGTCGTCAAAGAGGACGGTGGAGACGAAGGCCTCGCCGGGCTCCTTCTTCTGCTTTTCGATCATGGCGTTGAAGCCGCCGATGGTGTCACCCTCCAGCCCCTGCATGGAGCCGCTGCGGTCCAGGATGAAAACCAGCTCTGTCAAATTGTGCTTCATAAAAAATCCCCCTATGCTGTGTTTGGTTTACAAGCACAGTATAGGGGGATTCGAGTATTCCGTGGTCGCTTTAGGGGCGACAAATATCAATCGCATTGCACAATCCTTTCCAGGTCTGTGCAACCGTACGATGCACGCGCTCCAATGCAGGCAGATGGTTTTGGTGCGCAAACATGAAATAATAGCGATTCGTATAGCGAGGATATTCCAACAGCATGATATGATCAGCGTGCAGAAAGGTGTTCTGAAAGTCAAGCACACCCTGGATACACACTTCCTTTTTTGTCATCTGGGGACGGTGCTGATATAGGATCACGCTTTGCCCACGGTCATAGTAGTCCTTGATCTCCTGCCAGGTAGTGTGCTTTTCTTTGGCTGATCTATGCTGATGCATCCTCGCACTCTCCAAGCCATTGTCAGAGTCGAGGAAAACAACATCTGCCCCTGATGTGCTGCGCAGAGCTGCCTGATGCCACTGTGCTCGCTTTGCCAGAGTCAAGGCATCCGAGAAAAAATATGCGGCAAACAATCCACTGTTCTCAACTTGTTCGATATTGCGTTTTTGTTGATGTACCATACCAGCCAAACAGTCAAACAGTTCCGGATCATACTGTCTGTAAACTTCCGGCTTATCCAGGTAGGAAGTGTATTTCCCGTCCTCCTGTTTGCCCGGGCGAGTCGGAACCACTCGGTACCAGTTGACTGCCAGACTGCCAAGCGAAGCCCGGCGGCGGTCACATTCCGCAAAAGGCCGTACTTTCCATAGTCGCCGATATCTCCAACATAGTTATCCTGCATGTGTTCAACCTCCCAGCAAGCTCTGGTCAAAGGCGAACAGAGTCTCGTTGATCTCAAAAATGTTGTAGTTCCGGTGGACGATGAAATACTCCACGATGATATCGAACTTGCTGGCGTGGGAGAAGGCAAAGCCTGCTTTTTCCAGCATCTCCCGTGCCTCCTCCAGCGGCAGTTCCAGGGCAATGGCGAAGGCCATGGCGGTGGGCTTGGAGGGCTTGTAGTGGACATCCGAGCGGATCTTGGAGAACAGCTTGCGGTCGATGTTGGCCTTTTTGTAGCACTGAGCGTCGGTCATGCCCTGCTCGTCAATTTTCCGCAGCAGCATCTGGGAAAAACTCTCGTCCAGTTTGCTGAGGGCCTCGTCCAGACCGGAGGGCGCCATAGCACAGGGGGTAGGCATACACTCCGATTCCTCCATGGGCATGGAGACCATAGCCATCCGGCGGCGCTGGATCTCCCGGCTGTCAGTGTGGGCATCCACATAGCGGTCGTCGATGTAGGCGGCAATGTCGGCAAACAGCTTCCCGCCGATAGTATAAGCGGCCCGGTCGAAGATCACCAGATACACCGTCATGTCATGGGCAAGCAGAAAATCCCCGATGGTATCCACCGCCACCTTCAGGGCCTGATCCTTGGGGTAGCCGTACACCCCGGAGGAGATCAGCGGAAACGCCACGGTTTCACACCCATGGGCCAGAGCAACTTCCAGGGAGGAGTGGTAGGCGGAGACCAACAGTTCCCGCTCCCCGTAGCTGCCGCCCCGCCAGATGGGGCCCACGGTGTGGATGACAAACTTCGTCGGCAGGCGGTAGCCCTTTGTGAGCTTGGCCTGTCCCGTTTTGCAGCCGCCCAGGGTGCGGCACTCGTTCAGCAGTTCCGGCCCGGCGGCACGGTGGATGGCACCGTCCACACCCCCGCCGCCCAGCAAGCTCTCTTTGGCGGCGTTGACGATGGCGTCCACCTTCATGGTGGTGATATCGTTTCGTACAATTTGCAGGGGCATGACAGCACCTCCTTGCGTTCTGGTGTTATCGTACCAAAGATATGCCTACCTGGCAATCCGGCCAAACCGGGATGGCGGCTTGTGAGCCCTGGTATCTTTTGTAGAGCATTTTATGATGTTCTGCTACCGTATTCTGCCCCCTTGGCTATGTACTCCCCAGGCTGTCGCCGAATCTCATAGGTCAATCCTTCCGCAGTATCTTTGAAAACAGATTCTAAATTTGCATGTCATTTTGTAACCATGGCACGCTCTCTGCGGTAATTTATTCCGCTACACCAGAGGTCTTGATGTTATTCAGTTTCAATCGATCTGTTCGAGTTCCGGACTTCGGGGACGCTTTAATATTCCATCATTCATCTATCGCCGTCTTGATTACTTGTAAAAAATTAATATCTCACACCGATAAGACAAAATTCTGAAATGCTATGGTCTTCAAGGCTATTGAGGCACCTTTACATAACTGACAAATTATGTTTCTTGAAGAAGCTGAATCATTTTTTCGTATAATTGCATTGTCGCTTTTGCATCGCCCAATGCCGTATGCCTTCCGTCTACAACGATGTCAAAAGATTTAAAAGCTTGAGCAGAACTATTTATTTCATTTTCTATTACACCAGCGTCTTGCAGAAATTTCAATATTGAATAAGTATCAACAAGTCTATGCAAAAAAATATTATCAAAACTTCTGTGATTCTCCTTAAACATCTTTTTGATAAACTGTACATCGAACTGCGTATTATGTCCGGCTAAAGGAATGGCAGTGTAGTCAACAAAATACTTTTCCTTGATTTCTACAAATGTCTTTATTAAATCTCGAGAGGAAATGGCATTATCGAAATCAGAATCTGTCAACTTATTAATTCTCTGTGCTGTTTTAGTAATGCAGTATTTCTCATTTTTCAGATGGTACTCTGCGCTGTAGCATTCTCCCAAAACAGAGTCCCACACAACAAAACCAACTGATAGGAGAGAATGTTTTTCAGGATCTAATCCTCCGGTTTCTGTGTCAATAAAGAGTAATCGAGCCATGGTTCATTTCTCCTTTTTAATAATCTTTTTTCCGTCTATGTTTACAGTGACAGATACTTTTACCGAGGCATCTAAAATGGCTACTTGTTCGGTTTCAATATAATTGTAAAAACTACCATTTGATTCTGCCCTTATGT
Organism: Clostridiales bacterium; assembly: GCA_019416455.1. Lineage (GTDB taxonomy): Bacteria > Bacillota > Clostridia > Oscillospirales > Acutalibacteraceae > Acutalibacter. Next base: position 128,389 of record DXXG01000004.1, on the reverse strand, counting down.
AGGGAACGGTTGCTTTTCCTGGAGAGTGCTTAAAAAAAGCCATAAAAGCAACAGTATCCATCACATAATATGTAGCTTGCAAGCTTTTATTATACAGATAGACTTCCGCCCCTAATTCGGAATAATCTATCACTGCATCATAAATTAATGATTTAGTTTTCCCGGTTTCATAATTATACCTTCGGTCAAATTCTGCCATAATGTCATCGTTTTCATAATCAGGCATAATAACTATAAATTTGTTTCTTCTCTTTCCTGTGTATTTTTGTATTGCAACTCGATTGAAATTCCTCCAGGTCTGTGCATATGTAAAAATCGCTGTAAAATTATGTGTTTTTGCCAGTTCCGCTCTCCAGTTAATGCTTGAAAAGTCGGTATCAATATGGTCAACACCGCTTTGCTCAATGTTTTTTGAGATTTTTGCGACCTCAAATATTGATTCGGCAAATCTCTTTTTCGCAAATATTTCCCATAAAATATTAACAAGAAATGTTGCACCAATAGTAGACACAATTGTGGTGGAAAAGAGTTTAATTTGTTCATTATCAGTAGCTGTTGGAATTAAAAAGACTGTAATAAGGAAGCAAATAGCTGTTGCAACGAGGCTAATGATAATGGTAAATAAATTTCCTTTTGTTAAATTGCCATACATTGTCTTCTTTTCTCCTTTATATTTTTCTATAATCATCAACTAATAAATAGCTCCGGCCCGGCGGATGGCACCGTCCACACCTCCGCCGCCCAACAGGGTCTCGTTGGCAGGGTTGATGATGGCGTCCACCTTCATGGTGGTGATATCATTTCGTACAATTTGCAGGGGCATGACGTCACCTCCTCGTGTTATGGTGTTATTGTACCACAGCTGGGCTTGCCTGGCAATCCTACGAAGCAGGGAGGGCAGTTTCTCGACCCTCAGCGTCTCCGTGCCAGTGCGTTCAACCAGCTATTCTTTGTTTATGCGGCGCATTTCCTGCGCCTTCTCTGTGGTGGCCTGGCCCAGTATCGCCGTCCCGGACGGAACTTCTTAATATACAGAATCCAATCCCACACCCATCCCAAAAGGAGAAAGTTTTGCTTGAAACACGCAAGGCAAAAGAGTGTCCAAGAGGAATTGCCGGAGCGGTGGAAAGGGCCAAAGAGGGCGGCAGAGTGCTGTCTGAAAGTTCCGACACACGTTCGGGAGCAGGAGGCCCGGGGTTCGAGTCCCCGCACTCCGACCATGCGGAGTGTCCTTATAGGATCTGAGTATCCTACAAAGGACACTCCACATTTTTTATTGTCAAAATTGGGGCAGCACCGTTTTCGTCGAACAGCAGCCGCTCCCGGATGCACAGGAGCTTTACCTTGTGCTGGGTGAGCAGGTCAATGTAGTTTTGGGTCATCCCCCACTCCCGGCCTATTCGGGTCAGGCTGTGGACTATCACCACATCCACCCTGCCAGCGATAACGGCCTCGGTCACTTTCTGGAGTACCGGGCGGTCTAATGTAAGCCCGCTGCCGTATTCGTCCGCAGCGCCGATGATGGTATATCCCGCCTGCTTTACGTAGAGCTGGAGCAGAAACCGCTGGTGTTCCAATGCGAAAGAATCGTCATGGGCGACACGGCCATAGAGAAATTCTCTCGTATCCCACACCACCTTTACACCGCCGGGGCGTAGCTAAATGCTACGCCTTTTCTCGTTTCCAGCAGAATAGAGGACTATTAGCCAGAGCGCTGATGCAACATCTGCAACGTGTGGTCTGAAAAGCTATTTCAATATTATGCCATGTGGGACAAGCCGCCCCACCTTTTCTGGTGAATACAACAATTGACGATCTTCTAAGTCATCTGGCACAGGAGAATCTTGCCTAACCACAGAATGATATCCTGATGGATGATGTTCTCATTCTTTCATTTCATATTAAAACAGGGACCGGAATCTATCCATTTCGGAAAAATGTGGTTTTTATTGCCTTATTATTCCAGAATAATATGTTTTTCTCCCGTTGTAAACCTCAGAAAAATGTGTTATACTGTTTTCAGTCAAAAACAATGGCGGTGATGCACATGAAACGAAACGCATTTTCGCAGCTTGTAACATGGAAAAACGACCCGGAGCGAAAGCCGCTCATTATCCGCGGCGCTCGTCAGGTAGGAAAGACCTGGCTCATGAAAGAGTTTGGCCAGAGCTACTATGAAAACTATATTTACTTGAACTTTGACGAGGAAGATGAGCTGAAATCCATTTTCGAGACAAACAAAAACCCCCAGCGGATCATAGACCTGCTTTCCATGATTGCCGGGAAAAAGATTCTGCCTGGGGAGACTCTTGTCATTTTCGATGAGGTAGAGGAATGCCCGGAGGCACTCAACACCCTTAAATACTTTAAAGAGAAAGCGAACGAGTACCATGTTGTTGCAGCCGGACGCCTGCTTGGCACCCTGCTGGCACAGCCAAAGTCTTATCCCGTAGGCATGGTCAATCTGCTCGATCTGTATCCGCTCACCTTCGACGAGTTTCTGGAAGCCACCGAACCGGCACTCTTTGCTTACTACGAGAGCATCCAGAAGGATCAGACCATTGAAGAAATCTTTCACAACCGCTTGCTGGAAGCCTACAACAACTACCTGATCATCGGCGGGATGCCGGAATGTGTGGCCTCATGGGGCAACCATAAGGACCCGGCAGCGGTTTCTCAAATCCAGCGGGAGCTGGTGGAGATCTACGAAAACGACTTTGGGAAGCATAACGGGAAGGTGAACAGCGGACGCATCCTGATGGTGTTCCGCAGCATCGTTTCCCAGCTTGCCAAATCCAATGAAAAGTTCATCTACGGCGCGGTCCGGCAGGGCGGACGGGCACGGGACTTTGAAGAAGCCATCGAATGGCTTGTTTCAGCCGGTATGCTCAACCGCATCTATAATGTCTCCAAGATGGAGCATCCCCTTTCCGCCTTTGATAAGCTGGACCAGTTCAAGCTGTTTCTCTTTGATACCGGATTGCTCAAACACATGGCAGGCATTGACAATAGCGCCATCCTGCTGAAAGCCGACTATCAATTCAAAGGACCCTTGACCGAAAACTATGTGTTGCAGCAGCTTCGCGGTCAATTTGAAGTGGAGCCCCGCTATTACTCGAACAAAACCGGCGAGATCGACTTCGTGCTTCAAAACGGCACAGAGATCATCCCCATCGAGGCAAAGGGAGGCGAAGATAAGTCCGCACCTTCCTTTAAGCGGTATATCGCTGAACACCACCCCGAAAACGCCATCCGCTTTTCCAAGCGCGGGTATCGAAAGGACGGCGCGATCACCAATATTCCGCTGTATCTTGCCTGCAAAACAAAAGAACTGCTCTGACCCCACTCCCCTCTCACACTATGAGGGGTTATTGATATTTTCAACCTTCATTGATCGGACCCCACAGCCCACCGCGTCCACGGAAACGGACGGGGTGCTCCAGGGTCTACGCATCACCCAGAACAGAAAGATTCCGGTCAATAGTCCCGACCTCTCCACCGCACATGGAGACTGTCCCGCCAAAACACCCCCAAAATCCGCACTGCCCACGTGTGGGTTTTGGGGGCGATTTTGCCTCTGGTTCTACTGGTTTTCTACGGGGATTTTCTTAGAATTCCGTTAGAATTTTGCTATTCCCCCGCGGATTTCCAGACCTGGGAATTTCTGCGTTTTTTCGCTTATGACTTCCCAAAAGCTGCAGAAACACTAGATTTTTTTGCTTCCTCCAGGGTCCCTTATCTTCCCTCATATTCCACTGAGTTCGGAAATCCCGGACACACTCGAAAGCCAGCATTGTTCTGTACCGGGATCAAATCGCCCAACAGATGCAGTGTCGTTCCCGGATTCACAGCGACCAGGAAGTGTATGGGATCTTAAAAAAGCTGGGAACCCGTTTGCAGGATTATCAGCTGGCCCTGTATCTCTATTCCTACTCCTCTTTTTTGCCACTGTCTGCTTACTGCCAAAACGCCCTTCCGCTTACCCTTGCCTGCACTGAAAACCTCTTGAAACTGAAGTCAAGATAAACGTGGATATTCTCTGTTGCGAAAAAACACTGTGCCCCAGACAGTCGTGAGTCTGTTAGCGTGGTTCTTCCCATCTGGATAGGGAATGCTTCCTATTCCACACCAAGCACCCAGGACTTTATTCTTTACCTATGTAGCAGATTTTCCTGATTCGCTCCTCTATTTTCCAAAATATTCACTGTTATTTTAGATAATTTCCCTCTTGACGAAACTTCGAAAAAACGTATAATCAAATTAGAATAATTCTAAAAGCGTGGTAGGTGCTATGACAAGACTATGACGAAATACGGAACAAAAATTTTGGAAATCGTAAGCGCCTCCCGCGCTCATATGACAGCAGAGGAAATTTTCTACGCTCTACGTCAGACCTATCCCACGGTAGTGTTGGCCACCGTGTACAACAACCTCAACCGCCTGTTTCAGGACAATCTGATCCGCAAGGTTTCGGTGGAGGGAATACCCGACCGGTACGACCGGATCCAACGCCACGACCATCTGGTGTGCAAAGGCTGTGGCAAACTGCTGGATATTGATCTGGGAGACCTGACTTCCCAGCTGGAAGAAAAGGCTGGGATCTCTATTTTGTCCTATGACCTGAAACTGACGTATCTATGTGAGAACTGCAGAAAAAAATTTTGAAAGAAAGGAACGTGAGGAATCTGAACCATCTACCTTTATCTGTCCGCGTCCCCATTGAAGCGGACAACCCCAGCATTGTGCGCTGGGAAGAAAAATGCATCCGCTGTGGGATGTGCAAAGAGGCCTGCACCAATCTGATGGGGGTACACGGAACCTATACCCTGGAGGAAACCGGGAACAAGGCAATCTGCATCTACTGCGGCCAGTGTGCTAATGTCTGCCCGGTGGACAGCATCACTGAGCGCGACGAGGCCCCTCAAGTGCAAAAGGCCATTGCCGACCCAGACAAAGTGGTGGTGGTCAGCACCTCTCCCGCTGTCCGGGCCTCTCTGGGCGAGGAGTTCGGCATGGAGCCGGGCACCTTTGTAGAGGGGAAAATGGTGGCGCTGCTGCGAGCCTTGGGCGCTGATTATGTGCTGGACACCAATTTTGCCGCTGACCTGACCATTGTGGAGGAAGCCAGCGAGCTGATCCGCCGGATCACAGAGCAGGATCGTCCCCTGCCCCAGTTCACCAGCTGCTGCCCGGGCTGGGTTCATTTCGCCGAGATCTACTCCCCCGAGCTGCTGCCCCATCTGTCCACTGCCAAAAGCCCCATCGGCATGCAGGGCCCCACGGTAAAAACCTATTTTGCCAAGCAGATGAGCCTGGACCCCAAAAAGATCGTCCATGTGGCGCTGACCCCCTGCACAGCCAAAAAGTTTGAAATCCGCCGGGAAGAGATGCACGCCGCTGCTGATTACCACGGCGTGGAGGGCATGCGCGATACCGACAATGTGATCACCACCCGGGAGCTGGCACGGTGGGCCAAGGCCGCAGGCATCGACTGGAACACGTTGGAGGACTCTGCCTATGACTCTCTCATGGGAAAGGCCTCCGGCGCAGGGGTCATCTTTGGCAACACTGGCGGCGTGATGGAAGCCGCTCTGCGTACCGCTTATGAGTACCTGACCGGCCAGGCAGCACCGGAGTCCTTGCTGCAGCTCAGCCCTGTCCGTGGCTATGAAGGGGTTCGGGAGGCCCAGGTGGATATGGGCGACCTGAAACTACAGGTGGCGGTGGTCTACGGCACGGCCAACGCCCGCACCTTCCTCCAGCGGATGAAGGAAAGCGGCAAACAGTACCATTTTGTGGAGGTCATGGCTTGCCCCGGCGGCTGCATCGGTGGTGGAGGGCAACCCAAGGACCTGATGAAAAATGCCGACGAAACCCGCAAAAGCCGCATTGCGGCCCTCTACCAGCGGGATAGTTCTATGACTTTACGCACCAGCCACGAAAACCCTGAGATCAAAGAAGTATACAAGGCCTTCTACGGCCAGCCCCTCAGCGAGCTGGCGGAGCAGATGCTCCATACCACCTATCAGGATCGAAGCGAACTCATTCATCAGAAAGGAGGAAATTCTGTGAAAAAATGGGTCTGTGGAATCTGTGGCTACATCTATGACGAGGCTAAGGAGGGCGTTGCCTTCGACACGCTGCCGGACAACTGGGTATGTCCCCTGTGCGGCGCAGACAAGAGCGCATTCTCCCCCCAGAAGCCTACCGGCGAACCCAAAGCAAAACCGGCCCCCATCCAGCAGGTGGGCGATATGCGGCAGCTGTCGGCCGGAGAGCTGTCCGCTGTCTGCTCCAACCTGGCCCGGGGCTGTGAAAAGCAGTATAAAGAGCAGGAGGCCGCCCTGTTCCGGGAGATCGCCGACTACCTGTCCGCCGCCCAGCCTCCGGTGGCCGATCCCAGTCTGGACAAACTGTCAGAGCTGATCCAGCGGGATCTCAACGAGGGCTATCCTGATCTTCGGGCCGCCGCCGAGGGCGCTGGTGACCGGGGTACCCAGCGGATCTGTGTCTGGGGCGAAAAGGTCACCCGGATGCTGGATTCTCTGGTAAGCCGCTACCAAAGAGACGGGGAAGCCTTTTTGAAGGATACCCAAGTGTGGGTCTGCACCGTCTGCGGATTTATCTATGTGGGCGACAGCGCACCCCAGCTGTGCCCTGCGTGCAAGGTTCCGGCATGGAAATTTGAAAAAATAGAAGGGAGAGGCTGAAACATGAAGCAAGTTGCGGTACGAAATCTGCGGTTGTGCACCAAGGACTGTCTCTGCCTGTATGTTTGCCCTACTGGGGCCACCGACACAGAGAACAGCATCATTGACATAAAAAAATGCCTGGGCTGTGGTATGTGTGCCGACGCCTGTCCCAGCAGGGCCATCTCCATGGTACCTACGGAGTACCCGCCCCAGCAGCCCAAACAGGATGCTGTAATAGCCCGCGCCAATACCATGGCCGCGAATAAAGCCGACCAGGAGAACCTCGCCCGGCAGCTGGCAGAAAAAGCAGATCAAGACGGCCTTTACCGCCTGATGAAAGCTGCGGAAAAATCTGTCCGCCTAGTCAATGAGGACCTACTCCGGGAAGCTGGTTATATGCTTCCTCAGAGCGCCAACACCCACCAGCTGCTGCAGGATTTTGTGGACGCGCCTCCTGCTCCCGATTTTCCTGTCCAGGCAGCAAAAACACTGTTGGAGCGCATCCCCTGTAACGAAACAATATCTAAATCCGAGGGAGAGAAAAAAGTAATGAAAAAATGGAAATGCAAAGTCTGTGGTTATATTCATGAAGGCGACAGCGCCCCGGAGTCCTGCCCCGTCTGCAAGCAGCCCGCCTCCTCCTTTGAACTGGTTGAGGACTCTCCCGTCAAGAGCACAAACAAGTACGCTGGCACCCAGACCGAGAAGAACCTGGAAGCTGCCTTTGCCGGAGAGTCCCAAGCCCGGAACAAATACACCTACTTCTCCTCCGTGGCCCAGAACGAGGGTTACGAGCAGATCGCAGAACTGTTCCTGAAAACAGCTGAAAACGAAAAAGCCCATGCTAAACTGTGGTTTGAGGAGCTGCACGGCGTGGGAAACACTGCCGAGAACCTGCTCCACGCCGCTGAGGGTGAAAACTACGAGTGGACAGATATGTACGATGGCTTTGCCAAGACCGCCGAGGAGGAGGGTTTCCCCGAGCTGGCCGCCAAGTTCCGCCTGGTAGCCGCTATCGAGAAACGGCACGAGGAGCGCTACCGCGCCCTGCTGCACAATGTGGAGACCGCCCAGGTCTTTGAAAAGAGCGAGGTCAAGATATGGGAGTGCCGTAACTGCGGTCATATCGTAGTAGGCACTGCCGCCCCGGAAGTTTGCCCCACCTGTCTCTATTCCAAGAGCTTTTTTGAAATTCACAGCGCCAACTATTGATTCATACAAAAAGGGAGCGCTGCAGATGGAATTCTGCAGCGCTCCCTTTTTGTACTTTGATGGTATCCACTATATACAGGACGTTAATTTCATGGCAGATCGAATACCACTGGAGCGTTTCAGTAGGCTTTACAACACCAGACTTGCCAGCAACTGTGCTGGGGTGTCAAATCGTTTGTAAACTAATTTGGTTTCAAGAAATGTATGGAGGAACCCGTCAACCTGCCAATGGCAATCATTCCCGACATCGCACAGCACGGTCCCCATCGTGGATGTAGCATTTTCCGGGTATAGTTTATGATAGACGTAGATCTCCATATTTAATGCCTCTACAAATGGTATCCAGAACATTTTTTCACATACAGGATCCAATCCTAAATAAATCCCAAAAGATAAAAAGATCCCTTGAAACAAGTAGAGCAAAAGATTGTTAAAAAGAAACTTCCGGAGCAGAGGAAAGATCCCTCTCCACCGTACAGGGAGACTGTCCCGCCAAAACACCCCCCAAAATCCACACTGCCAGCGTGTGGGTTTTGGGGGGATGAGCCGGCACGTGGGTTCGAATCCCACCATCTCCGCCAAGTTTAAAGCTACATTTTGAAAAATCAAGATGTAGCTTTTTGCATTATTAAGCCCCAAACTGTGGATTGCGGCCTACTGTCTTTTCAGAGCAAATCATCCCGAGCATAAGTTGTAAATTCAGCGAAATTATGGTAGTCTATATGCAAGTTACCAATCAGATTACAAAAATCCAATGGAAAATAGAAGGATTATGAATATTGACTATGATATAATACTGAAACAGGCGCGCAGGCTGTATGGGGTACTTCCCGTACGAGAAATCAAGACCGGACATTCGGGAAGCTTGCTCTTTGAGATGGAAACAGAAAACAAGCCGTATATTTTGCGAGCGACAGAAGCTGATGAAATGAAAATTACCCACACTGCCTTTGAGATCCAGTGGACCAGCTATCTGTCCGGAAAAATGGCAGGAATCGTAAAATCTCTGCCCAGTGTTAACGGAAATCTATTCGAAGTAATCGAGGTGAATGGAAAAAAATTTCTTTTGACACTTCAGGAAAAAGCAGCAGGCGGGCATGTGAATCCAGAAGATCCCGGGGAATTTAACGAAGCCCTCTTTTCCAGGCTGGGATCGATTATGGGCCAGATGCATCGGCTGACAATCGACTATCCTAAAAACACTTATCACTCGCAATTCAAATGGAACGGTCCTCTCTTCTGGCGGAAGAATATCCCTATTGATAACGAGGAGGTGCGCCAGGGAGAGCATCGTTTTTTGGAAGAATTGGAATGCCTTCCTATGGGGCGGGATAATTTTGGAATCGTCCACGTTGACATTCATACAGACAATTTTTTGGTGGATGGGCCCAGACTTACTATTATCGACTTTGAGACTTGTCAGTTTAACTGGTATGCCGCTGACATTGCCAGCGCACTGTTTTTTCTGGTGCAAAAAGGCGCTGGACCGCTTTCCTTATCCGAAAAGGAACGCATACGGTTTGCAGAAAACTGTTTTCTTTCCTATTTGAAAGGGTATCGGGAAACAAATGCAATCAACCCCTGGTGGATTGGCAAGATAGACCTGTTCATGCGTTATCAGATGGTGGACGAATACGTAGCCGCGCAGCTCAGCAAACCCCAAAGCAATCGTTCTAAGGCCATCCAGCTGTGGCAACAATACCGAGACTGGTACAGAGACCATATTGTCCAAAATAAACCCTATATAGCTATTGATTACGAAAAGGTCCTGAGAAACGTTTTATAAAAACAGTGGATTTGTTATGGTATCTATTTTGTCAACGCTTCCCATAAGGTCTGCTAGCAAAAAGCTAACAGACCTCTTTCATTATTGCTTGAGCAAGAACAGGCAATGCACCGGGTCATCCGGCGTCCGTCTTGGGAAAAAATTGCCAATCAGGATATTCTTTAGATGGAGTAATCACCGCCTCCCCTACCGTGTGCTTCGAAAATGACAGAAAAGAACAAAAAAGGATTGGAGGAAGGAAACATGAAATTTGATGTGAACAATTTGCAATGGACAAGGCAGCCAAAAAGCTGTATCATCTCCCCGGATCGCATCGAGATCGTCACCCAGCCCCACACGGATCTATGGCAGAGGACCTACTATCATTTCCGCAACGACAACGCTCCGGTGCTCCAGATGTCCACCCAGGAGAAGTTCTTTTCCTTTGTGGTCAAAACGGAATTTCCCAAAAGCCACCACCGTTTTGACCAGTGCGGTGTGGTGTTGTATCTGGATTCCGAAAACTGGCTGAAAGGCTCCATTGAGTACGAGAATGAGCGCTTTCAGCATTTGGGCAGCGTGGTGACCAATCACGGCTACTCCGACTGGGCGACCACAGAGATCCCCGCCAGCATCAAATCTATGTGGTATCGCCTGAGCCGCAGAGAGGATGACTTCTGTATTGAGTGTTCCGAGGATGGGATTGTTTTCCGTCAAATGCGTGTTTGCCATCTTCATGAGGCTCAAGGAGAAATACAGTTTGGCATTTATGCTTGTAGTCCGGAGGATTCTTCTTTCCGTGCTGTTTTCACCAACATGGAAATGACCGAATGCAAGTGGCTGGCCCACGATGGGCAAGCACCGGACGAAGAATGCTGATACCTCGGGGGAGCTTTCTAAACAAAACCAGCAACTATCGCGCCATTGCCAGTACATAGAAATATCAAAAACGCAAGCAAGCCGGGACTGGAAATAGCATTGTGCCTATGCTATAATCAATGCGTCGTATAAAAAAGAAGGAACCGTTTTTTTGACGATTCCCGGTTGTAAGGAATTTGATATGCAGTAAAAAAATAAGCTGCACGCAATCCAAAATAGATGGAAAAGGGAAAGGAGTCGCATATGCCCTGTACAACGATTTTGGTGGGCAAGAAAGCCAGCCATGACAACTCAACGATCATTGCCCGCAATGATGACGGCGGATTTGAATCCAAGCGCCTTTTGGCTCACCCGGCCAGGGAGAAGGCGTCCACATACAAAACTGTCATCTCTCACCTGACAGTGGAACTCCCGGGGAACGCCATGCGTTATACCGACTGCCCCAACGTGACAAAGACCAATGGCGTATGGCCCGCCTGCGGTATCAACGAGGCCAACGTGGCCATGACTGCCACCGAGACCATCACCAGCAACGCCCGGGTTATCGGCGCGGACCCCTATGTCCGGTATCAGAAAAAGAAAAACCGCAACAGCAAAGAAGTTCCCGGCGGAATTGGCGAAGAGGACCTGGTGACCTTGGTACTTCCCTATATTCATTCTGCCCGGGAAGGCGTGCTTCGCACCGGCGCGCTGCTGGAGCAGTATGGCACCTACGAACCCAATGGCATGGCATTTGCGGACGCCGATGAAGTCTGGTGGCTGGAAACCATCGGCGGCCATCACTGGATCGCTAGACGGGTACCGGATGACCGGGTAGTCATCATGCCCAACCAGTTTGGTCTGGATCATTTTGACTTTGCGGACGCTTACGGGGAGCAAAAGGAACACCTTTGCTCCAAGGATCTGCGGGAGTTCGTGGAGAAGTACCACCTGGCGCTGGATACGGGCGCAGATTTTAACCCGAGGCTGGCCTTTGGCTCTCATTCCGACGCTGACCATATTTACAATACGCCCCGCGCCTGGTTTATGGCCCGGTATTTCCTGCCCCGCACTTACAAGTGGGATGGGGATAACGCGGACTTCACCCCGGAGAGCAACGACATTCCTTGGTCTTTTGTGCCGGAGCGCAAGGTGACGGTGGAGGATGTGCGGTATTTACTGGGATCCTATTACCAGGGAACGCCCTACAATCCCTACGACAAAAACGCTGCGTGCAAGGGGAAGTATCGCACCATTGGCGTGCCCAACAGCGATGTTTGCGGGATCATGCAGATTCGCGGCGATTTGCCGGAGGCAATTCAGGGTGTGGAATGGCTGTCCATGGGCGGCAGCGGATTCACGGCCTGCTTCCCGGTATACGCCAATGTGACGGAGTTCCCCAAGTACCTTAGTGGTACTACGGAAACAGTTTCCACGGACAGCATGTACTGGCACAGCCGACTCATTGCCGCGCTGACGGACGCCCATTTCGGGAATGCTCTGTTGTTTGACGAGCGGTATGTGAATGCCGTGATGAATCGCGGACAGCAGTTCCTATACGAGTACGATGAAAAAATCCAGCAGGGCGCGCCTGTTGAAATCCTGAAGGAAGCCAACAGCAAGATTGCCGACATGGTTAAAGAAGAGTCGGACAAAGCACTTTCCCAGATTCTCAAAAACGCCTCCGAACACATGAAGATCCGTTATCACAGAGGGGACAACTGAGCGGACAAACGATAAATATAGAAACAAAGCAGCACCAGCCGCCGAACATCAGCGGACCGGTGCTGTTTTCCTTTGTTTATCGACAAGATCATTTCTTCAGCCGATAGCATCCCCGTCCCGTTTTAACAATCTGACCCTCTTCGCAGAGCTTTTTCAAAACCCGCTGGAGTTGGCGGCGGCTGCAATGGAGGGTCTGAAAGGCCTGATTCACCGAGGAGATGGTGTGGTCCGCCTGGATCTTCCTCAGGAAAAACAACACTTTCTCCTCCAAGGTCTGGGCGGAGGCTGTCATCACGGCAGACAGGGACAGTTTCTCCGCCAACTGGCACAGTACGAACCTCAGAAACACCGGGTCATTCTCTAAAACGCTCTGATTCTCCCGAAATGGCATGGCAAGACAGAGCACCGTTTCTGCGGCCTCGATATAGAAGGATTGATTGCCCACTCCGCTGAATTCCATGTCTCCCAGCAAGGTCCCGCTGGAAGCCTTGGAAATGTAACGAATGGAGCCGTCCTCGGTGAGGTTGTAGATGGATACGCTTCCCCTTACAAGGATATAAAAGCGGTCAAGGAGCTTGAGCGGGTCGTTGAGGATCTCCCCCTTCTCAAATTCCACCAGTTTCATCACCGGTGGCCGCTGCCGGAAATGGTCCTGCTGCTCTCCAAAGAAGTATTCCAGTCGATCTTTCTCCACGATTTCTTTCACCCCAGGCACCTCTTTTCCCTCCTATTGTGCCATATGACACAAACAATTACAACAGGAATTCCTATAATTAAAATAGAACAGTCTTGTGGAGGGTACGACGATGGATTCTTTTTTCGACACAAAACACTTATACCGCAGTTATTTCAAGATGGCATTTCCGGTGGTACTGGGGCTGGTGGTCTCGCTGGTCTACAATCTGGCGGACACCTTTTTCATTGCCCGCACCAACGACACCAACTTGATTGCAGGCGTATCGCTCTGCGCGCCGGTATTCACCGCCCTGATGGCCTTCGGCAACATTTACGGTCAGGGCGGCAGCTCTCTGATCTCGCGGCTGCTGGGCAAGCAGGACGTGGAAGGCGTGAAACGGGTCAGTTCCTTCTGCTTTTACATTGCCCTGGCCACCGGCGTGGTGTTAGCTGTGGTCATGACGGTGTTCCACCGTCCCCTGCTGACCCTGCTGGGAGCGGACGCCGACACCATGGCCCACGCCTTTCAGTACTACATCGTGCTGGTGATCTGCGCGCCCATTATCGTGCTCAGCTTTATCCACTCCAACCTGGTTCGCTGTGAGGGCATGTCTACCCAGTCGATGATCGGCACCGTGCTGGGAACGGTGGTCAACATTATCCTGGACCCCATCCTGATCTCCGTGGCGGGCATGGGGGCCATGGGCGCAGCGATAGCCACGGTGATCGGCTATCTCTGCAGCGTCCTCTATTTTCTCTGGCTGCTCCACAAAAAAAGCCGCTGCCTGTCTGTCAATCTTGCGCTCTGCCGTATCAGCGGCGAGGATCTGCGGCAGATTTTGGGTGTCGGAGTGACAGCCGCATTGAGCAATCTTATGCAGAGCCTGTGCGTCATCGTGGTCAACCAGTTCCTGCTTCCCTACGGTAACGACAAGATAGCCGCCATGGGCATCGTGCTGAAAGTCAACATGATCGCCCAACTGGTTCTCACCGGCTTTGCCTTCGGCGGCGTACCACTTTTTGGGTATCTGTACGGTGCCAAGCTCCGGGCGGAGATGAAAAAGCTGGTGCGCTTCTGCCTGGGATTTCTGTCTGCTCTCTCCCTGGTGCTGACAGCGGTCTTGTGCCTCTTTGCGTCGCCTCTCATGGGGGCCTTTGTGAAGGACGCTGACATGATCGCCACGGGGGCGGAGATGCTCCGCTGGCAGGCGGTCTCTACGGTGTTTGCCGGTATCGTACTGCTGCTGACCGTGCTGTTCCAAGCGGTGGGCAAGGTAGGACCCGCTTTCGTGCTGTCTATCAGCCGCCAGGGTGTGGTCTTTGTGGTGGCACTGCTGGTGTGCGTGAGGCTCTTTGCCTACAACGGAGTGCTCATGGGCCAAGCGGTGGCAGACGTGGTCAGCGCTCTTATTGCCCTGGGCCTGCTTGTGCGCTGCAATCCCATGAGGCAGGACCGGTTGGAGTCATAAGTCAAAACCACTGCCTAAAATTGGTCATCTGATTTGCTTTGGTCCGTGCCGCCTGGTGAGAGAAAACATCAACGCAAGTGCTGACGAGTCTGTGCTGGACGAGGACAGAAAAATCGACCCGGACAAGCTGCGGTACAGAATGACCACCAGTTCCGTCAAATTCTGCTTCATAAAAAGTTCCCCTATACTGTGCTGGTTGGTTTACAAGCACAGTATAGGGGAATTTCAGTTTGGACAGATGGCCTGGCAGGTGACAAAACACTTCGCTCTCAGAACCCGCTCAGCAGCATCCAGATGACGAGCAAACCAAGCAAAGCGATCACAGCTGCCAAACGGTATTGCTTTCCTTTTACACCATGACAGATTTCCAAAATCCAACTGATTAGCTGCAGAACTACACTCACAAAAACGAACAGAAGCCCCAGTGGCGCCCCAAATCGAAAAAGCGGATGAGGATATGCAGCTCCGGATAATATAACGCCCAGCAGCACTGCCAGCCCCAAAGCAGCTGATAGAATCGAAAACTTGTTTATAGTGTGCTTATTCACATTCAACCTCCCAGCAGGCTCTCAATGGCGGCGCTGACAATGGCATCCATTTTCATAGTGGTCATATTGTTTCCTGCAATCTGCAAGGGCATGACAGCACCTCCTCGCGTTCTAGTGCCATCATACCATAAGAGGCTCGGTCTAACAACCCCACGAAACAAGGGGAACGGCATTCTTAATTCTCATCATCTGTTGAAGCGCCCTGGGTATTATCATCATTTTTTAGATATTCAAATACTTGACAGAATGGAAAAAAGGGAGTGTGAAATATGCAGACAATTCCTGATACCGATTTCAACTAAAACCTTGGAAAACGGCAGTTCATGTCCTCACTGTGTCATGTTGACGCCGGTTCAGGTACATGTAAAAGCCAACATTCAAAAGAATTCCCACCGCCGTAGATACTGGAGCGGCAAGGCCGATCATGGTTAGGCTGGCGTTTGGCTGGATGCTCATGATATACGCCATGGGCAACCGGGCCAGAAGAGTCTGCACCAGTCCCTGGGTCATGACCCAGTACGTTTTTTGGGTTCCGTTGAAGTAACCGATCATGCTGAACAGCACCGCTGTCAGGATGGTTTCCGGAGCAAATCCCTTCAAGTATTCGAACCCTTTTTGGATGACCTGCGTGTCCGTGGAGAAGATTCCGGCCAGCACGTCTCCTTTCATCATGACGAGAGCGAATACCACACAACCGAATCCAAGCCCCACACCGATCCCTGTAAACATGGACCGCTTGGCGCGCTTCGGGTTTCCCGCTCCTATATTCTGGGAAACAAAAGATGCCATGGACTGCATCAGGGCGCTGGGGACCAGCATGGCGAAGTTGACGATCTTGCTGGCCACGCCATACCCGGAAGAAGCTTCCAGACCAAGAGCGTTGACAAAAGCGCAGAGAGCCAGGAAAGAGAGTTGTGTCAAAAACTCCTGCAAGGCCAAAGGCAGACCGATCTTGAGGAATTTCCGGCATTGGGGATTGAGCCGAAAATCCTTTTTGGTGATGGTAAAAGGCAGCTTCTTTTTGAAGAGCATCACAACAGCGCATACCACGCTGACAGTTTGGGCAAAGACGGTGGCGAGAGCCGCGCCTGCCGCGTCCATGCGAAACACGGCCACCAGCAGAAGATCCCCGATGATATTGACCACGCAGGCCACCAGCACAAACAGCAGCGGCGACTTGCTGTCTCCCAGTCCGCGGAAAATGGCTGAAAAAAGGTTATAAGCCACGATAAAGAAAATGCCGCTCCCGCAGATGCGCACATAGCTCACCGTAAGGTCCAGAGATTCTTCCGGAGCCTGCATCAGCACGGAGATGGGCCGGGCGAAACCTACCAACAACACACACAGCCCCACGGAGATCAGCGCGAACACAATGGCCGCTCCGCCCAGAACGGGGGCAATATTTTCGGGCTTCTTTTCGCCCAAATACCGGGCAATCAGCACGGTGATACCCATGGCAAGCTGTGTCACCACGAAAGTAACCAGATTCAGGATCTGACTGCCTGTGGACACTGCTGAAACTCCCGAGGTGGAACCAAACCGCCCCACCACCAACAAGTCCACAGCTCCGTAAGCCGCCTGTAAGATCAGGGCCCCAAGGATGGGGACCATGAACCAAAACAGTTTCTTTAAGATACTGCCCTGTGTAAAATCTGCGCTTTTCTTATTCAACGGAGATCCTCCTTTCAGACATGACGCGATAGAACCGCTCGATCGTTTGGATCGTGCAGATGGCATCCTCTTCGGAGATATCCTTCAGGAAGGGAGCCAACCGGTCGAAATACTGTTCATTGTACCTGCGGGACAGCTCTTTCCCCGCCTGTGTGATGGAGATATACGTGATACGGCCATCGTCCGGGGAAGTGTGCTTGCAAAGATAGCCTTTTGACTCCATCTCTTTCACGGTCCGGGTCACACCCGGCCGGGGGATGTTCAACGCGTCACTGATATCCGACACCTTTACCTGAACACCTCGCCGTTCCAAGGATCCAATGATATCCAGGTAATGGATATAGGACGGCGTGACCCCTTCAGGCAGCACGGGGAGCATATCTCGAATCCGTTTAGCCTGATAGCACGCGTCAAACATGGCCTTGATCGTTTGAATATTCATCTGTTTCCCTCCAAATAGTTACCTTTGGTAATTATATGGAAGCATTGTTCATTTGTCAAGCCCTATCTCTCAAAACTTCCCCCACGATTATGGAACAGCTTTAAAGCGATGCGAGAGTTAAGGTTTCCATCTCATGAAGCGCTGTAAGCATTGGCTATTACGTCTATCGCGCCGATTCTGATGATGTGGTGGATTCCAACACCATATACATTTGGACGCACGAAAACATGGGCAAACCATGCCACTGAAGACCCGATGCTTCCCGCTTGACGGGCTGTATCACCCGGTATTACAAAAGCAAAATTTGCTTCATCCCCATTCGTCTGTTTTTCCATGTCCTCCTATTCCTACGTAATAGAAAAAGAAATCCACTCCCCATCGCACAAGGAAACTGTCCTGCCAAAACACCCCCAAAATCCGCACTGCCAACGTGTGGTTTTTGGGGGCGCTTTTGCCTCTGGTTTTATTCGTTTTCTACGAGGAATTTCTTAGAATTCCGTTAGAATTTTGCTGTCCTCATACGGATTTCCCAACGTGGAAATTTTAGCCTTTTTTTGCCTCAGGCAGCTCCCCATAAGCTATCATGGGCGTGCCCTGCTCTATCCCCAGGGAGGCCGTCTGGTAAAGGATCACTCCACTGACTTTTGCCCGGGCCTGGCATAAAGTATTGCCAAAGATATCCCGGATCTCCCCCAACACCTCTCCTTGCCGAATTCGGTCACCCGCTGCTTTGGAGGGATACCAGCAGCCAGACACAGAAGCGTCTTCATAAAAGGCGTTCGTGATGATCTGGTGCGTTACAGACTTCTCTTCCACTTTGTCATCCAGAAATCCCAGTCCACGGAGGATGCGCAGCACATCTTGTTTATACTCCTCGATCTGCGCCGGAACCACCAGACCACATCCACCCCGCTCCAACAGGATGGCAGGCACGCCCCGCTGCCCAGCCCAGCTGTAAAAGCCATTCTCGGCCGAGGATTCTACCAGATAAGGAAGGGTGGTCAGCTCCCCCATGCGGCGGGAGATAGCGCAGACCTCCGGATTGGCAGTGCCCTGGAAGTAGAGATGTGGTGTCAATGTTTCGCAAAAACCACCGGAATGCAAATCCACCAGATAATCGCTGGCCTGGATAAATTCCTGCTCAAGAAAGGCTGCCAGCTGCTGGGCAGCCGTCCCACGAGGATCGCCAGGGAATTCACGGTTCAGATTCTTCCCATCTCGGGGTACCACGTCGGCACTGCGCTGGAGGAACCCCTGGTAATTACAACTGTGGAGCAGGATCACTTTTCCCCGCACCTGCTGTGGGTCAATCTCCTGTGCCAGCTCGATGAGAGCCTGCACGCCGATATACTCTCGACTGTGAATACCGGCAGAGAGAGTGATTGTTTCCCCTTCTTCCGCTCCAACGATCTCCGTTACTGGAAGGATCATTTCTGTCCTCGACACAGGGATGAATTTCTGACTTTTCCTTGATTTCACGCGTATCCTCCTCCTTCAGCATCCTAGGGAACAATCTTCTCTCCCCCGATCAAGCCATTGGTTCCTCCAAAGTCTTTATCCCAAAGATAAAGTACACAATATGGAACACCCACACCCCGGCCAGGATTCCGCAGGGGAGGTACAATCCTTTCAAAAACATCATGGTAAAGCCAAAGGCCATGAGCAGGGTAACCGTAAGCATGACGCGCCGTTTCGTGCGCAGGGTCATAGCGCGGTGAGTAACATAGCTTTCCAGGTTATTTTTATATAGTTTTGTGTTGATGAACCAGGTGTGCAGCCGCTCCGAACTTTTGGCAAAGCTAAACGCCGCCAATAACAGGAAAGGGAACGCGGGCAGCAAAGGCAGCACCGCCCCCACAGCTCCTAGTCCTACACCGATACAGCCAAGAATGATCCATAAGACACGTTTCATTTGCAAGCCCTCTCCAATCTTTTATTTTCCCGTTTTGTTTCAATTACATGGCGGATCGCGGCTCCGGGATGGACCAGCAGCATCCTCGGTCCGGAGAAGCGCATCACTTCTCGTATCTTCTCTCGCATTTCCGGCTTGTAGCAATGCACCCGACAGTTGGAGCAAAAGGTTTTCGTTTCCATAAAGGGACACTTATCACTGCGGGCTTGTGCGTAATCCAGGAGCGTTTGACACTCCGGGCAAAGCTCCCCTTTCCTGCCGTGCCGCTTTTTGCAGTACAGGGCGATCATCTGAGCCACCATCTCTTTCTCTCGACAACGCTTAGAGGCCATGTCCCGTTTTGCCATGTCAGCTCATCCTCCCGTTCTCCACCGAGTAGACCCGGTCCGCGATCTTCATGGTAGATCGCCTATGGGACACCAGCACCACTGTCCTGCCCTCACGTTCTTCCCCAAGAGAGCGGAGGATCACCCCTTCGTTCAAACTGTCCAGATTGCTGGTGGGTTCGTCCAGCAGAAGGAGATCCCCCTGGTGAAGAAATGCCCTTGCCAAGCCCAGCCGCTGACGTTCCCCACCAGAGAGAGTAGCGCCCAGTTCTCCCACCGGGGTGTCGTAACCCTGGGGCAGGCTTTGGATAAAATCATGGACTGAGGCCTTCTGGCAGGCTGCCACCAGTTCTTCCTCCGTGGCATCCAGTTTGGCCAGACGCAGGTTTTCCCGGATACTGTCGTGGAACAGATGAGTCTCCTGGGTGACGAAACTCTCCATGTCCCGCAGATCTGTGGTATTGATCCTGCCTACGTCCCTGTCAGACACCGCCACTCTTCCCTTCTGGACCTCCCAAAAGTGCATGAACAGTTTTAAGAGGGTAGACTTTCCACTGCCGCTTTTTCCTACTATGCCCACCACAGAGCCCTGGGGGATTTCCACGGAAACATGATCTAAAATAGTTTCCTCCCCATAGGCAAACGTGACCCTTTCAGCTGCTGCCCCAGAAAAGCTGGTTTTTTCCCTGCCGGTGATCTCCTCCACCACCGGGGACTCATCTAAAATGTCCAATATCCGGTTGCCGGCTGCAAAGGTATGTTGCAAGGTGCTTCCCAGATTGGCCAAGGCAACACAGGGGCCAAAGGAGCTCATCAGTGCCAGAGTGGAAATGAGTACCCCGGCAAACCCCACCTCTCCCATGGTATACAGCCCAAAAGCGGTAAAAAGCATCATCAGATCAAAGAGAAGGATGACGGTATGGGTCACCGCCTGGTTCCTGCCCGCCATTTGTTTGAGCTGCTCCTCTTCCTGGGAGAGACTGTCCGTGCGGGTATTCATCTCTTGGAGGCGCGCCTCACCGCAGCCGTACTGGAGGATCTCCGAAAGACCCCGCAGGCTGTCCAGAACAAAACTGGACAGTTCCCCGGATTTCTCCCGAAATCGCAAGCCGCCATCCCCGCTCAGTTTTGACGTGACCAGGGGCACCGCTACCCCTACCACTACATAGGCGAGAAGTGCCAGCAACCCTAAAGCCCAGTGAAAACTGCCGATAAACAGGCACATCGTCACAGTGAACAGAGCGGCAATGACTATGGGCGAGATGGTGTGTGCGTAGAACACCTCCAACAGTTCAATGTCCGAAGTAATGAGAGAGATGAGATCTCCCCTGTCTTTCCCCTCCAGCTTTGCTGGGCACAGCCGACGCAGGGCAAAAAAGACCTTCTCCCGCAGCAGAGCCAACAGTTTAAATGCAATAAAGTGGTTACAAGCCTGTTCCCCATACCGCAGAAACCCGCGCAAAACAGCCAGCAGCGCTAGCACGGTAAACAGCCAGGACAACGGGAAAAACCATCCTAGACCTATGACCTCCAACACAGCGTAACCCCCTAAAACAGTGAGGAACGCGGCACACAGATGGCCCACCAAGCCCATGAGAATGGCCAATAGCATAAAACCTGCCAGCGGCCGCACCAGCCCGATCAGCCGGGCCATCACAGAAAATCCAGAACGTTTCATGCAGTCTCCTCCTCGCCATAATGTTCCAGGGCATACTGGGCATCCCACAGGCGACAGTAAAGGCCGCCATTTTCCAGCAGCTCTTGATGTTTGCCGCTCTCCACTACCTCGCCTTTGTCCAACACATAGATCCTGCTTGCATCTACCACGTTGGCCAGCCGGTGGGAAATCAACAGCACGGTCTTTTCCTTTGCCAAATGCCGTATGACCTCCATAATGTCGTTTTCGCTCTCCACGTCAATATTGGAGGTGGCCTCATCAAAAATATAGATCGGGCTGTTGTGGAGGAGCCCTCTGGCCAGTGCAAGCCGCTGCCGCTGCCCCCCAGACAGGTTGGATGCGTTTTCCAGAAGCGGGGTGGCAAGGCCTTGCTCCTGCCGGAGAAAGTCAGCCAGCTTCACCTGCTCCAGGATCTGCCACAGTTGTTCCTCTGTGGCAGACGGCTGGGCCATGCGAAGATTCTCTTCCACCGTCCCCTTAAAGATGTGACTCTGGTGACTGATGTAAGTGACATGCTCCAACAGACTCTGCTCGTTGAGCTGGGAAAGTTCCACTCCCCCTATGGTGATGGAACCGCTGTAATCCCGGTTTCTCCCAATGAGCAAAGAGGCCAAGGTAGACTTTCCACAGCCGGACTCTCCCACCAAAGCAGTAAAACTTCCCTCGGGACATTCCAGAGAAACCCGGCGCAAGACTTCCCTGCCCTTCTCGTACCGGAAGCCCACCTTTTCAAAGCGGATAGTGCAGTCATCCGATACAGATATCTTTCCCGACAGTGAAACGGGCAGGTCCAACAGACGGAAAATCTTCTCACTGGCTGCCATACCGTTCATGGCGATGTGAAAGAAAGATCCCAGCAACCGCATGGGCAGGAAGAAGTCCGCCGCCAGAATGATGATCAGCAAACAACCGTAGAGGTCGATGTGCCCCGCCTGAAATTGTCCCACTCCCAGGATGATCCCCAGCGCCGCACCGCCATAGGCAACCAGATCCATAATGGTGATGGAGTTGAGCTGCATGGTCAGCACCTTCATGGTGATCTTCCGAAAACGCTCGGCCTGCTGGTTCATTTGTTGCTGCTTGAAGGCGTCCGCCTGGTAGATCTTTAGAGTCGTCAGTCCCTGAAGATCCTCTAAGAACGTATCTCCTAGCGCAGTATACTGGCCCCAGTATTTCGATAAAAGTTTCTTCGCCCACCGCTGCACTACCACGATGGAAACGGGGATCAACGGCACGCAGAGGAACAGCACCACCGCTGCTGGCAGGCTGACAAATCCCAGCACGGCAAAAAGAGTCAGAGGTGCCAGCATGGCGTAAAAAAACTGGGGCAGATAAGAGCCGAAGTATGTTTCCAGCTGATCCACGCCCTCCACGGCCACCTGCACAACTTCCGAAGTGTTCACCTGCTCTTGGTAAGATGGGCCCAGACTCAAAAGTTTACGGTAGATTTTCTCCCGCAGTGTCCGCTTCACCGCCTTAGACGAGAGATAGCTCATGCGAGCGGAAAGAAGCGCACATACCGCCCGAAGAAGCAAGGCTCCGGCCGCCATCCCAAAAACCCCAAAAATCAAACCTGCTTCCGGGGCGCCTTGGGATAGAGTCGCCAGCATCTTCGCCAAGCTGGCCATCAAGAGAATATTTGCCAGGAGTGAAACCCACTGGCAAACCACATTCCCGGCAATGTACTTCTTACTCTCTGGCACCGTATTCACTAAGCGTTTGTTGATCATGACCCATCCCTCCCGGCTGGTAAAACGCTCCGGCTAACGACATAGCGAAGCAGCAAATTAGTTTAGTCTAACTTATGGCAAAAAAGAGATCTGTGCAAATTAGCACAGACTAACCAAACGGTTATAGAGTACACTATTTTTGGGGGAATGTCAATATAGAAATCGGAAATCGTGTGGGCGGGCAACCTGTTTGATTGAAACAATCCGTCATTTTTTCACTATGGATTTTCCCTGTGAACGAGAAAAAACATTCAACAGTTTAATCCGTCTGTAAATTGTTGCGTAGCGCGGACTTTGCCTGCGGTATCAACCGGTTCATGCTCCTCAAACTGACACCCAAGGTGGAGAGGTTATGCAGCATGGCCGAGATGGCAGGAGGCAAGATCCCCACCACTCCCAAAACCCAGAGAGCGGCAAGGACTTCTTTTGCCTTCTGCCGCAGTGGGTCCGATCCACCACATATTTCTTCCTTATCCACTCCTCCAGCAACCCACTTACTTTTAGAAAAAACATAACCATTCCAGCAGTTCTCCCTTGACGCGGCAACGGAACAAACAGCACCGCTCACTACACTGGTCCAAGTCATTTTGAGAGTCACAGCGTTTTCATCTCATGAAAAAATCTCTCAAGCGGCGCACTCGGTCTTTTTCAGCAGCGTATGATAGATCTCCTGTGTACTAGCCTCATCTGGGCCATTCAAGACCACGGTACAACCGTCTGCCTCTAACACCACGCATGCATCACAATCCGCGTAAGTATACCGGGTATACTCACCGTACAAGTCGTTTTGGAAAGAGCCTAAAGACATTTTCAAGTTACCCATCCCATTGGTGCGAGTTCCCTCCACATCTTTGGAGGGATCCCGAGAGTAATACTCGATGGACGTGACCGACTCATAGGGGATGGTCAAATCTTCCCATCCGGAAGCCTCTACCGTAAAGGAAGCATCCCCATAGACTATGGACGTCCCGCCACTGAACAACGTCCAGACCATAAATGCTCCAAAAGCCAAAATCACCGACACTGTTATAGCCACGGTCCAGGGATGGACTGGCTTTAACTTTTCCACACAGCCTTCTTTTACCTGGCGGCGGTAATAGAAGTAAGAATAAAGACAGGGAGCAATGGCGGCAATAAGCACCACCAGACATACCACCAGCACAGACAACAAAGAATCCCCCAAAAGCGAAGCTATCATACAAAGCAGACCACAGGCCACCCATATTTTCCCGCCAAACCGATGACTGGCGTTCCAGTTCTCCTCATTTTGCAGAGTCCACCTCACCTTGATTCCCAACGTCCTATTCTGGCGTACTTTTGGCAAGTAGTTGCCGATAAAAAACAGCAGCAGGCCCATGGGAAAATCCACCAAAAACATCAATAGTCCGGCGCCCACGCCCTGCTTTACCGCCAGCATTGCCGCTCCCATGAATATGGAAAGGATCGGCAAAAGCCAAACTACCATCCCCAGAGCCTTCCTGCTCTGCTCGTGGTTCTTCTTATCTCGGTAAACGCACAGCAGACACAACCAATGTCCCGCAAGCATCAGCAGCGGAAACAGCAGCATCTCCCTAGCCTGAAACCAAAATACTGCCATAGGCAACAAGATTATCAAGGAAGAAATGATCAGCTTTCCCCTGTTTTGTGCCATCATTTTCTTCACGATTTATCCCTCCTTCAACTGGGTAAGCCAGAGCATTACCTCTTCCAACACCGAGGTATTCAGCTCATAGTAAATGTATTTTCCTTTGCGTGTATCCCGAATCAAATCCGCCTCTTTTAGAACGGACAAGTGGCGGGATATGGAGGCTCCCGTCACTGGAAAATGTTCTCCGATCTCCCCTGCCGACATGCCCCCGTTCCTGAGCAGGTTTAAAATCTCCCGCCGCGTAGGGTCTGCCAACGCTTTCATGGTATTCTGCAATCCCAAAGTTTCTCACTTACCATTTTATTTAACATTTAGCCTAATTGTTAAATGAATTATACTCTTCCGCTTTTTCATTGTCAAGGCTTTGAGCCAGTTCTTGTCCAGTCCAGCACCCCTACTTTATTGGCTCGTTTTTCAGGCAGAATCGAAAAATTTGACCTAAAAAGCTGTTTTCTGATAGGAAATCAACTTGCGCAAAGGATTTTTGGTGGACAGTTGCAATATTTTCTATCCTTTGCTATAATTTTGAAAAATAGGTCACCGGAGGACAGTGTGCCGTAGCACGGGGGATCGCAGGCAGTATGCTTGCAGGCCGCCTGTCAGATAAGGTGTCGAGTGCGCTCGGTTTTTTCGTAATGGAGATTACGTGAAAATCGGGCTTTTTGTTTGAGATCTTTTTGCAAAAAGGAGGATTTTAAAAAGATGATTGAAACCGAACGATTGATTCTGCGTCCCTTTCAAGAATCCGATGCGGAGGACGTGTACGAATACCTGAAAGAACCTGCCGTGAACTGTTTTGCCTGCATGAAGCTGTATTCCTTGGAGGAGGCAAAGGCGGAAATGAGGAAACGCTGCAAAGAAACAGAATACACGTTTGCCATCGTGCTGAAAGAGAGCGGCAAAGTCATTGGCGAGATCGACGCGGTATCTGAGGCCACCGCTCCCGACGAAGATCGCGCGCCCAAGGACACCTTCAGTCCCTGTTGGATGCTCAACCCGGCCTACCACGGGAAAGGATATGCCTACGAAGCCGCGCACGCTTTTTTTGACTACCTGTTCCGGGAAAAGGGTGCGCGTCGGATCTATGCCTACACAGAAGATTACAACACATCCAGCCAACATCTCTGCGAAAAACTGGGAATGCGCCGAGAGGGGCTGTTTCTGGAGTTCGTCTCTTTTGTAAAACAGCCGGACGGCACGCCCCTCTATGAAAACACGTATCAGTATGCCATTTTGCGCAAGGAATGGCACTGACCCCTCCTCTCCCATGATGTGCCGGATGTTTTCTGAGGTTAAAACGAGCCGTGCACCTCATGTCCGGGAAATGGGAACCTCCTTTGCCCAGACCTTTCGGCGGACAGGGAATCGTTCCTTTATTTTGCTGTAAAAAAACGCACCCGAAATATTCCGGGTGCGTTTTTTTATCGTAGAAATATCAAAAGAAGTCTGTCTCAATCCATCTGAGGCTCCATTGAGACCGCAAGTTTTTTGCTCATTTCATACTGCCGTGTGACCTCTTCGAAATGAAGAGAATAAAACAGTTCCAACACTTGAGAGTACGAAGTGTCAACATTTTTCACACTGATGTTGGAAAAGGTGGAAAGCAAACTTTTTAGAACCAACTTCAAATCCGACAGATCTTCATAACCAAGCTGAAGAATTGCCCCGTTTGCCTTGGTATACACACAGAAGGCTGAAATTTTATCACCTTTCCGGGTATACCGCACACCGTAGAGGTGGGAATTCTTTTGAAGCACCTGGGTAGAATGCTCAAAGCAAGGTTTTACCGCCATACAGTTTGACACTGCGGAAAAGTCAAATTGGGAGAACTCCCTCTCCTCCCCCTGAAACAGTACATTCTGAGCAGATTCGTCCCCCGAGCGCAAAACAACATATTCCCGATCCACAGCAAACCCATGCTTTTGATACAGCTGGATCGCCCTCTTGTTTTGTTGCAGCACTTCCAAGTAATACGTTTCAAACTGCGCCTGAGTGAGTTGGCGTTCCATAATTGGGAACATCTGATGAAAAACGCCCTTTCCCCTATGTTCCGGGACCACCGCAGTACCCGCATCAAAAACAGCTTTTTGCCCATTGTACAAACTTGTGGAATTAAAAATAAACCCCACCATCTTGTCCTCAATGAAAGCGCCATACGACAAGGTCAGGTCAACGCCGCTTTGCTCCAGAACCCCGCGCAACTGTTGGGGGGACAGCTTCATAGGGAAAGCGTAATCCGAAAATGCCCGACAAAAGCATTCCGCCAGCTGTTCATAAGAAGTATTTTCCAAAGTTCTATATTGATACATAGAGTTCACCCTTTTCTAGCCAAAGATCACTGTACCCCGTTGTCATGAGTTTATCATTAAACCGTTTCCTGCTTTATCTTTACTAAGATTTCCTCATCCGCTGGGCAGAATGGATACTGATCGATCTCCTCCACAGTGATCCACCGGATGTCGTTATGCTCCAGCATTTGAGGGACGCCCTCCTGAATGAAAGCGTGAAACAAAGTCAAGTGCACCGTCAGATCCGGGTATTCGTGGGTAACTTCCAGGAACACCTTCCCCACCTGTACGGTGACGGCCAGTTCCTCCTGACACTCCCGGATGAGGGCCTGCTCCTTGGTCTCTCCTGGCTCCACCTTCCCGCCTACAAACTCCCAGAGGAGCCCCCGAGCCTTGTGGGCTGGACGCTGGCAGATCATGAATTCATTTCCCTTCCAAATAAGGGCTGCTACTACTTCAGTCATTTTTTTCTCCTAAGTTTCTCAGTGTTCGGATGTTCGCTTCCTACAACAGTTCATAACAACAAGATTATATAGCAATAACACGAATTAATCTACTGCTCTTGTTGGCCCCCTTCACAACTTCCTCGCCAACTCACTAAAAAAACAGGACCGGTATTCATGCGTTGCTTGAAGGAGGAAGTACAGTGGGCATTGCCCCACCTGTTGCGCTTCACGAGCGCCCGACAAAAGGAAGGATTCCTATGTTGTTTCCACTCATTCGCGGAAATACCACCAAACGAAACCAAGAAAGATTTTCCCCGCAAAAGGGGAAGTGGTAACGATGGGAAAGTTTCCGTGGCATCCAAGACACTACCACAAGCTCACTTCTTCGGTTTTTTATTTAGCTTTAGGATGACACCCTGTCGATCTGCCGCCTCCTGGAACAGCGCCACAGCCGCTAAGACCCGTTCCTTCACCGGTTGCTCCATTAACTGGGGTTGACGCTCCAAACTCTCCATTACAGACCGCAATTCCTCCAAAGGCAGCAAATACACCGCTGTGCTATAAAACGTTTTCCTGCGGCCGTCATTCCAATGGGCCAGGAGTTTATCTAGGATGTGGCGCTTTTCTTCCAGCTCCTTGAGGTAAACTTCCATACCCAGCTTTTGGGCGCGAGCAACGTCCTGTTTTCTGTTCCTGTGGAGGACAAAAGAATCGTACTCGTCAAAGCCATCGTATCGGGAGCAGGGATACTCCGAGCATTCCCAGCAGAACGGAACTCCCCCATGCTCCAAAGAGCACCGAGCGATAGCACAGCTCTGGTTGCCCGGTCCACCGCCGCAGCCTGGGCAGTGACCACCCAGATGCATCACACACAAAGCGCAGTTTAATCCACATAGGGAAAATCGAGTTTCTTCCCGAACAAACCCTTTCATAACAACCTCCTCACCGGTTGGCGGATCACTGTTTTCAGACGTTCCGGCTTGCATCGCCGCACGTCGCTGAGGTAGATCTCATGGTGAAAGCGGTTGTCTCCAAAGTCCGGTTCCAAGCCCTGGGATTTAGCGTACTCCTCCATAGCGGCCACGGTGGCGGGTTCGTTATCGTAGGGGCCCATGTGCATACACTGGACGCATAGCCCTTCCTCCCAGGTGAAAAACTCCACCGGGGAGAAGTCCTGCCCCTTCTTCTTCGTGGCCTCCCCAATGGCCCAATCAAACACCTCTTTGGTGACAAACTCCGGTAAGCGGATCAGGGAGATCCACTGAAACGCCTCTTTGTGGGCGTAATCCACCCCATGGACTCCCTCCTGCCACCACAGGCCTTCCAGAGGCGGCACCACATAGTCAAAGTACCCCTCCAACTGGTGTTTGCCCAGCTTGCTCATCTTGATGGTGAAAACCACAGCGTACAGCATTCCCAAAGCCTGCTTGTACATGCCACCCTCCTCATTGGGGTCGCCCATCCCCTGCACTGCCAGGAAATTCATAGTGGGCACCGTAATTATTCCCGGTTTTTTAGGCGGCAGATAGAATTCCTTATACTCCTTTTTGTAATCAAACGCCATGTGGCGTCACCTCCTCTAATTGTTTCAACCGATGGACCAAATCTTTCTCAAATTCCTGGTCAGACAGCGACGGATCCCGGGTCTCCCGCCACAGCTTGCATGGAGCATCCCCACAGAGGCCGCAGTGGGTCAGGCGCTTCCGGTTGGCGGCGCAGGCGTAGATGGGACAGGCTTTCTCCGCCGGGGCACGAAACACCTTGCCCCCGCTTTCATTGCAGCCAGGGCAGTCCTTTTTGTAGAAGGGACATTCCCCGCACGCCTGTCCGCAGACTGTCAGCCCCAATGCCAGACGCTGGGCCTTTTTGCTCAGCCCTCCCAGCACCAGACCATAGGACTTGTCCAACATCTCCCGCAGCAGGTCGTCCGGTACGGCACCGTCAGGCCCCACCGAGTTCCAGCACCGCTTGTCGGAGTAATACCCAGGCAGGATATCCTCATACTCCCCACGAAGAAACTCTCCCTCCATAGGGTCCAGCTTCAGGTTGATGTAGTAGGGCTTGCCCTCCTTGTCCAGGCACACCGCCGCAAACATCTTTCCGCCGATGTGATACCGCACCCAGTTCCACACCGGCTGAAAGTCCTTGGTCACGCCCCATTTTCCCAACAGATATTCATCCAACCATTGGTAACGCATGGTCATTCCTCCCTCTGTTCATAGTGAGCCAACGCCCGACGCAGCATTTGGGTCAAGCTGTCCCGCAACTCCACCGGTTCCAACAGTTCCGCCCCATCCCCAAAGGTGAGCACCCAGCCAAGCAGGCCTTCCGTGTCTGGAAACCCCCAACGAAAGAGCAGTGTTCCTTCCGGTTCCACGGTGAAGCTATCTGGACCGTACTCCTCCACCAGTCTCCATTTGCACCGGGGAGAGAACCGCACCACTGCCCGATACACAGGTGGGAAGATCCTAGCATCGTCAAAGTCGGGCAAGAGCGCTTCCCGAGGGATAAATTCCTCCCCCACGGAAAGTTCCGTCATGCGCACCAGCTTGAACAGACGAAAATCCTCCCTGCTCTGGCACCAGCCCCAGAGATACCAAGCCGACCAATGAAACACGAGATAGTACGGCTCCACCCTACGCTGGCTCTCCCCTCCTGGGGCAAAGTAGGAAAAGCGCACCACCCGGTGATTCTCCATAGCGCCTCGGAGCGCTTCAATCTTGGGGGCAAGACTGTCCTTGTACCAGGAGGCCAGGTCGATGAGCACATGGGCATCCCCCGGTGCCAGAGTGTGGGATCCGGCGCTGAGCTTTTCCATCAGCTGGGCATAGCGGCGTGTACCACTGACACTGTCCAAACTGCGGAGCCCCGCCAAGATGGCCTGCATCTCCGGGGCAGTGAGGACTGTCCGGTCCACTCGATACCCCTCCATAATGGAGATTCCTCCCCCCGCGCCCTGGGTGGTAACGAGGGGAATCCCCGCTTTGCTCAGGGCTTCCAGATCCCGCTGAATGGTCCGGCGGGATACCTCGAACCGCTCCGCCAGCTCCGGTGCGGTGACCTTCTCCCGTTGAAGCAGAAGGGATAAAATACCGATGAGCCGATCCAGTTTCATAAGATGCCTCCTCCCCGTTTTTTCTGGACGCTGCCACCACTCCACTGGGCCAGCTGTCTGTGCTCTCCTATTTTAGGGTTATTATACCATAGGAACGCGACAGCAGTCTGTCATGTTTGTTGCTTTCTTTTTCTGATTTCCCCACTGTCCACAAATGGCTTTACAACTTCTTGCTCTTCCCCGCCTCCCGTGATAAGATAAACGCAAAGTGCTAAAAAAGGAGGGCGCACTATGGCACAAGGAAGGATCGTCCTGATAAGCGGCGCGCCGGGAACGGGAAAGAGCACTGTGGCCGCGCTTTTGGCTCAAAACTCCGCCTTGGAGCGGTCGCTCCATCTGCATACTGACGACTTTTACGACGCTCTGCGCAAGGGTGCCATCCCGCCACACTTGCCCGGATCCGAGAGCCAGAATGAAACTGTCATCGAAGCCTTCCGGGAAGCAGCCAAACGCTTTGCCCAAGGAGGCTATGACGTCGTGGTAGACGGGGTCATCGGCCCCTGGTTTCTAGAGCCTTGGCTTCAGGCTGTCCGGGAAGGATACTCTGTGCACTACCTAGTGCTGCGGGCCTCCAAGGAAACTACCCTTGCCCGGGCCTTGGGGCGCACCAAACTGGATGAAGCCACCAACCGGGAACTGGTGGAGACCATGTGGGCACAGTTTGCGGACCTAGGTCCTTGGGACCCCTGGGCCGTAGACACCACCAACCTCTCTCCTCAAGCTACGGCGGAGCTGCTTCAAGAGAAACTGCGAAAGAACACCAACCTGCTGACAGGAGGCTGAACATGGAAAAAGTCTTTCAAATGGAGCTAAAAAAGATTTACCCTCTGCTGGTGGCCAAAGCAGAGAAAAAAGGCCGTACCCGGGCAGAGGTGGACCAAGTCACCTGCTGGCTCACCGGATACAGCCAGGAAGAGCTGGCCTCCTTGGTAGAAAGCGACATCACCTACGGAGATTTCTTCCGAAACGCCCCCGCACCCAACCCCAACCGGAATCTGATCACCGGGTCCATCTGTGGGGTGAAGGTGGAAACCATTCAAGACCCGCTGATGCAGGAGATCCGCTACCTGGACAAGCTGGTGGACGAGCTGGCAAAGGGCAAGGCCATGGAAAAAGTGCTGCGGAAATAAAACACCTGCAAAGGGATGGGACAGGATCGTCTCATTCCTTTTTCTATGCCCTTGTTCGGATTGGGGCTTGCTGTGCCGGACACGAAAGCTCATCTTTCGCTGGACGATCCAAAGTGAGGGATCTTTTCTCAGAAAATGGCATTTTCTTTCTTGACATTTTCAAATAAGACTTTATAATTCAACTGGTAGTACCAGTTGAAAGAAGGAACGCTTGTGAAATTTATCAAACAGTTCAGTATTATTTTGCTCATCACATTTTTGGGAGAACTGCTCCATATTCTCATTCCGCTGCCGATCCCGGCCAGTGTGTACGGTCTGGTGCTGATGTTGATCGCGCTTCGGTCCGGTCTTGTGAAAGTGGAGCACGTAAAAGAGACCGCTGTTTTCCTGATTGAGATCATGCCAGTCATGTTTATTCCGGCCGGAGCAGGCCTTCTGGAATCCTGGGGTGTGTTACAGCCCATTTGGCTGCCGGTGTGTATTATTACCGTAGCCACAACCGTGATCGTCATGGCGGTCACCGGCCGGGTGACACAGGCAATTATCCGGCTGGAAAAAAAGAAAAAAGAAGGAAAGCAGGCGTAAAAGTGTTTACGAATTCTCTATTTTTTGGCGCGGCGATCAGCCTATTGGCTTATGAAGTTGGTCTTTTATTGCGAAAAAAATTTAAAAAGGCAATTTTTAACCCCCTGCTGATCGGCATCCTATGCGTCATAGGGGTCTTGGCCATTTTTAATATCGAATACGACAGCTACAACGTGGGCGGTCAGTATATCAGTTACCTATTAACCCCTGCCACAGTTTGTTTGGCTGTTCCCCTCTATGAGCAGCTGTCCTTATTAAAAAAGAACCTCGTAGCTGTGGCAGCGGGCATCGTTTCCGGTGTCCTGGCCAGTATGGTCAGCGTGCTGCTGTTGTGCAAACTTTTCCAGCTTTCCCATGAGGAGTACGTGACACTGCTGCCCAAATCCATCACCACAGCCATCGGCATGGGCGTATCGGAAGAACTGGGCGGGATCGTGACCATTACGGTAGCGGTCATTATTATTACCGGTGTACTGGGCAGCGTCATTGGGGAAATCGTTTGCAAGCTGTTCCGGATCCAAGAACCCATTGCCAAGGGCTTGGCGCTGGGCACCGCGGCTCATGCCATCGGTACCTCCAAAGCCATGGAGATGGGCCCGGTGGAAGGCGCGATGAGCAGTTTAGCTATTGCAGTCGCCGGTCTTTTGACCGTGATCAGCGCCTCTGTATTTGCGCAATTTATGTGACAGAAATGAGGGATCGCATGATGGAAAACTTTATTATCACCATTGGCAGACAGGCCGGCAGCGGCGGACGGGAAATCGGCATGCGTCTGGCCCAGCGGCTTGGTATTCCCTACTATGGGCGGCAAGAACTGATGCAGATTGCAAAAGGAACGCTGGATTACGAAGAGGTCCAGTCCTTTTACGAAGAACAGCCCGTGGACAGCTTGCTGTACGCCATTGCCACCAGCAACGTGGAGGATGGTATGGGGCGCATCCCCTTCCGGCGTATTCAGCAGCTTTGCGGAAAAACCTCCTGTGTACTGATCGGCCGCTGCGGCGGCTACATCTTCCGTGGGGAAAAGCGGGCTGTCAGTATTTTTCTCCACGCTGATAAGGACATACGTGCCCAGCGGACGATGCAGGAATACGGTCTGTCGCTGAAAAAAGCCATAGAGCTGAACCAGCAAACAGACAGTGACCGCGCCGCTTTTCACAGATACTACACCGGAGAGGAATGGGGCGCCTCAGCCCACTACGACCTTTGCTTGGATAGCGGGATCTTGGGGGTAGACGGAACCGTAGAGGTGATTTTAGCCTACTTAAAGATCCGGGGCATTGTCCAATAATGATGGGCAGGTGAGATCGTGGATACTGGATATCCAAAGGAAAAAGCATATATTACAGTTATTGCTTACATCAAACAGCTTGTACAAGATGGACAACTGGCATTTGGCGGCAAACTGCCCTCTGAACGAGAAATGATGGCGACACTGGGATTGGGCCGCAACTCTATTCGGGAGGCGCTGCGCACGTTAGAAAACATGGGGTTGATCTCTTGTGTCCATGGCAAGGGAAACTTTCTGGTCAACCAGATCGGCGAGAGTTTCAGCAGTGTTTTTTCCATGCTGCTGTTTTTAAAACAGAGCAACTTCGATGAGGTACAGCAGCTGCGCCGAGGATTGGAAACACAATCCTTACTCTTGGCTATCCAAACAGCAGACTGCACCTCTGCCTCAGCCCAGTCCCAGTGGCGCCAGACCCTGGAGCCCCTAGGCAAGCTGGTGGAAAACATGAGACAAGCCACCGGCCATGAGCGAGTCACACTGGATTCCGCTTTTCACGAAGCGCTTATCCAGTGCAGCGGGAACCGGCTTTTTGCCGTCCTGCAAAAAGCCGTCTCCAGTCTCTGCGAGGCTGCCATTGAGAATGTTTTGACTACCGCCACCGATGCCCAGTGGCAGGCGCTTGTGGACTGCCACGAAACCATTTACAGGTCTTTACTCAATCGGGATCCCCAGACCGGCATGGCAGCCATCAACCAGCACTATGCCCAGCTTTCTCCAGAGAATCAGACCACCACTCCGGCGGGATCTTCCGGAGAATTACCGGGAGACTTCTGGGCTGGCAGCTAGTGGAAATTACCCCAGTACGTGCTGGTATAAAAAACGATGGTGTTGACAAGGAACTGAAACCATGATATAAATAAGTCGTTCATCGGAGGGTGAGCAACACGTATGAAGTTGCGAGCTGGATAAGATGGCAGGTGGAATTCCTGCTTTTCTTATCCGGCTCTATTTTTTTGCAGCAAAGGAGAAATCTAATGAACATTATTACAATCAGCAGAGAATTTGGCAGTGGCGGACGAGAGGTGGGAAAACGGCTGGCGGATGCTCTGGGGTATGGGTATTACGACCGGGAAATTCTCACCGCTATGGCTCAGTCCACAGAAATGAAAGAATCCTATCTGGAACAGATACTGGAGCAGGGCGCCGCAACACCCCAGTATCCTCTTATCTTTGGACGGACTCTGTCTCAGGTCTCCTACTTTTCCAATCTTCCCACAACCTTGCTGGCAAAGCAAACGGAACTGATCAAAAAGATCGCCCAAAAGGGTAACTGCGTTATCGTGGGCCGGAACGCCAATGTGATCTTGGCTGAGCAGAACCCGCTGCGGATTTTTGTGTACGCCGAGTTGGAATCCCGCATCCAGCGTTGCAGGGAACGAGAAACGGAGAATAGGAACCGCACCGATAAAGAATACGAAAAACAGATCAAAGAGGTGGACAAACTCCGCGCTAAGAACCACGATTTCCTGTGTCCTTATCGTTGGGGTGATATGAGAGGATATGACCTTTGCCTGAACACCAGCTATCTGGAAATCAAGAAGATCATTCCTTCTGTGGCGCAATATGCAACCCAATGGTTCGGAAAATAAGGAGGGTATCATGAACCAGAAAAAAGAACAGAGTTTGATCCAGGGAAACATTTTGAAATCTCTCATCTCCTTCGCGTTTCCAGTCCTGCTGGCACTTTTTTTGCAAGCCATGTACGGCGCGGCAGATTTGATCATTGTAGGACAGTTTGCAGACACCTTCGAGCAGTCGGGAGTATCCACCGGCAGTCAGCTTTTCAACATGATCACCATGGTCATCACCGGACTTTCCATGGGTGTGACCGTCTTTGTTGGGGACTGCATCGGTGGTGGCAAACCTGACAAAGCCGGACAGGGTATCGGAACCGGCATTGCTATTTTCGCAGTGCTGGCAATCGTGGTGACTGCTTTAGTGATCCCATTTAGCGACAATCTTGCCACCTTCATGCATGCTCCGGAAGAGGCCTTTATTCAAACCAGCAGCTATGTACGAATCTGCGGTATGGGAGCTGTTTTCATTACCGCCTACAATGTGATCGGCGCTATTTTTCGCGGTATCGGTGATTCAAAAACGCCTTTGATCACGGTGGCCATTGCCTGTGTGATCAATATCTTGGGCGATCTGCTATTGGTTGCGGTTTTTGACATGGGCGCTGCCGGGGCCGCTATCGCAACCGTATCTGCTCAGGGAATCAGCGTGGTATTTTCCCTTTATTTCATTGGCAAAAAGGATCTGCCCTTTACGTTCTCAAAAAAATACATTCGGTTCCATCCAGCTTACTTAAAAAGAATCCTGCTTGTGGGTGTGCCCATTGCCTTGCAGGAATTGCTGGTGCAGTTTTCCTTCCTTTTTATTCAGGTTGTGGTCAACGGCATGGGCGTCAGGGAATCTGCCGCTGTTGGCGTTGCGGAGAAGGTTTGTGTCTTTTTGATGCTGGTAGCATCCGCCTATATGCAGGCCATTTCTGCCTTTGTGGCGCAGAACAATGGAGCCGGAAAATTTGAACGCTCCCGCAAAGCTTTGTTCTATGGGATTAAAACAGCGTTGATTGCCGGTTTCATCATGGGATCCATCGCGTTTTTCGCCGGCAACTTGTTATCCGCTATCTTCTCCAACGAAGGAGAAGTAATCGCCTACGCTCACGACTATTTGAAAGCCTACGCGATCGACTGCCTGCTCACCGCGGTCCTGTTTTGCTTTGTGGGATACTTCAACGGTTGCGGAAAAACCGTATTTGTCATGGTACAAGGTGTAGTTGGTGCGTTTTGCGTGAGGATCCCAGCTGTTTACCTGATGAGCCAGCTCGAGGGAGCCTCCCTGTTTCACATTGGTTTGGGAACCCCTATTTCCTCAGTGGCTCAAATTATTCTGTGTATTCTCGCATACCGGTTTTATAAAAGGAAAGGCGAATTTCAGTTGTAATACCTATGCACGAAAAATCACACCGAATGTTTATTCCCCAATGGTTCCGCATTGGGGATCTACCATCAAGACTTGACGATGGACAAAAAAGAAAAAGGAGGAGATTTCTGCCTCTCCCCCATCTTTTATCATTCCAGTACCTTTTCTGCTCTACTGATAACCAAACTCCACCCTAGACTGGGTGGAGTTTTTTCAATGCTCAATCTCATAGGGCCAAGTGTTGATACCCCCAAATTCGTAGATATTGGTATAGCCCAGTTCTGCCAAGGCTTCGGAAGCCGTTTTGCTACGGTTGCCGCTGCGACAGTAAACCAGAACAGCGCTATCCTTCTCAGGAATCACCGCGGAAGCGGTTTCTTCATTGATGGTACCCACTGGCAGCAACACCGCCCCTGGAATGTGGCCACTGTCGTACTCGTCCTGTTCCCGTACATCCAGAACAATGACCTCCTGAGTGTCCATCATCTCCTTGGCCTCCTCCTGGCTGATTTGCTGAAAGGAACCACTATTTTCACCCCCAGAACACCCAGCGAGCAACATTACCAACGCAAACAAAAAGGGAACTACTCGTTTCATCAAAAACACCTCTAAAATTTCACCGCAAAAACTGACTGACCGGGTTGTAATCCAGATCGGTGGTAATGAATCTCAACTGGAGATTGACTATATCGCTAATGCCCTTACTCTTGTTTTATTTTATCATTCGTC
This sequence comes from Clostridiales bacterium, assembly GCA_019416455.1. GTDB lineage: Bacteria > Bacillota > Clostridia > Oscillospirales > Acutalibacteraceae > Acutalibacter. The sequence goes on along the minus strand of DXXG01000004.1, from coordinate 91,526 downwards.
AAGAAAAAACTGTCAGAACACTACTCGGAAGCAGAACTCTCCTCAAGTGCTGACTGAGGGGCACTGCTCACAGGTACAGCAGTCTCCATACCTTCCTCATCCAGGTAGATCCACTGGATGGTATACTTCTTACCCACTACGTTCCCCACATTGGTGACGTAATCCTCCAATAAGGACTGAGCCCGCTGCTGGGCGTTGGCCAACAACACCGTATCACTGGCGGCGGTTTCCTGAAGCTTGGTCTGGGCGGCATCAAAGGCAGCCACTTCGTCCTCTGCGTTGATGCTGGCGGACCCATCTGCCACAATGAAAGAATCCTCTGTCAGGGAGCCGGAATCCACCTTGCAGTTCAACACTTTGGCGGCCGGCAGGGTAATTGTCACCTGGGTGTCCTTCACATCCACAGTGACTTGGGATACATCTACTCCAAGAGTCACCACACCACTGTACTCGATCCAGAACTGCTTGTCCTTCTGCCAGAACAGAAAACCTTCCGCATCCTCCTCTTTGAACTTAGCCACGTTGTGATAGTAACAGTCCATCACCGCCAGTTCACAAATAGCCTTCATCTGGGACACTTCCGGCTCCATTTCTGAAACATCTGGCTTTCCCGTCCCGCAGGAGGCCAGGGAAAGAGACAAAAGCAACGCCAAAAGAAAGGAGATACATTTTTTCATTGTTTCATCCTCCCTCACTCTACCACCAGGGTGTATTCCGTATCTGACTGTTCCACAATGGGCTTGACCAGAGCGGTCAGCACATTTTTGGCGTTTTGCTCCGCCAATTCATAGATGGCTTCCTGCTCCTGGCTTTCCTTTTTCACGTCCGCTTCGCAGGCTTTGAAAGCCGTTTCCGTCACGGCAGAGGTATTCAAACTTTGGTTGTAAAAGATGAAATCCAAAGAGGCGATGTCCACGTTCACTTCCGTGAGCTCCACCGGCGGCACCGTGATGCGGATAGTTTTTGTCTCCTCCTCCAGCTCAATGCCCACCTCTTCAAAGTTGATGCCGGCGTTTACCTTAGCCTCATAGGACACATAGTAGTCCACCGATTCCGGATTTTCTTCATTCATCACTTGAGCGATGCCGTTATAAACCGCGGTAAAGGTAGAGAGTTCGCTGACGTCGATGATCTCCTGCAACGTAGAGATCGTAATGACCTCCGCCTGTTTTTTATTGTTTCGGGCAGTGGGGATCACCACAAAGGCCACTACCAGAATTACCACCAAGATCAGCGCACCCAATCCCCAAACGGGGATAGAATAGTTTTTCACCACTACGGATTTCAGCACATCTTTCCCTTGCTGCTTTTCCCTCTTTTTTTCTGTTCGGAACCCATTTTCCTTACTCCTTTTTCTCCCGTATTGCTAGTGGTCTTTTTCATTATAGCAGAGGAAAATTATCCCAACAAGAAACAACCGTCAAATTGTGACATTTTTCTTATGATAGCCTCCCAACTCTCAAGAAAAAGCCTCCATTCATATTTGACGCTGTAGAACCCTCCGGTGAAACCCTAAAATGCCGCGCAAGTACTCACCTGCATTCTGGAAGATCTGACGTCTCTGGGATGACCGTTATCAACAGCGATTCCTCCCAAGCGATCGAGTATTTCGCTTTCACATTTGGTGGAGGCAAAATATGTCCCATCAATCTGCATTTTCAGTATCGACATGGCGTTGCGTTTTCAGTGGATTCGTGCTATACTTACGCCGAAATTCAACGGAAATGGAGAGAGAGTATTGAAAACAAAATCCGGGTTTCCCTGGGGTACTTTCCTGCGGAACCTCGCGGTGATCGCCATCCCTGTCGCGCTGCAAAACCTATTGACAACAACGGGCAGCATGGTAGACACCATGATGATCGCCCCGCTGGGCGAAACATCCGTTGGCGCGGTGGGTCTTTGTGCCCAGTTTTCGTCGCTGATGTTCTCCGGATACTGGGGGTTCGTGGGCGGCGGTATGCTGTTTTTCTCCCAGTACTGGGGCGCTAAAGACGATGACGGCATTGACCGTTCCTTCGGCTTGACACTGGTCTGTATGCTCGCTTCCACGTCAATCTTCACCTGTCTTGCGCTGCTGGCGCCGGAGCTGGTGATGAGCATTTATACAGACAAAACAACCATTCGGGCCATCGGCGTAGATTACCTGAGCATTGTAGGCTTCGCATACCCCATGCAGGTGATTTCCATGGCCATGAGTGCGTTGCTGCGCTCCACTGAACGGGTGCGTATTCCCCTCTACGCGGCGATCGCCTCCGTTGCCACGAATATGGGGCTGAACTGGGTGTTTATCTACGGCAAGTTTGGTCTGCCCGCAATGGGTGTGCGTGGCGCGGCATTGGCCACTACCTGCGCGGCCGCCGTCAATATGGCAGTCATCCTGATCCTCAGCCGGGCACAGGGATATCCGTACCTGTTCCATTTCACCAAGCATTTTCGCTGGAATGGAGACTTCGTGCGGTCCTATTTTGTCAAATGCTTTCCTATCCTCTGCAATGAGATTTTGATCGGTGTGGGCAACATGGTCATCAACATCGTGCTGGGCCGCCAGTCCGAACAAGCCATCGCCGCTATCGCCGTGTTCCGTACCCTAGAGGGCCTGGTCATCGGCTTCTTTTCAGGCTTTTCCAACGCGGCTTCGGTGCTTGTTGGCAAGAGCGTTGGCGCGGGTGAACTGGACACTGCCTACGAGCGGGCAAAGCGGCTGGTGCTGCTGTGCGGAAGCAGCATCTTTGTGCTGTGCGTGACCCTGCTGGCGGTGCATCGTCCTCTTCTGACTGTGATGAGCCTTTCCGGGGAATCTTTGGAGATCGGCACCGGGCTATTGATGATTTACAGTGTTGCGGCCGTGATCCGCATGTGCAACTGGACCCAAAACGACACCTATCGGTCAGCCGGAGACGCGGCGTACGGCACCATTCTGGAAATCTCCTTCATGTACGCCCTGGTATTACCTTGCGTCTGTCTGACGGGCCTTGTATGGAAAATGCCGTTTTTGCTGGTTTTCGCCTGCTGCTACATCGACGAACCCATACGGTTCATCCTGATGCAGGTACATATGTATTCCGGCAAATGGGTGCGTCCTGTCACGGAACAGGGCCGGGCAGCGCTGCCGGCGTTCCGTGAAAAGCATGGGCGCCGCAAAGCCCAACGGGCGACCTGAAAGGCAAAATTTGTAAGCCCCTTTACTCACTGCACCTAATAGAGAGCATTCTGCCAAAACACCCCCAAAACCCGCACTGCTGAGTGTGGTTTTGGGGGTGTTTTTGTCTCGTCGTCTATTGGTTTTCTATGGAGATTTTCTTTAGAAAGCCAACTGGGGTCTGGCCTGTCAAAGCCGACCTTATTTCTTTTCCACAGGGATCCAGATCTCGCAGTAATAATCCTGATCCTGAGTTCCCTTTTCAAATTTGCTGGCATCGCTGTACAGCTCCACATTGATCCCAGCCGCGATCTTATAGTCCGTATTCGTGGGCAGCCAGTGTGAAAAGATCCGCTGGTTCAGTCCCTGAAGCGCCTGAGGCATTTTGCCGGTACAAGGGAATACTGCCCAAGTGTGGGCGGGAATGGTCCGAACGCTGTATCCCTCCGGTACTTCCTTGGCGGGATCGTAATCATCCGCGATGAGATACTCAAATTCACTGCCACTCATGCTTTCGTCCAGATTGATTCCGTACACCACCTTGCCACCACCGGTACGGTAATGCTCCTCCCAAAACTTGGGGATCTGGGTGCAGGCGTCCTCATACTTGAAGGTCTTAGACCGACAGAGCACAGTAAAGGCTTCTTTTTTCATGATACTGCATTCCATGTTTTGACCACCTTCCAATGTAACTTTAATTTGCAGCGGAGCGAAGGAACGTACCGCGCCTCCGCTTTTTCGCAGCGCGGAGGGTGTGACCCCGTGGAACCGGGCAAACGCTTTTGTAAAGCTGTCTGGGGAATCGCAACCGAATTCCAGAGCGATGTCAATGATCTTCCGGTCTGTGTAAAGGACCTCAGATCCAGCGGCAGAAAGACGGCGCTGGCGGAGATAATCCCCCACCGTCATGCCGCACAGCATGGCAAAACCCTTTTGAAAATAAAAGGGTGACATAGCAGCCTGCTGCGAAATCTCCTGGATGCTCAGATCCTCCCGGAGATTTTCTTCCATATACCCAATCGCTTTATGGATGCTTTCTACCCAATCCATTGGCCACACCGTCCTTCTGATAACAGCATAATCAAAACGGGCTGTGTCTGCCCGACTTTTCGTGCTTTCTTTTGTCCAGCCAGCACATCTTTCCCTCATTTTTGTATTATACCACACCTGCGATGTGCTGTCGCGCCGACGGCTTTAGGGACGCCCCCCTTTTCGTAATGCTCTTTTGTATCGCCGGGTCATTGACAGTCACCTGTACGAAACGGTATCATAATAGCATCTTAATCTGTGCGCTGCGCTGGAGGAACACGGTATGTTTTTCAAGAAGAAACAGCAGGCCCGTACCTATGACAAAGAAACTCAAAAGCCCGTGATCCGTGCAAGTATTTGTACCGGCGAAAAAGTAGCTGGATTTCAAGATCTGCGAACTGAAAAATTCACCGAAGTGATGCTGATTCGCACCCCTGAAGATCTGAACGAGTTTTGCCGTCTCTACGGCATCGGTGAGGGTGAGATCTCCACTTTTTATTGAGAGGAGCACTGTGATGCGAATTCTCATGCTGGGAAACAGTTTTACCTCATCCAATGATCTGCCGGGGCTTCTGGCCCAGTTGACCGGAGCCCAGGTCATTGCCCACACCCGAGGTGGGGCACGACTTTCGGAACAGCTGAACTCAAACACTAAACTAGGCGCTAAAACCCAGGCGGCCCTGACCGGGGAATCTTGGGAGTATGTGGTACTCCAGGAAATGAGCCACGGACCCCTCACCTCTCCCAAGAGCTTTTTCGCCAGCGTGAAAAGTCTTTGCGCGCTGATCCGCGAAAACGGTGCGACACCTGTACTCTACGCCACCTGGGCATACCAAAAAGACGGAGCCAAACTGGCGTCCAAAGGTTGGAACTACGAGGAGATGGCCCAAAATCTAGCGACAGCCTACCGTCAAGCCTCCCAGGAAAACCAGACCCTTCTGGCCGACGTGGGTGGGGAATTTTTCCGCCGGGCGGACAAACAAGATCTCTATGCTCCCGACGGCGTCCACCCTTCAGAGCTTGGCACCCGCATCGCGGCGGAAACACTGGCATCCGTCATCTTACAGCATAAGGAGGATCGGTCATGATACGAGAGATCTGCAAAGACGAAACCTTTCTGGCCCAGAAAGCAGAGCCAGCCACTCCGGAGGATCTGCAAACAGCGGCAGACCTTTTGGAAACACTGGAACACCACAAAGAGGGCTGTGTGGGCATGGCGGCCAATATGATCGGCGTGAACAAGCGGATCATCGCCTTTGACAATGAGGACAGCTACATGGTCATGTTCAACCCAGAGATCCTAAAGAAATCCGGCCCCTTCCAGACTGAAGAAGGCTGTCTGTCCCTCACTGGCCTGCGGCCTGTGAAGCGGTGGAAATCCATCAAGGTGCGGTGGCAGAACCAACAGTTTCAGGAGCGGATCAAAACTTTTACCGGCTGGACCGCTCAGATCATCCAGCACGAGATCGACCACTGTGAAGGGATCATCATTTAAGGAGGGCACTATGAAACTTGCCATTCTATCCGACACTCATGGCCTGCTCCGGCCAGAAGTGGTGGAGCACCTGCAAACCGCCGACGCCATTCTCCACGGCGGCGACATCAATAAGCAGTCCATTGTGGACAGGCTTCGGGAGTTTGCTCCTCTCTATGTGGTCCGGGGCAACAACGACAAGGAATGGGCAGAGGCCATCCCCCACGACCTGACGTTTACCCTGGGCGGTGTGACGTTCTATATGGTCCACAACAAGAAGGAAATTCCCGCTGACCTCACCGGTGTGGACGTGGTGGTGTTTGGGCACTCACACAAATACGTGCAGAAAGAACAGGATGGCCGTCTATGGCTCAATCCCGGGTCTTGTGGGCCAAGACGCTTCCACCAAGAGATCACCATGATGATGGCACAAGTTGAAAACGGACAGATCTCAGTAGAGCGGATCCACATCCCCCACCCGGAAAAATGATGTCGTCAACAGCCGTAAAAAAAGGACATTTGCCAACTGGCGAATGTCCTTTTAGCGCTTTTTATAGATCTCTCTGCCAGCCTTTGAAAAGCGTTTCCCTTGGTCATCCTAGAAAAATACGCCTAGATGTTATTCCGGGACCTTTATTTCCCGGGAAATCCATCTTTCCCCATAACCCAAAGGGAGAAAAAGCTGGGCCGCTGCTCCTTAACCTTTTTCGATCAATATTCCACGCCTTCTCTGGCAGCGATCCCCTTTTCATAAGGATGCCTCCAGCAGTGCATTTCCGTGGAATAATCTGCCGCTTCCCCCATCCAGTCTGCCGGATCCCGTCCGGTAAGGATCAGCTCCTGTTCTTCCGGTTTCTCCAGAACAACACGCTTCAAGAGCGCCTCGTCAACCATGCCCAGTTTCAGCGCGGCACAGGCTTCGTCCAAGATCAGCAGGTCCGCCGGCTGGCTCAAGGCTGCCAACAGATTTTCCTCCTGGGTTTTCCGGGTCTCCGCCTTTTCCTGTTCGGTCATCTGAAACACAAATTTCTGTCCGGATTTTCCCCGGTAGATCTTGGCGCCCAGCTGAGAGAGCATCTTTACTTCCCCGCTCTCCCTACCCTTGAGGAACTGAACAATGACCACCTTTTTCCCGGCGGCCAGAGCCCGCAGCGCCACCCCCATGGCTGCGGTGGTCTTTCCTTTTCCATCGCCCCAATACAGGTGGACTAGACCTTTTTCCATATCAGTGTCCCCTTTCCATCAGTGCGTAGACCGCTTTCATATCCAGCGCCCGGCGGATTCCCTCCGCCAGCAGGTCGAATTGCTGCTCCTGATAGGCTTCGTGAGAAATAGGCGCCGCCTGCTCACAAGGGATCCCTTTGCGAGCGCACAAGTATTCCGCCAATTTCTGCGTCAGGCTGCCGGTATCGAACAGACCGTGCAGGTAGGTGCCGAACACACTGCCGTTGACACAGCCATCCGGCTGGCCGTTTTCCAGGGTGCAGAAAGCATCTCCTCTCACAGTGGTCTTTCCAGTGTGGATCTCATAGCCATCCAGCTGCGCCCCAGCGAACTCCGGAGCGGTCACCACCGCCTGCATCCGGGTACGGGTCTTGCGGTCGCTGAACACCGTGTCCACAGGCAGGAGCCCCATACCCCGCATTTCTCCTCCCCCTTCTGTACCATAGGGATCGGACAGAGTTTCGCCCAGCATCTGGTATCCCCCACAGATGCCCATCACCGGCGTTCCCTTATAAGCCAATTTGCTCACCGCTGCTTCCAGGCCGCTTTGCCGCAGCCATAAAAGGTCGGAAAGGGTACTCTTGGTGCCGGGGAGGATCACCAGGTCAGGAGATCCCAGCTCCCGGGGGCTCTGCACATACCGCACGCCCATGGCGGGATGCTCGTCAAGCAGAGAGAAATCCGTAAAATTGGAGATGCGGGGAAGGCGGATGACCGCGATATCCAGGGGCTTTTTCCCACCCTGATTTTCCAAGCAAGGCGCTAAAGAGTCCTCATCGTCCACGTGGACCTGGAGATAGGGCACTACTCCCAGCACAGGGATCCCGGTTTTTTCCTCCAGCATGGAAAGCCCCGGCCGCAGGATCGCTTCGTCTCCCCGGAACTTATTGATGATGAGCCCCCCGATGCGGGCACGTTCCTTCTCTTCCAACAGAGCCACGGTGCCGTAAAGCTGGGCGAATACCCCACCCCGGTCGATGTCCCCCGCCAGAAGCACAGGAGCGTCCACCAGCTCCGCCAGACCCATGTTCACGATATCGTCGGCACGCAGGTTGATCTCTGCCGGGCTCCCCGCCCCTTCAATGACGATCACGTCGTTTTCCGCTGCCAAACTGTTGTAGGCTTTCAGGATATCCGGTATCAGCTGCCGTTTGCTGCGGAAATACTGGGCAGCGCTCATCTGTCCCAGCACCTCCCCATTGACGATGACCTGACTGCCGATGTCACTGGAAGGTTTCAGCAAAATAGGATTCATACGCACATCCGGCTCCTTGCCTGCCGCCTGTGCTTGGACCACCTGGGCACGGCCCATTTCTAAGCCGTCCCGGGTGACATAACTGTTCAACGCCATGTTCTGGCTTTTGAACGGCGCGGTTTTCCACCCATCCTGAGCAAAGATCCTGCACAGCCCCGCGCACAAAAGACTTTTCCCCGCGCCGGACATGGTGCCCTGCACCATGATGCATTTGGCCTGTTTCATCGTACCACCTCATTAAGCGCCTGTATCAGGCGGACATTTTCTTCATGGGTGCGCACAGAGGTGCGGTACCAGCTCTCGTCCAGCCCATGGTAATTGCCGCAGCTTCGCAGCAGGATCCCTCGCTCCCGCAAAGGCTGGATCAAGGGCTTCCCACACCGGAACAGCAGATAATTCGCCTCTCCAGGCACCACCCTCATCCCAAGGTCCGTCAGCTGTTGTGCCAGCCAAGGCCGTTCCTCAGCTACCATCCGCCTCGCCTGTTCCACGTACTCTGTTTCTTCCAAAGCTGCTTCTCCCGCAGCCTGAGCCAGGGAGGACACCGCCCAAGGCTGTCCCGCCTGCCGCATCTCTTCCATCCGCCTGCCGTCAGAGCACAAAGCATATCCCAGACGTACCCCCGCCATGGCATAAAGTTTCGTGAAAGCCTTCAAGATCACCACACCTGGAAACTTTCCAAGAACACCTTTCAAAGTGTGGCGGTCCGGCTCCTTGAGAAAATCCCCGAAACACTCGTCCAGCATGAGCAGAGCTCCGCAGCGATCGCACCGTTCCGCCACTTGGAGCAAGAACTCTCGGGGAGAAGAAACACCGGTGGGATTATTGGGCTCGCAGAGAAACACCATATCGATGCCGGGAACGATAGCCTCCAAAAAGCCCTGGTCCAGGTGGAAGTCGTTTTCCTCCCGCAAGAAATAATACACCGTCTCACAGCCACAGGCCCTCAAAGCGGCCTCATACTCGGCGAAGGCGGGAGCCGTGATCAGAGCTTTTTTCGGCTTCCTGGCCAGCACCGCCCGGAAGATCAGATCCGCTGCCCCGTTGCCACACAACACGTATTCCTGGGGCACTTGCTCATGCTCCGCCAGTTTCCGGCACAATGACCGGCAAAGAGGGTCTGGGTACCGGTCGGCGCTTTCCGCGGCAGCGGCTATGGCCTGCTTGACCCCTTCCGGCACTCCCAAGGGGCTGACGTTGGCAGAAAAATCCAAGGGCTGCCCGCCGTATTCCTCCGAATACCCAGCCCAATCCCCGCCGTGCACCAAGGATGCCGGAAACACACTGATCTCATCATGCTCGCTCATATGCTGCCTCCATTACGAATGAGATAAGGGCCCGTCAAGATCACCAGATCCCGTAATGCCCCAGTAGGAAGATCGCTGCCCCACGGATGGCCAATCCGATCACCAGGCCCACTACGCTGGAAAGGATCATCATCTTGTTGGCCCGGAGGATATCCTTCCGCTGCACTTCTCTTTCCGAATCGCCGATGGTGGGCTTATCCACCATCTTGCCAAAATAGGACGCCGGTCCCGCCAGCTGAATCCCCAAGGAACCAGCGCAGGCAGATTCTGTCTGTGCGGAATTAGGACTGGCATGGTTCCGCCGGTCCCGCCGCCAGATCCTCCAGGCGTTTTTCATGTTTCCTCCCGCCAAGGGCGACGCCAGGATCCACAGCAGCGCCCCGATCCTGGATGGCACGTAATTGGCCGCATCGTCCAGTTTGGCGGCTGCTCTGCCGAAATACAGATACTTTTCATTCTTATATCCCACCATGCTGTCCATGGTGTTGATGGCTTTATAAGTAAGGGCCAAGGGCGCTCCTCCTATGAGCATGTACAGCAGCGGGGCGACCACACCGTCGGAAAAATTCTCCGCCACGGTCTCCACCGCCGCCTTGATAACACCCTGCTCCGAAAGCTGGGCGGTATCCCTGCCCACGATCCGAGAGACCGCTTTCCGCCCCGCTTCCAGACCTTGGTCTTTCAGACAGCGGTACACGTTCCGGCTCTCCTTGGCAAGGCACCGCATAGCCAGCGCCTGCCAACACCAAAACGCTTGAAGCACCAGTCCCAGCATGGGATGGATCCACCAGAAAAGCCAGCACAGCCCACCGCTGATGAGGAGTGTTCCCAGGGGAAGAACGACCGCCAAAACCATGCCGGCCCTCAGCTCTCCCTCAGAGGTCTGCGGAAAACGGCGGCGCAGACATTTTTCCAGCCGGGAGATCGCTTTCCCCATCCACACCACCGGATGGGGCATCTTTTCAGGGTCGCCCAAAAGGCAGTCTAAAAGAAAGCCGCACAAAACCGCTGTCCAGATCATGCTTCCTTCCTGCCTTCCTCAGTCATCTCTTCGTCCTCTTTCCGGACATACTGCACCTCTTCCACCAGCGTCAAGGTGTGGTCTCTGTACCAGACATCCTCCTGGGCCTCCAGCACATAGCCGCCCCCATTGGGGCCACACCAGTGGTAGTAATCGTGACGGGGCAGGCCGTACCGTTCCATAATGGCCATCTGGGTCCCGCCGTGAGCCATGATGACCAGCTTTTCCTCTCCCTTTTTCAGGGCGCTTTCCAGCAAAGGCACGAAGGCGTTGCAGGTGCGGTCACAAAACTCCACTTTCCGCTCTCCACCGGGACAACGCCCTTCACAGTTGTCTCCCACCCAGGCGATGTACTCAGGGTCATGCTCCATCTCGATATAGTTGCGCCCCTGAAAAATTCCGAAGCACATTTCCCGAAAATCCTCCACCACGATCTGCTCCGCCCTGGGAAACAGAATATCCGCTGTGCTCCTGGCCCGGATCAAAGGGGAAACATACACCTTTTCTGGGGAAAAATCCGCCTGTACCAGCTGATCCCGCCCCTCTTGAGAAAGAGGGATATCCCGGGTGCCCTGGTACCGCTTCTCCGCGTTATAGATAGTCTGCCCGTGACGCAAAAGATAAACTTTCACAGTGTAACCTCCCCTTTCAAAACCGTGGGTATCCCGCAGAACACCCGGATGACCGCATCCGCCTTTTTCGCCAGCAGGCAGGCCAGACGCCCGGCAGCTTCCCGAGCCTCTCGCTCCTGAGCGGACGCGGGCACGATTCCCCCTCCCACCTCCACGGCGATCACCACCTGCTTTCTGGAAAGCTCTTCCGCCAGCCGCTCCAGATCCTCACAGTCCGAGGCAAGATCCTGCACATCCCATAGGGCGTTTTGGGACAGAGCTTCCTGGTCCCAGCCCATCCATTCCATGACGAACGTCTTTTTCCCACTGTAAAGGGGGCCTGTTACAAAAACCATTTCATTCCCTCCAACAGCTGTGTCGCGGCCAGCGCTCCCAGCATCCAAAGTTCCGCCCTCTGCAAAAACCACCCGGCCAGATCCCCGGTGATCCCATCAAACTGCTTGAGAGCGACCCGATAATACCGCCACAGGATCCAGCCCGCGGCCGCTACCATAGCGATGCCGGCCAATCCGCCCACCAGTACCATGGCAATCGCCAGCACCAGAGAAGCCACCGCCAATACGCCACGCACCTTCTTTTTATCCGCGGCCGCAGCGAAGGTGTGAGCCAGCCCGGTATTTTTCGCCAAGGGAAAAGCAGCGTTGGCAAACCCGGAAAGACAGCGTTCCAGTACGAAGGCCAGTCCCATGCACCACAGAGCTCGGGAGTCCCACCGGATGGACCCGCAAAGGGCAAAATACAGCACGAACCAGACACACACCCGTATCACGGCAAAGGCGCCGCACCGGGGATCCTTCAAGATCTCCCGCTTTTTTTCAGGGGAGCCATAGCTCCCCAATGCGTCGCTGGTGTCGGCGTAACCGTCCAGATGGATGCCTCCGGTCACCAGCACGGGGATAGCGCAAAGCCCTCCTGCCAGCAGCAGCGTGGGACCGCCCACATAGGCCATCAGCGCCGTCCAACCCCACCATAGCAGGCCGCACACCGCCCCGATCAACGGGAAGGCACACAACGAGTACCGCATGTTTTTTTCCGTCCACACCGGCTGAGGACAGGGAATGGCAGAAAACATGGCAAAGGCCACAGCGATGGTTTGGAATAGGTTCTTCATACTTTCCCCTCCCCTTTATGGCATACAGGGACGCCGCATACCACTTCGTACACGGTGTCCGCCTCCCGGGCCAGCATCCGATTCACCTGTGCCAGCACCCGCAGATACCTTCCTGTATCTCCTTCGTAATCGCTGCCCCCGCTGAACACCTCGTTGGACACGATGACCAGTTCCAGACACTGGCTGCGCAGGCTTTGGATCCCCCGCCGGATGGATTCCACACAGTCATCCCCTGCACCTTCCGGACTGTACAGCTCATTTGCCACCAGATTGCTCACGCACTCCAACAGCACCACTCCCTTTTGGGGCAAACTCACCTGTTCCAGATCCACATAGCGCTCCACCGTTTCAAATCGTTTTTCCGCTCGCATGTCCCGGTGGCGGCGGATGCGTTCCCGACACTCTTGGTCAAAAGGCTGCATGGTGGCGATGTAATACCGGGGCAGCGGGCCGGCAGCCATCACCAGACCCTCCGCGAATTCGCTTTTTCCCGAGGCCGCGCCTCCAATCACCAGCGTAACCATCAGGAATCACCCAGCGGCACATAGGGCTCGATGCCGCCCTGTTCAAAGGTGTAGCTCTCCTGGTACACAGCGCAAGCCATATCCAGCAGGGGAATGGCCGCCACCGCACCGGTGCCCTCTCCCAAGCGCATCCCGGCAGTGATCAGAGGCTGCTTGCCCAAAGCGTCCAGCACTGTCCGGCCCGCAGGCTCTGCGGACACGTGGCTGGCCAGCACCGCTTTTTCCGCCTTGGGACACATCCGCACAGCGCACAGTGCGGCGATGGTACTGATGAACCCGTCTACCAACACCGGCACGCCATAGATGGCGCCCCCCAGGAACACACCGCACAGCCCTGCGATATCAAAGCCTCCCACTTTGGAGAGCACGTCCAGGGGATCCTTGGGATCGGGACTATTCTTGGAGAGCGCTCTCTCCACCACCTGGATCTTCCGGTCCAGCCCTTCCCGGGAAAGTCCCGCGCCCCGGCCGGTCATCTCGGACGCTTCCCTGTCCAGGAGAGCGCAAGCCACAGCGCTGGAAGTGGTGGTATTACCGATGCCCATCTCCCCTGTGGCCAGCAGCCGCACGCCTTGCTCCTTTTGCTCCCTCACCAGCTGGATCCCTGTCACCACAGCTCTCGCCGCCTGCTCCCGGGTCATAGCAGGACCTTGGGAGATGTCACCAGTGGCGTTGCCGATCCTCCGGTCCAGCACACCCTCCGTGGGGGGAAGATCCAGCACGCCCATGTCCACCGGCACTACTTGACAGTTGGCAACTTGCGCCATTCGGCACACCGCGGTGCGCTTTTGGGCCAAGTTTTCTGCCACGATGGCGGTGACGTTACTGGCGGACTGGGTCACGCCCTGGGCTACCACCCCATTATCGGCGCACAACACCAGCACAGACCGGGGGAACAGAGTGATCTCTGGGCTGCCAGTGAGGGCTGCGATCTGTTCAATGGCGGTCTCCAAAAGCCCCAGGCTCCCCAGAGGCTTGGCACAATCGTTCCATCTACGGTGGGCCGCCTGCCGGGCGCTGTCATCCGGTCCGGTGACGGTTTCCAGCAGGCGACACAGCTGCTGTTCATACTGTTCCATGGTGATCCCTTCTTTCTCTTCTGCAAGGCAACAAGAAGTTCTTACTCGTTTTCCTTCAAATACTGAGCAGCCGCTTCCACGAACCGCTCACTCAGCCGGGGCTCTCCCCAGAAATACAAATGAGGAAACCCGGCATACAAGCTCTTCGTCCCGAAGCCCCCTTGCCAGCATCTGCTGGAAACTGGCTTTTCCACATGGAAATCTTCCCCGTTTTGGGTGGAATCCCAGTAGTGGAATTCATGAATGGGCACGCTTTCTCCTTTGGAAAACAACAGGCTGTCCTCTTTCGCCGTCATATGGGCATAGCCGAACCGGACCAGTTTTTCCCCTTTTATTCCATTCCCGGGAAGTGCCCCCACCATGGGGAAAGGAGTGCCGGTCCCGTCCTCCAAGCTCTGTCCCAGATAGAGGAAGCCACCGCATTCCGCTACCGTAGGCCTCCCCCCTAAAACCGCCTGTTTGATGGCAGCCCTCATGGCTTCGTTTTGAGAAAGCTGGGCAGCGTACAGTTCCGGGTATCCTCCGGGCAGGTACAGCCCGCCGATTTTCTCCGGCAGAGCGCTGTCCGCCAGGGGGCTGAACTCCACCAGTTCCGCCCCGGCGTCCCTGAGAGCTTCCAATGTTTCCTCATAGAGAAAGCAGAAGGCTTTGTCCCTAGCCACAGCGATCCTTGCCTTCACAGCCGCCTGGGGGGACTTTGGAGCGTTTTTCCGTTCTCTGCCCCCAAACAGTTCCAGAAGCCAGTCCAGGTCCGTGGTCTCTTCCAGCTTCTGGGCCAGGACGTCCACCCGCTGCCGCAGCCCATGGATCTCCCCAGCAGTATACAAACCCAGATGGCGGCTTTCAATCGTGGCTTCCTTTATGTGGGGCAAATATCCCAATACCGGCAGTCCAGTTTCTCGTTCCAGCATGGGAGCCAAACTGCGAAATAGCATTGGGGAACAGTCGTTGAGGAAGATCCCCCGAATCCGACTGTTTTCCCGAAAAGTATAGAGTCCCTTGATCTGAGCCGCCAAGGTCAGGCTGGCCCCCTTGGGTCGGACCACCAGCAGCACCGGGAGATCCAGGACACTGGCCAAATGCCACGGGCTGGCCTGGGTGGTGCTCCCCCCTACGCCGTCGTAAAATCCCATGACCCCTTCGCATACAGCGGCTCCATGGCCGGAAGCATGGCGTTCATAAAGGATACGGAGCCGCTCCTCCCCACAGAGGAACAAGTCCAGGTTATGGCTCTCCACCCCCAACACGGAACGGTGGAACATAGGGTCTATGTAGTCCGGACCGCATTTAAATGCGCAGGGAGAAAGTCCGCGCTTTGCCAAGGCGGCGAGGAGTCCGCAGGTTACAGCGGTTTTCCCGCTCCCGGAAGCGGGTGCCGCTACCAATAACTCAATCATGGCAATTCCCCGCAATGAGAAAAACAGGATTGTTGGCCATGAGCAGATGGAGAGAACCAGCTGCCCTGCTACGGCTGACGCTGATCTGGGTCACTTCTGGCTCAATGCCCCGGTTTTGCAACGCCTGTACCGCCTGATACAATGTCTCGACGCAGATGGCCGAGATACAGATTCGGGCTTTGGGGTTTCTGCTCAGCACCAGTTCCACGATCTCGTCCAGGGCGCCCTTTGTGCCCCCGATGAATACACCGTCCGGTGTCTCCAAATCTTGCAGAGCTTGCGGAGCTGCGCCTTCCACCAGTTTCAGGTTCCAGGCTCCCAGCTTTTCTCGGTTTCTGCGGATCAGGTCACAGGCTCGGGGATCACATTCCACCCCGTAGGTCCTTCCCCAGCTGGCTTGCAGTGCCAGTTCCACACTGACGCTGCCGGTGCCCGCGCCCACATCCCACAGGATGTCCTTGGGGCCAGGCGCCAGTTTCGCCAACACCGCCGCCCGCACCTCCTGCTTCGTCATGGGCACCTCTCCCCTCACAAACAGAGAATCCGGAAATCCCGGCGTCCGGCGGGTAACTGCTGGCGCGGGTTCCGCCAGAAGCACACTAAGAGGACTAAAGGTCCTGGCGGCAAACTCTCCGGCCATACCCTGGTGGACCTTCTGCTGCGGATAGGAGAGATCCTCCCCCACCACCACAGGCAGTTGTTCCAGTCCCGCTTCCGCCAGACGGCGGCACAGCTCAGTCGGGCCCAATGTCCCGCCAGTAAGGAAAAACACAGGCTTTCCCTGCATCACCGCCCCCACTGGGTCACAGTCCACGCCATGGGCGGAGAGCAGCAGCCAGTCCTGCCACGGTCTGCCCAAAGCCGCGGAAAGCAGCTGCACACTGGAAATACCGGGAAGCACCGTATAGGGGATCCCCTCCTGTTCCAGCAGGGGGATCAACGCCTTGGCACCGGAATAGAAACCAGTATCCCCGCTATACAGGACCACACCGTCCTCCCCACGAGACCGGATGAACTGAAGGATCTCTCCCGGCCGGGTGGCCGCCGCACGACAGCTTGTGCAGTTTTCCGGGACTTTTTCCAACAGTCTGCTGGCCCCGATCACCCAGGAGGCGTTTTCCAATGCCTGACGACAGTCCTCTGTCAAAGTATTTGGGGTTCCCCCGCCAAACGCTGCCAATGTCACCTGCATTCCATCATCTCCTTGCATATCCGCAGAATCGTTTCATAGGATTCTCCTTCTTCTTTGGGGCGTCGAATCACCACCAGCCGGGCGCCGGTCTCCTCAGCCGCCCGGACTTTCTCCTCAAAGCCACCTGCCGCGCCGCCGTCCTTGGTCACCAGCCACTGGATGGAGAACTGACGGATCAACGCTGTGTTCAGTTCCTGGGAAAAAGGCCCCTGCATGGCGATCACGTTGCCCCGGGGGATCCCCATGCTCTCACATGCACCCAAACTCTCCACTGCGGGCAGCACCCGAGGATACAGCCGCTGCCGCTCCAAGAGGTCAAAAGCCGCCAGCTCTTTGGCCCCGGTGGTAAGGAGCACATTGCCCTGGGTTTCCTGCAAAAAATGAGCGGCGTCTTCCACCGAGTCCACCAAAACACAGTCAGAAGGCAGCTGGCTCTCTCTGCGAAGAAGCCGGTAACAGGGAACGCCTGTCCTGTCCGCTGCTTCCCGGATGTTCCGGCTGACCTCTCTGGCATAGGGGTGGGTGGCATCCACGCACAGATCCGCCCCCTCTAGCGTTCGGACCATCGCATCCGCGTCCATCCTGCCGGAAAGAACCTGTGTCCCGGGCACCTGTTCCTGCATCAGTTTTCCGTATTCTGTTGCCACACACACCAAGGTCTCGGCTCCCATAGCCGCTGTCTCAACGGAAAGTTCCCGGCCCTCGGTGGTGCCGCTAAAGATCACCACTCGCATTTTTTCTCGTATCCCCGGGGAGTCACCATCCGCCCGGAAATCTTCTGAGTGGTAGAAGAACCGATAAACACGGTGGTGAACATATCCAGCTTGGCGTCCCGAAGCTCTTTCAGGGAAAGCAGCTCCGCGCTCTGCCCTTCCCGGCCGATATTACGCACCCAGCCGCACACCGTATCCGGGGATTTCCCCTCTGCCAGAAGGATATCGCATGCCTTCTCCAGATAATCTGCCCGCTTACGGGAACTGGGGTTGTACAAACACAGGCAAAAGTCTCCCCAGGCCGCGCAGCGAAGCCGCTTCTCGATGACCTCCCAGGGAGTGAGAAGGTCCGAGAGGGAGATCACGCAGAAATCGTGGCCCAACGGTGCGCCTAGCACGGCTCCTCCGGAAAGGGCCGCTGTGACTCCTGCCACCACCTGAACCTCCACATCGGGATACTGAGGAGAAAGCTGGAGCAGCAGACCCGCCATACCGTAGACACCAGCGTCGCCGCTGCATACCATGGCTACGTCCTTTCCGCCCTGAGCGGTTTCCATAGCCCAGCGGCAGCGGTCCAGCTCCTTTTTCATGGGAGTGGTATAGGTCTCCTTTTGAGGGAACAGGGGTGCCACCAGATCCACGTAAACGGTATAGCCGCACAGCACCTGAGCCCGTTCCAAAGCTTCTCTGGCCTGACCGGTGAGGAACTCTTCTCCCCCTGGTCCGATGCCTACAATATATAAGGTATTCATTGTCATCCTCTTCTTTCTAAAAGGAATTCCAGGGTTTTACCGGTCCCAACGCCAGTCCAGGCGGAGGGGCATTACCGCCGCGGCCATGGTTACGCCCTCTGCCGCGAATTTTTCCGCCACAAGGCTGCCGCCGCTGACTGCCACCGCGCTGCGCTCACAAACATTGTCTACCCCTGTGACCTGCCGTACAAACGCCGATGAGGTAAACTCGCCCGGGACTCTTTCAAGCTCCTCCCCAGTGCAGGTGTGGAGCTCCCACCCATGGGACTGGCAGAAAGCTAAAAGCCCTGGCTCTTCTTTTTTCAGATCGATAGTAGCGACGGTACAAATTGCTTCCATCCACAAGCGTTTTTTTTCTAAAAAACGTTCCAGCATCTCTTCCAGCACCGTTTGGGGCGTACCTTTCCGGCATCCAACTCCCAGTACCAAGATCCTGGGCACCAATGACAGCAGGCAGTCCTCTTTCTCCACGCTCACCGCCACATGGGCGGGAGGGATTCCCACAAGTTCCACCCCTTGGGGCGGATCCCCCACCACCGGGCAGGAGCTGTATACTGTGACATTTTTCCCGGCAAGCAGATTCCCCGAAATAACCTTAATATGCTGGGGATCCATGACCTCCAAGCCCTGACGCCGGGCCCACTCGTCCACAGCGAACACACCGTTGACGTCCGTAGCAGTGGTGATGACCGCTTGAGCGCCGCACACCTGGCTGATAGCTCTTGCCAAACTGTTGGCCCCGCCCAGATGGCCCGAGAGCAGAGGGATCGCAAACTTGGCGCACTCATCCACCGCAACCACCGCTGGGTCTGTCCACTTGTTCCCGATAAAGGGGGCGATGGCTCGGACAGCGATCCCCACAGCTCCCACAAAGACAAGTCCCTCTGCGTCCGTAAACCGTTTTTCCGTCCACTGGGCCAACGACTCCGGCTTACCGCACCGCGCCACAGTGCCTCCCAAAGCCTGCGCCAAGGTAGCTGCCAAGGCGGATCCTTTTTCGGTAAAGGATAAGAACGCCAGCTTCATTTTTTCACCGCCCGTCTGTTTCTTTGTTGAAAATTCCCTTTTCCCGTTTAGGGCGTTTGCTGCTCCGGGGAACTGGCCTGTCGGAACTCCGTAGTGAAGGTAGGATCATACAGCCGGCTGCGCTGGTAGGGGGAGTCAAGAAACTCTCCAATAAGCAGCAGAGCCGTTTTGCGAATCCCCTCTTGGGCACCTCGCTGGGCTAAAGTCCCCACAGTGCAGCGGATCACCTTCTCATCGGGCCAGGTGGTCTTATACACAATGGCCGCCGGGGTCTCCTGGGGGTATCCGCCCCGCAGCAGCTCCTCCTGCACCTCTTCCAGCAGTCCAGAGGAGAGAAACAGCACCATAGACGCCTGATGCCGGGCCATGGAGGCCAGCTCCTCCCTTTCCGGGACCGGGGTACGTCCCGCCATACGGGTGATGATCAGGCTCTGACTGACACCAGGCAGAGTGTACTCCGCGCAGAGAGATGCCGCCGCCCCGCAGAAGCTGGAAACGCCTGGGGTATCATCATAAGGGATACCCTTCTGGTCCAGGGCGTCCATCTGCTCTCGGATAGCTCCAAACAGGCTGGCATCCCCGGTGTGGAGTCTCACCGTCTCTTTGCCGGCAGCTTCCATACGGCACATCACTTCCAGCACCTGCTCCAACGTCATCACAGCGCTGTTGTGGATCTCACAACCCTCTTTCGCCATGTTCAAAAGTTCCGGGTTCACAAGACTTCCCGCATAGATGATACAGTCGGCCTGCCGAAGCAGCTCAGCCCCCCGCAGGGTGATAAGATCCGGGGCCCCTGGACCCGCTCCTACAAAATGCACCATCTTCCCTCACTCCTTTACGATCACAGTGGCAAAATATCCGGCGGTCTCCCGAGGGCTTTCCGCTGAAAGATCGGAGAACACCCGTTCCTCCGGCAGGCCGCAGTTCTGGACCATGGCGCTTTTGGAAAGGCTTCCATGGTGTTTGATTTCTTTGAGCACCTCAGGCATTTGTCGGCCAGACTTCATCAGGATCTTATTCCCCGGCCATTGGAGGACTTCCTCCAGATCCGCGCTGCCCGGGGCAATATGCAAGGGGGTGTTCATCTCCGTCAGGCTGATCCCCAGGCGGGCTGCCACGGCGCAAAAACTGGGCACACCGGCGATCATCTGGGTCTGGAACCCCCGCTGTTTTATCAGCTCCATCAAATAGCAGTAAGTAGAATAGATGGACACGTCCCCCAAATTGGGCATGGCCACATCTTGTCCCTGTTCCAGCCAGCGGCATACCTGGTCCGCCGCCTTTTCATGGGCTTCTCTCTGTACCCGAGGGTCCCGGGACATGGTAAAGCTCAAGGGAAGGATGGTCTTGTCCGAAACATCCATAGCCTGCCGGACGATCTCCAGCGCCAGCATCTCGCCGCTCTTTGTCTGGGGACAGGCCAGTACGGAGCAATCCCTCAAGACCCGCATCGCTTTCACTGTCAGGAGCTCCGGGTCACCGGGGCCTACACCTACACCGTAAAATACACCTTTTTTTACTGCCATGCTTTTATGATCTCCTTTGCCTCTTGGGTCTGCCCCAGCAGGCCATATTGATTGGAAAACAGTACCGCTCCGATCCTGTATTTCCCCTGGACCCGCCGTTCCAAATGCTGCTGGACCGCTTCCAACAGTTCTTCCAGCACCGGCTCCCGCAGATGGGCCCCGTCTAAAATTTCTATACATCCGTCAGTGGTGGCTGCCTGCATCAGTTGGGCGCACACTTCTCTGGACGCGCCCTGGAGTGCGGCATGGGCGCAGATCAGCTCCCTGCGGCAGTCCGCGTATCGGGAATGAGTGTTCATCACCCCGCCCGCCAGTTTCACCAGCTTTCCTATATGCCCTACCAGCAGTACGTCCTCAAAAGGATAAGTGCTGGCGATGTCCAAAGCGTCCCCGATGAAATTAGAGCATTTCACCACCGGGACTTCCGATGGGACAAAACGGCTCTCCCGCAGGAAATCCTCCCCATAATTGCCAGGGGTAAGGATCAACCGTTTGGCTCCCAAGGCTGCGGCTTGGCTCAGTTCCACAGCGATGGTGTCTACCAACGCTTGCTGACTCATGGGCTCCACGATGCCAGAAGTCCCGAGCACGGACAGTCCGCCCTCCACACCCAAAGCTGGGTTGAAGGTTTTCCCCGCCGCTTCTCTTCCACCAGGGATACAGATGAGCACTTCCAGCCCGCCGTCATACCCCAGCGAGTCGCACACCTGCTGTACCTGCTCCTGGATCATCAGCCTTGGGACCCGGTTGATGGCGGCAGAGCCCACCGGCTGATCCAAACCAGGCTTTGTCACCCGGCCCACCCCTTCGCCTCCGTCAATGGAGATCCCGGGGAAACCACTCTTTTTCACGTGGGCTTCCACTGTCAGGCCATGGGTCACGTCAGCGTCGTCCCCGCCGTCCTTCACCACGCCGCAGACCGCTGTTTCCGCCTCCATCCTTAGAAAGGCGGGAGCCGTCTCCACGGGGATGCCTTTGGGGGTGACCAAAGAAAGGAGCTCCGGCTTTCTACCCGAAAGGAGAAGTTCCGCCGCCCCTGCTGCGGCCAGCGCCGCACAAGTACCTGTGGTGTACCCGCAGCGCAGCTGTTTCTGTCCGCTTCGGATATAGTAGTCCAGCGCCATATCAGTTCCCTTCTCTCTGGTTCAGAAGCTCCCCCAGGCACTTCCGGTACATTTCCTGCACCCCCGGGAGCACTCCCAGTCCCTGCATGATACACTCCACCTCGTACCCTTCCCGGGTAAGGACACTTTTCCAACTGCCCTCTTTCTCCCCGGCCATATCGTTGAGGGCGTGGTCTCCCGCCACCAGCATCAGGGGCGCCGTGCGCACACGGGAATATTCCCCCATCTTCAGCTGATCGAGGATCTCCCCGATCCCGGGCCAGCCCATCACCGTACCCACATACACATCCTTGCGGCCCATCATGTGAAACACGGTCTGCATGGCCGGATACACCACATTGGAAAAATGGGGCGTCCCGTGCCCCATGAACACCAGGGCAGAACCTTCCTTTTGCGGGTATTCTTCCATCAGGATCCCGGTGAGCGTTTGCAGGTCCTGAGTGCCGGACAACAGAGGCTTCCCCAGCAGCAGAGCGGGAAAACGCTTCTTCGCCTCCTCCACGCTGGCTTTCAGGTTTTCATATTCCAGTCCATATAAAAAGTGAGTGGGCTGGACCACCACCCGGTCATAGCTGCCGTCCGTCAGGCGTACCAAGGCTTCATCGGCGCTCCAGATGGATTCCCCTTTTTCGGCCAGGATCCTTCGGATGGTCTTGCTGGTAAACGCCCGGAAGAAATCCGCCTCCGGCAGTTCCAGCCGCAGAGCGTCCTCCACAGCGGTGATGCTTTTTCTGGCAGCGGGTACGCTGGTGCCGAAGCTGACACAAAGCAATGCGGTTTTCACGTCGGTTCTCCTCCCTATTTTGATGGTCTGCCGGTCCTTTTGTCCGGCAATTCTCCCCGCTTATTATTTCCAACAAAAAAGCCTTTCTCAATCTCATTGAGAAAGGCCAGCACAAATCAGGGAGCCCTCGCTCCCTGGTCCGTCATGGAAACGTTTGGTCCGTCCGCTCCATGATTTCTGCCCTTTCGGCAGTATGGGACAAAAGGCAGGTCTTCCGGCTCAGGCGTCATCATTTCAGTCTCGTCTTCCCATGGCTTCCCACAGTGACATTTTTCAAACCGAAACTCTGCCATCACGGCGGCGGTCCCGCGCGGGAGTTTCACCCGCTTCCCTATTATACCGGCCAGCTGTGAACGCCGCCGGTCACCTTCTGTTCTTTTCTGTTGTGAGGATACCATATTTCCCTCAGGGTTGCAAGAGCAAAATCTCTGTGGGAAACAGCCTTTTACCGGGTGATTTGATACAACAAAGCATTGCAGATAGCCGCGGCCACGTTGCTTCCCCCTTTGCGCCCTCTGGCCACAATATGGGGCACGTCCGAACGGAGGATCAGCTCCTTGCTCTCCACCACGTTCACGAATCCCACCGGCACGCCGATCACCAGCGCCGGATGGAGAGTCCCGGCCTGGATCTGCTCATACAGGGAGATCAGCGCGGTAGGAGCGTTCCCGATGGCGAACACGCAGGGCTTTTGCAGTTTGCCTGCCCGTTCCATAGAAACCACCGCCCGGGTGACACCCCGCTGTTTGGCTTCCTCCGCCACGTCCGGATCCGACATAAAGCAGTGGACCTCCCCTCCCAGCTTTGCCAAAATGGTTTTATTGATGCCGGCTTTGGCCATCTGGGTATCGGTGACGATGTCGCAGCCGCCTCGGAGAGCTTCGATCCCTTTAGTCACGGCGTGTTGTGAGAACACCAGGTTGTCCACGTAATCGAAATCCGCCGACGTGTGGATCACCCGTTTGATCACCAACTCATTTTCCGGGTCCAACTGGCGATCCCCCAGCAGTTGGGAAATGATGGCGAAACTCTGTTTTTCAATGTCCATCGGCTGGATATGCTGGATCATGACAGACAAACTCCCTTCCCTTGTTCGAGACCTGAGCGAAAGGACCATCCAGCCCCTTCCGCCCCCCTCAAATTTCGCTTTTATTGTAGGCAGAAACCGGCGCTGTGTCAACCGTTATCCTGTATTGACAAAGTTTTTCCCGATTGCTATAATCAAACTAAATTGATACTGTTTGAGTGCCGCTGAACTCGTCCAGACTCAGCGGAGAATAGGAAATCCGGTGAAAATCCGGAACGGTACCGCCACTGTATTTGCGGAGGCTTCACACGGGGCGAAAGCCGGTCATTGGGAGGGATCCTGAGAAGGCTGTGGGTGAGCTGAAGAGGCATAAGTCAGGAGACCTGCTCAAAGTGAGTGCTGCCGTCCGGCGTATTATCGGAGTGGCAGAGTTTTTGTGCGCGAAAAACGGCTGCGGCGATCACTGCCGCGGCTTTTTGTATTTTAGGGATCGCGATCGCTGCGAATCGGGAGTGTGAACCATCAGTGAGTATTATCATGTCGGGTCTGGAACACAGTCTGGCCCCCATCAGCCTGCGGGAAAAACTTTCCTTCACCAACCAGCAGACAGCGGAAATGGCTGGAAAGATCCAATCTCTTTCCCAGGCTTCCGGCTGCGTGCTCATCTCCACCTGCAATCGTACCGAGCTGTACCTATCCTGCGATAAAGCCATGGATCCCGGTCAGCTCCTGTGCCAGGCGGCGGGAGTGGACCACGCTCCCTACCAGGACGCCTTTATCACCCTTTCCGAAAAAGAAGCGGTAGAACATCTGATGGAGGTGGCCGCCGGGATCCGCTCCCGCATTTTCGGGGAGGATCAGATCATCTCCCAGGTAAAGAACGCTATCGCCATCGCCCGAGAAGCGGGCACTGCCGACGCTGTCCTGGAGACCCTGTTCCGCTACGCCGTTTCCGCGGGAAAAGAAGTGCGGACCAAAGTGCGGCTCACGTCCGTCCCCACCTCCGCCGCCAGCATGGCTGTATCCCTTCTCCGAGAGAAACTGGGAACATTGAAGGGCAAAAAGGCCCTGGTCATCGGCAACGGGGAAATGGGACGTCTCTCCGCTTCCCTGTTGCGGCAGGAGGGATGCCAGGTCTCGGTGACGCTGCGGACCTACCGCCACGGGGAGACCATCGTTCCCCCCGGCTGCGGCGTGGTTCCTTATGACCAGCGGTATCATCATATGGAGGGCTGCGGCATCCTGCTGTCCGCCACTACCAGTCCTCATTACACGGTGACCGTGGACCAGCTTACCCAGCTTTCCACCCTCCCGGCCATCATGGTGGACTTGGCCATCCCCCGGGATATCCAGCCGGAAGCGGGACACCTGCCCGGTGTTTTCCTTTATAATATCGACGATTTGGGAGATTTTTCTGGGAGCCGAACAGTCCCAGCGGAAGTGTCGGAGATCCTGACTGCTCAGATGGAAAACTTTTACCGCTGGCTCAACTACAAGGACTGCATGACTTCCGTGGACAGTTTGAAACAGGCCATCGTGGACCGGCTCCTCACTGTGAAGGAGTTCGGCGAGGGCCTGACGGAACCGGAAATCATCCAGCTGTCTGTGGACAAAACGGTGGACCTGCTGGTCACCGGACTGGCGGAGCGCATCACTTCAGAAAACCTGACCAAATGCGAGAGCAAAATCCGCCTGCACACCACCGGCCGCCCGGTGGTATTCTGAGAAAAGAGGCTGCATATGGATTGTACCGCTAACCGGTTCCCCCTGTTTATCGACTTGAATGGAAAAAAAGTTGTGATCGTAGGCGGCGGGAAGATCGCCCTGCGCCGGGCAGAAATCTGCCTGGCCTTTGGAGCGGAGGTCACCATCATCGCTCCGGAGTGTGAGGCCGTTCCTCCTGGAGCGGCGTTTCTCCAGCGGCCCTATGAAGAGGGCGACCTTCACGGAGCATTCCTGGCGGTGGCCGCCACAAACCAACGGGAAGTGAACGCTCAGGTGGGCCAAGAGGCCACAGAAGCCGGGATCTTCGTCAGCGTGGCCGACCGGAAAGAGGAGAGCACCTTCTTTTTCCCCGCCATTTGTACCGGCAGCGGGCTGGTAGCGGGGGTAGTGTCTCAGGGAAGCGAACACAAAAAGACCGCTGCTGCCGCGAAGAAGATTCGCGCTGTATTGGAGGGAATGGAATGAAACACATACGCATCGGCAGCCGAGAAAGCCGTCTTGCCGTCATCCAGTCGGAGATCGTCATAAAGGCCATCCACCAGTGGGATTCGGAGATCCAGACGGAACTGGTCACCATGAAAACCACAGGTGACGTCATTCTGGACCGGACCCTGGACAAGATCGGCGGTAAAGGGCTGTTCGTCAAGGAGCTGGACGCCGCCCTGCTGGACGGTCGGGTAGATCTCACGGTACACAGCAGCAAAGACCTGCCTATGGAGACCGACCCCCGCCTGCCTCTGGTGGCCTTCTCCAAACGTGCCGACCCCCGAGACGTACTGGTGCTCCCGAAAAACAAGGACACCATCGACTTTACAAAGCCGATCGGCTGTTCCTCTCTGCGCCGCCAATTACAGCTTCGGGCATTGTTTCCGGAAGCCACAGTGGCACCCGTGCGGGGAAACGTGTTGACCCGGCTCCAAAAACTGGACAGTGGGGAGTTCTCTGCCCTGGTGCTGGCCGGGGCCGGACTGGCACGACTGGGATTGGAGCACCGGATCAGCCGGTATTTTTCAGTGGAGGAGATCCTTCCTGCCGCTGGACAGGGGATCCTGGCAGTACAGGCCCGTGAAGGCGTGGACATCTCCTGTCTGGGAGCTTTCGCCGATGAGGACGGGCGGGACTGTCTGCTGGCGGAACGAGCTTTTGTCCGCACGCTGGACGGCGGATGCTCTTCCCCCGTAGCGGCGTTCGCCACTGTGGAGGGGGATACCCTCACGTTGAAGGGGATGTATGTCACGCCGGATGAGGCCCTTTATTTCCAGACCATCTCCGGTCCCCGGGAGCAGGGCGAGGCTTTGGGCGCCGCTCTTGCGGAAGAAATGAGGAGGGATCATCAATGAACATAGGCCAAGTGATCTTAGTGGGCGCGGGCCCTGGAGACCCGGAGCTGCTCACCGTTAAAGGGCGGGACGCTATCCGATCCGCGGACGTAGTGGTCTATGACCGGCTGGTGGGACAAGCCATTCTGGATCTGATCCCCGAAAACGCCCAGCGTATCGACGTGGGCAAAGAGCCTTCCCATCACGCGGTACCCCAGGAGCGGATCAGTGAGATCCTGCTGGAGAAAGCATTGGAGGGCAAGCGAGTGGTCCGTTTGAAGGGGGGCGACCCCTTCCTGTTCGGCCGGGGTGGCGAGGAATTGGAATTGCTCAGCCAGCACGGTGTCCCCTTCCAGGAGGTCCCCGGCATCACCTCTGCCATCGCTGTGCCCGCCTATGCCGGGATCCCGGTGACTCACCGGGACTGCTGTTCTTCCCTGCACATCATCACAGGCCATCAGCGGGCAGGAAAACCCCTGAGCATCAACTTTCAGGCGCTGGTGGAGACCCAGGGCACCTTGGTATTCCTCATGGGGGTCAAAGCCCTCGGGGAGATCTGCCGAGGACTTCTGGCAGCAGGCATGGACCCGGATATGCCCGCCGCTGTGATCGAACGGGGCACCACCCCTGCTCAGCGGTCCATCTATTCCACTCTTTCTGCCCTGCCGGAAGAGGCCAATGCCCAAAAGGTGACCAGCCCCGCCATTATCGTGGTGGGCAGAGTCTGCGCCTACGGGCCACAATTTGACTGGTTCGACCGCCTGCCCTTGAAAGGAAAAAGCGTCATCGTCACACGTCCCAAAGATCGGGCGGGCACTTTGTCCCATCGGCTGCGCTCTCTGGGAGCGGATGTCACAGAGTTCCCCTGCATTGAGACCCATCCCCTGATCCCCTGCCCGGAAATGGAGCAGGCCGTAGAAAATATGGCAAGTTACCAATGGTTGGTGTTCACCAGTCCCGCCGGGGTTTCCGCCCTGATGGACTTCTTGGACCGCACCGATCGGGACGTGCGAGCGCTGGGGAACATCAAACTGGCAGCCATCGGGCCGGGAACCGACCGGGAACTGAGAAATCACGGCCTGCGTGCCGACCTGATTCCGGAGGTTTACGACAGCGACCATCTGGGACAGGCGCTGGCAGACGTAAAACCTTCCGGGAAGGTGCTCATTCTTCGGGCGGAGTGGGGCACCAGAGCCTTGACAGACGCTCTGGATGAAGCCGCCGTTTCCTATAATGATATCCGGTGCTACGAGACACGATACACCGCTCCCAACACAGAGGAAGTGCGGGACCAGGTGGCACAAGGAGCGATCGTCACCTTTACCAGCGCATCCACCGTTACCGGCTTCGTTTCCGCTTTGGGAGAAGGGACAGACTTTTCTGCCATTACCGCGGCTTGTATCGGAAAACAGACCGAAGCTGAAGCACATAAATACCACCTGCGCACCATCACCGCTGAAAAAGCCACTATGGACGCGCTGGTCCAACGAATCGTGGAAGGAGAATGACCATGGAATTGATCCACAGACCCCGCCGTCTCCGGGACGGCGACACAATCCGCAGGCTCTGCCGTGAGACACGCCTCTCCGCCGACAGCCTGATCTACCCCATTTTCGTGGACGAGACCCTCAGCGGCACCCGCCCCATCGATTCCCTGCCCGGCCAATACCAATACGGTTTGGATGCCGTAAAAGAGGCCATTGCCCAGTGCGTCTCTGCCGGCGTGAAAAGCTGCATCCTTTTCGGCATCCCCGCTCACAAGGACGAGGTGGGTTCCTCCGCCTGGGACCCGGAAGGCGTGATCCAAAAAGCCATCCGGACCATCAAGGCTTCTTACCCTGACTTTTACATCATCACCGACGTGTGCATGTGCGAATACACCAGCCACGGCCACTGCGGCGCTCTCTGCGGCCACAAGGTGGACAACGACGCCACGCTGGAACTGCTGTGCAAGACCGCTCTTTCCCACGCTCAGGCAGGAGCTGACATGGTTGCCCCCTCCGACATGATGGATGGCCGGGTGGGAGCTATCCGCCACACCTTGGACGAAGCTGGTTTTCAGAATGTTCCCATCATGGCCTATTCCGCTAAATACGCCTCCGCGTTTTACGGGCCCTTCCGTTCCGCGGCCGGCTCTGCCCCTTCCTTCGGAGACCGGAAGGGATATCAGATGGACCCCCACAACCGCAAGGAGGCCCTGAAAGAATGCGCTCTGGACGTGGAAGAAGGCGCGGACATCATCATGGTCAAGCCTGCCCTTTCCTATCTGGACATCATCCGGGAATGTTCCGATGCCTTTGACGTGCCCATGGCAGCTTACTCCGTCTCCGGAGAATACGCCATGATCAAAGCCGCCGCCCAAGCAGGCCTGGTGGACGAATACCGAATCATGTGCGAGTCCGCCTTGTCCGTTTTCCGGGCGGGCGCCAATATGCTCATCACCTACTACGCCAAAGAACTGGCCCAAGCCATCCAAAAAGGAGATATCGGATAATGGATACATCTGCCGCCCTGTTTGAACGGGCTAAAAAAGTGCTTCCCGGCGGTGTGAACAGCCCTGTTCGCGCCTATCGGGCCGTAGGGCTCACTCCCCGCTTTATCGCCAAAGCAGACGGCGCCTACATCTGGGATGTGGACGGCCGCCGCTACATCGACTATGTGTGCTCCTGGGGTCCCATGATCCTGGGCCACAACCATCCCCTGATCCGGGAGGCGGTAGAAAAAGCCGTGAAAGACGGCCTTTCCTTCGGCGCCTCCACCCAGCGGGAAGTGGAGATCGCCGAACTGATGATCCAAATGGTGCCCAACATCGAAATGGTGCGCATGGTGAACTCCGGCACAGAAGCGGTCATGTCCGCTCTGCGTCTAGCCCGGGGCGCTACCGGCCGGGATAAGATCATCAAGTTCGAAGGGTGCTATCACGGTCACAGCGACGCTATGCTGGTGAAAGCCGGTTCCTCCGCTGTGGCGGAAGGGGGCAAGCCTAGTTCCGCCGGCGTACCGGAGGACACCGCCAAAGACACCCTCACCGCCCAGTACAACCACTTGGAAAGCGTCCAAGCCCTGTTCGACCAGTATCCGGGAGAGATCGCCTGCGTGATCGTGGAACCTGTGGCCGCCAACATGGGCGTGGTGGGACCCAACCCCGGATTTCTGGAAGGACTGCGGACCCTTTGCGACAAGGAAGGCGCCTTGCTTATCTTTGACGAGGTCATCACCGGGTTCCGCCTGGCCAAGGGCGGTGCTCAGGAATACTTCGGAGTGAAGGCGGACATCGTCACCTTCGGCAAGATTATCGGCGGCGGGATGCCCGTGGGCGCTTACTGCGGCAGCCGTGAACTGATGGAGCAGGTGGCTCCCTGCGGCCCTGTGTATCAGGCGGGCACTTTGTCCGGCAACCCTGTTGCCATGGCAGCAGGACTTGCCCAGCTCACCTATCTCAACACCCATCCAGAGGTCTACACCGCCATCTCCCAAAAAGCCGACCATCTGGCCCAAGGCATGCGCCAGGAAGTGGAAAAAGCCGGCGCCAAAGTGAGGATCAACCAGGTGGGAAGCTTGGTGGCCCCCTTCTTCACCCCGGATTCTGTGGAGTCCTTCACCGAGGCCTCCAAAAGCGACCTGAAGAAATACGCCGCCTATTTTGAGAAGATGCTGAACCGTGGCATTTATCTGGCTCCCGCTCAATTTGAGGCCATGTTCCTCTCCTACGCCCACACAGAGGAGGACCTTGAGGAAACGTTGGCAGCCGCTGCCCAAGTATTTTCCGTCCTGTAATCTTTTGGGCAGAAAATCTCTGTCAAAACCTCAACTATTTTCAACCGTTTCTTTTTCACCGGAGCAAAATCCTTTTTTGTTCCGGTGTTTTTCTTTTTCTGTCCCCTCCCCCTTGTTCGCGGGATTTTCCCGTAAAAAACACTTCAAAAGCCTCTTCCCCATTGTCAAGGAGTGTGATAGAATGGGTGGGAAAACGAGATGAACTGGGGAGAATGTGTATGAATTTGAAAGCAAAAATGAAACGATTAAAGGAGCATCCCCTGCTCCAGGTATTGGCGGGCAACCAGGGGAATCCCCGAACACTGGTGCTGATTGAGCCGCTGTGGGGCATCCCTTACAACTTGATCGCGCCCTTTGCCACCCTTTACATGTACACCCAAGGCGTCACGGACGTGCAGATCGGCCTGATCCTTTCCATTGCCATGGTGTTCCAGGTGTTTTTCTCCTTTTTCGGGGGAATCCTCACCGACAAGCTGGGCCGAAAATTTACCACCATGATGGGTGACTTCTTCGGCTGGGCAGTAGCGTGCCTGGTGTGGTCCGTGTCCAACAACTTCTGGCTGTTTTTGGCTGCCGCCATCCTCAACTGTTTCGAGCAGATCAACCAGACCGCCTGGTACTGTCTGCTCATTGAGGACGCCCATCCCAAGGACCTAGTAAACATCTATACCTGGGTGAGTATCGGCGGACTGGTAGCCGTGTTCTTTGCGCCCCTTTCCGGTTTGTTTGTCAGCGCTTATTCCGTGGTGCCTGTGGTGCGGGTGCTGTATTTTCTTTTCTCGCTGACCATGATCACCAAGATGCTCATCACCTTAAAGTTCTGCAAGGAAACGAAACAGGGGCAAATCCGTCGGGCAGAGACAAAAGGCGTGTCTGTGTTTCAAATGCTGGGAGAATACCGCCATCTGGTCCCCCGTCTGCTGAAAGACAAGGCCGTGCTGAAAGCGGTGGCTGTCTCGGTGATCCTGTACATCACCAATATGGTAAGCACCAACTTCTTCAGTCTTTACGTGACCCAGCGCCTGGGGCTTTCCGAAAACTACCTGGCCCTATTCCCCATTTTGAACGCGGCCGTGATGCTGGTGTTCATGGTGGGGATCCAGCACCGCATGAGCGCCACCAAATTCCGGGCTCCCATGTGGGTAGGTTTGGTGCTCTACTGCGTTGCGGCGCTGGTGCTGATCCTGTCCCCTGCCGACAGTTTAGGCTTTGTGTTGATCTATGTGTTCGTGGCTGCCGTGGCCGCCGCCCTGGTGAACCCCCGCAAGGACGCCCTGCTCCAGCTGAATATCGACACCCAAGAGAGGGCACGTCTCAACGCCTTGATCATGGCCTCCACCATTGCTCTCTCTTCCCCCTTCGGCTATCTGGCGGGGTGGCTGTCCAGTCTGGACCGCCGCCTGCCTTTCGCCTTTACGATGCTGTTGTTCATTCTGGCCATGGTAGTCATTGGACGCATCCAGGAACCCACCGTGGCAGAAGAAAACGCCTAAAACAGCTCCCACATGACCTACAAACAAAAACCGGACGGAAAAGCGTACTCACGCTCATCGTCCGGTTTTTCCTATTTCCTTTAAACCACTTTCCGCTCTTCAAAATTCTGGGCTAACTCACAGGCGCACGCTGTCCGTCAGGTTGTCGATCTCCCTACGGTGACCTGCTTTTTCCCGTTCCACCTGATCCAACCGCTCCCCCAAACGGCGCAGGACCTGGTTAATTTGATTCCTAGTGTCCTGCACTTGGCTCTGAGACTGATGGATCCGGTCAAGGACCATCCAATCTGTAAAGATGCCATCAAAGAAATAGTCCGCAAAACGGAGGAATCCATCAATGCTTACCTGAAAATCTTCATCCACAGTGACATCAGCCAGTTCTGTTTTAAAGATCCTCAGTTGGGATTGCAAATGCTCCACAGAACTCTGGGCGGTGTCCAGATGACCATGCTTAGCCAAATCGGAGAGCATTCCTCCCCCCACCAGGTCCCAGGTGCCCCAGCCTTCCGCGCTGTCCAGGCTGGAAAGCACCTGATCCGCGATAGAAAGGGCTTTTTGTCCGGCGGAAATGGCTTCTTTCAGTTCTTTCTGCTGACCTTCCAAATAGGAGATACGCTCCTCTAAATTCAAGATCTTCTCTCCCACTGGACCGCCTGCTTGTTTCACCGCCTGTATTTTTTCCTCCCATAGTGCCTGGTACCGGCTTTCACTGTCCCAAACCGTGTTCAGTTCCCGCTGGCATCTGCGGAGGTCCTCCTCGGCTCCGGCAAGCTCTCGAGATGCCGCGTCGTATTTCACACGGGCAGCAAAAGCTTCCTGCCGTTCCTTATCCAGTTTCTCTCCCTTTTTCCCAATCACATTGTAGAAGAACGCAGCAAGGCTTCGGCCTTCCAGCCGGTCCACATCTTCTTGCTCCTCCTGGAACCGCTTTTGAAGTTCTTCCACCTGAGCCGCGTACTGATCCCGCTGGGCGGTCAGTTCCTTGATGGATGATTCCAATTTTCTTTTTCTGGCGCACTGATCCAGAAGTTCTTTCAGCTGGTCATCGTAATAATTCACGGTTCCTCTCCTCCTCAGCTACTATTCGTGGAGGGCCCCTCGCCGCTCCTGTGAGATCATTATCTCACAACGCTGCTTTTCTCGCAAGACGGCTGCTGCCAATGACTCACATTTTCCCTGTTAAAGAGGAATCTCAAACCCGAAAGCTACACCTTGTTTTGTGTTTTTGGCAAAGCACCTGCCGCCATGGAGCTCCACAATACTTTTGACAATGGCAAGCCCCAATCCAGTTCCTTCCTCTGTCTGGGCGTCCTCCGTTCGATAAAATGGGTCCCACACTTTGCTCAATTCCTCATGGGACAAGGGCTGACTGGCGTTTTCCATGGTAAAGACTACCTGTGTCCCATCCTTTTGGATCCCCACTTTGATCCATCCCCCCGGAGGCGTGTACTTCACCCCGTTGGTACAGAAGTTTTCCACCACCTGGGCCATGCGGCTTTCATCCGCAGTGAGGATGCCCTCCTCCTGGGTGACAAATTCTACTTGCAGCTGCTTTTCCCCAATGGACCGTCCCAATTTATCCAACACGTACTGAACCAACGCCCGCAGGGACACCTGATCCCGGGACAGTTTCACTTTGCCCGCTTCCAGACGGGACAAGTCCAGCATCTCCAGCACCATCTTGTCTGACCGCTCTGTTTCCGACAGGATCATCTCCACATAGTGGTCCCGCTTTTCCTCGGCGATATGCTCCCGCAGCCCTTCCGCGTAGCCGTGGATCACCGCCAGAGGGGTTTTCAGCTGGTGGGTCAGATGAGAGATCATCTGCCGCCGGTTCTCCTCTGCTGTCCGGGCGTAGCTTAGGGCAGTGTCCAGACGGGCAAACTCGTTTTTGTCTTTTTGCAGCTGGTCGTAGATCTCCATATATTGCTGGGAAAGCATCCTGGGTTCCCGCCACTTGGGAGGTGACGTTTCCAAGGTTGGTAAGCGGCTTCTATTGGCGGCCATGGTCTGGTTGACCTCCTCCAAAGGGCAGATCAGATGCTTCCTGATGCTGCGCCTCACCAACAGGAACCCCGCCAGGGCCAACAGTCCCGTGACTAGATACACTTTCCAAAGGAACGCCACAGCGATCTTCAGGGGGCTTGCCTGCACCGCAGTAATGAGGGTAAAATCCGGCTGGATCTCCACCTCTCCCGGATATTCATATCCAGTGTAATCGGTGAAACTCCGGGCACTGAGCACCACAATATTCCACAAACTTTCCTCACTGCTGTCAGAATAGGCGTAAAGGCCTCCTTGGCTATAAGTTGCGTTGTCTAACAGCAAGTCCATCAAACTACGATTGTTCCCTAGGTCACAGCGGACTTGGGAACCCTCATCATACACCATCATGGAGGGAAATGTGCCGTAGATGGTGACCAGCTCCGTGTCCGAGTCCACTTGGGCAGTGTGGTCGAACAGCTGCTGCCACTCCACATCGCCCAGGCGGTCCGCCTCTGCCAGAGTGTAGTCCGGCAAGGCACCAGAAGAAGAGTTGAAATCTCCCTGAGCCTGCCCGTCCATAGCCCGGTGATAGGCACCGTGATCCAGCATCGCCATAGCGTAAGGCTCGAATCGGCTGCCATCAAACGTACCGGTCAGCCGAAGCCCGTAAACACTGTCCAGATTGCCTGTCCCCCCGTAGATATTTCGGAACATCTGGTACCGATCATCCGTGGGATCGCTCAGATCCAGCCAGGCATAGCCCTCTCGGGGACCATCCTCTCCGGACAACCAAGCAGCCTCGGTGACATACTCAAAGGAGAGGAAATCCCCGCTTTTGTGGAGTACCTGACCCTCACTGTCCACAAAGGCTACAGCCACCTGACAATCCACCGCTTGATTGTCATAGATGCTCCAACTTTCTCCCCGTTCCAGCCACAGAGAGGGACTCCACACCTTCACATAGGCGTGTTCCACCGACTCCAACATTTCGTGCTCCAGAAATCCGGGGATCGCTTTAGCCTGTTGTAAATCATGCCCATCGCCCATATAGTAGGTGTCAAGCTGGCCCATTTTGCCCGCCTGTTCCGCCAGTTCTATTCCCTGCTCCTGTACATCTCGAAACACATACAGGGCGGTGCCAATCGTCAGCAAACTCATACATACCAACCAGATCCCCAGCACCAGCGCACCCAGCCGCAGAGTGATGGCCGCTAGCGAGCCCATGGGTTTCCGTTTCATCTTCACCCCTCCCATCGGTATCCCGCTTTGATCACTGTCTTGATGCAGGAAGCATGCTCTCCCAGCTTTTCCCGCAGCCGCTTGATATGAGTATCCACAGCCCGGGATTCTCCCTCATAGTCGTACCCCCAGCATTTCACCAACAACTGTTCCCGAGAAAGCACTAAGCCATGGTTCTCCATCAGACAGCGGAGCAGGGCAAACTCCTTGGGCGTCAAAGCCACTTCCCGCTTCCCGGCATATACCCGTCTGGTGGAAAGTTCCAAGGTGATTCCACCAGACTCTATTCTGTCCCCTGCAAGCACTTTCCGCTGGTTCCGCTTAATCAGAGCCATAACCTTGGCGTAGAGAACCGACAAAGTGAACGGCTTTGTCACGTAATCGTCCGCCCCCAGCTCATAGCCCAACAATTTGTCCTCTTCGTCGGACAGAGCTGTGAGAAAGATAATAGGTACGTCATTGTCCCGGCGCACCGCCCGGCAGACCGATAACCCATCCAGTCCGGGCATCATAATGTCCAGCAGGACAGCGTCGAATTCCTCCTCTTCCAGCATCGTTAAGGCCTGGATCCCATTACAGGCCTCAAAGGGGCGTTCCCCCTTGCTGGTAAAGTAGTCACAGAGTATCTCCCTCAGCCTGGCCTCATCCTCTACGATCAGGATCTTTTGATCCATACCTCACCTCCCCCTTTCGTCTTTATCATCCCACAGCAATATGTATTCTCTGTGTCGTTTTCAGAGATCCCTTCCGTTTTTAGGCGTCCTGATTCGCCGGTTGCTTTCCCCTCGACGCCCTAATTCTGTGGAAAATATTACATACCACACCTGCGGCCAGCTCCACCCGTGCTGTTCTGTACGGCAAAGCGCGTCCGCACCGATTTATAGGTTGCGGTTATTATACCATATCCGGAGACAGATGTGCCAAGAGTCCTTTTTTCCGGTGTTGCCTTTTCTTTTTCTCACCCAAGTGATATGATGAAAAAAACGGATAGGAGGCAGCTTGAAAATGACAGGAAGCATCGTGTTTCTCCCGGCAGCGGACTTAAAACGCACCCGGCAATTTTACACCCAGGTAATGGGCCTGACCTTGGCCATGGTACAATCCGGTGGAGCGGAAATCTACGACACAGGGTACGGATACTGGGGTTTTTGCGCCTATGAAGACAGCCGTCCCACTCTGGGCGGTCCTCAAGGTGTGTGCCTATCTATCAACTGCAAAGACAGAGCAGAAGTGGACTCCCGCTGGCAAGCTGCACTGGCACAGGGAGCGGAATCCATCTCCCCACCGGCGGAGCATGGCAGATTCCCGGTATACTCCTGTTTTTTGGCAGATCCAGACGGATACCGAGTGGAACTTCAGGTCATTGAGTCGGAGGATCCCGGTCATTGACACAGCCTTCCCGGATCCATCCCACCTTGTGGAAAAGAATTCTCACGGAAACTGAGGTAAAACAAAGCAGAATCTTTCCAAAATAGCTTAAAGGAACTTTCTGATCTTCGGCCTTCCACATTTTCTGGATCAAATGCTGCATGCAGCGAAATCCCAAGTTATTAACCGGCTTTTTTACTATTATTTCTTGTATTGTTAAAGAGTTTTTGCTATAATGAATCCAAAAAAGAAAAAGGGGGAGGCGTGTAATACGACCCGAGAAAATGGAAGGACGATCCCTGATCCAGACAAAAGCGGCGGAGCGTTTCCAGCCTCCGCCCGTCAAACCATTAAAAGGGCTACGGGACGACTCTTTTGTTGAAAAAAACTCCAATGCCCCACATTTGTGTTCGTTTTAGATCCTGCCAACACTCAGCAAATACGCAATGATGATAGATCGGTGAAAGGAAGATTCGTTATGGCACGAAAAAAAGCAAATCCCGCAAAGAAAAAACCAGCGGCTAAAAAAACTCCTGCCCCGGCTGTGGAGAAAGAAACTCCCACTGTGGTGACCGCTGCTCCTACCCCTGTTGAGGAGAAGCCCGCTCCCGTAGAGGAAAAAGCTGCCCCTGTGGTGCAAAAGGCAGAAGCTCCCGTCAAGGAACCCCCCGCAGTGAAGGTTCCCGTCCCCGCTGAGGAAAAGCCCGCTCCCGTAGAGGAAAAAGCTGCCCCTGCGGTGAAAAAGGCAGAAACTCCCGCCAAGGAGCCCGCCGCTGTGAAGGCTCCCGTCCCTGCTGAGGAGAAGCCTGCTCCCGTAGAGGAAAAAGCTGCCCCTGCGGCGAAAAAGGCAGAAACTTCCGCCAAGGAAACTGCTCCGAAAAAGCCTGCCCGGAAGAAAGCCGCTTCCACAGAGAAAAAGACGGAGACCGCTCCGAAAAAGACAAAGAAAAAAGCTGCTCCTGCCCCGGAGGAAACCACACCTGCTACTGAAGAGACTCCCTCCGTGCAAGTGATGTCTGACCTGCCCCGCAGAAGCGTGGCGTTCATCGGTTCGGAGTGCCATCCGTTCGTGAAAACAGGCGGCTTGGGCGACGTGATGTTTGCTCTGCCCCGGGAGTTGGTGCGTCTCAACTGTGATGTGCGGGTGATCCTTCCCCGTTACGCCTGCATTCCCCAGAAATACCAGGACAAGATGGTCTACCGGGGCGAATTCTATATGGACCTGGGGAACACCGGCCGCCAGTACTACGTGGGAATCATGGAGTACATCTGGGACGGCGTGGTGTACGACTTCATCGATAACCAGGAATTTTTCACCTCCGGTAATCCCTATCTCAACCTTGTGGACGACATTCCCAAGTATTGCTTCTTCAGCAAGGCCGCTTTGGCTGCCCTGAACTACATGAACTGGATCCCGGACATCATCCACTGCCATGACTGGCAGGCGGGACTGGTGCCGGTCTATCTGCGGACCCTGTTCAAGGATTCTCCCGTGGGACGGGCCAAGTCCATCCTCACCATCCACAATCTCCGTTTCCAGGGCATCTATAACATCTCCACGATTCAGTACTGGTCCGGTCTGCCGGATGACGTATTCAACATGGGAGCCCTGAAGCAGGACTACGAGGACGCCAACATGTTCAAGGGCGGTCTTGCCTACGCGGATCGGATCACCACCGTCAGCGGCACTTACGCTCAGGAGATCCAGACCAGCGAGTACGGTGAGCATCTGGACGGTCATCTGCGCTATCACAACTACAAGCTGAGAGGCATCGTCAACGGCATTGACTATGACATGTGGAACCCGGAGACTGATCCGGCCTTGGCAGTTAATTACGGTCTTGGCAATGTGCTGGACCACAAAATGGAAAACAAGCTGGCCCTGCAAAAGGAACTGGGGTTGGAAGAAGACGAGAGCAAGTTTGTCATCGGCCTGATTTCCCGACTCACCAACCAGAAGGGTCTGGATCTTGTCAGCACCATCATTCCCCAGGTACTGGACGGCAACACCCAGATCGTGATTTTGGGCACCGGTGACAAGCAGTATGAGGACACCTTCCGTTATTACGAGAGCGTCAACAAGGGCACTTTCGCGGCCTGCATCCAGTATGACGAAGCCCGGGCCCACCGGATCTACGCCGGCGCCGACGCTCTGCTGGTACCCTCCCGGTTCGAGCCCTGCGGCCTGACCCAGCTCAACGCCATGCACTACGGCACCATTCCCATTGTCCGGGAGACCGGTGGTCTGAAGGACACTGTGGAGCCCTACAACACCTTTACCGGAGACGGCAACGGCTTCACCTTCGACCGGTACGACGCAGGCCTGCTGCTGGACGCTATCAACCGTGCCAAGACTGAGTATTTCACCAACCGTTATCACTGGGACGAAGTGGTCCAGCGTGACATGGCCAAGGATGTATCTTGGGAGAATTCCGCAAAGCAGTACAAGGACCTGTATCTGGAACTGACCCAGTGGTGATTAGTCATCCGGTCCCGTAAAAACAAGAGAAAGCCAAAAGAGCAAAGATGATAAAAGCCTCTGTCCATTTGGGCAGGGGCTTTTATTGCGTCGGTTTGTCCGACAGTGGGAAAGCCACAGAAAATTCACAAAATAAATATTGACCAATCAGTCTGTTTTGTTCTATACTAAAACACAGACCGATTGGTCAATTTTATTGCAAGGTGGATTTTATGACCCAGGAAGAAAAGACCAGCCGCACCCGAGAACGGATCTTAACCGCGGCCATTGAAGAATTTGGAACAAAAGGCTACACAGCCGCCACTGTGGGAGAGATCTGCGGGGAACACAATATCACTAAGGGGCTGCTCTACCACAATTTTGCCAGCAAAGAGGAACTGTACCTGGCCTGCGTCTCCCGATGCTTTGAGCAGGTGACAAACTATTTACAGGGACAGGAATCCGGTGCGGAGCTTCAACGGTACATGGAGCGGCGTTTTCAATTCTTTTCCGCGTACCCACTCTACGCCAGAATCTTTTTTGAAGCCGTCTTACAGCCGCCGGAGAAATTGAAAACCGCTATTCAAGAGCGCAAAAAAGAGTTTGACGCCTTCAACCGGACCGTCTACCGCAACGCTTTGGAAAATCTGACACTGCGGGAAGGCGTTACCGAACAGGACGCCCTGGACTATTACGAGATCATGCAGGAAATGTTCAACGGCTATTTCAGCAGCTCTGCCTACGCTGGAAAGGATCTGCAATTCCTAGGATCCGAACACGAGAGCCGCTTGGCGAAGATCCTGGATCTGATGCTGTACGGCATCGTGGAAAGGGGTGACCACTCATGATCCTATCTATTCTCCGGCTGTTGGTCACCATTGTTCTGGCCTATCTGGCGGGCTTCCTGCTTTCAAAGCTGAAGCTGCCCTCCATCCTAGGATGGCTTCTGACCGGCATGATCTTGGGGCCTCATGCTTTGTCCCTGCTAAATGACTCCTTGTTGAACGCCGTTTGGTATGAGAGTGTGGTACACATCTTGGAGTGTGCTGTGGGCCTGATGATCGGCACGGAACTGGTTTGGAGAAAACTGAAACAGTCCGGCCGGTCCATTATCATCACAACCCTGACACAGTCCTTGGGTACCTTCCTGTTCGTGTCCTTGGTATTCGGGATCGTCTTTTACTTCTCCCACATCCCCCTGTATCTGGCGTTCCTGTTCGGCGGTATCGCCCTGGCTACGGCTCCCGCTCCCGCGTTGTCCATTGTCCGGGAATACAAAACCCGAGGCCCTGTGACTTCCGCCCTGATCCCCATGGCGGCGTTGGATGACATCGTTGGATGCGTTGTATTTTTCTGTACGGTGGCAGTAGTTGCCGGCAACTTGTCCTCCGGCAATCTCCCCACTCTGCTGATTCCCCTGGTTGTGATCCTCCCCCTGGTGATCGGCGTTGTCATCGGACTGCTTGCGGGCCTGGTCTTGCGCAAGGAGCGTCCCGCGTCCACAACGCTTCTGATCCTGGCCGCGTTCATCTTGATTGCCGCAGGAGCTGGCTTTCTTGGGAACAGCCTGCTTCCCCGCCCTGTACTCAACTTCATGCTCATCGGCATGGCGTTTTCTGCAACCTTTGCCAATATGGTCACAGAAAAACGGTTGGATCAAATCATGAAAGCCTTCAATCCCATTTTGGGCGTCGCTATGATCGTTGTAATCCTCAATCTGGGAGCGCCGCTGGATTACCACCTGATCCTAGGCGCGGGCTTGTTCACCGCCATCTATATCCTCTCCCGGGCCATCGGCAAATACTTCGGTGCCTTCTTCGGCGCGGCTATCACCAAATCTCCCAAAACCGTGCGAAATTTTCTTGGTCTTACCCTGCTGCCCCACTCAGGCGTGTCCTTGGTCTTTACCGGGATAGCCGTTTCCGTACTGAACGGCCCCGCACCGGAATGTGCTAAAATCATTCAAGGCACTATTGCCGCAGCGGCTGTTATCAATGAGATCATCGCCGTGATAGTGGCGAAAAAAGGCTTTGAATGGGCAGGAGAATTCCACAAAGGGGAACTTCCTGAGACACAAGAAAGCGTCTCCAGCTCTTGAAACTCTTCACCATAGCTCCAAACAAAAAAGCTGCCGTGATCTCTCACGACAGCTTTTTTTCATGCTTGCAGGATCTCTATGACGTGGAGGGTCTCCCCATCCACTGTGAACTTGATCTCCAACCCGGCAAACGCCATCCCATAGACCCGCTCCGGATCTT
The DNA here is from genome assembly GCA_019416455.1 of Clostridiales bacterium. Lineage (GTDB taxonomy): Bacteria > Bacillota > Clostridia > Oscillospirales > Acutalibacteraceae > Acutalibacter. The sequence goes on along the minus strand of DXXG01000004.1, from coordinate 50,567 downwards.
TCTGATAGGAAGGTCTGGGGTCCTGAGAAAGCACTCCCAGCAAAGCCGGCCGCAGATCCTGGGCCACTTTTTCCAAAAGTGCCGGGGGAATCTCCACGGAAAGCCTGTCCTCCCGATGCTGATCGGAAAAACTTCCCTTTGCGTCAGGCCGGCAGTCCGCCAAAGGCACATAGGGCTTCACATCCAGAATGGGCGTGCCATCCAGCAGATCCGCCCCCCTCACCAACAGCGCCGGACCATCGGGAGCGTCATACTCCACTGCTTCCAGCTTCACACAGGAAAGTCCAATCGGGTTAGGCCGGAAAGGGGAACGAGTGGCGAATACCCCCATCCGTTGGTTTCCCCCCAAACGGGGCGGACGCACCGTAGGGGACCAACCTCGGCTCTCGGTAAACTGCCACAGGAGCCACAGGTGGGAAAAATCCTCCAATCCACGGAAGGCTTCCCGGATCCGGTACTCCCGCTGAAAGACCACCCGGGCCCGCAGGTCCTCAACCAGACCGCTCTGCCGGGGGATCCCAAATTTCTCCGGGAACTGGGTGTGGATATGGGCGATGGGTCGAAGGGTCAAAAGCTCCTCACTCAAAACAGGGCTTCCTGAAGCTCAGTCTCAGCCTCGAAGGGACCGGGCTTGGGATTGACGGCGCGATGACGGCCGAAATAGTCCTGATTGAAGATGATGGGCGTGCCATCGGGATTCTCAAACTTCTCTTCGGGCTCGAAAGCGGCGCCCAGGAACTCGGTGGACACACTGGGAGTCTTAACCTCAGGCATCAGCTCGTAGAGGTTGGTCTCCAAAGTGTACTTGCCGTCCTGCTCCTTCAGGTTCAGAGTCACCTTCTCGGGGATAACGGCAGCGTCGGTCTCCTTCTCCCAAGCCTTGGCTCCGCCGAAGTACACGTTGCCGCCGGCCCACACGGGCAGATGGATGTAATACCGGTCGCTGGGCTCGGAACCCATGCCGCAGTAGCCTTCAAATTCCTTGTCCCATTCCTCGAAGGTGGGATAACCGTCGTACTTGAAGGTGCCCACGTCCACGTTGCTGTCGTCCCACTGATTGTAGTGTTCCTTGGCGTATTCCTGCATCTCCACCAGAGCGGGATGGACTTCCTGCTGGACGAAGATGTTGTTGTAGAACCGCATATCACCGTGGAGGAAGGTCATAAAGCCCATGACTTCTGTCCGGTGAGCCACATGATAGGGAGTGTACCGGGAAGAAGAGAGGGTCTTGGCGCCGTTGTCAGTGCCACGGCCCACGCAGGTCAGGGAGCCGCCGATCAGGTTGTGGACCACAGCGATGCCCTGAGCCGCCAGCTTCAGAGAACGGGTGGACAGCAGCAGGTTGTTGTCGATGAGGGTAGGACCGTGGGAAACTTCCACGAAGATATCCTCGCCCATGCCTTGCAGTTCTTCCTTCTCGGGGTTCTCGCCCAGATTGGGCAGAGTGTTGTCGTGGAACAGGTTCTGGGTGACACGAGTGCCCTGAGCCTGCCAGTCCAGCCAGATGCCCCGGGTGCAGTGGTGGATATGGTTGCGGCGGTAGATCACGTCGATAGCAGCATGCATCTTGATGCCGCCGATCTCAGCGCCGGACAGGTTCTGCTTGTTGTTGATATGATGGATATGGTTGTCCTCGATGATGGAGAACACACCGCCCAGATGGCCCACGATACCGGTCTGGCCGCAGTCGTGGATGTTGCAGCGGCGGATGATGTGGTGGCCAATGTTTTCCTTGGTCCAGCCCTGGATCTGAGCCAGGCAGATGCATTCACGCTCGGTCTGGGTGCCGTCCTTGTACTTGGTCTTGAGCCACTTGTTGTCGTTCTCAGGCTGACGGAACTTGCCCAGGGAAATGCCGGAGCACTTGGAATCGGACACTTCGCAGTCCTCAATGATCCAGCCCTTGGACCAATGGGGGCCGATCATGCCTTCCTGGTAAGCGGTGGGAGGAGCCCACTGAGTGGCGGCCTGACGCACCACGAAACCAGACAGGGTGATGTAGTTGACGCCGGTCTTGCTGGGGTAGAAGCAGTTGCGGCGCACGTTGATCTCCACGTTCTCCTCGTTGGGATTGACGCCGTGGAAGTTAGCGTAGATCACGGTCTCACCGTTTTCCTGGCAGGTGTACCAGCGGTAAACGGTAAACTCGGGATCCCAAGAGGGCTTGAACACCTGGGGATTGAGCACGCCATCCAGCTCCTCAGCCTCATACATGGACTTGCCGTTGAGATAGACTTCACCAGTATGGAAGGGCTTTGCGGGAATGTACCAGTCGCCTTCGATCAGGGTGGTGTAGGGGTTGTATTCCCCGAACACACCGTTGGGGATGCGGGCAACCCACACGTCGCCCTCATAGGACTGCCAGGACTTGACCACCTCGGAACCGGTGATCACAGCGCCGCCGGGGACCTCGGAACGGTAGGTAATGCGGCAGTCATCGCTTTCGCCGCCGTTTTGGGGATCCACCCACTCACGGTAGAAACCGGGCAGTACAACCACTTCATCGCCGGCAACGGCGATCTTGGCCGCCTCGGAAATCGTCTGGAAGGGCAGCTCTTTGGAACCATCTCCGCTGCGCTTCACACTGGCAGAAACATAATAAATCAAAACAATTCCTCCTTCACTGAATGAAAATGTCCGGGAGCCCAGTTTTCGCTTTCGCGTCACTCCACCGGACATGTTATGGTTTGATTGTATCATTCCATGTTTTGGTTGTCAACCAGCTGGCCTTTCCCGATTTTACCACTCGGTCACCAGGGGCCGGGGCCTGTACCACCACTGTTCAAAGTCCATGACCCAGCGGGCATAGGGACCGCTGAGGTCCTCAGGGAAGGGCCACTTTGTCCAGTTGAGATAGGCCTGCACAAAGGCGTCTACGGAAGCGTCGTCCTGCTTCTGGGCGGCAGCCCTGCCCAGATCGGTGATGTTCTCTGGCTTGAGAGGCGCCTTCTCCACCGTCTCTTCCAAACGCCGGTTGCAGGGGAACAAGATCTCGTTCTCCTGAAGGATCATCCGGTACACGCTGTAAACAATCTCGTGAATGGCATGGAACCGGTTATACCCCTCCGCCTTACAAGCTTTCAGAAAATAATTATAGCTCAGCATCATCTGACCATAGAAGGAGATCATCTTCTCCTCCCTCTCCCCTTTTTGGAACACTCCGATCTGGGGCACCAGTTCCGTGATTTCCGGGTCATTGCTGAACAGAACCTGAGCCTTGATAAAGGAATTTCGGGTGGGCTCGCTTCCCCGCTGAGCCGCGGCACGGACATAATCCTTATTCATGTACTTCACGTCGAAATAGCCCTCGGGATAGGTGCAGTGGCCGAAAATACTCTGAGAGGTGATCCCCTGAGCCACCTTTTTCTCGTACTCCTCGTCAGTGAGGACCACCAGGCCGTCCAGATCAGAATCGGGCCGCTCGTTACCCTTGGCCACAGAACCGCCCAAGATCAGGGCGATGACTCCGTCCATGTTCTCAAAATACTCTTTCATTCGCTGGATAGAATCCAAATGGTGCTGATACATGTTCACTCCTGCCTTTCAATACAACTAAAACTCTCCTATATTCCTGCTTTTCAAACGCCAGGGAGCATATAACAAAACGCACCTCACAAGGCGAGGCGCGCTTCTTTCCTGGTGTATGCCTGCGAAGCGTTGATCAACAAATGCCTCTCACGGTGCAAGCAGCGGAATAAAAAGAAAAGGCTGGGCGCAGGACGCGAATCGCGTCCAGGCTCAGCCTGGTGCCGGTGGCCGGACTCGAACCGGCACGGTATCGCTACCGGTGGATTTTGAGTCCACTACGTCTGCCAATTCCATCACACCGGCAAATACATGGAAAAGCAGATATTATTATACAGCCTCTTTTCAAAAAAAGCAAGAGGTTTCCGCAAAAAAAGCAGAAACCTCTCCGGCTTTTACGGCTGATTCACAATGCCCACAAACAAAGGCAGTCCGTCCTGGCTGGTGACGCAGAACAAGAAGGGCCGGTCCAGCACGAAGTCCATCTCCTCCTCAGGAGGCATCCCACTTCCGCAGGCCGCCATCACCGTATAAGCCGCCGCGGTGACTCCTTCCTCGTCGATGGCAACCCTCACCCCGTGCTGCGCCATGGACAGGTACAATTCCTCCACATCCTCCGTGGTGGGAGAAAAATCCGCCAGTTCCGGGTCCAGGGCGTCGGTGACCCCCAGGGTCTCCAACCCGCCCAGCAGGTCCATCTGGGAACTGATATCAAACTTGGGAACAGACATATTGATGGTCAGCGACTTACCGTTCTCCCAAGCGTCGGTCCCCCCGTCTGAAAACAGGAACTCCATAGCTTGGCTGTCCTGTAAAAGTTCCTCAGGGGTGGTTCCCTCGTCAGGGAGCACGAACCACATAGCTCCATTATTTTCCAGAGATAGCCCCACCGCGCCGAAATTTTCTCCCCAGTAATAGGTGTTTGTCACGCTGGTACGCATGAACTCTACGTCTTTGTCCCCATTGGGCCCGTGAAAGGCCTGAGTCACATTACCGGTTTCCGAGAACTCCTGGTTCCATTTGGCCTGGAAGTACAGGGTGGTGGCCAGGGCCAGAACAGTATCCGGCTTCAGGGTGAGTTCTCCCACCTGGTCCTCCAACAGACCGCCTGTCTGATCGTTGATCCAGTCCCGCAGCATCTGGTCCAGCTCCGGAGAACCCATCTCCCCCTGGAAGGAGGAAGCATAGTAGGTGTCCGCCAAGGTATCCAAGGTAGAGTCCACATAGGAAATATCCTCCCTAAGCCACAGGGAACTGGCAAGGATCGAGGCAGTGGCGCCGTCGTTCCAATAGTTGGCGTTCCACAAGTCATTAGCTTGACTCCGCAGAGCGTCTATGTCCGAAGCGCCCAGCAGATCCAGCACCTGCTGCCGGGAATCGCCGCCGGTAAGCTCCGCCAGCATTCCCAAAGCCATGTACACATTTAAGGGAGAATAAGCCCGGTTTTCTCCCGACTCTCCGTCCAAAAACACCGGGACGGTTTTCTCCCAAAAGCTTTCCAAGCCTTGGGTATATCCCGTGTCCCGCCTCTGGGCCTGAAGGGATTCCCACCAGGCATCGTACGCTTTGGAAAATCCGTCGGAATCAAAAGTCTGTTCCGACCCGCTCACATACTGGCTCTCCCCGGGATTGGGCGTTTGGGAAGCTCCTTGGGCACCATCGGTCTGGTCCCCATTGTTCATATACTGGCTCTCGTCAGGATAAGGCGCCATGTCCGGATACATGGCAACCCTAAGCGCAGTTGCCTTCCCTACCGCTTGCTCTGTTGCCTGTCCTGTCGTGGCACCGACCTCTCCCCCTACGGGCACGCGAGGCTGCACAGCTATGCCAACGGCCACTGCCACAACCAGTACCGCGGCCACGGCACCCATCCAAAGGGGCTTCTTGATCCCTTTTCTCTTTTCGCTCCGCTCCAACACTTGATCGTCAATGCGTTCCATACTTTCATAAAGCTGGTTACGATTCATCTATCAATCCCTCCTTTATCAAATGCAGTTTCAGTTTGTGACGGGTCCGATTGAGAATGACAGACACATAGTTTGCGGTGAGCCCATATTTCTGGGCGATCTCCGAGACAGCCTCCGTGAAAAAATAACGCCGGACAAAGATATCCCCTTCTCGGGCAGGCAAAGCGAGAACGAACTGCCGAACGCTTTCTCCCAGTTCTTTGGCGATGAAAGAATCTTCCACATCCTCTTCATCACCCACACATTCCGCCAGTTCGTCCAAAACCAGAGGGAGCTCTCCCCCGCCCCGCTTTTGGACGGAAAAGGATTTGAACCGGTTGAACGCCAGCCGGCGGGTGATCTTCGCCAAAAACATCCGCAGCGCGCTGGGCTGGTGAGGCGGGATCCTGTTCCAAGCATGGAGCCAGGTATCATTGACACACTCTTCCGAATCCGCCCAGTTGCAAAGGATATGGTCCGCCACGGTGAAACAGTAACCTCCGTACTTCTCCTTGGAACAAGCGATCGCCTGAGGGTCCCGGTCCCAATACAATTTTACAATTTGCTGATCGTCCATGCTCCTCACCTCCCATACTATTAATCAACTTTTTTCAAGAAATCTTACAGCTTAAAAATAATTTCTTCACGTTATTTCATCGCTGTATCTTGACTATTGAAAAAGCGGCCTGACGTTGTTTTCACATCGCCGGGCCGCTCGCTATCAGAGACTTTTCTTAATTGTGAGGATATTTTTGCCGTCCTTGTATTCATAATCCAAGGAATCCATGCTTTTTTTCACCATGAAAATTCCAAGGCCGCCAATTCCCCGCTCCTCCGCAGACAGAGTAACATCTGGGTCATCTTTTTCCAAGGGGTTGTAGGGTTTGCCGTGATCCAAGAACTGGATCGTCACCTCAAGAGGATTTCCTCCAACTTCGCATCGAATAGTCGCGTCGCCTTCCACAGGCTGGTATGCGTAGTGCGCAATGTTGACAAAGATCTCTTCCACTGCGATGGAAATCTGCATCATCACTTTGGGCAGACAATCCTGAACTTCTAACTCCTGCTGAATAAATTCCTGTACGGTCTCCAGCTGATCAATACGGGCAGGTACGGTTAAAGTTTTCATGACTTTGCGCTCCCTTCCTCTTTTACGATCTTGATCTTCAATCCCAGCATGGTGATATCGTCAAACTGGGGCGCGTCCCCAACAAACCGGTCGATGTCGGCCTTGATCGTGGGAAGAAGCTCCTGAGGAGTATCCTCTTTATGCTGATTGACAATATTCAGCAGACGCTCCTCGCCATACAGCTCGTTTTCCCCGTTGGTGGCTTCTGTCACGCCATCAGTATACAGATAGAGCACATCGCCTTCTCCCAGTTTCATTGTCGCCTGGCGGTAGCGGATCCCCTCCATACCAGCCAGAACGAATCCCGGACGGGAACGTAAATACTCAAAGTCTCCCCCGCTTCGCATGAGCAGCGGCGGATTGTGTCCCGCGTTGACATAGGTAAACTCTCCTGTGTTGATATCCAAAATACCCATCCAGGATGTGACGAACAGACCAGCCTCATTATTCTCACACAGCTGGTTGTTCACAGCCGTAAACACCTCTGCTGGGCTGTGACCCTGCTGGGCCTGGTTTTTGATCAACGTTTTAGCGATCACCATAAACAACGCCGCGGGCACACCTTTGCCGGAGACGTCTGCCATCACCACTGCCAAATGGTCTTGATCCACCAGGAAAAAGTCGTAGAAGTCGCCGCCTACTTCTTTTGCCGGCATCATGGAAGCGTAGATGTCGAACTCGTCACGACCCGGGAAAGCCGGGAAAATACAGGGCAGCATGCTGGCTTGGATCTGAGTGGCCACGTTGAGCTCTGTGGCAATACGTTCCTTATCCGCGGTCACTGCCGCCAGATTCACCATATAATCGTCGAGCTCATCCATCATGTTTCGGAAGGAGACCGCCAAAGCGCCGATCTCATCTCCCTTCGGGACCGTATCCGCAAGCTGCCGCAGAAGCACAGCAAGACCCTCGTCATGTCCATGTTCTTGCTTAGCATACAATTCCGTCAAGTAAGAAAGGCGTTCCACAGGGGTGGTGATGTTTTTTTCCACGTACCACAAAAACGCGATGGCAATGCCATACAACAGATTGATCGTGATCCCCAGCACTAAGTAGATGTAGTTCCAAACTTCCAGACGACTCAGTTCACCGCCTACATTCAAAGCGTTGAAAGAAACCACTGCCAGCAGCACCAGGAACACCAGAGTAATCAGCAGAAAACCGATGGTCACCTTTGCCTTGATGGAGATCTTGATCCCCTCCCGGCGAGGAGGCAAGGGTTCCACCTTGCCAGTGGGACGAAAAGCATACACCAGCAGTCCAACCACCGCTGCACAGAGGCAGACAAGCGCCAGCCAGCTGTTGATGGTCTCTCCGCCTTGGAACATGGAGTACAGGAAGTACACCACACCGATGATGGGGATGATGATCAAGGGGATATCCCGCCACAGCAGGCCCTGTCGAGGACAAGTTTTTTCGTTATATTCCGGTACCACGGAACGCAAGCGTGTCTTGCTCCAAAAGGAGAGCACAGGGATACCCAGAATAATGGCAAAATCGAAATTGTTGAAAAACAGCAGCGGGAACGAAGAGAAAAAGGACTGGAACCCTGCTGCCTCGAAAATGAGGGAAAGGGATACGGTGGTGACAAGCGAATCGATAAAAACCACCAGAATATATTTGGCGATCTCCAGCACTGTGTAAAGACGCACCGGATGAATGGGCTCTTTTCCCAAACGCAGCGTGTACCATAACTTGTATGGAATGTATGTGTAAAAGAAGTTGATCACAAACCCTGTAGCACACACAAACGCGTTAGAGCCCGACAGGATATCAGAAATAAGGTTTCCAATGGAAATGCCCCAAGCAGCGGCAGGGCCGAACTGAATTCCGAACACCAGCGGCACCATGTTGGCTGGGCGGATCTCCGTCACGCCCGGCAAAAGGGTGAAGAGGCTGCGGAACGGCAAGGCTATGGCAAAAAATACCACAGCACTGAGCACCATGTGCCCCCACGCCTTCTTTGAGCGGAAAACGGTAAATATTTCCTTCATGCTTCCCCGTCCTTTCCGGTGGCCATGTTACAGCACCACCATAAAATCATTGAATCCCACAGTGCGCTTATAGGAATAGGATTTCGCCACTTTTTTCACCAGAAGCAGCCCCAGCTCATTGTGGTCCTCCTGATGAGAACCATCCAGCAGCTCTCCAAGTGAAACTTCCCGAGACTGGGTGGGGTCAAACTCCACCGCGTCATCTCGGATACGCAGGGCGACTTGCTGGTCCGGAAGAACAGAGACACGGATATCGATATAGTTGTCCTTCTCCTTCCGGAACCCCATCTGGATCACATTGACCACCAATTCTTCCATACACAGGGAAATATAATACTGTTTCTTCATGGAGACCCCATGCTCTTCACAGAAGCTGTCGATCTCCTCCGAGATCCTGGGGATATCTTCATACTTGTCCTGAATCAGCACCTGATACACAGGGCCTTTCTCTTGGATATCCTGTGTGGGGATCAAAAGCAGGGATGACTCCTCCGGTTTACGCAGCAGACGCAGCGCGCAGAACAGTACCAAAAGGGTGGCGTAATCCGTAAGCACCAAGCCTAAATATACACTGTTGCTTCCCAGAGCCGTAAAATTCGCCAACAGCAAGATGATAGACACTGGGAAGATCAAATTGTTGCATACCGCGATGACCATTGCCACATCCGCATGGCCGGTGCAGCGGTAGAAAGCTCCTAAGAACGCCAAGATACCAGCCGTGATGCAGAACAGGGCTTGGATCCGGATGGCCGTCATCGTCATGTCCAGCATTCCCGTTTCCACGCCGAAGATCTTGCAGATCAAGGGCGCGCCCAGCTCCAACGCCAGGGTGATCGCCACTGATAGCAACAGCATGATCTTAAAGGACACAGATACCGTACGCCGCAGGTTGTCGATCTCCCCTTCTCCCCGGTAGATGCCCAGCATGGGCTGGATAGCCCCGGTGACTCCGTCATAAAAGGCGTAGAGGAAGGTGATCAGATACTTCACCACAGCATACACCGCCACAGCGTTGTCTCCTCCGGTCACAGCCAAAGTATGGTTGATCACCACGGTCAGCACCACCTGGAAGAAAAAGATCATAGCTGCCGGCAAACCGGGCTTGGCCATTTCCATCACAGTGGAGATGGACCACCCCTTCTTCACCAGATGGAAGCTGCTGCCTTTACGGTAAAGCTTCAAACCGGACAGGATACAGCTGAGCAGTTGGGAAGAAACTGTGCCGATGGCAATGCCTGCGATCCCCAAATGGAATACCAGGACCAGAGTGATATTGGCCGCCAGATTCCATACGCCACCTGCCAGCACGCAAAACATGGAGTAACGAGGATTGCTGTCATTGCGAAGGAATGTGAGCTGGATAGGCGCCAAGATCAAAAAAGGCATCCCCAAAAGCAAGATCCCTATGTACCAGCGGGCGCTGTCCATACTTTCTCCCGGCTGGCCGCCTAACAGTAAGATCAAAGGATCCAAAAAAAGCAACCCCAGCACAGCCGTAACCACACCTACCACCACAGCCGAAATCAGGGCGGTAGTGAATACCTGGTTGCAGCGGTCCCGTTCTCCCCGGCCCAAAAGGTTGGACAGAACAATTCCCGCGCCGCCCCCGAAGATGGCGGCAACGATCTGTACAAAGATGGTCACCGGCAGCGCCAGACTGATGGCAGTAAAAGCACTGCTGCCTAAAAGCTGACCTGCCACAACCAAATCCGTCATGGAGACAATGGCCAAAGCCAAGGAAGCCACCAATGTGGGGCCGAAAAATTTAAAAAATGTTCGTTTAATTATTTTCTCCACGATCTTTCTCCCATGCGATCTTCCGCAAATCATTGGCCATCGGGTGAGGCTGTAAAAATGTTTCCAGCTCTTCCCGGTACCAAAAATGATTTTCCTGGAACCACAGATCCAGCAGCTTCTTTTCGGACACTGCCCGCGTGATGGGATTATCCTCCCCCAGCACGTACAACTGAGGCGGAATGTCCCGGGTGCGGCACAGATACAGCGCCATTTGGAGCATCTCCGTAAACACCAGATCGATCACTCGATAGGTCAGGCTGATCACGTCTTCCCGGTAGAAATTCACCGGTTTCCCCTCGGCCATAAAATACACCTTTTTTTCCACACCGCCATAGCAGAAGTGGTAACAGCTGTACCATTCCGATGTCTCCTGCGACTCTAACACCAGTCCGGGGATCTGCTCCTCTTTTCCTGCCAGATATCTCAGGAAATAGGAGAACTCCACATCCTTGGAAGAACCGCTGGCCAGATAGACGATCTCGCCTTGACCATCCAGGAAGGCTTGAAACATCTCTCTTCCAAAAGACGGTCTGCCCACACACCCAATAACAATGGTGTCTCTGCAAAACATTTCAGGGCACGGAGAAGAAAAAGTCTGCAAGCCATCATCTTCCGCGATCTGAAGCACCCGAGGATCCGTATCATAGGCCGCCATATGGCAGAGACGCCCCTCAAGAGCCAAGCGGCAGCTGCGTCCCACAACGCCATAGCCCACCAAAAGCACTGAATGGAAGGAGTAAAAAGCGTCCGCCGCATAAAGCATCAAGCCAAGCTCTTCCACGATCCGCTGCCCTATGAAAATGGACTCCAAATTCATTTTGATATCGGAACGGGCGATGCTGGCACAGGGATAGGAATACCGGTATCCTTGGTGGCTCATGCTGCTGCGGGTACCCGAAGTGGTCTGCTCCACCACACCGATGATCTGATCTTCCACCTCCGGGAAAAGATGTTTCACCCGAGACAGCGCTTCAAAATGGTATCCTCCATCTTCGATGATCAGCAGTTTTTTCCCTTCGCGAAGCAAGGGGATCAGCTCCTGACGAAAAGCCTCTTCCAACAAGCTGAGCGTAGCTTCCAGAAATTCTGTGCCGCTGCATCCCAGTTCCACCCGGTCCTTCATCAAGTGGTAGACGCCGTCCCGGCGAATACCATGATAGCATGGCCCGGGGTACCCCTCCGGGATATCCTGATTGTTATAAGGCGGGGCAAGAAACGTCACGTGGCTGAACAGACTTTTCAGCACATCATTGAAGTAGAAAGAATTATCCATACAGTGATTGATATGTAAGACGATAACGTCTTCCCACTCTTTCCCTGTTTTCGCCGCCAAAGCCGCCTGCTCCAGCAGTCTCATCTTCATGGTCTGCCTCATTCGATGGTCAGGATGTCAACGAAGCCGGTCACTTCAAATACTTCCATGATCGTCTCATTTACGTGGGAAAGGATCATCTCTCCACACAGATTCATCTTTTTCTGGGCCATCAGCAGCACCCGCAGACCTGCGGAAGAGAGATAGTCCAGCTTTTCAAAATCCATATGCAGACAGGTGACGCCATCCAGATTTTTCACTTCAGCCTCCAACTGAGGAGCCGTGGACGTGTCCAGCCGTCCCTCCAAAACCAAAGTGATCTCGTTGCTGCTATTTTCATTCCGTTGAATAGAAAGAGCCATTATTTTTTCCTCCTTGCTGAAATAGTGCGCCCCAAATTTCATCCCGGACGCTGGGGGTCGAAAGACCCCTTCCCTCCGCTGAGAAAACGTCCCCGAATTCTCAGCAGTGGGAAAGGGCCTTTTGTGGGAGACAGCCCCCGCACCCTCCAAAGTTTATCCGGAGGGTGCGGAGCCGCTCTCAGGCCCTACGACAACTTAGCGATGCCGACCGGAAGGACCGCCGCCGGAGACCTGATCCAGTTCGTCCTCAGACAGTTCCTTCTTGCTTTCCTCTTCCTTCACATCCTGCTCGGGAAGAGGCTGCTTCATCTCATTCATGGTATCACCTCCTTTCGGTGAAATCCCCGCTTGCTTCGCAGAGGCATAAAGAGCGTCTATCAGCATATCCTGCATATCCAGGAGAAGCTCCTTGGCTTTTTCAGGATCTTTAGCTGCTTCCAGCATCTCACACACGAAGTCGAAAGCGTCCGCCAGCAGGAGCATGCTCTCACAAAAACAGCCCTCATCCACTTCCTGATCGATCGGTGTGGGCAAAGTATACCGTACACCGATCTTGTTGGTCACACCGGTCTCGCTGTCGCCCATGCGCCAAAAGCACTGGCCCACTGCGAAGATCTGATTTACCTGGTGCATCATCAGCATAACAGCCGGAGCTTCTTTCTCTGTGATCCCTCCGGGAACTTCCATATACATTTGAAGATACTTGGCGTATTTGACTTTATCTTCCAAAGGCAGAAAATTGCACACCATTGTGCGGGACTTTCCCTCTTCCTCCGTAGGGATCTGGATCAACAGTGTCGGGAGGCCTTCATGCCCGCCCTCAGGGATCAGTTCACCGGACAGGCCGATGTCCTCCACGCATTCCAGCAGAGATCTCATCTGCAAAAGTTCCTCTTCTCTGGTCATACCGTTTTCCTCCTTTTCTATTTCAAATTCTCATTATTTTGCCGCGAAACTCTCGGACAGCGTCTTGCGCACCGATGCGCGGCTGTTCAGCAGCATCAGAGACTTGGGCGAGATACCCAGGCTCCGGCTCAAGTCGAAACTCAGATCGTCATACCCTTTGAAGGCTGCCTTCAAAACATGCTCGTTCTGGGTGTTCGCCGGTTGATCCTCCAGGGTCTGCAGTTCGAATTCCGGAGAGCCCAACATATCGATGCGGTCCATGATAGTATCTGCCAGCGCGTCACGGCGATTCATCTTGCGCTGCTCACGGTTCTTGAAACGGTTGGTCATGGAGTAGACCCATTTGATAAATTTGGTAGAGTACTGGCTGATCTTTTTCACCTTGTCGATGGACTCTCCTACCACGGTGCCGACACCGGGGCATAACTTGGCGATGGAAGAAGCCATATCCGCGGCCACCTCTACGAGGCCCAAAGAAGCGCCCCTTATGCGGTTGTTCTGTTTCACTTTGCCTTCGGTGGTCACGCTCAACCGGTCGGAGTCCTGGATCATGCGCAATCGGCCGATCTCATGGTCCAGAGCGGCGATGCGGCGGGAATCAGGTTTTTCCTTGGCCAACTCAGCGCTCCGTTCTTTTTTCAGCGCCAACTTCCGAGAGTACACATTGGTGCCTGATGCCACCGAAAGACGCAGCCTTTGACGGAATGCCTCTCGGTTCTCACGGCCTTCCACCATGCGCTCTTCTTCTTTGCGGCTGTACCAATGCTTTTTCCTCATTTCAGTATCCAGCTGCATCGAGTTCCCATACTGCGCTTCTTTCTGACGGTTCGCCATCATACGGGCTTCCAACCCCTGCTCCACGTCCACCAAAGCGCTTCTGTTCTTGCCGGCGTGGATCAAAGTGATCACATGGCCCACGCCGTTCATCACAGACATAAGTATGCCGAAAACAGAACCTACCAGTGGGATATGTTCACCGACAGACTTGAGGCCCGTGGTGTCCAAAAACTTCATTGTGGAGTTGATGATCTCTGTGATATTCCCCACCATCTCAGAGAACTGATCCCAATTTTTAAGGCCGTTCTTTACCGCATCTCGAACAGAGGAAAAGAATTTGAAGCCGTTGGTCACCACGTTGAAGATACTGGCCAGGCCGTCCAGCGCGGGATTGTCCTCTATCGTGTCGCTGGCTTCGTTCAGGAACGTGTTGAGCTGTTCCAGAACGCTTTTGCCCTCCTCTTCCTCCATGGGATCGGGAGATTGTTCCGGAAGGGCGACCACATATTTGACCATCTGGTGGAGCGGGCAGTTGACCGGATAACCAGACTTCAGCTTTTCCTGGAAATAAGTCCGTTTGGACTCAGGTGTTTTCAGCTTATCTCCCAAAGCGTCCCGCTGAGAATTGAGCAGTGCCAATCCCTTTTCCAGATCTTGCAGGTCGTTCATAGCGTTAGCCAGCATTGCCCTTTTTCGGCGGCCCACATCCGGGGCCATTTCGTTCATCACTTCCGTATTGGCAAGTTTGGCATAGCGCTCCATCAATTCGTCGTGCTTCGCTGGGAGCTCCGTCAGCAGCCGGCCGATCTCACGCTTTTTTTCGCGATCCGTTCCTTGTTTGTACAGGTAGATCTGGTGATTGGCAAGCCGCGTTTCGTGCATGATGGTATCGCAGGCTCCCATAAATTCGCCGATCTTGACAGGATCCTGGCGGGCTGCTTCCTCTGTCCTCCTCTGCTCCTGGGCAGCGTCGTCCTGCCGTTCCAACCTCTGTCTCGCCTCCGTGGCTTGCCGCGAGGAAGAACGAGCGCTCCCGATGACGCCCCCCCTTCTCGGTCGAGCAGATCTTGTTGGAACAGTTCTCGTTACTTGTTCAGTTCCTGCCATCCCAGATTCCTCCTTTGCTGTATTCGGTCTCCTGTTGTGGCTTCAAATAGCCCGCATATTCGCCTAATTCCCCGGCGGTGAGCACTTTTCCCATTTTCTCATACTCCCGTTGCAGCGCCAGAAGCAGGGACTTCATGGAAATACTGGGCTCCCTGGCTCCTGCGGCCAGAAACGCCGCCGCAACAGCGATATTTTTGATATTGCTTCCGGAAAGCTCGAAGCGTTCCGCCAGATAATCCAGATCCGCGCTTCCGTCCAGGGGAGCCTGACTGGGAAAAACCTTGCCCCAGATCTCCCGGCGCTGCGCTGGCCCCGGAAACGGGAAATCCACCACGAACTTCAACCGTCGCTTAAATGCTTCATCAAAATTTTGCAGAAGATTGGTGGCCAGTACGATCACGCCGTCATATTCCTCCATTTTCTGCAAAAGATAGGCAACCTGGGCGTTGGCATAGCGGTCGTTGGCATCCTTGACTTCCGCCCGTTTGCCGAACAGAGCGTCGGCCTCATCGAAGAACAGGATATTCTGGCTTTTTTTCATCTCCTCGAACACGACGCCCAGATTCTTTTCCGTCTCTCCCACATATTTTGAAAGCATCCCGGAGAGATCCACTTTAAAGAGTTCCATGCGCAACTCATTGGCCATCACTTGGGCAGCCATGGTCTTACCAGTACCCGGAGGTCCTGTGAACAGCAGCGACACTCCCCTGCCATAAGAGACCTTGTCTCCAAAATTCCATTTGTGATATACGGTGCGTCCAAAGAGCACCTGGTCACAGGCGTCCCTCAACGCTGTTTTCTGTCGAGGAGGCAGCACTAGGTCATCCCAGTGGTAATGGCTGTCAATGCGGGTAGCGCGGCCTTCCAGATGATGGACCACTTGTTTGCTGCACGCTTCGTGAAGCAATTCACTGTCCAGGCATGTCTTGCCCTGCCAGCGCATCTGTTCCAATGCCTCTAAAAGACTGTCTTTCACCATACCGCCGGTAAAAGGAAATTTCCCTGCCAGCAGTTCTACGTCCACATCCTCGGCCACGGGGAGGATCTTAAAATAACTCTCCCACACCTGCATCCGCTCTTCCAAAGGCAGTGCTTCCAGCTTCAAAGAAAAGAACCCGAAATCCTTATCTCCCCGGGGACGCCACTCGGTCTCCCCCAAGAAAAACACCACCCGGCACACCTGCCACAAACGCTCCAGATGCTGTTCCAGCAGAGAAGCTCGCGCTCGGGCCTCCCCGTTATCCTGGGCCACCGTCACCCTGTCAAAGGCAACGTAAGCCTCTCTCACAGCAGCCTCCAGGCAAATCTCCCCCAAAAGAGAGGAAAACTCTCTCTCTTCCAAAGGCATCCAATCCATTTGCACCACCAAAAGCGAAACGCCCCGCTTCCGGCAAAAGTGCCGGGCTTGCAGCTTTTTCCCGCCACCTTGCGGACCATAAAAGGAGAAAAGGATCTGCCTGTCGCCAGCGTCAAAAGCATCCAGTCGTGCCGCCACTGTTTCCCCTGCCAGCAGAGGGGGAAGTCCTTCTTCCTCCAGACCATGGACCGTGACCAGCCCCTGCAATCTGGGATTTTCACTTTCCCAGCTGCCCATCAGTTGCACCACTCTTGGACGAAGCCGCATGGGACGCTGAGAATAAGCTTCCCGGCTTCGGTCCCAATCTTCAAAGAAAGCATCCAGAAAGAGAGCCTCTTTTTCCAGCTCCAGCATGAGGCGTTTTTGCTCAGCGGGATCCTGGGTGAAACAGCTGGCACAGAATCCCACTGTGGGAAAAGCCGGCCCATAGTTGCCTTGCAGCTTTCCCAGCCGCCGGCAGAATTCCCCATTCCACTCCGCAGCCAAAGATAACAGCGCACAAAACCAGGCGAATTCTCCAGGCTGGAACAACCGGTACAGCCGCAGCAGAGGGATCTCTCCCTTCTTCCCCTTTCCAGCATCCATCTGGAGCAGGGACAGGCGTTTTTTGATCCCCAAAACTTTTTTGGCATAGGCATCCTGGTCCGGTACTCTATGGGTATCTGACCTTTTAGTTGGATCGTCCGAACCGCCCACCGTATCAGCGTACAGATCTAAAAACTCCCACAAAAGCTCTTCCAACCGCTGATAAAATTCCCAGGTGCTGTTCTTTTCCACAGCTCTCCTCCTTTCTCGCCGTACAGCGCTTTCTCTTTGGTCACAGGATCAATAACGTACCAAGTAAACCTGATCCTCAGTATCTTCCTGATTCAGTCTCCGGTCGCAAAGGAACAAGTATTCTTTTGCGGCGAAATCCTGGTAAGAACTTTTCAGCACTTCAATAAACATCTTCCGTGCCTCATAGTAGGAGCGTAAGCAATACAGTGCCACACCTCGCTCAAACTGTTCCTTGGTCTCCGCTTTCCAAGCCCGCTCCTCCGGCGTATCTCCGTCGAAGCAATCATAGATGGGCTCCAAAGACTCGGTGGCGGAAAGGGAAACAAAACCGATCCACCGCAGGTGATATCTGCTGCGTGCGTCAGGGATCTGCTCCAAAAGCGTGCCTGTCACCAGGATCCGCGCGGAATATTTGGGCGCTATCTTCTGCAAAAACTTCGCCAGGTTTGTGGACTCGGAAATCGCCACAGCTTCCAAACGCTGGTCCGTACCCACAATGCCCAGTTTTGTGGAGCCGTAGTTAAGTCCGACCGCAGGCCGTACTCCCTCGAATCCAGGTTCTTCCCCTAAGGGGAGCATTCTCTGGCAGATGGATACAGCGCAGCTCAGCGCGGTATCGCTGGAATCTGTGAAAAAGCCTTCGATCCCGGCGTTCTCAAACTGACTGATGACGCCGTTCTTTTCCTGGATAGCGGGTACGGTCACTGACAAGATCCGGTTGATAAAGCGGTACATTTCCTCACCGGTCATGGTGCGCATCCGGGTATGGAAGGTCACAGTGTGGAAGGACAACGCCGTTGTGGACTGGGTGGTGTTATCGCCCTTCTGCACATCGGCCACGCCTTCTTTGTGAAGCAGACGGAAAATCTGAGAAGGAATAAAGCGGAAACTCGCCCGGTTAAACCGCTCCATCTGCTGAAAATGGTTTTGGATGCTCTGGGACATGCGGTTGAACACCTCAGAGATCTCCGCAACCTCATCCCTGCCCCGCACAGGCACTGTCACTCCCAAATGACCGTCCAGCATTTCCTCCACACCTCTTTTCAGGCGCTTCAACGGATAGAGGCCATATGTGAGGATCACTGCGATAAAGACCATCATAGCCGTCAGGATCAGCATGTTCACAATGGTGAGATACCGGATCTCCTGGCGGATGTTGTAATCCAGCAGCACTTTCGACATACCGGATTCCAGCACGGCGGCCACATTCCCCTCGTCATCAAAGACAGGGACCAGCACCACGCTCCAGTTGCCGAATTTATCCCGATACTCGCCCTTTACCGGCTGTCCTTTTTCTACACACTCATAGAAATCAGCGACCAGCTCCCGGCTCTGTTTGTATTCCACCGGAGTATTCACCGGCTGAGGATCGCAGAAATATGAGTACAGCTTGCCATCCTTCACCCGATAGGCGAAAAGATAGGAGAAATAGTTGACGTCCGAACTGCCTTCATCGGCACTGCCCAGCAGCTGCACTGCCGTACTGTTTCGATTGAAAAACAGATCTTGGAAATCGAAATATTCATTGGTTTCATACGCGTCGGCAGGATCGATATCCGTCCAGTAGAACGCATCCACTCCTGCCAGAAAATTCTGGCTGTTCTGGTAAAGCTCCCGGTACTGGGCGCTCATCAGCTCGGAAGTCAAGTTGCGCTGCATGTAAAACCGTGTGACCAGCGCGCAGAGGATCACCACAGGGAGCAGCGCCAAAATCATTTTGGCCAAGATGGGGAACCGCCGCCGGGTGAGCAACAAAAACAGCTCATAGATCCCCAACAGGAGCAGAACTACTACCACTGTCCACAATAGCGTCCAGAAGAAGGTCCCCCAGCAGGCTGCCGGCTTTTTTTCCAAACTTTCCAACACCTTGAAAGAGCCATCCCGGTAAAGCCCCAAACCGCTGGAATCACTATCCAGCTGCACTGTGGCGCAAAAATCCCCGTTTTCTTTGTAACGGATCTTTTCAAAATCGCTGAACCGATACCCGTCGCCCATGGTAAGATTGACGTTGTGGATAGGCACCGCGCCACCGGAATTCAGGTCGATCCGCAGCACCTGGCCCAGCACCACATCCGTAACGTACACATAATCCCCGCCGGCATAGTAAAAATCTGTCAGCTGATGGACATTGTCATCCTTGGGATACACCTGTACGGAACTTCCATTCTCCAAAGAACGGTAGATCTTGTTGTCCGGAGTGATGAATACCAATTTCCATTTGTCGCTGTACGCATAGTCGTAGATATTTACATAGGGGTCGAAATACAGCTGATGGATATCCTCCACTTGACCACTTTGATCCATTCTGTGGACCGTAACCACCAGATCATCTAAAAATTCGTAGGTCAAGTAAGTGACCAGTCCGTTCTCAACTTTGACGGATAAGTTGTTCTGCCCATCCGGATAGATCACCGGAAGTTTTCGATAGTGCTCCAAACGCCCCTTTTTAAAGTCGCAGTAATAGACCGACTCATCCAAATATGTATTGGTAACGGTGTCGATCTTGGCGCCATATACATACATGCCTCCCTTATCCAGAGAGATGTAGTCGAACACATTATAGACTCCGCCGCCGTCCTCACGATCCACAGTAAACTGATCCTGGATCACACCGGAGGTATCCGCGACAAAAAAACGCACTTTATCCTCGTCGTCATCAATGCCATAAACCAGATCATTGGAAATCACAGAATCCAAGATATAGTGAAGCGGCTGCTCCCTGGTAAAGATGGTGACAACGGCTGCCAGCGCTACACAAAACACCAACGCTGCCAGCGCTATTTTTTCTAGTCGTTTCTTCATGCCGTACCTCCTAAGGGACCATAACATTGGTGACACCGGGGTTCGCGACAGTGATCACACCACCCCAGGTGCATATGCACTGAGAGCTCTGGTTCAATGCGGGAAATCCTCCGATGGTCACCGTAGGGCTTCCAGGCGTCCAAGGCGCCACGATGAGCGGCGTACAGGGCGCCGCTCCGCCTGCGGCCACCACCGCGGGATTCGCGGGACAGTTGCACACTCCAAAAGGAGGAATATTGACCATGGGAACATAGTCCATGATCGTTGCCAAAGGAGCTCCATTGAGCACCCGGTTGGTAGGCAGCACCGCCAAAACAGAGGGTGCCACTCCAAACGAGCATTTGAGCATTGCTCCCGCACGAACCGCCATTGCCATTTTTGTTCCGCCTTTCCCATTCCCGTCTGCCGATCAACCTGTCTTTCTCGTGCTTTGGGATCTTTGTATCAGGGACTTTTCGCTTCAAAAGTCCAGTTTTGTGAGGGTCTCCTGAAGGAAGATCTCCCGTTCCTTAGGCCGTGTACCTCTCGGGCCAATACAACTGCATCGGGCTTCCGTCCCCAACGCACCCGGGAGCGCCAGCCAAAAATGACCGTCTTCTTCCACTGTGGTTTCCCACACTGGCAGCAGTGCCGTCTGCGCCATGTAGTACTCTTTTTTCAAGGGGACGTCCACACGATACTGCCCCTCATCCAAAAGCTCTCCCAGACGCAGCTTCTCCACAGTTTTCTGGCCTTTCACTGTCACAGCCAGCAGCGCTCCATCCAATCGGATCTCCCAAGGCAGATGGAGCCGTATGACCTCAGCGCCTTTTTTGCAATCTTCTCCCAGCCGCAGAGGCCGGCCTCCTATCGCCGCCATCCGGCTTCCAGGGGCGGCCGTTCCTTCTATAAAAGCTGTGCCTTCCGGAAAAGGGTAGCTGCGGTTCGGGGTAAGTCTCACCCAGCGCACAGGAAGGCTTCCTTGGGGATCGGGAAGTTCCTGTTCCAGGGAAACGTCCTGGAACATAGGAGACTTTATCTGGACAGAAACCGTTCCCTGCCCGCAGCCCAGGAACACATAGTAACCGTCAGATTTGCGCACAGGTCTGGGGTGGCCGGGTGACCACACTTGAAGCGCAGCGTCCCGAACGATCCTCCCAGTGACACTGTCCACACAGGCCACCACAAAATCTGCTTTCCAGCCAATTTTGACCGTGTTCCACGTCGCCACGACATTTCCCCCTTTCTTTCACAGCCGCAGTCAGGGCTGTTCTTTTTCGTTGACAGACAAGTCGAAGCCAGTGACCCTGCGGATCCGCTTCATCTTGGTAGAAGCCACTGCCACAGGCAGCGCCTTGTAAAACAGCGAGGTGCGATAAGGCGCGTCCGGCACATTCCAGATCTTCAGCTTTTCCTCGGTGGTCAGTGTGACCCATTCCATCCTGACATCCAGCCCTTTCGGCGCTGATACGGGGTGATAAGTCTCCCCGTCAAAAAAGCCATAATCTCTGATCACCTGCGCCACCCTGCCCAGGATACGCTGCTCTTCTTCCGCGCGAAATTTCAAGCTGCTGGTAGAGTAGGGCGTGATCATATAGTACAGCTGGTAATAACTGGGTGGATACTGC
Organism: Clostridiales bacterium; assembly: GCA_019416455.1. Lineage (GTDB taxonomy): Bacteria > Bacillota > Clostridia > Oscillospirales > Acutalibacteraceae > Acutalibacter. Next base: position 29,169 of record DXXG01000004.1, on the reverse strand, counting down.
TGTTGCTGCAATCCCCGGCTGACCATCTCTGTCTCCCGAATCTCAGCGCACTCCTCAATGGAATACAGGTGGACCCCCAGCAGAAAATCCCCGTGATCTGCGGGACTGCACAGACCAATACTGTCAACACTGCGCACGGTATCCGGCACCAAGTATGCCTGAAGCAGCTTGATAAGCGCTCCGCTCAAGTCCGCGAACGCCGTATATTCACCCACAGCTGGTTCACCCCTTTCTGGTTTTCAATGGAGACAACATCGAAAACGCCTCCATAGTGGTCTCATTCTGAGATACGACCGACTGAGAAGAGACCGTTTCATCCGGGACGGAACTCTCTGAAGATGACTCATCCTCACTGCCGTTCAATTCAGAATCAGGTGTGACCAAAACACCATTACGGAACTCGCCCGTCTCTACCACCTTACCTGTTGCGGGATCATAAAGAGTGCCTTTCCCGTCATACAGACCCGACCGGAATCCTCCTTCGTAAAGCAGGCGGCCGTCACTGGTATAGGCAACACCATCCCCCTCATATTTTCCGGAAAGGAAATTGCCTTCATAAATCAGTTTCCCGGTCTGGGTATTGTACAGCTTGCCGCTGCCCTGATACACACCACGGTAGAACTCCCCGTCATACAGCAGCGCGTCCCGCTTCACATCATAGAGCTGGCCGGCGCCGGAATAGAGATCTCTCTCCCATTCACCCTCGTAGAGGATCCGTTCAGTCTCCGCGTCATACGCTATGCCTTCGCCAGAACGCTTTCCCTTGGACCAAGCGCCCTCATACACCAGGCGTTCTTTTCCGTCGTAGAGTTTGCCTTCGCCTTCATACTGACCAGCGGCAAAAGCTCCTTCATACTGGGTAGTCCCATCCTCTCGATACAGGACGCCGTCCCCTTGGAACTGTCCCTGGACGAAAGCGCCTTCATAACGCAGCTCACCGTTGGCAAAGTACAGGGAACCCTTTCCCTCATACTTACCGTCCACAAATTCGCCACTATACAGAACGCTGCCGTCCTCCCGGTAGAGAGTTCCTTCTCCTTGATAGACGCCATCCACGAGGCCGCCCTCGTACACCAGGCGGTCACCATCGTACACCGCGCCGTTGCCTTCCATCGGAAGACCATCTTGGAAGGTACCTTCGTAAAGGACATTCCCTTCACTGTCGTACAGGACGCCGGCTCCGTTCCGTTTGCCAGCTTGGAACTCGCCTTCATAGATCAAAACGCCGTTTTCGTACTCTTTGCCTTTGCCTTCGTACAAACCGGCCACAAAAGCTCCCTCATATACCAACTGGCCATTGGACTGGTACAGTTTGCCCGTTCCCTGGTACACGCCGTTTTCAAACGCGCCTTCGTAAAGCAGCCAGCCCGCCGGGTCGAACAATTTCCCTTCTCCATGGTATACCCCCTTGGATAGCGCTCCCTCATAGAGCAGCTTTCCCTCTTCGGAATACACCTTACCTGTCCCATCCATTGGCTGGTCGTCTTCAAAGGTCCCCCGGAAAAGCACAGTCCCGTCTTGGGCGTACTGTACACCAGTACCACTGCGCTTGCCGCCAGAGAACTGGCCGCTGTAAATCAAACTTCCATTCTCATAAAGTTTGCCTTCACCCTCATAGTTCCCTGCGGAAAAGCCTCCCTCGTACAACAGCTCACCTTCCGAGGTGTAAAGCTTTCCCTCGCCTTGATAGACGCCTTTGTCAAAAGCGCCTTCATAGAGCACAGCGCCGCTTTCACCATAAAGCCTGCCGCTGCCCTGATAGACTCCGCTTTCAAAGGCTCCTTCATATTCCAAGGTGCCGTCTTCCCGGTAGAACTTTCCGTTCCCTGCATACTGATTTGCCAGGAACTCTCCCTTGTACTGGGTTTTCCCGTTGGGATAGTACAGCTCTCCCATACCGGAATACTCCTCAAGAAGGAACTCGCCCCGGTAGACCAACACACCATTGTAATCCCACAGTTCACCGCTGCCGGTGATCCGTCCCTGTTCCATCCTGCCCCGGAAGATCAGCTGATCTGTCTCCCGCGCCAGCAGTTCCACTTTGCCAGTATAGCCGATCATCTCCTGGCTGTTGAGATACATGGTCTTTGTGAAAAACTGGGACTGTATCGCCGGTAGAGCCAGCTTGAAAAACACCACGACCAGCAGCAAGACCACCAAAGCCAAAGCGAACAGCAGCTTTTTAGCCACATAATGCCTTCCGATAGCCACAAAGCCCTTCAATGTGGTGGGCGGCTTCGCGATCTGCTTGACGTTTTGGTCGATATCTCCCACCACTTTGTTGACAAAGCTGGTGGGGTTCATGGCAAAACGAACCTTGCGGTAGAGGGCGTTGATGGGTCTGCTGACGGTGCGTGTCAAACGCTGCGCACCATATTTCAGGACCTGATCCCACTGAAAATTACTCTGAAACCGCATCTCGCACCCCCTATTCTTTAATCTCTACCGTCCCTATGTAAGAAATTGTCCCAGCGCCGTCTGCCTGCTGACTGCCCACATTCCAAGTGGCGATGAGGTAAATAATCACCGCTAGGATCACTGCCGCCGCCAGAACAGGACGTAAGAGCCTGACCGCGTCCTTTACGATCTCCCAAATCTGAAAAGCCTTACTGTTTCTTTGGGGAGGTCTGGTTTGAGGCTTACCAAGCTGTTCCCGCAAAGACTGGTACAACGGGATAAAGCGGCGGTACAGGTCCTCCAAACTGTCTGCTTTTACACAGTCCAGCACGAACTCCTCCAAACTTTGGCTGCTCTGCAATTCCAGTTCCTCAGAAAACAGATCCTCGAAAAACTGTTGAAACGCCAGAGAAACTTGTTCCTGTGTGACAGAGAAGCAAAAGCCTATATCTTGCAGTTCATACCGGAAGCCGATCTCCAAAGACGGCGCCACACACACTCGGTCCGGGGTGAGCACATGTCTTTGGAAATACAAGGGCATTCGGTAAAGCAGCATTTTATCCAAGAGATTTTTCGCGATTTCCAGCCGCTCCATCAGCCCGCAGCTCTCCCGCTCCCGCTTTTGCGCCCAAGTGGGAAAACTGCTGTAATGGAACACCCCATACACACTGCCATCTTTTGGAAAACTCCCTGCAAAGTCCTTGAAAGTATCCTCCCGGGTAAACTCCATAAAAACCGGTACGATCCGTTTGACCAGCTCCGGTTCCTTCACCTGCACCAGAAGATAATCGCTGGGATTTTGCTGGGCGTAATCTCTGCACAAGTAGCTGACCGAAAGGTCACTGCTGCTGAGCAGTTGGATCACGGTAAAGGTCTGTTCCAGCGATTGGATCAGCATGGTCTCACTCCTTTGTACCTGAAGGATCCCGCACCACAGCAAACGCGGAAGCCGTCATTTTCGGATCAGAAATGGATTGGGCAACGATCTCATAGACCCCAGCTGTGTTGGGAGCAGTATAGAGCCCATTTTTGTCGATGGCGCCGCCTTCAGCGCTCTTTACGGTCCAGCGCACCCGCTGGTCGGGCATCTTGGGGCAGACAGCTTCAAAGGAAAGGCTTTCCCGGGTACGCAACTCCGCCATATTGGGCTTGATAAAGAGCTGAGCCTGGGTCTTTTCCTCCGGCGAGTCGGCCTTGTCCCGCAACGCGGTCCACCGGACAGTCACATATCTCTGGGGCGATGCTGCCGTCAGCCGCAGACCAATGCGAAACACGCCCTTGCTCATATCCAGCTGAGAGGCCAGCTCCGCGCCGAACTGGTCATTTTCCAGATCAAAGATCTCAGGGGATCCGGAATAAAGGATCCTGCCAGGATCGGTAACACTTTCCATGGAAAGCAGAATAGTTACCGCTCCCAGTCCCAAGCCATGGGAGATCTCCTCCGAGAAGAACCGCTGGCCTTTTTTGCCGCCCAGACCCAAGTCCATGCGCACAACGCCTGTGCTCCATTGCAGATCCTGGCGGTGGGCTGCCAGAGCGGTCTCTCCAGCAGTGGAGAGCTCTTTGGCAGGACGGTTCTCGCTCAGCCGTTCCAGTTCCCGGCCGGTAAACTGGTTGAGCACGGAAACCAAGGGCAGGTTGAGTACTGCCTGGCGAGATGCCAAACTTTCCACACTGCGGATGGAATACCGGTTCTTGCTGCGAATCAGCTGGATCCGCGCCAGACAAATGCTGGGCTGCTCGCTGTTCTCCGCGATCTCTTCCATCGCGCTGTTGTAGTAGTGATGCAGAATGGCTTCTTTCACATCGCCGTGAATGATCTGAACGCCGCTTTCCGCCTGGATCTCTGGCGAAAGCTGAGTCGGTCCCAGCCACAGAGACACAGAACCAGCCTTGACCGCAGCCGTTCCCCGAGCGCCGTCCACAGGCATTGCCTTCACCGGGAAACGCAGGGTGTATCGGTTGCTCTTTTCCAGTTTGCTCTCGTCAAACTCCACAGTCAGATGGTTGCTTCCCTGATAGTTCAGGTAAGTCAGCTCCAACTCATAGGAAAAACGCACCGGCTGGCTCTGACCGAAGTTCTCCACCACCACGGTCAGTTCCGTCTCCTCCTGCGCGGAAGCATATTTGGGGCAGATCTGCTGGATGCGGATTCCATTGTCCCAGTAGAGCGTCTGCCAGTCCTGATAGCTCCCGATCATACCGAAACGGGTCTCGTCCGGCGCCTTATCCGTAATGAACAGATGGTACCCTTCCTGGTACTTGTTATGTTCCACCTTTTGCAGGGAGGTCCCACCGCCGGCGATATTGTGGACCGGATCTTTTTTCGTTTCGGAATACTCCACGCACAGATACAGCGTCTCGTCGTAGTTGCCGCTCTCTTCCAACTCGGTTTCCCCGTTGTGGAAACCGTCGATCAACTCCAGCCGTTTGATGACAGGCATGTCAATGACGATCTCTCTGCCGGAGAAGTCCAGCGCCAGACCCATTTCGATGGAAACGCTCTTCGTATCCACCTCCACCACGTTCATGCCGCACACCACACCCGTGCCCAGCAAGAACCGGTTGATCATCCTGCGCTTGTCGTTCATATATTTCTGCTCGGTTTCAAAGTCATCCACCGTCAGCAATTTCCCGTAAAAATAGCGGTTTCTCTCAAATGGAAAGTACTTTAAGTTTTTCAAGTCCGATCCTCCCTTTCTTCTGACCCGCCAACGGTAATCAGCGGTACAGTGGAATGCCCATCCAAATGCAAGGGCTCATAACGCCCCAAAACACTGTTGACACCCAAATATGTATAACCATCCAAAAACAGATACGGTTTCAGCAGCACCAACTGAATCTCCACCTGAGCAGGCTTCACCTGTTCCATCTGCTTCATCAACGTCTGAAATTCTCTGTTAGTGGGCACCGCACTGGCAGGCAGACATACCGTCACCACCGTGGGATCCTCCCCATAGAGCCGTTTGAGCCGGGCCATCTGGACCACATCCCGTCGAAACGCTTCCAGCTGATGCTGTTCCACCACATAGGGCTCCGTTCCGGTAGAGAGCTTGACCAGACGCTTTAGGGATTCCACTGTTCCCTTCCTGGAATAAAACTCCATAGCGTGTCGCAGAAGGTAGCGCAGCTTCTCTTCCTCCCAGAGGTATCCCTCTTCCATGCCCAGCCATCCAGCCAGCCATTCCAGGAATTCCTTTCCCGCCGTGTCCAGTTCCAGCGAAGAGGACACTTGACGGATCTCCTCCTCCAGATCGTCGTAAAGAGACTGGAACAGTGAAAGATATCTGTCTAAGAAACCGCCGGCATCCCGTTGGTAGACCTCGGGCAAATAGTCCAGCCAGCTGGCTTTTGGGAACAACAGCTTCACCCCTGCCACAGAGGGAGAGCGTCCCTGCTGGCCGAAAAACTGAATCTCAAACCACAGATACCTGCCGGAAATATCGTGAAGCAGCACGTCTTTCGGATCTTGGATCCGGCGCACCAGATAAGGTTGCAAAGTCTGTTCTTTCTCCCACAGCTCCACCTGGTCAGTTTTCAGGTACTCGGAAAGCTTCCAAGACCGGCCCTGCTGATCGATCAGTTCGGGAGAGTCACTGCAATAAAAGGAGAAGATCAGGGAACCGTCCCCCAAGCTGTGACTTTTGATCAGGCCACGATGCCAGTCCGTTTCCCGCTCACGGCTGTCCAGCAAGGGAGAAAGATACACACCGCGGGGACCGTCAGGATCCGCAAGGCACAGCCCCCGGTCCTCCCAGCGGAGGTTCTGCCACACTCCCCGCTGAAAATCAGGGCGCTTATTGAATAGGAAGTATTTCTCAGTCGCTCTCATGACGCCCCCCTTATTCCCCGTCTTTCCAATTATACTCTGCACGGCTCAAAAACACCAGACCGTTAGGGGGCAAAATCACGTCCCCGCTCCGGTTCCGGCTGACCCCGGAACCCCTGGCTTCCATGATGAGGGATTCCACTGCCAGCACGCAATCCAGCGTATCCAAACACCCGTACAAAGCGCTGTACTGGACTGGCTCTCCAAAGATCCAGTCCGCCGTGCGGAAAAACCGCTCCACGGTCTCTCGGACACGTTGTTCCGCACCCTGATAATAAGGCCTGATATGGATCTCCGCGTAGACCGTAATGCCGATATACTCTGGAGATAGGACCCGTACCCGGGTCCCCAGTAAACGATAGCGGTCCAGCAAGCTATACAAGTTCCGAAAGTATCCCTCGTTGAGCTTGTCTCTCCGACCGTCGGAAAAAGGCTGTACCACGACTGCTACGCCGTTGTCCCCTACGCCCTCTTTCTGAGGAAGCCGGGACACAGGCACGCACCGGCAATTTTGGATCATCAGCCCCGGCGCGCTGCGGACTTTCTCTTCATAATCTTCCGCGGTCACCGCCCGCTCCGAGTGGTGAAACTGCTTTCTGGCACGCAGGAAGCATTGGGGAAGTGTTTCTCCCTGTCTGCCGCCTGTGGCCAGCCAGTAGTTGGTCACCTGAGCGTCTGGCGGAAGAGCAGGGCTGCTGTTGATCTGCTGCTGTTTGACGTTTCCGTCCACGCCTTCGCTGACCACCGCCCGTTCCAAACGGATCTGGCCCTCTGGCGCCATTCCCTGCTCACCGTTGCCAAAACTGAGACGACCCAGGGTCTCGTCATAACAAAAGTGCCGGTCTTCCGGAGTAGAACTGTCAAAATCATCCACCTGGGTCCAAACGTGCCAGAGACCGTCAGGTTCTTTTACCAATACTTCCAGTTCTTCCGCCAGTATCCCCGCAGCTTCCACCCGATAGCTCTGCCCTGGGAAACCGTCGGCCCATGCTACCAGCAGTTCCCGCAAAGAAGCGGCGTCCCAGAACAGAACCCGCACAGCTTGCGCACCTTGCTCCACTGGAACAAAAGCTGTCATACTGCCGTCCGCCTGAGGCTCAAACTGTACACGGTCCTCTGCCAATTCCCGATACCCTTCTGCCTCTCGGAGAAGGAACAGATACTGGTCCTCCAACCGGTGGTCCAAAGGAATCTCCGCTGTCTCACCAGGAACTGCGGGGTATTCCCGGAAGTCCGCAAGCGTGTTCTTTTGAGACACTTCTAACAGATTCCCATACACTCCCGTCAGGATCGGCGCCACCTCGTACCAGCTTTGTTCTACCACTGCCCGCAGCCAGTACAGACCGTTCTCTCCGGGCGCCATGGAATCCTCCAGACAAAAACGCAGGAATCCGCTTTGCAACATCTGATAAGAACTGTCTTCCAGCAGTGTCAGTTCCTTCCAGCCTTGAGAGGTGTACATCTCCCAACGCAGCTTTGCCAGAGGTTGAAAACCGTCTCCTTCCCGAATGGGGTTTCGACTCACCGAATGGCCGTCAAAGATCTCCAGATACAAAGAGATCTGTTTCCCCGTGGGCAGGGGAGCATCGAAGCCTAAGGAAAAAATATCGTCTTTTTGCGGACGCCGTCCAAAAGGCGCGAACTGGATCTTGCCGCCGGGTTCCACTCGGAGAAGATCCCAGTCGCTGCTCTTTCCCCGGACTGTGGACCGGCCAAGCACCACTTTTGCCTTGACCAGCTGCTGACGTCCCACCGTCTCAAACGGGATGTGCCCGGCAAAAAAACATTCCGACTCCCGCAGGAGCAGATCGTCCTGGAGCCCAGTGACATGGATCAGCGCGGAAGATGGCTGCATTCTCTGGGGCCGCACACCTAAAAGCTTCAGGAATTTCCGCTGGTTTTTCTCTCCGATCTGGTCCAGATGATACTGCTGCATCTCCTGGAACCAAGAAAACAATTCCAGCAGCGTAATGCCCGGATCAGCCCCGTTATAGTTGGTCCATGCGGGGTAAATCCTGGAAATCTGCTTTATGGCGTCGTCTAAAATATCCCGAAAACTCTGTTGGTCCAATGAAATTTCCGGCAGCAAAATGCTCCACCTCTTTTCGTCAATGATCTGGGCTTTCTAAAGGATGACCGCTTCATCCCAGAGTCAGATAAAGATCGTGTGTACCGCTGACAGGCAGTGCAAACCGGTACTGATCCTGATGATCCAGATTGATCTCCTGACGGCCGCCGCTTGCCAGCAGATACGCTGAAAGGGAGACCGATTTGATCTGACTGATATTCGCCACGCTCTTTATCACATTTGTCAGCTGCGTCACATTGGGGATGGTGCCGATGGTCCAGCCTCCCCCATCAAAATTGCCGTGGATGGGATCGATGAACTTGGCTAAGGCCCATTCCGTATCATGACGCACCTGGAAGATCTGGTCAAAGCTCTCTACATAGATCTCCGCCTTGACCCGCAATTCCAAAAACTGAGGTTCCACCACATACAGCTTTCCGGATTCCAATAAGCTGTCGCTCACCTTTCCATCAAGGAATTGCAGCACCTGATTCTGAACCAGGTCAAAATATTTCCGGCTGCCAAAATAATCTTTCTGAAGCAGCACCAAAGTCACCGCGCCCGGGCAGCGGCAGCCTTTTCCGTCATAACCTGAAAAGCACTTTGCCCGGAATACCGACCGATGCGCCTGACGGGCCAGATTTTCATAATCCCTAGCAGTCACTGCCCGGAATCTATGGCTGAAGGAGGACGCTGTGCGGGCCATGGCTTCGTCCGCGGTCTCTTGATCGCTGCCGCCCACAGTAGGTTCCGGGTTAAACACCTCACTGATATAAGGGATGTTCCGATTCAGCCGGTTGATGGCGCCGGTCTCCTGATTGCCCTCCTGGCCGCCTCCGGTGGAATAGAGCACTCGGATACTCTCCCCCGGCTGCGCCGCTGGGATTTTTCCATGGACCCCATCGGAGAAGAAAATGGCTCCCTCATTGCGGTCCACGCGATAACAACGGCTGCTGCCGTCGGTGAGGACAAAATCTTCGGTTTCCTTCCAGAGCACCCAGATCTGCTGCACCGTACCGCTGCCGTCCGTCTCCTTCCGCACTCGCCGCTCCCGTTCCAAACGTTCCAGTTCCCGAGTTTCCAGCTGACCAGTCTCACAAACCCAGACTTCCACCTGATACAGGTGACGGTCCGGAAGCTGACAGCGCAAGTTCTCCTGATGTGGCTCAATAGAGAACAGCGCTTCCTCTCTGGTCCGGATGTTGAGGATACGGGTGGTGTTGGGAAACATTCCTACCACCAGAGGGTATCCCTTGCGGCGTCCTTCCCTGCGGTATACGTTCTGCCGGTCGGTCACCCGGATCCAGTACAGATCCCTTCCCCACAGGGGGCACCGGGCAAAATCCGGGCTGCCGATCATGGTGATCAATCCGCTTTTCGTCAAGCCGGCGGTCTCATCTACCAAGTTCAGCTCTCGCCAGCCAGTTCCATTCCAGTATTCCCAAGCAAGATCCGGGGCCAGATCCGCCAAAGTGCTCTTCATCTGGAAAAACAACTTGATAGGTCCGCCCACCGGTGGAATCTCCCATCCAAAATAGATCGCTCTCTTCTGCTGTTCCATACGCTGGAAGGGATTGATCGGCATCTGACAGCCGCTCCAGTCCTCCAGCTCCAGATTGTTTTCCCAAGCTACTTGTAAAGGACTGATCCCAGGCTGGGGATACTGGTAGGAAAACATTGTTTCCGAAAGCAACGGTGTGATGAAGTGGCCTTTCGTCTTGTAAAGATTGTTGATCTTCAAGATCCTTGCCCGGATGAAAAAGGTGTCGTGGGAGTTGACAATGATCCGCTCTATATCCTGAGGGCAAACAAAATCCATCAGTTTCACCTGTCCCACCGTACCGTACCGGGTGGTAAAGATGTCACTGTAACGCTGGTCAGGGAACAAACGGCTCCAGCCTTGACCGTTGAAATACTCCCAGACGACCTCGTCGATCGTCACGTCATATTCCATATCCGGCTGAAAATCCGACCGCTTCATGATCATTTTCCAGTCGATTTGAGGTTTCTGGGGATCGATCTCCACTGGGATCCGAAGAAAATCCATGTTGAATTGCAGCTGCACTTGAGCGCCCCGTTTGCAGAGCACCTCTTCCGACCCAAAATACACCGCGTCAGAGAGTCCCATACGCTCCCCAAAGGGGAAATAGCTGTGCTGGTCCTGATCTGTTCCTGCGGCATGGATCACGTCCGGCAGCAGATCGTTTCCCTGAGTCCGCAGTGAGAAGCGGGAAAGGGACAAGTTCTCCAGCCTGGGGACCTGAAGCGCCTCGCAGCAGATCCAATAACCGTCCTTTCCCAACAGACGGGCTGGCGCGAAAGGTTCCGCGCCGTCAGGATAGTCCAGCAGGATTCGACCATTCCTGCCTGGCCGCTGCATGAGCTCTGCCCACTGGCCATCCCCCGTATAGTAATAGAACGCCAAAGTGTCAGGGTCCAGCACGTCCCGGTTCAGATCCGCCCAATCCGGATCCGCCAGCTGATCGCCCCAATCCAGCTCGATCTGAGCGCCACGTTCCAGTTTCAGCGCGGTATCGTGGCAAAAGTAGAGCCGGTGACGCTGCAAATTATCTCCCTGCGCTTCAAACAGTGGGAAAGGCTGAGGGTCCAACTCAAAATTTTCCCGCTGGTAAACACAGCTGATCTGATCCTCCGCGCCGTCAGTGTCGAACACGATCTCCACCTGAGCCGGAGTGACATACAAGTCATTCACCGTCTCATAGATCAAGTCTCCCTCGACGCCTTCAGCCACAGCCTGAGTTCCCCGAGGTACCTCCACGCCGTGATCCACCTGACCTGCCAAAGTGAAAGTCAGATACCCATAGGCCGGGGTGGCCGGATCCATCCCTGTCTCCAGATGATTGAAGAAGGAGGTCTGATTCTTTTGTGCGGACTGGTTGAACAGCCGAATGGTCCGTGAAAACATGTCCGAGTATATCAACGCCAGAGCCGTTCCCACATCGGGGTGCTCTCGATCAAAGCGCCACTCTGGAGTGTAACTTTCCGCCAGCTTCTGCATCTGCTCCAGCACGTCCTTGTGGGAACGCCGGTCCAGCTCCGGGGCTTTCATCAGGCCATCTCTCCTTTCTTTCAATCATTGCCTTCCTGCAAATAAAACGGATATACCAAATTGAACGGGTTATTGGTGGAACGCACCCAATACTGGATATAGAGGTTCACCTTGGAAGGTTCCATCCGATCCATCTGGGCCTGGACCGTGATATCCCGGATCCTGGGCTCCCAGCGGACCAAAGCGTCCTGTGCTTCTCGTTCCATCTGGACCAGAGTCGTATAATCCGCCTCTCCAAACAAGTACTGGAACAAGCCACAGCCAAACTCCGGATTCATCATCCGTTCCCCTTTTCGAGTGGAAAGGATCAACCGGACCGATTCCGCCACATTTTCCTCGTAGCCGGAGGTCTGGATGCGGCCGGTCACAGGGTCCACTTGCGGCGGGAACTTCCAGCCAACTCCTAAAAATTCTTTTGCCTGATCTTTTTCCTGCACGCTTGTCCCCCCTAGCTCAGTTGATCTTTACCATACTGCCCTTCACTTCCGTGATGCCCGAACTCTCCACACCCAGTTTGGCGTTGCCCTTGACCGTGGTGTTGGTTCCCTGTACCTCCATGGAGCTGTTGGCAGAAACTTTTGTGGAATCGCCCTTGATCTCCGTGGATTTGCCCTCCGCTTGGAAACTGGCAGAGGCTTTCAGCTGGATCTGCTTCGCGTTGGCCACGATCTTGTCCGCCTTGCCATCCAGCAGAAGCATCTCCTTGCCGTTGGCTTGCAAAGAGATCTTTTGGTCTGCCAATAAAGTGATCTCGCCGTTTTTGCAGTCCATCTTCAGATAATTCTTTCCATCCTGATCGGACAGCGTGATCACCGAAGGTTTATCCTCCAGTTTCAAGTACAATCCAGTGGAGCTTTTCACGCAGATGTTCTCCGCGTCCTTGGTCTCTTCAAAAACGATCTCGTGACCGCCTTTGGTACGGATCTTTTTGATGGTGTTCTTTTCCTGAGGAGCACCTTCCGGGGGAAGATTCTCCTTGTTCCAGACACTGCCCACCACCACAGGGCACTCACCCACACCGTAATCGTAGGCTATGACCACTTCATCGTCGATCTCCGGCAAAAAATAGAAACCATACTTTGCCCCGCTGTACGGCGACGCAACGGGGATCCAACCCGTGACATTCTCAGAGGATTCCTCCATATGGATCTTGACTTTCACCATGCCTGGATGGTCTTTGCTCCAGTTCTCCACCACTGTGCCCAGTGTGATCTGATGTGCCGGCTTTTTGCCTTTTTTACCAGAGCTGTGCAGCTCGTCATACATCCCCATGGAGATCCTCCTTTCACTTTTCAACCACTCAGTGTCAACTCGGTGGTAAAACCGTCGCTTCCAATGGAGTGGTTCACGCTTTCAATAAAATACTTTCTGTCAAAAGGAGCACCTAACTTGCTGCACTGCATGTAGTGTCCTGGGCCAATATCCGGCAAGCCCAGACAGCGCACCGTTGCAGAGATCCCTTTCTCTTTTTCCTTTCGCACCGCGTCGTCCAACCATTTCTCCGCGTCCGCCACTGACCGGATAGACGGCGAAGCGTGGACCGTGGGCGGCGGCGAAGGCAATAAAGTCTTTTTGACGAACTCCGAACGATAGGTGCGGCTGCGGTAGATTTCCTTCTTGGAATTGGGTTCACGTCCAATGGCCAAAAACCGCTTGACTTCATAGCTGATCTGACTGGAAAAGGACATGATCCCGCCCCCTTGAGGGGACAGCGTGATCACAGAATTGGGATACCGATCCCGTGACTGATAGTACACATCTCCCCCCAGCAAGAAAAATTCCTTGCCCACAGCCTGGCACATACGCATTACAAAATCGAAGTCCGACTCACTATGCTGTTTTAACTGGAAGGGTTCCGCTTCCGCCTTGTCCGCCTGGATGGACAAGTGATCGTAGAGTTTGCGATAGGATTCCATCACTTTGTTCACCGCGTCAGATGGCGCTTTTACAGTCATTTGACGCATCCGGCGGGAGGACATCATCAGCTTTCGCAGATCCATCATGGTGACGATGATCTGCGGGGTAGCGCTGTATTCCACCTCCACTTCCGAGATAAATCCCCGGAACACTTCCATCAGAGCGGAACCATACCCCAGCTTTACAGAAACTTTTTTCCCCAGCGCCAACAGATCCATCTGTTTGACGCCAAAAGTAGATTTCTCCAAATCGTAAGGAGCCGGAACTGTGATCCTGCACGCATTCGCTTCCCCGCACGAGAGGGTGACATTCACATTCTGAACAGCGATTTTCCCAGAACAGGCAACTTCTGTGCCCTCCACGAAAATCTGAAACGCCGGCTGGAGGAAATTCCCGTATTTCCGTGCCAGTTGCTGGTATTCATAATGTTCATTGCTTGACATCAGATCCATGTTCCTGCTCCTTCAAACCCGTCACAGTGCGGGAATTTTCAACACCTGGCCAGGTGTGATATCCAATGGATTCATAATCCCATTGGCCTTAGCGATGGTGCGCCATTGTTCCATGTCGCCGTACTCCTCCAACGCCAGATTCCACAACTGCATCCCGGCCGTTACCGTGCGCCGCTTTGTCCGGTCCGGAGACTGAAGAGGCTGCTGGCGCTGCTGTTTCTCCACATCGATCACCGAACGGAATGTGACATCCAGTTTGGCCCTGACAGGGATACCGTCACTGGTAAACATGGTGTAGTGCTGCTGAACTTCTGTGACCACACCTGTGAAGGCCAAACTCCCCCACGAAAAGGTGGCTTTAGGAGGACGATGCAGTTCCCCGTCTATATAGAGGAAATCTGTGATCTGCTTCACCCGGGGAGCCACACTGACAGGCTCCACCTCTTCCACTGTGTTCTTTCCGGTAAAAACTTTGCGTCCATTCGTGTCCAGCATCAAACTGAGGGTAAGGGTCTGCGTGTTCCCCGAGATGTACTGCTGGATGGGCCCATCCAGTCCAGGGACGGACGTTTCCGCGTAGTTTGCCGACTCGGAAAGATTGTATTCGGTGGGGTTGAACAACACGGTGACTGGTTTGCCCCCGTTGATGGTACTTCCCTTCTCCGGAGTGATAGTGGCCTTTTTAAATGCCATGGATCGTCCTCCTTTCCAAATCCGAAGCCTTAACCGCCTCGGCGCTGACGTTCAAAATGGAGTTGTCTTTGGATCTCCCGCATCACCTGCGAGACCATCTGCTGCGTACTGAGTAACTGTTGACCGTCGTTTTGCGGCAGATTGTCAGCCAGTTGGCGGATCTTTTCCCCTTGCTCTTGGAGCTGCTGCTGGATGGTCCGAAGAGTTTTGCTCTGACGTTCCAAATTACCGCTTTGCTCCCGTTGTTTTTTCTCCAGCACCCGAAATTCCATCTGCGCCTCTTTTTGTGGCGCCTGCGGCTGCCTTTCGCGAACAGGACTGGGCTGCTGGCGATTCACCAGCGCCGTTTCGGTCCTATGGGGCAAAGAGTTTTGTCCCACTTTAGGAGCGCCTTCTAAGGAAAAACCGCTTTCTCTAAGCTTTCCGGGGACCAACGATCCTCTGCCGGATCTCTGGATGGAAATCTCAGGCCGAGCGCCTGCCATCTGTTCTCCTGCGTTTATGCTGGGACGGAAAGAGGCCGCTCGAACCATCGCCTGCTGACCCCACCGGACAACCTGAGGCACATTGGAAAAATGACGTTCTGTTTCCGCTCTGAAATACGTTCTCAGAGATACCATCTCAGAGCTCGTCCCGGAAGTTTGTTCTCCAGGCTTCCAAAAAGGCACATTTCCAGCATTATTTCTCTCTATGGCGAAATGATTGACACCATTTTCTTTCTGGAAAACGTTGGCAGCCGTTACCCGATTCACTGAATGGCTCGGGGTTCGCCCTGTCAAAACTTGAGGCGCTGCTGTCAACGACTTATTCACCGAAGCTGTCACAGCGCTGGGAGACACTTCATGTGCAGCAACACTTGGAAATGCTTTTTCCAACCTGGGTGTTGTCCCAGAAACTACACCGTTATTTGAAGCAATTTTTTCTCCCACTTCGTGCAAAGTGCTCTGAGTAGGCTGGACAACACCCACCCTATGAGATAACCGTCCTTCTGTCTGGGACATTCCATTTGGGACAGTTCCTGTAACAGCCTGAGACACCGGTTTTCCTTCATTGGAGAAAGTCAGCTGTACAGGCTGTACCGTCCTAGTCTCTCTGGGCGACTGCCCTTCCGTCCGGGATGTTTCATTGGAGACAGTCCCTGTAACTGTCTGAGACGCCTGTTTTCCTCCATTAGAAAAAGTCAACTGTGCAAGCTGTGCCGCTCGGGTCTCCCGGGATAACTGCCCTTCCGCCTGAGATGCTCTATTCAAGGTAGTTCCTGTCCCAGACTGGGGCACTTGTTCACCCCCGTTGGAGAAAGTCAGCGGGGCAGAAGAAACGCTTCCGTGGCTTAGTTGTTCCCTCTCTCCCAATGATTGCCCGTGAGAGGGCATCTTTTCCATCTTGGATACCAGCTCTGGGGCAGAATACTCCGCTGTGGGAGGCTGTTCCATAGTCGCTTTCTGAGACATCTCCTGAGGCGTTTCCATGACTACGCCGCTTTCCCGAAGGATTCGCGCTGCCTCTTCCGCCAAGCCTGGTCTCCACACAAAAGAATGAGAACTCTTTACTGGCGGCCGAGGATTTTGCATGGTCTGCCGCAAAGGGAATGGAGATTTCCCCAACCTGGTGGTCTGCTGTGATTTTCCCGGCTTTGCCGCGTTTTCCGCCTTAACAGCGGGAACGACAGTATCTCTTTTCGGCTGGTCTACCGCTTTTCGTTGGAGCGTCATCTCACTGACGTTGTTTACAACGGCCTTAGGGGCTTGGCGAGGATCAGCAGGCTGTTCCACAACTTTTCCCTGCCCGTGAGGAGCTGTCACCCTCCCAGCAATTTGCCCATCCTTGACCGGTTGAGCTCTATCATTCACGGGGGAAGGGAATTTTTGCGTCCCAGGACCATCGTTTGACATTTGAGGTCCCGTCCCGGCTTTCCGCTGAGTCAATAATGTCTCTTGCTGCGCAGCGCGTGACTCCACACTGGGAGCAGGAAGCGCAATCTTTGAGCCGCCTTGAGCGTTACCAGGTGTTCCCAAATTTTCAGGATCCATTTTCCCACTTAATTGTCCCTGACGAAGGGACTGGGATCGGCTAGAGCCGAGTTGCGCATTAGGCTGAAGTCTAGAAGCAGGAAAACCCTCATTCCGCCGCAAAACGGAAGGCTCTCCACCACTGCGGAACGCCGTAGGCATTGACCGTTCCTTCATCTGGGTCAGTTCCCCAAAAGCAGACCTCACCGACGAAATTTCTTTCCCCTCAGGCCGGTGGAAAGGATCCATAGGCACCATCGTATTGTGGTGAAAAACTGTCATTCCCTGGGAGCGAGAGACCGCTCCGCCGCTTTCAGGACGCGGATTTCGCTCACTGGGGGATACCAAACCTCCCCTTTCGGGAATGGCTCCACTTTTGGCTGTGCGTTTTTCCTTCCACACAGGCTCACCAACAAAGGAAGAAGCTGCCAGCATCATGGGCGTGGCAGGCAAACCAGCTGCTGAAGAAGTCACCGGCAGCTGTACGGCAGCCAAAGACCCCTGCGGCTGATAGACTTCCCGTTGCAGCCACTGTATCAACAAACGAACCTGCTGACTCTGTTGCACAGTTCTCTCCCACGGGGCTGCCCCGCGCAACATCGTAAAGTAGGAATGGACCCCTTTGGCCAAAGTTTCCCTGAGCTGATGAAGCATCGTTTTGCTTTCAAACACCTGTGTCTGAGCCACAGTCTCACGATGCTCCAAAATTCTCTCCTCAAAGCGTTCGGAAACATTTTCAAACCGCTGCTGCTCAAACAGCTTTTGAACCTCTAGCTTTGAGATCATTCCGCTTCCAACCGACTGGACAGAAAGGCCGGGAGAACCACTCAGATGATTCGCCGCTCCAGGTATCAGCCGCAAAACCTCACGGGACTGCACCTTCTGGAAATCGTGAGGAATTCCCAGAGTCCCGTCAAACGAGAGTTTGGGAAACACCATAGTCCAAACATTGGACACCAGCGTTTGAGGAGCTTTTCTATTCGTCCCGGGAACTACCACATTGGAAAAACCTGTGGCATTCTCCGCTTTGGCTATGTTCTGGGATACAACTGTGTGATCCATAGCCCCCTGATGGGTGATGACAGAACGCTCTGTAGCTTTGAAAGTGATCCGCTCCACATCATGGGAATAGAGGGTTTTCTCAGCAGGAAAACGGGAAACTTCCGACTCACGGCCAGTGTGCTCTCTGGGAACGTCCTTGTGAGTTCGCTGGAGCAATAACTGTAACCGCTGTGTCTCCTTCATCAAGGACTCCACCCTGCTGGATGTCACACGGATTTCCTTTGCTCCGCTTATCTTGGAGCTTCCAGAGATCTCTTGCGGCTTCTTGCTTTCAGGGACTTTTCCCGGAAGCCTTTCAGCCGGGACCATCACCCCAGCTGCTTGCCGATAATATGACAAGTGGCGGGAGATATTTTCCAGCAGGATCTTAGTGCTGCCGATCCATATGGGATTTTCCTGCCGGTAGAGCTGCTGCAACAACAGAGAAATCTCCACCAGCACATTCTCCGAACTCTGTTCTTCGCCTTCCCCAGACTGCTGCAAAAACACCAGTTCCGGGCCTGGAAGAACGCTCTCCACCGGCTTTCCATACTTTCCCAAAATTTCTGAAACAAAGCGACGGTTTTGCTCTCCGATCAGGTACATGCCTCCCGCCTCCTTTCTCTGTGTAAAATCTTTTGGTCAGCAGCGTGTCAAAAGTTTATGTCCCCATCTCCCGCATGCCGGAATGGGCGATCTCGATGCGCTCGATAAGTACCTCGTTAGCTGAAGCATCCAGCGTTGACAGCTCCCACTTGACCACCAGCGCCCACTCGCTGCGGAACGTCCGCCGATTTGTGCCGCTTTCGTCAAAGACGGTCAGCCCTACTCCTCCGGCGATCTCGGTGCCGGGCAGCAGTTTCACGGTATCCCCCAAAAGGGGGCGCAGCTGCGCCCCCTTTTCCAACGTGAGGATATGTGGCTGCTGGGACGGTTTTACGCTCACCCACGGGTAATCGTTTACGCCGCCTTCGGAATAGCTTTCATAGTCCACCGAGTCCTCCAGACCTGACACCCTGGCAAAACCCAGCACATAGTTGCCCAGAATCAGCTGGAACCGATTGGCCGGCAACACTTTCATTCTCTCCACCATGATGCCTCTCCTTATACGTCGAAAATATTGGGCTTTTCGTCATTGAGCTCCCGGTTGATCTTTGAGACCTCGCTGCACCAGCGGATCCTGTCCCGATGGCTCATCTGCAAGATCTCCGACGCGCTCCAGTGGAGATAATACCCCAAAAACGCGGTCTCCTCAAAGATCCTGTCCTCCGGGTAAAGCTCTATTGCGCGGCTTCCATAAAATTTACGGGCACCTCGATCTCTTCACCGCAATGAGGGCAAACCGTCCTGTAAACAGGAGCGTCCATGCTGTTGATCCGCTGATACAGATCCTGCAAATACGCTAGGTCCACTGTAAACAGTCCCTCGATCACCTTCGTGTCCACTGCCGGCAGAGAACCCAGTTTGGTAATCACTCTTGCCAGCAAAATAATGCTCAAATATCCAGGATTCTGCTGCACCCGGGGATCCCGCAGCGGAAGGATCTCATCTCCCGCATTCGCCAGGCGCATGATCCCCTCCCGATGAAGCATTCCTGTATGATCCACATAGCCTTTCGGCAGAACAAACGAGAATTCAGTTTGAAATTCCACAGTATTCCATCCTTTCTTGCATATCTCTTTAGCCGGACGGCCCCCACAACCCGCCTTGTCATCCACAGGGCGGACTGTGGGCGCCGCCCGAGGCAGCGGGGCAGCTGTCCCCTGCCAACAGGCGCGCGCGTTTTATCGCTGAATTAGGAAACGCGGGTCATGCCCTCATGAGCGACTTCCAGCGTCTCAATGGCCACCTCAGAAGAAGTAGCATTGAAATCAGGACCAGTGTACTTCACAGGCCAGGCATTGATGATCTGCCAGGAAGCCACGGGAGACTCTGTTTGATCCAACAGGGTGATGGTCAGAGTCTTGCGCTCCACTTCCCCTTCGATACCGGCAGTGATCCAGTCATACAACACAGTGGTATCGGCAAGGCCCTTGCGCAGGGTGATGTTGCCATACTTCTTCAGACCAGGCATCTTCATCGGGGTCTGCACCATGTCGCCTTCCCGGTACTCCATCACGTCGATGGAAGCGTCAAAGCCGGTCACTTCAGAGAAACCGCCAGCCTCCAGGCCGTCGATCTCAACTTTGAATCTAAAACGTCCATACTGATAACTCGCCATTGTTCTTTCCCCCTTCTAAAATTATTCTGCGTCGCCGGTCTTCTGAGAGATACGGAAGATGACAAATTCAGCCGGCTTCACAGGGGCGATGCCGATCACACAGACCAAACGACCATTATCGATGTCATCCTGGCTCATGGTATCACGGCCGATATTGACGAAAAATGCCTCTGCCGCGGAGCTGCCTGCCAGAGAGCCGGCACGCCACAGACCCGTCAGGAACACATCGATGGTGCGCTTGACCCGGACCCACAGAGCCTCGTCGTTGGGCTCGAACACGACCCAGTTGGTATTCGCCTTGATGGTCTCCTCCACATAGATGAACAGACGGCGGACGTTGACATATTTCCAGCTGGGATTGCTGGTGGCGGTGCGGGCGCCCCACACGCGGATGCCCTGGCCGGGGAACGCGCGGATCAGGTTGACGCCCTTGGGATTCAGGATATCCTGCTCACCCTTGTTGAACTGCACATCCAGCCCAACGCAAGCACGAACATTCTCGTTTGCGGGAGCCTTGTGAACACCTCTGGTGCTGTCGCTGCGGGCATAGATACCCAGCACGGAACCAGAAGGCGGAACAGCGATGTTCTTCTTGTCCAGGGGATCGAACACTTCCAGCCAGGGATGATAGAACGCGGCATAGTTGGTGTCGAAAATATCACGGTGCTTCAGGATATCCTGGACCTTACGGGCATCCCGGGGCATATCCAGCACTGCGAATCTGCTTCCCAGATTCTCGCAATGGGCCACCAGGGACAGCTGAACGTTGGGATCCACGATGCCGGGCACGGCCATGATGGATACCATATCGTTGTCCAGGAAAGCCTGGATACCGGTGCGCTGACCGGCGCCGTTGTCAGTGCCGATGAAGTCGGCGGGGGACAAAGACGCCACAGAGCCGTCGCTGCCGTTGGCCAGAGAAATGCTCACAACAGCCTTCTCGGCGCCGGCTGCCAGCTCCTCATAGGGAGGAACTGCCTCGTCGCCTGTCTCACCGGTGTACTGGACAGTCACAAGGTCAGACTTCTCCAGTTTCTTGCCCACAAAGTTGGCCTCTTCGGGATTGAAAGACAAGTTCTCATAGAACTCCTCTGCATCCTCATACTTCACTTCCAGACTGAACTCGCAGGTGGAGATCACCTTGCTGGGCAGCAGGTTCTTATCCACCACATCGGCGGTGAATTCCTCCGCGAACTGCAGCAAGTTGTCCTGGACTTTGGCAACACGGTTGAAGATCTGCTCGCTGCCGTCTGTGAAAACCACCACATCGCCCGGATGGAACCCTGCCGCGTTCTTCACCAGGTACTTCTTGCCGTTGTTGGTCTCCACCTCTTCCAGGATCTGAGTCTTAGCTTTGCTTGCAGGACTGATGACCACACGAATGTTGTCACCCCAAGCGCCGGGATTCTTCGCGGTGACCTTCAGCAGGGCGTTCTCCTCATTGGGCACATAGCCCACGGCGCACTTGGCGTCGCTGGGAGCCACACGGGCCACATAGCAGCGAGTGCCGCCGTTGATAAAGAAATGCTCCACCGCGTAAGCGAGATACCGATACTCACCGAACGCGTTCTCGGAAAGGTAACCGCCGTACTTTCTGCGGAAATCCGCAAAGCTGGTGACCAGCTCCGGTACACCCTTGACGGGGCCCCGTTCCGCAAGACCGATAAAGCCCGCCGTGCTGGTACCCACGCCTTCCATCGGCTTTCCACCTGATTCAAATTCTTCGACGTACACGCCTGGCGATAAATACTCTGCCATAGTCTCCCCAGTTTCCTTTTGGGAACCCTGTGGGCCCCGTGAAACCGGAACGCCTCCTTTACTTATAATTTTTTTCTTTGGGCGATATGCTGAATTGCTTACGCAATACCAACCGAAACATCTGTCTCCCACCAACTCCGCGGGAGTCTTGCGTTCCCCTTTCTATGGAGGGAACTATCAGGCCAGCTGACGCTGAGCCATTTCGTAAAATCTGCCCTTTCGGGCCATCATTTCCTCGTAGGTGCCTTCTTCCACCAGACGTCCTTCATCCAAAAACAGGATGCGGTCACAGTTTTTCACTGTGCTCAGCCGGTGGGCCACTACGATCCTTGTAGCTTTCAGCTTCTCCAAACTCCGGCACACTGTGGCTTGAGACACATTGTCCAAAGCGGAAGTGGCCTCGTCAAAATAGAGGATCTTGGGCTTGTTCAATATAGCCCTGGCGATCAGGATCCGCTGGCGCTGTCCTCCTGAGATCACTTGACTGTCCTCATCCAGGATGGTGTGCAGCCCCATGGGCATCCGCTCTATATCCTCCGCCAGATCTACGTCCCGCAGGACCTGCTCTACCTTGGAAGCTGGAGTCCCTGGGGCCATAATGGTGATATTCTCATAAATACTGCCGGCGATCAGCTGTCCGTCCTGGAGGACCACGCCGAATTTTTTGCGCAGTTCCCGTTTATCCAACCCCTCCAGGTCACGGCCATCATAATAGATCCGGCCATTCTGAGGTTCCTCAAAACCCAAAAGCAATTTGAGCAGTGTAGATTTTCCATTGCCCGAAGGTCCTACTATTCCAACATACTCCCCGGGCTTGATGTGAAATGACACGCCCTTGAGCACAGGTTCTTCCTCTTCAGCATAGGAAAACTGAAGATTGCTCACTTCGATCTCTCCGGAAAGAGTTCCTGGCATCATCCGGGAGGGGCGGCCCTCTTCCTCACCTTCAGGCAAGGCTTCTAGCAGGAGTTTCGCCCTGCGATACAAGGGCGCCGCTTCCGTAAGCTCTAACAACGCGCCTGCCAAGGACATCAGTGCGGCGGAAGCAGTTCCAAAAGCTGTGGTAAAGCCAACAAACGCGCCGATGCTCAGATCCACGCCTCCGCCAGCCACCATCAGGGCGAACCCCATCAGAAATACGGCTTGAGCCGCGCCTGAGACGGTTTGGGCAGCAATGGTAAGTCTTTCTTTCTTCTGCCGCAGCTGCTTTGACCGGGTGTAGGGCTCCAAATACTCACAAACTGCACGATTCTCCACGCCCGCGATCCGGATCTTGGAGATCCCGCTGACCAGCTGATACAGTATGGAACTACCCTTACTGTCCCACTCCGCGATCTGAGATTCGTACTTCAGCTTGCAGGCTCCCAGAAAGGCGATCACAGCCAAAAACGGGACCAACATCGCCACAGCCACCCAAGTCAGCTCGCCGGAAAACTGATACATGCGGATAAAGTAAAACAGAGAAAAGACAGCGGAAAGCAGACAGCCGCTATACAGGTCCGAAAGCTTCTCCAACAGGATCGTGATGCCGATAGCCCGTTGAGCTAGATCCGCGGAATCGTACCGTTCCAAAAAGTTTTCCGGCAGCCGGAAAAGCCTGTCATACACCGCGTTCTGTACGGCGTAACGCAAGGACACCGTAGACCGAAACGCTGTGAAATTTTTAACCAAGGTAAAGGCCAGATTTCCCAAAATACAGGCCAGCACCACTGCTCCCAACTGATACACCGCCGCTTCATTTCCCATGGGAAGCAGCCGATCGTACAGCAGCTGAGCCGCGGTGGGGATCAACAATCCAGCCAGCGCGCCAGCAAGGGCAAGCAGCCAACTGGCTATCCAATCACGCTTATAGCACTGCCGGACCCCAAACCGAAGAAGATCCCACAGGGTCAGCTTTTTGGCCGGGAAAGGCCGATATACCATGTCCGCCCGATCTTCCAGTGTCTGGGCGTAAGACGCATTTACTTTTGTTTTTGTCTTTGTCGATAAATTAAACGCTATGTAACGCCCCGGCCCTTTTGGCAGACATACCACCGGCGCCTGGCGCTCTTTTGTATAGGCGATCACCGGTCCCACGTCCTGGGTGTACCATCCAGGCTCCAAGCGGATCTCTCTCACGCTGAAATGCGACACTCGAGCGATGCCCTTTAAATCAAACCTTCGTCCGCAGCTGTCCCGGACCACCTCAAAAGGCGCGATGGGAATACCCAGCCGCCGGCACAAAAAAGCCGCCGCATCATAGATCCGGCTGCCGCTTTCCTCCTCTTGACCAAGGGTAGGACGCCGGAACAGGCCAAGGATCATATTGAGTCCTTTTTGATAAGTGGCTTCCTGTTCCCTTGCAGAGGCGTAAAAATAAACCTCTTCCTTCACAAGGTTCATATTGTAGCGTTCCACCATCTGCTCTGGGAAATCGCCCGGATCGAAAAGCTTTACCCCTGCCAGCTTGGCGAACGAAACGTAGATCTTCTCCCGCTCCTCCGAAGAGGCTTCCCGACTCTCCAGAACCGCTTCTTCCAAAGGCGCCAGACCAAAGATCCACATACCTTGTTCCCCGCCGTCCCAACAGAGCGACGGGATGGTCTCTCCAGGCCCCAGTTCCACCAAGAGGAATCTGCGCCCTGTCTTTCCATCTCGTAAGGGCATAAGGAACACCAGCACTTTGCCTTCCTTCACCTGATACACCAGATTCTCCTGCTCTGTGAGGCACAACGCCCCGTTTTTCAGTGTCAGCTGTTCCATCTCTGCCCTCCTTTCTAAAATCTTGAGACTAACGTGAGCTCTCTTGCATTACGCGTTTACAGTCCCCCGTTATCTCCCGAGCGTACTAACCGTTGATAGTGGCCTTCCACGCCCATAAGTTCATCATGGCTGCCTCGTTGGACGATCTTGCCGTTTTCCATCACGATGATCTCATCGCAATCCCGAATGGCAGACAACCTGTGAGCGACCATGACACAAGTGCATCCCCGGCGCTTGATGTTGTCTAAGATCTCTTTCTCCGTCTCCGGATCCAGAGCGGAAGTGGCTTCATCCAGGACCAGGATCGTGGGGTTGCTCACCAAAGCTCTGGCGATCTCCAGCCGCTGGCGCTGCCCTCCGGAAAGGTTCCTGCCTCCCTCGCTGAGGGCATATTCATACGCCCCCGGCTTTTTCGTGATGATATCGTGGATACAGGCGTCCTTAGCGGCGCGAAGCATATCCTCTTCCAAAACGCTCTGGTTCCAAAGGGTAAGGTTTTCCCGGATCGTCCCAGAAAACAGGCGAATATCCTGACTGACCGTAGCGATGCTGGAAAATTTCACACTGCGGGGGACCTGCTGAGAGGGAACCCCGTCAAACAGCACCTGTCCACCCCATGGGACATAGAGCCCACTGATCAGTTTGGAGACCGTGGATTTGCCGCAGCCTGAACTGCCCACCAAAGCAATGGAACTGCCACAAGGCAGAGAAAAGGAAAAATCCTGGATCAAGGGCGGCTGCAAACGACTGTATCCGAAGGAAACGTCCTGCAGTTCCACCTGACCGGAAAGTTTTTCCGTCATAGGCTGTTGATCCTCTTCCTGGTAGACCTCATCCTGCTGATACTGCATGATGTCTTGGATCTGTCCCATGGAAGATTTCATCTCCTGGATCCGCCTGGTAAAACTGGCCAGCTGTTCCACCGGGAAAGTAAACCCGCTGAGAAGGCCTGTAAAGGCCACCAACATTCCAACCGTCATTTTGCCGTGGAGGATCTGCACACATCCAAAAATCAAAACCAGCACGCTGGCCAGCTGAGAAGTGATGGGGGAAACCGTATTGAGCATTGCCTGCAGCCGTCCCAGCTTCTGCTCCATGCGTATGGTTTTGGCGTAATGTCCTTCCACACGGTTGATGTACTCATTTTCCACGCCAGATGCCTTAATGGTGCTGCTGATACCCAGCCCAGCGTAGATAACGCCGATCATTTTTCCTTCATCCTGCTGCATGCGAATGGCGCTGTTCGCCACGGCAGAAGCGCTCAACCGTACAGCCAAAAGATTCACCGTTACTGCGGCGATACCGATCAAAGTGAGCAGCGGACTGTACAACAGCAAAAGAATCAGATAAAACACAGCGGAAAAAAGATGAAAAGCCGTTTCCGCCAAATCGCCCGCTAAGAATTCTCCCACTCGGTCATTGTGACCAACACGTTCAGAAAGATCGCCAGCGTAGCGTTGATCGAAAAATTGAATCGGCAACCGGAAAAGATGGTTGAGCAAAGCATGACAGCTCACCAGCGACAGCTTGTTCTGGAGCCGATCCAGCATCCAGCCCCGGTACGCATACAGTACGCCTTGGAACAGGGCCACACAGCCCAGCAGCGCGGCAAAACCGGTAAGCCAGCCTTGATTTCCGCCCAGTAAGATCTGGTCGATAAAAAGCTGGGAAAGCAATGGGACAAGCACTCCCGGCACCACCAACAGCAACCCTAAAGCCGCCAGCGCAGCCAGTTCCGCGTACTGGCCTTTTAGACGCTCCTGGATGTAACGCAGGATGGTCCTATTGTTTCGCTGCCGCTTCACGCCTTCTTTCCGCTGGAACGTAAGCACAATGCCCGTGAAGCCTTCGTCCAATTCCTGCTGAGTCAGGCGCCGGCGGCCGACAGCCGGATCATTGAGATAAAACCAACGCCCTTTTCTGCCCTCATACACCACAAAATGATTGAAGTTCCAATGGATCACGCAAGGGGGCTGAGCGTCGATCAAATCTTTTAGCTCCATCCGGTATCCCTTTGCCTCCAGTCCCAAGTTACGGGCGGCTCTCAACAAGTTTCCGGCATTGGAACCATCTCGAGACACTCCGGTCTCCACCCGCACTTGCTCCAAAGGTAAAAAGATCCCAAAATAAGAAAGCACCATTGCAAGGGAGGCGGCTCCGCACTCCCGCGCTTCCATTTGAAAGATCGTCGGGACTTTCGCATATCGTTTTGCCACAGCGCTTCCTCCTTATCCTTCCCCGCCCGATGGGGCGTTGAATAAAGAGGGAAGCAAAAACGACAACGGCGCTTTCTCTTCCACCACAATGCTGCAATCCAACAATGTACCAGGTAAAAATTCTTCTTCTGCCTCGTTTAAGGAACACTCGACCGCCAATACAGGGCCGTCAGCCAGAAAATATGACGCGATCTCATTTTCTCCCAGCCAGTTCATCAGATCCTCCTGAGAACTCACATAAGGCTCCACCCAAACCACTTTCGCGGAAGTTGTATCGTAAGCCTGACGTTCTCCGGCAGTGGTCTGCAAAGTGACCGTCATACCTTCCTGGACCTGCTTTCCGTCCTCCAGCGGGACGCAGCACAGAACGGTCCTGCCATCCTGACTGACTACGCCCTGAGCGTCCACACATACCGGCAAAGAACTAAAAAGACCCCAAAGCACGGAAGCAGCTACCGCTAACACCGCGCCAGCTAGTACCAACCAGAAAGAGGGGCGAATCATTGGGATCATACCATCCAGCTGTTCCGTAGAGGACAGTTTTTCAAGAGATCGTTCACGAAAAATATCCGGCATTTCTCCCAAAGACCTCCTTTCATTCAACAAGGCTCAATCCAATTTATTGTACCATTTTTCGACAATCTTAGCAATAATAATCTTTTGTTTTATTTTGAAAATCTATTTATAACAAGCATTCCTCTTTTTCCTAATTAAAAGCACCCTAAACAGTTTCTTTATGCCAAAAACTAAGCTTCTCAGCAGCAGGATCTATGCTCCTATCAAGAAATAAAGCTCATTTTTTATGTTATTTCCCGTTACTAAAATCATAGAGTATTGGATTATTTTTCGAGTTGGCAATCACATGGCCTAGTATGACTATGGCAGTCATACTTTAACCCACCACAAGTCCTACGGAAAAGCTTCCACAATTTATATAGATCTAGTATACAACAATTTCCCAGGGTTTTCTATTACCCGTTTTACCCCCTAAAATGGGTAATACCCGCAGATTTCTCTGCGGGTATTTTTCTCATTGAAGCATATATTTTTTTAAATCTTTCCGGTTCTCCACATGCAGTTTTCTCATAGCTTGAGAGATGTGCCGTTTGACCGTATTTGGCGAAGTATTCAGGTGTTCAGCGATTTCCTGATTGGTCCAGTTGCGGGCTGCCAGCATGGCTACGGCAAATTCCGTAGTGGTCAAATCGTCCGCAACATCATGTCCGGTAATGGGATTATGTACTCTTCGCCAGCCGGAAGAAAAACGATAGGTAATTTCAATGATTCGTTTAAAATCTTCCGGCCATCCAGGCTTAATAACCGCCTCCAACATGCCTCCCAACAGACCATGATGCTCTCCCAAACCCTCGATCAGGTCATCAGGACGAGCCAATTCCCATGCGGCCAGCAAATGCGCTTGAGCCTGTTTGGTCCTTTTTAAGCTCATATAGTCCATCACTGCAACCAAATGCAGGTAAATGGCTGGAATGGGATAGGACTCCGCCCCCATGGCAAGGGTGGCTTCCACGATTCCAGCACTGCGGCCATAGTCCTCTTTCAAATAAAGATAATGGGCCTCTACATAGAGGGCAAATGCCCGCACACCAGGCAACAACAGGGGAAGAAACTCTTTTGTGGGAGGGATTTCTTCCGGCAGTGGAAGATGCAAAAGCACAGAGGAAGCAAAGGCCGCAAAAGCTTCCAAAGCACGAATATGGGGCGGTCTTTCCTCATTGACCTCCAAGGTCCTCTTAATCTCATGGAGCGCGTACCGGGCATGATGGATCTGTCCCATGGAAAGGCAGGCATACGCGTAGATACAACAAGCGGAAAGTCGTGTTGCCACATCGGAGCAAGTCAGATACAGCTCCGCC
Organism: Clostridiales bacterium; assembly: GCA_019416455.1. Taxonomy (GTDB): domain Bacteria; phylum Bacillota; class Clostridia; order Oscillospirales; family Acutalibacteraceae; genus Acutalibacter. Next base: position 882 of record DXXG01000004.1, on the reverse strand, counting down.
TCCTGCATGGCCTTTTCCGGCTGACCACTGAAATAGTGGTATTCCGCATACGCTATATCTCTTTGCGGACCGCTTTTCATCTCTTCCAAAACTTCCACACAATGACCTGGCTCAAAGGGAGTGTTCATCAAAGGCATAAATCCCTGGAACTTCTGCGCTAGATCTTTTTTGGGATTACAAGGTTTTTCAGCATTGACAGGTATTGCCCAGGAGGAACCAAAGCGCTTTGCTCCAGGAATACGTCCTTCTGTACAGTACTGACCAATACGTCGTTCTGAAACACCCCACAGTTCAGCTGCCTCTCGGATGGATAAATAATCTTCCATTCTTCTGCTCCCCCTTTACCTTGATAAACCATTATCCTATGCCAGTCATACGATGGTAGTGAGAATATGCAGAAAAAACTCGTAAATGCTTTGCATTTACGAGTTTTGGCTCCCCCAGTTGGACTCGAACCAACGACACCGCGGTTAACAGCCGCGTGCTCTACCGACTGAGCTATGGAGGAATATAGAGAAATTGCACTCTCGTGCAATTTCCAAGTGGTGACCCGTGCGGGAATCGAACCCACGTTAACGGCGTGAGAGGCCGCTGTCTTAACCGCTTGACCAACGGGCCATTTGGTGCACCATCAGGGACTCGAACCCGGGACACCCTGATTAAGAGTCAGGTGCTCTACCAACTGAGCTAATGGTGCATATTGTACCCTGAAAACTGAATAAAGCTGAAAGAGAAGGAATCGAAGCGCATTTCATGCTGATCCAAGAGAAACTTGGTCAAGCCCTCGGCCTATTAGTACTGCCAAGCTGAACACGTTACCGTGCTTACACACGCAGCCTATCAACCTTGTAGTCTACAAGGGGCCTTACTAGCTTACGCTAT
>DXXG01000031.1 GCA_019416455.1 Clostridiales bacterium | reverse complement strand
ATAAACACCGGAATGCCGAGTGCGTGTGCCTGATCCGTCAAAGACCATGCCCATTCCGGCTCCGTATGAATCTTCCTGCTCTGAGCCCCGGTCATAGTGCCGACAACGATCCAGTTGATCCCGGAAAGATCAACTGAACCTGGATTGTCGAATAGCGGCTCAAAGGTAACATGATAGTGTTTTGCTCTGACATTTTCCCGTAGTGCGTCAATACGCCACAGTTCTGCTTTTCTCGTCACCGTAACACCAAACCATGCGTTTTCCAAATCTGTATCAAAATCCAGCAGATCTGGTCGCTTTGTAAGGAACAGGAACTGATGCTGTGGATTTTCACGGATTTTTTCAAATACCTCGTCTCTCCATTCTGACTTCCAGCCGGAAAGATCGCTCATGCCGGTAAGAAGAAAGTTCTGCGGACGTTTCTTTTCCATCATCTTGAGCTTACCCGGAAAGAATTCAGGGTCAGCAAAGTCATCAATCATATGCCAACGTTTCACATTATTGCGGGCATAGCAATATGCACACCCCACAGTACATCCGATGACGATATTCATGTTTTGAATCTGATCTTTGATACAAATACTCATGATTTCTGCCACTCCTCAAGATTCTTTCTGATACGGTCGAGGTATTCCTCAAACTGGGTAATTTCTTCCTCCGAAAAACCTTTGTAGTAAATACTGCCCATTTTATCAGATACAGAATCGTATTCGTCCTTTAAGGCATGTGCTTTTTCAGTCAGAAACAGGAGTGTTTTCCTTTTGTCCGTTTCAGACGGAACACGTCTTATCAGCCCTTGATTTTCCATTCTTTCCAGCATCGTAGTAAGAGAAGTTATCGCTAATCCACATTTAATCGAGAGTGACCTGATTGAGATTCCATCTTCCTGCCACAGTACATAAAGAATACGCCCTTGGGCTCCGTTAAACGCATCAATATTCTTTTCGCTGAGAATCTTCTCAAAGATTCGATCTCCAAGTTGTTTTATTTTGGTAACAAGAAATCCGCCATTCACTTTCACACAAAAACTCCTATATAGTATTTTATCAAATAATACTATATAGGAGTTTTACTGTCAACAGTTTGTATGTCTAAGTAGAAGTAAATTCCGATTTGTTGAGCCGAGTATACCATACCGCCAGCCGAAAGACCATCCCAGATGCGAAAAAGGCAGGATACCATCGCCACGATGATACCCTGCCTTTGTTTTTTACGAATGGCTCTGACTTACATTGTTCCTGTCCTGTCCCGCCCAACCGAGGCGGTGCAAATGGTGCTCCGGCAGGCGGAGCTTTCTTGGTAGACATTCCTAGCCGTTGGAAACCGCGCACTAAACAACAGCCCACTGGGCTGTTGTTTGCCACGCCTGCGGCGTGGCCGTGCTGTTCGAGTCCTGTACCGTTCACGCAAAAAATCCCGAGTCATTTGACTCGGGATTTTTGTGGTGGAGCATTGTCCACGGCACTCGAACCCAACACTTCCTCACGGGTGACCGTTTTGGCATCATCCGTGAAGTTGAAATTGAGTACGACCCGGTCATCAAAGACGTAGACCGAGTTGACAAAGGTATCAATGATCTGCCGCTGGTGTTCCGTGCTGCCCACGTCACCCTTGCGGAATTTCTCAAGCCAGAACCGAATCCACTCACGGGTCAGAACGGGCTTTTTCAGTTCTTCTTCCAGAATGCTGGTGTTCAGGGCTTCTTTCCGGGCTTCCAATTCGTCTAGCCGCTGCTTGGTGGTCGAGGTCAGGATGCCCTGTTCAATGGCTTCCAGAAGGTTTGCCAGCCGCTTCTCCGTGTCCCTGAGCTGGTCTTTCAGGACAGGCAGCCGGGTGTTCTCTTTCTGCTGGGCTTCCATGACCAAATCTATCAGCTGTTCGATGATTTCATCGTTAAAAATCACCTTAATGGCGGTGTCCACCACGAACCGCTCCAGAGGCTCCTTGCGGATGGCTTTCAGGTCACAGTGCGCCTTGCCGTGGCGTTTGGCGTTGCCGCACTTGTAGTAATAGTAGGTGTTTCCCATGTGGCTGGTGCCACTTTCGCCACCCATCAGGGTGCCGCACTTGCCACAGAACAGCTTGGTGGTCAGCAGATAGCTCACATCCTCTTTTGCAGGCCGACCATGGGCGATCCTGTTCTGCTCGAAACGCTGCTGCACCCGGTCGAACAAGTCCTTGTCAACAATGGCCGGAATGCCGCCCGGCGTCACAATGTCCTTGTAGCGGTATTCGCCGATGTAGCGGCGGTTGCGGAATATCTGGAAGAAGCTGTTCTTTACGAACGGCTTCCCGGTGCGGGTACGCAGGCCGCGCTCGTTCAGGGATGCGGCAATCTTCTCAGCCGGTTCGCCGTCGGCGTACCGGCTGAAGATCTCCTGCACAATAGGAGCCGTTTCCGGGTCGATATGGTATAGCCTGTCCTCCTTGCCAATGGTGAAGCCCAGCGGCACCACGCCGCCGTTGTACTTGCACTGGAGGGCATTTTCGCGCTCACCGCGCGCCACTTTCAGGGCGAGTTCGGCGGAATAGTATTCCGCCATGCCAATCAGCATACTCTCCACCATAATGCCTTCAGGCCCCTGCGAGATGGGTTCCATGGCAGACACCAGATGGACACCGTTCTTTTCCAGCTGGTACTTGTAGTTCACGGCATCGAATCGGTTCCGGGCAAAGCGGTCGAGCTTCCAGACCAGAACCACATCGAAGATTTTCTTTCCGCTGTCCTTGATCATCCGCTGAAAGTCTGGGCGGTCATCCGTTTTGGCAGAGTAGGCACGGTCAATGTAGGTGCCGACCACGGTGATGCCGTTCTTCTCGGCGTAGGCCTTGCAGTCGCGCAACTGTCCCTCAATGGACGCTTCTCGCTGGCTGTCGGATGAATAGCGGGCGTAGATTACGGCGGTCATGGTTGCACCTCCTTGGCGTGTATTCGACTTGCCTTTATAGTATCGGGTCAAGCGCAGCTTGTCAACAATCTGCGAGCAGAGTGAAATGCGAAAATTGCGAAACGCAGCGAAAAAGGTGAGAGCAAGAATCGTCCCGTGGCCACAAATTTTCAATTCTTGAAAATTCTTGCCCCTTTGGGACAGCTTCTTGTTGGGGCGTGCCTGCCCCAAACCCTGCTAGGAACGAGTACAGCAAACTGGAATTGATTTACTTTGTTTGTAAATCTTCCAGAAAGAAAATTCCCTCTGTTAGGTTGACAAACATTTCCTTGTCCTTGATTACATGAATTTTATTGTTCCACCAGACAGTAGTGTTATTAGCGGAGATTGTTTTGCTTGTTCCATCCTTGAGAAAATAAGTAATTGTAATAGCGGGTTCTTCTTCGCTATTCACTTCCCCAAATAAATCATATTTCAGAAATCCCGTTAGCTTTAAGGCTAACTCAATGTCCTCACTGCTCGAAATTTCTTTAACATCATCCGTGACACTCGGATACGTGATATTTACAGACTGAATATCATTTATGCGGGGCAATCCCCAAAGATACATACCATTCGTAAATATGTTGATCCCAACAATCAAAACAGTCATAACTATCACTTCTATCAAAAATCGAATAAGACCTTTGAAAATCTTGTTCACCAACTTATCCTCCAATCTCGATTTCTCCTACTCCCTCAATTCCGATTTGTTGAACTAAGCCGAGTATATCATACTCTCCAATGAAAGAACACCCCGATATAGTGAAATTTTGCCGTTTTCCTGCGTACGTGCGTACACACTCCACAGGAATTCTAAGGGGCCTGCCCCTTAGCACACGGACTTTGGAACAAAGTCTAGTGTGTTACACATTGTCAGAGGTGTACAGGCTCCCGGTACGCACGTACGCAGCGATTACCCCCAAACGCGCCATATAGGGGGACGATCAAGTTCGCACAAAGCGACCTTGATCCCGCAAAACAAAAGGCAGGATACCATCACCACGATGATACCCTGCCTTTGCTCGTTTACCGTTCCGAGTAGTCCTTCCGCAGAACCTCC
>DXXG01000030.1 GCA_019416455.1 Clostridiales bacterium | reverse complement strand
CTGTGGGGGAGGAGCAGCCCTGCTCCTGGAAGGAGGCGGGGAATAATCCTCCCGCAGACTTTTTCGGGAAGCCCGGCGGGCGGCGTAGGTGCGCTCGTCGGAAGCCTTCAAGAAGGCCATCATGCCCCAGACGGAGATCATACTGGACCCGCCTGAACTGATAAAGGGCAAGGTAACGCCGGTAAGGGGCAGCACGTCCGTGGCGCCGTAGACATTCAGCGCCGTCTGGAACAACAGCATGCCCGCCGCGGCACAGGCCGCGATGGAGAAGAAGGTGGAACGACTGCGGGTCACGTCGCTGCGGGCATAGAAGATGAACAGCACGAAGGCGTACAGCACCACCAAGCCCAACAACAGTCCCTGCTCCTCACAGAGCAGGCCGAACACCAGATCACTGTCGGCAGCAGGTACACTTCCCAAGTAATTGGACCCCAGACCCAGGCCGAAAAATCCGCCGCTTGCCAGATAGGTCAAAGTGCGGGTCTGTTGATATCCCACACCGTTTACGTCTTCCCAAATATGCCCCCAGCCAGCGAAACGCCCTAAAATATAGGGTTTGACGCTGAGTACCAGCAGGCCCGCCAAAGCGGCGCCCGCCACCACCAAAGCAATGGTGCGGATGCTGCCGGAACGCATGAAGGCGATGATAAGGAAGGTGGCAAACAGGATCAGCGCCATTCCGAAGTCAGGCATCAGGGCCAGCAGGCCGATACAGGCGCCGGTAAAGATCAGGAATTCGCCGATGTTCTTCTTTGTCTGCAACCGGTCCAGAGTGGAGGTACCCACAAAGATGAAAGCGATCTTCACGAACTCCGAAGGCTGAACGCTCAGGGGCCCGATGCGGATCCAGTTGGTAGAACCGCCCACATTGGTGCCCACAAGCAGGGTCAAGGCCAGCAGTCCCACCGCGCCGATGCCGATCCACAGGCGGCACTTGGCCACCCGGTCCATGTCCCCCATGAACCACAACAAAAAGCTGAACAGCAGGATCCCCAGCAGCATGGCGGCGATCTGCGTGGTGACGCCGTCGATATCAAAGGCGGCCAAAAGCTGGATGCCGATCCCCGACAAAAGGAACGCCACGGTCTCGATCTCAAAGCTGACCCTGTGGAGCACTCCCACGGAGAAGATATACAGTCCCCAACCCATCACCAGCACAGCGGCAAAGGGGATCAACTGCTCCGGATGGAGTTCCCCGTTCATGCAAAGGCCCTGGACGGCCACCAGCAGCAGGGTGAAGGTGGCCACCATCATCAGCTTCAAGGGAGAAGCGGCCTCCCGAGAAAACCCGGTAAAGGACCGCCGCCGTTCCCGGGGCTGAGCGTCGGTGTTCCAAAGGGTGAGGGTGGTGGAGCCCATGGTCACCCGGTCACCGATATTCACCAGCTTCTTGCCCTCCACCTTCCGGCCGTTCACCTGCACTCCAGATTTTGAACCGGTGTCGCAGATGAACCAACCCTCGTCACGGCGCATAAGCACCGCGTGGTCACGACTGATGGTGGCGTCAGGCACGTGAATGTCGCAGCTTCTGCTGCGGCCAATGGAGTTTTCCCAGTACAGCACCGGGAACCTGGTCCCCGATGCCTCGTCCCACAGCATGATCACCGGGTCACGGCGGCGCTGGCCCTTTTTAAAGGAGGTGTAGCACCGCCATATCACGTAAAAGGCCAGCAGCGGCACCAGGATCCGCAGGATCAGCAGCACCATGGGCAGCACCCCGGACTGGAGAAACTCCAGGATAGTATCCATTATTTCCAAGGGCTCATCCCCTTTCCCAAAACCGGAGAGACCCGGCTCATTTCCGTTCTTGCAGGGGCACAGTCTCCCCGCTGGTCTTGTGGATCATCCCACTGGGCAGGAAGCCCCGCATCATGGAGAGAGGATACACGTGAGAGCCTCTGCCCACCACCGTGCCGGGATTCAGCACACTGTTGCATCCCACCTCCACATGGTCTCCCAGCATGGCACCGAACTTCTTCAGGCCGGTATCCAGCTTGCGGAAGCCCAGACTCACTGTCACAGGGGTCTTGTCCTGCTTCACGTTGGAGGTCACCGCTCCGGCGCCCATATGGGACTTATACCCCAGGATGGAGTCCCCCACGTAGTTGTAGTGGGGCACCTGCACGTTGTCGAACAGGATCACGTTTTTCAGCTCTGTGGAATTCCCCACCACGCAGTGGGCTCCCACCAGGGCGTTGCCCCGGATAAAGGCTCCGGGACGCACTTCCGTTTCCGGCCCGATGATACAGGGCCCGGCGATATAATTGTTGGGGTAGATCTTAGCGGTCTTGTGGATCCACACGTTTTCCCCACGCTGTTCATACTCCTCCGGAGACAGAGTCACCCCCAGCTCCAGGATAAAGGCTCCGATCTTGGGGAGGGCCTCCCAGGGGTACTGAGTACCTTCCAACAGAGAAGCGGCAGCGGTGTGGGTCAGGTCGTAGAGCTCTTTGGTCAACAGCTTTTCTTCTTCCTTCATAGCGGTTCTCCTTTCCAACGAACGGGATGCTTCCCGCTCCTTTTGAAAAGAGGGCGGACAGCGCCGCCCCCTGGTCTTGTGATTTTAGTTCTGGAATTGCAGCACGGTCCGGTCAATGGTGTCCAGCTGATTGGTATCCAACTGAAGCTCACCCTTCTCCGTCTGGACAATGTCCAAGGAGATGGTCACCGCTGTGTCAGCAAAGCGGATGGTGGACACCAGCTCCTGGCAGTACTCCACCACTTTCTCCACGAACAGGTCATTGGCGCTGACAGGCTGCGTGTCTTGGTCCGATTCCTCCTGAGAACTCTCCTGGTCGCTGGAAGTATCCTCATAATCGTTGTAATCGGTATCCTCGTAACCGTAGTCGTCCTCGCTGCTATATCCATCATCATAGCCGTAGTCATCGTAGCTAGCGCTGCTTTCCTCTTCCTCGGCCTTTTTCTGGGCCTGGCTGGCCTCATCCTGGGCCTCGTCCCGCAGCTTGTCGATCTCGCTCTCCAAGCCGCTGAAGTTGACGATGGGAAGGATCTCCACTTCCAGGTAATAACCGCCGTCCACCTTCTGCTCGTCCTTTACGGTGTAATCCGCCTGGAGCAGAGCTTGGCGCATCACCTCTTCCAGCTGGGCAAGCTGCTCATCGCTGGGGCTGATGCCGTAGGTGTTGCAGAAATTCACCGCCGCGTTCTGCACGGTAGTGGTATTGTTCTGCATGGCTTTTTCCTCCGTGGTAGCGGCGATGTCCACATACTCCGTATTCTGGCCCTTATAGGAGCAGTCTAAAAGCGCCTGAAAATACCCGGAAACATCGTAATCCGCAAAGCCCATCATGGGCAGAGAGCACCCTGTCAGCAGCAGGGACATGGCCGCTGCTGCCACCACAGTGATCCATCGCATTCTTTTTTTCACGTGTCGCCCTCCTCTGTCTGGCTCACTCATTGCGGCCGCAGCACTTTTTATATTTCAGGCCGCTGCCGCAGGGGCAGGGATCGTTCCGGCCGGGCTTCTTCTGCTTGCGCATGGGCTGCTTCTGGACGGTTTCGTCCCCGGCGGTGGAAGCCGTGGTCTCCTGAGCCACCTGCTCCCGCTGAGGAGCTTCCTCCTTCTTCCGCAGACGCACGGTCAAGATCATCTTGGCGGTGTTCTCCCGAATGGCAGCGATCATGCTGTCGAACATGTCGAAGCCTTCCAGACGGTACTCCACCACCGGATCCTGATGGGCGTAGGCACGCAGCCGGATGCCGTCCTGGAGCTGTTCCATGGCGTCGATGTGATCCATCCACTCCTGGTCCACGTTCCGCAGCAGCACCACTCGCTCCACTTCACGCATGATGGGAGAGGTGAATTCCTGCTCCTTCCGCTCGTAGAGCTCGTCGGCTTTCTTTTGCAGCTCGTTCACCACATGCTCCGGCTCCAGGTCCTCGAACTCAGACTTGGTGAAATGCAGGTCCTCAGGCCCGATGAGCCAACCCAGGTAATGCTCCCGCAGTCCCATCAGATCCCAATCGTCGTGGGGCACGTTCTCGGGCAGGAAGGTCTTTACATTGGCGGCGATGGCTTCGTGGATCATGTTCTGGATCTGGGGCTTCACGTTCTCCCCGTTGAGCACCTGATCCCGCTGGCTGTAAATGATCTGCCGCTGGCTGTTCATCACTTCGTCGTACTGGAGCACGTTCTTCCGGATGGCGAAGTTCCGGCTCTCCACCTTGCGCTGAGCGCTCTCGATGGAGTTGGACACCATTCCCGCCTCGATGGGCACGTCGTCCTCGATCTTCATCTTGTCCATCAGGCCCTGGAGACGCTCGCCGCCGAAGAGGCGCATCAGGTCGTCCTCCAGGGAGATGTAGAACCGGCTCTTACCGGGGTCGCCCTGACGGCCGGCACGGCCACGCAGCTGGTTGTCGATCCGGCGGGACTCGTGGCGCTCGGTGCCGATGATATACAGACCGCCCAGCTCCCGGACCTCCTGGGCCTCGGGGGCGATCTCTTCCTTATATTTCTTGTTCAGTTCGGAGAAAGTCTTACGGGCCTCCAGGATCTCCTCGTTGTCGGTGTGGCTGAAGGCGGTGGCCTCCACCAGCAGCTCCTCGGAGTAGCCCATCTTCCGCATCTCCGCTTTGGCCATGAACTCCGCGTTACCGCCCAGCAGGATGTCGGTACCACGGCCGGCCATGTTGGTGGCGATGGTCACGGCGCCCTTGCGGCCTGCCTGGGCAACGATCTGAGCTTCCTTCTCGTGGAACTTGGCATTCAAGACCTCGTGCTTCACGCCCCGAGCCTTCAGCAGCTTGGAGAGCAGCTCGGACTTCTCAATGGTGATGGTGCCCACCAGCACGGGCTGGCCCTTCTGGTGGTGCTCCACAATGTCGTCGATAACTGCCTGGAACTTGGCCTTCTCCGTCTTATAGACCACGTCGGGGCAGTCCTCACGGATCATGGGACGGTTGGTGGGGATCTCTACCACGTCCAGCTTGTAGATCTCGGAGAATTCCTCCTGCTCGGTCATGGCGGTACCGGTCATACCGGACAGCTTGCTGTACAGGCGGAAGTAGTTCTGGAAGGTGATGGTGGCCAGGGTCTTGCTTTCCCGGGCGACTTCTACGCCTTCCTTGGCCTCGATGGCCTGGTGCAGACCCTCGTTGTAGCGGCGGCCATACATCAGACGGCCGGTGAACTCGTCAACGATGATGACTTCTCCGTCCTTCACCACGTAGTCCTGGTCACGGTGCATGATGCCCCATGCCTTGATAGCCTGGTTCACATGGTGCTGGATGCGGATGTTGTCCGGGTCGGTGAGGTTCTCCACGCCGAAGAACTCCTCCGCTTTCTTCACGCCCCGGCGGGTCAGGGAGCAGGTCTTCAGCTTCTCGTTGACAATGTAATCGTAGTCCTTGTAAAGCTCGTCGTTGTCCTCTTTCTCGTCGGTCTCTTTCACCCGGATGGGAGTCAGACCTCGGGCGAAAGCGTTGGCCCGGCCGTACAGGTCGTCAGCCTTGGCGCCCCGACCGGAGATGATCAGAGGAGTCCGGGCCTCGTCGATCAAGATGGAGTCCACCTCGTCCACGATGGCGTAGTTGTGGCCCCGCTGGACCTTGTTCTCCTTGTAGGTGACCATGTTGTCACGCAGGTAGTCGAAGCCCATCTCGTTGTTGGTGCCGTAGGTGATGTCGCAGGCGTAGGCGGCCTTTTTCTCCTTGGAGGACATGCCGTTCATGGCAAGTCCCACCGTCAGGCCCATGAAGTTGAACACACGGGCCATCATCTCGCCCTGGTATTTGGCCAGGTACTCGTTGACGGTGACGATATGGACACCCTTGCCAGTGAGGGCGTTCAGGTAGGCGGGGAGAGCCAGGGTGAAGGTCTTGCCTTCACCAGTCTTCATCTCGCTGATGCGGCCCTGATGCAGAATGATGCCGCCCTGGATCTGCACGGGGAACAGACGGATGGAAAGCACGCGGGCCATAGCCTCCCGGCAGGCGGCGAAAGCCTCTGTCAAGATGCCGTCCAAAGTCTCGCCCTGTTCCAGACGCTCCTTGAAGGCTCCGGTCTGAGCTTTCAGCTCTTCGTCGCTCATGGCTTTATATTTGTCTTCCAGCTTCAGTACCTGATCCACCAGGGGCTGGATCCGCTTTAATTCCCGTTTGCTGTAATTGCCAAACAGCTTTGTCAAAATGTTGTTTGCCATAAATGTATCATGCCTTTCTTCCAGGGGAGGCTTTCCCCTTTCCATGCCCAAAAAGGTTTTGGCCGCGGATCCGCGGCGCATATTCGTTTGTTATTATACCATGGCAAGCCGCTCCTTTGCAAGAAAAGCCACAGTTTATTTACAATTTCAGTCTGGGGGACCTTTTCATTCCACGTGAAATTTGCTATAATGACATGTATTTTGAATTAATAGATAGGATGTGTGGTATGCAAGCGCAGGAATCTCGACAAAACAAGATGGGCACGGCCCCCGTTCTGCCTCTGATCTTCTCCATGTCACTGCCGGCCATGTTCTCCATGCTGGTACAGGCTCTTTACAACGTTGTGGACAGCTACTTCGTGGCTCAGGTCAGCGAAAAAGGATTAGCCGCCGTCTCTCTGGCCTTCCCCTTACAGAATTTGCTCATCTCTTTCGCGGTGGGCACCGCCGTAGGCGTCACCTCCCTGATCTCCCGCCGGCTGGGACAGGGTCTTCAAGAAGAAGCGAACTCCGCCGCCGTTCATGGCATTCTCCTGGGGATCTGCACCTGGGTGCTGTTTGCCATCTACGGCGCGTTTTTCTCCGCTCCCTTCTTCCAGCTCTTTGAGACCGACCCGGAGATCATCCAGATGGGCAGCGCTTACATCTCCGTCTGCTACGTGTTCTCTTTCGGCGTGTTCGTGGAAGTCACCTTGGAGAAGATCCTCCAAGCTACCGGCAACATGATCTGGCCCATGATCTTCCAGCTCATCGGCGCTGTCACCAACATCATCCTGGATCCCATCCTGATCTTCGGCCTGTTTGGCTTCCCCGCCATGGGTGTCACTGGCGCCGCCATCGCTACTGTGGCCGGACAGATCCTGGCCATGACCGTTTCTTCCCTGGTGATCGCTTTCCGGGAGCACGATGTGACCATCTCCTTCCGGGGCTTCAAGCCCAACGGGAGGATCATCAAGGACATCTACATTGTGGGCGTGCCCTCCATCGTCATGCAGTCCATCGGCACTGTGATGACCATGGCCATCAACGGCATTCTGTCCTCCTTCTCCACCGCGGCCTACACCGTGTTCGGACTGTACTTCAAGCTCCAATCCTTCGTGTTCATGCCTGTGTTCGGCTTGAACCAGGGCCTGCTTCCCATTCTGGGCTACAACTACGGCGCCCGCAACAAGCGCCGCATGATGTCCGCCTTCCGCTCTGGATGTATCATCGCCCTGGTAATCATGGCAGTGGGCATGGCAGTCTTTCTGCTGTTCCCCCAGTGGCTGCTGGGCATCTTCAACGCCTCCGACGAGCTGCTGGAGATCGGCATTCCCGCTCTGCGGATCATCTGCACCTGCTTCCTGTTCGCTGCGCTGGGCATTGTGTCCTCCACCTTGTTCCAGGCCGTTGGCCGGGGCGTGTACAGCCTGATCGTCTCCCTGATGCGTCAGCTGGTAGTGCTGGTGCCTGTGGCTTGGCTGCTGGCTCAGGTGACCCAGCAGGTGGGCTATGTGTGGTGGGCTTTCCCCATCGCCGAATGCTTCTCCCTGGCCGTAAGCATCATTCTGTTCCTGCGGCTGTACCGCAAGGAGATCCAGCATCTGGAGACCGTGAAGGAACGCTAAACCCTATCCTAAAAACCGAAAAGGGACCGCTGCTTTTATGGCAGCGATCCCTTTTTTCATGCCTCTTCCCGGTCAGCCAGGGGCAGTTCTGCCGTAAAAACGGAGCCCTGGCTCAAAGTGCTCTCCACGTGGATCTCTCCCCCGTGGGCCTGGACGATCCATTTCACCATGGACAACCCCAAGCCGCTGCTGTCTCCGCTGCGGGAGGGGTCCGCCTGGTAGAACCTGTCCCAGATCTTGGGCAGATCCTCCTGAGCGATGCCGATGCCGTCGTCCCGCACCTGAAGAACTGCCCGACCGTCTTTCTCTTTCAAGCTCATCCAGATGTGACCCTTTTCCCGGCCATAAGTCACGGCGTTGCGCAGCAGGTTCTCCCACAGCCGCAGCAGCAGGGTCTGATCGGCGGTGACAAAAAGCCCCGGCTGGATGTCCGCGGAAAGGGTGATGTCTTTCTGAGCCGCCACCTGGACGAATTCCTCCGCCTCCATTTGGCTCAGTTCCGAAAGATCCAAACGCTCCAAGGTTAGCCGTTCCCGGCCCTGATCTGCCCGAGACAGGAGAAGCAGCTGGGAGACCATGTCCGCCATGGAACGTGCCTTGCGGAAGATCACTTCCGTCTCCCGGCGAGCCTCTGGGGAAAGGTCCTCCCGTTCCAGCAAGGACTCGCACTGAGCCAGCGTCACAGTCAAAGGTGTGCGCAGTTCGTGAGCCACGTCGCTGGTGAACTGCTTTTCTCTCTCGAAGCTCACCTGGACTGCGTCCAGCAGGCTGTCGAAGGTCTGGGCCAAAGTGTAGATCTCATCCCGGCCCTCTCCCAGCCGCACCCGCTTGGAAAGGTCCTGCTCCTGTTGGATGTTTCGCACTGTCTGGGTGATCTGGGCCACAGGCCGCAATGCCCAGCTGCTGAGCAGATAACCGCACAGCGCCGTCAGCAGGACGATCACCGGCGAGAGGAACAAGGCCAGCCGCAAGGTAAAACGGAAATCTTTCTCCGCGTCGCTGATGGACACGATCCCCCGCAGCACCAGATCTCCATACCCTTCCACGGGAAATTTCAGATCCATCACGTAAAAATCCGTCTCCCCGGAGGTGACAGTCCGCAGTTCCCCGTCGGAAAGGGGCAGATCGTAAGCAAAGCCGTAAGGCAGCTTTCCGTAGAGGAGCTGCCCGTCTCCGGGATCGTACACCGACAGGTATACTCCGTTTTCCAGCACCAGCAGCTCCGAGTCAAATTCCAGCCGGCCTTTATCGTACTCCACTTCGTCCACCGACTGGGACACCCGCTCTTCTAAGGTGTTCTGCACGTTGGTGAGAATCTCCTGGGAACTGACGGAAAACAGCACGCCCAGCAGGGCGCACACCACCAAGGTCATCAGGCCGGTGTGGAGCAGCACCAACTTGGTTTTCAACGACAATCGCTTCATGGCTCTCCATCCTTCAGCACATAGCCGTGGCCCCGCACGGTATGGATGTACTTTTTCTCATGGCCCTCGTCCAGTTTTTTCCGCAGGTAGCGGATGTACACGTCGATCACGTTGGAGCCTCCGGAGAAATCGTAATCCCACACGTGGCGTTCCAGCTTGTCACGGCTCAACACTGTACCGGCGTTCTGCATCATGTACCGCAGCAGGGAAAATTCCTTGGAGGAAAGCTTGACCTCCTCCCCGTCTCGAAACACCTGCCGGGTGTTCAAGTGGAGCTCCAGTCCCCCCGCCTTCAGCACGCTGGTCTTTTCCCCCTGGGGCTTGCGCAGCAGCACCCGCAGCCGAGCCAGAAGCTCCTCGAAAGCGAAGGGCTTCACCAGATAATCGTCCGCTCCGGCATCCAATCCGGCCACCCGGTCCTGGATGCTGTCCCGGGCAGTGAGCAGCAGTACCGGCACCTGGTTTCCTTCCCGCCGCAGACGCTCCAGCACTTCCAGTCCGGAGAGTTTGGGCATCATGATGTCCAGCACCAAAGCGTCGTACTCCGCTCCCAGCAGGTAATCAAACACCTCTTCCCCGTCAAAGCAGGAGTCCACGCTGTAATCCGCCTCTTTCAGCCGGCGCTTGATGAGCTGGTTCAGATCCCGCTCATCCTCGGCGATCAAGATCCTCATATGCCTCTCCTTTCCAAGGCGAAACGGCGCCGTTCCCCGGCGCCGCGCCCTTCATCAATCCTGATAGTCCACGCTCCACTCGATGAAATTCCCAGTGGAGGCGTCGATCTCGAAATCGTACTCGGTCCGGTCATAGTAGACCTCGCCTTCATACAGCTCCCGGCCGTCATCCCGCTCAAATTGGATCCGCACATCTGTGGATGCAGCCCCGGGAATCCGGTCCAGCACCAGCTGGATGGCCTGTTCCTGGGAAATGGCGGTCTGGCTGGAAGTCTGGTTCTGACCAGTGACAGGGGTCCAGCCCTCCACGTCCTGATCGTAGCTGATGACCTCTCCCGTATCCTGAGAGATCTCATAATCATACTCCGTAGTGCCCACAGCGAACTCCACATCGTAGACAGCCCGGCCGTCGTCGTAGTCAGCCTTCACCTTGTAGATAGTGGCTTCCTCTGCTGTGACTCCCGCGTGCTCCAAAGCGATGGATTTTGCTTCCTCTTCTGTAATAGCGGCATTCGCCTGGGTGTCAGTCCCGCTCTGCTGAGCGGTGGACTGTCCCTCTGTCTTGGAAGCGGAGGAGGTGGACTGATCCTTAGTGGTATCTGTCTTATCCTTGGTGGTAGTGCTGCCCGCCGTTTCGACCCCATCGTAAGAGTAGTTCACGATCTCGCCGGTTTTCTGGGACACATCGTAATGGTAAGTGCGGTCAGAAGTGGTGAACTGGATGTCGTACACATCCACACCGTTTTCTTTGTCCTGTTCCACCGAGAGAGCAGTGGTGTCCTCTTGAGCCACTCCCGCGTGTTCCAGAGCGATGTCCGTAGCCTGGGCCTGGGTGACGCTTTCAGAGGAACACCCTGCCAGTGCCGCTGTCAACAGTACCGCTGCCGCCAATGCCAAAAATTTTCCTTTTCCATGATGTGTATGCTTCATAATGAAATCCTCCTTGTTTCGTTTGTTCTGGCTTTAGTATACCGGAGGAACATGAGAATTCCATTAAAAGAAATCACTTTTGAAAAAATTTTTTCAGAGCGTGAAAACACCCATCCAAGTCCTTGAGAATAAGATGAAAAGAGGATCACAGAAAGGAGGCGGTTGGTTTGCCCATCCGTATTTTCATCGATCAGGGCCACAACCCCCAAGGGGTCAACGCCGGGGCGGAAGGCTTCGGTCTCCGGGAACAGGACGTCAACTACGCCGTGGGGATGGAACTGGCACGGCTTTTGAACGCTGATCCCCGGTTCACCGCCCGGGTCTCTCGGACCACTCCCACCGAGACCCTGGGCACCAGCAATTCCACCAGCTTGCAGCGCCGGGTATACCTGGCCAATTCCTGGCCGGCAGACTACTTCGTCAGCATCCACTGCAACGCCAACACCAACCCGGCTGTCAACGGCACAGAGGTCTACGTCTACAAGCAGAACACTCAGGCCTACTGGCTGGCCCAGCACGTGCTCAATGGCGTTGTGGACGCCGTGGGCACCCGTGACAACGGGGTGCGTTTGAACCCCAGTCTGTACGTACTGCGCCGCACCTCGATGCCGGCCATCCTAGTGGAGCTGGCCTATCTCACCAACGGCGGCGACGCCCTGAAGCTCCGGGACGAACAGCCCGCCTTTGCCAGGGGCATCTACAATGGCATCCTGGAGTATTTCGGCTTTTCCCAAAATCCCTGAGCCATGCCTAAAAAAACGGGCCCCAAGCCGTCCCCCGGCCGGGCCCGTTTTCTTTTGCCAATCAGCCCCCGTAGGTGAGCAGCGCCGCGTAATGGCTCATGCCCGGCGTAACCTCTAAGGTGTCAGTATCACACCGCACCCAGCGGCCGCACACCTCCAGAAAGCCTTCCAGGGTACCCAGCACGTCAAAGCCGAAAGTGTCGGACCGGTAATGCATGGGGATGACCACCCGGGGAGAAATAGCCTCCACAATGGCCTGGGCCTCCTTGGGTCCCACCGTGTAGAACCCGCCCACAGGGATCATCACCGCGTCCAGGTTTTTCAGCTGCTCCAAGACTTCCGGGTTGGGCATGTCACCCACGTCCCCGAAGTGGGCCACCCGCAGTCCCTGAGCTTCCAGCACGTGGATAATGTTGGGGCCCCGCTTGGTGCCCTGACAGTCATCGTGGAAGGAGGGCAGCGCCGTTACCGTGAAGGGATTCTCGGGGCCGTTCTCCCGCAGGGTCACCCCTGCCGTGTAATTGTGGTCGTAGTGCTGGTGGCTGCACAGCACTTGGTCCGCTGTCTCCTGGATATCCTTACACCCCGGCACACTGCCCGGCTCAAAGGGATCCAACACGATAGCGTAGCCATCGCACTCCACCCGGAAGCAGGAATGCCCCAACCATTTGATCTGGATCGCTGCCATATCACTCATCCTTTCCCTGGCCCGTCCGGCCTAAAGATTGTTTGTATATGCAGCTATTATAGCACATGCCACGCCAAAAAGAAAAGAGCCCCGGCCAAGCCGGAGCCCTTCACTTTGAAAACTCACTGCCTCTTTTCCGGCCGGTCTCCCTTGTCGGGACAGTGGAGCGCCTGACGAGGAACGCCAGGCTCCCGGCGGGGAATGGCCATAGGGGAAAGCTCCTGGTAGGACGCCATCTGGGAAGAGTTCTCCGGAGGGGTGAACATCAGACCGGTACACTCGTTGGCGGAAGCCACAGCGGAATCTACCGGCAGCAGGCGGTCCGGGAGTGGGTCGTGCTCGTGATAGTTTTCCTTGGGCAGCGGTTTTTTGGATCCTGATTTGGATGATTTCATGGCAGGCGTTCTCTCCTTTTTTCTTTTAGGATTTCTCTTCTTCCGCCCGCCTATGCGTCCTTTCCCACGAAAAAGGGCAGCAAAAAAGGGACCCGAAGGTCCCTTTCGCACACAAAATTTTAAGCTTTCTTGGCGCCGTCCATCTTCTCCCGCTTGTGGATCTGCCACATGGCGAACAGGTTGGGAGCGATGCACTGGCTGGAGAAGCAGCCAGCAGCCACGCCAGCCATCATGGGCAGAGCAAAGGTCACAACAGTGTCGATGTTGAACAGCAGTGCCACGATCAGCACCACCACCAGAGCCAGGAAAGTGGTCAAGGAGGTGAGCAGGGTGCGGCCCAGAGTCTGGTTCAGGCTCAAGTTCATCAAGTCCTCATACTTGGCCTTGGGTCCCAGCTTCCGCTTGTTCTCACGGACACGGTCGTAAATAACGATGGTGCTGTTCAGGGAGTAACCCAGGATGGTAAGGATCACAGCGATGAACACATCGTTGATGGACATGCCACACACCACGAACAGGCAGAAAGCGATGACTACGTCGTGGACCAGAGCCACGATAGCGGTGACGCCGGCGGAGAAACCACCGATCTTCTTAAACCGCAGGGTGATGTACAGCAGCAGGAACACAGCCGTGATAGCCAGGCACACCAGGCACTTCTGGAAGAACCGGGCACCCATGGTAGCTTCCACGGAGTTGGAAGCCAGCAGATTAAAGGTCAGCTCGTCGAAAGCCTCGGTGAGCACGGTGGCCACCTGGGTCTGCTCCTCAGGGCTGATGCTCTGGTTGCCGGCGAAAGACACAGTCACCTGATTGGCGCCGGTGCTGATGTCCTGGTTGACGGTGACGGAGCAATCCATACCCATCTGCTCTTTAATGACATCCCGGACCTCTTCCTGGGTGATGTCGCCGCCCTCCACGGAATATTTCACCATGGCGCCGCCGGCAAACTGGATGTCCAGCTTGGGTCCCAGGATCACGCTGGCAAGGATGCCCACCACGATCAGCACGATGGAGATCCCAAAGTAGATCTTTCTGTTCTTGTAAAAGTCAAAGCGGTACATTTTCTCATTCATCGCCCCGAGCACCTCCAAACAGCCATTTTTTATGCAGGCACTTGAAGCCAGCCAGAGAAGTGGTCATCAACCGGGTAGCGAACACACCCATGACGAAGTTGGCGATGATGCCCACCAGCAGGGTAAAGCCAAAGGAGAAAATGGAGCCGGTGGTGGATTCGCCGAAGATGATGGACAGGATGTTGCTGGGTCCGAACACGCCCATCAGCATGATAGCCACGATGGCGGTGGTGATGTTGCCGTCGAAGATGGCCCAGAAGCTGTTCTTGAAGCCCATCTGAAGGGCGCCGTCCAGGGTCTTGCCATTCTTCAGCTCCTCACGGATACGGCTGGCGGTGATCACGTTGGCGTCAACGCCCATGCCGATGGAGAGGATCAGACCGGCGATGCCGGGCAGAGTCATGGTAAAGGAATTGAGGAAGGGGAAGAACCCGGAGATGGCGGCAAAGCACAGGCCCATCTGACCGGCCAGAGTGATGGCGGCCACAACACCGGGCAGCCGGAACACCAGGATCATCAGCACAGCGATGATGACAAAGGCGATCACGCCGGCCAGCATCATGGCGTCAAGGGCCTGAGTGCCCAGGGTGGGCGCCATGGAGTTAAAGTCGGAAACTTCCAGAGCGAAGGGCAGAGCGCCGGCCTGGATCTTGGAGGCCAGCTGAGTGGCTTCCTCGCTGGTGAAGTCGCCGGTGATGGTGCACTCGCCGTTGGTAATGGCTTCTTCCACAGTGGGATAGGAGATCATCACGTCATCCATCCAGATGGAGATGGTCTGGCCTACCAGGTCAGCGGTAGCTTCGGCAAATTTTTCCTTGCCGGCGTCGCTGAATTTCAGAGCCACCACATACTTGTAATCGCCGGTGCTCTCGTCCTGAATCATAGCAGGTTCCGCGGAAACCACGTCGCTGCCTTCCAGGATGATGTTCTCGGCAGTGGTGCCGGTGGGAGTCTTGTACACCACGCTGCCGTCGTCAGCGTTCTCCATGGACTCATACTCCATGCCTTCCCGGAAGGTGAGCTGAGCGGTTGCTGCCAGCTCGTCGATAGCGGACTCGGGATCGAAATCGGTCTCGTCGCTCTTCCAGGGGAACCGGACGATGATCCGGTTGTTGGTGGGATCGGTGTACAGTTCGTAGTCAGTGATATTGTTGGAGACCATTCGAGTCTCGATGATCTGCTTGGCTGCTTCCAGCTCCGTCTCGGTGGCTTCCACATCCCCCGCCGGGCTGAAGGTGGCTTCCACACCGCCCCGGATGTCGATGCCCCAACGGATATCACCGGTACCTTTTATGTAGGTCACCTTGAAGTCGCCGTTCTGGCCGTACACGCCGAACAGGGACGTATACACCAGGGCAACGATCAGAAGCGCCACCACAAAAAATACTGGTTTCTTTCCTCGCTTCATGGGTCTTTCCTCCAATCGGTCCGCCGCTTAAGGACAGACCTTGTTTTTTCTGCTGCTTGGGTCGTTCACACGCGCGGAAAAAGCCAGAGGCGTTTTCTACGCAAAACAGGGCAGCGAGGGGCGGGAGCGTGCAGGTCCCAAGGCTGGGACCACCCGCAGCTCCCCGGGACGAATGTCTCCGTCCCCCCTCTGCTACCCCGGTTTCATACACGTTTAGATCTTACTCCTGCTCTTCGGTGCTGTACACAACTTCCTCAGCGGGAGCCTGAGCGGCGGCCTCGTCCTCAGCGGCCTTCTGCTCTTCCAGCAGGGCGCGGATGGACAGGGACACACGATGACGGTCAAAGTCGATCTCGGTAATCTTCACCTTCACCTCATCGCCCACCTTCAGCACGTCCTGAGGCTTCTCGATGCGGTGGTCGGCGATCTGAGAAATGTGGATCAGGCCGTCGATGCCGGGGATCACGCTGGCGAAAGCGCCGAACTGGGTCATGCCCACGATCTTGGCGTCGCACACGGTGCCCACGGGATACTCCCGCTCCAGCTTCACCCAGGGATTGTCCTCGGGACGCTTGTAGCCCAGAGAGATCTTGCCGTTCTCACGATCCAGGCCCTTGACGTACACTTCCACGGTGTCGCCCACGTTCAGCACTTCGCTGGGATGCTTGATCCGGTTCCAAGACAGCTCGGAAATATGGACCATGCCGTCCACGCCGCCCAGATCCACAAAGGCGCCGAAGTTGGTGAGGGACTTCACCTTGCCGGTGAAGGTCTGGCCTTCTTCCACCTGCTCCCAGAACTTCTCCTGGGCAGCCTTGCGCTCCTCGCGGAGCACGCTGCGGATAGAGCCCACAGCGCGGCGGCGCTGGCGGTTGACTTCGATGATGCGGAAGTTGACTTCCTTGCCCATCAGCTCGTTCAGGTCCTCACCACGGGAAGCGGTAGCCTGAGAAGCGGGCACGAAGATGCGCATAGCGCCCTTGAGGACGATCACGCCGCCCTTGACCACTTCGATGACTTTGCCGGTGAGGATCTCGTTGTTCTCCTGAGCCTGGGCGATCTCGTCCCAGCCCTTCATGGCGTCCACGCGACGCTTGGAGAGCATGATGGTGCCTTCCTGGTCGTTGGTCTTCATGATCAGCAGATCCATCTCGTCGCCGATCTTCACCACGTCCTCAGGCTTCACGTTGGGGTCGTTGGAAAGCTCGTTGGCGGGGATGAAACCAGCCTGCTTCCGGCCTACGTCTACATAGACTTCGGTGGGAGAGATCCCTACGACGACGCCGTGCACCTTTTCATCTGTATTCAAGCTTTTGAGGGATTCCTCAAGCATTTCTTCAAAATTCTGTTCGTTGTTGTTGACTTCTGCCATGGTAGCAAGTACCTCCTTTATAATGCTTGCGGGCGTGGAAGCTCCCGCTGTGATGCCAACGCTCAGCCCGGCCGAAAACACAGGCAGCTCGTCCGCCCTTTCGATGAGGTACGTCTCGCAGTATCCCGCGCAGATATCGCGCAGCTTTGCCGTGTTCGAACTGTCCTTGCCCCCCACCACGATCATCCTGTCACAGCGCTGGGCAAGGGTTTTTGCTTCTTTCTGCCGTCTCGCAGTCGCATTACATATTGTAGCAAAAACTGCGGCATTTGTACATAGTTTTTTAAGAGTTTCCAAGCATTTTTCCCATTCTCCCGAATGAAACGTTGTTTGAGCGGCAAATGCCAGGGGTTTCTCCGCCAATTCCGGATGAATTTTCAGCAATTCCACCAATTCTTCGGCATTTTTTATGACAAAATTCTCCCCTTTGCAGTGTCCCACGATTCCCTTCACTTCCGGGTGGTCCTTGTCGCCCGCCAGCAGGAATACCTTTCCCTCCTCTCCGGAGGACGCGGCCAGCTGGTGAATTTTTTTCACAAAAGGACAAGTGGCGTCCACATAGGGGATGGAAAGGGCTTGGATCTTTTCCTCCACCTCTCGGGGCACACCATGAGAACGGATGACCAGGGTATAGCCGGGAGGAGTCTCTTCAGGGGTGTTGACAATGCGCACGCCCCTGCTCTCAAACTCTCCGATGACCTGGGGATTATGGATGATAGGCCCCAGGGTGGCGGCTTTTTTTCCTTCCTCCAGCAGCCGATAGACCGTGTTCACCGCCCGGTCCACACCAAAGCAAAACCCGGCGGTGGAAGCCACCTCAATTTTCATGGGGAACCTCCTGGGGCTGGACCAGCTCCGCCTTGGGGGCTTCAGGCTCTCTCTCCGGGGGAAGTCCCAGGTCCTTCAGGGATTCTTCCCGCAGGTCCGCGATGCGGCTCATGATGGTCCGGCTGGCCCGGCGCAGCTGCATGCTGGAATCGTCTTTGATATTCAGTTCTTCCGCAGGGATGGGCTTGCCGAAACGGATCAAGGTGCGCTTGAAGGGCCCGGGCCTGCCCCCGTCCTCAGCGGTGATGCACACCGGCACCACAGGAGCCTTGGTCTCATAAGCCAAAAGCGCCGCGCCGGTCTTGGGCTTTTGCAGCTTGCCGTCCTTGGAGCGGTGGCCTTCAATGAACACGCCCACTACACCGTTCTGCTTGAGCAAAGCGTAGGCGTCCTCCAAAGCGTCGGACCCGCCGGTGCCCCGCTTCACCGGGAACGCTCCTAGCTTGCGGAACAGCCCGCCCAGGAATTTGTTTCTAAAGAGTTCTTCCTTAGCCATATAGAACACCTGACGCTTTTGACAAAGTCCCAGCAGCACCGGATCACGCTTGGCCAGGTGGTTGCTGCACAGCAGCACCGGGCCTACCTTCGGCACATTCTCAGCGCCCACCACTTTCATCCGGAACACCAGATGGAAATACCACCACAAGACGATCTGACCCAACAAATAAAGGGCTGTTTTCCGCTTTGGGGTGTTGTCTCTCTCTTCGATCACCTACATCGACTCCTTCCAAAATTCATTTTCCCATTATTCCCGTAGTTCAAAACCTTACATCCGTTCCCGGACCAGCTCCACCAGCCGCTCCACGGAGCAATCAAAAGTCTCGTTGCTGGTATCCACCAGCACAGAATCCTCCGCAGGCCGCAGAGGCGCCGTCTCCCGGTTGGAGTCCTGATAATCCCGCTGCTCAATGTCCCGCAGGATGGATTCATAATCCGCTTCCATGCCGCTTTCCTCCAGCTGACGCACCCGGCGGCGGGCACGTTCTTCCGGGGAAGCGGTAAGAAACACTTTCAGCTGAGCATTGGGCAGCACCACTGTGCCGATATCCCGGCCATCCATGAGCACGTTGTTTTTCTCTGCCAAGTCCCGCTGGAGCTGGAGCAGATAGGCCCGCACCGCCGGGATAGCGGAGCAGGTGGAGGTAGCCATAGACACTTCCGGGGTGCGGATGAGCCCTGTCACGTCCTCGCCGTTCAGGAGCATCTTCTGCCCCTGTTCCGTGTATTCCATCCCCACCTGGATCTGGGGCAGGAGCTCCTCCACCTTTGCAGCGTCATGGGGATCCACTCCCTGGCGCAGCACGTACAAAGCGATGGTACGGTACAAAGCTCCCGTGTCCACATATACAAACCCAAGTTCTTTAGCCACTGCCTTGGCAACACTGCTCTTTCCTGCCCCGGCCGGGCCATCGATAGCAACTGCAAACATAATATAAACACCTCGTTTTCAGTGATTCTTCTCTATTTCATGCCCTGCTCTGCCGCCAAAGTCCGTTTAGAACTGTATCCGGCATCCTAACGATAAAAAACCGCCGGCAGCAGGTATCCTTATCATACCCTGTTACGGCGGTTCTTTCAAGCAATCTTTTTCTTTGCGGGAAAAAAACTAAAAAATCCTCACATTCCTCCGGCGCAGGTCCCTGCCAGCCGTCCGGTGGCAAAAGCGATCTGCAAATTGTATCCCCCGGTGTAGGCGTCGGCATCCAGGATCTCCCCGGCGAAGTACAGCCCCTCCACCAGTTTGGACTCCATGGTCTTAGGGTTGACTTCCTTCAGGCTCACCCCTCCGCTGGTAACAATAGCCTCAGCGATGGGCCGAAAGCCCTCCACTTCCAGGGAGAAGTTTTTCAAAAGCTCACACAGACCCCGACGCTGTTCCTTGGTGACGGAGTGGCACCTGGTCTCTCCCGGAATGCCGCTGCGTTCCACCACCACGGGGATCATCTTCTGGGGCAGCAACTCCTCTAAAGAGTTGGCAAAGATCTTGTTTTTATGCCCTTCCAGCTCCCGCACCAGCCGGGCGTCCAGCTGGTTCTGGTCCAGGGCGGGCTTCAAGTCGATATGCACCGTGAATTTGCCCGACTCCATGGGCCGCAGATGAGCGGATGCGCTTAAGATAGTGGGGCCGCTCAGCCCGAAATGAGTAAACAGCAGTTCCCCGAAATCCTCATACACCGGCTTTTTCTTCCCCTTGGCGGTCACCTTCACCCCGCAGTTGCGCAGGGAAAGGCCCATCATGCGCTGACACCAGTCTCCCCGCTCCACCAAAGGTACCAGGGAAGGCGTGGGCTCCACAATGGTGTGGCCCAAGGCTTTTGCCAATCGGAAGCCGTCTCCGTTGGAACCGGTACCCGGATAGGACGCTCCTCCGCAGCAGAGGATCACCGATCGGCCGTGATATGTCCCCTGAGACGTTTTCACCCCCACGACCCGGCCGTTTTCCGTGAGCACCTGGGTCACCGGCTCCCGAACTACCTGAGCACCTTTCGCCCAACGCTCCAAGGCGTTGGCGATATCGTGGGCGCTGTCGGACTGAGGGAACACCCGACGGCCCCGCTCTGTTTTCAAAGGTACGCCCATGTTTTCAAAAAATGCCATAGTATCCGCGGGAGAAAAGGCAGACAGCGCCCCGTACAGGAATTTCCCTCCCCGGGGACAGGCTGCCACCACTTCCTCCACGGGGCAGTTATTGGTCACGTTGCACCGGCCTTTCCCGGTGATCCGCACCTTTCTGCCCAAGACTTTATTCTTATCGAACAGGCAAACAGACTTCCCCAGGCTCACCGCCATACCAGCGGCCATCAGCCCGGCAGCACCGCCGCCCACTACCAGCGTGTCAAACTGTTCCACCGGCCTCAACTGCCCTTCTCATCCACTTTTTCATACACGCCGTACTCATCCCAAATGCCCTCGATCTTCCGCAGGGTGTCCGCCACCTCTGCCTTCTTCTTGATGGCCACGGTGACGATGAGAGCGTTGATGATGCTCAGCGGGCCCACCAGGGAATCCACAAAGGAGACCATATCGCTGCGGGCCAGCAGCACATGGGACGCGTACTGAGCCAAGGGCGACAGCGGGCTGTCAGTGATAGCCACGGTGGTGGCCTTCTGGGAAGAGGCGTATTTCATGGTCTTGACCGCTTTCTTGGAGTAGCGGGGAAAACTGATGGCGATCACCGCGTCCCCTTCCCCGATGCGGACCATCTGCTGCAAAATGGTTGCCTCGCTGGTGGCCTCCACCAGGTGGACCGTATCGAACACCAGCCGCAGATAGTGGGCCAAAAACGTGGCCAAGGCCAGGGAGCTTCCCGCGCCCAGCACGTAGACTTTTTTGGCTCCCACCAGAGCGTCAACGGCCTTGTAAAAGGCTTCCTGATCCACGTTCTCCTTGGTGCGCTTCAAAATGTCGATATCCTGGTCCACCACAGCGTCCAAAAGACGCCGGGTCTCTATGTTCTGAGAGGTGCGCTCCAGCCGCTGGACGCTGGTCATCTTGCTGCGGATGACCTCCTGCATGGCCTGCTGCAACGCCGGATACCCGGAGTAGCCGATCTCCGTAGCGAACCGCACCACGGTGGATTCGCTGACTCCTACGGTGGCCCCCAGTTTGGAAGCCGTCATAAACGCTACTTGATCGGAATGCTCCTCAATATACCGGGCGATCATCCGCTGGCCCTTGGAAAAGCTGCTGCTGTGCTGGCGGATGCGCTCGGACAGTTGGCTGTTCATGTCCTTCCTTCCTTTCCCGCGGTGGTTCCTTCCCTCCCAAGGAACTGCCGCGCAAAGCAATGTCTTATTCATTTTACGGCTTTCTCCTGCAAAAAGCAAGGCATTCTTAGGCTATTTCCTGAATTTTCGCACCATTTTGCAGGAATTTTTTTCAAAATTTCAAAACTTATTCCCTTTTAGCACAGAAAACCGTCCCGGAGCAAAAAAAGACTGCCGCGGGACAGCGGCAGCCTCTTGCATTATTTTCCTTTGAGAAGTTTTCCCAGCCGGGGATGGAGCCGGCGATAGTATTGAAGAATCAACCCGTCCAATGCCAGGTCGTAGAGGATGAACACCACATTGGCCAGCAGCCACATCACCACCGGGCCGATCCAGCCCAGGATGAAGAAACTCTCCACCGGCACGCCCAGCACGTACACCGAAAGCAACACTTCCAGCGCCACCGCGGCATTGAACACCAGCAGCTTTGCCGCGTACCGCAGCACCCGGCCTCTAATCCGCCCCAGAACGGCGTACAGCACCGGATAATAGCCGAAAAACAGCAGGTAGAATAGGAAGGCTTCCCGGTCCGGGGCCAAAAGGAAGGAAAGCACACAGCATACGCCGTACACTCCCGCGCCCCAGGCAAGACCTGCTTCCACCACCACCGGGATCAGCAAACACCCGGCAATGGCCGGCAGCGCCAGAGTCGCTGTGGGGGCCAATCCCGTTAAAAACATCAGCACGGTGGACAGGGCCGCTATCACACCGCAAAAGGCCAGCTTCATGGATTGCTTCACCGTCGGTCGTCTCCTTTCCCAATCAGCGGTTCCCCGTCAGCAGCAGGCGATCAGGTCGCCGCCCATGCATTCGCAGCAGCAATCAGCACAGATCAGGCTGGAACAAAGATCGCAGGAGTTGCAGCCTCCGGCGTTCATATTGGTATTGGGACGATAGCCTCCGTAAAAGCCGCTGCCCTGGTTCATAGCTTGGTTCAGAGCCGCGCTGTATTCCGGATTGCCCGGATCCATCTGGCAAGCCCGGGAGAAGTGGTCCTTGGCCTCTTCCAGCCAGCCCCGGCGGTACAGCACCGAACCCTTGAGGAAATACCACTCGGCGTTTCTCCGCTCGGGGGGCACGCCGTTGAGGATCTGCTCCGCGTCGGCGATGCGTCCAGACATGATCAGGCTGCGCACGTCGTTGAAACCGGAAGAACTGCTCTGGCCCACGTTGTTGTAGGCGCCAGTATAGCCACGGTTTCCCCCTGCCTTCCGCTGGGCGGTGATGGTGTCATAGGCCTCGTTGATCTCTTTCATTTTTTCGTCAGCCAGGTCCTTCAAGGGACTTTCGGCGTACTGGTCCGGATGGTATTTCTTGGCCAGTTTCCGGTATGCGTCCTTGATCTCCTCGTCTGAAGCGGAGGGAGATACCCCCAGCACTTTATACGGGTCTGTCATCACTGTGTCTCCTTTGTTATGGTGAATCCGCCCTGGGCGGACTATTTTACCTCGGTAATTTGCTTGATCCTAAAAGGATCTATTGAAAAAGCCCCTGGGGGCTTGATTCCGTTTTCTCAGCGCAGGTCCTCGGGCTCGGGATGTTTCCGACGCTTCTCCCGCACATGCAGGAACAGGATCTCCCGCTGAATCTCCGGCAGGCCTTTGAACACTACGTTCTCCAAAATCGGCCCGAAATTTTTCAGGTCCAGCAAGTTGAACGCCAGGATCATCTGGGCCGCTGTGGCATTGAGGGCTTGGTTACAGGCTTCGTCGGCGGCTTTCCGCTCTTCGGGGGAAAGCTCTTCCTTCCCCTCCAGCCCCAGCCTGGGAATAAAGGGATTGAAAGCGTGGTCCTTCAAATCCTGCGGCAGATCGTCCGCCGCGTCCATCAAGTAAACCCACCGCCCAAGGAAATATCCGAACCGTTCCAAGGGCACTGCCTGGGCTTGGTCGCACCCGGCAAGCTCCTTAAACAGCGCCGCCAAAAGCTGGGCCGTAGGCTCGGCGCAAGCGTCCACGCCTCCGCCGGTGGTTTCCGCTTCCCGCTGGCCGTCCATGGCTTTCTGGGCTTCTTGAGCCAGAAAGGGATATTCCTCCGCCGCTCGTTTGGCCTTACGGGAGACCAGGGGCAGCAGCAGACGGATACCAAAAGATTTCCAAAAGCTGTTGTCCTCCAAGTCATCCCGGAGCTTGTGGTAGGTCAGCAGCACGGAAAGAGCCGCCGCCTTGTGATAGGCTTCCCCATCGCTCTCCAAAAAATCGCAGCGTTTCAGGGGATTCACCACGCACCGGCCATGGTGGAGACTCAGCTTGGATTCTTTCACCGAAAGCATGAGCAGGGCGTAGAAGGTGCAATCGTAGCTGAGAGTGAAGGAGGAAAGCCTGCCGTAATGCTTTTGAAGCGCCCGGCAAAGCTGACAGTAAGCCGCCTTGTACTGGTCGTACTGACGCACCAGCAGTTCCGATTTAAAGGGCCGCACATAGCCGAACATAAATCGTTTCCCGCCCCATGGGGCCGTCCTTTCTGACGGGACAACCCGTCGTTTTCTCCGGCAAACGGACAGGAGAAATGAGCCCAACCGCCCTTTCGCGGAATTATTGTATCCCATTCCCACTTCCAGGTGTTGAACACATTGTAAACAATTATAGTCGAAACCGTTAGAAAACGCAAGAAAAACCGGGGTTTAGGGCTGGTAAAATGGAAAAAGGGGGCTTTTCCCCTTTCCATTTCCACCTATCTTTTGGGGAACTTCTTTTTCTCCTGGCTGATTCCAGTCAGATAATTTAAATCCAAATCGTAAAACTTGGCCAGTGTGATCACGCTTTCCAATGGGATCCTCGTCTTCCCTGTTTCATAATCCGAATAGGTACGCTGCCCGATATTTAATAAATCCGCGATCTGCTGCTGGGTAAATCCCCTATCCTCTCGGACTTCCCGTATTTTTTCATAGTATGTGTATTTCAAGGTCACCCCCCCTTTTCCGCCATTGTAACGTAAAGAAGGGAGTCTCCCCCTGTTTCAGAGTAATAGACACTAGAATTTCAACAGAACCACTTGACATATAGAGTCATAAACTCTAAAATAATAATAATTTATCGAAATAAACTCAGAAAAAGGGAGAATATGCCATGAATCCGTATCCGCAGCCGCCAAAACGCCGAAACCAGAAAATCCATTTGTGGATTTTGACAATTTTGGGAATTTGGGCGGGAATTCTACTTCTGAATTCCCTTGTTTTCAATGTGATCCTGGGAATGAAACCATCCCGCCAAGAAAGAAACCCCTCCAGCTCATTTTCGTCCCATTCCGCAAGTACCCTGGAAGAAAGCTCAAAAAGAGCCACTCCCACTCCGTCCCCCTCTCCATCTCCCACACCGCTCACTCCTGCGGCCCTTGAGGAAGCCGCCGCCCAATTTCCTTTGCGGATTACCGACAGCAACTACATCCTGGGACTGGGAAACTACGACCAAGACGCCTTCCAAGCCACTTTGGAAAACACTTCTGACCAGGACATCCTGGACGCCCGCATCATTTTAGAAGCCTGGGACAGCAACGGACTCCCTATCGACCTTAACACATACAGCCTCGAAGATGATTATGGTGTCATCATCGAATATGATGGAATCAATCTGGTGCCCCAAGAGACGTTCAGCGACGCGGGATATAAAATCAACTATGGGGGAGCTTCCAACCTGATTTCCTACTACAAAGCTATCGTACTGGACTATACGACCGCTCATGGTTCCACTTACACAAACAGCTTCGCAGGGGAGTGGGTGTCCATGTTTGATGGAAAAAAGCTGGATCTTTCCCAAGAAACCTTCTCCTCACCTCAGGAAATGATGGATGCTGGGGCCCTTAACGGCACCCTATCCGCCTTAAAAAACATTTCTCCCTCCACCCTCAGCGAGGAAACATCTTACGGCGGAACGGTAACCCCCACGGAAAACGGTTTCCTCTTCACCTATGATGTGAACCTTGGGTTCGCGGAAGGCAACGAGACCTTGACACAGGGCTATGGAAATGCCACTTTCCTTCCCATGGTCACATATGGAGCACCCCTTTTTGAAGAGCTTCAAAATGCACTGCAAACTCGCTGTGGCATTGAAAATCCTGTGTTCTCCTTCAACCTTGTAGATGATTCGGGAACCGTGGTTTATTCCGAAGAAATAACCAGCGAAACCATCAGCACCATGGGAAGTATGTTTTAAAAAAAGAACAGTCCCCCAACACGGCGGGGACTGTTCTTTTTTATTTTTCCAAAAGCGGTTTCAAATAATGGCCGGTGTAAGAGCCCTCCACTTGGGCCACTTCCTCCGGGGTACCCTGGGCCACGATCTCACCGCCCCGGTTGCCGCCCTCCGGCCCCAGGTCGATGATGTGGTCCGCGGTCTTGATGAGGTCAAGGTTGTGCTCGATGACAACCACTGTGTTGCCCCCGTCCACCAGACGCTGAAGCACGTCGATGAGCTTGTGCACGTCGGCAATGTGAAGGCCGGTAGTGGGTTCGTCCAGGATATAAATGGTCCTGCCTGTGGACCGGCGGGAAAGCTCTGTGGCCAGCTTCACCCGCTGGGCCTCACCGCCGGACAGAGTGGTTGCCGGCTGGCCCACTTTCACGTAGCCCAAGCCCACGTCATAGATGGTTTGCAGTTTTCTGGCCAGCTTGGGGATGTCCCGGAAAAAGTCCAAGGCTTCCTCCACGGTCATCTCCAATACGTCGTAGATGCTCTTGCCCTTGTACTTTACTTCCAAGGTCTCCCGGTTGTACCGGTGGCCCTTACACACGTCGCAGGGCACGTACACGTCCGGCAGGAAGTGCATCTCGATGCAGATGATGCCGTCACCCTGGCAGGCCTCACACCGGCCTCCCTTCACGTTGAAGGAGAACCGGCTGGCGGTGAAGCCCCGCATCTTGGCATCCTGAGTGGAGGCGAACAACTCCCGGATATCGTTGAACAGCCCGGTGTAGGTGGCCGGGTTGGAACGGGGTGTGCGGCCGATGGGAGACTGGTCGATCTGGATCACTTTGTCCAAATGCTCCAAGCCCAAGATCTCTTTATGCTTGCCCGGATGGGCGTGGGCTCGGTTCAGTTCGGCGGCCAGCTTTTTGTACAGGATCTCGTTGATGAGAGAAGATTTCCCCGATCCGGACACACCGGTGACACAGACGAACTCTCCCAGGGGGATCTTCACGTTGAGATTTTTCAGGTTGTTCTGGGCGGCACCCCGGATCTCCAAAAACTTGCCGTTGCCCTCCCGGCGGTGTTCCGGGATCTCCACCTTCCGCTTGCCGCTGAGGTACAGGCCGGTCAGAGAGTCCTCACACTTCTCGATCTCCTTGGGAGGTCCGGCGAAGATCACGTTTCCTCCGTGGACGCCGGCGCCGGGGCCGATATCCACCAGGTAATCCGCTTCCCGCATGGTGTCCTCGTCGTGCTCCACCACGATCACCGTGTTCCCCAGGTCACGCAGATGTTTCAGGGTTCCCAAAAGCTTGTGGTTATCCCGCTGGTGCAGGCCGATAGAGGGCTCGTCCAGGATATACAGCACTCCCATCAGGGAGGAACCAATCTGGGTGGCAAGACGGATCCGCTGGCTCTCGCCGCCGGAAAGGGTGCCGGAGGACCGGGACAAGGTCAGGTATTCCAGTCCCACGCTTTGGAGGAACCCCAGCCGGGACTTGATCTCCTTTAAAATGGGGGCTGCGATCAGCTTTTCCCGGTCGGTCAGTTCCAGGCTGTCCACGAATTCCAATGCTTCCGTCACGGACTTGTCGCAGAAAGCGCTGATATTGATGCCCCCCACCGTCACCGCCAGACTTTCCTTGGAAAGCCGCTGGCCGTGGCACTCGTCACAGGGGACAGCGCTCATATAGGTCTCGATCTCCTCCTTGATCCAGTTGGAGGAGGTCTCCCGGAACCGGCGCTCCAGATTGTTAATGACCCCTTCAAAGGGGGCGGAATAGGTGCCGCTGCCGTACTCGCTCTCCCGGCGCAGCTTGATCTTCTCCCCCTTGGTGCCATAGAGCAGCACGTCGATGATCTCCGGAGGCAGCTCCCCGATGGGGGTGTCCAGGGAGAAGCCGTAATGCTCGGAAAGGCCCTTCATATACATGGCGGCGATGGTGCTGCCCTCCATGGCCCAGCCGCTGGCCTTCAGGCCGCCCTTTTTGATGGACAGCCGCTTGTCGGGGATGATCAGATCCGGGTCGATCTTCATGAACACGCCCAGGCCAGTGCACTTTTTGCAGGCGCCGAAGGGGTTGTTAAAGGAGAACATCCGGGGAGTCAGCTCCTCCACGGACACACCATGCTCCGGACAGGCGTAGTTCTGGGAGAAGGTGATGTCCTCCCCGTCGATGACGTTGATGATGACGAGTCCCCCGGTAAGCCCGGAAGCGGTCTCGATGGAGTCCGCCAAACGGGAGCGGATGTCCGACTTGATCACCAGCCGGTCCACGATGATCTCAATGGTGTGCTTCTTGTTTTTCTCAAGCTGGATCTTCTCGTTCAGGTCGTACACCAGGCCATCCACCCTGGCCCGGACAAAACCGGATTTCCGGGCGGCCTCGAACTCTTTCTGATGCTCGCCCTTGCGCCCCCGGACCACAGGCGCCAGCACCTGGATGCGGCTCTTTTCCGGCAGGGCCAGTACCTGGTCCACGATCTGGTCGATGGTCTGCTGTTTGATCTCTCTGCCGCAGATGGGACAGTGAGGGATGCCGATGCGGGCATAGAGCAGACGCAGGTAGTCGTAGATCTCCGTGACCGTGCCCACGGTGGACCGAGGGTTTTTAGAGGTGGTCTTTTGGTCGATGGAAATGGCGGGAGAAAGTCCGTCGATCATGTCAACGTCCGGTTTTTCCATCTGGCCCAAAAACATCCGGGCGTAGGAGGAAAGGCTCTCCACGTACCGGCGCTGGCCCTCGGCGTAAATGGTGTCGAAAGCCAGGGAGGATTTTCCCGAACCGGAAAGCCCGGTCAGCACCACCAGCTTGTCCCGGGGAATGGTCACGTCGATATTTTTCAGGTTGTGTTCCCTGGCGCCGTGCACTACGATCTTATCTAAACTCATGCGAATTTACCTTCCCTATCAAAAATAGTTCCTTACAAAGTTTCTCTGGGCCGGGAGGAGACCTCCACCCAGGCGGGGAAAAAGCCGCATCCCACGGCGATGTTCTGGGAGTGGAGGTTGGCCGCTGACGTTCCGTAGAAGGGCACCTTCCCCATCTGGATGACACGGGCGCAGAGAGCGGCCACCAGCGCCTTTCCCAGGCCCCGGCCCCGGTAGGAGGGCAGCACGTCGATGCCCACCTGCCACAG
Source organism: Clostridiales bacterium (assembly GCA_019416455.1). GTDB lineage: Bacteria > Bacillota > Clostridia > Oscillospirales > Acutalibacteraceae > Acutalibacter. The sequence continues at coordinate 112,730 of DXXG01000030.1, read as the reverse complement.
TTCTTCCCCGTCCGCCGAGGCGCCCGCCAAGGCAACCAGAGTTTCCCCGTCAAAGGCTCCCAGGGCGATCACGTCCGGCCGCAGGGGATTCTCCCCGGAAGAAATGGCGTTAGCGAACAAGCTGTTGGGATAAAGACCCTTCACCGTGTCCTGGTCGTACCAGTGGAAGGAAAATCCCCGGGGCAGCACCGCAGGAGCTTTCCCCCGCTTTGGCAGGAACATGTGGAACGTCCCGCAGACTTCCCAGCCCTGGGGCCGGAGAATTTCCTCCAGCTCCCGCAGTCTGGGATACTCGAACAGCCGATGGCCCGGCTGTTCCCCGGCCCATTCCCGCAGCTCCTCATGGAGGGTGGGATGGGCGGCGATCACAGCGCCCCGGCCGGTGGTAACCATCTGGAACAGGGGCAGCTCCTGGGTGTATTTCCGCCGGTTGGGCAGAGCTGTCCCCTGGGTGATGGTGTTCTCCTGGGAGAGCAGGTCCTCCACCTTCACGTTGTAGTCGATGGCCAGCTGAGACAAGGCCTCCTGCCAGGCCCATTCTTTTTTGATGTGCATCTATTCCACTCCCTTCCAAGCTGACTGACCCGTTCCCATGGATCAGGGTTTCGGCAGACGGCGTTTGCCCGGCGGGGGCGTGCCCGCTTCCAGCTCTTTGATCTTATCCCGCAGATAGGCCGCGTGCTCGAACTCTAGCAGCTTGGCAGCGGCCTTCATCTCCTTGGTGTACTTCTGGATCAGCTCCTGGCGCTCCGCCAAAGTATAACGCTTCTTCTTTTTGCCCTTCCCGTCTTCCTTGTGGGAGGAGATCTCGATGATGTCCGCCACATCCTTCCGGATGGTCTGAGGCGTGATGCCGTTCTCCTCGTTGTACCGCTCCTGGATGGCACGGCGGCGCTCTGTCTCGGTGATGGCCTGCTCCATGGAGGGAGTCACCTCGTCGGCGTACATGATGACCTGGCCCTGAGCGTTTCGGGCCGCCCGGCCGATGGTCTGGATCAGGCTTCGGCCGCTGCGGAGGAAGCCCTCCTTATCCGCGTCTAGAATGGCCACCAGGGACACCTCGGGGATGTCCAGGCCCTCACGCAGCAGGTTGATGCCCACCAGCACGTCGAACTCTCCCAGCCGCAGGTCACGGATGATCTCCATCCGCTCCACAGTGTCGATGTCGTGGTGCATGTACCGCACCCGGATACCGTAGCCTTCCAGGTAGGAGGTCAGGTCCTCCGCCATCTTCTTGGTGAGGGTGGTCACCAGCACCCGCTCCTGCTTCTCCACCCGCAGGTTGATCTCGGAGATCAGGTCGTCGATCTGGCCGTCGGTGGGCTTGACGGTGATCTTGGGATCCAACAGGCCGGTGGGACGGATGACCTGCTCCACCACTTGGGCAGACTTGTCCAGTTCCAGATCTCCCGGGGTGGCGCTGACGAACACCGCCTGGTTGATATGGGAATAGAACTCGTCAAAGTTCAAGGGCCGGTTATCAAAGGCGGAAGGCAGCCGGAAGCCGTAATTCACCAACATCTCCTTCCGGGCCCGGTCCCCGGCGTACATGCCCCGCACCTGGGGCAGAGTCACGTGGGATTCGTCCACGAACAGGAGGAAATCGTCGGGGAAATAGTCGATGAGGGTAAAGGGGGCGCTGCCCGGTTCTCGTCCCGAGAGGACCCGGGAATAGTTTTCGATGCCCTTGCAGAAGCCGATCTCCTGGAGCATCTCCATGTCGTAGCGAGTGCGCTGCTCGATGCGCTGGGCTTCGATCAGCTTGCCCTCTTCCTTAAAATAGGCCACCCGCTGTTCCATTTCCTGCTCAATGTCCCGGATGGCCCGGTCCATCTTCTCCTTGGGCACGATGTAGTGGGACGCCGGATAGATAGCGATGTGTTTCAGCTCCGAGATGGTGTCCCCGGTAAGGGGGTTGAACTCGGTGAGCCGGTCGATCTCGTCCCCGAAGAATTCCACCCGCACCGCCTTATCGCTGGACTCCGCGGGGAAGATCTCCACCACGTCTCCCCGGACCCGGAACTTGTTACGGATGAAGTTCACGTCGTTGCGCTCGTATTGGAGCTCCACCAGCTTCTTCAAAAGCTCGTCCCGGTCCTTTTCCATGCCGGGGCGCAGGGAGATCACCATGGTGCGGTAGTCGATGGGGTCGCCCAAGCTGTAAATGCAGGACACCGACGCCACGATGATCACGTCCCGCCGCTCGGACAGAGCGCTGGTGGCGCTGTGGCGCAGCTTGTCGATCTCATCGTTGATAGCAGAGTCCTTTTCTATATAAGTATCCGTCTGAGGGATGTAGGCTTCAGGTTGGTAGTAGTCGTAGTAGGACACGAAATACTCCACCGCGTTGTTGGGGAAGAACTCCCGAAACTCCGAGCACAGCTGTGCCGCCAGAGTCTTGTTGTGAGCCAGCACCAGAGTGGGACGGTTCACCCTGGCAATGACGTTCGCCATGGTGAAGGTCTTGCCCGAACCGGTAACACCCAGAAGAGTCTGCTCCTTCATGCCGGAATTCAGCCCCGCCACCAACTTGTCAATGGCCTGGGGCTGATCCCCCGTAGGCTGGTAGTTGGATACCAGTTGGAATCGATCCCTGCTCTCCCCGCTCATGGCCGCCTCTCCTTTCCCATTTCCGAACAAATATTCGTGCTTATCTTACACCTCCGGGCAGGTCCTTGTCAACCCGAAAGAACCGCCTTCACACTGGCGGAAGATCTCAGTAAAAAGTATACCACAAACAATAGGGAGACATCAGGATCTCTCCTCGGAAAAGCAAAATTTTCTTTACGCCAAAAGAAAAAGGGCCTGCCGCATTTCGCGACAGTCACCCTTTTCAGAAAAATTCAAGGAGTATCAGGATCCGATTCCTCCTGGAGAAGCTGCCGCTCCTCCTCTTGGGCAGCGCGGAGATCTTTCTTCCGGTTCTGACGCACTTCCCGTTTGACCACGCTCAGCCATCCGCTTTTGGCAAAAGAGAGGTAATCTTCTCCCGCGAAAATAACGTGGTCGTTCAGTGTGGCGTCGATGGTGGCCAAGGCCGACTCCACCTGACGAGTGGCGGTGATATCGTTGCGGGAGGGCATGGCGCTGCCGCTGGGATGATTGTGCGCCAACATCACGTTCTGTGCGTCGTAGGAGATGCACAGCTGAAGGAGTCTGCGGATATAAATGGGCACCGAGGAGATGGAGCCCTCCGTAAGAACATCATTGTAAAGCAGCCGGCCCCGGCCGTCCAGCAGCATCAGGCACACTGCTTCCGTGGTGCGCCCCAGGAATTTGGGGCGGAACAGGTCCACGGCGGAATCGGTATCGTATACCCGTTTCAGATCCCGGCTCTTGTCCTCCAGATAGGCCCGGGCCAGGTCGGTGGTCAAACGCAGATATCCTGCCGCCTGACGGCCCACCGCCCGTTCCAATTCCTCTTCCGGTGCCAGGAACACACCCTCAAAGCCGCCGAACCGTTCCATCAGCTTGTTCACGGCTTCCTCCGCCTTGGGACCGGGGAGCAGATACCCCAGGGTCGCTTGGAGCAGTTTCCGGTGTTCCGCCTCCTCTGGAGTGCACCGCAGCACCTGAAGGCTGTCTTTCTTTTTCACGTGGTTTCCTCCCTTATTCCGGCGATCACAGGGACAGCCGGCCGTACTCCTTACCGTCCAGATCCTTCCACAGGAACAGGCCGTTCTCCATGGTCATATAGCTGTGGGCGCTGTTCTCCTTGGGGATGGACACGCTGCCGGGGTTCAAATACCAAAAGCCCAGGCTGTTATCCTTGGCAGGCACATGGGTGTGGCCGTGAAGCAGCACGTCTCCCGGCTGGAGAAGGGGCGGGGTCTCCAGGTTATAGTGATGACCGTGGGTGGCGAACACTACATGGCCCGCCTGCTCCAGCAGGCAGTAGTCCGCCAGCACCGGGAAGGGCAGCACCATCTGGTCCACTTCCGCTTCGCAGTTGCCCCGAACGCAGAACACTTTGTCCTTCACCCCGGAAAGCTGCGCGATGACTTCCTTGGGGGCGTACTCCCTGGGCAGGTCGTTGCGGGGACCATGGTACAGCAGGTCTCCCAAAAGCAGCAGCCGGTCAGCTCCTTCCCGGCAAAACGCCTCCAGGGTCTTTTGGCAGTAGTAGGCGGAACCGTGTATATCCGAAGCGATCATCCATTTCATAAGGCAAAGATCCTTTCATCATAAGCTGTTTGACGCTCCCATTGTAGCAGGAAACCTGTTTCCTTGCAAATTTCTTTGACATTTGGGGAAAAATAAGGTAGCCTAAAGAAAAACGGGAAAGGAGCTGTGCAACCATGGAATTTCAAAAGAGCGCCGGGCGGATCTTCGCTCTGGGAGAGGACGGCAAAGTGCTGGCGGAGGTCACCTTCCCCACGGTGAAAGAGGGCGTGGCGGATATCGACCACACCTTTGTGGACCCCAGTCTGCGGGGCCAGGGTGTGGCCAGCAAACTGCTGCGGGCTGCCGCCCAGGAGATCCGGGCACAGGGACAAAAAGCCAAACTCACTTGCAGTTACGCTGTCACCTGGTTCGAGAACCATCCGGAGGAACAGGATCTGGTATACAAGGAAGAGTGAAACTTCAAAAAGTGTTTTCCCTCCGTTCACAACCTGGTCACAACCTGAGCTTATACTCTGTCTTGTAAACAGAAAACAAGCTCTTCCCGGTGGATACCGGGAGCGGACTTTTGATAAACTTCATTCTTCCTCCTCGAAAGGGCTGCCGTTTGGCAGCCCTTTCAGTTTGCCCCGGAAAATCACCGGGGCTTTTTTTATGGGAACAGAGCCTTACCGTACACTCCGTCGTAACCCGGCTCCCAGGAAAGCTCTCCCGCCCGCAGGCGCTCCACTCCTATCCGCACCTGCTCCCCTGCCAGAGCCTCCACGTCTTCCAAAGCTCCTTCCCTCAGCAGGAACAGCTCCGGTCCCAGCTGGGAGAGCAGCTTCTCATACAGCCTCTGGACCGTCTTGGTCTGCTCCCCCTTCTTCAGACATCCGGCGACCACCTGCGCCAAGGGAGCCAGCCGCACAAAGGGCTTTTCCCCCGGGACCTGCTCTCCCTCCGGGCGGCTGGCCAAGTCTTCCACCCGGTGGGCCACGCCGATGGTGATCTTTTTTCCACAAACCGGGCAAATCCCGTGGAATTCTTCCGTCTCCCGGGGTATCAGGCGGACTCCGCAGTTCCGGTGGCCGTCCAGGTGATATTTCCCTTCCTCCGGGAAAAATTCCACCGTGCCCCAAAGGCCCTCCCCGGTCTCCAAGGCAGCTTTCACCGCCGGGTAGGAGAGCTCCGTTTCCAGCACGTTCGCTTCTCGCCCCAGCTTTTGAGGAGAATGGGCGTCAGAGTGGGACACCAGTTGCAAGCCGTCCAGCATAGGTACCCGGCGATTCATGGGCGGGTCGGAGGAAAGCCCTGTCTCCACCGCGTGGATATGAGGCGCCAGGTCCCCAAAGCACTCCTCCAGGGAGTCAAACCCAGAGAAGGCCCCCAGCAAGGAAAAATGAGGCGTCCAGATGTGGGCGGGGATCACCATAGCCTGAGGACAGGTGTCCAAAGTCAGCTCTAAAAGGTCGTAACTGGAAAGCCCTAGGATCGGCCTGCCGTCAGAGTGGAGGTTCCCCACCAGCTCCAGCCTGGCCGCCAGTTTATCCGCCGCTTCCAGGCTGGGCAGCAGCACCAGGTTGTGGACTTTCCTGGTTTTCCCTCCCTGCTTGTAGATGGAACTGATCTCCCCGGTGACCAGAAACCGTGGCTCCTCCGGTCCTCTCCCCAAAGAGCAGGGCAGACGCAGCTCCGGCCGCAAACGGTATAGCCCTTCCTCCGCCGGGATCAGCTGCTCTTTCAGCTCCTGGCGCCAGGCGGGGTGGGTGAAGTCTCCAGTCCCCACCAGGGCGATCCCTTTCTTCCTGGCCCACAGGTCTAGGTGGGGTAGATCGCAGTCCCGGCTGGTGGCCCGGGAGTACCGGGAATGGATGTGCAGATCAGCGTAAAACATAGGCTTCCTCCTGGGGCGTTTTTTCCTCATTATAGGACGTTTTCTTTTCCGGCGCAACAGGGCTTGCCAGACCCTTGACCGTAGTGTATACTGAGGGCAAAAGGAGGCGGTCTGCCATGGAATTTCTGTACTTTCCTTCCCCTGTGGGGGAGTTGACCCTCACCCAGGAAGGGGACTGTCTCACGGGGCTGTACTTTGGCTGCCTTCCCTGCCAAGGCCAGGAGGGCGCCACTCCTCTGCTGGAGGAAACTACCCGGCAGCTTTCGGAATATTTTGCCGGCAGCCGGCGGGAATTCACCTTGCCCCTGCTTCTCAAAGGCACTCCCTTCCAGCGCCGAGTGTGGGAGGCTTTGCAGACCATCCCCTATGGTGAGACATGCTCCTACGGAGAACTGGCAAGAGCCATCGGCTCCCCCAAGTCCTGCCGGGCAGTGGGAGGCGCCAACCACCGCAACCCTATTTCCATCATCGTGCCCTGCCACCGGGTGGTGGGGTCCACAGGCAGTCTCACCGGCTACGGGGGAGGCTTGGAAAACAAACGCTTCCTGCTGGATCTGGAACGCCGGGTTTTGGGAGGTATTGGGTAAAGGAGGAGACTTATGGAAGAAAAACGCACCAAACTGCAAATCGGCTGTATCATCGCTATGGGAGCTGTGTTTGTGTTTTTCTTTGTCCTGTACCTGGTGATGAGCTTTCGGGTGGAATGCAGCATCGACGGAGAAACCTTCGCCGCCAAGCAGAAAGAGTCGTCCACGGTGTTCTCCGGCCGGCTGTATCACCAGAACGGCACCATCGTCATGACACCTCAAGGAGAGACCACCAGTTTTGCCTTTGATTTTTCGCCCCAGTTTACAGACACCTACCAGGTGACCCTGGGAGAAGAGACCACCCTGCTCTGCGCCTCCACGGACAGCTTTGGCGAACCCGGGGAGAAGGAGGAAGCTCTGGTCCGGCCGGTGACCGTCACCGATGGAACAGGGGAAATTCTCCTGGACGCCTATTATCAAGACAGCTGGATGGGGTTCTTCTGGGACGAGGAAGGCAACGCTCTGGAAATCGGGTTTCCCATCACCATTACCACCAGCGCCGACAGCTGGGAAAACTTCGATCCGCCCCTTGGGGATCTGGTTCGGCTGGCTGCCGGGGACAAGGTACCTGCCCATCGGGAGGTACCCTGGGGGATCTTCCTTCTGCTCACGGTGGTGGGAGTTGTGCTGAGTTTAAACATCGCCTTTCCCCGTACCGTTTTTTACCTGGAACATTTCCTCTCTGTGGAAGATCCGGAACCCACAGAGTTTTACCTGTCCCTTTTGCCCATCAGCTGGATCTTGAGCCCCATCTTGCTGACGGTGTGTTACGCACTTTGCCTATTCCTTTAAAAGACTGCCGGGAGGCGATGGCTTCCCGGCTTTTTTATGCTCTGGCCGCACTTGCCTTTCTTTTGGGAATGTGTTACAGTGAACACAATACCGGCCCCCGAGGGCCCATACAGAAAGGATGTTTTTCTATGAAAAAAAGAACTGTTTCCCTGACCCATTTCCATACCGGGAGGGATCTTGCCCGCTAAGGGCCGCCCTCCCCGGACTTACGAGGAGGAACTCTTTTGAAAACCAAATTTTTAAAGCTCGTCTCGTTTTACAAGCCCTATAAGGGCCTGTTCGCCGCGGATCTGGCCTGCTCCCTGATGGCGGCGGCCATTGGACTAATCCTGCCCCTGGGGGCGGGGTACATCACTGACAAAGTGCTCACCGGCTCCCCCGCCCCAGGTAAGATCCTGCAAGTGGGGGCTGTTCTGCTGGCCCTGGTACTGATCCGGGCCTGGTGCAGCTACTTTATGGACTACCAAGGCCACGCCATGGGCGCCCGCATGGAACGAGATATGCGAGCCCAGCTGTTCGCCCACTGCCAGAAGCTGTCCTTTTCCTACTATGACCAGCATCCGGTGGGAGACCTTATGTCCCGTATTTCCAACGACTCCCTGTCTCTGGCGGAATTTTTCCACCATGTGCCTGAGGACCTGTTGGTAAACACGGTAAAATTCGTGGGAGCCCTGCTGATCCTCTGGAACATTCACTGGCAGATGACCTTGGTCATCCTGGCCTTTCTCCCCTTTATGGTGGTGTACATCCTGTTCTTTAACAAGAAGATGGCTGACGCTCTCCGTCAAGGCAGGGAGGACATGGGCGAGATCAACGCCCAGGCGGAGGACTCTCTCTCCGCCATCCGCATGGTCCAGTCCTTTGGCAACGAGGATCTTGAAACGGAGAAGTTCAACCGCCGCAACGAGAAATTCCTGAAAAGCCGGAAGGCCGGCTACAAGGGAGAGGCTCTCTGCTACGGCGGCATGGACGCCTTCGCCAGCCTGATCCCCATCGCTGTGGTGGTGTTCGGTGGACTGGCTATTCTCCAAGGCAGCCTGGCCCTGTCGGATCTGGTGGTGTTTCTGCTGTACGTCAGCTACTTTACTCAGCCCATCCAAAGCCTGGTGAACACCTCCCGGCTGATCCAGGAAGGCCGCACCGGCTTCCGGCGGTTTTTGGAGATCCTGGACACCCAGCCGGAGATCCAGGACGCGCCTGACGCGGTGGAGCTTCCCCGGGTGCGGGGAGATATCCGGTTCTCCCACGTAGACTTCCGCTATGGGGAGGGAGACGCCGTGTTCCGTGACCTGGACCTGACCATCGGAGCCGGCGAGTACGTGGCCCTGGTAGGGGCCTCCGGCGTGGGAAAAACCACCCTTTGCTCCCTGATCCCCCGGTTCTATGACGTAGAGGCGGGAGAGATCACCGTGGACGGGGTACCGGTGAAGCAGGTTACCCTTCGTTCCCTCCGGGACAATGTGGGCATTGTCCGCCAGGAAGTGGACCTGTTCACCGGCTCTGTGGCGGAGAACATCAGCTACGGCAAGCCTGGGGCCACAATGGAGGAGATCCGCCGGGCCGCCAAAAAAGCGGGGGCGGAGGAATTCATCCTCTCCCTGCCCAAGGGCTATGACACGGACATCGGTCCTCGGGGAGTGAAGCTCTCCGGCGGTCAGCGCCAGCGGCTGTCCATTGCTCGGGTGTTCCTGAAGGACCCGCCCATCTTGATCCTGGACGAGGCCACCAGCGCTTTGGACACCCAAAGCGAGCGGATCGTTCAAAACTCTCTGGAAGAACTGGCCCGCCACCGCACCACCCTGGTAATCGCCCATCGGCTGTCCACCATCCAAGGCGCCAAGCGGATCTTGGTGCTGGACGAGCGGGGCATCTGCGAGGAGGGTACCCACCAGAGCCTGATGGCGCAAGGCGGGGTCTATGCACGGCTGTACCAGGCATCTTTCCAAGCGTGACTTAAAGAAAGCGTTCGGGGTTTCCCGGGCGCTTTTTCTTTGGAAAAAATACCGGTTATAGTTGCATATTCAACTATATTGTGGTATGCTTAAACTTGACTGAAGGAAGAGAAAAACCGGCCGGGGATGCCGGGGAGAAGTTGTTCGGAAAGGAAGTCCGCCATGAAAGTGATCCTCCACTATATCAAACCTTTTATCCCCCGAATGAGCCTGGGGATCTTTATCAAATTTGTCGGAGCAGTGATGGAACTGTTCCTGCCCTGGATCCTCTCCCACCTGGTGGACGATATCGTCCCCCTCCGGGACATGGGTCTGATCCTCTTTTGGGGCGGCATGATGATCCTGGCTGCGGTGATGGCTTTGGTGACCAACATTGTAGCCAACCGGATGGCCGCCTGGGTAGCCCAGCACACCACCCAAGCATTGCGCCACGACCTGTTTGAGAAGATCTCCTATCTGTCCTGCTCTCAGATCGACGATTACTCCATCCCCTCTTTGGAGTCCCGTCTCACCAGCGACACCTACAACGTCCACCAGATGATCGGCATGATGCAGCGCATGGGCGTACGGGCCCCCATCCTGCTTTTGGGCGGCATCCTCATCACCCTCACCCTGGACCCGGTGCTCACCCTGGTGCTGGTGTGCACTCTGCCCTTCCTGGCGGTGCTGGTGTACTGCGTGTCCAAACGAGGCATCCCCTTGTACGTGTCCTTGCAGCAGGGGGTGGATTCCATGGTGCGCACTGTTCGTGAGACTGCTTCCGGCATCCGGGTCATCAAGGCGCTGTCCAAGACGGACTACGAGAAAGAGCATTTCGCCCGGGTCAACGGGGAACTGGTTCGCCGGGAGAAAAAGGCGGGCATCACCATGGCACTGACCAACCCCATGATGAATCTGCTGCTGAACGTGGGCCTCACCCTGGTGATCGTGGTGGGCGCTTTCCGTGTCAATGCCGGGCTGTCCCAGGCAGGCAAGATCATCGCGTTTTTGAGCTACTTCACCATCATCCTGAACGCCATGATGGCTATCACCAGGATCTTCGTCATGTGCTCCAAGGGCATCGCCTCCGGGGCCCGTATCCAGGAGGTGCTGGAGACCCCTGAGGATCTCCACGTCACCCCCGTGGAACCGGAAGACTCCCCCTATCACGTGGTATTCGACCATGTGTCCTTCTCTTACAGCAAAACAGAGCCCAGCGTGGAGGACATCAGTTTCCGCTTGAAGCCTGGAGAGACCCTGGGCATCATCGGGGCCACAGGCTGCGGCAAGTCCACCCTGATGGCACTGCTCATGCGGCTGTACGACGCCGACTCCGGCCTGATCCAGATCGGCGGCCGGAAGCTAAACTCCATCCCCCTGGACGAGCTTCACGAGAAGTTCGGCGTGGTGTTCCAGAACGACGTGCTGTTCGCGGACACCATCTACGAGAACATCGACTTTGGCCGCCACCTGCCCCCCGAGGACATTGAGAAGGCGGCCCGGTGCGCTCAGGCCATGGATTTCATCTCCGCTCTGCCCGACGGCTTGCAGCATATGCTCACCGCCAAAGGCACCAATCTCAGCGGCGGCCAGAAGCAGCGGGTGCTGGTGGCCAGAGCTCTGGCAGGCACCCCGGAGATCCTCATCCTGGACGATTCCTCCTCCGCCCTGGACTACCGCACCGACGCCGCCCTGCGGAAAGCCCTTCGGGAGGAGTACAAAGGTATTACCACGATCATCATCGCCCAGCGGGTCATCTCCATCCTCCACGCGGACCACATCTTGGTGCTGGAAGATGGCAAAGAGCTGGGCTACGGCGACCACGAACACCTGCTGAAAACCTGCCAGGTGTACCAGGAAATTGCGAAATCACAGATGGGATATGAATCTGCCCCACAGAAGGAGGTGGTCTGAATGCCTCCCAGAGGACCCAGAGGGCCTATCGAAAAGCCCAAAGATCGAAAAAAAGTGCTCCTTCGCCTGTGGACTTACATCTACGCCCACAAATGGATGGCATTGGCGGCCTTGCTCCTCACGGTCTCCAGTAACTTCCTGGCGCTGTTGGGGCCCATGCTCTCCGGCAAGGCCATCGACGCCATCGGCATGGAGCCGGGGATGGCGGACTTCCCCACGATATTTTTCTACTGCGGTCTGATGATCGTGTTCTACGCCGTGTCCTCCCTGCTGTCCTATATTCTGTCCATCCTCATGATCCAGCTGAGCCAGAAGATCGTGTTCCAGATGCGCCAGCAGGTATTCGACCGGCTGACGGAACTGCCGGTGCGCTACTTCGACAGCCATCAGACCGGCGACATTGTCAGCCGCATCTCCTACGACATCGACACGGTGAACGCTTCCCTGTCCAACGACCTGTTGCAGATTGCCGCCAGCGTCATCACTGTACTGGGGTCCCTGGTCATGATGATCGTCATCTCCCCGGTGCTGGTGCTGGTGTTCGCCATCACCATCCCCATGTCCATCGGCTTCACCCGGTACATGACCAAAAAGGTCCGGCCTCTGTTCCATCAGCGGTCGGTGAAACTGGGGGAACTCAACGGCTTCGTGGAGGAGGTCATCACCGGGCAAAAGACCACCAAGGCCTACCACCAGGAGGACACCATGGTCTCCCGGTTCGACAAGCGCAACGACGCCGCGGTGGACGCCTACTACAACGCCGACTACTACGGCGGCATGACCGGTCCCTCCGTCAACTTCATCAACAACCTGTCCTTGGCTTTTGTGAGCATCTTCGGAGCCATCCTGTTTTTGTGGGGGCGCCTGTCCATCGGCGACCTGTCCTCTTTCGTGCTCTACTCCCGGAAATTCTCCGGCCCCATCAATGAGGTGGCCAATATCATCAGCGAACTGCAATCTGCCTGTGCCGCTGCCGAGCGGGTGTTCCGCCTCATCGATGAGGAACCTGAGCCCGCCGACGCTCCCGACGCCGTGACCGTGGATCAGGTGGAAGGCGACGTGGCCATGGATCACGTGAAGTTCGGCTATGACCCGGGAAAGACCATCATCCACGACCTGAGCTTCTCCGCTCCTCCCGGCAGCCTGACCGCCATCGTGGGCCCCACCGGCGCGGGCAAGACCACCCTCATCAACCTGCTGATGCGCTTCTACGACCCGGACTCCGGAGCCATCACCCTGGACGGCCGGGACATCCAGCAGATCACCCGGAAGAGCCTGCGTCTGTCCTACGCCATGGTGCTCCAAGATACCTGGCTGTTTTCGGGGACCATTTTTGAGAACCTGGCCTACGGCAAGAAGGACGCCCGCCTGGAAGACGTGCAGAACGCCGCCAAAGCTGCCCGGATCCACCGGTACATCATGGGGCTTCCCAAGGGGTATGACACCATCCTGGACGAGAACGGCATGAACATCTCCCAGGGCCAGAAACAGCTGCTCACCATCGCCCGGGCCATGCTTCTGGACGCCAAGATGCTGATCCTGGACGAGGCCACTTCCAACGTGGACACCCGCACGGAAATCCAGATCCAGGCAGCCATGCGGGAGCTGATGAAAGACAAGACCTGCTTCGTCATCGCCCACCGACTGTCCACCATCCAGAACGCCGACCGGATCCTGGTGGTGCGGGACGGGGACATTGTGGAGCAGGGCACTCACCAGAGCCTGATGGAACAACAGGGCTTTTACGCGTCCCTGTACAACTCCCAATTCCAATAAACCCTTTTATTTGACAAAAACCGTCCGCTATGGGAAAATAAATCCAGCGGCCGGTTTTTTCGAAAAAGTGTTTGAGGCAAAATCACCGGCAAATGAGTAGGGGAGCGTGATCCTGGATGGAACAGACAACGTATCGGGACTATGTGAGCATCCTGAAGGAAGAACTGGTGCCCGCCATGGGCTGCACGGAGCCCATCGCCATTGCTTACGCAGCCGCGGTAGCCGGAAAGACTCTGGGCCGCTTGGCAGAGCGCCTGGAAGTGGAAGCCAGCGGAAACATTATCAAGAACGTGAAGAGCGTGTTCGTGCCCAGCACCGGCGGGCTGCGGGGCATCCCTGCGGCGGCTGCCGCGGGCATGGCTGCCGGGGATCCTGACCTGGAACTGGAAGTCCTCTCCAAGATCGGAGAAGCGGAACAGAAGGTCATCCAGGAGTACCTGGAACGGACTCCCATCGCCGTGAAACTGGCAGACTCCCCCTTTATTTTCGACATCACCATCCGGGCCTGGGCGGGGGAGGATTCTGCCCTGGTGCGGATCGTCAATTACCATACCAACATCGTCCGTATCGAGAAAAACGGAGAAGTCCTCAAGGAAGTGGAAGCCCAGGCCGCCCAAGAGGAGGGGCTTACCGACAAGTCCGTCCTTTCCGTGGAGGGGATCCTGGAATTCGCCCGGGAAGCAAACCTCTCGGATGTGGAGGAAATAATCGGCCGGCAGATCCGCTACAACACCGCCATTGCGGAGGAAGGCCTGCGGGGAGATTACGGCGCCAACATCGGCAAAGTGCTGCTGTCCACCTACGGAAACGACGTGAAGATTCGGGCCAGAGCCATGGCCGCCGCCGGATCTGACGCCCGGATGAACGGGTGCAGCCTGCCGGTAGTCATTGTTTCCGGAAGCGGCAACCAGGGCCTCACTGCCTCCCTGCCGGTGATCGAGTACGCCAAAGAGCTGGGGGTGGACCAGGAGACCCTGTACCGGGCTTTGCTGGTGAGCGATCTCATCACCATCCACCTTAAGACAGAGATCGGCCGGCTTTCCGCCTACTGCGGGGCCGTCAGCGCTGGCTGCGGCAGTGGAGCGGGCATCGCCTACCTGTACGGCCGGGACAAGGAGCCCCAGGAGCTTTTACGGGACGTGTCCCACACCATCGTCAACGCTCTGGCGGTGACCTCCGGCATCGTCTGCGATGGGGCCAAGGCATCCTGCGCCGCCAAGATCTCCTCCGCGGTGGACGCGGGTCTTTTGGGCTTTTACATGTACCAAAACGGCCAGCAGTTCCGGGGCGGGGACGGTATCATCTCCAAGGGCGTGGAGGCCACCATCCACAACATCGGCCTTCTGGCGGCCCAGGGCATGCGGGAAACTGACCGGGAGATCCTGGACATCATGACCACCCGGTGTTAAAAAATGTAAATGACAAAAAATTTTCCCTCTTCTCACCTTATCTTCACATAGGGCATCTAATATATTAAGTAAATGAGGGGGAGGGCCATCTGTCCCCTCCTTGGCGAATTTGGGAGAACTATGCCGATTTTCGCCGTATTATCCCTCGCTGAGAAAGGGGCGCTTTTATGGATCCATTCAATCATTCCCCAAACGGCCACAACTTCCGTTGGATGAAAAAAAGCTTCGTCCACAGCAACACCTTTCTCATTGCGGTCACCGTCATCTGCTGTACTCTTGCCACGCTGGCATTGGCGTCCGCATTGATCTGGTCGGAGGATGAGCAGGAAACCGCCGATCCCTTGACGTCCCTTTCCTCCACAACCGCGGAAGCAGTGGTGGAGGGATCTTCCATGGACCAGGAGGACCATTCCATCGCAACGGCGGATTTCGACGCTGGTTCCGACTTCTTTGAAGAGGACGCCTCCGCCGCGGCCATCACCATCGTGGAGGGGGAAGAGGATACCGGAGAGGATGGCTCCATCACGGAAGAGGAAGCCGAAGCCTCTCTGGAAGCACTGCGGGAAGTGTTCCCCGAAGGCTGGTACTGGAACCACGTGGGCGTGGAGGATTGGGATGAACTCACGGTCACGGAAACCCCTTGCCAGCATGACCTTTACTGGGACACCGACTGCAACACCTACGTGGGGGCTACCCAGAGTCTTTTCCCCCAGTACTACCCTCTGGAACAGTGTTTAGGCTTCGCGTCCCTGGTCAGTGATTTGGTGTTCGGAGAGGACGCCCCCCTAACAGTGTTCTATGATTATTCCCAGCTCCGCCCCGGGGACCACATCCGGCTGGAACTGACGGAACACTCCATGATCGTGCTGACCGTGGAAGAGGACGGGATCACCGTGGTGGAATGCAACAGTGATTACCAGCACTGCCGCATCTCCTGGGACCGATTCCTTTCCTGGGACGATCTGGCGGCGTACAGCTACGAAATGGAATGCATCACACGCTATGAGGACTGAGCGGTTTTCCGCCAGTCCTTTTTTGTTAGAAATGAATTTTCTCCTTTCATCTAACCGGCATCCGTGTTTCCACGTCTAATGCTTAGGAAAGGAGAGACAAACCATGGATCAATATAGATACGGCCGTCACAGACGAACCAGACGCAAACGGAAGAACAGTGCTTTCCACTGGATTCTGGCGGGAACTGCCTCCGCAGTCTGCCTGTTGGCGGTTTTTGGCATCTCCAACTTCTGGGGGCTTATCTCCGCTCTGGCTCAAGAGCAGGAAGGGGGCTTCCCCACCGTCAGAGCGGACGTGCCTTTAGCGGAACAGGGCAGCAGCTCCGGTGAGGCTCCCTGGTATCTCCGGTTGGTGAATCCGGAAACGCCCCTGGCGGAGGATTTCACCGTGGAACTGACGGAAGTGGCAGGGGGTCAGTTCGATTCCCGAGCGACAGACGCTCTTTCCCGCATGTTTGATTCTATGGAAGATCAGGGACTCTCCCCTCTGATCTGTTCCTCCTTCCGCACTTGGGAGGACCAGAAAACGCTCCATGAAAATGAGATAGAGCTGTGGAGCTCCCAGGGGCTTTCCCCGGAGGAGGCGGAGGAAGAAGCCTCCCGCTGGGTGGTACCCGCCGGTACCAGCGAGCATCAAACAGGCCTAGCGGCGGACATTGTGGCAGCAGGGTATCAGGTGCTGGAAGAGGAGCAGGAAAACACTCCGGAACAGCAGTGGCTCATGGAACACTGCTGGGAGTACGGGTTCATCCTTCGGTATCCCAAGGACAAAACTGACGTTACCGGCGTGGGGTACGAGCCCTGGCACTACCGCTACGTGGGCGTGGAAGCTGCCCAGGAGATGAAGGAAAGCGGTCAGTGCCTGGAAGAGTATTGGGCTGCCCGCTTCACCAAAAACGCCCCCTGAGTAAAACAAACAGCGCCCGTCTCTCCCCTTTGGGAAAGGCGGGCGTTTTTCTGTATCATTCTTCCCCATCCAAAGTCTCTTTCAGAAGGGACGCGGCTTCCTCCACGCTGGCCTCGTCAGGCAGGATTACATAAAGCTCCGCCCCGGGCATGGAGTAGGTCTCCCGGTAATCGCTCCACCCGCTGGTGGTATAGGAGGAGATATCCCAGTCTCCCGCCAAAGCGGGGGCCAGAGCCAGGATCTGATCCCGGGGAAGATTCGTTTGGAAATTCCCCTCCACCGCGTCTAACACCTTGGACAGGTTCTCCAGCAGCGCCGGGGAGGAGGCTTTCTCTGCCACCGCTCGGATCACTTCCATTTGGTTCTTGGCCCGCTGGTAATCCCCCTCGGGGAAGCTCATCCGCTCCCGGGCAAAGGCCAAGGCCTCGATGCCGGTGAGCTGATTGTAGCCCTCCTGGTAGGTGCGGATATTCTCCACAGTGAACTCCCTGTCGGAATACACCGACACTCCTCCCAGTGCGTCGATCACCTCCACAAAGCCGGTGAAATTCATCCGCAGATAATAGCTGATGTCAAGGCCGTACAAGTTCTCCAAGGCATCCACCGAAGCCTCCACCCCGTAGATCCCCGCGTGGGTCAGCTTGTCCTTGGCACCTCCGGTCTGGGAAAAAGACACATAAAAGTCTCGGGGCGTGGCCACCAGGGTCATTTTCTTGGTGCGGATGTTCACTGCCGCCAGAATATTCACGTCGCTGCGGGACAGGGTGGACACATCTCCAAAGGTGTCGTTTCCACTGAGGTACAACAGAAAACTCTCCTGCTCCCCTTCCGGTGCCGCCAGGGAAACCGTTTCCTCTTTCTCCATCTGAAGGGAGCCCACTTTCCGCATGCCGGTCTCGGTCCACTCATAGCCTCGAGCATCACTAAGACTCCTTTGGTAGGCCTCCTCCAACAGCACCGCTCGGCACTCCCCTTTGCGGAGAGCGTCCGCCAAGGCGAACGGGGTGGGATATCCCTCCCAGGAAGGAGCCTGCCCCAAAGCCTGTTCCAACAGGGCAAGCCCATCCTCGTCCTCCAAGGCGCCGAACGGATACCCGGCTGTATCCTTCAATTCCTGGGCGGGATCGTCCTCCAAAACATAGACGCCCAGTTCCCGCACCGGAACCGACGGCTGGGTGATCTCCTCCAGGGTATCCTTCACCCGGAAAAACTGGACCACCGCCATGGCCGCCGCCAATAGAATCAGCAGACCGCCGATGCCGCCTATCAGCAAAAGTCCTTTTTTCGTAGACGATTTCATCGCACTTCCTCCTTCTCCTCATAGGCCGAAGGGGTGAGGAACATCAGGTCCAAGGGGAGTTTCCGCAGCTGTTCTCCCATCCTGCGCTGACGCTCCAAGGCTTCCGCGTGGCTTACTGCCATGGCGGGAGACCGGTCGTAGTAGCCGCCCCGGGCCCCGTCGAACCCGGCCAGAAATACCCGCTTCGCCCCGCAGCGTTCCAACAGCTTGAGGAGCATCAGCCCTGCGTTGTCCGAGACCATTTGATCCTCATTGGCGCACCGGTCGTAGTCCACATACAGACAGTTCTCGTCCCCATAGGCCGCCAGGTTGGAGGTGAAGATCCTTCTGGGCCCGGTTTGGCTTTGGAGCCTTCCCCCCGCGATATCCAGCCGTTTGTGGTTGCTGAAAAAACAGACGTCCACCGGGAAGGTGGGATCGGTGAAGTTCACAGTCATCACAAAGGGGGACCGCTCCCGGAGAAACTCCTGCACCGTGGCCCGCTGGGTACGCAGACTGGGTCCCGGAGCCAGCACCAGCAGCTCCCTGCCACGGATCAGGGCGGAAAGCTCCTCCACCGCCTTGGTGTCGTCGATGCGCTTGCTCTGATACCGGCGATACAGCTCACGGATCAGTTCCCGGTCAAACTCCACCCGCCGTGGCTGAGGGATAGACCGGAGAATGCTCTCGATATCGGTCATGGTCAGGGTCTGCTTGTTCATCAGGTAAGCCGCGTAGTTGGGATGGCAGGCGTGCATGGCGGCGATCTGATAAGCCATGGTGTAGCCCCACTCAAATTCCTTCCGGAGAGGGGCGATATAAGCGTCGTAGATATCCATCACCATAGCCACGTTGTACCGGGACTGGATGTTCTTGTTGATATACCGGGTGATCAGCTCCGTGGGCAGATTACCCGCTCCCCGGCCCATGCCGTAGACCGAAGAGTCCAGGATCAAGTCCCTCTTTGTTTGGATCGTGGAGAGCACCTGGGCGTTGGAAAAGGCCAGCTGTAAATTGTTGTGGCCATGGAACCCCAAACGAATGGCCGGGTCCATGTTCTCGTCGATCAAATGGAACTGCCGGGTGACTTGGTTCCTATACATGCTGCCCAAGGTGTCCACGATATAGAAGGCGTAGGGATTCAGCCGGTTCACCCGTTCCACCAGTCGCAGTAGGTCCAGGTCCGAATAGAAAGCGGTACCCACCGGCTGCATGAACACCTGGTAGCCCTTGGCCATGATAGCTCCCGCCCATTCCATGGCTTGGTCCGTCTCCTCCCGGTGGAAGGTGAGACGGATGCCTTCCAGGTCTCCGGACACCTTAGGAGGCAGTTTGTCCGGCGACAGCTCTCGTTCCCCAATGGCGATCATAGCCACAAACATGGCCTTTCGCTCCCGATGGGGAAGAAGGGGCGCGATGGCTCTGGGACTGGCGAACAGGGAACAGTCCTCGTCCCGGGGGCGGCTGGTGAGGAAGCCGCACTCGATGATGTCGATGCCGCCGGATTCCAGCTTGTCCAGGATGGAGCGGATGGCGTGTTTGCCAAACTCCCAGTTGTTGATATACCCTCCGTCCCGAAGGGTGCAGTCCAGCACTTGCACGCCCATGTCAGATCTCCCCCCTGTTCAGCTTCAGCCGCAGAACTCCCCGGACGTATTCCAAGTCCTTGGGAGTGTCCACGGAAAGGCTCTCCCCTTCTACGGGGATCATCCGCAGTTTTTTCCCGTGCTCGATGAACCGCAGCTCGTTGATGTCCTCAATGGCCTCCAAGGGTCCCCGGGGCGTTTCGTCGAAAAACCGCAGTGCCTCCTTGGTGTAGCACAGCACCCCCAAGTGTTTGTAAAAGGAGTACTCCACGCTGGCCTTGGGATGAGGAATGGGACTGCGAGAAAAGAACAGGGCGTTCCCCTGCTCGTCAGCCACCACCTTGATGTTGGTGTCGTCCACCGCCTCCACAGGGGAGTGAATGGGCGCCATGAGATTGGCGGCGAAAAAGCCTTCCAGGGAGTCGGGGATCACCCGGTCGATCACCCGAGGATCGATGAGGGGCTCGTCTCCGTTGACGCAGACATACAGGTCCCCATCCAGTTCCTGGGCCACTTCCCACACCCGCTGGGTACTGGTAGGGCATTGGGGCGAAGTGAGCTTGCAGGGGATCTGGTACTGGTCACAGGTCTCACGAATGGCCGGATGATCCGTGGCCACCCACACCTCTTGGAGCTTTTTGGCTTTCTTCACCTGATGGTACACCCACCAAAGCATGGGGCGGCCGCAAAGGTCCGCCAGGGGCTTCCCTTTGAACCGGGTGGAATCGTACCGGGCAGGGATGATGGCAATGACTCGCATAGTGCGCCTCCTTACTTTTTCCACAGCCGGGCGATGGCCCGTAAGGGACGGGTCACTTTCCAGCTGGTGGATTCCTCATAGAGCGCGGCCACTTTCCGGCGCTCCTCTTCCAGTTGTGTCTGGGTAACTCCCCCTGTTCCTCCCTTGGAGGAGGCGGGCTTTTTCCCAGAGCTTCTCTTTCTGTGCTCGGACTTATACAGGTTCCAGTTTTCCATCAGCCGCTGGGACCAGAATTCCAACACCTGGCCGCTGACCACCTCAAACCCTTCCGGCGCGGTAAGATCTCCCCGCTTGCAGCAGTTTTCCCCGTCGTGAAGGTCGTAGGCCAGTACGCTGGGCAGGTGGACAATGATCTCCCCCGCCAACACCTGCCGTTTTCCCGTCACCTTCAACCCAAACCGGGTGATGAGGAAATCACGCAGCCGTTCCGCCAGAGGAAGGAACGCCCGGTTGTAGATGCGGTCCTCCCGGTAGGACTGAAGCAGGGCCTGGATCACATAGTGATGGGGCACTGCTCCAAAGCACAGGGTGGTCAGCTCCTGGGGATTCTCAAAGCCGAAAAATACCGGCTCCATCCGGCGGCGTTTCAAAAAAAGCTGGGGCTGGGCTTCCTGCGCCAGGACAATGCCGCCCCTCTCCCACAACTCCAACAGGGAAAGGTACTCCTCCACATACTGCCAGTGTCCCAGTTCCGCCGCTCGGCGCACGTTCTCCGGAATCTCCTCCCGGGAGAGCAGGTCCTCTTCCAGCTCTACCTGTTGGGAATCGGGGAAGTTCTCCCGGAGGGTTTCCTCCAATTCCTGAGACAGGGGACGACAGCAGTGGGCCAGGATGAACCGGTCGGGGATCACCTGCCGGTCCAGATAATCCAGGATCTTAGCCGCTTCACGGTCCTGTTTCAAGTAGGGATTCAAGCGGAAGTCTGCCTCAAACTCTCGAAGAAGGCCGATGAAATCCGGCAGGAACAAGGTGCGGGACTGGGTCATGTTCCACAGCAGCTGCCGGGCGGCGGAATAGACCGCTTCCTCTTTATAGTTGGGATCGCAGGTGGTGAGAAACGTCCGAAACGCCCGGACAATGTCCACCATCTGGCCGGTCTGGCTGGTGGAGATGGTGCCGCCCCGGCGGTAATAGTTGTAGAAAGCCTGGGGCACGTAGCCGATCTTGTGAGTGCGTGTTACCAGGGCGGGGATGAGGGCAATGTCCTCGAACAGCATTTTCTCGTAGTGGTTCCCCTCCCAAAGGGATCGGCGGTAGAGCTTGTTCACGCTGTACGTAATGTTGTTTCCGTGGGCGATGTAATCCCCCAGATCCACCTCTTCCCTGGGATAGGAGGCCACCACCACTTCCCGGTTCTCCTCCACATAGAGGATGCGCACGTCGCACATCACCAGGTCGTAGTCTCCCTCCTGGGCTTTCTCGTAGAGGGTCTGGTACATTTCCGGCTCTACCGTGTCGTCGGAGTCCAGAAAGGCCACATACTCTCCCCGTGCCAGACTCACCCCGGCGTTGCGGGCCATGCCCAGACCCTGGTTCTCCTGGTGGATCACCCGCACTGTCTCAGGGTATTCCTGGGCGTAGCGGTCGCAGATGGCTGGACAGCCGTCGGGACTGCCGTCGTCCACCAAAATGATCTCCTTTTCCTCCAAAGTCTGGGCCAGAGCGGAATCCACCGCCCGTTCCAGAAAATTCTCCACCCCGTACACCGGGATAATCACCGACACTTTAATCTCCATACTGTCCTCCCAAATACTTCAGGACGCTTTCCAGCTCGAAGGGAGTCTGAGGCACGTAGGTGCGCTCTCCTGCGAACTGGCGGCGGAACGTCTCCAAATACCGGAGAAGGACCGGGTCCTCCTTCCAAAGCACTTTGCCTGTGTACAGCTTGTAAAGCATCACCGTGGGAAGATCCAGCCCCAGGCAGAGCCTGCCGCTGAGCGCCCCGTTGGAGCACACCGTCACCACTGTGGGGATGTTCTCCCGCTGATTGAGCAGAAACAGCTCCCATGGCACGGAAAGATCCATCTTGCGGGTGAGCCCCAGGCTCTGGGGAAGATTCTCCCCGTTGCGGGGATGGGGCTTCACCCCAAAATTCCCCGGTCCCACTGTCCGCTGGCACAGAGCCATCAGTTCCAAGTCGTTGCCCCGGATGTTCTCCGCTCGGAAGGACTGCTCCAAAAACAGGAAGGGGGGCAGTTCTCGAGGTGGGCGGTACTGAAACACGAAATTCAGCGTTTCCCGAAGTCCGTCATCTTCCCGGGAAAGCTTGGGCAGGGACAGGTTGGGGATCCGGTCTCCCCGCATGGCCAGCCGGGGCTCATAGAGCAGGGCGGCTTTTGTCCGCTCCCCCAGACGCCGTCCCAGAGGATGACGATTTACCGCTGCCCGGTCGGGCCTTACGTAGTCGATGACATAGCTGGAAAAGCCGTCCTCGATCCAGTAAAAATCCGGGCCGTCGTAACGGCAGGCCAAAAGCCGGGAAAGCCAGTCGAAATTGGGAAAGAATACCCGGTCATATCCCCGGGGAAGCTCCTCCCCCAAAGCCCATCGCAGCAGGGTATCTCCCTGCTCAAAACACCGTTCCACCGCCCCTTCCTGGTTCATGGGGTACTGGGACGCCAGCTCTTTGGCCTGTCCTAAGATCACCCGGCGAAACAGCCCAGTTTCCCCCAGCCGGGCGGCAAGGTCCCCGGCCCCGGGCAGAAGATCCGTCACCACTAAATCTGCCTCTCCTTGGGGCAGAAGCTGACGCTTCACGTTCACCGCCGTCAGCAGATGGTATACGGAATTTACAAGAAACAACGCGCTTTCCATGCTTTCTCACCTTCTACATACTGGGATATCCTGCCAAATCCCCCGACTGAAACGGGAGAGGATCCGGCTGGGGTTCCTGGGGATGGGCCGCCTCCTGAAAGGGAAGCCGCAAGATCTGGAAACTCTCCCCCAGGTTAGAAAGACTGGCCGACCCAAAGGCCGCGACGGTCTTTGGTTTGTGTCCCCGGAACACGTAGGGCAGCAGCTCCGCGGGGAACACTTCCCCCATCACTTCCGCCCCGGGGAATACCTCCCGGTAATCCAGCCGGTCGTCCGGGTGGGGCTTCACCAACAGCCTCCTGCCAGCCAAGGGCCCTTGAGCCAGCTCCCGGTACAGGGAACGCTGCTCCTCCTCCCCCATCAAACCCAAACCGGCAAATTGCTGGGTCAGCAGGATAGTGTCCGCCTTGGTTTTGATGGGACGCTCCACGAAGAACTTCACCAGCCGTCTCCGCTCCCCCCAAGGAAGGGCTTTCAAGGCCCGCTCCACGGAGAAATCCCAGATGGTGGCCTTGGTCTCCACCGGCCCCGACTGGGCTTCCCAGCAGCAGAACACCTCCTGGATCAGAGGATTGTCTCCGGAGAACAGTCCGTGGGACTGGGCCAGGGCCGCATGCTGGGGAAACTTGGCCGCCAGCACCCCGGCAGCTTCTTCCGGCCGGGAAAGCATCCCCGCGGCGTCCTCGAAAAAGGAAAAAGGCAGTCTGCGGGAGATCACATACAGGGAAAAGTAAAAGTGGGCCCCGGCGATATAGATCCTGGAAAACTCCTCCAAAAGGGGAAGTTCCAGGCTTTCATAGGCGGCGGCAGTGTCCCTCACCACTCGGCTTTCCTCCCCGTGGGGGATGTTCAGGTAGGGGAACAGCCGCACCTCATTGAAAAAGCCATGGCTCAGCTTTTCCCATTGGGGGTATTTTTCCCGGATGAAATCCGGCAGCAGCAGCACTGCTTCCTCCTCCCGGTGGAACAGCAGCCTGTGAAGGATCACCTCCAAAAGCTGATAAGAGCTGATCCCGTGATACAGCACTTTACCCGATCCCTGGTTCATCCAGCAGCGCCTCCAATCCCCGGCGGTACGGGGCGTTTTTATCCTGGAATATTTCCAGCATGGGAGCATAGGCGTCCCTGCCGGAAATGGGCAGAGTCATCCCCAGCCGCCCTTCCAGAGCGGTGAAATCCCGGGCGAAATCCAGCATCCCCCGGTGGATCTCCCTTACAGCGTCCGCCTGGGGATTCTTTCCCAGTTCCAGCCGCCAGCCTCTCTCCGGACCGGGATAGATGCCTTTCAGGCTTCCCTCTTCCCCGCCCAACAGCAGTTCCCAAAACAGGTTGTGGTCCCGGCGAGGATCGTGGAGCTTCCACAGGTCCCGGTTTTCCCCTTGGGAAAAGAGATAGCTTTTCAGCTTCCCCGTGAGGAGCAGAGACTCTGCAGCGTCCCGTTCCGGGCTGTGAGCGGAGTTGGTCCCCGCCACAAGACCGGTGATCTCACACTCCAAGCCCCACAGTTTTTCTGCCGCCCACCACAGAGACGCCGGACCGCTTCCCGCCCAGCCGATGTCCACCGCCACCGCCCGGCGGCAGCCTTCCAGCAGCTGGTGGTAATACTCTCCTGCCGCCTGGCGTTGGGGACCGTACAGGGACATCACTCTGTCCCAGACATCTGTGAGATAGTTTTGGATATCCCCAGCGTTTTTATGCGTCAAGTGCTTGTTGGGGGACAGCCCCAAGCGGGCGCACAGTTCCGGCAGAAGAGGCGTCAGCTCCATAGACCTCACAGCCTGCCACACAGGCACGCCCCCCTCCGCCTTGTGCCACAAAAACCGCCGGAAGTAATCCCCGGGGAACATCCCCGCGGTCACTTTGGCCGCCGCCAGCCGTGACCAGTAGGCGTACACCGGCCGGCGATCCTCCGGGTACAGACGGCGATACAGTTCCAGCAGGACCTCTCCGTCCCGGGAAAGAAACAGCAGCCTATCCGCCTTTTGAAGGTCCGCCTGTTCCCGGATGAATCGGCAGTATCCCAAAGCGAACATTCCGCCGTACACGTAACCGTACTCGTACAGCAACGAGCAGGGTTCCGCCCCGTTGTGGAGCTTTCCGTTCACCAGTCCCCGGTACACGCTGCCCAGGACCCGGGACATGTCCTGGGTCCGGAAAGGATCTCCCGCCCTCTGGACGTTCTGATACAAAAAGGAGGTGAAGCCTTTGGATTTAGCCCTCTCCCCGTCGGAATGAGGATTGTCCCCCACATGGGCCAGAGACGCTCCCGGCGGGAACCTCTGCCGCAGCCGGTCAAAAAGGCTGCCCTCCCCCTTGGAGGCCCGCTCCTCCCCGGAGACCAAACACATTTGAAACTGCCCAAAGCCCGCCTGCTCCACCAGTTTTTGGAGGAACTCCCCCGGCAGGTACATATCGGAGGTGAGGGCCATGGGTTTTCCCAGGGAGCGCAGATGTTCCACCACCGGCAGAAAATAGGGATTCCCCCGGCAGAGAGCCAGCTCCACTTCCAGTTCCGTCGCCATGCCCTGTTCCGGGTCCAGGGCGGTGGTCCTTTTCAGCTCCTCCCAGATCTCCCGGAGAGTCACCTCCCCAGTGCCTTGGGTCTTTCGTTTCCGCTGGCGGGCAAGGCGCTCCGCCTCCACTCGGAGCCGTTGGAAATCGGGGTATCCCAGCTTGGCCCCTACCAGGAAAAAGGCGTCCTCTGGCCGGTCCACACATCGCAGGAGCAAGGTATCAAACACATCGAAGGACACCCCGTCAAACTGGCTGAGCTCTTCCGCCAAAACCTTCGAGGATATCCGTTCCAGAGACTGGCTTTCCCCTTCCGGTGGCAGAGGCGGACCATCACCCCGTTCCCCCACCAATCCGGCGGCAAGCAGCTGGGGGACAGCTCGCCACTTGGGCACGCCTGCCATCCGGCGGGCCTGGTAGAGTTCCCCCGCCCGGGGCGCACGATCCCACAGAAAACGGTACAGCTTCTCTTTCATACGATCACCTTTCCCAAAAACTCAGTGGCTTTTCTCGTAGGCAGCGCAGACCGTTTTAGGGTCCCCGTCCGCCAGCAGTTTTCCCCGATCCAGCCACAGGGCCCTGGTGCAGTTTTCTCGCACCACCCCTGGAGAGTGGGACACGATCAGCACCGTGGAACCGCCGTGGATCATCTCCCGGATGCGGGCCTCGCTTTTTTTCCGAAAAAACATGTCCCCCACGCTGAGCACCTCATCCAGGATGAGGATCTCTGGGGCCTCTCCGGCGGTGGCGATAGCAAACCCCAGCCGGGAGACCATTCCCGAGGAGTAGTTGCGCACACGCTCCTCCATAAAACCCTCCAGCTCCGCGAAATTTACGATCTGACGGTAACGCCGGTTGAGGAACTGCCTGCTCCTGCCGATGAGGGCACCATTCAGGAACAGATTCTCCCGGCCGGTAAGCTCCGGGTCAAAACCCGTGCCCAAAGTGAGCAGCTGCACCTTGTCACGGTCCACCTCCACCCTGCCCCGGGTGGGTGACAGCGCCCCGGCAATGATCTTCAACAGGGTGCTCTTCCCGGAGCCATTAGTCCCCACGATCCCCACCACCTGGCCCTGCTCCACCTGAAAACTCACGTCGTCCAAGGCCCGGAAGGTCTCACGCTTTCCCTGGCCTTTCAAAATCAGTTCTTTGATGCTGCCGGCAGTGCGCTGGGCCCGGCGGAAATCCATGGTCACGTGCTCCACGCGGATGACGGTCTCTCTGTCGCTCACCCTCTCACCTCACAGTCTTTGCAGCAGTTTTACCCGGAACCAGCGGAAGATTCCCCAGCCTGCCAGATAGGACCCCACGCCCCAGAGGATCATCAGCGCCAGATCCTGCCAGGAAGGGGGACGGGCTTCCATCACCGCTCCCCGCAGGCACCGGATAAACAGATACAGGGGGTTGACCTCCACCACCTGACGGATGGGCCCGGACAGCTGGTCCGCAGGGTAGAAAATAGCGGAACAGTACATCCACAGGGTGAGCACCACCGTGTACAAATGCTGTACGTCCCCGTAGAACACATAGGCCGCCGCCAGAGCGTAGGAGAGTCCCAAGGAAAACAGAAACAGACAGGCCACGATAAAGGGAAGAAACACCACCGGCCAGCTGACGGGGATCTGGAAAACTACCAGCATCACCGCGTAGGCCGCGAAAGAGTAGCCCAAATTGACCAGCGCTGTACAACCCCGAGTGATGATGAACAGCTCCATAGGAAACTTTACCTTCAGCAGCAGGGAACGGTTGTCGGACAGGGTGGTCATGGCGGCGTTGGTGGTGCCGGTGAAGGCCTGCCACAGCAGATAGCCAGTGAGGTAGTAGATGGGATAGTTCTCAATGGACCGGCGGAACATTTGGGAAAAGATCAGGGACAGCACCGCCATGGACAACAGGGGATTCAGCACGCTCCACAGCACTCCCAAGGCAGAACGGGCGTATTTTCGCTTTAATTCCCGGGCGGTTAACTGCTGCACCACGAACCAGTACTGTTCCCGTTTTTCCCGTTTGTTCATGGTACATCCTCCCATCCATTCAATTTCCTATATTTCGTACAGCATGGGCCAACACTCGGGCCCAGCGGAGCCGGTCCCACTGAGCGAACTGGCTTGTGGGATTTTTTCCGTACAGGGCTGAGGTCCCCGGCAGCCAAAAGCTCTCCCGGCTGGGTTTGCCCAAAAGGATCCGGGCCGCCAGACGATTCCTGTTCAACTCCTCTTGGGTGAGGAAGGTGGCCAAGGGGGATGATTCCTCCTCCCAAGCGCTGAAGGGCAGCGCCCCCAGGACTTTGGCTTCCTCTCGGGCGGGACGGGTCATCACTTGATGGAGCAGTGCCCAAGCCCTTGGCCTTTCATCCAAAGCCCGACGGCACAGGTCCCGGGGCCGGGCCGCGGCTGCCAACTCCTCCCCCATAACCCGGAAGGCTTCTCCTAAAAAGAGCGCCCCCTCTCCCTGAGGAGGAGTTTCCCCCAGCACAGGGACCACCTCCTCGCCTTCCCGGCGGTAGCCCAGAGTCATACCTTGAGGGGCAGTGAACACCCCTTCAAAAAAGCTGGGTTCCATTCCCGCCTGGACCGACAAGTTCTTTCCTGGCCGGAAGAAAAAACAGTCCCATTTTCCGAACCTGGGTCCCCGGTACAGCCCGGCGTAAAAGCCCCTCGTTTCTCGAGCAGCCCCCAGGACTTCCAGCAGCCGGGACAAGGTCTCTTGAGTGGAGCCCATCCAGCCACTGTCCACCACTGCCCAAGGCACGGAATCTAGCAGTCCTTCCTGGCGGAAATAGCCCTCCAGCTCCGGCAATGCCCGCTGAGAGTGAGCGTCCAGAAAAAACCAAAAACTGGGACAGTTCTTTAATTTCTCCTTTAGTTCTTTCAACCCCTTGGGCAGCAGGGGTTCCTTTCCGGAAGCTCCCAGTTCCCCCAGGACTGTCTGCCGTTCCTCCTGGGTCAGTCCCGCCCGGCGGAGGATCCCCTCCGGCGTTTGGGCCATCCCTTTGCCGCAGAGCTGGTCCAGAGCCAGGGAATGGTCCTCCCGATAGAGGGGAAGCCGCCAGGCCTGCCGGGAACCGTACAGATACCGGCACTCCACCGGCAGATCCCAAGCCGCTGCCAAACGTTGGGCCAGCCGGCAAGGGAACCATCCGTCCCGAGCCAAAAAGTACAGTCGGGGGATCCCCTCCTCCAAAGCCCGGCCCAGGGGCCACTGGGTAAAGGCTGCCAAGGCGGGAAACAACTTCCGGGCGCACAGTTCTAAAGCGGCCTCTTCCTCCCTATCCATGGCGGTGCTCCTTCACCAGACGGAGTACCTCCCCGGGCACCAGGCAAGCGGCCAGGGGACGCAGAGTCCCCCAAGCAGAGACCGCCGGGGAAAGTTCCAGTGACCGAAACCCTTCCCACCGGAGAGCGGCCTCCCGCAGCCTGCGGGAAACTGTCCGCCGCCGATAGGAATCCCGGTCCTCCCAGTAGCCGATCAGCGCCACGGGGAGGTTCCATCCCCGCAGTCCCAGAGCGTGGAGCCGGAAAAACAACTGATAGTCCTCACAGCCGAAATACCGGGGAGACTGGCTGTATCCTCCCACTTTTTCCAATGCTCCCCGGCGGAACATCACCGACGGGTGGATATAAGGAGAATGTGCCAAGAAATCCCTGCTCCGTGGATGCTCCGGCATAGAGAGCCTGCCCCAAATCCCTTCCCGATCCAGAAGCAGAGCGGCGCTCCCCACCCACTGAGCTCCCGGGCAGCGATCCAAGGCTGTCGTTTGCAGTTCCAGCCGCCGGGGAAAGGCCACATCATCGTCGTCTAACCGGGCAAGGTACTTTCCCCGGGCCCGTTCCGCGCACCGGTTCAAGGCATATCCCAGACCACGGTTTTCCCGGCCCCGGTACAGCCGCACCCGGGGATCCAGAGCCGCAGCCTGCTCCAAGACCATGGTCCCCGCCGGGGTGGAGCCGTCGTCCCACAAGACCAGCTCCCAGCTTTCCAAGGACTGTCCCACCAGGGACAACACACTGCGCCGCAGCAGGTCCCACCTGGGATTATGGGAGCCCATGAGCACGCTCACCAAGGGTCTCTCCTCCATAACGTTCCCTCACTTTCCGATCCATCTCCCGGTACACCGCTTTCATGGCGGTTCGGGCCTTGGTCCTGTCAAAGGGGGCCACAGAATCCACACACCGCCGAGAAAGCTCCTCCCGCCGGTGGGCGTCCATGCCCCGCAGCAAAGCGATGCCCCTGGCAAACCCCGCCGGGTCGTCCCAAGGGTAGATCAAGCCGTTTTTCCCGTGGACCATATACTCCCGCGTGCCCCGGTTATCGGCGGCCAGCACCGGCACCCCCATGGCCAGGGATTCCAGTCCCGCCATGCCCAATCCCTCCCGCCGGGAAGGAAACACAGTGGCGTCAGCGCATCCCAACAGCCGGGGCACGTCGGGCCGATAGCCGTAGAGAGTAACGATCCCCTCAAGGCCCCGGTCTCGGATCTCCCGTTCCAACCGGGGCCGGGCGAACCCTTCCCCGCAGATGCCGTACCGGATCCGAAAGAGCCCACCCGGCCGCCGTTTCAAAATGGAAAGGGCTTCCAACACCACTTGGTGGTTCTTGTTCAGGTTCAGCTCCCCGATGGACAGCAGGAACAGTTCTTCCGGGGAAAGCCCCAGATCCTTGCGGAGGGCTTCCCGATCCTGAGACGGTAAGGGAGAGAACACCTCTCTGTCCAAACCCACCCCCGGCAGGCGGAACACTTTCCCGCCCCTGGGCAGAGGCAGCTTCCGGGCGGCCAGCCAGTCCTCCTGGTTGATGACCACCAGAATGTCCGTATGCCGGGCCAGTTCCCATTCCACCGGGTAAAAGGCCAGCCGGTTGAACAGGGGAGCGCCCCGGTAAAAGTGAAATCCGTGAGCGGTATACACCACCACAGGTTTCAACGGGGAAAACTGCCCCACCAGCCGTCCCAACAACCCACCCACCGGAGTGTGGCAGTGAATAGCTCGGATGTTCCACCGGCGCACCAGGGTAAGCAGCTGGCTCAGCGCCCGGCGGTTGTCCCCCAGCAGGTAGGGGGAGCGGGCGATATCCACATGGTGGACCGTCACTCCCAGTTCCCGGATCCTGTCCCCGTGGTCCACATACCCGGGTTCCCGAAGGTTGGCGGCATAGTGGACCCGGTAGCCCATAGACTGAAGGAGTTTCACGTTCTCCCTCTCGAACTTCAGCAAAAAATCGTTGGTGGTGGCCAAAATGAGGACCTGATTTTCCAAACGTCGCCACCTCCGCAAAAGTGTTTTGTAGCAGTGTTTCCCATGGTCCGAAAAATATGCGTTTTTTACGGAGCTCAGCCTCAGGCAGACAAAAAAAGCCCGCGGGGAAACAAATTCCTCGCGGGCTTTCAAATTCTTTTTATAACGGACTTACCGGTTCAAATCCTTTTTGATCTGAGTGGTGGAGATTTCCGGGGTACGGGGCAGGTAGATCACTTCGCACTGATCCTTCAAAAAGTCGAACTTGCCTTCCCAGTCGTCCCCCATGACGAAGGTGTCCACATGGTACTCCTTCACGTCGGTCTTTTTCTGCTCCCAGCTCTCCTCAGGGATCACCAGGTCCACATAGCGGATAGCTTCCAGCAGCTGTTTCCGTTTTTCGTAGGAGAAATAGCATTTCTTCTGCTTTTCATTCCAGTTGAACTCATCGGTGGACAGGGCCACGATGAGGTAATCTCCGTACTGTTTCGCCCTGCGCAGCAGATTGATGTGGCCGTAGTGGAGCAGGTCGAAGGTGCCGTAAGTGATCACACGTTTCATGGTATTCATCCTTTCTCTTGGAGCTTTAAGCGTTCTTCCAGATAATCCACCGTTTTCCCGGCGGCGTCGCCGCTTTCCTCAATGCCAAATTCCCGGCAGAATTCCTCCACCCGCCGGGCCTGCTCCTGGGGATCAAACCCCCGTATGGCGGCTTCCAGCTGGGCGTTGTCCTCCGCCCGGGCAAAAGGCAGCTTGTCAATGTCGAAATAGAAGTTCCGGTCCCCCTTGTAGGCGGCCAGATCGTTGACGTATAAAAAGCAGGGCTTGCCGGTGATGAGATAGTCGAACATCACGGAAGAGTAGTCCGTCACCATGGCGTCACAGGCCATGTACAGCTCCTGGATATCCGGATAGTCAGAGGCGTTGCGGATAATCTGGGGATCCAGGTCCATCTGGGCCGCCTTCTCCGCGATGTTGGGGTGGAGCTTGGCCAGGATCAGCCACTCTCCGCCGAAGCGTTCCTCCAAGGCTTTCACCAGCCGAGCGTAGTCCATGTCGTAAGCTGCCAGACCCTTGTCCTTCCGGAAGGTGGGGGCGTACAGCAGCAGCCGTTTCCCGGCGGGCAGCCCCAGAGCATCGCGCACCTTTTCCCCCATTTCCGGGTGAGACTGGGAAAGCACGTCGTTGCGGGGGAAGCCTTGTTCCAACACCTCTCCGTCATACCAGAAACCCCGGCGGTAAATGTCCGTCAAAAACCGGCTGTTGGAGAGGAACAGGTCCACCATCTGGGAATCCCGCTTGGCCGCCTGAAGGTAATCCTCCGGCAGAGCGTCGGCAGCGTCCCCTTCGATCCGTTTCAAAGGGAAGCCGTGCCAAGTCTGGACATAGCACTGCCCGGGGCGCTTCCACAAATGGCCCCATTTACGGCAGTTGTCCACCCAAACTCCGGCAGTATGGAGATGGAACGTCTCTGCGAGAGAGCCCATAGCCACCGGCTGGACACCCTTGGGCAGGGAACGACTCTCCCCCGGGTTATTCACTACCCAGTACAGCTTCCATCCGCCCCGGCGCAGAAGTTCCTCCGCAATGGCCTTGGGGCTGTCGGAATAGCCCCTGCCGTTAAAACTTTGAAACACCGCTTTTCTCGGCTGCTTGGGCAGCCAGCTGGAAAACTTCCCCACAGCCATCTTGGTTCCGCGTTTCAGCAAGCTCATCTCACTGTCCCTCCTTCTTTTCCCCCTGGGGCTGGTCGCCTCGCATCAAGCCCCGGTTCTTATAGAGGATCACCAAGCGGAGCAAAAGGATAGACAGCTCCGAGCAGGAAGTCACCGCGCAGAGTGTCAACAGGCTGGCGTTTCCGGTGATATACAGCAGGCCCACCCCCAAAAGATAGACCACTGTTCCGGAGATGGTGGTGATATTGGCGTAATGGGCCAGACCCATGGCCCCCAACGTGGGGTACCCCAGCAGATAGTTGGGATAGGTGAACACCGCTACGGGAATGAGCATCCGCAAAGGCGCCACCACCTGTGAGCCTTCCTTTCCCAGCCAGAGCACCAGCAGGGGCTCAGCGAAAATAAAGACCACGGCGCATCCCAGAAGGATCACGGGATACACCAGGAAAAGGGCTTTCTTGATGAGGGAGTAGTTCTTGTGCTTGACCATATGGGGATAGAGGCTGTCGGCGATGGGCCCCATGGCGTTTTTGGCGGCGCTGATGATCTTGTCGGCGTTGGTGTACAGACCCGCGGACACGCCGCCCAGAGTGGCGTTAAGGATGATGCCGTTGGTGTTGCTGTACACAGCGGTGACCGCCTTGGAAATGAAAAACTGGAAAGACTCCCGGATCTCTCGCCACACGTCACGCCAGGAGATACGGCAGAACTTTATCCCCACTTTGGTGAAGAGATGCCAGTAAACGAACACCACCGCTCCAATATTGCCCAGCGCAGTGAACAGAGGCACCATATAATAATCCCCGGGGGCATGGATAAACAGGAAGATCATCACCGTGGCGAAAAACCGGATAGACACAGCCCGTACCGTGATGGTGGTCATCTGTTCCAGACCCCGGTACATAAAGTCGGGCAGGAAGGAATTCAGCGCCGTACCCAGCAGGAACAAGAAGTAGGTGGCAAGCTGTTTTCCGTCTTGCAGACCAGGGGCGATAAACACGAACAGCACGGAGAAGGAAATAAGCACGAACACCGCCTTAGCCGTCACCACGGAGGTGAGGATCATGGAAAGGGCTTGGCGGTCCTCCCGCATGCGGGACACTTCCGCTGTGGCAGAAAGAATAAATCCAAAATCAATAAAGATCTGGAAAAAGTTCGTGGTGTACTGGGCCGCGCCCAATGTGCCCAGCAGTTCCATCCCCAGCACCCGGGACTGATACCCCTGGGTGATAAAGGAGAGGAAAATGGTGGAAAATTGCAGGATGTACAGCATCACTGTATTTTCCAAAAGGACCCCATGCTGGCGCCGGCCCAATTTTTGCATCAACTTCATCATATCGCCTCTCTGTTATCCTCTGATTCGGAACAGCATCGCCACTATCCCGTACAGCTTCCTGTCCACCAGCGCCAGAGCAAGCCTCTGGTTCCTGGTAAGACGGCAGACATACTTGTTTTTCCGATACGCGGGAAAACGCTCTCGGACGTACTGGGCGAACCGGGGAAGCAGCTGGCTTTTATGATCCATGCGCAGCACCCGCACGGAACCTATCAGCAGAATATGGGCCACCGCCAGATGCTCCAGCTGGCTCTGATACTTTTCAAACAGGCCTTCCTTCTGGAAGTATCCCAGCAGATCGTCAAAAGCGTCCAAGATCTCCTGGTTGCGGGCGATATTGCCGCTCTTCATGATGGAACCCTGCCGCTGGAGGTAATTGTACCCCACGTCGTCGATGAACACCATGCGCTTGGCATGCACCATCAGCTTGGGCGTGGTGCGGATGTCCTCATACCAGACCCGCCCGGGATATTCCAAGCCCGTTTCCCGGAACAGGCTTGTCCTGTACAGCTTGTTCCACGCGCAGGGCGCCGTGAGCAGCACCTCGGGGCAGGTCTCCGTGGACAAGGGCCGGTTTTTGGGGATATCCTCCCGGTAAATGGCCATCTCCTTGCCTACCTCGTCCACCGTGCGGTAGGCGAACATCACCATGTCCGCGTTTTCCCGTTCCCCCACAGCCAGGGTCTTTTCCAAAATGTCAGGATCGATCCAGTCGTCGCTGTCCACCAGCAGCAGCCATTCTCCTGCAGCTTCCCGGATACCGGTGTTCCGCGCGCCTCCCAGTCCTTGGTTCTTCTGGTGGATCACCCGGATCCTGCTGTCGGTCTTGGCCAGATCGTCACAGAGTTTTCCGCTGTTGTCCGTGGATCCGTCATCCACCAGCAGCAGCTCGTAATCCTTCTCTGTCTGGTCCAGTATGGAAGCCACGCATTTTTCTACATATTTTTCCACGTTGTACACAGGTACGATCACGCTGACTTTGGGCATCGCGCTGTCTCCTATCCATCAGGCACTGTATCATGCCAGTTTTCTCGTTTTCAAAGGCCGGGCATTTCTCAAAAAAAGAAAATCTCTCTTGAGAATGAAAAAAGCGGCCTACCGCCGCTTTCCCGTTTTTGGCGGCAGCCTCCCGCCTCTCTCTGTCCCTCAAGGCCCAAAAACCTGTTTTTGGGTACATCTAGTATATAACATACCACACCCAGAAAAATAAGTCTAGTCTTTTTTTCTTTTTTTGGTATACTTTCTTATACAAGAAACGAATAAGACGAAACGCGAGAAGGAGGCCGCTGTCATGGACCAGGAAAAGACACCCCAGCAAACCGTCCCCCCTGGGGAGCTTGCCCATTTATCCAAGATCCTACACATGGTGAACGAAGAACTGGAGGAGGCCCAGCGCTCCGTGGAAGCCATGGACGAAGAATACCGGGAAGTACAGATGTACATGGCGGAGCATCACGGGGAGGGCGATCCCAAGGAGATGTTCCAAAACGAGATGGCCCTGCGGCAGATCGATTCCCAGGGCGTGTCCGCGGTGCTCTACCGGGACCGGCTGCAAAAGACCAAGTCCTCCCCCTACTTTGCCCGCATCGACTTTCAGGCCGACGGGGATGAGGAGACCGCCGCTTACTACATCGGGCTGTACGCTTTCCGCTTTCAGAAACAGCTGTACGTCATCGACTGGCGCTCCCCCGTGGCCAGCATGTTCTACGACTTTGAGCTGGGGCCCGCTTTCTACGACGCTCCCCAGGGCCACACCGACGGCCATCTGCGCTTGAAGCGCCAATTCAAGATCGTGGACGGAGAGATGGAGTACGCTTTCGACAGCTCCCAGAACATCCAGGACGACATCCTCCAGCAGGAGCTGGCCCACACGTCCGACGAGAAGATGAAGTCCATCATCTCCACCATCCAGAAGGAGCAGAACCTGATCATCCGCAATGAGAAGGCCCACACTCTCATCATTCAGGGCGTGGCGGGCTCGGGAAAGACCAGCATCGCCTTGCACCGGGTGGCCTTCCTGCTCTACCGGTTCCGCAACACCATCAAGGCCCAGAACGTGACCATCATCTCTCCCAACAAAGTGTTCGGGGACTATATCTCCAGCGTGCTGCCGGAACTGGGCGAAGAGCCCATCTTCGAGGCCAGCCTGGAGGACCTGGCTCTGGTGCAGCTGGAGAATGGCGTGGACTTCGTAGGGGACCGAGATCCCCTGGAGGCCGCCGACCCCGCTTGGGAGCAGCGGGTGAAGTTCAAGTCCACGGTGGAGTTCGTCCGGCTGATGGACGACTTCATCGCCCGGCTGCCGGAGCTGGCTTTCCACCCACAGAACTACGAGTACAAGGACTGGAACGTGCCCGGCCCCTGGATCAAAGCCCGGGTAGATGTGTACAAACGCTATCCCCTGATGAAACGGCTGGAAATGGTGGCGGACGACATTCACTCCCGGCTGGAAAATGAGTTCCTGCGGGAAGAGGCGCCGCCCAGCCGTCCCAAGATCTTACAGGCCCTGCGGAGAATGCTCTCCATGAAAACCACTCTCTCCGCTTACCGGGCCTTTTTCCGCCAGCTGGGCAAGGAGCGGGCAAAGCTGTTCAAGCCCTTCCAGAAAGGTGTGCTGGAATGGAACGATGTGTTCCCCTACCTGTACTTACAGGCAGCCTTTACCGGGTTGCAGCGCAGCCACACCATCAAGCATCTGGTCATCGACGAGATGCAGGATTACAGCCCCATCCAGTACGCGGTGATGAACCTGCTGTTCCAGTGTCCCAAGACCATCCTGGGGGACTTCAGCCAGTCCATCAACCCCTATTCCCCCTACACTTTGGAAGACCTGCACCAGCTCTATGAGGGCTCTCAGCTGATGCGCCTGGAAAAAAGCTACCGCTCCACCTGGGAGATCATCCACTTCGCCAAAAAGATCGTGGACCAGGCGGACTTCCAGGCGGTGGAACGTCATGGTCCCGCTCCGGACCTGCTCTCCTTCCCCACCCACGAGGAGGAGCTTTCCGCCCTCTGCCGCCGTGTGGAGGAATTCCACCAGGGCAAATACAACGCTTTGGGCATCGTCACCCGCACCAATTCCCAGGCCAAAGAGCTTTATGAGGAGCTGCGGGAACTGGGTGCGGAGGTAAACCTGATCACCCCGGAGAGCAGCAGCTTCCAGAACGGCGCCACGGTGCTGTCCATCCAGATGTCCAAAGGCCTGGAATTCGACCAGGTGCTGCTGCCCCTGGCCACGGAGGAGACCTACCACACCGACTTCGACAAGAACCTGCTGTACGTGGCCTGCACCCGTGCCATGCACCAGCTCACTGTCACCTGCGCGGGGGAGGTCACTCCTCTGCTGCCTTTTGAGGAACCCAGCTCTGAACAGGAGTAAGAGCGCCATACTAAAAAAAGGAGGTCCCAAGGACCTCCTTTTTCCTATTTCTCAGCAGTGATGGCAGCCGCCTTCGCCGCAGTTGTGCTCTCCGCAGGAGTGGCCTTCGTGGGAATGGCCCGCCCCGTGGTGGGAACAGAGGATGTCGGGCTGGAACACCAGTTTCCCGGCCAGCAGATCCTCCACTGCCTTGTCAGCGCTGCCGGACACGCCACCGAACAGCTGGATGCCCGCCTGAGCCAGGGCCGTTTTAGCGCCGCCGCCAATGCCGCCGCAGATCAGGGTGGAAACGCCCTGGGCAGTGAGGAAACCAGCCAAAGCGCTGTGGCCGCTGCCAGCGGTGTCCACTACCTGGGAGGAGAGCACCTTGCCGTCCTGGACATCGTAGATCTTGAACTGTTCTGTGTGGCCGAAATGCTGGAACACTTGGCCGTTTTCATAAGTGACCGCGATCTTCATGATGATTTCTCCTTTGCAATAACTTTCAGAATGATGTATTGGAATTGACAAAGCATCCGCCCTTTCGTACAATCAGAAAAAACAGTGGGAGGAACTTCTATGTCTGTCCGCGAATTGAAAACCCCGGAAGAGCTGCTGGAAGGCGGGAAGATCCAGAGCATCGCCTTCGGCTTTTCCTGGGATGTGGAAGAAGCCAAAAAAGATCTGAAAAAACCTGACAACCGTCACAACGTGACCTTCGGCCATTTCAATGAGGAGGGGATCCTCACCGCTTGCCTGGAACTGCCGGAGTATAAAATGTATTACGAAGGGGCTTCCGTTCCCATGATGGGCGTGGGCGGGGTGGCCTCTCTGCCGGAATACCGCCACGGCGGCGCTGTACGAAACATTTTCCATACGGCCCTCCGCTGGATGTGGGATCAGGACGCGGTGTTCTCGTCCCTGTACCCCTTCTCTCACGCTTACTACCGGAAATTCGGCTATGAGCTTTGCCAGATCTGCACCCGATACCAGATCCCCGTGGAAGCGTTTTCCAATTTCCGCTGCACCTGCACGGTGAAGATGTTCCAGCCCGGCGGGGACCTAACTCCCTTCCAGACGATCTACAACGCCGGTCTTGGAAAACGGAACCTGGCCGTGCGCCGTGAGGAGCGTCACTGGAAAAACCTGTTGGAGAAGGATCCCTACAAGGACCGGTACTACACCTACCTGCTGGAGAAAGATTCCCAGCCGCTGGCCTATGTGGTGCTGGCATTGGAAGATCCTTCCGCCGATCCCAAAGTGGGCGTGGTGAAGGAGCTGAGCTTCTCCTCTCCGGAAGGGCTGTTCCAGACTTTCGGATTGCTGAGCCGGCTGGCCGCTCAGTACGGAGCGTTCCAGCTGATCCTTCCCGACGACGTGCCCCTGCCCTCTCTGCTCCAAGAGAGCTACGACCTGACCCCCTCCTTCAACGAACAGCCCATGGCTCGGGCCATCCACGTGGAGAAAGCCCTTGAGCGGAAAGCGCCCCCGGAAGGGACCCAGTACACTTTGAAGGTAGAGGATCAGCTGCTGCCGGAAAACGATGGCGTGTTCCAGGTAGCGGCAAAAGACGGCAAAGTTACCGTCACCAAACTGTCGGAGGAAGCCCCTGCCGACCTGTCTCTGGACGTGGGGACGCTGACCCAGCTCCTGTTGGGGTACCTCTCTTTGGAGGAAACCCTCTACAAACCCGGAGTGACCCTCAACGGCAACCGGGAAGTGCTGGATCGTGCCTTCCCCAAGGGATGCGTGTTCCTTACGGAGCATTTTTAAGCACCGTTCCACGTTCATAACACCACACCTGCGGTGGGCAAGTCGCGCCGCTGCATCGGTGTTTGCGGATATTATACCACGTTTCCTGGCCCCGTGCCAGTTTCCCCCACAAAAACGGCAGAAGGACCGCCTTTCCAGGCGGTCCTTTTTTCGCTTGGTATTTCTGTATTCAGAACAAGGGGAACGTTTACGTTCTCACACCTGCACCTTGCCTGCCAAAATGTTCTTGTAGTCCTCCAAGTTCTGTTCCAACAGGGTGGGCGTATCCAGACCGTAGGGACATTTGCTCTTGCACTGACCGCAGTGGAGACAATCCTCCACCTTCATCATCATGGCCTGGCTCTCCGGGGTCAGCCAGCCAGCGGAGGGGCTGCGGCGGATGAGCTGGCTCATCCGGGCGCACTGGTTGATGACGATCCCCGCGGGGCAAGGCATGCAATATCCGCAGGCGCGGCAGAAGTTGCCAATGAGCTCTTTCCGGTCCTTCTCGATCACCGCCTGGATTTCCGGATCATCCATGGTGGGAGGATTGTCGATGTAGGCGATGAACTCGTCCAACTCGCTCTCCTTCTGGACGCCCCAAATAGGCAGGGCGTTATCGAACTTGGCCTGCCAGGCGTAGGCGGCCGCGGAGTTGGTGATGAGTCCGCCGGAAAGTCCCTTCATGGACACGAAACCCACGTTATTTTCTTTGCACAGGTTCACCAGAGCGATGTCCCGGTCGGTGGCTAGGTAGCAGAAGGGGAACTGCAAGGTGTCGTACAGACCGGAAGCGGCGGCCTCTTCCGCCACGTGGAGCCGGTGGTTGGTGATGCCGATGAACCGGATCTTCCCCTGGGCCTTGGCTTCCAGCATGGCCTCGTACAAGCCGGTGCCATCCCCGGGCTTGGGACAGAATTCCGGGTTGTGGAACTGGTACACGTCGATGTAGTCTGTTTTCAGAAGCCTCAGGCTGGTCTCCAGGTCCTTCCAGAAGCCTTCCACCGTGGTGGAGGGAGTCTTGGTGGCGATGTAGATCTTTTCCCGCACGTCGGCAAGCGCCAGACCCATTTTCTCCTCGCTGTCGGTATAGGAGCGGGCGGTGTCGAAATAGGTGATGCCCGCTTCATAGGCTTTGCGCAGCAGCTTCCCGGCGTAATCCGCTCCCACCCGCTGGATGGGCAGAGCCCCGAAGCCGTTCTTGTTGACGGTGATGCCTGTTCTGCCTAAAGTGACCGTTTGCATGGTGATCCGTCCTTTCTGTGAAAATCTGGTGGGAACCAGGCCGGTCTCGGCCTAAATCCTCCCCGATGACCCATTCTTTTTTGTCATTATATCAGTTAAAGCGCTCTTTAAGTCAAGCAAAAAAAGCCGCCCCAACGGACGGCTTCCAGCTCAAAACAGCTTGTATTCAGTGGTTGTTTTCCCGCAGCCGCTGGCTCAGCTCCTCAAAGGACAAGGGGGCGAACCCGGTGCGCTCCACAGAAACACACACGCTGTGGGGACTGGCGTCCCGATAGGCGGGGTTCCCATGGACATGGCCGAACACATTGGCGTAGGGCATGTTCCGGTTCACGTAGAGGGGCTCGTGGGACAGCAGGTAGAACCCTTCCCACACCACCGGCCAGGGCACCGCTTCCTCAAAACCCAGGGAACGCCATTTCTCCGGGGTCCGATGACGGTCATGATTGCCCAGCACCAACACCTTTTTCCCATGGAGACTGGAAAGCAGCTGCTGATCCTTTTCTTCCCCCAGAGAGGAAAAATCCCCCAGGTGAAAGACGGTATCCTCTTCCCCAACGGTCTCGTTCCAGCGGCGAACCAGTTCCCGGTCCATCTCCTCCACCGAGGCGAAAGGCCTGTTTTCGTAGCGGAGAATATTCTCGTCCCCAAAATGAGTGTCAGCAATGAAAAACGTTCTCACAGCTCCCATACCTCCGCTGCGCTCCGGATCTGTTCCCCAAGGGTCTCGCCGTCTTGGGGCCGCCACTCCGTGTGATAGTTAAGACAACGGCACATCCAGTAGATCCCCTGCTTCTCCAGGCTTTTCCGGTAGTGGACGTGTCCGCAGACAGCGGCTTTCACCGGGTAGCGGGCGTACAGCTCACCCAGTTTCCGGGAACCCAGAAAAGCGTTGAAGTAAGACCAGTTCCCCATCTCCTGGGGCACGGTAAACTCCTTAATGGGCAGCATGTGGGTGACCATCACCAGCTCCTTATCCGGGTAGGCGGCCATGCGGGCTTCCAGCCGGGAGAGCATCCACTGGTTCCGGCCCAAGTTGTCCCGGGTCCAGGCGTTGCGGAAATGATCCTGCCAGGTGCGTCCCGCCAAGCTCATCTCCTCAAATTCCTCAAAGGAATACCGGCCGCTGCCGAAAGAATAGTCATACCAGCCCACATCTCCCAGGATCACCTTGTCCCCCAGGATCACGTCTCTGCCGCAAAGGCAGTGTTGATCCCGGCAGTAGCGCTCGTAGATCTGAGCGATCTGATCCGGGTCCCCCTGAGGACCCCACAGATCGTGGTTGCCGGGAACAAACAGCACCCGGGCGCCGGAGAGCTGCTCGATCTTCTCCAAGGTGTCCAAGGTCTCCTGCTGGGTCTCGCTCACGTCTCCGGCAATGATGACCAGCTGGGCGTTCTGTTCCTTGGTGAACCGAGCCAGTTCTTCTGCCACAGGATAATCCCGGTTGATGTCCACATGGATATCGGAAAGAATCACTGCTTTCATTCCGTCTTTTCCTCCTTTTGCTCAGGCACTGCCACAGGCTTCAAACCCGTGCGCTCCTCCACTCGGTGGCAGGCACAGAAACGGTCGCCTTCAAACTCCCGCAGCAGGGGCCGTTCCACCTTGCACCGGTCCGCGCAGGCCACGCACCGGGTGTGGAAGGGACACCCCGCCGGGGGATTGGCCGGGCTGGGCAGGTCTCCAGTGAGGATGATCCGCTCCCGGTCTCCGTCCACGTCCATGGAAGCGGAAAACAGCGCCTCGGTGTAGGGATGGAGGGGCATGCGGGAAATGGATTCGCTGTCTCCCAGCTCCACCAGGCTGCCCAGGTACATCACGCCGATGCGGTCGGACATATAAGACACCACGTTCAAGTCGTGGGAAATAAACAGATAGGTCAGGCCGAACTCTTTCCGCAGGTCCAGAAGCAGATTGAGCACCTGGGCCTGGACAGAAACGTCCAGGGCGGACACAGGCTCGTCACAGACCACGAACTCCGGGTCCAGGATCAAGGCGATAGCGATGGCCACACGCTGCCGCTGGCCGCCGGACAGCTCATTGGGCCAGCGGGTACGGTAGCTGTCATCCAGGCCAACGGCCTTGAGCACCTTTCCCACCTTCTCGTCCCGCTCCTTCTGGGTCTTGCCGATACCGTGGATCCGCAGGGGCTCTTCCACTAGCCAACCGATGGTCTTATTGGGATCGATAGAGGAGTAGGGGTCCTGGAACACGATCTGCATCCGCTTGCACAGGTCTTTCCTCTCCCGGCGGGCAGGCCGGGTGATGTCCTCCCCCGCCAAGGTGATCTTTCCGGAGGTAGGGTCCAGCAAGTGGACCAGCATCTGGCCGAAGGTGGATTTGCCGCAGCCCGATTCTCCCACCAGGCCGAACACTTCCCCTTTATAAATGTCCAGGTCCATTTGACGCACCGCCTTGACTCGGTCCTTGCCCTGACGGAATTCTTTGGTCAGGCCTCGGATCTCCAGCAAAGGCTGTTGATTTTCCATTCGCGCGTTGCTCACAGTCCCAATTCCTCCTTCGCGTCCACGCACAGGGCCATGTGATTCTTGTGGACCACCATGGGGGGCGTTTCTTTTTTGCACAGATCCCGGCGCTTGGAACAGCGGTTATAGAAGGGACAACCGTGCTCGGAACGGTCCTCCAAAGCGGGCACAGTGCCGGGAATGGAGGAAAGCCGCTGGCCGCGTTTTTCCAGGGAGGGGATGGAAGCGATCAAGCCTTTGGTATAGGGATGCAGCGGATGGGCCAGCACCTCCTGGGTGCTGCCGCTCTCCACCACACGGCCGGCGTACATGATGTACACTCGGCTGCACATCCGGCGGATCACTCCCAGGTCATGGGAGATCAGCAGCACGGCGGTGCCCATTTCCTTGTTCATGTCCCGGATCAGCTCCATGATCTGAGCCTGGATGGTCACGTCCAGCGCGGTGGTAGGCTCGTCGGCGATGAGCAGCTCTGGCTTGTTCACCAAGGCCATGGCGATCATCACACGCTGGCGCATACCGCCGGAAAGCCGGTGGGGATACTCGTTGTAAAGCCGCTCCACGTCCGGCAGGCCCACCTGCTTCATCACTTCCAGAGCGCGGGTCTTTGCCTCTTCTTTGGTTGCTCCGTGGATGCGGGCGTTCTCCGCGATCTGCCTGCCCACTTTCATCAGCGGGTTCAAGGCGGTCATAGGCTCCTGGAAGATCATGGCGATGTTCCGGCCACGGTACTGGTTCCACTGTTCCTCTTCCAAACCCCGCAGCTCGGAGCCGTCAAAGAGGATCTTCCCCTGGGGGATCTTGGCGTTTCTAGGCTGGAGACCGATGGCCGCCAGAGCGGTCATGGTCTTGCCGCAGCCGGATTCCCCCACCAGGGCCACCATCTCGCCGGGCTCGATACGCACACT
The DNA here is from genome assembly GCA_019416455.1 of Clostridiales bacterium. Classification (GTDB taxonomy): domain Bacteria; phylum Bacillota; class Clostridia; order Oscillospirales; family Acutalibacteraceae; genus Acutalibacter. The sequence continues at coordinate 69,458 of DXXG01000030.1, read as the reverse complement.
GGTGTCCCGCACCGCGTGGCAGGTCTTGCCCAGGTTGAAATCCACAGTCAAGCTCTCGATGGAGAGCACAGGGGTCTTATCTGCCATGCTCGGTCACCTCCTGGAGCGCGTCGCCGATGAGATTAAAGCCCATCACCAGCAGGGTGATGGCAAGGGCGGGCACCAGCACATACCACCCGGCCTTGAGGATCTCCCCCTGGGCCTCACTGAGCATTTTGCCGAAGCTGGGAGTGGGAGGCTGGATGCCCAGACCCAGATAGGACAGGCCTGCCTCGCTCATAACAGCGCCGGCAAAGCCCAGAGAACTGGTGACGATCAATTCCGGCACAATGTTGGGCAGAATGTGCAGGAAGATGATCCGCCCGTCCCCTGCGCCCCGGGACCGGGCAGCTTTGATGAATTCCGCGTCACGGTACTTGATGAACCCGGAGCGGGAAATTCTGGCGAACCGGGGAATGGACATGACGCCCAGGGCTAGGATCAGGTTCTGGATGCTGTTGCCGAACACGGCGATGAGCATCAGGGCCAGCAAAATGCCGGGGAAGGCCATCTGGGTGTCGATGAGCTTCATGATCACCTCGTCCACCTTGCCGCCGTAATACCCGGCCAGGGACCCGATGGCGCCGCCCACCAGCAGACCAAACACCACGGTCAGGGCACCCACCAGGAAGGACACCCGAGTGCCTTCCATGATGCGGCTGAGCACGTCGCGGCCAAACTGGTCAGTGCCCAGGGGATGCTTCAGGGAGAAAAATTGCAGGGCGTTTTCCGTGTCCATGGCGTTGGGGTCGTAGGGCATGTAGAAGAAGCCAACCACCATCAAAAGGACCATCAGGCCCACCATGGAGCTGCCCAGGATGAAATTCTTGTTTCGCAGGCATTTCTTTAAAATGGTACTTACACGCAAAGCTCTGTTCCTCCCTTCACTTCAGACGGATGCGGGGGTCGATGACCGAGTACAGCACATCCACCACGAAGTTGCAGACCACCACAATGATGGCCAGATACAGCACCAGTCCCTGGATCAGGGGCAGGTCCCGGGAGTTGATGGAGGTGGACACCAGCTTGCCGATGCCGGGCAGGGAGAACACGTTCTCGATGATGATGCTGCCCCCCAGCACGTCGGTGATGGTCATGCCGAAGATGGTCAGCACCGGGATCAGGGAATTGCGCAGCACATGGCCCCGGAGGATCTTCCGGGAGGGCACGCCCTTGCTCTGGGCGGTCTTGACGTAGTCCTGATGCTCCTGCTGGATGACGCTCACCTTCACGTAGCGGATCAGCACCGCGGCAGAACCGAAGGCAATGGCCACAGAAGGCAGGGTCAGGCTTTTCAGGCAGGCCACCGGATCCTGGGAAAAGGGGGTATAGCCCATGGAGGGCAGCCATCCCAGCTGCACGGAGAAGATATTGATCAGCAACACAGAGAAGCAGAACGCCGGCACGGAAAGTCCCAGCTGAGACAGCATGGACACAGGCAGGGCGTAAGGCTTCTTGCTGTGATGAGCCAGCCAGATGCCCACCGGGATACCCACCAGAGCGGTGAGGACCAGGGCGAACACCGCCAGCTGCACCGTCACGCCGAAAGCGTTGCCGATGAGCTGAGACACAGGCTGATGGTAGCGGTAGGAGGTCCCCAGGTCGCCCCGCAGGAGCCCGCCGATCCACTCCAAAAACCGGACGGGGATCGGCTTATCCAGGCCCATATCCTCTTCCAGCTGCTGGATCTGCGCGGGATCGGCGTCCACTCCCAGAATGACCAGGGCCGGGTTGCCCGGCAGGATCTGGAACACCGCGAAGGTGAGAAGGGACACCAGAAACAGGGTGACGATAAACCCCGCCGCTTTCCGAATGTAATAGTTGACCATAGGCGTTCTTATCCTTTCCCACAGGGGAAGGGCCGTCCGGGTTTCTCCGGCACGGCCCCCCCGCGCTGCGTATCATGGCGTTTGAGGCATCCCCTCAGCGCCTTTCAGGGGGAAATTACCCCTCGTAGTAGAGCTTGGTCATGTCGTGGAAGGTCACGGGATAGAAGGTGTAGCCCTTCAGGTCTTTACGGGAAGCCACCACCAGGTTGGGGTCGCTGATGAACGCGGCGGCCGCCTGCTCGGTGAGGATCTCCTGGCAGCGCTTGTAGTCATCCACCCGCACCTGCTCGTCCTGCTCGGTGAGGGCGCTGGTGATCAGCTCGTCATACTCGGCGTCGCTGAACTTGAAGAAGTTCTTGGGATAGTCGGTCTTGAAACGGCCCAGCACAGCGTCGGGATCCAGCTTGCCGGTGAGGCCCACGATGGTGGTCTCATACTGGGCGTTGGTGTACACGTCCTCCAGCCAGGTAGCCCATTCGATGGTCTCAATGTTGGCGGTGATGCCGATCTGCTGCAGCTGCTGAGAGATGATCTGAGCAGTGTCGATGTGAGCCTGATAGTTGGCGGGAGCGGTGATGGTGAACTCGAAGCCGTTCTCATAGCCGGCTTCCTTCAAAAGCTCTTTGGCCTTCTCCAGGTCGGTGTCGTAAGAGCCTTCCAGCTCCTCGTTGTAGTAGACACCCATCACGGGGCTGAAGTTGGTGTACAGCTTGGTAGCGTAGCCGCCGAACACGGTGTTGATGATCTGGTCCTTGTCGATGGCGTAATTGATCGCCTGACGCACCCGCACATCGTTGAAGGGCTCCACGCTGTTGTTCATGGCGAAGATCTGCACCATGTTCTGGGGAGAATTGTAGATGTCGAACTGACCTTCCAGCACGGAAGCGTCGTCAGCGTTGATGGAGGCGATGTCCAGGGTGCCGGATTGCAGAGCGGAAACCACAGCGGCGGAATCGGTCATGATGTAGAACTCCACCCGGTCGATCTTGCCGGCACGTTCCTCATCGTAGTACTCGTCGTTCTTTTCCAGCACCACCCGCTGGGAGGGAGTGTACTCCACAAACTTATAGGGACCGGTGCCCACAGGAGCGGTAGCCTGATCCTCATAGCCTTCCGGCAGGATGGCGATGATGTTCAGGGACAGGAAACCGGCGGAGGGCTCTTTCAGCTTGATGACGAAGGTGTAGTCGTCGGTGGCCTCAAAGCTTTCCACGTTCTCAAACTTGCTGGACACAGCCTTCTCGCCGCCCATACCGGCCAGGTTGTTGTAGGTGTACAGTACGTCCGCGGAAGTGAGGGCCTTGCCGTTATGGAAGGTCACGTCGTCCCGCAGGTGGAAGGTGTAGGTCAGGCCGTCCTCGGAGATGTCCCAGCTTTCCGCCAGGCCGGGGATGATATCGCCGTTTTCGTCATACAGGCACAGGCCCTCGAACACGTTGTGGAAAATAGCGTCTGTATCAGAGGCGGCAGACTGCCAGGGATCCAGGCTGTCAGGCTCGGAACCGATGTTCATCCGGACCACGGTCTCCTCGCCGCTGTCCGTGGAAGAGCTCTGGCTTTCGGTGGAAGTCTCCTGAGAAGCCTCACCGGAAGAGGAAGTGGAAGCAGTGGAAGAACCGGAAGTAGTACCGTTTCCGGTGCATCCAGCAAAAGCGGTCACGAGCAGGGTCAAGGCAAGCACAAGGCTAAGGATTCGTTTCTGCATGATGTTTTCTCCTTCGTCTCTCAAGTTTCTCTCGTATAGATTTCTGTTCCAAACCACAGGGTTCGTTTCATTCTTGTATTGTGCACGCGCTAACGCGCGGTGTTTTCCTGTTGGTCCAGGGTCCCGGCGTCCAAAGCGTCCAGCACAGCGGCCACCCCTCGGATATCCGGCACGCACCAGGGAAGCTCCAGCTCCTCAATGCCCAGCCGATCAGGAGGATTCAGGATACAGCAGGCCATACCCACCTGGGCAGAACCCATTCCGTCGTCGTAATAATTGTCCCCCACGTACAGGCAGTTTTTCGGGTCGTCCCCGGAAAGTTCCAGGGCTTTCTCGAAAATGCCCTTGTCAGGCTTTTCCACGCCCACTTCGCTGGAAACCAGGATGGGGTCCAGGTAAGGGGTGAGACCGTTTTGGTCCAGCACCTGGCGGCAGGAAGGATCCCAGTTGGAAATCAGTCCTGTGGCCACTCCCCTCTCTTTCAGGCTTTTTAAGACCTCCAAGGTAAAGGGAAACGCGGTCCACTGGGGCGGACGCTTGTCCTCCTGAGCCAGCCGGAAAAGATCCTGCCCAAGATCAGGCCATCCCAATTCCTGACAGACTCTTTGGAGAAAGCGCCGGAATACATCTTGGTCCTTATGTCCCAATGCCCCCGGATGCTCCCGCATAAAGTACTTGTTTGCCAAGTGATAGGCTCTCTGGGCCTGGGGAAGGGTGACGGGGCGGCCCAGCTGGGAGAAATATTCCACATAGCGGCCGGCGGTATCACATTCCACCAAGGTCAAGCCCAGGTCGAAGAATACACGATGGATCATGAATGTTAACTCCTTTTTGTCGAGACCAGGGGATAGTATACTGAGGATATATTTTGATTTTACAGGGAATCTCTTAAAATCTGGGTTAATTATACCACAGAATGTAAAGCGTGTGTAAAGTGAGTTGCGTTTCTTCTTTTACTTTCTTTTAAGAAGCCCTGTTTCCGGGCCAAATAAAAAAATTTGCCGTCGGAAAGATTTTTTTGAAAATTCCTGTTGACAATCGGAAGTTCCAATGCTATAATATCTGAGCGTTGAGACGTTACGGCTCAACAGAAAAACAAAATATGCAGGTGTGGCGGAATTGGCAGACGCGTATGGTTCAGGTCCATATGAGCGCAAGTTCATGCAGGTTCAAGTCCTGTCACCTGCACCAGGAGATCGTTCATTTTGGACGATCTCCTTTTTTTGCACAGGGCTTGAACCTTTCAAGCTCCTGTCACCTGCACCAGAAAACAGAGGAATGACCCTTGTGGTTGGTCCTCTGTTTTCTTTTATCCGGCCGGGACTTGAACCGTCCAAACCGCTTTCACACGCGCCCCATGGATCCTCACAGAAAGCCCAACCTCTTGTGGGGATTTTTTCATGTAAAAAGGGTTTTCTTTACTTAAGGAACACTTTTAAAAAAACTACATTTTCCGATCCATTTCGACGAAATCCCTCTTATTGCGCGATCTTCGAAAAATTGTTTTTCTGCCGCTATTTTTCTTGGATTGAATATTGTTATGCAATATTTAAAATTTCGTTATGTTTTCATCAAATAAAACTTGCGCATATTGTATAATTGCACTATAATTAAACAAAACAAACATCCTATATCCGTGTACATTCATCCCACGTTCCTACAATGAGACTTTAACATTACCCAGGAGGATAGCATGAGCTTGTGGATGGACTTCTTCGAGGAAATGGACGAACTGGTCTATATCTCTGACCCGGTTACATATGAAATACATTATATGAATAAATTGCTTCGGGAATCTTTGGGATACCAGGAAGCAAAAGAATATGTAGGCAAGAAATGCTACGAGGTATTGCAAGGGTATAAACAACCATGTTCCTTTTGCACCAACCCCATATTAGAGCCTGGAAAATTCATTTCCTGGACCTACAAGAATCCGGTTCTGAACAAGCGATTTATGATCAAGGATACTTTGATGGAGTATCTGGGTCACCGCTACCGTGTGGAGATCGCGATCGATATAGATTCCGAAGTGGCATGCAACACGCCTTATTACTACGCCCGCAGCGAAAACATCCTCAACGACTGCCTCCAACAGATCTTCTCCACCACAGATCCCGAGTGGTCCTTGAACAAGGTCCTTTCCTACCTTGGCAAAACATTTGCCTGCGATCGGGCTTATATCTTTGAGTTCGGAGAAAATGCCGCCAACAACACCTACGAATGGTGTTCCGCCGATGTCCCTCCCCAAAAAGAGATCCTGCAAAACCTGTCTTTTTCCAGTATCGATTGGTGGCTGGAGATCTTTCAGGAAAACGAGGTGGTTACCATCCAAAACCTGGAAGATATCCGTATGCAGCATCCCACGTCCTATGCCATTTTAAAGCCTCAGAACATAAACAGCCTGATCGCCGGACCCATCAGCATGGAGGGAAAAGTGGTGGGCTTTTTAGGCGTGGACAATCCCAATCAGGAGACCATGTCCCTTATTGGCCCCCTGCTGAAAGTTTTGGGTTATTTCATTGTGGCGCTTCTGCGCAGGCGGGATCTGCTCAATCACCTGCACACCCTCAGTTTTCATGATCCTCTCACCGGCGCGTACAACCGGAACGCCATGTTTGAGCACAGCAAAAAGTTTCAGAACCTGGACTGCGTCGGCATGGTCTATTGCGATATTACCGGGCTGAAGCTCACCAACGACACTTTAGGCCACAACGCGGGGGATCAGCTGATCCAATACTGCTTTGACGCGCTGCGCCTCACTCTGGACACTCCTTGGCTTTACCGCATCGGCGGAGATGAGTTTGTAGCGGTTTTCCAAGATATCAAAAAAGAAGCGTTCTTAGAGCAGGTCGATAGTCTGCAAAAGTATATTTCCCAAGCCAAACATCACATGGCGGTGGGGTACGCTTGGTCTGACAAGCCTCCTCATGATCTGGAAAACCTGATCATTCAAGCCGACAAGATCATGTACCAGGACAAGCGGAATTACTACGCTGCCTACCACCGGATCCCGGGAATAGACCGGAGAAATCCTGAACAGGACCTTCCTGTTCCCTCGGACAGCATCTTCAACCATTTCCTGCAAACCACTTACTATGATATGGAACTGCTTTTCCAGTCCATCTCTCAGCAAAACAGTACCGCCTATTTCTACTTCGGCGATTTGCAGAAAGATCTGTTCTATATTTCCGACAACATGCGGGATGAATTTGGCTTTCAAAGCAATATTGTGCCGGGACTGCTGCAAGTCTGGGCACAGCGCATTCCCTCAGAAAAGGCCAGAGAGCTGTACCAGAACGAGCTCAACTCCATGCTGGAGGAAAAACGGTCTATCCACGACCTGCGCTACCAGGTGCGCAATATCCACGGCAAAAACATGTGGGTCCGCTGCTATGGCATTTTGAAATGGAGCGACGACGGCACTACTCCCCTGTTCTTCTCCGGGCGGGTCACACACCAGGACGACAATTTCGTGGTGGACCCTGTCACCAACTTCCCTCGGGAAGCTGCTTTGTTCAGCCGTTTGGATGAGGCCAAGGGGAACCATCAGTCCGTGCGGACCATTGGGTTCAGCTTCAACAACATCGCCGAGATCAACAGCACCCGGGGCCGAATTTTCAGCGATCATCTGGTGCAAACCATCACCGAAAATCTGATGGAATCCCTTTCCGACCGGGTATCGTTTTACCGTTTGGACGGCATGTGCTGCGTGGCTATCATTGACCCATCCTGTAAAGACAGCAAAGAGAAATTGGTAGATGAGATCCGTGAGATCATCACCCGGTGGTACCGTATCATGGGTATTTCTGTCCCCCATCCCTGCTCCTTCGCGCTGATGGAATATCCTATCTCCCATCTGATGCCGGCAGACTTCGCCGAGGAACTGGTTTCCTTTATTCGCATCGCCAAGCACGATCCTTCTCAGAATTACGTGGAGTATTCGGAGAAAAACATCCAAAAGGCAAAACGCATCTCCAATATGGCACTGGCTCTCAGCCGGGACGTATTGTATGGCATGCAGAACTTCCGCATCGTGGTCCAGCCCGTCATCTCCGTGGAGGATAATTCCATCGTGGGCGGCGAAACCTTGCTGCGCTGGAGTTTTCAAGGGAAAGACGTCTCCCCTGAGGTGTTTATTCCCATGCTGGAAAAGGACAATATGATCCATCTGGCGGGAAGATGGGTGTTCGAGCAGGCTGTATGCACCTGTATGCGGCTGATCTCCTACTCTCCCAACTTCTACCTCACTTTTAATGTGAGCCTGCATCAAATGTCCGACAAACACTTTTGCGAATTCATGGAAGAAACGCTGGAAAAGTACAACTTGGACGGCACTCATCTGATCGCGGAAATGACGGAAAGCTGTTTGGACGAGCAGCCCGAAAAACTGCTCTACTTTTTGAATAACTGCAACAAGCTGGGGATCCGCATTGCTTTGGATGATTTCGGCAGCGGCTATTCCTCTTTGCGCATGATGCTGCAATATCCCTCCAGCGTCATCAAGCTGGACCGCTCCTTGCTGGGCGAGATGACAGAATCCGTAGATAAGATGAACTTTATTTCCAGTATCGTATATGCTTGCCACCGATTCGGCAAAAAAGTCTGCATGGAAGGCGTGGAGACCGATGAACAAGACGCTTTGATCCGGGAATCCGGATGCGACTTGATCCAAGGTTACCGCTACTACCGTCCCATGGAGATATCCGCGCTTTACCGTCTGCTGGCTGACAACAAAAAGCGCCCGCTTTAAACAAGACTCTGTGATATTGTGAGGAGGACACACAACATTATGGAAGCGGAACTTATCAACCAACATCTTGGTGCCCGCTGCACAGTTCTTTCTCGGGAAAATGACTTTCTCTTTCAAGGAAAGCTTGCCCAATATGACAAAATAAACCAAATCTTAGTGATTGAAAACTTTGGAAACGAACGGGCATTGTGGTGTGAGGTCGCTCCCGAGATGCCGGTGAAACTGCAAATAAAATCCCGCGCCGATGAAGACGGCCTGCTTCTGTTCGAAGGGACCGCGGACCACTCGGACAGGGATTCCATTTCCATTAGGCTTTCCTTAGCCATTTCTAAAAAAGAGGGGCGGAATTTCTTCCGGCAAAAAGTGATGCGCAAAGGCAAAATTTCCCAGGTAAACGGTGTGCGTGTGAACGATCCCTGCACCATTTTGGATATCAGCGTCACAGGCATCGCCATCCAGAGCGAAATCCCTTACGCCATCGGCGACGTTTTATCCATGGAGAACCAGAGACTGCGCACAAACGGACCGCTCCACAATTTCTCATTTAAGGTGGCCAGAACAAGCCCTGCCTCCTCCGGAGGAACTATTTTCGGCTGCCAGTTCGTCCATTTATTCATCGATGAAGAGGACGCCATTTTCAGAGATATCTTCGCGCTGCAAGCCAGCGATCTGCACATGAAACGAAATGTTTGATCTGTAACCACCCGCCCCATTGGCTTTATCAGCTTTTGGGGCGGTATTTTTTTGAAATAGGGACCCAAACAAAAAAGAGAACAGCGCGCCGCGGGGCGTTCTGTTCTCTTTCTGAGACTTAGAAATTTCCGTTGTTCCAGCCCCAGTCCGGTGTGGCCAGATAGCGGATATAGATGTCCTTGGGATCCACGCCCAGCTCTTTCTGGAACAGAGCGCACACATCCCGGGTCATATTGGCGGAGCCCTGAGGATCCACCTTATTTCCAAAGACTTTTACCTCTACAATCGCGATGGGTTTGTCACTCTCACCCCGGAACCACATGCGGCACTGGTCCTCCAAGGTGATCATCAGCCAGTCCTCGGTTTTTTCCGGCAGATAGGTGATGATCTGCCCCAGCTGGCTTTTCACGGTTTGAGCTGTATCACTTGAAACCTGTACGTTGGTTTTGATCTGAATGCAAGGCATAATAGAGACCTCCTTTCCAGGGCCCCTTTTTCACGGAACTCTGGAACTTTTCTTTCTAATATAGTATAATCCTTTTTAGAACGATTGGGTAAGGAACCCACACAGAAAAGAGCGAACCACCATGAAGATCACGCAGACAAAAGACATCCGGGCAGCTAACCGTTGGGAGATCATGCGGCAGGTGCTCCATCATTATCCCATCAGCCGGGCGGACATCTGCCGCCAGACCGGATTGAACAAAGCCACCGTCTCCACCATCGTCAAAGAGTGGATCGACGCGGGGCTTTTGGCGGAAACGGAACTGGGCCACTCCGAATGGGGCCGCAAACCTATTTTGCTCAACCCCGTCCACAACGCCGGATGCGCCGTAGCCCTGGATATTGACATCAGCCAAGTCCAAGCCATCCTCACCGACCTCTCCGGCGACTCTGTCCTGGCCCGGGAACAGTTCTCCACCACGGAGGACAGCTTCCCCCAAGTGTTCCAGCGGGTGTGCCAGGCGGTGGACAAGCTGCTGGAACAGATGCCCTCCACCCGTTACGGCCTGGTGGGCATCAGCGCTGCTGTTCACGGCGTGGTGGACCTTTCCGGCCTGATCCGCTTTGTTCCCCGGCGGGGCTGGCGGAACGTGGATCTGCGTGCCCTGCTGGAAGAACGGTATCAAGTGCCCGTGTCCTTGGACAACGACGGCAACCTGGCCGCCTTGGCCCAGCAGGATCTTATCGGCAGCGAAGGGGAAACAGAAGAGGGTCAGCCCCAGGAAGGGCCTCTGCAAAGCCTTGCAATGGTGAACATCGGCAACTCCATCTCTGTGGGACTCATCACCAACGGGGAAGTGTTCCGCGGCTTCCACGGCTTCGCCAACGCCATCGGTCACCACACCATCAATGTGGACGAGCCGACGCAGTGCTCCTGCGGCAAGTATGGCTGCTGGGAGCAGTACTGCTCTGACGGAGCAGTGATCGCCTACGCCAATTCCGTGCTTCCCCAGCCCATCTCCTCCATCCAGGAGCTGGTGGTGCTCATCCGCCATCAGGATCCGGTAGCCCAGCAGGTGCTGGACAGGTTCATCACCTATCTGGCGGTGGGACTGACCAATATCATCTTTATTTTCGACTGTCAGGCCATCGTGATCAGCTCGGAACTGTTATACGCCCTTCCCTACTATCTGCCGGAAATCCTCCGGAAGATGATCCTGCCCATCACCCACGCGGAAAAAGTGGTCCTCTCCCCTTTGGGAAAGAGCGGACCCATTCTGGGGGCAGCCCAGCAGGCCATCTCCCAATTCTACCAGGGCGTGGCCAACGCCGCCGAAACAACAAATGGATAAAAATTGTTCTCAGCAAAAGAGGAGCCGTTTTCTGGCTCCTCTTTTTATAGGATGGATCCCGCCCGTTCAAACCGCGATTGCAGCACTCAATCGTAGATCAGCTTGTGGCGGAGATAGAAGAAATGATCGCTGTGGGTGTGGATGGAAAGCATCCGGGTGTGGGGATGGTCCTCACTGGTGAATTCCTTGCCGAATTTGCCGATGGTGAGAGCCTGACCGCCCACATAAATGCAGGAGTAGTTGAAGAACAGCTCGTCCATCATCTTCTGGGAGACCAGGTAATGCATATAGGAGGGAGTCTCCACCAGCAGACGGTCGATGCCGAACTTCTTCAGCACATACAGAGCCACTTTGGAATCGGGAGCGGTGTCGCCGGTGCCAATGACCAGCACTTTCCCGGCGGCTTCCTTCATGCCCTGGATCAGCTCCTCGGTGACCGCTTCCATAGAGGGAACGTCCACGAAGTAAGCCTCATTCTGGATCTTTTCCCGGACCAGCTCCATGCCCTTGCGGGAGGTGGAGATCATCACAGGAACTTCCGGGGTCTTGAAGAGGATGTGGTCGAAGGGAATATCCGTAGCGTCCAGGGAAGTGACGATGTTCCAGGGCACAGGATTCTTGCCGTTTTCAATACGCATGTCCTCCATGTCCTGATCGAACACGTGGCAGGTGTAGTCGCTCTCGGCATTCATGGTGCCGGCGCCCAGCATCACGCCATCGGATACAGCACGGAGCATGTTCAGGATGAACCAGTCCGTGTCAGCCCCGGCGGGGTCATACTTATTTTTCTTAGCGATCAGGGGACCCTGGGGGGCGTCGGTAAAGGCGATGCGCCCGTCAATGGAGGTGACCAAAGAGGTGTAGGTGCAGGGCCGGTCCTCATGGAGTTCCAGGAACTTCAGGTCGCCGTAGATCTCCCGGATCTTATCGCAGCTCATGGTCTCCACCTGGCAGTGGGCCAGTTCCGGGCTGGCGTAGACCCGCTGGACTTTCAGCCGCTGGGGGTCAAAAGGCAATTTGAACAGGGATGTAGCCATGGTGTACCTCCCTTAGATCAGGCTGCCGCCGCAAACGTTCATGATCTCGCCGGTGATGAAGCCTGCGTCCTCGCTGGACAGGAACTTCACGGCGTTGGCCATGTCGGCCACCTTGCCCATCTTGTGCAGGGGATACAGGGAAGCGTAGGACTCCTCCAGAGCCTTGGGATCCTCAGCCTCCTGGAAGCGCTGCTCGATCATGGGGGTGCGCACCAGGCCGGGCAGCACACAGTTGACACGCACCTTGGGAGCGTACTCCAGGGCGATGCACTTGGTCAGCATGATCACGCCGGCCTTGGAGGGGCAGTAGCCGATTCGCTCGGGGATGGGACGCACGCCCAGGTCGGAACCGATGGTGACGATGGAGGGATCCTCGCTCTTCACCAGTTCCTTCACAGCGGCCTTGCACATATTGAACACGCCGCCCAGGTTGATGGACAGTTCCCGCATGAAGGAGTCATACTCGGTGTTCTCCAAAGAACCGATAAAGGTGACGCCAGCGCAGCACACCAGCTTGTCCACCTTGCCAAAGGCTTCCACAGCCTTGTCCACCACATTCTGAGCCTGCTGGGGATTGGTCAGATCGGCCTGAACATAGATGGCGTTCTCGCTCTGGATCTTCATAGAAGGCTCCACGCCGCAGCCAACCAGCTTGGCGCCCTCGTCCAGGAACATTTTCGCTACGCCTTCTCCGATGCCGGAGCTGGCGCCGGTAACGATGACCACTTTATTCTCAAATTTCATTGCAGTCAGATCCTTTCTTAAATAAAAAGTAACTTAGATGCGCTCGAAGCGGCTGTAACGATGGATGCCGAAGTTCTCCTCGTTCTGGACGCAGCGGGTGAGCTTATAGGGATGCTTGAACTTGGACTCGAAACGGGCGATCAGGCTGGCCTGGAGCTCTTTGTCGTCCACCTTGTGCCAGCTCTCGAGGCTCTCCCACACGAAGATGAAGTGCATCTCGCCGGGCTTGTTGTCGTTGATCCACACTTCTTTGTACAGGAAGGGGATGTGATCGAACAGATCGGTCTCAGCCTCGCCCAGGGTCCACACTTCGTGGTCCACTTCCAGGAACTCCTGCACGTGCTCGGGAGCGGTCTCAAAAACCAGGTGCTCTACGGGATAATGTTCGCCTTTGACATAGGTATAGCCTTGCATGATAACGTCCTCCTTGTGTTTGATAGTTGATTTATGGTTGAGTTTTCGTTTTTGGATGCTCATTTCGATCCGGCTCTTACTGAGGAAACCGGCCGGGAAAGGCGCTGCGCTGTTTCCCTGCTTTATGCGTTTTGGCCGGGGCAGCAGGCTATCCGCCTGCGGCGGCGTGCGCCCTTGCCCCTGAATCTTTGCTTTCAGCCCTTCAGGCTGTCCAGGCCGCAGGGGCTTTGCCCCCGCACCCCCACAGCTTTTGAAAAAGCTGGCAAAACTTTTACGCCGCTTCGCGTTTTTATTCCTGAGCCGCCTTCATCTTCTCCGCCAGTTCCACCACCTGCTGAGCGATGTCAGGGCGGGTCTCCAGGGAGTCGTGGTCAGAGTTGGGCAGACATACCTCGCCCAGGCACTCCGTGCTCAGGTCGTTGAGAAGGTTCTTCAGCACCAGCTCGCCGCCCAGGAACTGATTGGGAAAGCTGGGAGCGCCGCCCACCATGAGGATGGCGCCTTTGCGCAAGGGCTTCTCAGGCATGTCGTTGCGCACATGGCCGGCCCAGTACACCTGGAACCGATCAATGAGGGTTTTCAGCTTGCCGGTGACAGAGTGGAAGTACATGGGAGAAGCCAGGACCACGTTGTCGGCCTCTTCCAGCAGCTGGTAGACTTCATCCATGCCGTCGTGGATACTGCATCCCTTCTTGTGCCAGCAGAACCGGCAGTCCTTGCAAGGGGCGATGTTCTCCACGCGGTAAGCGTCGATGATGGTGTACTCGCCGCCCAAGGTATCCAGGAACAGCTTCACCATCTGGTTGGTGTGGCCGTTTTTACGGGCCGAACCGGTGATGACCAATGTTTTCATTGTAACGTTCCTCCAAAACTTATTTCTTAGCGGCTTCCAAAACAGCCGCTTTTTCCGCTTCCAGATCGGCCAGATGGGCTTTCTGGTTGAATTTGATGAAATGCAGCACCAGGAAGGCTACGATCAGCACGCAGTAGGCGGCTACGAATCCCAGATCCGGGCTGTAAGTGCCGGTAAACAGCAGACCGGGAGAGTGGATCATGCCGATACCGGTCAGGGCCAGGGCCACTACATTGGTGATAGCGGCTTTCAGCCAATCGTTGTCGATGATGAACACGAACACGCAGCCCACCAGCAGGCCCACAAAGGCGGAGCCGTTGTCGAAGGCCAAGAAGCCGGGCAGTTTGCCCTCGGCCACGTTGTCCATGATAAAGTCCATAACCACAGGCAGAGAGGCCATGATCACAGCAGGATAATACTTCTTGCTGACCACCTCGAAAGCCTGGGAATAGCTGGAGATGCCAACGAACACCAGGATGGGCAGCACCACAGCCTCAGGGATAAAAGCGGTGATGATGGCGGACAGGCCGGTCAGGCCCACCAGAGCGTAGAGAGCCACGATGCCCAGATGGTATCCAGTGCCGGAGCCCATCTTCTTCCAGCCGGGATAGCCCCAGTACAGGCCCACAGCCAAGGGGTTGCCGAACAGAGCGCCCACCATGCTGGCCACGCCGCAGAGCACCAGGGGCTTAGTGGTGGTGAAGAAGGTGTCGCCGCACTCCTTGGCCTGCTCCACTGCCTGGATACCGGTAATGACCTCATTCAGGGAAAACACGATGATGATGGGCAGGAAGGGGATCATAGCGGAGATCACTTCTCCGGAGAAGATGCCGAAGGTGAAATTGGGAATATAGAAGCCCAGATTGGACAGGGAGTCGGTCACAGTGGAGAAGCTCATGGCTCCGGTGACCCAGGCAATGCCGGCGCCCACCACAATGGCGATCAGGGCGGCGGGCAGCTTGGTGTTCACCTTGCCCAGGTAGATGACGAAGAGCACGATCAGGGAGAGCCAGCCCACCAGAGGCATTTCCAGAGTGCCGTCCATGGACTGGAGGATCAGGAAAGCCATGGCGCCGCCGGCCAGAGAGCCAAACAGAGCGCCGGCGGGAACGATCTTCAGGATCAGGGGCACCACGAAAGCACCGATGATGAACACAGCGCCGCCCACAAAGTGTGCCAACACGCCCACCCGGAACGCCAGCAGAGCGTCGCCGGTGGAGCTGTACACAGGCAGCATGATGGAGAACAACCAGATGAACATACGCCCAGCCTGGAGACCGGCAGGCACAGCAGTCAGATTACTGTCGCCCCGGCTCTTGGCGATGTGGCGATAGTAGAGCCACAGGCCGCCGTTCATCACGATCACAGTTACCAGCACGCCGGGCATCATGGTGCCGAATACGGTGGCGCCGTCCAGGCCGAAGGTGCCAAGCAAAATGGCCACGGCCACGATCACCTTGGAAAATCCATCGAAAAACACGCCGATGGAAGCGTCCAAGTCCGCTTTTTTAAACAGTGGGATTTTTACGCTGTCCGTCATTTTTCTTCCTCCTAGTGAAAAGTCCTTATGTTACCACGCCCTGCTTTCCAGGGCGCAAATGCCGTTTATTGAGTCAGGGGCCCAGCTCCTGCCCGGTCCTGCCGGAACAGCAAGCCTTTGGCCACCAGCCAGGCTCCCGCAGCCAGGTAGACCACGCCGAAGGGAACGCCCTCCGCAGGGAACAGCGCCACCGAAGGAGCGTGGATCATGCCGATGAAGGAGCAGAACGCCAAAGCTCCCGCGAAGGCCGCCGCGTAGAAGTATTTTTTATCCACCACATAGGCAAGCAGGCCAGCCAGCAGCAAGCTGGAAAGGAACGCTCCGTTGCCCAGGTATTGGATTCCGTTGATGGGCACGGAAAATTCCGCGAACTGTTCCGCTGTCATGGCGTCCAGGGTGGTCCCCGCCGCCTGTACGGCAGAACTGATCTGGGTCTGGAGATACTGGAACAGGATGGGCACCAGAGACAGGAGCACCACGTTCACATATTTCTTGTCCAACTCCTGGAAGGTGGCGGCGGTCACGGAGAAGCCCACGAAGATCAGCAGCACCATCACCGCTTCCGTGGGGATCAGGGCCATGAGCACACCGGTCAAGCCGGAAAGGCAGATGATCAAATACGCCGCGGCGTTGGCCAGGGAAAAGCCCGCCCGTGCCCCCAGCTCCTTCCAGCCGGGATGGCCGAAGTACACCGTGGTGGGGAAGGGATTTCCAAACAGAGAACCTAAAATGGTGGAGCAGCCGTCCATCACCATGGAGCGCCGCTCGGGATACCGGTCACCCGCCGCCTTGGCGGATTCGATCCCCTGAAGCGTGGAGAAGAAATTGTTCATTTGCAGGGGGATGATCACCGGCAGGAAGGGGAACAGTCCTTTGAAGCCCTTGACGATATCCACCCCGCAGAAGGTGGGAGGATAAAATCCCAGGTTAGAGAAGGACGCGGTGAAATTGTCCCAGGTCAGGCTGCCGGTGGACCAAGCGATGACAGTCCCCAGCACCACAGCCACAACGCCGGTGGGGATCTTCTGGAAGCGCTTGTCCGCTTTGCCCAGGTAATCGATGACCACCATGCAGAAAGGCAGCAGGGCGTAAATGGGCTTGTCGAACACCATGGCAATGCCCACAAAGGACAGCCACACCAGCGCCGAGGAAGCCATGTTCCCCATCAGCGCGCTGTGGGGCACCACCTTGATGATCCAGCGGCCGATGAAGCCGCCCAGCACCTCGATGACGCCGCCGATGAGAGCAGCCGCCAGCCCCACTTGAAAGGCCAGTTCCGCGTCACCGGTCTGCCAATAGACTGGGCCCATGATCAGGTACAGCCAGCCGGTCAGCTGAGAGGCTCCTATGCCGAAGGGCTGGGCAGTCACGTCCTGGCGCTGTTCCTTTTTGGCCAGAGCCCGGGCCTCGTAAAAATACCACAGATTGCCCGCAAAAATAGCCAGGCCCACACCTGGCACGATCTTCCCCAGCACGATATCCGCCGGCATGCCGAACACGAACAGCATGATGCCCGTAGCGGACAGGATCTTGGAGAAGCCGTCAAAGAAGATGCCGATGGTGGCGTCCATATCGCCTTTGCCCCACCAGCGGTACTTAAACTGCATGCTTCCACACTCCACTTGTTTGATAAAATAATACCCTTACACTGTGATAAAGCCTTTTGTTTAAGACTCAAACTATTTCCAGTGCATAGAATACTACCAATTCCGCCGTTTGTCAATCCATTATCAAAGTTTCCAAAACTTTGGCGGAAAGCTATAATTTCTATTTGTATACTGTCATTTTTTAGATAAAACAGCTTTGCGATCTCAAAAACAGAGCCTGTCTATATGGTTTGTTCTCACCGGCAGGCTTATTCGCTTTTCCCGGGAATTCTGGCTGGCAGCCGTTTTACCGAAGAAACGCCCGGACAATTTCCCTTCACAGTTCGATAACATAATGGCGGGAATTTATGGTATAATATCCGCAAACACCCATACAGCGGCCCGGACGTATAGAACAGCACAGGCATAACCCCACACGATGCGCCCACCGCAGGTGTTGTATAACGTCTATTTACAGCAGGGCCGCCCCAGCAGGCGGCTCCCACTGTTTCTGAAAGAGAGGAAGTCCTACACGATATGCTGGAATTAAAACGCGTCACGAAAGAGTATCCCGCCGGGGGACAGCCGGTGGAAGCCCTCAAAGGTATTGACTTGGAGTTTCGGGAAAGCGAATTCGTCTCCATCCTGGGACCCTCTGGGTGCGGCAAGACCACCCTGCTGAACCTGATCGGAGGCCTAGACCAATACACCTCCGGAGATCTTATCATCAACGGCCGGTCCACCAAGGACTTTAAGGACCGTGACTGGGACGCCTACCGGAACCACTCGGTAGGATTCGTGTTCCAAAGCTACAACCTGATCCCCCACCAGACTGTGCTGCAAAACGTGGAGCTGGCCCTGACCCTCTCCGGCGTCTCCAAAACGGAACGCCGCCGGCGGGCCAAGGAAGCTCTGGAACAGGTGGGACTGGGGAACCAGCTGCGAAAGCGCCCCAGTGAAATGTCCGGTGGCCAAATGCAGCGTGTAGCCATCGCCCGAGCCATCGTCAACGACCCGGACATCGTCTTGGCGGACGAGCCCACCGGCGCTCTGGACACAGAGACCAGCATCCAGGTGATGGAGATCCTCAAGGAGATCTCTCAGGACCGGCTGGTGATCATGGTCACCCACAACCCGGACCTGGCTCAGCAGTACTCCACCCGCATCGTCCAGATGCTGGACGGCACCATCACCGGGGACAGTTCCCCTCTCACTCCCCAGGAGCAGCAGGCGGAAAAAGAACGGGACCGGCAACGGTCCGAAGCCGCCCGGCAGGAGAAGAAGCCCTCCATGTCCCTGTGGACCTCCTTTGGCCTGTCCTTAAAAAACCTGTTCACCAAAAAGAGCCGCACCGCCCTTACCTCCTTCGCCGGGAGCATCGGCATCATCGGCATCGCCTTGATCTACGCTGTGTCCCAGGGCACCACTGCCTATATCGACCAGCTCCAGGAGGAGACACTCTCCTCCTACCCCCTCACCCTGGAAGCCCAGACCATGGACCTGGGCTCCCTGATGGAAGAGTTCATCCAGGCGGCCCACTCGGACAGCGACCACGACCAGGACGCCGTCTACCAGAAGCCCATGGTCTACAATCTGGTCAACGCCCTCAGCTCCTCGGAGACCATTGAAAACGACTTGGCCTCCTTTAAGACCTATCTGGAAGAACGCCGGTCCGACCCGGAGGATCCTCTGGCTCAGGCGGTCAGCGGGGTGCAGTACACTTACGACGCCCAGCTGCTGGTGTACACGGAATCTGTGGACGGCACCATTCTCCGCTCCGACTCCCAGGAGCTGATGGAAAACCTGCTTCAAGAATATTTCAGCATCGACATGGCCTCCATGAACGATCTCCGGGACAGCTACGGCGGGATGGAGGCCTTTTCCTCCCTGTCCCCCACGGGCAGTTCCATGGTGCTGTGGCAGGAGATGCTCCCCGGGGACGACGGGGCGCTGATCAGCCCCATGCTGGAAAACCAGTATGAAGTAGTATACGGTTCCTGGCCCAACGACTATAACGAGATCGTCCTGGTGCTGGACGAGAACAACGAACTGGATGACATGGCTCTTTACGCTCTGGGCCTGAAGCCCCAGGAGGAAATGGACGCCATCATGGAGGCAGCTGTGGATCAGACCGAGGTAGCCTCCGACTCGTCTCAGAAGAGCTGGACCTATGAGGAGATCTGCTCCCGGGAATACCGGACCATTTTGAATGCCGATTGTTACTCCTACGATCAGGCCACCGGCCGCTATGTGGACCTGCGCCTCACCGACACCGGCCTGCGCTACCTCTATGACAACGGACTGAGCCTGAAAGTGTCGGGGATCATCCGGCCTAAAGAGGACAGCTCCTCCGCCATGCTGTCCGGGTCCATCGGCTACACCAGCAAGCTGACGGAATACCTGGCCCAGCAGGCAGAGGACTCCCCTGCGGTCCAGGCCCAGCTGGAAACTCCCTCCACGGACATTTTCACCGGGCTGCCTTTCCAGGAGACCACCGGAGACCTGACCGATGAGGAAAAGCAGGAGGCCTTCCTGGACTACGTAGCCGCTTTGGACCAGCAGGGCAAGGCGGAGACCTACCTGGCCGTTATGAGCATCCCCACCCAGGAGCAGGTGGACCAGGCCCTGGAGCAGTCCGTGGGCTCCATGACCCGGGAAGAGAAAGAGGAAACCCTCCGAAACGCCATGACGGAACAGGCGGGGATCGACGAGGCAAAAGCCCAGGAGTATCTTGCCTCCATGAGCGGTGAGGAGTTGGAAGAGCTGTTCGCCCAGATGGCGGAACAGCAGTACCGTGTCCAGTACGCCGCCGGGATCCAACAGGAGCTGTCCTCCCAAGATCCCGCCGCCCTGGCCGCCGCTTTGGATCAGGCCGTGGGGACCTACACCACCCAGCAGTGCGCCCTGTATTACGACCAGGCCCTCACCTTCTCCGACTCCACCTTGGAGGACAACCTGGCGGAATTGGGGTACGTAGATTTGGAGGACCCGGATTCCATCAATCTGTACGCCTCCTCTTTTGAGAACAAAGACGTGATCGAACAGGCCATTGCCGACTACAACGCGGACCGGGACGACCTGGAGCAGATCCAGTACACCGACTATATCGGACTGATCCTCTCCTCGGTGACCTCCATCATCAACGCCATCACCTATGTGCTCATTGCTTTCGTGGCGGTGTCCCTCATCGTCTCCTCCATCATGATCGGGGTTATCACCCTGATCTCCGTTCAGGAGCGGACCAAGGAGATCGGTATCCTCCGAGCTATCGGCGCCTCTAAGAGCAACGTGTCCCGGATGTTCAACGCGGAGACTCTCATCATCGGGTTCACCTCCGGTGCTTTGGGCGTGCTCATCACTTACCTGTTGTGCATCCCCATCAACATGATTCTCCACCACTTCACCGGCATCCAGACCCTCAACGCCACCCTTCCCCCCTTAGTGGCGCTGACCCTAGTGCTCATCAGCATGGGACTGACCCTGTTCTCCGGCATCATCCCCTCCCGCAGCGCCGCCAAAAAAGATCCTGTGGTGGCCCTGCGTACCGAATAAAAAACGATCTTAAAACAAAAACCGCGCCTCTCAACCGAAGCGCGGTTTTCTTTTTCGGTATTCAGTTATGTTCCGCCAGGGCCTTGGCCTGGTCTTGCAGGGAACGGATCAGCTCTGTGAATCCGTTGCGTCGGACAGAAGTGAGGGCCACTTCCAGATCCAGTCGCTGGAACAGGTCAATGTTGGCTTGGGCCATCTCCTGGGGCGTGGATCCGGTCACCACGTCCGCCAGCATTACTGCCATACCCTTGACGATAAGAGTATCGCTGTCCGCCTTCATGCGGAGAAGGCCCTTCTCTTCCTCCAAGGACACCCACAAGTTGGACTGGCATCCCAAAAACCGATGGCTCTCCTCTCGGGGCACCCCGGAAAGTTCCGGCCGCTCCATGGCAAGGCCCATGAGATAGGTGTACTGGTCGAAGGCGTCCAGTTCTCCCAGGGCCTTTACATAGTGTTCCTGTCGTTCCAAAAGAGTCACAGCGTTTCCTCCCCTCACAGCTTGATGGCGGCGATCCGCCGCAGCCCGGCACAGAGCCGGTCCACGTCCTGAACGTTGTTGTACAGCCCCAGGGAAACCCGCACCGTGCCTTGGGAAAGCCCCATGCTTTCCAGCAAAGGCTGGGCGCAGTGAGTGCCGCTTCGCACCGCTACTCCCTGCTGATCCAGCAACACCGCCACGTCGTAGGGGTGGAAAGGGGGCAGCAGGAAGGAGACGATCCCGGCCCGAGGCTTGGCGTTCAAGGGAAATTCCACCCCCGGCACATGGGAAAGCTCCTCCCACAAATAGTCCAGTAGCTTTTCCTCTTCCAGGGCAACCGCTTCCATGCCTCCCAGGTCCTCCAAATATTCCAGGGCCTCTCCGAAACCTACTGCCCCCACAAAGTTGGGGGTACCCGCCTCAAAGCGGTAGGGGATCGGCTGAAAGCTGGTATCCTCCCGAGTGACCCGGTCCACCATCTCCCCGCCGAACTGGTAGGGCGCCATCTTTTCCAACCAGGAACGCTTGGCGATCAGCGCTCCGATTCCTGTGGGCCCGTAGAGCTTGTGGGCAGAAACGCAGTAAAAATCGCAGTCCATGGCGGACACATTCACCGGCTTGTGGGCCGCTGCCTGGGCTCCGTCCACCAGCACGGGCACCCCTTGGCTATGGGCCAAGCGGACCACTTCCTCCACAGGGTTTTCCACCCCGAAGGTGTTGGTTACATGGGCCAGGGCCACCATTACCGTCTGGGGAGTGAGGACCTGTCGAAAACGTTCCAGGTCCGGCAAGCCGTTCTCCGTCACGGGGACCACCTGAAAATCCAAGCCCTTCCGCCTGCACAGCTGCTGCCAAGGCACAAAATTGGAGTGGTGCTCGCTCTCCATGACGATCACCCTGTCGCCCTGTGTCCCGAAAGTCTCCAAATAGCAGCTGGCCGTCAGGTTGATCCCTCCCGTGGTGCCGCTGGTGAACACCACCTGATACTCCTCCCCCGCTCCGAAGAAACGGGCGACCATGTCCCGGGCGTTCTCCATCTGCCGGGTCATCTCCCGACCCAGCCCGTGTGGGCTGCGATGGACATTGGCGTTGCAGGTCCGGTAGACCTGTTCCAGTTTCTCCAGTACCCGCCGGGGCTTCTGAGTGGTGGCGGCATTGTCCAGATAGGCCCACTTTTCCTGGGCGATCAGGGGGAAATCCTCCCGGTTCACGGCGCGGTTCCCCCTTCCCGAAGAGCCTCCGCCAACTGGTCTAAAGTCTTGATCTTGGGGGCACTTCCCGGGGGCAAGGGAACACCCAGGCCCTTGCTCAGGCTCAGCAGGAGCAGCACTTTTTTGTCCAACACGGCGGTAGCGGCGGTGCAGCCGCTGGGCCGGTCCATTTGTTCCAGCTTTTCTCGGGGGATGCCCGTCAGCAGTGAGACGCTTTTCTGGGCCAGCTGGATAAGATCCTGCTCCGGTTCTCCCTCCTCCAGCAAGAACTTTGCCAGCACATACCCCCGGATATGGGAAGCCCATTCCTCCCGGGAGGCTTGGGGATTTACCTTTAGCCAGTCCAGTTCCAGGGCCGCCTTTTCACCGCAGCTTTTCAGATCGGGCAGAGCTCCCATGGTCCATGCCTCCCTTTCTCAAAATTCCGTCACACCCGCTCCACCTGGAATCCCAGAACGTCCCCCAGGTCCTCCAGCTGGTCGGCAATGTCCCCATAGGCCCAGGTCATGTGGTGACCGTAATTGCACTGGGCTTTGAAGAATTTCCCCTTGTTTTCCACGGACACCAGCAAGCCTGTGTCGCAGCCGATCTTGTCGTAGTCCGTCTCGGTGACGATCACGCCTTTGGCCGCCAGCAGCTTGGTACCCTGAGGATTGAACCGGACCATGGTCACGGTCTCGCCGATGTCCCGGTTGTAGTGGTAGCGCATGGTGGCGCCCCATTTGTCCTCGGTGAAGCATTGGAGCCCGAAGGGAGCAGGCGCGCTGGAACGGCTCTTCATGTGCCGGGTGGGCACGGCGTGGTACATCTTCACCAGGTTCCCCGTGTCAGCCACCCCGGCAGGGATCTCATGAGGCAGTGCCGGATGAGTGTTGGCCATGTGAGGAGCGTTCCCCGCCACCGCCATGACCACGATCATGGAAAGCAGGGCGTTGTAGTCAGACTCGCAGGCGGAGGGAATGCCCTCCTCTTTCAGCAGGGAATGGGTCAGACACCAGGTGTATTTCTCCGCGTTGATCCGCCCCGTGGCGCAGATCTCGAAACAGGGCAAAGTGAAAGCGTTGCACTCGTACCGGGCCAGCAGCTTTTTGGCCGCCACATAGACCCGGGCGGACCGGACAAGCATATCCCGCTGGATATAGCACACTTCCGCCTTGGACATCAGGTCGTCGGCCACCGCTTCCGCCTGGAGAGACTCCTCCTCCGTCAGGTCGGTGATCTCCTGGAGGAAATCCTCCGCGTTGACGAATTTGAACCCGATCCCCCATTCATTGGTGAGCCGGTCCAGGTCCCGGATATTGCTCTCCACGCCCTTGGAGCAGATGTCCCCCTTCAGGATGGACAATACCCGGGTGTGGGAAATGGTCTTTTTACACTGGAGCATCTTCATCACCGGAAGGGTGCCTTCCAGGTCGATGCTGCCATAGGCCTCAAAACCGGCGGCCCGCAGGCAGGCGGTGACGTCGGTGCTGGTGCAGCATCCCACGGAGCACATGGGCTTTTTGAATCGCCGGGCAATGTTCACCGCCAGGTGCTGGCCCATCAGGCCGTCCAGCAGGAACACGTCCGTATCCTCGTCCTTTACCAGGTCCAGCTGGGCGTCCCGGACGATGAATTCGTCCAAAAATTCCAGGTAGACCGGCTCCTGCAAATGGATCTCCGGCTGGTCTTTGTAGACCCGGGCCAGGTTTTCCTTCATTTTCTCAAAGTTTTCCGCAGCCATCATCTCGTCGTAGGAGCGTTCCAGCTGATCCCAGGAGCCTCCCCGGCAGGGACCCATATAGGCGGAGCGGTGGACCAAATGGACATAAACAGGCTTCACATGGAGTGTCATAACAAAACCATCCTTTCCGGCGGGCATGCCTCGCAGGCGGCTAACACCGCCTGACTCGACGGTAATTTCTCCTCGCCACCCGCGTTCTTGTTCTCTGCGGACATTATCCCACGATCCCCTCCACCGCGCCAGAAAGAAAAGCGACAACTATCTGGATTATTCCGACATGGGTGACCGGCCGCCCCGGTTTTTCCCTGGGCTTACGCCGTACTTTTTCTTGTAGACCCGGGAGAAGTAATTGGGGTCCTGGAACCCCGACTCCTCGGCGATTCGGGCAATAGTCTTGGAGGTCATCCGCAGCAGGGTGTCGGCGTGCTTCAAGCGCAGGTCAGTCAGGTAGGTCATGGGCGGCACCCCGCAGATCTCCAAAAAGATACGCTCCAAATGGCGCTGAGACACCGCCGCGGCCTCTGCCGCCTCCTGGAGCTTCACCGGCCCGGCGGCGTTGTATTGAAGATACTGCACCGCTTTGGTGAAGATCCCCATCTTTTCCGAAAGGTTGTCCCGGGTCTGGTAATGGTTGGCCAGGTAGGCCGCCAGCGCTTTGAACCCGTACCCCACCGCCGCCTGATACTGGCCTTCCCGGTCCTCCAGCTGGCGGATAAGAAAATCACAGAGCTGTTCCGCGGCGTCAGTGGCTTCCGGATCCAGGTACACGGTGTAGGGATAGGCTTCCTGGCTGAGGATCTCCGGCTGCACCATAAACAGATAGGCAAACCCGGACAAAGCCCGCAGGTCATTAGATTCGGCAAAGAGCAGGGAAGAATCGTACATCAGATTCACCATTTTCAGACCCCGGGCGTTCCGGAACCCGTGCTGGGTGTCTCCCTTGATGACAAATACGTCTCCCCGTTTCAAGGGATAGACCTGGTCCCCCACCAAATGCTCCCCCGTGCCGGAAAGGATGAGGACGATCTCGTCAAAATCGTGGGAATGCTGGACGAAATCCTGGTTCACTTCCACCTTTTCCACGTTGACGCTGTACTCTTTCAGGGCCCGGTATTCCTTTTTCTGATAAAGGCTTTTCCCCTCGGGCAAGACGCTCCCTCCTTCCAGGATGTTTCACTTGGAATTATAGCGGATGGGGCGGGAATTGTCATCTCT
This sequence comes from Clostridiales bacterium, assembly GCA_019416455.1. GTDB lineage: Bacteria > Bacillota > Clostridia > Oscillospirales > Acutalibacteraceae > Acutalibacter. The sequence continues at coordinate 44,293 of DXXG01000030.1, read as the reverse complement.
TTCTCCCGGAGCGGCGGAAAGGATTTTTCCCAAAGTTCTTCCATTGGCCGGTTGCTTTTTGGAGAAGGATGGAATACAATCGAAATCATGAGACTATGATGCGGGAGCGGATCCGTCCCCGCGGAACAGGAGACGTTATGACCAAAGAATTTTATAAAGGCAATCGGGCGAAAGTGTACGCCCAAATGAAAGAAAATTCCCTCTTAGTGCTGTTCTCCGGCAAAGAGGTCCGCAAGACAAACGATGAATTTTACCCCTTTTACACCAACCGGAATTTTCTCTACCTCACCGGGCTGGATCAAAAAGAGCTGGTGTTCCTGGCCAAAAAGGACGGCCAGGGTCAGGTGGAGGAAAAGGTCTATCTGCTGCCCCCCGACGCCCTGGCGGAACGCTGGACCGGCGCCCGACTGAAACCTCAGGAGGCATCGGATCTCTCCGGCGTGGAGGATATAGGGTACGTCGCCGCTTTTGAAAGTGACCTGCACAGACTGGCTACCAGCGGCAACTACCACCACCTCTATCTGGACCTGTTCCGGGTCTCTCCTGAGGACCGGAACGAGCCCGCTCATCTGCTGCTAAAGCGGGCCGCTTCCGACTACCCCTTCCTGAAACTGGAAAACGCCAACATCCTTATCCGCCGCCTGCGTACCATCAAGCAGCCCTGTGAGCTGGAAGCCATGCGCAAAGCGGAAGAGATCACCCGGGCAGGCATCACCTCCATGATGAAGGCCAGCAAGCCCGGCATGTATGAGTACCAGTACAAGGCGGTATTCGACTACGCCCTGGGACAGTACGGCCCTCAGGGTCCCGCGTTCCCCTCCATCATTTCCGCAGGCAAAAACAACTTCTGCATCCATTATTACTCCTACAAGGGCCAGGCCCTGGACGGGGACATGGTCCTCAACGACGTGGGCGCCTGGCACGACTACCTGATGACCGACGTGTCCCGGGGCTGGCCCTGCAATGGCCGATTCAATGACCGTCAGCGGCTTCTCTACCAGATCGCCCTGGAAACCTCGGACCACATGTTCAGCATCATCCGTCCCGGCATGGCCATGAAAGACGTGGACGGGGAATCCCACCGCTACTGCGCTCAGCTGTTGAAGGACGCCGGCGTCCTGGACGAAGTGGAGAACATCGGGAAATACATGTGGCACGGGGGCGCCCATCATGTGGGCTTCGACGTCCACGACGCGGTGGAGACCCCGGAGATCATCGCTCCCAACATGGTGTTCTGCGTGGACATCGGCATTTACCATGAAGAATGGGGCATCGGCTTCCGCCTGGAGGACAACTGCTTGGTGACCCAGAACGGCTGCGAGAATCTGTCCGCCCAGACGCCCCGCACCATCCAGGAGATCCAGGACACCATGGCACAGAACTTCACTGCTTTCTGAGGATTAACGCCATGAACCAAGGATTGATGATCCTGATGGCCGCCGGGGCGGTGCTGGGCGGTGTGGACCGACTGCGGGGCAACAAATGGGGCTTTGGAGACAAGTTCGAGTCCGGCTTCATGCTGCTGGGATCCATGGCCCTGTCCATGGCGGGGATGATCTGCCTGACCCCGGTACTGGCTCAGTGGCTGGGCAGCGTGATCGTCCCCCTGTACCGGTTGATGGGCGTGGACCCGGCCATGTTCGGCAGTCTGCTGGCCATCGACATGGGCGGCTACCAGCTGGCCAAAGACCTGGCGGAGGATCCCCTTCTGGGCAGCTACGGAGGACTGGTGGTGGCAGCTATTTTTGGGTGCACCATCGAGTTCACCATCCCTGTGGGCATGGGGATGATTCCCAAAGCTGACCGGCCCTTTTTCGCCCAGGGCATCATGGTGGGGTTGGCGGCCATGCCGGTGGGACTGGCGGTGGGAGGCATGCTCTGCGGTCTGTCCCTGCTCACCTGTCTCCACCAGAACCTGCCCATTTTCGTCCTGGCGCTGCTGCTCCTGCTGGGACTGTGGAAGATCCCACAAAAAATGGTGAAGGGCTTCTGCCTGCTGGCGGAGGGTATCCGCTGGCTGGTGACCATCGGCCTGGTGCTGGCGGCGGTGGAGTCCCTCACCGGCTGGGCAGTGCTTCCGGGCATGGCTCCCTTGGAGGACGCCATGGCCACGGTGGCTTCCATCGGCATCGTACTGCTGGGAAGTCTCCCTCTGGCGGAGCTGATCCGCCGGATCCTGACCCGCCCCTTCGCCTGGCTGGGGGAACGGCTGGGTATGAAGCCCCAGAGCCTCACTGCCATGCTGGTAGGCCTGGTGAGCGCCCTGCCCACCCTCTCCATGTACCAGGACATGGACGACCGGGGCAAAGTGGCGGCAGGAGCTTTTCTGGTCAGCGGAACCAGCCTGCTGGCTGCCCACATGGCTTTTACCGTCAGCACAGAGCCCAACATGCTGGGGCCTCTCATTTGCGCGAAACTTGCGGGGGCGTTGGCAGCAGTGGTGGCGGCCCTTTGGGTGACCAGAAAAACCATGGAAACCGAAAACTGAATCTGTGTTTTGAGAAAAGCGTTCTTCGTTTCGACGAAGAGCGCTTTTTCGCACTTAAATCCCTTTATATAGAACGATATTATCATTCATTTAACAAAAAATTGTATTATTATTTCAAAAAATAAACAAATTTAAAATATTATCAGTTCTTTAAGATTTTATGGATAAATTTTGAAGTTGTATTGACAACTTCAAAACCCGGCGCTATAATACACGCATAGAGGATAATAAAAAGCCGTGTGATAAAATATATTTTATAAATATCGCACAACTTGGTTGTCCTCCAAACGTTTTGGCAAGTTGTCCGCGAGTTCAACAGGATCGGACATCTCACTGGAAAGTAAGCAAAAATTACATATTCACCCCTGTTGAAGGAGGGTGTCGGGGAGGCTGCTTAAACCAGTGAAAAGAATTTCCAGTCCTTGCGATCTCGCTCCATCTTGCCTAGGAAAACCGAGAAAATAAGAAAGGGTGTAACATGATGAGATTGCGTAAGTTGTTGAGTAGTTTGATGGCGGCCGCGATCCTGGTTTCTGCTTTCGCTGGCTGCAACAGTGGCACTCCCACTTCCTCCACCACTGAGGAAACGGGCAATGATTCTTCCGTCTCCACTCCCGCTGAAGAGGAAGAGACCACAGACGAAGGCGGCGGTTCCGCCGAGGGCACTCCCCTGGAGCTGTGGACCTTCCAGGAAGTTCACCGCACCTTCTACGAGACCATGGCTGACAAGTGGAACGAAGCCAACCCTGACAAAGCTGTCAACCTCACTGTTTCCGTGCAGCCCTTCAGCGACATGCACAACAAGCTGACCATCGCCCTTCAGTCCGGCGAAGGTGCTCCCGACATGTGCGACGTCGAGATCAACAAGTTCCCCACCTATCTGGAAGGCGAACCCCAGTTCGTAGACCTGACCAGCTATGTGGATCCGTACCGGGATGAAATCGTTGCTTCCCGTCTGGAAGTGTACTCCAAGGACGGCGTCAACTACGGTATCCCCACTCACGTAGGCGCCACTGTGGCTTTCTACGACACCGCTATCCTCAATGAGGCTGGCGTGGACTACAAAGAGATCAAGACCTGGGACGACTACAAGGAAGCCGGCCTGAAGGTTGTGGAAGCTACCGGCAAGGCCATGGGCGCTGCCGAGACCAACGGCATCTTCATTTATGAGGCTATGCTGGCGGCTCAGAACGCTGATATGACCGACGAAAACGGCGCTCCCACTCTGGATTCTCCCGAATCCATCAAGGCCCTCACCACCATCCAGGATCTTGCTCAGTCCGGCGTGGATCAGACCATCCCCGGCGGCAGCGTTGACGGTGAGGAAGGCTACGGCGCTATCAACGCCGGCGGCTATGCCACCATCATCCGTCCTCTGTGGTACATGTCCAGATACCCCGCTTACATGGAAGGCATCGAGGCTGGCCGTATCGGCATCGCTCCCATGCCCGTGTTTGATGAGGCAGACTTCGGCGTGTCCTACGGCGGCGGCGGCACCGGTACTGTTGTGACCGTGCAGTCCAAGAATCCCGAACTGGCCGGCGAATGGCTGTGCTGGGCCAAGCTGAGCGAAGAAGGCAACCGGGACATCTGGAACGTGCTGGGCTTCGATCCCTGCAACACTTCCCTGTGGGAGGACGAAGAGCTCACCACCAATGAAGATAACCAGTTCATCAGCTTCTTCATCGACAACCCCTTTGACGTGCTGAACGTCATTAAGGACGATATCCGCACCATCAAGTCCACCTACGCTGTTCCCACCATCAGCGATATCATGACCACCGTTACCCTGCCTGACATCATCGAAAACGGCGTTCCCGCTGAGGAAGCTGCCATCGCTGCTCAGGAGCAGGCGGTCAATGAGCTTGGATAATAAGGGTTTCTCCTTCATTTACATTTGAATCGCGCGGAAAAGGGTGGCGGTAGGAAGTTCCTTACCGCCGCCTTTTTTCTGGAATAAGGAGTGAGTTGCAGTTATGATTCGGAAGTTCTTTTATAATCAGAAAGTGGCTCCCTATATGTTCATCCTGCCATTTCTGATCATCTTCTGCCTGTTTTTCATCTATCCCATGATCAGCACCATCGTCATGAGCTTCCAAGATGTGAAGCCCGGCGTCACCGAGTGGGTGGGTCTGGCCAACTTCCAGCGGCTGTTTGGGGATAAAGTATTCTTCAAAGCTTTGTCCAACAGCGTCTTGTACATGATCCTCACCTTGGTGCTGCTGATCCCCTTCCCCATGATGTTTGCCTGCATGATCAACAGCAAACTGATGAAGGCCCCCGGCCTGTTCAAGTCTCTGATGTACCTCCCCGCCATCACTTCCGTGGTGGTTGCGGGCACCATTTTCCGTCTGGCCTTCAGCGAGACCGAGTTCTCCCTGATGAACCAGATCGTGGCAGTGTTCGGCATCGAGCCGGTGCGCTGGCTGCGTCAGCAGGGGACCGGTTTCTTCGTCCTGCTGCTGGTGGCTTGCTGGCGCTGGACCGGCGTGAACATGATGTACTTCCTCTCCGGCTTGAAGAGCATCCCGGAAGAGCTGTACGAGTCCGCCAGCATAGACGGCGCCAACGGCTGGCAGAAATTCACCAAGATCACCATGCCCCTGCTGAAGCCCACCACCATTTATGTGCTGACCATCTCCATCTACGCGGGCTTGGCCATGTTTACCGAAAGCTTCATCCTGTGGAACGGCAACAGTTCGCCCAACAACATCACTTTGACCATTGTGGGCTATCTGTACCGGCAGGGCATTGAGAAAAACGACCTGGGCTACGCTTCCACCGTGGGCCTGGTACTGCTGATCATCGCTATGACCATCAACCTGATCCAGCTGCGGATCAACGGCACCCTGGGCGGAGAGGAGGACTGAGGATAAGATGAAAACTGAGATCGTGCATGGCAAGAGCCAAACAGTCCGTAACCGAATCCTCAGCGCCTTGATGTTCTTGTTCTTCCTGGTGCTGGGCATTCTTGTGATCATCCCCTTCTACGCCAACTTCATTTCCAGCTTCAAGCCCGGACGTGACATCGTGCAGTTCGGTCTGAACCTGGGCATCGACCTGAACCGCATGTCCTTTGACAACTACGTGTACTTGTTCACCGGAGACCACTACTATTTCCGGTGGTTCTTCAACAGCATGGGCCTCACCATTGTACAGGTGTTCTGTGTGTTGATGGTCTGCGCCTTTGTGGGCTACGGCTTCGCCTGCTACAACTTCAAGGGACGGAACTTCTTCTTCACCCTGGTGCTGCTGACCATGATGGTTCCCTTTGAGATCCTCATGCTCCCCCTGTACACGGAGATCATCAGCATGAAGCTGACTGACAGCTGGGTGGGCATCATCCTGCCGGGCTTGACCCAAGCCTCCACCATTTTCTTCTTCCGTCAGTATCTGCTGAGCATTCCCAAGGAGATCATGGACGCGGGCCGTGTGGACGGCTCTTCGGAGTACGGCATCTATTTCCGGCTCATCATGCCTATCATGAAGCCTTCCTTCGCCGCCATGGCCATCCTCAACGGCATGAACAGCTGGAACAGCTTTCTGTGGCCCTTGCTGGTGTTCCGCTCTGAGCAGAACTTCACTTTGCCCATCGGTCTGCGTTCCCTGCTGACTCCCTACGGCAACAACTACGATCTGCTGATCGTGGGATCTTTCTTCTCTGTGATTCCCCTGTTCATCCTGTTCCTGGCCTTCCAGCGGTATTTCCTGGACGGCATGACCGCAGGCGCGGTAAAGGGATAAACCCACTCAAAAAACCAAGTTTTTTCAGGGCTTTCGCTTTTTGGCGGAGGCCCTCTTTTTTTCGAGGGTTTCCCCCATTCTTCCGCCCATTCCCCCTTGCGCTTTGAGGTTTGGGACCTTATAATGGAAAAAGTCTGCCTCGGCCGGCTCCTGGGAGAAGAGCCCCGATTTTCGGCAGGACGTATTGGAGATAAGAGAAAGGATGTTCCATTTCATGAGTCAAAATTCCGCTAAAAGCGACAGCCGCATCTTTTACCGCAACGTATTCGCCCTGGTGGTCCCTATGGCGCTGCAAAACCTCATCAACGTGGCGGTCACCTCCGCGGACGTGATGATGCTGGGCCAGGTGGGCGAGACCGTACTGTCCGCCTCGTCCTTGGCAGGCCAGGTGCAGTTTATCATGACCCTGTTTTTCTTCGGCCTGACCAGCGGCGCCGCCATCCTGACAGCCCAATACTGGGGCAAGGGCGACACCCGCACCATCGAGAAAGTGCTCGGCATCGCCATGCGTTTTTCCCTGTGCACCGGTCTGGTGTTCACCCTGGCCGCCCTGCTGATCCCCGCCCAGCTGATGCGGGTCTTTACCCCGGAAGAGGCTGTCATCTCTGAGGGCGTGAAGTACCTGCGGCTCATCGCTTTGTCCTACATCCCTATGGCCATCACCAACGTGTATTTGAACATCATGCGCAGCGTGGAACGGGTGATCGTGTCCACGGTGACTTACCTAGCCTCTCTGGTGACCAACGTATGCCTGAACGCCGTGTTCATCTTTGGTCTGCTGGGCTGCCCCGCCATGGGCATCGAAGGCGCCGCTTTGGGAACTATCTGCGCCCGGCTGCTGGAACTGGTCATTGTGATCGTCTACTCCAAGCGGATCAACCGGACCATCCGACTGGATCCCCGTGACCTGTTCGTCCGGGACCCCCTGCTGTTCCGGGATTTCCTCACCTACTCCGTGCCTGTGATGATCAATGAGCTGCTGTGGGGCGCTGGAGTGGCCATGAACTCGGTGGTCATCGGCCATCTGGGCAGCTCCGCGGTAGCCGCTAACAGCGTGGCTCAGGTGGCGAGACAGCTGGCGACCGTGGTGGCCTTCGGCATCGCCAACGCCACCGCTATCATGATCGGCAAGGCCATTGGCAGCGGCGACACCCGCCGGGCGGAGGAATACGGCGGCCGGTTCATCCGGCTGACCCTGCTCTTCGGGCTTTTGGGCGGGGGCGTGGTGCTTCTTGCCCGTCCCATTCTGATGAACGTGATGACCCTCTCCCCGCAGGCTCAGGAATATCTCTCCTTCATGATGCTGGTCATGGCCTACTTCGTAGTGGCTCAAGCCATGAACACCACCATGATCGTGGGCATTTTCCGGGCGGGCGGAGACGCCAAGATCGGACTGTTCTTCGACGTGGGCTCCATGTGGTTCGGGTCCATTCTCTTCGGCAGCCTGGCAGCCTTTGTATTCCATTGGAGCCTGCCGGTGGTGTACGTCATCCTCATGAGCGACGAACTGATCAAGATCCCCTTGTCTTTCTGGCGCTACCGGAAGAAGATCTGGCTGCGGAACATCACTCGCTGAGAAAACTTTACAGCCTTCCTCCCCCCGCCCCAGGCGTAAAACTTCCCCAACTAAAAAGAGACTGCCGAAAGATGACGGCAGTCTCTCTTTTTATGTCCTGATGGTCATTTGGCTTCCCTGGCAGCGTCCACGATGGTGCGGATCCGCTGGTAGGGGATCTCCGTGGGCAGAGTGCAGTCCGCCCCCAGAATGAAGGGCTCCGAACCGTACTCCGCCGCCAGCCTCTTTGCCTCCTGGATCAGCTCCTCCAAGGTGCCTTGAGTCATGACACCGGTACGAGCGGGCAGACCGCCCATGATGGGCTTGCCCGGGAAAAGCTTCTTCCCCTCCTCCAGGGAATAGGGGGCTTCGTACACACCCCAGTTGACGATGTGGCAAAACTCGTTATAGCTCCGGTAACGCTCCATGTTCAGCCGGTCCTTGCAGATGTGCAGGAAGGTCCCGCAGCCGGATTTTTGGATCTCCGACAGGATCAGCTTATCCAGGGGCTCGATCCACCGGGCAAACTCCTCATCGGTGAACCACCGGGTCTCACCGCCCAGGGCAGCATAGTAGATGCCGTCCACCCCGGCTTCAGCGTAACCCCAGGCCAAGTGGCACATGCCTTCTGCCATCCGCTTGAGAGCGTCCTGCACCGGCTGGGGATCTTCCCGCAGATGCTCCACCAGCTTCACACGGCCCCCATCGTAACCGTAGATCTCCTCAATGGGGTGGAGAGCGCAGGCGGTGACGCCGTGGAGGGTCCCCAGGAAATAGGCGTCTTGTGGGGCCTTGTCCAGAATGGCTTTGGTGAAGTCCATCTGCCGCTGGATGATGGGAGTCTCCTTGGTGATGGGCCCGATGATCTTCCAATCCTCCGGGGTCCGGATGTCCCCCTGGTAGGGGATCAAGTTCTCGTTCATGATCTTGGCGATGTCCGTGTCGGTCTCCCGGAAGAATTCCAAATGGGCTTCCACGCCCGCTTCCCCGGAGTTGCGCTCCACGGGGAAATGGAGGGAAAATCCGCTGGGCACCTTGTCGGGGACCTCTCCCCGAAGCACCGCCTGGACCCGTTCTTTTTTCGTCATAAGTCTGCGCTCCTTTCTCCTGTCAGCTTTTCGTAAAGTTCTCTTGTCTCTCAGTCCTGAGGCAGTCCGTCAGGCCCGAAGAACACCGGTTTGCCCGTGCGGCCGGAACGATAGATGGCGTCCAGGATCCGGGTGACCACAATGGCCTGTTCCGGCTTCACCACCACGTCGGTGTCGTTCTTGATAGCGTCCAGCCACATACGGGCCTCGATCTCAGAGGGTTTGGCTCCCTTCACACCGTAGAAAGTCACACCGGTGGCATCCAGAGTGACCTCCTCGGTGACCCACTTATTGTACTTCACCCGGTTGATCCGCAGGCCGTCCTTCATGTCCGCGCCTGCCTTCACACCGCACAAAGTGGTCTTGGCCTCCCCGATATCCAGGGTGTTCAGGGCCCAGGCGGACTCCAGGGAAATGGTGGCTCCGTTCTCCATGATGATGAATCCGAAAGCGGAATCCTCCACGGTGATCTTTTCAGAATCCCAGTCGCCCCAGGCGTTGCCGGACTCCTTCTGATCCCCCAGCTTCTTGAACACGCTGCCCACCACCATTTTGGGCTTGTAGTTGTTCATCATCCACAGGGTCAGGTCCAGGGCATGGGTGCCGATATCGATCAGAGGACCGCCGCCCTGCTCATACTCATCGATGAACACTCCCCAGGTGGGAACGCCTCTCCGGCGCAGAGCGTGGGCCTTGGCATAGTAGATCTCGCCCAGCTCGTCGTTGTCGCAGGCCCGCTTCAAGTACCAGGAGTCGGGACGATACCGGTTCTGGTAACCGATGGTCAACTTCTTGCCGGTACGTGCGGCAGCGTCCAGCATCTTCTGAGCTTCTTCTCCATTGATAGCCATGGGCTTCTCGCACATGACGTGCTTGCCGGCCTCCAGAGCGTCCACGGTGATGAAGCTGTGCTCCCGGTTGGGGGTGCACACATGGACGATATCGATAGTCTCGTCTTTTAAAAGCTCTTTGTAATCGGTATAGGCTTTCGCTCCTTCAGCGCCGTACTGTTCCAGTGCTTTCTGGGCCCGCTCCTCCACGATGTCGCAGAAAGCCACCAGTTCTACGTCAGGCTGTTTGCTGAGGGAAGGCATATGCTTGCTGTTGGCGATGCCGCCGCAGCCGATGATACCGATGCGAAATTTCTTTTCCATGAAGTCAAACGCTCCTTTGCGGTTCTTGATTATTTTACCGGAAGGACCTCCAGGATCCTGCCCGTTATGCTAATTTTACCTTTTTTCCCCTAATTTGTACACCCTTTCTTGGGACCTTTCCCCATATTTTTCTCGAAAGCCGCTTTTTAAAAGCAGGAGACACGCACAATCCTTCCCCCTGGGCATATTCTGCCAGTGGGAGGGATTTGGTCCTCCTTGATTCTAAATGAAAGGATGTCTGCTTATGAATATCTACCGGCCCAACGACGGCCGCTGCGATCCCTGTCACAGCTGCCCGTCCTGCTGCCCCGTTCCCTGCCCGGGCCCCCAAGGTCCCCAGGGTTGTCCTGGCCGGCCCGGCGTCACCGGTCCCACTGGCCCCACCGGCGCTACCGGTCCTCAGGGCGTTCAGGGCTTGCAGGGTCCCCAAGGCCTTCGGGGCTGCACCGGACCCACGGGACCTCAGGGCGTTCAAGGTCTGCAAGGCGTTCCCGGAGCCACGGGCGCAGCTGGCGCTACCGGTGCCACTGGAGCTACGGGCCCTGCGGGCGCTGCCGGAGCCACAGGCGCCACTGGGGCGACCGGTGCTACTGGCGCAACGGGCGCGACAGGCACTCCCGGAACGGATGGCACTCCCGCCACAGTGGAAGTGGGCACCGTCACCACCGGAGCTCCCGGCACCATCGCCGAAGTGAGCAATTCCGGCACTGCCCAAAACGCTGTCTTTGACTTTGTGATCCCTCAAGGCCCTAGAGGCGTCACCGGCGCTACCGGCCCTGCCGGTCCCACTGGTGCTACCGGCGCCACTGGCCCCACCGGTCCCAGTGGTGCTACCGGCGCCACTGGCCCCACCGGTCCCAGCGGCGCTACCGGTGCGACTGGCCCCACCGGTCCCAGCGGTGCTACTGGTGCTACTGGCCCCACCGGTCCCAGCGGCGCTACCGGTGTGACTGGCCCCACTGGTCCCAGCGGTGCTACCGGCGCTACTGGCCCCACCGGCCCCAGCGGTGCTACCGGCGCAACCGGCCCCACCGGCCCCACTGGCGCTACCGGCGCAACTGGTCCCACCGGTCCTACTGGTCCTACTGGCCCCACTGGACCGACCGGTCCTACCGGTTCCACCAATTCCGACGTTGTAGCCGCCACCGACGGCGGTTCTTCCGCCCCGGCCACCCTCAGCGCCACAGAGGATGCTGTCACGGCCGCCCCGCTGACCTTCGCCGCCACACCTGTCTCCGTGGGCACCTCTCTGAGCCACCAGCCTGGCTCCTCGGAGATCGTGGTCACCGCGCCTGGCGTATACCACGCCTATTTCCACAGCACGGTTTCCACCCAGCCTGGGGCATCTATCCCGGCCATCCTCACCATTGACCTGGCCCTCAACGGCGAAACCATCCAGGGCGCTTCCGCCACTCACACCTTCGTCTCCTCCGCGGAGACCTCCACTTTGTCCTTCACGGTCCCCTTCCAGGTGACCAGCACCCCCTCCATCCTTCAGGCCATCCCCTACCAGACCGGATTCAACTTCATCAACTGCTCTCTCACCGTAGTCCGTCTGGGAGACGCTACCGTTTAAACCCATACGCATTTCGGGGCAAAGTCCTACGGGCTTTGCCCTTACATCTTCCGAGAAAAGGGGGAATCCTTTTGATAACCGTCAGCCTGTGCATGATCGTGAAAAACGAGGAGGACACTTTACCCAGGTGTTTGGAATCCGTCCAGGGGCTGGTGGAAGAGATCATCGTAGTGGACACCGGCAGCCGGGACCGCACCCGGGAGACCGCCCGGGAACTGGGAGCCAAAGTATACGAGTTCCCCTGGGTGGAGGATTTCTCCCAGGCCCGGAATTTCTCCTTTTCCAAAGCCACCCAGCAATATTGCCTCTGGCTGGACGCCGACGACGTGATCGACCCAGAATACCGGGAAGGCTTTCTGGAATTGAAGGCCCTTCTCCCGCCCCAGACCGACGTGGTGATGCTCCCCTACCACATCGCCTTTGACCAGCGGGGAGAGCCCACCTTCACCTACTTCCGGGAACGTTTGATCCGCCGGCTTTCCGGGCTCAAGTGGCGGGGCGCGGTCCATGAAGCTATCCCCCCGGTAGGGAACGTGATCTACTGGGAGAAGGCCGCTGTCTCCCACCGAAAGACCCGCCCCAGCGACCCGGACCGGAACCTGCGGATCTTCGAGGGGCTGCTGTCCCAGGGGAAGGAACTGGAACCCCGGGAGCAGTTCTACTACGCCAGAGAGCTGGCTTCCCACGGCCGGGAGGAGGAAGCTGCCGGACTGTGGGAGGAGTTTCTCTCCTCGGGGAAAGGCTGGGTGGAGAACCAGCTGGAAGCCTGCCGGGACCTAGCCCAAAGCTATCTCCGTCAGGGAAAAGAGGACTTGGCCCTCTCCGCTCTGACCCGGGCCCTTCGGTATGGTCCGCCCCGGGCGGAGCTGTGCTGCGACTTGGGGAGCTGGTTTTTCCAGCGGGGGGATTACCCCACCGCCGCTTTCTGGTACGAGACCGCCCTCACCCGCCCCAGGGAGGACCGGTCGGGGGCTTTCGTCTCCCCGGACTGCTATGGATACCTGCCCTGTATCCAGCTGTGCGTGTGCTACTACCGCATGGGGGACCATGCCCGCTCCCGGGAGTACAACCGGCGAGCCGGGACCTTCAAGCCGGACGATCCAGCCTACCTTTACAACGAGCGCTTTTTCCACGGAGAAGAGGATCATTCCTAAGGTCTTTCCGGAAGCCTGCCGTTTTCGGCGGGCTTCTTTTTTTCTTTCTCTGGATCCCCCGGAACCGGGATTGCAATCCTCCCCCAAATGCGCTAAAATGATGCTGAATTTTATTTTGGGAAGGAAGGATTGAACCATTATGATCCAACACATCGTCATGTTCAAGTTCAAAGAGTCCGCCAACGGCAAGACCAAAGCCGAAAATCTTCGGGAAGCCAGAGAACGGATGCTGGCTTTAAAGGACCAGATCCCTCAGATCCAGAGCATGGAGGTCCACTTCGCCGCTGAGGGCTCCGCCCCCACCAATTACGACTACATCCTGGTATCCCAGTTCAACAGCATGGAGGAGCTGGCAATCTACCAGAAGCATCCCGCCCACGTGGCCTTCGGGAAATTCGTCACGGAACTGCGGGAGCCTGACGGCCGGGCCTGCATGGACTACGTCCTGTGAAAGTAAACGACCGGATCTCCTCGATCCTGGCCTCTCCGGGCATGCCCCATCTGCGGGGAACTTTGGCCTCCGTGCTACTTTTGGCCTGGCCCGCCATCGTGGAGCAGATCATGCTCACCCTGGTCCAGTACGTGGACACCGCCATGGTGGGCTCCCTTGGATCCGGGGCCACGGCGGCGGTGGGCGTCACCTCCAGCACCAACTGGCTCTTCCAGGGCTTCTTCAACGCGGCAGCCATTGGCTTTTCCGTGCAGGTAGCCCAGCATCTGGGAGCCGGCCGCCAGGAGGACGCCCGACGGGTCACTTGGCAGGCACTGCGGTTTGTGGGGATTTTCGGGGTGATGATGGGATCCATTGCCTTTGTGCTGTCCTTCTTCCTCCCCGCCATGCTGGGAGCGGATCCTGCCATCCGTGAGGACGCGTCTCTCTACTTCCGCATCATCGCCTGCGCCATGCCCTTCACTCTGGGTTCCAATATGTTCAGCGCCATCATCCGCTGTTCCGGCGATACCCGCACCCCCATGATCCTCAATGTGATGATCAACGTTCTCAACGTGATCCTGAACACCCTGTTCATCTACTCTCCCCGGACAGTGGTCTTTTTCGGCAGGGAGTTTTTCGTTTGGGGCGCGGGATGGGGCGTGGGCGGAGCGGCTTTCGCCTCCGGGCTTTCTACCGCGCTAGTAGCCTGTATGTTCCTAGTGGTGATCTTCCGGAAGAAGTCGCCCATCCAGATCAGCTTGAAAAAACGCTACGGCTTTGAGCGCATCTGTCTGCTCACCGCCTGGAAACTGGGCCTGCCTGCGGCGTTGGAACGTTCCACCCTCAGTCTGGCCCAGATCGTCATCACTGCTTTGATCGCCGGCATCGGCACCGTGGCCGTGGCCACGAACCATCTGGCAGTGACCGCAGAATCTATCAGCTATCTGCCTGCTTCCGGCGTGGCAGTGGCCGGCACCACCCTGGTGGGCCAGGCCATGGGCGCGGGCCGTAAGGACTTGGCCCAGCGCTTCGCCAGGACCGTCAGCTGGATGGGCATCGTCATCATGACCTTGGGAGGAGGCGTCCTGTTCTTCTTCGCTCCCCAGCTAATCCAGATCTTCTCCTCCGACCCGGAGGTGATCGACCTGGGCAGTCAGGTATTGCGGATCGTGGCCTTTGCGGAACCCCTTTTCGGCGCGGCTATCGTAGCGTCCGGCGCCTTGCGGGGCGCAGGCGATTCCAAAGGCCCCTTCTTTATCAATCTTGCTACCATGTGGGGCGTGCGGATCACCCTGTCTCTGCTTTTGGTAGGCAGACTGGGCCTTGTGGGCGTGTGGCTTTCCATGGCCGCCGAACTGTGCGCCCGGGGTCTCATCTTCATGATCCGCCTTTACAGAGGCAAATGGATGCACATCGACCTGTTCCAAGACCGGAGCAAAAAGCCAAAAAAGTCGTAAAAATGCTTTACAACCCGTCTGCCCTGTGCTAAAATAGGTATGCTGTTTTGTAGGAAACAGCATATCCGGGCCCATAGCTCAGCTGGGAGCGCAAGCTGTCCGCTGCACAGGCCCACTCCCTTTTTATTTTTTCGTATTTCGGGCCTGTGTACCGTTCCTTGCGGCACCCGGGCCAACTACGGGCCCATAGCTCAGCTGGGAGAGCGTTCGGTTCGCATCCGAGAGGTCGAGGGTTCGAATCCCTTTGGGTCCACCATGTTTACTGGTACAAAATGAAACCAGGCCGAAAAAACCCCGGAATTCCGGGGTTTTTTCATGTTTTCATGGCCAAAAAAGGCCCGTCACGGCGTGACGTTTTTGAATGAAACCACCGCCATCTGGAGGGATTCGAACCCTCGTAAACACATTAAATAACCGAATAAGTACCAGGCAGAAGCCGGAATCGAAAAAATCTTTTCGACTCCGGCTTTTTTTATTTTCAACCAAAGAAAGGGTGACCAAATTGAACCAAGAATATCTGCAGGGTCTGTCAAGCGACATGGATTCTCCGGAGGACGCCGTCTTTTTCAAAGCCACCCCGCATAATATCGCGGCTTTTCTCGCCGCTCACCGCTGGGCGGATTTGACCGCTATCGGTACTGTGGACGAAAAGACATTTCTCACCGCCCGGATGGGGCTTATCGATATCTGTCCTGACCAGGAATACCTGGCTTCAAAAATTATCCCAGCTTACGCGCCCTGCCTGATGGACCCGGATAAAACCATGGAGCTTGAAACCGTGCCGAGAGAGGTGGCCCAATCCGCTCCCTGTCCCCAACCCGATTGGAATTATCTGCGGTGGGACGGGTACAGCGATGAAAAGTATCAAGCAATTCAAAGTGGAGATGGTCTGCTGAAGCTTCCCTGGGATGGGAAAACCATCTTCCTGGACTGCCAGGTGCGGTCTTACTACAACAACGGAAACTTGGCGCTGCTTCTGCAAGATTGGAATAATGGAAAACCGGAACCCTGGGGAGATTTAACAGTCAACCTGGGAACCTCCCTGGAGCAAGATTGCGCTTTTGTGGATGTGAATCATCTGGGTCAGGAAATTCTTCCCTGGCTGGAAAAAGAGGGCTTTGCAACACCCACGGGCCGCACCCAGCAGAGCGGATTTGTGGCCTATCCTGAATATCGGTTCAATGGGGAGAAATTGGCCAAACTTGATTCAGAAGGGTATCAAAGCTATGTTTCCCTTCGTGACAGTTTTCACAATCAAAGTCCGGGAATGTCCATGACATGACCACCGGCAAAAAAGAGCGGAATCTGATGAAAACAGATTCCGCTCTTTTTTATTTCAGCGGAAAGGAGAAAAATCCATGCCCCTCTTTACCACCAAACCTGTTGACCAACTCTTCGAGCGGTTTATGAAGCACCAACCTAACTTCCAACCTGATACCCCCGAAGCCGATCGCATCCAAGCAGAGTTGGACGCAGAAACGAAACAGAAAGGAAGAACCCCCATGATCTACCGAGATGACCGCCACCAGCACACCTTTGAAAAAGAACGGTCCATTCGCCCTGAATCGGTTTCACGGAAGTTCCTGGCCGCCCTGTACCTGCTTACGGCGGACGGCGGACTGTGGAACCAAGTTTGGGATCAAGTTACCATCCGCAAAATCTACATCGACGAGATGCGGCCCAAGAACCTGACCGGCACCGGGTATGTGTTCTTCTCCGCTACTAAAGACATCCTCACCGGGTCCGACAACATTCAACTTACGGATATCGCCGATCCAGCGCTGCTGTCCATAGAGGCCTACTTGGTCCTCTGCACTGCCCTGGCCATCCGGGCCTACGGTTTGGAAAAAGCCGTTCGGATTCAGTTTGAAAAAAGATGGGAGTGATTTTCATGTTGTATCAAAGAGATTATGTAGCACACATGAGAGAGAAATACCCGCCCGGCACCAGGGTGGAAGTGGTTTCCCTCTGCAACGAGGAAGAACACTTGAAGCCCGGCACGAAGGGCACGGTGGTGGGTGTGGATGACCAGCCCGCCCTGTTAGTCCATTGGGACAACGGCAGCAGCCTGTCCCTCCTCATCGGACAAGATAGCTTCCGGGTTCTGCCAGACCAGACGGAAATGCACTCCATGACTATGACCTGAAAGGCCAAGCAGAAAAAAAGAAAGGAGGAATGACCTATCCAATCCATCATCCCATGGGTGGGCGGAAAACAAGCCCTGTGCTCCACCATCCTCCAGCGGTTCCCGCCGGGATTTCGCAACAAAATCTACGTGGAAGTGTTCGGGGGAGGGGGCTCCATTCTGCTCAACAAGGAACGCTCCGTGAGGGAGATCCTCAACGACAAAAACGGGAACCTCATCAACTTGTACCGGGTGGTGCGGGAACACCCCAATGAACTGAAAGACCGTCTTCTCTATGTCGTTCACAGCCGGGAGGATTTTCAAATTGCCCAGCGGCGGTTAGCGGAATTCTCTTACCAAGATGACATCCTGCGGGCAGCGGATTTCTACCAGGTGATCCGACAGAGCTACGCTGGCAATGGCAAGCAGTTCTGTGCTGTGGGACGGAGTATGTGGGCAGGATTTCCCATCATCGACGCAGTCTGTGGACGGCTGCAATATGTGGTGCTGGAAAACGAGGACTTTGAAACCATCCTCACCCGGTACGACTCTCCAACCACTTTCTTCTACCTGGACCCGCCCTACTTTGACACCGAGGATTATTACCCCGGAAAGATTTTCCTCCCCTCGGACCACCGGCGCCTGGCGGACCTGCTGTTCGAGGCAGAGGGCCTGTGGCTGCTGTCCTACAACCTGTGTCCGGAAGTGCTGGACCTGTACCAGCAGCCCGGCATCTTCATCGAGCAGGTGGAGCGGATCAACAACATGGCCCAGCGGTACGAGAGCGGGGCCATGTATCAGGAAGTGCTCATCTCCAACTACAACACCACAAAACACACCCCGGAGCAGCTTTATCTGTTCGCCCCGGCAACACAACAGGAAAGGAAGTTTTTATGGAAAGGTTAATCATTAAAATTCTGGACGAAAAAGGCCGGATCTCCATTCCCAAAGCGATCCGGGAACAGGTGGGGATCTCCCTGGGGGATGTGCGGGGCATCAAGGCCGACCCGCCTGACTGTGTCATCCTCACCCGGATGGAGGTGGTGGAACCGGCGGAAACCGAGGAACCGGAACTCACCGATGACATCTTCACCCAGGAATTCCACAAATTGAGCTACAGCCAGCAGTACCAGCTTTTGACAGCGCTGCTGGCGGATTTCCATGCCATTTATGGCTGAAAGGAGAACTCATGTTGCGCACAAAGAAAATACTCGCATTGTTTCTGGCAGTGGTGCTGATGATCAGCGCGCTGCCTTTTTCTGTTTCCGCCAAAGAGGTGGAAATGGTGGAAATGGACACTCCCATCCTCTTTGCCCAGGACCCCTTCACCCAGGTAAAAAACGAGGTGGAGGGAGGCACCAACTACATGACCAGCGTGGGTGTCACCAGGGAAAGCATCGTTCGAGAGCTGGAATCTCACGAACATGATAACTACTACCTGGGCACCAAGTATGTGGGTGGTGACGCTCAGTCACCTAACGGGGATACCTCCTACAACAGCGGCACTGTGGGGATGAACTGCGGCGGCTTTGTTTCTTATGTTTTGAGAAAAGCCGGCCTGGACGCGGATCTGGTCATGGAGATCATGCACCGCACTCCCGTCAGCCAGTTCGGCTCCGGTCTACCATACGACTGGCTGGCGGGCGCGTCCAACTACAAAAACCTCATTGAGAACGGAAATATTTCCGCCTACGCCTTCCGCACCAAACAAGAACTTTTGAGTTCCGGATTGGCGGAGAAGGGCGACATCATCCTCATGTGGTGGAGCGACAAACCCGGCGCGGATGGAGCGGACAACCACATCGGTTTCTTCTGGGGCGAGGCGTCAGATGACGATGTCATGTGGCACAGTGGTACGGAACCCACTTCCGGCAACCAGATTTCCGCCATCACGCCCAAGACACCGGGCAGCTTCTATATCCTCATCAAGATCGAGCCCTTGCAGCCCAAAGAGTATACCGTGACCCTGACCAAGACTTCCGCAGATGTGAGCATCACCCAGGGCAACTCAGCATACAGCCTGGCTGGAGCCACTTACAATGTTTACAAAGGCACTTCTGGTACGGGTTCTGTGGTGGCAACCTTCACAACGGATGAAGCTGGCCATGCCACTCTGTCCACCCCGCTGGAGGACGGCACCTATTCCGTAAAGGAAGTGACCCCACCCAAGGGGTACAAGCTGGACACCAAGGTATACACCTTCACCATTGACGGTAGTGACACTTCTCTGTCGGTGGAGGACGAGCCTGGGACCCTGACCTTGAAGCTCAAGAAAAAGGATTCCCAGACCGGCAGCACTCCCCAAGGCAACGCCAGCTTGGCGGGAGCTGTCTACCAGATCAGCTACCAGAAGGGCGGCCAGACCGTCACAGAGGAACTGACTTCAGACGCCTTCGGCAATCTTGGCACTCTGGAGGGCCTGCCCCTGGGGACGGTGACGGTCAAGGAACTCACCGCCCCGGAAGGGTACCGGCTGGACACTCAGGTTCACACTTACACCGTGGATGGAAGCCAGCTCACCGGCGATGTGTACGAGCTGGAGGTCACGGACCTGGCGGAGGAAGTCCAGCGAGGCGGCCTCACCATACAGAAGAAGGACAGCCAAACCGGTACGACCCCGCAAGGCGACGCCTCTCTGGAAGGAATCACCTTTGAGATCGTTAACGAAAGCCAAAACCCTGTGGTAGTGAACGGCTCCACTGCCGCTACCGGCCAGGTGGCCATGACCATCACCACCAACGCCAGCGGTGTGGCCACCACCGGGGAGAACGCTCTCCCTTACGGTGACTACACACTGCGGGAGAAGTCCACAAATGAAAGCATGCTGAAAACCTTCACGGAAGAAATTTCCGTCACCATCTCTGAGGATGGCCAGCTTCTCAACTATGAGGCCGAAAATGATGTAGTCCGGGGTGGCATTGATATTGAAAAGCAGGACAGCCAGATGGGGACTACTCCCCAGGGCAACTCCTCCTTTGCCAACATCGACTTTGAGATCATCAACCGAAGCGCCAATCCCGTGGTGGTGGACGGCCAAACCTACGCCGTGGGTGATGTGGTCATGATCATTACCACGGACGAAAATGGCCATGCCAGTACCGGAAACGACGCGCTTCCTTATGGCACTTACGAGGTGCGGGAATCGGTAACCAACGAAAGTATGCTGCTGACCTGGACCGGTGAAACCGTGCAAGTACGGCAAAATGGCCACTCCGTTTCCATCACCGCTGTGAACAATGTGGAACGGGGCGGCCTGAGCGTGGAGAAGCAGGATACCATCACCGGTTCCACGCCACAGGGTGACGCCAACTTCGAGGGGATCACCTTTGAGATCATCAACAACAGCCGGAACCCGGTGATTGTTGAGGACCAAAAATACCAGCCTGGCGAGGTGGTCAAGACCTTGGTCACTGACAGCGAGGGCAAAGCCAGTACCGCCGATGACCTGCTGCCTTACGGCGAGTACATTCTCCATGAATCCGCCACCAACGAGAGTATGCTGATCACAGCTCCCGACCAGACCGTAAATGTCACCGATGACGGCATTATCTATGAATTTGTTATGGCGAACGAGGTGGTGCGAGGTGGTGTCCTCATTGAAAAGCGTGACCTGGAGTCCGGCCTGCTCACCCCCTTGGGCGGAGCCAGCTTGGACGGCACTCTTTTTGAGATCACCAACAAGAGCATCAACGCTGTGTATGTGAATGGTGCTCTGTACCAGCCCGGCGAGGTGTGCGCCACCATTGAGGTGGTGGACGGCATTGCCCAGACGGACGCCTGCGCTCTGCCCTACAGCACCTACCAGATGGTGGAGAGCAAGCCCGGCGAAGGGTACCTGCATACCGACCAGATTGTGCGGTCGTTCCAGATCCGCAAGGATGGAGAGATCATCGAGTTCCGGGATGGTGACGCTGCCTACAATCAGGTGGTAAGAGGAGATTTGCAGTTTGTGAAGGTGGGCGAAGGCGGCGAGACCAACATGGGTAGATTCGCTAATGTAGCTTTCAAGCTCACCAGTCAGACCACCGGCGAAATCCACATTGTGGTGACCGATGAAAACGGTGAGGTGCGTACCACCACCGAGTGGAACCCCCATACCCAGAACACCAACGGCAATGATGGTGTGGAGGACGAAAGTGCTTGGGATGACCACAACGGCACCTGGTTTGGCTTGACCACCGAAGGCTGGATGGTGGATACCCAGGACGAGTTGTGCGCTCTTCCTTACGACACCTACACCTTGGAAGAATTGCCCTGCGCAGGCAACGTCGGTTACGAGCTGGTGAAAGTTCCTAACATCACTATCAGCCGAAACAACACTACCATCTACCTGGGCACCATCGACGACCAGTTTGAAGGGGTGCCGGAGATCGGCACCACAGCAACCGTAAACGGGGAACACACTGCGGAACCCGCAGAGGAAGTCACCCTTGTGGACACCGTGACCTTCAAGAACCTGAAGGTAGGCCAAACCTACAAACTGAGCGGTGTCCTTATGGACAAGGCAACCGGGGAACCGCTGCTGGTGGGTGAGCAGCAGGTCACAGCTGAGTTGGAGTTCACCCCTGATTCACCCGATGGGACAGTGGAACTGACATACACTTTTGACGCATCTGCGTTGGCAGGAACCTCAGTGGTGGTTTTTGAGGACCTGTACCAAGGAGAAACACTGGTCGCATCCCACGCTGATCTGGAAGATGAGGATCAGACTGTCACATTTGGGCAGCCTGAGATTGGGACAACCGCAACCATTAACGGTGAAAAGACCTCTCTCCCTGCCCAGGAAGTTACCATCACTGACACAGTGGAATATTCCGGCTTAACCATTGGCCAGGAGTACAAACTGTCCGGTGTGCTGATGGACAAGGAAACCGGTGAGCCCCTGGTAATTGGAGAAGAACAGGTAACTTCTGAGGCCACCTTCACTCCTGCCGAAACCAACGGGACCGTTGACGTGCTCTTCAGCTTCAACGCCACTGGGCTGGAAGGAACGGACCTGGTGGTCTTTGAGAAGCTCTTCCAGGGCGAAACCGAGATCGCCAGCCATGAGGACTTGGAAGATGAGGGCCAGACGGTCACCTTTGTTGAAACTCCGAAAATCGGCACCACCGCCACGGTGGATGGTCAGCACACTGCCGACCCCACAGGTGAAATCACCATTGTGGACGTGGTGGAGTACACCGGACTTAACCCCGGCCAGACCTATACCGTTTCCGGTATTCTTATGGACAAAGGAACGGGCGAAGCCCTCATGGTGGACGGCGTGGAGATCACAGCCGAAACAGAATTCGTGGCAGAGGAAAGCAGTGGCACTATAGAACTGACCTACACGGTGGACGCCAGTACCTTGGCAGGTAACACCATTGTGGTGTTTGAAACGCTGTATCAGGACGGCGTAGAAATTGCTTCCCACGCAGACATCAACGATGAGGCACAGACCATTACGATCCATCCCAAAGGCGGCCTGCTGATCCAAAAGACTTCTGAGGACGGCGTGCTGGAGGGCTTCACTTTCCTGGTGGAGGGCGAGAGCTATTCGGAAACCTTCACTACGGACGGAGCTGGAAAGATCTACATTCAGGACCTGGCTCCCGGCGAGTACACCGTGACGGAGCAGGAAAGTGATCTCACAGCCCGATACGAAATTCCCGCTGGGCAGACGGTCACTGTCACCGCTGATGAGGCGGTAACTGTAGAGTTCTATAACCAACTGCTCCGAGGCAAGATCACCGGACATAAAACTGGGGCTGAGCAGGCTCCGTTGGAGGGAGTCACCTTCGGGCTTTTCGATGCGGAAACCACGGAGTTCACCGAAGAAACTGCCCTGGCCACCTCTATCACTGATGAATCAGGGGAGTTTACCTTTGAAGCCCCCTACGGCGACTACCAGGTAGCTGAACTGGAAACGGTCCCCGGCTACGTCACCATGAAGGAATCCATCGCGGTGGAAGTGAACAAAACTGACGTGGATCTGGAGGATATTGCAAACTCCCAGACTGTAGTGCATTTCAGCAAGGTAGACAAGGAAACTGGTGAGGAACTTCCCGGCGCTGTGCTGGAACTCTACTCCCCGGACGGCTCCCTTCTGGACACTTGGGAAACCACCGACATTCCCCATGTCATCCCCGGATTACCCGTGGGCGAGGGGTATGTGCTGCGGGAAGTCTCCGCCCCAGACGGGTATGAAATTTCCGAAGATATTACCTTTGAAGTGACGGACACCACGGAAATTCAGACCATCACCATGGAAGATGAACCCACACCGGAGGAACCGGACGAGCCGGAAAAACCGGAAGAACCGGAAGAAGCCACCCCGGAGATTCCCCAGACAGGAGAAAGCCCGGCAGTGTTCTGGATCGGAGGTCTCCTCATCCTGGCTCTGCTGGGGCTGTGTGTCACCATCCCCCTGCTGCGGCACTGCAGCAAGCAATAAGTAAGATGACGGTGGGCCGTGGAAACACGGCCTATCATTTATTGAAGGAGGAATCTATTTTGAACAGAAAAAGAAAAATTCTCGCGGGCGCGTTCACCGCAGCCCTGCTGATGTCTTTGCTGACCATTCCCGCCTTCGCCACTTCCGGGGACGTGGCCGGAGCGGTGGAGCAGACCTGGACCAGCGCCCAAGGGCAGATCAAGACCGTGGTCAACAACGTGGTGTTCCCTGTGCTGGATGTGATTCTGGCGGTGCTGTTTTTCGTCAAGGTCGGAGCAAGCTACTTTGACTATCGAAAACACGGTCAATTCGAATTTGCCGCTCCTGCTATTCTTTTCGCCTGTCTGCTGTTCACCTTGACCGCCCCCCTGTACATCTGGGGTGTAGTAGGGATGTGATGAAACCGAAGGTTTCATCACATCCGAGTTTTACTTCCCGGTTTGCAAAACCGTAAAACGTCGCGGAAATCCACATAACAGAAAGGATGACGAAATGAACTCACAGACAAACAGCGGAAAATGGTTCCGTTTCGCCATGATGTATGCCCAAGCAGCCAGTTATCTCATGGACAGCAGAGGGATTCCCTATGAATCTGTGTGTTACCTGAGCTGCTTATCCACTGAATGCGCCATGAAAGGCTTTCTCATCGAAAAGGACCACGGCCTTCCGCCCCCGGAAACCCATAACCTGGTGGAGCTTTGCCATTTCTGCGGAAAGTTCGATTCCAGGTTTTCCTCACTGGAGGATGGGCTTCAGAGGATGGGAAAATGGGCTACACCCTCCGGTTTTCCTTCCTTCGAGAAAGCCGGTCCGGATGACGCCAATCATGCCCTGGAAGCCGCTCAAGCCGTGCTGGAGAAATCTCAAGAGCAATCCCAGGGGCCAACCATGACCATGTAAAAAAACTACCTTTCGAAAGGAGGGATTTGCCATGTTCAGCTGGCTGGAGGGCCTTATCAGCAGCATCGCCTCCTCCATCGGCTCGGTGTTCGAGGGCATTGGTGAAACCATCGTCAATGCCATCTGGGACAGTCTGATGAAGTGGCTGTTCCATGCTTTTTACGATTCCATCGCCGATGTGTTCACGCAAATGGGCGACATGGGCGCGGAGATCTTCGACCTCTCCTGGATCGAGTCCACCGTCCGGTTGTTCTTCCTCTTCGGCTGGGTGCTGTTTGGCGTTGGTGTGATCGTGGCGGCCTTCGACTTAGCCATTGAATACCAAAACGGAAGGGCCACCATAAAGTCCACCATGCTCAATGTGTTAAAAGGCTTTTTCGCCGCCAACCTGGTCACCGTGGTGCCGGTGGAACTGTACAAGTTCTGTATCAGCCTGCAAAACGTGTTCCTCAAAGACCTGGCCGCCGATTTTGTAGGTACCAGGGAGTTCAACTTGGGCGAAGTCGCCTTGAAGGTGTTGGCGGCAAAGTTCGGTCCACCCACTGTAGGGCCTTCTTTTGGACTGCTCAATCTGCTGACCTTGGTGGCCTTGGCCTATTGTGTGCTGAAGGTGTTTTTCGCCAACATCAAGCGGGGCGGCATTCTGCTCATCCAGATGGCAGTTGGTTCGCTCTATTTGTTCAGCGTCCCCCGTGGCTACACAGATGGATTTTCTCAGTGGTGCAAGCAGATCTTCGCCCTGTGCCTGACGGCTTTCCTCCAGACGGTACTGCTGTTTTTAGGGCTGCTCACATTTCAGGACAATATGCTCCTGGGGCTGGGCGTTATGCTGGCAGCCGGGGAGGTACCGAGAATCGCCCAGCAGTTTGGCCTGGACAGCTCTGTAAAAGTTAACATGATGAGCGTAGTCCACGCCACTTCCACCGCAGTCAACATGACTCGGAATATTGCCAAGGCTTTATAAAGGAGGACTTCATGAAACTTTACATCTATCCCCAAAACCTGAAAGCCACTGCCAATTTGTGGCTGTGGGGCCTGCGGGATTTTGCCATTCTCTGTGTGGGGCTGCTGGTGTCCTTCGCAGCCCTTACCCAGTTAGGACTCCTGCTGCCCCTGGCCCTGACAGCGGTCTGGGCTTTCCTCACTATCCGCTTGGAGGATCTCACTGTTCTGGACTTCATCCGATTCGCCGCCAAGTTCACCATTTCCACCCAGCAGGAATACCGCTGGGAGGAGCATTAAAAGGAGGCAGCATTGAACAAGCTAAAACAGAAAAAGCGCGGGAGAAAATCCGTGCAGAACCTGCTGGGGCTCCAGGGCTTCACTCCCTACGGCCTGAAAACAACAGGCGGGGAGCTGGTGTTTTTTTCCATCCAGCCCACCAACATTTCCGTGCTGTCCCCCGCCAATGTGGAAAGTAAGATCCGCCACCTGCTCATGGTGCTCACAGCGTTGCCCCACCTGGAAGTGGCCTGCCTGGACTCCGCTCAGCGCTTTGACGATAACCAGCAATTCATCGAACAGCGCATCCGCCAGGAGGAAAACCATCAAGTGCGGCTGGCCCTGGAAAAGGACCGGGAGTTCCTGGACTCCATCCAGCTGGAAATGGCTACCGCCCGGCAGTTTGTACTGTGCCTGCGGTTCAAAAACCAGAAGGACAGTCAGGTATTCGCCACCATGAACCAGGCGGAAAAGGCCATCTCCGACCGGGGATTTGAAGTTCGCCGCCTGGGGAAAGAGGACGTGAAACGTCTGCTGGCCATCTACTTCGAGGCCACCATGAATGGGGACCGCATTCCCGATGTGGAAGGCTCAGAAAACTTTGACCTTGAGAAAGCAAGGAGTGTTGCCTTATGAAGAAAACCATCTTAGTCCTAATTTCTTTCGCGCTGATCCTGACCGTGGCGGGCTGCGGGTTTTGGCTCGCCCATTATTTCATCGACGCCAAGGAGCAGCGGACAGCCTTTGAGAACCTCTCCCAGGAGTATGTGCTGGAAAGCACGCCCACTCTCAGTGTTCCCCAGGAGAGTAGTTCTTCCGCTGTTTCCGCTGACAGCACGACCGACGAAACGGAAAGTTCCCCAGATGCCCCGCCCCGTCACGATCTAGCGGCTTTGGCGGCTGAAAACCCGGACTGCGTGGGCTGGATCACCATCCCGGACACAGGCATCGACTATCCGGTCATGTACACGCCGGATGATTCGGAGCACTATCTCCGCCGGGACTTTTCCGGCGCCTCCGCCAGCCATGGGACGCCTTTTCTGGACGGAAGGAATCTTGCTCAGGCGGGTGGGCAAAATCTCATCCTCTACGGCCACAACATGATGGACGGCTCGATGTTCAAGCCGCTCATCTCCTACCTGGAACCCAGCTTCCGGGAAACCCACCAGAAGATCTACCTGGAACTGTCCGAAAAGCAGTATCAATATGACGTTCTGGCGGTAGTGGAAACCAGCACGAACTCTCCCTTCTACACCTTTACCAGCCTGGCTGATCCCTCTGCGGCTTCCGACTTCCGAGCCACTCTATTAAGGGAAACCAATCTGGATGTGGTCCACCAGGCAGACGGATATCTCACCCTCTCCACCTGCAACAATGGCGGGGGCGACAGCCGGGTGCTGGTCATCGCCGCCCTTGCCGGGGAGGTGAGCGGATGAACCGGAGGCAGAAAAAGAAACTGGAAAAACAGGAACGCCTAGCAATCAAGGACTTCTTTGACCGCATCCTGCCGGGAAATCTTAAATTTTACTCCGATCACTACGTCTGCGGGGACTCCTACCGCTGTGTGTGGGCGGTGCGGGAATACCCGCCTTCCACAGAAGAACAGGCCATTCTTTCCCAGCTGGCGGACCGCTCCCACATCACCCTGCGCATTTATAATAGGCTGGTGGATTCGGCGGAACAGCGGAAGATCATCCAGAACGCCACTCGGCGGAACAGGCTTCGTTCTGGTGGGGACGATATGCAGGAAACTGTGGACGCAGAGAACAACCTGAAAGACGTGGTGCAGCTGCTGGCGGACCTGCGGAAAAACCGGGAGCCTCTCCTGCATACTGCCGTATTTCTCGAGCTGAAAGCCACGGATCTGGAGCGCCTGCGGGAGCTGCAAACTGAAGTGATGATGGAGCTGACTCGGTGCAAGATCAACGTGGACAAGCTGACCTTGCGGCAGCTGGACGGATTCCTTTCCGTAACGCCCTTCGGAAACAACAGGTTTGGAAGCCTGTACGAGCGGGTGCTGCCAGCGTCTTCCGTGGCCAACCTGTACCCGTTCAACTACTCCGGCAAGACCGACCCCCACGGGTTCTACCTGGGCCGGGACAAGTTCGGCACCAACATTCTCACTGACTTTGACCGCCGGTCCGAGGACAAGACCAACGCCAATATCCTCATCCTGGGCAATTCCGGCCAGGGCAAGTCCTATCTCTTAAAGGGGCTTCTCTCAAACCTTCGGGAATCCGGGAAATCCCTCCTGGTATTAGACCCCGAGGCCGAGTACCAGGAGCTTTGCGAAAATCTGGGCGGCTGTTACCTGGACTACCTTTCCGGGGAGTATGTCATCAATCCCCTGCAGCCGTTGGCATGGAATGAAGAAACGGAAAATGAGGACGATGAGCGCACACCCGAAGCCTTTAAGAAAACCACCATGCTCTCCCGTCACATTTCCTATCTGAAAGACTTTTTCCGATCCTACAAGGATTTTTCCACCCCCCAGCTTGACACTATCGAGCTGATGCTCCAAAAACTCTACCGCCGGTTTGACATGGACGATTACACGGACTTCTCTCAGGTGGCAGCGGACAAATTCCCCACCATGTCAGACTTCTATGATCTGCTGGAAGAAGAATTTGATCTGTACGATCCCAAGCACAAAAACCTGTTCACAGAGGAAACCATCCAGGACGTATGCCTGGGCCTTCATTCCATGTGCAAGGGGGCGGAGTCGAAATACTTCAACGGCCACACCAATATCCGGGACGACAAGTTCTTAGTGTTCGGGGTCAAGGGGATCATGGAGCTCAACCGGAACCTCCGGGACGCTCTGCTGTTCTCCATCCTCTCCTACATGACCAACGCCCTGCTGGGCGCGGGCAATTACGTGGGAGCATTGGATGAGCTGTACCTCTTTTTGACAAACACCACCGCCGTTGAGTATATCCGCAACCTGATGAAACGGGACCGAAAGAAGGAATCCCTGCTGGTGCTGGCCAGCCAGAACATTGAGGACTTCCTCCAGCCTGGGGTGAAGGAGCTGACAAAGCCCCTGTTCTCCATTCCCGTCCACCAGTTTTTGTTCAGCCCCGGCCAGCTGGAACCCAAATCCTTCTGCGACACCCTCCAGCTGGAGGATGCGGAATTCCAGCTGATCCGTCACTCTGAGCGAGGCATCTGTTTATACCGCTGCGGCAACGAGCGGTATCTTCTCCAGGTTCATTTCCCGGAATTCAAGGAAGCCATGTTTGGAAAGGCAGGTGGCAGATGATGGAAAACCAAGACCGCTATGAAGCTATTTTTCGACTGGCACTGATCCACGCCAAGGCGGTGGCGAAAACCACCATGGGTGGAGATTCCGCCGGGATGCGGGCCGCTCTTTCTTATGTGGGCATGGTAGCCAGCGAGTACAGTCAAGTAATCGGAAAGGACATAGATATCCGCTATGCCATTTCCCACGGGAAACAAGGCGCGCGCCTGCATCTCCATGAATCCGCCCAGATCCAGAGGATTGCGGAGCCAGAAGATGAACTCCCCCAAAAAGGCTCCTGCCGCCAGCTTTATGAAAACAGCCCTTTGTTTGAAGTGTTCCATCAGAGCCAAACAGAAGATGAAACACAGGAGGATGGCCCATGTCTGCAACTCTAGGCGCGGCCCTGAAAAAGATCGCCGTAGCCCTGGCCACTGACCGGAGAAACTGGGAAAAGATCGGCATAGTCCTGCTGGCGGTGCTTCTTTTGTTTCTGCTCCCGGTCCTGTCCGTAGAGGCTGTGTTTCAGGGGGACTTTGACTGGGACAGCCCGGAACTGGTTTCTGCTGTCATGGAGGATTTGGACATTGGCAGCCTCGGCTTCCTGGAAACCTCCGACAGTCTCCTTACCCAACTGCAAGACGCTCTCAAAGACGCGGGCTTCGGATTCGACGAGTTTCGCAAGGCCCAAGCGCTATACTGGTTGGCGCTGTCGCCTTACGGAGAAGAACCGGATTTTGTGGAGAAGCTGGTGGGCTGCTTTGCCCCGGACCAAACCAATGAAGAACTGATCGCCAATGTGAACGCCGCCTTTGGAACGGACATTGACCCGGAGGAATTTGAAAAGATTCTGGCAACTACTGCCAGCGACATGGTGGCCGTGGCACAATCCCAAATCGGGCAGACCGGCGGCCAGCCCTACTGGAGCTGGTATGGCTTCGGATCACGGGTGGAGTGGTGCGCCATCTTCGCCAGCTGGTGTGCCGACCAGTGCGGCTACATCGATGCTGGGATCGTCCCCAAGTTCGCGGGATGCGGCGTAGGCGTCCAGTGGTTCCAGAACCGGGGCCAGTGGCTGCCGGGCTCCGCCACCCCGGAACCGGGGATGCTGATTTTCTTCCAGTGGTACGGCAGCGATTCTTCCATTGCCGACCATGTTGGGATCGTGGAATCTGTGGCAGACGGAAGGGTTTACACCATTGAGGGAAACTCGGGCGACCAGGTGCGCCGGAACAGTTATCCCGTGGGCTTCGGGGAGATCAAGGGATACGGCGTGCCTGTTACAGACTGAGAAAGGATGATTCTTATTACATTGAAGGAATACCTGGAGCTCCACCCGGAGGAAGGTGTGGAGCTCCTTACGGAATACGGCTATTACACACTGACCAGAGAAGAAATCAAGACCCGGCTCCACAGGGGCGGCGAGGTGCGGTCTGTCACTGGCAGGCCCATGGATTTTGACACGCTGCTTCGGCAGGAGATCCTGGATCAGCAGCCTGGGAACCCACCTCTGCTGCGAACTGGCCGGGTACAAAGGAAGGAGAAACAATGACGACCTTTCAAAAATACGTGCAATTTCTAAGGACGCAGTTCCCACCTGGGAGCCGCGTCCTTCTTACGTCCAAAGGAAATCAGGAATCCCCGGTGGACAATGGTTCCCAAGGGACCCTTGCCAAAGTGGATTCCGCCGGGCGGTTTCTGGTGGATTGGGATACAGGGCAGCATACCGCCCTCAATCCGGAATACGATACCTTCCAGATCCGCCAGCCCGATCCCATGGAGCTGAAACTCTATTTCCCCGTCACGGCGGAACGATACTGCCGAAATGAATGGGGAGAGCTGGAAGAGGAACCAGAGGAACTGACGGGCAGAGAACTTACTCCCTACGCCGGGAACATCCAAACCGCTCTGGCAGCGGAGCAACTTCCCGAGGAACAGGAACGGGGACTGATGCGTTGGTATGACAAGAACGATACCCTGTCCTGGAAGGTTCGTTCCGCCAGATTTGGTGTGGAGGAAAAGGACGACGTCCTCTGGGGCGTGGCGGATTGCAGGATCGACAGCACTTTGGAGGGAGAGGAACTGCGGCAGCTTGTCGGTTATCTCTCCGGCCAAGCCTCAGACGGCTGGGGCGAAGGGTTTGAGCAATGGCCCATCTCCCTGGACAGAGCGGAGCTCTATGTCCATCTGTGGCAGGACAAGGATTGGGAGATGAGGCAGGAGGCGACGCCCCTGCAGCAGGACGCATCGCCTTCCATGGGGATGGCGCCATGATCATCACCCTGGGCAGCCTGTTCGATGGCATCGGCGGGTTCCCTTTAGCCGCCCGGCGGGTAGGCATCACCCCGGTCTGGGCAAGCGAGATTGAACCGTTCCCTCTGCGGGTGACCCAACTCCGGTTCCCGGAGATGGCTCAGCTGGGTGACATCACCAAGCTGAAGGGCCGGGACATTCCTCCTGTGGATATTGTCACCGGGGGCAGTCCATGCCAGGATCTTTCCATCGCCGGGGCCAGGGCCGGTCTGGCGGGAGAACGGTCGGGGCTGTTTTTAGAACAGATCCGTTTGATACGAGAGATGAGGGAGGTGGATCAAAATAGAGAACGACCAGCTGAGTTTCTTCGGCCAAGATTCATGGTGTGGGAAAACGTGCCGGGAACTTTCAGCTCCGCGGGAGGGGAAGATTTTCGGATCGTCCTGGAAGAAACCATCCGTTTGGCACTCCCGTCCTGTACAGTGCCTCGACCTCCGAACGGGCGCTGGCACCCTGCTGGGGCCGTTATGGGAGATGGATGCTCTCTGGCTTGGCGAACCCTGGACGCTCAATACTGGTCCGTCCCCCAGCGCAGAGCGCGCATCTTCCTTGTGGCAGATCTTGGAGGAACGACCGCCGCCCAAATACTATTTGAGCCCGCGCGCCTGCCGGGGCATCCTCCAGAGAGCAGTGAAACGGGGCAAAACTCTGCCCCCCAAGCTGGAGTGGGCGCTGAAGGTACAGGCGGGACTCATGCCGCCTTCCACATCAACCAGCGGAACGAAGTGATCGACTCCGGAAATATTACCAGTGCTCTTATGGCGACACAGAACCTGCAGATGCAGACTTTTGTTGCGTCCTTTTCGGCGGGAGCAGGCGCGGGAGCGGGCGGCATCAGCTACTCAGAAACTGTTTCTCCCACCCTGAAAGCCTCACCTTCCGGGAACATGGCGCCCTCTGTGCTGTGTCTTTCTGACCAAGGCGGCCAGGTGATGGAGTGGTCGGAAAATGTATCCTCCACCCTTCGTGCCCAGGAACACGGTCACCAGCCCGCAGTACTCCTCTTTGACAATCACAGCCAGGACTGTCGCTATGATGGTCCTCTGCAGGTGGCTCCCACCATGCAGGAGAGCTACGGTACCGGCGGGAATAACACACCACTTGTTGTGGCAGACGGGGGAACACCCCAGCTCATCCGCCGCCTGACCCCGTTGGAATGTGAGCGTCTCCAAGGGTTCCCGGACGGTTGGACAGCCCTTCCCGACGCTTCCGACTCCGCCCGGTACCGGGCTTTGGGAAATTCCGTAGCCATCCCCTGTGTGGAATTCGTGCTTGGAAGGATCAAGACCGCTATGGAAGGAGGGGAACTTTAAACGGATCTTCGGCAGCTGCGCTTCGGCATTGAGGTGGAGATGACCGGTATCACCCGGGAGAGAGCCTCTCAGGTGGCCGCGTCCTTTCTCGGCGGGGAGAGCAGGTACCTGGGCACCTATTACAAAACCTTCACCGCCACCGATTCCCAAGGGAGGGAGTGGAAGTTCACCTTTGACGGGAGCATCGTCCCACAAAAGCGAAGCCGTGGTGAGATCATATCCGCGGATGCCGAATACAAAACCGAGCTGGTCAGCCCCATCTGCACCTATGAAGATATTCCCACCATCCAGGAACTGGTGCGGCAGCTTCGCCATAAGGGAGCTTTTTCCAACGCCTCCTGCGGCATCCATATTCATGTGGAGGCGGCGGATTTCAATGCCAGGACCCTGCGAAACCTGGTGAACATCTTCTACAGCAAAGAGGACCTGTTATTCCAGGCACTCCAGGTAAACGAGTCCCGCTGGGGTTACTGCAAGCCCACCGATGAGCGTTTTCTCCGGGAGCTCAACCGCAAACGGCCTCAAACCATGCAGGCCTTTCAGAAAATCTGGTACGGCGGGGAGGACGGCAGCAGCACCCATTATCACGCCTCCCGCTACCACGCCCTGAACCTCCACAGTGTGTTTTCCAAAGGCACGGTGGAGTTCCGGTTGTTCAACTCCACCGTGGAGCACGCCGGGAAGATCAAGGCGGACATCCAGCTGTGCCTGGCGGTATGCGCCCAGGCGCTGAATCAGCGGGCCGCCAGCCACACCAAGACCCAGACCACCAACCCGGCCTACACCTTTCGGACCTGGCTTTTGCGCATGGGCATGATTGGGGATGAGTTTTCCACAGCAAGGAAACATCTTCTGGAAAACTTGGAGGGGAACCTGGCGTGGCGTGACCCCGCCCAGCTTCAAAAACAGCGGGAACGGATGCGTCTGGCTGCCCTGGAGCGTTTGCCGCAGCCTCCTCCATCTCCACCGGAAATAGAAGAAGAATCAAATAATGAGCATGGTGAATACCAAAGTTTCACCATGCAGATGTAACACAACAAGGAGTGACGCAATATGAAAACAAAACTCTACTTGGCCTACGGCAGCAACTTGAACCTGGGCCAGATGGGCTATCGCTGCCCTGATTCTAAGGTGGCGGGCAAGGCAGAACTGTCCGGTTACCGCCTTCTCTTCCGGGGCAGACCACACAATGCCCACGCCACCATTGAGCGGAGCGAGGGAGGCAATGTCCCCGTTCTGTTGTGGAAGGTGAGTGTTCGGGATGAAGCCTGTCTCGATCTGTATGAAGGGTTTCCTCGTTACTATGGCAAGGTGAACCTCCCTGTGGAGCTGGACGGTAAAACAGTCACTGCCATGGCTTATGTGATGCAGCCGGGATTCGACTGCAACGAGCCTTCCCTTTTCTACCTGGATACCATCCGAGAGGGGTACCGGGCCGCCGGGTTTGACCAGGCGGTGCTGGACAAGGCGCTGATGGAAACCCGGCAGGAGATTGGGAACAAACCACAGTGGGATCTTCAATTTCACTGAAAGAACCACCTGGATTCCCCACAAACTACAACAAACATAAGCAGACAAGTCTTGAGAGCCCTTGTCCAGATGTCTGGCAGGGGCTTTCTCTATTTTGGAAAGGAGCGCCCCATGAACAAAACCATCACTTTGGAGTTTCCGGAAAAGAAGCTGGAGGCTCTCTCTCATTTTCTCGCCAAAAAAGACACCACGGTGGACACCGAACTTATCTACTCCCTGGGCCGTCTTTACGAGCGCCACGTGCCGCCCACCGTCCGGGAGTTCCTGGATGACACTGATTCCGCCCAGGAATAAACGAAACAAACCAGTTCGGATGTGCTCACCACCGGAAAGAAAACCAGTCCCGCCTGTTGCGCCCCGTGTGGCCCTGTGTGCGGAGTTTCTTCCCAGGGTAGGGAAAGTACCCATCCCAACCCAAAAAAGGCCCGTGTGGGCCCCGTGTGCGGAACCGAGCCAACGGCTCGCTCCCTGAGAAACCCTCGGGTGTGCGGCACCCGTCTTTTCCTGCGGAAAAGCATCGGATTTCTCTCCTCCGGAAAAAGGCCCGGTTCAGGGCGACAGAGAGGGTGTGAAAAACAAGCAGGACAAAGGGACGGTGCCGTAAGACGGCCCCTTCCCGGTTCACAGCGCCCGGCAGAGCCGGTCGCTTCGGGCTTTTTGAGGGATTTTCTCTCACGGAAAAGACGGTGCCGGTTTTGGGGCCTAGGTGCCTGGTTGCGGTGCTGGGTTTCCCCAAACACCTAGAAAACACCAGCTTTGGCACGGTGCTATTCCAGGTGCCATGAACGAAAGGAGCCATTTTGCATGGAAATACCAGAAAATGAAAAACAAGAGGTAAAACGACGGTTCCAGCTTTGGATTAAACCCTCCACGTTGGAGTTGGCTGACCAGTATTACCACACCGATAACTGCGTCAGTAGAAGTGAATTCATTGAAAAAGCCATTCTGTTTTACGTTGGCTATGTCTCCAGTCAGCAAAGCCAGGACTACTTGGCCGATGTCATCCCCTCCACCGTGAAAGGCATTGTGGACGAGAGCTCCAACCGCATGGGGCGGCTGCTGTTCAAGATGGCAGTGGAACAGGCTGTGATATCCAACATTCTGGCCGCTGTCTGCGAAGTAAATCAGCAGGAGCTAAAGCGACTGCGCGGGCAATGCGTCCAGGAAATCCGCAGAACCAATGGGATGATCTCCTTTGAGCAAGCCCTCAGTTGGCAGAGAGATGGTTGACACCATCTCTCCGAGTTTTGCTTGGCAGTTTGGAAAACCGCCATTTTGCTGACGCAATACCGCAAAACATCGAAAAGGAGTAAACCCAATCATGGCCCAACTCATCACAAAGTTCGGCTACCTCAGGGACAACAAAACCCGTTCCCGTGGTGGCTATGCCAAGTACATCGCCACACGGGAAGGGGTGGAAGCCCCTGGCGTGGAGGGCTACATGGAATACATGGCCACCCGCCCTAGGGCAGAACGTTTGGGAAGCCATGGCCTGTTCACTACCGTCGGGGAGCCGGTAGTTCTCTCTCGTGTCGCCCAAGAACTGGACGCTCACCAGGGGCCTGTTTGGACCTTGATCCTCTCCCTTCGCCGGGAGGACGCCCAGCGGCTTGGCTTTGACTCCGCTGCCCGCTGGAGGGACTTGCTCCGCTCTCAGACGGGGAAGCTGGCCCAGGGGCTGAAGATAGCGCCCAATCACCTGAAATGGTACGCAGCCTTTCACAACGAGGGCCACCATCCCCACGTCCACCTTATCGCCTACTCCACGAAACCGGGAGAGGGGTTCCTCACCAAGCAGGGCATGAATAAAATACGCTCGGCGCTGGCCCAAGAGATCTTCCGCCAGGACTTGGTCAGCGTCTATGAGCGGCAGACCACTCATAGGGATGAGTTGCGGCGGGTCAGCCGGGAGAAGATTGCCGCCCTGGTAGAGCAAATCAACCAGAGTGGCTGCGAAAATCCCCAGGTGGAGCTGCTCCTTCGAGAGCTGGCTCGGCGGCTTGACCAGGTAAAGGGCAAGAAGGTGTACGGATACCTGCGGCCCGAGTTAAAGACCCTGGTCAACCAGATCGTGGACGAGCTTGCCAAGGAGGAACACATCGCCCAGCTCTATGACTTGTGGTATCAGGACAAACAGGCTGCCCGGAACGTCTATGACGAGCGACCCATAGAGCGGGTTCCATTGTCCCAAAACCCGGACTTCAAGCCTGTGCGAAATGCCGTGGTCCGGGCAGCGACAGAGTTGGAAAAGGAACAGCTGCAGGCACAGCATCCCGCTTACACCCCGCCCCTCCTACCCATGGCCACCCGGCTGCTGCGGCAGGTGGGGCAGATCTTTGGACGCCAATTTCAGATCGACCCGCCCGTGGCCCGGCTGACAGACTCCAAGCTCCGGCAAAAGATTGCGGAGAAGAAGCTGGCTCTTGGACAAAAATTCAGTATGTAGATGGAGGGAAAGCCAGGAAGATTACCTGGCTTCCCTTTTCAATTATTTCGTAAGGGAGAGATACCTATTACTAAGAAAGAACGCTATCTGGCAGGACACACGGACCTGGTGGCCTTACTCCGTTCCCGTGGGGAAACCCTGAAGAAGCTGGGCAGCGAGTGGGAGTGGAAATTTCATGACGAGCGGGTCACCATTCGGAACAACGTGTGGTTCGACCAGTACACTCAGCAGGGCGGCGACGCCGTGGACTTCTTCCGCTACTTCTACGGTGAGTCCGAGGAACAGGCGGCGGCCATGCTCTTAAACTGCTCCGTGGCAGATCTGGAAAAATTGCCTGCCCGCTCCCCGCCTAACTTGCCTCGTACCAAGCAAGAAGAACCGAAACAGTTGGAAATTCCACCCGCCCATAACAATATGCGGCGGGTGTTCGCTTACCTGTGCCAAACCAGGGGGATTGACCCGGAGGTGGTGTCCGCCTTCGCCCATGCTTGTCTGCTTTACGAGAGCGCCGACCACCACAATGCTGTGTTTGTGGGCCGGGATGGACAAGGAAAGGTGCGGCACC
The DNA here is from genome assembly GCA_019416455.1 of Clostridiales bacterium. Lineage (GTDB taxonomy): Bacteria > Bacillota > Clostridia > Oscillospirales > Acutalibacteraceae > Acutalibacter. The sequence continues at coordinate 7,557 of DXXG01000030.1, read as the reverse complement.
TCCACGCCAGAGGGACCCTCACCGGTTCCTCCTTTCGCCAGACCCTACCGGGCAGTGAAAAAGCGTACAGCTTCCACTGGCCAGGTACCAGCGGGAAACTGTACGCCTTTGAAGCCCCCATCGATCTACTATCCTACATTTCCCTGCACCCGGAGGGGTGGCGGGATCACACCTATGTGGCCCTGTGCGGGGTGAGCGCAGCCCCCATCCAGCACTTGCTGGGAACGCAGCCCCAGCTGCAGGAAGTCGTCCTGTGCCTGGACAATGACGAAGCCGGTCACAAAGCCGCCCGCCGCATTGCCGCGGAATTGCTGCGGGAGTGGAATGTCACCTTATCCGCAGAGTTTCCCAGCCAGAAGGACTGGAACGACGAACTGCTCTTCTTTCGCCCAGAAGAAAGCCAAGGGCTGACCATGTCCATGTGATTTTACCGGACGGGACCTTCCGCTGAGCGAAACTCAACTTTACTCACAAGGGGTCACTCTGCCCATCCCCTGCCAGGGGGAGGGTGTCATGGTGACAGGGGAAGGGGAACTATACCAGGGTAACTATAGACAGAAAAGAAAAAATCATGGAGAGTTCCATAGAGATTATCGGTAAGCTAGAAATTAAGCTAGACAAGAGAAGGTGGCTTGGAGTTTTCCACAGGATGGAAGATTCCCGCCGCCTTTTTCTTTTCTGCCTCAAGAATTGTTGAAAACCAGAAAGGAGCTGACGGATATGCAGCCAATTGCACAGTTGATCCTCGCGGGAGGTCTCATGTTCGGAACCCTGGCAGTGATTGCCGGATTGTCGGGAATGTACAACCTGAACATCAAGGCAAAGACTGTGGGCCACGGCCAGCACGGCACTGCCCGATGGGCCACCAAGAGAGAAATCCGGCGGACGTATCTCCACATTTCCTTCGAGCCGGAGTTGTGGAGGAAAGGAGAACACCTGCCCAAAGAACAGGGCATTGTGGTGGGCTGTCGGACAGACCGCCATCTGCCCTACAACCTGTTCCGGGTGATACGGAATCTGGTGGTGTGCCGGATGCGCAAGCAGCCCGGAAAGCCTCTCCCCAAGCCCAGCACCACCACTGCCCTAGTGGACGCCGGGGACGTCCACGCCATCATGATCGGCGCTGCTGGCGTGGGCAAAACCGCCTACTGGCTGTATCCTTGCTTGGAATACGCCATGGCCAGCGGGATGTCCTTCCTCTCCACGGACACCAAAGGCGACGTGGTAAGAAATTACGGGCGCATTGCTCAGGAGTGCTACGGTTACCGGGTGGGGGTCATCGACCTGCGGAACCCCACTCGCAGTGATGGATTTAACCTCCTGCACCTGGTGAGCAAGTACATGGACGCCTTCAAGGCCCACCCGGACACTTTGCTTTACAAGGCCAAGGCCGAGCGATATGCAAAAATCATCTCCAAAACCATCATCACCGCCGGGATGGACGGGCAGAACTTCGGACAGAACCAGTTCTTCTACGACGCAGCCGAGGGCTTGCTCACGGCTACAATCCTTCTGGTGGCGGAGTTCTGTCCCCCGACCCAGCGGCACATCGTGTCTGTGTTCAAGATCATCCAGGAGCTGATGGCCCCCAGCCAGTCCAAGGGGCAGACCCAGTTCCAGGTGCTGCTTTCCATGCTGCCGGACACCCACAAGGCCAAGTGGTTCGCTGGGGCGGCCACTTCCACAGCGGATCAGGCTATGGCATCGGTCATGTCCACCACCCTGGCCCGGCTCAACGCCTTCCTGGATTCGGAGATGGAGCAGCTGCTCTGCTTCGACACCGCTGTGGACGCGGAAACCTTCTGCAAGGAGAAGTCAGCGCTATTCCTGGTGATGCCGGAAGAAGATCCCTCGAAGTTCTTCATGGTGAGTCTCATCATCCAGCAGCTGTACCGGGAGATCCTGGCGGTAGCCGATGACAACGGCGGGAAGCTCCCCAATCGTGCGGTGTTCTACGCTGACGAATTTGGGACGCTACCGAAAATCGAGAGTGCGGAAATGATGTTCTCCGCCAGCCGGTCCCGGCGGCTCTCCATTGTCCCCATCATCCAGAGCCTGGGACAGCTGGAGAAAAACTACGGCAAAGAAGGAGCGGAGATCATCGTGGACAACACCCAGCTGACCATCTTCGGCGGCTTCGCCCCCAACAGCGAAACCGCCCAGGTGATGAGCAAATCCCTGGGCAGCCGGACGGTGCAGAGCGGATCGGTGAGCAAGGGCAAGGACAGTGGCTCTCAGTCCCTGCAGATGATCGAGCGGCCCCTCATGACCCCGGACGAGCTGAAGTCCATGCCCAAGGGCCAGTTCATCGTGATGAAAACCGGGGCGTACCCCATGAAGGTGAAGCTGAAGCTGTTTTTCCAGTGGGGGATCTCCTTTGGAGAGCCGTACACGGTTCCAGACAAAGGAAACCGGCCTGTGGCATACGCTGGAAAGAACACCTTGGTGAAAGCCATCCGGGAAAAGTTCCCGCCGCCGAAGCAGGAGCAGCTTTCCGTGGAGGAAATCTCCGTGGAAGTACGGGCAGCACAGCCGAAACCAGCGAAAAAGTCAGCGCCTCCTCCCCCATCTGACCACCTCGAACAACTGAACACAAAAGTCCACGCCAATGCGCCCACCAGGCGAAAAACAACCTCAGGAAAGGAGCGAGAAGATGACAGACCTTAAGAAACTGTACCAGAGCGAGCTGCCCACCCGAGCTATTGCGGTGTATCTGTACCTGCGGGGTAGGGCCAACAAGGAAGGTGTCTGCTGGCCGGCAATTCCCACAATGGCAAGGGAGCTGAAGATGTCAGAGAGCACCATAAGAAGAGCCCTTCGGGACCTGGTCCAGAAGGGCTTTCTTGTGGTGGAAGAACGGCAGAGGGAGAATGGGGCGGATTCATCCAATAAGTATGCGCTAGCAGTACACTCTGTCAAAGAGATATGACTCTTCCATTGCATTTCCTTGGGCCTACTATACACGAACGGAAATATCGCTCTATACAGTCGTAGAACTTGTTTCCAGTTTGCGTGCATACACTGTGATTTGATGCAATTTTATCCTGTAAGATTTATTGAAGTTTCCACTTTCGTTATTTTGATTCCGAATCTTAATGGTGACTTCCATAATGTACTGGTAAGGATCTGCAACACTCTGGTTTGAGGTAGTCAGATGGTGCCGTTCAAAATATTTTTCTTTTTCCAAAATTTCATATTCTGTTACCAATACGCTGTAGCCTTCCGTATTTTCCTCAAAGGAACGATGAAAACTTCCGCCCAAATCCACCCATTCGTTTTGAGCATAATACTCTTCAATAGGTTTTTCCGCAGTTTTTTCGCAGTAAGATTAACAAAAATAATTGCAATGACATATAACTCAAAGGAATAGCGAAATAGTTTTCCGTAGTCTTCTGTTTTGTGCGTTTCTAATCCAATAGACACATGCTATTTCCCCTTTTCCCTTACATTTATATATAGTTCCCCATCTCCGCTACCGCCTGTTCCGGGCTCCCCGCAAAGCACAGGCGCCCGTCCCGCAGAATCAGCACCTCGTCGTAGAGGGCGAGATGTTCCGGGGTGAGGTCGTGGGTGATGACCAGGATGGTTTTGCCTGGCATGCGGAGAAGCTTCTCCTGCAACTGGTCACGGTTGGCTTTGTCCATGGCCGAAAAGGGCTCGTCCAGCAGCAGAACCGGGTGGTCCGACAGCAGTAGCCGGATGAGGTGCACCAGCTGCTGCTGGCCTCCGCTCAGGGTGGTACAGTCAGCAGAACCCCTCACCATGTCCAGGGTATCCCCCTGCAGTTCCCCCTCGATTTCCGGCAGCTTTTCCGCAGAATAGGCGCCAAACAGCGTCACGTTCTTTTCATAGGGGACTGCGAACATGTGCTCGTGCTGGCACACGTCTGCCATCACCTTAGAGACGTCGTAGTCCTTGGCATCGTATGTACCTAGCCGCACCTCCCCCTGGGAGAGGGGCGCATACTTTAGGATGGCGTGGAACAGGGTGGATTTCCCCGAACCGTTGTGGCCAATGACGGCGTACTTTTTCCCGGGCCGGAAGGTGTAGGAGAAATTCCGCAGCGAAAACCCGTCGTATTCCACGGTAACGCCCTCCAAGTCCAGCGGCCACGCATGGGCCGGCAGCTCCTGCTGAAGAGCGGGGCGGTACTCTGTGTAGGACAGAACCTTCTCCTTTACCTCTTTGGTGGAGACAATGGCATTGATGCTCTCTACAATGTATTGGATGGGGATGAGGAAGCTCTCGATGTAGCCCAGGGTGGCCACGCCGGTGCCCACGGTGATCTCCCCTTGAAACAGCAGGACCGCTACGGCCGCAAAGGCAGAGAGGTTGATAATATTTAAAACAAACCCGTTGATGTTCAAGGTAAAGGAGTAAAACGCCCCCCGGCGGTAGCGGCAGTTTTCCGCTTTTTTCAGGTACTCCTCGTGCTCTTTAGCCATGGGCTCGAAAGATCGTCGGTTGAGAAATTTAAAACCCTCCAACAAATCCTTCACCTTCGAAGTGTAGGTCTCCATCTCCCCCAGTTCCTGTTTGCGGCGGGAGGACAGCTCCTTGGCGGTGATTTTCGGCAGGAAGACAGCCAAGAGGGAGGCCAGCAAAATCACGGTGGCAATGCGGAAATCCACAAACACAAAGAGGAACACAGCGTAAACCACCAGCGTGAGGGAAAAATTCACGATGTCCAAAAGCGGGTCGAGCCAGTCCGACATCAGGGCCATTGTGTCGTTTGTGAGGATGGAGAGATAGTCCCCGATGGATTTCTTTTGAAAATCCGGGACCGTGTGGCGGAAGATACCCTTTACCAGGGCCGCTTTTAGATTGATATTGAACCTTCGGATCAGCTTCCACTGGAACAAGAGGGACAGGTACTGGCCTAGTGAGATAACTGCAGCGCAGACGAGATAGGCCAGGATCAGCCACAGGATGGTCTGGAATTCCCCGCCAAAGCCGTAATCAAACAGGAGCTTGCTCAAATACGGTATGGTCGCTTGCGCCACTGTGGCAATCACGGAAAATAAAGTCCCTAAAAAAAGAAAGCCTTTCCCTTTCGAGAGATATTTCAGCATTTTCAACTCTCCTCATCGCTGCAAATTTTACGGGAAAACGCAAGCAACCAGCCGGCGGCAGCCTTTTGTTTTCTCGCAGGAGTATCCCCCATGTTGGGGGATCTTTCGAACCCTGTGACATGGGGGATACACTTTTTAATTGGACAAATTTAACTCGCTTTAGCGTCCGATCCCATTTCGTTGAGATCAATAATCGGGACCTCATCCGCTTCCAGCAGAACGCGGGTTTGCCCATTACAAGTGCTGTGTTTGCATGCAAAAATGTAGATGGAGTCCGCTGCTTCCAATTCAGGCTTATTATATTCCATCATGCTCACCTCCTTTACGCTATTATCACCTAAGTAGCACAGGTGTATCTCCACAAAAAATATTTCTTGTAGAGAGAATTATGTTACCGCTTCTTAAATTAAAGTTGCGGGAACAAACATGTAATTGAGTGAATTAAGCTATCCTCCTCAGTAGTGGTGTTTTTGACCTAGAATTATAGCTAATGAACTATTAAACTTTCGTACAACGCTTTCCTTGCAACAGCCATTTCTTTTGCTGCAGTTGAGCAGCCCAGGATATCGCCATCTTCTAGCAACGCCAAACCTGGACACCTTGTACAGAAATCCCTTAATTCACATTTCAAACAGCTTTCAAGGTCGCTATTCCTTAAAGTCTGCACATAATGTAACGATTGGGATTTATTCCAAATATCACTTAAAGATTCATCAATAATGTTTCCGACTTTATAATAAAAAGAAGTACACGGAAAAGCATTGCCTTCACAATCTATAAAGAGCTTGCTTCTAAGAAGTGGACAGCATAATTCTCTCTGTGAAAAAGCATCTATTTTATAAGGATTTTGTCCAGGAGTCGCTTGCTCAGAAACCCCTGTCCGCGAATTTGACTCTAATTTCTCTAACTCTAACACGACACTTTGAAGTTCGTTAGGAGCAAGCTTCAATTCCAATGGATCTTTATCACCATTCGACTTTGCATTGATTGAGGGTGTCGCTCCAAAAACAAAGCCATTCTCTTTACAGAACTTGTTAACACCTTCAATTGAATCCTTATTCACACTCATTACTGGTGTTTTTATCTCTATGGGAATTCCATATGATTTTAGAAGGTCAATATTTTTTAGCAATGTTTTTAAGGACCCGTTCTGCTGTGTAACATAGTCATGTATTTCATCATCAATAGAAAACATTGTCAGCGAATATTGGGTAATATAAAATTCCGAAAGCCTCTTGACTATTTCCTCTGTGAGCAAGGAAGCATTGCTATAAATATAGACTCTCAAATAGAGTGAACGCGCTTTTTCAATAATGTCTAAAATATCATCTCGTAAAAAGACTTCCCCTCCAGTTAGCACCACTTCCATAGTTCCCAACTCTCGCGCTTGATGCAACAGCTTTATCACAGTTTCATATTTAAGTCCCGTATTGTTGTGCTGAGGCAAATAACAATGTCTGCAATGCCAGTTACACGCATTCAATAGTTCTATCGTTACAGAAATAAGTCTTCTTTCTAGATATCCTTCATTGTACAAATCTTGAACTCGAGGAAGAGTATTTCTATTCACAGCATAAAATCTCCTTTTCTACTAACTTCGACAAAAACTCTTCTATATCAGAACTTACAATATCAAATTGAGTTTCTGCATATTTTTCTGATATAGTTTTTTTGATTTGAGCAAGCGTTCTATTCTCTTCTATCAATACCCAAATCGAGTATCCAACTCCCCGAAGAAGATACATTTGGTCCTTCCGTTCATCAAATATATAAACCTTATTTCCCGATAAGATCCATGATATCCATTTACAATAATGAAACACACAATCCCCTCATTTCATTTCAATGGTTATGGCCCATTAAGAGAACCTGTAGTTACAAAACTCTTTTACGTCATGACCGCATTACATAAACAATGCTAACTCCTATTTTCTGAAATTTCGAACCTTACATTGAATCCAGTTTGCGTTTGAGACCATTTCTAGAGAAAGAGCTAAATTTCAGAAAAGCTATAGCCGGTAAATGTAACACTTTCTTGCTCTGCTTCCTGTCTGTATATCCACATTTACTCATCTAAAATGTGCATGCATTTTTCGAAAAATTCTCTAGAAAACTTTCTGCTCTGACATACAGCAAAAAATGTACCCATAGTATATAGTCCACTCCCACAAAAAATCAACCATCTAGGAACAAAACGACAAAAAACCGCCAGTTTTGGGCACAAAACTGGCGGTTCAACTATTTTTTGGCTGTTATCTCAGCTTTTCATAGTTCATTCTTTTCATGGTCTGCACCTGTGGCCGGGAAAGACACCAGAACATGAAAGACTTGGGGACTCTGCGTGCTGTAAAATTCGATTTGTCCCCCATACTTTTTCAGCATTCTTTTCACGCTTTGCAGACCCACACCGTGGAGGTCCTTGTCTTGTTTCTGTGTAATAAACTGGCCCTCTCCATCTTCTATCGGAAGATGATCACAGGCGTTA
>DXXG01000003.1 GCA_019416455.1 Clostridiales bacterium | reverse complement strand
TAACGCCTGTGATCATCTTCCGATAGAAGATGGAGAGGGCCAGTTTATTACACAGAAACAAGACAAGGACCTCCACGGTGTGGGTCTGCAAAGCGTGAAAAGAATGCTGAAAAAGTATGGGGGACAAATCGAATTTTACAGTACGCAGAGTCCCCAAGTCTTTCATGTTTTGGTATCTTTCCCGACCACAGGGGCAGACCATGAAAAGAACGGACTGTGAAAAGCTGAGATAACAGCAATAAATAGTTGAACCGTCAGTTTTGTGCCCAAAACTGACGGTTTTTTGTCGTTTCATTCCAAAGCTATTGAAGTATCAAGGAACAAGGTTATACTTAGAGCCAAAGATGACCACTTTACAAGCAAGGAAAGTAACCTTGTATTTTTATCATAGTGAAAGGAAGGACTTTTTAAATGCCCCGGTTAAAAAAAGCAACGCATCTTATCACGATATGTTTATCGCTCCTTGTGTTAGCCTCCTGTGGCACACCGCCAGACTTTGCTGACCGGGAGAGCTTTTTAACCTTGAATGAGGCATCTTCCTCTTCCTATGTGTCCGCAGAGGCATCGGAATCTCCCAAAACAGTCGACAACAGCCATCTGTCCCAGATGCCGGAGACCGTTGTGGACGTTTATGAACAAGGAAATTTATCGTTGATTCTGGATGCACAAGTAGTCCCTGTAACGCAGGAAAAAATTTACATCTGGAAGTCGGCTGATTTTGATATTGCTGATGAAAGTTTCCAGAAAAAGATGGCAGATCGGCTGTTGGATGGGGAGTACAGTGTAGAGGCCAACGCAAATGGTGGAAATAACTACAGCAACGATCACGGAGTTTTGAGCTTCAATCCGGATATCAAACATACCAGTTATCGGACAACCGAGTCTGTGGAACTGGACACCACCATGGAGAATTTTGTTGCAGATGAAGATCTGGACAATCCATACGTTGAACAGTTGGAATCCATTCTAGCAGATATAGGTGTTTCCCATTTTGTCCCGGCACTCTGCGCCAAGTATGGGAATGAGGAAACTGGGTATTTTTATGACATCGTATGCCAGCCTGTCATAGAGGGACTTCCGATCGTAAATTCCGGTGTACAGCCATCCTCTTTGGAGGAGGTCCCTCCCTATGAAGAAGTCCGTGCCTGTATCGGAGAGGATGGAAAGTTGTTGCTGCTCAATTTCCGCTCCTCGCAAATCGATGATGCAACCAAAAAAGAAGTGGAAGTTATCAAACTGGAAGACGCTTTAGACATTCTGAGCAAGGAAGGCATGGCCGTTCTCAGCAGAGCTCTGTCGGATGCTCAGTCCCTTACTGTACAGATGATCAACCTGGCGTATGCCCATCTCCCCAATGATGGCGGATTCGCGTTGACGCCGATCTGGATGTTTGGGCTGGAGAGAGTCGACCAGGAAGGAACTATAAGCAATGTGACTTTTGCTGTAAATGCTGTTACGGGTGAAATCGTATGAGGGTGTAATGTATGAGATCGGATGTATCCAGGTTGAGTCGGAATATTGCTTTGTATGTTTCCCCGCTTATAGCGGTATTTCTGATCGCTCAGGAAGCATTTGGCATCGGTTTGGTAGAGATCATTACTGGGGAAGCGAAAAATCACTGCGTGGAATTTTTTAATATGACCGTATATTTTTCTCCCCTTATGCTTCTGACCCCATTTTTAGCATCCATCCCATATGCCGCCGTATTTTGCGAGGATGCAAACTCAGGGTTCCTCCAGTTCGCTTTGCACCGAAACCCTTCTGTCAAGGCATATGCTGGGAAAAAATTCCTGAGCGTTTGGGGCAGTGGATTTTTGGTGATTTTTGTGCCCTTGTTGCTATTTGGAACGATCTGCGTTGTCTTCGCGGCTCCCTATACTGACCAGTACGTTTTAGAAAATGGGGACCAACTTCAAGATACAGCATGGGAAATACTGGGCAGCGCCTTTGGCGGAAAAGCGGTGATCTTCAGTCAGGTTCTCTTTTTTTCCTGTTTCAGTGCTTCTTGCGCGGTCATTGCATTGGCTGCTTCCGCATTTTTGCCAAATCCCTTTTTTACCTGGTGCTTCCCCGTGATCGTGGCGTATGGGGGGAACTTTATCTTTGACAAATTGCATTTGGGGTTTCTGAACCTGTATTACAGTTTCGACCCAGTATATGATATGCTGCATTTCAAATCGGGCATTTCAGGGATCCTGTATATGTTGGTATATCATGCCGCCGTATTCATCGGGTGTTATGTGCTGTTCTACTTGGGAGTGGAAAGGAGGGTGAGCGGTGGCAAGCTTCGTGTTCGCATTGATGCAAATAAAAAAGTGGAAGCGTAATCCCAGGGTGATTTGTGCGTTTGCTGTATTGCTGTTATTATGCCTGACCATGACCGGCGAATATGTGGGATACAGTGAAGAGATCGGGTTATCCATACAGGTATTTGAACCGTTTATTCTCATGTTTACACAGAGATATGCGCTCCTGTTTATCATGCTGATTTTCCTCCTGTTGTATCAGGACGTTCCCTTTATCGACAATTGCACGCCCTATCTCCTGATCAGGAAAAACCGGGTGGCCTGGGTTTTGGGCCAGATTTTGTACATTTGTATTTCAACCTTGGCGATTCTTCTATTCGCATTGGCCGCCTGTACACTGTCTGGGTTTTCCGTAGGTTACTTTCAAAATATATGGAGCGACACGGCATTATTCACCGCTTATGGCGGAGCGCTAAATGAGAGCGCGCCTATCGAGCTGACCGTGATCGAAAACTCAGACCCCTATACTTCGGTGGCCTGTATCATAGTGCTTTTTTTCTTAGGGACGCTGGCACTGAACATGATATTGTTCGCTCTGAACCTTTGGAAGGGCAAGTTTGTGGGCCTGTGCGTGATATCGGGCATGATCTTTGTGGGATACCTGTTTTCAGCAGACCTTCTGCTGCAAGAGTGGAGCGGTTGGGTGTCCATCGCTTATCATGTGAATTTTGCCCAGCACAAGCTGGCAGATACGGGGAACGCCCCCAGACTGGCCGATTCTGTGATCGTCCTCCTGCTGATTTCAGTGGGTTCTTTCTTGTGGGTCTGCAAACTTATAGGCAATTACAATTTCTTTATTGGAGAAAAAGAATGAGACCAAATGCGTGCAAAAAGCTATTTTTCCCTACGTTGCTCAGCTATACAGCACTTTGTTTTTTTCTAGCCGGCGGCCATGGAGGGAACAGCTCGTGTTTTGAAGTTTACTGCAGCATTTTTGGAGGGATCAGCGCGGGGATCCTATCCGACAATTTGATGAAGCTCATGCAATGGCTTCTTTCTTTTTTGCCGCTGCTCTTATTTTTGGGGATACAGTTTTCACAAGAATTATCGGGAAGATTGTATATCACCATCATCCGTTCCAGATCCATACATGGTTGGTGGAACTTGTGGATCTTGTTTTCACTGTTTGCCGCTGTGATGTTCTCTGTCTGTGTCTTTATGGCGGGATCCATGGTGAGTATCATCTTTGGGGATGTGAACGGCCTTTTATCGGAACTCGGAAAGTTTCTTTCCCTGTTTTGCATAACCGCCATCTACAATAGTATGCTTTCGGTATTTTTGGTGAGTCTTGGCGTGTGGCTGCGAAGTCTGAAATGGTCGATGCTGCTTCTGCTCGTCATCATCATGGCAAGTTATGTGTTGGGTAAATTTTTCCCAGAGTCAAACCCGTACTTGGCCGGCACTTATTCCATGGCAAACCGGCTGCAGGAAAACGACCCTCTCTACGGGGTCCCCAGCGCGGTGGCCGTCCTATGGATGATGCTGCTGGGAGGAGCTGCCTATTTGACAGGACTTTGGGGAGCAGGGAAAGTTCTTTACAAACGAAATGACTAAGGGGGATCCAGATGATCACGGTCAAAGACCTTACGCTTACGTTGAATGATACCGTCGTGCTGGACCATGTGAGCGTAGAATTTGAGAAAGGCACGATCACCGGACTTGTGGGGAGAAACGGTTCGGGGAAAACGGTGCTGATGAAATGCATCTGCGGTTTTTTCAAGCCGGACGAAGGGACGGTTTCCGTGGGGGATAAAATTGTCGGCAAAGACATGGACTTTCCCGAAGATCTTGGGATCATCATTGAGTCTCCGGGATTCTTGGGCCATTTCAGCGGATATGAAAACTTGAAGCTGCTGGCGATGATCCGCCGTAAAATTGGCAAAAAAGAGATCTACGAGGCTATGGAACTTGTAGGACTCGACCCAAGATCCAAAAAGAGAGTGGCAAAATATTCTCTGGGTATGAAACAAAAATTGGGAATTGCCCAGGCGATCATGGAAGATCCATCCCTTATCATCCTGGACGAACCCATGAATTCTCTGGATTCCGCAAGTGTGGAAGAAGTTCGCAAACTCATATTGCATTGGAAATCACAAGGAAAAACAATTATCCTTTCCAGTCACAACAAAGACGATATCGCCATGTTGTGTGATAAAACATATTTTATGAAAGGCGGCAGGATGGAGGATGGACCTGCCAGTGCTTCAACTATCTGATGCGGCACGTATCGAGGTTGGGGAAAATACACTATCGCCGCTTTAAAGCGGCAGTTTTTCGGAACATCACGAAAGGATGGGGGAAGGGAGACAGGAGCTCCCTTCCTCATTTGTTGTTATGAAAACAAAATCTGCAACATGGAGGGATATCGCGTACCCGGTGCTGGTGGTTTTGGGGATCTACTTGATCCTGTACCTGTACTGCGGCGAGATTTTGACCCACAATCCCTACAATTCCTACACAAAGCAGTGTCTGGCTTGGCTCAGCGGCCGGCTGGATCTGGGGCAAAATTATGAGTGGCTGGAACTGGCTGTTTTTGAGGGCAAGTACTATGTGAGTTTCCCGCCGTTTCCCTCTTACGTCTTTCTGCCATTTGCTTTGATTTTTGGAGAAAGCAATCCGGAGAGCCTGCTCAATCTCTTGGTGGCGCTGGCGGGCGTTGTCTATTGTGTACTGACCGCGTGGGAATATGGACTGAGGGAAGGATATGCCGTGATGCTTCCCATTTTCCTGTATGTGGGCGGCGCTGTGTTTCCTCTCCCGCTTTCGATCGGCGTGTGGTTCGTGGCCCAGAATATGTCGTTTACCCTTACCCTTATGAGCATCTATTATGCCAAGCGGGGCCGGAAAGGGCTGTCCTTGTTTCTTTTGTGCTGCGCATCGGGATGCAGACCGTTCCAGATCGTATATCTGCCGTTGATCGTCTACATCTACACCCACCACTCCAACACGGGAACGATCGGACCAAAGGAATACTTGTTGAAAAGGACGGTCGTCTTTCTTCCCACCGTGCTCTTGGCATCCTCCTATCTCCTTCTGAATTTTCTTCGTTTCGGCAATCCGCTGGAATTTGGCCACAACTATCTTCCGGAATTTACAAATTCAGAACACGGTCAGTTCCATGTCAGTTATATGCTGCAAAATCTCTACAATCTCATCAGGCTGCCGGAATTCAGCCTGGATGGAAAAATGAGTATCCCTCAGTTTAATGGGATGAATATTTTGATCTGTTTTCCTATCTTTTTGTGGTGGCTCTTCGCGGTCGTGAAAACAAAAGCGGTTACAGGTCTAGACCTGTTGGCGCTGGGAGGGATCGCTGTTCACATACTGTTGCTGGTAAGCCACAAAACTATGGGAGGATATCACTACGGAAACCGATACATAGCGGATACGTTACCCGCTGTTTTCGCAGCGGTGTGCAGTAGTAAGCTGGATATAAAATACAATGATTTTCTCATTTTTCAGGGGATGCTCCTGCTGGGAGCACTGTTCAACGCTCTTGGATACAGTCAGTTCCTGCAAGGAGGGGCTTGACTTCCTAAACGTTGCTCATTATTCTAAAGGTTATGAGTAATTGGCGTAATTTTATATGAACAACGCTCGGTGAAAAGCGGTAACATGCGGAAGATGATGTGACTAAAACTGAATTTTAGAAAAGATGGGGAGGATTTAGTTTTCGGGAGGAGAACGTTTACATAAACGGAACCAAGATGAAAGTATGGGAAATTTGAAAAGGGGAAAATGCTTTGAATTCAAAAATCGGTGGTAAAATGCTAACTTTGATCGGTGCGATTTCTGCAATTGACTTTATTGCTAATTTATTTAACAGTAAACTATTGGAAGTATTCCTTGATATGACTGGAGAGGTAGATAGTCCCCGTAAACACCCTGCTCTTTGCAGTGTGCAATTGGGTTGTTTTGCTCTTGGGATATCAGATACGGTGGACGCGTGCAGCGCTGCACGCCCTTCTGTTGACGGGATTGATGCTAAGCACAGAATTTCTGGCAGTTACGTTGTTGGGTATAGCTTTTCAAAATTTTGATGCGTACGAAAACAATATCGTTGTCTTAGCATTGTTCTCAAGTTTCAGTAAACTCCTCTTTTTCTTATGCACCAGGCTCTATGTGCGCATCGCCAAGGGGAAAGAAACTGACACGGCGCTCCCCACACCAGTGGTGATTCTTTTGGCACTGTGTTCTGTTGCTTCCATTTTTTTGATTTTCTCTTTGTTTTTTATCTGTATTACGGTAAATAACCTACCTGATATCGTAAGCGTCTTGATGATAAGCGGTGGATTGGGTCTGCTTTTGGTCAACATCCTTCTGTTCACTGGATATCAATACTTGCAGCGGACCAACAAGAATTATCGGGATATTCTGTTGCTTCAGCAGAAAAGCCAGGCGGATGAAGAGTACTACACAGCACTGCAGGAACAGTATGACAGCCAAAGGGTGTTGATCCATGACATCCGCCATCACCTGGAAGTGATCAAGGAGATGACAGAAAAAGGCGATCTTTCAGCGGCGGTTCGATATGTTGGCGATGTAGAGAAGCTGCCTGCACTGCAAAAGCAGGTCCGCTATTGCACCAACTCGATCTTAAATGCCATTGTGGTCCGATACCGGGAGGTGTGCCGAAAAAAGGGCATAGGCTTTACCGTGGACATTCGCCATGCTTACCTGGACTTCTTGGAACCTGTGGATATGACAGCGTTGTTTGGCAACTTACTGGAAAACGCAGTGGAAGCTACGGAAGGCACTGCAAATCCTTTTGTAGAACTGACCTGTCGAGAAAACCGTGGGCAGGTGCTGGTGACCCTTGCTAACGCCTGTGATCATCTTCCGATAGAAGATGGAGAGGGCCAGTTTATTACACAGAAACAAGACAAGGACCTCCACGGTGTGGGTCTGCAAAGCGTGAAAAGAATGCTGAAAAAGTATGGGGGACAAATCGAATTTTACAG
>DXXG01000029.1 GCA_019416455.1 Clostridiales bacterium | reverse complement strand
TACACCCGCCGGGTGCGGAAACAGGAAGGGATAGAAGGGCAGGAAAAGTGGGAGGTATGAGATGGATAAGGACACATTTATCATGCGGGCTGGCTACCGCAACCAGTTTGCCAGGCTCTCAATGGAGGAGCGCGGCGAGCTGATCACAGCCATCCTGGACTATGAAAACGGCTTGGAGCCCACCTTTTCCTCCCCAATCCTGGGCATGGCCTTCTCCTTTATCAAGGATGACCTGGACTACAACGCCGGGCAGTATGCCAAGAAATGCCAGCAGAACCGGGAAAATATCGCAAAAAGGTGGAGTAAAAAACAAGAGGATGCGGTAGATACGGCTGTATGCGAGGGAGAAAACGCTGATACCAAAAATACGACCGTATACGAAGAAAAAACTCGTATACCTAATGATAGTGATAGTGAAGGTGATAATGAAAGTGAAGTGATATACACCCCCAACCCCCCTAAAGGGGACTTGTTCGAGCAGTTTTGGGCGGCTTACCCCAAGAAACGCAGCAAGGGAGCAGCTAGAAAGGCATGGGACAAGCTCCGTGTCGATTCCACGATGCTGGCCACGATCTTGCAGGCGATCCAGCGGGCAAAGCAGTCCGATGACTGGCAGAAGGACGGGGGGCAATACATCCCCTATCCAGCCACCTGGCTCAACGCCGAGGGCTGGGAGGATGAAGAACCGGCACCAGACCCACCTCCTGAACTCCCGCCTGTGGAGATGCACTGGGTGGTGCCAGACCCCGATTCTGACGACTGGAGGGACTTGGTGCCATGAGCTGGGAGGCAGAAATGTCCGTGTTAGGGGGCATGATGCTGGACCGGGAGTGCGCCAACCTGGCGGCGGACGCCCTGAGCGCGGAGATGTTCCAGGACGCTGACCTGCGGAAGATCTTCGGTAAGGCCCTGGACCTGTACTGGGATGGCAAGCCCATTGACGGGGTGCTGCTTACCCAAGAGCTGCCGGAGCTGTCCGGACTCATCCTCCGCACAGCGGAGTTCGTCCCCAAGCTGGGACACTTCGGGGAGTATGTGCAGATCGTTCAGGATGAGTGGCAATGGGGGAATATCCAGCGGAAATTCCAGGACTTGGAGCTTTCCAATGGTTCCCTGGAGGCCAAGGTGGGCCAGCTTCGGGAGCTGGTGGACGAGCAGGAGCGCATCCTGGGAGCAAGGCAGGAAAAGGGATTGGCTTCCTTCTCCGAGGCCTGTCAGGAGTTCCTGGCGTGGCTGCGAGCCTCCGCCCAGGCGGACACCTTCACCACGGGCTACTCCACCTTGGACAGCGCTATGGGCGGCTTTATGCGGGGCACGGTGGCGGTGATTGCCGGGCGTCCCGGCGGGGGCAAGACGGACTTTGCCATCAACCTGGCCATGCGCATGGGACGCCGGGGGGCCACGGTGCTGTATTTCTCGATGGAGATGACAAATGTGCAGCTGATGCAGCGGGTGGCCTCCTCCCTGATGGGGGTGGACTCCACCAAGATCCGGGACAGAAAATTGGCCCCCCAAGAGCTGGACAGGGCGCAGAAGCTGCTGGAGACCTTCGGCAAGTCGGGAAAGCTCCACTTCGTCCAGGAGCCCCGGGTGAGTGTGAAGCGCATCCGGCACTACATCGAGCTGGTGCATCCCGACGTGGTGGTGATTGACCACCTGGGACTGATGGACCGGCCACGCATCGAGAACCAGTACAAGGCCCTTGGCATGGTGTCCAACTCCCTCAAGCAGCTGGCCCTGGACAAGAACATCTGCGTGCTAGAGCTGGTGCAGATGAACCGGCAGATCGAG
>DXXG01000028.1 GCA_019416455.1 Clostridiales bacterium | reverse complement strand
CCGCTGTCTGAACAAGTGTGAACACCACAACCATACAACACATAGAAAAAGAAAACCGGCAGAAACGCAGTATTTCCGCCGGTTTTTTGGCAGGGGCAGAAGGACTCGAACCCTCGGCACGCGGTTTTGGAGTGGATGTGGAAACACAACAGCGAGAGCAGGAAAAGGGCAGTGTTGCCGGGTTCTCACGAAGAAGCCACAAAAGAGTGGTGCTGGTTTGGTGCTGCGAGGGATTTTTTAGGTCAGAGTGCTCCCAAAAGACGGGGTAAGAATCATAAAAGCACATTTCAATAAATGCAAATGCCCGATTTAAGAAGATGGGAGAAAAGAAAGCCAGTACGCTTCCAATGCGCACCAGCTCTTTTCAAAACAGCCGATTTATTTTGCTTTTGTTTTGCCGGCCTTTGCCGCTACCGGCACCAGAAACAGGGCAGGCAGTAGCAGGAGGGCGGTACAGGCCAGCCCCCAGGGGACGGAGACCTGCTGGGCCACTAGGCCCACGATAGGCCCACCGATGATCTGCCCGAAAGAGTCCAGCTGGCCGCTGGCGGAGAACATGGTGGCACGCATCCGCTCCTCCACGTGGTCATTCATCCAGGCGGTGAGCACCGGCTCTTTCAGGGTACGCATCAGCCCAGCCAGCAGGAATATCAGGAGCAGGAACCAGAAATTCCCTCCAAAGGCGAACAGTAGCAGGCACACGATATACCCGGCGCTGGTGAACAGCACGACTCCCGTGCGGCTGACGCTGCTCCGCTTTTCCATTCGGGCAATGAGCACTCCCGAAGCGAAAATGCCCAGCCCACTTCCCAAGAGGCTCATAAAGCCGAACCAGGTGACGCTGTTCAGCGGCCCGAAAGTAGGCATCGCTGTGTCGTTTAAGAAGTGGGCAGTGGAAAGTCGGTCAAAGCCCTCGCTGGCAAGTCCGCCGCAGAAAGTGATGAGCAACAGCGCCAGCAGCACCGGCGCCCCCTTCACAAAGCGCAGGTTCAGCCGAAAGAGGTTGATAAAATCATTTAGCAGCCCCTGGCGGTCCTCCAGGGCGGGGGAAAAATGCTCCTCCGGCATGACGCGCAGGAGGACAATCCCCAACACAAGGCACAGAGCTCCGGCCAAGATGATAGGAAGCTGCAGGTTCAGGTTCCCCAGCAGGGTGCCGATTATCACACCGAGGATGCCCCCGGTCTGGGCAAGCTGCCCACCCCGCAGGAACACCTTGTCCATGGGACGGCCCTCCTCTTCCGAGGCGATCCAGGCCTCCAGCGCCCCGGTGAGGAAAGTGTCCCCGCAGCCCCAGACCACCTGGGCCAGCAGCACTGTCCCAAACCAGGGCAGGGAACCCTCCATGAGAAAACCGGCCCCATAGAGGAAGATACCGATGAGCACCGAGCGCCGGCGGCTGTACAGGTCGGCCACCACGCCGGTGGGTATTTCAAACAGGAAACACGAGGTCTCTAAAACAGTCCCTACCAGTACCAGCTGGAAAGAATCCAGCCCTACCACCTCCAAGTGGTACACCATAGAGAGTACGGTGGCCATAGAAAACAGCAGGGAAAAACAAAAGCGGAAGAACAGATACACAGAATAAGCCTTAGGCTTTTTTGAAAACATGAATGGCTTTCTCCTTTACGATTCAGTGGGTTTCCAGGCGACTCGAAAAACAAGCGCCCCAAGCTCCCCGCTGTCACGCAGGATAGGCAAATGCCTCGGCTCTTTTATGCCGTTAGCAGAAAAGGGCTTTCGAATTGCCCATAGAGCTCAGGGTGGATTTGCTGTTTTTGCAGACTTACATGGTAGTACCTCCCAATTTTACTTTTTCAGACGGCCGTACCGCCTTGCCTATCATCTTAGCTGCGGTGTTTCTTTTTGTCAAGGGGGAAGAAAATGTGGTCAGGAATCGAATTTTTATGGATAGTCCGGGAGAAATCCAAGCCTTTTGCATACCCAAAAGAGAGGGAGGGCCACCTCAAAATTTGAGGTGGAGAAAACAAAGAAAAGATCTTTGCTAAAATGACCCATCCAAGAGGCGGTAGATTACAACCTGAAGCGGGATTTTGAGGCTCTGCCAGAACAAAGACACGCGAAGAAAAATCGGTGAAACAAGACTTGCCTCTGTGTGGCCCTGTGTGCGGTTTTGAAAACCGGGTAGGGAAACGACACCAGCAAAACGGGTTCCCCGCCCTGTTCGAGCCGTGTGGGGCAGTTGTGAGCGAATCCAGGAAACCGGGACAGGCCAGATTCGGGAACAGGTTGGCCTTTCCCCGTAGGGTAAAGGCCAGGAGAGAATGAGCGTGAAAGAGAAAAGCCCTCTGTGGCCCTGCGTGCGGTTTTGAGAATCGGGTAGGGGCGCAACACCGGCAAGACGGGTTCTCCACCCTGTTGGAGCTGTGTAAGCCAGTTGTAGACGAATCCAGGGTTAGCGGCAAACCCGGGTGAGAGAAAAAACATCCCCCACCTCGCAAGAGAGAGGGGCAAGGCGGACGGGCAAAGGGATGGCAAAAAAAGAAAAAGCAGGTCCTGTCGGGATTGCAAAGGCAACGCATTGAAACACAGGATAGACTTGATGGAGAGCAGAATTTTTTCTCCATACAAGAAACTGGTTTGGAGAGGGCTGTGGGTGGCTCACATTGCTCCAACATTAAGCAGAGATTGCGGGGTATGATTACACAGCAGGAGAAAGGATAGGTGCCAAAGAGCGGCGCCTACCCGAGATTACAGCGCCCGGCAGAGCCGGTCGCTTCGGGCTTTTTCGGAGGTTCCAACAGGGCGGAAAAGTGTGGGTCGGTAAGCGGGCCTCTGGGTCAACTTGGGCGTCATGGGTGCAGAGATTGACCGATGTAGAGCCGTTATCCAGGGTGTCACGATAGGGGTTGCAATGTTTTCCTGCTTTCGGCAGGGCAAGCATAGCGTTCGGCTATACGCCGACCGCAATCGCCGGGGAGACCCCGGCACCCCCAGCCCCCTGCAGGGGGAGTTTTTAGCTGGAAAAAAGGACCTTTTTTTCTTCTGCCCACAGAGGGTGCCCCACCTCAAAAATTGCGCCGCAATAAACAAAGAAAAAGGCCGTAAAAAACTCCCTGCCCAAGGTAGGTGTAAATCTGCCAAAAGGCGGGACTGTTTTTCTCTGTTCAGTTTGAAACATAGGTGTGGACATAGACAAACACTATACGGTAGTGTTGGTGGTTGATAAAACAACCCAAAGGGAGGAATCACCGACTATGCCAAAGAAACGACTCACCACCAACGGCAATGTATTCCGTCGCACCGACGGCCGTTGGCAAAGTGTGATCTGGTACTTTGACGAGCAGGGAGAGAAGAAGCGCAAAGTGTTCTCCAGCAAAACGAAAACCGAGGCCCAGCAGAAGATCACAACTTACATCGCCCAGTTCAACGAGGAAGTGCGTAACTCGGACGAATCCCAAAAGACCATTAAAGAGAGCCTGACCCACTGGCTGCAAGTTTTCAAGTTTCCATCGGTGGAACGGACGACTTACGACCGGCTGGAATGTACAGCCCAACATCAAGTGTACCCGCTCATCGGTGAGAAAATAGTGGGGGACATTACCGCCGCAGACCTGAAATCTG
Organism: Clostridiales bacterium; assembly: GCA_019416455.1. GTDB lineage: Bacteria > Bacillota > Clostridia > Oscillospirales > Acutalibacteraceae > Acutalibacter. The sequence goes on along the minus strand of DXXG01000028.1, from coordinate 613,017 downwards.
TCCTCAACCATTGGATGGAGCAGGGCTATGCTTACACTACGGTAAAGAAGGTGCATATTCTCCTGAACGAATACTTTCGCTACTTGACAGAGGAAGGCTTCATCCAAAAGAACCCTATGCAATCCGTTCCCATGATGAAACGTAGCAATTTCCTGGCGGCACAGGATAAGGAGTACTTACCAGAGCAAGAGCAGGTGACAGTATTTACCCCCACGGAGATTGCAAAATTCAAGCAGGAGGCGTTCTCTACCTTTGCCAACGGCAAGCGAAAATACCAGCAGGCAGCAGCCTACATCCTCATGCTGAACACCGGCTTGCGGACGGGAGAACTGCTAGGGCTTCTTAACAGTGACATTGACCTGGAACGCCGAGTTCTCCACTTAGAGCGGGGTGTAAAAGAGGTGTGGCGGCGAGATGGCTTGCAAGCTGAACCGGGCAGAGATGTGAAAGTAGGCAAGCTGAAATCGGCAACCAGCAAGCGCACAGTACCGCTGAACGACACAGCCATTGCCATGATCCAAGATCTGCGCCAGGAAGCCTACTTCGGAGAGGACACACCCCTGGTACCGGATGAACATGGCAACTTCACCAGACCCGTAAATTTCCGCAAGCGCTATTACAGAATCCTTGCGGCGGCAGGAATCGAAAAGAAGGGGCTGCACAGTTTACGTCATACCTTCGCGTCCAACTTGGTGAACGGAATTAAGCAAGAGGATGGCACTATAAAATCCCTGACACCGAGGCAGGTGGCTGACTTGTTAGGCCACAGCACGAGTCAAATCACAGAGCTGTACTACGTCAAGAAAGATACATCCCGACTGAGCGGTATCACCAATGACTTCAACCTGTGAACGCTACGTGGCAGAATGCACAAAAGCAAGGCCAAAAATTTTGCACGTCCAAAAGTGGGAAAAACGAGAAAACGCACCCGGAAAAGCCGAAAAAGGGCAAAACCGGGTGCGTTTTGGGTGCTGGAGGGGATGAGAGCGGTTGCGGACGGGTGCAAACGGATGCGAAAACCCACTGTCCGAACCAGTGTGAACACCTCAACTATACAACATATGCAAAAAGAAAACCGTCAGAAACGCAGTGTTTCCGCCGGTTTTTGGCAGGGGCAGAAGGACTTGAACCCTCGGCACGCGGTTTTGGAGTGGATGTGGGAAAACGCAGCGGGGAGCTGGGGAGCCCCGGTGTTGCCCCGTTCCTGCCGCAAGCCAGAAAGAGGGCGGTGCTGGTTTGGTGCTGCGGGGAAAATTCCGAGCCAAAGCAGGCGAAAGCGGATGGATAATCAAACCATATCTATCTTTCCAATAATTTATAGTAAATTAAACGAAGTAAAAAGTAATAAATAATGCGCTGATGGTTTTCGTAGCACACAAAAACATCCAATTAAAACCTATTTTTGCATATGAGAATTTAGAGTGCCTCCCATAAACTTGTAAGGTTGACTGTGTCACTTCGTGGTTGAAGTTCTTGTGGTAGACGGTCCACTTGAACCAAAACAGGAAAATTGGAAGCGACGCCAGTAAAGATGCACGCCCCTTGTGGCAAGACAGAGATCATCTCATATGAAGTGTTGTCAATGAATGCCACGGCTTTACCAATGGCTCGTATATCCTCATTGTTAACCAATCGATGAATGAAATAGTTATGCAGTTGAGAAATAATGGTTTCCGATATGTCAGATGGACGCTGGCTCGATATGGTTAAAAATGTTCCGAACTTCCGCCCCTCCTTGATAATTTCTTCGAACGTTTCTAAGCGGTAATCCTTCCATGTTTGACTTTCCCGCTCAGATGTAGTTGACAAGATATTATGCGCTTCATCAATAATAATATGTAGACTACTACAATTTAAATTTTGCCTCTGGCGTTCGTAGAAATACTTGCAGATAATTAGCGGAACAATCTTTCTAAATTCCACATTTACATCAACTAACGAGTATATTGCCAGCCAATCAGATGGAGGATTCTCACATATACTGAAAAGGCGCTTTACTCGTTTTACACGATTTTCGAATCTTGAGATTAGTGGAGCAATATGTTCTTCGTTGATATATTGTGAACATAAGGAATCCAAGTATTTATACCGTAGGGCATACTCAAATAACAAATATTCATCGATATTTTGAAAGTTATCTGGAATAAAAACCGAATCCAAAATAGCTGAAACAACTTCTTGTTCATAGTCACTAAGGGTGTTCGCCCAGCGTTCGCATTCATTAACTACACGGCAAAATTTTGTACCATTTGCACGAACTTGGAGGCTATTTAAAATATTGATTCCAGGGTCGGCATCAACAAATAGCAATGTGAGAATGTTCTTGAGTCCTGTCAACTGCCGCAAAAACATTTGTGGCTCGTCATAATATCGTAGAAGCAGTTTTTGTAACATTCCACGAATATAGGCCATAAGATTATCTGTCGCACGTAAACGGCGGTATAGATCAATGCTCTTGTTTAGAAAAGGCTTTTGCGTTTTCTCTGTTGCCTCACATATTATTGACCAGAGTTCAATATCTTCCAAGAAAGATTGATGAATAGGGATTGAATCTCCTGTATCAACTCTTGTTGATAGCCGATATACTCGTTTACTGTCATCAAATGCTTGTGTGTACTCTCCATTAAAATCGATAAGAAGAAATCTACTTTTAGCAAATCCAGGCATCCCTTTAAAACGTTGAAAGCACTCAGTGTATATTTTGGCTAATGTATTTGATTTACCACTTCCGGTATTCCCGAATATTCCTATATGACTGGCGAAGAGAGAATTTGCTGAGATAAAAAGTTTTTCTTCTTTGTAATCGTTAATAGAGCCAATACACACAGAAGTAGTTAAATCAGAGCTAAACTCAAAAATCTTTTGTACTTCTGTATCAGCAAGCATATATGCATCCGAGAAAACCAGCGGAATGTCAATTAAACCTCTCAGAAAACGACCATCATTCAAAACGCCCATAATACTTACTTCAATAATGCGATCAATGGTTTCACTTTCTTTTGAAAAGCGAGGTTGGCAGTTATTCTCACCTGCAGACTTATTTTCTTGAATGTATTCTCCTTCTATACGACCAATGATATTGCTGAATCCTTTTGGAATCTTTACAAAACTACCGACAGACACATTTTTAATAACGTGTCCTTGGTATACCAAAATATTACTGTTTTTGTTTTCAAAAACACGTATACGAAGTTTTTGACCGCGTACTTCAATCACTTGTCCGATTTTATAAAAATCGTTCATGCGGATTTGCCCCTCTTTTAGGAATGGATATGTGACAAAATCTGATTGAAATAATTCAAAGAGAGTTTTTCTCCTTCAAGCGCAATAAAAGTAATATTGTTATTCTTTGCCTCGCCGAATAGTTTTTCAAAATCCCCAATCTCTGTGTCTTGATATGTGAAAATGAGTATTTTCAAGGATGGATTAACCATAGAACGTTTTACTAAATCTAGGATGTGCTCATCTCTAAATGAAAAACCATTGACTACAAGAAGCGAGTTCTCTTTTTCTAATTCATTAGAAAAAATGCGTAAAAGTTCATAGTAATTCTTGTTCAAAAGCGTGTCGCTAAATTTTTCCTTGGTTGGATTCACAATTAAAAAAGTTATTTTGTAGGCTTGAATGAATTGGCTGTAGCCATCCTCTTTAGCAAGCAATGTATCAAAAATACCGCTTGCTAATAAAGATTGAATTTGCTTATTAGCTTCATCTGGCCGATCAGCTGTCAAATGGGTATCAATAGTTGACGCCATTGTAGTATCGAACAACGTTGCGTAAGTATTAGTAAAGTACCCTATTTCATTGCGATATTGCTGATATGCAATGCCGCCCCGGATAAGGTCTGGGCTCCAAGTAACAGATCCGTGTAGTTTCAAAAGATTCACAGAAGGTATTTCTGCTTTCCTATTGGAGAATATGGCTTGTCTATAATATGTTTTCGAATAATTATCAGTGGAAAAACGAGGCTCAATTCTCCCCTCAAAGCCATCATTGCATATGCAATTTGAATGGTCAAAAATCAGCTCGATTATTGGATCATAATTGGTTGTAAAAATGCTAAACTGCCTATCTAACGCCGGATTGCCTCTTTCAGAAAAAATCCGGTATACAATATTTCCAAATTCTTTATATGGATCAAACGAGGAATCATACGTCGATATTTTAGAAATCGGTTCAATACATCTAACGAAAAACGACCAATACAAAAAAGCGGATAATATCGTAACTTTTTTCCTTTCGTCCTCATTTTTCGCTTTGTATTTTTGTAGCGCTTCAAAGATTATCTCGTTGTTACTCAAAGTGCCTAACAGATTTGCCGAGAATCCTGCACCGAGTAAAAAACTTACTCTACAGCCGGAAAACAGATTCTTAAGTGTGGATTTTATATCCTCAGAAATAATAATCTTTCCAGCGTCTACAGGAATCTTTACAGTTTTATCCATATATCCTCCGTGTGAATAGTTAAGACTTTAAAAACATATCTTTATTTTTGGGCCGATACATATGCTAACTTATATAAAACCTCGTTTACACACCTGGTTAAGTTATTTTTGATATCGCTTTCCCAAAATCTAACAACTGTCCACCCTAACTTCGCCAGAGTCTCATTGTTTTCCTTATCACGTTGAATATTACGGAGGATTTTCTGACGCCAAAACTCTGAGTACCCAGCTAATTCCTCATCGAGAGAAGAGAGTCCTCTAATGGCCCAATTGTGTCCGTGCCAAAAATCCCCATCGCAAAAGATAACCAGTTTTTGTTTTGTGAACACAATGTCTGGTTTTCCGGGAAGCGCTTTATAATTAACACGATAGCGAAGGTTCATATGCCACAAAGCTTTCCTTAGCGCGATTTCTGGGCGTGTGTTTTTCGATGGTATAGATGCCATAATTTTATGGGTAATCGCTGGATCTCTCATTTGCTAATTATACTCAGCCACCATGGGTTATCACAGTTGCCTTCTCCCCAAAAATACGTTCTTAAGGCGTCCATCGACTTACCATATCCCATGGGGGAGTAATTGGAAACAACACCGGCCCACTGATTAAGTCGGTTATTGATTGAAAACAAATTCAGTGTCGATCTGTCGCACAATACCGATGGGTCCGTCTGTCCTATTCTTCTAAAGAAAAGCTCTGCGTTTTCTTTTAATCGACGGTATACAGCGGGAAACTTGACAATATCACCTGAGGAAAGGACCATCTCTTCCTGCCCACCCGCTGAAAATTGATCCCTAATGTGAGGGTCAACAATTCCTTGAGACGTAAGCCACAGAGCATATCGGTCGTAATCCCCACCAAAAACCTCTGGAAAGTTTACGCATCCGTAAACTGTAAGAAACCTCTTTTGATCTTTCTCAAGGTTTTTCCACAGGCGAATAGTGGCGGAAACTGTTTCGTCAGAAGAGTCCCCTGTCCACCAAAGACTTTCCCCAGGCTTCAACTGTTGTCTGTAATAGCGTGCCACTGGCGCTACGGGATTTTCCATCGTCCGCAACTCATTATACGGTATTCCTATTTTATCGAAAATGGTTTCTCCTTTATGAAGTCTCATGTCGATAAGGTACCTCGGCATATGGGTTACAGCGATTCCATACAAGCATTCCTCGTATGGCTTGGACAAAAACTCGATAGGCCGTCCGCCGAGCTTTCCAAAGGTCATGAAAATTCTTTCTACACCGTCAACCCTAGTTGTTTCCAAAATGCTACTGCCCGTAGAGGTCCAGTGATTCTCTTTAGTGCTTTTTACCTCAACACCATAAAACTTGGCGGCAACAATATCGGGAAACTTTTGTCCAGACACTTTCTCAATCGTGCCAGCGAAAGGTGTTCCTTTAGCGCACTGGTCCAAGGCGTCTTTCACGTCATCTTCCAAAGGATTTCCGCCCCTAGAAGCGTAATACTCAGGCCGCTCTAGTGCGTCATGGTTCAGCAGTTGGTCCGTGTTTTCCATCAATTTCCGAAATTCTTCCATGTCCGGATGCGGGTTCACAGAAACGATCACTTTTACGCCTCCTTAAAATACAAAAGCCATTTAGATTCGATATTTTTAGCGATGTTATAGGCAAGAACACACGGGACCGCATTCCCGATAATTTTGTAGGCGTCACTCGAGGAGACCGCTACATTATCCGTCGTTCTTTTTAGAATGAATTGATAATCGTCAGGAAAAGTTTGCAGACGAGCACACTCTCGCACGCTGAGACGCCTTTCTGCCAGTCCAGCATCTAATTCGTCTTGATATTTTCCACCATGCTCCTTGCTCAATCGACGATACTCGATATTCCCGTGATGTTCGGAGCGAATTGTCGGACCAACCGAGTCCAATTTAACCTCAGTTTGGCCCTGACAATGGGCTCCCATATATTTCGCCTTAGAATACTTGTTTTGGGAAGGGTCGTTTGAAAAATCAGGCTCTTCCAGCCCAATGAAGCTATCTCTTACGGTCACAATGGGCGTCAAACCAGGACCGCCATGAGTTTTCGCTGGATATGGGTCGAATTCCGTCGGGATAATCTTTTTTATTAGAGCTTCTTTTGCCTCCTCAGTCAGTGCGCTTTTTTTAAATCCAAAAAAGATGATGCGCTCTCTTGATTGGGGAACACCGTAGTCAGGAGCGTATAATACCTTGGCGGGAACAACCAGATACCCTCCATTACCCGCTTGGGAAAAATCGTGTTCGATAATATCCTTTACATCCTCTAAATTAGTGAGGCCCTTAACGTTTTCGGCAATAAAAAGTTTAGGCTCCGTGATGGAAATCACTTCCCGCATCCACATATACAATTGCCCGCGGCTTTCAACAGAGGGCTCATCAGCCTCCAAAAGCCCCCCAAGGTGGCTCTTTTTTGAATGAAATCCCAACCTCTTTCCGGCAACTGAAAAGTCTTGACAAGGGAACCCTCCTGTCACGATCTCAATGTCATCTGGGAAAATTCGTTCGCCCGCTTTCGCCCTTTTTACAAGGCTGACGATACTTTCCAGATGATAAATCTCATTAGCGTGATTGTATCTTTTGGAAAAATAAGAAACCCAAGCGGCTTTTGCGTCAGGACGAATATCATTTGCGAACACGGTTTTAAAAATGGTTGGAGCTACTGTAACCCAGTCCCCGTGCTCTTTTCTAATCCAATCTGGATGTAGGCAGGGATTAATGGATTTTTTTAGGCACAAAAATGAGCCCTCAAATCCAATATCCATTCCCCCGCACCCTGAGAAGAGAGAGAGTAAATTCATTGTGCGTGTGGCTCCTTTACGTTGTCTACGTTGTCTCCATTATTATACCGCAGGAAAGAAAATAAATCAAAACAAATTTATCCTTGAGACGGGGAGCAAGTGGCTCCCGGCATATGGGCCTTCCCCGCCATGACCTGGGCCAATGGCAATGAGCTTATCAACGGCCACGACGATGGCACCCTGGAGCCTGGCGGCACCACTACCCGCGCCCAGGCGGCCAGTATCCTGATGAGGTTTGACCAGAACATGGTTGAGAAATGAATATTGTTGCGAAGGCTGGAAGAAATTCCAGCCTTTCGCTTACCTGGAAACGGAGAGAGGCCACCTCAAAATTTGCGGTGGAGTAAACAAAGAAAAGGGCTGCGTAAAAGGTTTTTGAAAAACACTTGCAATAATATACTGTGAACAAACTGAAAACTTCGATTTCTCTATGGACATAGGTTGGAACATAGGTGTAGAATCTTGAAAAATCATTGGGGAGGGAACGCCACGGAATTCCAAAACACTTGCACCAACCGCAGCCCATTGGGCCACTATTTTCTTCTGCCTAATGAGATTTTCACCCTGGGACTTTCCCCGGGTGAGTTGTCCGTCTACGCATACCTGATCTTCTGCGAAGACAGGGAAACCCATCAGTGCTGGCCCAGGGGCGCATTAGCCAGTACACCGAGATGAGCGCTAACACGGTTGCAAAGTACATTCGCCAGCTAGAGGAGAAACGGCTCATCGATGTTGAACCTACAAAAGTACAGACTCGAGATGGGAAAGTTCGGAATGGCACCTTGCGATTTACCATCCGCCCCATCCAGGAGGCGATAGTTTACAAGCTGGAACGAGATTTGGCAGCGCTACCAGACCCAAAGCACCCCAAGAAAAAACGGTGAGAACCAAACTCGGCCCAGTGTGGCCCTGTGTGCGGTTTTGAGGGCGGGGTGGGGAAACGACACCAGTGAAGCCGGTTCCCCGCCCCGTTGGAGCCGTGTGGGGCAGTTGTGAGCGAGTCCAGCAAATCGAGACAACTCAGTTCCGTGAACAACCCAGCCTTTCCCCGTAGGGGAAAGGTCGAGAGTGAGACTGAGCAGAAAAGAGAAAAGCCCGTGTACGGCCCTGTGTGCGGCTTTGAGAACCGAGCAGGGAAACGACACCAACAAAACGGGTTACCAACCCCGTTGGAGGCGTGTGAGCCAGTTGTGGGCAAATTTAGGGACACTGGCAAACCTGGATGAGAGAAAAAGTCGGCCCTGCCTCACAGGGAAAGAGGTAAGGCAGACGGGCAAAAGAAAAGCAGAAAAAAGAAAAAACAGGCCCAGGCGGGCCTGCAAAGACGATGCATTTGGGCACAAGACATCCTCGATAGAGAACAGAATTTTCATCCACTCAAAGGTCAGCTTGGAGAGGGCTGTGGGCAGCGCACATTTTCGAAACATTAGGCAGTGAAAAGAGGGTGTGAAAAAAGAGCAGGTGAAAGGGTGTGGGTCGGTGAACCGCCCCACACCCGGCTCACAGCGCCCGGCAGAGCCGGTCGCTTCGGGCTTTTTCGGAGGTTCCAACAGGGCGGAAAAGTGTGGGTCGGTAAACAGGCCTTGGCGTCAAGCTGTGGGTCGTGAGTGTCAAATTTTCCCAGTGTAGAGCCATTTTGTGCGGTGTCAGGATAGGGGTTGCGAAGTTTTCCTGCTTTCGGCAGGGCAAGCAGAGCGCCCGGCTGTCCGCCTGGCACGAAGCACGGGGCTAAGCCCCGAACCCCCTAGCCATTATTCCGCTGCTCAAGGGACGGGGCCACCTCAAAAATTGCGCCGCATAAACAAAGAATAGACCTGTAAAAATCTCCCCGCCCCAGGCAGGTGCAAATCCACCAAAAGGCGGGGTGATTTTTCTCCGCCCAGTTTGAAACATAGGGGTGGACATTGCCGCACTCTCTAGAGTAGTGTTGGTGGTTAAGAAAGGGGGCAGCAAGATGCCAAAGAAAAGACTCACCACCAACGGCAACGTATTCCGCCGCACAGACGGCCGCTGGCAAAGCGTCATCTGGTACTTTGACGAGCAGGGCGTCAAAAGGCGCAAAGTGTTCTCCAGCAAGACGAAAACGGAGGCCCAGCAGAAAATCACTACCTACATCGCTCAATTCAATGCCGAGGTGCGCAACTCGGACGAGTCACAGAAAACCATAAAAGACAGCCTGACCCACTGGCTGCAAGTTTTCAAATTTCCCTCGGTGGAACGGACAACATACGACCGCCTGGAATGTACCGCCCAGCACCAGGTGTACCCACTCATCGGGGACAAAATCGTGGGAGATATTACTGCTGCCGATCTGAAATCCGTGCTGAATCATAGGATGGAGCAGGGCTACGCTTACACCACCGTGAAGAAAGTACATATCCTCCTGAACGAATACTTCCGCTACTTAACCGAGGAAGGCTTTATCCAAAAGAATCCCATGCAGTCCGTCCCCATGATGAAGCGCGGCAACTTTCTCGCCGCCCAAGACAAGGAGTGCTTGCCAGAGCAAGAAACCGTTACCATCTTCACCCCAACCGAGATCGCCAAATTCAAGCGGGAAGCATTTGCTACATTCTCCAACGGCAAACGCAAATACCAACAGGCAGCAGCCTATATTCTCATGCTGAACACGGGGCTAAGAACTGGAGAATTACTGGGCCTCCTTAACAGTGATATCGACTTGCAAAAAAGAGTTTTACGCCTGGAGCGTGGCGTGAAAGAAGTTTGGCGCAGGGTCGGTCTGCAGGCCGAGCCAGGCCGGGACGTGAAAGTTGGCAAGCTGAAATCAGCCACCAGCAAGCGAACTGTTCCCCTCAACGACACCGCCATCGCCATGATTCAAGACTTGCGGAAGGAATCCTACTTCGGCAAGGGCACGCCCTTGGTGCCAGACGAGCACGGTAACTTTACCCGGCCGGTGAATTTCCGCAAAAGGTACTATCGCATCCTAACAGCGGCTGGCATCGAGAAGAAAGGTCTGCATTCTCTCAGACATACCTTCGCGTCTAGCCTGGTGAATGGGATAGAACAAGAGGATGGCAGCATCAAATCGCTAACGCCACGTCAAGTGGCGGATTTGCTAGGCCACAGCACCTCACAAATCACCGAGCTGTACTATGTAAAAAAGGACACAGCCCGGCTGAACGGTATCACCAACGACTTTAACCTGTGAAGCCTATCAGCAGAGTGAACAAAAAATATGCGGAAAATTTTGCGTCCGCAAAACAGTGAAAAAGAGAAAAACGCACCCGGTTTGGGCCAAAAAAGGCGAAACCGGGTGCGTTTCAGGTGCTGGAGAGGGGGCTGCAGGTGCGAGTGGGTGAGAAAACCAGAAATCCGAACCAAAATGCACCACATAGCCATGCAACACATGGAAAAAGCAAACCGGCGAAAACCCAGTGTTTTCGCCGGTTTTGTGGCAGGGGCAGAAGGACTTGAACCCTCGGCACGCGGTTTTGGAGACCGCTGCTCTACCAACTGAGCTATACCCCTATGTGATTTTTTGCTTGTTTATTCTATCATCCTGAAGCCGGTCTGTCAATGGCTTTTTTAGAAAAAGTTGATTTTTTGACTTTGATTTGAATTGCAGATTGGAAATTGCTGGAAGAATGCAAGCAAAAGAATAGGGTAGACTAAGAAGAAAACTTTGAAATTACTAAGTTTTAAGTGCTTTAAAGTGCATTTGGCCTAGAATTGTTTAGTGATAACTATTTTTGCTTTCTCAAAGTCTCGATCCTTAGTTTGACAAAACACATATGGAACGATATAATCAAAACAAGAGAGATTATTATTTTGTAAGGACGGAGAGGTGGAGTTTATGAGCCGCAAGGTCTATGGAAAGCTCTTGAATAGAGTGCTTTGCTTGTTGGCAGTTCTGCTCACATTGGGAGCAGGATCGATTCGGGCTCAGGCCGAGGAAATTATTTCCTCGGGAATCAACTGGATGGTCACTGAGGATGAAGGAATTTTACCGGGGACGGTGGAAGTTCCTATCTTAATGTATCACAATCTTACAGCGAAAGAAGATGATCCCGCGATTTCCAAAGACACCATGTGGGTTGGTCAATTTCAGCGGCAGTTGGAGCTATTAAAGAAAAATGGTTTTCAAGCCATTTCTTTAGCACAGCTTTTCGCTTTGGTGGAGCAGGGGAAACCTCTTCCAGAAAAACCAGTGCTTCTCACCTTTGACGATGGGTATAGCAGTGTTTATGACTTGGCATTTCCTATATTAAAGGAAATGGAGATGCCCGCAGTGGTATTTCCCATTGGAGTATCTGTGGGAAAGGACACTTATAAAGGTATGAGTTTTCCTATCATCCCTCATTTCGATTGGCAGCAGGCCAAGGAAATGGTGGATTCTGGTTTGATTTCCCTTCAAAGCCACACCTACGACCTGCACCAACAGGAAGAATATGAACTGGCTTCTGGTCAAACGCAGATACGTCCCGACGCTTTGCGGCAGCCATGGGAGACGGAGGAAGAATACGCTGAAGCACTAGCCAGAGATTTGACCTTGTCCCGGGTGGGGATCGAGATGGTTACCGGACAGGAAGTGGTGGCGCTTGCCTACCCAGGCGGCAGGCATAACGATCTCAGCGAAGAGCTGGTGGCCTCCAACGGCATCAAGTGTACCTTTACCATCGAGCCGGGAAAAGCCCAGGTACGTCCGGGTTGTCCTGACAGTCTTTTCTCGCTGAATCGGTTCTATGTGCAGCCGTCTACAACGGACGAGGAACTGCTGAAATGGGTCAGTTGAAAAAAAGTTATTTTTTTGATGAAAAACGCTTGACAACTGCAAAAGCGTATAGTATAATAGCACCTGTCGCTCGGAGATGATTCGGGCACTGTGGAAGAGGTAAAGGCTAAAGATGTATGCTAAGTCCTCTGAAATGGCCCGGTAGTTCAGCTGGTTAGAACGCTAGCCTGTCACGCTAGAGGTCGACGGTTCGAGCCCGTTCCGGGTCGCCATTATGCTGCTATGGCTCAGTTGGTAGAGCGCATCCTTGGTAAGGATGAGGTCAGCAGTTCAAATCTGCTTAGCAGCTCCAAAGAAACCGCATCGTAGGATGCGGTTTTTTGTTTGCTCAGTGATCTGATTCCGGCGAGGTCTGACCTCATCCCTGCGCCGCGGATGCGGCGGGGGCTTGGGGCGAAGCCCCATGTGAAAAGAGAGGGGTCCCCGAAAATACGGAGTGTTTTTGGGGTAAGATGTCAGCAGTTCAAATCTGCTTAGCAGCTCTAAGAAAAGTCTTGAATTCTTTTGATTTCAAGACTTTTCTTTTTTTCGCCTCCGAACCTGTTTTGTGCGGATGTGTGCTCCAATCCACGAAAGGGAATCTGGGAAAGTTGCTTTTGACGTGAATTACTTTAGTTGTGTTGAACGATGATATTGTAGAATTTTCCATAAATTATCGAAGTCAGATGGTTTGCTTTGGTGCGAGGAATGTGACCTCCTCAATAATATCCATCTTTTGAAGCCGAATCTGTCGCAAGCGGTTGGAGGCAACAATTTCTCAATGCATACGGTTCGCAAGCAGCGAAGGTAAAATGTTTTGAGTTGGGGGGCTGACTTTCGCTTGGTGTGTGTTCTGTCCCATGGGTACTATGACGCAGTGGATTTGTAAGATCCGTAATCGTGGTACTCCGCTACCTGTTCTTTCACAGTCGAAAACGCGAATTTTTAGAATCGTCCTTTTTGCTGTTTTGGCTATGATTAGGGTCATCCAGAATCGCTTCAGTCTAGATCGGATGATATTTTTCCAAGGGGTACGAATAAAACCACAGTCCATGCCGATAGCCAACGGGGGACAATCTTGGAGTCTTTAGGAAAAATAAAAAAACACTTCACAACTGTGAAGTGTTTTTTGCGGGTTGTCGCACCTGATTGCAAACTATGACAAAGAAATTCTAAAACAAAAGTGAGCCAAAAAACAGGAACGAGAATGTGGGCTCTTCTTGTGACCTTGATCGATCCAGATTTTCGTCTGCAGGACCTTTAGGTCAATTTTGAGTATGGCGATTTTTTGCATCGCGGAAGGAGCCGGCCCAAAACTAGGGAGCGACTGGTTCGGCTGCTTTTTGTTTCTCTTCCCACCTGGTAAGAATAAGCTTTCTGGTGAGAAGGATCGCGATAACTTGAAACGCCCACAGTAGACCAAACCCGCTTTTTGCAAACGATACAAATTTCCCAATGTAGGGGATATGGAACAGATAGACGCCCAATAGATCTTCCGCCTTCGTTTCGTAGATATCCAAAGTGTCGCTTCCCTCTGGATGAGTCCTATAGACGGTTTGACCTTCTGTATTGATCTCCGTGTGGGAAAATCGATGCATAATCACGATCCTCTCTCCAAAACGGTTGGCCCAAAAAGCAATGATGTTGCCTTTTTTAAGAGGAATGTTATCGTCGTATGCTCTCACAAACACAAGAGAATTAGTTTTTATAGTAGGTTCCATACTGTTTGTCAAAATGTGATAAAACCCATAGGGGAAAAACTGATTCAAAGTGTTCGGGAGGAAGATGCCCCAAAGCAAGAGGAGGAATAAAATTCCTGCGCAAATGATAAAAGTGAATTTACGTACGAGCTGTAACATAGGAAAATGAGATGTATTAACTCAAAGTGGCAGTCACTTTCACAGTACAGTTATTCGAATTGGTTTTCAGCTTCTCGAGGCCGCTTTCTGTAAAAGAAATGGTATATGTGTATTCTTCCTCGCCGTCCGTCACGCTGTTGTCGGCTTTTCCAACAACGCCATCTCCGGAAAATACAATGGAATAGTCTGTGGTTTCGATCAGCGCCTCAGACGCTTGGATGGATTCCTGTAGTGTCAATATTTTTGCAACACCGTCATCGTTTTCCACATTAAATTTGACGGTGCCCGATGCGGTCACAGAAGCGGGGGCCAATGTGCCGGCATCGGCAGAGATATTTTGTTCGGTGGTGCTGTCGGACACGGTGACGGGATTACGCATGGTAACGGTATTTCCTCTGCTCTCTACAGTGACCGTATCCCATACCGCGTAGGTGGCAACGGAAGTCGCTATGATCACAGCCCCAGTTAAAATAGATAAAATGGTTATTTTTTTCATGTAAGATGACCTCCTTTGTTACAGGGCCTATGGTACCATACCTGGCGATCAGGTACAAATACGCATTTGCATAGGGCCGCTATAACCGGAAGGTTATGGCTCTCCTAACCCATAGCTATTTTTAAAAAGCTGGAGGAATTTTTTTGCTTCCTCCGAAAATGTTGCAACTTCTTTTTTGAGGATCAGTAAATGGACTTTGAGACGCGAGTGGGGGAGCCGAGTGCTTTGAATCCCCATTTTCTCCAATTCGGAGATCTGCCATTTGTTGCCGATCATAAAAGCGCCACTATTTTTGACCACGCTTAAAGAGGAGTGGTAGTGATTTACCGTAAAATGTTTGCAAACTTCCACAAAGGGATGTGTCTCGTGGAACTTTTCTCTGGAATAAACCGTGAATTTATCTGTTTTCAATCGAACCAGTGGATATCGAGCCAACTCTTCTAAGCTTAGTTTTGGTTTTTCAGCCAATAAATGGTTTCGAGAGAAGTGACAGTACAAATCACCTTTGTCCAGTTCTATCCATTCCAACCCTTTGCGGTCTGTAATAGTTTTCAAAAGATCCTTTTGAAAATCGTCCACCACCAAAATAGCGAACTCAGAACTGTTTTCTTCTACCCGATGGATGCTCTCTTCAATGGTGGTCTCAACAAGATCCACATCACTCCTTGATTCTCGCACAGAGGAAAGATACTCCAAAAGCAAGCTGTCTTTTAAGATAAGATTGCCCACGGAAAAAGACAGCGTCGCTCCGGTGGTCTCAGAAGGTCCTCTGCTTTCCAGACCTTCCAGCTGTTCCATTTGATCCAGGATCGATCGGGAGATCAGGTATACTTTGTGCCCATATATGGTCAATTCCAACCCGTTGTTGTGTCGGATAAAGATCTGTTTCTTAACCCTTGCTTCAAAGTCAGAAACAACTTTGCTCAGATAGGGTTGTGAGACAAAAAGCTTTTTGGACGCTTTGGTAATGGAATGGCAATCTGCGATCTCTACAATGTATTTGAGCTGTTGCAGGTTCATTTGTTTCCTCCAGGAGTTTGTAAAAAAGTGTGTAAGCAGGCCTTAACGCTTTGTTATACTGTTTTTATTTTGTTCTGGACTTCCGAAACCATGCAGCAACTAAAGGGACCATAGAGGTTATGGTTGAGACGTATTATGGTACTCGCTGAGCTTATTCTTTCTATTTAAAAAGGATGCAAGGCCGTTGAGCTGAACAATCTGTTGTTGTTTCAAGTAATCTCTCAATGTGCCAGGATCGATTTCTTCTTCATCCCTATGTGTGTTTTTTCGGTTAGGAAGCGGTGTGAGGTCCCGATGTTCTTACAGCGCCTTCTTTTACTGTGGAAAGAGAGGATAGAAAAAGACTAGGTGCGGAGAATTAGCACCTAGTCTTTTGAGAAACATCGGACGGATAAGGAGTTTTCAGGTTAAGTACGTTGCAAGTAGTAATAAGCTACCGTCGAAAAAGTGTCCTGCCGGTAAAATGTGATGAATCCATCTTCTGGGACATCGCTCCACTGCCAGTCTTTCTGGTAGAGATGGGTCATTCTTCCGTTCAAGTCATATGCAAGGGGGATCATACTGCTTCCTTGCTCCATGAATTTTTGAGCCATCTCTTTGGAGGCGCCTCCAATGGCTTGCAATTCTACCCTACATTTTTCCGGAAAGAAAATGGGGTCATTCTGATGGAACCGGTAGAAAGATGCTCCGCAGGCATCTACAGCCATACAGCCCTGGAACCGGTTGATAAAGGATCCTTGTCCCCAGGCTGTGCTAATGTAGTCCTCGGTTCCTGTGCCGACCAGAGAGGGGGTGGATTCCCCATTAAGGTAAACCTTGACTTCGCCTTCTCCCCACCAGCTATCCTTGTACTGAGTGTTGGGGAAGATGGTCACATTCATACCCAGGAATCGGCCTTTCCCGCAAGTCTCGGGAAGAATGACAACGTCTTTTCCCAACTCATTTTGACGGGGCCCACTGTGGAGCGCGTGAAAATAAAGAGTGTCTTCTGGCAACTCCTGTTTGGTTAAATCTACGTCGTAAAATAAATGACCGTTCTCTTTTGAGGAAAGATTCTTTAAGGTAAGTTTTCCACGCTTAAGGAACGGCATGGGGATTTGGCACAGGAAGGAACGTCCTTCCGGGGAGGCGAAAAATTCGTTTTCAAAAGGCTTCATCCCACCGTATCCCATGCAGAAGAAATCTCCAATGGGTGCGTAAACAGAAGGTTTTGTTTCACCGTCCCAATAGCCGCATAGATAGATGTTTTTAAGCATCTCCTGACTGCGGTCTTCCAGAGTGAACCAGATTCGCCGGATCACTCCGGGGCCCTCTATGTCACAGAGGACCTTTTCTTCCCCTGAGGCAAGAAATTCAAAGGGATGTCCCTTGGCTCCAAAATTTTCTTTCCCTCCGGCTCCGGGAGTGCCGGCGGGATTTTCAAAGCTGACCCAAGCGGGCTGGAGGGGCTGATAAGTAAAGAGTTCCATAGTGTTATCCTTTCACGGCACCAATGGCGATGCCTTTCACAAAATAGCGCTGGAAGAACGGGTAAACGATCAACACGGGCAGGGCACCCAATACGGCCACAGCCATCTTGATGCCGATTTCCGGCATGGGTCCCATGGAAACGCCAGTGGTGGCTGCCTGTTTGAGCATTTCCGTTTTTGTCAGCATGCGGTTTAAGATGACTTGAATACTGAATAGCCGGTCGTCTGTAATGTAGTATAGGCCATTCAGCCAGTCGTTCCAATAGGCCAGTCCTGCCAAAAGGGCCAAAGTTGCCACGATGGGCAGAGACATGGGAAGAATGATCTGGATCAACAGGCGGAATTCTCCCGCGCCGTCAATCCGGGCGGCTTCGATTACTGCGTCGGGGATATTGGAGTTGATATAGGTGCGCATCATGATCACGTTGAATGCGTTCATAAGCAAACCGGGGACCAAAAGAGCGAAAATCGTGTTTTTAATGTGGAAGGTCTGCGTCCACATGATGTAGGTGGGTACAAGACCACCGTTGAAGAGCATGGTAAAGAAGAGAAAGAAGGCGAAAAAGTTGCGTTTGGGAAGATCTTTTCGAGAAAGGGGATAAGCGAGCATCACGGTGAGCAGCAGATTGATGGTGGTTCCCACCACTGTGACAACTACGGAGATTAGGTACCCTCTGGCAATGGCAGTGGAGTCCACGAGCAGGTACCGATATGCTTCCAGGCTCAATTTCTTGGGGAAAAAGGCGTAACCGTCTTGAATTAGTGTGGTTTCGTCTGTAAAAGAAGAAACGATGAGCAGTAAAAAAGGAAGCAGGCAAAACAGAGTCAGCAGGATCATGATACAGTGGGCTACGATCTGGAAGCCCTTATTTTTTTCTACCATAATGTGAGGAGCCTCCTTTTTTAGAATAGAGCGCTGTCCGAGTCTATTTTGCGGACAACCAAGTTGGCAGTGATCACCAGGACAAATCCCACAAAGGATTGATACAGTCCAGCGGCTGCCGTCATGCCCAGGTTGGTGGAATTCATCAGACCACGGTAAACATAGGTGTCGATGGTGTTGGTGACATCCAGCAGAGGCCCTTGGTTCATAGGAACCTGATAGAACAGGCCAAAGTCGGAGTAGAAGATCTTGCTGATGCTCATCAGGGTAAGAATGATGATAGTGGCTTTCAATCCGGGCAGAGTGATATGTTTGATCTGCTTCCAGCGGGAAGCTCCGTCGATCACAGCGGCTTCGTACAGTTCCCGGTCTATGCCCACCAAGGTGGCATAGTAGAGAATACTGTTATATCCCAAGCCTTTCCAAATGTTCACCAAGACTAAAATAACAGGCCAGTATTGAGGAGAGGAATACCAGGAAATGATGTCCTTCCCAAGAGGCTCCAGGATGCTGTTGTTGATAAATCCATTTTCAGTGTTCAAAAAGGCGTAAACCAAATAACTGACGATAACGATAGAGATCAAAAAGGGAACTAAGATGATGGTTTGATAGAACTGTTTCGCCTGTTTCGCCCGGATCTCATTGAGAATCACAGCGACAGCGATAGCGAGAACAGTACCCAGCACAATAAATACCAGGTTGTACGCCAATGTGTTGCGGGTGATGGTCCAAGCATCTTTGGTGTTGAACAGAAACTTGAAGTTGTCGAACCCGATATTGGGACTGTTGTAGATCCCAGTGGAGAAATGATAGCGCTTGAATGCAAGTACGATACCTGTCATGGGGATGTAGTTATTGATGATAAGATATAAGCAGCCAGGCAGCATCATCAAGTAGAGGGGCAGATATCGCAGAAACCTGCTCCGTTTTGCAAAGCCTTTTTTCATACCGATTCCTTTCTGAAAAGAAACGGCGGAAGTTTTTCGAACACCTCCGCCGCATCCATTCCTATATGATTATTCTTGCTCAGCGAGCCAAGCGTCAAGCTGTGCTTGCTTTTCCGCGATAATGGTTTCCAAGCCGGCGTCTTTCAGTTCCTGATTCATTTGAGGCAGCGTCTCAGCAGGATTCAGCATGCCGCACTCCAGTGCATTTTTGTACTTGCTGGTAACGTTCTGGCAAGCGGTCACTTCGTTGAGAACGCTGGAGTTGTCCCAGGTAAAGCCCTTGGCGGGAGAAGCGGTGGCTTCAGCGTTGAAGGTGCTCAGCTGGTCCCAGATGTCCAGCTCATCGCCGTCCCAGATGGCACCCACCTGCTGGTTGGGCCAGGACCATCCCAGAACAGAATATCCGGTGTTTTCGGTGGTGATACCATCGGCGTAGCCGACCACGTTGTTTTCCTTATCAACCCACTGCCAATGTTTGCCTTCCAGACCATAGATGAAAGCGTTGGAAATATCGGCGTTGGTGTACATCAGGTTCAGAACCTGCATCGCCTTTTCAGGATTTTCACTGCTGGCAGCGATGCAGTAGGGAGCAGCGACCATACCTGTGGTGGAGAACGGCTCGGTCAGCTGAACCTGAACCAGTTCCGCACCGGCTTCACGGCTGGCCTGCAGAGTGGCGCCGGGTTTGGAGGGAACGAATCCGCCAAAACCGGTGCCGGCGCCCAGCAGCTGCTCAATAGAAGAGGTGTTGCTGGAAGCGTCAGGCATGATCAGGCCTTCCTGAGCCCAACGATACATGCGGTTGACCATATCTTCATAGGACTTGGTCTCGTACAGGTTGACCACGGTGGTGTCATCGGAACTCATGTCCTCCAAAACACCGAAGCCGTCGGACAGGTCGTCATAAAGCAAGGGGAGACCCATGCCACCAGCGGCGCTTACCACTGGGTACACATCGGGCAGTTCTTCTTTGACCTGGCGCAGCACTGTTTCCAGATCGTCCAGATTCTTGATGGAATCCACATCGATGTTGAGCTGGTCCACATACTCTTTGCGCATCTGGAACGCTTTGCTCTGCGCCTTATCCTTGTTCGTCGGAACTCCATAAATTTTGCCGTTCATGGAAACGCATTTCCAGTCAGCCTCGCTGATCATGTCCAGCATATCGGAGCCGTACTCAGCCAGCAGGTCGTCCAAGGGGAGAATCTGGCCGTTGGAGATCAAGTTGGAGAAGGGAGTGATCCAGGAAAACGCACTCAGCAGATCCATTTTCTCGCCGGAGGTAAGAGCCAGGTTGACCTGTTCGCCAGTAACGCCTGCCACGATCTCTACATCGGCGCCTACCAAATCCCGCGTGATGCTGCTGATATATTCGGAGACCTCTTCGCAATCTTCCGTTTTGGCGGTGTGAATATTCATCACTCTCACGGTGTACACATCTTCGTCGTTGTCACCTGTGGAGGAAGCTTCTGTCTGTGCTGCCTCGCTTTGGGACTCCCCACCTGTCTCGGTGGAGGACGTGCTGTTCCCGTTGCCGCAGCCTGCCAGTAAGCTGATGAGCATTGCCATTGCCAGCAAAGCGGCCATCCATCGTCTCTGTTTCATGATTTTACCGTTCCTTTCCTGGGGCATCACTGCCCGTTGTTTTGGTGTTTTTACTATAACAGATTTGTAGAATCTGGCTCTACCGAAAAAAAGACTTCCCCTATGGGTTTTCAGACACAGTTTATTCAAAAATTACTTGCATTGTAAAAAATATTACCTTTTTTGTTGCTTTCTTTACCTTTAAACTTTTCCAGAATGAAATGGAACCAAACAAAGATCCTGCCATTCGATAATTTTTGGCAGGATCTTTGTTTGAGATTTGGGATCAGTCCCGGCGGTCTTCTTCGGGGGTGAGACCCATTACTTTTTTGTAACTTTGCGAGAAATGTGAGAAATTTCGATATCCCACTCGCAGAGCGATCGTGCTGATGGGGAGTTTGGTGCTTTTGAGTAAGCTTTTCGCCAACTTCATTTTTTCGTTAATAATGAATTCCTTCAGGGAGACTCCCATTTCTTTTTTAAACATACGTGAAACGTAATCTGGATTTAAAAATACTTCCCGGGCGATATCGGTGCGTTTCAGATCGCTCTCAATGTGATTATAAATATACTGGAGCACCCGATCGATCTGAGTTTTACTATCTTCCGCCTGCTCCCCTTGGAAGCAGGGAATCACATAATCTACCAAGTGTTTCATGTCATCAACGGAACGGTAAGCTGTCAAATAAAGGTCGAGCAATTCGGGTTCATGCAAGTACTCCTGTAATTGAATCCCTTTTTGTTCTGCTGTTACTGAAAGCATTTGGATCAGACTTTGATAAAACAATTTCAGAGAGTTGGCGCTGAGAACGCCTTCTTCGGCTTTTTGATCTAGCCAAGTGTGGATATCTTCTTTTACCGGCAGGGCGTTTTCACTTGTGAGCATTTGCTCCCAGCATTTCATTTGTGATTCGAAATTTAAATTCCCCTCATCTTTCTCACCGTTTTCAGTGTGAAAAATCCCGGGAGATTTTGAGACGTTGTCCAGTTTCCGTTTGTGCAGAGCCGCTACTTGTGCTTGAAGATCCGCTTCAGACTGTGGTGCGCTCAGGTAGCAGGCGAGAGAGACTCCGATTTCTTTTTGGAAGATTTTCAGGAAAATTTTCATTTGTCCCAGAATCTCTTCCAGGATAGGGACGGTGCCATCTTGTTTGTAGATGATCAGTATGAAATCTTCCTTTAGCTGCGATAAAAGAGCTTTATAGTGGTGTGCTTCTAAGATCTCCGATATAATGTTTTCCATGGCGTAACGCAGCAGCCCCGTTTCCCAGGCTTGGCTCCCCTCAGCCCATGACAGCCGATGGAGCAAAATAGTTAAAATAGGTTGTCCTGAGGCCATGGAGATCCCCAGATGTTCCATGCCTTGACAAGCAGCTGCAAGCGTTGTTTTCTGTCCGGTTAGGCAGCTTTGGACGATCCCGTCCAGGAGGGCAGCGCGGTTCTGGGAAAATGTCTGACCGTATAAGGAATAGAGGGAAGTTTCTTGTTTCGTAAGTATCCGATTTTTGGCACGCAGGATCACGCTTTGGATATCCTCGTAGCGGGCAGGCTGTAAAATGTAATCGAAGCTGCCCAGGTGAATGGCCTCCTGTGCATAAGAAAAGTCTGCGTGGGCTGTCAGGAAAATACATTCTACTGGGTAATTTTGGGATTTTACCCAGCGGAATAGGCTGATCCCGCTTTCCACAGGCATTTCAATATCACACACCATAATGTCGATCTTTTGGGTGGAAAAAAGCTGCCTTGCCTCAAAAGCGTTGTAGGCGGTAAAAGTTTGGGAAATGCCAAGAGCGTTCCAGTCAATGCCGTTGACGATCCCGTTTACTACATGGATTTGATCATCCACAATGAGGACATTCACAATGTTTCCTCCTTCTCTGCGCTGTCAGTTTTGTGATAGGGGAAAAATATCTCGGTTTCGGCACCACCTCTGTTGGAAAAGAAAAACGTGCATTTGTCCCCGTAAATCAGACGAAATCTCTTGCATACGTTTTGGATGCCGATATGAGTGTTTTCCTGGTCCAATGTCCCTTCCTGCAAGGCTTTTAAGCTGTCTTCAGAGAAACCTGTACCGTTGTCTCGGATAACGATGGAAACATAGTCCTCCTCTTCATCTTCCAGCAGGGAAAGCGAAATATGGATCTCCAGTGTTTTTCCTGGAAAGCTGCCATGTTTTACGGAGTTCTCCACGAAGGTGAGAAAGGACAGTGGGGGGACCTGGATGTTTTGAAGGCGAGGATCAATGTGTTCTGTAAATGACGGAGGACAATAGGTGACGATCTGCTGAAGAGCGATATAATTTTCTACGTTTTTTAATTCGATCGCCACTGGGATAAGAGACTTGGTTTCCTGAAACAAGAAACGTAAGTGCTCTGACAAACGCAAAATCATTTCCTGGATTTGCGTATACTGTTTTGCTTGAGCCAGAGCGTACAGGTTCTTTAGGCAATTAAGGAAGAAGTGAGGCCTGATTTGGATCTGCAGGTATTGCAGTTCCACTTGCTGCCGTTCCAAGTGCTGCTCATAGGAAGCAATTTTCAGGGATCGGATTTCCTCCATCATGGCGTTGAACGTGTCTTGGAGACGGAGGAACTCATCAATGGAGCTGGAAGTTTCTAATTTGGCGTCCAGTTGGCCGTTTCTTACTTGTTCCATAGTGGATACCAGGGAATCAAAGGGCTTTAAAAAGAATTTTGTCAGGAAATAGAAACTGAAAAGAATCAAAATGACGATCACCAAAGACCCGACTAAAATGGTGACCTGAACCGAGCTCATATTCAGTAATAACCCCTGATAGGGAGTGGCGTACTGCAACGCCAGACCATAGGGCTGATATTCAGATTGGATGATAAAATAGGAATTTTCCGGATCGCCCTGAATAGAGAAAGCTTCTTTAAAAGGAGAGGTTTCTAGTTGGGCAGTGTAAAGTTTATCAAGGGATGTGACGGGTTTACCGGTTGAATCTACGAAAAACAAAAGGCTGGGTCGTTCCGCGTTTGTAAGATCCTGAGGGGTTTCCACACAGTCCAGGTCAACAACCCCCACATAGCATACGCCGTTACTGGAAAGAAAATAGAAAAGAAAAGGTGTTCCATCGATCTGATGGTAGGACCATCCCTGACCAATATATTGAGAAGGATCCTCCCAGATGCCGTCCAGAAAAGATTCCATGGTGGATTTTACTTCATAGCTGTAGTTGTAATTGTAGATTTTCTTAGTGAGGTTGTTGCTGTCTGAGTGAAAAAAGACAGCGGCCATTAATTTTTTTGTGCCCATCATGGTGCGGTACTTTGTTAAAATCTGATCGCTGAGTACATGGGCCTGTATGGTGCTGAGAGGATAGCGCATTTGAATGGAGTCAGTGTCGTTGGCCAAGAAATTGGCCATGTACCTTTCGATATCTTCTAGATCCTGCTGAAAAGACAGATGAAATAGGTCAATAGTGTTGCGGTTGGTGTCTGCAATGCGTTTATTCAGAGTATTTACATTATATAAATTATACCAGATCAGCAATACCAAAAGCGGAAGGATAAATATCATCATGATAAAGGTGATCCACCGTTTTGCGGATAAATGTTTCATTGTTTTTCCTCCCGTGAAATTTTCCTTCAAGATCTTAAGACTACTCCAATTCTACGGGAATTGTCAAATACAAAATCTGTCTAAAAGAGAAAATTGTGTTGAGTGTTTTCAATTGGATGATTTGCGGTCTTTCTTTGTCGTGGGAAATTTAATGCGCGGTTCCCTCCATTGTCCAGCGTCAGATCCATAGATGCCGGCCCTTTTTGTCGCTGTTGTTACCGCAAACAGCCGTTACACAGCAAAGGATTTGACGCTGTGGAAGAGAAACATATATGGATAGCTCATTAAAGATTGATCCGCTGTGTAAAGTAGAAACGTATATAGAAAAATCTGGGGCTTAATTTCTGAAAATTAAAGGGATTTTCTTTGTGTTTCCCCTTGACACAGCAGTTTTTACGTGCTATTCTGACAAAAAATATAAAACGTTTTGCTCTGTGACAACACTT
Source organism: Clostridiales bacterium (assembly GCA_019416455.1). Taxonomy (GTDB): domain Bacteria; phylum Bacillota; class Clostridia; order Oscillospirales; family Acutalibacteraceae; genus Acutalibacter. Next base: position 588,758 of record DXXG01000028.1, on the reverse strand, counting down.
CTTTGGGGGAGACGAGCAAAGTGTTTTAGAAAAAAGCATTTTTTAGAAATTACATTCGCAGAAAGAGGTGTTGGTACTATGAGCCAGCGATTTGAAGCCACGTTTGATTCCCTTCGGACTTATCAGTGCCCGGATTGGTTCCGGGACGTGAAGTTCGGCATCTGGAGCCACTGGGGCCCCCAGAGCGTTCCCATGTACGGTGACTGGTATGCCCGGAACATGTACGTCCAGGGTTCCCCTCAGAATCTCTATCATGTGCGGCATTACGGCCATCCTTCTAAGTTTGGGTACAAGGATATCTGCCAGCTGTGGAAGGCGGAGAATTTCCAGCCTGACGAGTTGATGGAACTGTATCATCGGGCGGGCGCTCGGTATTTTGTGGCCCAGGCCATGCATCATGACAATTTCTTCAACTACGATTCTAAGATCCATCCCTTCAACTCCATGCAGATCGGTCCCAAGAAGGATATCTGCGCTCTGTGGAAAGCTGCCGCCGACAAATACAACATGCCCTTTGGCTTGACGGAGCATTTGGGAGCTTCCTTTAGCTGGTGGATCACCAATAAGGGCTGCGACAGCTACGGCCCCTACAAGGGCGTGCCCTACGACGGCAACGATCCTGCCTACGCTCAGCTGTACCACGCCAATCAGGAGCACGTCATCCCCGGAGACCACACCGGCAAGATGGCTCAGTGGCTCACTGGGAACAAGGAGTTCCAGGCTCGTTGGCTCAGCGTGATGAAGGAACTGGTGGACAAATTCCATCCGGCCCTGCTGTACTCCGACAGCGGCCTGCCCTTTGAGGAGGAAGGTTTCCAGCCCGGTTTGGAGGCTGTGGCTTACCTGTATAACGATTCCATCCAGCAGAACGGTTCCAACCAGGCGGTTTACACCCAGAAAGACCGTTCGCCCCAGATCTACGAGGTGGGCGTGCTGGATATCGAGAAGAGCCAGCTTCCCGGTGTGCAGGAGCGTCCCTGGCAGACCGACACCTGCATTGGCAACTGGTTCTACGACGCCACGCAGGTCTACAAGCGGCCTGAGCAGGTCATCGAGATGCTCATCGACATCGTCTCCAAGAACGGAACCATGCTGTTGAACATCCTCCAGCGGCCTGACGGCACTATCGACGACGAGGCCCGCTATCTCTTGGAGGAGCTGGCTACCTGGTTCCCCATCTGCGGAGAGGCTATTTACGGAACCCGTCCCTGGCGTGTGTTCGGCGAGGGAGATACCCGGGTCACCATCGATGGTTTCCGGGAGGACAAGACCGATTGGAACTCCTCCGACTTCCGCTTCACTCAGAAGGACGGCGTCCTCTATGCCTTTATGATGAAGGCTCCCGAGAACGGCGTGGCGGTGATCAAGTCCCTGACTCCCGAGGAGAAAGTAGCTTCCGTGGAGCTGCTGGGTGTGGGACCTGTGGAATTCGTCCAGAGCTTTGGCGTGCTGACTGTGCGGCTGCCTGAGAAACTCCCCACACAGTACACCAACTGTCTGGCAATCCGTCTGGGATAACAATTCAAAACATATAACAAAAAGCCGAGAGCGAAACCGCTCCCGGCTTTTCTGTTTCCATTTTAAAGTTCCTGACGGCCTTCCATGGCCCGCTGGAGAGTTACCTCGTCGGCGTATTCCAGATCTCCGCCTACGGGGATCCCGTAAGCCAAGCGGGTCACCTTGACCCCTAAGGGCTTCAGCAGCCTGGATAAGTACATGGCGGTGGCCTCTCCCTCCACAGTGGGATTGGTGGCCATGATGACCTCCTCCACCTCCGGGCTGATCCGCGCCAGAAGCTCTTTGATCTTCAGCTGGTCGGGACCGATCCCGGACAAGGGGCTGATAGCTCCATGGAGCACATGGTACAGACCGTGGTATTCCCCGGCCCGTTCCAGGGCAAACACATCTTTGGGCTCCTCCACCACACAGATGGAGCTTTTGTCCCGGGTCTCGCTGCGACAGACAGGGCACAAGTCACCATCAGTCAGGTTGCAGCAGACTTTGCAGGTGTGGATCTTCTCGTGGGCGTCCACAACGGCCTGAGCAAAGCTCTGAGCCTCTTCCCGGGTCATCCCCAGCACATGGTAGGCCAAGCGTTGGGCAGACTTGTGACCGATCCCCGGCAGGCTCTCGAATTTTTCCACCAGAGCTTCCAGGGGAGGCACATGATACTGGGCCATCTCAGAACAGCCCCGGGATATTCATGCCGCCGGACAGAGCGCTCATCCGCTCTTCCTTTTCCTGGGCGGCGGCCCGCAGCGCTTCGTTGACAGCGGCGGTGACCAGGTCGGCCAGCATTTCCGCGTCGTCAGGGTCAATGACCTCAGGCTTGATCTCGATGGTCTTGACTTCCATCTTGCCGGTGACAGTGGCTTTCACCGCGTCACCACCAGCGGTGGCGGAATATTCCTTCTCCTCCAGCTCCGCGGTGGCAACCTCCATCTGTTCCTGCATTTTCTGGGCCTGACGGGCCAGCTGCTGCAAATTGGAGGGGCCGCCTCCACCAAAGCCCTGGGGCAGTCTTGCTTTCATAACGATCCTTCCTTTCCGGCGTAAAGCCGCTGTGTTTTTTATTGTATGATTTAAAATGGGATCTCCGCGTCGGTGAGAGGAGGAAGCTCCTCTTCAGTGGGATCCTCCCGGACGGGCTCCGCGGTCTCCCGCAGCTCGATGCCTTCCTCTTTGGCCCGGCGTTCCAGCTCGGCAAAGGGGTCAGCTTCGGCGGGGATCTCTTCCTGGGGTTCCCGGTAGGGGCCCAGCTTGTACACCCGGCCTGTCACCTGACGGATAGCTTCCCGCATCCGGTCACGTTGTTCCGGACGCTTGAGCAACTCGAAGGCCAGCTCCGGCGCCTGGATGAGCATGTAATCTCCGTTGACGTAAGCCGCGGACCCGGCAAAGGCCATGGCAACGCTCTTGGTGTCTCCGCGGATGCGCTGGAGGATTTCCGGCCAATCCCGGAACCTCTGAGCGCCGGCGGAAAGAGCCTCCACGTCCACCACCGGGGCTTTCTTCCGGGGCTTGGGAGCGGGCTGGCTTTCCTGAGGAGGCGGGGAAGAGGGGGCTTTTTCCCGGAAAGGATCCTCCTCCGGAACAGATTGTTCCACGGAGGGAGCCACAGGGGCGGGTTCCTCTTTGGGGGACGCTTCCTGAGAAACGATTCTCTCCACAGGTTCCTCTGGGACGACCGGCCGTTGCTGAGGCTGGGGAGTGGGAGTTTCCACCGCAGGCGCCGGGATGACCCGGGGCGCGCCGTTCTCCAAGGCTTCCAACCGCCGCAGCAGCGCCTCAGGAGAGGTGTCCAGCTGGGGATTGCACAATTTTACAAAGGCCATTTCCAGTTCGGCGCGCTGGTTGGCGTACCGCATTTTGTGGAGGGTCTCCTCAAAGGTATCCAGCCCGTGGAGAATGGCCGATAAATTCATGGACAGCGCCTGACTGGTCATCAGCTCCAGCTCCTGAGGGGAGCACAGCACCAGTCGGGAAGCGTCCTTCATGGTTTTGATCAGCATCAGGCCCCGGAAATATTCCGCCATCTCTTCGCACAGGCGGTTCATGTCCTTGGATTCCCGATGCAGCCCGTCAATAGCTTCCAGGGCATGGGAGGGATTCTGCTCCACGATGTCCTGAGCCAAAGAAGCCAGATAGTCCCGAGCTGCCACGCCAGCGGTTTGGTTGACCACGTCCAGCGTCACATGCCGGTCCCGGCCCAGGCATTGGTCCAGCAGAGATAAAGCGTCTCGCAGAGCGCCGTCGGCAATCCGGGCGATGAGTAAGGCCGCGTCCTGATCCAGCTGAGCGTCCTCTTTAGAGGCTACGTCCTCCAGCCGTTCAGCGATATCCTCCGGGGCGATCCGCCGGAAGTCGAACCGCTGGCACCGGGACAAAATGGTGGGCAGCAGCTTGTGGACTTCCGTGGTGGCCAGAATAAAGATCACGTGGGGAGGGGGCTCCTCCAAGGTTTTCAGCAGGGCGTTGAAGGCGGCGATAGAGAGCATGTGCACCTCGTCGATGATGTACACCCTGTATTTGGCGGTGGTGGGAGTGAAGTTGGATTCCTCGATGAGAGACCGGATGCTGTCCACGCCGTTGTTGCTGGCGGCGTCGATCTCCACCACGTCAAGGATAGAGCCTTCTTCCAAGCCCCGGCAGATCTCGCATTCCCCGCAGGGGTCCCCGTCCTTGGGATGGAGGCAGTTCACTGCTCGGGCCAGGATCTTGGCGCAGGTGGTCTTGCCCGTGCCCCGGGACCCGGTGAACAGATAAGCGTGAGCGATGCGACCGCGCATCAGCTCGTTTTTCAGGGTGACGGTGACCTGGGGCTGGCCCACCACGTCCGCGAAGAACTGGGGCCGGTATTTTCGGTAGAGTACCTTATACACGCCAAAGACCTCCTTTCCCGGAACTTTTCCCAGAGAAAACACAGGGCAGAAGCCCGGTAACATATGGGAACGGACAGGCACCCTGCATCGCCCGGGAACTGCCGCTTAATGCTGCTCGGTTCCCCGCCTGACATGGTTCACGGCGTCCCGCCGCGCAGACCTGCCCGCTCCCATATTCCACCGTATCCTCTGCCCTCCTACTTTCTTGAAAGAAAGTAGGCAAAGAACTTTATGCCGCGTTTTCGCGCGCTTCGCTTGCTTCCACTTGCGAAATACGCTGACGTGATTTCCGCGAACGTTGACAGTGCCAAACTCATGCCCTCGGGCACTTCTGCCGTCGGCTCAGCAAAACGCTGGACCCAAGCCGCGGATTCGCTCGCCCTGCTCGCTCCCTTTAGGGAAGCCGCTTGCCCGCCGTCCGCGGTGATTGATGCTGTGTGGTTCGTGCCAGCCGTAAAGCACCCCCCAAAAAGGCGCTTCGCGACTGACAAACCATATTATACCTGGTTTTGGTTGAAAAAACAAGAGGAAATTGTTATCATAGGGAGGATATGATTTGGGAAAGGAAGGATCGGCATGGAACTGCGGAAAGCAGCATTGGCGGACGCTCCCGCTGTGGAGGCGCTGTACCGGGAAGCGCAGGAGTTTCTGCGTCAAAACGGAGTGGACCAATGGCAGGACGGTTACCCAAACAAAGAGACCTTTCAGGCAGACGTTGCGGAGGGTTGCGCTTGGGTCGTGGAGGAGAACGGTGATGTAGTGGCTACGGCCTATCTGGGCATTGGCCGGGAGCCTACCTATAAAACTATTTATGAAGGGGCCTGGGGCGCTCAGCCGGAGGAGTACGCGTTTCTTCACCGGATCGCCGTAGCTGGTTCCTGTAAGGGCAAAGGCGTGCCCGGGCTGTTTTTTCGGCAGCTGGAGCAGGAAGCCCGGCAGCATGGCCTGACGGTCCTGCGAGGGGACACTCACCGAGACAACAAGGTGATGCAACGTGTCATGGAGAAAAACGGCCTGGAGTACCGTGGCATCATCTATTTAGAGGACGGCGGCGAGCGGCTGGCCTACGAAAAACTGTTGAAATAAAAATCCCCCGCCGCGATCGCGGCAGGGGAAAAAGGTCATTTTAAGCGGACGTACATTTGGGGAGAACTGTTGTTGTCCTTGCGTTCGCTTTTGATCTCGAACATATCTAGGGAATCCAGGAAAGGCGTCAGCTTGGAGAAGCCGAAGTTGCGCACGTCGAAGTCAGGGTAGCGCTTGTCCAGAATGTTTCCCACTTTTCCGATGATGATCCAGTTGTCCTCGTCGGAATTCTCCCGAACGATGGTTCGCAGCGCCCGGCGAATGGTCCGCAGACTGGTACGGGGCTCCTCGATGTCCTTCCTCTGTTTCTGAGCGGGGACCGGCTTTTGCTCCTTTTCAGGCTTGGGCTCTTCCTTGGCTTTTTTCTGGGAAGCGGTCTTGCGGGCGGGAGCCTTTTTCTGCTGGGGAGCTTTCTTGGGGGCTTCCTGTTTCTGAGTCTCCTCGGATTCCTCCTCGTCGGCGGCGGAAAGGATGTCTAGGTATTTGAATTTGTTGCAGGCAGCGATGAAGGAATTAGGCGTTTTGCTTTCGCCCATGCCGATCACCGTCATGCCTGATTCCCGCAGCCGGGAGGCCAGGCGGGTGAAATCGCTGTCGGAGGACACCAGGCAGAAGCCCTCCACCTGTCCGGAATAGAGGATGTCCATGGCGTCGATGATCATGGCGGAGTCGGTGGAATTCTTTCCGGTGGTGTAGCTGTACTGCTGGATGGGGATGATGGAATTGTCCAGCAGAGCGCTTTTCCAGGAGATCAGGGACGGATTGGTCCAGTCCCCGTAAATGCGCTTGTAGGTGGCAACTCCGTCTTTGGAGATCTCGTCCAGGATGATCTTGATATATTTTACCGACACGTTGTCCGCGTCGATGAGTACGGCGAACCGGCAGTCGCTTGCCATAAAATGCTCCTCTCTGATCGGGGATCATGGGATCCGTTGTTTCTTATAGTATACCGCAGATCGGGGCGGGGCGCAACATAGAGTATGGATGGAAAGGGGTCTTACTTGTGTCCGTAGCGTCAGTTAAGGAATATTTTTCTCAGTTCGGCATGGAAGAGCGGGTGCGGGAATTGGAGGAGTCCAGCGCCACGGTGGAACTTGCCGCCGCGGCTTTGGGCTGCGAGCCTGCCCGCATCGCCAAGACTTTATCGTTCATGGTGGGGGAGGAGCCCATCCTCATTGTGGCGGCAGGGGATGCCAAAGTGGACAATGCCAAATACAAGGCCTATTTCCACCAAAAAGCCAAGATGCTCACCCCTCAGCAGGCCATAGACCTGGTTGGCCATCCCGTGGGCGGTGTGTGTCCTTTCGCTGTGAAGGAAGGGGTCTGGGTCTATCTGGACGAGTCTCTAAAGCGGTTCCACACGGTGTTTCCCGCCTGCGGCAGCGGCAATTCCGCCATCGAGCTCACCATTCCAGAATTGGAAGAAACCTCCCGTTTTAAGGAATGGGCAGACGTGTGCAAGGGCTGGCAAACCGAAAACTTATAAAAAGAGCATGTTTCGCGGGGAAAGCGGACAAGGAGGCGGGAGAGATGATCCCTTATGTGGTATGGGACTGGAACGGTACCCTGTTAAGTGACGTGGACGTGGCTATGGCGGTCATGGACCGGATGCTGTCCCGCCGCGGCCTTCCAGGCTTGGGCGGAGCGGAGCGCTATCGGGAGATCTTCACTTTCCCGGTGCGGGAATACTATCTCTCCGCCGGGCTGGACCTGGTCCGGGAGCCTTTTGAGGAGCTGGCGGTGGAGTGGACCCGGCTTTACGGGGAGCTTTCTCCCAGCTGCGGGCTGTTCCCCGGGGCAGAGGAGGTGCTTCGAGAACTGGAAGAATGCGGCGTGGTCCAGATGATCGTGTCCGCGTCTCCACAAGAGACTTTGGAACGCCAGGTGGAAGCACAGGGGGTTCGGGAGCGGTTCCAGGCATTGCTGGGCCTTTCAGACATTTATGCCGATAGCAAGGCAGGACTTGCCCGGAGGTATTTCCAGGAAAACGGGATCGACCCGGCCCAGGTGATCTTTGTAGGTGACACCCTACACGATTGGGAGGTGGCCAAGGACGCGGGCTGCAGCTGTGTGCTGCTTGCCCAGGGCCACCAGAGCCAAAGGCTTTTGAGCCAGGCGGGAGTACCGGTGCTGGAAAGCATCCGTCAGGTGCCGGAATTTTTGAAAGGCGTGGGAAAAAGTTGAACCGAAAGTTTCGCTGAATTTTTCTGGCTGGGAAGGCAATCCATGGAAAAATGAACGAAACAGGGGGTTGACAACCGGGGGAAGGGACAGTATAATGGTTTGTGTTGTACTGGTGTGCTACGACGAAAGAACCCCTGCCTTACGGCGGATGGGAGGGATATAAATGGCTGAGATCCGGCTCAAGGAAAACGAGTCTCTGGACAGCGCGCTCCGTCGCTTCAAGAAGCAGTGTGCGAGAGCTGGCGTGATCCAGGAGGTCCGTAAGAGAGAGGCTTACGAAAAGCCCTCTGTCAAGCGCAAGAAAAAGTCTGAAGCAGCTCGCAAGCGCAAGTATAAATAAGCTGCTCACAAGTACTCACAAGTACCTTGAAAGCGGGCGGTTCGCCCGCTTTTTTGTTTCGAGAAAATAGGCAAGGAGAAGGTTCGATGGGCATCTTTCAGCCGACTGCCATGCGGGAGCGGGTCACGGAGATCACCCCGGAATTTCTGAGAAGTCTGGGGGCCAAGGCTCTGCTGCTGGACGTGGACAACACCCTGGCCACCTACACCTCCCACACCCCCTCGCCGGGGTCGTTGGAGTGGGTGCACGCCATGGGAGACGCCGGTTTTCGGATGATTATCATCTCCAACAATTACAAAAAGCGGGTGAAGTCCTTCGGGGTCAAATTCGGCCTGGACACCCTGTGTTTCGCTATCAAGCCCCTGCCGGTGGGTTACCTCCGCGCGGCCAGACGGCTGAAGGTGAAGCCTCAGGAGTGCGTCATCATTGGGGACCAGATCTTCACCGACATCGTGGGGGCCAATTTGTGCGGGATGAAATCCGTGCTGCTGACGCCCATGGAGGAAGAAGAGGGCTTTACCTTTAAGGCGCGCAGGGCTCTTGAAAAGGGACTGCGGGAAAAATTTCGGAACAGAAAGGATGTTTTGCGATGAAAAATCCTGTGGAACGTCTGACAGAACGTCTTATCCACGGTGACGGTCAAAAGGCCGCCCTGGTGTTTTCTGAGAAGAACCGCCGCTATTTCACCCAGTTCCCCGCCAGCGACGGGGCATTGTTTGTCACGGCGGAGGAAGCCTACCTGCTGATGGACTTCCGCTACGAGGAAGCCGCCCACTACAAGGCCAAGTACTGCAAAGTGGTGGGATTCGACTCTCTGATGGCCAAGCTTGGAGAGTTGATCCAAAAGCATGGCATTAAGGAGATCTATCTGGAGATCGAGCAGCTTTCCGTGGCTCAGGCCCGGCGCTTCGAGAACGCTTTCCAAAAGTACGGCGCCCAGGCTGTCATGGACGATTCCCTGGACAACGCCATCCGTGACCAGCGGATGATCAAGTCCCCTGAAGAAGTGAAGAAAATCGAGGACTCCCAGGCCATTACCGACGCTGCCTTCCAGCACATCCTGCCCTACATCAAGGAAGGCGTCACCGAGCGGGAACTGGCTTTGGAGATCGAGTTTTTCATGCGCAAGCAGGGCGCGGAGAACGTGGCTTTCGATTTGATCGTGGCGGCCGGCAAGAACGGCTCTCAGTGCCACGCAGTGCCCTCTGAAAATACGGTGCATAAGGGCGATTTCATCACCATGGACACCGGCGCGCTGCTGGACGGCTATAACTCCGACATGACCCGGACCGTGGCTTTGGGCCAGGTGTCTGAGGAGCAGAAAGCAGTGTACGACACGGTGCTGAAAGCTCATATGGCGGTCATTGAACAGGTGAAGCCCGGCATGCTGGGTCGTGACGTGGACAAGATCGCCCGTGACATCATCGAGAAAGATTACCCCGGGACCTTTGGTCACAGCCTGGGTCATGGGGTTGGTTTTGAGGTTCACGAGTGGCCCCGCTTTTCCAAGTTGGACACCAATCCCTGCGCGGAGGGCATGGTGGTCACCGACGAACCCGGCATTTACATTCCCGCCAAATACGGCGTGCGTATCGAGGACATGCTGCTGATCACGGCCGACGGCTGCCGCAGCCTGACCAAATCCCCTAAGGAACTCATTTGCCTGTAAGGGATTTTAAGGCGTACCCTGGGGAAATTGCTTGCAATCCTGGGGGGAATACTGTAAAATAGAACAGAGAAAGAATTTGGAGGTTGTTATTATGATAACCGCAGGCGATTTCAGAAACGGCGTTACGTTTGAGATGGACGGCGGCGTTTATTCCATCATCGAGTTCCAGCACGTGAAGCCCGGCAAGGGCGCCGCTTTCGTGCGCACCAAGATCCGCAACGTGATCACCGGTGCCGTGACGGAAAAGACCTTTAACCCCAACGACAAGTACCCCACCGCTTACATTGAGCGCAAGGACATGCAGTATCTGTACAGCGACGGGGACCTGTATTACTTCATGGACAACGAGTCCTACGAGCAGATCCCGATCAACGCCAGCGTTCTCAGCGACAACTTCAAGTTTGTCAAGGAGAACATGGACTGCAAGGTGCTGTCCTACAAGGGCAACGTGTTCGGTGTGGAGCCTCCCAACTTCGTGGAGCTGGAAGTCACCAAGACCGAGCCCGGCGTGAAGGGCGATACCGCTACCAACACCCTGAAGCCCGCTACTCTGGAGACCGGCGCTGAGATCCGTGTGCCCCTGTTCATCAACGAGGGCGAAATGATCCGCATCGATACCCGTACCGGGGAGTACATGGAGCGCGCCTAAGCGATCCATTTGCCAAAATACACCGTGGGGCGACAGCCCCAAAACGGAACAAGGGAGGAACGCAAGATGACGAATTCCGAAAGAGCTTCTTATATCCGCGGCTTGATGGACGGCCTGGAGCTGGACCCCAACGCCAAGGAGACCAAGGTCCTCAACGCCATCGTAGAGCTGCTGGACGACCTGTGCCTGTCTGTGGAAGAACTGGACGAGGGTCTGGGCGAGCTTTCCGAGCAGGTGGATGAGATCGACTACGACCTGGGCGAGCTGGAAGAGGACTACTACGAGCTGGATGATGAGGACGAGTGCGGCTGCGGTTGCCATCATCACCACGACGAGGACGACTTCGACGACGCTGAGTTCGAAGTGACCTGCCCCAGCTGCGGCGACACCATCGAGCTCAACGATGCCATGCTGGAAGAAGGCAGCATTGTTTGCCCCGGCTGCGGCGAGACCTTGGAGTTCGATTTTGACGACGACGAGGAGTCCGAAGAGGACGGCCAGGAGTAAGGTTGTTTTCAAACCTGACATGCGAAAAGGACTGTTGCGTAAAAGCAGCAGTCCTTTTTTGTATGAAAAAAGAGAGCGGTCAAACCGCCCTCTTTCTTAATAGATTCATTTAGTTGCCTGCCCGGACTTCTTTTACCAGTTCCACACATTCTTTAGCGCACTGGGTGATCTTTTTCCAGTTGCCGGCGTTGATGTCATCAGCAGGGCACAGCCAGCTGCCGCCGCAGGCGATCACGTTGGGCTGGGCCAGATATTCCTTCACGTTCTTGGGGCTGATGCCGCCGGTGGGCATAAACTTCACGCCCCGGTAGGGACCGTACAGCGCCTGGAGCATTTTTACGCCGCCTACTACCTCAGCGGGGAACAGTTTCAAAGTGGTGAGCCCCATACCCATAGCTGACTCGATCTCCGTAGGAGTGGCGCAGCCGGGATACACGGGAATGTTGTTCTTCACGCACCATTCCACCACTTCCCGGTTGGTACCAGGGGAGATGACCGCTTTGGCGCCGCAGTCCACAGCCAGCATAGCCTGTTCCACGCTCAGCACCGTACCAGCGCAAACGAACATCTCCGGCAGAGCAGTGCTGATTTTTTCGATGGATTTAGCGGCTGCCGGGGTGCGGAAGGTGATCTCCGCAACGGCGATGCCGCCTTCCAGCAGAGCGGTGCCCAAAGGTACGGCTTTCAGTTCGTCATCCAGCTTGATCACCGGGACTACTCCCGCTGTCCGCAGAGCTTGTTCCACATGTTCCATAAGGGTTACCATCCTTTCTCAAAGTAAGTGTGTTCAGTCCATGTAACCGCCCTTCATGGGGGAGGCGGCGTTTCGGGTGAACAGTCCCAAAGCGCCTGTCTTATATTTGGGTTCCCGGGGCTTCCAGGCCTCTCTGCGACGGGCGAGCTCCGCCTGGATCTCCTCCTCAGGGGCCTCTTTCCCGTGGATCCCGCAGATCCGCAGCACCCGGGCGGGGATATCGATCTGAATCAAGTCTCCCTCTTCCACCAACGCGATGGGGCCGCCTTCCGCAGCTTCGGGAGACACATGGCCGATGGCAGGTCCCCGGCTGGCTCCGGAAAACCGCCCGTCGGTGATGAGGGCGATGGAAGCGGAGAGTTCCGGGTCAGAGGAGATGGCCTCGGTAGTGTAAAACATCTCAGGCATACCGCTGCCCTTGGGGCCCTCGTATCGGATGAGCACCGCGTCGCCGGGCTGGATCCGGTGGTGGAGGATGGCGTCGATAGCCTCTTCCTCACAGTCAAAGGGACGGGCACGGAGCACCTTCTGGTGCATTTCCTTGGGCACGGCGCTGTGCTTGACCACACTGCCCTGGGGAGCCAGGTTGCCTTTCAGCACGGCAATGGTACCGTTGGTGCCGATAGGCTCTTCAAAGGTGCGGATCACGTCGGTGCGTTTTAAGCCGGTCTTTTTCAGCAGCTGGTCGCACCGGTCGTAGTAGCCATTGTGTTTCAGTTCCTCCAGGTTTTCTCCCAGAGTCTTGCCGGTGACGGTCATCACGTCCAGATGCAGCATGGATTTGATCTCCTCCATGATCCTGGGCACGCCCCCGGCGTAATAGAAGTACTCAGCGGGCCACCTTCCGGCAGGACGGATGTCCAGCAGGTAGTGGGCACCCCGGTGGAGCCTGTCGAAGGAATCGGCATCCAGTTCCACCCCGAATTCCCGAGCGATGGCCGGCAGGTGGAGCAGGGTATTGGTGGATCCAGAAATGGCCGCATGGACCATCACAGCGTTTTCGAAGCTCTTTTCTGTGACGATCTGACGGGCGGTGATCCCTTCCCGGGCCATCTGGGCGGCACGAACTCCCGCTCGACGAGCCACTTCTACCAGGTCCTGGCAGGTGGCGGGCATCAGAGCGCTGCCGGGAAGCATCAGCCCTAGGGCTTCCGCCATGATCTGCATGGTGGAGGCGGTGCCCATAAAGGAGCAGGCTCCGCAGGAGGGACAGGCATGATGCTTGTAAAAAGTGAATTGATCTTCTGTGATCTCTCCCCGCTGGAACATAGCGCTGTATGTGCCGATCTGTTCCAAGGTCAGAAGGTCGGGCCCGGCTTCCATGACGCCACCGGTTACCACGATGGCGGGAATGTCGATGCGGCCGATGGCCATCAGCTGAGCGGGAACGGATTTGTCACAGCTGGAGATGAATACGCCAGCGTCAAACGTAGTGGCGTTGGCGTGGATCTCGATGAGGTTGGCGATGGTGTCACGGGATACCAGGGAGTAATTCCCCCCGTCATGTCCCTGAGACATACCGTCGCACATATCCGTTGCGAAATACATGGCAGATTTCGCGCCGTTTTGGTCCGCGGCTTTGGCGGCTTCCTGGGCAAACTGTAAGAGATGGGCGCTGCCGGGATGACTCTGTCCGTAAGTGCTTTCGATGAGCACTTGCGGTTTTTCCAGATCCTCGGCGGTCCAGCCCATGCCCATGCGCAGGGGGTCCATTTCCGGAGCCACGTTCCGTGTTTCCTGGCTTTTCAACATGATTTTGTTTCCTCCCGAAGTCCTCTTAAGGACTTTCCTGAAATCCATTATACAATATGTGGTGTGCCGGATGCAACGGGCCACATAAATTAAATTTTCCCCTGTGCCGCAAATTGACAATTCCCCTTCCCCTCGGTATACTTTATTTACTGCAAGTGGTTTTGAGGAGATCGGGGAACAGAAAAAGGAGTGGGATGCTTTTGAAAACAGTAGAGATCCAGGGTGTTCACTTTGGAGCTGGCTTGCCCAAGCTGTGTGTTCCCCTGACGGGCCAAGGAGTCCCCGCGCTGCTCTCGGAGCTGCAATACGCGGCGGCTTTGCCTGCCGATCTGTACGAGTGGCGGATAGATTGCTTTTTTGGCGATCCTCTTTCCGTACTGCCCACGGTGCTGGAAGAAACAAAGGGGAAACCTCTCCTGTGTACTTTACGCACTGAGGGGGAAGGAGGCAAGGCCCAGGTCTCCCCAGAGGAGTATGAGCAGAAGATCACTGCGTTGCTCCAGACAGGCGGTTTCGGCCTGGTGGATCTGGAGCAAGCTTGGGGAGAAGAACGTGTGACCCGTCTGGCCAAACTGGCCAAAGAGCGGGAGATCGGCGTGATTATCTCCAAGCATGATTTTGAAAAAACTCCCCTCGCTGAGGAGATCGCCCAAACTTTGGTGCATATGAAGGAGTTGGGGGCGGACCTGCCCAAATACGCCGTGATGCCCCAGAACCCCGGGGATGTGCTGGCTTTGCTTTCCGCTACCTGGGAAGCCTATGAGCAGATAGGACCCGTGATCACCATGGCCATGGGAGAGTTGGGGAAAGTCACTCGGGCGGCAGGAGGCGTGTTTGGCTCCTGTCTTACCTTCGGGGCGGGACAGAACGCTTCCGCGCCTGGTCAAATGGAGGCCGAGGACCTGCGGGCGATTTTGGAGGACCTGCAGCCCTATGACGGCAGCGGCGCTTCTCCCACTGTGTGAAGCATTTTCTGGAAACGGAGAGGATCTTGTCCCATGAAAAACGATATCGATTCCATCCTGGACTCCATGTTCCGGGGAGGAAGGCTTCATTTTAAAAGCTCTGTACCGGAGAAGCAGGAGGAGACGGATCTTCCTGCTGCGTCCTTGTCCCAGGCGGAAGCCCGGTCCCAGGAGGCTCAGCAGGCTCTCGACGCAGTAGATAGCGCCGGAGACAGCCTGTCTCAGTCTTTGCAGGAGAGCATCAACCGGCTCACCCAGGAAGCCAGGGCGGACATGGCGGACTTGGAGCGGCACTTGCGCCAGGATGGAGTGGATACCACCAGCCGTTCTCGGAATTCCGGGGCCCCGGTGGACCTGGAGCTGGCTTTTCAGGTGGCCCGGCAGGAGGCCGGCGCGCTGGTGCTGGGTCAGGAGGAATTCCTGGACGACTTGCTTATCGCCTTCAAGCGGCCCTTCGTGGCGGGAAGCAAGGATGGGGCTCCCCTGTGCAGAGCAGTGGTTTCTGGTCCCCACGGAACAGGACGGCACAGCACCCTGCGTTGTGTGACGGCTTCCCTGGGGCGGCAGGGGGTGCTGAAAAGCCCCAAGACCGCAGTGCTGGATCTTTCCCGTTATGGCACGGCAGGTTCTGAAAAGCTGTTCGTTCAAGATTTGTACGCGGCGGTGAAAAGCGGCGCTTCCGCTTTGGCTTTGGAAAATTGGGAGAAATGCCACACCGCTGTTCTTTCCATGGTAGCGGCTCTGTTCCGGGAGGGGACTATCCACCTGCCCAGCCGCTACGCGGAACAGAAAGGCATGCTGGTGGAGATCGGCACGGCTTTGGTGCCGGGAGCAGTGTCAACCCTGTCAGCGGGGGGCAAATACCTGTTCCTGCTCACGGATCGGCCCGCGTCCAAACTGGTGGACGCTTTCGGTGCGCCCTTCCTGGCGGCGCTGGACGATCAGTGCCAGACCAAGCCCTTTACCCGGGAGGCTCTGGAAGAGATTGCCAGGCGGGAATTGGAGGACTTAAAAGATCGGTGTGCCAAGCAGCTCCAGATCCAGCTGTCCTATGGGGAGGACGCCGTAACGGTTTTGGCGGACAGCTTTACCCCGGACCAAGGAGCCTACGCTTTGAAAGAGGGAGCGGACCGGCTGTACCGGGCGTTCAGTGAGGAAAAGCTCCACAAAGGCTTGGGCCCGGTGGAAGGGAAACTGCTGGCAGAGGATGGCGTTCTGAGGGCGGAGTATACCCAGGCGGGGATCACGGTCTCTCTGGGGGAAGAGGATCCCACTTCTGGCCGTGACGCGGCCATTGCCGGGGTCAAGGAAGAACTGGCTCAGATCGTGGGTTTGCAGCCGGTGAAGGACTATATCCTCTCTTTGGAGGACAACTTCAAGATCCAGCAGATGCGCCGGGAGCGGGGGCTGAAAGCGGATTCTCCCTCCATGCATATGATCTTTACCGGAAATCCCGGCACTGGCAAGACCACCGTTGCCCGGATTGTTTCCCGGTATCTGAAAGCCATTGGCGTGCTGGAAGGCGGCCAGCTGGTGGAAGTCACTCGGGCGGACCTGGTGGGCCAGTACGTGGGTCACACTGCGCCTCTTACCCAAAAGGCGATCCAGTCAGCTTTGGGGGGCGTGTTGTTCATCGACGAGGCTTACTCTCTCTACCGAGGCAAGGACGACAGTTTCGGCCTGGAGGCCATTGACACCTTGGTCAAGGGCATGGAGGACCACCGCAACGATCTGATCGTAATCCTGGCGGGGTATTCCCGGGAGATGGAGGAGTTCCTCACAGCAAACTCCGGCTTGCGTTCCCGGTTCCCCAATATCATCGAGTTCCCGGATTATACAGCCCAGGAGCTGTTGGCGATCACCAAGAGCATCGTGAAGGGAAAGGGTTACCGGATGGATCCGGGCTGCGACGCTCCTCTTCTGGCCTACTATGGGGAACAGCAGCTGCTGGGAGATCCCCGCACCAACGGCAATGGACGTATGGCTCGGAACAAGGTGGAAGAAGCGGTCATCGCATGTTCCCGGCGGAACGTCCGAGCCCCCGAGGACCAGCGGGACTTGGAACTGCTACTGCCCGAAGACTTCGGTTTCAGCGAACAAAACGCATAAAAAACGGCCTGTATGGTGTTGTACATACAGGCCGATTCTTTTTGCGGGTTACACTTTTTCCAGGACTTTCACGATCTCACCAATAAACATGCGGTGCAGGTCGTTGTCGTACCACTTTTCCAGAAGGCTCTTGTCCAGGAAGGCTTCCTGGGTCATATCCTGCTTGTAGAGCTTCCGGCAGATAAATACCAGCCGGGCCTGCTCATAATAGGGAGCGGCTTGGTCCCACTGAACGGTGAGTCCGGTGGCTTCGTCCTTGTCCACGTCCCGGCCGGACTTCGTACCGCACAGGTTCAGAGCCTGCCGGTATTCCGGACCGAAGAAGCACAGAGAGTAATACTCTTCATGCTCTACGAACTCCAGGGTGTAGCGCTGGGGACGGATATAGATGGTGGAAACGTATTTGCCCCACAGTTCGCCCACTCCGCCCCAGCTAGCGGTCATGGTGTTGTGTTTTTCCTGATTGCCCGCGGTGATGAGCATCCAGTCCTTGTTGATCAGGGTGAAGGGGTTGTCCTTCAGTTCTTCTACGGAGATCTCCCGAAATGCCATGCGAACCATCCTTTCCAATACAGTGTCGTTGAAGTGTATGAGCATATGATAGCCCATAGCCCACCTTTTTGCAAGCCAAAGCCGCCAAGGGAAAAGTTCCCCAGGCGGCTTGAAGAAAAGGAGGGAAGATACGATCAGGCTTTGTGATCTTCCGGCAGTGGAAGATCTTAACTAAAGTATAACATAGTTGCCTAGAAAATACAAATGGTTAGAGCGAGTTTTTTGGGCGTTTTGTGGAGCAGGTCCTATCACTCCACCAGGTTCTCTTCCGTCCACTGGAAGGTGGCCTGGCACACGTCCTTCACGCAGCCTTCGTCCAAGGGAGAACGGAAACCAACGGAATGAGCCAAGTCCACAAAGGTCTTGGTGCCACCCTGACGGGTGAAGGCCATATATTTCTCCCAAGCAGCCTCCCGGTCTTTCAGGGACAGGGCGTAGAATTGCAAGCTCATCACTTGGGCCAGGCAGTAGTCGATATAATAGAAGGGATACAGGTAGATGTGGAGCTGCCGCTGCCAGCCAGCGCCCCTGCCATAGAAGGGCAGGTTGTCAAAGTCGATATAGGGCCGATAGAGGCGCTCCAGCCGGAGCCAGGTCTGGTTCCGCTCTTCGGGAGTCATCTCCGGATGACGGTACACCTCTTCCTGGAAATGATCCACCAGGCAGCCGTAGGGAATGAACAATAGAGCGTCCTCCGCATGGGAGAGCTGGTATTTGGCGTTCATGTCCCCGAAGAACAGGTGATGCCAGGGAGCGGTGAGGAATTCCATACTCATGGAATGGGTCTCGGCGCCTTCCATGGTGGGGCAGCGCAGAGCGTGGCGCTCCACGGTCTTATTGGCGATGAAATCCGCGAAGGCGTGGCCAGCTTCGTGGGTGAGCACGTCCACGTCTCCGGAGGTGCCGTTGAAGTTGGAGAAGATAAAGGGGCAGCCATAGTCGGGCAGACCGGTGCAATAGCCGCCGGGTGCCTTGCCTTCTTTGGCAAGCACGTCGAACAGGCCGTTGTCGAACATCAGGTGGATGAAATCCTTCGTCTCGGGAGAGAGCTCCTCGTACATGGTCTTGCCGGCTGCCAGGATCTCCTCAGGGGTGCCCTGGGGCGTTGCGGAACCGTCCTTGAAGCTCAAACCGTTGTCGTAGAATTTGAAATCCTCGATTCCCAGACGCTTTGCCTGGCGCTCTTTGATTTTTACGGTGAGAGGCACCAGATCCCGGACCACCTGCTGTCGGAAGGAAGCGATATCCGCAGGGGTGTAGCAGTTGCGCTGACGCCGGATGGCCCCCAGCTCCACAAAGCTGTCAAAGCCAAGACGCTTGGCCTGCTCCGTACGGTTTTTCACCAGCTGGTCAAAGAGCCGGTCGAATTCCGCTCGGTTCTCGTCAAAGAAAGAACCCTCAGCTTCCAGAGCTGCCCGACGGGTAGCGCGGTCAGTGCTTTCCTTGTAGGGTCCCAGCTGGGCCACGGTGACGGTCTTGCCCTGGAAGGGGATCTTGGCGCTGGCGTAAAGCTTCTGGTAATCGCTGGACAGTTTGTTTTCCTCCTGCATCAGGGGAACAATTTCAGGAGAAAAACTCTTGCGCTCCAGTTCCATGTTCTGGAACAGCAGCTTGCCCAAAAGGGATTCCAGTTCCTCACGGTAGGGAGACTCCAGCAGGACGTTCTGGAAGTTCTGGATGAACTCTTGCAGCAGAGGAGACTGCTGATCGTTGTAGTCGTTTTCCTCCTCGTAGAACTTGTCGTTGGTGTCCACCGTGTGACGGATGTAGCACAGGGTAGTCTGGGTGGTCAGGTGGGAGAGGAGGGTCTCATACTCCTTGTAGAGAGAAGCCTGCTCCTGGGCGGAAGAGGCATCCTTCAGTCGCTGGGTGAGAGCTTCCAGCTCTTTCGTGATGGCCGGGTAGTCCGGCCGAGTGTAAGGCATTTCAGTAAATTTCATGACGATCTCCTTTCTAAGACGGTTTCACAAATGGGCAGGGATCACTGCCCGGTGTGGTCCGGCTCCCGGGCCTGGGCGCTTCCCCGAAGGAAGTCCATGCCGTGGAGCATGATATCCTGGGCCATACGGGCCATTTCCTCCACAGAGGTGGTCATACCTTCTTCCAGCCATTTTTGCAGGAGTCCGATATGACCATTGCTCACGAAGGCGTAAAAATATTCCAGCTGCCGGGGCGAGGCGCCCCACAGGTGATTGGAGTAGGCGGCCAGACAGCTTTCCCAGCCCAGGGACAGGATCCGCACGGCGAAGGCTTTGTCTCCGTGTTCTCCCAAAGTGACAGTACAGATGTCTACATTGTCCTTCAGGCATTGGTAGATCCCTGTCATGATCCGCAGCAGGGAAGGTTCCTCCAACTGGGCGTCGTCCAAGGGAGGGGCTTCTTCCGTTCCCGCGCCCAGCAGGGGATCTAAAGCTTTCTGGAAATCCTCCACCATGTCCTCTTCCAGCTTGGCCAGCAGGTCATAAATGTCCACGTAATGGGCATAGAAGGTGCTGCGGTTGACGCCTGCTTTCTGGCAAAGCTCCTTCACAGTGATGCGCTGGATGGGCTTGTGCTTGAGCAGGTCGGTAAAAGCCTGGCGGAGCAGGGAATAGGTCAACTGAGTGCGCTGGTCTTTTCCGGTGTCTTTCAAGGCGGAGGTCCTCTTTTCCGGCCGGGAACCCCGACCATACTGTGGCAATCATTATACACGAAAACAGGGAAAAGCGCAACGGTGCATTCCCTTCTCAGTGTGCCCGGAAACGTCTTTCACTTGCGCGGCCAAGGGAAGGATGCTATACTGGAAATCACAGAAAAAACTGCAAGAAAGGTGGTTTTATCATGGGAGAGGAAGACCGGATCAAGAAAGGGATCGTGTTCAGTCCGGGTGACCCGGAACTGCGGGCCATCAAGCTGCGCACCCACAATCTGAACCTGGAATACAACAAAACATTTGAGGACGAGACTCAGCGCCGCAGGGAACTGCTTGCCCAGATGGTAGGGGAGATGGGGGAGAACGGCTTCATCCAGGGGCCGGTATTTTTCCACTACGGTAAGCACACGAAGATCGGCAAGAACTTTTTCGGGAACTTCAATCTGACCATCCAGGACGACGGGGAAGTGACCATTGGCGACCGGTGCAATTTCGGTCCCAACGTGACCATCGTCACCCCCATCCATCCCATGGTACCAGAGGAGCGTGTGGCCCTGCTGGACCCTGACGGTCAGCCTAAACGGCTTTGCTACGCTCGGCCTGTCCATATCGGCAACGACTGCTGGCTAGGAGCCAATGTGGTGGTCTGCCCCGGGGTCACCATCGGGGACGGCTGCGTCATCGGCGCGGGAGCTGTGGTCACCCGGGATATCCCGCCCAGAACTTTTGCCGCTGGGAACCCCTGCCGGGTCATCCGTGAGATCACCGAAAAGGACAGCATGCGGTATAAACCGGAGATCCTGGCGGAATTCACCGTTCCGGAAAGCTGGGAAGGCCTGTACTGAGACGCGGACAAAAGGAAAGAGGCCGCTTTGGGAGGAAGCGGCCTCTTTTAGAGGAAGTAAGGAGATAAAATGAGGATGTAATGAAAAAGATTTTGTCCCGTGGTCTCTTTCGACCACGTCTAAAGGATATCGTGCCAATGTGAAGTTTTCTTGAAGATTCCGGGAACATTCCCTAAATATCCGGTAACAAGAGGTTTTTCCCGCTCTTGACAGCCCTGGAGAAACATGGTACACTTACATCCGTACTAGGGGAGTAGTCGGCATGTTTCCATGTAGCTAAGTCAACATCTTGAGCGTTTCGCTCTGGTTTAGCTTGAAACGACAAGACCTGTGCCTGTTTGGGCACAGGTCTTTTTTATACCCCCCAACACAGGAAGAATCGTTGCAAAAGAAGGAAGGATGAATCAAACAATGGAATTTTTATGGGAAGGTCTGTTGTCCATCACCTGGCAGCAGGCGGTCATGTATGTGGTGGGCGCGGTCCTGATCTGGCTTGCCATCAAGAAGGAATACGAACCCACTCTGCTGCTGCCTATGGGCTTTGGCGCCATCCTGGTGAACCTGCCCAGCTCCGGTGTGCTGAACCAGGTGATGGAAGGCGCTGGTGAGACCCACGGCATCATCCAGTGGCTGTTCGAAGTGGGTATCGAGACCTCTGAGGCGTTCCCCTTGCTGCTGTTCATCGGCATCGGCGCCATGATCGATTTCGGTCCCCTGCTCTCCAACCCCAAGATGTTCCTCTTCGGCGCAGCTGCTCAGTTCGGTATTTTTATGACTATCGTGCTGGCCGCTCTGCTGGGATTTGAGCTGAAAGACGCTGCTTCTATCGGTATCATCGGCGCGGCTGACGGCCCCACCTCTATTTTGGTGAGCCAGGTGCTCAAGTCCAACTACATTGGGCCTATCGCTGTGGCAGCCTATTCCTATATGGCATTGGTGCCCATCATCCAGCCCGCCGCCATCAAATTAGTGACCACCAAGAAAGAGCGGGCCATCAAGATGGAGTATCGCCCCAACGCTGTCACCAAGACCACCCGTATCCTGTTCCCCATCATGGTCACCTTCGTGGCTGGCCTGGTGGCTCCCGCCTCTGTTTCCCTGGTGGGCTTCCTCATGTTCGGCAACCTGATCCGTGAGTGCGGTGTGCTGAACCGTCTTTCCGAGACTGCTCAGAACGACCTGGCCAATCTGGTCACTCTGCTGCTGGGCATCACCATTGCCTTCTCCATGCGGGCCGACCAGTTCGTCAACCTGCAGACCATCATGATCATGGTCCTGGGCCTGGTGGCTTTCGTGTTCGACACCATCGCAGGTGTTCTTTTTGCCAAGATCCTCAACATTTTCAGCCGCACCAAGATCAACCCCATGGTTGGCGCCGCTGGTATCTCCGCGTTCCCCATGTCCGCTCGTATCGTGGAGAAAATGGGTGTTGCCGCCAACAACCAGAACCACCTGCTGATGCATGCCGTGGGCGCCAACGTCTCCGGTCAGATCGCTTCCGCAGTGGCTGGCGGTATCGTACTGGGATTCTTCATGTAAGGCGTCTGGGTGAGACCCAGCCGCCGAGAGAACTTCTCGGGCGTGAGACGCCCGCCTTTTCCTGACAGAAAAGTACCGAAGTTCTCTCCCAAAAGTTGGCGGCCCAGCCGCCGAGAGAACTTCTCAGGCGCGGGACGCCCGCCTTTTCCTGACGGAAAAGTACCGAAGTTCTCTTCTGAAAGTTGGAGACCCAGCCGCCGAGAGAACTTCTCGGGCGCGGGACGCCTGCCTTTTCCTGACGGAAAAGTGCCGAAGTTCTCTCCCAAAAGTTGGCGGTATAGCTTATATTGTTGTGATCCAGGTATCTCGACTTCTGGTATAGAAAACGGTATATGAAAGCGGCGGTTTGCCGCGGAAGGAGTAACAGATGTTTGAACTGAACGAAACCGTTCTGGAAGCCCTGAACATCATGGGCAAAGGGATGCTGGGCATTTTCGTGGTCATCATTATCATCGCTTTGCTGGTGTACGGTTTGACCAAGATCAGCTCCGGCAAAAAGTCTTAAAAGATATGAAAAAGGGCGGGCCTTTGGGCTCGCCTTTTTGCTTTGCGGGTACCGGTGATGAGAGCGGTTGCTGTGACAAGGAAAAAATCCTTTGCAAGAAGCTGTTTTCCTGATATAATTAACTATTATGATTTTGATTCGAGGGGGAATCTTCCATGACCATCCTGCCGGAACACTATGAGCCCATGCTGGGACTGTACGAGACCCAGAAAGCCATTGGGCTTATCAAGAATATCTTTCAGGTGAAGCTGTGCGCCGCTCTCCACTTGAAGCGTGTCACCGCGCCTCTGTTTGTGGACCCTGCTACCGGTCTGAACGACGATTTGAACGGCGTGGAGCGGCCTGTCAGCTTTGACATTCCCGCAGTGGGGAAGGAGGGTCAGGTAGTCCATTCCCTGGCGAAATGGAAGCGTTTGGCGCTGCACGACTACAATTTCTTTGTGGGCAATGGCCTTGTCACCGACATGAACGCCATCCGTCGTGACGAGGAATTGGACAATCTCCACTCTATCTACGTGGACCAGTGGGATTGGGAAAAGGTCATCGACGAAAGCACCCGCAACGAAGAGTACTTAAAGGATACGGTCCGGCGGATCGTCAGCGCCATCTGCGGTACACTGGACGAATTGAAATGGCAGTTCTCCGCACTGAACACAGACTTGTGCCGGGACGTGACTTTTGTCACCGCCCAGGAGCTGGAAGACCGCTGGCCGGATCTCACTCCCAAGGAGCGGGAAAACGCCATCGTGAAAGAGCATAAGACGGTGTTTATCCAGCAGATCGGCGGCAAGCTGAAAAGCGGCAAACCCCACGACGGCCGGGCTCCTGACTACGACGACTGGGATCTGAACGGCGACTTGCTGTTCTGGCATGAGCCTTTGGGGCTGGCGTTGGAGATCAGCAGCATGGGTATCCGGGTGAATCCTGAGAGCTTGGATCGCCAGCTCACTCTAGCGGGATGCGACGCCCGCAGAAACCTCCCCTTCCATAAGATGCTGCTGAATGGGGAGCTTCCCTTGACGATCGGTGGTGGTATCGGCCAAAGTCGGCTGTGTATGCTTCTGCTGGGCAAGGCCCACGTTGGCGAGGTCCAGGCGTCCCTGTGGGACGAGGAGACAAAGCGCCTTTGCAAGGAGGCGGGCATCGTCCTTCTGTGACGTGACAAGATGATGAAAAAATTTGTGCGTTTATATTGGATGGAGCTAGCGTTGTTTCTGGCGGGACTGGTGCTGGCGCTGGCTTTCTACCCGTTTTTGCCGGAGCGGATCCCCATGCAGTGGCACAACGGAGAAGTGGTGTCCACAGGCACAAAACTGTTTGTGTTTTTGTTTCCTTTGTTGCTTCTGGTTCCCTTTGTGGTCCATGGGGTCATGAGCCGGCCCATGAGCTTGTTTCCACTTCTGCAAGGCTTTGACCGACTGCTTGCGGTCTTGATAGGCGTGGTCCTTCTTTCCTGTGAGTTGGGAGTGCTTTTGCAGGCGATAGGAGTGGCGTTCCGGATAGAGGTCCTTTTGTTGGTGGAACTCCTTCTGGTACCGGTGGTCCTGCTGGTGTTTGTGGCAAGAAAGTTTCTGAAAAAGATCCCGTAAAGAAAAAAGGCCGTCCCTGTGTGGGATGGCCTTTTCTGTTTGGATGGGAAACGGCACAGTGGTTTCTGTTTAGAATGTTTTTCTTGATACACGCGGAAAGATCCTTTAAATTAGAAAATCTGGATTTTATTTATTTTTTATATTTATTTTTTGCATTAGGTCAGTTTACAAGGAACTACACGCAGACCGTGAAACGGGCTGCTGACAACAAACGGCGCTATGCTCCCGGCTGGGTGCATAGCACCTGTTTGTTGCGGGGGTTTCCAAAGGGGGCAGCGCCCCATTTGGCACACGACTTTGCGGAGCAAAGTGTAGTGTGTTATACGCTCTGTCGGCGTTGCCCTGAAAATACCGTTGCCGCCGGGGAGGGCAAGGGCATTTGACGCGGCAGGAAAGCAGGGCTTTGTTTGGGGCTGGTAAGCCGGAAACAAAGGGCTGATTTCAGCAGCAGACAGGGCGTATTATGAAAGCCCCCGTCCCTCGTCCTCCGCCCCCGGCCTATGGGACAAAAAGTCCCAAAGCTCTGGACACCGTGACCAGATGTGTGGCCACACTCCGGGAAAAGTAGCAGGACGGCAGGAAACCGTCAAGGCTGAAATGAATGGGCTGACGCCCGGCCTTGACCGTTCCCCGCCGCCCCGCTGGATGGGTGGACAAGGTGGCCAATCCCTAAAAGTGTTTGGCCGCACTCGTTCATTTTGGGGCCTTTCTTCTCCCAAAATTGAAATGGGCGGGAAAGCCCTAAAATGGCTTTCCCGCCTTGATTACCCATTAGCAAAGACGGGCGAGACTGTCAACGGCGGCGCTGAAAGCGCCGTTCATCTTGACCGTTGACTGGCTCGCCTGGCTTTGCTACTGCCCGTAAGAGATGGAAAAACAAGATGGAAAACAAGGTTAAAAATGGTTGACAAGTCTATCGGATGTGTGTTATACTGTGCGACAGTTTGAGATTGGAAGGAGGCTTACGTGTGTTAATTTGTGTACGCTAATAAGCAATAAAAAGTAGAAGTACCTTTCCACATGATGGTGGGCTTTTTTTGCGTGCGTATGCAAAGGAACACGTAGGTTTGACACGAGCAGTCTTTGAACTGTATCGTGGTGTTTTTCGTGCTTTGTTGTTATGCAGGCGTCTGCCCTCTCTGTGGGACAACGCCTGCTTTTTATTGCAGAAACAAAGGAACAATGCAATAAAAAAGGAGGTTCGCATTATGACCCAAAACAACAATTCATGGAGAAAAACTTATTTTACACTTCTTGCCGGACAAGCAATATCCTTTATTAGCAGCGGTATTTTGCAAATGGCCATTATCTTTTATTTGGTTGCGAAAACTAATTCTGCAATCATATTGACGGCGGCAACACTGATTGGATTTTTGCCGCAAGCCTGTTTAGGCCCGTTTGCAGGTGCTTTTGTTGACCGGCACAGCCGTAAAAGCGTAATGATTGGTGCGGATTTGATAATTGCCGCCGCTGGCGGTATTCTGGCGCTGGTGGCGTTTTACATGGAATTGCCCGTATGGTCTATTATGGTTGTCCTGTTAATCCGAAGTGCGGGAACTGCTTTTCATTCTCCAGCATTCAGCGCAGCAACACCTATGATTGTGCCAAAAGAGGAACTTACAAAATGCGCTGGTTACACGCAGACCATGCAAGCAGTAAGTGCGATTATCAGTCCAGCTGCCGCAGCGTTTTTATATGCTGTTTGGCCTCTTAATGCAATTATATTGTTAGATATTGTGGGTGCAATCCTTGCCTGTGTGACTGTTGCGATTTCGTCCATACCAACGCCTGAACTATGTCCAGAAACGAAAAGACAACAGTTTTTACAGGATATGAAAGAGGGGTATGTGGTATTAAAGCAAAACAGGGGCCTCTTTGCTCTGCTCTGGATTGGTGTAATTTATATGTTCTTTTATATGCCAATCAGTACGCTTTTTCCTCTCATCTGTATGTCATACTTCAAAGGAACACCGGCCCATGCCTCTGCCGCTGAAATTGCTTTTGCGGTTGGTATGCTGCTTGGCGGAGTCATTCTGAGCATTTGGGGCGGTTTTAAGAAACGGCGGTACACCATCGGTCTTTCCGTTCTCCTGATGGGCGTTAGCAATATGCTCTCCGGGCTTTTGCCGCCAGACGCATTTCTTGTCTTTGTTGTGTGCTGTACTGTTATGGGAATTTCCGCTCCATTTTACGGTGTGCAAAATGCGATTTTTCAAGAAACGGTCAAACCAGAATATCTGGGGAGAGTTTTTTCTCTACTGACAAGCGCCGCTTCCCTCGCCATGCCGTTTGGCCTTGTCATTTCCGGGCCTCTGGCGGAGCGGCTGGGAGTTGAGAAATGGTTTGTCATTTGCGGAATTGGCATTATCATCGTTGCGCTTGCCGTATTTTTACTACCCGGTTTGAGAGAGATTGACAATACGCAATAATCAACTGCACCTTTTTCTATTACTAAACAAAATGCCTGGATGGTGGTTCTGAAAAACCAGAACCGCCGTTCAGGCATTTTTTATCTTCGTCCTCTCTGCGGTTTTGGATTCTTCAGCAAGTCGGATTTTTCCGCAATCTTTTTCAGCCACTTCCGTTCTTCTACTGACAGCTTCCTAAAATTCAGCTTGAGCCGTTTGCAGATAAACGCCAAGTACGCTTGTTCCGTGTCGCTGTCCTGGCTGACGATTTCACCAGCAGTTTCCAGCATTTCTTTTAGCGGGTTATCCTCTGGGACGCTGAAAAAATCGTCCTTGTGTGTTTCCCGCAGAGCAAGGGCAATCCCGTTTATGTCCCGTTGTATCACATAGCGGCAAAACTCGTCCTCATCAATATGGGCGGTGATAAGCTGTCTTAACTGCGTATCACTCATGCCAGGATTATGCTTTTTTATAACAGTTGCGCTCATCGTGTCCACTATGGCGTTTGCACCCTGCGCCTGTTTCAGTGCCGTTCCGTTCACATAGATTTCAAGGTCAGCCATCAGCCGGGGGAAATCCGGGTGCGCCGCCAGCTCACACAGCAGGGTATTGTCTATCCTCCCGCTTTTCAGCAGGTCAATCATTTCATCACTCAAACGCAGGTCTGCAAGATCGGCGTTTGGGTGATTTTTCATTTCAGACAGCCCCAGCAGATAATCAGCGGTCACACCGTAAAACTTCGCCAGCCGGATAAGGGCATAGTGGCTGATGTCCTTGAAGTCTTCCGTTTCGTAACTGCCCAGCGCAGACTTGGAAAGCCCGGTCTGCTCCGCAAGCTGCCCCAGCGTCAAGCCACGCTCCACACGTAGGTCTTTTAATCGCTCTTGTATGGATAAAGACATATTCACCCTCCTTGCTAGCTCAACGAAAGAGAAGCCGTTATGCTATGTACTATGCTCATAGCATAACGGCATAGGCATTTACAGTTTTATTTTACCATTTGCTACATCTTCACGAAATTTATCAACAAGCTTCGCTGTCAGCTTGGATTTACCGTAGTGTTCAAGTACAAAAGTACGATAACTTTTTCCATCTACAAGCACATCACTTTTTCTGGTCAACAACCAATTTCCGTTACCTCCTCCCTGTTCTCTAATATTCCAGTCTTTCCCATATCTTTTATAGATTTCATCTTTTTTACCTTGAACAGACATTGATTCGCTTGGAATATAAACAATTTGCATAATAGCTCCTCCTTTATTTTGTGCAAGAAGACCAGAAACCTGAATTTGTCTTTTATCTTTTTTTGATTATATCACAAATCCGAGAGCGTGGAAATAGGGAGTTTTTCAGGCTGATTTCCTACCTCTTGGATATACGGCACAGGCGGTCAAAAAGGTGTAGACTTGGGATAGTTCATCGATGGACAAGCACCTTGGAAACAGAACACGCCAAAGAAAACGGAGGGACGCATGAGCAAAAGACCCTATCAACACCTGCCGCCGCTGGAACACAGGCCGGACGGCTCCCCCTACCGCATAACCCCGCCCCAGAAGAGACGAGCCAGCGGCCTGATACGCCGGGAGTGCTGCAACTGCGAGGACGGAAACTGCCTTGCGCTGGACGATGGCGACACCTGCGCCTGTCCGCAGATGATTTCGTTCTCCGTCTGCTGCAAGTGGTTCCGCTGGGCGGTCTTGCCGCTGGACAGGACGCTGGAAGCGGAGATTTACCGGGACAGGGACTTGAAACGCTGTGCGGAGTGCGGCGGTGTGTTCGTCCCGAAGTCCAACCGGGGCAAATACTGCCCGGACTGCGCCGCCAGAGTTCACAGGCGGCAGAAAACAGAAAGTGAACGGAAAAGGAGGTCTGCTGTGGACAGTTAAGAGCGGGAAAAGCCTTGATTTGCAAGGCTCCGCAAGCCCTCAACCGGGGCGGCTGGTATCATTTATCATTCGCCCCGGAAAACGGGCCTCTAACCGTCCACAAAACACGCTATGACAAACACGATTTATATTCACCAGCCGGAAAAGGCGTTCAGTTTCACCCGGCTCCCCAATTTCCTTTTTGAAGCACCCACATTCCAGCCCTTGAGCAACGAAGCGAAGGTGCTGTATGCCTTTGTCCTGCGCCGGGCGGAGTTGTCCCGGAAGAACGGCTGGGCGGACGAGTACGGGCGGGTCTACCTGTACTACCCCATCTGCGAGGTGGTCGCTTTGCTCCGCTGCGGGCGGCAGAAAGCGGTCAACACCCTGCGGGAGTTGCAGTATGCGGGGCTGGTGGAAATCCAGAAACAGGGCTGTGGAAAACCCAACCGCATTTACCCGAAATCCTATGAAGCGGTTCCAAACACCGACTTCAAGAAATCCGGTTATGGTACGCCGGAGGGCTGAAAACCGTACTTGGCGAGTACGAAAATCAATCCTCTTGAAGTACGGAAATCTGACGGTATATAGAAATACAGAGATTAAAACCATCTATTTACATTCATTCCATTCCAATCCTATCAGAGATATTTTCGGCGGGAAAACCCGCCGGAAAGGAATGGAATGGGGAAAGGAGTTCAATGGCACAACACGCAATTTTGCGATTTGAGAAGCACAAGGGCCACCCGGCGGGGCCGCTGGAAGCCCACCATGAACGGAAAAAGGAGCAGTACGCCAGCAACCCGGACATTGACACCAGCCGGAGCAAGTACAATTTCCACATCGTCAAGCCGGATGGCCGCTACTACCATTTCATTCAGAGCCGCATCGAGCAGGCCAGATGCCGCACCCGCAAGGACAGCACTCGGTTTGTGGACACGCTGATTACCGCCAGCCCGGAGTTTTTCAAGGGCAAGTCCCCAAAGGAGATAGCGGCCTACTTCCAGAGGGCGGCGGACTTCCTCATTGACCGGGTGGGCCGGGAGAACATCGTTTCGGCTATGGTACACATGGATGAAAAAACGCCCCATCTGCACTTGGTCTTTGTGCCGCTGACAAAGGACAACCGCCTGTGCGCCAAAGAAATTATCGGCAACCGGGCCAATCTGACGAAGTGGCAGGACGATTTTCACGCCTGTATGGTGGAGCAGTACCCCGACCTGGAGCGTGGGGAAAGCGCCAGCAAGACGGGCCGGAAGCATATCCCCACCCGGCTGTTCAAACAGGCGGTCAACCTCTCCAAACAGGCGAGGGCCATTGAAGCGGTTCTCTCCGGCATTACCCCGCTGAACGCCGGAAAGAAGAAAGAGGAAGCCCTCTCCATGCTGAAAAAGTGGTTTCCGCAGATGGAGAACTTCTCCGGGCAACTGAAAAAATACAAGGTCACAATCAATGACTTGTTAGCGGAAAATGAAAAGCTGGAAGTCAGGGCAAAGGCCAGCGAAAAAGGCAAGATGAATGACACGATGGAACGGGCGAAGTTAAAAAGCGAACTGGACGATATGCGGCGGCTGGTTGACCGTATCCCGCCGGAGATTTTAGCGGAACTGAAACGGCAACAGCGGCAGCATGGAAAGGAAAGGTGATCTTATAAGTAATATCAGATACAAAAAGGAAATCGAAATCGTGACTTTTCAGGGAAAGGAAATCACACTGGAAAATCTCTCCCCGGTGTTCACGCCGGAACAGGAAGCAGCCAAACGCCGGGAACTGGAACAGCAGCTTTATGAGGTGTTCCGCAAGTACGCCGACAAGCGGGAGAGTGAGGAAGCCGGGACATAAGGTTTTCCAAACCCATCATTGATTTGCGGGGCTGCTGGCGGTATAATAGAACTGTCAGCAGCTCCGTTTCTTTTTTAAGAAAAGGAGCGACAATATGAACAATCGGATAGACGCAATCTATGCAAGACAATCGGTAGACAAAAAGGACAGCATTTCCATTGAAAGCCAGATTGAATTTTGCAAATACGAGTTGAAAGGCGGTAACTGCAAGGAATACACAGACAAAGGGTACAGCGGCAAGAACACAGACCGTCCGAAGTTTCAAGAACTGGTGCGGGACATCAAGCGGGGCTTGATTGCAAAGGTCGTGGTTTACAAGCTCGACCGTATCAGCCGTTCCATTCTGGACTTTGCCAACATGATGGAGCTGTTCCAGCAGTACAATGTGGAGTTTGTGTCCTCTACGGAAAAGTTTGATACCTCCACGCCGATGGGACGGGCCATGCTGAATATCTGTATCGTGTTCGCCCAGCTTGAACGGGAAACGATACAGAAGCGGGTAACGGACGCTTACTACTCCCGCAGTCAGCGGGGCTTTAAGATGGGCGGGAAAGCCCCTTACGGCTTCCATACGGAGCCTATCAAGATGGACGGTATCAACACAAAGAAGCTGGTGGTAAACCCGGAGGAAGCGGCCAATATCCGGCTGATGTTTGAGATGTACGCCCAGCCCACAACTTCCTACGGGGACATTACCCGGTACTTTGCCGAACAGGGGATTTTGTTCCATGGCAAAGAGCTGATACGCCCCACGCTGGCGCAGATGTTACGCAATCCTGTCTATGTGCAGGCAGACCTTGATGTGTACGAATTTTTCAAAAGTCAAGGTACAGTCATTGTCAATGACGTTGCCGATTTTACGGGCATGAACGGCTGCTATCTGTATCAAGGGCGAGATGTAAAGGCCAGCAAGAAAAACGACTTAAAAGACCAAATGCTGGTACTGGCTCCCCATGAGGGTATCGTCCCCTCCGACACCTGGCTGACCTGCCGCAAGAAGCTGATGAACAACATGAAAATCCAGTCTGCCCGGAAAGCCACCCACACATGGCTGGCAGGAAAAATCAAGTGCGGGAATTGCGGGTATGCTCTTATGAGTATCTACAATCCCTCCGGCAAACAGTATCTCCGCTGCACGAAACGGCTGGACAATAAAAGCTGTCCTGGCTGTGGGAAAATCATCACTTCGGAACTGGAAGCGGTTGTTTATCAGCAGATGGTAAAGAAGCTGGCAAGCTACAAGACGCTGACAGGAAAAAAGAAAGCGGCAAAGGCAAACCCGAAAATCACCGCCCTGCAAGTGGAACTTGCCCATGTAGACAGCGAGATTGAAAAGCTGGTGGACAGTCTGACGGGGGCAAACAATGTCCTGTTCTCCTATGTGAATGTGAAGATAGCGGAACTGGACGGGCGCAAGCAGGAACTTCTGGCAAGGATAGCGGAGTTGACTGTGGAGGCCATCAGCCCGGAACAGGTCAGCCAGATTTCCGGCTACCTCGATACCTGGGAGAATGTATCTTTTGATGACAAGCGGCGTGTGGTGGATTTGATGATCACCACCATAGCCGCCACAAGCGACAGCTTGAACATCACATGGAAAATCTGACTGGCGGCACCCCTCCCGTCAGATACCTACCCTGTGTAGTCCCTTGTAAACTGTACTTTGTATGTGTTATAATATTGTGCAATATTTCTATTATCTGCCAGGTTTTTGGTTGGAAAGAATAAGGAAAACAACAGTTTTCACTATTTTTTCAATGCGAGGCGGTGGAGAGGTGGGGAGATGCTTTTTTTGACATGAGCCACCAAGAACGGTCCGCTGTTCTGTGGCTGATGACGGTATGACGAAGGAGGAACGGTATGAAAAGGAAAAAAATATTGTGCGCGGCAGTGGCTGCGGCCATGTTGGTCACATCCCTGTCAGCTTGCTCGAAAGAGGTGAATTATACGGCGGATATGGCGGAATATGCTTATGAGGACAAAGCACCGTCTCTGTGCGAAGTGTACGCGGATTACTTTCAGGTGGGCGCCGCGGTGAACCCTCGGGATTTTGAAGAGGGGACAGAGCGGTTTGAGATCATCAACAAGCAGTTCAATGTGTACACCCTGGAAAACGGCACCAAGGCGGAGACCATCCATCCTTCGGAGAACGAGTATAATTTCGAGGCCACTGATCAACTGGTAGAGTTTGGTGAGAAATACGACAAAACTGTGCGGGGTCATACGTTGGTGTGGCATTCTCAGTGTCCCGAGTGGTTTTTCTATGACGACGACGGAAATCAGGTGAGCGCCGATGTCTTGGTGGAGCGCATGAAGGAACATATCACCACCATCGTGTCCCGCTATAAGGGAAAGATCGACACATGGGACGTGTGCAACGAAGTCATTGACGACAACTATGGTCTGCGTTTTTCCGATTGGCTGAAGATCATCGGGGACTATGACGGAGATGGGGATAACTACGATTTCGTGGAGATCGCCTTCAAAACTGCCCGTGAAGCGGATCCTGACGCTCGTCTCATCATCAACGATTATTCTCTGGAAGCCAACAGCAACAAGGCGATCACCATGTATAATATGGTGAAACAGCTGCTGGAAGAAGGAGTTCCTATCGACGGCATCGGCCTTCAGATGCATATCGATTACGAGACTGATGTAGAGCGGATGCGGAAAAACATCGCGTTGTTTGAGAAGCTGAGGGAGATCAACCCTGATTTTGTCATCGAAGTGACAGAGCTGGACCTGTCCTGCTTTACCTCCAATGACAAGTCCACCGAGAAGGAGATCACCGAGGAATTTACCCAGCAGTTTGACGCTAAGTACTGCGAAGTGTTCAATATGCTCATGGATCTTTCGGAGGAAGGAATCCTGGATACAGTGGTATTTTGGGGGTATGACGATGGTTCCAGCTGGCTCAACGAATTCCCTGTGGAGGGCCGGACCAACTATCCTTTGCTGATCGATCGTGATTTGAAATTCAAGTCCGCCTATTGGGATCTGATGAATCTTCCCAGACTGAGAGAAGCGGAAGCGGAGAAAACATTGGAGATCGAAGAATAAGTCCTTTTGAGCCAAGAGAAAAACAGCCGCCCGGTGCGTGGAGCGATGTCCATGCGTGAGGCGGCTGTTTTTATGTGGTGGATGCTTTACAGCCCTATAACGATCTCCGTAAAGGAGAAGCGGGGCATGGGGAAGGTTTGGGGAAGATCGGTATCCAGAGCGCAGTAGCGATGGGACTGGATGATATTCCCCTGGCATTTCACTGTCTCCCGGGTAGTGCCTTCCGCCGCGGTCATCAGGTGGATGGACGCCTTCTGAGAGGGAATAGCAAGCTCGCTGAGATCCAGTGTGACGGCGGTATTCTCGTCCGTGCGGTTGAGCAGGTATACCACCAGTTTCGTTTTATCCTCGTTCCAGGCGGCTTGGATCTGCACATCGTTCCGGGCGGAGGGAGTGTAGTCTTCGATCTCTACTGGCCATTTGGCAAGGGTGCGGGACATGCGCTCGTACACCAGGCCGCAGGCGGGAAGCATGGCGCCTTCTTTGGGAGTCTCGATGCAGGACTGACCGGAGGTATTGGCCAGATTGTTGAAGCACATGAACTGCACGATTCCTCCGAAGCGGTGATCCATCATCAGGTTGGACACCAGGTTCAGAGCGTAGATCCAGGTCCGGCGGGCGCTGCGGTAGGTGATCCCTTGCTCCGCGAAATATTTCTCCACAAAAGGAGCGGGGGAGGGATCGCGGTTTTGTAGGGCTTCTGTGTCGGCGTAGAAGATCTTGTGGTCGTGGGTGGCGTTATACTGGCGCACCATTTCCACTTTGCGGGAAAGGTTATCCGGCTCGCAGACCCGGTCTGCCAGGAAGTCCACGTCCTCTCCGCAGATCTCCAGCATCTGCGGGATATAGTCTCTGTAATAGTGGTAAGCGCACAGGCCGATCTTGATGGTGGGATCCACCGCCTTCATGGCCTTGGAATAACGGGACACGGTCTTGGCGTAGTCTTCCCAGGTGAACCAACGGAAGGTCTCGTTGTCCATTTCCCAGTACTGGGCATGGTAGGGCTCCGGATGGCCGTTTTTCGCCCGGAGCGCTCCGTATTCACTGGTGACAGGCCCGTTGCAGTATTCTACCCATTGGGCGGCACAGCGGATGCCCTCCTCAATGTCGGTGATCCGGTCCAGCTGGAAGCCATGAGGTTCCTTGCCGTTCTCATACTCATTGACGCCGCTGTTGGCAAAGTGGAGCTTATCAGGGTGGAACATGTTCACCACCAGCATGGCCTGAGAGCCCAGGGTCTCGCAGAGCTGGAGGAATTCGTCAGTGCCCACGTCGTTGTAGTTCAGGTCCCCCCAGAAGTAAGAGGGTTCCGGACGCCGCTGATCCATGGGACCGATGCCGTCTTTCCACAGGTGGAAGGAGGCGAAACACCCGCCGGGGAAGCGGATCAGCTTGGGGTTCACCCGCCGCAGTCCGTCCACAACATCCTTCCGCCAGCCGTGTTCCGTGTCGGTAGGTTTCAGGGAGAAAGCGTCCATGCCCACCTTTGTTCCAGGAGCCAGAAAGACGCAGAAATTACACCAGACAGGCTCTTCACCCTCGTAGGTGAACGTGGTCTCTACCAGGCCTCCTTCCTGGGAAAGTCCTTCCAGGGGCACGGTCACCAGGGGCTGGGACCAGTCGATCTCATCCCGGCCGGGATACAGCCGCAGTTCGACAGCACCTTGCTGGGAGAACAGCTGGAAATAGCCTCGGAACTGATAGGCGCCTTTTCGCAGGTATTTCCCGTTCTGGGCCATGCCGCACCAGCGTTCCTCCTCGTAGTTGTGGGCGATCACCCACTGCTCACCGTGGATGCCGCCTTTTTCCTGTTCTAGGGTCAAAGCGTAGAAGGGAGCGTGTTCCACCAGATAGGTGCTGTCCGGAGCCAATGCCTGGGGTACGTCTTGGGCAGGACAGGCGTACCAGCGGTTATGTTCGTAGACGGAGTGGTACCATTCCTCACCACGCCAGTCCTGGCCGGTGAGATGCAGACCGCCGAACCAGTCATAGGTGGCGGGAGTGAGCTGGGGGATCTTTTCAAAGCTGCGGTTAAAGAGCATCTCAGACCACATGCCCTCCACCTGGAAGCCAAACCCAAGCTCAATGAAATTGCTGCAAAGCATATCACTGACAGGCTGATCCACAGTCACTCGGTCCGTGACCCGGAAGATCTTCTCGCCTGCTTGAAAGTCCGAAAGATTCGCTTTTGGTTTCATTTGTTTCACCTCATAGGTAATATAAAAAACATGGCTTACTCCAGGCAACCGTAGGCTACGGAGCGCACTCGATGATGGTGGTATTCTTCATTATTGGGGAGGGTTTGGTGCATGTACACCACGGAGAAACCCTCAGAGGGATCGATGGACACCCATGTGCCGCAGACGCCGGTCCAGCCAAATTCACCCACGGACATGTTGGTGACTCCCTCCGGGCGGACCATAGTGCGCACGCCTAAGCCGTAGCCATAGCCCTCGTTGTAGGAGTTCTCAAAATCCAGCTGCTGGGCAGGGTTCAGGGCGTTTCGGCGCATCAGATCAATGGTTTTCCGCCCGATGATCCCCAGACCGCCTTGCGCCAGAGCCTGCGCGAAGCGAGAGTAGTCACGGGCCGTGGAGAACAGTCCTGCGCCGCCGCCTTCGTACAGAACGTCCGGTTCGTGGTTGATGTCCATTGGTCCGGGAATGGGGGTGAAGGAGCCGTCCTCTTCCGGACGGTACAGGGTTGCCATCCGCTCCTGAATATTTCCGAAATAGCGGTAACCGGTGCTCTCCATCCCCAAGGGCTGGAAAATCTCTTTTTTCAGGAATTCCCCAATGGTCATCCCGGAAGTCTGCTCCACCAGAGCTGCCACCATCTCGTGGCCAAATCCATAAGACCAGTGGGTGCCGGGATCGTACCGGATAGGCACCGAAGCCATAGCCCGCACGTCATCCTGAAGCGTATAGGGACCTTTTGCCGCCAAGTTTGCCCGTACTTCCCGCATCTTTTGAGCGGTGAGGGAATCGCCGCTGGGGTAAGGCAGGCCCACCGCCATCATAAAGGCGTCCCGCACCAGCATGGGATTTTTTGCGGGCCGCAGGCGAATCTCCCCATTGGGCAGGGGTTCTGCCACTTGGACGTTTTTGTACTCGGGGAAATAGTTGGAATAAGGTTCGTTCAGGAGAAATTTCCCCCGCTCGAACTGGATCATGGCCGCAGTGCACACGATCACTTTCGTCATGGAGAACAGTCGGAATACCGTGTCCTCCGTCATAGGCCGTCCTGTTTCCAGATCCGCCTTGCCGAAATACCCTTCGTACAGGGTCTTGCCGTTCTGGGCCGCCACACAGGCGCATCCCGGGACGGTTTTTCTGGCGAATCCTTCCAGCAGACGGTCCAAGTCGCTGAATTTTGCCATACAACGTTCCTCCAAAAAAGTATGATATAATCCCGTGGTCCCGTCTCAAATTTTACGGAACTGCCCCGGGGTTATTCCAGTGTATTTTTTAAACGCTTTGCTGAATACATTGGCATTGCTGTATCCCACAGCCTCCGCCACTTCCGAAACGCGGAGAGATGTTTGGGAAAGAAGTTCTTTGGCTTTTTGAATTCGGAATTCATTGACGTAATCCACGAAATTCTTGCCGGAAACTTCTTTGAAAATAAAGCTGAGGTATGAAGTGGAAAGGTTGGTTACCTCGGCCACCCGTTCCAAAGAAATTTCCTGACGGTAGTTTTCATCGATAAACGTTTTGATTTTTGTGAACACATTGGAATGCTGGGTGTTTTTAGAGCGGTTTACAGCTTCAGATATAGAAGTAAAAATATGGATGATATATGATTTTTTGTTATCTACTCCATGGTAAGTGGAAAGCTCGGAATAGAAGTCTGTACCATGCTCCAGGATCTCTTCTGCGGAAAAGCGCATCTCATGGATGGCTCGAACCGCCGTCCCTATTAATGCGTCGAACAGATTCCCGATCATTTCAGGGGACAGCATCGATTTTCCAAAATTACGTTGGAAAATCTCGTTTAGAAGCCAATTGACTGTTTTTTTATCACCAGATTTTACCGCCATCATCAACTGCATTTCTGTTTCGATAGGATACTCGAATGTGTCTGGGGGGATAGCGTTTACTTCATCGATATGGATAATCGCGTTGCGTCCTTTGAGTTCTTTGTATTCGATAGCCTTGAGAGCGTCGTCAAAAGATCGGAAACAGTTCTCAACATTCTCATAACACTTACCAATTCCGATAGTAAAAGCGGTTTCTAAGTCTTCCTCGAGGTATTCCTTGACCTCTTTAAAATAGTCATTGAGTCCGCTGAATTCATAAAAATCGGGCTCCATGTTCATGAGAGAAATAATGGTGTGGTCATCTTTCAGGAAAAAATAGCATTTGCAGCCGTCACCTGTTGTCTTTTCCGCGATCTGCGCCAGTTTGGCTGGCAGGGAGTCGATGAGTCTGCCGCGCTTTCGGGGCGACTCCGATCCGTCTTCCTCTAAAACAAAGGCCATCACTTGAAAACTTGAAAAAGGAAAGCTGATGCCGATCTCTTTTCCCAGCGCTTGATAATCTTGCGAAATAGCAGTTCCTGTGACTAGATCGTTGAGGTATTTGTTTTGCAAAACAGGCCTGCTTTTGCTCATGGAATCCTGAAGTGTTTTGTTTTGCTCAAATACGTATCGGATAATTTTGTTGATCAAGACAAGTTCGTTTTTGCTGTCTTGATGGTGCGACG
This sequence comes from Clostridiales bacterium, assembly GCA_019416455.1. Lineage (GTDB taxonomy): Bacteria > Bacillota > Clostridia > Oscillospirales > Acutalibacteraceae > Acutalibacter. The sequence continues at coordinate 550,820 of DXXG01000028.1, read as the reverse complement.
CGAATGTTCCACTGGAAATGATATTGACATAATTCAGTATTTTGCTCACAGGGTGATAAAGGCGGCTTACAATGAGCCATGCCAAAGCAATACTCAGGATAATACTGATCACTGCGATCAAGATCGTAATGCTTCGGATACTGCCGGCTTTCTCGTAAATGTAAGAAGTGGGCATGATGGAGAGGTAGGTCCACCCAGTAGACCCGGTCCGTGAATATTGAATGGTAAAAGGTTTCCCTTCGTAATAGATATCCAACGTTCCTTCAAGGTCTTGCAGCTGAGGCATGGAAGTGTCCAATACATGTTGGAAAAGTTCATATTCCTCCGTATCGGAATAAAGGAAATCGTTAGTATAAAGTATATTCCCATCAGGGTCCATCACATAGTTTGCAACGATCTTTCCGTCCGCTGGTTCACCGAAACGTTCTCGAAAAAGTTTGTCGCTCAAGACAAATACAAGTGTTCCCTTAGGCGAGCTCAAATCGATAGGAAGTGAGTCCATAAACATAATTACAGGAGAACTGCCTTCTACCTCGATTCGCCCAACCAGTCTAAACCCTTTTTTGGAAAATTCTTCATCCCACTCTATTATATAAGGTTTGCACAAGCTGTCAAAAAATAAATCTGTGGAATATTTCCCCTGAGGAGTCAAAATGAACTGAGACTTTTCATAATAGATCCAGATATCGTTGATATACTCATGATTAGATTCGATGGTATTCAAATAGGACATTCCGTCACGGAAAACTTCTGGCTGGAGATAAGAGGCGTCTCGGGTATAATAAAGTGCTCGATTGATGTTGCGGTCCATCACAGTTTGAAGAGAAATAAACTGGATGGATTCGACTTCTCCATTGATTGTTTGCTGAGCTTGCTCCAAAACCAACATATTGTTGCTTTTTGCTTCCGCGATGATCAGGGAAGTTGCGTTCTTGTAGGAGAAAAAGGCTACAATAAGGATCGAACCCAAAACGAGTCCAGTGACCGCAAAAAAGATCCGAACAAATATGCTGTTTGTCCGAAAACCTGCATAGCCCTGTGAAAGGAAATTCATTGGATACCCACCTTTATTTTGGAGAATGTCCGTCTGCGAGATGCAGTGTTGGATTTCTCAATACCCTCAGAAAAATCATGTTGTCCGCACTTTGAGAATCGTATCATAGAAACCATTTTCAGTTCCTAGTACGAGCTTATCGGTTGTAGCCGGAAAAGGCAGGGATGAAATCCTCTGCCTTTTCTGAAGCTATTTGTTAATCATTGATGGAAAATGGTTTTGCAAGACTGTCGCTTATTCCATATAGCGGTCATACGCAGCCTGTTCCACTTCCAATACCTGGTCAATACCCATGCTCTTGATGGTTTCCACAAAGGAATCAAATTTATCCAAAGACTGACGTCCCATAATGAAGTTGCTTACAGCCTCGTCCTTGTATGTGGTGATTTCCGTGAGGAAGCTGTTGATGATCTCTCGTTCGTCGTCTGTGAAGGACAATGCGGGAACATTAGGAGCAATGTATTGTTCCATGTCGTTGCGATAATCGACAAATCTTTGGTCGGGGAGCAGCGCGTCCTCATAGCCAATATCCTGCTGATAAGCCCATTCTCTGTGACCGTAAATATTCAGCATAGAGAGGAGAGCGCGGCCCTGAGGATCTTTTGCTACCGCGTCGGTGTAAACAGGAGATCCATCGACCATCTCATAGGTCAGCCCTTCAACGCCAAAGTTGTTGAGAAGACTGCCTTCCTCGCTGTAAAAATAGTCAAACAGTTTGGCGATGGCTTCTTTGTTCTCAGATTTAGCGCTGATGGCGGTGTACCCTCGAATAGAATTCATTTGGCTGGTGGTCATCTGGTCACCATAGGGCCCCTTGGGAGGAGGTACGACCACGAATTCTACATCAGATTCCGGATTTGCCGCTAAAATAGAGGTTTCAAGTGAATAGGCTCTTGCAACGGTATCCTGACAAGCACCGGATACTTCCGTAGTCATACGAGACATCCATACGTTCGTGTCATTGGTGGCGTACTCAGGATCCACCAATCCCTCACTGTACAGCTTGTTCATATATTCAAGAGCTTCTTTGAAGCGGGGTTCGATGTAAGCGTATTTGACCTCGTCGCCATCCAAATAAAATTGTTCTGTTACTTCGAATCCACTCAAGCCCCATGCTTCCATAAAGGATAGGATACCGGCTTCCGTGTGGCGGGTGGTGAAGGGGATCTCGTCCGCTTCGCCATTGCCGTTGGGATCATTTTCTTTGAAAGCCTTGAGCATATTATACCAGTCATCGGTGGTTTCGGGTATAGGCAGATCCAATTTGTCCAGCCAGTCTTTTCTGACCATCCAGGTCTTCAAAGTATGGACAGCGCCGATAAAGGGGAAAAAGTAAATCTGGCCATCCGTGGCCCGCAGGTCGCGGATATATTCGGGATGCTCGTCCAAAATGGCCTGGAAGTTGGGGCAGGAGGTGGAAATAAGTTCATCCAGGGGAGCGAACAGACCCTGCTCGGCTACCTTGAGCATGTCGTCACGATAATTGCTGACCATAATGTCTGGGATGTTACCAGATGCTACGGTTACGTTGAACTTTTCTCGGAACTGATCTTCCGTAGCAGGTCCGGGGATAAATTCAAAGTTAATGCCAGTCCGTTCGGTGATCTCTTTAATGATGGGCAAATCCGGGCTGATGGCCTGATCCACGGAGTCCATCAGGAACATGCTTACAGTGACTTCTTCGTTTGTTTCGGTTTCTGTGGTGGAAGCGGTTTCTGATGTTCCTGCAGATGTTTCTGAAGATCCTAAGGAACTGGATGTTTCAGAAGAGGGGGAACAGCCTGAGCATGAGGTGAGAAAGAGCGCCCCAGCAAGTATCAGTGCCGCAATCCTTTTTCGGTTTGAACGATACATACAAAATCCTCCCTTAAGTAAAATTGATTGATATATACTCTCTTTTGCTGAATGTGCAAAAGCTATATCCGTGTGTATCAGCCCTTGACGGAACCGATCATAACACCCTTGACAAAATACTTCTGAATAAAGGGGTAAACAAGCATGATGGGAATAGTGGCAACCATAATGGTGGCATATTTGACAGATTCACGAACTTGATCATTTCCCGCGACTACATCGATGGCTAAATCGTTTGTTTGGTTCTGCAAAACGATATCCCGGAGGATGATCTGCAGGGGAACTAATTCTCGATCGCTAAGATAGAGCATTGCAGGGAAGTAACTGTTCCATTGTGTTACCGCATAAAACAAGCCAATAGTAACCATTCCAGGGATCGCCAAGGGCAGTATGATGGAAAACAGGATCCGCAGATGTGAACAGCCGTCCAAAGAGGCGGATTCCTCCAGTTCGTAGGGGATCTGCTCAAAAAAATTCTTTAAGATCACCACGTTGAATGAAGAAACTGCGTTGGGGATCAAAATAGCCCAAATGGTATTATACATTCCTAAACCTGTGACAACCAGAAACGTAGGAACCATTCCCGCGCTGAAAAGCATGGCTGTAACGACAACGCGAGTGATGAATTTTTTTCCAAAGAAAGCCCTTCGGGACATGGGGTAGGCAGCCAGAACGCTCATGAGTAGGCTGATTGATGTTCCAACAACAACATAAAAAATTGTGTTCAGATACGCACGGCCGAGCATGGGGTAAGCCAAAACCCGCTTATATGCGTCGATATTGAAACCCATAGGGATGATTCCCACTTTTCCTTGAGCCAGAAATTCAAAACTGCTTAGGGATGCTGCAAGAACGTACAGAACAGGGTACAGTGATGCAACCATGCAAAAGGTCAAGATGGTATAGTTGATGCATTGGAAAACGATTCTTCCTTTTGTGTCTTTCATTTTCTCATCTCCTTTACCACAGACTTGTCTCAGTGTATTTTCTGGCCAATTTGTTGGCAATGATGACTAGGATCAGCCCCATGATAGATTGGAAGAACCCTACCGCTGAGGCAAAACTGTACTCTCCGTTCAAAATACCACGGCGGTATACATAAGTTCCGATGACATCTGCTGTGGAATAAATGCTGGGACTGTACATCAGGACAATGGTTTCATACCCTACTTCTAAAACGGTACCTATCTTCATCAGGAACAGGAGTACGATCGTGGAGGCGATGCCAGGAAGGGTGACGTTTTTTAGCTGGTTCCATCTTCCTGCGCCGTCGATCTTTGCAGCTTCATAAAGTTCCGGACTGATGTTTGTCAGAGAAGCAAGATAGATGATCGCGCTATATCCGGCTGTTTGCCAGATGGTCATCAAAGTGTAGATGCCCCAAAAATAAGCCGGTTCTCCAAGAAAATAAACGCGTTCCATTCCAAAGCGTTCTAAGACACTGTTCACAACTCCGGTGGTGGGGGAAAGAAAGACGGTCACCATACTCACAACAACCACACTGGAAATGAAATTTGGAAGATAGGTGATTGACTGAACGAGACGTTTAAATTTCGTGCGTCCCACTTCATTAAGGAGCAGCGCTAGGATAATGGGAGCAATAAAACCTACGGTCAGCTGGAGAAGGTTGATGACCAAGGTGTTTCGCAGAAGTCTCCAGAAGAACACAGAATCCAAGAACTGTTTGTAGTACTCAAAACCAGCCCATTCACTTCCGAAAATCCCTAACGCGGGTTGATATTTTTTTAGGGAGATGAATAGGGCTCCCACTAAAGGTAGATATCGGAAAATCGTGTAATAGATCAACACCGGTAGGAACATTAATAAGAGAGGGAGACTCTTTTTAAAGGATTTCCACTTGTTTGTGGATAATGTTCCTTTCTCTAGGGAGCTTTGTCGTCCCCTTTTTTTCTGTGGTAGTACAATTCCTTTCATACACTTCCTCCTTGTACACATTTTATAGTTTTTGAAATCTTCGATGAGGTCTTTTGACTAAAATCGCAATTTCTGAAATTATCCTGCCAGAAATTATGCTTTATTTCAAGGGTCGATTTTTTGGATTTCTTGTCAAAACTTATAAAATGCCCATTTTTTAGAATGTTTTTAGATTGATGAGGTTATGGAATGGACAATTCAACATTGAAATTTCTTTTTATAAAATGGGATCAAGAAAGAAATGGTATTTTTATTAACCATGAGACAAAATACCGGCACGAGGTTTTTGTAACCTGAAACCTATTTATGAAAAAGAAAAAAGAAAACGGCATGATAAATGCCGTTTTCATAGCAAGGGTAAAGGAATTCTAAATTGTTTGGAAATATATGATCAAATACTAAAGTAATGACCTCATTTAAAATCGTATAGTATCAGGATATAAATTGTGTAATTAAATTTCCTAACATAATAGAACAAATTGTGTTTCTTAAAAAGAGATCACTGCATGGCGCTGCGGGCATAGAGGATCCACTTGGAGTGATCCAGGGGATCTACTCCCCGGCGGGGAGCTTCTTGTCCTTCGCCGGGAGGACATTCCTGATAGCCGGCGAATTCGGAGGCGTACACTCCTTTTCCTGAGGTCATGGAACGGAAGGAGACGGGGTAGTCCAAAGATGTGGCTACCGGGAGTTTTGCTTCCAGTGTAAACCAGCCTTTGTGGATGACGGGCGTGTCAAATTCTCCCCGCATGGATACCATATCCCGGATGACTCGGCCCAGCAGTTCTTCCTGACCGGAGAGAGTCACTGCGACCATGGGTTCCAAAAGAATGGTGCCGCTGTTGACCAGTGCTCGCTGCACCGCAACCGGCGTAGCCACGAAGAAATCCAAGGGATGGGTGTGAAAGTGATGATGCTGCCCGCCGATCAGAGTGAACCGGGCGTCCGTGACCTCCCAGCCCAGCCGCCCCTGCTTCAGAGCATCGGGGAGACTCTGTCTCACGTGGTTCTGGTAACGATAGGGGAGCTCCTTTTCCTTGATAATGGATTCAAACTGGATGCCGCTGCCACGGGGAAGTGGTTCCACCAGCAGCTTCACGATTGCCCAGCAGGGTTTGGGCGCCAAGTAAACTTCCTCACCTTCACTGGTAGATGCGGGAGTCTCTTTATAAATAACGGTGGGTTGTGAGAAGGATACCTCCAAGCCGTAACGTTCTCGTATGATCTCAGTGAGCACCTCCAGCTGGATCTTGCCGGTGATATGCAGGTGAAGTTCCCGGCTTTCAGGCACCCATTCCAGATCCAGCAGGGGATCCTCCTGAGAGAGCTCTTGAAGTGCTTCTGTCAGGGTGGGGAGCTGGTCAGGAGAGGCCGGGAAAGCCTGCACTTGCAAAAGGGGGACAGCTAGGCGGTATAGTTCTCTTGGCGGTGCCTCGCCCAACACGTCCCCGGCACGGACCCCGGAGAGACCGTACACAGTGCCTGTTTCCCCGCTGTGGATCTGGCCGATGTCCACGCTCTTGGAACCGTAAAACCGGCGGATCTGCGTGATCTTTTGGGCGTCTGTCCCATCTGGAAGAGGGACGCTGTCACGATTTTTTAAAGTTCCGGAAAAGATCCGGAGATGGGCCGCTTTGCCCATGACTGGGTCATGATCCACCTGATAGACCACAGCGGAAAGGGGGGCGTCGTCCTGGCCGAAAGCTTTGGGAAGATACTCTATGATGCCGTTCAACAGTTCCGCCATGCCCTTTCCCTGTTTGGCTGAGGCGAACAACACGGGGAACACCTGACGATCTGCCACACCCTTGCCAAGGGATTGGAGAAGTTGTTCCCGTTCTATTGGTTGGTCGTTCAAATAGGCTTCCGCTAAAGCGTCATCGAATTCTACGGCGCAGGCCAGTCCATCTTCCTCCCAAGTTTCGCTGGGGAGCACTTGGCACTGGTCTGTTTCAGGATTTTCCACCCGTTGGGTCACCCACAGCCGAGGGTCACATTCCTGACGGAGCTGATCCAGAACTGCCGGAATATCACAGCCCATGCGGTCCACCTTATTTATAAGAAGCAGGACGGGGATCTTCAGCTTGTCCAAAGCCCTCCACAGCAGCCTGGTCTGAGCCTGTACTCCTTCCACGGCGGAGAGCACCAGAACCGCGCCGTCCAGGACTCCCAGGCAGCGTTCCACCTCTCCCAGAAAATCCACATGCCCGGGAGTGTCGATCAAGTTGATCCGCACTCCGTTGTGTTCTAAAACCACAGAAGCGGACCGGACCGAGATGCCCCGGCGGCGCTCCACATCCAGTGAATCGGTTTGCGTGGTGCCGTCATCCACACTGCCGGCCTGCCGGATGCTGCCGCTCAAAAGCAGGAGCTGTTCCGTAATGGTGGTCTTGCCAGCGTCGGCGTGGGCAAGGATGCCCAGATTGATCATTGGCGCTTTCAAATATATCCCCTCGTTCTGCCGTTTTTACTGTGATTATATGTAAATATATGCCTCAATATAGCACGAAGGGAGGGGGTTGTCAAATGGGGGCATGGTGTTATGCAGAATCAATCTTGTGTTGTTTGGAGAAGCTGGTTGGCATCAGATAAAAAGCGATAGGAAAGGTCATATGTATGAAAAGGCACCAAGCCATGCAAAGGAGATCGCATGACCTGGTGCCTTAGTAAGTGAAAACAAAGTGCTTAGAAAAGGATTAGCCTAGAATTTTTAAATATCCATCGGAGGTGGTATAGAGCAGCTTTAGATCGTCTTTGGAATGAAGAGACGCGAGGATGGGAGCGGAGAGGCTGCCATTTGGCTCCACTTCTGTTTGCCACAGAAGTTCTGCTTTACCGCTGCCGTACCCGATGCAATATACATGCTTTTCATCGTTGAAGAGAACTTCGTCTTTTCCATCTCCGTTGATGTCGCACGCCATTAAATATGTGCGGGCGCAAATGGGCAAATTCATCGGCAGATGGACTGTTTCGGAGAAGTTTAAGGTGTAATCGTCAATTTCTTTTCCGTCCAAAGGAGAATAAGCGGTTAGATATTGACGGTGATCTCCAGCGGTTGTACGAATTTCCGCCACCAGCATTTGACCGTTTCCTTTCGGGTCAAAAAGGCATTGCCATTCTCTACCAATATTGGAAACATCTTGAGGGGACCATGCTATTGTTCCGTCAAGATTAAGCAGACCGGCGGTCACATTGCTGTTCGAGCAAAAATAGGCGTACTTGCCTTGTTCATCTTGAACGGCCAGCGGCACAATGCATTGGACCCAGAACATGGAGTTCTGAGGGGTGTGCAAGTGATAGAACAGTCCCGTCATAAATTTTCCAAAAAGGAGTTCGCCGGTTTTACCGTCCATTGCCCACACAAAGTTACCGTATCCACAGGCAATGGTATCATGACCGTTTCCAAGGTTGGAACTGGTAAACAGGTATCCTCCGGCACCGGTTTGCTGTAAAAAGAGGTTTCCGTCCCTGCTCATATCAAACCATTCTTCTAGTTCGATGACTTTGTGGATCACTTCACCAGTTTGACCATCTAGCGCAAAGGTTCTTCCTCGATTCGCGATACCGGTTTGAACAGTTACGACAACATCCCGCTTGCCGCGTCCTAAATCAGCGGTTCCAAAATGAGTGACATTTCCCAGCCAAGCTCCCAGTTCACCGCCATGGACATCTGGGAATTCTTTTCGCCACAGCTCGTTGCCGTCTTTGTCCAACGCTGCTAATGCGCCTACTTTTTCACCAACAGTGCGGATCAAGATTTCCCTGTTACCATCTCCCAATAGATCATCAACAGAGACGCCATAGTCCTCAAAGCAGTTGTACTGCCAGGACATTCCAGCTCCGTGGTGTTTCCATTTTACTTGGAATTTTCCATCGGTGTCTTGCGCCAAACACACAACTTCATCAGCTTGGTTGGGCACGATGATCTCATTGATTCCGTCTTGGTCAATATCTGCCACGACAGGAACAGCAGTCCGGCCCATTTTCTTTCGATGAACGGTCTGAAGAGTTCCCTCCATTCCGTGGATCTCAATTTTCCCTTCCGGCAGTTCGCCAGATTTAACAACGAGCAGCGCACTTGTTTTTCCGTTAATGCACTCAGAGCGCTCGATGTACCCAGTGGTTTTAGGAGGCAAAAGAATAGAGATACCGCTTTCTTTTGCAGTTCCGTCCTGGAAGATGTATCCAGTGATTTTTTGCCTGTTGTCTGTTTCGGTAATAACGAAGAAGTTGATCTGATCGTCAATATTGGCGGTGATAGGACGAATCTCTCCCATGCAGCCAATTCCGTCTGTATGTGTTACAAAATTATCCGGAGTGTTCCGCCAACGCGCCTTGTTCCAGCAACCGTCAATAGTGAAAAGACTGGTATAGGATCCATCACGAAGGGCGATGATATCTTGCAGGCCGAAATCCGGGATCGCTCGATCGGATGCGTGGGTACAAAACAGTTCCGGGACCCCGTCCTTGTTGACGTCCTCTGAATAGTGGCAGAAAATACCGGGAAGATCATATTTTAAGCTTCCATCAGGAGCGTAGACGGTAACATGCCACATGTGATCGTTATATTCATTCCAGACATTCAACAGAATCTCCTGGACACCATCTCCGTCAAAGTCATCGACGACACGATAAGGAATATTGGTCATGTGGGCGCCTGCAGAGTCATCGTCATACATATGAAACCAGGCTACCTTAAACTCTTTGCCATTGTTGGCGATAAGATCGCAGTGGTATTGCAGGCAGCTGATAATCACCAGCTCGTTGAGTCCATCACCGTTTACGTCGTAGGCACCCACAAATCCTCTTTTCCGGCACTGATGCCAGTTTTCAGCAGTGGCCTGCGAGATGCCGTACAGATACTCGCCTTCGCGGGTATAAACCACAGTTCCATGCCAGCCGGAAATGACGATGTTAGGGATGCCGTCGCCTGTCATATCGGCTGCCAAGACCTGGGGACGTTCAATGTAGTATGGGAAGGTCACATCAAACAGTTTTTCTTTTTTGCCGGACGAATAATCCCAGACGGTCATGCCATTTTCGGAATCAACACTGCGTTCAGCGTAAGGCACCTCATGTGTTTCCACTACCTGCATGCCGGGACGATCAAACAGTTTGACAGGACGATAGCTGTGGCTGACAGGGAAATGCACCAGTTCTCCAGTACCGTAGAGATCGAAGTAGTCATTGCTTCGATTCCACTTCTTGTCAAGTTGATCCGCAACGGTCTCATCGCATTTAATCGATTTGCTGAGCGGGACAGATGTACTGGAACCGTTGGTCAGTTCCACAAGAGCCTCATAGCATCCAAGGTCGATGGAATACTGTTCCTTTGGGACGCCAGGGAGATTTCCTGCGGGGATACGTGCGGTTCTTCCGTTATTCGCCCGAAAGGTTATCCATTCTCCGGGACTGGCTTTTTCAGCATGGTATTGATCGCTCATTGTTATTCCTCTCCTTTTTAAAACAAGTTTTTCTTAGAGAATACTTGAAAGAAGTATTATTCGTTTTCAGAGTCAAAGAACATGTTTTCTGTGTACAGATTGAAAAAGACACTGTTGGATGAAAGATCAATGGTGACAGCGTTTTCGGCTACTGTTTGGGCTTCCGAAACCAAATCCTGATTCAGAAGCAACATGATGGCTCCACTTAGAGCGGCATTGCCCAAGATGTGTACCTTATCAATCAACTCTTCTGGGAATAATCCAATGCGACCGGCGTTGGCCACATCAAGATAACTTCCAAACCCTCCAGCAATGGACACTTGCGCTATGTCATGGGAAGATACTCCCCCAACTTTAAAGAGGGTAAGCAAACCTGAGCAAATAGCGCTTTTTGCCATTTGGATCATTCGAATGTCATTCTGGGTGATGCATACTGGCGGCATGATCTCGGTGGGATCATATTTCAGTACTCCGGACGAGGATAGTAATCCCATTTCCAGCAGTGAAGCGATCGCATCTACCACTCCGCTGCCGCAAATCCCGCGAGGGGAGACGCAACCGATCACATGGCCCTCTAGGGTGTCGCCGTTTCGGTATACACGGTCAATAGCGCCTGCTTTTCCGGTCATTCCCATGTGGAGACCTACGCCTTCAAATGCAGGTCCTGCCGCTGTGGAGCAGCAGAATAATTTTCCGTTATGCCACAGCGCGATTTCTCCATTTGTTCCGATATCCATAAGCGCGTGAGTGCCTTTTCCTTTGTAAATGGAGCTCGCTAATAGGGCTGTGGTGATATCTGCGCCAATGAAAGCGGAAATACAGCGAGGCAAAAATACGTCCGCATCCGGACACGGAAGGTCAAGTTCTGCCGCGGGAATATTTTCGCCAAATAGACGAGAGGCGGTAAACGGCGCATGAGACAAACACTCGGAATCTGTTTGTGTCAGTAGGAACAACATAACCGTGTTGCCTGTTAGGACAATCTTCTCGATCTGGTCAGGGGAGATGAGCGCTTTTGCCGAGAGCTGAAGGATCATTTTAGAGATTTCATTGCGGATAGAGGCAGATAAAGAGACGGCATGTCCCATAAGTGCGGCTTCTATCCGGGAGATCACATCAGCTCCCCACTGGATCTGTGGGTTGGGTGCACTGCTTTGAGCAATTAATGTGCCCTCTGCATCGTATAAACAGCCAGCGATTGTAGTGGTGCCTAGATCCATTGCGATACCGTAAGACGTAAATCCAGGGTTTCGTTCAAAAGCGGGCAATTTGCCTGTTAGTAAAATTTGACTGGCGGCATTTTCTGTCAGGGAGATCGCGCAATCTCCTTCAATAGAACAGCAGCAAGCCAAGCGCACCCCATTTTCCAGCTCCTGCTCGGTGAGATGAATACGTTCTTCCGCAGAGGGAGAGCTTAACGCTCCGTGAGCAACTACACGGCATTTGCCGCATTGACCGCGGCCTGCACAAGGCATTTCGAGAGCGTGAGGGGGATGTATGATCGAACTGACAAGGCTGCCGGTTGGCACGTCTTGACGGACCCCATTGACTGTAATGATTGCCATGATATTGTCCTTTGTAAAGCAATTAGATGGATTTGACCGGGAGATCTTTTTCTGTCTCACAGAATAGTAAAGCGCCAAAATAAGTAACGGTGTTTTCTCCGTTGACATATTTCATACCGCAAGCCTTTGCCAAATCAGAGACAGAAACACCATAAGTTTCCAGGGAAGCCATAGCAAGGTCTGGAAAACGACACGGCAGATCCTCTTGTTTTGCGCAAGTGTCGCAGACCTTGCATCCTCCAGCGCCCAAATGAAGCCACCGAATATCTGGTACGGTTCTAACCCAAGCGGATAAGTTTTGGGCTAACCTGTTATGTTCTTTACCAGCGGCCATCATTCCCTCGAAATCATAACTGTCCTCCAGTTTATGGATAGTTTGATAAACAAGCGCTTTCTGATAACGCTTGGCCGTAGATATAAGTAAGTCGATCTCTCCTGCGTCCGGAGGACAAGTCCAGCAGCGTCCAAAATTACCACATGCGTTTGATTCGCACAGCTCACGGAAACGGCGATCGAATCGCATTTGGGAAACAGGAATGACAGCGGCCATATCAGCGCCCAGATTCTCAACCAATTCAACTAAAAATTTATCATTCATATGTTTTTGTAATAGTCTGAAACTGCGTCAAAAAAAGCGTCAATATTTTTCCAAGGGGAAAGAGGCGGAATATCACATCCAGAGGATAAAACAAAGTTGGGAAAGTCTCGGCAATCGGATAAGAGTTTTTGAGTCGCGACTTTGATGGAGTCAGGTGTTCCGTTGCGGAATTCCCCTGCGGGGTCGATGTTTCCCATCACTATGGTGTCCGGAGATACCCGTGATAGGATATCGGTCATTTGGATGGCGTTTCCAAAGTGATATGCGGCCGCTCCAGTTCCTAAGATGGAATTGATGGCAAGAACTGTGTTATTGCCGCAGTTGTGATAAATTATCAGAAAAGAATCATCCTGCACGGAGGAGACGATTTGTTTGACGTAGGCAGAAGAGAATTCCTCAGCAAGAGTAGGAGAAAGCAAACCTGCCACCGGTTCGGCAAGGACGATTCCATTTGCTCCAGCGTCTTTATACGCTTTGCAGTACTGAATCAAGAACTGGGTAGCTTTATCCAGCACTGTGTGGACCATGTCTGGTTCGTCATAGCAGTCCACCATTATTTCTGTAACGTCCAGCAGTCTGGCAGCCAGAGAAAACGGACCAATGACTCCAGCAAAAATGGGACGATCATTGATGAGGGAAGCTGCCTTTTTTATGGCATCGATATAGATGCCTGTGCGTCCGGATCCAACTGGCGGGATAGGAAGTTGCAGCGCTTCCTCTTCGGAAGAAATAATATGACCAACAACAGTGGGAACCTCATTGTCAGAAATGGAGATGGTAGAACCGAAGCATTCAGCTTCTACGGATAGATCCATCAAGCTGACACTGGCAGCGGTATCGGCTCGCTTTGCGACGAGGGACATGCCTTTGGCCTGTAAGTCGCTGTCTGAAATAAGGTCGCGGACACTGATGTCCATGAGCTGGATCGCAGGAAAAGACAAAATGGGAAACGCCTTTTTCCTGGGGGATTTTCGCAGCTCCTCAAGCCATGATTTCATGTTTCTCTTCATGGAGATCACCTATTACATAGTTGATTTACAGTATGCAACAGCAGCGTCAGCCGCGCTTGCCGCGTCGGGGGTGTATTTGTCAGCGCCGATTTCGTCACAGAAACTTTGTGTAACAGGGGCGCCGCCGATCATGATTTTTACTTTGTCTCGGATTCCCGCGTTTTCAGCCTGCTTTACCACATCCGCCATGACCCCCATGGTTGTAGTGAGAAGCGCAGAGCAGCAGATGATTTGACAGTTCTCATCGATGGCTGTTTGAATGAAAGTATCAGGGGCCACGTCTGTACCGAGGTCGATCACGTCCAAGCCTTTACCTTCCATCATCATTTTAACGAGATTTTTTCCGATGTCGTGCAGGTCGCCTTGGACAGTGCCGATGCAAACTTTTCCGACAGCTTGTACACCTGATTCCGCCAATAAAGGCTTGAGTACCTGCGCACCCATATTCATGGCACGCGCGGCAACCAAAACTTCAGGGACAAAAACCTTGTTCTTTTTGAATTTGTCCCCAATGAGGCTCATCCCAGCCAACAAACCTTCATCTAAAATTTGATCTGCGGGAATGCCCTCGTCTATTGCTTGCTGGACGAGTTCCTTGACTTTTTTAGATTTTCCCATTTGCAGATTCTCAGAAATTTCTTGTAAGATACTCATAATTTGTCTCCTTATAAACAACCAAGTGTTGATGTGATACTAATTAATTAGGGTAAATGCGTCAATTACCGTGGCGGGAATCGCATGACTGACGGATCATATCGATCAGCTTCATGGCACGGATTGTGTCTTCAATGGTAGCCTCCGAAGGGATCCGGGTTTCCATGCTTTTGATAAAAGCCAGATCCTCATCGTAATACCCGTAAAAACGGTAGTATTCATCGCTTTGAGCGATCTCTCTGCCATCAAGATGTTCAAAGTGCTCTGCTTGGATCCCAGTCGAAGCCAGAGAATGGCTTTTTTGGCCGCCGAAGAACAAAATATCAGCTTCACAGCTTGCGGAACCAAATCCTAGGTCAATGTAGGCGCTTGCGTCAGGACAGTGCAGCTCAAACGCGTGGGTCCTGCCGCCTGTTTGATAATTCGACTGGATCGTCCCCAGCATTCCGTTTTGAAACTGGAAAACAGAATTCCATATATTGTCCACCGGGCTCATGGATCTTCCGCCGAAAGCGGTTGCATCGGATACGTCACATTGCGCGAAGGAACATAAAAGGTCAGCCACATGGATCACGTCACATTCCAAAGCGCTGGCGCATCCGTCATAAAACGACGCGTCGCCGTTTTTGAAAAAGCAGCCGTTGACTTGGTTCAGGGGAGAGAGGGAAGAAAAGACTTCCCGGACTTTTTTAACAAGAGGGATATACCTGCGGTTAAACCCGATTTGAAGCAGAACATTGTTTTCCTTTTGAGCACGAGCCAGACTTTCCAACTGGAACATTGTGATGCCGGCTGGTTTTTCGCAAAATACGTCAGCCCCGGCACGCATAGCGTCTAAAGCGATACGGTAGGACTGATCAGGTTGAACCAATACGAATACGCCGTCTGGCTTTTCTTGTTCCAGCATGGTGTGGTAGTTCTCGTACCATTTGGCTGATTTGAACTGGGCAGCTCCTGCTTTGGCTCTGTCGGTGTTCAGATCACAGACCGCGCAAACTTCGGCAAGCTCGATGTCTTTCAAACTGGGAATATGAACACTTGAAGCAATGGCTCCAGCACCGATAATAGCAATTCGTTTCATAGTATTCGACTCCTTTCGACGGAAAAAGTTTGATGTTCATGCTGTAAAAAGGATTAGAACAAATTGTATAAACCAGTTTGGGTGGGCAAACCATTACCCAAGGAGGATTTGCCCACCAACTGGTAAATAGGAGGTAGTGCATGAAGCACAACAACATGTGATCGAATGATTATTTGACAAGATACAAACTGTTCCCGCTTGTCAACAGGATCTCCAGATTTCCATCGTGGTCTATGTCGGAAAGTATGACTTGAGTTGCGGAGATTCCCAGGTCAGATTTGAACTTGATTTTTCCTGAGATCCCGACCGCGTACAAAATGCCGGTAGAGGTGGTGAAAATGAACTCTTCCTCTCCATCGCCGTCGATATCTGCAACGGCCGTTGTGCTTGTGAGAGAATGCAGGGGAATGCTCCACAGTTCTTTTCCGGAGACGGCTTCACAGCAGCGGTACGAGTAGTCGGCGTAAAGGCTGCCAAGATAGTACGCTCCGTTCTGGTCCTTAGCAATTCCTTCATAGGCGCCTCGGCTTTGGTATTTTTCTCTATCGCCGTAGCACCACATTGGCTCCCATAAGCCTGTTTCCGAAGAACGCTTCAATACTCCGTTTTCAATGTACATTACCCCGTGGAGGATGATCTCCTCGCTACCGCATCCGTCAACATCCACTATAGCGCAATGACCATAGCCGACCCAGCTGGGACCATTGTCTTTCCACAAAGGATAAAGTATCTGTGGGAGATTTTGCTTTTCGTGCAGCAAAGAGCCGGTCTTTCCGTCCACTTCCAGCAAATAATAGCTTCCAATATAGGTCGTGTCATCCAGTCCGTCCTCCTGAAGAGGATAGGTTGCCATGTAACCCCAGATCGCGCCGTTTCCCCGTTCGTGGCCATCACGTTTCAGTTTCCAGATCACTTCACCGGTCAAACCGTCTACCAAAATCATGGAGTTTCGATGCATTTCGCTCTCTGTGAATACACACAAAATGTCATAATGATCTTTTGATGTGTAGTGGCCAAAGGTGAACGTCATGATTTTACCGCGTTTTTGGAATTTACCTAAGTAGTTTCGCCAGAGAAGATGAAAGTCGTTGTCATAGAGTTCGATCAAGGCTCCCGGTCCAACATAGAGATATTCCATTGTCCCATCTTGATTGATGTCCCAGGGCGAGACGGACAGATGAACCATCCCTGTTGGGAGCCCAGGAGCGTACTGGATACCTTTATTGGAAGAATAGAAGGTTTTCAGTTCAGAGAATCCTATATTTCCGTCAGAAGAAGGTTCGGGGAGCAAAAGGTTGTTATCTACACTGATGAGCTGGTAGGGATACCCTTCTACGTTGGCTGCGGTGACAGCGGTAATTGTTTTTGACAGAGTGACAGGAAGAGAAAACAAAAGGGTCTCTCCAGAATCGGAAATGCTGAATACCTTCAGGGTGTTATGATGACGGCAAAGCACTGCGTAACGATGCAGATCAGCCTGGTAGATGAATTGGAGAAATTCCATTTCTTGGCTGTTTTCTATGTGGTATTTCATGGAAATAGAGTGGTCTGCTTCCAGGGTGAAGAATTCTATTCCCTTGGAAGTGTAAATCATGTTCTCTTTTTTACCGTCTCCATCTATATCCGCAGAGAAAAAGTGAAGGTCACAATAATCAATGCTGCTGTACTGACTGTGGTTGAGAGTCATGGAGTCATATTCCTGGCGAGAATATTGAAGCGCGTCGCCTTCCACGGTGGCAAGCAGATCAATGGAACCGTTTTCCAATCTGCAAAGTTCGATCCGGTTTTTTGAGGGATCTTCAAAGACGATCTCATTGAGGCCATCATCATCCAAGTCTCCAACATGAATGATTTTTCGGTCTTTAATGGAATATAGCTCTTCTCCAGTTTCCGCGCTCAATACCCTTGCAGTGAGTTCTGTCACGTCGGTATCGATGGTCGTAAAGAAAATATTTAGTTTTCCGTCATTGTCAGCGTCAGCCACTGGGACTGTGGGAAAATGCATTTCCGTTTTATCGTAACCGTAATCATTATCCCAGGACATTTGAAATTTTCCGTCTTTGAAATCAGCAACCCAAGCGTGTATTTCAACGCAGTTGTTTACGTTGATGAACTCGAGAATCCCATCCCCGTCCACGTCATAGAGTCCTGAAAAACCGTAGTTTCGCACGTCTTTTCCATGGGCGATACACACTAGTTCACCATTGCTGGTGTCGTACACTTCAACATGGTCGTGGCAGACGTTCAAAATATCCGGTTTTCCATTGCCTCGAATATCACCGGTAACAACTACCGGAGGATAGCCCAGATCCTCCCTGCCGCGGCATATTTTCCACAGGGGTTCGGTTGCTTGGAATCCGTTTTCAAAACTGAAGAAGTAACCGAATTCCCCGAAAAGAGCGATCTGATTGCCTTTGCGGTTTGGATCTAAAGGGCCAGCGCATATTTTCGAAGGCGCAGTGGCGTTTTCCAGGGGAAGGGTATATTTCCAGCAAACCTCGCCGGTTTTTCCGGACAGGATTACCAAATTGACCGCACCCTCTAATAGGAGAATATGAGTGTCCGTTCCGTCACCTGTAAAATCGCAGAAAGCGCGTACCGATCCCCCAACAGAGCTTTTCCATAGCAGAGATCCAGATAAATCGAATGCCTGGAGGACACCGTCTGTTAAGACCACAAGTTCATCCTGGCCATCAAAGTTGATATCGTGAGTCCAAACGTTTACTGTGCCTTCTTTCGTGTCTTCCCATTTTCCAACGACTTTTGGATCGGTGATCTTTCCAACGCCACTGCTTCGTCCCGTCAGGCGTTGGTCGCATCGTGGTAATGGCCATTCGGCAAATTGAGATTTATTCATGTGAAAGATCCTTTCCCTGGTGTTTTTCTTTTAGAAATATTCCAGCGGTCGGTATTCCGGACCGCTGTTAAGAAGAATTCTGGAGCTTCTTCTTTTTTTGTGTGTTAAGTCAGTTGCTTTACATTATGCCTTCAGGTCTTTCCGCTTCAATAAGGAGAATGTAAAGAGACCGCACAGCGTCATGAGAATGGCTGTCACTAAAAACAGTACTTGCAGTCCGCTGAACGGAATGCCTAAGAAGGTAAAAGAGTTGGCATCGAGATTGTCCAAAATAAAGGAGGCAATCAGTGTGCTCAAGAACCCGCTGACACCGCTGATTGTGTTCATAACGGAAAAGCATGTGGTACGAATCTCTTCGGGCATGGAATTGACCTGCATATTAAATAGACAGAGGTTTTGTCCAGCGAAACCAACCGCAGAAACAATAAAAAGCGCGGGGAGGAAAGTGGTCATGTTTTCCGGTACTGTAAATGCCCAAAGTACATAATGAGAGCCGATAAGAAGGATCGAGATTCCGAGGATCAAAGTGTACCCAATCTTACCAGCGATGCGGCCGGCCAATGGAGTCAAGAAAATACGAATCACCATAGAGATGACCGACAGCGTCATAATATAAGTAAAGCTCATGTGAAGGTTGTTAACTTGATAAGTTGCAGAGAACGGGGAACCAAAACAAGAGCTTATGTTCCATAGAACAGATAAAAGCAAGATAATCAAGAAAGATTTATAATGAAAAGGCTCTAATAGCAATGCGAAAGGAGATTTGTGAGTTTTTTGAGATACATCTCCGGATGCAGGAGAATCATCGGTTGAGACAAGTTCTTTCATGGCGGATTGCTTGGTTTTCGGTTCGCCGCAAAGGATCAAGGCGAGTGCATCGATAACACCCAGGATAATAACGGTGATGCCAATAAAGGCGAATGCGTGAACAGAGCCAAAAACTGCTTGGAGGTAATCAACTAATTTTCCGGAGAGCAGCATGAAAATCGCGCCTAAGATCAGGCTGAGAGACTCTCTGTTGGCAAAGAAACGACTCCGGATAGCTTCTGGAACCAAATCGACTAGCCAGTTGGTGGCACCAGGGAGCTGAAAATTGTAGAAAACCTGGGATACAGTAAAGGAGGCGACCATCAGCGCTAAACCACTGTTTGAAGGGTTTTCCCAAAAGGAGGGGACCAAGAACATAAAGCCAAGCAAAAATTTCGATAGACCGTTAAAAAGTACGCATAGGGGCTTTCGGTGAATCAAGCGGTCAAATAGATAAGCTGCTGCGATCTGTAAAGGAGTCAATAACATTGTTACAGATCCCAATATTCCGATCAGCGAGTCTGTTCCTCCCAAATACGTAATGAGCGCTGCCACATAGGTGCTGCCGGTCAGGTTTGTGATCGTTGCGTTCATTGCGTAATCGACATTGAATAAACGACGTCCGCTTCTGAAGTTCACACCATCGTGAATCTCAGGAGCTTTTTTTGACCGTTTCATTTTAAATAATAAAAGGTTTGCGCTTTTACTGATGGCCCACTTGTTCATGGGTGATCTTCCTTTCAATATTAATATAAAGGCAGAAAAGTCTATTTTTGTTTGTTAAGTAAACAATAACTCGTCGTAAAATAGGAGAAGGTTTCAATAGATGTTTATCTACAAATAGTAAACATGTATACTATATGGAAATGAGCTCTATTAATTTGGCTTTATATTAGCACATCAAGATTTCAAAATCAATAGATATATGAAAAAGACGAAAAAAACCATAAATTAGTGTAAAATAGATAAATAGGTCAAGCTGAGATTGTCGAAATGACCATTAAAATTAAATTTTAAGGAAAATTTTAAAAAGTATTGACATTTGGATGGCGTTGTGCCAATATATATACACGAGGTGAATCTGTACAGTTTACTTTCGAGTTCGGCGCAAGAAAATGTTCGTAAAAAGTATACATGTTCACTTATTGGAACGTGTGGCAGAAAGGAATGAGGTTTAACATTATGAAAAAGCGAATCTTTGCGACGTGCTTAGCTTGTGTCTTGCTTCTCACTACGGCTGCATGTGGGACGAATACGACCACGTCTAGTGGCGCGGCGGATCCTGAGACGTCGGTTTCCGCAGTGAGCGAAGTGTCGGAGACTTCTGAAGGTTCGGAAACTGGGGAAGAGGAGGACATCCCTAACTTTAACGGTGCGAGAGTTTGCTTGGCAACTTGGGGCGACAGCACCTACGCTCCTCCCGACAATGAAGAGGGTGAGCGTGAAGCGGCTTGGAGAGCTGAGATGGAAGAAAAGTACAACTTCAAATTGGAGTATGTCACCCTTCCTAACGACGGCTACGAAGCTGCAGTGGTAGCTTCCTGTGTTGCTGGTGAGCCGGTTGCGGACGCGTTTGACATCATGATGGACTACACCACTGGAATGATGGCCAAAGGCTTGCTCTATCCTCTGGATGAGATCCAGAGCTGGGATATGGTCAACGGAGATAATGTTTTGGCCGCTGCGGCGAAAGCGATGACCTGGAGCGATGGACACACATATGGCGTGAAAATGCAAGAGGGTCCGTTCTTTGATATGAAATGCATCACCCTCTTTAACAAGCGGATCGCAGACGACTTGGGTATCGATATCTACGCTGACTATGAAAACGGCGATTGGACATGGGCAAAAATGCGTGAATACGCTTCCATGGCAACCAAAGACAATGATGGCGATGGCGAGAACGATACTTGGGGCTGGGTCGGCAGTGAAGCTTTGATGACCCTTAACTATGTGGGATCCACCGGCACTGAGCTTCTGGACGCAGACCATAAGGTCCATTACAACACACCTGAAGTGGTCTCCGCACTGGAAGAATCCGCGGCGATGAAGAACTTCTGGTATCCTGTTAACGACTATGCATACCAGCAGAAGTTTGCTGAGGGCGGCGCTCTGTTTATGGGAGCTGTTCAGCCTTGGGAGATGTACAGCCTGAGTGAGATGGAAGATGACTTCGGACTGGTTCCGTTCCCCATCCCGGAAAAGGGCGACGATTTCTATACGATCGCTGACTCTGTCACAGTTACTGTGATCCCGAAGAACGCCACTGATCCTGAAGCCACTGCTTTCGTTCTGAAGCTTTTGGCAGAGGAGCCTCGTCCTTGGGAGTTTGATGATGAAGGCAATTATCTGCTGGAAAACCAGGAAGAGGAAAATCCCTATTGGTACATGGGCGGCATCGGCGACCAGCTGAGAGACGAAGAGTCCTTTGAGAATCTGGACACCATTGCTACCAATGAAAACTTCTATTTTGACATGCAGAGAATGTACAACGTATACTGGGCCAATCCCGGATTTACGAACATGATCAACGGCATGTATCAGAACGGCAAGACAGCTCAGCAGGTTATTGAAGAGAACGAAGCCGGTGTACAGGCGGCTGTTGATCAGTATATTGCCGATCAGCAGGCGGCAGCGGCAACTGAGTAAGGTTGTAGTTACAAAAGGAATGTGAAAGCCGGGTAGCGGGCAAGAGGCGGCCCGGCTTTCTATATTTTTCCACAGAAATGGAGGCGGTACAGTGTCAAAGAAATTGGTCGCGGTTGCTCTGGTCTTTTTCATGTTAATTGGCATCGTCGACGTCCCAGCGTTTGCGACTGAAAACAACGATTCAAATCCTGAAATTGAAGCAACCGTCACAGAGGAAAATGCGGCTGCTGGGATAGTGACAAAGGATTATACGGAGTATTTGTCTGACTGCGGTGAGACAGCCCAGCCTGATGAAGTAATTGACGTCGATGTGATGGATTATGAGAAGGCCTCCGGATGTAGCACGCTGAATGACGAGCAGCGGGATGGGCTGCTGACAGGTGCGGCTTCCTATGTGGAATATTCATTTGAAGTGTCCCAAGCTGGTCTGTACGATATTGAAGTGCTCTATAAAGCGACTGAAAATGGTACTGCAAACCCAGAACGTGCGGTTTATATTAATGGGGAAATTCCATATCAAGAATTGGGCGCAGTTGCGTTCCCAAGAGAATGGAAGAGTAAGGGTTCGGAAATAGAACAAGATGTTAATGGAAATGATATTCGTCCGTTTCAGGTAACGGATCCTCAATGGCAGACACGGCGTCTGTACGATAGTGAGGGATTTTATTCACGGCCTCTTCAAGTTTATTTGAAACAGGGAGAAAACAAGCTGGCATTTGAAGCGTTGAGAGAAGAGCTTGTCCTCGGAGAACTCTCGTTCCATCCGGCAGAAGAGATCTCTACATATAGTGAGGCTATTCAAACTTGGGAAGAAAACGGATATGCTCCGGTGAAAGAAACTTATAAACAGATTGAGGGAGAAGCAGCTGCTTACACCAGCGATCCCACTTTGGCTCCTATCAATGACCGTGCATCGCCCAGTGTGTCTCCGTACCGGGGAGCAAAGATCGTGATGAACGCCATTGGTGGATCGAGCTGGCAAAGTGTGGGGCAAACAATCAACTGGAAGGTTGACGTGGAACAGTCTGGCCTTTATCAACTCGTTATTAAAGCGAAGCAGAATGCGTCTCCAGGAAGAATCTCCTATCGAAAATTTACTATCGATGGAGAAATTCCTTTTACAGAAGCAGAAAAAATTCCTTTCCGATACAGCACGGATTGGAAAAACTATGTACTTGCTGATGAATCTGGAGAACCCTACTGGGTGTACCTAGAAGCTGGTGAACATACACTCTCTCTGGAGCCGTCTTTAGGAGACATCGCTGATGTTGTGCGTCAGTTAGAGGACAGTGTTGCCCAGTTAAATGAGGTGTACAGAGATATTATCGTGGTTACGGGCGTGAATCCCGACCAATACCGCGATTACGATCTTGACAAATATCTGCCACACATTATGGTGACGTTTGAGGAACAGGCTGCTATTCTCCATGATCTGGCGGACCGGCTTTCGACTATTACCGGGACTCGCAGCAGTGAGTCTGCTCTTATGGAAAACACGGCTTTGCAGCTGGATTCTTTTTTGGAAAAACCTCGGACCATCGCAAAACGGCTGACGACTTACAAGTCCAATCTGTCCGGCTTGGGTTCCTTGATCTTGACACTGGCTGAATCTCCGTTGACCATTGACTATTTAGTGCTTGGCGATAATTTAGCGGAAAAGATCCCTGAAGCAGAGACTGGATTTTTCAGCAAAGTGGTCCACGGATTTAAAGTGTTTGTCTCTTCCTTTACGGAAGATTATGATGCGGCAGGCGCTACGGAAACCAGCAACCAGGCTGTGGAAACCATTGATGTATGGCTGCCTACGGGCCGTGACCAGTCTCAGGTAATCAAACGCTTGACGGAAGAAAGTTTCACTCCGGAAACAGGAATCGCTGTAAACGTCAAACTTGTTCAAACGGCGAATATTTTGCCTTCGGTCATTTCAGGAGAAAATCCTGACGTGGCGATTCAGCTTGGTATGGCGGATCCTGTCAACTATGCTATGCGCGGGGCGTTGGCTGATTTGACACAATTTGAAGGATTCGATGCTGTGACCGAGCGTTTCCAGGAGAGTGCCATGGTGCCGTATTATCTGAACGATGGATACTATGGACTTCCTGAAACTCAATCTTTCTTGATGCTGTTTTATCGGAAAGATATCTTTGAGGACTTGAATCTTGAGGTCCCCACCACCTGGGATGAATTTATGCAGGTGCTCTCTGTGCTTCAGAAAAATAAGCTGGATGTGGGACTGCCGTATTCGAATGTTATCACCAGCAGTTATGGAACGCTGAACGGAGGCATGCAAACCTATTTGACCTTCTTGTATCAGAATGGTGAGCAGCTGTATCGGGATAACGGGAGCGTTTCTAACTTGGATTCCGAAGTGGGTATTGAGGCTTTTTCTGATTGGACGAATTTGTACGCCAACTGGAACTTGCCGCTTACGTATGATTTTGCCAACAGATTCAGACTTGGTGAAATGCCGATGGCTATTGCGGATTACACCTCTCAGAATTTGTTGTCTGTGATGGCTCCGGAGATCAAAGGTCTTTGGGGAATGGCAGGTGTTCCCGGTACTGTCCAGGAAGACGGCACAGTTGATCACAGCGTTCCGTTTACTGGTCTTGCTTCTGTCATGTTTGAGAATAGCGACAAGAAGGAAGCAGCGTGGAAATTCCTTGATTGGTGGACCTCAACGGAAACGCAAACCAGATATGGCTTGGAAATGGAAAATACTTTAGGAGCGTCCGCTCGATATCCCACTGCGAATGTTGAGGCTCTGTCTCAGCTGCCTTGGTCGGCTGACGAGTATGAAGTGATTCGGGAACAAATGGATTGGGTTGTAGGTACTCCCGAAGTTCCTGGCGGATACTTTACTCCGCGTCATATCGACAATGCTTTCCGGGCTACCGTCTACTCGGATAAAGACCCGAGAGATGCGTTGCTGGATTATGTGGAATTCATTAATGAGGAGCTGGACACCAAACAGCGGGAGTTTGGATTTAAGTGAGAATGGGGGAGGTCTTGTGTCGGCTTTAAGCATGTGGATGAAAAAGAGAGGCGAAAGCTGGAAAAAAACTTGGGCTGAGATGAAACGGATGAAATCTGCCTATTTGCTTCTAGCGCCTTATGCCATCGTCTTTTTCCTCTTTGTGATCCTTCCGGTTGCAACTGCGATAGTATTGTCACTTACAGATTTCAATATGTTGCAGCTTCCCAATTTTGTTGGGCTGGATAATTATGTGCGCTTGTTTTTATCGGATGATGTGTTCCTCATCGCAGTAAAGAATACTCTTTTATTTGCTGTGATTACCGGTCCCATAGGATTTATGGCATCTTTCCTGCTTGCGTGGCTGATCAATGGACTGCCCCGTGTGCTGAGAGCCATCATGGTGGTCGTTTTGTACGCGCCCAGTATCTCAGGACAAGCATTCTTTGTTTGGCAGGTTTTGTTCTCTGGCGACGCGAATGGATACATCAACGGATTCCTGATGGAATTGGGAATTCTTCAGGAGCCGATCCAGTGGCTGCAAGATCCCAAAACCATGATGACCGTTGTGATCATTGCGGTTCTGTGGATGAGCATGGGTGCCGGATTCTTGTCGTTCGTTGCTGGTCTGCAAGGCGTGGACGCGTCTTTGTTTGAGGCGGGCAGGATCGATGGAATTAAAAACCGGATCCAGGAACTGTGGTTTATCACGCTGCCGTCCATGAAGCCCCAGTTGATGTTTGGCGCGGTTATGTCCATTACATCTTCATTCACCGCTTGCGATGTGGTGAACAACTTAGTTGGCTTCCCCAGCACCGATTACGCGGCACATACGATTGTGGCTCATTTGCAGGACTACGGCAATATTCGGTTCGAAATGGGATACGCTTGTTCGATCGCCACCATTTTGTTTGTTGCGATGATCCTGATCAATAAAGTGGTGCAGAATTTGCTGAGCAAAATAGGCCATTGATGTTTTGTTTGGAGTGGAGCGTGTATTATGAATAAAGTGAAAAGAAATAGCAGAAAAAGGACCATGCGTTCTTTATATGGCGATATAGTAGGGATCATCTTTCTTGCGATTATTGGCGTGTTCATGGCTTTGCCGCTGGTTTACGCGATCAGCAGCGCTTTTAAGCCGCTGGACGAGTTGTTCCTTTTTCCTCCCACTTTCTTCGTGAAAAAACCAACCTTGGAGAACTTTTCGAGTTTTGGCCTGATGATGTCCAACTCCTTGGTTCCTTTTTCCCGTTATTTATTCAATTCGGTGTTTATCACCGCATTGGGCACAGCAGGACATGTAATCATTGCAACGATGGCCGCGTATGTTCTTTCCAAACGTAATTTCCCCGGAAAAACATTGTTTTTCGGCTTGGTTGTTACTTCATTGATGTTCGCTCCGCAGGTAACTTCTATTCCCAACTATCTGCTGATGAGCGGGTTTGGGTGGATCGATTCCCCGCTGGCTCTTATTGTGCCTGCATGGGCATATTCCCTGGGATTGTTTTTGATGAAGCAATTCATTGACCAGATGATCCCGATCAGCATCGTGGAAGCGGCGCAATGTGACGGAGCTGGGGAATTGAGAATCGTTTTTTCTATCGTTATGCCAATGGTCAAACCGGCTTGGTTAACGCTGATCGTATTCTCGGTGCAAAATCTTTGGAACAACTCTGGGTCGATGTTTTTGCTGTCTGAATCGAAAAAAACACTGCCTTACGCATTGTCTCAGATCACCCAGGGCGGTATCGCCAGAGCTGGTGTGGGCGCAGCAGTGGCTTTGATTATGATGGCAGTGCCCATTGGTACGTTTATTTTGACCCAAAGCAACATTGTTGAAACAATGTCTACGTCGGGCATGAAGGATTGATGAAGGCGGGGAGAGTGAATTATGCGGAGAACTGTTATACGAAGGAGCATTGCGCTTTTTATCTCTTTAATCCTCTGTTTTCAGGTCGGTTTGGTGGCAAATGCGCAGACAAGAGGCAACAATACATATACCTACGACGTTAATGCGGAGCCGCTGGCTCTCCGGGACGCGTATGAGGTGGATTCCATTCTCGATGGTGAGTCCATAGGTATCGGACGTTTTTCGGATATCAACTCCCTCTATGTAAAGGACGGTTTGCTCTACATATGTGATTCCGGAAACAATCGGATTGTTGTTTTGGATGATGAGTATCAGTGCGTTGAGGAAATCGCTGCTTTTGTGAATCAAGCCGGGCAGGAGGATTCCTTAAAATACCCCACGGATGTCGCGGTTGCATCAAACGGAGACCGATATATCGCGGACTCACAGAATAACAGAATCGTGGTCCTGTCAAAAGCAGGGGACCATGTTGCGACCATCGACAAAGTCGATTCGGATATTTTGGGACAGAATTTTGTGTTTACCCCTTCAAAATTGGTGTTGGATTCCGCGGACAACCTTTATGTAACCGCAAAGGGTGTCACTCAAGGCATCATGGATATGAACTTGGATGGAACCGTCAATAGCTTTTTAGGGGCAGCTAAGGTGGATTTCGATCTGTGGCAGTTCCTGCTCAAGACCTTTTTCACTGAGGAGCAGGTAAATCAGATGCTGAAGATCGTTCCCACAGAGTACAACAATATTTTTATGGGGCCGGACGACTTCATTTACGGGACGGTTAATTCACCGGATCCTAAAAAGTTGCGCAGTTACATTCAGTCTCAGTTGTATCTGGCAGATGGAACGGACTTGAAGAAAATCAACGAATCCTTAGTGGAAAAACTGGAACGCATGATGACGATCTCCACAAATCAAACGGGCCAGAATGACGTCGTGAAGAAAATCAACATGAAGGGCGACGATATCCTCAAAAGAACAGGTTATCACCCCATTGTTGGAGATTTGAAATACGACATCATCGATATAAAAACTGGCGACAGCGATGCCACCAAGGCAAGGGTTTCAACGAATGGTCCGTCTCAGTTTGTGGATATCGTGGTCCATCCAAATGGATCTTACAGTGTGCTGGATCAGACAAGAAGCCGGATCTTTACTTACGATCCTTACGGAGTTTTGCTGTATGCGTTTGGTGAGACCGGTACAGCAGATGGACAATTTTCTACGGTGAGTTCCATCGAGTTGTTCAATGATAAGCTGGTTGTTGCTGATGGAGTGCGCAATACTGTGACGTTATTCCGGCCTACGGAGTTTGCGGTTGCGGTAGAGCAGGCTATGTTGGATTATTCCAAGGGCAATTATGAAGAAGCCCTGGTCAACTGGAAAAAGAGTGTGACGATTTGCTCTAATTTCGAGGTTGGCTATATGGGTGTAGGACGGTCGCTATTGCGTCTGAAAGAATATGAAGAAGCAATGAAATACTTTAAGCTGGCCGAATACCGAGAAGGATATGACCAAGCGTATGAGCATTATCGTCAAGAACAGCTGCGCGGACCGCTTGGAGCTGCGATTTGCTGGACGGTAGTAGGGTTGGTAGTTCTCGTGTTTGTTTGGAAGATCGTAAAAAAGCGGATTCGGCAGAAAAGTGCGAATCAAGCCGTAAAAAAATAGCCGCCATGCGCTGGGAGGAAGGAAAGGTATGATAAAAAAGATTTCCTATATCAAGTATCTGGTGTTTCATCCCTTCGATGGATTTTATGACCTAAAACATGAAAAGAGGGGATCTGGCGCGGTAGCTGCTTTGATTTTAGCTTCACTTATCTTGGTATCTATTTTGCAGAAACAGTTAGATGGTTTCACCTATAACCTGCATGATCCTGAAGATCTGAACGTGTTTGCGGAAATCGCCGGTGTGTTGGTCCCATATGGCTTGTTTTGTATAGCGAATTGGGCTGTAACCACTCTAATGGACGGTGAAGGCGGATTAAAAGATATCTTTATTTATACCGCTTATGCGCTGTCACCTGCTGTATTTTTGGGAGTAGTATTCTTGATTTGCAGCAATATTTTCTCATTGGATGAAGTGGCGTTTCTTCAATTTATCAATGTGCTGTCGACACTGTGGGTAGCGTTTCTCATGTTTGTTGGAACGCTTACCACGCATCAGTATAGCGGAACAAAAACTTTCGTCGCGTTCTTGATTATCCTGTTTTGCATTATCCTGATGTTGTTTACTTTTACATTGTTTTTCACGTTGATCGACCGAGTTATTGAGTTCATCAATACCATTGTCATGGAATTAAGTCTTCGGTAGGGAAAGGAGTAGCAGCTGTGAGAAGGAAAATGCTATCTTGTTTTGTCGTAATTTTGATGCTGCTAACAAGCTGCGCCCCTCAAACGGCACAAGTTGGAAAAACGCTGGACCGAGATGGGTACTCATTGCTGGAACTTGAAGGTGATGGGTTTGTTACAGTAGCTGAAAACGAGAAACTAGAAATGCTCTGCGATCCAGTTACGACCGAAGTAGCTGTTAAAGAAAAAGAGTCTGGAAAAATCTTTTACACGAATCCCAAGGACCGCGACAATGATACAGTGGCAAACCAATATACGAAAAGTATCATGTCGTCGCAGCTGGTTTTGACTTATGTGAACGATTCCAACCAGATCTCTGAGATCAACAATTTCGACTACGCAGTCAAAAATGGTCAATTTTCTATTTACTCCATTGAAGATGGGATTAAAATCGACTATTTGTTGCAAGAAGCAAAAGAAGAAGTGTTCATGCCTGAGGTCTGTACAGAAGAAGACTTTGAGGAAAATATACTTCCGCGTTTTACCAAGGGAAGCGACATTATGTTGGTGAAGGATTCCTACGGTAAAACAGTGATGAGTGAGATATCCGCGGAAAGAAAAAGTGAAATTTTAGCAAAATATCCCGACGCTGAGAACTTCGATGTAATTTATGTCTTGTACAGCAGCGTAAAGAACCAGAAATTGAAGAGATTGAGCAATGCTTTTGAAGAAGCTGGTTTCACTTTGGAGGAGAAGGCTGAATTAGAGGAAAAAGTAGGTGTTGCGGCCGCGGAGAATCAGCTTTGGTTTACAGCGAGTTTGGAGTACAAGCTGGAAGAGGATACACTGGTTGTGTCCCTGCCCACAGAAGATTTGCGGTCGAGTGAGGACTACATGATTACCAACGTGTCCGTTTTGCCCTTCTTTGGAGCGGGAAATCAAAGTGACGAAGGTTTCATGTTTGTTCCGGACGGCAGTGGAGCTGTGGTGGATTTTGCAGATAATCCCGTCTTAAAAACACCTGTTAATTTGAGCTTTTACGGTACGGATTACTCGATGCTCCAGAATACGGATCCGGAAAAACAGCCTAGTTTGAGACTTCCGGTTTATGGCATCAAATCTGGAGATCAAGCATTTATGGCTATTTTGGAAGACGCAGCGTCTATTGCTACTTTGAAAGTAAGCGTAGCGGGGCAGACAAGCCAATATCATTCTCTCCAGGTTGGGTATATTATCCGTGACAACGCGGAAATGAAAGTGCCGGGTATCAGTCAGGCAAGTGTTGTCCGTGTCTACCAAGAACAACCATATTCCAGCAACTGCTCGATCCGATATGCGTTCTTTTCAGGGGAAGACACGGGATACTCTGATATGGCCAACTATTATCGTGACTATTTAAAGCAGACAGGTGGATTAAACCAGGATGTATCCACCGACAAATACCCTCTGTACGTCAATATGCTTTGCGCTATTGATAAGATGATTTCCACTGCAGGTGTGCCAAACGATAAAACCATGGCTTTGACAACGTTTGAACAGGCTGCGGATATGTTGGAAACATTGTATAACAACGATGTGGAAAACACTGTTATGACCTTGAGTGGGTGGAATAAAGGGGGCGTAAGAGGGGAACGTCCCAACGCAGTACGTCCGGATGGATCCTTGGGAGGAAAAAGCGGTTTGCAGGATCTCCTAAATGAAAAGGATTCCTTTGGAGCGGATGTGTACTTGGATTGGAATGGCAGTTATTTGAGTGAACGGTCTAATTCGTTTTTTGATACGTTTGTGCCCAGTTGGCATTCAGCTTCCTCTATTGATCAAAAACAGGCGTATAAGAGAGAGTATAACGCCTCTGAGGGTACTGCGATAACCGATGAGGATTGGTGGTACATTTACACTCCTGAATACAAGAAAAAATTGGCTGAAAATTTCTTGTCCTCTTTTGAGAGCTTGGCTGGCTCCTCTGGAATCGCTCTTAATTGGGAAGGGTACGATTTGAATTCCGATTTTAACAGCAACCGTGCAGCGGACCGGACCACGGCCATGGAAAATGATCGGCAAATTTTAGAAAGTTTTGCGGAAAAGACCAACGTTATGGCCAATGGTACAAACGCATACGCGTTGGCTTATGTGGATTTCGTGCAGGACGTGCCGGTTATGTCTTCCAGACAAGAAGTGTATAGCTATGATGTTCCATTTTACCAGATGGTGATTCATGGAAATATTCCATACGCTGCCCAAACAAGGAACTTTACTTCCCTTGATGAACAGATTTACTTTTTGAAACTCCTGGAAACAGGAAGCAGCCCTGCTTACTTTTTGTCCTGCAACGAGGACAGTATCCTGAAGAGTTCTGCGTTTAATAAGTGGTATTCTTTGGACTCGGAAAACTGGCTTGATTCTTTGCTGGAACTTTATAGTAAGGCTGCGGACGTGCTGAGACCGCTTTCCTCGTCGCAGATCGTGGAGCACGTACGGCTTGAGGAAGATGTATACTCCGTTGTTTATGAGGATGCGGCAAAGATTTATATCAACTATTCTTCTTCTCAAGTAACGGTGGATGGAGTGACGATCCCGCCTCAGTCGTATCAAGTAGTCGAGCTATGATAGATAACCCATAAGTTACACAATTTTTTCTGGAAAGAAGGGTGTGGATAATGCGGGAAAAGCCCAAATTCAAGCTGTCGCTTTCAGCAAAGAAAAAGCTGATGGGGTATGTGTTCGTTTCACCGTTTATCATAGGGCTTTTGTTCTTTTTCTTACAACCTGTTATCGAATCACTGATCTTTAGTTTCAGTGATGTCCAAATTGCGGATGTTGGATATAAAACAACATGGGCCGGATTGAAGAACTACGAATACCTATTCTTTAAAGATGTAAATTTTCTTCCCTATCTGGGAAAGACTTTGTCCTCTAATTTGTTGGATACGGTTCTTATCTTGATCATCAGCTTTTTCGTTTCTATTCTGCTCAACCAGAAGTTTAAAGGCCGCGGATTTGCCAGAGCGATTTTTTTCCTGCCGGTCATTATCACTTCAGGTATACTGCTTCAGTTTGAACAGAATACCATGGCCATGCTGAATAAAACCATGACGGAAAGCCAATCTGGGAACGCCGGCGCGTTTTTTTCTCAGAATTTGTACTCATTGCTTGAATCGATCAATTTGGAGGAAAACTTGGTCGAGGTTGTAATGGGAGCGATCGAAAGCATCTATTCCATTGTTTCGCGTTCGGGAGTTCAGATCTTGATTTTCCTATCCGCGTTACAGACGATTCCCCAATCTCTCAGAGAAGCGGCTAATATGGATGGCGCTACTGGTTGGGAATATTTTTGGAAAGTAACATTGCCCATTGCCAGTCCGTTCGTTTTAGTCAACCTAGTTTATACGCTTGTAGATAGTTTTACAGATCCTACCACTTTGGTCATGGAGATTTTTAATGAAAAAACTTTTGAGCAGGTGAATTTCTCGATTGGCGCGGCTATTGCCTGGATCTATTTTGTGACCATAATCGTGATTATGGGTGTCTTGGCCTTGATTGTTTCAAGGGGGGTATATTATGAAGATAAATAAAGTTGCTGTAATCGGCACAAACATACGTGATTATGCCCGGACGCACAATTTGATAAAGAAAGTGGCTAACCTTTTTTGGAAACTGCTTCTGTATTGTGTTGTTTTTGGATTGTGCTTTATTATCTTGCAGCCCTTCCTTTTGAAGATCTCTTCCGCTTTTATGTCCACAAAAGATGTACTGGATGTGACAGTGGTATATATCCCGAAGCATTTTAGCACCACATTCCCGGAACATGTTTTTAAAGTGATGGAATACTGGAAAGCGTTTTTTAATTCTCTTTGGCTTTCCGTTATGGTTGGAGTTTTGCAGGTGTTTTTCTCCGCCCTTGTGGCATATGGTTTTGCCCGCTTTAAGTTTCCCGGAAGATCTCTGCTGTTTGGCTTGTTGATATTTACAATGGTGGTTCCTCCTTTTGTAACAATGATTCCGCAGTATCTACATTTTCAGAATTTTGATATTTTAGGGATTTACGGGTTGATTTCCGGGACGTCCAAAGGTGTCAATATACTTAACAGCGTTTGGCCGTTTATACTGACTTCCATTACAGTGACAGGGTACAAATGCGGGTTGTATGTGTATCTTCTCAGACAGTTGTACCGTGGACTTCCGAAAGAATTGGAAGAGGCTGCTTATTTGGATGGCTGTTCTTCCTTTGGGACGTATTTCAAAATCGTTATGCCCAGCGGCACGAGCATGATGGTTGTCTGCTTTATGCTTTCCTTTGTGTGGCAGTGGACAGACAGCTTCTTTACAGGATTTTATACGCCCAACATGGTTACGATCTCTCAGAAGTTGACATCGGTGGTTGCGTTGGCCTCCAGTTCTGTGATGGATGAAATGGGACTCTCCATGGGTCTTACTCCTCCCATTGCCTTTGCCACGGCAACCGGCAATACCGCAGTGCTGCTGGCGGTGATCCCCTTGTTCTTAATTTATTTGTTCGCGCAGCGTTTCTTGATTGAGAGCATTGAGCATTCTGGACTTAAGTGATGTCAGGGAGAAAGAGATATGCGGAAATCAACATGCCGAGATGATTGGCCTACACTAAAAGGGAATAATTCTCGCAATTCCCAAAGCTTTTTGCCGGGAAAAACGGTCCGACCCAAGATCTTAAATCAAGTGAGGTTCGGAAACTATAAAGGGTATTTTCAATTAATACCCGATCCGGATGATACGAGTGACGAGATCGCCATTCCAGAAGGAACAAGCCAAAACTTTCAAAGCATAGAGGAAAAATATAAGTTTAATGGGCTGTTTTACTCTGTGAATGGGGAGACGATCCAACGCCATCAATCAGCAAATGACAGGCTTTTTCACCTTTATTCTCCTGACGAGCTGAACCTGATATCCGTTTCAGAGGGACTGTCGTTGCACGAATCCGTCAACTCAATGACCGTTTATCGTGTGATCGATTCCCAGATGAATACAGAGAAACTTTGGGAGGTGACCTTTCCGTTTTATATCGAGCGGCCCCATATCCTTGTGGCTGATATGGATGGAGACGGGGTGCTGGATATCATCGTAGAAGGATGGGCCGGAATTGTAGTTTACAACAGCGTTACCAAAGAGAGAATCATGGAGTTTCCGCAGGAGGAGCTGCACAATTCTCGCAAAAGAGGTTATGTTCTGGCGCGGGATCTCAATGGAAACGGTTTTCCGGATATCGTAATATTGTCTTGCTATCCCTGGGATGTGAACGTGATCTCAAACGATGGGAAAAAGCTTTCGAAACAGTGGTTTAAAATTTATGACAACCACATCGAATCCGCTCAGGTGATTACGCGGTATACCCGTGAGCCAATCGCCGACTATGACGGAGACGGTCGTTTTGAGATGGTGTTCAACATATGGAACGAGCAGGGAGATGGCCAGTGGCATGTGAAAGTATTGGACGCATGGACTGGAGAGGAAAAGCTGGATCTTCCCCGATCCTACCTGATCGACTCGGTGGATATTGACCGTGACGGTATGATGGAATTATTCCTTTCCGCATCCACCGGGATCGATGTCCCAGAGTTCTCAACAATTTCCATCTATCACTTGAGAAAAGGTGTTCTTTTTTCAGAGGATAACGCTAAGTGGGGATATTGGTGTGACAGTGTGGAAAATGATTCCCTGGCCCTTCATCCCGGACAGAATCCGAAACCTGGTCTTTTCTCATTGGTCACTCCAGAGGACATGTCCTGCTGTTTCTATTATGTGAATGATGGAACACAGACAAAGATTTTCCGGTTTGATTTATCAAACGCGAAGTGCGAGTTGTTTTTGGAATTCGCGCGAGGTGTCAATATCGAACTGATTCGTTTCCAAGCTGACGGAACCGCATTGCTCAGTCTCGAAACAAAGAGAGACCATCCTGTTGGGATTCAGATCCCGAACAGGAAAGTTCTTCCCCTGTGTTGGGGGATCCCAGCAGATCAACGAATCTCCCTCCCAGTGATTGCCGATCTAGGCGGTGAAAGCAATTCGCTGGTACTGGCGAATGGAGTGGGGCAGATCGTGCGATTTGATATGGAAAACGGTGTTTTAGATGAGAAATGGGCGGTAGACGGTTTTGGCGCGGCAGAGCAGTATTGCCCCACCATAGATTTTGGCGTGATTGCCGACGATTTTCTGGGTCGTGGGACGAGCCAGGTGGTGGCGCGGATCAACGGCCATGGCGGTGGAGTTAAGCTGGTGGATGAACACGGCGAGACCGTTTGGGTCAAAGAGTTTGATTTGATCCCTTCGGGACAGCCTTGCGGCTTCAGTGGGATCCTCGGATATTTTACTTCCGCACAGGCCAATGGAAAGAAATATGTGATCGTATCCGGCCAGAGAAATGTTCAGCATACAGGTATCACCTTTGGCTTGGAGGGCAGTACCGGGAAGGAAGCCTGGAAATTGGATGTTGTCAATGAAGGGCAGTATTATCAGTCAGGAGCCGGATCGTTCTACTTAACAGCCTGGGATATGGATGGCGATGGTGTGGACGAGGTAACGACGGGATATGGGAACAATCTTTGGGCTGCCCACGCTGACACGGGTGAAGTGATCTTTGCCAACTTCATGCGAGCGTTTTGGGAGCCTCTATGGATCAAGAATTATCCTTTTGGATGGGTTTCCAGTATTTCCCCAATTCCGTTGAGTCGGTCAAAAACTCACGCTGATCTGTTCTTCGGCTGTGCGGGAGATTCCCACGGTACTGGACAGGTGATATTTGAGGACGGCTCCAAAGCCCTGGATGACCGGTGTACCTTGAAATGGGGAAACAAAGAGCACGATTTTGAAAATCGCAGTAATCAGTGTCTGTTCCAATTCGAGGATATGACTCTTGTAGCGGAGCCTGCTGTACATCATGGAAAGGCTGTGTTACATGTGGTCGATCCGGTTACTGGGAGCACTGAGTCTCCTCTTTGGTACACAGGCGGAAGCACACCCGCGGTTCCTCTTTCCTGCGATATCGATGGAGATGGACGGCAGGAAATCGTATATACCTCAGGTAGAAAGCTGGCTGCTGTACGGTTTTCAAAGGAAGGATGGGAAGAAGTTTTTCAGATGGAATTTGACAACCATCTATCATGGCCTGTCTATGGCGACGTCAATGGCGATGGCTTTGGTGAATTGGCGGTTACAGATTCCGCTGGAACATTGTATGTGATCGGTTGAAAGGAGGAGCATATGGCTTTCAAAATATGCACAATCGGATGCGGGAATATATCCAATTCAAACCATGGTCCCGCGTACAAAAGATATAAGGAAGCAAACCCGGATGTTATTTTGGCTGGCTGCTGTGATCTGGATGAGGAAAAAGCCAGACGCTATAAAGAGAGTTTCGGCTTTGAACGGTACTACACAGACCTACATGAAATGATCGAAAAGGAAAAGCCGGACGCTGTATGCGCTGCAGTAAATGAGGCGATTGCAGCGGAAGTAGGATGCGCGGTGATGGAACATGGAGTGCCCCTGTTTTTGGAAAAGCCTCCTGGAAAAAACAGCACCGAAACCATGAGGCTGATCGAAACCGCAGAAAAAACCGGCGTTCCCAACATGGTAGCATTTAATCGTCATTTTATTCCTTTGATGCGGGAATGTAAAGAAGTCATGAAGAATATCAAGGAGCCCATGCTCTATATTCGGTACGACTTCTGTCGTCATGAACGCAATGATGATGATTTTTCGGATACTGCCATCCACGCCATCGACGCGGTCCGCTTTTTGACAGATGACGATTATGAGAAGGTCACTTTTTCCTATCAAAAAGTAGATCAGAGAGCGGACAGTGTTTATCTCCAGGCGGATATGAAAAAAGGGACGAAAGCATTTGTCCATGTGCTGCCTGGCTGCGGGATCGTATTAGAAAGAGCAACTATTCACTATCGGGATTATACGATTCTCCTGTGTCTGCCCATTTGGGGTGACGGGTTTGATATCCCTGGATCGTTGACAGTGCTTCATAACGGTGTGGTGGAACATGAAGTAAAAGGAGAAACGTTGTGTCCTACTGGCGAATTGTTTATCACCAATGGTTTCTATGATGAGAATCGAGTATTTTTTGACTCTCTTCAGCAGGGGACGCCCTTTGAAAGCACTTTGAAGCGGTCGCTTCAGAGCATCTTGGTAAAAGAGGCTTACGCAAGGGGAGACCAGTGCTGGGAAGATCAAAATAAAAACTAAATTTACAAATTAAATCACTGTGTGAAAACACAAGGAGGAACAACCATGAAAAAGGAATTGAAATTTTCCGTTTTTACAAAACCTTGGAAAGATATTTCCCTGGAAGCCTTAGCAGACAAAGTTGCCGAGATGGGATTTGACGCGGTTGAATATCCCCTGAGAGACGGGTATCAGGTTCAGCCTTCTGACGGTATCGCAGGAATGAAAAAACTGCGTGAAGTATTCTCTTCTCGTGGCTTGGAGATCGCCAGCATCGCCGGAGGCGTAGATGTCCGGTTTGTGGAGGGCAGCAACGAAGTTGCCGGCGTGAATGAATCTCTGTTTGAAGGGTGCCGTGAAGCGGGCTGCAATATCATTCGAATTTGTCAGAATATGGACGGCAAGCTTGGCTTCAAAAAGAACATTGAGGTCATTCGCCGGACTTATGACGCTGTACTGCCCTATTGTGAAAAGTATGGTGTTACCCTGGGCGTTCAGATGCACTGCGGTGAAAGCATTTCCAATTCCGCTGAAACTTACATCCTTTTAAAGGACTATGATCCCCGTTATATCGCGGCAGTGTGGGATTCCGGTCACAGCGGTCTGGCTGGAAACGATCCCAGAATCGCTCTGGATCTTGTATGGGATCAGCTTTGCATGGTCAATTTTAAGGCTGCTTACCGCTATCGTGTCAATGGTCCTGAGGCAGCTGAAGCAGCTTGGAACGAATACTGGACCACTGGCCGTCACGCTTGTGGGTCTTGGAAAATGGCAGCTGATTATCTGAAAGAACGTGGGTATGAAGGCATTGTGTGCATGCCCGCGGAGTATACAGATGAGGCCAATACGGAAGAGTATGCGAAAGAAGATCTGATTTACTTAAAAAAATTGTTGCAGTAATTTTATTAAATTTCTATCAATCTTAGCAAGAAGAGAATATAATTTAAGAATGTGAGGATGGTAAAAAATGGAAAAAAAGCTGCGTCTTGCAATGGTAGGTGCGGGAAATCGGGCGAACCAGGTGATTTATCCCGCTTTTAATTCTTTGGATAATGTAGAGATTGTGGCGATCTGCGATATCGATGCTCAGCGGCTGAAGGACACAGCAGATCGCTATGGCGTTGAAAAACGTTATGGTGAGAAGGGCGTATACGATTATCAGAGAATGATCGAAGAGGTAAAGCCTGACGCTGTTGCCGTGATCGGTGATCCTGACGTGATGTATCCTATTTGGAAATGGTGTTTGGAGCACGGGCTGAATCTTTATGTTGAGAAGCCTTTGGCACTGACCATTCATCAGGCCCGTTCTCTGGCTGCGCTGGCCCGCCGCAATGGTTGTGTCACACAGGTGAGCTTGCAGAGACGGTATACTCCTATGGTCAAGCTTCTGAGAGAGGAGTGCTTGAAGCGGGGAGAAATCGTGCATTCTGTTTGTGAGTTCTATAAATGTGAAATCAAAGATCGTTTTGACGCCAGAGATCACATGATGGATGATTGCGTACATTCTATTGATACTCTGCGGTGGATTCATGGGTGCGAGGTAACGGAGATCGAGAGCACCTGCCGTCGGATCGGTACAGAAGACATCAACTTCA
This sequence comes from Clostridiales bacterium, assembly GCA_019416455.1. Taxonomy (GTDB): domain Bacteria; phylum Bacillota; class Clostridia; order Oscillospirales; family Acutalibacteraceae; genus Acutalibacter. The sequence continues at coordinate 512,376 of DXXG01000028.1, read as the reverse complement.
TTTCCGCTGTTCTTCACTTTGAGAATGGATCGATTGGCCATTTGATTAACAGCTGGTCCAGCGGAAAGCGCACTTTCCGGGTGGAAATGCATGCTCCTGGCATCTTTGTGGATGCGGAGCACGAAGAAAAAGGCCGTCTTTATGCGGATGGCGATGTGACTGGCGTCGAATATGACAGCAAGGAAATTGCTGGAAGCGATGAATTTTACGTGTTTACCGGTGTGCGTGAAGTTGCAAAGGACTTTGTCAACGCGTGTTTGCAGGGTGGTCAGCCTGCTTGCTGTTTTGAGAACACTTGTAAAACAATGGAGATTGCCGAAAAGATCTTGGCAAAAGCTTTGTTGAACGGACAGTAAAAGTGTGATTGAATGCAAAAGCACTTTGACGCATTTTCAAAAGAATAAGATCGTTCTGAAGTGTGGAATGGTCTTGTTCAATTCAAGGAAGGATGATTGGGACCATGAGCGTGTTATTCCACATACCACAGGTTTTTACTCCGGAACTTCTGCGTCTGATGATGGAAATGGGGCATGGCGAGGAACTTCTGATCTGTGACGCCAACTTTCCCTACCGCTCGACTGGATGTCAACAGAGCAACATAATCCATATTCCCGGATGCACTGTTGCAGCGCTTTTGGAAAAAGTGCTGGAATTCTTTCCCTTAGATCAATCGGTGAATTCAGCAGCTGTCGTGATGGAATCTGCTAAAGAGAGCGATACATTTGACAAGTTTTCCATGTTACTTCGAGCCGCACCGTACCCTACCGTATTGGAAACGGTTCCTCGCTTCCCGTTTTATGACCGCGCCAAAAAGGCGGTGGGGGTAGTCGTCACTTCTGATATGGTTAAAGGCGGAAATATTTTGATCAAAAAGGGAGTTGTCAGGGATGAAAGCGTTTAAGATGGATTCTGTTGACCGTGAATTGAAGTTACCCATATACAGGCAGATCTATGAAATTTTAAAACAAGAATTGCAGGATGGCTTGTATGATGAATCGGATACCTTGCCCAGCGAAAAGAGATTGTGTGACCGGTTCGATGTGGAGCGTAACACTGTACGCAAAGCGTTGCAGCTGCTGGTCGATGAAGGCTACGTGATAAAAGTACCCGGTTATGGAACGAAAATTCAGCGGAGATCTTCAGAGCCTCAGTCTGAAGAATCTAACAGAATTGTCCAAATACGCAATAACGTCCTGATGCTCACGAAAGAAACAAACCCACTCAGCGAAAATGTGGAGTCATTTCACTTAAAACTCATGTGGCTGTTAGAGCGGAAATTTTCTGAACTAGGCTACAATTTGGTCTTTAAAATGCTGAGTGAAAACAACAGTTTGGAAGAAGTAGTGGCTTGCACACACCCGGTGGCAATTTTATTTGACAGTTATTTTCAGTCAGAATATTATCAGCAGGCTTTAAAGTTAGACATTCCCTGTATTTCTATCAATCATTACACGCCGTGGTTGATCAGCGTGGTAAGTAACAATTTTGATGGTGCCTATAAGATGGCAAAACACATTACGGATTGTGGTCATCAAAAAATCGCTTTGATTACCGGAAAGGGAAACTATCAAACTTCTTTGGAAAGACTCAGTGGTTTTCAAAGCCTTTATTTGAAAAAGGGTCTTGTGCTGGATCCCGAACTGATTTTTCCCAGTGACTGGCTTTTTGAGTCAGGATTTGCAGTAGGGGAAAAAATCCTCTCTATGCCAAAATCAAAACGTCCTACGGCGATATTCGCATTCAATGACGATTTGGCGTATGGGTGTTTGAGCTCTTTGGAAAAGCATGGCGTGGACGTGCCCGGAGAGATCAGTCTGGCCGGATTTGACCGTTCTGACCGTTATGAAAATGTGTTTCGTCCCATTACGACAGTGGATGTAAGCATTGAAGCCATGGTGCAGTACGCTTGCTGGTTTTTGCAAGGGCAATACCAGGGAATCTCCCCGAAAGCCCTTGCAAAAATCCAGATTGAGACCGCAATCATCGACAATGGAACTGTGAAACAAATTTCTCAGTAAGGAGCTTCCTTGCAAAGGGGCAGGTTTGCTCTGTTGCAAAGATGAGGATGAGACAATGGAACAAAAGTATGTTTATGTGAAAGATATTTTGAAGTTCACCTTAGGGCTTCAAACGTACGATCAGCCCGATGAAGGCTTAGTGTTTGGAAATTGTACAGCGGTTGTAAAGAAGCTGATGGTGTGCTGGATGGTAACACAGGAGGCTTTGCAATACGCGGTCGATCATGATGTGGATACGATTATCACCCATGAGGCTGTTTTCTTTCCAAAAGATGCATTTACAGCGGGAAATTGTTTGGATTTCATGTCTTGGGAATGCAATCGCAGGAGAATTGCCGAAATGCAAAGGGGCAATCTTTCCGTTATCCGTTCACACATGTCTTTGGACTATCTTTGCATTTTTGACGATTTTGCCCAGCTGCTGGAATTGGGAGAACCCATTGTGGATCTGCCTGGATTGGTACGAGTCTACGATGGAAAGGGCCTTACATATGGCCACTACATTTCTCGTGTAAAACGTATTTTCCAAATGGACTTTATACGCGCCAGCGTTTGTGATTTGTCCAAACCGATCGAACGCATCGGACTGCCGTGGGGAGGATTGGGTCTGTCAAATAACGCTCGCTACATGCAGAAATTGGTGGAGCAAAAATGTGATCTTTTCATTGCCGGCGAAGTGGATGATTATGGGATGCAATTCGCAAAAGATTCTGGTGTGGCAATGATCGAAACGGGTCACGAAATAAGTGAAAACCCCGGTTTGATCCATTTTACGGAAATGTTGAAGAAACAGTTTCCCACAGTTGAGACCATCTTTTGGGAAGTACATCCGGCGTTCACGTTACAGTGATTATTGATTTCTTTGAAATAATGGAGAAGAGTTGTAATTATGAAAAAAAATAAAGTCGGAAAATCCGGAATTGAAATCACCTCATTAGGCATGGGGTGTTGGGCCTATGGCGGCGGCAGCTATTGGGGCGATCAGGCACAACAGGATGTCAACGAGATCGTTGCGATGGCATTGGACAGCGGTATCAATTACTTTGATACGGCGGAAGTGTATAACGACGGAGAATCTGAACGCTCGCTGGGAATTGCCCTCAAAGGGCGGCGTACAGAAGCTATCATTGGAAGCAAAGTCAGCACTTCAAACGTTCAGCCTCAAGTGCTGAGAAAACATTGTGAAGACAGCTTGAGACGTTTGCAGACGGATTATATCGATATCTACATGCTCCATTGGCCGATCAATCCCAAAGCGATCGAGCATTTTTCCAACGACCCGTCTTTGATCGCCAATCCTCCTAGTGTGGAGGAAGCGTTCAGCACATTGCAGGATCTCAAGCGTGAAGGGAAGATTCGCGAAATTGGCATCAGCAACCACGGGGTGGGTCAAATGCAGGAAGTGCTGCGTGTTTGTCCTGACATTGCGGTAAATGAGCTGCCCTATAATTTGATCTCCCGGGCGATTGAAGAAAGCATTCTGCCGTTCTGTGTGGAGCATTCGATTGGTGTTTTGGGGTATATGGCATATCAGCAGGGGATCCTTACGGGAGCCTTTGATGATCTCAGTCAGGTTGCCCCGCCGCAGGCACATTCGAGACATTTCCATTTCAGCCGTGGGGGAGAGCTTTCCCGTCACACGGAAGAAGGCGCGGAAAAAGAAATCCAGGCATTGCTGAAAGTGATCACGGAGCTTTCTAAGGAACTATCGGTTACCCCTGCCACGCTTTCTCTGTCCTGGGCCATGCAGAAAAAGGGTATTTCCAACACGTTGGTCGGTTCCCGAAACCGCAAAGAACTGTTGAGCAACATTCAAGCAGCTGAATTCGAAATGCCCATGGACGTGTACGAAAAATTGAACGCTGCCTCTCAGCCGGTGCTTGATGTGGTTGGCAGCAATCCGGATTACTATCAAAATCGAGAAGAATCCCGTATTTGGTAAAAATGGGGTGAGTGATAGATTATGGTGAATCGAGTAGTTCATATTACTAGCCTCAGCTTCAGAGATAAGTCGAAAGAGGAAATTATCCCGCTGGTGGAACAGGAGGCCAGCAAAGGGTGCGATTTGATCGTATTGCCTGAATGCTGGACAGGAGAAACACCGGAGACTGTTGAGGAGGGAACAACTGCCCAACTGCAAAAGATTGCTGAAAAATGGCATGTTTATATCGTCAATGCGGTGGCTCTTAGTTCCGCCCAGCATCCCCGGACCAATTCTTCCATCTTGATCGACCGAAACGGAAAGATCCAGGGAATCTATTCCAAAATGTATCCGTTCTGGAATGAATTTGATCAAACTCCGCCTGTGTTCATCGGGGAAGATGCACCTGTTTTTGAAACGGACTTTGGCCGTTTGGGCATGGCGATCTGTTTTGATGCTAATTTCAATGAGGTGTGGGAGAGACTGTCTGACAACCAGGCTGATATCGTGGTCTGGTCCAGTGCTTATTCTGCCGGTACATCTCTGCAGGCTCATGCCATCAATTACAATTACGCGATTGTTTCGTCTACTTGGGTTGGCGACTGTGTTGCGTATGATATCAATGGTGAGGAAATTTTCTACCAGAAGGCTGAGAACGAACAAGACGTGTTGATATCTCACGTGGAAATTGATACGAACAGAGCAATCTTCCACGAGAATTTCAACTGGTATGAGAAAAAAGACAAACTGCTGGCTGAACACCCTGACGTGACTCTGGAACAATATAAGTGGCGTGAGCAGTGGTTTGTCCTGAAAGGTTCCTCTGAAACGCAGATTAAGGAATTGGCAAAGCAGTATCAGATGGAAGAACTCCCTGCGTATAAGCGCAGAAGCCGTGATGAGATCAATAAAATGCGGCTTTTACAGCAAAAGCGCGATTGAATCTCAATCAATTCTTAGGGGAACAACTGTGAAAGGAAACAATATGGATTCGTTTTTGTTGGAACAAGTACGTGAACACAAAATCGTAGCTGCTTTTCGGGGTGTTTCTCAGGAAAAAGCGGCCAAAACAGCACAGACCCTTTACAAAGGCGGTTTGCGCCTTCTGGAAGTGACCTTTAATCAGAAGGATCCCGGAAGAATAAAAGAAACGTCTGAACTGATTCAGACTGTTTTAGAGCAAACGGGGAACGAAATGTGTGTGGGTGCGGGGACTGTGCTGACAGTGGAAGAGGTTAACGCCGCAGCAAAAGCAGGGGCAACTTTCCTGTTAGCCCCCAATTTGAATGAGGCAGTAGTTTATCGAGCCAAAGAATTGGGGCTGGGAGTGATCCCGGGGGCGTTTAGTCCTACTGAGATTGTCCAGGCGTATTCCTTGGGCGCGGATCTTGTGAAAGTATTCCCGGCAGAGAATCTAGGTGTCAGTTATTTTAAAGCACTGAAAGGACCTTTGGGACATATCCCTCTGCTGGCTATGGGAGGCGTAAATAGGGAGAATCTGAAAGATTTCCTTAAGGTAGTAGACGGCGTGGGGATCGGGTCCAATTTGGTGGACACTGCGTTGATCAATCAAGATCGCTGGGACGATCTGGAAGCTTTGGCAAGGTCTTATACTGGAGTGACGGCCGGCTAAGTAAAATCATGGGGAGAAAGAAGGGTACATGATGAAAATCACAAATATGAAGCTGTTTAAGGTACCGCCGCGTTGGTTGTTTTTGAAAGTTGAGACCGACGAAGGTATCGTGGGATGGGGTGAACCCGTCGTAGAAGGCCGGGCGGATACTGTGCGAACTGCTGTGGAGGAGTTCGCTGGCTGGCTGATAGGGAAAAACCCACTGAACATTGAAGATAACTGGCAAGTGATGTACCGCACAGGTTTTTATCGCGGAGGCCCTGAAGTGATGAGCGCTATCTCTGGTATCGATCAAGCACTTTGGGATATCAAGGGCAAGTATTACAACGCTCCCGTGTATGATTTGCTGGGCGGTCCCTGCAGAGATAAACTGAAGGTTTACCGATGGATTGGCGGTGACCGTCCTTCCGATATCCGGCAAGGCGCTTTGGAGGCGTATGAACAAGGATATAGTGCCATTAAGATGAATGGTACGGAAGAGGTCCACTATATCGACAGCTTTGAAAAGATCCAAGCTGTATGTGATCGTGTGGCCGCCATTCGGGACGCGCTGGGAATGAAATTGGATATAGCGGTAGATTTTCATGGCAGAGTCCACAAGTCTATGGCGAAAGTTTTGGCCAAGGAATTGGATCAGTTCCATCTGATGTTTATTGAAGAACCGGTTTTAAGCCAGAACAATGAAGCGCTGCGTGAAATAGCCAGGTATACATCCACTCCCATCGCGACTGGCGAGCGGATGTTCAGCAGATGGGAATTCAAGAATTTGCTGCAAGACGGTTACGTGGATATTATCCAGCCTGACCTGTCCCACGCGGGAGGCATCAGCGAGTGTAAAAAAATCGCTGCCATGGCGGAAGCATTTGATGTTGCAGTTGCTCCTCATTGTCCTCTTGGCCCCATTGCTCTGGGTGCTTGTATTCAGTTGGATACCTGCACTCCCAATGTGTTTATTCAGGAGCAGAGTTTGGGAATCCACTATAATAAGGGCGGCGACCTGCTGGATTATATCAAAGATCCCACCATCTATCAGTACCATGAAGGATTCTTGGACTTGATGCACGGTCCTGGCCTGGGAATTGAGGTGGATGAGGAGTTCGTAGAGAAGGCTTCTCATTCAGACGTGAATTGGAAAAATCCCATTTGGAGAAATTTTGATGGGACAGTAGCCGAATGGTGAGAGGGCTGATTATGAACTGCCAAATTACTCTTGATGTGGGGACAACCAATACCAGAGCAGTTTTATGGCAAGACTGTAAAACGATCCTCGCAGGATATAAGCTGGAAGTTGGCGTGGGCCGTGTAGCTGAAAAAGGCTCCAAGGAGTGTCTGGAAGAGGCTGTTCGAACCTGTATTGATAATGTCCTGACACAAGGTGGGAAAACCCCTGAAGAGGTGGAATGCATCCTGGCCAGTGGAATGGTCACTTCCAACGTTGGCTTATGGGAAGTACCCCATTTGAGAGCTCCGGTGGGACTGGAAGAAATCTCACAGGGGATCGTCCGAGTCTCATTGCCGAATATCAGCGCCATACCTTTTTGGTTTATTCCAGGCGTCAAAAATACTGTGGAGCCGGGTGAAAATACGTTCTGTTATTTCGATATGATGCGCGGTGAGGAAGTGGAAACATTCGCTCTTCTGGATGCTTTGCCAAAAGAGGGGGAGTATCTCTTCGTACTGCCAGGTTCTCATACGAAATATGTAATGGTCCAAAATGGCAAGATTACTGGATGTCTCACCACGATGACAGGAGAGCTGCTGAATGTACTGACCCACCACACGATTTTAGCCAATTCAGTAGGGGGAGAATTTATTGACGAGGCATCCTACCTACCGGAGGCGGTGAAGCTGGGAAGTCATATCTCAAGAAGAGACGGTTTGGCGAGAGCGGCTTTTCTTGCCAGATCCTTGGGACAAGAGTATGGCTATTCACGGCAACAGCTGGGCAATTACCTGTTGGGAGTTGTGATGGATCAGGATCTCCAAGCGCTGGCCGGAAAAAGTTCGATTGAAGTACATAACGACACAAAGATCATTTTAAGCGGCAAAAAGATTTTGTGCAGAGTTCTTTTAGACTTGCTCCAAGAGGAAAATAGGTATAAAGATGTTTCTGTTTTCCAGTTGGAAGATCAGGGTGCCAGTCTTTCAGCGAAAGGCGCTTTAGCAGTTTACCGTAATTGTAAAAAGAAATGACTATTTTTTAATTTGGAAAGGGGAGAAAAATCATGCCCTTCGTTCGTGTAATGTCAACGCTGTGTTCTTATAAAACAGTGTCCGGTGTTCCGATCCACTGTGAAGTCCATTTGCCGGAATGTTCAGATAAAAAGATCCCTGTCGCAGTATTCTTCCATGGAGGCGCGCTGATCTCTGGTGATCGCAGCCAGTACTGCACGTTTGAGCGGGACGCCTTGTTGAAAGAAGGCTATGCTTTCGTTTCTGCCAATTACAGACTGGCTCCGGAAGCATGCTTGGAGGAAATTATTTCCGACGTGCAGGATGTGTTGAATTGGGTGCGGGGGGAAGGAGCGGAATTGTATCCCTTTGACACTGACCGCATTGCTGTGATCGGAAGTTCCGGTGGAAGTTATTTGGCGCTGATGACAGGCACGTTCCCCAACCCGCCCAAAGCCATTGTTTCATTCTATGGCTATGGTGACATTTTGGGCGATTGGTATTGTAAGCCGGATCCTTTCTATTGCGCACAGCCCCAGGTAACCGAAGAGGAAGCCATGCGGAATGTTACAGGTGGCGTCCGGACTGAAGGAGACTGCGGGAAATATTATCTGCGGGCCAGACAGCTGGGAACGTGGACAGAATGGGTAAGCCGGATGGATGTGGTGAAGGACAGAGCGGTTTTGGAAAAATACTGCCCGGAATTTCAAGTTACCTCCGAATATCCTCCCACCTTCCTGCTTCACGGCGATAAGGATACAGACGTTCCGTACGAGCAGTCTGTTCAAATGTATCAGGCATTGAAGCAGAATGGAAATGAGGCGGAGTTCTATACCGAGCCCGGAGGCGGTCATGGTTTTGACGGCTCCTGGTGGGACAAGCCTGAAAAATTCCAGATGGTGCTGGAGTTTTTGAGAAAGCACGTTTGATCTAGCGCGGATCAAAACTGGGGAGGTGCAAATAACTTGGCGACCAAACGATGCACGTTTAAAGAGGTTGAAGGTATTTCCATCGATTGCGAGATCGATCTGCCTGAAAGCAAGACGCAGTCTATGCCGGTCGTGCTGTATTACCATGGAGGCGCTTTGACCGGCGGGGATCTGCATTTGTACAATGAGCTTATCAAGAAAAAGCTGCTGGATGCGGGATATGCGTTTGTCAGCGCGGACTATCGGCTGGCTCCAGTTACAAAGCTTCCTGAAATCATGGAAGATGTGGAAGATGCCTACTCCTGGGTCCTGGGCCCCGGAGCGAAAGAATTTGGCTGGGATCCGGAACGGGTGGCTGTAATGGGAAGTTCCGCAGGGGGATACATCTCATTGATGACGGGAACCTTTTCTCCTGCTCCAAAAGCGATCGTGTCTTTTTATGGGTACGGCGATATTTTAGGCGACTGGTATTGCAAACCTGATCCGTTCTACTGTCAGCAGCCCGCTGTTTCGGAAGAGGAGGCTGTGGAAAATGTGGGCGGGGATTTTCCTCGCACAAGCTGGGACGCTTCCAAGTTCTATCTGAGATGCCGTCAGCAGGGGACGTGGACAGCGTTGGTGAGTGGAATGGATCCGATTGCTCAACGAAAGGACATTGAAAAATATTGTCCTGAGTTTCAAGTGAAAGCCGGATATCCTCCCACGTTCTTGCTACATGGAAATCAGGACACTGACGTGCCCTATGAGCAGTCCGTTCAAATGCGTGACGCCCTTAAAAAAGAGGGCATCGACGTTGCCTTTTATACGGAAGAAGGCGGCGGCCATGGTTTTGACTATGGTTGGGAGAAAACTCCGGAAAAAATGCAGATGGTTTTGGATTTCTTAAAAAATTATGTGTGAGGAATTGAAAATGGATACTATGGCGAAAAGTTTGCTGGAGGAAATTCGTTCTTTTCCTGTGATCGATGCACATGAGCATCTGCCTGAAGAAGATACTTTGGGCGCGCGGGACTTGTTTTCTTCCGGAATGTTGTCTTATTTCATTACTGACCTGATTGGCGCGGGGATGACCTGGAGCCAGTATAATGACGTAGTTAATTTTGATATCCCTGTGGAGGACAGATGGAAGATTTTGGAGCCCTACTGGGAAAACGCTCGGTATACAGGCTATGGGATGTGTACCGAACGGTCCTTGGCGGAACTGTATGGAGTTGATCGCTTAGACGCCAGCACAGTAGTTGAAGCGCAAAAACGCTACTGCGAAGCCAACAATAAGTCTGGCCATTATTATCATGTGCTCCACGAGGTTGGCGGGATCGAAGTGAGCGTCAACGACATGATCAACGATATGAAGTTCTGTGTGGATCCGCTGTTCCGCTTCGTTGGAAGAATCGATGATTTGGTGGAGGAAAAAGATCCTGAGAAGCTGTTGGAGTTTGGAAACAGACAGGGGGTCAAAATCGATTGCCTGGCTGACTATGAGCTTGCCTGCGAAAAGTATATCGACAGCTTGATCGAACAGGGCCATATCGGTTTGAAATGCACGCTGGCATATAGACGGCCCCTGCTGTTCAAGGAAGTGCCCAGACAAAAAGCGGAGGAATTGTTCCGTAGGCTTATGGGCAACGAATTTGCTCAGGAACATCGTGAGGACCACTTGGAACTGCAGGATTATTTGATGCATTTTGTTCTTGGCCTCGCGAATGAACGAAAGATGTTCCTGCAGCTCCATACCGGAATTCAAGCCGGATGTGGTATGGTGACCGACACCAACCCAATGCTGTTGAACAATCTCTTCTTAAAATATCCCGACCTTCGGTTTGATCTTTTCCATATTGGCTATCCTTATCAGACCCAAATTGGCGCTGTGGTGAAAATGTTCCCGAATGTGTTTGTGAATTTGTGTTGGGCAAACATTATTTCACCGGTTGCCAGTGTCCGGGCTCTGGAAGAGTGGCTTACGCTGATGCCTGTCAATAAAATCACTGGTTTCGGCGGCGACAGTTTGGCGGTGGATGTTGTTCTGGGCCATCTGCGCATGGCGCAGGAAAATATCGCAAAGGCGCTGTCTTTCCATGTGAACGATGGAACCTTTTCCAGAAAGGAAGCGCTGCGGATCGGAAAGCGCTTGCTGTATGACAATCCCAAAGAATTGTACAAACTGTAAAAGCGCATGAGCTGAGATCTACCGTTGTTTCTTTTAGAAACGCAAGCGAATAACATGGCGTCTCCTGGAAGGTGAGCGGGCCCTCTAGCTCCTGTTAGAGGGCCTGTCTTTTATCACCGGGTATCCAGTGAGGTCAAGCGGCTTGACCGCAACTCTAGTTTCAGGTTTTCTGAGAGGAGAGAAGCATGGAAAAGGTATTGTACACGGAAATGCTGCCCCATGAATTTCAAGAGGCAGTGAAAAAGATGCCCGTTGCCTATCTTCCGTTAGGCACGCTGGAGTGGCATGGCCCCCATTTGCCATTAGGCGCTGATGGAATTCAGTCACAAGGTCTATTCATTAAGATCGCTCAGAAAATTGGAGGGGTCGTCTGTCCTATGCTCTTTTTGGGGCCGGATTCGGCTTGTGAGGAGAACGGGCGGGAATTCTATGGGATGGATTGCGGAAACTTTGATCAATCTCACCCCTATCCCATGCAGCAGCTTCCTGGAAGTGCCTACTGGATTCCCCAGGGTGTATATCTGACCCTCCTTGAATCTGTCGTCAAGCAGCTCCATCGGGCAGGGTTTAAAATACTGGTGGCGCATGGCCATGGGCCGTCTGTAAATTTGTTTCGGCAGTTTAAGGATTATTTAGAGGAACGATATCAGATGATTTGCTTGGATTGTTGGGAATGGGATGGAGAAGCGGATCTGGGATTTCAAGTGGACCATGCCGCGGCCAATGAGACATCTATCACCTGGGGATTGCGGCCTGATTTGGTGGATATGACTCGCTTGCCAAAGGAGGGGTGGCCACTGGGTATCGCGGGCAAAGACCCCCGGATCGATGCTTCCGAAGAAATGGGAAAGAAGATCCTGGATGCTCAGACAGATCACATGACCACACTTATCCTTGATAAATTAAAACAAATAACCGAATGAAAGAGATTCATGCTCTGACAATTTCAGTGCATGAAATTATGAAGAGGAAATTATGGGTTATTTTTTTACGGCATTTATCAAAGTGTTCGTTATGGTGATTATGATGGCGGTAGGCTGGATCGCCGCCAAGACCGGAACTCTTACAGAAGAGGGTTCAAAAGATCTGACAAAGATTCTTTTGAATATTGTTACCCCCTGTTTGATCGTTGACTCCTTCCTTTCCATAAGTCCAGGCGCTATATCGGTAGGTTCCATGCTGCAAGCTGTGATAATCTCTTTCATGGCGATCGGTATTGCTATTTTGATCAGCATGATGCTCTTTCGTCGCGAAGTGGAAAGCCGGAAAACCGTGTTGCGATTTGAAGTCATTTTCAGTAATGCAGGCTTTATGGGACTGCCATTGGTGCAAAGCATCGTGGGGGATGGGGGCGCGGTTTTCGCTTCGTTCTTTGTGGCGGTTTTCAATTTCCTGTGCTGGACATACGGATATTCCTTGATGAATCACGGGAAGAAAATAAAGATCTGGAGATTGATCTGCAATCCGGGAACGATCGGCATTGCTATTGGGCTTCCATTGTATCTTCTCAATATCTCGCTGCCGAGCGTTCTTCAAGTACCCCTGCAAGGTTTTTCAGACTTGAACACCCCTCTAGCAATGTTGGTTGTGGGCGGATATATTGCTAAAATGCGTGTGAAGGATTTTTTGTCCGACAAAAATGTGTTTTTGGCGGTAACGGCCAGATTGCTTCTTGCGCCCATGGCGTTTGTAGGGGTTTTGTGCTTGATTAGACCGGAATATGATCTTTTTCTAAGTACGGTTATCCAAGCTTCAGCGCCCTCGGCCGCCAATGGTGCTTTATTCGCCGCCATGTATGGACAAGACGCAAAACTCGCTTCAAAAACAGTGGCAATGGCTACTCTCTTTTCGGTTGTTACCATCCCCATCATCACTTCGTTGGTTCAACTGCTATTAACAAATATTCTATAACGCACAGGCGAAAATCTAACTCGTTTCTAAAAAAGGAGGAAGAATCACTATGAGCCAGATCGTAGAAAATAGAAAGAAAGCTTGGAAGGATTTTTATGCGGGCGAACGCAATATGCTGGTTTCTATTCAGAGAGACTATGGATTTCGCCCGTGGCCGTTCCCGGAAAACAGAAAGGAACGGATAGAGTACGCATTGGATATGTATCGGGCACAAATGGATGCGCTGGAATGGTTGGATGATGATAGAGTGCCCTATTTGAGTCCCTACTCCGGCACGGAAATATTTGCGAGAGCGTTCGGGTGCCAGGTCCATAAGCCGGAAAATGACATGCCGTTTGCGCTGCCGATGATCCATTCGTCGGAAGAAGTGGCAAAATTGAAAGTGCCGTCACTGGAGGCGGAAAGTCTGCAAGAGATCTTCAGTATCGCGGATGCACTGCATCAAGCTGAGCCTGATGCGGTAATGGCTTTGCCGGATATCCAAAGTCCCCTTGATATTGCCGCTTTGATTTGGGAAAAGAGTGACTTTTTCGCGGCTATGTTGGAGGAGCCGGAGGCCATCATGGAAGTGGTTTCTATGGCGCAGCAGCTTTTGTGTGATTTTTTGGATGAGTGGTTTTCTCGATATGGCACCGAGTTTATCTCTCATTACCCTGACTACTATATGCCTTGCGGAGTGACAATGTCGGAAGACGAAGTGGGGACCATTAGCTCGTCCATGTTTGAAGAGTTCTCCCTGGAGGGTATTAATGCGCTTTCCAAAAGGTATGGTGGTGTCGGTATTCACTGCTGTGCCAATTCTTCCCATCAGTGGGGGTCTTTTGCAAAGATACAGGATCTGAAAATGGTCAACTTGGTTCAGCCCCCCGAGGTTTTGGAAAAAGCCTATCCCTTCTTCAAAAATATTTGCGGCCAAATGAACGGGTTCTTACAAATTGAGTCTGTTGAAGGAACACTGCGAACCAACACAATGGGACTTTCAAAGGATGCCCGCATTGTTTTGCAAGGCTTTGCCCACAGCAAGGAAGAGGCCATAGCTATGGCGAAATCTTTGCGGGAACTGGCTGAAAAATATGAATCCATGTCTTGTTGATGAAAGGCAAGGTGGGGTTGGTGTTGACGACCAAAGAGCGGTTCATGCGAATGTATGAACATAAAGAAGCTGATCGGGTCCCCTTTTTTGACGCACCTTGGGAAGGGACGCTGGCCCGGTGGGAAAGAGAGGGTATGCCGAAAGGGTGCGACTGGAGAGATTATTTTGATGTGGACAAGGTTGAGGAAATACCGGTAGATATCTCTCCCAGGTATGAGTATAAGGTCCTTGAGGAAACGGACCGGTATATTATCCATACCACAGGATGGGGAGCGACTATCAAAGAATTTAAAGAGCAAGACTCCACTCCGGAATTCCTTGATTATAAGGTCACCACTCCCGAAGAATGGGAGCGGGCAAAAAAGCAAATGACCGTGAATCCAGACCGGATAGATTGGAAACGGCTTGAAAAGAATTATCAAAAATGGCGCCAGGAGGGAAGGTGGATCGAAGGAAAGTTTTGGTTTGGGTTTGATGTGACCCATTCATGGATGGTCGGTACAGAAACTGTGCTAATCGCAATGCTGGAAGACCCCGAGTGGGTGACGGATATTTTTAATACCTATTTGGATTGCTGCATTGCTCACTTCGATATGCTTTGGGATGCTGGATATCATTTTGACGCGATTACTTGGCCGGACGATATGGGCTATAAAAATACTCCCTTTTTTTCAAATCAAATGTACCGGGATCTGCTGAAGGACGTCCATAAGAGAGCCGTAGACTGGGCTCACAGCAAAGGGATTTTTGCTAGGCTCCATTCTTGCGGCGATATCATGCCCCTTTTACCTGACATAATGGAAACAGGAATTGACGGGTTGAACCCCCTTGAGGTAAAAGCGGGGATGGATGTACTGAAAATCAAAAAGGAGTACGGGGACCGTTTGGTTCTCCATGGGGGAATCAACGCAGTTCTTTGGGATAATGAGGAAGCTATTATTGAGGCGATCAGAAACACTGTCCCAGTCCTGAAAGAAAACGGCGGATATATTTTTGCCTCGGACCATTCTATCCCTAATTCAGTAAGTTTGGATACCATGAAAAGTATTGTGTCCACCGTTAAAGAAGTGGGAAAGTATGGCTAAGCAGCGCTGGATATTCTGCTGAGTCATTGCTTGAGGAAGAAGTATTACATACGCGAGGTGGCCCCGCTCTGTCAAATGACAGGGCGGGGCCACTTTTCGTTTGGAGTTAGTCCAGGATAGTTAAAGGTGGTCGGAATGGCTGATGATATGCTTGGATTGGGAAAATGGGCACTACACTCAAGTGCTTTATGGTTTCCTCTAGCGGCATATAGAAAATTATACGGTTAGCGGAGGAGAAAAGAGCATTAGGCCGGAAAGTGAAGATGGTAAGAAATAATTAAGTTTAGAGTTGCTAAAAAAAGCTTGCTTTACCAGGCCATTTGGTGTAAATTACATGCGAGTCATATGCGATACGTTTCGTTTACTTGACTTGCTTTATCAGATTCAAAGCAGTAAATGGGTGATCAACATGGCAGAAAAATATGTGAGAACACCAACGGACAAAGATCTTTACGTATTTATCCCGGCTTGTTGTTACGCGGGGAACCAGTTTCAGGTGCGCCCCTATGAGTACCCGCCGAAATTTACTTTAGAGGATGCTCAAGTGGAGATGCCGGTTACCATCACCGATGTTCCCAGACTGGAACCAGACGAAAGTGGGAAAATCCAGGTCACCACTGGTGACGCAGCGACCCCGTGTGTAGGTGTTTTCTCTCCTGCGCAAAAAAGAGGAATCCTGGTATTCACAGTCCAGCAAATCCAAGGAAAAAACATTGGCCTGGGCTATGAGGACGGATGTATCCGGCTCACTTGGCCAGCCAAACGGGAAAGCATTTACCGGTGGCCCCATATGTACCATAACCCAGAGCCGTGGGAGGATCTTCCTGGGGACATTCCTTGCAAGGTGCTGGATTTTCCCTGTGATGACCTGGCAGAATTTTATCGGGTGTTTTTTGAAAAGCGTAAAATCATGGAGCTGGATTGCCAACGTCCCCAGGTTCTGCCCTTTGATGAGCAGTTTGAGATCCAGAAAGAAAAATTCAACACCATGAACTGGTTGGAGGACCCGGGATTCTACATGGTGGGAACGGACAAGACCCGTTTTCAGGTTTGGCAGCCTGGATGGACCGGAGGAGCCATGAGCGGGTACGCTCTCATGAAATTAGGCGGAGAGCTGGAATGGGAACGTGAAATGCGAACGCTTTCCTTCCTGTTTTCCACCCAGTGTGAAAGCGGATTTTTCCACGGGATCGTGGACTTTGAGGGGAAAATTTACAGTGACGCTTTTCAGCAGCCCGGCGCGGACCATTGGCATTTGATCCGGAAATCGGCGGATGTTTTGTATTTCCTCTTCAAACATTTCACGCTGATGCAGGAAAGAAATAGGGAAGTCCCGGAGGAGTTCCGTGAAGGGGCCCGGAAAACTGCGGACGGCTTCGTGAGACTTTGGAAAACATACGGTCAGTTTGGCCAGTTCGTGGACGTTCATACGGGGGAGATCTGTGTGGGCGGATCCACAAGCGCCGGGATCGCGCCTGCTGGTCTGGCAAAAGCCTATGCCTTTTTCGGTGACCAGAAATACCTGGAGACGGCGGAGGAAAGCGCGGAGTATTACTACCAGCAGCATCTGCGGAAATGGTATACCACAGGGGGACCGGGAGAGATCCTGCAATGCGTCGACAGCGAAAGCGGTTTCGGGCTGCTGGAGAGCTTTGTGGTCCTATATGAGGTTACCGGAAGTAAAAAATGGTTGACATACGCTAAGGAATGTGCCCATTATTGCAGCAGCTGGGTAGTAAGCTACAATTACCAGTTCCCGCCAGAAAGTGAATTCGGGCGCCATCATATGAAAACGGTGGGCAGTGTATTTGCCAATTTGCAGAACAAGCATTCCGCCCCGGGGATCTGCACCTTGTCCGGGGACAGCCTTTTGAAACTGTGGCAGTGGACAAAGGATCCTCTGTATCTGGAACTGGTAAAAGATATCTCCCTGACCATCGGCCAATATATGTCCACAAACAGTGACCCCATCTATGATTGGGATCTGCTGCCGGAAGATCGGGAAAAGGGCAGCTCGGACCAGTTGGAGCCTCACCGTCTGCCTCAGGGTTTTATCTGTGAGCGAGTGAATATGTCCGATTGGGAAACGGACCGGTGTGTCGGCGGTGTTTTCCATGGCAGCTGCTGGTCTGAGACCAGCAATCTTTTGGCTCTTGCAGAAGTCATTCCCATGCTTTAAGAGAGCGTGAAAGCTCTTTTGAATAAAGGCGGGATTTCCCCCGCGATAAAGAAAGGAAATGAAAGAAATGAAACAGCTATCTCCCCGCCAGGTTCATCTGGATTTTCACACATCGGAGTATATTCCCGGTGTAGGTTCGACTTTTGACCCGGAGGCGTTCGCGAAAACCGTGAAAGACGCCAGCATCAGCTCTGTCACTGTTTTTGCCAGATGCTGCCATGGTTGGCTCTATTACCCCTCTAAAAAGTTCCCGGAGCTGGTCCATCCCCACCTGGAATACAAAAACCTTCTGGTGGACCAGGTGCGCGCTTTGCATAAAGTGGGCGTCAACGCTCCGGTCTACATCACAGTTCAGTGGGATCGTCACTGCGCGGCCACTCATCCGGAATGGCTGATCCGAAAAAAAGACGGTTCCCATGAGGGACATCCCCTCACGGAACCTGGCTTTGACCAGTCTCTGTGCGTCAACACTGGATATTGGGATTTCCTGAAGGAACAGACCATTGAGGTCTGTGAGCTGCTAGGAGATGAACTGGACGGCCTGTTCTTTGATATGGTGGGCATCCGTCCCTGTTTGTGCGCTTCCTGTCGGGCTGAAATGAAGAAACTGGGCATTGACGCTTCGGATGACGAAGCCGTAAGAGATTTTGCCAAAACTGTTATGGACCGGTTTAAAAAGAACATGACAGAACTGGTACGCCAGTACAATAAGGACTGTACCATCTTCTATAACGCCGGCCATGTGGGACCCTGTACCAAGAACAGTGTGGACTCCTATACTCATTTTGAGCTGGAAAGCCTGCCTTCCGGCCTCTGGGGATACCTGCATTTTCCTGTGACTGCTCGTTACGCTCGGAAACTTGGAAAGGACTGTATGGGGATGACCGGCAAATTCCACACCGAATGGGGCGATTTCCACAGCTTGAAAAACCAGGCGGCCCTGGAATTCGAGTGCTTCCGGATGCTGAGCTTGGGGTTTGCTTCCTCGATCGGCGATCAGCTAGAGCCTAACGGTTCCCTGAATCCTGCCACATACCGCCTTATCGGCAAAGTGTACAGTCAGTTTGCGGAACGGGAGGAGTGGGCCCGTCCCTCTACGCCGGTGGTGGAAGCGGCGGTGGTTACTTCTGAATCTCCCCGAGCGGAGCTCAAGATCCCCGACAGCATCATGGGTGCTACTCAGATGCTGGACGAACTGGCCATTCAGTTTGACATCATTGATCCGGAAATGGATCTGGACGGCTATAAACTGATCATCCTGCCCGACGACTTGGTGGTCAGCGAAGAGTTCCAGGAAAGGCTGGAAAACTTTGTGGCCATGGGCGGAAAGGTGATCGCCTGTGCCAAGGGCGGACAAAACAAGGACGGGGAATATCCCTCTTGTTTCGGCGCCAAGTCTGCAGGGCCTCGGGACATTTACCCCAACTTCCTCATTGCTGAGGGCAAGCTGGCGGAAGGCCTGGAACCGGAAAATGAGTATGTCATCTACATGCAGGGAGAAACCTTGGAACCCGCCGGCGCGGAAACCATCCTGCAGGCCCGGGATCCCTATTTTAAATTTGATCGAGATGTTTTCTGTTCCCACCGTTATGCTCCTTCCGCCAAGGGAGAAGCGTATCCGGCAGTGCTGCGAAAGGACGGCGTGATTCTCTTTGAACATCCAATCTTCCGGCAGTACCGGAAAAATGCTCCCATCTGGTGTAAGAAACTGATTTCCAACGCGATCGATCTGCTGCTGGACGAGCGGATTGTCCGACACGATGGCCCCTCCACGATGACGGTGAGTGTACTGGATCAGCCGGATAAGTCCCGCACAAATCTGCATATTCTCTCCTATGTGCCGGTGCGCAAGAGCGCAACCATTGACATCATCGAGGAACGCACTGTCCTGCGTAACGTGACTGTGAAGGTGAATATCCCCCGAAAGTTCACCGAAGCCTGCTTGGTGCCGGAAAATATTCCGCTGGAAATCAAGAACGGCTCTGTCACGATTCCCGAGATCAACGGCTACGCGATCGTGGAACTGAAATAAAGGGGCCGCGGGAGAGAAAGGCCCTCTCTTGGAATGAAACTATCAGAGAGCTGGCTTTTCTATACTGAGAAATAGGATCAAACGAAAAAAGGATGTGTCACAAACGGAAATGTTGTGACACATCCTTTTTGATTACCCACAATCGGACAACCGATCATTTCCTTAAGGTTTTGATATCAGGTTCGGTCCTCAGGGAACACTCAGCCGATCGTCTGACAATGCTTGTCCACTTGGTTGAGGACTTCACAGCCGTCGGCGGTGACAAGTACCAAGTCCTCCACTCGGACTCCTACATCGTCTGGCAGATAAATGCCCGGCTCAATGGAAAAGACCATGCCTTCCTGGGCCAGAGCCGTGTTGGCGCTGCTCACATCGCCCTGTTCATGGTCAACTCGGCCGATAAAATGGCCCAGCCGGTGGTTGAAGTATTCGCCGTAACCTGCCTGGGAGATCAAGTCGCGGGCAGCTTGATCCAGCTGGCACAGAGGCACTCCTGGACGTACCAGGGCTTCCGCCGCTTCGTTAGCCCGGCGCACCAGATCATGGATGGCAGCGTGTTTGTCGGAAACGTTTTTGCAGAAATAAGTGCGGGTCATATCGGAGCAGTATCCTTCTTTACGGCCGCCGATGTCCAGTACGATACAGTCGCCAGCACGCAGAACGGTATCATCAGGCATGTGGTGAGGATCGGCAGCGTTAGCGCCGAAGGACACGATGGGGGAGAAGGACAGCCCCTCGCAGCCCAGATCCTTAAATTGTTCCACTATATAATCAGCCACCTGCTGCTCGGTCATGCCCTCCCGGATATAGGCTGCGGCCCGGGTCATGACCTCGTCGTTGAGACGGGAATTCATCCGCATCAGTTCCCGCTCGGCTTGATCCTTGCAGGCGCGTACGCTGTCTACACAGTCGCTGGCCAGCTTGAAGGGAGTGCCGGGCAGACGTTCCATCAGAGGCAGCAGAAAGCGGGCTGTCCACTCCTTGTCAATGCCCAAAGGTTCACCAGCCTGGACGTGTTGGGCTATCATGCCGATGGAATCATCGGTGTCGGTAAACCAGATTTCCGTGATAGGGGTTTTAGGTACGGTGAAAAGTTTGTTTAAAAAGAAAATGTGCCGACCATCGGTGCGCAGATACAGCGCAAACAGCCGTTCAAAGGGCTCTACGTATACCCCGGTCAAATAATCGATGCTTTGGGGGTCGCAGACGATCATTTGGGTAAGTCCCTGAACTTTCATGGCCTGAAGCACTCGGTCAATGCGTTCCATTTCCATTGAGTATCCCTCCCGAATAGGCTTTTGTTTCTAAATTTTAGCACGATGTCAAGGTGTTTTGCAAGCGGTCTCTTTTACCGCCAGTGGCACGGGGAAGATCATGGAGTATGGAAAAGTAGTTGGATTGTAGAAAAGGTGTGACTAGCACCATCGGTTGGGAATGTTTAGAAAAACAGAGTGCTTCGCACCATGATTTGTTTTATGGACATTCCAGGTGTGATTTGATAAGATAGAGAAAATTGCCAGAGATTGTGATACGCAAGACGATTGACCAACAGAAACGTGTTGTTTGAAAAGAGAAAGAAGATCCTCTTCTTTATACGGATTTTACAGCGAATACTCTATGCTAAATGGTGGAAATGAGGTGGAGAAATGAAAATTTTGATTGTGGAAGATGAGGAACAGTTGCGCAAGTCTCTCGCAGAGGGACTGCGATTGAAAGGATATGCCATTGATGTGGCGGTAGATGGGGAAAGCGCAGATGAAAAGGCTTTTTGTGAAAGCTACGATCTCATTATTTTAGATCTGAACTTGCCCAAGATGGATGGATTTTCTGTGCTTGAAAATGTTCGAAAGGAAAAACGGGATGTACCGGTGTTGATCTTGTCTGCCCGGGACGGGATTGAGGATAAGGTGAAAGGTTTGGATCTGGGAGCCAACGACTATCTGACGAAACCCTTTCATTTTGCGGAACTGGAAGCCAGGGTTCGTTCGCTGCTGCGGAGGAAAATGGTAATTGAGAATACCGTTTTGTCCACCGGTTCCCTTTGTTTTGATACCGCCTCTAGAACTGTCACCGCAGAGGGGCAACCGGTGTACCTGACCACCAAGGAAAACGCCTTATTGGAGTATCTGCTGCTGCACAAAGGACGCGTAATCAAGTTAGAGGAACTGATTGAACACGTATGGGACAGTAATGCCGACACCTTTTCCAATTCAGTTCGAGTCCATATGTCCTCCCTGCGTCGGAAGTTAAAAGCGCAGATGGGGTATGATCCTATCTGCAATATCATCGGCGAAGGTTATGTGATTCGCGAGGGAGGAGCAATATGAAAATAATAAGTGTTCCGCTAAAGCTGAAATTGACTGCTGTTTCAGTGTGTATTTTAACTGTTATGTGTGTGGCGTTTGCCATCTCTACCATTTTCTCAACCAATGAACTGGTTAAGGCTTCCATTACTACGCCAGCCATCTCCATTGATGAGGATATGCCCGCAATCCCATTGGAACCCTCTGTTGCGGCCACGGAAGCCCTCAGAGAATTTCGGGGGACAACAGTGTTGGTCATGATTTGCCTTATTGCGCTAGGGTCCGCTTTAACATATCTGTTTGCTTCCAAAACACTGAAACCTCTGGAGGATCTCACAGAAAGAGTGCATCACATCACCATCCATAACCTGGATGAAGGTGTTCCGATTCCACGGACAAAAGATGAAGTCGCGCGATTGGCTCAAGCGTTTCACGATATGACGGAGAAACTGAATCTGTCCTATCAGGTGCAGAAAAATTTTTCTGCCAATGCCGCTCATGAACTGCGTACCCCTCTTGCTGCCATCCAAACTCAGTTGGACGTATTCCAGATGAAGGCGGATCGAAGTGCTGAGGAGTATACGGCTTTACTGAAAAGCATTGGAGAAAGTACAGAGCGCTTATCCAATTTGGTAAAGGATTTGCTCACGTTTACCAACGAACAGAAAATTGATAAAAAAGAGCCGGTAGAATTGAGGTCATTACTGGAGGAAATTGTCTTTGAACTGGAGGAGCGTGCCGCAGCCAGACAAATCGATATCACGATTTCCGGCGAGGGGACCGTTTTCGGCGATGACAGCCTACTGCAACGAGCCTTTTATAATCTGATTTCCAATGCGATCCGATACAATGTAGACGGTGGTTCAATTTCCATTGACGTGTCCGATGAAAAGGTGACTGTGGCAGACACCGGTGTTGGGATCCCCGATGATGCCAAACCTTATGTTTTCGATACATTTTTCTGTGTAGACAAGTCACGCAGCCGTGAACTGGGAGGCAGCGGCCTTGGGTTAGCTATTGTAAAAAGTATCGTTGAAAACCATGGCGGATATATTTGCGTAAAAGACAATCAACCTCAAGGTAGTGTGTTTGTCGTAGGATTCCATAGGGATAACTTAATATAAACTGGAATACAAACTAAATATTTCATGAGAGAGGACGTCGGAAGCATTCCTTCCGGCGTCCTCTTTATATGGATTTTATATGGTCTTTATTATAGTAATGTCAACACGATGATGAAAGGAATGTGCCTAGTATGAAAAAAATATTTGCTTGGTTTTTGGCCCTGATGATGGTGCTTAGTTTGACTGCCTGCGGAAACTCCGCCACAGACGGTGAAAGTTCCGCCAACGACAGCGCGGCGCAGCAGGAATCTTCCACATTAGAGCAGGACGAGTTTGAGCCTACCCCTTTAGGTGACTTTTCCGCACAGGATTTTGATGGGGATACCGTGACCAAAGATATTTTCAAGGACTACGATTTGACGATGGTCAATCTCTGGACAACCACTTGTGGCTACTGTATTGAGGAAATGCCCATTTTGAATGAATTGCGGCAAGAATTCCAGGAGGACGGCGTTAGCTTTAATATCATCAGCATTTGCTTGGATGTTGGCAATACAGAAGAGCTTAACGATGCCAACTTGAAGAAGGCAAAAGAAATCGTTGAAAAAGCCGGAGTGGAATATCCCACTCTGATCCCAGACAGCGTGCTTTTGAAAGACCGTTTAAATGGAATTCAGGCGTTTCCGGAAAGTTTCTTTGTGGACAGTGAAGGAAATGTGGTCAGCGAGCCTTATGTTGGCGCAATGCCCAAGAACCATTGGCGTGTGACAATGAAGAACGAGATCGACAAGATGGCGCAAAGCGAAAAGGGGGAGTAAGCGATGTTTGAGTTGAAAAACGTTACTAAAGCCTTTGAAAACGAAGTAGCCCTGCGAGAGGTATCCCTCTCCATCACCGGAGGCATGAACTATATCATCGGTGCTTCCGGCAGCGGAAAGACGACGTTGCTGCGCATCCTTTCTGCCATGGATACTCAATATGAAGGGGAGGCGTTTTATCGTGGAAGGAATCTTAAAAAACTGACCGATCAGGAACGTGCACAGTTCTATGCAACGGAGCTTGGTTTCATTGCCCAGGGGTTCCACCTGATCGATGAACTGACTGTTCGGGAGAATATTCTGGTTCCCACCTATCTGAATCGGAATGACAGTGAAAAGCGCCTGAATATGCTCTTAAAGAAGTTGAGAATCGAGAAGCTGGCGGATCAGAAAGTTCGTACTCTGTCTGGCGGGCAGAAGCAGCGTGTGGCCATTGCCAGAGAATTGATGAAAGATCCTCAAGTATTGATTGCCGATGAGCCCACTGCCGCATTGGATGCTAAAACAGCTCAAGAGATTGGAGAACTGCTGTCATCTATTGCCAAAGAGCGGACGGTTATCGTTGTGACCCACGACACCTCTCTCATTCGGGGGAAATGTTCCGTTTTTGAGTTAGACAAAGGCGTTCTGATCAGAGAGGACAAAGCAGTCGGTACCGCAAAAGTACATAGCCGCACCGCAAAACCTTCTCGCCTTACCCTGTGCTCTACTCTGCGATTGGCTGAAGTGACTGGCAAACGTCAAATGAGAAAACTTCTCCCGATCGTTCTTGCAATGGTCATTGCCGCATCTTGCCTTGCAGTGGACTTCAGCGGCATGCTCACTGGAAACAGCAGCAAAGCATTTCAAGAGCTTTTGGAGAAGCAAGGAAACTCCGTCTTAAATCTGGTGTTGGTTTCTTCGTTTATGAGCGGCGGAAATGTGGGGGAGGAAACTGCGGATACTCCGCAAAGCGTCGAGCAGGATATCAGCGGCCTGATGGAAGAATATCAAAATGACAGCCGTGTTGAGGCAATCATCATGGATGCGCCGATGGAGGATATGGTCGTTACCGCAGATGGCAAGGACTTTATTATTGAGTCCAGCGGCCAGGCTCCCAATTTCAATCAAATGATTGCCGGTACCATTGCGGACAACAGCAAAGACGAAATCGTTTTGCCTCAAGTTTTAGTGAAGAAAATGGGGTATACCAACGAAGAAATTCTGGAAAAAAAGCTGTCCTTTATTGGTTCGGTCTATAACTGGGACAGTGGCCAACCGGTTGAAATGCCCATCTCCTTTGTGGCTACCGTTTCTGGTGTGGCAGATACTTCTTACGGTATTGAATTTGATGGAAAAGTGGAACGGTTTGAGCATGAGGATTCCTTGTTTCCGTCCTTGGCCATTATGAAGGATATTTATGCTCAGGCGGGGAAAAAAGATCCCAGTTTTAGTTTTACCATCCGTCCAGACTCTCCTGAGCATTTTTTAGAGCTCTACGACGAATTGATGGCGAAGGGTATTGTGCCGCTGGGACAGGTGGAACTGATTCGAGATATTGTGGGACTAAAGGGGACTGCCCTGATGCAGACCGGCGTTTCCTACGCCTTGATTGCCATACTTTCTGTACTGGCTGCGCTTTCTGTCTGCTTGGTTTGCAGCTTCATGCGCAAAAAGGAATATGCCATCTATCGTTTTTCCGGCTATACAAAAAATGATATCGCCTTGTTGACACTGGCAGAATACACGGGAATGTTCTTGATTACCGGGTTCTTAAGTGTGATTGTGGCCCTGTTGATGGGTATCCCTGTGTGGTTGGGGATTGTGCTGAGTTTGGGCGTATCTGTTGTTTGTTTCGCAGAAACCTACTTTGTTTCCACCTGTGTTAATCCTTTGAAGGTCTTGAAAACGGGAGGACGCGGATGATCGAACTAAACAATGTTTCTAAAAAATACGGCGATCAAATTGTGCTGGACGGGTTTTCTCATACGTTTGGAGACCGGGGAATTACCTGCCTGCTGGGGGCGTCAGGTTCAGGCAAAAGCACGCTGTTCAACCTCCTTGCAGGATTTGATCGGGAATACAGTGGGAAAATTCTGGTGAATGGACAGGATCTTTCAGAACTGTCAGAGGAATCCCTTGGCGAGTACCGCAAACACACCATTGGCTTTGTGTTTCAGGAATATCACCTGATCACAGGCTATACGGTACTTGAAAACATTCTGGTTGCCGCTGAACTTGTCTGCTTGGATAAGTCTCAAAACAGGGCATGGGCCCTGTCTATACTTCAACGCCTGGGTATTGAAGAAAAAGCCGAAGAGAAAGTAGAAACACTGTCTGGAGGACAAAAACAACGTGTTGCCATTGCGCGGGCATTGGCAGGAAGTCCCCAGATGATTCTAGCTGATGAGCCTACCGGAGCCCTTGACCGCAAGACCACAGATCAGATCATGAGTATCCTCAAGGAAATCTCTCGTGAACGGCCTGTTCTTGTGATTACCCACGATCATAAAATTTGCGATTATGCAGATGAGATCATTTCCATTGAGAACGGAAAATGCAAGATGTGGAAGGAACAAAAAAAGAGGAGCCTCACTGACGTTGCGCGGCCGGACAGCCTGCCTACGGTTCCGGTTTCCATGCGTCAACGTGCTTTGCGCAATTTTCATGTGCAGCTTAAGAGATTCCTAGGCCTTTCTCTTGCAGTGACGATTGCGGTGTGCGCGGTGCTGATGTCTTTTTCTTCGCAAAACATAATAGAGGAGAAAATCCATAACTTTGAGGAAAAAAATACAGCGTTTTCTTGGGGACAAATTCCCCTTGAGGAAAACGTCACGGCAGAACAGTTGATTTCGCTGCTGGAGCAATCTCCTGATATCCAGCAATGCTATGCGCAGTATCCCGTCCCCGTGTGCGAAATTGACTTTGAAGGAAAAAGACTTTCCGTTCCAGCTAAGCAATTCGGCAGTATTTCCAACGAATCAATAAATGTTGGCGTAATGCCCAGAAAGGGAGAGATTACCATTACACCGTCCCTTGCCAAACAGTTTGCGGAGGACATCCGTACCCTGATTGGAAAAGAGGTAACCTTCACCTGTGGCAATTTTTCCAGGGTACTGCAAATCAGCGGAATTTATAGTGGCAGCTTTGACGACTACTACTTGGATGCCAAAACGGAACAAGAGCTATATGCCTCTCTACAAGAGGAAGCCCCTCCTGTATCGGTGGCTTACCAGGTCAAAGGGTTTGACGAAGTTTTGAAAGTTGAGGCACAGTTAGAGGAACAAGGGATTACCCCCATCACAGCCGCAAAACAGGTGGAGAGCCTAAAAGAAACCTTTGTACAGTTGCAAACACTGTTCGTCATCGTGTCCGCTTTTATTGTAGCCATCGCGCTTGCCATTTGTGGGATGCTGCTGATGAAAATGGCACGAATGCGATCCAGTGAGATAGGGCTTTTCATGGCGCTTGGGTATCAGCGCAGGCAGATTCAGCAAATGCTCCTGTGGGAAAGCATGATGTTGTCGGTTCTTTCTACATTGACTACCGCGTTGATTTCTCTTCTGCTTGCTGTTTTGTCAGATGTTTTGCCAATTCATATCGCCCCACCGCAATTTGTGCTGAGTATCTGCGGTACAGTTCTCCTTGTGTGGATTACAACGGCTGTGTCCAATGCCAAGTTGCTGAGAACCGATCCAACCAAAGCGTTGTGTCAATAAGCATCACTGAGGAGGAAACTAAATGAATCGAAAAGTAGCCTTGCATTCCAACTGGATTACGGTACTGCTTTTATTTATCGGGATCGTTTTTCTTGCCATTGGGATCTGGAGGGAAGAGTGCGCTATCGTTATGAGCAAGGCCATCAATATCTGTTTGGAGTGTATAGGAATTGGATAATCGAGCAAGAATGTCCGAACGTGTCCGTCACTTTTTTCAAGTCTTGTGGGCGGTAATTACAAATGGTTATCTCATCGGATTTGTCCGTGGGAAAATCTACCAGGAAAAAATGAAAAATATGTGTGTGCCGGGTATGAATTGCTATTCCTGCCCTGGCGCTGTGGCCTCCTGTCCTATCGGTGCGTTGCAGGCCACGATCGGCAGTTATGAGTACAAATTCGCATTTTATGTTGCAGGGTTTATGATTCTAGTTGGCACGATCATGGGGCGTTTTGTGTGCGGATGGTTGTGTCCGTTTGGTTTGATCCAGGATCTATTAAACAAAATCCCTCTTCCTTCTAAGTTGAAAATCCGCACATTCAAGGGTGACCGCCAGCTGCGGTGGGTGAAATACGGAATTCTTCTGGTGTTTGTCATATTGCTCCCACTGCATCTCACCGATATGATTGGTCAGGGTTATCCCTGGTTTTGTAAGTTGATTTGCCCAGTCGGAACTTTGGAGGGTGGAATTCCGTTGGTACTGCTGAATAAGGCAATGCGGGCCACGGTAGGATGGCTGTATGCTTGGAAAAATGCTGTCTTGATTGTCACAGTTCTGGTGTCGATCCTGATTTATCGCCCGTTCTGCAAGTACATCTGTCCTTTGGGGGCGATTTATTCCTTGTTTAACCCAATTTCTGTTTTGCGCTACCGTGTGGATTCTGAGAAATGTGTCAAATGCGGAGCTTGTAGAGAAGTCTGTAAAATGGGATGCGATCCTGTAAAGAATGCCAATAGCCTAGAGTGTATCCGATGCGGAAAGTGTAAAAATATTTGCCCTGCCAACGCGATTGAGTATTGTGTTTTTTCAAAAGCTTTGAACAACAAATTGGAAAACCATAAACGGTAGAGTGTACCCTTTTTTCTCTGCCCACTCCTGAACAGCGTTCTTTTAATTATGAGAGTAATAGCGGGTCAATGTTCCAGAGTAGATGTCAAGTCCCATGGTGATGCCTCCCGATCTCATTTGCGTTGGGGGCTATTTTACCATGATAGGGTTCCCATGGGAATAGTGGGATTGAAATTTTGATGAATAAACTTATTTGTTGAAATTCTAGTGCAACTCTGCCTTAGAAAAACTAATGTTGCGCATATCGTGGAGTTTGCTCAAAGCCTCAGTTGGATTGCGTTTGCTCTGGAGATTGTCCCAATTTCCGGCCAAACCAAAATGGGTCTAATCTGGGTCAACTTCCAAAAGAAAGCAAAAAACCACCCCGGAGCCGTGAGGCTCGGAGGTGGTTCTTTCCTGTCAATTTTCCAGGAAAAACGGTGCTGTTTATACAACAGATACCGCCAAATCAAGGGAATGTGATGGCAGTATCCCACAAAAAAGCAAGAGAAAACCCCAGGTATGAAACTTGGGGTTTTTGTCATAGTTGACCGTTTTTACTGGCGGATTCACTTAAGGCGCGCTTATAAATTAAGACTATCAAAAGACAGAGATATTGTTACCTCAATCAGTGAGTCAAAATGACCATTTCAGCAGTTTCATGATTTGCCAAAATGCGAACAGTTCCACCAATCGGAAACGTAATCATGGGATAAACATGACCAAAATCTACACCAAAAATGACAGGTATATTCTTAGCTACCTTATCTTGAATAATATCTTTTATTACTTCTGCGTTCAAACCACAACTATCTTCAAAGCGTCCAAAGACAATTCCCTTGATCGTTTCTGCTCCTTCTACCTGTAAAAGAGACTCTAGGTTTCGATCAAATTCGTAGCAAAAATAATCTCCCATAATATTATCATCTTCCAGAAACAGCACCTTATTTCGAATATCAGGCATATAAGGCGTCCCTTGTAAGAGATTTAAAGTACAAAGATTACCGCCAATGATTGTTCCTTCACACATGCCTTCTTGAATTGTATAATATTTTGCAGCTGTTTCAGAGGGAGTGACAACAATGGGCTCTTCGTTCATTATACACTCAAAAAAAGTTTTCTGAGTGTATTTTGATTCCCGGTCAAAAGTAAAGGTACCATAATGTGGGCCGTGATATGTAACAAGTCCCGTTTTAGAATAGATGGCGTTATGAAGAGCAGTTATATCGGAATAACCACAGAGAATTTTAGGATGTTTCCCAATGAGTTCGTAATCCAGGTGTCGTAAAAGCTGATTAGAGTTAAAACCACCAAGACAAGTTATAATCAATTTTACATTTGGATCACAAAATGCCTCGTGAATATCCTCTACCCGTGACGCAATGCTGGAGGAGTGGTATTTTCCAACCTCTCGACTATTCTTGGAAAATGTAAGATGAAATCCTTTTTCCTTCCAGAAGTCAACCGCATGATGGTGTACATCCTGCCTCACTTCTGTTAGATTTCTAGCCGGTGCAATCACTCGCACCTCATCGCCCAGTTTAAGCTTGCTTGCAATCATGCGATTACCTCCTTGTTTAAATATAAAAAAGAAACATTAATTTTGATGATAATAAATCAAAACCAATGTTTCCTGTGGTTGCGGGGGCAGGATTTGAACCTACGACCTTCGGGTTATGAGCCCGACGAGCTACCGAACTGCTCCACCCCGCGATATTTAATTGAATCTCTGGACCGTTCTCTCGGTCAGCTCAATTATTATACTATGGCTTTTTCGAAAATGCAAGAGGTTTTTAAAAAAAATCAAAATTTTTTTTATTGACCTATGGCTGGAACCCGGCCCTTTATTTTTGCGGCAGCATCGTATATAATAATACCAATCATACACATGGATATGTGTCGATTTGTCCTGGAATTTTTTGGAACAATCTGACTAGAAAGAGAGGATGTTGCAAAATGAGAGAAGATTATACCATCCCCCTAGCTAAAATTATTAAGG
Source organism: Clostridiales bacterium (assembly GCA_019416455.1). Lineage (GTDB taxonomy): Bacteria > Bacillota > Clostridia > Oscillospirales > Acutalibacteraceae > Acutalibacter. The sequence continues at coordinate 482,308 of DXXG01000028.1, read as the reverse complement.
AACTGAGCTTGCAAGCCATGCACCTGCCTTGCAGCGCTGATGAGATCTTGATCCGTTCCCGAGACGTGATCCGTCCCGGTTTGGAACTGTACGGCTTCTGTGATTATTTCGACCCCCACCGCATCACCGTTTTGGGCAGATCCGAAATGGCTATGCTGGACAGCTTGGGGCAGGAAAAGAAACAAGAGGCGATCGACCATTTCTTCGCGCTGCGGCCTACTACGGTCATCGTTGCCAGAGGGATCACTCCTTGCGAATTTATGTTGGCCACTGCGGACCGGTATGATATTCCGCTTTTGTCCTCCAAGGACTCCACCTCCAATGTGGTGGCAGACCTGGTGTCTTTGCTGAATGTGGAGCTGGCTCCCCGGATTACCCGTCACGGTGTGCTCATTGAAGTTTACGGTGAAGGTATCCTGCTGGTGGGTGACAGCGGCGTGGGCAAGAGCGAAACGGCCATCGAGCTGATTAAGCGGGGCCACCGGCTCATTGCCGATGACGCTGTGGAGATCCGCCGTGTGTCCAGCAAGTCCCTGGTGGGACAGGCTCCCGAGAACATCCGCCATTTTATCGAGCTGCGTGGCATTGGCATCATCAACGCCCGTCGGATCTTCGGTATGGGCGCCATCAAGCTGTCTGAAAAGATCGACATGTGCATCAATTTGGAGATCTGGGACGCTACCAAAAATTATGACCGTATGGGCATCGACAGCGAATTCACTGAGATCCTGGGGATCCGTGTGCCGGTGATGACCATTCCTGTGAAGCCCGGCCGTAACCTGGCTGTGATTATCGAAGTCGCCGCCATGAACAACCGCCAGAAAAAGATGGGCTACAACGCCGCTCAGGAACTGCTTTCCGGTCTGGGAGTGGATATCTCTGAGCTGCGGGGCGAAGATATCAAGAAGGATTTGGATATCTGAGGGCCCAGCTGTATAAGTATTATTTATAGTATAACAAAAAAGGATTACATTTACCTGCCCCGCTTTTCTCTCCGGAGAGGACGGGCGGAGAGGAGTCGCCATGGAGCTTTCTTATACCTTGTTGGATCAGGCGGTCCAGACTCTGGGATGTCCCTGCGCAGTCCAGGAACCTATGAGCCGCCACACCACTTTCCAGATCGGCGGACCGGCGGACCGGTTCATCACAGTGGAGACACTGGCTCAGCTCAAGGGCCTGGTAAAGGTCTTGACAGAGAACAGACTGCCCTACATGCTGTTGGGGAAGGGGTCTAATCTGCTGGTGAGCGATAAGGGGATCCGGGGAGCGGTGCTGTCCTTGTCCGGGGACTTCAAACGGGTAGATGCCCTGCCTGGTGGGAGAGTGCGGGCAGGGGCTGCGGCATCCTTGGCGGCAGTATGCGCTTTTGCCCGTGACCGGGAACTTTCCGGTTTGGAATTTGCCTGGGGCATCCCGGGATCCGTGGGAGGCGCGGCCTACATGGACGCGGGAGCATACGGCGGGGAGATGCGGGATGTGGTGGAACGTGTGTATCACCTGACTCCGGAAGGGGAAGAGGGATCGGCCTCCGGGGAAGAACTTCAGTTTGACTACCGGAAGAGCCGATATACCGGCGGCCGGGATATCATCACCTTTGTGGAGTACCAGTTGAAGCCGGGAGATCCCGCTCAGATTGGGGCTCAGATGGAGGATCTGATGAACCGGCGCAAGACCAAGCAGCCTTACGACATGCCCAGTGCCGGCAGTGTTTTCAAGCGGCCCCAAGGGGCTTTCGCGGCGGCGCTCATCGAGGAATGCGGCCTGAAAGGGCTGCGGGTGGGAGGCGCTCAGGTCAGCGAGAAGCACGCCGGGTTTATCGTCAATACCGGTGGGGCTACCTGCGCCGATGTACTGGCTCTCATCCGGGAGATCCAGAAGGTAGTCTTTGAAAAACGGGGCATCCGGCTGGAGACGGAAGTGCGGATGACCGGGGAAGAATAAAAGAGGGGGAACGGTTATGGAATTCGTCATTCTCACAGGTCTGTCCGGAGCGGGCAAGACCAGAGCCATGCATGCCATGGAGGACATCGGTTTTTTCTGCGTGGATAATCTGCCCCCCGCATTGATCCCGGTGTTCTACGATATGTGCCTGCAATCCGAAGGCTTCCGCAGTCGGGCCGCGGTGGTCACGGACACCCGGGGCGGAGAGCTGTTCAAATCCTTTTTCACCGCGCTGGAATCTTTGAAACGGGACAAAAAGCCCTACAAGATCCTGTTTTTAGATTCTTCCGACAGCGTGCTGGTGAACCGCTTCCAGGAGACACGGCGGAAGCATCCCCTGGCCGACGAGATGGGGGGCGCTTTGGAGCAGGCAGTGAAGCTGGAACGGGAAATGCTCAAGCCGGTGAAGGAGTGCTCCGACTATGTCATCGATACCTCCGGAGTGTCGCCCGCCCAGCTAAAGACCAGGATCTCTCAAATGTTCCTCAGCAGCGCTCAGGATTCTCTCTCGGTGCACTGCATCAGCTTTGGGTTCAAGTTTGGTATCCCTATGGAAGCAGACCTGGTGTTCGACGTGCGGTGCCTGCCCAATCCCTTCTATGATGAGAATCTCCGTCCCCTTACGGGCTTGGACGCCCCAGTGCGGGACTACGTCATGGAGAAAGAGGAGACTCAGGGTTTCGTGGCACGATTCACCGATCTCATCGACTACCTGCTGCCTCTGTACAGCAAAGAGGGCAAAAGCCAGCTGGTCATCGCGGTGGGTTGCACCGGCGGCCATCACCGTTCCGTGGCTTTGGCTCAGTACATGTGCGACCATTTGAATGAGTCCGGTGTGAAGGCCAGCGTCACTCATCGGGATATGCAGAAGTTCTGAGAACAGTACATTTTGAAAGGAGGAGGGGCTGTGTCCTTTTCCTCGGAAATAAAAAGGGAACTTTGTGGGGTGGAGTTCAAGCGGGAATGCTGCCTGCGGGCGGAATGCTACGGAGCATGGCTTTTCTCCAAGTGCTTTACCATGAAGGAGAACGCCTTCGTCACAGAAAACGGAGCGGTGGCTCGGCGGATGCTGGAACTTGCCGCTGCAGGCGCTGGTGTCTCCGGAGAGCTGACCTTCGGAGTCAGTCGTCGGAAACGTCCTGCCTACCGGGTAAGTCTGCCGGAGGAGTCCTCTCGGCTTGCCATGCTGGAGGAATTCGGCCACACCGGCCAGGAGACCAGTTTGCGGTTGAACCGGGCCAACCTGGAAAACACCTGCTGCGCGGCAGGGTTCCTACGAGGGGCGTTCCTCACTTGCGGCACTGCTACTGATCCCAATAAGGAGTATCATCTGGAGTTTGCGGTGCCCCATAAAAACCTGGCCAACGACTTGTACACTCTGCTCTGCGAGGTGGAGGCGTTCCCTCTGTCTCCGGCGGTGGCTGGACGTAAGGGCGGCTATGTGGTGTATTTGAAGGAAAGCGGTCCCATTGAGGATCTGCTCACCTATCTGGGGGCTTCCAATGCCGCCATGGAACTGATGCAGGTGAAGATGTACAAAGAGGTCAAGAATAACATCAACCGCAAGACCAATTTCGAGACTGCCAACATGGACAAGACTTACTCCGCTTCCGCCCGGCAGACGGCTGCCATCGCGGCTATCAGCGACACGGTGGGATTGGACACTCTGCCGGAGGAACTGCAAGAGCTGGCAAGGCTGCGGCTGGACAACCCGGACATGACCCTTCGGGAAATGGGGGCGAGGCTGGGGATCACCCGCAGCGGGGTGAATCACCGGTTGCAGCGGCTGCTGCGCATGGGCGAGGACATCATGGAGAAGCGAGGCATCTCCAATATGTTTTGATCACGGAAAGGGGAAAAGAATTTGGCGCTAAAAGACAAAGTCCAAAAACGGGTGGACGGTATGAAGGTGGAGGGAGACTGGCGGATGAAGCTGGCCGTTTACGGCGGCGCGATTTTGATCGTGGGAACCATCCTGCTGGTGATGTACCTGCTGATCGGGCGTATCGGCAGCGGCCCGCCGGAAGTGGGCACCGTTACGCTGAAAAGCGGCGGGGAGGAGTACACACCTCTGCAAAATCAGATCTACACCACTGAGGACGGGGAGCGGGTGGAATCCCGCCGCCTGGTGCCGGGAGAAATCGGTGACAGCGCGCCTACGGTGGTATTCGATGACACCACATCCATCCTGTTTGAAGGTAAGTCCAACAACGAGGATTTCTCCTTTACCATCTATGACCAGGACGGCCGTGTCTACACGGAGGAGACCTATTATTTCCAGTGTCCCCAAGAACCGGGGAAGTATCTGGTCTGCGAGGAAGCCAACTGGGGCACCGAAAAAGACAACATCGGTGTGGAATACTATTTCTGGATCGAAGTGACGGAAGACTACCTGGCCTCGGAGGAGGCCGAGGGCGATTAAAGGGGAAAGGGGGAGCCAAATGGCCTTTGCCCATCTGCACGTACACACGGAATACAGCCTTTTAGACGGTGCCTGCCGTATCGAAAGGCTTTTGGATACCGCCAAGGAAATGGGTCAAGAGGCGGTTGCCATCACCGACCACGGCTGCATGTACGGCGTGGTCGATTTCTATAAGGCGGCAAAAAAACGGGGGATCAAGCCCATCATCGGCTGCGAGGTCTATGTGGCCCGACGCACCCGGTTCGACAAAGTCCACGAGCTGGACGGGGAGAGCCGCCATCTGGTGCTGTTGTGTGAAAACGACACAGGTTACCGGAATCTGATTGCCATGGTATCCCAGGCCTGGACCGAAGGCTTTTACAACAAGCCCCGGGTGGACTTAGACCTGCTGCGGGAGCACCACGAGGGGCTTATCGCCCTGTCCGCTTGCTTGGCAGGCGAGATCCCCCGAGCTCTGGCCCGAAACGACTACCAGGGAGCCAAGGACACCGCTCTGCTTTATGAGGAGATCTTCGGCAAGGGAAATTTCTTTTTGGAGCTTCAGGACCATGGTCTGCCGGAGCAAAAGCGGATCAATCCCCAGATCATCCGTATTTCCAGGGAGACAGGGATTCCTCTGGTGGTTACCAACGACTGCCACTATATCGCTCCTGAGGACAGCAAGATGCACCATGTGCTCATCTGCATCCAGACCGGACGCACGGTGGAGGACAAGGACACGCTGGAATTTGGCTCGGAGGAGTTTTATTTCAAAAGCGAGGCGGAGATGGCTGCCTTGTTCCCTGACGTGCCGGAGGCTGTCTCCAATACAGGGGAGATCGCTCAGCGGTGCAATGTGGAGTTGGAGTTCGGCAAAACGAAACTGCCCGCCTTTTTGACTCCTGACGGCAGTGAGAACGGGGAATTTTTCCGCCGTCTGTGCCAGGAGGGACTTGTCCGCCGGTATGGGGACCAGCCCTCCCAAGAGCTTCAGGATCGGTTGGATTATGAGATCAGCGTGATTTCACAGATGGGTTATGTAAACTACTATCTCATCGTGTGGGATTTCATCCGTTATGCCAAAAGCGTGGGGATTCCCGTTGGGCCGGGGCGTGGCTCCGGTGTGGGAAGCCTGGCGGCTTACTGCGTGGGCATCACCAATGTGGACCCCATGCGGTATAACCTGCTGTTCGAACGGTTCCTCAACCCGGAACGAGTGAGCATGCCTGACTTTGACGTGGATTTCAGTGATGAGCGCCGTGACGAGATCATCGATTATGTGGTGGACAAGTACGGCGAGGATCATGTAGCTCAGATCGTCACGTTCGGTACCATGGCAGCTCGCGGCGCTATTCGGGACGTGGGCAGAGCTCTGGCGATCCCTTACAACAAGGTGGATCAGGTGGCGAAATTAGTGCCCATGTCCCTGGGCATGACCCTGGATCTTGCCATGAAGCAGTCCAAGGATCTGCGGGACCGGTATGAGGAAGACGACCAAGTCCGGGAACTTTTGAACATGGCCCGGAAAGTGGAGGGCATGCCCCGTCACGCTTCCACCCATGCGGCGGGAGTGGTCATCACGGACCGGCGGGTAATGGACTACGTGCCCTTGTCCAAAAACGACGAGTCGGTGGTCACCCAGTACACCATGACCGCCATTGAGGAACTAGGCCTTTTGAAGATGGACTTCCTGGGGCTGCGGAACCTGTCTGTCATCGACAACGCCGCCAAAATGGTCCGCCGTCAGGAGAAAGATTTCTCCATGGATGCTATCCCGCAAGACGATCCCCAGGTGTTCCAGATGCTGCGGGAAGGCCACTCGGAAGGAGTGTTCCAGTTTGAGTCCCCAGGGATGAAGCGGCTGCTGGTACAGGCTCAGCCGGAGAGCGTGGAGGATTTGATCGCCATCATCTCTCTGTACCGGCCTGGCCCCATGCAGTTTATCCCCCTTTATTTGGAGAACCGTAAGGATCCCTCTAAGATCCACTACCGTCATCCGCTGCTCCAGCCTATTTTGGAGCCCACAGCTGGATGCATCATCTATCAGGAGCAGGTGATGCAGATCTTCCGGGACCTGGCGGGGTATTCCCTGGGCAGGGCAGATATCGTTCGCCGGGCCATGTCTAAGAAAAAACACGACGTGCTGGAACGGGAACGGGAAGTGTTCCTCCATGGCCAGCAGCGGGAGGACGGCTCCTGGGAAGTAGAGGGCTGCCTCCGCCGAGGAGTGGACAGGGAAACGGCACAGGCGCTGTTCAATGAGATCGAGAGCTTTGCCTCCTACGCCTTCAATAAGTCCCACGCTGCTGCCTACGCGGTGGTGGCCTACGAGACTGCATACCTGAAGTGTCACTACCCCTGTGAGTATCTGGCGGCGCTGCTTTCCAGCGTATTGGGCCAGGCGGGGAAGGTAGCGGAATATATCGAGGAGTGCGGCCGCTTGGGTATCTCTGTGCTGCCGCCCCATGTGAATTACAGCGAGAGCGGGTTCACTGTGGTGGGGAAGAGCATCCGCTTTGGCCTGCTGGCGGTGAAAAACCTAGGCCGGGGAGTCATTGCCCGGATGGTGGAGGAACGCCGGGGCGGGGGAGAGTTTACCTCCTTCTACAATTTCTGCAAACGAGTCACCGGCCGTGACATGAACCGCCGGGCTATTGAAAGCCTGGTGAAATGCGGCGCCCTGGACGGCTTAGGGAACAACCGCCGTGAAATGCTGCTTTCTGTGGAACGAGTGCTGGAGTCCCTGGAAGCCGACAAGCGCCGGAACGTGGAAGGACAAATGGGATTCTTTGACGCTCCTGGTTCCGAAGAAGCGGGGGAAGTTCCTCTGGAGAAAGCGGAGGAATTCTCTCAAGCGGACAAACTGGCTATGGAGAAGGAAGTCACTGGAATGTATCTCTCCGGGCATCCTATGTCGGCCTACGCTGGGATGTACCAGGAGGGAGGATTCGCACGGATGGACGAGATCCTCCAAAGCGCCGGTGAGGACAGTCCCGGCCGCTATCAGGACGGTCAGTGGGTCTCGGTGCTGGGACTGATCACCGCTGTGCGGAAGAAGGTCACCAGGAACAATGCCCAAATGGCGTTCCTTACTTTGGAGGATATGTACGGGTCCATGACAGCGTTGGTGTTCCCCAAGGTGTTGGAACAGTATGGTGGGATCTTGTCTGAAGGTTTAGTAGTGGAAGTACAGGGAAAACTAAACTTCACGGAGGATAAAGAACCGGAGTTGGTGTGCCAGTCCGTGGCACGTCCGGCGGATCCCGCACTTTTGGGGCCCTCTGTGGAAAAACAGGTCCGTCCTGGGCTGTATCTCAGGCTGAAATCCCAAGAAGATCCCCACTACCGAAAAGCTATGCAGTATATCGCCATTTTTGACGAGGGCATGACCGATCTGTATCTCTCCTTCCAGGATACGGGCAAATTGCTGCGGGCTCCTGCCAAATACCGGGTGTATATCAATCAGCCGTTACTACGGGCTCTCCAGGATCTTCTGGGAAAGGACAATGTTGCCTATTATGGTCCGAAGATGTGAAAAAACCAGGGTAACTCTGTAAAATATTGGGGGAACCACTTGATAAATCCCGTTCTTTTGATATAATGTTACTGATACAGTTATCAGTTGGGTATGAATACCCGATTTCAATATTTGGAGGAATCAGCAATGGGTGCGAAAAGTATTGCAGTTTTGACCAGCGGCGGTGACGCTCCTGGAATGAACGCGGCTGTGCGAGCCGTTGTTCGTACGGGTTTGGGTTTCGGCATGAAGGTCTACGGCGTGATGCGTGGCTATAACGGCCTGCTCAACGGCGACTTGAAGGAGATGAGCATGCGGAGCGTGTCCGACATTATGCAGCATGGCGGCACGGCTTTGTTCACTGCTCGTAGCCCCGAGTTCAACACTCCTGAAGGCGTGCAGAAAGCCGCTCAGATGTGCCGTGAAAAGGGCATCGACGGCGTGGTTGTCGTGGGCGGCGACGGTTCTTTCCGCGGCGCTCGTGACCTGACTAATGCCGGTATTCCCTGCATTGGTGTTCCTGGCACCATCGACAACGATATTGCCTGCACCGATTACACCATCGGTTACGATACCGCTTTGAACACTGCTATGGAAATGATCGACCGTATCCGCGACACTACGGAGTCTCATGACCGTTGCAGCGTGGTGGAAGTTATGGGCCGTCGCTGCGGCGATATCGCTCTGAATGTGGGTGTGGCTGTGGGCGCTCTGTCCACTCTGGTGCCCGAAATCCCCCATGATTTCCAGAAGGATATCATCGATCGTATCAAGCTGGCACAGTCCACCGGTAAGCGCCACTACATCATCGTGGTTGCTGAGGGCGTAGGCGGCAGCCAGCAGCTGGCAGAGAAGATCCAGGAAGTGACCGGCATCGAGAGCCGCGCCACCATTCTGGGCCATGTGCAGCGCGGCGGCGCTCCCACTCTGCGGGATCGTGTAGTTGCCAGCCGGATGGGATATCATGCTGTTGACTTGCTGAATCAGGGCATTGGCAACCGTGTGGTAGCCATGAAGGGTGAGGATATCGTGGACTTCGATATCACCGAAGCTCTGGATATGCCTCGTACTTTTGACGAGAGACTCTATCGCGTTTCCGCGGTGCTGTCCATCTAAAGAGAAATCCTAAAGATGTGAAAACCCCCGAAAGGAATTTCCTTTCGGGGGTTTGTTTGTATGGGTCCGGTTTAGTGGAGTTCCGCTTTCCGCTTTTCCACCATAGAGTTGATTTCGTTTAGGACTGCTTCGTCTCGAACATCCTCCACAAGGCTGGAAACCAGCCGAAGAAGGGCCTGTTCGTTAAATGCGGAACTGTGTTTCAGCTGCAACACAATGTACTCATCGGCTGTCAGGGTGGGCGCGAAAGTCCGGGCGTAGTTTTTTGTGCTTTGGATAAAACCAGCCACTTCGATGGCGCCTTTATCTAACATGGAATTGAGCAGGATGTGGATGGAAGCGGGTTTCCAAGTACGGTTCGGGGTCAGCTCAATGATCTCCGAACGGGAAAGCGGCCGATCCTCACTCCAAAGCAGCTCCATGATCTCGGTCTCACTTCTTGTGAGCCGAAAATAGCTTTTCAACATAATCATCCTCCCAAAGTGCCAAGAAAATCTCTTTCGCCATAGGACCCGGCGATATCTTCTCGTGATGATCCCCAATCATCATACTTCCTGATTATCATAGGAGAAATGGAAAGAAAAGTCAATAAAAAACGCTTCGCATTTGAAACGAACTATCGAGAAAGAAAATATGCATTTTTTTGCAAAAATAGGTCAATATAACAATACAATCTCATTTTTTAAAGGGACAGGTTGTTTCAGGCGTGAAGGCAATTTTGAAAAGTGTAAGGATTTTGTAAGAGAAATTAGGTCCCCTTTGACAGAAACCTACGCTATCATGATCTAGACGAAAGGTAAGGTGGTCTCATGGAAAAGAAACAATACATATGCCCCAAGTGTGGCTGCACTCAGTATGAGTCGGATCAGTTTCAGGCCACAGGCGGTAATTTTGCCAAGCTGTTTGACGTTCAGAACAAAAAGTTTGTGACGGTCACTTGTGTGAACTGCGGCTATACAGAGCTGTTTAAAGCGCAGACAAGTACCGGTTGGAACGTGTTGGATTTTTTAGTGGGGAATTAAAAATATTTTAGCGAAACGATAAAAAGATGGGCTTCCGCCGCAAAGGCGAAAGCCCTATATCTTTGTCATGGATATGCCCTGATTTTCAGGTGTGGGGATCTAAACGGATCTCTACCGGGTCACCAGGTACCAAGGTTTGGGGCGTTACCAGGCAATCCACGGCCTCCAGCCGAACTCCCAGAGAAGCCGCTTCCTCTAGGGCTTGGGCAAATTCTGGGTGGGTGCGCCGGTTGGGGGTGAAGTATCGAACACCTGCCATCTGGATCACGAACAATACGCAGGCTCCGTAACCCTCCTCCTGACAACGGCACAATTCCCGGAGGTGTTTGACGCCTCGCTGAGTGGGAGCGTCAGGGAAGAGGACCACCCCGTTTTCCTCCAATGTAACGCCTTTCACTTCCATGAACCAGGTTTTTTCAGGAGTTTCCACGCGGAAATCAAACCGGGAACTGCCCCAGGTGAATTCCCTGCGCCAGCTGGTGAGATGAGGAAACAGTCGGGGAAGGTATTCCTCGGCCACCTGATTGGGCGCTTGGCTGTCCATATTAATGAGCAGATCTCCTTTTTCCACGGCGATGAGATCATACTTCGTTTTTCTGTTGGGGTTGGGACTTTCTTCTAGATACACGGTGGCGTCGGGAACTAACAATTCCCGGCAGCGTCCGGTATTTTTTACGTGGCAGACTTGGATCCCGTCCTTTGTTTCCACATGGGCGATGAATCGGTTGGGGCGTTTCAGAAAGCGTCCCTGGATCACGGTGCCATAGGTCATTTCGTTCGCCTCCCTTAGTAAAACGGAACGCTCTCATCATAGCAAACGTTCTATTATTTTGCAAGAGAGAGGTAAGCTAGGAGCAAACCAATTTTGTGGGATAAAATGTGATTTCCAGATAATTCCGTTGGATTGACTGGAAGGATACGCTCTGATATAATAAAAGCAAGTTCTACGTGTTTTGCAAGTTAGATCGGTTTGTTCTGCAAGAAATGCCCGAAGCGTTTCTTTTTTACTTTTTCTTCCGGTAAGAAAGGCATTCTATATGGTTACCCTAAAGCAAATCGCTCAAGAGGCCGGCGTCAGCGTGATGACGGTCTCCAATGTGATCAACCACAATTACGACAAAGTTTCCGCTAAAACCGCGGAGCGAGTGGAGGCGATCGCTCGCAAATACAATTATGTACCCAATCTCTCGGCCCGCAGTCTCAGCGGCAAGCGTTCCCGCATCATTACAGTGCTGGTCCCTGAGGGAGACAAGCCTATCCACATTTTAGACGATCCATACCGCCAGCAGATGATCGCCGCCATGGAGTTTCAGCTCCGGGTGCGGGGGTATTACGTGATGCTGCGGGCGTATAAGCGGGCTAAAGAAGTGATCTATCTTTTTCACAACTGGAGCGTGGATGGGGCCATCTTCTTTTATCCCACGTTTACTCCGGACGAAATGAAACAGGTGATGGATACCGGTGTGCCCTGTGTGGTGTTGGATCGATATTATGAGGGGCTGGATCCGCTGACTGTGGACCTGGATGACTTCCACGGCGGTCAGGTGCCGGCTCGCTTCTTGCTGGAGAACGGGCACAAACGGATCGCTTTCGCTTGTCCCTTTACGGCTCCGTCCATTGTGGTCAGCCAGCGTATCCGAGGTTTTTCCCAAGTGCTGCGGGATGCTGGGGTTCCTTTCCCGGCAAGGTATTTCTTCAACACCAATGGTTCTTTTGAACATGGTGTACGGGTGGGACGCACGCTGTGCGCCATGAAGGACAGGCCCACTGCTGTGGTGACAACCTTGGATATCTTGGCTGTTGGTATTCTGGAAGGCGTCCGTTTGAGCGGATACAGTGTGCCCAATGATATTTCCATCATCGGTTTTGACAACTGGGAAGTCCTGCAATACGTGCAGCCTAAACTTACCACTGTGGCTCAGGACTACGAGAAGAAAGTGGAATGCGCGGTGAAGCTGCTTCTCAAACGAATCAGGGGAGAGGAGATCTCCCAGACCCATGTCACCTTGGATGTGGAATTGATCGACCGGCAGTCAGTGCGGAAACTGAATTGAAACGGTCTCTAAGAAAATAAAAAGGGAACCCGGATCGGTTTTACCCGACCCGGGTTCCCTTTTTTCGGTCGTTCAGACCATACTCCCCGAAAACAAATGAAGAGATGAATTGCTTACTCGAGAGTTTCCTGATAAGCGTTGTAAGCGTCTACCTGGATGGAGATGTACTCCTGGAGGCCCATGGCATCCAGCTGCTGGAGGTAGGCGTCCCATTCTTCCTCAACGCCGCCGTCCACGACCCAGTGAGCGTACTGAGCTTCACAGTAGTCGAACAGGTTGGTGGTCAGAGAAGCCAGACGGGAGGTCTGCTCTTCGGTGTATGCGCAGACGGGGAAGGTGGTGACAATGTATTCCTCGTTGATGGGATCCTGAGCCAGCTTAACGCCGTCGCCCTGATCGGAAGGCAGGGTCACCTTGTCATAGAATTCCTCGTTCATGTACTTGGGACCAAAGTCACGCATGGAGAAGGACCAGGCGGAGGTGTCCAGAGAGGAGCCGTCATCGGGAACCAGCACTTCGTAGGTGCCGTCGTCGTTGGCCTGGATCTTGCCGTCGGAAATAGAGCCGTAGAAGGTCTGGAGAGAGGCTTCATCAGTGTAGTAAGCGTCGGCCCACTTCAGCAGAGTGGCGGGATCTTCGCACTTAGTTGTGATGAGCAGCTCGTTGCGGCTCACGTCCAGGAATTCGGGGTTGTGCTCGGCATAGCGCTTGCCGTCGGGGCCAGCCAGAGCGGGAACCACTTCATAGTCGGGAGCGTTGACACCCACCTGAGCGTCAGCGGTCCAACCAAAGACGATACCGGACAGGGAACCGTTGGGATCCTGAGTCTTAGCAGTGACCATGGAGCTGTCCTGAGTGAAGCACTCGGGATCGATCAGGCCCTTGGTGTACAGGTCGTGCATCCACTTCACAGCCTCTTTGTAGTTGTCCTGCACGGGCATGAAGATGGGCTCGCTGCTGTCGTTGAGAGCCATGTAGTTGCTGCCGTAGGAGTTGCTGTCGCGGCAGACCATGGTGCCGAAGGGAGCCATGATGTGGCGCAGGTCGCCAGCCAGGCTCTGCACTGCGGAATAGCCGAACTCGTCGTTCTCGCCGTTGCCGTTGGGATCCTTGGTGACGAAGGCTTCCAGAACGGTTGCCAGATCCTCATAAGTATCGGGCATTTCCAGACCCAGAGCGTCCAGCCAGGTCTTGTTGATGTACATCACGTCGTTGACCTGAGGCCGCAGGGGCAGCTTCTTGGGCAGGCTGTAAATTTCGCCGTTACGGTCGGTGATGACGGCCTTCAGGGAAGGCTCGGTCTCAAAGACTTTGTTCAGGTTAGGCATGTTGGCTTCGATCAGGTCGGTCAGTTCCACCAACAGAGCCTTGTTCTGGTTGACGTCAGTGTCGGTCAGGCAGATGGAGCCCCAGAAGGCGTCGGGCAGGTCGCCGGAAGCCAGCAGCAGGGACTTCTGCTCGGACCAGTCAGCGTTGTAGTAGACCTGCCAGTTGATGTCCACGCCGGTCTGTTCCTCGATCTCCTTCATGACGCCCATGGGAAAGAGCTGACCAAGACCCTCCACGCGTCTGACTCCAAGTGTTTGCAAAACTATAATCCTATGCCGTTCTCTTACGTGCGGTCCTCCAATGACATGCGGAAATATCCCGCGGTGAGTTTGGAATCCCATCCTGGCGAGCATTATTACGGTTGCGGCGAGAGCTTCACCAAACTGGATAAGAGCGGCCAGAAGCTGATCCTGTGGACCAAGGACGCCAACGGTGTTGAGACCCGGGACGTTTATAAGCCCGTTCCTTTCTTTATGAGCTCTCGGGGCTACGGTGTGTTCTATCATACCTCCTGCCCCATGACCCTTGATTTTGGCCGGGAGTATGCTCAGGCTCAGACCGCTTTCATGGGTGACGAAGGGATCGACCTGTTCCTGATCGTAGGCACTCCTAAGGAGATCCTGGGTTCCTACACAGAGCTGACCGGCAAGAGTCCGGTACCTCCCCTGTGGAGCTTCGGCCTGTGGATGTCCCGTATCACCTATAAGAGCGAGGCGGAAGCCAGGGAGGTGGCCCGGGAACTGAAAGCTCATCGCATCCCCTGTGACGTGATCCACCTGGATACGGGATGGTTTGAGGAGGATTGGTTGTGCAATTACAAATTCTCTCCCAGCCGTTTTGACGATCCCAAGCAGATGATCGCCGATCTGAACAAGGAAGGCTACCGAGTTTGCCTGTGGCAGATCCCTTATTTCACCCCCAAAAACGAATTCTTCCCCGAGCTGGTGGCCAAGGGCCTGGCCGTGAAAGACGCTGACGGCAATCTGCCCACTGATGACGCGGTGCTGGATCTGTCCAACCCCGAGACCGTCAAATGGTATCAGGAAAAGCTGGGCGGCCTGTTCCAGCTGGGTGTTTCCGCTATCAAGGCGGACTTTGGCGAAGCGGCGCCTGTCACAGGCGTGTACGCGTCCGGCGCGTCCGGGTTCACCGAGCACAACCTGTATCCCTTGCGGTATAACAAGGCTGTGTACGACGCCACCATGGAATACCGGGGCGACGGCGTGATCTGGGGTCGTTCTGCCTGGGCAGGCAGCCAGCGGTATCCTCTCCACTGGGGCGGTGACTGCGAAAACAACGATATGGGCATGCTTTCCTCTCTGCGGGGCGGCCTGTCCTTCGGTGCCAGCGGCTTCTCCTATTGGAGCCACGACGTGGGCGGTTTCGTCCGGGAGAGCACGGAGGAGCTTTACAACCGCTGGACGTTCATGGGCATTTTCACCTCCCATATGCGGTGCCATGGCCAGCCTCCCAAAGAGCCCTGGGCCTTCTCGGAGGAGTTCTGTGATTCCTTCCGCCATATGCTGGAGCTGCGCTATCGCCTGATGCCCTACATCATGGCTCAGAGTGTTCGGTGCTCTCAGCAGGGCCTGCCTTTGCTGCGCGCCATGTTCATTGAGTGCCCGGAGGATGAGACCTGCGCCGCTCTGGAAGATCAGTATTTCTTTGGCGATGATATCTTGGTGGCACCCCTCTTTGAGGCTGGAGATTCCCGCCGGGTGTATCTGCCTGCTGGAAACTGGGTAGAGTTGGGCACCGGTAAGGTCTATGAGGGAGAGCGCTGGCATACGGTCCAGACGTCTGTGTACCCCGGTCTTGCCTTCGTAAAGGCGGGCACTGTGCTGCCTATGGCAGAACCTGTTCTCGCCACAGATGATTTGGATTGGTCCACGGTGAAAAATGTTCTGTTTACCGATGGAAAAGCCCCCGTGCATGGTTGGTCGTATTGCCCGGATACCCATGCTGTGGAGCCAATCGCTCCCGACGCTCCCACTGTCTCCTGCGACGATATGAATTGGTAATATCACTTTACTAGATAAATATCTGCTTCTTTAAAAAGAACGTCTCAGCGAAAGGCTGGGACGTTCTTTTTTGCAGTATGGATTTTAATTGAACGCAGTCAATACCATATTGGACGAGGCACTGGTTACACACATTTGCTACTGAACAAGAGGTCCAAATTTCAAACGAAAAAAAGCCATGATTATTCCCTGTTTTTAGAGCGGATTTTGGCGATTCTTGTGGAAATGATTGCTACACGAATGGTCAGTTATGCCGGAGAAGCTGCGGTATCCGGTGTTTCACTGGTAAATCAGCTCAACACCATTTTTGTTATCATTTTACAGCGTTGGCGTCCGGGGGCGCAGTGGTGGTCAGCCAGTACATCGGCAGAAAAGCGAATGATGATGCCGGCAAATCCCCCAGTCAGCTTTTGTCATTCTCTACCATTTTTCCATATTGATCCTGGCACTGATCTTGATTGGCAATGAAAGAATCCCCTTACTGATGTCGGCAAGGTGGGGGATCAGGGCGGTCCTTTTTTTGGGCGGGAAAGATCCGGGAAGTGGAAGACGTTTCAGGTGATATAGGCTCGTTATTCCGTTAGCCGCTTCCGGGGGCAGCGCAATGGGAAAGACAAATGAAAGACTTGCGCCAACTTTCTCGGCGCGACCCAAGAAATGACATTTTGTGCGGTGCGGTCAAGAAATATTGTTGAAACACAGGATTCCTGCGTTCTTCAAAACCGAAGCTGGCGTTTTACGGGTCATTTTTGAAAAATATCCCGATGTGGCATCCCGTGAGGAACTTTTAAACGAAATCTGGGATGACGAAACTTTTGTGGAAGAAAACACTCTCAATGTGACTATCAGCAGAATACGCCGCAGACTGGAACAGGTTGGCTCTTGTCTCGTTGTAAAATCGGTTCGGGGCGTAGGATACCGGATAGGAGATGTGAGCCATGAACGGTAAGCGGCTCTGGAAGCATGTCCGGCTTTTCTTGGCGGACCACCTATGGATCATCCTGTTGTTTCTTGCCGCTCCTGTTGCGCTGCTGGTATTTTATCGCCAGTATTTTGCGAAACTAAGCGGCATGAAAGATGAGCGAAAGCAGAATAAGCTGATGATTATCGTTGGGTTCATCAGCTCAAGATACCCCTTTCTGTCATACGGCTGATCGCCCAAAAGAACGGATGCCAGGCAGACTATAAGAAAATATCTCAATCAGCTGGTCGGATCCAATATGATTTGGATCAGGTGCTGAATATGTACAAGTTGGACGCTATCCAAAATGATTTCCATGTGGAGCGCGTTTCTTTGCGGCAGATCGCAAAGGACAGTATCAACGAATTGAAATCCAGTTTTATCGAGAAAGGGGTTTTTCCAAAACTGGATGTTGAGGAGAATTTGATGGTGTACAGCGATTCCAAATGGCTTCGGTTTGTACTGCACCAGTTTTTGACCAATGCTTTGAAATATAGCGATTCGGGAAAAACCATCGTGGTCAGGGCATATACAACGCAAGAGACTGTTGTATTGAGTGTGGAGGATAGTGGCTGCGGGATTCAACCTGAGGATATTCCCCGGATTTTCGACTTGTTTTTCACCGGGCAAAATGGCCGCCTTCGAGGAGAATCTACGGGGTTGGGGCTTTACATGGTCAAGCAGATCCTGGATTATCTTGGGCATTCCATACAGGTGGATTCAACTGTGGGTGTTGGGAGTAAATTTCAGATTTCCTTTGAAAAAAGGTAGTGGAACAAGAAGTGGGAAAGATTACAAAACTGTAAGGTTGTGTAATCTTTCCCGATTTTTCTTATATGGGGTTTGAGGTATACTGGAGACAGAAAAGCAAGGAGGATCATGACGATGCCGATTTTAGAAACGAAACATCTGGGGAAGGTGTACGAGGGAAAAGTTCCCTATACCGCTTTGCACGATATTAACTTTCAGATGGAAAAAGGGGAGTTTGTTGCCATTATGGGGCCATCCGGCAGCGGAAAAAGCACGCTGCTGAATGTGATCTCCACCATTGACCATCCCACCAGCGGCAGTGTGACGATTAATGGGGAAGACCCTCACACTATGAAAGACAGTCAGCTTGCGCGTTTTCGCCGCAGAGTACAGGGATTTGTCTTTCAGGACTTTAATTTAGTGCAGACCCTTACGGTAGGGGAAAATATCATGCTGCCCCTGACACTGGAGGGTGTATCGCCTTCTCAAATGAAAAAAAACACTGAATCTGTGGCTGAGCTGTTGGGGATCGGGCATCTCTTGTCCAAACGCACTTTTGAGATTTCAGGTGGACAAGCTCAAAGAGTGGCCGTCGCCCGTGCTGTGGTGACAAACCCAGCTCTGTTGCTGGCGGATGAACCGACTGGAAATCTGGATTCCAAAGCTACAAAAGATGTTATGGAATTATTCCAAATGCTGAACTAGGCCCATGAGTCCACCATCCTGATGGTGACCCATGACTCCTTTGTGGCAAGTTATTGTAAGCGAGTGCTGATTATTAAAGACGGAACGCTGTACCAAGAAATTGTTTCGGGGGGAAACCGGCAGGCGTTCCAGCAGAAGATTGTGGATGCCATGAGCCTTTTAGGAGGTGAACCTCGTGACATTATTTGAGTTCGCTTGGGAAAATATCAGCAGGGATAAGAGAAACTATATTTATTACTTTGCCAACTGTGCGTTTTCCGTTTTTGTCTTTTTTCTGTTTAGTGTACTATCGTTTCATCCGGCACTGGCAGTGATAGATCCCAATAGCACCATGGGCCTGACCCTGGCCGCGGGAGAAGCGGTTTCTGTGGCCTTTTCTATCTGCTTTATCTCTTATTCCATGAGATGCTTCCTGAAAAATCGAAGCCGTCAGTTGGGATTAATTACCATTTTAGGTGCATCCAAGAAACAGCTCAACCGTTTGGTTTTTCTGGAAAATATGTTGGTGGGGATTTTATCTATTATCACCGGCATCCTGTTTGGAATGGTGTTTTCCAAGTTTTTGCTTGATATTGCCAACCGGATGATCGGGGTATCAGAATTTGTCTTTTACTTCCCTGTTCAGGCCATACTGCTAACAGTAGTGGTGATGGGATTCGTGTTCTTTGGGATTGCATATTTTACTCCCAAATTCATCCGTAAAAAGGAGGTTGTAAAACTCCTAAAAGCAGATGCCAAGGATGATAAACAGCAGAAGTTGGTTCCTGCTCTGATGTCGTTCCTGATTTTAACTCCCATATTGCTGTGGGGGTTAGCGGGAAGCTCTGATTTCGCCCATTCCATGCAGGAGAGTTTCTTTTTGCCGTTCCTTCTGGTAGTGGATGCTGTGTTGGGCACTTATCTTTTATTTTCCTTTGGGATGCGGCTGTGGCTGATTTTTCAGACGAAAAGCCGCTCCAATGTTCGCTTGCTATGTATGGGAGACCAACGGGCGAAATTGAAAACAAACGCGCAAAGCATGACGATTTCTGCCCTCCTATATGCGGTGGCCTTTTTTGCGGTTATTGTTCTGTTCTCTATGTCCACTAATGTAAAATCTGAAACGGAAAAGATCTTGCCCTATGCCATGACTTACAACACCTGGACAGAGGAGGCAAATGCAGCCCATGACCTTGCTGTCATTGAAAATGAACTGCGAGACCTCCCAGGGTATAAAACGGTGGATGTCCGTTTGTGGTATCCCAGTGTGGAATCCCGCAGCCCCATTATGTCGCAAAGGGACTACAACCAGATCATGGATTTTTTGGGAAGGGAACTGGTTTCAGTTTCAGATACAGGGGTATATCTTGTCACCGGTAATGCAGATGAGGTATTGAACACAGTCCCTTCATCAACGGAGAAATTTTTTCAATCCAATTATTTGTCCTTGTCAGTGGAGGGGCAGTCCGATAAAGTGGTTACTTTAACCGGTTTTACCAATGGGATTTGTGTGGTGAGCGATCATGTGTTTGCCTCGTTAAAACCTCAACTGACAGAGAAAACCATTACGGCGTTCTCGTATGACAACTGGGAGAATAACAGTGAAAGTCCGGATGCTGTTTTCGCTGCTCTGGAAACCACGTTGCAAAAAGGAGAAGCCAATGTGGTATCCGCGTACCGCTACTACCGAAGCAGCCAGATTCAGAACAATCTGACGCTGTATATTGGCGGGATGCTGTCTTTTGTCTTTCTTCTCGCGGTAGCCAGCTTTATTTATTCCCGCCTCTATTCTGAATTGGATGCTGAATGCAGAAAGTTCAAAGGGATTGTGAAAATTGGCCTTTCCAAAAAGGAACTTTCCATGATATTAAGTCGCCTTATTTGTTTGATTCTGTGTGTGCCTTTCGGACTGGCTCTGGTTTATCTTTGGATCGGGATTTTCCTCATCGAACAGTTTGCGCTGGTATCTGTGATTCCGGTTGCTTTAGGATTTACCGCTATATTGATTGTTTTACAAATTGTGTTGTATCATTGGATTAGAGTTTCCTATCGAAAAACTGTGTTTCAACAAGTGTTTGAAAACTAGCAGGTATGCAGCAAAAGGCGAATAAACAATCTTACCCAAACAAATTGCCAGGCGCAGAAGAATGGATAACAAGAAAACGCCGCAAACCACGAAAAAGCGGCTTGCGGCGTTATTTTTTGGCACCCCCGGCGAGAATCGAACTCACAACTAACCCTTAGGAGGGGTTTGTTATATCCATTTAACTACGGAGGCATATAGATGAAACATTCAGTTTGAAAGGGGGCAGGATTTCGTTTTGGCAGGGCTAAAATTGCTACTAAACAGGGAAGAAAGAGTCGGCAAAGAGGATAAAGCAACCCTCATTCCCAAACATTTTACAACATAGGGGAGAGGATGTCAATTTGAAATTCAAAAAATCAAAAAAGAACTTGCATTTTTGCCGCTCTCGTGCTATCATATTCTCTGCGTTATGAAACATAAAGGAGGTGTGACTTATGCCAAACATCAAATCGGCCAAAAAGCGTGTGAAGGTGATCTCCACCAAGACAATGCAGAACAGAGTGATCAATTCTCAGCTGAAGACGGAGATCAAGAAGGCCAATGCCGCTATTGCCAACGGTGCTGAGGACAAGGCTGCTGCCGTGCGGGTCGCTATCAAGAAGATCGACCAGGCTGCTGCTAAGGGCATCCTTCACAAGAATACCGCCGCCAGAAGGAAGTCCGCCCTCGCTAAGAAGCTCAACGCTGGCGCTTGATTCATCCGGCGTTTGCGGAATATTCGCGGAACTCACAAAAACAGCGCGCAGGACATGAAAATTGTCCCTGCGCTGTTTTTTTGCCCATTTTTTCGGTTGACATTTTTTCTCGGATTGGGTATGATTAACTATATCAAATAGAATACTAAATACGCGGAGGTGTTCCTATATGAAAAGAGGAAGCAAACTGGCTTTGTTCATCGGCATGATCGCCGCTGTGGCAGCTGTTGTCGCGGCTGTTTCGGCTGTGCTGCTCTATCTGGATCGGAAAAAGGATGACGAGGAGTTGGAGCACTATCTGGATTGCTCCATCCAGTAAGCGTTATAACGTTAAAAAGCGGCGGGATTGTCCTTGCCGCTTTTTTATTTCTTTCATTGCCGTCTGTGGGAAATTTTCCCGGGACGGCTTTTTCTTTGAGAGAAAACAATCCCTAGTACATACTTGAAACAAAGGCGACATATATATGGGGAAAGAAAGCAGGGGTTGTCCGCTTCACCTGATGGGGAACACCCAGGTAAAGAACCGTCCTAAGTTTCGCCACGTCAAGTGTGGTGTTATACAGAAAACAGGCTGCGTATTTGTTCATGAATGACAAAGTTTGCAAATTATTTTACTAAGATTTAAAAGGAATCACTAAAAACTACTTGAAATTTTTCTAGATTATGATATGATATCTATAAAGAACCCGTCTTTTTGGGGAAAAAGGAGCGTTCGGATCATGGAACGTGAGAAGAATTTGAAGAATGCCAGCGCTGGCAAGCAGCCGGATAATCTGCCGCTGTATCTGTTCCGCAACGGCTCGAATCGCCGCTCTTATGAATATCTGGGTCTGCACAAGACCACCCATCAGGGAAAAGAGTGCATGGTGGCCCGTGTTTGGGCTCCCCACGCCAGAGAGGTCTCTTTGGTGGGCAATTTCTGCAACTGGGACAAGGCCAAGTATCCTTTGAAAAAAATCGACGACGCTGTTTGGGAAGGATATACCGATTTTGTTTTTCAACCCTTTGAACTGTACAAATTCTATGTGAAAACGGCTCAGGGAGAGGACACCTACAAAGCGGATCCCTTTGCCCGCCACACGGAGACCCGTCCCGGCACCGCTTCCCGCTGGTATGAGCTGGAAGGCTATGACTGGCACGATGAGGACTGGCTCAAGCAGAAATGCGACCGGCCTCATTACGAGCAGCCTGTGAACATCTATGAGGTCCATGCTGGTTCCTGGCGGAAGTACGCCGACGGAAGCGTGTTCTCCTACGACAAGCTGGGGGACGAGCTGATTCCCTATGTGAAGGATATGGGATTCACCCATATCGAGTTCATGCCTTTGACCGAGTATCCTTACGACGGCTCTTGGGGCTACCAGGTGATGGGTTATTTCGCCCCCACATCTCGTTACGGCGAACCCAAAGATTTCATGCGCTTTGTGGACCGGTGCCACCAGGCGGGGATCGGAGTCATCATGGATTGGGTCCCGGCCCACTTCCCCCGCGATGCCGCTGGTCTGGCCGCTTTTGACGGCACTCCCTGCTACGAGTATGAGGATCCCCGCAAAGGAGAGCACAAGGAGTGGGGCACCCTGGTGTTCGATTACGGCAAGCCGGAGGTGGTCAGTT
Organism: Clostridiales bacterium; assembly: GCA_019416455.1. Taxonomy (GTDB): domain Bacteria; phylum Bacillota; class Clostridia; order Oscillospirales; family Acutalibacteraceae; genus Acutalibacter. The sequence goes on along the minus strand of DXXG01000028.1, from coordinate 460,117 downwards.
TCCTGGTTTCCAGCGCGGTGTACTGGCTGAAGGAATACCACATCGACGGTCTGCGTGTGGACGCGGTGGCGTCTATGCTTTATCTCGATTACAACCGCCGGGATGGGGAGTGGATCCCCAACAAGGACGGCGGAAAGGAAAACTTGGAAGCTGTGGCGTTTTTGCAGGCGCTGAATGAGGCGGCTTTTGCCGAGGCGCCTCACTGCATGATGATCGCGGAGGAGTCCACCTCCTGGCCGCTGGTCTCCAAGCCCACTTATATGGGCGGCCTGGGCTTCAACTATAAGTGGAACATGGGCTGGATGAATGATATGCTCCGGTACATGTCCATGGATCCGCTGTTCCGCAGCGGCAACCACGACGCCTTGACATTCTCTTTCTTCTACGCTTTCTCCGAGAACTTCATCCTGCCCATCTCTCATGACGAGGTGGTCTACGGGAAGGGGTCCCTCATCAATAAGATGCCTGGCACCGACGAGCAGAAAGCTGCCGGGATGCGGTGCTTCGTCAGCTATATGATGGCCCATCCGGGCAAGAAACTGCAATTCATGGGCACCGAGTTCGCTCAGAAGAACGAATGGAACTTCGAAAAAGAACTGGAGTGGGGCCTTCTCCAGTACCCTGAGCACCAGCAGGCCCAGACCTTCTTCCGGGCGGTGAACCAGTTCTATCTCAGCCGTCCCGAACTGTGGGAGATCGATTTCTCCTGGGAAGGCTTTGAATGGATCTCCAACGACGACTATCAGCAGAGCGTCATCGCTTTCCGCCGTAAGGCAAAGGATGGCCGGGAACTGGTGGCTGTGTGCAATTTCGTGCCTGTGCAGCGTGAAAATTACTGCATCGGCGTGCCCTATCGGGGCGTGTGGGCCGAGGTGTTCTCCTCCGACGCCAAGGAATTCGGCGGCGGCGGCGTGACCAACGGCAAAGAGATCAAAACGCAGGATGAGCCCATGCACGGCTGCGAGCAGAGCGTGTCCCTGACGCTGCCGGCCAACTCCGTGTTCTTCCTGGAGTGTGTGAAAAAGACCCCTAAGCGGGCGCGGCGTGCCGCGCCAAAAAAGACTGCCGGCGCTAAGGCCGGGACCGGGACGAAGTCCCGAGCAAAGAAGGCAGGGGTAAAGACCCCCTGACAGGTTCAGGTAAGAGAAGCGATCCACTTTCCCTTTGACCCTTTGGAGGGAGAGCCGCTGCTTTTAGCAATATCAACAGTAGATTAGGAGGACGCTAAAATGTTACCCAAACAAGAGGTTGTGGCCATGTTGCTTGCCGGTGGCCAGGGCAGCCGTCTGGGCGTCTTGACGAAGAATCTCGCCAAGCCCGCGGTGCCTTACGGTGGGAAATATCGTATCATCGATTTCCCCCTTTCCAACTGCGTAAACTCCGGCATCGAGACCGTGGGTGTGCTCACCCAGTATCAGCCGTTGGAGCTCAATGACTACATCGGCAACGGTCAGCCTTGGGACCTGGACAGCAACACTGCCGGTGTGCATGTGCTGCCGCCCTACCAAAAGCAGAAAAAGACCGACTGGTACAAGGGCACTGCCAACGCTATCTACCAGAATATCCCCTTTATCGAGAGGTATAATCCCGAGTATGTGGTGGTCCTGTCCGGCGACCACATCTATAAGATGGACTACTCCAAAATGCTCTCCTTCCACAAAGAGAAGGGAGCTGCCTGCACCATCGCTGTGTACGAAGTGCCCATGGCCGAGGCTTCCCGTTTCGGTATCTTGAATACCAACGAGGACGGCTCTATCTACGAATTCGACGAGAAGCCCAAGGTGCCCAAGAGCAACAAGGCTTCCATGGGTATCTATGTGTTCACCTGGGACAAGCTGAGAAAGTATCTCCAGGAGGACGAGAACGATCCTAAGAGCCAGAACGACTTCGGTAAGAACGTGCTTCCCGCCATGCTTAACGCCGGCGAGCCCATGTTCGCTTACCGGTTCGAGGGCTATTGGAAAGACGTGGGCACCATCGACAGCTTGTGGGAATCCAACATGGACCTGCTGAATCCCAATGTGCCCCTGGAACTCAATGACAGCGAGTGGCGCATCTACTCCCGCAACCCGGTTATGCCTCCTCACTATGTGGCTAAGGGCGCCGTCATCCAGAACTCCCTGGCGGCGGAAGGCTGCAACGTGTACGGCACTGTGGACTTCTCCGTGCTGTTCGCCGGTGTGTATGTAGCTCCCGGCGCTGTGGTGCGGGACTCCATCATCATGCCTGGCGCCCGTATCGAGGAAGGCGCTCAGGTGCAGTACGCCATTGTGGCGGAGAATTCCGTGGTAGGCGCAGGCGCCGTTGTGGGCCAGCGTCCCGAGGAAATGGAGAACAAAGAGGACTGGGGCGTGGCCGTGATCGGCCCGGGCTGCAAACTGGCGGCGGGTGCCGTTGTACCCCCCAAGGCTATGATCGATGCTGAGGAGGTGGAGAAGTAATGCGCGGCAATGACGTTATCGGCATTTTGTTTGCCTATGTACATGAAGAGCGGGTGCGTGAGCTGACTCAGAACCGAGTGATGGCTTCCGTTCCCTTTGGTGGGCGTTATCGTCTGGTGGACTTCCCCTTGTCTAACATGGTGAATTCCGGTATCAACAAGGTGGGCGTCATCACGGAACAGAACTACCAGTCCCTGATGGATCACCTGGGTTCCGGCAAGGCTTGGGACCTCTCCCGGAAGAGGGAAGGCCTGTACCTGCTGCCTCCCTTCGGCGCTGAGACCATGCGCACCGAGGGCAAGATCAGCTCTCTGGCTTCTATCATGCGGTTCTTGAAGAACTCTCACGAGGAGTATGTGCTTCTTTCCGACTGCGATACCGTAGCCAACATTGACTATAAGGAAGTGTTCCAGCTCCATACGGAGAAGGACGCTGACATCACCATTCTGTACCGTCACGGCACCTCTCCCGACACGGACAAAAACGTGGTCTACACAGTGGATCCCGAAGGCTTTGTGCGGGATATGGTGGTCAAGCGGGGCAGTGACACGGACTGCAACTTCGGCATGGGCATGTGCCTCATTGGCCGGAAGCGCCTGATGGCCATGATTGAGGAGTGCATGGGCCGCAACCTGTACGACTTTGACCGGGATCTGCTCCAGCGCAATCTGCCCGACATGCGGGTGGTGGGCTACGAGTTCACCGGCGCTGCCTACTGCGTATCCTCCTTCAGCAGCTACTTCAAGGCCAACATGGCTCTGATGGAGCCCAAGGTCCGTACACAGCTCTTTGACGCCAACCGTCCTATCTACACCAAGGTGCGGGACGACATGCCCACCCGTTACGGCCTGGGTTCCGTGGTCTCCAACTCCATCGTGGCGGACGGCTGCGTCGTTGAAGGCGAAGTGGAAAACTGCGTGCTCTTCCGGGGCGTGCAGGTCCACAAGGGTGCCAAGCTGCGCAACTGTGTCATCATGCAGGATGCCATCATCGGCGAGAACAGCCGGCTGGATTACGTTGTGGCCGATAAGGACAGCATCTTTGACAACAACCGCACTTTGATGGGCTATCAGACCTATCCTGTGTTTGTTGCCAAAGGCAGCAAGGTTTGATCCCCACCGTTTGATTCCGCGTCCGTTTGGCTCACAGCGGGGCGGCTCCGGTAGATCCGGGGAAGCGCGTGTAGAATTCTTGTGAGCGGAAAGCAGAGGTACGTTATGAAAGTTCTATTTTGCGCCAGTGAGGCGCTGCCCTTTTCCGCCACCGGCGGTCTGGCTGATGTAGCCGGTTCCCTGCCTCAGGCGCTTCGTTCCCGCCTTGTAGGCTGCCGGATCGTGGTCCCCCTGTATGACGGTATCCCTCAGGAACTGCGGGATCAGATGCGTTTTGTCACCAGCATCAGCGTGCCGGTGGCTTGGCGCCGGCAGTACTGCGGTATCTTTGAGGCCAAGATCAACAATGTGATCTATTACCTCATCGACAACCAGTATTACTTCAAGCGCAGCGGCATCTACGGCCATTTTGACGACGCGGAGCGGTTCGCGTTCTTCTCCCGGGCTATCCTGGAGATGCTCCCTTACATCGATTTCAAACCCGATATCATCCACACCAACGACTGGCAGACCGCTCTGGTGCCTGTTTACTACCGTCTGTTCTATGCCAATAACGAGTGGTATTCCGGCATCAAGACGCTGTTCACCATACACAATATCCAGTATCAGGGCCAGTATGGCAAAGAGATCCTGGAGGATGTGTTCGGTATCCCCAATTACGAGAGCCAGCTGTTGGAGTATGACCGTTGTGTCAACCTGATGAAAGGCGCTATTGAGTGCGCCAACTGGGTGTCCACGGTCAGCCCCACTTACGCTCAGGAGATCCTGGATCCCTGGTTTGCCCACAAGTTGGATCCCATCCTTCGGGAACGGAGCTGGAAGCTGTCCGGCATTCTCAACGGCATCGACACCGTGAATTATGATCCGGCCAACGACCCCAACATTTTCGCTCCCTATTCCCGAGAGGACCGGGCAGGGAAAGCCATCAACAAGCAGAAGCTCCAGGAGCGGCTGTGCATTGAGGTGAATCCTGACTTGCCTTTGGTGGGTATGGTTACCCGTCTGGTGTCCCACAAGGGCCTGGACCTGGTGAAAGAGGGCATCGACAATGTGATGGAATATTCCAACGCCCAGTTCGTGGTGTTGGGCAGCGGCGACTTGGAGTATGAGAACTACTTCAAGTGGATGCAGGAGAAGTATCCCGGCCGGTTCGTCATGTGCTTAGGCTTCGTGCCGGAGCTTTCCCGGAAGATCTACGCCGGATCTGACATTTTCCTGATGCCCAGCAAGAGCGAGCCCTGCGGTTTGTCCCAGATGATCGCTCTGCGGTATGGTTCCATTCCCGTGGTCCGGGAGACCGGCGGCTTGAAGGACTCCATCACCGACAGCGGCGACGGTCAGGGCAACGGCTTTACCTTCAAGACCTACAATACCGGCGACATGCTCCATTCTCTCCATCGGGCCATTTATGCCTACAATTCCGACAAGGAAGGCTGGGGTATCCTGGTGGATCGGGCCATGGGCTGTGACAACAGCTGGGGCAAGTCCGCCAACGAGTATATCCGTCTCTACAAACAGATTTTAAAGGGTTAATTTTTAGTCTATCCTCCAATAAGAAAGGGCTGTCGTGTTATGCGGCAGCCCTTTCGAGTTTTGTCAGGAGTAGGGAATGGCACTTTTTGTTGTGCCCTGGCTCGATCCGTGATATAATACCGATAAACACTTTTTTAGGCGCTGCTTGAGAAACTAAAACAAAGGAAATCTTTGCTATGATACAGACAAGTTTGAAAGATAGGCTGTCCTACCCGGTGGGAGAGGTAATGACCGCCCTGCTGGTTGTCCAGCCCTTGCTGGATGTGCTGTCCTACTTTATGGGATTGGCGGGGGGCACCTTGTTGACCACCACTTTACGGATGCTCCTGCTATTGGCGGTGTGCTTGTACGGTTTTATCATCACAGATGACCGCCGGGCCTATTATGTGATGTACGGTGTGGTGGGCGGCTTTTGGCTGCTGCATATGCTCAACAGCTTCCGCCTTGGCTATCAGGACCCGGTGGGGGACGCGGCGGAATATTTTAAGCTGATCCAGTTCCCCTTGTGGACACTGTCGTTCATCACGTTTTTCCGGCAGAGGAAAGATCTGGACTACCAGACTATTGGTGTGCTGTCGGCTAACTTCGGCATCATCCTGGTAGTGATCGCCCTGTCTTATGTGGTGGGCCACCCGGTCTATACTTACGATTATCCCGACAGGAACGTGTTTATTGGTATTTTAGGTTGGTTTGGCGTTGCCAACTCCCAAAGCTCCATTATTACCCTGTTGGTGCCGCCCCTGCTGTTGTGGGGATTGCGGAGCCGGAGGCTGTGGCAGTTCTGCCTGTGCTGTCTGTTTGGATTCGGTCTGTTGTACTTTACCGGGACCCGCCTTACCTACTACGGGGCCATCCTCATCGCCTTGGCGTTTTTGGCGCTGCTGGTGTTTCGGAGGCAGCAGCTGTTGTTCTGTATTCCCTTGTGTGTGGCTCTGGTGGCGGTGATCGCTTGCCGCGGTATGTCGCCTATGGCGGAACGCCAAGCCCTTACCGCGGATTCCTACGCCATCTATCAGCAAAAGGCGGACGAGATCATGGGGGAGGACAAGGATTTCGTTTACAAGAAAGGGGAGGAGATCCCCCCGGAGATCCTGAAAAAGATCACCAAAGTGTATACGGATGTGTACGGTCAGCCCGGTCTCTATGGAGCCACTCTGTTGGAGGATTTGATCGATGAGTTTGGGCTGGACGCGGTGATGAAACAATATGATTACGCCACCGATCCCCAGACCCTTTACAATTCCAGAGTGAAAAAGCTCACTGCCATGGAGATGGTCTGGCAGGATCAGGATGCTCTCACAAAACTGCTGGGGGTGGAATACGCTCAGTGCCATGTGGGGGATCATATCTACGACCCGGAAAATGACCTTCCCGCTTTGCTGTACTATTACGGCTATCTGGGAGTGGCCTTGTATGGGTTGTTTGTGCTGTATTTTATCGCTTCCTGTGTCAGGGGGCTTCTGGAAGATTGGCACCGGGTGCTGTGTATAGAATTCGGCGTGCCGGCCATGGTGTTCGCTCTGATGCTGGCAGGCGCTCAATTCTCCGGACAAGTGCTGCGGAAACCCAGCGTAACGGTGTATGGTTCCGTGGCGGCGGCGCTGCTGTATGTGTATCTGCACCCCACCAGGGAGACCGCCCGGGCTGTGGATACAGGCGACCGGTTTGTGGAACGCTCTGTGAGTAAACCGAGAATTTGGATCAGAGGGGGTACGCTATGAAACAGATTTATCAGAATGTAAAAAAGGCCATCGAAGGGAAGCTGTGCTGGATTGTGGGAGTACTGCTTGTTATTCAACCGGCTCTGGATGTGCTTTCCTATTTTTTGGCGGAGATGGGGAACAACTCCTTTTCTACCGCTTTGCGTTTCCTCATGCTGATGGCTGTGGCTCTTCTGGGGTTCATCGTCAGCGACAAAAAGCGTATCTACGTGATCGTCTACGGTTTGATGGGACTGTTCTGGGTGGCCCATGTGGCCAACTGTTACCGTATCGGTTACCAGTCTGTGGTGGCGGATACCGCCAACTACCTGCGGATCATGAATTTCCCCATCTTCACCTTGTCTTTTATCACGTTTTTCCAAAAGACAGACAAGCTGCGGAAGGTGATCTTTACCGCCGTGGCCATCGATCTGGCAGAGATCATCCTTTTTACCGCCCTTCCTTGGTTGATCGGACAGCCGGTGTACACCTATGGGCGGCTTGAGTTGGGTGTTTTGGGGTGGTTCAGCGTGCCCAATGCCCAGAGCGCCATTGTGGTGCTGGTGGCACCATTGACCATTTTGTTTGCTTGGAAAACCAAAAAATATCTGGTGTTCCTTTTGTCGCTGGTCCTTTCTTTTGGACTAATGTTCGTCACGGGGACCAAGTTTACGTTTTATTCTATCTTTATCGTCGCGGGGGCGTTCATCTTCCTGTTCGTGCTGAATTATAAAAAGCAGAGTCTACGGTTTGTCCTGCCCCTGCTGGGCGTGCTGGTGTTGGTGGTAGGGTTCCGTGACCTGGCTCCTATGCAGGTGCGGGAAAGTATGTCTCAGTATGCGCTGAACAATTATCAGCAGCTGGTGGAAGAGAGCCTGAAAAACAGCGGCGCTGATTCCGCCACATTGGAAGAGATCAAAGAGGAACTGGAGACAGGATCCGGCGGCGGAGCTGGGGAAGAGGAGCGGATCCAGCAGTTGCGGGATAGCTTGATCGGCGTGTATACCGACCCGGAAGTTTACGGTCCTTTCTTTGAGAGTTTCTATAAGCGCTTTGGCGTGTACAATGTGATGGAGGCTTACGACTACACCTCCGAGTCTACCATTTTGTCGGACTCTCGGGTGCGCAAGTCCATGTTCGCAAAGCTGATGTGGGAGGAAAAGGATACCCTCACGCATCTGTTGGGCTTTGAGTACAGCGACATGATTTACGACGGGGACATTTTCGACCTGGAAAATGACTTCCCAGCAGTTTTTTATTTCTGCGGGTACATTGGATTTGGCCTTTATATGGCGTTCTTCGCCTTGTTCGTGGTGATGATCTTCAAGGCCTTTGGCCAGGATGTGGCAGCGGCTTGGAAAGCCCAAAAGGACAAGAAGAGGGGAATTCCTCTCAGGAGCTTGGCGTCCTTTGGGGGCGGTGTCCAGAGGTTCCTCACCGTGGAAATGGGTGCTGTGGGAATGATGTTCCTGCTGGCTGGCATTGCGGCGCAGATCTCCGGCAACGTGCTGCGCAGACCCAACGTTACCGTGTATTTCGCGGTTGCTGCGGCGTATCTGTGTTATCTGACGGTGATCCAGCGGCGAAAACAAGCGCGCTGATCTATCATAAAGAGAAAGACCGTGAGCGACGGGATTGCTCACGGTCTTTTTGCGTGAAAATGAGGAGAAAAATTTATTTGACAATTTTTTGTCATCGAGTTACAATAAGGGTCGAAAAATGAAATAAGGGGTGCCCGCTTTCAGGCGGCTGAGAGGAGCTTCGAGCTTAAACCCTTTGTCCTTCGGGACAGGAACCTGATTCGGATAATACCGACGTAGGAAGCATTTCAACATAGCAGGCGGCGATCGTTCGCCGCTTTTCCTGCCGCGAGAGTTTTCTCACGGCGGCGGAAATGTTTTTTACGCTGTTCGGAAGGTTTCCGGGCAGCTGTTTTTTTTGCACTTTTACCGCAGCGCCAGGGAGTTTTCCGACAGCTTTCATTTTTCGTCAATTTATTGTGAGAGGAAGAACGAACATGAACACTGTCTCCAAACGAACTGTCAATCTGGTGCTGGGCGGCGTGATGATCGCTATGTCCACCGTCCTGGGTTTCCTGAAGCTGTGGGAGGCTCCCTACGGCGGATCCATTACGGTATGCTCCATGCTGCCCATCCTGTTTTACAGCTACCGCTGCGGCCTGAAGTGGGGCCTGGGCGCCGGGCTGGTCAACAGCGTTTTGCAGCTTTTGCTGGGCATGAGTGCCCTTCGGGGTCTCACCGCCGGTACGCTGATCGGCTCCATTTTCCTGGATTACATTCTGGCCTTTACCGTCCTTGGCTTGGGTGGTATGTTCCGTGGCAAGCTGAGCAACGACGCGGCAGCTTTTACCTTGGGAAGTCTCATCGCTATGCTGCTCCGGTATTTCTGTTCCTTCCTGTCCGGATGGATCCTGTGGGCCGCTCTCTGCGACGCTACCTATATGCAGGAAGTGATCGCTGCCTATATCCCTGGCCTTGCCAATGTGTCCGGCACAACGCTGGCCATTGTGTATTCTCTGGTGTATAACGGCGTCTACATGATCCCCGAGATCATTTTGACCTGCGTGGTCGGGTTCCTGCTGGTGCAGTTTGCGGGTAAGCAGATCCTGGACAAGACTGCTGTGAAAGCTCAGTAAAAAAATACATAAGAATAACAGCCTTCCGATTTTATTTGGAGGGCTGTTTTTTATTGCCATATAACTACCAGTGATAGGGAAGAAGATATCTTTTTACTCTCTTTGGAATGCAGCGTTGTGAAGCAAAAGAAACTGTGAAAAACGACAAAATAACAGTGTTGAGAATGTGGGTTGTGACAGTTTCGTTTTCTGTGTTCTTTGTGGAAGGAAAAACGGCGGAATTTTGTTCTTTGTTGACGGACATATTTTTCTGTGCTATAATACAGACGCATTTTCACCAATCCGATATAATTGAGGGGTATGGTAGATTTTCGAGGTGGTTTTGTGTGTTAAAGAAATACAGTAAAGATCTTTTGCAGGATGCGCTTCATGTAGTTCTAGGATCGTTTTTATACTCGATGGGTGTATATTGTTTCACGGCGCCCAATCAAATTGCCCCAGGGGGAGTCAGCGGACTTTCCACCATGATCAACGCTTTGACCCACATCCCCATGGGAATCTTGACCTTTGCTTTGAACGCGCCCTTGCTCATACTTGCCTTTCTGTTTGTGGGAAAAAAATTCGCCTGTAAAACCTTGATCACCATTTCTTTGTTGACATTTTTCCTAGACGTAGTGCTGGTACATGTGCCTGTCTATCAGGGGGATATGATTTTAGGCGCCTTGTTTGGCGGCGGATTGATGGGAAGCGGGTTGGGCATTGTGTTTATGCGAGATTTTACCACAGGCGGCAGTGATATCATCGCCAAACTCGTCCAGACCAAGCGGCCGGATTTTCAGATGGGTCAAGTCATTTTGATGATCGATGTGTGTATCGTTGCCCTTTCCTGGTTTGTTTACGGAAAGGTGGAGAGCGTTTTGTACGCGGGGATCACCATTGTGGTCTACACCTTTGTGGCGGACAGTGTGCTCTACCGAAAAGGAAATGGAAAGGTGATTTTCCTGATCTCAAAAAAAGGCCAGGAAATTGCCCGGAGAGTCATCCTTGAGTGTCATCGGGGAGTCACCATTTTGAACGGACGGGGCGCCTATACGGGGATGCCCAATAACGTCTTGGTGATTGCGATCAAAAGCAGGGATTACTTCAAACTGAAAACCATCGCTACGGAGGTTGACGAAAGAGCGTTTGTGATCGCTTCGGACTGCGGCGAGATCCATGGCAACGGCTTCAGACCAGGGGATCTGCCGGAAGTCGCTGCGGCGGACTGGGATGGAGTGAAAGCGATCCCGGACGACCAGGAGTAAAGTCTTAGACAGTATTGTTTTAATATTTGATGACGCAGCCACCCAAATTGATGATAGGGTTGCGCGACAAGAAGGGCCAAGGAATGTTTGCCTTGGCCCTTCTTAGTTGTTTTAGGTATTTAAGTGATGGTGGAAAACTTTCATTGGTGAATTTGTGTCAGCGCTTTTGTAGATAATGGTTTGCATACCATCCATTGTTGCCATCATTTACGAGAGAGCGGCATACATGTCACAGATGGTCTGTATCGCGTCTTCCATGGTGGTTGCTGAGGTGTCGATGCAAACGTTGAAATTGCCCTGGTCTCCCCAGATCCGACCTGTGTAGGATTCATAGTACTTTTTTCGTTGCTTGTCCATTTTGTGGACTAGCCGTGTTGCCTTTTCCCGGCTGAGGTGTTCCAGCTGCATTTTTCGCTGGATCCGCCATTCTATCGGTGCTCGAACAAAGACTTTCAGTAGTTTGACATCTTCTTCCCGAAGCACATAGTCTGCGCACCGGCCTACAAAGATGCAATTTTCCTGCTTCGCGATCTTACGGATCTCATGGCTTTGCAGCTGAAACAATACTTCCGATGTGGGCAGGCCACGGGTGACATGGTAGTTTCCTTCATGGACAGTCCGAAAGAGAAAAGGATTGGTAGCAGATTCGTCGGCGGATTCCATCATTTTTTCGGACAGTTCGCCGTACTTACAGGCAAGATGAAACAGGTCTTTTTCGTAAACATGGATGCCCAGTTGGGCGGCCGTCCTGACCGCTATCTCATGCCCGCCGCTTCCGAATTCTCGGGCGATACAAATGATCTTATTTCCCATTTTCCTCCATCCTCTCCGGGATCAGTTGGTTTTTGACTGCGCTGGGAACTTCCGAGCCACTGTTGTGGGAGAATTCCATCTTGGCAGACACCGTTACAGGCGCTTTATCCGCTAGAACGTCCAGACCGCCGGTACAGTTGCAGTCCAGTTCCGTAATAGATGCGTCCTTTATCATGATTTGAATACTGCCGGAAGTCAGTGTGACTGGCAAGGATTCCATTTCCGGCGCGGCGGCATAGGTCACTTCCTTCATGGCTGCTTCGTCCAGCGAAAGTGTGTAAAGCCAGGTGTCATCCCCGGTATCGACGCACTTGAATTCTCCATTCAGACAAACCTGATACAGAACCTTTAAAAGGTGGGCGCGGTCTGTTAATTCGCTATCCTGTGCATCCAGACCCACACCGTTTTGGTCACAGAAGTTGCCGTCTGCAAAATAGAGTGCCACATCCTTTTTTCGGATACAACCGATTTTTTTCCCTTCCACAATGATTCGCTCATATTTCAGGCGCTCGTTCAGAGAGATGGGGTCGCATTCCACGCCCAGTGTTACATCCGCCGCAAAAGACTCTTCTTGGCTTAATTCTGTCCATGCGGAAAGGATGCGGAAAAGATCCTCTGAAATGGCAGTTCCACTTTCTGTTTGTCCAGAGAGCACAGTTTCTTTGACAGGTTCAGGTATTGCAAAGGTTTTGTCCATCTCTGCTGGTTTTAGTTCAGCGGAAATAGAATAAAGCGTTTTTGCGTCATCGGCCAAAGTGCCCTTTGAAGAAAAGCGAAGGGATTGGAGCACGTTGCTTGTGGAAGTGAGTTCCACGGTCATTTTTTGCGTGTCCGACAAATTCTCGAGCTGTTCCGGGACCAGGAGATCCAACAGTGTTTTGGCGTTCTCGCCTTCCGCAGTGAGAGAGCAGGTAACTTCCTCTCCGTTTCTGCTTGTGGAGAAGGAAACAGCTTGAAACACCCTTGCTGCCTCTATGGGAAGCAACGAATAGTCTGGGTAGCGATCGCTGACCTGAAAAGCCTTTCCGTTTTCCAAAATAACTGCGCCCTCAGCGTAATACAGGGAGATCCCGTCTTTCTGAACACTGACCACGGTATGACCATCCACCTGTGTTTTGGTGACTTCAATGTCCGCATGGGTCAGTTGGTCATCCAATTCAGTATCTAAGGACAGGGTGATGGCATATTCCGGTCTGCCCGCAAATTCCTGGAGGAGTTTGTAAGCATTTACGGTAGTCCCGATTTTTATGACCACAAAGGCAAGGATTCCAAGGACGACAGCAAGAATTCCCGCTAATAGGAAGATCCACCATTTCTTCTTTTTGGGGTCTGCGTGTTTTTTGGAAACCGGTGGGGGAATCGGTGAACCCTCTGTGCTTGGCTGCTTGGAGGAATGTTTTGCTTTCTTTTTCCGCAGCTTTCCCAGAATCAACACAAGGACGATAAGCAGGATCAAAATTCCCAGACAGATCAAAATCCAAAGATTGCTGGTAGACACAATGGCGATCTCTGCTGTCGCGGCGGGAATGGGAAATACCAAGTAGGTACCAAAGGCGGTGCAGTCCGCTTTTTTCCACTTTCCGTCTTGTTTTACGAACACAGAGCAGTCTTTTCCGGTTTCCTCCGGAGAGAGATAGCGGACCGTATAGCTTTTTTGGGAGGTATCGGAGCATTGCAGCGTCCATTGTTCCATGGCTTTTTTTCCGTTGACTTGTTCCAGATCTTCCACAGGGGTAACCGTTAGGGTCGCTTGCTGGTCGAAATCCCCGTCCAGCAGGAACACCGGACGGCCGCTTTCCCGGGTCACCTGTGACGGGAGAGTCAGCACATAGCGGGCATATTCCGCTGTCACGATTTTGTCAAAATGAAGTTCTGTCAGATCGTCTGTGTCCCAGGTAGCGTAGTAGCCGTCTTTTACAGGAATGTCAGGAAAAACGTCTGCGCTGAAAGAGTCTCCATAGGAAAAGGTTTTGGATTCCATCTCCTCGCCCTCCACCAAAAAGTGCAGTGTGAACTGGGTCATCTCTTTCGGGAGATCTTTCACTTGCGTTAACGCTTCAAAAGAAATGGGCTCGGCTTTTTTTGAGTAGCTGATCCTCCCAAGTCCTGCAAGGGTGTCAGATACATAGTAATTCCCGGTGAATTCGCCGTTTTCCGTGCCGGAGACAGCACCGGAGTACCGTCCGGAATCTGGAATATCCACCATTGTGTAGCAGCCGGATACCACGGTGTTTTCTTCGCTGGAACCCACCACGCCGCCAACATAATCACTGCCTGAAATCATGCATTTTACAAAGCAGTTTCGAATGGTGGCGCGGGAGAGACCGGCAATACCGCCCACATAGTCGCCGCTGGAGCTTTCCACGGTCCCGTAACTTTCACAGGCTTTGACGGCGCCCAGATCCATTCGACCCACGATGCCACCGGCATAATCCTTTTTGGCGGAAACATTTCCCTCATTGGTAGATCCTGTTACAACGGCCAGGGTCTTGTATTGAAAATCAAGGGAGCGTGTTCCGTCCTTGGTTAGATCGTCCTCAGGATCGAAATCGTACTCCACAGACATGGAGCCTACAATTCCTGCCACATTGACATCTCCCAATACCTCACCGCTGTTTGTGGATCCACGGATTTTTCCCGAGGTAGGCTCGCCGGAATCTTCATCGGAAATGTCCTCAAAGGCATCCGCAGCGTCCTTTTTCTTGGCCTCCTCCATGTTTTGCTGTACAAGATCCGTGATGACTCCTATCTGCTGGTTGATGGCCTGTATATCGCTTAAAAGGGTTGTGGAGGTGGAGGAGAGGTTGCTCTGGATCCCGGAGGCACTGTTCAGCACTTGAGAGAGAGCCGCGTCCAAGGCGTCGCCTTTACTGGTGATTTCACTGCCCACCGGTGAAAAGGAAATTGCCGGTTTATCCGCCAATTTTGTGACGATCTGTTGCAGTTGGTCCATTCCCGTTCCCAGGGAGGACACCGCTTGATTTAGCAGTTCCGTTGCGCTTGTCAGGTCCTCTAAGGGGATACCCGCCGATTCGCCCATGGATTCAAGTAACGCTGAGGCGTTGCTAACGTGGGAGACAGCTTCCTCCAAAGAGGCCTTACTGTTTTGTAATTCTGTTTGGGCGGCGTTCAATTCTTCCAGAATTTTCGCAACCAGGGCGCTCGTGTCCTCGGTGTTAGGAAATTCAGCCGCTATTTGCAGCGCCGCCTTCAGATGAGCTGCGCAGCTGCTTCCGGACGATATAGCGTCCTGCACGTTTTGAGATGCCTGTTTGAGTTCCGCTGCCGCGGCGGCCCCTTGGTCTCCCAAGCCTTCCAATGTTTGGGCTGCTTGGGTCAGCAAAGAAGACGCTTCTTCCAGAGCGTCAAAGGCTCCTGAAGTTATGTCCAAAATGGGTTCCGTTTGGCTGATGGCCCAAGACACCCGCGCGGAAACGTCGTTGATTTGCTGGACAGCGTCATTTCCCCAATCGGTTAGGGCGCCGCTGAGACCGCTCACCGCGTCCTTGGCAGAGCGAATATTGGAGATCATGCTATTCATGCTGCTGGAAAGACGGTTGGAACCACTTTGGGCATCGGCGGAGGCTTGGGTAGTCAATCCCTGCAAGGTGTCCAGCTCAACCCAAAGCTGGTCCAGCAGATCCTCGTTGTACCGGAGAGTCACCTGGGGTTCCAGCTGCCCGGTAATGCCGCCTACGTCTTTGCGGCCATTGACGATTCCTTTGTTCTGGCATCCGTCCAAATACCCGGACTGCCGTCCCACGATGCCTCCTACATTGTAGCCCATATGTTCATAGCCTACGTTTCCTGTGTTTTCACAGCTTTGGATCACACCGTTGGAAAATCCAGCGATCCCGCCTATATCGGTTCCGGCGGGAACGCTTTCTGTGGTCCGCAGTTGTGAAAGATCGGAAACATCCGCGGAAACTTCCACCGCAGTGGTGTTGATGTCCCCGCTGTTAACACACTGGATCATGCTTCCTGTGCTCTGTCCGGCAATGCCTCCCACATAGTGATCGCCGGTGACAGTTCCCTGGAATTGGCAGTTGATGATCTGGCCGGTAGTTTCGTTGATGCCTACCAATCCACCTACGGAAGCGCCGCCTTGGACGGTCCCTTCAAAGGTGCAGTCTACCAGCTTACCGTAATTTTTGGAAGCTATTCCTCCTAGGCAATCTTCGTTGGAAGTCACTTGACTTACGATCGTCAGATTCTTCACCACCGCGCTGGATTGGAGGGTATCGAACAGTCCCACCTGGGAATTTTCTCCACTTAGGGAGTTGCTGCTGATGGTGTAGTTGTTTCCATCAAAGGTTCCCCCGAAAGTGGGGATGGGGAGTACCTCTAGGACTGTTTCGCTCAGGGTAAGGTCGTTATCCAAAAGAATGGTTTTCCCTTGGGACCAGGTGTCTAACTGGCAGTTTTTCGCCAGCTCTTCCAGATCCTCTTGCGTTTGTATGTGGATCGTGACGTGGGTTTCCTCGGCCAGAGCGGAAGTGGGGCACAGGAAGGAAACGCACAGGCAGAAGGCCAGGCAAAGGGCTACCAGTTTTGGTATACGGTTATTCGCTTTCATGGTCGTTTTCCTCCTCAAAAGCAGAACCGGAGATCAGGTTCAAGTCGACATCTCCCTCTACAATGGCGTGCATGGCTCCGCTGACAGTGCCGTGGATTTCTCCTCGGACAACACCATCCACCTTCACGCGGCCACGGGCATCGTGTCTTTTTGCCACACTGGGCATGGCAAAGGCAGTTTTGTCCACCACTTTGCCGCCTATCAGCAAGATCTGGGGAAGCACGAACATGACCAGAATAATCGAGATGATGGTCCCTCGGCCAAGGTTCTGACCGATGCCTGTGATGGATGCTGTGGAAGTCATCAGTCCGATAAGAGTGCCCGCCACTGCCAGGATCGTGCCGGAGGTGATAATGGTGGGAAACGCGAAGTTCATAGTTTCAATAATGGCGTCTCGGTGGTGCATCTGTTCTTTAAGCTCCTGATACCGGTTTGCCACCACAATGGCATAGTCGATATTGGCGCCCATTTGGATGGAGCTGACCACAAGATAACTCATAAAGAACAGGGGCTGGTTTAAGAGATAGGGCAGGGAGAAGTTGATCCAAATACTGCCCTGTATCACCAAGATCAGCAGGACCGGCATCCCAGCTGACTGGAAGGTGAACAGCAGTACCACCAGCACGATGAGGATGGACACCACACTTACTACCAGATTGTCTCGGGCAAAGGTCTTTTGGAAATCATATTCCGTGGTGGAATTGCCCGCTAGGTACACGGACTGATCCGGATAGTACCGTTGAGCGGTTTCCTGAATGGTGTCAAGGAATTGATAGGTTTCGTCACCGCTTTCAGGCAAAGTGAGGTAAACCAACATTCGGCTGTATTCCGTACCTTGGAGCTGTTTCTTGGCGGATGTCATTTGGGTATAGGCCGCGTCCAGCATCGCTGTCTGCTCCTCGTCCAGTGTGACGATGCCGGAATCCACTTGGTCACACACAAAGAGGAACATGTCGATCAACGGTACTTGATAAGTATCCAAATTACCCAGGATCTGCCCATACTCCTCCTGCTGGGCAGCGTAGGCTCCGTAGACTACTTGGGCAACCTCATAGTCAAGCCCTGTCATTTCCGCAAAGTCCCGGGGCGTCAAAGTGTCCGCCAGCGTGTAGCCGTCCATGGCTTCTACATTGGCGATCCCCATGGCGGAATCTACCTCGTCGAACTGTTCCAGCTCGGAGAGGAGCGCCGCTTCTTTTTCATAATCTCCCGTTGGCACCATCAACGCCAACATATTGGTGGATGAAAAATTGTCGCGGATCATGTTCTTTGATATCTTGGTCTCGTTGAGCACTGGCGTTTCCAGCGAGCTTTCTCCGTAGGCATAAGGACATTTTTGCGATAGGGGAAAGGCGATAACAATGGCTACCGCGAAAACGATGGGAACAATAAACCTGGTTTTATAGGCGAATTTTCCCACGAAGGGGATCTTCGGCACGAAATTCCGGTGTTCCGTTCGATCCATCAGCGGGCCGAACAGCATCAAGAGTCCCGGCATCACCACAAAGACGGACAGCAGCGCGAACAGGATGGACTTGACCAGGCATACAGCCATGTCAGAGCCGATTTTAAACTGCATGAACATCATGGCGACCAAACCGCCAATGGTGGTAAGGCTGCTGGCACCGATCTCAGGAATAGCCTTGCTCAGCGCGACGATAACGGCTTCCCGGATGGGCAGGGTTTGGTGTTCCTCCTTGTATCTGTTGCAGAAAATAACCGCATAGTCCAGGGACAAGGCCAGCTGCAAAATGCTGGTAACGGAATTGGAAACGAAGGAGATCTTCCCCAAGAGGAAGTTTGTTCCCAGATTCATGATCATAGCCACTACAAAGGTCAAGATCAGCACCGGCACCTCCGCGTAGGTCTGAGAAGTGAACAGCAGCACCAAGACAATGATGATCGCAACATAGACCATAATGACACTGACCTCACTGTCAATGGCCTCCTGCTCCGCGTTGCCGAGCTCAGTGGAAACATAGATGTCATAAGGGGAAAGGGCGGATTTTACCCCATCTAAGGAGGCGAGACAGGCCTCGTCTGAATCGTTATATTCAAAGGTGATCTCATACAGGGCCGAGTCGTTGTTATAATGATCCACTGTGTTGTCGTACTCCACGGATTGGACGCCCTTGATCCCTGTGATCTGGTCTTTCAACTGTTCCGCCTGTGACTGGGAAATGTTGGCGACCATTACCTGAGCAGTCCCCAGAGTGGTGAACTGCTCCTCCATGATATCTAGGGCCTGGCGTGTTTCCGAATTCTCCGGTAGATAGGCAGCCAGTTCGCTCTCCACCTGGACCCAGTTGCGAGAAAAGGCGGAGAAAATCAGCATCAGTACGGTAAGCAGGAAAAACAGATTTCGTTTGTCCACAATAAATGTGGCGAGTTTTGTCATAAAGCTGTTGCCTGTTTTTTCTTTATGCTCGGCCATTTCCTTTTCCTCCTCCTTCTAGACCGGTTGTTTTTTCTCCGTGCCACTGCATCACGTACTGGCCATTCCGCAGGATACCATAAATTTTGTTTCCTTCCAGTTCTAATGTGGAAACGCAGGAAAGATCACCGACAAGTGTGCGCAGATGATGGAAGAGCCGAAAGGAACGTTCTCCGGTCCATTGGCCGGTAACGGGATTTTCAAATCCCAGCAATCCAATGGTCCCCTTTAGGACCCCATCTTGGTCTTCCAGCTGGAGTGTCCCTTCTCTTGGACCAAGCTGGCTTACAAGTGTCATGTTATATTTATCCATCTGGGTCTCCTCCTTTTTAGGTTGAGCAGATGATACTGTTATAACGTATCGCTGAGGAGACTTTCAACGGACAAAGAAGCCCTGTTTGTCACAATTTTGACACTGAGCTAGGATTTGACCGATTGATTTTAAGAGAAAAAATGGTATACTTTAATTCCATGGGAGGTGTTTATTACCTATGGATGAGAAAAATCCTTCCGTTTCTGAACAGACAAAATTGCAGCTGTCTGCTGCTTTAAAAACCTTGATGGCCCAAAAGCCTATGGAAAAAATCACCATATCCGACTTGACAGCCGTCTGCAACATACGCAGGCAGAGTTTTTATTATCACTTTGAAGATATTTATGATTTATTGCAGTGGATGTTCCGGAACGAGGCAATTTCCCTGCTGAAGCAGCAAGAAGGCGCCCTTTTGTGGAAAGAGGGGCTGCTCCAATTATTTCGGTACCTGGAAGAGAATCGGGCGGTATGCCTTTGCGCTTTGAATTCTCTGGGGCATGACCATCTCCGTCGTTTTTTTGAAGCAGATATATATGCGATCATTCACAGGACGATCGAACAACTAGGGGAGACGATTGGGGTGAGTCAGAATCTTGACTCCTTTGTGGATGTGGAAATGCTGACCCACTTTTATGTGGTAGCGTTGGCAGGCATGGTGGAAAGTTGGCTGCGAGGAGAGATCGATCGGACGCCGGAACAGCTTGTCCAGTTTGCGGATGTGATTTTAAACGACCAAGTCAACGGCGCTGCTGCTCGGGCTTAAAATGGAATACGATAAATAAAAGGGACCTCCTTGTAAGGTCCCTTTTTGATTGGTATTATTTTACCGAGTTAAACTAAACGGCATTAAATTTGGTGGAATTTAACAAATCGAGTCTTTTAGTTTTTCCGTCAATTTCAAAGTCTACATCCCATACACCAAATGAACGAACATTTCGAAAACAACGAATATAAACGCCCTCACAAACCACGTAATCTTGCAGAATAGCATCTTGGGATAAATAGATTGAATATGAAGTAAGACCAATAAACGCAACTGAGCAGAACAATGCAATAATTTTGTGTTTGTTTCTCACAGGTTTTTGGGGGGCACGCGGCTTTTCCTTTTTCCACAATCGGTACTGAACAACGGCTTCAATTAAGGCTATTATTGAAAGGAGAAGAAAGGAGAAGACAACTCTATAAATAATTGGTATCATTTGCATTCAATCCTTTACCTTATTTGAATACTCGGAAGTGAGGTAAGGGCTATTTGAGCTACAGTGATAGTGGCATTAATAGCACGACCAGCCATATACATAACTTTATATGTTTGTTGTCGCGTAATATTTGGAGCAACGGGTTTGATTTGATGTTTATATGATGAATAATTACGTGGTCCAGCCTTACGAATTAAATGAGAGACTTTTGGGGCAAGTAATTTTGCGGTTTCCCGCCGGGGGCTTGATTCAAAAATTTTATGAAGTTGACTGGCGTATTTCTCTATCTTCGATGAAAAACGTCTGTCCGTTGACGGTCACCCGTTCATTTCCATACCAGGAAATTTGCATCTGATAGGAATTTTCAATTTCCATGATCAGTTCTTTCTCTCCTGGACGGTCAGACCACTCTACATATACTTCCCCATCGGAACCCTCCCAAATACTGAAGTCTGTTTTGTAGATCTGGATGGTACAGCTTCCATCACTGGAGGAGCTTTCCATAACGGGTTTCGGGGTTCTCGAAGGGCTGGAAAAAAACAGAAAAATATGCACCAAAACTTGAACAAAGATCAAGAGCGTGACGAAAGAGAAGATGGTTGCAATCCGATTTCGAACGGTCTGTTTCCAATGGACTTGGAAACTCAGAATCAGATAAAACATTATGTTCATCATGCCCCAGCCAACTGGAACCAAAATCAGGAATACCGGAATCGGTAATTGTCCACCTTGGAAAAAAGCAAGTACCTGAGAAAATGCTCCTAAGGCGAAGAACCCGATCATCACCCCAATCCGTTGTTTTCCCGTCAGATGGCAGATCCACTCCATGACAGGATTTTTTACAAGGACATTTCGCAAAGCAATCCGCCTCCCGCTAGAAAAAAGATAGTATCACGATGGCTGCTGTAAGTAAGAAAGTAAAGATGTTTGCAAGTAGGTTCTGCGTTCTTTGCTGCAAATGGACTTGCAGGCTGAGAATTAGATAACACCACATAACAAGTGGAAGCCACAGGATAAACATATTCATGATATGTGTGAGATATCTGACTGTTGTGCGTGTAAGAAAATCCTTGATCACATAGCAGGGAATAAAAACAAAGATTGGAACAAAAAAACACAATAGCTTCTGAAATCCCGAAAAAGAAGTTACCGCTTCCATTAGCCGATTTTTAAATAGTAAATTTTTATATCTCTTCATATCCACTTCACCGCATTATTCAAGCCGTATGTAAAAAGTACTCCCAACACCTATATTCTTTGCACTTGGTTCTCTTCGCATCTTCGAATCGACTAGCCTGCTCATAATTATATTGCATATAAAGACAGGCCGTCCAGAGCTTTAATACAAAAAAGAGCTGATTTATACCAGCTCTTTTTCTTGATGCATCGTTCATCTATCAAATATGGCGTATCTTTAATACTATAACTGCCGTTACCAGTACTAAACCGACAGAAACAACGACAACGAAAAATACCGTTGGTTTCCATAGAGCTCCCGTTGTATCCAGCAGAGTTTCTGTGCGCCCATCAGCATGAGTAACTATCAATCTAGAATACTCTCCCTTGGCGAACAAACATAGTAAGCCAGGCGCTCTTTCCAACCGATATGAATCAGTTCCTACTTTCCACATATTGCGAGAACGAATTGCCTGGAAAAAACTTTCATTGCGACTGTCGGCGGTGCTGATTTTATATGCTCCTGCCAAGTCTCCCTGTTGTGTAATCTCTATGCAGTTATCTCCCCGTTCCAAGATGATGGAAATGTTCTCGCCATTCCACATAACATAAAAGGCACTGTTGGCAGTGAGAGAGAAATGTGACTGGGGAGAGAAATCTTGGTCAAGAACCCAAATGCTGTCTTTTGTCGCTAAAAGAAATTTTCCATCTTGAGAGATATCCATATTCCCAATGCCAGGAATTTCCTGTAAGGCTTCTTCTTTTCGAAGATTTAGGTTTTGATACAACCCCTCAGCGTCCTCCGGTGTCAAGGCGACAGAAACCATAGAGGGAACACTTGAGACTTCTTGCTGTGTATACTTGATAAATCTATCTGCCGAAAAATGAATCGACACACAAAGACACAGGAAAAGCGTCAGCACTGCTAACGAGATAAGAGCTACACTTTTGTACACACTGAGTTTTTTGCATTTCATAGTTTGCTTGCTCCGCGTAATTGTTTTTTGAATCCGGCCTTGGCCTTTGAAATGTTAGAGTGTGTGATGGACATACGAGGATTCGAATCCCTTCAGTTAGGGGATAGGTTTATCTAAAAACGTCACATAGTAACGGCCCTTTTTTGCACTCTACAACACGAGAAGCCCCGGAATTCCGGGGCTTTTCGACTTGGTTTAATTTTATGCCAGTAAACATGGCTGTACTGAACAAAAATGGAACCAAACAAAAAAACGTGGGCGGCAAAAATCGCGACCACCACAAAAGTGATGATCGCGACTTGTGTGCAGCGTCACGCTGCTGGTGGAGATGGCGGGAATCGAACCCGCGTCCGAAAAAGGATTACCAAGGCTTTCTACGAGCGTAGCTTTTGTTTTAAGATTCCCGCGGCCTCACGCCCAAAAGCAGGCTGGAGGCTTTGGTAGCCCTTAAGCCGTGACGAGGGTAAGGGCGTCACCTCGTTCACGTTCACCGCTCATCGACGCTCTAGTCCCGGCCGCGGTACTCCGGGGTAGAACGGCTGCTTAATTAAGCAGCAACAGCAACAGTATTGTTGTCGTTTAATTTTAAAGTTTGCGGATTTTATAGCGGTTCCGCACCGCTGCTCGCTTACCAGGGCTCTCCTTCCCCGTCGAAACCTTTACATCCCCATGTATTTTATCGATTGCGTTCCTTTAAGGTCCGCTCGATGTCTCGCTTAGCGGCTTTTTCAGCCATATCGGCCCGCTTGTCGTAGAGCTTTTTGCCCCGGCAAAGACCTACCTTGACCTTTACTCGAGAGTCCTTGAAGTACAAGGACAAGGGGATCAGGGAATACCCTTGCTGTTTCACGATGCCGTACAGCCGAAGGATCTCTTTTTTGTGCATCAGCAGCCGGCGCACCCGCATGGGGTCCCGGTTGAAGATGTTTCCAAAATCATAAGGACTGATATGGCAGCCGTTTAAGAGCATTTCCCCGTTCACCACGGAGCACCAGGCATCCTTTAGGTTCGCTCGTCCCTGACGCAGGGATTTCACTTCTGTACCTACCAGCTCGATGCCGGCTTCAAAGCTCTCTTCTACGAAGTAATCGTGGAAGGCTTTTTTGTTTTGCGCGATGGTCTTTGTGTTGGCTTTGCCTGCCACGATAACTCCTCCTTTTTAGTGTCTTGTCGTTAAGCCATATTATTATAGCACATCCTCTTGTCGAAAGGCAAGACATTTTGACGAGATCCAAAAAGAGAATCAGAAAAGTAAAATTTCAGTTTCAGTGTTTTAGGATAATCCTCTGCTGCTTGGGAAGAATACTTTCCGCGGGGCGCTCATACGCTTCGCGAAATAACTCCGAAAACGAGGTGCCTTGTATGAATCGTTTGGAATGTCAGGTGCAGAGCTGTCAGCATTTTCAGAACAACCAGTGCTGCTTGGCGGGCATCCAGGTGGATGGTCCTTCCGCTCATGAGAGCAGTCAGACCTGCTGCGCTTCCTATGAGGAGCGGCGTCCTGGCTCCGGTCAGAACGCCATGGGCCAGAATCCTTCCGTGGATACCGATATCCAGTGCAAGGTGAAGGGCTGCGCTTACAATCAGCATGAACGCTGCCAGGCTCAGAACGTCTGCGTGGGCTGCTGCTGCGGCGACGTTTCTTCCAAGAGCGGCACCGAATGCCGCACCTTCCAGAACAAGTAACACAGCAAGGCAGAAGCGGCTTGGGGGCGGGATCTCCCAGGCCGCTTTTCCCGTTTTGTCAGGTTTTTCCTTGGCGGTAGGGGAGTGCTGTGGTATAATATTCGCAAACGCTGATGTAGTGGTGCGGACGCGCGCTGGCGTGTAGAACAGCGCGGGTGAAGCCCGCCGCCCGGGGCGTAATTTGCCCACCGCAGGTGAAAGGGGTTTTTATAATGGCTATTGCTCTTGTGGCGTTCGATCTGGACGGCACAACTTTGACGGAGCATAAATACCTATCGGAAGGGAACAGAAAGGCTTTGGAGGAAGCCGCCCGCCGGGGGGTGATCCTGGTGCCGGCATCGGGACGGATGAAAGACTTTCTCCCTCCGGAGATCACTGGCCTGCCCGGGGTGCGGTACGCTATTACCGCCAACGGCGCTGGTGTGTACGACCTGGAGGAGGGGAGGACCGTTTGGGAAAGCCTGATCCCCAATGAGAAGGCCAAGGAAGTCCAGGCTCTTTTGGCAGAGTACGATCTGTTTGTGGAATATTACCACGATGGAAGGTCTATCACTCGCAAGGGGGATCCCCAGCGGGCTATTTCCCATTTTGGAATGCCCCGGGAGAAACTCCATTTCCTCACGAAGGATTATGAGTTTGTGAAAGATCTTTCCATTATGCTGGCAGAAACCGGGCTTCGGCCGGAGAAGATCAATCTGCCTTACGTTGGTCCACCGGAACATCGTCAGGAGGTGTGGCGGCGTCTGGATGCCCTAGGCGGTTTGCAGCTCACTTCCTCCATTCCGGATAATATCGAAGTGAACGTGCTGGGAGCGGACAAGGGCCATGCTTTGGAAGCCCTGGCAGGACAGCTTGGGATCCCCCAGGAAAAGGTGATGGCCTTGGGAGACAATGGCAATGACGTGGCTATGCTGCAATATGCCGGAGTGTCTGTGGCCATGGAGGATGGTTCTCAGGAGGCCAAGGATGCTGCAAAGTTTGTCACGGTGGCTCACACCCAGGACGGTTTGGCGAGAGCTTTGGAACGTTTTGTGCTCAACTGAACAGATAGGGAAACGAAAAAGGGGCTGACGCAGCGGCGTCGGCCCCTTTCTTATGTGAAAAATTACCCCTTATTTTGAATGTATTCGTCAATGGCGGAAGCGGCGGTCTTGCCAGCGCCCATGGCCAGGATCACAGTGGCGGCTCCTGTTACAGCGTCGCCTCCGGCGTAAACGCCTTCCCGGCTGGTGAGGCCCGTGGCCTCTTCCACAATGATGCCGCCCCACTTCTGGGTCTCGAGTCCCTCGGTGGTGGATTTGATTAGCGGGTTAGGAGAGGTGCCGATGGACATGATCACACAGTCCACATCCAGAATGAACTCGGAACCAGGCATCTCCACAGGACGGCGGCGACCGGAAGCGTCAGGCTCGCCCAGCTCCATGCGGATGCACTCCATGCCCTTCACGAAGCCATTGTCATCTCCCAGGATCTTGGTGGGATTGTTCAGCAGGTGGAACACGATGCCTTCCTCTTTGGCGTGCTCCACTTCCTCGGCACGGGCGGGAAGCTCCTTCTCGGACCGGCGGTACACGATGAATACTTCCTCCGCGCCCAAACGCTTAGCGCACCGGGCAGCGTCCATAGCCACGTTACCGCCGCCCACTACCGCTACACGCTTAGCGTGTTCGATGGGGGTGTCGCTGCCGGACTGATAGGCTTTCATCAGATTGACCCGGGTGAGGAACTCGTTGGCAGAGTAAACGCCCTTCAAGTTTTCGCCGGGAATGTTCATGAACCGAGGCAGTCCCGCGCCAGAGCCGATAAACACAGCCTCATAGCCCTGTTCCAGCAGCTCGTCGATAGACAACACCCGGCCGATGACCATGTTGGTCTCTACGTTCACGCCCAGAGCTTTCAGAGTGTCGATCTCCTTCTGGACGATGTCCTTGGGCAGACGGAATTCCGGAATGCCGTAGACCAGCACGCCGCCAGCGGTGTGCAGCGCCTCAAACACGGTGACCTCATAGCCCTTTTTAGCCAGGTCGCCGGCGCAGGTAAGGCCAGAGGGGCCGGAGCCCACCACGGCTACCTTGTGGCCGTTGGAAACGGGCTTTACGGGAGCTTCCGTCGCGTGCTGGTTGTGCCAGTCAGCCACAAACCGTTCCAGCCGGCCGATGGCCACAGGCTCGCCCTTGATGCCCCGAACGCATTTGGACTCACACTGGGTCTCCTGAGGGCACACACGACCGCACACGGCAGGGAGGGAGCTTTGCAGGGTGATAACCTGATAGGCGCCCTCAAAATCGCCCTGAGCCACCTTAGCGATGAATTCCGGGATGGCGATGTTTACGGGACATCCGGACACGCAGGGTTTATTCTTGCAGTTGAGGCAGCGCTGTGCCTCGTCGATGGCCTGCTCCTGGGTGTAGCCCAGTGCCACCTCCAGGAAGTTCTTGTTCCGCACCTCCGGGGCCTGGGAGGGCATTTCGTTTTTCTTCAAAGACATGTTGGGCATGTCACTGCACCTCCTTCTGGAACAAGTTGCAAGTCTCCTCGTAGGCATGGCGCTCGAAGTCATGGTACATGGTGCCCCGGGCCATAGCCTCGTCAAAATCTACTTCAAAACCATCAAAATCAGGACCGTCCACACAGGCGAACTTGGTCTTGCCACCCACGGTCAGCCGGCAGCCGCCGCACATGCCTGTGCCGTCGATCATGATGGGGTTCATGCTCACCACGGTCTTGATGTTATGCTTCTTGGTCACCTGGGTGACGAACTTCATCATCACCAGGGGGCCGATGGCGATCACTTCGTCATAGGTCTCACCAGCCTCGATGAGCTTTTCCAAAGCGTTGGTCACAAGACCTTTTTCGCCGTAGCTGCCATCGTCAGTCATCATCACCAGCTTATCGCTGACAGCGGAGAATTCCTCCTCAAGAATGACCAGATCCTTGTTCCGGAAGCCCACGACAGAGTGGACCACGGCGCCCTGCTGATGGAGCTTCTTGGCTACGGGGTAGGCAATGGCGCAGCCCACTCCGCCGCCGATGACCGCTACCTTTTTCAGGCCCTCGGTCTCAGAGGGACGGCCCAGAGGTCCTACGAAATCCTGGAGGGAGTCGCCTTCCTCCAGATGGTTCAGCTTTTCCGTGGTGGCGCCCACGATCTGGAAAATAATGGTCACAGTGCCTGCTTCCCGGTCAAAATCCGCCACGGTCAGGGGAATACGTTCCCCTTTCTCGTCCACTCGCAGGATGATGAACTGGCCCGGCTCCGCCTTGCGGGCAACGAGGGGGGCCTCGATCTCCATCCGGGTGACGGTGGGATTGAGCACCTGTTTTTTCACGATGCGGTACATAGACAAAACTCCTTTGGGACAGGAAAACCACCGAAAAAACAGTCTTTCGGCGTCATTCCTGCAAACTATCCCCTATTATAGAGGAAAAACCAGGTCATTTCAACTTTTTTCTGAATTTCTTCCCCGTCAATTTTGCAAATTTTCCGAGTGAGGTTTACAGCTTCGCCAGCACTCGGCCCTGACACTCCAGTCGGTCATAGGGGCCCACGGGGATAGGGGGATAGTCAGGGTTGAAGGACACCAGCTGCCGATGCCCCAGCTGTTTAATATAGCCCTCGCCGTTGAAAGCGAACACGCCCACCTCGCCTTCCCGAAGCGTGCCGTTTTCCAGCCGCTGGACGAACACGATGTCTCCGTCCTTATAAGCGGGCTCCATGCTGTCGCCGTTGACCCGCAAGCAGCAGTGGGCGTTTTCCGGCACCTTTTCTGTGGGGATCTCCAGCCGTGTGGTGTAGTAGGTGTCCCCCAGAGGTTCGCCTGTACCAGCGGACACTGCCAGGTCGTACAGATTAATATAGGTGATCCAGCCCCTTTGCTCTCGTTCCACCAGGTGGGTCATTCTGTCGTGCTCCGCTGTCAGAACAGCATTTACCGCCCGTTTCCCGTAGGTGTCCAGAGCCCGGTACTGACGCAGCAGGACCATCTCCGGAAAATCCACCTGGAAGCCTGCCGCTTTGCCATAGTCCGGGTCGGCCAGATCGTCCCGGAGGAAATAGTCTGTGGTGGTATCGAAAAACTCCGCCAGTTTCCCAGCGGTAGAGAGCTGTAAGCCTTCGTAGCCTCGTTTATACCAGTTGTCGATGGTGGTGTACGGAATACCAGCCTTGAGGGATAAACTCCTTCGGTTGAGGCCAGCCCGCTCCATCAGCGCGTCTAGTTTTTCTAAAAACGTCATAGCGTCACCAACTTTCTTGCGTATAGGATAAATCATATGAGAGAAAAAGTCAAGGGATGTTTACTCTTATAGGTAAAATGTCTTGACAAATACTCATAAGAGTACTAAACTGGATATAGAGGGCCCAAGAGAGGAAAATATTCCCTCTAGGTCCCCAGAAATTCCCAAGAGGGAAGGAGAGGACAAACCTATGGATTATGAGCGAATGGCTCGGGAATATTTGACGGAAGCGGAGCGCATCGACCGGCGGCTGGAGGAGCTGAGGCGAGAAAATCGGCTGCACTTGCAGTCCGACCTGTGGGAACGGATCGGCAGACTGATGGAAATCCGTGACGACCTGCGGGTGACAGGGCATGTGCTTCAGCGCCGCGCCCTGGGGAGAGCCCTGGGAGATCGGGTATGACCCGCCGGGAATTCGAGCACGCTGCCTATTTGGAGGAGGAGCTTTCCGCTGTGGAGCGTGTTCCCGGAGAGGAGGAGCGAGCCCGAAGGCTGCGCTGTTTGTTAGAGGAAGCCCGAGGACTGCCCCGCCGTCTGCCGGACCCCAAGGCCAGGATCGTCGCCCAGAAGGTGCTGGAATACGGCGCTCCCATCCCCTGGAAGCAGATCGTGGCGGAACTGGGGTACCGCTGGACCATTGGAAAAGCCCGATACGCTTACAGCCGTGTGTGTGGCCTCTGTTTCCCTCCAGGTGATTTTGAAAAGGAGGAGAAATCGTGAAGATCGAAACCAAAAGCTGTCCTTACCCCGGCACTTGTCGATATTACCGCATGGTGGAAGGAACAGCTCACTGCGGACGGGAGGAATGTCCCTTTCGCATCCATCTAAGGCGGCTGGTAGCGGAGGAGATCCAGCGCCTGAGCAAAGAGCGGGATCTGGATCCCCAGCGGCTGCGGGAACTGGAAGTGCTCAAAAGCCAGTACGCCCGGCTGCTGAGGGGAGGTGACCATCATGGAGGAAAAACGACCCAAGCGTCCCAAAAGCCTCCGTGCCCTGAAAGCGGCGGCAGAAACTTATCTGCGGGACTGTGACCAGGCCCAGCGTTTCCCCACGGTGACAGGATTGGCACTGGCTTTGGGATTTTCCGGACGGGAGGAGATGGAACGCTTTGCCGCACGGGAGAGTGGCCCCGTGGTCAATTTGCTGGAATGGGCCCGTTCCCATGTGGAGGAGGAGACTCTTCAAGCAGTATACCGGCGAGACACTTCTTCCGGGGCCAGGTTCATCCTGCAAAGCAGCTTTGGCTACGGGGAGAAGAATACCCACGACCCCGGACCCATCACCGTTCGGGTGGAAGGGGAGGAGGGGTAACATGGAAGTGACGATCCCCAAGACCGCCTTCAACCCAGCCTTTTACCCTTACTTACAGGACAACGCCCATCGCTATCTGCTGTTTTACGGCGGGGCAGGTTCCGGGAAAAGCGTGTTTGTGGTCCAGCGGTTCCTGTACAGGCTGCTGTCTCTGCCCCTGTGCAATGTGCTGGTGGTACGGGCCGTGGCCGCCACTAACCGGGACTCCACCTTCGCCTTGTTCCGACAGGTCATTGGAAAATGGGGGCTGGAAAGTCTGTTCAGCTGTAAGGAATCGGACATGCGCATCACCTGCGCCAACGGCAATGCGGTGATCTTCAAGGGCTTGGATGATACGGAAAAGCTGAAATCCCTCACCTTTCCCAAGGGGGAGCTTACCGACGTGTGGATCGAGGAAGCGTCGGAGGTACTGGAAGATGATTTCAACCAGCTGGACGTGCGTCTGCGGGGCAAAGGGACCCACAAGCAGATCGTGCTCACCTTCAATCCTGTGTCCGCCAACCACTGGCTGAAACGGCGTTTCTTTGACCGGCAAGACCCTCGGTCCTCAGTTATGCGGTCCACTTATAAGGATAACCGTTTTTTAGACGAGGATTACAAGCGCACTTTGGAAGGGTACAAGGAAACTGACCCTTATTACTACTCCGTGTACTGTCTTGGTGAGTGGGGCGTGCTGGGACAGACCATTTTTGATGCCCGAAAAGTCTCTCAAAGACTGACGGAGATTACCGGCCCGGTAAAGCGGGGAGAGTTCGTGTTCGACACTTGGTACAGCTATGACGCTAACCAGGTGCTCATCGACGATGACTCCATCCGGTGGGTGGAGAGTCCCACAGGTCCTATCCAGATCTTTCAGGACGTGGAGCCCAACGGCTCTTACGTCATTGGGGCCGACACTGCCGGGGAGGGGTCTGACTTCAACGTGGGCCAGGTGATCCACTACGCCACGGGAAACCAAGTTTGTACCATCCGGGGTCAGATGGACGAGGACTTGTTCGCCAAACAGCTTTACTGCCTGGGGATGTACTACAACAAGGCTCTGGTTTCCATCGAGGCCAACTTTTCCAGCTATCCTATCCGGGAACTGGAGCGGCTGCGGTATCCACGGCAGTATGTGCGTCAGTCTGAGGACAGCTTCACCCATAAGGTCCATCAGAGCTACGGGTTCAAAACCAGCAGCGTCACGCGTCCCCTGGTTATCGCCGGATTGGTAGAGGTGGTGCGGGACCATGTGCAGTGGATCCACGACAAAGACACCCTGAACGAGATGCTCACCTTCGTGCGCAACGAGAGGGGAAGGCCGGAAGCACAAATGGGCGCCCACGACGACTGTGTTATGGCATTGGCCATCGGGTATTTTACCAGGGCCCGCACCGGACCCCGGGAAGGTGGGGAGGATCTTTCTCCCTTCGTGTCCGTGGGGGGATCCCGGCTGAAAGCCTTTGGGGCAAAGGGGGGATCCTGGTGAACGAATGGACAGTAGTGACCAGTCTCTCGGTGGTGGTGGGGCTGGCGGCAGCCGTGGCGGGACCATTGGTCAAGCTAAACGGAACCATCTCCCGGCTTTCCGCTATTTTGGAACATGTTTTGGCCCAGCTGAGCAAGCTGGAAAGGGAGGACGAAAACCTGCGAGCCAAAGGGGAGGAGATCCAGCGGCTTTTAAATACACGGATCGACGGGCAGGACCAGCGGCTGAACCGGTGTGAGAATCGGTTAGCCCTGCTGGAACAGAGGAAAGGAGCGTTTTATGACAACGATCAACTGGAAAGTACGTTTTAAAAACCCCATGTTTTGGGCTCAAGTGGCGGCAGCCATCCTGTCGCCTATCCTGGTGGGATTGGGGCTCCAATGGGAGGACATGACCTCTTGGGCAGCGCTGTGGCAGGCGCTTTGCGCCGCAGTGGGTAACCCTGTGCTGCTGGTAGCGGCGCTGGCCTCCCTGTGGGCCTGTATCACAGACCCCACCACGGAGGGAATAGGGGACAGTCAGCAAGCGCTGACTTACACAGTTCCCAAATCGAAAGACGAATAAGAAAAGGGACAGGTCATCCAAGGACCTGTCCCTTTTTGTTTTATTTCAGTACCAGCGCCAAAGCTGTGATGTCGTCCTCGTGACCGTCGCTGCGGCGCTTCTTTGCCTCGTCGATGATCCGTTGGGCAAGAAGGTTGGGGTTTTCCTCCTCGTCCCAATGCAGGACCATGTCCTCCAGCCATTCCTGGCCTGAGGCGGTCACCCCGTCGGATACCAGCACCACCACGTCTCCGGGAGAGAGATCCCGGTGGTAAGCGGCGAATTCCACCTGGGGCATGATACCTATCGGCACACTGGAAGCTTCAATGATCTCCGACTTGCGGCCCCGGCGGAGGATGGTGCAGGCCGCTCCCGCTTTAAGAAATTCCGCTCGGCCGGAAAAGAGATCGATACAGGCGATGTCCAGAGTCGCCAGAGATTCGTCCCCGCTTTTGGCGATGAGCGCGGAGTTTACCGTTTGCAGCATGGAGTCGAACCCGATGCCGGCTTTCAAGAGGCTTTCCGCCATGGCGCAGGTCATGGCTCCATCTACCGCTGCCCGACCGCCGGTGCCCATGCCATCACTGAGCACTGCCACCAGACGTCCGCAGCCGTCGTAGAACACGCTGGCGCTGTCCCCGCAGAAGGCACCGTTCTTGGCGCTGTACTGGGAAAATCCTCTTGCCACGTCATAGGCAGGGCGCTGACACATTTGCAGCCGGCAATTCTCCCCGGCGGCACTGACACAAGGGGGCGAGAACACCCGCCCGCAGGCGGCGGAGATCTCCCTGGTAAAGACGGCACGGTTCAGCCGTTTCTGCCGCTCTTTGGATACCTCCGCTTCTACGGTCATCCGGCCGAAGCGGTCCAGCCGACAGCAGACTTCCAAAGGCTCTATGCCGTTTTCCCGAAGGATCTGGGCCACCCGCTGAGCTGCTTCCTCGTCAAAGTTCTGATACTGAGAAAATTCCCCGGCCATCTCGTCCAGGATATCCGCGGTGGTCTGGAAATGCTCTTCCACCACTTCCCGGATCTGAGCGGCCCGCAGTTCAGCGGCTTCCTTCAACAGATATCGGCCGTAGTTCTTGTTGATCTCGTCCCGCATCTCTCCGGACCGACCACAGCGGTCGGAGAATTCTGGGGTGAAGTCCAAAGTGTCTACCCGTCCCTTCTCACGCAGGCTCTTGGTCAGCTTGCTGAAGTTGCGGAGGGTCTCCTCCTTGTGCTTGCGCCAGCAGACTCCCCGGGCGCTGCATCCGGCGCAGATGGCTTCCACGGAACGGTCATACACTCCTTGCAGACTGGGGGCGCACACGGCGGACAGTTTTTGGGAGATCTCCTCCACAGAGGTGTGGACTTGAGAAAGGGCTTCCGCCGCGTGGCGCAGCCGCAGAACGATGTTCCCTCGGAGGGCACCGCCGCTGAGGGTATCCTTCCGCACGCCGAACAGTTGGGCAATCCGCTGACTTTTAGGTATAGCCATGTAGAGAATGGTAGCGGCTCCCACTTCCACGGCACCTCGGAGAATAGTGGCCTGAGAACTGGTGCCCACCTGCATGGAGGCCACTCCGTGGGAAAGGATGAAGGCCACTGCTGTGGCGATCTTCCCCATGGGAGAGAATACTCCGGCCATAAGACCTCCCAGCCCATACGCCCCGGAGAGATAGGAAAGTCCAGCGGTAGAAAGACCTTGGATCACACCGGCGGCCACACCGGCCACTGTGCCCCCGGAGATCCCGCCCAGCCGGGCGCAGTACAGCACCAGGAGCACCATAAGGATCCGCCCCAGGGAGACTCCTCCGAAAGTCACTCCGGAGAAGGCCAGCACCACCACGCCTACGGAAACCGTGAGAGCTGCCACATCACCGCTGTCATAGATCCCGGCGGACTTGCTTTTGCCGTCTCCTGTCAGGCCCAGCAGCAGATTGCCGGTGCGACGGAGAAAATAAGCGCATCCGGAACCCAGAAAGGACTCCGCTACGTACAGTGCGGCGGTGTAGCTCAAAGAGCCGTTGAGGAACACCATGGTCATTCCGGTGAGGAGCAAGGGCAGAAACGCCACCACAGGGGCGAACAACACGTGGGAATTGACTCCTTTCAGCTCGGAGAGGGACCAGCGGATGGCCGCCACCGCTAAGAGGGCGGCTTCGTAACGCACGGGTATGTAGGTGGCAGAAGGGAGGAGGTAACCGAAGAAAGCGCCCATCACTGCTGCCCACAATCCTTCTCTGGGGACGCTGGCCGCCAGTGCCACCCCGAAGGGAGAATACTTGCCGAATACCAAACCACGGGAGCACAGGAGCCCCCCGAAGAACCCCGCCACTTGAATGACCGCTTTGCGGGCGTAGGGGGAGGAAAGGGCTTCTCCCAACCGCGCGCGAAATTGCCGGACTTTTGTCTCTTCCACCGAAAACACCGCCTCAATCAATAAATTATGGAAACCGCTATGCGGCTTGTGGAAGAATTATACCTGTCCTGCTAAAAATTTCCTGTCACTTATGGGAGGAGCCTTTCTGTCGGTTTCCTGGGGAAAATTCCAGTTTGTCCCCTTTGTGGGGACTTCCCACGGCCTGATGACGAAAAAACTAAATGAAAAGTTATGGTAAGAATTTATGTAATCTTAGACTGGCTTCTTTTCCGTTTGACAATTTCTTTGGGGGAGAGTATAATAGAGAAAATTTGAAAGAGAAACCTGTGATCGGGAAAAAGTAGCGCAGTTTCGCTCTTATTCAGAGAGCCGCCGGCGGTGGGAACGCGGCAGGAGCAGCAGCGTCAATGGTCCCGGGAGGGCGGGCCGGAATCCAGCGCGCGCTGGGAGTATGGCTCGACGTTTTCCGCGTTAAGGAACGAAAGTGGGCAAAGTGTATCTTTGTCAATGTGGGTGGCACCGCAGGTGAGTCCTGTCCCTGGTCCTTGGAAACAAGGCGGGGAGGGGCTTTTTTTATTGCCGTCTCAACTGTTTGAAGCATCTGAAGAAAGTGAGTGGATTGAACATGAAATACCAGTTTTCAGAACGGGTGCAGAGTTTGAAGCCTTCCGCTATTCGGGAGATTTTGAAAAATTCCTCCGATCCCAACGTGATCCCCCTGTCCGCGGGCAATCCCGCCCCGGACGCCTTCCCCTATGACGCGGTCCAAGCCATTTCTCAGAATCTGTTGCAGAATACTCCCATCGAGGCGCTCCAGTACGGCGTCACCGAGGGTTACACCCCTCTACGGCAGCATCTGCTGGGTTACATGAAGGAAAAGCACCATGTGGGGAGCGAAAACGATGACATCCTCATCACCAGCGGCGCTCAGCAGGTGATGGATCTGCTGACCAAGACCCTTTTGAACGAGGGCGACACGGTGCTGTGTGAGGCTCCCAGTTTTATCGGTTCCCTGAACACCTTCCGCTCCTATCGGGCCAACCTGGTGGGCATCCCCATGGAAGAGGACGGCATCGACACTAAAAAGCTGGAAGAAGCCCTGGAACGGGAAAAGAACGTGAAATACCTCTACACCATTCCCAACTTCCAGAACCCCTCTGGTATCACCATGAGCCTGGAGAAGCGGAAGAAAGTCTATGAGCTGTGCCGGGATCATGGAGTCATCGTGCTGGAGGACAATCCCTATGGCGACCTGCGTTTCGAAGGGGAAGATGTGCCCTCCATCAAGTCTCTGGATACGGAAGGCGTGGTCATGTACGCCGGTTCCTTCTCCAAGGTGATCTCTCCCGGTATGCGAGTGGGCTACGCCATCGGCCCCAAGGAGGTCATCCAGAAGATGGTGGTCTGCAAGCAGGGCGAGGATGTCCACTCCAATATGTGGGCCCAGATCGTCTGCCACCGGATCATGACCCAGTACGACTATGAGGCTCATTTGAATCGTCTCCGTGAGATCTACCGCCGGAAGAGCAGCGTTCTGTTGGAAGCTATGGAACAGTACTTCAAGCCGGTGGGCATCACTTGGAGCAAGTTCGAGGGCGGTCTTTTTGCTTGGTGCACACTGCCCGATGGCATCGATATGCTGGACTTTGTAAAGCGGGGCATGGAGAAAAAGGTCTGCGTGGTTCCCGGTACCGCCTTCCTCACTGACGAAACCCAGCCTTGCAACGCTTTCCGCATCAATTTCTCTACACCTACCGATGAACAGCTTAGAGAGGGTATCCGGCTACTGGCGGAAACCCTTCAGGATATGACGAAATAAGGAGATACACTATGGAAACTCAACAGAAAAAGCGGGTCCTCAGTTTGATCCAACCCACGGGCACCTTTACCCTGGGCAACTACCTGGGCGCTTTGAAGAACTTTGTCCGCCTTCAGGACGACTACGAGTGCGTTTACGGTCTGGCGGACCTTCACGCCATTACCGTGCGGCAGGAGCCTGCCGATTTCCGGAAAAACACCCTGTCTGCCTATGCTCTGCTGCTGGCCATGGGGGTGGATCTGGAAAAGTCCATCTTCTTTATCCAGAGCCAGGTGCCGGAACATGCTCAGCTGGCCTGGGTCCTCAACTGCTACACCCAGTTCGGGGAGCTCTCCCGGATGACCCAGTTCAAGGATAAATCCGCCAAGCACGCCGACAATATCAACGCCGGTCTGTTCACCTACCCCTGTCTGATGGCCGCTGACATTCTGCTGTATCAAGCGGACTACGTGCCGGTGGGCGCGGACCAGAAGCAGCATTTGGAGTTGACCCGGAACATCGCCGAGCGGTTCAATGGCCTGTACAGCCCCACGTTTGTGGTGCCCGAGCCCATCATCCCCAAGCACGGCGCCCGGATCATGTCCTTGCAGGACCCCACCAAGAAAATGTCCAAGTCCGATGAGAACGTGAATTCCTTCATTACGATCCTGGACGATCCGGATACCATTATGCGGAAGTTTAAGCGTGCCGTCACCGACAGTGACGCTACTGTCCGCTTCGATCCGGAGAACAAGGCCGGCGTTTCCAACCTGATGGCCATTTACTCCACCATTACAGGGGAGACCATGGAGGAGATCGAGAACAAGTTCGCCGGGAAGGGCTATGGGGAGTTCAAGCCTGCCGTGGCAGAAGTGGTCATCGAGGAGCTGCGTCCCATCCAGGAACGGTATCACCAGCTCATCGCCGACAAGGCGTACTTGGAGCAGTGCTATAAGGACAATGCCCCGAAAGCGGAGCGCATTGCCCGGAAAACCTTGCAGAAAGTGATGAAGAAAGTGGGTTACCTGCCCCTGTAACCGCGAAGCGGCGTAAAAGTTTTTGATCAAACTTTTTTCAAAAAGTTTGCAGGGTGTGGGACAGAGTCCCACGACCTTGACCGGTGAATCCGAAACAAGGAGGCCTCCCAGCCGCAGGCGCCCGAAGGGCGGCAGGCAGGGAGGCTGGCCGGTTTTCGCAAAATAAAAGATCCCGCAAGTCATCTCGACTTGCGGGATCTTTTGCACAAAAAAGCGGAGGAACATTGTGTCCCTCCGCTTTTCGCTTTGTCGCTTACTTGTCAATGTATTCCCGCACGTAGAAGTCGGCGCCGATGCGCTCGCAGATGTGCTTGCACTCGTCGATCTCTTCCTTGGGCATGGTGCTGACCACGGTCATGCGCACATGGGGAACATTCAGCACCGCGCTGGCGGTGAATTTCAAAATGGCGGGGAAGGCGTCCAGCCCGAATTTGCTGTGGCATACCGCATCATAGCCTTCCGGTGTGCTGGCATTCAGGCTGACAGATACCGCGTCTACCCGACCGTCCAGCTCCAAAGCGGCGTTGCGGCCGGTGATCAGGTCTGCCAGGCCGTTGGTGTTGATCCGGATGAAGTGAGAGCCATTGGCCTTCAGCTGATCGCACAGCCACATCATGTCGTCCCAGCGGCAGGCGGGTTCTCCGTAACCGCAGAACACCACTTCATTGTAACGGTTCAGGTCCCGGCGGCAAAGATCCTCCCAGATCTCCTCCTTGGTGGGCTCGGCGCTCTTGTACCAAAGGTTTTTGGCGTACAGGCTGCCGGAGCTGTTCTGTCTCAGACAGAAATCGCAGGCGTTGCAGCACTGATTGGTCATGTTTACGTAGAGGTTTTTCTCGTATTCGTAGGTGATGGACGCAACGTAGTTGTTATCTTCCATTGGTATCAATCCTTTCTCATGCGATCCCAAACAGCCTGCGGGTGTTTTCTCCGGCGATCTCTACCACCGCCTGGGGGTCCATGCCCCGCAGTTCTCCGATCTTCTCCGCCACATGGGCGATGAGGGAGGAGTCGTTTCGTTTTCCCCGATGGGGTACCGGCGCCATGTAAGGGGCGTCAGTCTCCAGTAGCAGCCGGTCCAGGGGCAGGTTCTGAGCCACTTCCACTGCGTGACGGGCGTTTTTAAAGGTGACCACACCGCCCAGCCCGATGTACATCCCCAGCTTGAGGATTTCCCGGGCGGTTTCCCAGCTTCCGGAGAAGCAGTGGACCACCCCGGCGGGCTGGTATTTCTGGAGAAATTCCAGCACATCAGCGTGGGCTTCTCGGTCGTGGATCACCACGGGGACCGCCAACTCTTTCGCCAACTCCAGCTGAGCGGCGAACACTTCCTTCTGACGGTCTTTGGGGCACTCGTCCAGCCAGTGATAGTCCAGGCCGATCTCTCCCAGAGCCACGATCTTGGGCTCTTTCAGCATCTCCCGGACCTGAGTGAGCCAGTCCTCCGGCAGCTCTCGGGCGCACTCCGGATGAATGCCCACCCCGCCGTAGAAGTAGTCGTACCGGCGGGCCAGCTCCACAGTGGCGCGGCAGCCTTCTAGGTCAGCACCCATGTTGATGACGCCGCTGACACCTTTTTCTTGCAGCACCCAGCCCAAAAGCTGTTCCCGGTCCTCGTCGAACTGGGAATCGTCGTAGTGGGCGTGGGAATCAAAAATGGAATGTATCATTGTTTTCTATAACCTTAGGGAATGTTCTTAGCAGAGCTTGGCGCCCGCGGGGATGGAGTCGTCCACCATCATCAGGTGCAGGCACTCCTCGCCCTTTTCCGTGTGGACGGCGGAAAGCAGCATACCGCAGCTTTCCAGGCCCATCATCTTCCGGGGCGGCAGGTTCACAATGGCTACCAGGGTCTTACCGATGAGGTCCTCAGGCTCGTACCACTTGTGGATGCCGGAGAGGATCTGCCGGTCTGTACCGGTGCCGTCGTCCAGGGTGAAGCGCAGCAGTTTGGCGCTTTTCTTCACAGCTTCGCAGGCCTTCACTTTCACGGCGCGGAAATC
Organism: Clostridiales bacterium; assembly: GCA_019416455.1. GTDB lineage: Bacteria > Bacillota > Clostridia > Oscillospirales > Acutalibacteraceae > Acutalibacter. The sequence continues at coordinate 421,493 of DXXG01000028.1, read as the reverse complement.
ACACTTGCAGAAAGTATCGAAGTCAACCGGCTCGGTGAGCTGGGGCTCCACTTCGATGGCGGGCTTAGGCTTGCGGGCTTCTTCCATGGCCACCACTTTGTCCATGACTTCGTTCACGTCCAGGCGGGCGAAGAGGATCTCCGGTTTGTCAGTGACCTTGTTCCCGCTGGGATACAGGCCGGTCTTGACCTGATCGTCCCAGTCACGGGGCTGGGCATTCAGCTGCTGGAAGATGTTCTCGCAGGTGCTGGGCATGAAGGGCTGGAGCAGGGAAGCGCCCAGGCAGACGCAGTCTACCAGGTTGTAGAGCACTGTGGCCAGACGGGGCTTGGTGTCCTCGGACTTGGCCAGCACCCAGGGCATGGTCTCGTCAATATATTTGTTGCAACGCTTGAACAGGGTGAAGATCTCAGTAATGGCGTCGGCCACCTTCAGGTCAGCCATCTTCGCGGCGGCCTTATCGCGGCAGGCAGCAGCCACAGCTTTCAAATTGTCGTCCACGGGCTCGGTGACGCCGGTGTTGGTCACCACACCGTCAAAGTACTTGTTGCTCATGGAGATGGTCCGGTTCACCAGATTGCCCAGTGTGTTGGCCAGGTCGGAGTTGGTCCGCTCGCAGACAAGCTCCCAGGTCAGGTTGCCGTCGTTGTCGTAGGGCATCTCGTGGAGCAGGAAGTACCGCACTGCGTCCACGCCAAACATGTCCACCAGGTCGTCGGCGTAGATGATGTTGCCCTTGCTCTTGCTCATTTTGCCGCCGTTCATCAGTAGCCAGGGATGGCCGAACACCTGCTTGGGCAGGGGCAGGTCAAGAGCCATCAGGAAGATGGGCCAATAGATGGTGTGGAAGCGGATAATGTCCTTGCCGATCAGATGCAGGTCGGCGGGCCACAGTTTCCCGAATTGCTCCGTGCTCTCCTCACCGCAGTGGTAGCCGATACCGGTGATGTAGTTGGTCAAAGCGTCCAGCCACACGTACACCACGTGCTTGGGGTCAAAGTCCACGGGGATGCCCCAGGTGAAAGAGGTACGGGACACGCACAGGTCCTGCAAACCGGGCAGCAGGAAGTTGTTCATCATCTCGTTTTTCCGGGCCACGGGCTGGATGAACTCGGGATGAGCGTTGATGTGGTCGATGAGCCGCTGAGCGTACTTGCTCATCTTGAAGAAGTAGGCTTCCTCCTTGGCGGGGTGGACTTCCCGGCCGCAGTCGGGGCATTTGCCGTCCACCAGCTGGCTCTCGGTCCAGAAGCTCTCGCAGGGAGTGCAGTACAGACCCTCGTAGGCGCCCTTGTAAATGTCACCCTTGTCGTAAAGGTACTTGAAGATCTTCTTCACCTGTTCCTCGTGGTAATCGTCGGTGGTGCGGATGAAGTGGTCGTAGGAGACGTTCATCAGGTCGAACTGACCTTTGATGATGCCGGCCACCCGGTCCACGAATTCCTTGGGAGTGACGCCTTCCGCTTCTGCTTTCAGCTCGTTTTTCTCACCGTGTTCGTCGGTACCGGTCTGGAAAAACACGTCGTAGCCTTCCATGCGCTTGAAGCGGGCGATGCTGTCCGCCAAGACGATCTCATACACGTTGCCGATGTGAGGCTTACCGGACGTGTAAGCAATGGCTGTTGTCAGATAATACTTCCCTTTGTTGCTCATAGTGTGAAAACCCTCCATCCCGCCCAGAGGGCGGCTGTATTCCTGAAAAAAGATCCCGTTTTTTACCGGAAGATCAGTACGGAAAAGACCGTGGCGACCATCAACACCACCAGGACCCATGCGGTGACGCGGACGAACAACTTTCTTCCCTTGTCGTTGTAGCCTTTCATAGTGTTCCCGCCTTTCTTCCGGCCAACGTGCCAAAAGCCGATAATTATCAAATAGTTTACCATTTTTCTCCCGGTTTGTAAATCCCTTGTTTTGAGGACATCATACAACGAAAAAAGGCCGCCGGTCTCCCGGCAGCCTTCTTTTTATTTTCTATTTTATTGATTACCCTTTTAAAAAGTTATTTCCAATAAAGCTCCAGGGGCAGCGCCACATACCTCCGCCCGGAACCTACATCGTGCCAAATTACTCCCACTATCCAAAGCTGACCGCTGCTGTCTACAAAAAGCTGGGCGCCCTGCATGGAGTGGGGTTCACCGAAAAACGGCTCGCCGGCAGGGGGTTCCCAGTCCTCGAAGCCGTAGCTGGCGGGGTAGAGAGTCATTTCCCGCAGGAAGGGGTCCAGGTAGGGGTTGCATTCCAAGCCTTCCAGGTAATAAGCCTCGAAGTTATTGAAAGCTTTCTCCAATGCCCCCCGGGCTGCCCGTTGATACTCCTCCAGGGTGTAACCTGATCTCTCCAAAAGGGAAGCGCTGTCTATCTGCTGGCCGGTGGCTGTGTCCACGTTCCAGACTAGGTAGTCGAGGTCCTCGTTGGTGCGATCGAAGGTCACCAGGGACAATACTCCGTGAGTCATGCCGGTGAAGTAGCCGATCTGGGAGCAGAAGGGAGAATACCCGGAACCCGCGTTCTCTTGGACCCAGCTCAGAGTCTCAAAATAGGTCTCGTTGATGGCGTCATGGATCGGCTGCGTGTTTACGCTGTCCAGTTGGATCTGGGGGATGCGGTAGGTGTAAATCTGGCCGTTTGCTTTAAATAGGATATCCTGGATGGGTTTCACTGGGAAATCGCCCAAAACAGTTCCTTCTGGAAGCAGGTCCAAGAAGCTGTGAAGGAGAGCGGCCGCTTCCGCCCGGGTGAGGGTTCCTTGGGGGCGGAGCTTCCCGCCGTCACCCTTTAGGATCCCGGTACACACCGCCCAGTCAAGAGCGGTTCGGGCGTAGGATGAGATCTCCCCGGCGTCGGAGAACTGGTCAGCCGCCCCTTCCTGAACAGTGGCGTCCATGCCCAGCTTCTTCAGATAGTTGTAGAGGATCATCGCTCCGTCTTGGCGGGTGAGGGGAGCGGCAGGGGAGAAGGTCTCCAATGTCAAGGTGTTATAGGTGAATTTTCCCATACCGGTGCCGCTGACGATCCCCCAAGTGGCGGCCCATTCCACAGGCTGGGCATACCAGGCGCCAGATTCCACATCGGAAAAGCGGCAGTCCTGATACAAGTTGGGAGCAATTCCCTCCCGGTTTGCCAGAACCGTCACCAGCATAGCCCGGCTCATGGGGGAGTGGGGTTCAAAAGTGGTGTCGGTGGTCCCGGAGAAATACCCGGCATCTACGGTCCACATCACGTGGTCGTAGAACCAGTCGCTGGGAGAAACATCGGTAAAGGGGTCTTGCTCCTGAGAAACGGAGAGGGGATCTTTCTCAGGAAGGCTCTGGACCGCAGGTCCCAGACTGGAAACGGGAGCAGCCGCGCAGCCGAAAAGAAGAAGCACGCTCAATAAAACGCAAAGAGTGGTGGCGAATGTTTTCTTTTTCATAAGTACATCAACCTCCTTGATGTCCGGGGCTTGATACGCCGGACCACATTCGGTTATCTCCTGTTTCTCTCCATCTATAAGAATACCATAACGGTCACAAAGGTTGCAAAAGTTCCATATAAATTTTGAAAAATTATTGAAAAAAATAGAGCTCCTTCTCAAATGGAATGTCGGATGACTTTTAGGCACGGTTCCGGTTTGACAATCCGCTCCGGCTGTACTAAACTGGTTCCATTATCCTTTAAAAAAGGCGGGACATTACCTATGGAATATAAAGAAATGAGCTGCCTTGCCATCCACGATATTTCCGGGGTGGGCAAATGCTCTTTGACAGTGGCTCTGCCGGTGCTCTCCGGTTGCGGGGTGGAAACTTCCGTTATGCCTACGGCGGTGCTTTCCACTCATACCGGCGGCTTTACCGGCTTTACCTATCGGGATCTTACCGGAGATCTGCTTCCCATGGCGGAACACTGGAAAAAGATCGGCTGCCAGTTTCGGTCTTTATACAGCGGCTTTTTGGGCAGCGCAGGGCAGATCGGTCTGGTGGAGCAGATCTTTGATTGGTTTAAGGAAGAGGACACCCTCATCATGGTGGATCCGGTGATGGGGGATGGAGGCAAGCTGTACCAGACCTACACCCAGGAAATGGCCGACGGCATGGAGCGGCTCTGCCGGAAAGCGGATATCGTGGTCCCCAACATGACTGAGGCTTGCCATCTGCTGGGGATGGAGTACGATCCGGGCCCCTATACTCGCGACAAGGTAGAGGAGATCCTGGAAAAGCTGTGCGGGATGGGTCCTAGAATGGCAGTGCTCACCGGTGTGTGGCTGAAAGCTGGCAGTTTAGGGACGGCCTGTTTCGATTCCCGCACTGGTCGGATGGAACTGTTCCTTACTGATCGGATCGAAGGTTTCTACCACGGTACCGGCGATTTGTTTGCTTCGGCTCTGCTGGGCGGACTGCTCAACGGAGCGGCTTTGGAAGAGGCCTGCGAGACCGCCACGGAATTCACCTGGCGCACCATTGAGACCACTTTTGAGAAAAGTCCTGACCACCGTTTCGGCCCCAAATTTGAGGTCCACCTGCCTTGGTTGGCGGAAAAAATGGAAGCGTGTAGAAAAAGTGTTGCAAACCGCCAAAATTTACGGTAAAATAACCTAAGGCTGCTTTTCTGATTTAAAGCGCCAGAAAACACCGGCGGGAGCGTTTTAAAACGCCGCCGGGAAGGAAGGTTTGGGAGACCATGGAACCAAGGTTTTTTCAAAAAGACATTGAGACGATGAAGCGGGCGGATATCGAGGAGCTTCAGCTTCGCCGTCTGCGCTGGATGGTGGACTACTGCTACAACAACGTTCCCTTTTACCATGAGCGTTTGAATACGGCGGGGATCACCTCCGGTGATAAAATCCGGACGCTGTCGGATATCCAGTACATCCCCTTTACCACGAAAGACGATATCCGGGACAACTATCCCTTTGGGATGCTGGCTGTCCCCATGAAGGACATCGTACGCATCCACGCTTCCTCGGGCACCACGGGTAAGCCCACAGTGGGCGCTTACACCAAGCAGGACATCGAAAATTGGTCCGATTTCGTGGCACGTATCGTCACTGCTTCCGGTGTCACCGAGGAGGACATCATCCAGATTTCTTTTGGTTACGGCCTGTTCACGGGAGCCCTGGGGCTCCACTTCGGCCTGGAAAAGGTGGGTGCCACGGTGATCCCCGCTTCCTCCGGCAACTCGGAAAAGCAGTTGATGATGCTGCGTGACTTTGGTGTCACGGGTCTGGTGGCAACTCCCTCTTACGCCCTGTACCTGGGCGAACTGGTGCGGGAAAGCCCCTATCCCAAGGAAGCCTATGCCAAGCTGAAATATGGCATCCTGGGCAGCGAGGGCTGCACCGAGGAGATGCGGCAGCGCATTGAGGAGAACCTTGGAGTCACCGTGACGGACAACTATGGCATGACCGAGCTGACTGGCCCCGGTGTTTCCGGTGAGTGCCATCTGCGGTGCGGGCTCCATTTTGCGGAGGACGCCTTCCTGCCGGAGATCATTGACCAGGATACCCTGGAGCAGAAAGGCCCCGGAGAAGTGGGCGAGCTGGTGGTCACTACGCTGACCCGTCTGGGCATGCCGGTGCTGCGGTACCGGACCAAGGATATCACCCGGCCGAACTACGAGCCCTGCGCTTGCGGCCGTACCCATGTGCGTATGGATAAAGTCATGGGCCGCACCGATGATATGCTTATCATCAAGGGCGTCAACGTGTTCCCCTCTCAGATCGAGAGCGTGCTGGTGGGCACGGAGAACGTTGGACCTCACTATCAGCTGGTGGTGCGCAAGAAGAATTATTTGGATACTTTGGAAGTGAAAGTGGAGCTTGTGGACGCTTCTCTGCTGGAGAGTTTCGGTGAGCTTCAGAGACTTCAGAAGAACATACATGACCGCCTGAAGAGCGTGCTGGGCTTGGAGACCCAAGTGACCTTGGTGTCTCCCAAGAGCCTGGAGCGGTTCCAGGGCAAGGCTAAGCGGGTGCTGGATCTGCGGAATCAGCCCCAGGATCAATGAGGAAGGAAGAGTCAAATGAAAGAATTGTATCTGGGCAACGAAGCGGTTGCCAGAGGCCTGTATGAGGCCGGTGTCCGGGTGGTGTCCGCCTATCCCGGCACCCCCAGTACGGAGATCACCGAAGCCGCGGTGAAGTATCCTGAGATTTACTGCGAGTGGGCTCCCAATGAGAAGGTGGCCACCGAGACCGCCTGTGGTGCTTCTATCGGCGGCGCCCGTTCCTTCTGCGCCATGAAGCACGTGGGCCTGAACGTGGCGGCGGATCCCCTGTTCACCATGAGCTATATCGGCGTCAACGGAGGCATGGTTCTGGCTGTGGCCGACGACCCCGGCATGCATTCCTCTCAGAACGAGCAGGATTCCCGCAACTACGCCCGGGCGGCCAAGGTCCCCATGCTGGAGCCCGCGGATTCCTCTGAATGTAAGGAGTTCACCAAACTGGCCTACGAGCTCTCCGAGCAGTTCGACACCCCGGTGATCCTCCGGCTGACCACCCGCATCGCCCATTCCCGCAGCATTGTGGAGGATGGGGAGCGGAAAGAGTTGCCTTTGAAGGAGTACAAGAAAGACCCCTCCAAGAACGTGATGCTTCCCGCTTTCGCCAAGCCCAAGCATGAGAAGGTGGAAACCCGTACCCAAACTCTCATCGCTTACGCGGAGACCACCTCTCTCAACAAGGTAGAAAACAACGGCGCCAAGGTGGGCGTGATCGCTTCCGGCGCTGTGTACCAATACGTGAAAGAGGCCATGGGGGACAGCGTCAACTATTTGAAGCTGGGTCTGGTATATCCCCTGCCCGTGAAGCTGATCCAGGACTTTGCCGCTTCCTGTGAAACTGTCTATGTGGTGGAGGAGCTGGACGAGTTTGTGGAGACCCACTGCAAGTCTATTGGCGTGAAGGTCATTGGCAAGGAGTTGTTCCCTCGCTGCGGGGAGTTCTCCCAGAAGCTGGTGAAGAAGCTTCTCACCGGGGAAGAAGCCCAGTGCGTCTCTCTGGATACCGAGATCCCTGTGCGGCCTCCCGTCATGTGCTGCGGTTGTCCCCACCGGGGCGTGTTCTACGCCTTGAAGCGAGAGAAGGTCTATGTCAGCGGCGATATCGGCTGCTATACCTTGGGGGCTTCCGCTCCTCTGGGCGCCATGGATTCCTGCATCTGCATGGGCGCTTCCGTGTCCGCTCTCCACGGCTACAACAAGGCCCGGGGCGAGGAAGGGGAGAAGAAAGCGGTGGCTGTCATCGGCGACTCCACCTTCGCTCATTCCGGCATTACCAGCCTGGTGGACATTGCCTACAACCGTTCTAACTCGGTGGTGATCGTGCTGGACAACTCCATCACCGGCATGACCGGCCACCAGCAGAACCCCACCACCGGCTACAACATCAAAGGCGAGCCCGCTGCTGCCATCGATCTGGAGGCTCTGTGCCATGCCATCGGTATCAACCGGGTCACTGTGGTGGACCCCTACGATCTGAAGGAAGTCACTCGGGTGCTGAAGGAAGAACTGGCTGCCGAGGAGCCCTCTGTGATTATCAGCCGCCGTCCCTGCGCCCTGCTGAAATATGTGAAGCACGCTCCGGCCCTGAAGGTGGACCAGGACAAGTGCATCGGCTGCAAGGCCTGCCTGGGTATCGGCTGCCCTGCCATCAGTTATCGTGACGGCAAGGCTGTCATCGACGGCACTCAGTGTGTGGGCTGCGGCGTGTGCAAGACTCTGTGCCCCAAAGAGGCTATCGGCTGAGGACGCGGAAACGTGAAATTGTTTGGATAAGCAAAGGTGGTAACTACTTATGAATAAAAGCGTTATGATCGTCGGCGTGGGCGGACAGGGGACCCTGCTCGCCAGCCGTATCCTGGGCGACGCCATGATGGACCAGGGCTTCGATGTAAAGGTCAGCGAGGTTCACGGCATGAGCCAGCGGGGCGGTTCCGTGGTCACCTATGTGCGCTACGGCGACAAAGTGTATTCCCCCGTCATCGAGACAGGCGAGGCCGATGTGGTCCTGGCTTTTGAACAGCTGGAAGCAGCTCGTTTCCTGCCCTATTTGAAGGAGGGCGGCGTGGTGGTCACCAGCACCCAGCGGATCGACCCCATGCCTGTGGTCACCGGCGCCAAGGAATACCCCCAGGGACTGATCTCCCAGATGGAAGAAAAGGGCGTCAAGGTGCTGGCTGTGGACGCTCTGGACTTGGCGGAGGAAGCTGGTTCTTCCAAGGCGGTGAACGTGGTGCTCATCGGCGCCATGGCCAAACGTCTGGGCGGCAAGAAGGAGGACTGGCTCAAAGCTGTGGAGCGCTGCGTGCCTCCCAAGTTCCTGGAGATGAACCAGAAAGCCTTTGAGCTGGGCTGGAACGCCTAAGTCTTTTTGAAAAGCGCCGGGGCATTCCCGGAGAACCTACAGCAGAGAAAGGAACACCTACCCATGCCAAATTATTTTGAACCGGAGATCGAATGCGCTTCACGGGAGACCCTGCGGGAGATCCAATCCAAGCGGCTGGTCCAGGCTGTCAAGCGCTGCTATGAGAATGTGCCCTTCTACAAGAAGAAGTTCGATGAGATTGGCCTGAAGCCTGAGGATATCCACTCTATCGACGATCTGACCAAACTGCCCTTCACCACCAAGCAGGACCTGCGGGACACCTATCCCTTTGGTCTGGTGGCTGTGCCTCGGAGCGAACTGGCTCGTGTCCATGCTTCTTCCGGTACCACCGGCAAGCAGACCGTGGTGGCCTACACCCAGAACGACCTGGACGTGTGGTCCCGCAGCGCTGCCCGGGCTATTGTGGGCACAGGCGGCACTAAGGAGGACTTTGTCCACGTGTCCTATGGTTACGGTCTGTTTACCGGCGGTCTGGGACTTCACGACGGCGCTGAGAAGCTGGGCGCTACGGTGATCCCTGTGTCCTCCGGCAACACCAACCGTCAGGTGCAGATCCTCCAGGATTACGGTTCGGATATTTTGTGCTGCACTCCTTCTTACGCCATGTACATCGGCGAGACGGTGCGTGACAAGGGCATCGATCCCAAGACTTTGAAGGTGCGGATCGGCATTTTCGGCGCCGAGCCCTGGACTGAGGAGATGCGCCGGGAGATCGAGAAGGCCCTGGCCATCAAGGCTTACGACATTTACGGTCTGTCTGAGATCGCTGGCCCCGGTGTGGCCTGCGAATGTGAGGAACAGGCGGGCATGCATGTCCAGGAAGATTTCTTCTTCCCGGAGATCATCGACCCTGTCACCGGTGAGCAGCTTCCCGACGGGGAAGAGGGCGAGCTGGTGTTCACCTGCATCGGCAAGGAAGCTCTGCCCCTGTTGCGCTACCGCACCCGGGATATTTGTTCCCTGACTCACGAGCCCTGCAAGTGCGGCCGTACCCTGGTGCGCATGAACAAGCCCAAGGGTCGTACTGATGACATGCTCATCATCCGGGGCATCAACGTGTTCCCCTCTCAGATCGAGAGTGTGCTGCTGGATTTGGGTATGGATCCCAACTACCGTATGATCGTGGACCGGAAGAACAACCTGGATACCCTGGAAGTCCAGGTGGAGATGAACGAGAGTATGTTCGCCGATACTGTCCGCAGCCTGGAGCGTGTGGAACGCAACATCGCGGACGCTCTCCACTCCACGTTGAATATCGCCGCCAAGATCACCCTGCTGGAGCCCAAGTCCATCGAGCGCAGCGAGGGCAAGGCCAAGCGTGTCATCGACCGGCGGAATTTGGGGTAAAAATCCCATATCGACAAACCGGTTTCCTTTTGGTATAATAGTTACAGAAAAAAGCGGAGGCCCTTTGGGGCCGGAGTTTCAAGGAGAGGACGTGACTGTATGCAGATCCAGCAGCTTTCTGTATTTATCGAGAACAAGCCCGGCCGCATGGCGGAAGTGACCGAGGTTCTGGCCGAGGCCCAGATCGACATCCGTGCCATTTCCGTGGCTGACACCCGGGATTTCGGTATCCTGCGGGTGATCGTGGATAAGCCCAAGGAGGCCGTGGAGGCTCTGAAAGCCCACGGCATGACCGTTACTTTGACCAAGGTCATCGCCGTAGGCATCGACGACAAGCCCGGTGCTTTCTCCAAGGCGGTGCGCCTGCTCTCCAACGAGGGCTTCGACGTGGAGTATATGTACGCTTTCATCAGCCGGGACAAGGGCAAGGCTTTTGTTATCATCCGGGTGGACAACGGCCAGAAGGCCGCGGAAGCTCTCCACGCCAATGGTTTTGAGATCCTGGCGCCCGAGACCATTTATTCCATGTAACATAGCAACAGCTGTAAAGAGCTGGTCCTGTTTTGGGACCGGCTCTTTTTTTGTTGCCTGAAAATATCCAGATATGCACCCTTTTTTCGGTAGCGCATAAGCTGTACCAAGGGGACAAGGTCCGAGAGACCGGACCCTAAAAAATCATGGAAAGGGGTAATCGACTTGGCAGAAGAGATGATGGGCAAGGCCTGTGACCTGCGGGACGGCCTGAGCCCTCTTCCCAAGGACCCGGTGCCCGGTATGGCATATGTGCCCTTCCAGCAATGGGGCGACGAGCTGCTCCCCATGGAACGGGCTTTGGACGCTGGTACACTGTTTCCCGTTTTGGATAAACCCTTTTACGGTAGAAGGGGGGCACCCCGGTGAACGAAGAACAAATACTCCGCAGACGAGTATACGCTGCCCGGTTCGCCTGCTGGGAGCTCCACTTGTTTTTGGATACCCATCCCAATAACAAGGAAGCCGCCCGCAAGCTGGAAGAATACAGCGCTAAGGCTGACCGGTTGAAGAAAGAGTTCGAGGAGAAGTACGGCCCTCTGGGTGATCTGAGCCAGGAGACCAGCCGCTGGGCGTGGGTCAGCGACCCCTGGCCCTGGGAAAAGGAGGGGAATTGACCCATGTTTGTCTATGAAAAACGACTGCAATATCCAGTCCACATCAAAAACACCAATCCCCGCTTGGCCAAGATGATCATCAGCCAGTACGGCGGCCCTCACGGGGAGATCGGCGCGTCCCTGCGATACCTCAGTCAGCGGTATACCATGCCTCTCCCAGAATTGAAAGCGATCCTCACCGATATAGGTACCGAAGGGTCACTATGAACCAGGGACACTAAAAAAAGTGAAGAAATTGTTAAAAGTATTGTTGACTTTCCAAATGTAACATGCTATTATACTGTCGAAGAAACAAGTTTAGGAAAATTGTTTCGTAAAACGAGAAGGAGGGGTGAGCGGTGAATATCCGAGAAATCGCGAAATTGGCAGGAGTTTCTATCTCCACGGTGTCCAAGGTCATGAACAAGAAAGACCAGGCGATCAGCGAGGAGACCCGTCAAAAGGTGCTTTCCGTGATGAAGGAAAACCACTATCAGGCGTATTCCGGTTCACGCTTCCCCATGAGACCTCACTCGTTTTTGTTGGGGGCCATCCTCTACAAGCGTCCCGGAATGGAGGCGTTTCTGGAAGCGCTGATGAGAACAGCTTCTCAGGCGGGCTATTCCGTGATCGCTCGATTCGCTGAAACTCCCCAGGAGGAACAGACCTGTGTGGACACCTTGAAAGGCTATCCTTTGGACGGCGTGGTGGTTTGCAGAGTTCGGGGATCTGAATTGGAGCCGGAAAAATGCTTCGACAGTATTCCCAGCTGCACGTTGGATCTGAGCAAACGTCTTTCCCCGTCGTTGCCGGGCATCGACTTTGAGCAGTGGGGAAAAGAGGCCACGGAAACGCTGATCAAACGGCGGCATCGTGGGATCTTCTGTGTGGTCCACGGTCATTCCGAGGAAGAGGATCTTTTCGTGGAAGGTTTCCAAAAAGCCTTGGCAAAAAACCATCTGCCTTTCGCGGCTGCTCAGGTCTGCCGGTACGATGGAAGAGGGCTGCCCACCAAACTGCTTCTGGAAAACACCGCGGCGCTTTGCTTCGACGTGGACTTGGCTGGCAAAGTGTATCAGGAGGCCTTTCGGAAAAACAGAAGGATCCCTCGTTACCTTTCCGTGCTCAGTTTGGCCGAGCGGAAAGTGAGCGGGTTCCTGCCCAGCCTGGCAAATTACCTTTTGCCCTTTGAGGAGCTGGCTGAACAGGCATGCCGCAGAGTGATCCAGCAGATCGAAGATCCTTCCGCTCCGGCGCCCACTTGGGAATCTCCTGTGCCTCGGCTGGAAGAGGGAGGAAGCCTGGCGCTTCCGTCTAATGAACGTGGTCAAAAACTGGTGGTGGTCGGTTCCATCAACATGGACACCACCATTGCCTTGGATAAATTTCCCCGCATTGGTCAGACCGCTATTTCCAATTCTCAGATGCTGTGTCCTGGCGGAAAAGGATTGAACCAGGCGGTGGCAGTGGCCAAGCTGGAAGGCTTCCCCGTGCTGATCGGAAAAGTTGGAAGAGACTATGCTGGTAGCGAGGTGTGGGATCATCTTCAGTCCAGCGGGGTCAATGTGGAGTATGTGCGCAGGACCTCCCGGGATTCCACCGGCAACGCTTACATCTGCGTGCAGGAAGGCGGCGAAAGCGGCATTATGGTGTACAAGGGTGCCAACGCTTTGCTCACTTCCGAAGAGATGCGAGACAGTCAAAACGCCTTTGAAGGGGCGGAATATTGTTTGCTTTCCACTGAGTTGGATTTAGATGTGATAGATACAGCGGCCCAGATGGCTTGGGAGAGGAAGGTGAAATTGATTGTCAAGCCTGCCGCGTTAGACCGGATCGAGGACAGCCTGTTGGAAAAAACAGAGATCTTTTTGCCCAACGAGCGTGAAAGTGCTCTGCTCTGCCCCGATGGGAAAGATTATGAGGAGCAGGCGGCGTTTTTCCTGAAAAAGGGAGCCAAGCAAGTGATCGTGACGCTGGGGCACAAGGGCTGTTATTGGACCGATGGAAACAGTAGGGAGTTGTTCCCTGCGGCCGATTTTGAGACGGTGGATACCACCGGTGCGGCGGACGCGTTTATCGCGGCGCTTGCCGTATGCCTGACAAAGGGCCTGGATATCCGGGAAGCGATCCGGAGGGCTACTGTGGCAGCTGGTTTCTCCACCACAAAATGGGGAGTTACCGACGCAATGATCGATCGGGATACGCTGGAGTTCCTATGCTCCGCGCGAAGATAAATAGAACAGAGAGAAAGGTATAACATGAAATTGCCAGAAAATTATATGGAACGCGTGTACGCTGGCTGGATGGGCAAAGTCATCGGTATCCGATTGGGAGCGGCTATCGAGGGCTGGACCTACGAAAAGATCCAGCGTGTGTTTGGCGAACTGTGGGATTATCCCGCGCAGTATAAAAACTTTGCCGCTGACGATGATAGCAACGGCCCTGTGTTCTTTGTGCGGGCTCTTGAGGATTGTAAGGATCTCAATAAATTTTCCGCCCAGGATGTGGCGGAGGCGCTGCTCAACTATGCGCCCTTTGAGCATGGTTTCTTCTGGTGGGGCGGCTACGGTATCTCCACCGAGCACACTGCTTACTTGAACCTGCGTAACGGTATCCCCGCTCCTCGCAGCGGCAGCATCGAGCAGAACGGTTCTACCATGGCAGAACAGATCGGTGGACAGATCTTCATCGATCCCTGGGGCCTTGTGTCTCCCGGCAATCCGGAGCAGGCGGCCAAGCTGGCGGAAAAAGCTGCCAGTGTCACCCACGGCGGCAACGGCGTGTGGGGCGGCGTGTATGTGGCCTGCGCTATCAGCCTGGCCTTTGTGGAGCCTGACCTGGAAAAGGTGCTGGAAAAAGCCTTGGACTACATCCCCGCTGACTGCGAGTACGCTCGGGTCGTTCGGGCTGTGACCGACTACTACAAGAAGCATCCCGAGAATTGGCGTGACTGCTTCCAGTACATCTATGAGAATTTCGGCTACGATAAGTATCCCGGAAACTGCCATATCATCCCCAACGCTGCGGTGATGATCCTCTCCATGCTGTACGGCGGCGGTGACTTTGAACGCACTCTCTGCATTTGCAACATGTGCGGCTGGGACACCGACTGCAACGTGGGCAACGTAGGCTGCATCATGGGTGTCCATTGCGGACTGGAAGGCATCGACTACGACAAGTGGCGCAAGCCCATCAATGACTTCCTGGCCTGCTCCAGCGTTGTGCCCTCTCTGAACGCCATGGACGTTCCCTACGGCGCCAGCTATTTCGCCAAGATGGCCTATCTCCTGGCTGGGGAGAATCCCCCCGCTCCTTGGGACAAGCTGCTGAACGAAGGCTTGGAGACCTGCCATTTCGAGTATCCCGGCAGCACTCATGCTATCCGCAGCCGCGGCCAGGGACAGTGTTTCATCCGCAACACGGATGAGCAGGCCTTCACGGGAAGCCGTTCTCTGAAACTGTCTGTTTCCTGGGCAAGTCCCGGAGAAGAGTATTGCTTCTACAAGCAGACCTATTACCGTCCGGAGGATTTCAGCGACTCCCGTTATGATCCCTTCTTCGCGCCTCTGGTCTATCCCGGACAGACCGTCCGGCTGAGCGTGATGCCTATGCCTTGCAGCGGCATGGACGTTACCGCTCAGATCTACGCCAAGAACGGCGCTACCGGGGAAATGATCCGGGGCGAGAAGGTTGCTGCTGACGGCGCTTGGCATCAGCTGAGTCTGACCATTCCCGGCGGCACGGATGGCTATATCCAAGAGGTGGGCGTGATCCTTTTGGGCACTGCCTGCGGATTTGCTCAGGGCGACTTCACCGCTTACCTGGACGACCTGTTTGTGGAAGGCGATCCTGATTATCGGATGGATTTTGCCAAGCTGCAGATGGAGTATTGGCATGGTCTGCATCAGGAAGTTCCCCAGTTTGCTCGGCTCAAGGGCCATACCTATCTGGAAGGGCCCTATCTCAGCCTTTCCTGCGCTGATTTCGGCGAGATGTACACCGGCCACCATCTGTGGAAGGATTACGCGCTTTCCTGCACCCTTCGCCCCGAGACCGGAGACATCCATCTGATCCAAGCCCGGGTCCAGGGCGCCATGCGCAGCTACGCTGCCGGTTTCTATGGTTCCGGTAAAGTGGCGTTGCTAAAAAATCAGAACGGGTATAAAATGATGGTGGAAAAAGAATTCCCCTGGGAAACGGGCAAGGAATACCGTTTGACCCTCACTGTGGAAGGGAGCAAAGTCAAGCTGGCTGTGAACGGGGAAGCCCTCTTGGAGTGGGAGGACTCCGAGCCCTTACAGCAGGGCGGCGTTGGCGTCGCTGTGCAGAAGGGCAGCCATTGCCTGTATCGTGACTGGGAGGTAAGGAGTCTGGAAACAGTATGAAGAAACTTTTAGTGATCGGCAGCATGAATATGGATTTCGTTACCGACCTGCCTCACGCTCTGGCAGTGGGGGAGACCATCCTGGCTCAGAACCTGCGTCTGGTCCCCGGCGGCAAGGGCGCTAACCAGGCTTATGCCATGGGGAAACTGGGAGGAATGGTAACCATGCTGGGCGCGGTGGGCGCTGATCTCCACGGGGAGCGTCTTTGCGGCAATCTTCAGTCCGTAGGCGTGGAAGTGGAGGCTATCCGCAAAGCCGAGGATTCTCCCACGGGTATGGCGGTGATCACGGTGCTGCCGAGCGGTGACAACTCTATTTTGGTCCTCCAGGGCGCCAACGCCCAGGTGACTCCGGAATATGTGAAAGAGCATCACCAGCTTCTGGAAGAGTGCGATATCCTGGTGCTCCAGTTGGAGATCCCCCTGGAAACAGTGGTCTATGCCGCTCAGGAAGCGTACCGCATGGGCAAGCAGGTCATCTTGGACCCGGCTCCCGCTGTTGCTGGACTGCCGGAGGAGCTGCTTCAGTGTCTGTATCTTCTCAAGCCCAATGAGACGGAACTTTCCATCCTGATGGGTCATCCCTACGATCCGGCTTCTCTCCGGGAGGACGCATTGTCCTTGCAGAAAAAAGGCGTGAAGAACGTGTTGGTGACTTTGGGCAGCGCAGGTTCTTACCTGCTTTTGGAGGATGGATCCGAGGTGCGTATGGAGGCCAATCCCAAGGTCCAGGTGGTGGATACTACCGCTGCGGGCGACAGCTACGTGGCTGCGCTGGCAGTGGCCCTTTCACAGGGCGAGAACTTGGAGAAGGCGGCCCGGTTCGCGTCTCGAGTGTCTGATATCGTTGTGACCCGTCCTGGCGCTCAGACTTCCATTCCTTCCCGTGAGGAAGTAGAAATTTAATTACGTCAAAAGGTTAGCTATCTGTTCCTTTTGAAAGAGCGCGTCTCTATGCGGGGCGTGCTCTTTTGCTGTTTTTTCAGGGGACTTGCATCTTTTTGCAAAATGATGTATCATAATTCTACAATGAAATAGCGGGGAGCTTGTAATACAGGCTGAGAGGAAGGTGTGACCTTCGACCCATGAACCTGATTTGGATAATGCCAACGTAGGGAAGCCTGAACAATCGCGCCATTTATGGGAAGCTATCCAACCGGGTAGCTTCCTTTTTTGCTCGGTGGGTTCCGCTGACTCATTGCAAATACATACCGAAAGCGGATTTCGGAGAAAAGAGGTCAAAATGCTGGGAGATCGTTTGGAGAATGTGAGAAAGATGGGGCCTTTGGTCCACAACATCACCAACTATGTCACGGTCAACGATGTGGCCAACGTGCTGCTGGCCTGCGGGGGAAGCCCCATCATGTCCGACGAGCCGGAGGACGTGGCGGAGATCACTTCCCTGTGCGGAGGCTTGAACATCAATATCGGCACCCTGAACAAGCGGAGCATCGAGGGAATGTTCAAGGCGGGGGAGAAGGCCAACGAGTTGGGCCATCCCGTTCTTCTGGATCCGGTGGGGGCTGGCGCCAGCTCTCTGCGTACCAACACCGCTGTGGCTCTGATGGAAAAGCTGAAACTGGACGTGATCCGGGGCAACATTTCGGAGATCAAGACTTTGGCTTTGGGCAGCGGTACCACCAAGGGGGTGGACGCTGACGCAGCGGACACCGTTACCGAGGAGAATCTGGATGCCATGGTGGCTTTCGCCAAAGATTTCGCCGCAAAGACCGAAGCCGTGATCGCCATCACCGGAGCTATCGACCTGGTAGCCGACGGGGAAAAAGTCTATGTCATCCGCAACGGCCGGCCGGAGATGAGCAGGATCACTGGCACAGGATGTCAGCTTTCCGGTCTGTGTACTGCCTATGTGGTGGCGAATCCCCAGGACAAGACCGAGGCCGTGGCTGCCGCCGTTTGTTCCATGGGCCTGGCGGGGGAGATCGCCTTTGCTAACTTGCAGCCCGGGGAAGGCAACTCCACTTACCGGAACCGGATCATTGACGCCATCTACAACATGGACGGGGAGACCCTGAACAAAGGAGCTAAGTATGAAGTGCGATAAAAAAGACTTGCTGCTGTACGCTGTCACGGACCGTTCCTGGGTGGGGGACAGCACCCTGTACCACCAGGTGGAAGAGGCCTTGAAAGGCGGGGCTACTTTCGTGCAGCTGCGGGAGAAGGATATGCCGGAAGAGGAATTCCTGGCGGAAGCCTTGGAGATCCAGCAGCTGTGCCGCCAGTATGACGTGCCCTTCGTCATCGACGATGATGTGGAGCTGGCTAGAAAGGTGAACGCCGATGGTGTCCACGTTGGCCAGTCGGACATGGAGGCCGGGAACGTGCGGGCTATCCTAGGGGAGGACAAGATATTAGGAGTGTCCGCCCAGACTGTGGAGCAGGCGGTGCTTGCCCAGAAGCGAGGCGCCGACTACCTGGGGGTAGGAGCTGTGTTCCACACCGACTCCAAAGCCGACGCCAAGCCGGTGAGCCATGAGACCTTGAAGGCCATTTGTGAGGCGGTGACCATCCCAGTGGTGGCCATCGGAGGCATCGGCAAGGGGAATGTAATGGAACTGGCAGGCAGCGGCATCTGCGGCGTGGCGGTCATCAGCGCTATTTTCGCTGCGGAGGATATCCGGGAAGCCACTTCCCAACTGAAAGCGCTCACCCAGGAAATGGTGGAGAAATGATCCGGGGAGCCATTTTCGACCTGGACGGTACCCTGTTGGACTCCATGTCACTGTGGGATACTCTTGGGGCGGATTACCTCCGTTCTCTGGGCAAAGAGCCAGTGGAAGATCTGGCGGAGACCTTCCGCGCCTTTACCTTGGAGGAGTCTGCCCAGTATTACCGGGACCACTACGGGGTGACCTTGTCCGTGGAGGAGATCTTGGCAGGTATAGACGGGATGATCCAAAGGTATTACCTGGATACCGTCCCCCTAAAGCCGGGTGCGGAAGGGTTTCTGCGGGAACTCCACAACAGCGGCATAAAGCTGTCCGTGGCTACCATGACACCGAAACATCTGGCGGAAGGAGCCTTAAAGCGGCTGGGAGTCCTGGACCTGTTTGAAGGAGTGTTTGCCTGCGGCCCCGGGGACCCGGGAAAGGAGGATCCCTGGATCTACCGTCAGGCGTTACAGTGTTTGGGAACCCGGAAAGAGGAGACCGTAGTGCTGGAGGACGTCCTTCACGCCTTGTCCACCGCAAAAGAGGACGGCTTCCTCACCGCCGGGGTGTACGATGCGCACGAGGAGCGCCAGCAGGAGCTGCGGGCGCTGGCAGACTGTTTTATCCAAACGTACAGCGATGCCCGGGACTTTTGGGCGCTGGCGGGTTTGGAACAGAAATGAAACAAAGCGGCAGGCTGGGGGCACCACTTTCTGTCGCTCAAGAAAAGTAATGCGAAAACTTGGAAGGAGCAATACCATGAAAACAGCATTATCCATCGCGGGAAGCGATTCCAGCGGAGGCGCCGGGATTCAAGCGGATATCAAGACAATGGCCATGAACGGCGTGTACGCCATGACCGCTATCACAGCCCTGACGGCTCAGAACACCACCGGTGTCAGAGCTATCCAGGAAGTGACACCGTTGTTTCTTCGGCAGCAGCTGGACGCAGTATTTGAGGACATTTTCCCCGACGGGGTGAAGATCGGCATGATCCCCTCGGCACAGCTGGTGAAAGCGGCGGCTCAGGGGTTGCGTGACTACGGAGCAAAGCGGATCGTGGTGGACCCGGTGATGGTGGCCACCAGCGGCTCTGCCCTAATGAAGTCAGAGGCAGTGGAGACACTCACCAAGGAACTGCTGCCTTTGGCCGATGTGGTCACCCCCAATATCCCCGAGGGGGAGGTTCTCTCGGGAAGAAAGATCCAAAGGGAAGAGGACATGGAGCAGGCGGCGAAAGTGATCAGCGAGAGCTACGGCTGTGCCGTGTTGCTGAAAGGCGGCCACAGCGTCAGCGATGCCAACGACCTGTTATACAAGGACGGAAAATGCCGGTGGTTTACAGGAAAGCGGATCCACAACCCCAACACCCACGGCACAGGCTGTACCCTGTCCAGTGCCATTGCCGCCAACCTGGCCAAGGGCTTCTCTTTAGAGGAGTCGGTCCAGCGGGCCAAGGAGTTTATCTCCGGCGCCCTGGAAGCCATGCTGGATCTGGGTAAGGGATCCGGTCCCATGGACCACCTGTTCAATCTGAAGAGCCGTTTCGCGGAAGAAAACTGATATCTGTTTGAAAGGAAACATCATTATGAGAAATTACACCACACAAATGGACGCTGCCAAACGGGGGATCATCACCCCTGAGATGAAAGCCGTTGCGAAAAAAGAGTACCGCACCGAGGAGGAGATCCGGGACTGGGTGGCAAAAGGCCAGGTGGCCATCTGCGCCAACCGTCTCCACACCTGCGTAGATCCCAACGGCGTGGGTTCCATGCTGCGGACCAAGATCAACGTGAACCTGGGGGTGTCTCGGGACTGCAAGGATTATGACGTGGAAATGAAAAAGGTGATGGCTGCCGTGGATATGGGCGCGGAAGCCATCATGGATCTTTCCTCCCACGGGAACACCCAGCCCTTCCGCCGGAAGCTCACTGCGGAATGCCCTGCCATGATCGGCACCGTGCCGGTGTACGACAGCGTCATCCACTACCAGCGGGACCTGGCTACCCTTACAGCCAAGGATTTCATCGATGTGGTCCGGCTTCACGCGGAGGACGGGGTGGACTTTGTCACTCTGCATTGCGGCATCACCCGCAAGACTATCGACCAGATCAAGAAACACAAGCGGAAGATGAACATCGTGTCCCGGGGCGGGTCTTTGGTATTCGCTTGGATGAGCATGACCGGGGAAGAGAACCCCTTCTATGAGTATTTCGACGAGATCCTGGACATCTGCCGGGAATACGACGTGACCATCTCTTTGGGTGACGCCTGCCGGCCCGGCTGTCTGGCCGACGGCAGCGACGTGTGCCAGATCGAGGAATTGGTGCGCTTGGGTGAACTGACCAAGCGGGCCTGGGAAAAGGATGTTCAGGTGATGGTGGAGGGTCCCGGCCACATGCCCATGGACCAGATCGAGGCCAATATGAAGCTCCAGCAGACCATCTGTATGGGAGCGCCTTTCTACGTGCTGGGTCCTATCGTCACGGACATCGCTCCCGGTTATGACCACATCACCGCCGCCATCGGTGGGGCTATCGCCGCATCGGCGGGAGCGGCTTTCCTGTGCTATGTTACCCCGGCGGAGCATCTGGCCCTTCCCAATGTGGAGGACGTGAAGCAGGGAATTATCGCTTCCCGGATCGCGGCCCACGCGGCGGACATTGCTAAGAAAGTCCCCCATGCCAGAGACCTGGATGACGCCATGGCGGACGCCCGCAGGACCTTTGATTGGGACAAGCAGTGGGAGTGCTCTCTGGACCCGGAGACGGCCAAGGCGATCCGGGACAGCCGGGCTCCCGAGCAGGAGGACAGCTGTTCCATGTGTGGGAAGTTCTGTGCCGTCCGAAGCATGAATAAGGCTTTGAACGGAGAGTATATTGACATTCTGTAAGACGGAAAAAGACGGGGAAACTTTCCCCGTCTTTTTTTTGCGTTTATTGGGCGCCAGAGTCCCCCTTCTGCTTAAAAATAATATTATTGCGCGCGCACGCGTTTTTTGATATACTACTTTGAGAAAGGTAGAAGAAAAGAGGCGAAATCATGAAACTGATCAAATGGCTGTCTGTGGCGGATCGATTCACCAAGGCGTACTTGGATGAAAAACTGGCGCCTTATGGCATCAACAGCAGCCAGCATATGTACCTGCTCAAGATCTGCGCCCGGCCGGGGATCACCCAAGAGGAACTGCTGGAGACGTTCTATGTTCACCCCAGCAACGTTGTGCGCATGGTGACCGCTTTGGAGCGGAAGGGATTTCTAAAAAGAGAGCCCTGCTCTCGGGACAAGCGGACCTGGAGTTTGTATCCCACAGAGAAAGCCCTGTCTGTTGCGGAAGGGGTGGAACGGGCCTGCCAAGAGACGGAATCCCACTTGCAGGAAAAACTCAGTGGGGAAGAGGGACCGGCGTTGGAACGAATGCTCTTCCAGATCGGGAAGGGGATGGCCCAGGAAATGAATATCAAGCGGAAAGAAGATGAGTTCGATGAATGAAAATCCTTTAGGTCAGGAGAAAATCTCCAAATTGCTGCGGAGTTTTGCCATTCCCAGCATTACTGCGATGCTGGTCAGCTCCCTGTACAATATCGTGGATCAGATCTTTATCGGTCAAGGCGTAGGTTATCTGGGAAACGCCGCCACCAATGTTTCTTACCCTCTGTCCACCATTTGTTTGGCTATCGCCTTGCTGATCGGTGTGGGAAGCGCTGCCAGGTTTTCACTGTGCCTGGGACGAAAAGAGCCGGAGCAGGCAGCTAAGATCGCCGGTAACGGAGTGGTTCTCATGGCGGTCGTGGGAGCGCTTTACTTGCTGGTAGGAGAGTTGTTCCTGACGCCTTTGCTGCGGATTTTCGGCACCACCGATCAGGTGATGCCCTATGCCCAGCAGTATGCGGGGATCACCCTGATCGGCATGCCGTTTTTGATCCTCACCAATGGCATCAGCAACCTGATTCGGGCGGACGGCAGACCGAAATATTCCATGGCCTGCATGGTGGCTGGGGCCATCGTCAACACCATTCTGGACCCGGTATTTATTTTTATATTCCACTGGGGTATGATCGGCGCGGCGCTGGCCACCATCTTGGGCCAGTTTCTCTCCTTTTTCATGGCATTGGGGTATCTGTGGAGATTCCGCAATATCCGCCTTACCCGGGTTTGTTTCCGAGTGGATCTCCGAGAGATGGGTAGGACTTTCTACACAGGCATCAGCAGCTGTGTCAATCAGGTGGCTATCACCATCGTGCAGATCGCTTTGAACAATTCTCTTACTTATTACGGGGCCATGTCTGTTTACGGGGAGGAGATCCCTCTGGCAGCATGCGGCATCGTCATGAAAACCAACGCGATCCTGCTTTCCATCATCGTGGGTATTTCCCAGGGGGTGCAGCCCATCATCGGGTTCAACTTCGGAGCTCAGAAATATCAGCGGGTGAAGCAGGCTTATCTGCTGGCCATCAAGTGGAACTTGGTGATCTCCGCGGTGGGATTTATCCTGTTTCAGTTCTTCCCTCGTGCCATTATTTCCCTGTTCGGTACAGGGGAAGAGCTCTACTATGAGTTTGCTGTCCTGTTCATGAGAACATTCCTGTTTATGGTGCTGGTCAATGGTGTGCAGCTGCTCTCCTCCAATTTCTTCACCGCTATCGGCAAAGCGCTGAAGGGTTTGTTCCTGTCCCTGACCCGGCAGATCTTTTTCCTTATCCCGTTGATGCTCCTGCTGCCCCTGTGGCTGGGACTTTTCGGCGTTCTCGTGGCAGGTCCCATCGCGGACGGTATCGCCTTCGTAGTCTCGGTAATCTTCGTTGTCCGGGAGTTTCGGAAGATGTCCCAGCTGGAAGAACAGCAGAAAGCCCGCTTGGAAGCCGGAGGAGGGCAGAACTGAGGTCTCAGGGATTTCGGTCCGTTTGGCTTGTCAGCGTGAAGGTCCATTTCCCGGGCAGCAGTTTCAACCGCACTTCCATGCGCTTGTCAGGGTATACAGTGATATGGTTCAGCAGGTCCCCATAGAGCTTTTCGGAAGCTGTCCCCCCGAGGAAAATGGCTTCCACTGCCTTCTGGATCTTGCTTTCCAAAGTGGATGGATCATTGGTCAGTTCCTTCTGCGCTTCTGCCGCCTGGATTTTTTGAGTGAGACATGTGGCCTGACGGTCGTATTCGGCGTTCATCAGCTTCATGTCCTCCGCGGTAATATGTTTTGCGAAAAAGGCGTCCAGTACGCCTTTTTTCTTTTTAATCACCTGTTCCAGTTCTTTTGTCAGATCTTCAAGGCGGGCCCCGCTGCGGCTGTGGGGATCGCTGACAGCTTCCAGCGCAGCCTGAACGATAGAGCGGCTGAGGGTCTGGGCATCCAGATCCAGCAGAGCTACCGCCTGACGCACCATTTCCAAGCCCACCTCATCACGGAGGAGACAACCCACATCGCAGCCTACCACATTGCCTGCCGGATCGATATGCCGGTTGCCTTCGGCTGCGGCAGTGCCGCATCTCCACACCTTGTAGCGGCTCCCGTTTTTTTTGAGCCGCGTCCGGGAAACGAAGCTGCGGCCGCATTCTCCGCATTTGATCTTCCCGGACAAGGGGTAACGGCTCCCGTGGCCAGCAGCGCATTTTCCGTCCATATCTCTACGGGCGATTTCCCGCTGAGCTTCTTCCCACAGTTCTCTTGAGACGATGGGAGGGTGATGATCCTTGAGAAAAATGAATTCCTCCTCGCCGTGGTTGTACTGTTTTCGGTGGGTGAGATAGTCCGGAGTGATGGTCTTTTTTTGCTTCAGGTCCCCGCAGTACTTCTCGTTCCGGAGGATCTTCA
Source organism: Clostridiales bacterium (assembly GCA_019416455.1). Classification (GTDB taxonomy): domain Bacteria; phylum Bacillota; class Clostridia; order Oscillospirales; family Acutalibacteraceae; genus Acutalibacter. The sequence continues at coordinate 397,789 of DXXG01000028.1, read as the reverse complement.
GGATCACCGTATTTCGCCAGTTTACGTTTCCGGTGAGGGTTTTGAATCCTGCCTCCCGCAGTTCCCTGGCGATGACCGTGGTGCCCTTGCGCTGGTGTACGTATTTGTGGAAGATGAGCCGCACGATCTCCGCTCCTTCGGGCTGGATGGTCATGGCTCCGTTTTTAACGTCATAACCCAGCATGGAACGGCCAAAGACCACCCCCTGTTCCATGCGGCGGGTCTGTCCCCATTTGACCCGGGCGGAGGTCCTGCGGCTTTCCTCCTGCGCGATGCTTCCCATGATAGAAAGCCGCAGTTCCGCGTCCGGGTCCAGAGTGTCGATGCCATCGTTCATGAACCGAACGCCGATCCCCAGAGCTTTCAGATCCCGTGTATAGGAGATGGTGTCTAAGATGTTTCGGGAGAAACGGCTCACCTCTTTGGTGAGGATCAGCTGAAAGCGGTGTTGCCGGGCGTCCTGGATCATTCGGTTGAACGCTTCTCGCTTTTTGGTGTTGGTCCCGGTCACGCCTTCGTCTGCGTATACTTGATATAGTTCCCATCCGGGGTGGCGGAGAATATACTCCCGAAAATACCGCTGCTGACTTTCAAAGGAATTGGTTTGGTCCTCTTTGTCTGTGGATACGCGGCAATAGGCGGCGATCTTCATCCTTTCAACTCCTTCCTCTACGTGGTGACGCTGTTTTTGGGAAGGTTTCAGGGATGACGGTCCAGGATAGACAGAGCTTCCTGAGCTTGAACATGGCTTAGGAGTCCTTGTTCCTCAAGGATCATCAGGACTGACTGTTGATAGAGCCTGACGAAAGCCTGCATATCTGTTTTACGAATGGGGGATTCCTGTGTGTACCCTATAAAGACGGCTTCGTTTTTCATCGGCGGTGCCTCCCTCATCCATGTCTATGAGAGAGCGCCGGATGCTTTGCTTGTCCCCGATGATTTCACCTTTTAGCCAGACCAGAGGGCACGACAAAACCGCCGCTATGATGCAGATCATAAACGGCGGTTTTTGTGTGTTGGTTATTCCGCGATGGAGAATGTTACATCTACGTCTCCGGGACCGAGAGCTTTCAAAAGGCTCTCTTTCGTAGCGCCTTCTATAACGGCCAGCTTTGTAAAACTCCAGGAATTGGATCCATAGTAAATGGTGATCTGATTTCCCTGGTATAGGATCACGTCCCCGGCGCCTACGCTGATATGTGTGTCATTTCTGGGAAGATCAGTCCCCAAGGGGCCAACTTTTTCCATCCCGGCGTAATCAGACATGGGCACGGTAATGGGCTCCTCTTCCAACAGAGCGATAAATGCTTCCGCAGAGGAATTGTTTTCAGGGATGGCAGTAAAAGTGGTATCTCCCGCTGTGATTTGGATTTTCACTGATTCTACCTCCTCTCGTGAAATCTCGGAACTCTCCTCCGGTGGTTCCTTGTCTAGCTGGGACGTTGTCGCGCTTGGTTCGGAATTCACCGGGGAGGAAGAGAACATGGAACTGGTCCCTTGTGGCTGGGGCTCGCTGTTGGTGCCGCACCCTGAGACTACTGTCAGCAGCAACACCAGGCATAAAAAGAGAATTGCTGACTTCATAAATCGTAGCCGTTTAGGAAATGGATTTGCCCATGTCGTAAGCTTTAACCAGTGCAGGGTTTCCTTGAATGCTTCCCGGTTCCGTAGCGTTGCCGCCAAAGACAACGCCGGACAGACGGGCTTTGGGGAAGCAGGCGATCCAGCCTTCTAAACCGTTGACGGCTCGGGAACAAACCTGATCGCCGTCTTCCGCGGCGGCAGAAAGAAAATAGACTTGGCGGAAAGCGTAATCGGCTGAATACAAGGGGTTTGCCCGATCCAGCAAAGTTTTCATCTGACCGCTCATCTCGTAGTAATAGATGGGGGTGGCAAACACAAGCACGTCCGCATGAAGCATTTTTTCTTGGACGATCTTATCCGCGTCATCATGGATCACGCAGCGTTTTGTGGTCTGGCAGGCAAGACATCCGCGGCAGAACTGGATATCCTTGCCGATCAGGCTGATTTTCTCCACTTTATGGCCAGCCTCACGGGCGCCTTTGGCGAATTCTTCTGCCAGGGCGTCAGAGTTGCTGTTTTTGCGGGGACTGGTGGAAATAATCAAAACTTTTTTACTCATGACAGTACCTCTTTTCCTGTGTGTTTTGCGTGGTGGACATGCTTTCTTATTTGTTTTTGGGTCACGGCTGGGGAGTTTCCACCGGGATCTTTTTAATCAGTTTGGCGGGTACGCCGCCGTATACTGTGTTCTCGGGCTCATCTGTGGTCACGACAGCTCCAGCCGCAATTACCGCGCCGTCACCAATGACTACGCCTTTGCAGATGGTGGCGTTGGCGCCGATCCAAACATTTTTGCCGATGTGGACAGGCGCTGCGATCATGTTTCCACGGCGGTTGGGATCAAGGTTGTGGTCTAGTGTAGCGATCACCACGTTGTGACCGATAAGAACACCGTCCTCAATAGTCACACCACCCTGATCTTGGATCTTGACTCCGGAATTGAAAAAGACGTTTTTGCCGATTTTCAGGTTTTTGCCGCAGTCGGTATAGAAAGGAGGAAATAAAGCGAAACTATGATCCACCGGACGCCCGGTGATTTTTTCCATCAGGTCTATGATCTCCTGTGCTGTGTGGAAGCGGCTGTTCAATTCTGTGGTGAGCTGGATGGCTTCTTGAGACAACCGATGCATGCACTGATGGACTTCTGAACCGGCGGTAATCTCTTTCCCGCTATCCATATAACTTAAAAACTCACGTAATTCCATGTAGCTTTCACCTCTTGTCCCATTATAAAAGCTGGGCTTGAAAATAGCAAATTCTTATAAGTTATGGTTATCTATTGGTAAAATCAATAGATTCTTGAGGTGAGAGTGGGGGAAGAGTACGTTGTGTATCATTGTGACCCTTCACTGGGTACAGAAGAACTGGGACACCTGGAGATGGTGGGTACCATTGTGTACCAGCTTACCCGGGACATGACGCCGGAACAGATTAAAGCGGCCGGGTTCGAGGATTACTTTGTGGATCACACCGCTGCGGTGTATCCTACGGCAGCTTCAGGCATGCCTTTTAACGCGGCGGCCCTTTCTGTCACAGGTGACACCATCGCCGACCTGCATGAGAACCTGAGCGCCGAACAGAAAGCCCGAATGACCTATGACAACATCCTGCGTTTCACTGACGACCCTGATGTGCGGGATCCCATTAAGTTCCTGCGGGCACGGGAAGTGGTTCACTTTCAACGGTTCGGTGAAGCAAACCATACAAAGTTAAGTGGATGCATCCCCCAAAAAACCAAGCGGGTTCCGGCTACAGACCAACCGGTGACCGCCGCTCCCGTCGTGAGCAGGGAACAGCCCAGTTCCGTTGCCAAATTACCGGGAAGATGTTGCCCCTGTAGAGATGGCTGTGTGAAACTGTATCCATTACCTCAGCCAGGACGAGTTGAATGCAGAGGCGGAAAAATCTAAATCCGCCCAAGAGGTCATGGCGGAGGGGGAGTGCCAGACCTACAGAGAGCGGAAATATCAAGACGGTTCCTATGACCCTGGAGTATCCTTTGCTGTAGCCTGCGCGAAAGAAGTTTCTGTTACAAATAGACACAAAAAGAGATAGGCTCCCTACAAGATTGACAGTACGATAAAATGCTATCAATCCTGGAGGGAGTCTTGCAATATTTTATGCTGCATTATGTTAAGGCTAAAAGTGTAGGGGAGAATTTTTGCGATTTTTTTGCCAGAAAAGTGAAACATGTCTAATAAGAGGATAGTCGTCGATCTACATAGAGAAATAAAGCACAAGTATCAAACAGGCAGGCCCGCAAACAAAAACAGAGAAGTTTTGGAATTTCTCCATTACCTCTCTGTTTTTGAATTTTTACTGAATAGATTAAATAGCTGATTTAATATTTCCTTGGCTGTTCAAGAAGCTGTCAGACGAAAAGGAAAGCCAGTTTGCTCTTGAACAAATGCAAACATTATTGGGCCAGCACTTTGATCCCCTACTGGGAAACGGATTCCTGATAGATAGGAAAAAATTGTAAAAATATGTTTGGTTTTTTAGGAAATATATGGTAATATAATAACGGAAAGTATTATTTACAGTTAATTATTTCTCATGAAAGTGGTGCATTATGGATCGAAACTTGCAGAAAAAAATATTTCACAATGCAGCTTTCCTAGCTCGTATGGTATTAGCTATTGTGCTAAGTATGTGCCTGTTATTTTCGCACTTACCAGACGTGAAAGCAGCACCCAGGGAGGACATAACAAGTATTTCCTTTGTGAATTACGACGGAACTCCTTTTGAAACGGGCTACCCTGATAAGGCGGCTCCCGGTGAAAAGCTGTATACCGCGGAGGAAATGGAAAAACTTTTCTCAGACTTTGTGCCACAAACGGGATGTAGCTGGTACCTTTATGCCGAGGGGAACAATCAGTATCAAGGGATTCCGGATCCGCCAAGCCGTGAAGGATATGAATTCCGGGATTGGGCAGCCCAAGGGGCAGATACGGAATATTTGTACACTGTTTCAGAAGATACTGTCTTCATGGCGCGCTATGCTCGAAGTGGCCAGTATTTAGTCAGTTTCTATTATCGGTTTAACGATGAGGAAGGAAGCGTAGCTGCGCCGACTTCTTCTGTCTCCTGCGGGTTGGGAGCCCCATTACAGATCACTATGCCGGAGTTGGAGTCGTTAAAAGGGATTACCCCTACGATAAAAAGCCTTTATGAAGATGAAAATGCGGAAGAGGCGGCAGAAAAGCTAAATGAAAAAATAAAAGACGGCGTTTTTCAAGCGGAGTTGGATCAGGAATTCTTGGAGTTGTGCCGAGCCGCATGGTTTGTGGAATGGGATACAGAAACCCACAATTATCAGACCGATGCCAGCGGCATTGTGCGGATCAATATCCCTGTAACCTATACCTTAAACAAAAAAGTGAATTTCCAGGTTGAATATCATTTGCAGGATGTGAACAATCCAAACACCTATGTGCAGCAAGAAGCGGACAGCGTTTTGACCAGCGTTACCGGAAGCACTCGAGTCAACTTGGAAGAGATGGGATTGGTAAATGAGTATAAAGGCTACAGCCTGACCTCCGTTTCTAAGCAAAATTCTATTTCTTATACCATACATCCCGATGGAAGTACGGTGATCGATCTTTACTATGATTGTAATACCTATTATATTTCGTATGAATTGCATGGGGGAAATATCCAAGAACCGGTGGCGTTCAGGGGCGGCCAAGCCATCCCCGACGCGGTTGTCGCGAACCCGATTCGTTCTGGATATGCTTTTACGGGTTGGATTGTAAAAACAAGCGATGGTACGCTCCTCAGTGACTTGCCGGAAGTTATGCCTTATCACGACTTAGTGTTGGAAGCCCAGTGGAGCCCGGTACAAACGGAAGTGACTGTAACATATTGGTTGGAAAATGCCAATGATGAGGACTATGTCCCCGTAAGCAGCACTAAGATCTCTGTCCCCACAGAGTCTCAGGTGGGATATGAAGAAATTGCCCAGTACCTTACTCCCGACGGGATGGCAACATATGGGGGCATCACAGACGGGAAATACTTTGAACTGGTTGATCCGGAAGGGATTATACCAGTTACAGCCTCTGGCGATGGAACTTCCACCATTAATGTGTACTATGACCGAAAAGAGTATACCTTGGTATTTCATGTGGGATGGATCAGCGATGGAAGCAGCGGAATGCCTACAAAGGGATACTATTGCATCTCTACAGGAGGAAATTCACAAGCAAACGTCTCCAACACGGACTGGCATAGCGGTTATCAGTGGCAAGACGGGGCAAGATATGCTTATCTTACCATGGGAAACAAAACATATTCGATAAGTAACGATACTGAAAATTGCTACCAGATCACGGCGAAATATGGTGCGTTTATCGGGTCCCAGTGGCCCGTCCCCAGTGATACCAATACAAATACTGTTAAGAATAATATTTTATTTACATGGGCTACCCATTCTTCCAGCCCATATTATGAATCTCATAAAGACAATAAAAATATCATGGGCGTATACCCTGCGATGACAGCTGATCTGATTATTAACCCGGAATATCCCACAGTAGCGCACCACTTAACCGCGTATTGGAGTTCGCCTAATACAGACCAAAGCAATGGGGAAGGAAAAGGGGTTTATAAAGTTCATCACTACTTTTTTGAAAACGTGCCCGGAGCGATTGATTCTTCCACATCAACGGTCACATTTGATGATACTTATAAAAATTATAAAAAAATCTCCGTGGCGGATACGGAGAACATGGAAAAAATCGAGGGGGTATCTTTTTATCAACGAGGAGAATTGAAAGTGCGTACTACCAATGACGCGGCAGGTCAAAACCCACCGGTCTTTGCCAATACCACCTTTCAATACGGTTGTTATAATGGTGAGGATGTGTACTTCTTTTACACGTATGATGACTATACAATAACCTATGATGAAAACAACCCCAATTTAGCCCAGGAGGGCGCCTCTCAGGAAAAACAGACCAAGGCGGACTTCCACTATGTGGACGGCAAGCTGTTAAAAGATATGTTGACCGCGGAAGGGGTGTCGTACAACTATACCCCAGACCAGCCATATATATGCCAATATGGAAACCAGCATATCTTTGGAGGATGGTACCAAGATCCGGATTGTACAATCCCCATCGATTGGAATTCCATTTCCCCGGCGTCATCGGTTACCGCCTATGGAAAGTGGGAATCTCCCACGTATGATCTCACTTTAGAGGTTCCCAACGGCGTATTTAACCAGGATGTATTAAACGACTTTCAGGCAAAAGGGTATGCTGTCACAACTCAGACGGAGGAAGATAAGACACTTTATACCATTCATGATGTGTTGGACGGCACGCCGGTGAATACAATTTTTACCGTACAGCAAATGCCTGTTAACAACTATGGTATAGATTTCTCTCATTGGAATCAGCTGGACGACGACGGTGAAAGCGTCCGGTTCCTGTTCGATGACTCTCAGGTGCTCAGCTCTGACCGAACATTGACTGCTCAATGGGTCGAGGAGCATAACGGCGCATATGTAGTGCGTTATTTAACGGAAGAAAACCCCAACAATGGTCTGGAGCCCATACGAATAGAAAATAAGATTTATTACAGACTTCAACCGGATGAGATTGTCAAAAACATTGTCCCCGGAAGTACAGTTGTGGAAGAGCCTAAGTCGATTTCTGCATATCTTCCGGTTTCCGGATTTATCTCCCAGGTTGTAAAGCCTTCTAACGGCGGAAACGAAACATCGTATAATTTTATGTATCAACCCATGACCGATCAGACGCTTACTTATACAGTCCACTATGTTCTGGATACAGGAGAGCAGTATGGCCGGGTGGAAAATCAGCAAGCGCTGGATCTGATACCACCAAAAACTGTAACCTTAGAAGGCGCGTCTAGGGCTGCATTAAAGCGGGCGGTACAGAGTACAATTACCGGAACGGTGTGTGAAGAGGCACAGGTGATCCCTGGATATATTCCCCGGGACGGCTGGGATGAGGAAATGGTGTTATGCGCCAAAGCGGATGAAAATCATTTGTACTTTTATTATAAAGAAGGTGCAAATCTTGTTTCGTGCAGCGTGGAATATTTTGTGTGGGATACAACAAGTGGAGAATACCAGCAAAAGGATTCCTGGACTGAAAGTCTGCAAAAACCGTTGGGAGCGCAGTTGATGGCAGAACAGTACGCCCAAAAGGTTTTGGAGGAAACGGAGCAAAATCTTTCTGTCGATTGGAATATGACGCCGTTGAGTATGACAGTCACTGGAACATCATCTAACAATGTGCTTTGTATCTACTTGAATGAAAAAGCAGGGGGAGGTTCGCCGCCTGATTGGAGCAAACCAAGCGAGGAGCTCCCTGAGGAGGACACAGAGTATGAACCTGAAGAGAAACCACCCCTTTCTAAGCCGGAAACCCCAGATAATCCCGGTGAAGATGGAGATAACGGTGGTGGGACAGAAACACCGGTGATCCCTCCCACAGGCGGTGATGATGAAACAGAAAAGCCCATTCCGCCGCAAGAGAGCGGAGTGGATCAGGTTCTCAACTCCGTAGATCATATCCTGTATATCTCCGGATATCCGGATGGTACCTGCGCTCCTGACCAGTCGATCACTCGTGCAGAGGTTGCGATGATCTTCTATCATCTGCTTCTGCATCCAGAAGGCGAGAGCAAGGATTTTCCTGATGTAAAGAAAAATGCGTGGTATTATCAAGCGGTGACCAGGCTGACGGGAATGAATATTTTTAGTGGTTACCTTGATGGAACGTTCCAACCAGACAGGCCCATTACTCGAGGAGAGTTTGCTGCGGTATCGGTAAAATTTGCGAACCTTATAGAGCCTGACGAGGAAATAAACTTTTCCGATGTCGACAAAGACGACTGGTACTACTCATGGGTAAAGTTGGCGGCTTATTATGGCTGGGTAGGAGGTTACCCAGACGGTACATTCCGTCCGAACGAGTATATTTCTCGAGTGGAAGTGTGTAGCATTGTGAATCGGATGCTAGGCCGAAGTGCGGATCGAGAAGGAGTGCAAAACGGCATGGGTGTAAGGTTCCCAGATGTTCCAATGGAATATTGGGGATTTTATGAAATCGTAGAAGCAGCCACACCCCATACCTACCGTTGGCCGGAAGGAGCTCTGTGGGAAGAGTGGCTTAGTGCAAGTCGGCCATCATAATGTTACTGTCATAAAGGACCCGGCGCTCTATGCCGTGCAACGCTGTAAAAGCAGATTTCCAGTCAGAGCGGTTCCTCTCTCAAGGATATGAGTGAAATCACAGCATATTTCCTGATCGATAGGTGTTGAAATGTCCACGCAGGTATGCAACAGCATGACCAGTCATGAACAGGCGCTCCTTTGTTTTTATTTGTGGCGGAGTACTGTTTGGAGAAAATCGGAAGGTTCCATGGCTTGTCAAAAGGCTGTATCCCATTCCTGCCAAGGGATACAGCGTTCTACTAAAATCGCCTGCTTGAGTGAAGCAAATCACACGAATTTAAGCAAAAATGAATCCCCTGTAGGTCGCCGCCTACAGGGGATTTTTTCATGGATCCGGAACTATCAGCCCCCTACCATCTCCATAGCGATCTTTTCCCACTTCATAAGATTTTCGGGATGGTGTTTGACGGTGCTGATATCTTTCAGCACCAGCTCAAAAGCGCACCCATTTTTTTCACAGGCGTGTAGGATCTTTTCCAGTTCTTTGCGGATAATTTGCTCATCCAGGCTATCACAGGCTACGTTTGCGGGATTGGGTTTTACAGATGCAACGTAATCTTTTTGGATCGCTTCTGCCGCAATGTTGATGTCAGCCCACGGAGAAATGGAGATCTTTCTCAAATTAGGAATTTGTCGGAGAATATCGATTTTTTTATCCAACGGCTCACAACATCCATAGTAGACGGCGCCAAAGGGAGCCATAGCTTCTTTCATATAGGTGATGTCGAATTCGTCGTGCATATTCGGCGACACCGTCGAAAAGATCTGAGCCAATCCACGGCCCCAAACGTTTTTAGCGGTGACATGTTCTCTGTCCACAGGACCCAGTCCCGAAATAGTGGCAGCTGTACTGTGAAGATATAGGGTATCGGCGTCCAGGAGGTTTAATTCTTCATATTGGCGGATGGTGTCCAGGAAAATATCAGCAAGTTTTTTTGCCAGGGCGTGCATGAATTCTGGTTCATCGATCAAATTACAGAGCAAGGTGTCCAAGTCCATACAGCTAGCGATGATATCCCAGGATTTGCAACCCAAAGAATATCCGGTTGCCTCTCCCACTTTTTTCACAGGGAGCAGATCCCCCAAAATCTCACCGATCTTCTGAAACTCGGCGTTTGTCGCTGACTCATCATAAGTAATGACCGTGTTGTGAAGCTTTGAGAGATCTTTTTCCGTTTCAAACTGAGATATATATTTGTGCGAAACAATATTGTTATCCGATTCTGTCACACGGATCTCATCCCGGATCTCTACGCCGATACCGGTGGAATGGATCTTTTTTTGTACTCCGATGTAAGGTTCCAAGACCATGTCTGCGGGGAAATACTTCCATTGATACAGTTTTCTGCGCAGGGTTTCCTCATACCTGCGGAAAACAGGATCTTCACATTCCAAAGTCAGGGATCCATCGTGATTCATTTCATTCCATGGTATTTCATCGATGAACACAATGGGACGGATCTGCTTGAGATCATTGACACTGCGATGAAGTGCGAGTTTCTGCATGTTTTTTGGGTCGGCAGCGCATTCGGCATACTGAGAAGTTAGTTTGCGGAGTACTTGTTGTTCTTTGGTGTATTTCATTTTTTCACTCCCTTTGGTTGTGACAAAAAGCCTTTTTGTTAACGCCCTTGTGGTTTCTTGCTATGGAGAACCTGAGGGTATCTCAAAAGACAAGATTTTTCAAATTACATATGCGCGATTGATATGAATTGATTTAAAAAACCTTATTTTGCGAAAATAACCAGAAAAAACCATTGATTTTTTCTGGATTACCGTTATATTAGAATTATATGACTTCTACCGCAAAAAGCATAGAAGATCCTTGCACTGTTTTTTGTACATTCTTGTTCTGGAGGTGCCGGATGGATCGTTCGGACTATGTCAACTACAGCTTTTTCTATACACCGTCAAAATTTGCAGAGGATACTTTGATCGTATCGGATGGAATGGGGTATCAATCTGCAAGTGACTTTTTCTATGATCGAAAAACCTTTGACAATAATCTGGTGCTCTGTGTCATTCAAGGGACCTTTTACGTGGAACAGTATGGCGTCAAACATACATTGAAAAAAGGTCAGGGGATCTTTATGAAACTCACAGACCATCATAGGTACTATACAGATAAAGTGGACACAGCCCATTTTGTTTTCTTTCATTTTCGCTCTAAGATGCTTACTCCGTTGCTCAATTCTTTATACATTCACCAATGCCTTCCCATTATTTTTTTAGACGATACGATCACCCAGAAGGTCTATCAGTGTTTTGAGATCACCAATCGTCATTTGGATGATTTTGAGTATGATCTTTCCTCTCTTCTCTACACCACGGTTCTTGAAATCACAAAGCCATATCTTAGCCAGATCCATATGTCCGACCGGAAAGCGAACTCTTGGTTTGTGGATACAGTCACTCAGTTTATTGACAATCACATCTGTGAAAAGATCACGTTGGAAGAACTGAGTGGAGAACTGCACATGAGTAAATTTTACTTCAGCAAGTTGTTCAAAAAATATTTTAACACCTCTCCTATGCAATTTGTTTTATTCCGCAAGATACAGCTTGCCCGGAAACTGCTGGCAGACCCTAAATTATCCATGAACGAGATTGCCTATATGCTAGGTTTTTCAGACCTGTGTCATTTTTCTCGCACCTTTAAAAATCAGCTGGGAATCAGTCCCACCAGTTATAAAAAAATATTGTCCACCACGCCGCCCAAAGGTACCGACGCCCAGATTTAATGGTGTCTGAAAGGGCAAGAGAAAGAGAATAAGGCAGTATTCTGTGCGGTCTCTAGGAATTATTCTCAAGGCTCGTAAAAAATCTCTTTAACAAGAGACAACAAACCGGAGTTCCAGCGTATTGAAACACGCCAAAGGTTGTACAACTAAACGAGAAGCGGTCAAAGGTCGGCGGCGAGGTCAGGCGTTTCCAGTGGCTCTGTGGCCATAGTCTGGATAGGGAGAAACTTTTCACCGAAGAAAGATGACTTGGCGTACTGAAGACCTGCTTTGAGGGAATATCTATTACTGGGTTTATTCATCCTAAGTTGTCTGTCTTGGGGTGGAATATTCACACGTTGCCCACTTGATTGTCCAAGAACCGATTGGAAATCAGAAGTGGTTTTGCGTGGGATGTGGGGGGAATTCCCCTTGACAAACCAGCGGACACTCTGTATATTAAGTAATTAATGAACTACTTAATTGTCAAGGAGGTTTTTTTATGCCAGCCAAACGATTGGCATTTGTCAACGGTGATCGCTGTGTTGCATGTGGCAGTTGTTGTAAAGTCTGTCCTAGAAGTGCAATTACCGTATGGAAGGGAATTCAGGCATTGGTAGATGTCTCTCTTTGCGTGGGATGTGGTCTTTGCCAAAAAGAGTGTCCAGCCGGGGCCATTGATGTAAAAAATAGGGAGGGATCTCTATGAAGCAATCACGTCATTGGTATGATTACCTCTGGATAGTAACCCCAATTTACTTTGCGTTGGGCTTTTTCAATATCCTGTTTGCATGGCTGGGTCTTATTTTTTTCTGCACACCATTGTTGATTTCCATATTTAGTGGTTCCAAGCTGTATTGTAATCGATTTTGTGACCGTGGGCAATTTCTGACTCTGTTGGGCAAGAAACTCAAATTGTCCAGAAATCGCCCAACCCCTCGTTGGATGGGGAGCAAATGGTTCCGCTATGGGTTTCTTATTTTCTTTTTCGTCATGTTCTTCCAGATGCTTTGGGTAACTTATCTGGTTGGTTCTGGTGGGCAGACGCTGGGCCAGACTATCAAATTGTTCTGGACTTTCCGAGTCCCTTGGCACTGGGCATACCATGGAACGATTGTAGCGCCTTGGGTCGCTCAGTTTGCCTTCGGATTTTATAGCCTGATGCTGACTTCTACCCTAATTGGCCTCATTGTTATGTTTTTGTTCCAGCCGCGCACCTGGTGTGTGTTCTGCCCTATGGGTACCATGACACAGTGGATCTGTAAGATCCGTAACCGCGGTACTCCGCTGCCTTCTTCCTGTGGTGGCAATTGTGCTTCTTGCAATGATGGAGGATGTCGCAATGGATGAGCTTCAGAAAAAGGCACAGTATGTTGCGCAGCTTTTGAGTGTGCTTTCCAACGAAAACCGCTTGCGGATCCTGTGTGAACTCTTGGAACGGCCAATGACTGTGGGAGAATTGGCAGAAGCTGTTCCAAACATCAGCGCTCCTGCGCTCTCGCAGCATCTCAATAAATTGCGCAGTGTTTCTTTTGTCGCATCAGAAAAGCAGGGGCAATATCTCCGATATTCCATAACGGATGAGCGGCTATACGGCCTAATGGCCTACCTGAAGCAGGAATTTTGCGATTGATTTCACCACTAAAGCTATAACAGAACAGTGTTTCTGTTTCGCTTCGCTTTACATAGGGATTTCTCTGGATCATTGGGATGTTTTTTTCGGTAAGAAAAAGTAGGGGAGGAGCTGCGAAGTTCTAAGCTGGCTTTATTGATCAATTTTATACTGGTTATTGCAGTGTGAGCATTGAGAGAATTAAAAAAGCACAGGAATTTGAATAAAGAAGTGTTTCGTAAGAAGAAAAGGGCTTCCCGTTTGGGGAGTCCTTTCGTATCGTAAGAAAACTGTTCGTTTGGAAAGTGATTCTTGAAAAGGCTTCTGCCGAAGGGCGTACACAGGAAAAGCAAAGGGAAGTATTCGGCGATGAATGGCGTAAATAATTTTTTGCTTACAAGGTGGAGTTACAGAAACCACATCGTTTTTGCGCCGAAATATCGCAGGAAAGTGTTCTGCAAAGAAATAGAGTGAAAGAAGGGCAAGAAGTGGACCGGGTGGCAGGTAACAAACTTTCTCTACTGGCAGACCACCTCTTTGTATTGTTCTTGACGGTACCTCACGATCCAGCAAAATATGTGAAAATTTTTCTGCTGCCCTTGCAAGAATCCGGTTTTACGGTATAATAAAAATAATAGAGGAAGTAAAGGTGGTGCAACATATGGTTGGCCTATATGGAGTAGGTTGGGGCGCGTCCAATTCCTATTGGGGAAGGACGGCTGCCGCAAACCATAGAGAGCAGGTCGCGGTATCCCGTGCCCAGCCCTCGGCTACGGATCAACCGGTGACCCCGGTGACTGCTGCTCCCACCGTGAGCCGGGAACAGCCCAGCGCTGTTACGTTGACCGGCGCGGCGGCGCTGTCCAATTACCAGGAGGGTGTTGACCCTGTGGAGATGGCCGTGCGCAGCCGTATTCACTATCTCAGCCAGGACGAACTGAACGCGGAAGTGGAAAAATCCAAATCCGCACAAGAAGTCATGGAGGAGGGAGAGTGCCAGACCTGCAAAGAGAGAAAATATCAGGATGGTTCCGATGACCCGGGCGTGTCTTTCAAAACTCCTACCAATGTGGACCCGGATCAAGCCGCTTCTGCTGTGCGTGGCCACGAACAGGAACATGTAGTACGAGAGCAGGCCAAGGCGCAGAGAGAAGGCAGGGAGGTGGTCTCCCAGTCGGTTACCTATCACACGGCAATCTGTCCGGAGTGTGGTAAAGTCTATGTGTCCGGTGGTACTACCCGTACCAGTACCCGTGCAGTCCAAGAACAACCGGCTTTTGACCCAACCCGTCAAGATGGTCGTACCCCCTTCTTTGCCGTTGCTTAAAAGAGAAAGCCCAGAGATCATGTGATTCCTGGGCTTTTTTTGTGCCATTTTTTTGTGGGTTCACGTTAGATCCCGTTCAGGAGATCGTTTTCTCTCGATACTTTTGCGCAATATCAAAAAACGCGGGTGTCTGTTCCAGAACGTTGAACCACTTGAAAATATGACGGAACTGGAATACATCCTAGTTTCAATTTCTTTGCATGGGATGATGGAATACCTTCTTAATTTTTTTGAAATTTGCCCGATAAATTATATGACATCGTAACTGAACCGATAGAGTTTTTCTGTACGAGGCTGTCTGAAAAGGGATGTGAATATAAATGGTAAACTCAGTAAACAACACCTATCCGGGGATGATAGAATCCTATACCAAGTTTACTGCATCAAATAAGCTTTCTGACGGAACTTCTTTGCAGACAGCTGTTGAAGGCGCACAAACTACGGGACAGGCGGCTCAGTATGATAGGCTGGAACTATCTCAGGAACAGAGCCAGGTCACGCTGGACGTTCCCGAAGAGATCACCTGTGAGATTCCAAGGGCATGGACCATTATGAGTGAAACCATGGAAAGCTTTAATGAGCATCTGGAATGGAGTTTGGATCAGGCCGACAGCATGAACCTGTCTTTTGGTGAAAGACTGACTTTCTTGAAAGAAGAGGGCCAAAAGTGGGTGGAAGATAAACGGCAAAATGATCCGGAAATGTTTGTGGCGTGGCTCCAGCTGAATAAAGAGCATATCCAGGCAGGCAAAGCCGATTTGGTAGGGTTGCCTGCCGATTTTACCATGGAAGATTTTTATTCCTATGTAAAAGAATCTTTTTCCGCTTTGGCATGATATCCAGCAGGGAAAATGGTTCGATTTCTCCCGATAAATAAAAGACAGCCAAGGTGCGATTGCCTTGGCTGTTTTTATATGTTCCAAATAATCTGTGTGGTACCGTCCTCCTGGATCAGGATCTTGTGGATCATGATCATGGCAACCGCCTTTTTCCTGGTGTAGTCAGCGCCAGCCCAGGCCTTTGCTAAATTGACGGTAACGCTTGTTTCCTGTTCCAGATTTTCCAGTTCTTTGAGACGCGTTTGCAAGGCCAGTCGATCCTGTTTTAATTGGGTGGCTTTCTGGTTGGCGATGGCCAACAGATCCTGGTTGATCGCGGAAGTCAGCATGGTATCTGCCAGTTGTTTCTCAGATTGTTCAACCGCCTTGATTTTCAGTTTTAGATCGTTGATCTCCCCACGATCCTCTTTACGGGTGTGATGACCAACTTCTTTCAAGTCTGCCAATTTCTCAGCGATACAGTCATATACCATGTTTTCCAGGTCCTCTGCATAAATGGACATCTTTGGTCCCGTGCAGATCTTCTTGTGAGTTTTTCCTGTACAGTTAAAGTACCGGCGCACTTCGCCGTTATGGTTGGCTTTACCCTTGATGGTGGTCATGGTGTGGCCGCATTTCGCGCACACGATCTTTCCGGCCAGCCAGCTGGTGGGATTGCTGTAACTGTTGGTGATTTTTCGGTTCTTCTCCAACTTTTGCTGGCATTTGAGCCAGATGTGGGAGTCTACGATCCCGGGATGGGATAGAACCACTAACTTCATATCCGACCAGTCTGGATTTGCGGAGTCGTGTTTCGTGCGGCCGTAGAGCTGTGCTCCGTTTTCTCCAGTGAACAGGGATAGGTCGCTGATGATTTGAGTTCCGTGGCGATCAAAATAGTCGTACACGTCGGAATCAGCCTTGACGTAAATGGGGTTTTTAAGGAGCGTGGAAAGTTTTGATGTTGTCCAGTGGCTGCCGTCTAGCGGCTGCTTTCCCTCTGTAACCAAACGGTTCAATAGCTTACGCAGGGAGATTGACTCTTGGGCATAGATTTCAAAAATATACCGCACCTGCTGAGCCTGAGAGGGGATAGGCTCCAGCTTTTTGGTTTTGATGTTGTGTAGGACGGTGGGAACCAGCTCAAATCCATAAGGTTGACGCCCACCCATGTAGAACCCCATCTCACTGCGGTGGGCGTAGGCCTGAGAGACTCGGTTGATGATGGAAGTCCGCTCGAATTCCGCGAATACCATTAGGATCTTGACAATCAAGTCCCCGTAGGGGGAGGAGGTGTCAAAGGACTCCTGAGAGGAGACAAATTCCACTTTATGCGCCTTGAACTCCTGAAGGATGTTCATGAAGTCTGATAAGGAACGGCTGATACGGTCCAGCTTGTAAACGATCACCTTGCTGACTTTCCCCTTACGGACAAGTTTCATCATTTTCTGGAATCCATCCCGGTTGACGTTGCCACCGGAGAAACCGTTGTCTATAAAGATGACTGTCTTTTCTTCCCGTTCTTCAGGCTTTATCATCATTTTGCAATATTCGATTTGTGTTTCACAACTGATGCTGTTTTCGCGTTCTACCGATTTCCGGGCATAAAGGACCAGCGAATTTGACGCCCCCTTTCTTCTGCGGTAGGTGTATCAGATCAGTTGGGTGCTTTCCTTGTATTTGTTAACGCCAGTGTCAACTCTTCTAAGATCTGATTCTGTTGTGGCCGCTTGTCAAGCGGAAGTGTTAGATGTTCTACACGATGCCGGACTTGTTTAATATCCACGTACTCTTCGGGTAGTTTCGCCACAGCGTACCTCCTGTGGGGGTGTGTTGGGGTCAGATCACCCTCATCCGTTACAAGGATATGCGTGAGATCCCAGTACCTTTCCAGATCGATTAGTGAAATATCTTAAGTTATATCTCCGAAGGACTCAAGAAATACACCTGTGTAAGAGAAAAAACTGTACTCACCGTCACAATGTTATAGCGATTGGTGGCACTGTAAAGGCGGCTTTGAGCCTGTAAATTAAACAGGATCGAAAAGAGGGAAAACAGAGCGCAGAAGGTCACTCAGTTTTCTCTCTTTTTTATAAGGGGGTGGGGAGCTCAGTGAAAAGGGACTAGGATGCCCATGCTTCTATTTGTACCGAGGATTACAAGGAGTACTATAAGTTTTTATATATTGATGTCGATGAAATATCATTTGGATACATAAAAATCGGCCAGCAACTTGTTTGTTGCTGGCCGGGAAAACTTTAAATCTAATGGCAGTCTTTTCTTACTGTAGAGGACCTAATTGAAGTTGGAGAAATTGAGGAGGAAAGATTCAGTGGATGAATCCCACGCCCGAATGAAACTGTCGTATTTCTGGTCGATTTGGGAAGGAGCGATATCACCTGTCGCAGTGTGAAATTTAGCCGATCGTTCCATGATTTCCGGCCAGAAAATCGTTTGTTCAAATCCTAGGTCTTGTTGGGCGGCCTGACTGGAATAAATGTTGTTGAACCGGAAGTTCAGACCGCTCCATTCACAATCTTTTGGAAAACATTTCACCAGAATTTCCCAGGGTAAATGTACGAATTTAGGGGTGGGAGCTCCGAATGCGGCTGCCACGGTTTCGTAATACTGTTCCCAGGTCATGGCGGCTTCTGAAGCAATCGTATAGCTTTTTCCGTATGCTGCTGGGTTGCCTGCGGCGTGGGCGATAGCTTTTCCTACATCGTCCCTGTGTGCGGTTGCCCAAAGGGAATTTCCATCTCCAAGGACGATCAAAGGCTTTCCTTCCATCAGCCGCCAGACAGCATTTTGACCACTTCCTAAAAAGGAGATCGGCAAAGCGTCATCAGCAACAGTGGCACCAGGCCGGATGATCGTCAGCTGGAACCGACCCTCTTGAGCTGCTTTCTGTAATACTCTTTCACACAATTCCTTTTCATACGCATAAGTGAATTGAGGGTCTGCTCCCAATGGGCAAGTTTCCGTGATCGGGTAAACAGGGGCAGGTGCTCGGTAGGTATTGACGGTAGAGCAGAAGATCAGCTGTTGGATCCTGCCGCCAAAGAGATCTGCTAACTCTTCGGCGTCCTGATGCTGATAACAGATCATGTCGATAACACAATCAAAATGCTCATTTTCCAGCTTCTTTCGAAAATCCTCCCGGTCATAACGATCTCCAGTGATTTGGCGTGTGCCGGGTACGGGAGTCGTTCCTCTGCGGAATAGCGTAACTTCTGCCCCAATACGTAAAAGTTCGGAAACAATCCCTTTGCTGATAGTTCCTGTCCCTCCAGTTATCAGAACTTTCATAGGAATTCCCCTTTCTGCGTAGGTCGTGTGGGATCAGCCAAGAATCAGGTCCTGCATACGGCGCAGCTGGAGCAGCATGGATTCAGGAAGCTTTACCATGTCGTAAGTGATGGCAGTATCTCGAGGAATATCCACCAGAGCCACAGCGCCTTTAGCAAGGCCCACAGGGAGGAGGTTCTGCTCTTTTGCCACAGAATAGAGATCGATACTGGCTCGATAACAATATTCGCCAATGCCGTCCAGAGTTTCACCCGCTTTAATATCTTTTTTCGCAATGGTGATGCACTCGCTGGTCATGTGATCCATGGGATGTCCCGTGGATTCGCCATAAAGTACGGCCTGAGCAGCGGTGATAGGAGTTTCAATAGAACACAGATGATAAGGACGCAGAAGGAGATAGTTAGGTCCGGTTCCCATATCCCGCTGGACCAAGCCATCAATGATACGCTGATTTTCGGTGGTGACAATGACAAAAACACCGGGGTTGATATCACCGATTCCATAATCCACCACACCGTTTTTGTCCAAAATACCTCCCTGAGATTTTAAGCTAAAGACTTTCGCCAGGTCGGAGCGGTTGCATTTGGGGCCGTGCATGCCTCGACAATCGGGTACCAGTCCGGTAGCGTTGGACACAGCGCACATTTCAATCATAGTTTTTGAGCCGTCCACAAATTCAATCAGCATTCTTGCCGCCATTTCACGTTTGGCGGCTTTTTCTTTCCATTCAGGCATGCCAGGATGGGCGTAGATGTCCAGAGGATTATTTTTTCCTTTTCCGGCGGCCACGACTGTAAAGCCCAAAGCTTTCGCAAAACGGTGAACTTCAATGATAGAACCAGGTTCGTCACCGGCGGTAAGAGAATAAACGATACCGGCTTGTTCGCACAGACGACGGAGAATGGGGCCTACGGTAACGTCGCATTCCACGTTCATCATGACAATGTGCTTTTTATGAAGGATGCACTCCATAGTTGTGCGTGCGCCCATTTCAGGAGAACCAGTTGCATCAATAACAACTTGTACCGTGGACAAAGCAATGGCCAAATGGTAGTCGGTAGCAGCGACTTTCTTTCCACTTGCAACAGCGGCTTCAGCTTCTTCCAAGGTGGAGCAGGCGATCACTTCTTCTTTTGTATGGGCCTGCTGGTAACCGTCCAAGCATGTCTCAACAGACAAATCTACTACAATGTCCAGTTCCATGCCAATCATACCGGCGATTTGCGCAATGATGTCTTTTCCCATTTGCCCTGCGCCGATCAGAGCTACGTGAATAGGAGTCCCATCTTTTTGCAGCTGTTCCAACTTGCGATCAATTTCATACATGATGTTTCACTCTTCTTTCTTATGTTATGATAATAAAATGAAAATTTAGATTAGAAAACTTTAAAATAACAGAAGAGAAATTTCGAGCTTATTATGCACCATTTCTTTTCTTTTTTCAAGAAGTTTTTTGAAAAAAGAAATTTTTATAAAAACCTATTGCTTTTTTAAAACGATTGTGATAGTATTTGTGCCAACAGAAGAGAAAAATCATTCATTTCACCAATTTGGTCTGAAATTTAATGTTTGTGTTTTCTTTTGGTAATCCAATAAATAAAAATCACAAATAGCTGAGCACCAATTAATGAAATGATTGATATTTCAGAAACGGAGGAGTAAAAATGAAATTTAAAAAGCTGATTTCCTGTTTGTTAGTAGCAGCTATGGCGGTTTCAATAACTGCTTGTGGCGGCGGCACTGAAGACGGCAGCGGGACTTCCCAGGGAGGAGAATCATCCGCCCAGACAAGTGGGACTGCCCAGAAAGACGATGGTCCTCTTACCCCCTATGAAGAGACCATCACGATGGATTTTGGAGCAAACTTCGATGTGAACAGTAATGTTATGACTAAGCTTGCTGATGCAGGCGAGCCCTATGACAACAACCGGTGGACACAGCTTTTTGAAGAAAAGCTGAATATTAAGATCAATTACGAACTGATCGCCCCGGGCGACCAATATAACCAGCAGATCAAATTGCTGATGGCCTCTAATGAACTTCCCGATTATTTCGCTGTATATAACTGGTCTGATTTTCAGCAGATGGCTGAAGGCGGATTGCTTGCTGATATGACAGACGTTTATGAGCAATACGCTTCCCCGTTGCTGAGATCCATCATTGAGACTGAAGGCGAACGTATTTACAGACCCGTAAAGTACGATGGCAGAATGTACGGTGTTCCTAGAGCGATGCCGTCTACAAACGGATATAACCATCTTTGGATCCGTCAGGATTGGCTGGACAACCTTGGCTTAGAGCGTCCCACCACTATGGACGAATTGCTCGAGGTAGTGAGAGCCTTTAAAGAAGATGACCCCGATGGGAACGGACAGGATGACACCTACGGCATGCGGCTGGACAACAGCTATATGAGCCAAAAAGGTCTGTTCTGGGCGTTCGGAGGATATCCGGATTTCTGGATCACCAAAGAGGATGGAAGCATCGATTACGGTACCGTTCAGCCTGAGATCAAAAAGGGCTTGAATTACATTAAGACGATGTTGGATGAAGGGTTGGTAAATCCTGAATTCATTACCACTGATAGAGAAACTTCCAATGAGGAAATCGTTAGTGGAAAGTCCGGTATGTATTATGGTGCGCACTGGGAAACTCCCCATTTGTCCGTTGAGGCGAATCCGGACGCTAAGTGGGTCGTGATTCCCCTTCCCACTGAGGACGGCAAAGAAATCGACATTCCTTTGACTCCTGCGGTGGATGCAATTCATGTGGCGGCCGCAAATGCAGAACATCCCGAAGCACTGGTGAAATTGCTTAATGTGTACGTGGAAGCTCTGTTTGGTGAGAGCGGAGACTTCAGCCGTTACTTCACCGTAGAGGGCGTTGGCGAGGTTTGGAATGCGACTCCCATCTTCACTTTGGATCCCGAGCTGGACGTGGATGGCCATCGAGGCTGGAAGGCTGCGGCCGAAGCCAATGATTTCTCCAATATTGGCGGTTCCGCAAAGGGCTTCTATGAGTTCAATGAAGATGGACTGATCCAGTATGGTATGATGTTTGGACCGGAGGATTCGGCGTTTGCGTTTGTGGATCAGACTTATCCCGATCAGATCATCTGGAATGCATATTTTGGTGCTCCCACTGCAACACAGATCGAACGCGGTGGTTCTATGAGTGAATATCTTAATACAACATTGGCTTCCTTAATAACCGGTCAGGTGGATATGGATGAAGGTTTTGACCAGATGGTATCGGAATGGCGCTCCATGGGTGGCGATCAGGTCATTTCGGAGATCACGGAACTGGTTGAATCCTACGAAGAATAAGTACATGTTTTCTATTCAGATGTTTTGAAGAAAGAGGCGGTTGCGTAATAACCAGTTGACGTATACCGCCTCATATCTTTGACGGAGGAGGAAGCAAAGCTATGCACAAAAAACGTGATAAGCGAATCAAGCAGTGGCCATTTCACTTAATGATGCTCCCGGGTGTATTACTACTTTTCATTTTTTCTTACATACCCATGATCGGGATCGTCATAGCGTTTCAAAAGTACAATCCTGCCAAGGGTTTTATCTTCAATCAGACATTCAATGGGTTTGATAATTTTCAATATATCTTTTCTATGCCAGGAATCTGGCAGGTGATATGGAACACCGTATTCATGGCAGTGTCCAAGATGATTTTAGGAATGCTCGTCCCGATTATCGTTGCACTCATGCTCAATGAACTGCGCTGCCGTCCCTTTAAGCGCACAGTTCAAACAATTATTTATTTTCCCCATTTCCTTTCTTGGATCATTCTGGCAGGCGTTTTTACAGATATCCTCTCACCCACAGATGGTATTGTGAATCAGCTGCTGCAAGCAATAGGGTTGGAGCCCATCTACTTCCTAGGAGATAAGCAGTGGTTCCCGATTACAATGATCATCACCGATGTGTGGAAAGGGTTCGGTTTTGGTACAATCGTTTATTTAGCCGCTATTACAGGAATCGACCCGACTTTGTATGAAGCGGCACAGATTGATGGAGCTTCCCGTTGGAGACAGACTTGGCACATCACTCTTCCGGGCATGCGGATGATCATCGTTTTGATGCTCACCCTCAGTTTGGGAAATGTACTTAACGCTGGATTTGACCAGATTTTCAATCTGTATAACGATCTGGTGATGGAGACAGGCGATATCATTGATACCTTGGTTTATAGATTGGGTTTAGAGCAGACCCAGTATGGACCTTCTACCGCAGTGGGCTTGTTTAAATCTGTGATCTCTTGTGCGCTGATCTCGGTTTCCTATTATGTTTCCTATAAAGCGTTCGACTATCGAATTTTCTAAGAGGGAGGTGCAGCAGTTTTGAAAAAAGTATCTATCGGCACAAGAATTTTTCAAATCTTTAACGCTTTGGTGTTGACGATTCTGGCCTTGCTTTGTCTGTTGCCTCTTCTCAATATTGTCGCGCTTTCTTTCAGCAACAGTGTGGCGGCAGCAAGTGGACAGGTCACTTTCTGGCCCGTTAATTTCACATTAGGTTCCTATGAGTATGTCCTTGAGCAAAAAGCTTTCTGGCGCGCGTTCCTTGTTTCTGTTGAGCGAATCATTGTGGGTGGCGGTCTCAGTATTTTCTTGACGATGCTGTCCGCGTATCCGCTGTCTAAGTCCAATAAGACATTTAGAATGAGGACTTTTTATGTGTGGTACTTTTTTATTACCATGCTGTTTAATGGCGGCTTGATCCCGACATATCTGGTTGTGACTATGGTCGGCATTAAAAATACGATTTGGGCACTGGCTCTTCCCGGAGCAATCAATGTAGGCAATATTTTGCTTATGCTTAACTTTTTTAGGCAGTTGCCCAACGAACTGGAAGAAGCCGCATGTATCGATGGAGCAGGTGTTTTTAAAACTTGGTTCTTCATTTATTTACCGTGTTCTGTTCCATCCATTGCAACGATCACACTGTTCACCATGGTTGCCCATTGGAACTCTTGGTTTGACGGCTTGATCTACATGACAAAAACAGAGATGTATCCGTTGCAGAGTTATCTGCAAACCATCGTTACCAGACTGGATTTCCAAAACATGACCGTCGAGGAATTGAAACGTCTGGCAGAATTGAATCAGAGATCCTTGATCTCAGCGCAAATGGTTATCGCCATGGTGCCTATTCTGTTGTTGTATCCGTTTTTGCAGAAGCATTTTGCGTCTGGTATTGTGTTAGGCAGCGTAAAAGGCTGAAGTGTTTTTGAGAGGAGTTTGTTATTGTTATGCAAAACTTAAAGGTAAGCGAAAATAAAAGATTTCTGTGTTTAGAAGATGGCAGTCCCTTTTTCTGGCTGGGTGATACCGCTTGGGAATTGTTTCACGCGTTGAGCCTGGAAGAGGCGGAACGTTATTTCCAGATCCGTGCAAAACAGGGATTTACCGTTACACAGATTGTGGCCTTGGCGGAATGCGAAGGCCTGACGGTTCCCAACTATTATGGGAGATACCCGCTTTTGAAAGATTCGCAGGGGAATTATGATCCTACTCTATGGGATTTGGAAGGCCCCAATTCTTATTGGGATCATGTGGACGCCGTCATGGATCTGGCCGAGAAGTATGGAATCTATATAGCGTTTGTTGCAACTTGGGGAGATAAATACTTCCGCGCTCATGGAGTAGGGCCGGAGATCTTCACTCCGGAAAATGCCAGAGAGTATGGCAGAATGCTGGGCAAACGGTATGGCCATAGGGATAATCTGCTTTGGGTCTTAGGTGGAGACCGGTTTCTTTCCGCATATGAGCACTTCAAGGTAAATGAAGCGTTGGCTATGGGCCTGAAGGAAGGGGAAGAAAAGCGCCATTTGATCACTTGCCATCCTTGCGGGGAACATTCTAGTTCTCGGTATTTCCCCACGGAAGATTGGATCGATTTCCATATGATTCAATCTGGCCATGGGCGCCGCAATTTGGAAAATTATGATTTTGTGCGTCACGACTATGAAATGGAGCCTGTAAAGCCCACGCTGGACGCAGAACCTCGTTATGAGGACCATCCTATTGGATTTAAACCTGAAAACGGATATTTTGATCAGGTGGATGTGCGTCAGGCAGCTTATTGGGGCGTGCTGGCAGGGGGACTAGGCATTACATATGGTCATCACAGTGTGTGGAGAATGAATCGGGAGTTTTCAGCCTACTTCCCGCTGACTTGGGAGGATGCGATGGAGCGCCCGGCCGCATGCCAGATGCATTATCTGAAAGATCTGACGTTGTCTTATCCCTATTTTGAGAGAGTACCTTGTCAGGAAATGGTGGCTGAGAATTATGTGGGAGCAAACTACATTGCAGCTGCCCGGGGAGAACGGTATGCTTTCCTGTATGCACCCAATGGGGTGGACATCCCTGTAAAACTGGGAATCCTTCCCGGAGATTCGGTCAAGGCATATTGGTATTCTCCTGTGACTGGAGAAAAGAAAGAGATCGGTGTGTTCCCGAATCAGGGAGAAAAGATTTTTACTCCTGCCCATCGGGGAAGAGAATGTGATATCGTGCTTTGTTTGGAAAGCTGCTAAGAAAGGAATGGTTTACTAATGGATCACAAAATTGTTTTGGGAATTGCCCCTACCCGTCGCGGCGGAGTGTTTGTAAATCCTGACGCTTTGAAGCAGAAAGCATTGATTTATGATGTGCTGAAAAAACTGAACTTTCCCCAGGTGGAACTCGTCGATTTAGAAGGAATCAATGAAGAGGGTTTGCTCCGGGGCAAGGAAGATGTGCCGCAGGTGATTGAGAGATTCCGGGCCAAGGGTGTAAACGCTTTGTTTTTTCCACACTGCAACTTTGGTTCCGAACACAGTGTAGCGAAGGTAGCTGCAGCGTTTCATGTCCCCGTGCTGCTGTGGGGGCCGAGAGATGAAGCGCCTGAAGCGGATGGTTCACGGCTGCGCGATACTCAGTGTGGACTGTTCGCCACAGGAAAAGTACTTCGTCGGATGAATGTTCCCTTCACTTACCTGCCCAACTGCCGCACGACAGATCCTCTTTTTGCCAAGGGATTGGAAGTTTTCCTGGGAGCGGCCAATGTGGTTAAGGAATTCCGGAAAGCTAAAATCCTTCAGATCAGCGTGCGCCCGGACGATTTCTGGACCATGATGTGCAATGAAGGAGAGCTTTTGGAGAAGTTTGGGATTCAGATTTTCCCTGTTTCCATTTGCGACCTGGTGGACCGTATTGAGAGACTTTTAGAGGAGAATCCTGCTTCTGTACAGGAGACAGTGGCCTATATCTATCAAAAAGCCAAAGTGGAAATTGAAGATGCGGCTGTACGGAAGCTGGCTTGCTTAAAGGTTGCCATGAAGGAGTTTGCTCTGGAGAATGACTGCGGCGCAGTGGCGATCCAGTGCTGGTATTCTTTGCAGAAAACGTTGGGTATTATGCCCTGCTTGGCAAACGCCCTTTTGACTGAGGAAGGAATTCCGGTTGCCTGCGAGACAGATATCCATGGAGCTATTTCTTCGCTTATTTTGCAGGCAGCGGGACGGGGTGTGTCGCCCAGTTTCTTTGTGGATTGGTCTGTGCGTCATCCTGAAGTTGAGAACGGCGAACTTCTGCAGCACTGTGGGCCATGGCCTCTTTCTCTGGCGAAGGAAACCCCTGTTGTCACTAAGCCTTTCGCATTTTCTGATAATTGTCCCGGATCTGTGGTGGCAGAATGCAAGGGCGGCGAAATCACATTGCTGCGGTTTGACGGAGATCATGGGGAGTATGGCATGCTGTTGGGTACTGCTAAGGGGATCGAAGGCCCTCACAACCACGGCACCTATCTGTGGGTAGAAGTTCCCAACTGGCCTAAGGTAGAAACTATGATCGTAAAGGGACCCTATGTGCATCACGCTACTGGCATCCATGGGAATTTGCTTCCTGTTTTGTATACGGCAGCGGAATACCTGCCCGGTATCCGTTTGGATTTCTACGACGAGGAGCAGAAAAAAGAGACAGAAAATGTCTTTTTTCAGTAATGTGGGAGAACGTTTATGAAACTGTGCGGAATTGACGTGGGGACCACCGGCGTAAAAGCAGCTGTATTTTCGGAAGAGGGGGAGATGCTGGGTTATGGCATGGAAACCTACGGGATCTCGTTTCCTCGGCCGGGATATGCGGAGCAGGATGGCGAGGTTGTGTGGGAAAAAGCCAAGCTGGCCTTGCGCCAGGCTATCTCTCAAGCTGGCGGTGATATCTCCGCGATCAGCGTTTCAACCCAAGGGGACGCACTTTTGCTGTTAGATAAAGATGGACATCTGATTGCCCCAGTGCAGTTGGGAATGGACTACCGAAGCACGGAACAGGTAAAACAGCTCAATGAGGAGTTTGGAAAAGAGTGGCTGTTTGAACAGACTGGAATGCCCTCTCATCCATTGAACTTTTTTCCGAAATTGGTGTGGGTAACGCAAAATCAGCCCGACTTGTTTTCTAAGACCTGGAAAGCGGTAACGTACGCTGACTTTTTTCTGATCCGGTTGAGCGGTGTTGCCAAGATCGATGCCACAATGGCTGGCAGGACAATGGCCGTGAATTTAAAGACAGGCCGTTGGGATGAATCACTGCTAGGGGCTGTGGCGGTTGAGGAGGAGAGACTCAGCGAAATTTGTTCTTCTGGGACCGCCGTTGGGACAATTCTTCCCCAGCTGGCGGACGAATTAGGTATTTCCCCAAAGGCGTTGATTGTGGCAGGGGGACACGATCAGGTTTGCGCCGCTCTCGGAGCAGGCGTTTCCCGAGAAGGAATCGGTTTGGATTCTCACGGTACGGCGGAGGTCCTTTCCACTGCTCTCAGCGTTCCTGTATTGACAAAAGAAATGAGGGAGGCGGGGTGTCCCTGTTATCCTCATGGTGTTCCTGGAAAATACTTTACTTTTGGCCTAAACCATACGGGTGGTGTGAGCCTGCAGCAATTTAAAGAGCTGTTCCGTTACGATTCTTATGATGAATTCATGGGGTCGTTGCCGGACGAACCTGTAAGTTTGCTTACAGTTCCTTCCTTTGTAGCAGAAGAGAATGGGGTCGGATTTGGAACGATCACTGGCCTTACGCTTGCGACGACCCGGGAAGAGATAGCTAAATCTTTGTTGGAAGGTTTAGGGTTTGAAATGCGTCGATTCTTGGAGTTGTTTGACAAGGCGGGAACGCCGTTGGCGGAACTGCGTTGTGTGGGTGGAGGCGCAAGATCTTCAGTAGGGCTCCAGTTAAAGGCGGACATTTATGACCGTCCGGTCTCTACACTGCATGTGCGGGAGGCCTCTTGCTTGGGAGCAGCCTTGCTGGCAGGAACGGCCGCGGGAGTATATCCATCGGTAGAGGATGGGATGGAACGAACTGTTCGGAAAGAGAGGACTTATATGCCGGATGCTTCACGTGCTCAGTGGTACGGGCAAAGATATGAAGCATACAAAGCGCTGTGTCAAGCTTTGGGGCGAAGCATGTGAGTCTATATACAAATAGTCAGGAAGGGAAGAAAACAACGTGACAGATCAGGAAATTTTATCTGAAATTCAACGCACACTGGCCATTGAAGCGGAGTCCATTCAAGGAATTTCTCAGTGGATCAAAGAGAAAGAGTGGATTGACCTGGTGCGGCTGTTAGGTGAACATAAGGGAAGAATCGTTGTGACAGGCTGCGGAACGTCGGCCATGGCAGCGAAAAAGATATCCCATTCTCTCAACTGTATCGAACGCCCCTCTTTCTTTCTCACACCCTCCGATGCGGTTCACGGTGGATTGGGAGCAGTTCAGGAAGGAGACGTGTGTATCCTTATCAGCAAAGGAGGCGGTACAGCTGAACTGATCAGGCTGCTGCCTGCTTTGAAAGCCAAACACGCGGTGGTGGTCGCGGTGACGGAAAACAGAGAATCTCCGTTGGCTCAAGCAGCGGATCTGGTACTCAACGTACGTATTGAGCGGGAGCCCTGTCGGTTTAACATGCTGGCTACTGCTAGTTCTGTATCTGTAATTGCGGCGTTTGACGCAATATGCATCGCGCTGATGCAGTTTACAGGGTATACACGGGAGCAGTTTTCGGTGATCCACCCCGGTGGAGCTGTAGGAGAACGGCTTACTTCTGGAAAGGAATAAATGTAATGAAAGATCTATTTATGAAAGCGGCTGTTTTTCATGGTCCAGGCAATATGAAAGTGGAGACACTTCCTGTTCCGGCCTGTCCGGATCCCGGTGTGCTGATCAAGGTCCGTTTTTGCGGAATCTGCGGCAGTGACGTGCGTAATTTCTCCAATGGACTGAAAGATGGTATCACGGATCAGATCATGGGCCATGAGGCAGTAGGGGAGATCGTGGAGGTAAAGGGTTCCTTGCCTTACGCTGTTGGAGACAGGGTGGCGGTAGCACCGGATGTGAGCTGCGGGAAATGCTGGTATTGCAAACGGGGCCTTGTCAATCTGTGTGAAAACCATAAAATGCTGGGCACTCATTTTCCTGGAGGTTTTGCTCAGTATATGGCTCTGCCTCAGGAGATCATAGAGCACGGGTTTTTAGAAAAGATCCCGGAAGAGCTTTCTTTCGAGGAAGCTGCTTTATCTGAAACGGCCTCCGCGGTAGTGGAATGCCAGCAGCGGCTTGGGATTACCGTAGGGGACACAGTTGTGATCTTGGGCGATGGACCGGTGGGGTGTCTCCATTTGCAGCTGGCTAAATCCCGTGGAGCTTCCCAGGTGATTCTGGCAGGTATGGATCGATTGAGTTTGGTGGAGAGTTTTGGACCGGACCTGCTTTTGGACAACCGGGAGCCTGAAAAGGCTGTGCAGGCGGTACTGGATGCCACGGACGGGCGGGGCACGGATTATGTCATCGCTGCGGTCCCCACTGTTGCTGTACAGCAGCAGGGTTTGCGAATGCTGCGTAAACGAGGCACGTTGGTCATTTACGGTGGAGTTCCAAAACAGGCGGCAATGTCCAGCTTGGATTCTAATTTGATCCACTATGGAGAACTGACCGTGACAGGAGCTTTCTCTTATCCCTCCAGTGGTTTGCAGAATGCCTTGGAAGCGCTGCGTACCGGAAAGATCCAAGGAAAGAAGTTTGTTTCCCAGCCTGTGCCTTTGGATCAGATCGTTGAGGGTTTCGCAATGGCTCGAAGAGGGGATTCTCTAAAGGTGCTTGTGGACTTGTGGAAATAAATTAGGAGTCATTGTTTTCCATAAGGATTTGTGATACTATAAAAACACATTATTACGCTTGATTTATATGGTGTTTCATCTTTCTCTCTGAAAGGAAGTGAGCTTTTTTGACTGTAAATCTTTCTGACCCTCAAATTCAAAAAATATCATACCGGTGTCTGTTAAAAATCCAGTCCGTGTATGATTCTTTGAAATCCGCTGAACGGAAGGCGGTAGACTTTCTCATGGCGGATCCAGAATTTTTTGCCCGAAGCACGATTGTGGAAGTTGCCGCGAAAGCTGGTTGCAGTGAGGCTACGCTTGTGCGGTTGGGATACCGTTTGGCGTTTGGAGGGTATTCAGAGCTGAAAGCCGCCATCCTTCGAGAAGATACTAAAGAGGATTTTGAATGCCTGTATGAAGGCATTGACAAAGAGGATGACGCTGCGACTGTGATGGAGAAAGTGATGAAAGCCTCTATCCAGTCGATCGAGGACACAGTCAGTTTAATAGACCTTCAAGCCTACCAAAAAGCAGTGGATGCTATTTTGGCTGCGGAAAAATTGCAGTTTGCTGGTATCGGTGACGCTGCTGTTGTGGCTATGTCAGGGTATTACAAATTCTTTCGGTTGGGGATGAATGTATATTTTTCGCAGGACTACGACGTCGCGTTGATGATGGCGGCTCAGCTGGGGCCTGGGGATGTACTGGTGGCAGTCAGTCATTCGGGCACAACAAAGACCACCTTGAATACGGTCCACTGCGCGCAGGAAAAAGGGGCTACGATCTTGGGAGTGACCAACTGTCCCTTTTCTCCTTTGGGAAAGCAGGCGGATATTTTGTTGACCACTGCCGC
Organism: Clostridiales bacterium; assembly: GCA_019416455.1. Taxonomy (GTDB): domain Bacteria; phylum Bacillota; class Clostridia; order Oscillospirales; family Acutalibacteraceae; genus Acutalibacter. Next base: position 367,205 of record DXXG01000028.1, on the reverse strand, counting down.
TTTCGGAGAGAATATGATCGGTGAACGCATGGCGAAACGTATTCCCGCGTTTTGTGTTATGGAAAGCTTATATGTTAATGCGCTGACGCGAGTTGATCAAGGAAAGCGGGAAGAGCTGGAACAAAGAGACCGTGCTTTGTACCTCAACAAGTAAAAGCGAATTTGCTAAAAAAGTCTGCGGCGTATTTTCAGCGCTGGTTTCCATTGTAAGGTCTACAAATTGATTGTCAGTTTAAAACCATTTATAATGTGGCCATGAAGTTTATTTAAAAGAAGAGGAAAGTCAAGGATAACAAAGCTGTATTGTTCCATTGACTTTCCTCTTTTCCTATATAGCTGGGACATGTTCAGGTTGTGGAAGAATTTGAACAATATCTTTCTCGATGCCTTTTTGTGAATTTTCAGTGGTTTTGTTTCCAACCAGAAGATTGTTTTGGAATAGCCGAATATAAACATTGCCGCAAATCTGTTTTTATAGCAGTTAATTATATGTTTTGAAAGGAGTATTTTCATGAAACAGATTCCTCCTCGTCAAATTCATTTGGATTTTCACACCTCGGAATTTATACCTCATGTAGCCGCATCTTTCGATCCAGTTGCCTTTGCAAAAACTGCAAAAGAAGCAAATGTTACTTCTATGACTGTTTTTGCCAGATGTCACCATGGTTGGCTGTACTATCCTTCCAAGCTGCATCCCGAATTGATTCATCCCAATTTGGATAATCACAATCTATTGCTGGAGCAAGTTCGCGCACTTCATAAGGAAGGTATTCGTGCCCCTATCTACTTTACCATTCAGTGGGATTACAAAACTGCTACCACAAAGCCTGAATGGTTGATCCGAAAACGAAATGGTGCCCATGAAGGTCCTCCTTTTACAGAGCCTGGATTTACCCAGTCTCTGTGTGTAAATACTGGCTATTGGGAGTATTTAAAAGAACTTACCATTGAGATTTGCGAGATGTTAGGGGACGAGTTGGACGGTTTCTTTTTTGACATCACTGGTATTCGTTCCTGCTGGTGTTCTGCCTGCCGGTCTGAAATGCGCCAGTTGGGGATTGATATGGATAATGAAGATTCTGTTCACGATTTTGCCAAACTGGTCATAGATCGATTTAAAAAGAATATGACCAACCTGGTTCACCAATACGCTCCGGAATGCACCATTTTCTACAATGCCGGCCATATTGGCCCTTGCACAAAGAATAGTTTAGATTGTTATAGTCATTTTGAATTGGAAAGTTTACCCTCTGGAGGCTGGGGCTATCTTCATTTCCCTATTACCGCTCGCTACGCAAGAAATCTGGGGGTGGATTGTATGGGAATGACGGGTAAATTCCATACAGAATGGGGGGATTTTCATAGTCTGAAAAATCAGGCTGCTCTGGAATATGAATGTTTTCGGATGCTTAGTTTCGGTTTTGCGGCCTCCATCGGTGATCAATTAGAGCCGTATGGGAAGTTGAATCCCGCAACCTATCGATTGATCGGTAATGTGTTTGGACAGTTCGCTCAACGGGAGGCTTGGGCACGCCCTTCGATTCCCGTGGTTGAGGCTGCGGTTGTCACCTCCGAAAGTCCCAAAATTGAGCACCAGATTCCCGACAGCATTATGGGTGCCGCACAGATGCTGGAAGAGCTTGGTATTCAGTTCAACATCATTGATACAGAGATGGACTTTTCTAGCTATAAGCTGATTTTCTTGCCCGATGATCTGATTGTTTCTCATGAGTTTCAAGACCGTCTGGATGCATATGTGAAAAACGGCGGAAAAGTGATAGCCCTAGCCAAGGGTGGACAAAATGAGCACGGAACATATCCTTCTTGCTTTGGAGTTCAATCGGCTGGGGCGCAGTCGGTATATCCAGATTTTCTGGTGGCTGAAGGCTCTTTGGCCAAAGGTTTGGAGGAGGAAAACGAGTACGTTGTCTACCTTCGAGGGGAAGATTTGCGATCCGATGGTGCTCATGTAATTTTGTCCGCTCGCTCGCCCTATTTTATGCGTGAAAAAGATCATTTTTGCTCCCATCGGTATGTCCCCTCTAATAAGGACGATTTGCACCCTGCCGTTTTGCAAAATAAAAGTGTGATTATCTTTAGTCACCCAATTTTTACTCAATACAGGAAGAATGCTCCCTTTTGGTGTAAAAAGCTTATTTCCAATGCTATGGATCTGCTGATGGAACAGCGCTTGGTGCGGCACAATGGTCCCTCAACCATGTCTGTTAGTGTGTTGGATCAGCCCCAGGAAAAGCGCACCAATCTGCACATCTTGTCTTATGTGCCTGTCCGCAAATCTGCAACCATTGATATTATCGAAGAGAGAACTGTTCTGCGAAATGTTTCCATGACCGTTAATATTCCCCGGAAATTCACTTCCGCTCGTTTAGTTCCGGAACATATTCCTCTGGAAGTAATCAATAACAGCTTCACTATTCCAGAAGTCAATGGCTATGCCACTGTGGAACTTTCGGAATAAGGAAGGTGTATTTTGATACTACTTGTACTTGCTTGTATAGATCTGTAGATCTTGTGTAAACCGATAACGGTTTTTCCTTCATTATTAAGTTTAATTCATCACCTTGGGGGTGTACATAGCGATATGAAAATGAAAACTGTTATGACACAACTATGTAAGGGTTGGAACACATGGAACACCAACAGTGTCCTGTCACATGTGTTATTGCCCCATGGGCTTTCCATCAATATCGGAATTAAGGATTACGCAACCGGTCGAGTAATTCGTCAATGTCTAATTGGTCAGTTAGAAGATGAGGGTGGTTCTGTGCATCCTGGCACCAGAAGCTATGATGGCAGCTATACGGAGCTGACGGTTTCCTGGAGGGATTTCTCATTTTTTATCCAAACTGCGGCAAAGGAGGATCAGCAATATATACTGATCTCTCCTGTCAAAACCGGAGTTAATCCACCGGCGGTGTTTGTAGAGGCGGGTATCCTGTGGAATCATAATGGATATGTTGTCAAAAACGGGGATAGTTTGAAAGCGGTTTTCGATCATGAGACCATCGATATTTTTGTTACGGGGAACAGGGTAGAGGAGTCTCAGGTTTATTCTTCCGGTCCCTATATTTCGGTGACCTTGGATCAGCAGGTTGGGGTAAGCACTGGCTGTCATCGTTCATTGGAAGAGATTACACAGATTGTCTGTCAGGCCAGAAAAGATCTTTTGGAGTCTGCCCAGAAATTCGGTTCATTGGCTGATACATACAACGCTATGAAGTGCTGCCTGGCGTGGGACACCATCTATGAGCCTCTACATAAGCAAGTCTGTTCTCCAGTCAGCAGGATATGGAACCTGAGTTGGGGTGGGTATGTGCTGTTTTGCTGGGATACTTTTTTTGCTGCTGAGATGATCTCTCTGGAGAATAAGGAACTGGCCTATGCCAATGTGTTTGCCATTCTGAATGAAATGACTCAGGATGGATTTGTTCCAAATGTAGGGGCAGCTACTGGATTTAAAAGCCTGGATCGTTCCCAGCCGCCTGTGGGATCCATGGTAGTATGGGATATCTATCAAAGGTACCATGAAAAATCCTTTGTTAGAGAATGTTACCCCAAGCTCTGTACATGGAATCAGTGGTTTTTCAGAAACCGCATGTACAAAGATGGAACACTGTGCTGGGGATCCAATCCCTATACGGGAACAGTGGGCAATGAATGGGAAAGTGTCGGCGTAAACGACCGGTATGGCGCTGCGTTGGAATCTGGACTTGACAATTCGCCCATGTATGACGACATTCCATTTAACCAAGAAACACATATGCTTGCGTTGTCTGACGTAGGGCTGACTAGCCTGTATATTAACGATTGCAAATATCTGATTAAGCTAGGGGACGAACTTGGGGAGGACACAATCGACTTGAAGGCGCGTCTGGACAAAGCAAAGAATGGACTGCAAACCCTGTGGTGCGAAGAGTTTGGATTGTTCTTAAATAAGCGCACAGATACCGGCGAATTTTCCTATCGGATTTCACCTACGAATTTTTATGCTTTGTTTAGTGATAGTGTGATGGCAGAGCAGGCTAAACGGTCAATAAAAGAGCATTTTTACAATCCCGAAGAATTTTGGGGCGATTATATCCTGCCTTCTATCGCTCGAAACGATCCGGCATATCCGGAACAGACTTATTGGAGAGGCAGAATTTGGGCTCCTATGAACTATTTGGTTTATCAAGCTTTTGCGGCTGCTGGTCAGTGGGAGGCATGCCGAGATTTGGCGGAAAAGTCCCGGGAATTGCTGATGAAGGAATGGAAACTTCATGGACACGTCCATGAAAATTATTGTGCCGATACAGGAATGGGCTGTGGTGTCCCCAATAGCGATAAATTTTATCATTGGGGAGGACTTTTGGGATATATTTCCCTGCTGTATCAATTCTCCCGTGGCTCCGACGATGTCCAGCAATGATTTGGCAGTTATTGGCTTGCCAAAGGGACGTGATTCGATCGTCTTATATTTATGGAAGGAGTGGCTTGTTTCATGGAAAATAATTTTACTATACAGGGCCGAAATTTTTACCGTGATGGCAAGAAAGTCTTTATGCTTTGTGATACCGCATGGTTTGCACTGATGAACTTGACAGTTAAGGAGTTTGAAGAGTACGCAGTGTTTCGCGCCGAGCAAGGTTATAACGGACTCTTGATGCAGAATACACCTGCTTTTCAGGATATGCCTAAACAAATTAAGTATTTTCCATTTTATATCAACGAGGACGGCAGTTATGATCTTAGCAGATGGCGGGAAGAGTATTTTGATATGGTCCGTCAGAAACTGGATATCCTCAAAAAACTATCCATTACCCCGTTTATTGTGCCTATGTGGGTGACGTTTATCCCTCATTCTCAAATGAGCAAGGTATTCGACACAACAGGAAAAACATTTCAGAAATTCGAGCATTATGCCGCTTTTGTGGACCGGTCCATTGAAGTCTACAAACCTTACCATCCAGTTTGGGTTCTCGGTGGAGACGCGGAAATGCGTGATCAAGATGTGACCAACTATGAATATTATAGCTATATGGCCAAACGAATCCGTAAAGAATGTCCAGGAGATCTTATCACGGCTCACACAGCGGGAGGACAGTTGATGGACGAACGCTACGGGAGAGAAGGATTGATCGACTTTTATATGTACCAGTCGGGTCATATGTACGATACCTTTGAATCTCTTCTTTCTCCCATCCGGTTGGCAAAAAGCTATCTTGAAAATGATCCTACACGTCCTGTTATGAACGCTGAGCCTATGTATGAGGCTCATGGCTTTGGAAATAAGTTTGGACGATTTACGGAAAGTTATCTTCGTCGCGCATTTTGGTATTCTGTTCTTAGCGGCGCGCAATGTGGGTTTACCTATGGCGCTCACGGTGTATGGATGTTTTACGATAACTCAGGGTTTAACAATGAGGCGTGGTCGCTTGTCCCCATGCATTGGAGAAGTGCTCTGGCTTTACCGGGAAGCTACGATGTTGCTATGTGCGCTGATCTCTTCAAACGATATGATTTGTTTGAGCTTGAGCCGAGACAGGATCTGAATCTCACGCCTTACCACGAGATTGTAGCAGCAGCCGACCCAGATGAAGATACCATTGTGTTTTTTACGCCCTACACGAATTATATTTATGTAGATCGAGATCTCTCTGACTACGAATGCGTCTGGCATATTTTCGGCGAACATCCAGCTGTTTTGCAGGCGCAGATCGAGATCACCACAGGCCAAAACATTGCGAATGCTCTGGATGTGATTTCTGCGGGCCAAATACATAAGCCTAAGCTTTCAGAGTCACTACTTCGTTCGAATGCAGTGACAGTTGTAAATATGCCTCAGTATAATGCGGACGCGCTTTTGGTTTGCCGAAAAAAGTGATTTTTTGACGTTTATGCGCGATTCGCTATAGCTTTGCTAAGTGAAAAGGTTAGAATCTCGTTTATCCCAAAAACGCTGTACCCCATATGTCCCAAGGGATACAGCGTTTTACTTAAATTGTCCGCTTCGGTGAAGGGCTTCGTCTGATGACCGACAAACTGGACTCCAAGAACTTCTACGCGTTCAACCCCGCTTTCGACAAATAATAGGAAAGCTGCGAAAAAACCGCGCCGGCATAGTCGACGCGGTTTTCTGCTGTGCTCAGCTACTTAACATAGAATAAGATCTTGGTCAGATATTCGCTCTCGTCCCCGGTGGTGATGTAGTCGTTGATGCAGAATTCATAGGAATCTGACAGGATCTCCAGGTTTTTCTCTTTACAGAATTCCAGCAGCTTCTCATAAGAACGTCCGATGGAGAGGTAGTCTCCACGATGGTATACTGTGGCGCATTTCCCCGCAGGAATTCGACGGATATCCGCTGTGGTGTCCGTGGCTTCAATGGGGAGGAACACAAGGGAAGCGGCGGTGTAATCCTTGTCCAAAATGCGCTGGTATGGCACGATCACCCCGCTTTGGAAAAAGATGGGGAGGCCCTCCTGGAAGGATTGAGCGAAGCACTGCTTTGTGGCAATACTGATTTCCCGGAGTGTATAGGGAGGTTCCACCGGTCTTATGAGCAGGTACTGCGCTGGGATTTCCTCCACCCGGGGGATTCCCGCCTCTTCCTTGGAAAGGGAAGCCTTTTCCAGTTGAGAGCAGCGGTGGAAAAGCCTGCTGCGGATCAAGCGCAGTTCTTCCAGTTCTCGGTCCAACACTTCCACTTGGTGCCGCAGCACCTTCAAACTGCTGCCTGTGGTGTAATCCTCTAAAAGTTCCTTGATGTTTTGCAAAGAGAGACCACACTTTTTTAAAATGAGGATGGTATCCAGCTGGTCCAGCTGACTTGCGCTGTAATAGCGGTAACCATTGGTGGGATCCACGTAGGCAGGGCGGAACAGTCCGGTCTTATCGTAGAAGATGAGGGTTTGCTTTGAAATGTTCTGATATTTGGAGAGCTCTCCAATCGAAAAATAATTTTCCATGATGCACCTTGACAATATAGTTACTATATCCTTTATTATAGTCATTGAAAGGAAAATTACAAGGAGGCGTTATCGTGCGTACCTTACATCCGGGAAAGCTGTTGGAAGGACTTTCCTGGCAGAAAATCTGGTGGATCGTCTTGGGAGCGGCCATCTGCTCCTTCGGCATCCACAACATCCATCAGCAGACCGGCATCACTGAGGGTGGCGTGATCGGGGCTATGCTGCTGGTGGAACACTGGCTGGGGATTTCCCCTGCATACATTACACCGGTGCTGGATATTCTTTGCTATCTGCTGGCGTTTAAATACCTGGGCGGGATGTTCATCCGCACGTCCATTATTTCCACGCTCAGTGTTTCGCTGTTTTACAAACTGTGGGAGCAGTTTCCTCCCATGCTGCCTGATCTTTCCGCGTATCCATTGGCTGCGGCCATTTTAGGAGGTCTGTTTGTGGGGATCGGTGTGGGGCTTATCGTGCGCCAGGGTGGATCCAGCGGTGGGGACGACGCTTTGGCGCTGGTGATCTCCAAAGTGACCCATCTGCGGCTTTCTATGGCCTATCTTTTTACGGACCTGACGGTTCTGGCCCTTTCTCTGACCTATATTCCTATTAGCCGTATTGCCTTTTCTGTGGTGACGGTAACTCTTTCCTCGTTCCTCATCGATCAGGTGCAGCGTTTTCACCTGCGTCGTCCCCAGAAGGCGTAAACTGTTTTAGAGGAAGAAATATTCACGATTCTCTTGCCAAATGGGAGGATCCATGCTATTATATTTTAGTTAAGGAAAGGGACCATTAGCTCAGTTGGTTAGAGCAGTCGGCTCATAACCGATCGGTCCGGGGTTCGAGTCCCTGATGGTCCACCAGCAGCGTGACGCTGCGCCCAATTCGCGAATCACACTTTTATGTGGTTCGCGAATTTTTTTTGCCCGTGTTTTGGTTTCAATTTTGTTCAGTTTTCACTTTCCGTGTTGGCTAAAAAACACCCTGCATGAAAACGCAGGGTGTTCTTGTATTCTGTTTGTTTTCGATATAATATTATAGAAAAAGAATTTGCCGGATCATTCAGGCGGCGAGAAGGAGGAACCTATGGAACTTTACGAGTATGAAGTAAAACACGGTCAGTTGCTGCGAGGACTTGCCCCGGAGTGCATGGTTCTTTTGAAAAGCGATGGCACTTTTCCCTTGAAGGCGCCGGGAAAGGTAGCGCTGTACGGCAGTGGCGCTCGTGAGACGATCAAGGGCGGCACAGGCTCCGGTGACGTGAATGTGCGTCATTACACCACAGTAGAGGAAGGCTTGGAAAATGCCGGATTTACCGTTACCACCAAGTCTTGGCTGGAAGGATACAGTCGGCTTCGTCAGGAAGCCTACAAGGACTTTGTAGCCGGGATCAAAGCCAAGGCAAAGGAGATGGGCGTGCCTGCCATTATGCTGGGTATGGGCGCCGTTATGCCTGAACCGGAATATGACCTGCCCATGGATGGGGAAGGGGATACGGCTGTGTTCGTGCTGGGACGCATTTCCGGCGAGGGTTCTGACCGCGCGCCCGCTCCCGGAGACTTTGAGCTGACCCAGTCCGAGATCCGGGATATTCTGGCGGCCCGAAAAAAGTATAAAAACTTCCTGCTGGTGCTCAACGTGGGCGGCGTGGTGGACCTGACTCCAGTAATGGAGGTCGAGAACATCCTGCTGCTTTCCCAGACCGGTATGACCTTGGGAGATTCCTTAGCAGACGTGATCTTGGGGAAAGCTTATCCTTCCGGAAAGCTGGCCTCCACCTGGGCCAAATGGGAGGATTACTGCAAGGTGGGTGATTTCGCCCAGATGGACGATACTCGCTACAAAGAAGGAATTTACGTTGGCTACCGGTATTTTGATTCGGTGGACAAGACTCCTTTGTTTCCCTTTGGGTACGGCTTGGGGTACACCACTTTCGCTTTGGGTCAGCCTCAGGTGACAGTTGCCGGCACTCAGGTAAGCGTCAAAGTACCGGTGAACAATACCGGTAACGCTTTGGGCAAAGAGGTGGCTCAGCTGTATGTGTCTGTGCCTGCCGGGAAGTTGGACCAGCCTTACCAGGTGCTGGCTGCTTTCGCGAAAACTGGAGAGCTTGCCCCTGGCCAGGAAGAGACATTGGCTTTGACCTTCTCTCTGGAAGACCTTTCTTCCTTTGATGACGACACTGCCTGCCAGATCCTGGAGGCGGGGGACTACATACTTCGGCTGGGTACTTCCAGTCGGGATACTCACATCTGCGGAGTGGTACGTTTGCAGGATTCCATCCAGGTACGCCAGCTGAGCCACATCGGCGGCAAGCCTGATTTCCAGGACTGGAAACCGGAAACTAAGCCCTTTACTTACCAAGGGGAGGCTCAGGAGATGGCAGCCGCGCCTGTGTATACCGTCAAGGGGGAGGATTACGTTCCCCGGCCTGTTGACGCGTTGTCAGAAGTGGCCGCCGAGGTAAAAGACTTGGTGGCGTCTTTGTCTGATGAGGAGCTGGCCTACATCTGTTTGGGCGGCTTCCAGGACGAGGGCAGCAAGAGTTTCGTAGGCAACGCGGGCATGCGGGTGGTAGGCGCTGCTGGCGAGACCACCAGCCTTTTTGAGGACAAGGGACTTCCGGTGCTGGTCATGGCAGACGGCCCTGCGGGACTGCGTTTGAACAAAGACTACGGCAAGGACGAGAATGGAGTCTACCCCTTGGAGATGTCCTTGCCTGCCGGGTTCGCTGAGTTTCTGGATGACGACATGGCTGCTGGTTTGGGTGCTATGGGACAGCAGCAGCCCGACCGAAAGGGCGAGGTGCTCCATCAGTACTGCTCCGCCATGCCCATCGGTACGGCTTTGGCCCAGAGCTGGAACTTGGACCTCTGCCGCCAGTGCGGCGATATGATCGGCGAAGAGATGGAGCGCTTTGGGGTCCACCTGTGGCTGGCTCCCGCTCTGAACATTCACCGGTTGCCTCTGTGTGGCCGCAACTTCGAGTACTACTCCGAGGACCCCTTCATCAGCGGTAAGATCACTGCCGCTCTGACGCAAGGAGTCCAGGCTCATCCCGGCCGTGGTGTTACAATCAAGCATTACGCCTGCAACAATCAGGAGACCAATCGAATGCTCTCCAACAGCATCGTCAGTGAGCGGGCCCTGCGGGACATTTACCTGAAGGGCTTCCAGATTGCTGTGGAAGAGGCACAGCCCCACGCCTTGATGACCTCCTACAATCTACTTAACGGAGAGCATACCTCTCAGCGCCGTGAGCTTGTCATGACAGCGCTCCGTGAGGAATGGGGCTTCCAGGGTATGGTGATGACTGACTGGGTGGTGTCCGCTATGGCAGGCGCCATGAAGACGAAGTATCCCCCTGCCTGCGCTTCCGGGACCATTAAAGCGGGGAACGATATCCTGATGCCCGGAAGTCCCATCGACTACAAGGACTTGATGGATGCGCTCCGCGACGAGAATCACAAATACCACATCACCCGTGAGGATCTGGTGGACTGCGCTCAGCGGGTGGTTATGATGGCAAAGAAGTTAGCGGGTTGACCATTGCTTTTCATAAGAGGGATGCTCTTCAAAGGGCGTCCCTCTTGTGTTTTTCGGGGAATAGGTGTATCCTAAAACGGCGAAAGGAGGGGATGGCATGACACAGCAGGAATTGGACGCCATGCTGCTGGAGCAGGAGAAAGCCCTTCTAAGCCTGGGAATCCCCATTTCCCGGGAAATTGTCCCTCAGGTGGAAGTGAATACCCGGGCTCAGCGGAGGTTAGGCTGCTGTGTCCGCAAAGATGGAGTGTTCACCATCCAGGTCTCCTCTTTCATTTTAGAGGATCAGGAGCTGGTGCGCACCACTTTGGTCCACGAACTCCTCCACACCTGCTATGACTGCTTGAATCACGGGAAGCGTTGGAAAGCTTACGCCGCCAAAGCCGGGGAAGCCTTGGAACTGGACATTCAGAGGACCGTGACTTTGGAAGGTCAGCCTCAGCGGTTGCGTCAAGACTCGGTGAAATATTTTCTCAAGTGCAAGTCGTGTGGAGCGGTGATCCCCCGGCGGCGCATGTCAAAAGCGGTAAAGCACCCGGAACGCTACCGCTGCCCTTGCGGCGGCAAGCTGGAACGAGTAGAGGGAGATATCCTTCGCGATATCGCTGGGAATCTGAAATGTTAGAGTCAAGCAAACGCTAGTTTGAGAAAGGTGGGGGGGAAGGTCCCCCTAGGAGATTTTCGTAAAAAAGGGCCGTTGCCAATAGCAACAGCCCTTTTTGCACGTATTTACGACTTAACTTTGATGCACCAGCTTGCGGAACTGATCTGCTGTTACATTGGAACGGTACAGCTGCGGCTCGGCCGCCACATCCTCTCCCACGTAATAGAAGTCGATGTATTCCCCGTTCACGTCCACCACTGCTACACGGGATGCCTGACCAGCCGTTTTCAGTTCCAGGCAGTAGTCCGGGTAGTAGGCGAACAGGGAAAAATCCTTGTCCAGAGGCTGGGAATCCTCCAACACCTGAGCAAAAGCGTTCATCCGCTCCTGCTTTGCGGCGGAGCTGGCATTGAGGTGAATCAATTTTAAATTATTTCCATAGCCTTGGTACAGGTCCAGGGTTTGGGAGTCCGGCTGGGTACACCCAGCGCACAGGACACACAAAGCTGCGGCAAGCAGCAAAGAAAATGCTTTCTTCATGACTTGGCTCCTTTTCACGGGAGAGTTTCTCTTATTCTACCCGTTTTTCGGGGAAAAGTCAAACAATGATGCCGAAAAGCCGTTCCGCGTTGCCATAGGCGATCTGTTCCCGCTCCGACTCCGTCAGGTCAGCAGCGTCCAGCAAAGCTTTCTCATCAGGAAGGGTGCTCCAGGGACAGTCAGTGGCGAAAAGCACCTTGTCTGCTCCGTGGAGATGGATCAGCTCGGTAAGTTCCTGAGCGTTCAAAAAATGAGAGGCGAAAGCGGTGTCAAAGTACACGTTTTTCTTTCCCGCCAGATGCTTGGCCGCTTCCTGGGGCATCTCCATGCCACCCATATGGGCAGCGATAATGGTCAATCTGGGGAACAGGTCGGCAATCTTTCCCAGTACATCGGGAGGGCAGTGGACCAAGTGGGGAGAATAAGGATCTCGTCCGGTATGGAAGGCGATGGTCAGTCCCAGACGTTCTGCTTCCTCGTAAATGGGCATAGCGGCATCGTCCCCGATGAAGAACTCCTGGTAGTCCGGGTGGAGCTTGATGCCGTAAAGCCCCATATCCTTGATCCGGCGCAGCTCCTCCAAGGCGTTCTCGGCGAAGGGGTACACGCTGCCGAAGCAATAGATGTTGTCGTGCTGGGATTCCTTGGCGAAATCGTTGACGGAAGTCTGCTGGTGAGCGTTGGTGGCGATGTGCAGGGTCATACCGCCGGCGCAGCCCCATTTCTCCATGTTTTTCAGAGTGCCAGCCCTGGTGCCGTCACTGAAAGTTTCGCATTTGCTGATCTCCCGCAGGTGGGGAAGGGCTTTTCCGGCCAGCTTGTCCGGGAAAAAGTGAATGTGGGTGTCAAAGTATTTCATAGGCGGTCCTTTCTGTGGGATAAAAGAGAAAAGAGACCTTCCGCAAAAGCGGAAAGTCTCCTGATTTTCTCAACGAAAAATCAATCGCTGGTATAGGGCAGCAGCGCCAGATGACGGGCGCGCTTGATGGCCACAGTCAGAGCGCGCTGATGATACGCGCAGGTGCCGGTCACACGACGGGGGAGGATCTTGCCTCTCTCGGAGATGAAACGGCGCAGCTTGGCCACGTCCTTGTAATCGATGAACTCAGCTCTGTCCACGCAGAAGCTGCACACCTTTTTGCGTCCCTTGCGCCCGCCGCGGCGGACTTCTCTTTCGGGTCTATCAGCCATGCCAAAAAGCCTCCTTTACAAAATTTAGGTGAAGAGGTTTCTTCCGGTGAAAGCCATCAGAAGGGGAGATCGTCGTCCCCCAGGATCTCTTCAAAATCCTCGCTGCTTCCGCTGGAATAAGCGGGAGCAGGCTCGCTGAAAGCGGAAGGACGCTGCTGGGGGGCGGGGGAGGGCTGACCGTATCCGGCCTGGCCATAATCTCCGCCGGCGGAACCATTGTCCCGCTTGGAGCCCACGAAGCTCACGTCGTTGGCCACGATCTCCATGGCCTTGCGCTTGTTGCCGTTGCGGTCCTCATAGCTGCGAGTTTGCAGGGAACCGGTCACTGCCATCAACTGGCCCTTGGTGAAGTACTTGCAGATAAACTCCGCGGTAGATCTCCAAGCTACTACGTCGATCCAATCGGTCTGACGCTCGGTGCCGGCCTTGGCGTAGCTGCGGTCAACAGCCAGGGTAAAGGACGTGACGGCCACACCGGAAGGGGTGTGTCTCAGTTCGGGGTCAGCGGCGAGCCTTCCCACGATCGCGGCAACATTCAGCATTTTTCAGCACTCGCTTTCCGTAAGATCACTCTGCGGATTCCGCAGCGGGAGCCTCAACGGCTTCCACGGCAATGGCTTCCACATCGATGTTGTTCTCTTCAGCCTTCTGGGCTTTCTGAGCCTTCAGGGCGTTCACGTGACGGGGGTCCCGCTTGACGATGATGGTACGCAGGATGCCGTCGGTGATCTGATACCGTCTGTCCAGTTCGGCGGTAAACTCAGGATTGCTCTCGAAGTTGATCAGGGTGTAGTAACCCTCGGTCTGTTTCGCGATGGGATAGGCGAAGCGACGCTTCCCCCAATCGTCAACACTTTCAACAGTACCGTGCTCTGCGATAAGAGCCTTGAACTTGTTTACGAGCTCAGCGCTACCTTCTTCCCCCAGCTTGGCGGAAGTGACGATGACGGTCTCGTACAGGTTCTTTCCCTCTGCCATTTGTATTGCACCTCCTTTTGGTCTTTTGGCCCCGGGCAGTTGAGTTTGTCCCGGAGCAAGGATGAAAAATCGTTAGAGACTAACGAAAATCAAACAGAAATATTATAGCACGCTTCCGGGAAAAGTCAAGGAAATTCTTGAAAAAACGAGAATTCGCTCTCTGTCACACATTCCCCAGTTCAAAGAAGTAATCCAGGCTTGGAACGAACAGGTTTTGATCCCACAGCTTTTGAATGTCCTCATAGGTGGCCCATCGGGTTTGGGATACTTCCCGGGTGGTGGCTTTCTCCAAGTTGACTTCTCCATCGTAGGGAAACAGCCATACGTCCATGATGTCGTTGCATTTTACTTGGCCAACGGTTTTGCGGGTCTTGGTGAAAATCACTTTTCCGGTACGGGCGTCCAGATCAAGCCCCACTTCCTCCTTGACCTCGCGGAGAGCGCCCTGCAAACTGGTCTCTCCCTTGAGGACCGACCCGCCTACACATTCCCACAGCAGGGGAAAGGTGGGGCGGTCAGCGGCGCGCTGGGAGATCAGGTATTCTCCGTTGCTGTTTTTGATCCACACATGGACCACCAGGTGAAAGCAGTTGTCCGGGAGTTCCTCTCCCCGAACATGATCGGTCCCTACCAGCCGCCGCTGTTCATCGTACAGGTCCCAAAGTTCCATGGGAAATCCACCTTTCAAAAAAGGCCGGCGGGTTTCCGCCAGCCCTTTCACTCTATTACAGTGTCTTGCAAAGCTCTTTCAAGTAAGCTCGGAAGTCTTTGCCGATCTCCGGATGATTCAAAGCCACTTCCACGCTGGCCTGCATAATGCCCAGCTTGTTGCCCATGTCGTAGCGGGTGCCGGTAAAGTCCACGGCGATCATTCCGTCACGGCGGGCCAAAGCGCACATGGCGTCGGTGAGCTGAATTTCCCCGCCAGCTCCGGGAGGAGTCTTGTCCAGAATATCGAAGATCTCCGGGGGAAGCACGCACCGGCCCAGAATGGAATACAGGGAAAGCTCCTCTCCAGGCTTGGGCTTTTCGATCATGTCGGTGCAGCGGAAATAGTTGTCCTGGATGTGGTCTACCTTCAGGGAGGAATACTTGGAGATCGCCTCTCGGGAGACCTCTTTCACGCCTACCACACCGCTGCCGAACTGCTCATATGCTCGCATCAGTTGGCCGCAGGCGGGGTCCTCGCCCAGGATCACGTCGTCGCCATAAAGGACGGCAAAAGGTTCATCCCCTACGAATTCCCGAGCGCAGCCAATGGCATGGCCCAGGCCTTTGGTCTCCTTCTGACGCACGTAGAAAATATTGGCCAGTTTGGAGATGCCAACGATCTCATTCAAAATAGCTTCCTTAGCAGGATCACCGGAAAGGCGGCGTTCCAGCTCGGGAGCCCGGTCAAAATGGTCCTCCAGCAGGCCCTTGCCCCGGTTGGTGATGATGAGGATATCCTCAATACCGGCGGCCGCTGCTTCTTCTACAATATATTGGATAGCGGGCTTGTCCACGATGGGGAGCATTTCCTTGGGCATCACTTTGGTGGCGGGCAGCACTCGGGTGCCCAGGCCAGCCGCGGGAATCACCGCTTTGCGTACTTTTTTCATAACAGATCTCCTCCTAAAAGAACGTTTCCGGCTCACAGAAGCCAGAGGGGGATATTGAGCACCAGCATATAGCACACGAACACACAGACGGCCACGGAAGTGTTCACGCCGCCTTTGGCGTCCAGAGTCATGTTGGGGTCTCCGTCGTTGCCGGCGTTTTTTACCTGCTGGACGGTGCGGATGCAGTGCCGCATATACATTTTATTTCCCCGGACTCCCACTACGATCATCACGATCAGCATGGCAAGGACGCACAGCAGCGGCAGGCACAGGTAAAGATACAAAACAGGCTGTTCCATCATCATTTGAGACATGGCAAGGCTCTGTTCGTAGGTGGGGTTGACCATCTGGGTGACGTCGATGCCTACCGATTCCATCATGCTGTACATGGTGGGGACGGTCACAAGGTAAAATGTGGCCTGACAGGCGATGAACAGCGCCAGCATGATGGACGTGATGATAGCGCCCCATTTGTACTGCTTGCGGTAAAGCAGCCACGCTCCGGAACACAAGAACGCCATGAAATTGAATTTGTTTTTCCCCGTCTGCTTGATATAGCGGAACACAGGCATATAATAGGCGGTGTTCAGCTTTACCAGCTTGGAAGCATCCCCAAAGGTGACATTGGCGTCCAGCATCTCCGCGGGGGAAACTCCTCCCATGGGGTCGTAGGTGAAGGGGGGCACAGCGCTGCCGAAACCAGACTGCGGGGGAGGGAATCCTCCAAAGCCGCCGAAAGCTCCAGGCTGCTGGGGAGGCGTCTGGCCGTAAGGGCCGGACTCACGGTCCCTGGTGGGGTTGGAATTCCGATACTGCTGAGGCTCCCCGGTGAGCGAAGCGCCGCAGCGGTTGCAGAAAAGGGCGCTGTGAGCGTTGAGTGTGCCGCAGACAGAGCACTCCTGATCCTTGATCTCTGCCCGGGGATCGGGAGCCTTGGGGGGAGCGGGAGGCTCCCAGGCTTTGTCCTCCTGGTGCAGATCGTCGAAGATGCACTTGCCTTTTTCCTGATAACAAGCCCTGTGATAGGGAGCTCCGCACTGAGGGCAGACCACGATGTCGTCTCCCGAGCGGAAGGGCACCCCGCACACGGGGCACTTGATCCCAGTATAATCCAGCATGAGTGATCCTTTCCTTTGTACAAAATTTGTGTTTACATCTATTCTACACGATTCTTTCTCAAAGCGCAACGAAAACCCCCTTAATTTTCAGTCTGTTAATATTTTTTACGGTTTGGACAAGGGTATCAAAGATATGGTTTGCTTTTTTTCTTCATATCCAGTATAATAGCGAAAGAAACTCTTACGACGAAGGAAAGGTCGCTATGCTGCAATTTGAAGAATTGAAACGGGAGCTGGAAGAACAGGAAAAGGCTTTGGAGGATCTGGGTCAGGCCCTGGGTCTGGAAAAGCTGCGGGAAGAGGTGGACATGCTGGAGCACAAGTCTGCCGAGCCTGGTTTTTGGGACAACATGGAGCTGGCCCAGAAGGTGACCCAGCGGATGGCCGCGCTGAAAGACAAGGACAACGCGTATCAGAAACTGCTGAGCCGGGCAGGGGACTGCATGGCTCTCATCGAGATGGGCGACGAGGCGGAGGACCTGTCTCTGGTGGAGGAAGCGGAAGCGGAGATCGAATCGATCCGGAGTGAGATCGCTTCCATGAAGCTGGCCACGCTGCTCACTGGAGAATATGATAAGAATAACGCCATTTTGACCTTCCACGCCGGTTCCGGCGGCACGGAGGCCCAGGACTGGGCGGAGATGCTGTTCCGCATGTACAACCGCTGGGCAGAACGTCACGGCTACAAGGTGGAGACCCTGGACTATCTGGACGGGGACGAGGCTGGCCTGAAGAGCGCCTCTATCATGGTGGAGGGAGAGAATGCCTACGGTTATTTGAAGAGCGAGGCGGGCGTGCACCGTTTGGTGCGTGTGTCTCCTTTTGACGCGGCGGGCAGACGGCAGACCTCTTTCGCTTCCTTGGAAGTCATGCCGGAAATGGAACTTGACAACTCCGTAGAGATTCCTCCTGAGGATATCCGGATGGAAGTGTACCGGGCCAGCGGCGCCGGCGGCCAGAAGGTTAACAAGACCTCTTCCGCTGTGCGTTTGATCCATATCCCCACCGGTATCGTTGTTTCCTGCCAGGTGGAACGCAGCCAGTACCAGAACCGGGAAGTAGCCATGAAAATGCTGGTGGCCAAATTGGTGGAGATCAAAGAGCGGGAGAACTTGGAAAAGATCTCCGACATCAAAGGTGAGCAGAAGGAAATCACCTGGGGCAGCCAAATCCGTTCCTATGTGTTCATGCCCTACACCATGGTGAAGGACCATCGTACCGGTTTTGAAACCGGCAACGTCAACGGCGTCATGGACGGTGATCTGGATGGCTTTATCAATGCCTACCTTACCGCTCAGAGCCAGGGCACCCTGGGCGAAAACATCGAATAAGTCCTAAGAACTCAGCGGGTCTCCGATCATACCGGGGGCCCGTTTTGTGTTCACCTTTTCTCCTCTGTGGACATACACTGGAAAGAACACATGACACAAAAGGGGCGAACATTATGGACCATATATATTGGTATGGCAGACCTTGCAGCTGCCCCTGCCCGCCTCCGTTTTTCTGTCCAACAGGATCCGCCGGGGAAACTGGCCCCACCGGTCCTACCGGAGCCACAGGACCCACTGGACCTCAGGGGGAGCCCGGACCTCCCGGAATCACAGGTGCGCAAGGGGAACAGGGTGCGACAGGCGCCACAGGTCCAACGGGGGCCACAGGACCGACTGGACCTCAGGGGGAGCCCGGACCTCCCGGAATCACAGGTGCGCAAGGGGAACAGGGTGCGACAGGCGCCACAGGTCCAACGGGAGCCACAGGACCGACTGGGCCTCAGGGAGAACCCGGCATTCCCGGAGCCACCGGCCCCCAAGGCAAACAAGGCGTGACAGGCCCCACAGGTCCAACGGGAGCCACAGGGCCAACCGGACCACAGGGAGAGCCTGGTGTTCCCGGGGCTACAGGTCCCCAAGGCGAGCAAGGCCTAACCGGTCCAACAGGTCCAACGGGAGCCATAGGACCGACCGGGCCACAGGGAGAGCCTGGTGTTCCTGGAGCAACGGGCCCTCAAGGGGAGCAAGGCGTGACCGGACCCACAGGGGCTACTGGTCCTGAAGGGACAGTGCCTCAAGACAGTGCCGCGTCCTTTTATACCTATGAAGCACTGTTCACCCCGGGGCAGGCCATCTCCCTGTTTCCTCAGGCCACGGATCCCACAGGGGAGATCACCCAGCAGAACAGCCAGATCGTCTCATTGCAGCCGGGGAACTATCTTACCTCCTACAAGGTGTCCGCTACCCTGAGCCAGCCGGGGTATTTGCAGGTCACGCCCACTTACAATGGGGCAGCCCGTTTGGAGAGCAGCGTGTATTTTGCCACCACGGCAAATGGTTCCAGCGCGGTGGGGTCAGCGTTTTTTATCATTCAGGCTCCCACGCCCACATCCTTCTTTTTGACCTATTCCGGCAGTACCACAGCCCGCAGCGGAGAGGTGAACCTTACCTTCCTTCGCCTGCGGCAAGACCCGTAGTGTCTTTTGCCGCTGTTTATCGCCTTGCGCGACGGACAGCGGCCTTTTTTGTGACGGGAGGATTTGGAAAAGGGGGAATGTAGGTTTTTCTTGCTTTTCTTTTGTAGATAGTGTATAGTAAATACAAGAATCCGCGCCTGTGTTTTGGAAGCGGTGCAGGGAAGGGGAATACCTATGAACGTGATGGATTTTGTCTGGCTGGGAGTGACTATTTTGGCCGCGGTAGTGGAAGCTATCGTGCCCAGTCTGGTGTCGGTGTGGTTTGTGCCTGGTGGCATCGCCGCGCTGATCATCAGCATGCTGGGCGGCCCTGCCTGGTTCCAGATCCTGATCTTCCTGGGAGTCTCCATGCTGGCGTTGACTTTTACGCGGCCCCTGGCGAAACGCCTTCTGGATCGCCGCCGTGAACGCACCAATGCCGACCGGGTGGTGGGAGCCACTGGCATCGTGATCCAGGACATCGACAACGTGATGGCTGCTGGTCGGGTAACTGTGATGGGTGGGAGCTGGGCTGCCAGATCCCTGCTGCCTGACGGAAAAATAGAAGCCGGCACGAAGGTGCGGATCGAGCGCATTGAGGGAGTCAAATTGATGGTGCTTCCTGTGGAAGCGGTGAATCAAGAGGAAAAAGGAGAGATGACCCTATGATGGACCCCGCTGTATTTACGACCATGTTCGTGTTAGTGGTGCTGGTAGTGTTCGTGCTGGCTGTGATCGTGGCCAACATCAAGATCGTGCCCCAGGCTCATGCCTATGTAGTGGAGCGTTTGGGAGCGTTTCACGCCTCCTGGGGAACGGGCCTTCATGTGAAGATCCCCTTCTTGGACAGGATCGCGAAAAAGGTGAGCCTAAAGGAACAGGTCATCGATTTCCCACCCCAGCCGGTGATCACCAAGGACAATGTCACCATGCAGATCGACACGGTGGTCTATTTCCAGATCACCGATCCCAAGCTCTACGCCTATGGTGTAGAGAATCCCATTTCTGCCATTGAGAACCTGTCCGCTACTACGCTGCGGAACATCATCGGCGAGATGGAACTGGATCACACCCTCACATCCCGGGACGTGATCAATTCCAAGATCCGAGTGATCCTGGACGAAGCCACCGATCCTTGGGGCATCAAGGTGAACCGTGTGGAACTGAAAAACATCATCCCGCCCGCAGAGATCCAGGATTCCATGGAAAAGCAGATGAAGGCCGAGCGGGAACGCCGGGCCAAGATTCTGGACGCGGAAGGCGAGAAACGCAGCGCCATCTTGATCGCGGAGGGCCAGAAGGAATCCGCTGTGCTGCGGGCCGAAGCTATCAAAGAGACCAAGATCCGCGAGGCCCAGGGTGAGGCGGAAGCGATCCTGTCCGTCCAGAAAGCTATGGCCGACGCTATCAGGCTGATGAACGAGGCTGCTCCCTCGGATCAAGTCATCGCTCTGAAGAGTCTGGAAGCTTTTGAGAAGGCTGCTGACGGCAAGGCCACTAAGATCATCATCCCCTCCAACATTCAGAGCTTGGCAGGACTTGCCACTTCCCTGAAAGAGCTGGTGTCGGAAGATCCTAAGAACTAAAATAAGGTATCCAGCAAGGAGCTGACGCGTAAAGGCGGCGGCTCCTTTTCTATTTTCTTACCTCGGGGATTCAGGCACACCTTGCACTTTTCCCCATTTCAGTGTATACTTTTGCTGAATGTTTGTTTTTAGGAAAGGATGGGATCGATATGAGCAAAAAAGTTGCGGTGATCATGGGAAGCGACAGCGATTTCCCGGTAGTGTCTCCTGCAATTAAGCGGCTGAAGAGCTTCGGCATTCCGGTGGAGGTGCGGGTCATGTCCGCTCACCGGACTCCTGACCTGGCGGCGGAGTTCTCCAAGAACGCCAAGGAGGAAGGCTTTGGCGTCATCATCGCTGCGGCGGGTAAGGCTGCCCATCTGGGCGGCGTGCTGGCTGCCCACACCACTCTGCCTGTGATCGGCATCCCGGTGAAGTCCTCCACTCTGGACGGCCTGGACGCTCTTCTCGCTACGGTGCAGATGCCTGCCGGCATCCCGGTGGCAACAGTGGCCATTGACGGTGCGGACAACGCCGCTATCCTGGCATGCCAGATGCTGGCTCTCTCCGACGAGGGTCTGGCTTCTCAGCTTGCTCAGATGAAGAAGGACATGGCCGAAGGTGTGGCGAAGAAAAACGCTGCTCTTCAGGAGAAAGTTAACGAGCTGTAAGTCAACGACGGAGACGCCCCTTTCTGGGGCGAGAAAGGGGAACCATCCTTGAAAAAGTCTGTTATGCGCAAATATGCTCAGTTGGCGGTGCGCTGCGGCGCGGCCTTGAAAAAAGGCCAGGGCTGCGTCATTTACGCCGAGGTGGAGCAGCACGAGTTCGCTGAGATGGTGGCGGAAGAAGCCTATCGGGCGGGAGCAAAATGGGTCATGTTCCAGTGGAGCGACCAGGTGTTCACAAAGCTGAAATACCGCCACGAGACTGTGACCCAGCTCTCCCAGGTGGCAGAGTGGGAAAAGGCCCGGCAGCAGCATTTTGTGGACACGCTGCCTGCGTTGATTCACATTTCCTCCGAGGATCCGGACGGCCTGAAGGGCGTCAACGTGGAGAAGCTGCAAAAGGCCGGCGCGGCCCGGGGCCGGGTGTTCAAGCCCTACCGGGAAGCCATGGACAACAAGAACCAGTGGACCATCATTGCGGTGCCCTCCAAGAAGTGGGCCAAGAAAGTGTTCCCCGGGGAGCGTACCAGCGCCGCGGTGGAAAAGCTGTGGGCGGCTATCCTGAAAACAGTGCGCGTCACCGAGGACAACGATCCTGTGGCGGAGTGGGGGGCACACAATGCTCGTCTGAAGGGCTATTGTGAGAAGCTGAACGCCCTGGATCTTGACTATGTCCACTACCAGGCGCCCAACGGCACCGACTTCAAGTGCTGGCTGATCCCTGGTGCCCAGTGGCACGGCGGCGGGGACACCCTGCTTGACGGCACTTTCTTCAACCCCAATATGCCCACGGAAGAGGCGTTCACCTCTCCCATGCGGGGCCGCTGCGAGGGTACTCTGGTCTCTACCATGCCCCTTTCCTATCAGGGGAACCTGGTCGATAAATTCTCCATCACCTTTGAAAACGGCAAGGCGGTCTCCTGCAAAGCTGAGCAGGGCCAGACGCTGCTGGAAAAGATGATCTCTGTGGACGAGGGCGCCGCCATGCTGGGCGAGCTTGCCTTGGTGCCCGTGGAGTCTCCCATCTACCAGGAGGGGATCCTGTTCTACAATACCTTGTTCGACGAGAACGCCGCCTGCCATGTGGCCTTGGGCCGAGGCTTCAATGAGGTGATCCCCGGTTTCGACAGTATGAGCGGGGAAGAATTGAAAGCCCGGGGCATCAATGATTCCATTATCCATGTGGACTTTATGATCGGCTGCCCGGAACTGAGCATTACCGGTTACACCCGTGACGGCAAAGCCGTGAAGATCTTTGAGAACGGAAGCTGGGCCATCTAAACGCCAAAGACTAACGAATTTGGGAGTGGAAAAACCAATGAAAAGTTACAGCGATAGCTACAAGGCCGCGGGCGTGGACGTGACCGCGGGTTATGAGTCCGTAGAACTGATGAAAAAGCACGTGAAGCGCACGGTGATTCCCGGGGTTGTTTCGGGCATCGGCGGTTTCGGCGGCTTGTTCCAGCCCGACCTTGCAGGCATGGAAGAACCTGTGTTGGTCTCCGGTACTGACGGCGTAGGCACCAAGCTGAAGATCGCCATGTTGTTGGACAAGCACGACACCATCGGTATTGACGCGGTGGCCATGTGCGTCAACGACGTGGTGTGCTGCGGCGCCAAGCCCCTGTTCTTCCTGGATTACATTGCCTGCGGAAGAAACTTCCCGGAAAAGATCGCTGAGATCGTGGCGGGCGTGGCGGAAGGCTGCGTCCAGTCCGGCTGTGCCCTCATCGGCGGCGAGACCGCAGAGCATCCCGGCATGATGCCTGAGGAAGATTATGACTTGGCAGGTTTCACTGTTGGCGTGGTGGATAAAAAGAAGATCATCGACGGTTCCCGTCTGGAAGCTGGGGACGTGCTGCTGGGAGTGAAGTCTTCCGGCGTTCATTCTAATGGTTTCTCCCTGGTGCGGAAAGTGTTCGGCATCGGCGCCGACGACGAGGCCAACAAGGAAATCCTGGCAAAGCATTACGATGAACTGGGTGGCACCCTGGGAGAGACATTGCTCACCCCCACCCGGATCTATGTGAAGCCTGTGCTGGCCGCTATCGAGGCCGCGGACGTGAAGGCTATTTCCCACATCACCGGCGGCGGTTTCTACGAGAATATCCCCCGTATGCTGAAGGACGGTCTCACTGCCAAGATCGATAAGGCCGCTGTGCCGGTCAAGCCCATTTTTGACCTGATCCAGAAAGTGGGCAACATCCCGGAGCGGGACATGTTTAACACCTTCAATATGGGCGTAGGCCTGTGTGTGGCCGTCTCCAAGGACACCACTCAGAAGGCAATGGACGCTTTTAAGGCCGCTGGGGAAGAGGTTGTTGTCCTGGGCGAAGTGGTGCCCGGAGACGAGGGGGTCGTGCTATGCTGAACATCGGCGTGCTGGTGTCCGGCGGCGGGACCAACCTGCAAAAGCTCATCGACGCTCAAGCTGCCGGTGAGATCGTGAACGGCCAGATCCGTGTGGTCATCTCCAGCCGGCCCGACGCCTACGCTCTGGAGCGGGCGAAAAATGCCGGTATCGAAGCCATTACGCTGCGCCGGAAGGATTACGACTCTGTGGAGGAGTACAGCCAGGCCCTCATCGACGCTCTCAAGGAGCGGGGCGTGGAGCTGGTGGTGCTGGCAGGATTCCTGACCATCACCGGGGACAACTTCGTGGAGGCTTTCCGCAACAAGATCATCAACGTGCATCCCGCCCTGCTGCCCTCCTTCGGAGGAAAGGGGTATTACGGGCTCCACGTTCATGAAGCCGCTTTGGCTCGGGGCGTGAAGGTCACCGGCGCCACTGTGCATTTCGTTAACGAGGTGTGTGATGGCGGTCCTATCATTCTGCAAAAAGCGGTAGAGGTTCGGGAGGGAGATACTCCTGAGATCCTGCAAAAACGGGTGATGGAAGAAGCCGAGTGGATCCTGCTGCCCAAGGCGGTTTCCCTGTTCTGTCAGGGCAAGCTCTCCGTTTCGGACGGCGTGGTGCACATCGCTGAATAAGCGTATTCGTATTAAAGATAAAGGGAAAGAGAGAGAAAAGGCATGAAACCAGTGGATATCAAGCAGGACCTGGCTGGGAACAGCTATCCCGGCCGTGGCATCGTCATCGGAGAAAGCCAGGACGGCAAGCAGGCAGTGATCGCCTACTTCATCATGGGCCGCAGTGAGAACAGCCGCAACCGTGTGTTCGTGGAAGAAGGGGAAGGCATTCGCACTCAGGCTTTCGACCCTGCTAAGCTCAGCGATCCCTCTTTGGTGATCTACGCCCCTGTGCGCGTGCTGGGGGAGGACACCATCGTCACCAACGGTGACCAGACCGACACCATCTACGACTTTATGCAGGAGGGCAAGACCTTCGAGGATGCCCTGCGCACCCGCACTTTTGAGCCCGACGGCCCCAACTATACCCCCCGTATCTCTGGCATCGTCAGCCGCAAAGAGGGGAGCTTCACCTACAAGCTGTCTATTTTGAAGAGCACCGATGGGGACCCTGAAATGTCTCAGCGTTTCTTCTTTGAGTACGAGCCCAAGGCGGGCCTGGGCCACTTTATCCACACCTACAAGTGCGACGGGAATCCCATTCCTTCCTATGAGGGTGAGCCCACTCCTGTGGTGCTGGAAGGCGACATTGATCAGTTTACCGCTGCCCTGTGGGAGAACCTGAACCAGGATAACAAGGTGTCCCTGTTTGTGCGGACCATCGACTTGGAAAACGGGCAAACCCAGACCCGGATCGTAAACAAAAACCAGTGAGCTTTGGGAAAGGATGAATTCTGTCATGGCTAACGAATTGCTTTTGAAATACGGCTGCAACCCCAACCAGAAGCCCTCCCGGATCTTCATGAAGGACGGGAGCGAGCTTCCTGTGGAAGTGTTGAACGGCAAGCCCGGCTACATCAACTTTTTGGACGCCCTCAACAGCTGGCAGCTGGTCAAGGAACTGAAGGCTGCCACCGGTCTGCCCGCCGCTGCTTCCTTCAAGCATGTGAGCCCCGCCGGCGCTGCTGTGTATGTGCCCCTTTCCGACACTTTGAAGAAGATCTATTTCGTGGACGATCTGGAGCTTTCTCCCATCGCTTCCGCTTACGCCGCCGCCCGTGGCGCGGACCGGATGTCCTCCTACGGAGACTGGGCAGCTCTCTCCGACGTGTGCGATAAAGAGACCGCTCTGCTTTTGAAGCGGGAAGTCTCCGACGGCGTCATCGCTCCCGGCTATACCGACGAGGCCCTGGAGATCCTCAAGGAGAAGCGGAAGGGCAGCTACAACGTGGTGAAGATCGACCCCGACTACGTGCCTGCTCCTGTGGAGCATAAGGACGTGTTCGGCGTCACCTTCGAGCAGGGAAGAAACGAGCTGAAGATCGACGAGAGTCTGCTTGAGAACCTGCCCACCGCCAACAAGAACCTGACCCCCGAAGCCAAGCGGGACTTGATCGTCTCTCTGATTACCCTGAAATACACCCAGTCCAACTCCGTGTGCTACGTGAAGAACGGCCAGGCCATTGGCGTGGGCGCCGGCCAGCAGAGCCGTGTCCACTGCACCCGTCTGGCGGGCAACAAGGCAGACAACTGGTATCTGCGTCAGTGTCCCAAGGTGCTGAATCTGCCCTTCAAGCCGGGCATCCGCCGCGCCGATCGTGACAACACCATCGACGTTTATATCGGCGACGAATACATGGACGTGCTGGCAGATGGCGTTTGGGAGCAGTTCTTCACCGAGAAGCCGGAAGTGTTCACTCGGGAAGAGCGTCGTGCCTGGTTGGACGGCATGACCGGCGTGGCTCTTGGCAGCGACGCTTTCTTCCCCTTTGGCGACAACATCGAGCGTGCCCACAAGAGCGGCGTGGAGTTCATCGCTCAGCCCGGCGGCTCCATCCGGGACGACAACGTGATCGAGACCTGCGACAAGTACAACATCGCCATGGCCTTTACGGGCATCCGCCTGTTCCACCATTGATCGTTTGGGAGGGCACATGAGAAAAGCGATTTTCTGGGGGTTCCTGGGCACCTTGGCGGAGCCTTCCCCCAGTGCCCGAGAGCACTGTTTTCTAGACCCCGCTCAATACCGGGTCTATCCCGACGCGGCCGCCACATTGGCCTTGTGCGCCTATAAGGGCTTCCGGAACTACCTGCTGGCTTGGGATTTCCCCCAGGTGTCGGCACTGCTGCCTGGCCTGTGTCTGGAACCTTTTTTCCGGGACCGGGTGGTCTCCGGAAGAGTAGAACTGGCGGGAAGCACGGGAGACGGGATCTTCCGACGGGCGGAGCTGGCCGCTCATTTTCCAAAGAGTGTCTGGTTCGTCAGCGGCGATCCCCAGGAGCTTGCAAGAGCCAAAGAAGCCGGCTGGCACACAGTGCAGGTCCATGACAGCGGGGCGGGGGCGGATTTTACCTGTCCCACCCTAAGCCACGTGTGGCGGGTCTTGTAACGAGAGAAAGGAAGGAAATCCTATGAAGATTCTAGTGATCGGCAGCGGCGGCCGGGAACACGCCATCGTCCGCAAGCTGAAGGAGAGTCCCCAGGTGGAGGCCCTCTACTGTGCTCCCGGCAACGGGGGCATCTCCCGGGACGCCGAGTGCTTCCCGGTGAACGTGATGGACAAGGACGGTATGCTGGCTCTTGCCAAGGAAAAAGCTGTGGACTTGGTGTTCGTGGCTCCGGATGATCCTCTGGCCGCCGGTATGGTGGACCATTTGGAAGCTGCCGGGTTCCTGTGTTTTGGTCCCAGCGCTAAGGCTGCGGAGATCGAGAGCAGTAAAGTGTTCTCCAAGAACCTGATGAAAAAATATAACATCCCCACTGCGGGTTATGAAGTGTTCTCTGATCCCGCCGCGGCATTGGAATATATCAAGACCCAGGGGACTTATCCGGCGGTCATCAAGGCTGACGGCTTGGCTTTGGGCAAGGGCGTGATCATCGCCCAGAACGAGGAGGAGGCCAAAGCGGGCCTGCACTCCATCATGGAGGATAAGATCTTCGGCGAGTCCGGAAGCCAGGTAGTGGTGGAGGAATTCCTCACCGGTCCCGAAGTTTCCGTGCTGGCATTTACCGATGGCAAGACCATGTGCCCCATGGTGTCCTCTATGGACCACAAGCGGGCTTATGATGGGGACAAGGGCCCCAACACCGGCGGCATGGGCACCATCAGCCCCAACCCCTTCTACACGGAAGAAGTGGCAAAGGAGTGCATGGAGAAGATCTTCCTGCCCACCATGAATGCTATGAACGCTGAGGGCCGTCCCTTCAAGGGCTGCCTGTATTTTGGTCTGATGCTCACCCCTCAGGGTCCCAAGGTCATCGAGTACAATTCCCGGTTCGGCGACCCGGAGACCCAGGTGGTGTTGCCCCGGCTGGAGACCGACTTCGCTGAGATCGTGAAGGTTGTGGCCGAGGAGCGTCTGTCTCAGGTGGACATCCGCTGGAGTGAGAAGGCCAGCGCCTGTGTGGTCATGGCCAGCGGCGGCTATCCCGGAAGTTATCCCAAGGGGATCGAGATCCATGGCTTGGACGAGAACGGCCAAGCGGAAGGTGTCACTGTATATCATGCGGGCACCAAGTGGGAAAATGGAAAATTTCTCACTAACGGCGGCCGGGTGCTGGGGATCACCGCTCTGGGAAATAGCCTGGATGAGGCCCTGGATCTGGCATATGCAGGTGTGGAGAAAATCTCCTTTGAGGGTGCCATGTATCGCAAGGATATTGGACGTACCCACCGGAAATAACGGGAAAAAGTCTGTCAAAACTGGAGTATTTTTCTGATTTATTTCCACTTTAAAGAGGTAAAATTAGATATATAACCGAATCTTCAGCGTCCTCTTGTCTCTGACAGGAGGGCGCTGTATAATAATACAGTATACTATCAAAAAAGACGAGGTGGATTTTTGTATGAAGATCAGTTTTTCAACCCTGGCTTGCCCTGATTTTACATGGACCGACATCTATTCCATGGCCAAGGACCTAGGCTTTGGCGGCATTGAGGTTCGCGGGCTAGGGGAGGAAATTTTCGCCGTGAACGCTCGGCCCTTTACGGATGCCCAGCTGCCCAAGACCGTGGAGAAGCTGCGGTCCCTAGGCCTGGAGATCCCCTGCCTGGCTTCCGGCTGCGGTCTAAAATACAAAGAGGACTTCGACAAGAATATCTCCGAGATCACCCAGTACATTGTCCTGGCGAAAAAGCTGGGCACTCCTTACATCCGCGTGCTGGGCGACCGGTATCCCCGTCCGGAAGGAGAAGTGGACGACGATTTCGTAGCGGACGCTTTGAAACTGCTGGGCACCATCGCTCAGGGATTCGGCGTGTGCCTGCTGGTAGAGACCAACGGTGTCTATTGCAACACCAAGCGCCTGCGGGCCCTTTTGGAAAAAGTGGATCTGCCTTCCGTGGCGGCTCTTTGGGATATGCACCATCCCTACCGGTACGGTGGCGAGTCTCCCCGTGAGACCGTTGCCAATCTGGGCTCCTACATCAAATATGTCCACGTGAAGGACAGCGTCATGGTGAATGACAAGGTGCAGTACCGCATGATGGGTGAGGGCGATCTGCCCATCACCGAAATGCTGGACGCCTTGGTGGACATTGGCTATGACGGGTACATCTCCCTGGAATGGGTGAAGCGTTGGGCACAGGAGCTCTCCGATGCTGGCGTGGTGTTCCCTCAGTTTGCCAACTACATGAACGATTACTTCTCCGGTCTTTCCATGAAAGAGGGAGAATTGCAGGATAACCATTCACATACCGGCAAGTATGTCTGGCCCAAAGAGACCCTCATTGACGCCACCTTCCCCGACGTGCTGGACCGGATGGTGAAGGAGTTCCCGGATCAGCTCTGCTTCCGTTACACCGAGCTGGATTACACCCGTACTTATTCCGAATTCCGGGACGACGTGGACCAGTTCGCCAGGGCCCTCATCGCCATGGGCGTGAAGAAGGGGGACCACGTAGCCATTTGGGCCACCAACGTTCCCCAGTGGTACATCACATTCTGGGCTACCACCAAGATCGGCGCTGTGCTGGTCACAGTGAACACCGCTTATAAGATCCACGAGGCGGAGTATCTGCTGCGTCAGTCCGACACCCACACCCTGGTGATGATCGACGGCTTCAAGGATTCCGACTATGTGGGCATCATCAAGGAGCTGTGCCCCGAGCTTCAGGACAGCCTGCCTGGTAAGCTCCACTCCAAGCGTTTGCCTGTGCTGCGTAACGTTATCACCGTTGACAGCCAGCAGAAGGGCTGCTACACCTGGGAACACGCCATGGGCCTGGGTGATTCCGTGCCTCCCACCGAGGTGGAGAACCGCCGCCGTCAGATCCACAAGGATGACGTGTGCAACATGCAGTACACTTCCGGCACCACTGGTTTCCCCAAGGGCGTTATGCTCACCCACTACAACGTGGTGAACAACGGCAAGGCCATCGGTGACTGCATGGATCTGTCCACCGCCGACAAGATGATGATCCAGGTGCCCATGTTCCACTGCTTCGGCATGGTGTTGGCTATGACCGCTTCCATGACCCACGGCGCCACTATGTGTCCCATCACCGCGTTCTCTCCCCGGAAGGGCTTGCACTGCATCAACCAGGAGAAGATCACCGCGTTCCACGGCGTGCCTACCATGTTTATCGCCATGCTGGAGCATCCCGACTTTGAAAAGACTGATTTCTCCCACATGCGCACCGGTATCATGGCCGGTTCTCCCTGTCCTGTGAAGGTGATGCAGGACGTGGTGGAGAAAATGCACATGTCTGAGATCTGCATTACCTACGGTCAGACCGAGGCTTCCCCGGGCTGCACCATGTCCAAGACTACCGACTCTTTGGATGTCCGCGTCAACACCGTGGGCGGCGCCATGTTCGGCGTGGAGTGCAAGATCGTCGACCCGGAGACCGGCGAGGATCTGCCCGACAACGTGGATGGTGAATTCGTGGCCAAGGGCTACAACATCATGAAGGGCTACTACAAGATGCCTGAAGCTACCGCTGCCGCCATCGACAAGGATGGCTGGCTCCATACCGGTGACTTGGCCCGCCGTACTCCCGAGGGTAACTACAAGATCACCGGTCGTATCAAGGACATGATCATCCGTGGCGGCGAGAACATTTATCCCAAGGAGATCGAGGACTTCATCTACACCCATCCCAAGGTCCGTGACGTGCAGGTCATCGGCGTGCCCGATGAGCAGTACGGCGAGGAGATCATGGCTTGCGTTATCCTGAAGGAAGGGGAGACCTCTTCCGAAGAGGAGATCAAGGAGTACGTCCTCAGCCACATGGCGAAACACAAGGTCCCCCGCTATGTGACCTTCGTGGAGGAGTTCCCCATGAACGCCGCTGGTAAGATCCTGAAGTACAAGATGCGGGAGAACGCTGTGGAGCTTTTGAAGCTTCAAAAGGCTGACTCCATCGTCACCGCGTAAGTGTATTTTGCAAATTGAATGGGAACGGGAAAGGGAAGGCTCTTTCCCGTTTTCTGTTTTCTTTTTCGACGGACCGGACTGTAAAACGGTCCTGCCGGTATTTTAAAAAGAAAGAAGGAGTACTTATGAAAGCGCCTGTGACTTTTGCCATTGCCGGTTTTGGTGATCGGGGCAGCACCTATGCCTCTATGGAGAAACTGTTTCCCGGGAAAATGAAAGTGGTAGCTGTGGCGGATCTGGATCCGGCCAAAGTGGAGAAAGCCAGAAAACTCTATGACATCCCGGAGGAGAACTGTTTTTCCAGCGCCGAGGAGATGCTGGAGCAGGACAAGCTGGCTGATGTGATGGTGGTCTCCACCATGGACCGGCAGCATGTGGGTCATGCTATCCCCGCTCTGCGGAAGGGGTATAATATCCTGCTGGAAAAGCCCATTTCTCCGGAACTTTCCAAGTGCCGTGAACTGCTGAAGGTGGCTTCTGAATGTCCCGGGAAGATCATCGTCTGCCATGTGCTGCGGTATACAGTGTTCTACAACACGCTGAAAGACTTGATCCAGAGCGGGCGCATCGGAGATGTGGTCACTGTCTGCGCTAACGAGAACGTGGGATACTGGCATCAGGCCCATTCCTTTGTCCGGGGCAACTGGCGCAACTCCACCCAGACCAGCCCCATGATCCTCCAGAAGTCCTGCCATGACATGGACATCCTCACCTGGCTGCTGGGGAAGAAATGTAAGTCGGTATCCTCTTTTGGAAGCATCCAGCTTTTTAAACCGGAGCGGGCTCCTGAGGGCGCGGCTATGCGCTGCCTGGACGGCTGCAAAGTGAAAGACACCTGTCCTTTTGACGCTGAGAAGATCTACGTCACCAGTCCCAAGACCGGCCGGGCCAAGGGCGACAGCTGGATCAGCTCGGTGCTCAGCGTGGAGAACACAGTGGAAAGCACCTACAAGGCATTGCGGGAAGGTCCTTATGGCCGCTGTGTGTATCACTGTGACAACGACGTGGTAGACCACCAGCAGACCAACCTGCTCATGGAGGACGGCTCCACGGTTAGCTTCACCATGTGCGCCTTCACGGAGAACTGCTACCGCTATTTCAAAGCTATGGGTACGAAAGGCGAGATCGAAGCGGACATGAAGTCCAATGTGATTCATGTGCGTGAATTCGGCAAGGAAGAGGAGACCATCGACGTAGGCAAGCTGGCTTCCGACCTGAAAGGCCACGGCGGCGGGGACAGCGGCATCGTCCAGGATTTCCTGGAGATGCTCCTCACCGATTCTCAGCCCAACGAGCGCACCACCACACTGGAACATTCCATGGAGAGTCATTTTATTGCTCTGGCGGCGGAAGAATCCCGTTTGGCTGGCGGCAAAGTGATCGACCTGGACGCGTTTAAAGCCATGTAAAAGTAAAAAGACCGGGAGGAATTCCTCTCGGTCTTTTGTTATGTGCGAAGGTGTTACCGCTGGAGCAGCTCCCGTTCTGTCTGTTTTCGGAGAGTTTCCTCGGCGGTGGAGGCCAAAAAACGGTATACGGGGAACAATAGCCGTAGGTCCTGAGCCAGCTTTTGGGGCAGGTCCTTGGAAAAAAGCATGGAAAAGTCATGACTGTCAGCGGAAAAACCGATGTTCCTCCGCTCCAGCCAGATCTGCTCCTCGGGAGTACGGTGACCATACCGGGGACGTTTGAAACAGTCCCCCTCCATGGCAAAGAGTTTCTGTCCCAAATAGGCTTCCTGGGCGGCCTGGAATTCTTGGTCTCCTGCTAAGATCCGGGCCCGTAGGTCGTTCATGTAGGCGGTGGAAGCGTGGTAAAAGCCGCAGCCGTATGAGAAGCCGTCCAGATTGATCTCAAAGTAGACTCCGGGATAATCCGTGCCGTGCATCCGACCACCCCGCTTGAAGATGATCCACATATGGTCCCGGTAGAGGGAGGGGTCCTTGGTGTAACGGGTGTCCCGCCAAATGCGGCAGATGGTACGGTCTACCCGGGGTTCTGTTTGAAAGTCCGGATCCAGTTCCAGCATGGTGGGGGTTAAGTCCATCACCAGCTGGCGCAGGGGCTCGATCACCAGGGACTGGTATTCTTTTTTGTGCTCTCCGAACCAGGCGCGGCTGTCCTGCAAGCGGTTTTCAAAGAGAAAGTCCAGTGTTTGCTGAGAAAATGGAGTATCCATGACATAGATTCCTTTCCGTGCTAGAAAAAAGCTCCCCAAGCGTTTCGCTGGGGAGTCTTTTGTTTGTGTGGCTTAGTTCAGGTCCAGAAGCTTGGCGGTTACGCCTTCCAGACCATTGAAGGCTTCCACCATCCGGTCGATGGTCTCCTTGTCACCGCAGGCTTGCAGCATGATAACGCCGTCATCGGAGCAGAAATTTTCGCTGGTCTCGTGGAGGCCAACCCGCAGCTTGATGTTGCAGCCGAACTCCGTCAGGGCTTTCTGAAGGTTCAAAGCGTTGGAGTGACGGTGATCCACCCGCAGGCCAATGATATAATAGCAGTTCATAGCGATCCCTCGTTTCTGTAATGTGCCGGACAAACCCGGCTGTTAAGGTTAGTATACCATTCTTTTTCCAAAGATACAAGCTGACACAGGGAAGGGGGAGAGAAAATTCCCGGGGAAATTTTTTCGAAGATCCTCTTGACTAAAAGAGGATCTTCCTGTACAATAGCGATAGTTAGTTAATACTAACTTAAACGTCGCGGCGCCCGGTTGGACGCATTTTTTAGACAAGAGTGTTAGTTTAAACTAACTAAAAAACGGCCTGCTAGGCTTGGCAGGGATACGAAACAAGGTATTGAAATATAGAAGGAGCAGACCTATGAGCGTTGTGATCGTGGGAGGGAACGAACGAATGGCGGCCCAGTATGAGGGCATCTGCAAGGAACACGGCTGTAAAGCCAAAGTGTTCACTAAGGAGAACGGCTCGCTGAAACGGAAGCTGGGCACTCCAGATCTGCTGATTTTGTTTATCAGCACGGTGTCCCACAAGATGGTGATCAGTGTGACCCAGGAAGCCAAAAAGAATCAGATCCCAGTGGCAAGAGTCCACACCAGCAGCGCCACGGCGCTCCGGACAGCCCTGACAGAATGGACGGCGGTGAATTGAAATGTTGGAACAGTACCTTATCAACCATGGTTCCCCCACGTTAGCGGGACTAAAAACAGCCAGCATGTTCTGTCTCCCTTTAGAAGAGGAATGGGAAACGGAGATAAAACTGTGGAACGACCTGTTGGGTCCAAAAGGCCTGGCGCTGACGGAACTCCGCCGGGAAAATGGCCGGGTGCTGCTCTATCTTTACAGACCGTCCCAGCTGGAGCGGGATCTGCGGCAGTCGGGAGTGGAGGCGTTCCTAGCTTCTTGCGGATATGAAAGCGTTCAGGTCGAGGAAGCCCTTTCACAGCTTCGATTACGGCTGAAGGAGAGTAAGGGATTTCCCCATGAGGTGGGGCTGTTTTTGGGATATCCTCTGGGAGATGTGGTAGGGTTTATCCAAAACGAGGGCCGAAACTGTAAATGCTGTGGCTGCTGGAAGGTCTACTGCAACGAACTAGAAGCTCAAAAGCGGTTTGCCCGGTTTCGGAAATGTCGGGAGGTGTACGCCCGGCTGTGGAACCAAGGACGGACGGTTTGGCAGTTGACCGTAGCCGCTTGACA
The DNA here is from genome assembly GCA_019416455.1 of Clostridiales bacterium. Taxonomy (GTDB): domain Bacteria; phylum Bacillota; class Clostridia; order Oscillospirales; family Acutalibacteraceae; genus Acutalibacter. The sequence goes on along the minus strand of DXXG01000028.1, from coordinate 332,909 downwards.
ACAAGTATTTCTATGACGAAAGGATGTTTGCATCATGAGTAAAATCGCGGTAGTGTATTGGAGCGGAACAGGCAACACGGAGGCAATGGCGGCTATGGTGGCCGCGGGGGCTAAGGAAGCGGGGGCGGAAGCAACCCTGTTCACTGCGGCGGAATTTTCTCCGGACTTGATGGACCAGTTTGATGCCATCGCCTTCGGCTGCCCTTCTATGGGGGCAGAGCAGTTGGAGGAGAGCGAGTTCGAGCCTATGTTCCAGGCCTGCGAGGAGAAACTGTCCGGGAAAAAGATTGGCCTATTCGGGTCCTACGGCTGGGGCGATGGAGAATGGATGCGAAACTGGGAAGACACCTGCCGTGGAGACGGTGCTAACCTGGTCAGTGAAGGCGTTATTTGCAACGAGGCGCCCGACAGCGACGGGGAGGCCGCCTGCCAGGCTTTGGGAAAAGCACTGGCGTAACACTTCTTTTCCTCCTGTGGGAAGTATGCCAGAGGGGACGGGGCAAATGGGCCTCGTCCCTTTGCTTTTTGGGGCTTATCCATTGACAGGGATTTGAGAAAGTGATAGACTTTTTTGCAGTTAGATACATCTAACGAAAAGGAGAGGGTGGAATGGAAGGAATGGCGCCGACGATTGTTATCTGTGTGGTACTGGGCGTGATCTGCGTATTGGGAGTGCGGAGCTACCTGAAAAAGCTGAAAACCGGCTGTTGTGGCTCCGGCGGCGATGAGGTGAAGCGGGTGCGTCCCGTTGACAGTGACAAGTCACACTATCCTTATGCCAAAGTGGTGCGGATTGAGGGGATGCACTGCCAAAACTGCGTCAAGAGGGTGGAAAATGCGTTCCATTCCCAAGATGGCTTCTACACCAAGGTGGACTTGGCCAAGGGGACAGCCCTGGTGCGCTCCAAACGGGAGGTCTCAGACCAGGAATTGAAACAGATCGTGCGGAAACTGGGGTATAGTCCTGTGAGCGTGGAGCCGTTTCAGGAATAAGAGAGATTTCGCAGCAAGCGGAAGAGGACGCTGTCCGGGAGACCGGAGAGCGTCTTTTTGTGCCTTGCGTCCCAGAGAGGATAGAGGTACAATAGGGAAAAACGTGAGGAAGGAGGAGGACCATGGCAAAAGTAGACCGTCCCGGGAAAGGGGAGAGCCGATTGTGTCTTCCCCGAGATTATACCGTGGTGGATACGGAGACCACCGGCCTTTCCAGCGAGACCTGCGGGCTTATCGAGGTGGGGGCGCTGCGGGTGCGGGGCGGAGAGGTGACTGAGACTTTCTCCACCTTGATCCGACCTCCTTGGCGGGAAGTGCAGCGTGGAGGAGAGTGGACTGAAGGCTACGTGGATGATTTTATCCAGGAGTTGACGGGCATCACAGACGAGATGCTGGAAGACGCCCCGCTTCCTGTTGACGCTCTGCCGCAAGTGGAGGAGTTTTTGGGGGAGGACTTGATCCTGGGCCACAACGTGGGGTTTGACATGGCCTTTCTCTATGATTCCTTTCAGAAATATCTGGGACGTCCCTGTAAAAACGACTCCCTAGACCATCTGCGCATTGCCAAAAAGCTGCTGCCGGAGATGCCCCATCACCGACTGGGGGATGTGGCGGAGGTTTTGGAAGTCTCCTATGAAGGGGCCCACCGTGCCTTGACCGACTGCTGGATCACCTACCGCTGCTATGAAAAGCTGCGGGAAAAAGCTCTCTCCCAAGGCACAGAGGAGGATTTCCTCCGATTGTTCGAGAAGAAGAAACGCCCCCAATATCCTGGGATACCCGATCATCCCTTCTACAAAAAGAGGTTGGTCTTTGCTGGGGAGCTGAAAGCTCTTTCCCGGGACCAGGCAGCGGAGCGGGCAATGCGTACCGGGGCCAAAGTAGAGAAAGAGGTAACAGACAAGACCGACTATCTGGTGGTAGCCGTGCCAGGAGACAAAGCCCTCCCGGGAAAGAAAGACGGTCCGGTTATCCTGCCGGAAGGAGCGTTCCTGAAACTGCTTGGAGAGGTGTGATGTTCCTCCGGGTGTCAATGGAATTCCCGGGGAAAGCGTTGACTTGATGGGGCCGTCCCACTATAATGAGAGCAAAGCGCTTTTTTCCAGATGGGAAATGATGCGGAAGGAGGAATCGGAGTGGATGGACGATTTGGCGCGGTGATCGTGGCAGCGGGAAATTCCAGCCGTATGGGAGGAAACGTTTCCAAGGTGTTGGAGGACTTGGGCGGCAGGCCGGTGCTGCTCTATTCCTTTGAGGTGCTGGCAGGGTGCCCCTGGGTGGGGGAGTTGTGTGTGGTCTGCCGGGAAGAGGACCGGCAGCGGATCGAAGCTCTGCTGGTCGGGAAAACGGACAAGCCGGTAACAGTGGTCCCCGGCGGAAAAGAGCGGCAGGATTCTGTTTTAGCTGGGGTGGATGCCCTTTCCCCGGAGTGCTCTTATTTGATCATCCACGACGGTGCCCGTCCCTTTGTCACCCCGGAAATGGCCGATGCAGTGTGTAAGGACGCTGTGGCATACGGGGCTTCCACAGCGGCGGTACCCTCCAAGGACACCTGCAAGCTGTCCGACGGACAGGGCTTTGTGGGATCAACTCCGGAACGTGACCGGTTAATGGCAGTGCAGACCCCTCAGGCCTTCGAGCGGGAGATGTACCTTTACGCTGCCCGGAAAGCTGAAAATGCTGGACTTTCCTATACGGATGACTGCCAGCTCATTGAGGCGGCGGGAGGCCGGGTAAAATTCAGTCCGGGGGATTATCGGAATATCAAGCTCACCACCCCGGAGGACCGTTTGGCTGCCCGGGCTTATCTTGGAAAGGAGGAGCATTCCATGCGCATTGGATACGGATACGACGTGCATAAGCTGGTGGAAGGCCGGAAGCTGATCTTGGGCGGAGTGGAGGTGCCCTACGAGAAGGGGCTTCTGGGCCACTCCGACGCGGACGTGCTGGCCCATGCCATTTCCGATGCTTTACTGGGAGCGGCTGCCTTGGGGGATATCGGCAAGCTGTTCCCCGACAACGACCCTGCCTACGAGGGAGCGGATAGCCTGGTGCTGCTGGAACAGGTGGTGAGCAAGCTGAGGGAGAAAGGGTATTCCATTGGCAACATCGACGCTACAGTGATCGCTCAGCGGCCGAAACTGGCGCCCTACATTCTTTCCATGCGGGAGAATCTGGCCAAGGTCTGCGGCGTAGAGGTCTCCCGGGTGAGCGTGAAAGCCACCACGGAGGAGGGTTTAGGGTTCACCGGCGCTGGAGAGGGAATCGCTGCCTCGGCGGTGTGTCTGTTGGAACAGTGAATGAGGAAGGCTCCGTGGGGAGCCTTCTTTTTTTGCCCGGGGAGATGGTCACCGGAAGGACTTTCACGCATAGAATGAACTGAGTACCGATTTCGTGAAAGAGTAATGAGGTGATCTTATGGGCAAGCCTTTGATCGTGGTAAGCTCTGTGACCTATGCTATGAAAGGCCGTGACCTTCTGTTTCGTCACGGGATCCGGGGATATGTGGAACGCATCCCCAAAACACAGGAGACCGGCTGCGGATATGGGATCTATGTCCCTCAAGGGGCGGATGCTGCTGAGCGGATCTTGCGGGAAAATCACATCCGGGTGCTGCGCCGTATGGAACAGGACGGTGACCTGTCATGATCTACCTGGACAACAGCGCCACCACCTACCCCAAACCTCAAGGGGTGCGGCAGGCGGTGCAGCGTGCCCTGGCGGAATACGGGGCCAATCCCGGACGCAGCGGTTACCGCATGTGTCTGCGAACCACTCAGGCTGTGTACGACTGCCGCAAGCTGGCGGCGGATTTTTTTGGCGCTCCGGGACCGGAGTGCGTGCTGTTTCAGCCCAGCTGCACCCAGGCCCTGAACCTGGTGCTGAAAGGGACATTGAAGCCCGGTGACCACGTGGTGGTCTCGGATCTGGAACACAACGCGGTGATGCGCCCCTTGGCGGCCTTGGCCAGCCGGGGCGTTACCTATACGGTTGCCAAGGTGACCCTCGGCGACAGTGACGCCACCTTGGAAGCGTTCCGTCAGGCCATGGGGCCAAAGACCAAGCTGGCGGTGTGTACCATGGCCTCCAATGTGTTTGGTATCCGGGTGCCGGTAGAGCGTATCGCGGCCCTGGTCCATCAGTACGGGGCAAAACTCTGTGTGGACGCCGCCCAAGGAGCGGGGCTCATCCCTATCCACATGGAGGAAAGCGGCATCGACTACCTGTGCTGCGCCGGACACAAGGGACTGTATGGTCCCATGGGCACAGGGCTGCTTTTGCTGAGGGACCCGGAAGAACTTTTAGACACCCTGGTGGAAGGGGGGACCGGCACCCAGTCCCGGAATCTTCAGCAACCAGAGGAAGCGCCGGAACGGTATGAGAGCGGCACCCAGAACGTGCCGGGGATCTTGGGATTAGAAGCGGGAATCCAATTCGTCCGCCGCCATGGCCCGGAACGGATCTGCCGGGAGGAGCTGCAAAAGCTGCGGTACCTTCACCACCGGCTTTCCCGGATGGGCCATGTGGTCCTCTACACGCCGCCCCCAGAGGAAAGCTGGTCCGTGCCGGTGCTGTCTTTCAATGTGGAGGGAGTCCCCAGCGAACGGGTGGGGGAATTCCTTGCCAAAGGAGGCATCGCTGTGCGGTGCGGGCTCCACTGCGCCCCACTGGCCCATGAGAAGATGGGCACCCTGGAAACAGGCACAGTGCGGGTGTCTCCATCCGCGTTCACCCGTAGGGAGGATATGGATGCCCTGGCGGTACGTTTGTCCCATTGGCGGGAATAAATTCCTTGGATTCTCTAAAAACTTCTTTTATTTGCAGAATGTTTATGATAAAATGAATACCAGAAAGGCTTGCCGCGAGATGCCGCGGGGTGATTGCCCCTCGGCATTTGCGCTGTTTAGAAGAAGTTCAATGGAAAGGAGTGGTGGCCGTGGAATCCGCGATGGAATACATTTCCCAAACGGGGCAGCTCATCCTCAGCCTGGCCCGTCAGTTTACCCTGAAGGACGCCGTGGATGTGGCCATTGTTACAGTGCTGCTGTACAGTGTCATCAAGCTGGTGCGGGAGACCCGCGCGGGCCAGCTTGTAAAGGGCATCATTCTGTTGGTAGTGCTTTTCGTCATCTCCTCGGAGATGGATCTTTTGATGCTCAACGCCATTCTGCGGGCGTTTCTCCAATCCGGTATCGCTATCGTGGTCATTTTGTTCCAGCCTGAGATCCGCAAAGCCTTGGAACAGGTGGGCCACAGCAAGGTGGCTCAGTCTCTGGTCAGCGCGGTGGCTGTCAAAGACCGGGAGGACAAGGCCAAGACCCGCAAGGCTATCGAAGGTGTGGTGGACGCCACCCAGATCCTCCAGCAGCTGCGCATGGGTGCCCTGATCGTATTCGAGCGCCAGACCAAGCTGGGCGAGATCGTGGCCACAGGCACAGTGGTGGAAGGAGCTCCTTCCAGCCAGCTGATCGCCAATATCTTTTTCAACAAGGCCCCCCTGCACGATGGGGCTATGATCATCCGGGAAGGACAAGTTTACGCGGCGGGATGTATCCTCCCTTTGACCAGCAATGAGAACGTCAGCGCTGAACTGGGTACTCGTCACCGGGCGGCTCTGGGCATCAGCGAAAACTCCGACGCTCTCGTGGTGGTGGTTTCCGAGGAGACAGGCCAGATCTCCATTGCTTCCGAGGGAAGGCTCACCCGGAACTACAACCGTGTCACTCTGCGGGAAGTGCTGGAAAAGAACTTGATCGGCGCTTCGGAAGAAGTTTCGGGCGGAAAGCGGATCCTGGGCAAACTGGGATTGAGCGGCCGCACTGCCAGAAAGGGGGAGTGACGGATGAGCGAAGAGAAAAAACGTCCGGAAGAATCCAAGACCCGTTCAAAAAAGAAGCGTATTTCTTTTGGCAATCTGTTTTATCACAACACCTTTGTTTTTGTATTTTCCCTGGCTGTGGCTGTGGTGAGCTGGTTCCTTATGTCCGCCAACAGTTCTGACCGGGGTGTGGTCGTGGAGGACGTGCCCATTCAGGTGCGGTATTCTTCCGCGGCGGAAGAGGAAGGCCTGGAAGTCTTTAACATGTCCAATACCACGGTAGACCTTCAGGTGACAGGCAACACTCTTTTGACAAGCCAGCTGACCGCTGCTGATTTTGAAGTGACCGTTACGCTGAATCCCACTACCACTGCGGTGACAGGCAATACCCTGCAAAAGCTTACCGCTGAGGTGCGGGCAGTGAAAAGCAACTCTTTGGCGAACTTTGAGATCACCAGGATCAGCCCCGCGGAAGTCACCTTGGAATATGACCGCCGTCAGGAAGCTAATTTCCCCATTGAGAGCAATATCCAATGCAGCTCGGCGGATGGATACTACGCGGCTACTCCCATTTTGTCCGCGGATAATGTGACCATCTCTGGTCCTGAATCCTCCGTGGCAAAGATCAGCAAGGTAGCGGTGAACTACACGGCGGAAACGGCATTGAAGCAGGAGACCAGTTTCTCCTGTCCGCTGGTGCTCTACGATAAAAATAACCAGGTCATCACCGATACTTCTAACTTGTACCTCACCATGAATGTGGACACAGTGGACGTGACAATCCCTGTCATCCCAGTCAAGACGGTGAAACTGACAGCAACCACCCTCCATCAGCCCGAGGGCTTCCTCCAGGATCGTATCACCATCGAACCTGCGGAAATCACCATTGCTGGGGCTTCCGACGTGCTTTCCGACATCAACGAGATCCAGCTGGATAAGGTGATCGATTTCGCCCAGCTCAAGGCGGGCACCACCAACACCGTAACTATGGATATCCCGCTGCCTTCTGGTGTACGTAACATTAGCAGCGTGGGAGAGACCACCAGCCAGGCTACGGTCTCCATCAATCTGAACGGCTATGAGCAAGCGTCGGTCCAGGTGAGTTCTTCCAATATCCAGGTCACCAATAAGCCGGATGGGATGAATGTGACTTTGGCCACCAGTACGTTGCCGGTCACGGTGGTAGGACCGGAAGCGCAAGTGGCGAAGCTGACAGGGGATTCTGTGGCAGTCCAAGTGAATCTGACCAACTATCAGGACATGACTGGCACGGTGGATGTGCCTGCCACGGTGACGCTGATAGGCACTGCGGCAGACTCCTGCTGGGTGACAGGAGAGTATACGGTCTCTGTGACCCTTTCCTCTAGTGTAGCCACAGCGACTGCGCGAACAGCTAAGGCCGTGGAGAGCGAGAAGGCAGAGGACGACCACGACACCTTTGTGGCTACTCCTCAAGAGTAAGAGGGAAGAAGAAAAAACAGTTTTTAAAGAGCGTTCCGGGGATTTTTACCCGGGGCGCTCTTTTCTTTGCAAAAATCCTTGGAAGGGTGTATAATAATAAACTAGTTTTTTGCTGCGGTCCCCTTGAGCCGCGGCGGTGAGACAAACGTGAAAGGATGAGACAGATGGACATCCACGTAGGTGATGTGCTCCGCATGAAAAAGCCCCATCCTTGCGGCAGTCTGGAATTTACCGTGCTGCGGGTGGGCATGGACTTTAAGATCCGGTGCAACGGCTGCGGCCGAGAGGTGATGATCCCCCGGCTTAAGTGCGAGAAGAACGTGAAGAAGATCCTGCGCCCGGAAGGGGAGGAGTAGAAGGCTTTTCCGTAGATCAAGATCTCACTTTTGGAAAGGCTGTGTTTACTGTGTTTGAGAATTTGCGTGTTTTTGAAAACCGTTTTGAAGAGTTGAATATGAAGCTGTACGACCCAGCTACCGCCGCTCAGCGGGAGCTTTACGCTTCCCTGATGAAGGAGCATAAGGAGCTGGAACCCATCGTGGAGACCTATCGGGCTTATTGCCGTTGTCAGGAAGATCTGGCGGGCGCTAAGGAGCTTTTAGAGGAGAGCGGTCAGCGAGAACTGCGGGAGATGGCCCAGCAGGAGATCAAGGAAAAGGGAGAGGAGCTCTCCCGGCTGGAAGAGGAGCTGAAGCTGTTGCTCCTGCCCAAAGATCCCAACGACGAGAAGAATGTCATCGTGGAGATCCGTGGCGGCGCCGGCGGGGAAGAGGCCGCCCTGTTCGCCTATACCCTGTACCGGATGTATACCATGTACGCTGAGAAGAAGGGTTGGAAAACAGAGATCGTTGGCCTGAATGAGACGGAATTGGGTGGTTTCAAGGAAGTGAGCTTCCTCATCGATGGGGAAGGTGCCTATTCCCGACTGAAGTACGAAAGCGGCGTCCACCGGGTGCAGCGGGTTCCGGAAACGGAGGCCCAGGGCCGCATCCACACCTCTACGGCCACAGTGGCAGTGCTTCCGGAAGCGGAAGAGGTGGACGTGGACATCGACCCAAAAGACCTTCAGATCGACACCTTCCGGTCCAGTGGCGCTGGCGGCCAGCACATTAATAAGACCTCCTCTGCCATCCGGGTGACTCACCTGCCCACGGGCATGGTGGTGGAGTGCCAGGATGAGCGGAGCCAATATAAAAACAAGGAAAAGGCTTTGAAGGTTCTGCGGGCCAGGTTGTTGGATCAAGAACGGAAAAAGGCCAGCGATCAGGTTGCCCAGGAGCGGCGCAGCCAAGTGGGCACCGGAGATCGTTCCGAACGGATACGTACCTACAATTTTCCCCAGGCTCGGGTGACGGACCACCGTATTGGCCTGACGCTTTATAAACTGGATGAGATCATCGGAGGCGCTCTGGATGAGATCATCGACAGCCTGGTGGCGGCTGACCGTGCCGCCCAGCTAGAAGAGTCCCAGGGATAAGGAGGGAACCACATGGAAACGTTATTGTTGAGTGACCGTTGTGCCGGGGATATCAGTCGCGCGGGGGAGATCCTTCGCCGGGGCGGCCTGGTAGCCATCCCCACTGAGACGGTGTACGGCTTGGCCGCAAACGCTTTGGACGAGAAAGCTGTGAAGAATATCTACCAGGCCAAGGGCCGTCCTTCCGACAACCCTTTGATCGTTCACATCAGCGATGTGTCCCAGCTGGCCCCCTTAGTGCGGGAAGTACCGGAGGCTGCCAAGCGTCTGGCGGCGGTGTTCTGGCCGGGACCTCTTACCATCATCCTTCCCAAGTCAGACCTGGTGCCCCGCACCACTAGCGGCGGCCTTGACACAGTAGCGGTGCGGTGTCCCTCTCATCCCACGGCCCGTGCGGTGATCGATGCTGCGGGAGTGCCCCTGGCGGCACCTTCCGCCAACTTGTCCGGTAGGCCCAGCCCCACCACGTTCCGCCATGTGCAGGAGGATCTTACCGGCCGGGTGGACGCCCTTTTGGATGGGGGAGACTGTGCTGTGGGTGTGGAATCCACTGTGCTGACCTTGGCTCAGGGGACACCTCGGATCCTTCGTCCCGGCGGTGTCACCCTTTCTCAGCTCCGTTCTGTGCTGGGAGAGGTGGAAGTGGATCCTGCTGTGGTCCACCAGCTGGAAGAAGGAAAGCGAGCTGCTTCCCCGGGAATGAAGTACAAACATTATTCCCCCGCCGCGGACGTTGTCATCGTGGACGCTTCCCCTGAGGAATACGTCCGTTTCGTGAACCGAAAAGGGGACGGCTGGGCACTGTGCTTCGAGGAGGACGTTCCCTTCCTGCAAGTACCTACCGTGACTTACGGGGCCAGGTACGATGGAGGCGCTCAGGCTCACCGGCTGTTTGACGCGCTCCACTGTCTGGATCAGGTGGGGGCTAAAAAAGCCTATGCCCGTATGCCCTCCAAACAGGGGGTGGGACTGGCGGTGTACAACCGGCTGATCCGGGCTGCTGCCTTCCAGGTGGTGAACCCTACGGGCGTGCAGGTGATAGGACTTACGGGACCAACGGGCGCAGGAAAATCTACCGTGGGAAATGTCCTCCGAGAGAGGGGATGTTTTGTGGTGGACTGTGACCAGGTCACCCGCAGCGCTCAGGTGTACGATCCAGCCTGTTTGGAAGAGCTTTCCAGCGCCTTTGGACCGGATGTTTGTCCCGATGGGGTGCTGAACCGGGCAGAGCTGGCAAAACGGGCCTTCGCTTCTGAAGAGGCCCGGGAGCGGCTGGGGGAGATCACCTTCCCACGGATCATCCGCCGGGTGCGGCAGCTTTTGGAGGAGGGAAAAGCCCAGGGATATAAGATCCTGGTGCTGGACGCCCCCACGCTGTTTGAGTCCGGTCTGGACAGCGCCTGTTCTCGGATCCTGGTGGTGGATGCCCCCAAAGAGGAGCGGCTGGCCCGGATCCTAAAGCGGGACGCTCTGTCTCAGGAGGCGGCTCTTAGGAGACTGGAAGCCCAACCTACCCCAGACTTTTACACTTCTCGCGCGGACTGGGTGGCGGAAAACGGTCCCGGGACCCATGTGGAGGAGGCCGTAGAGAAGCTGCTTGAGAGATTGCTGGATGAAATGGGGAACACTTGCCTATGAGGAAAGGTTGTCTTACAGGCGTTATTTTGGTAGTGCTGCTGGTGGCGGTAGTAGTCCTGTTTGGGCCCCGGCTGGCAGAAGCGGGCCTAAAATTGCTATATCCCAAGTCCTATTCTCAGCTGGTGGAGCAGGAGGCCGCGGAGTTTGACCTGGATCCGGACTTAGTGTACGCCGTCATCAAAACGGAGAGCGGTTTCGATCCGGAAGCCCGGTCCAGCGCTGACGCCATGGGCCTGATGCAGCTGACTCAGGGCACCTTTGACTGGATCGCTTCTCTGTACCCCCTGGAGGACCCCTCCGCCGGAGTGTACGATCCCCAGGCTAACGTCCATTGCGGCTGTGCCCTACTGCGGCTGCTGATAGACCAATACGGCAGCGTGGATGTGGCTTTGGCCGCTTACAACGCAGGTATGGGGAACGTCTCGGAGTGGCTTCAAAGCGGGGATTATTCCCACGACGGGGAGACTCTCCACACCATCCCCTACCCGGAGACGGATGCCTATGTGAAAAAGGTGCAGCGGGCTTATGGGCTTTATCAAAAGCTCTATGAGGAATAGGATGCCTTTCGTTGCTTTTTGCACTGTTTCGTGGTAAAGTAAAAGAGGATGAAGGGCGGTGGGGAGAATGAAAGGGAAGAAATTCCTGGTAGCCTTTGGTCTGGTCCTGCTGATCGGTGTGGGAACGGGCGCCTTTTTCATGGGAAAGTCTGTGGCTCAGGATGTGACTACTTGGAAAGAGGCGGGCTTCTTATACGCAACCTTGATCGAACCAGTGGATGATCACACGCTGTTGGTACAGGGGTCCTCTGTCAACCGGGAAGAGGAGCGGGGACAATTCCTTCTTTCCATCGATGAGGATACGGAAATCCGCATCCACGGTTTGGAGTGGGAAGTGAAGGATATGTTTCCCGGCATGCGGTTTGCCATCAGTTATGAAGGGGAGATCCCGGAAGGCGATCTGCCCACCCTTTCCCACGTGCTTGCCATAGATCTTCAGGGGAATTATCACGAGGACGGAAGCTGGTCCTATGAGGAGGAGCTGCCATGAAAAAAACGCGTTGGATCTTTGCAGGATCCCTGTATGTTATTTTGGCAGTGGCCGTGGCGGCGGGATGCTTCCTGTGGGGGTATCATGCCAATCAAGTGGTGCTTCCTGAAGATGTCATTGACGGCGAAGCGGACGAGAGAGTGTATAATGAGCAGTTTCAATACCGGCACACGGAGTATCAGGACGATTTCGAGCGGTATCCCTGGTTTGACACTATTTCCTTTATCGGCGAGATCATACCTTATAGTGAAGACTATGCCGGTGACAAAATTTATATTGGAGCACTGGACGCTTCCGGTTCCTCTGACGCTTTTGGCTCCAATGGGTGGTTGACCCAGCAGGATGGTCTTGTCATCGAGAAAGACGGGAAAGCTCTTCAGTGGGAGGAGCTGGAGATGGGAGATATCCTACGGGTGGTCTATCTTACTGGAGATATGCCTCTACCAGCTTTACCTACGTATTATCCCATCTATATAGAAGTTTTGAGTTGAACGTTGAAACGCACTTTCAGGGAAGATTCCCTTGAGAGATATAGGAGGTCAATTAGAATGTCTAAGAAAGAGGAAAAAATCGACGCCAAGGAGCTGGCGAAAGAGCTCCTCAACGATCGTACCCATGGCGCTGCCAAAGTGGGCGCCAAAGAGCTGGGCAAGGCCGACAAGTTCGCCGAGGGCTACAAGGCGTTCCTGAACGCGGCAAAGACCGAGCGGGAAACTGTGACTTGGGCTGTGAAAGCTGCCGAAGAAGCCGGTTTTGTACCCTTCGATCCTGAGAAGAAGTACAAGGCTGGTGACAAGGTCTATTACAACAACCGTGGCAAGGCCATGTGCCTGGCTGTTATCGGCAAGAAGGGCGCCAAGAAAGGTGTGCGCATCGCTGCGGCTCACATTGATTGTCCCCGCATCGACCTGAAGCCCATCCCTCTGTATGAGGCAAGCGAGCTGGCTCTGCTCAAGACCCATTACTACGGCGGCATCAAGAAGTATCAGTGGACCGCTATCCCCCTGTCCATGCACGGCAAGATCGTCCGCAAAGACGGCTCTGAGATCACCGTAAATGTGGGCGAGAAGCCGGAGGATCCTCAGTTCTGCATCACTGACATCCTGCCCCACCTGGGCAAGGATCAGATGGCGAAGAAGCTGGGCGAGGCCTTCACCGGTGAGGACCTGAACGTGCTGGTAGGCAGCCTGCCCCTCACCGATGGGGAAGGGGAGCAGCTGTTCAAGCTGAACATCATGAACATCCTGCATCAGCAGTACGGCATCGTGGAGAGCGACCTGATCTCCGCTGAGATCGAGTTCGTTCCTGCCTTCAAAGCAGTGGACATCGGCTTTGACCGGAGCATGATCGGCGCTTACGGCCACGACGACCGTGTGTGCGCTTATCCCGCTCTGGAAGCCATCTTCAAGTGCAAGACCCCCGAGTATACTTCCATCACCGTTCTGGCTGATAAGGAGGAGATCGGCAGCGTGGGCAACACGGGTCTGGCCTCTGAGTTCCTGAACTATTTCGTGGCGGATCTGGCTGCTGCAGAGGGCCTGGAAGCTCGCCATGTGTATTCCAAGTCCACCTGCCTTTCCGCTGACGTGACTGCTGCATACGATCCTAACTACGCCTCCGCTTACGAGGCTGGCAACTCCTGCTACCTGAACCGGGGCGTGGGCGTGGCCAAGTATACCGGCTCCCGCGGCAAGGGCGGCAGCAACGACGCCAACGCTGAGTTGGTAGGCTTTGTGCGCCGGGTCTTCGACAACAACGATGTGTTGTGGCAGATCGGCGAACTGGGCAAGGTGGACCAGGGCGGCGGCGGTACCGTGGCACTGGACATCTCCCGGATGAACGCAGACGTCATCGACGTAGGTGTGCCGGTGCTGTCCATGCACGCTCCCTTTGAGGTTGTCTCCAAGCTGGACGTGTATATGGCCTACAAAGCCTTCAAGGCATATTTCGAGGCTGAATAAGTACAAAAGTAAAAAGAAATGGCCCCTGGCGAAAGCCGGGGGCCGTTTTTTATGGATGAAATTCTATTTAAGGCAATCAATCGTTTTTGTCGGTGCGTTCGGGGGAGACTTCCTTCTCCTCTACGGTGTGGGCTACCAGGCCTTTGCCGTCGGCTTCCTTGTCGGGGATGATCAGGTTCAGGATGATACCCACGATGATGCCCAGACCGATGTTGGAGAAGCTGAATACAGCGTTGCCGATGACGGCGCCGCCGATGGCCAGTACCAGCATCACAGCGGCGATGCACAGGTTCCGGTTCTTGGTGAAGTCCACGTGGTTCTCCACCAGGGTGCGCAGGCCTACGGAAGCGATCATGCCATAGAGCACGATGCAGGCGCCGCCCAGTACGCAGTTGGGCACGGACTGGATCACGCCGATAGCCTTGCCGAAGAAGCTGACCACGATGGCAATCAGGGCGGCGATCCGCAGGGAGGCGGGGTTGTAGTTGCCGGTAGCAGCCAGAACAGCGGTGTTCTCGGAGTAAGTGGTGTTGGGAGGACCGCCCACCAGACCGGCAAAGACAGTGGCCAGGCCGTCGCCCATCATGGTGCGGTGCAAGCCGGGCTTACGGGTGAACTTCTTGCCCACCACAGCGCCGTTGGCGTACACATCGCCCACATGCTCCACACAGGTGACAATGGCGATGGGAGCGATCATGCCGATGGCGGTGATGTTAAAGCTGGGAAGGACGAAGTGGGGCACCTGGATCCAGTTGTAACTGGCGATGACTCCGGTGTCCATCAGGGAAGCAGGAGCAATGCCGATCTTGGTGACCAGCAGGGTGAACACATAGCCAGTGACCAAAGCGATAACGATAGAGGACATCTTCACGATGCCTTTGCCGCAGCTGGACAGGAACACCGCGATCAGGCACACCAGACCAGCAATGATCCAAGCCCACACGTAAGCGCTCATGGAGAAGCCTTCTCCAAACAGAGCCAGAGTGCTGCCGTCGGCGCCATACTGAGTCTGGATGTTGTTGATGGCACTGGTGGACAGGTTCAGACCGATGAGGGTGATGCCCACGCCTCGAACTACCGGCGGGAACAGCTTGTCGATCAAGCCTTTGCCGAAGATCTTGATGATGAGGGCCAGCACCAGGTAGAAGGCGCCTGCCACGATGATGCCGCCCATTGCAGCGGAGATCTGCTCGTCTTTCGTGGCGCCGAAGGCATTGTTGCCGATGACTCCTGCCAGTGCGGAGATGAAGGCGAAGGAGCTGCCCAGGAAGGTGGGCATCCGGCCGCCGGTGCATAGGTGGAAGATCAGGGTGCCAACACCGGCGCAGAACAGGGCTACGCCCACGTCAAGACCGGTGAGCAGGGGCACCAGGATGGTGGCACAGCTCATGGCGAAAGCGTGCTGGAATCCCAGAGCCAGGGCGCGTTTGGCGCCCAGCTTCTCGTATTCCCCTGCGTAGGGGAACAGGAAGCTGTTGATTTTGGAAAAGATGTTCATTCGGGTTCCTCCAATGCGGATTTGATAAACTTCCACATCATTCTAGCATCGCCCTATGGAAAAGTCCAGACAGAAAGAGACGCTTTTTTTCTTTTTGCCCGTTTCTTTTTAGAGGAAACTTGTGTATAATAATTTGGTTAACGTATCATGTTCACCCGAGAGGGTTTTTATAGATAGATTGTGAGGGAATCCTTTGCTGAAAAAGCGTACTAAACGGGTGGTGCTGAACCGCACCGACCACCGTATCAATATTGGTCCCGCGGGACGGAATCTGTTCATTTCCCGGGACAAGCAGCAACAATCTCGCCAGGCACGGCGCATTCAGCTGTGGATGAGGTTCGTTATGGGCCTGGGCGTGCTGGTGATCGCCGCGGGCGTTGGCATGTTCGTGGCGTTTTATATGGTGCCGTATTTCCAAAGCGAGATGATCCTGGACAGTTCCAGCGCGTCTGAGACTGCCAGTGGTTCTCAGGTCAGCTCGGTGGAGATCCCCACCTACGATGACATGGGGCTGCCCTTGTATTCCAATGAAGTGAGCTTGTTCGTCATCAATCAGAAATATCCCCAGGACGAGACCTATGTACCCAACACGGTGGAATGCTGCGACATCCAGGTGGAGGCCCACATCGCCAGCGCTTTGGAGATGCTGTCGGAAGCCGCTAAAGCGGACGGCTTGGCGTTGGTGTTCACAGAGGGATATGTGTCTTATCAGGAGCAGGAGCAACGTTACAACGAAAAAGTGGACGAGCTGATGGAAACAGAGAGCCTTACCACCGTGATGGCCCGCACTCAGGCAAAGTTGGTGGTGCCTGTGGCGGGGGAGTGTGACCAGCAAACGGGCATGTGCGTGCGTGTCCAGGGGGATCCGGAGACGTTCACGGATTCCCAGACTTTCACGTGGCTTCGTTCCAACATGGGGAAATACGGGTTCGTGTTCCGCTATCCTGAGGGGAAGGATGACTATACCGGCTGTACGGCGGATTACACCCTGATCCGCTATGTGGGAAGCGATAACGCTACCGCCATGCAGCAGCGTTCCATGTGCCTGGAGGAGTATATCAGCTACCTGAACAGCCAGTAAAGGGAGATTTTTGGAAAAATAAAACTTTCCCTTGCATTTTAAAAGAAGTTGTGCTACAATATTTTGCGATTGAGTTCTAAAGTATCCCAACCGTAAAGAGGTGAAACGAAGATGAAGCAGAATATACATCCCGACTATCAGGAGACCACCATCACCTGCGCCTGCGGCAATGTGATCCACACCCGGTCTACCAAGAAGGATATCAAAGTCGAAATATGTTCAAAGTGCCACCCGTTCTTTACGGGCAAGCAGAAGCTGGTTGATACCAGTGGCCGCGTGGATATGTTCAAGAAGCGCTATGGCCTGAACAAGTAAGAGCTTGTGGTCCTAGCATTCACTGGCTAAATAACGGGCCTTGTGCCCCAGGATGGGCGGTGCGATTCGCACCGCCTGTCTTTGTTTTCTCAGCGGAAAGGGGAACACTATGGAATACGTCACCGTGGAAAAAGAAGCCGCCGACGAGTTCATCGAAAAGAAATCCCGTTTCATCGGCTCCTGCCGGCCTGTCAAAACCGAGGAGGAAGCACTGGAATTCATCAACCGGCTTAAGTCGCAGTACTGGGACGCCAGCCACAACGTGTACGCTTACATCCTGCGTGAGGGAAACATCCAGCGTTTTTCCGACGACGGCGAACCCCAAGGCACGGCGGGCATCCCTGTGATCGACACCCTGAAAAAAGCCGGCGTGGTGGACACGGTAGTGGTAGCCACTCGGTATTTTGGGGGCATCCTGTTGGGAGGCGGCGGGTTGATCCGAGCCTATTCCCATACGGCGTCCATCGCCTTGGCAGCGGCTAAGAAGATCACCATGCGGGAATGCCTACTGCTGAACGTCTCCTGCGACTATTCCACCTATGGCAAAGTGGCTGCCCTGGTGCCGGAAAATGGCGGCGTGGTGGATGATACGGAGTTCCTGGAGCGGGTGCGGCTGCGGTTCCATATGGACCCGGCACTGCTGCCTGCTCTGGAGGAGCGTCTGGCGGACGCCACCAGCGGCCGCTGCGCTGTGACGGAGGAAGGAAAGCGCTTTTTCCCCTTCGACTGATTTTTGAAAATTTTTTCCTTTGGGGACAAGTAATTTTCCAAGGAAAAGCGTATATAGTAACAGAAGCCTTTTGTGGCTTTGGACTGAGGAGGACAGAATAAACTGGGACAACAGGATAGGAAAGGGTGTGGAAATGGTATGACTATCAGAGAGCAGACCCAACAACTGGAACGGGAGATCTTGGCCCCTTACGCGGCGTTTTCCGACGAGACGAAAGGCCGCCAGCGTCCTGAGGAGGAGTGCGAGATGCGCACGCCTTACCAGCGGGACCGTGACAGGATCATCCACTGCAAGTCGTTCCGCCGTTTGAAGCACAAGACCCAAGTGTTCCTCTCTCCGGAAGGGGATCACTACCGCACACGGCTCACCCACACGCTGGAAGTTTCCCAGATTGCTCGGACCATCGCCAGGGCGTTGCGCCTCAACGAGGACCTGACTGAAGCAGTGGCGCTGGCACACGACCTGGGCCACACGCCTTTCGGTCACGCGGGGGAGAGGGCCCTGAACGCTTTGCTTCCTCATGGGTTCAGGCATTACGAGCAGAGTGTCCGTGTGGTGGATAGGCTGGAAAAGGACGGCCGGGGCTTGAACCTTACATATGAGGTGCGCAACGGTATCCTGTGCCATACCACAGGCTTGGAAGCGGAAACGGCGGAAGGCCGTGTGATCCGCTGGGCGGACAAGATCGCCTATATGAACCACGATATTGACGACGCCATCCGAGCCGGCGTGCTCCGGGAAGAGGATATCCCCAAGTCCATCACTCAGGTGCTGGGAGACTCCAAGACGAAGCGGATCACTGCTCTGATTCGTTCGGTGGTGGAGAACAGCCAGGAAGGCAGCATCCAGATGGACCCCGCCACATACCGTGCTTACGAGGAATTGAGCGACTTCATGTACCAGGCGGTGTATTTAAACGATTACGCCAAGAAAGAGGAGCGGAAGGTGCCCCACATCATCCAAAGTCTGTTCCTCCATTTCCGTAATCCGGACAACCTGCCGGACTATATGAAAACGATCGCCGAGGAAGAAGGCGTGGACACCGCTTCCTGCGACTATGTGGCCGGTATGACAGACCACTACGCGGTGGCGTGCTATCAGGAATTGTTTATCCCCAAGGCCTGGAATCTGGGTCTGGGGCACTGAGCGGACTGGCTTTATAGGGCAGTCCATACCGGAAAGGAGGGACCGGAGCCATGGCGTTTCCCCCGGAATTCCTGCGGGAGCTGGGAGAACGGTGCAGGATCGAGGACATCGCACCATCTTATGTGAATCTGCGCAGACGGGGCAAAAACCTGGTGGGTCTGTGTCCTTTCCACAACGAAAAGTCGCCCTCCTTCTGTGTGTATCCGGAGAATAACTCTTTTTTCTGCTTTGGGTGCAACAAGGGCGGGGATATTATCTCCTTCATCATGGGTGTGGAGAATCTGGACTTTGCCGAGGCGGTGAGGTTCCTGGCCCAGCGGGCGGGGATGACCTTGCCGGAAGAGGGAGCAGACCTGAGTATGTCTCGGCTGCGAACCAGGATCTTGGAGATCAACCGGGAATCGGGACGGTTCTATTTCGGTGTGCTCTCCACCCCGGAGGGAAAGCCCGGGCTAGACTACCTGAGACGCCGGGGACTGGATCCCAAGACCATCCGACATTTCGGGTTGGGCTATTCTCCCGACAGCGGGTTTGCCTTGGTGAACCACTTGAAAAAACTTGGCTATACCCTGGAGGAGCTGGTACAGTCCGATATGGTAAGGCGTTCCCAGAAGGGCAATCTGTACGACCGCTACCGGGGCCGGGTGATGTTTCCCATCTTTGATCTGCGGGGAAACGTGGTGGCCTTTGGCGGGCGGATCCTCACCGATGAGAAACCCAAGTACCTGAACACCTCCGACACCCCGGTGTACCATAAGAGCAGCGGCCTGTTCGCCATGAATTTCGCCAAGAATTCCAGCTCCAGACAGCTGATCTTGGCAGAGGGGTATATGGACGTGATCGCCCTGCACCGGGCGGGCTTTACCAATGCCATCGCTTCACTGGGAACAGCGCTGACAGAAGAACAGGCTCGGGTTATCCGCCGGTACGCCGACGAAGTGGTGATCTGCTACGATTCCGACGAGGCAGGTAGACGGGCTACCCAGAGAGCGATCCCTATTTTGAAAAAAGCGGGGCTTTTGGTGCGGGTCATCACCGTGCCGGGAGGGAAGGATCCGGACGAGTTTTTCCGGAGCGACCCTAAGGATGGGCCTCTGCGGTTCAAAAGGTTGATCCAGCACAGCGGCAACGACACGGAATACCGGCTGAGCGTGGCCAGGGATAAGTACGATCTTACCACAGAGGACGGAAAGAAACGGTACCTTCAGGAAGTGGTGGCTCAGGTGCTGGGAAATATCCGGGATCCCATTGAGCTGGACGTGTACGCTGGGAAACTGGCGGAGGAGACCGGTGTGGGGAAGGACAGCATCTTGGCTTCCGCCAAGCGGGCGGCCGCGATCCAAGGAAAACAGCGGAAGAAGGAAGAACTGAAAGCCCAGCGGGAGGTAGTGGCTGCTCGTACGGTAGCCAACCCGGAGAAGAAGCGGCACATGCGGGCCGCTTTGGCGGAGGAAGGGATCTTGGCGTATTTGTTCCGGCATCAGGATAAAGCCAAGGCGCTGGAACAGATGCTGCCGCCGGAAAAATGGGTCACCCCGTGGGGGCGCAGAGTATACGCCCTTATATTGGGCAAGACTATTCACGGCGAGATCACCCTGTCCGACCTGGCTGGGGAATTGAGCCCCGAAGAGCTTTCGGAGTTGACCCGAGTGCTGGCGGAACGCCGGGAAGTGCCTCCCAACTGGGGGGACGTAGAGGAATATTGCAGGATCATCCAGGACGAGGCGGGATTCACCGACCCTGACAAAATCAGGGAGGCTTCCCAAGACGACCTGAAACGATATTTGGAAGAGCTGAAACGTCGAAAATAAGGGAAATTCAGACTGTACGCGAAAGACAAGAAAGGAATGGTTAAGAACATGGCGGCACAACCGGATAAACGGACCGTGATCAAAGATCTTCTGGAACTGGGCAAGAGCAAGGGCCAGCTGAGCACCAAGGAGATCCTGGACGCTTTGGGCGAACTGGACTTCGACCCGGAGCAGATCGAGAAATTCTACGACACGCTGGAATCCCAGGGTGTGGAGATCGTGGAGGACTTCGACGACATCACCATCGACGACGAGGAGCTGGTGAAGGCTGAGGGACTCGACTCTCTGGAGCCTGGCCTCGGCACTGACGGCGTCACGATCGACGACCCGGTGAAGGTCTACCTGAAAGAGATCGGCCGGGTGCCGCTGCTCACCCCGGAAGAGGAGATCGACCTGGCTGTGCGGATCTCCAACGGTGACGAGGCCGCCAAGAAACGGCTGTCGGAAGCCAACCTCCGTCTGGTGGTCAGTATCGCCAAGCGGTATCTGGGCAGGGGCATGCAGTTCCTGGACCTGATCCAGGAAGGTAACCTGGGCTTGATCAAGGCTGTGGAGAAGTTCGACTACACTAAGGGATTCAAGTTCTCCACCTATGCCACTTGGTGGATCCGTCAGGCCATCACTCGTGCTATTGCCGACCAGGCCCGTACCATCCGTATCCCTGTGCATATGGTGGAGACCATCAACAAGGTGAAGAAAGTCTCCTCTCAGCTGCTCCACGCCAACGGCCGTGAGCCCAGCGCCGAGGAGATTGCCGAGGAGCTGGATATGCCTGTGGATAAGGTCCGTGAGATCATGCGGGTGGCACAGGAGCCCGTATCCTTGGAGACCCCCATCGGTGAGGAAGAGGACAGCCATCTGGGCGACTTCATCCCCGACGATGACGCTCCCGCCCCGGCGGACGCCGCTTCCCACACCCTGCTGAAGGAGACCCTGGGCAGTGTGCTGGACTCTCTCACTCCTCGTGAGGAAAAGGTGCTGCGCCTGCGGTTCGGCCTGGAGGATGGCCGGTCCCGCACGCTGGAAGAAGTGGGCAAAGAGTTCAACGTCACTCGAGAGCGCATCCGGCAGATCGAGGCGAAAGCGCTGCGGAAGCTGCGTCATCCCAGCCGCAGCAAAAAGCTGAAGGATTTCCTGGATTAATTCCTTCAGGGTACGAAGAAAAGCATCGGGCGGTAGGGCGCCGTCCTTTAACACAGTGGAGTTTAGATTTTTATGGTAATGACATTGGAGGCGGATTACGCGGTCCGGATCGTGGAATACCTGACCAAGCACCCGGAACGCCGGGACGCCCGGCGTATCTCGGAGGAGACCCAGATCCCTCTGCGGTTTTCCCTGAAGATTCTGCGGGAACTGGTGGCCGAGGGCTTCGTCTGCTCTTTTAAGGGGGCGAAAGGGGGATACACCCTGGCGAAACCTCCGGAGGAGATCACCCTGCGGCAGGTCATCGAACTGGTGGAAGGGCCCTACATGCTCAGCCGCTGCCAAAAAGAGGAGTATAGCTGCGGCCGGGAACATTGCCGTCTGCACACCATATACGAGAAGATCTCCCAAGACGTCCGGCGCGAGCTGGATTCCTACACCTTTGCCATGATCTGCGCCAAAGAGCCCTGTTCCTGCGGCTGTGAGGACGGGGAAAAGGCAACATAAATAAAAGGGACCTTTCCCCACGAGCAGGGGAGAGGTCCTTTTTTCCGCGTTTTGAGGAGCGAAACTTTCCGGAAAAAGAAAAATCCGCCTCAAAGGCGGAAAACTTTACAAAAGCCACTTGACAAAAGAAAAATGTTGCATTATACTAATATACTGCATCATCATGGGTAGGAGTATCCCAAAACCGTTTTTTCAAGTATAGCACATGGTTCGTTAAGAATCAAGCACGGAATGAAAAAATGTGTTTTTTTGTGGAAAATGCTCTTTCCCTGGAAGTTGGGAAGCGGCGGCCGGAAACGGCGGGGCCGCGGGCAATTCAAAACTAAAAGGATTGGAGTGGCTGAACCAAATGGTGAATGTAAAACCGGTTCAATTGGGCAAGAATACTCGAATGAGCTTTGGCAAGATCGAGGAAGTCTTGAAAATGCCGAACCTCATTGAGATCCAGAAGAATTCCTATGACTGGTTCCTCACAGAGGGCCTGAGAGAGGTCTTCAAGGACGTTTCGGGCATTACTGACTTCAACAACAACTTAGTGCTCGATTTCGTAAGTTACAAGCTCGACGATAAGCCCAATTACAGCGTGTCCGAGTGCAAGGAGCGGGATGCCACTTACGCGGCGGCCCTTCGGGTGACTGCGCGCCTGCTGAACAAGGAGACCGGAGAGATCAAGGAGTCCGAAGTGTTCATGGGCGACTTCCCTCTGATGACTCCCAGCGGCACCTTCGTCATCAACGGCGCCGAGCGTGTGATCGTCTCCCAGTTGGTGCGTTCTCCCGGTGTATACTATAAGATGGACTACGACCGCTCCGGCAAAGAGCTGTTCAGTTCCACCATCATCCCTAACCGGGGCGCCTGGCTGGAATATGAAAACGACGTAAACGATGTGTTCTACGTGCGCATCGATAAAAACCGGAAGATCCCCATCACGGTGTTCATCCGCTGCCTGGGCCTTGGCACCGATCAGGAGATCTTGGATTTCTTCGGTGATGACGATAGGATTCGCGCCACCATCGAGAAAGATACCTGTAAAACCATGGAAGAGGCGCTGTTTGAGATCTACCGCAAACTGCGTCCCAGCGAGCCTCCCACCATCGAGAGCGCTCAGGCCCATATCCATGGTCTGTTCTTCGACCCTCGTCGGTATGACCTTTCCCGTGTGGGCCGTTATAAATACAACAAGAAGCTGCGTCTGGAAGGCCGCCTGGTAGGCCAGGTGCTGGCCCGTCCCGTAGCCAACCCCTCCACTGGTGAGATGATGGCCGATGCCGGCGACACCGTCACCAAGGAAATGGCCGACGCTATGGACGATGCCGGTGTGATGGAGGTTGTGGTCACCCTCAACGACAAAGAGGTGAAGATCCTCTCCAACGGCATGGTGGACATCCAGAAGTATGTGGATTTCGACGCCAAGGCTGAGTGCGGCATCAACGAGCGTGTCTGCTATCGCGTGCTGGCTGAGATCCTGGAAGCCGCTCAGAGCGAGGAAGAGCTGAAGGAGATGCTCCGCGCCCGTTATGCGGACCTGATCCCCAACCACATCACTGTGGATGACATTTTCTCTTCCATCAACTATATGAACTGCCTGGCCGTGGGTCTGGGCACCACCGACGACATCGACCACTTGGGCAACCGGCGTATCCGTTCTGTGGGCGAGCTGCTCCAGAACCAGTTCCGCATCGGCTTCTCCCGTTTGGAGCGTGTGATCCGTGAGCGTATGACCCTGCAGGCTCAGGATCTGGAGACCCTGACTCCCCACAGCCTGATCAATATCCGGCCTGTGGTGGCAGCCATCAAGGAGTTCTTCGGTTCCTCGCCTCTGTCCCAGTTCATGGACCAGACCAACCCCCTGTCCGAGCTGACTCACAAGCGGCGTCTGTCCGCTCTGGGACCTGGCGGTCTGTCCCGTGACCGCGCATCTTTCGAAGTCCGTGACGTGCACTACACCCACTATGGCCGTATGTGCCCCATCGAGACTCCCGAAGGTCCTAACATCGGTCTGATCTCTTATTTGGCTACGTTCGCCCGGATCAACGAGTACGGTTTCATCGAGACTCCCTACCGGAAGGTGGACAAGGAGACCGGCCGTGTCACCGACGAAGTGGTTTACATGACCGCCGACATGGAGGACGAATTCATCGTGGCTCAGGCCAACGAGCCTCTGGATGAGGAAGGACACTTTGTCCACAGCCGAGTGGTCGGCCGTCACAAGGACGAATTCGTGGAAGTGCCCGCTTCCAAGGCCGATTACATGGATATTTCTCCCCGGATGGTTGTTTCCGTGGCAACTGCCATGATTCCCTTCCTGGAAAACGACGATGCCAACCGCGCACTGATGGGTTCCAACATGCAGAAGCAGGCTGTGCCGCTGCTTCGCACTGAGAGTCCCATCGTGGGTACCGGCATGGAATATAAGGCTGGTGTGGACTCCGGCGTGTGCGTGCTGGCAAAGCGTGCAGGCGTGGTGAAGTCCGTCAGCGCCAACCTGGTCCGTGTCACCGCTGATAACGGCGACATTGACGACTATGAGATCATCAAGTTCATGCGCTCCAACCAGAGCACCTGCATCAACCAGGTGCCCGTGGTTTCCGTGGGCGAGCGGGTGGAGGAAGGCGACGTGATCGCCGACGGTCCCGCTATCAAGAACGGCGAGATCAGCCTGGGTAAGAACGCCCTCATCGGCTTCATGACCTGGGAAGGTTACAACTACGAGGACGCCGTCCTGCTCAACGAGAAGATCGTGCGCAACGACGTGTACACCTCTATCCATATCGAGGAGTACGAGATCGAAGCCCGTGACACCAAGCTGGGGCCGGAGGAGATCACTCGGGATATCCCCAACGTGAACGAGGAACTGCTCCGCGATCTGGATGACCGGGGCATCATCCGGGTGGGCGCCGACGTTCGTGCCGGCGACATCCTGGTTGGTAAGGTTACTCCCAAGGGCGAAACTGAGCTCACCGCGGAAGAGCGGCTGCTCCGCGCCATCTTCGGTGAGAAGGCTCGGGAAGTCCGCGACACCTCTCTCCGTGTGCCTCACGGCGAGTACGGCGTGGTGGTGGACGTGAAGGTGTTCACCAGAGAGAACAGCCACGACGAGCTGTCTCCCGGCGTCAACAAAGTGGTGCGCTGCTATATCGCTCAGAAGCGTAAGATCTCCGTGGGCGATAAGATGGCCGGCCGCCATGGTAACAAGGGTGTTGTGTCCCGGATCCTGCCGGAAGAGGAAATGCCCTTCCTGCCTGATGGTACTCCCCTGGATATCGTGCTGAACCCCCTGGGCGTGCCTTCCCGTATGAACATCGGTCAGGTGCTGGAAGTCCATCTGGGCATGGCCGCTAAGACTCTGGGCTGGAAGATCATGACCCCCGTGTTCGACGGCGCTCACGAAGCCGACATCCGTGAAGCTTTCCGTATGGGCGGCCTCAACGAGGACGGCAAGTTCTGGCTCCGCGACGGCCGTACCGGCGAATATTTTGATAACCCCGTCACTGTGGGCTATATGTACTATTTGAAGCTCCACCATCTGGTAGACGATAAGATCCATGCTCGTTCCACTGGTCCCTACTCCTTGGTCACTCAGCAGCCTCTGGGCGGTAAAGCTCAGTTCGGCGGCCAGCGTTTCGGTGAGATGGAAGTGTGGGCCCTGGAGGCTTACGGTGCGGCTTATACTCTGCAGGAGATCCTCACCGTCAAGTCTGACGACGTTGTGGGCCGTGTCAAGACCTACGAGGCGATCGTCAAGGGCCAGAACATTCCCAAGCCCGGCATCCCCGAGTCCTTCAAGGTGCTCATTAAGGAACTCCAGTCTCTGGGTCTGGATGTAAAGGTGCTGGATAAGGACAATCAGGAGATCGACCTGAAACAGAACTTCGACGACGATGACGATATGGGCTTCCATCATGACGACGGCGTGTTCGATGAGCAGAACGTGGCCGACGATCTGGACGGATATTCCATGGAAGACGCCGACGGCGAGCCCCTGCTTGAGGACGAGGACGACGGCTATGAGGACGACGATTTCGACTTTGGCAGCGGTGACGACGACGATTTGATTTAAGAAGGGAGAAACACAGATATGGAATTTAACACCTTTGAATCGATCAAGATCGGCCTGGCTTCTCCCGACCAGATCCGCGAGTGGTCCCACGGCGAGGTCAAAAAGCCCGAGACCATCAACTACCGCACCCTGAAGCCTGAGCGGGATGGTCTGTTCTGCGAGCGCATCTTCGGGCCTACCAAGGACTGGGAGTGCCACTGCGGCAAGTATAAGCGCATCCGCTATAAGGGCAAGATCTGCGACCGCTGCGGCGTGGAGGTCACCCGGAGCAAGGTGCGCCGGGAGCGCATGGGCCATATTGAATTGGCGGCTCCTGTGTCTCACATTTGGTATTTCAAGGGCATCCCCTCCCGGATGGGTCTGATTCTGGACCTGTCTCCCCGTGTTCTGGAGCGGGTGCTGTACTTCTCCATGTATATTGTCACCAACCCCGGCAACGTGCGGGAACTGTCCAAAATGCAGACCCTCACCGAGAAGGAGTATCGTGACCTGCGTGAAAAATACGAGGACGATTTCGAGGCTGGCATGGGCGCTGAGGCCATCAAGAAGCTGCTCTCCGAGATCGACGTGGAAAAGACCAGCCAGGAGCTTAAAGAAGAGCTGGAGACCGCTTCCGGTCAGAAGCGTGTCCGCATCCTGAAGCGTCTGGAAGTGGTAGAGGCGTTCCGCGTTTCCGGCAACCGCCCCGAGTGGATGGTGCTGGACGCTGTGCCTGTTTGCCCCCCTGATATCCGTCCTATGGTCCAGCTGGACGGCGGCCGTTTCGCCACCAGCGACCTGAACGACCTGTATCGCCGGGTCATCAACCGTAACAACCGTCTGAAGCGTCTGCTGGAACTGGGCGCTCCCGACATTATCGTGCGCAACGAGAAGCGCATGCTCCAGGAAGCTGTGGACGCCCTCATCGACAACGGCCGCCGTGGTCGTCCTGTCACCGGTCCCAATAACCGTCCCTTGAAGTCTCTGTCCGACATGCTCAAGGGCAAGCAGGGTCGTTTCCGTCAGAACCTGCTGGGCAAGCGTGTTGACTACTCCGGCCGTTCCGTTATCGTGGTTGGCCCCGAACTGAAGATGTATCAGTGCGGCCTGCCCAAGGAAATGGCTCTGGAACTGTTCAAGCCCTTCGTAATGAAGCGCTTGGTGGAGACCGGCGCTGTGGGCAACATCAAGGCTGCCCGTAAGTCCGTAGAGCGGGCAAAGCCCGAAGTGTGGGACGCTCTGGAAGTGGTTATCAAGAACCACCCTGTGCTCCTGAACCGCGCGCCTACTCTGCACCGTCTGGGTATCCAGGCTTTCGAGCCTGTGTTGGTGGAAGGCCGCGCTCTGAAGCTGCATCCTCTGGTGTGTACCGCTTATAACGCCGACTTTGACGGCGACCAGATGGCTGTGCATGTGCCTCTGTCTGCCGAGGCCCAGGCTGAGGCCCGCTTCCTGATGCTGGCTGCCAACAACCTGCTGAAGCCCTCTGACGGCCGTCCTGTTACCGTGCCTACTCAGGACATGGTGCTGGGTTCCTACTATCTGACCCTGGATAAGGACGGAGAGCCCGGCGAAGGCAAGGTGTTCCGTAACATGGACGAGGCCATGATGGCTTACGACGCCAAGGCCATTTCCCTCCATGCCAAGATCAAGGTGCGCCGTTCTGTGGAATTCAACGGCACTACCATCACCGGTTTGGTGGATACCACCATGGGCCGTATGATCTTCAACCGTCCCATTCCTCAGGATCTGGGATATGTGGACCGTTCCGACCCGAACGAGGTTTTGAAGTTCGAGATCGACTTCCTGGTTGGCAAGAAGCAGCTGGGCAAGATCATCGACCGCTGCATCAAGGTCCACGGCACCGAGCATACCGCCGAAGTACTGGACAATGTCAAGGCCCAGGGCTACAAGTACTCCACCATCAGCGGCATCACCGTTGCTGTGTGCGATGCTACGATCCCGAAAGAGAAGGCCGACATGCTGAAAGCCGCCGACGCCGAAGTGGATGAGATCCGCGCTGAGTACAACGAAGGCTTCTTGTCCGAGAGCGAACGTTACCAGGCCGTTCTGAAGGTTTGGGACAAGTGCACTCGTGACGTTGCAGCCGCCCTGCAGAAAGGTCTGGATCGTTACAACCCCATCTTCATGATGGCAGACTCCGGTGCTCGAGGCAGTATCAGTAACTTGAACCAGTTGGCTGGTATGCGCGGCAACATTTCCAATACCTCTGGTAAGACCATCGAAATTCCCATTCGAGCCAACTACCGTGAAGGCTTGACCATTTTGGAATACTTCATTTCCTCCCGAGGCGCCCGGAAAGGCTTGGCCGATACCGCTCTGCGTACCGCGGACTCCGGTTATCTGACCCGCCGTCTGGTGGACGTTTCTCAGGAAGTCATTATCCTGGAGGACGACTGCGGCACCAAGGAAGGTCTGGAAGTCTTTGAGATCACCGCTGGTCCCGAGTCCATCGAGCCCTTGAAGGAGCGTCTGGTGGGCCGCTTCCTGGTGGAAGATTTCTGCGACGAGGACGGCAATGTGCTGGTCTCCAAGGATAAGCTCATGGATGACCAGGACGCTGACCTGATCGTTAGCCGCGGCGTTGAGCGGATCAAGATTCGGTCCGTGCTGAACTGCCGCGCTAAGAACGGCGTGTGCCGCAAGTGTTACGGCGCGTCTCTGGCGAACGGCAAGCCCGTCACTGTGGGCGAGGCTGTTGGCATCATCGCTGCTCAGTCCATCGGTGAGCCCGGTACTCAGCTGACCATGCGTACCTTCCATACCGGCGGCGTTGCCAGTGCTGACGATATCACCCAGGGTCTTCCCCGTGTGGAGGAACTGTTCGAAGGCCGCAAGCCCAAGCATGTGGCTATCATCAACGAGATCGATGGTAAGGTCACCTTCCAGGAGATCAAGAAGAACCGCCATGTGGTGGTCACCAACGATGAGACTGGCGATTCCCGTTCCTACCTCATTCCCTTCGGCAGCCGCCTGACGGTGAAAGAGGGCGAATATATCAAGCGTGGCAAGCGCATCACCGAAGGCTCCGTGAATCCCCATGACGTGCTGGCTATCAGCGGCACCCAGGAGGTCCAGGACTACCTGATCCAGGAAGTCCAGCGAGTCTACCGGATGCAGGGCGTGGATATCAACGACAAGCACATTGAGATCATCGTGCGGCAGATGCTGCGTAAGGTGCGCATCGATGACGCTGGTGACACTGGTCTTCTGGTCAGCTCCTTGGCCGACAAGAACGAAGTGCTCCAGGCCAACGAGGATATCCACGAGCGGATCGCCAACGGCGAGACCACTCTCCGTGAAGCAACCTACACTCCCATTCTGCTGGGTATCACTAAGGCCTCTCTGGCCACCGAATCCTTCCTGTCCGCCGCCTCCTTCCAGGAGACCACCCGCGTCCTTACCGACGCCGCCATCAAGGGCAAGGTGGATAACCTGATTGGTCTGAAGGAGAACGTCATCATCGGTAAGCTGGTTCCCGCCGGTACCGGTATGAGATGTTACAGCGACGTGGAGATCCAGCCTGAGGGCGGTCCTGAGGACGACGGTCCCAAGGAAGAGAAAGACACCCTTCTGGATGAGGAACTGCCCGAGGATACCTTCGAGGAGGAGACTGATCTGGAAGAAGAGGATCTCTTCGACGAGGAAGATGGGGAAGAGGCCGAGGAAGATGTTCTGGAAGAGCCCGGCGCCTGATCTTTTGAAGTGAGAAGAATTCTCGAAAAAGCAGGAAATAGCTTGACAAATCTGAAAACCAAGTGCTATAATAAACAACTGAGCGGTTTTCAGGTAGATTCTGCTCTTTTCCTCCAAAGGATGAGGGAAAAGAGAGATAGATTCTGGTAAAAATAGGGAAACCGCGCTCCGGCAAGACTGCCGGGGCGCTTCCTGTTTTCTGGAAAGACCGCAAAAAACTTTGGTGCCAAGGCGAAAGCCAGCACATAGAAAAAACATTTTTGTAAGGAGGTGCAATATGCCAACCTTTAATCAGCTGATCCACAACGGCCGTTCCGTTGCGGAAAAGAAGAGCAAAGCGCCTGCCCTGCTCAAGGGCTGGAACTCCAAGAAGAGAACCGCCATTGATCAGGACTCCCCCCAAAAGCGCGGTGTGTGCACGACCGTTAAGACTCAGACCCCCAAGAAGCCTAACTCCGCTCTGCGGAAGATCGCCAGAGTGCGGCTTTCCAACGGTATTGAAGTCACGGCCTATATCCCCGGCGTGGGTCACAACCTGCAGGAGCACAGCGTGGTGATGATCCGCGGCGGCCGTGTTCGCGACCTGCCCGGCGTGCGTTATCACATCATCCGCGGCACCCTGGACGCTCAGGGCGTTGCCAAGCGTATGCAGGCTCGTTCCAAGTACGGCGCCAAGCGGCCTAAGGCCGGCGCTAAGAAGTAAGCTAAATCGCTTATTTCTCTTCGCTCAATCGCAGAATTCGTATGGCTGACCGTGTTTTTCACGGAATTGTTGGCATATTACTGATAGATCCACCATGGGACCGTAATTTGCCCAAATTGGCCAGCGGGAGTTTTGTGCTTTCGAGTACCGATGATATCATTTTATGAAGGAGGGAAGATCATGCCAAGAAGAGGCAATGTGGCAAAGCGCGACGTTTTGCCCGATCCTATGTATAATTCCAAGCTCGTCACCCGCCTGATCAACAGCGTTATGCTGGACGGCAAGAAGGGTGTTGCCCAGAAGATCGTGTACGGTGCTTTCGAGATCGTGCAGGAGAAGACCGGCAAGGAGCCCCTGGAGGTGTTCGAGCAGGCTATGGAGAACGTGATGCCCAGCCTGGAGGTTAAGGCCCGCCGTGTTGGTGGTTCTACCTATCAGGTGCCCATGGAAGTCCGTCCCGAGCGGCGGCAGACCCTGGGCCTGCGCTGGCTCACTTCTTATTCCAGAAGCCGTTCCGAGCGTACCATGAAGGAAAGACTGGCCGGCGAGATCCTCGACGCTGTCAACGGCGCTGGCGGCGCCGCCAAGAAGCGTGAAGATACACACAAGATGGCAGAGGCCAACAGGGCCTTCGCGCATTACAGATGGTAAGGTATTGTTAAGGAGGAATTTATGGCCAGGCAGGTACCACTGGAATTAACCAGAAACATCGGCATCATGGCCCATATCGATGCCGGTAAGACCACCACTACCGAGCGTATCCTGTTCTACACGGGCGTCAACTACAAGATCGGCGAGACCCACGAGGGTGCCGCCACCATGGACTGGATGGCCCAGGAGCAGGAGCGCGGTATCACCATTACGTCCGCTGCCACCACATGTTTCTGGCCGGACCGCAATGGCAAGCAGAACCGTATCAACATCATCGACACTCCCGGACACGTGGACTTCACCGTGGAAGTGGAGCGTTCTCTGCGTGTTCTGGACGGTTCCGTCACCGTGTTCTGCGCTAAGGGCGGTGTGGAGCCCCAGTCTGAGACCGTGTGGCGTCAGGCTGAGGAATACAAAGTTCCCCGTATGGCTTATGTGAACAAGATGGACATCATGGGCGCCGATTTCTATCGCGTCGTTCAGATGATGAAGGACCGCCTGAAGTGCAACGCGGTTCCGATCCAGCTTCCCATTGGCAGCGAGGACACCTTCAGAGGAATCATCGACCTGGTGGAGATGAAGGCCTATGTCTACTATGATGACCTGGGCAAGGATATCCGCTGCGAAGAGATCCCTGAGGATATGAAGGAATTGGCCGAGAAGTACCACATGGAAATGGTGGAGCACGTGGCCGAGCAGGACGACGAGCTGATGGATAAGTACCTCTCCGGTGAGGAGCTCTCCATCAACGAAATCAAGGACTGCATCCGCAAGTCCACCATCGCCAACCACATGGTGCCCGTCACCTGCGGTACTTCCTATAAGAATAAGGGCGTTCAGAAGCTGCTGGACGCTATCGTGGATTATATGCCCGCTCCCACCGACATTCCTCCCATCAAGGGCGTCAACCCCGAGACCGAGGAAGAAGAGGTGCGGCATTCTTCCGATGACGAGCCCTTCTCCGCTCTGGCGTTCAAGATCGCCACTGACCCCTTCGTGGGCAAGCTGTGCTTCTTCCGTGTGTATTCCGGTACCATCGAGGCTGGTGCTACCGTGTACAACTCCGTGAAGGATAACAACGAGCGTATGGGCCGTATCGTGCAGATGCACGCTAACGACCGTAAGGATATCGACCGTGTGTACGCCGGCGACATCGCCGCTGCTGTGGGTCTGAAGAACACCACCACCGGTGATACCCTGTGCGACGAGAAGCATCCCATCATCCTGGAGTCCATGGAGTTCCCGGATCCCGTTATCCGTGTCGCCATCGAGCCCAAGACCAAAGCTGGTCAGGAAAAGATGGGTATCGCTCTTGCCAAGCTGGCTGAAGAAGATCCCACCTTCAAGGCCTACACCGATGAGGAAACTGGCCAGACCATCATCGCCGGTATGGGTGAGCTCCACTTGGAGATCATCGTTGACCGTCTGATGCGTGAGTTCAAGGTGGAAGCCAACGTTGGTAAGCCTCAGGTTGCCTACAAGGAGACCATCCGCAAGAACGCCGATGTGGATACCAAGTATGCCCGTCAGTCTGGTGGTAAGGGTCAGTACGGTCACGTTAAGATCCGTATCGAGCCCAACCCCGGCAAGGGTTACGAGTTTGTCAACGCTGTTGTTGGCGGCGCTATTCCCAAGGAATATATTCCCGCTGTTGACCAAGGTATCCAGGGCGCTATGCTGTCCGGTGTTTTGGCTGGTTACAACGTAGTTGACGTGAAGGTCACTCTGTATGATGGTTCTTATCACGAAGTGGACTCCTCTGAAATGGCATTTAAGATCGCCGGTTCTATGGCCTTCAAGGAGGCTATGCGCAAGGCTGATCCCGTGCTGATGGAGCCCATCATGAAGGTCACCGTCATCACTCCCGAGGAGTACATGGGCGACGTTATCGGCGACCTGAACTCCCGCCGCGGCATGATCCTGGGCATGGACGCTATTCCCGGCGCCCAGCAGGTCAATGCCGAGGTGCCCCTGTCCGAGATGTTCGGCTATGCTACCGACATGCGTTCCAAGACCCAGGGCCGTGGCCAGTATACCATGGAGCCTGCTCACTACGCTGAGGTGCCCAAGAACATCTCCGAGAAGATCATCTCCGAGCGGGGCAAAAAGTCTGAATAAGTGCGAAATAGCTCTTGCTTTTTCAATATAATATTGTTAAAATGGAGCTTATAAAGCCGGAATAATCTTTTCTTGCAAGTTAAAGGAGGAAATCCCAATGGCAAAGGAAAAATTTGAAAGAAACAAACCGCACGTTAACATTGGCACCATTGGCCACGTTGACCACGGTAAGACCACTCTGACCGCTGCTATCACCAAGGTTCTGGCCATGAAGGGCGACGCCGATTTCATGGACTATGCCAACATCGATAAGGCTCCCGAAGAGAGAGAGCGCGGCATCACCATCAACACCGCTCACGTTGAGTATCAGACTGACAGCCGTCACTATGCTCACGTGGACTGCCCCGGCCACGCTGACTATGTTAAGAACATGATCACCGGTGCTGCTCAGATGGACGGCGCTATCCTGGTTGTGTCCGCTGCTGACGGCCCCATGCCCCAGACCCGCGAGCACATCCTGCTGTCCCGTCAGGTGGGCGTGCCCTATATCGTTGTGTTCATGAACAAGTGCGATCAGGTGGACGATCCCGAACTGCTGGAGCTGGTCGAGATGGAAATCCGCGATCTGCTGAACGAGTATGAGTTCCCCGGCGACGACACCCCCATCATCAAGGGTTCCGCTCTGGCTGCTCTGGAGAGCTCTTCTACCGACGTGAACGCTCCCGAGTATGCTCCCATCCTGGAGCTCATGAAGGCTGTCGACGAGTATATCCCCACTCCCGAGCGTAAGGCTGATCAGCCCTTCCTGATGCCCGTTGAGGACGTGTTCACCATCACTGGCCGCGGCACCGTGGCTACCGGTCGTGTGGAGCGCGGCCAGCTGAAGATGTCCGAGGAAGTCGAGATCGTTGGTCTGACCGACGAGACCCGCAAGTCCGTTGTTACCGGCATCGAAATGTTCCGCAAGCTGCTGGATTACGCTGAGGCTGGCGACAACATCGGCGTTCTGCTGCGCGGCATTCAGAGAACCGACATCGAGCGCGGCCAGGTTCTGGCTAAGCCCGGCACCATTCATCCCCACACCAAGTTCAAGGGCCAGGTTTACGTTCTGACCAAGGATGAAGGCGGCCGTCATACTCCCTTCTTCAACAATTATCGTCCTCAGTTCTATTTCCGTACCACCGACGTGACCGGCGTTATCTCCCTGCCCGAGGGCACCGAGATGTGCATGCCTGGCGATAACGTTGTGATGGACGTTGAGCTGATCACCCCCATCGCTATCGAGGAAGGCCTGCGTTTCGCTATCCGTGAAGGCGGCCGTACCGTTGGCTCCGGCGTGGTTACCGCTATCAACGCCTAAGTTTCTTTCAAACTTAAAACAGAGAAGCCGTCCCATTTGGGGCGGCTTTTTTGCGTTTATTTGCCTGTGTCAAAAGATTTTGACAAGAAAAATCGCCGGTTCCAAAGTTTTTTGCTGGACAGTTTAAAGGCCATCCCTCATAATGAAGGCAGAGAGGAGGCATCAGTATGGAGATCGGAGAGAAACTGCGGCAGGCTAGGCAAAATTCTGGAAAGACTCAGGAGCAGGTAGGGGAGGCCATAGGCGTCAGCCGTCAGACCATTTCCAACTGGGAGAACGGTCGTTCTTTGCCTGACGTCGTCAGTGTGATTAAGCTCAGTGATCTGTACCAAGTCAGTTTGGATGAGTTATTGAAGGGGGATGGAAACATGCTCCGTCACATTGAGGAGACTACCAACACGGTGAAAAGCCGTCAGCGGCTAGGCAAGCTGGTGCAAACCCTATCTTTTCTGGTGATATGGGCCGTGTGTGTGGCTGTTTTCTGGCTGGGTGGCGGTGAGGCAGGCGCTATGGGATACAGCTTGATCTATCTTTGGGGCGTACTTCCTTTGGCCATTCTTGTGGTCAGTATTATTATTGGGTGTGATCCGGGATGGACCCAGCGTAAATGGTTGATGATCCTGTACTTTGGAGGTTTGTATACTTTGGCGCCCTGGTTCACATTCTCGCTTGCTAACACTGGAGTGACCGGGAATTTTCACTTACCAGATGGAAGTGTCTTTCTGATAGGGGTGGCTTTGTCTGCCTTTGGAATGTCATTAGGTTCCCTTGTGGGGTGGCTGCGAAAAAGGGGAAAAACAGAAACAACTTCCCATTGACAAATTTCGAACATGCTGTTATAATTTTATCTCGAACAAATGAATATTTCCTTATCAAGAGAGGCGGAGGGACAGGCCCTGTGATGCCCGGCAACCTAGGGAGAGAACGGAACACGTTCTCCCAAAAGGTGCCAATTCCTGCGGTGTAAACCGAAAGATGAGGTTGCTGTTAGGACCCTCGTTTTTCGAGCGGTCCTTTTCTTTTTAGGAATGAAACTTGATGGGAATGAATGACTTTAGAAAGGGGAATTGTGATGACAAAACTGTTTACTTCTGAATCCGTGACTGAGGGCCACCCCGACAAAGTCTGCGACCAGATCTCTGACGCCGTGCTGGACGCCATCCTGGAGCAGGACCCGGAAGCCCATGTGGCCTGCGAAACCACCGCTACCACTGGTGTGATCCATGTGATGGGTGAGATCACCACTTCCTGCTATGTGGATATTCCCGCGATCGTGCGGCAGGTAGTGAAGGAGATCGGCTATGACGATCCTAAGTGCGGCTTTGACGGCAACACTTGTGGCGTGCTCACTTCTATCGACACTCAGTCTCCCGACATTGCTATGGGTGTGAACCAGTCTTTGGAAGCGAAGAACGGCGAGACTGACGAGAACAGCCTCACCGGCGCTGGCGACCAGGGCATGATGTTTGGTTACGCTTGTGACGAGACTCCTGAGAAGATGCCTTTGGCCATCTCTCTGTCTCACAAACTGGCAAAGCGCCTGGCTCAGGTTCGGAAAGACGGTACCTTGAAATATCTTCGTCCCGATGGTAAG
This sequence comes from Clostridiales bacterium, assembly GCA_019416455.1. Classification (GTDB taxonomy): domain Bacteria; phylum Bacillota; class Clostridia; order Oscillospirales; family Acutalibacteraceae; genus Acutalibacter. Next base: position 297,160 of record DXXG01000028.1, on the reverse strand, counting down.
ACCCAGGTCACTGTGGAGTATGATGGCGATACTGTCAAGCGTGTGGACGCCATTGTGGTTTCTACCCAGCATGACGAGGACGTAAAGCTGGACAAGCTGAAAAAAGACATCATCAAGTACGTGATCAAGCCGGTGGTTCCTGCGGAGTTGGTGGACCAGAACACCCGGATCTACATCAATCCCACCGGGCGGTTCGTCATTGGCGGGCCTGTGGGAGACAGCGGTCTCACTGGCCGCAAGATCATCGTGGACACCTACGGTGGTTACGGCCGTCATGGCGGCGGCGCTTTCTCCGGTAAGGATCCCACGAAGGTGGACCGTTCCGCTGCGTACGCAGCCCGCTGGGTGGCGAAGAATATCGTTGCTGCTGGTTTGGCCAGCCGTTGCGAGATCGAGCTGGCCTACGCTATCGGCGTGGCACGTCCTGTGTCCATCATGGTGGATACCTTCGGCACCGGCACTGTCAGTGATGATCGGCTTTCTAAGGCGGTCCAGCAGGTGTTCGACCTGCGTCCCACCGCTATCATCAAGGAGCTGGATCTTCGGCGGCCCATTTACCGTCATCTGGCCGCTTACGGCCATATGGGCCGGGAGGACCTGGATGCTCCCTGGGAAAAGACCAACCGTACTGAAGCCCTTCTCCGGGCTGTGGAGGAGCAGTAAAATCAATGAGAGCGGGCCTTCGGGCCCGTTCTTTTGTGTCCGTGGAAAAGCACCGGTCTTGCCCTTGGGCATACACTGGAGTAAGAGGTGATATTCCATGGAACTGTTGTTTTGGGGTCTGACGGCTGCGCTATCAGCGTTGGGGTTAGTGGAACTGATCCGGCTGGGGATCTTCTGGCTGCTGAAGCCTGTGACGCCCTTAAAAGGAGCGTGGGTAGTGATCCCCTCCGATGGGGAGGAGTGCGAACAGCTGGTGCGGGGAGCCATGGCCCGGCTCCGTTGGATGGACTGGGGCGACTGGAAACTCCTTTGCCTTAACGAGAAGGAGGATCCTCAGGTGGAGGCCGTTTGCAAGATCTTAGAGCGCAGGTATCCTCAACTGCGGCTTTGCAAACAGGACGATCTGGTGTATCATATAGTGGAAGAATCAAAAACGCAGTGACGGGGGAAGTGCCTTGGCGGAACAGGAAAAGGCCCTGCTGGAGCTTTGCGGCTCCGTGGACCATGTTACATATCACAACGATAAAAATCAATACACCGTGATGGAGCTTGCCACGGAAGGGGGCATGGTCACAGTGGTGGGGTCTTTCCCTTTTGTCAGCGAAGGGGAGGAGCTGCGGGTCTATGGTACCTGGCAAAGCCACCCTGCTTTTGGAGACCAGTTCAAGGCAGAGACTTTTGACCGTGCCCGGCCCGCTACCACCGCTGCCATGTTGAAATATCTCTCCTCGGGAGCGGTGAAAGGCATCGGCCCAGCAATGGCAAGGCGGATCATCCAGACCTTTGGGGACAAAGCTCTGGAAGTGATGGAAAACGATCCTCAGCGTTTGGCCCAGATCAAGGGGATCACCCCGGAGAAGGCCAAAGAGCTGGGGGAGGAGCTGAAACGCATCTACGGTATCCGGGAGTTGATGATGTTCCTGGGAGCTTACGGCGTTCGTCCGGAAGAGACTGTGCTGGTGTGGAAGCAGTTCGGGGAAGCGTCCATCGCCTGTATCCAGGAGGACCCTTACTGCTTGTGCGGCGAGGGTATGGACATCAGCTTTGACATCGCCGACGCTATCGCTCAGTCCATGGAAAAGGCCCTGGATGACGGCGGCCGGGTCCAGGCGGGGATCCTTTATGTGCTCCGTCACAACCTGAACAACGGCCATACCTGCCTGCCTTTGGACAAGCTCTGCGGAGCGGCGGCCCAGCTGCTGGGTGTGGAATTGGAAGCTGTTCAGGACGGAGTGTACACCTTGTGTGAGAGCTTCCAAACCATCTGCGAGAATTTCCACGACCGGGACTACCTGTTTTTGCAAAAACAGCACGTTTCAGAAAGCTATATCGCCGCCCGGATGAAGTCCATGATGGGGATGACCCCAAACTCCATTGGCGGTGCGGACAAAAAGATCGCTGCCATCGAGCGGAACAAGGGTATCCACTATGCGGAGAAACAGAAGGAAGCTATCCGAGCCGCTTTGGAGCAGGGCATCCTCATCCTCACCGGCGGACCCGGCACCGGTAAGACCACCACCCTCAATGCCATCATCCATCTGCTGAAAGAGGCGGGGGAGCAGGTGTTTTTAGCGGCCCCTACGGGACGGGCCGCCAAGCGCATGAGTGAGCTTACCGGGGAGGAAGCTAAGACTATCCACCGGCTGCTCCAAGTGGACTGGGACGAACAGGACAACCCTGTGTTCACCCGAAACGAGCGCAATCCACTGGAGTGTGACTGTCTCGTCATCGATGAGCTCTCCATGGTTGACTCCTATGTGTTTGAAAGTGTTTTGCGGGCACTGCCCTTTTCCTGCCGGCTGGTGCTGGTGGGAGACAGCGACCAGCTTCCAAGTGTGGGGGCAGGCAACGTGCTGGGGGATTTGATCGCCTCTGGGCAGTTTCCTACGGTGCAGCTGAAGGAGATCTTCCGCCAGTCCATGGAGAGCCTGATCGTCACCAACGCCCACAGGATCGTGGAGGGGAGACTGCCGGAACTGAACCGCCGGGACAGCGACTTTTTCTTTCTGCCTCAGGAGGACGTGGCCAAGGCGGCACAGCTTATTGTTTCCCTTGCTTCCACCCGTCTGCCGAATAGTTATGGCTATTCCAGCGTTACAGACATCCAGGTGTTGTGCCCCGGACGGAAAGGAGAGCTAGGCACGGTAGAGCTGAATAAGCTGCTGCGGGAAGCTATCAATCCCCCGTCCAGGGAGAAACAGGAGGTAAAGATCAACGGCACTCTGTTCCGGCTGGGAGATAAGGTGATGCAGATCCGCAATGACTACAACCTTCCCTGGACCAAGGACGACGGCACTACCGGGGAGGGTGTGTTCAACGGGGACATGGGGGTTATCACCGATATTGACCGCCCCGGCGGATCGCTGCATGTGCGGGTGGATGACAAGGACGTGCTCTACGACTTCGAGCATGCTTCCAATGAGCTAGAACCCGCCTACGCCGTGACAGTACATAAGAGCCAAGGCAACGAGTTCCCGGCGGTGATTATCCCGGTGCTGAAGCCCCCCAGACAGCTGTGCTACCGGAACTTGCTGTATACCGGCGTCACCCGTGCCAAGCAGCTGCTGATTCTGGTGGGCCAGCGGGGCGTGGTGGGCGCCATGATAGAAAACGACCGGAAAACGAGACGCTACACGGGTCTGAAGTTTTTCCTGGAAGGGGAAGAATGACCGCCATTGTCGCCCCGTTCTATGAGATAAAAAAAGCCCCGCCGCCTGGATCTATACAGGCAGCGGGGTCATTTCTTACAGCATCTTTCCCATCACGTACAGGTCACGGTAGGTTCCATCGATCATTTTTGCCTCCCGGCGGAGGGTGCCCTCTACCACAAAGCCCCGACTCAGGTACAGCCCGATAGCTTTTGTGTTCAGGGTGTCCACTTCCAGGCACAGTTTTTCGATGCCCTGGGACCGGCACCACTCCTCTTGGATCTCCAACAGCCTTCTGGCAATGCCCTGCCGTTGGTAATCCTGCCGCACAGAAATGCCCAGGCTTGCCCGGTGGCGGTAGCGGATCTTCTCCGTGGAGTAGGAGCAGTTACAGCTTCCGGCTACATCTCCGTCCTCCGTCAACGCCAAAAGTGACAGGTGCTCCTCCGATTCCGCCCAACCCTGGAGCAGAGCCGTCTCCTTTTCCAGAGGAAAGGTCTTGATGAATTCCTCTGGTTCCATGGCCAAAAATGTGGATTCCCGGTTCACCGTAGTCATGTATTGGATCACTTTTGGAGCATCGTTTCCCACTGCGTTTCGGATCAGAAACTTCTGTTTCTTTCCCTGAAAAACCTCCTCATACTGTGCCATGTACAGCCCTCCTCTTGGTAATTTTTGAAAAAGTATAGCACAGGCGGGGTGAAAGGGCAAGGAAAAGATTTCTCCTGTTGAAAACGCGGCGGTTTTGTTGTATAATTTAATAATAGCGGCCTTGCGCCTATGGCAGGGCCAAAGATTGTATGGAATTTTTGTGTAAGGATGATTTTCAGGATGATAGGAACCGATATCGCCATAGATCTGGGGACTTCCCGGTTTAAAGTGTATTTGGACGGCAAGGGCATCGTTTTGAGCGAGCCTTCCATCATTGCCGTGGACAACATGACCGATGAAGTCATTGCCATCGGCAGCGCCGCCTACGACATGCTGGGCCGCACCTCCGAGCGGATCACCGTTTCCCGGCCCTTGAGCAACGGCGTCATTTCCGATTTTTCCATGGCTGAGCATCTTATCAGCTATTATTTGAAACAGATCAGTTCCAGCCGGGTGTTTATGCCCCGCGTGGTTGTCAGTGTGCCCTGCAATGTCACCGAGGTGGAAAAGCGGGCTGTGGTGGAAGCTATCACCGCCGCTGGCGTGCGGAAGGTCTGCCTGATCGAAGAGCCTGTGGCCGCTGCCATCGGCGCTGGTGTGGATATCGCTGTGCCCCACGGCACCATGATCGTAGATATCGGCGAGGGCGCCACCGATATGGCTGTGATTTCCCTGAACGGTATCGCTGTGGCCAACTCCTGCAACATCGCGGGAGCGGATTTCAACGACGCTATCGTAAAGTACGTGCGGAAGAAGTTCAATCTGCTCATCGGGGACCGTACTGCTGAAGAGGCCAAGATCGCCATCGGCTGTGCCTATCCCCGGAAGAAGCTGCTGGAGTACACCTTGAAGGGCCGTAACGCCATGACCGGCCTGCCTGAGACCACGGTGATGAACTCCGATGAGATGATCGAGGCCCTTATCGAGCCCGCCATCTCCATCATTCGGACAGTGCAGGAGACCTTGGAGGAAACGCCTCCCGAGCTGTTGGCGGACATCTTTACCGACGGTATCTATCTTACCGGTGGTTCCGCCAATCTCTACGGCTTCTCCACGCTGCTTTCCAAAAAAACCAAGATCCCCGTGGTCACCTTTGATGACCCGGAGAACTGTGTGGTTTTGGGAGCAGGTAAGGCTATCAAGTACATCGATAAGATCGACACTCGAGGCCATGGCAAGCTGAATCCTCTGGTGGCCTATTATTGATCCACAAGAACATAGCGCATATGAAAAGCGGACTGGATTTCCAGTCCGCTTTTTTTACAGTTGATTCAGATCATTTTCAGTGAGGATCCCCAGGTGAAGCAGAGCGTTTTTCACGCCATCCTCACCCACAGGTGTCGTGACGTAATCAGCAGCGGCTTTGGCTTCCTCCACGCCATTGCCCAGGGCTACGCCGGTACCGGCCCAGCGGAGCATTTCCGCATCATTGGGACCGTCCCCAAACACTAGGATCTCCTCACGCTTCCAGCCGTAGTGGTCCGCTACCGCAGCGATGCCTACCTCTTTACCGCCTTTTTCCGGGATCACATCCAGTATGCCGCTGGCGGAACCGGTAATGGCGATGGGACCTAAGGAGGTCAGCAGATGGGTCTGGTCGGGATATATGTAGGCTAGAAATTGAAGCACCGGGTGCTGTTCCAGCCGTGAGATGGAGTACAGCTCCGGCGCGGGAAGTCCCGCCCAGGCAAAGTGGTCACGAATCACCTTGCTGTCCTCCACAGAGAAGCATTGGTCCTCCTCGATGATGAGACAGGGGAATCCAGCTTGGGGTACCAATTCCACCAGCTTTCGAATAACTTCAGGCTGGTGACACATGCGGTGGAGAACCTGGCCTTGCCGGTCTGTGGCCAGTTGGCCGTTGAGGGTGATGAATCCGTCAAAAGGGAAGATCTTCTCCAAAAAAGTGGTCATCCCAGGGAAGCGCCCCGTAGCCACAAACAGCTTGATCCCTTTGCGCCGCAGCGCGTTGAGACAGCTTAGAGTGGATCGGGGCACCTGCTTTGTGGCGGGATCCAGAAGGGTCCCGTCAATATCAAAGAAAACGGCTTTAACCATTGGTTTGCAACATCCTTTCCTGAGGAGATCAGGTTCGAAAGGCTTCCATCAGCTGAGGATCTACACCGTATTCTTTAGCGCAGTCCTCCAATCCCAGGAAGATCTCCTCCCGGGAGTAATCCCAGGCTTCCAGCTCTTTGTCGGAAAACTCATTGAGGTGCTGATAGAATGCCAGAGCGATGGGAAAGGTGGAAGGATCAGAAAAATCCAACCGCTCAAACAGCAGATCCTCCGCCTGGTTGATCTCCCCACGGCCACACAGGTTTTTCAGTTCTTCCAAAAGAGGAAGTCCATCTCCGGAGGGGAGGACGGAGAAATCTTCAACAGTCTCCGGCTCAAGCGCATCACTGCCTAGAACACGGGCCAGAAGCCTGCCCATGTCCCGAATCATCCGAACAATATAGTCCTCTGTCAGCATGAATTACTGCTCCTGGCGCTGCTGATATTTCTCCACGATAAGATTGGCGCACTTGTAAATGTCGCCGCCGCCCAGGGTAAGGATCAAATCTCCGGGCTTGGCGTGTTCCATCACGTAGTCGGCGATCTCCTCAAAGCTGTTGAACCAAACGCTTCCGGGGATCTTGGCGGCCAAGTCGCTGGTGTGGATGTTGTAGGTGTTGGTCTCACGCACCGCCAGGATCTCCGTCATCACCACATGGTGGGGAATGGACAGTGCCTTGGCGAAATCGTCCAGCAGGTTGTAAGTGCGGGAGTAGGTGTGAGGCTGGAACACAGCCCACACCTGATTGTAACCCATGCGCACCGCAGAGGTGAGCACAGCGTTGAGTTCTGTGGGATGGTGGGCGAAATCGTCAGCCACGGTGACGCCCTCAAACTTGCCCAGAACCTCGAAGCGGCGGTGTACACCGGAGAACTTGCCCAGAGAGGCGCAGATCTTTTCGGGATCCACTCCCAAACTATGAGCCACGGCAGCCGCGGCGACAGCATTGAGCATGTTGTGCTCTCCGGGAACGATCAGGTTCACTCTGCCCAGTTTTTCACCGTGATAGGTGAGGGTGAAGTCCTCACAGGCGGTATCCTCCTCGTTCATCTCGGTGGGGTAGTAGTCGTTGTGATCACCCATGCCGAAGGTGACGATCTTGGCGTTAGTTAGGCCCTTCACGCTCTCCATGGCCCGTTCATTGTCCCCGTTGACCACGATGAGCTGAGAAGTCTGCTGAGCAAACTGCCGGAAGGATTTGACGATGTTGTCCACGGTCTTGAAGTAATCCAAGTGGTCCGCGTCGATGTTAAGGATCACAGACACAGCGGGGTAGAGCTGAAGGAATGTATCCACATATTCGCAGGCTTCCACCACCAAGGTCTGACCGTGGCCGATGCGGCTGTTGGCGCCCAGCATGGGCAGCTTGCCGCCGATGATAGCGCTGGGATCCAGTCCGCCGTCGATGAGCAGCTGCGTGAGCATGGCAGTGGTAGTAGTCTTGCCATGTGTACCGGAAACAGCCACCGGCCGGGAAAATTTCCGAGCCAGCAGACCCAGCATCACAGAACGCTCCAGGGTGGGGATGCCACGCTCTCGGGCAGCCACCAGTTCCGGGTTGTCGGCTTTACAGGCGGCGGTGTAGACCACTACTTCCGCGTCGCCGATATTTTCTGCCCGGTGGCCCATAGCCACGGGGATGCCGTAAGCCCGGATGCGTTCCAGAGTGTCGGATTCGTTGATATCAGAGCCGGTGAGCTGGTATCCCTTGTGGAACAGGATCTCCGCCATGGGGCACATACCGGAGCCTCCGATCCCCACGAAATGCAGCTTTTTAACACGGTCCAGAATGTTTTCGTCCATATGATAAGTCTCCCTTGATCGAGAATTCATGTTGCTAGTTGCTATAAGTATTCTTATTATATTGTAAAATCCTCCTAAAATAAAGCCCCAAATTAAATTTCCGGGAAAAGGGCCAGAATTTTTTTTCAAAACACGGGTTCCTTCGCCTATGGCACCAAATCGGTCCTCGAACCATACTATGAAAGTGACTTGACTGCTGGGGAAAAGGGGATTGTGTCCATGGTGAGTTTTGGGATCGTGGGGGGCGACAAGCGGCAGCTGTATTTGGCAAGGTCGCTAAAAGAGGACGGTAATGCTGTGTATCTTCACGGTTTGGAAGGACTGGAGGGAGCAGAGGAGTTTCCGTTCCTCTCTCTGGAGGAGATGGGACGGCGCTGCGATGTTGTCCTGCTGCCGTTGCCCGCGACCCGGGATGGTGTCACGCTGAATGCTCCCTTTAGCAGGGAACCAATTCTTTTGAACGATGAGTTCGCTGAAGCGTTCCAGGATTGTCAGGTTTTTGGGGGTATGGTGGGCAAGGTGGGAGGAAGCTCTTCTCTGTGGGAAGGGATTCCCCTGGAGGATTATTACCAGCGGGAAGAGTTGACCCTGGGAAACGCTTTCCTCACGGCGGAAGGAGCCGTGGCGCTGGCAGTTCAAGAGTACCCAGGGGCGCTGGGAGGGTCCCACTGCCTTGTGGCCGGTTTTGGGAGGATCGGAAAGGCTCTGTGTATAGCTTTGCGGGGCTTGGGAGCCCGGGTGGACTGCTGCGCTCGGAAGCCTCGTGACCTGACCGCTATCCGGGCTCTGGGATGCGCTCCGTTGGAGTACTCCGGTGTCAAAGACCGGTATGACGTCATTTTCAATACGGTGCCCGCCCTGGTAGTGGGGGAGGAGATCCTCTCCCGCCAAGGTCCGGACACCCTTTTGCTGGAATTGGCCAGCGCCCCGGGAGGTATCCACCGTCAGGCCGCGGAACGGTGCGGTCTGCGTGTGGTGGACGCCCCTTCGCTGCCGGGACGTTTTTCCCCCAAGGCCTCGGGGGAGCTGATCAAAGAGGCCGTGTACCATATGCTGAAAGAAAGGCGGAAGCTGTGATGAAAACCATTGGATTTGCTCTGTGCGGCTCGTTCTGCACCTTTGACAAGGCCATGGCCCAAATGAGGGAGCTGGCGGACACATATAAGATCCTGCCCATCATGTCCAACAACGCGTATACCACGGATACCCGCTTCGGCAAGGCCCAAGACTGGATCCAAAAGGCGGAAGAGATCTCTGGCCGGGAGGTGGTCCACACTATTGTTCAGGCAGAACCCATCGGTCCCAAGGGTATGGTAGACCTGCTGGCCGTGGCGCCCTGCACCGGGAACACTCTTTCCAAGATCGCCTCGGGCATCACGGACACCCCGGTGACCATGGCGGTAAAATCTGCCCTGCGCATCGGCATCCCTGTGGTGCTGTGTTGTGCCACCAACGATGCTATGGCGGCGTCCGGTCCCAACCTGCTGCGGCTGCTGAACACGAAAAACGTGTACCTGGTGCCCCTGCGTCAGGATGACCCTGTGAAAAAGCCTGTGTCCCTGGTGGCGGATTTCACCTTGCTGCCCAAAGCCATCGAACTGGCCTTGGAAGGCAAACAGCTCCAGCCCGTGTTCCTGCCGCCCCACACTTCCCTGTAATGGGAGAAAAAACTTCTTTTTTGTTTACAAACAGCCGGCTTTAGGGTATGATAAAGGGTATCATGGCTCAAGTAGTGCCATGAAGTTTTTCTGGAAAAGGACAGGGAATCATGCTTTACTGTACCAAATGCCACGGCGTCTGTCAGGATTCCACCGCCAAATGCCCCAACTGCAAAAGCAGCAAGCTGCGGCAGGTGAATGAAGAGGATCTGGTGCTGCTTCACCGGGCGGACCAGTATACCGCTATGCGGATGGAGGAGAAGTTCCAGGAGAAGGGGATCACCTACCGGATGGACCCCTTCAACGGCGGAAATGTCTCCTATTTCTATGACAGCGACGTGATGCCCACCGACAAAATGGTCCTGGTGCGCTGGGGGGATTACTCCGCCGCCAAGGAGATCTCTTCCCAGCTGAAAGATGACATCGCCCGGGAACGGGCTGGGGAAGAGGGCGAGGAGACCTTTGACGAGATGCCTCAGAAAAAGCGGATCATCGTCCAGGCCGTCTCTGTGTTTGTGTTTTTGCTGTTGGTGATGCTGGTGGTGTTCGGAGCGGACGCTCTGACTAGCTGGCTGAAAGGTCTTTGGAGCTGACCCTGTTTTGAATCAGCGGATTACCGGCTTTCTGCCTTTCCAGCGGTTTGGCCGGTGAAATAATGAAATGGAAAGGATGTTTGAACATGCAGGATTACAAGCGGGATACTCTCTGCATCCATGCTGGCTACAAGCCCGAAAACGGCCAGCCTCGGGTAGCTCCCATCGTGCAGAGCACTACCTATGTCTACGAGAGCTCTAAGGAAATGGGCGCCCTGTTCGATCTGGAGCAGGACGGCTTTTTCTACACCCGTCTGGGCAACCCCACCAACGATGTGGTGGAGAAGAAGATCGCCGCGCTGGAGGGCGGCGTGGGCGCTATGATCACCTCTTCTGGTCAGGCGGCCAGCTTTATGTCCGTGCTGAACATCTGCACCGCCGGGGATCATATGGTCAGCTCTAGCGCCATTTACGGCGGTACCTTCAATCTGTTCTTTAAGACCATGAAGGAGATGGGGATCGAGACCACCTTCGTTTCTCCCACCAGCACCAAAGAAGAGCTGCTGGCCGCTATGCGCCCCAACACGAAGTGCGTGTTCGCGGAGACTTTGGCCAATCCTTCTCTGGTCGTCACGGACCTGGAAGTGTTTGCACAGGCTGCCCATGAGCACGGGGTGCCTTTGATCGTGGACAATACTTTCCCCACGCCTATCAACTGCCATCCCTTTGATTTTGGCGCGGATATCGTCATCCACTCCACCACCAAATATATGGACGGTCATGCGGTCCAGGTGGGCGGCGTCATCGTGGATTCCGGCAACTTTAACTGGGACAACGGCAAGTTCCCCATGCTGACCGAGCCGGACGAGTCCTATCACGGAGTGGTGTACACCAAGCATTTCGGCAAGGCAGCTTATATCGCCAAGGTCCGCACCCACCTGATGCGTGACCTGGGCGCCCAGGCCGCTCCCATGAATGCATTCCTGCTGAATTTGGGCTTGGAGACCCTGGCTCTGCGCATGGAGCGCCACTGCTCCAATGCTCTGGCCGTGGCCAAATTCCTGGAGTCCGATCCCCGGGTGAGCTGGGTCAACTATCCTGACCTGGAGAGCAGCCCCCAGCATGCTCTGGCCAAGAAGTATATGCCCAATGGCACTTGCGGCGTGGTGTCCTTCGGTGTGAAGGGCGGCCGTGAGGCAGCCACCAAGTTTATGGACAGCCTTGAGATGGCTTCCGTGGTCACCCATGTGGCGGACCTGCGTACCTGCGCTCTGCATCCTGCCAGCACCACTCACCGCCAGATGACGGACGAGCAGCTTCAGGAAGCCGGCGTGCCCGCCGATCTGATCCGCCTGTCCGTGGGCATCGAGAACCCCGAAGATATCCTCAACGACATCAAGCAGGCTTTGGAGAAGGCCGTCAACTGAGTTTTTCAGCATAGAAAAAGGGACAGCGAACAGCTGTCCCTTTTTTGTGCGTGTTTTATGCCGAGAAGGTCAAAGTCACCGCTTGTACCAGATCCAAATCTTGCAGTTTCTCTGGATGATAATAATCTTCTGTGGTAAAAGATTCCATGGTGTTTCCGCTGTCTCCCACGAATATTGCTACTGGGATCTCCTTGTCCAGCTGGATCTCCTGATCCTCTGTGAGCCAGGCATGGGAGAAGGCTGTCAGTCCTTCAGGCACATCCACTGGATCACTGCGGAAGGTGGAGGTTCCCTGTGCGTTTAAAGACATGTCGAAACGCCGGTCCTCCCGATAAATGAGGGTAAATACGCCATTCCTTGAGATCTCATCCCCAGCGTCCCAGGAAATGGTCCCTTCTCCTGTTTTGGACCAGACCCCGTTATCCAATACGTAGGTGGAAGCGGTCACAGAAAGCGCTTCTTCCGGGCAGCGATAGGAGAACAGCTTGGCGGAGTCCTCCAAATTCAAATATCCTAAAAGTTTTTGCTGGTCTGAAGTCAGGGGATAAGCGCTCACCACATTTTTAAGGGCATTTTGGCGGCAGCCAGTGAATACCAGAGCCAAGGCGGCCAATAGAACAACGATTTTTACCAGATTTCGCTTCAAGTGGTTTCCCTCCATTTCACCCCACAACAGGGGTACTCGTGGCTGAAATGGTATCCCAGTTTTTCCGCCAGCGCTACGCTGGCCAGGTTTGCGGCATCCCAGCTGGGATACAGGCTTTTGTCCAGACAATGCAAGATCAGCGCGGATGCGCAGCAGAGAGCCAAGCCCCGCCTGCGGAATTCCTCCTTGGTGTCGATCTCGATCTCAATTCCTTCCCGGTACCAGGAATAGGTGGACGCTCCCGCTGCCAGTTCGTCTCCATGGAGAACAACGAACCCGTGGCCGTGAGCGGCGAACTCCTCCCATGTGGGGAAGCGGCCGCAGAGATCCCAGGCCCAGGGCGTTTGAAGGATCACTCGGTGAAGCTCCCGGTCGATGGCTTTCAGGGTAAACTCCTGGGAAAGGCTGTCTCGAAAGGCTTCCAGCTTGGTCCGATCAAAGACGTGGGGCTCTTTGCGGATAGCGTATCGGGGAAATATCTCTACATGGCCTTTGTGGGCTTCCTCGACTAATTTTTGCCAGTGGATGTTCTGAGGGATGATGATCGCTTCCTCCACATAGAACCCTTCCGGGATGTGCCCGGCTAATTCCTTGGCGGCAGGGCATTGCCAGTCTCCTGCCAGAAAGAGGAAATCACCCATCCAGAGCAGAGCCGCTTCAGGATTTTCTTCGCTGTCTGCCCAGGCTTTGCCCATGCAGCCTTGGAGCACAGACCAGATCAAGGTCTCGTCCCATCCCTGGAACAGAGGCGCGATCCGCTCCAAACCTGCTCCTTTTATCTCTACCATGAAAACTTTCCTCCTTCTCGAATGTGTTCTGATTATACCAGCAGCGGCTTAGGAGCGCAAGAAAAACCGCGGCAGGAAAGCCGCGGTGATCTTTTAGGAAACTGTGTCCTCGGGGGTTTCCTCTTGAGAGGGTGCTTCCGGGGGAATCGGCTCGCTTGGGGCATGGGAAGTATCGGTCCCAGGCACTGCCGGAGGAGCCATCATGGGGGAGGGAGCCTTCACCACCAGGGGGAACTGTACAATAACAGTGAACAGGTCTCCATCAGTGTGGACATTGAAGATACCGCCGCAGGCTTCCGTAAAACTCTTGGCAATGGAAAGACCTAAGCCGCTGCCTTCCGTGGTGCGGTTTTGATCCCCCCGCACAAAACGAGCGGTCAAGTCCTCGCCGTTCATGGTGATTTCATTTTTGGAGATGTTCCGGATGCTCACCGTGACAAAGCCGTTCTGAGAAGTCAGGTTCACGTAGACCCGGGATCCTTCCAGGGAATACTGCGCGCAGTTGCGGATCAAGTTCTGGAACACTCGGTACATACGCTGGCCATCAGTATGGACCATAAACGGCGTGTCGGGGATATCCACCCGCCAGGTCAGACCGGCGTTACGCACAGTCTCGTCCATTTCCCCAAAGGTCTGCTGGAGCAGCTTGCCGATGTCCAGATCCTCCAGATTCAGGGAGATATTTCCAGTGGCGGCCTTGGATACTTCGAACACGTCCTGGACGATGTGGTTGAGCCGGTCTGCTTTTCGGGAAATGGTCTGGATATAATCCATCACGTGGGGTGGCAGGTCCGGTTCCCGTTTTAACAGCTCTACGTAGCTGATGATGGAAGTCAAGGGCGTTTTGATGTCATGGGACACGTTGGTGATCAGTTCCACCTTGGTGCGGTCGGCCTTGGTGCCCTCTTCCACAGCTTTTTGGATGCCGGTACGGATCATGTTCAGCTGCATGGCGCAATCGTACAGGTTGGAAGTGGGGGGAATATGGTTGACCGCGTTCAGGTTACCGCCATACATTTCGGCGATCTGTGCCAGCAGGATATTCCAGTCACGCAGGTCACGCTTCAAAGCCAAAGTGTACCAAAAGACTGTGCCGATCACTCCCGCGGCAGCAAACCCCAGCACAACCAGCAGAAAGAAATCACGGATAGGGGATTGGGTCAGCCGCAGAAGGCTGAAGAACACCGCAGACGTGACCCCCAGCACTCCCACGATGACGGCTAGAGTAGAGAGCAGCCGGCGCAGACTTCTCTGTTCGAAGGAGGTAAGGTCACGGTAATTGTTCAGAGCCTGAAGCAAGGAGCGGATGATATTGTGGCGGAAAAGACACCGGTTGTGGCCGATGTCCAGGCAAAGAAAATACAACAGCACAACAGCAACTACTACGGTGAACAGTCCGTAAGAAATAGAGGTATACATGTCCACCGACATAGAGAAGGTGATCGCTAGGATGAGGAACAGGAGTTTGAACTCTACCCAGATCTGAGCAAGCCCTTGGGCCATTGTGTCCTCAAAATCTCGCCTGGCTTTTCGGAAAGCCAGCATGAGAGTGAGCAAGGTTCCCAGCAGAAGCGCTCCGCATACAGCTGCCACGGGTAACCATTGGGGGTAATCTCCATAGGAGAGATTCGTCACGGATTCTCCAATGCTGCTGGCCAGATTGGGATCCACGGCGATGAACAGCAAAAAGAGAAGCCCGGTAGTCAGGCCGCAGAGCAGGATCATGAAGCTGATCCAGGAGACGACCCCCTTGAACATGTCGATGTTCTTGGGTTCAGTGGCTTTCTCAGTGCTTTTCAAATTTGTATCCAATCCCCCACACCACCTTCAGGTATTCCGGCTCACCCGGGTTGATCTCGATCTTTTCACGGATTCGGCGGATGTGGACCATCACCGTGTTTTCCGTGGAATAGGCCGACTCGTTCCAGATCTTGCTGTAAATCTCTTCAGCGGGGAAGATGCGGCCAGGATTGCGCATCAGCAACTCTACAATCTTCGTTTCCGTAGCCGTCAGCTTTACAGGTTCTCCGTCGGCGTAGAGCACGTGCTCGTCCAGGTTGAAGCAGAGCCTGCCGTTGACAATGGTGTTCTCTCCACTGGAGTGGATGTCCCCCAGAGAGGTGTACCGCCGCAGCTGGGACTTTACCCGGGCGGTGAGCTCCATGGGGTTGAAAGGCTTGGTCACATAGTCGTCGGCGCCCATGGAAAGGCCGATAACCTTGTCGCTGTTTTCGCTTTTGGCGGAAAGTACGATGATGGGCAGGTTTTTCCGCTCCCGGATCTTCATGATGGCGGAAAGCCCGTCCAGTTTGGGCATCATCACGTCGATGATGATGAGATGGATATCCCGTGTCATGGCCAGATCCAGAGCCTCCATGCCGTCGTAGGCTTTCAGCACGTTGTAGCCTTCGCTTTCCAAGTTCAAGGCAATGGCCCGCACGATCTCCCGGTCGTCGTCCACCACCAGAATGTTTTTCTTTTCGCCGCTATCCATAGTTCCAGTCCCTCCTTGTGGAACGCTCAAATCTTTTCATGGTAAATGGTAAGGTTTTTTCCTTACATCCTGAGGTACAGAATTCTTACGAAAATCATACAGTATTTTTTCCGGAAACGCAAGGGCGCTCTGTGTGTGGTCATCTTCCAAAAGATGGCGCATAGGTATAAGGGAAAGGGGGCAGGACCATGAAGGATCTGCTGCGGGCAGTCAGACGGAAAAAAGTGGTAGTGGTGTGTTTGGCGGCGCTGATAGGTCTATGCGCGCTGGCTGGTGTGACGGCACATGAAAGCGGCGTAGTGGCGGCGTCGGGGGAGATCACCAACTGGGGGCTGAGTTTCCAGCAGGAGGGTCAGGCGCCCATCGGCAACGCGGACAGCGAGTATCTGGCTCAATACAATGCCCTGTACCGGGGACCGGAAGAGGAGAAAGTGCTGTATCTCACTTTTGACGCGGGTTACGAGAACGGCTACACCGCTCAGATCTTAGACGTGCTCCAAAAGCACAATGTGCCAGCCACCTTTTTCCTGGTGGGAAATTACCTGGAGACAGAACCGGAACTTGTATGCCGCATGGTAAAGGAAGGCCACACTGTTGGGAACCATACCTATACCCATCCGGATATGTCGGCCATTGCCACAGAGGAGGCTTTCCGGGAAGAACTGACCAAGAACGAGGAGTTGTACCGGGAGGTCACCGGGGAAGAGATGCCGAAGCTGTACCGGCCGCCTCAGGGGAAATTCTGCGAGTCCAACTTGCGTATGGCCCAGGAGCTGGGATACCGCACTGTGTTTTGGAGTTTAGCTTATGTGGACTGGTATGAGGACGACCAGCCCACGAAAGAGGAGGCTTTCCAAAAGCTGATTCCCCGGGTCCATCCGGGGGCAGTGGTGCTGCTGCACAGTACGTCGGCTACCAACGCGTCTATCCTGGACGAATTGCTCACCCAGTGGGAAGACCTGGGTTATACTTTTGGAAGGCTGGAAGAAATCGACCTGTAATTCTTTTTGAGAAATAAAACTGAGCCCATCCCCTGTACAATGAAAGGCACGTATGAAGGGCGGAACAGCCCCAGGGGAGGGAATATCCATGGAACGTTGGGAGATCGCAGTGGTGGGAGCGGGAGCTTCTGGGCTCATGGCAGCCCACGCCGCGGCAAAGTCTATGAAGGATCAGGGAAAACAGGTGAGCGTGGTCCTTCTGGAGGGCAATCCCAAACCAGGAAAAAAGCTGCTGGCAACGGGCAACGGCCGGTGCAACCTGACGAATCTGGATATTTCCGCCGCACATTATCATGGGGACGCTGCGCTGGCCGCTCCGGTGCTGGAAGAGTGTCCGTCGGACCGGATCTTGGAAGAGTTCGAGAAGCTGGGTCTGCTGTGCCGGGCCGACAGCGAGGGGAGAGTTTATCCCCGGAATCTTCAAGCCGCCGCGGTGCTTCAAGCGCTGCGGGAAAGCTGCGAAGCCCAGGGCGTGGTCCTTCGCTGTGATTCCGGTGTCACGGAGATTGTTCCCCAGGAGGGAGGCTTTCGCCTAGAACTGAAAACGGGGGAAACGTTATGGGCTTCCCGGTGCGTGGTCGCCTGCGGAGGAAAAGCCTCTCCAAAGCATTCCTGGGAAGAGGGGGACTTCGGATTGGTCACCAAGCTGGGCCATTCCCTAACGGAGCTGCGGCCTTCCCTCACCTATCTGAAAAGTCCTAAGAAATGTCTTCGTTCCTTGAAAGGAGTGCGGGTGAAGGCTTTGGCGTCCCTGTGGGTCCAGGGAGAGAAACTTTACGAGGAGCGGGGCGAGGTGCTTTTTGGGGACGGAAGCCTGTCTGGGATCTGCCTGTTCAACCTTTCCGCCAGGATGCCCCAGGAACTATCCCAAGAGGTGGAAGTGGTCCTGGATCTTCTGGAGGAAATGGATTACCGCCAGGTTCTCTCCTATTTGGAACGCCAAGTGAAAACGCATCCAGGTTATCCTGCTTGGGAGTTGTTCGCCGGGGTCCTGAATCTGCGGGCGGGGGAAGAATTGATGAAGGAACTCAGTGTGCCCCGAGAGGCGATGTTCCAGGATCTCAACCGTCAGCAGCTGCGGAAAGCGGCAGGGCTTGCCAAGTCGTGGCGTTTTCCAGTCATTGGAACGGGAGACTGGGAAAGCGCTCAGGTCACCAGGGGCGGTGTCCCTCTGAGGGAAGTGGACCCGACCACCATGGAGTCCAAAAAGCGGCGAGGGCTGTACTTGGCCGGAGAGCTCCTGGATCTGGACGGAGACTGCGGAGGGTATAACCTTCACTGGGCCTGGGCGACCGGATTGAAGGCTGGCCAGGCTGCTGCTCGGGGAAGAAAGGGGAAGGGAACATGTTGAAAATAACGGGGCTGAAAATGCCCCTGGACTTTAAAGAAGAGGATCTGCGCAAAGCCGCCGCCCAGAAACTCCGCCTGCCGGAGCGGGCGGTGGTTTCGGCGCGTCTGGCGAAAAAGTCGGTGGACGCCCGGAAAAAGGACCAAGTCCATTTCGTCTGCGCGGTGGAAGCGGAGATCGACGGGGACGAGAACAAGCTCCTTTCCCGGCGGAAGGACAGTGCTGTCCAGAAGGCACAGCCCTATTGCTATCAGATGCCGCTGTGTGGGACGCTTTCCCAGCGGCCGGTGGTAGTGGGGTTCGGTCCGGCGGGGATGTTCGCGGCCTTGCTGCTGGCTCAGTGCGGCCAGAGGCCCATCGTTTTGGAGCGGGGCAAACCAGTGGAGGACCGGGAACGTTCTGTCACCCGTTTTTGGAAGGAACGGGTCCTGGATCCGGAGAGCAACGTCCAGTTCGGCGAGGGAGGAGCGGGGACCTTTTCCGATGGTAAGCTGACTACCGGCACCGGCGACGGCCGCATCCGGAAAGTGTTGGAGGAACTGGTGGTCTCCGGCGCCCCGGAGGAGATCCTCTACGAGGCGAAGCCCCATATCGGCACTGATAAGCTGCCGGGAGTAGTGCGTTCCATCCGGGAACGAGTCATCGCTCTGGGAGGAGAGGTGCGTTTTTCCACCAAAGCGGCAGGATTTCTGCTCCGGGAAGGGTGCCTTACCGGACTTCGCTTGAAAACGCCCCAGGGGGAGGAGATTTTGGAGTGCTCCCGGGTGATTTTGGCGGTGGGGCACAGCGCACGGGACACCTTTGAGGAGCTTTACCGGTTGGGCTTGCCCATGGAGGCAAAAGCCTTTTCTGTGGGGGCACGCATCGAACACCCTGCGGCACTCATTGACCGGGCCCAGTATGGGAATTTTGCGGGACATCCTGCTTTGGGCGCGGCGGACTACAAGCTGTCCTGTCACTTGGAAAACGGCCGAGGGGTTTACACTTTTTGTATGTGCCCCGGCGGGTATGTCACCGGAGCCGCTTCCGAGCCTGGCGGGGTAGTCACCAACGGTATGAGCCCCTGGGCCCGGGACGGTCAAAACAGCAACGCAGCTCTGCTTGTGGGAGTTACTCCGGAGGACTATGGGGAGGAAGGCCCTCTGGCGGGAGTGGCGTTCCAGCGTAAATTGGAACGGGCTGCTTTCGCCTTGGGTGGTGGGCAGTATTCAGCCCCGGCCCAGCGGGTGGCGGACCTGCTGGCGGGCGTGCCTTCCAAGGGATTCGGAGGGGTGCTGCCCACTTACGAGCCCGGGGTGGTTCCCAGCGACCTGACCCAGTGCTTGCCCGGTTTCGTCACTGACGCCATGAAAGCGGCCCTGCCCATCCTGGGACGGCGGCTGCGGGGATTCGACGACGGCGACGCAGTGCTCACCGCCCCGGAAACCCGAAGCTCTTCCCCAGTGCGGGTGCTGCGGGACGACACCTGCCAGTCACCTTTAGCCCGGGGACTTTATCCCTGTGGGGAGGGCGCCGGCTACGCGGGAGGGATCGTTTCCGCGGCAGTGGACGGTCTGCGGTGCGCGGAAGCGGTGCTGATGGCGGCGGCCAAAGAATAAGCGCAAAAAAGGGAAGCTGACGCTTCCCTTTTTTCAATCCGCCTTATATACGGTTTTTCCGTCCTTGATGGTCTCCATCACTCGGAGGTCTTTCAATTCCTCCGGAGGACAGGCGAGAGGGTCCCGATCGAGGATCACCAGGTCCGCCCGTTTGCCGGGGGAGAGGGTGCCCTTTTCCTGTTCCTCGAACAGGGCGTAAGCAGCGTTTCCAGTGATTGCCCGGAGGGCTTCCTCTGTGGTGATTCGCTGGTTTTCCCCCAGGATCTTTCCGGACTTGGTACAGCGGCACACGGCGCACCAAAGGGTTTCCAGCATGTTGGGCGGGATCACCGGGGAGTCCTGGTGGAAATCAAAGATCACACCGTTCTCCAAAGCGGTTTTCACGGGGCTGATCTGTGATGCACGCTCCCAGCCGAAATTCTCCACATGTACGTCTCCCCAGTGGTACACATGGGCCACGAAGAAGGAGGCGATCATGGAGAGCTCCCGCAGCTTCGGCACTTGATCCGGCCGGAGAAGCTGGGCGTGGATCATCACTGGCCGGATGTCTCGATGGTATTTCTGATACGCTTGCTCATAGCACCGGAGAAGCTGTTCTGCCGCGGCGTCACCGTTGCAGTGGGTGACGATCTGCACCCCTTCCCGCTGGGCTTTCTCCAAAAATGCCAGCACCTGCTGGTCCTGGTGTACGGGATAGCCTCGGTACTCCGGATCACCGTTCTTGTAGGGTTCCGTCATCCAAGCGGTGCGTCCCTGCGGGGAGCCGTCCAAAAACAGTTTGTACCCTGCCAGTTTCAACCGGTTTTGATAGGTCCCCAGATAATCCCGGTGAGTATTCAAAAGAGAAGCGCTGTCCTTGATATCCACATAGGCGACGACGTCTCCCCGGAGCAGTCCCCGGGAAGAGGCAGTCTCCAACAGGTCCCATTCCGGCTGACGCATCAGACCTTCGTGGATGGTGGTGATTCCGTTGGAAAAATAGACTTCTTCCGCCCGGCCCAGGTTTTTTAGGGAGGCTTCTGGATCTCGGGGGATCCGGGAGCCCATGTTGGTGAAGGCGGCTTCTTCCAGATAGCCATTGGGACAGCCATCCTCACACCGGCCGATTTTACCCCCTTCTGGGTCAGGGGTCTCCTTGGTGATGCCCAAGGTTTTCAGCCCCAGGGAATTTACCGTGCCCATGTGACCGGAAGCGTGGGTGACCATCACCGGGCAGTCAGGAAGCAGGGCGTCCAGGTCCTGCGCTGTGGGGTGACGGTGTTCTTTTAAGTCGTTTTGATCGTAGCCAAACCCGATGACCCATTCCCCTGATGGGACCTTCCACCGGTTTCGGAAATCTTTCAGCCGCTGTCCCACTTCTTCCAAGCTGCGGCAGCCAGTGAGTTGAGCCAATCCAAGAGTCTGGGCCAAGGCAGTGATATGGCTGTGCCCGTCGATAAAGGAAGGCAGCAGGGCCCTGCCTTCCAGGTCCACCCGGCGCGCGTCTTTTGCCAGGGGTTCCAAGTCCGCCTGTTTTCCTACTGCAAGAATTTTTCCGTCCTCAATTACTAGTCCGGAAGCGGTGTTTGTTCCATCTAAAGGCAGTACGGTCCCGCCAAAATAAAATGTTTTCATAGGTGCTCCTCCCAAAGTGGGTGTGGTCCCATTTTTTCCAAGTATGGCACAAATATTCCCCAAAAGCAAGGAATGTTTCCTCACCTTGCATATTGGGAGAAAAAATGATAAAATATATTTTCAAGCAACCAGTAAGGAGAGATGGCCGTTGAACATAAAAAAATGGGAGGTGGCTCCGCTCAATAAGGAACGGGCCGCCCAGATTGCGGAGCGATATTCCCTCCCGTTTTTCCTTTCCATGCTCTTGGAGATCCGGGGGTTCCATCAGGAGGAGGAGATTCGTGGTCTGCTGGAAAGCGGACAGCTTTCCGATCCGTTCCTGATGAAGGATATGGACAAGGCGGTGGAACGAATCCACCAGGCCATTGAGAATTTCGAGAAGATCGCTGTATACGGTGACTACGACGCGGACGGCGTCACTGCTACGTCTATTCTGTACACCTATTTGGACGCGGTGGGCGCTGACGTGATCTACTACATACCCCAGCGGGAAGGGGAAGGCTACGGCATGAACCTTCACGCGGTGGAGTTTCTCCACAGAGAAGGTGTGGGGCTGATTATCACCGTGGATAATGGCATCGCCTCTGTCCAGGAGGTGGAACGGGCCAAAGAGCTGGGGATGGACGTGGTGGTCACCGACCACCACCGGCCCCAGGAGCGGATCCCCAACGCCTGTGCCGTGGTGGACGCCTACCAGGCGGACGATCACTGCCCTTACAAGGACCTTTCCGGCGCTGGCGTTGCCCTGAAACTGGTGATGGCCTTGGAAGGAGATCAGGAAGGTGTGCTGGAAGAGTACGCTGACCTGGCGTCTCTTGGCACTGTGGCTGACGTGGTCCCCGTGCTGGGAGAGAACCGGGCCATCGTGCGGACTGGGCTTTCCATCCTGGCGAGAGGGGGCCGGGCAGGAGTGGACGCCCTTATGGTGCAGAGCGGCATGGGGGGCAAGACTGCCACGGCCACGTCTCTGGCGTTCACCGTGATCCCTCGGATCAACGCCACAGGACGCATGGGCGCTCCGGAACGGGCGGTGAGACTGCTCACCTGTGAGACAGAGGAAGAAGCCCAACCCCTTTCCGCGGAGATCTGCGAGGACAATGACCGCCGCCGGGAGGTGGAGGCTGAGATCGCCAAAGAGGCCATGGAGAAGATTGAGAAGGACGACAGCCTTTTGTATAGCCGCGTCATCGTGGTGGACGGGGAAGGCTGGCACCACGGTGTCATCGGCATTGTGGCTTCCAGAATCACTGAGCGTTTCGGAAAGCCCTGCATGGTCATCTCTACTGACGGGGAAATGGCCAAGGGCAGCGGCCGCAGCGTGGAGGGCTTTTCTTTGTTCGAAGCGGTGTGCGCCTGCGGTGACTTGATGGAGCGTTACGGCGGACACCCTATGGCGGCGGGCATCACTTTGAAAGCGGAGAACGTGCCTGCGTTCCGGGAGAAGATCAATCGGTTCGCGGCAAAGGTCTGTCCGGAGATGCCGGCTCAGACACTGCTTATTGACTGCCGGCTGAACCCTTCAGCTCTTACTCCGGAGATGCCCCAGAGCCTGGAGCCCCTGGAGCCTTACGGCAGCGGGAATCCCCAGCCTCTGTTTGGCTTGTACGGCATGGAGCTGCGGCAGATCGTACCGGTGGGGGGAGGAAATCACCTGCGGTTGGTGTGTGCCAAGAAGGGCGTCACTCTCAACTGCATGAAGTTTGGTATGAGGTCGGAGGATTTCCCCTTTGTTCCCGGGGAAATCCTGGATTTGGCGGTGACGCTGGAAGCCAAGGAGTTCCGCGGAGAGCAGCAGCTCACGGTCAGTATCCGAGATATGAAACTTTCCGGCTTAGACATGGACCGGTGCGCGCACAGCTACCGGTTGTATGAGAAGATCCGGCGGGAAGAACCTCTGGCGCCGGGTGAGGGGGAGGAGATTCTCCCCACCCGGAAGGACCTGGCGGATTTGTACCGGAAACTTGCCTCCCTGAAAGGGGAAGGCTTTGGAACCCAGTCGCTGTTGGGGGCCCTGCCCGGATTCAATCTGGGCAAGCTCCTGCTGTGTTTAGATATTTTGGAAGAGCGGCGGCTCGTCGCTCTGATGGGCGGAGAGGAACGGAGAGCGGCTCAGCTGCTGCCCACTCAGGGTAAGGTGGATATTTTTGCTTCTTCGGTGTACCTGCGGGCGAAAAGCCTGGCGGAAGGGACTGGAAAGGTGTAAAAGGAGGGACGCGCCATGGCATTGGTGGTGCAGATCGTCAGCTTTGAGGAATTGAAGAAGATCATAGCGGACAGCGGCAAGGAATACGACCGTGAAAGGATCGAAGCGGCCTACCGTCTGGCGGAGGAGAAGCACCGGGAGCAGAAGCGCAGTTCCGGGGAGCCCTACATTATCCATCCCCTGTCGGTGGCGGCCATCCTGGTGGGTCTGGGCATGGATTCTGAATCGGTGATGGCCGGGTTGCTCCACGATGTGGTGGAGGACACCGACTGCACCATCGAGGACATCACCAAGCAGTTTGGCAAAGAGGTGGCCTTGCTCATCGACGGTGTCACCAAGCTGGGTAAGATCCCCTATTCCTCCCGGGAGGAGCAGCAGGCTGAGAACCTGCGGAAGATGCTCATGGCCATGGCGGAGGATATTCGGGTCATTATCATCAAGTTTGCCGACCGGATGCACAACCTTTCCACTTTGGAATACATGTCTCCCCAGAAGCAGCGGGACAAGGCGCTGGAATGTTTGGAAGTGTACGCTCCCATCGCTCACCGCTTAGGTATCCGCACCGTCAAGGAGTACATGGAGGATATCTCCTTAAAATACCTGGATCCCCTGGCTTATAAGGAGATTGAGGACGACCTGGCCTCCCGGAGCAACAGCAGCAAGCAGTTCATCGAGGAGACCAAGGACATGATCCGCAGCCGTGTGGAGCTGTCTATCCCCAATGTGTATATTGAGGGTCGTGTGAAGAGCGTTTACGGTATCTACCGGAAGATGTTCATCCAGGGCAAGACTTTTGAGGAAATCTACGACGTGTTCGCCGTGCGGGTGATCGTGGACACCATCGAGGACTGCTATAACGTGCTGGGCATTGTCCATGATATGTTCCAGCCTTTGCCCAACCGGTTCAAAGATTATATTTCCATGCCAAAGCCCAACATGTATCAGTCTCTCCACACCACGGTGATTACCAAGGCTGGGGTGCCCTTCGAGGTGCAGATCCGCACTTGGGAGATGCACCACACCGCGGAGTACGGCATCGCGGCCCACTGGAAATATAAGCTGGGCATGTCTGCCAAGGATTCGGACAACCGCTCTATGGATGATCGTCTTGCCTGGATTCGGCAGATGCTGGAGAATCAGGCGGAAAGCGAGGATGTTACCGATCTGGTTCACTCCATCAAGAGCGACCTGATCCCGGAGGAAGTGTTCGTCTTTACTCCCAAGGGGGATGTGATCAACCTGCCCATGGGATCTACGGTCATCGACTTCGCCTACGCCATTCACAGCGCCGTGGGCAATCGGATGATCGGCGCCAAGGTAGACAAGCGGATCGTGCCTTTGGACTACAAGGTCAAAACCGGCGAGATCATTGAAGTACTCACCACCAAGGAGGCGGGGAAGGGCCCCAACCGTGACTGGCTCACTTTGGTGCGTACCAGCGAGGCTCGGAACAAGATTCGGGCTTGGTTCAAGAAGGAAAAACGGGAAGAAAATATCATCGAGGGCAGGGCGGAACTGGAACGGGAGTTCAAGCGGGCCAATATCCAGATGACGCCGGAGATCATGGAATATATGATCGAAAGCGTGGGCAAGCGCCACAACTGCTCCACCGAGGACGATTTCTACGCGGCCATCGGCTATGGAGGCATCCAGCTTTGGAAGGTGCTGCCCCGGATTCGGGAGGAAGCTCAGCGCCTGCAAAAGATCGCTGCTCCCGAGCAACAGCAGCAGGAGACACCCCCTCCCGCTGTGTCCGAACCCAAGCAGAGGGTGGCAAGCGGCGTTCTTGTAGAGGGCATGGATAACTGCCTGATCAAATTCTCCCGGTGCTGTAATCCTCTGCCCGGGGACGATATCATCGGTTTTATCACCCGAGGTTTTGGTGTTTCCATTCACAAGCGCAGCTGCAACAATGTGCCTCGTGATCTGACCCAGTGTCCTGAGCCGGAACGGTGGGTCAATGCTCATTGGGCTGGGGAAGTGAAGGACGACTTCAAATCCACGCTGCACATTGTGGCGCTGGACCGGGGCGGTCTGCTGGCGGATGTGACCCAGCAGCTGTCCAACATGAAGATCTATATCCACGCTCTCAATTCCCGCAGAGAGCGGGGCACCGACAACGCTTTTATTTCTGCCACCATCTCCATCAATGGACTGCCTCAACTGCAAAACATTATTGAGCGGCTGTCCAAGATCCCCGGAGTGGTGTCCATTGACCGCAGTTGATTTTTAGAGAGGTAATTCATGGAGCTTTTTCTCAGCGGGCCTTCGTTCCGCTATGAATGTGAAAATCTGTGCCGGTTGTTCTTTCCGTACAGTCCGGTGAAAGTGGAGGAGCTGGAAGGCTCCGTCCACCCCGAACCGAAAGAGGGTCCCTGGGCTTTTGCCTGCATAGAGGAGGAGCCCGGCGCATACCGGTATAAGGTAGAAGTGTCCGATGGGCAGCGGGTTCTGTCCCGGGAACACACTGCCCAATCCCTGCTGGAATATGCCATGACGGATCTGCTCTACAACGCTTTTGTGGAGCTGACCGGCACCCACCCCGCGTGGGGCATGCTCACTGGCATCCATCCCGTGAAGCTGCTTCGCCAGTATGTGGAAGAGCAGGGGGAAGAGGAAGGCGTGGCCTATTTCCAGAGCCATTGCCATGTGACGGCTCCGAAAGCGGATCTGGCCCGGCGTGTGCTCCGTGCCCAGGGGCCTGCCGTGGAAGCTCTCACGGAGAACGATTTTAGCTTGTATGTGTCCATTCCCTTCTGTCCCACAAGGTGTGCCTATTGCTCCTTTGTGTCTCAGGACGTGGAGCACGCCAAAAAGCTAATCGATCCCTATTTCGACCTGCTCCTGTTGGAGCTGGAAAAGACCGCCCAGGTCACGAAAGCCTTGGGGCTTTCTCTCGTGACGGTGTACATCGGTGGGGGTACTCCCACCACTTTAAGCGCTTCTCAGTTGTCCGCGTTGTGCGGGAAGATCCAGCAGGTGTTCGACATGTCCCGGTGTACGGAATTCACTGTGGAAGCGGGACGGCCTGACACCATCACTCGGGAAAAGCTGCTTGCCCTGCGGGAGCGTGGGATTAGCCGTATCAGCATCAACCCTCAGTCTTTGTCGGATCAGGTGCTGCGCAACATCGGCCGGCGTCACACCGCTCAGGACGTGGTGGAAGCCTTCCACCTTGCCCAGGAGCTGGGCTTCGACAATATCAACGCTGACTTGATCGTAGGCCTGCCGGGAGATGATCTTGAGAGCTTCCGGCGTACCTTAGATGGGGTCATCGGTCTTGGAGCTTCCAATGTGACGGTCCACTCTTTGGCCCTCAAACGATCTGCCCGTCTCAATGCTCCCGGCGGGGACCTTTCCCTTCACAGCCAGAGCGGTGAGACAGCCGCTATGATGGATCACTCCATAGAGCGGCTGACTCAGGAAGGGTTTGAGCCCTACTACCTCTATCGCCAGACCCGCATGGCTGGCAATTTGGAAAACACCGGCTGGGCCAAACCAGGCACTATCTGCCGGTACAATATCTACACTATGGATGAATCCAATTCCGTCATCGCTTGCGGGGCGGGAGGCGTTTCCAAGCTGAAAGACCCGTACAGCGGGCGGCTGGAACGGATCTTCAATTTCAAGTATCCCTACGAATATATCACCCGCAACGAGGAGATCCTGGAAAGAAAGGACGGTGTCACCACCCTCTATGAGCAATTTCGCCAGCGGCTACATTAAATATATCAACCACTTGGAGCAGATCAACGACGCGGCGGTCAAGGACCCTGCGAGCATGATCGAGGAAGTGGAGGACTCTTACCGGGATCACCTGGAAAACATTGCCCGAAACATCACCAGGCATCATCGGAACGTGCGTGTCATCATGCTTTCCGGTCCCAGCAGCAGCGGCAAGACCACCACTGCTCATCTGCTTCGGGATTACTTGACGGAATACGGCGCCAAGAGCACTATTGTCTCCCTGGATGATTTCTACCGGGGAGTGGGTCTGGCGCCCCAGCTTCCCAACGGGAAATTTGACTACGAGTCGGTTCAGGCCCTGGATGTGGATGCCATCAAGAGCTGTCTGCTGAATATCATCGAGACAGGGGAGTTTTCCGTTCCCCGGTACGATTTTGCTTTGGGACGCCCCGACGGGGAACCCCGTCACTACCGGATCGGTCCGGAGGAGATGGTCATCGTGGAGGGAATCCACGGCTTGAATCCTCTTTTTACTCGGGAATTGCCTGCCGGGTCCTGTGTCAAGCTCTATGTCAGCGTGAAGCAGCAGATCAAGTCAGCAAACGGGGAAGTGATCTCTCCCATGGATCTGCGTCTGGTACGGCGCATTGTTCGGGATATCCAGTTCCGAGACACCACTCCGGAAAACACTATCGCCATGTGGCCGCAGGTGGTGGAGGGGGAGGACCGGTATATCCGGCCTTACCGTCTTTCCGCGGACTACACAGTGAACTCTATCCACATTTACGAGCCCTGTGTGATGCGTACAGTGGCGATCCCGTTGCTGCGTGCCATCCAGGAGGATAGTCCCTACTATAAGAAAGCCCGGGATCTGGAATCCCGTCTCATGCGGTTTGAGCCTATCAGTGCTTCGTATGTGCCGGAGAATTCCATGCTTCGGGAGTTCCTTGGGCCTGAGGGCTTGTAAAATCAGGGGACATCCTGGTGAGAAAACCCGTAAAAAATCCCAAATCTTAAGGGAAATGTAATGGAAATGAAAGGCAAAATGCTTTGACTTTTGGAAAAACTAGGGTATAATGAAACCATAGGGAAAAGCGATTTCCCCATATCTGGATTTGAGAAAAGGAGGCTATGCGATCATGGGAATTTTAGATGATGTGGTCATAAACGCTAAGACTGCGGCAGAAGCAGTTGGTAAGAAGGCAGGTCAGATCGTGGATGTGTCCAAGCTGCGCATCAACGTGGCGGAGCTCAACGCGGAGATCAGTAAGCGTTTTGAGGCTTTGGGCGACTATGTGTACGAAAACAGCCGTGAGAAACTGGCAGAGGATGCCGAGGCTGTGGGCAAAATGGCCGAGATCGACGAGCTGATGAACCAGCGGGACGCGCTCACCAAAGAATTGGTGGATAAGCAGAACAAGGTCGTATGCCCTGTCTGCGGCAAGCAGAGCCCCACTACTGCACAGTATTGCAGTAACTGCGGTACTAAACTCACCGAGGAATAATGGTTTCTCAAAAAAAGGCGGCCCTTTTGGGGCCGCCTTTTTGCGTCTTCTTAAAGATCGTCCAGCTTCATTTTTTTCAGTTCCTCTTCCTGGGAACGGCGCTGGGCCGCCTGAAACTGGGATTGCTGGAATTCCGCACGCCGTTGGCGCTCCTTTTTGCGGACCATCAGAAAAAGAACAATACCAAGCACCAGCGCTAGGAGGACCGCCAGCAGGAAAATGATCCCCCAAAATAAAACCGGCATAATGTTCATCTCAACGCGCTCCTTTCTGTTTCTTGTATTCAGTGATGAGAAGTTTGGCCGTGTCAAAATCCAGCTTTTCGTTGAGGGCGAGACGTTTGATAAGAGCCACATAGGGATCCCCGGCGTATTCTTCCCCCAAGCGTACCTTTTGGATGATCTTGTCCAGCCGCAGCCGCACGGTGGGGTACGTGACACCATACAGCCCAGCGATCTCCTTCAGGGAACCGGAGCACAGCAGGAAGTTTTTCAGAAACGCTACGTCTTCCTCTTCCAGTTCCACCATCCAGTCCGGAATCATCTGGATTCCCAAAGAAATGCCTCCCTTCTCACAAGTTATTTTCACTATATTAAATATAAACTTTTATTTTATTAAAGTCAATAGCAAAATAAAAGTTTATATATCTTTAAAATAGGGCTTTTGCCATCGGGAGAAAATATCCTTTGCCTGTCTCACATACACATGGAGGAGAAAAACCTTTTCGGGCAGATACCGGGGGAGGAGCGCGCTATGGGACAGGGACGGAAAACACAGGGGCAGGGGAGAAAGCGTCAAAGCTTCTTGCGGGGAGCGCTGGTGCTCACGGCGGGAATGGCTGTGGTGAAAGTGCTGGGAGCGCTGTTCAAAGTTCCCTTGACCTATGTGGTGGGAGAATACGGCATGGGGCTGTTCAGCGTGGCGTATCATTTCTTTGGGCCGGTGTTCAGCCTAGCCACCGTGGGATTCCCCATTGCCGTGTCCCGACTGGTGTCGGAAAACAGTTCCCTGGGCCGTTGGAATGACGTTCGCCAGGTCAAGCGGGTTGCGATGCCCATGTTTCTATCGCTGGGCGCCTGCGGCATGACCGTGATGGTCCTGCTGGCGCCATTGTATTGCCGTTGGGTAACAGGGGCTGCCTACGCACTGGCTCCCATGCTGGCTTTGGCGCCGGCTGTCCTTTTAGCCTGTGCTACGTCCGTCTATCGGGGGTATTACGAGGGTCTGGGGAACATGGTGCCCACGGCGTTCTCTCAGGTTTTGGAGGCCGTGGTGAAGCTGGGGCTGGGATTGGCAGCGGCAGGGGTGGCAGTCTCTCTAACACAGAGAGAGTACGCTTCCCGCGGCACCGTGCTTGGCTTCACCCCCGCGGACAGCGACCAGGCCATGTTTCTCACGTTGTCCATGGGGGCGGCAGGGGCTGTGTTGGGAGTGACGGCCGGATCCCTGCTGGCACTGCTGTATCTGGCACTCAGGTTTCATTTTCACGGGGATGGTACCGTTCCCCGGCTGTATCTTCAGTCTCCGGCGGCAAGAAGCCCCAAGGAGACCAGGAAACGTCTGTGGACTATCACTCTCCCCATTGCGCTGGGGTCTCTTGCCGCTAATGTAGCGGGGCTCATTGACGCCACGTTCCTGCAAAGCCGCATTGGCGACGTGCTGCGTCAATCCCCGGAACGCCTTCTGGCTGTTTATCAGGGACAGCTTCCCGACGCGTACCTGGAAAACCTTCAGGCTATCCCCACCTACCTGTACGGCTGCTACACTCTGGCCATGACCATTTACCTGCTGGTGCCGGGCATCACTCAGGCTTTGGGGACCAGTGCCCTTCCCGCTGTGACCGCCGCATGGGCTCGGGGGAACAAAAAAGAGCTTCGAGGCCGCATGGAGACCGTAGTACGGGTGACGGCCCTGTTTTGTTTTCCGGCAGGGATCGGTGTTACAGCTTTGGCGGAGCCCATCACCCGGCTGCTCTACGGCGATGGCCAATCCACCTCCGTCATTGCGGAATCCCTAGCATTGTTGGGGATCGCCTCTCTGGCTGCCGCCATGAGCGGTCCTCTTTCCAGCATGCTTCAGGCGGTGGGGAGGGCAGATCTGCCGGTGAAGCTGCTTCTGGCCGCCATGGCTATCAAGCTGGGGGCGAATTGGCTTTTGTGCGGGATCCCGGAAGTGAATATTTTGGGAGCCAGTGTGGGAACCTTATTATGCTATCTGTTTTTAGTGGTGTGTCAGTTCCGATGCCTGCGCAAGGCTGCGGGAGTATCCCTGTCTACGGTGACCATCTTTTTCAGGCCTTTAGCATGTGCTCTCGTCTGCGGTGGGGGAGCGCGGTTCGTGTACGATTTCCTGCGGCCGTTGCTCCCTGGTGGACAGTTGGGAGAAGGGCTCAGTTTGCTGGCTGGGACAATTTTGGGTGCAGCCCTCTATTTTGGCGGACTTTTGATGCTTCGGGGCATCCGAAAACGTGATCTCCAATCCTTGCCAAACGGACAAAAAATTGCAAAAATGCTTGAAAAACAGGGATGGATATGATATCATTGCAATGCTATGACACCCGGCGGGGAAACCGTAAGAGCCTAGGACTCTGGCGATTGATCCTTTTTTGGAAGGAAAGAACCCCTGTGCCGCAGAAATTTTTTTGGAGGTAGTCCTATAATGAATAAGTCTGAACTGATCGCGGAAGTTGCCGCTAAGGCTGAAATTACCAAGAAAGATGCTGACGCCGCTGTCACCGCTGTGATCGATGCTATTACCGAGTCTTTGAAGAAGGGCGACAAGGTTCAGTTGGTTGGTTTCGGCACTTTTGAAGTGCGTGAGCGCGGCGCTCGTACCGGGCGTGATCCCCGCACCAATCAGGAGATCCAGATCCCTGCTTCCAAGGCGCCCGCTTTCAAGGCCGGCAAGGCGCTGAAGGATACCGTCAACGACAAGTAAGTATGTGGCATTCAGGCGGGCTCGGAGCGTTCCGGGTCCGTTTTTTGTTTGCCGGAATTTGTGGAGGATGCTATGAGACTTGACAAATATTTGAAGATCTCCCGTTTGATCAAGCGTCGTACTGTGGCCAACGAGGCCTGCGACGCGGGACGGGTGCTGGTCAATGGAAAACAGGCCCGGGCCTCTTACGATGTAAAGGTGGGGGACATCCTGGAAGTACAGCTGGGCGAGCGTGTCTTGAAGGCGGAAGTGCTTTCCGTGGTGGAGTACGCCAAGAAAGAACAGGCTTCTGACCTGTACCGGATGATCGAGGAATAAAAAGATTTTTCAAAGCATACACATTCCCAGAAGAAACAAAAGGGGTATGTGTGTATGGCAGAAGCGCAAAGACCGCTGCGGCGTCACAGTTTGCAGCTGGAGGACCGAGGAACGCTGCGTGCCACGGGCATCATCCGGGTGGACTTTTTCAGCGAGGAGCTGATCACCGCCCAGACGGACCTGGGGCAGCTGAACATCAAAGGGGAGAACCTGCACATAGAGAGTTTGGATTCTGACTCCGGAGACCTTTTGGCTCGGGGCAAGGTGATCGCGCTCTCTTATACGGAAAGTGGGCCGGCACTCTCCTTTTTCGGCAGGCTGTTCAAATGAAGGGGCAGGCCCTGTCTCTGATCTTCTTCTGCCTGGCAACGGGGGCGGCCATGGGCTGCCTCTTTTTGCTTTTCCGAGGGCTGTCCGCGCTTTTGGGGCTGAAAAAATTGGGTACTGGTGTACTGGATCTGCTGTTCGGCTGTCTGTGCGGCGGGTTTGTGTTCCTGTGCGCTTTGGCAGTGGACAGCGGACGGCTGCGGCTGTACCAGGCGGCGCTTCAGGCTTTGGGCGGATGGGCTGTCGCGGCGTCCTTGGGACCATGGATCGACAAAGGCGCGAAAAAGCTGAGAAAATCTTTTTGGAGAGTTTCGGGTGTTCTGAGAAGATGGATGGTCTTTCTGCGGGGGCTTTTTCCCAAACCGAAAAGACCCGAAGGGAGTAAGGGGAAAAAAACTGGAAAAAAGCCGAAAAAACGGCGAAAAAAGACTTGATAAATTTATGTATACCAGGTTATAATAGTAAACACTATGGGAGTCTTTCACTTGAGATCTCCGAAGGACTGAAACAGATGGGAGGCGTGCTTCTTGCGGGAGCTGAAGATGGATAAATACAAAGGCAGTTTCCTTTTGAAGTTCGCTGTGCTGTGCTTTGCCGTGTTTGCTTTGGTATCTCTCGTTGGGCAGCAGCTGCAGATCAGCGAGAAACGAGAGGAACTCCAGGCTTTGCAGGAGCAGCTCGAGACCCAGAATGTCCGCAATGAGGAGATTCAGAACTCCCTTGACAACAGCGGCGATTTGGCGGAGTACGCCGAACGCAGAGCCCGCAGCGACCTGGATTACGCCAAGCCCGGTGAACGGGTGTTCGTAGACGTGGGAGGCGGCAGCTGAGTTCTTAGCCCCACTATTTTACATCCGGCACAGCCGAGGAGGAATTTGCTTTATTATGCAGCTTGAGGTTGGAGAAATCTACGAGGGAAAAGTGACGGGGATCACTAAGTTCGGCGCGTTTGTTAGCTTTGAGGGCGGTCAGACCGGGATGGTACACATCTCCGAGGTGGCTCCCACATTTGTCACGGAGATCCGGGACTTCGTCACGGAAGGGCAGACCGTGAAAGTGAAAGTGCTTTCCATCAGCGAAGAGGGGAAGATCAGTCTTTCCATGAAGAAGGCGCTGCCCGAGGAACAGCAGCGTAAGCCGTCTCGCCGGTTTGATGGTCCTCGCAAGGACGGCGGCCGTCGGGAAGGAAACCGTCGGGAAGGGGGACACGCGCCCCGCCAGCCCAGACCCGCTCCTCAGCCGGGACCTGCACGCCCTGGTGACTTTGAGTGGCAGAGCCGCCGCAATGACAGCGGGACTTTTGAGGAAATGATGAGCCGCTTTAAGCAGACCAGCGACGAGAAAATGTCCGACCTGAAGCGTGGGAACGAATCCCGCCGCGGATATTCCCGTCGGGGCCAGCAGAAATAAGAGCACACAATCGAAAGAGCCCCATTGTCGGGCTCTTTTTTTGGCTTCCCAGGGAAGCGATACAAGAAAGGAAGTAGTCTTATGAGAGAGATCACTGCTCAAGAGATCACCGCCGCTATCCGGGACCTCTGCATCGACGCCAACCGAGTGCTGCCCCGTGACCTGGAAAAGACTATCCAGTGCCGTTCCCAGAAGGAAGGGAACGAGATGGCTCGGTCCATCTTGTGCGACCTGTGCCGGAATTTGGACGCCGCCCGGGAAATGGAAATCCCCATCTGCCAGGATACGGGCATGGCTGTGGTGTTCGCGGAGGTGGGCCAAGAGGTACATATCCAAGGAAATTTTGAGGACGCTGTCAACGAAGGTGTCCGCCAGGGCTATGTGGAGGGACTGCTTCGGTGCTCCGTGGTGGCCGATCCCATCCGTCGGGGGAACACCAATGACAATACTCCCGCTGTGCTCCATACTCGGTTGGTGCCCGGGGACAAGCTCACCTTGACCGTTGCCCCCAAGGGCTTTGGCAGTGAGAACATGAGCCGGCTGAAGATGCTCACCCCCGCCGCCAGTGAGGAAGATCTGATCGCCTTTGTGAAAGAGACGGTCGCTCTGGCTGGGAGTAATCCCTGTCCGCCTGTGGTGCTGGGTGTGGGCATCGGCGGTGATTTTGAGCTGTGCGCTTATCTGGCTAAAAAGGCGCTTTGCCGCAGCGTATCCCAGCGGAATCCCGATCCCTACTACGCCCAGCTGGAGGAGAGGATGCTCCAGGCTGCCAATGAGACCGACGTGGGTCCTCAGGGATTTGGTGGGGAAACCACGGCTTTGGCGGTGAACATCGAGGCGTATCCCACCCATATCGCGGGACTGCCTATCGCGGTAAACGTAGGCTGTCATGTGACCCGTCATAAGACTGTGGTCCTGTAACAGTTTTTCGCAATAAGGGCACAAGATTTTTTATTCTTATTGCAATATTTTAGATGATGTGCTACAATAAGGACAGGAAAGCAGGAAGCTGCTTCAGAATTGGAATAACGGCTTCCGGCCTTTCCAAATCTGACGAAAGGAAAGTTTGCCTGTCCTGTGGGGAGCATGGGCAGCGCGAACGGGTGCCTAGTATGAAAATCACCATTGTCGGAAGAAAAGTGAACCTGCGCAATAATTTTAAAGAGCTGGCCGAACGCAAGCTCTCGAAATTTAATCGTATTTTCGACGAGGATGCAGAGGCCACCGTCACCGTGACGGTGGAGCGCAATCGTCAGACCGTGGAAATCACCATCAAGCAGCGGGGTATGATCTACCGCGCTGAGGAGACCGCTCTGGAAATGAACGACGCTCTGGACGAGGTGATCTCCGCTCTGGGCCGTCAGATCCGCCGCAACAAGACCCGCTTGGAGAAATCCAAGAAGGTCAGCCCGGATATCGATTTCCCGGATGCTTTGTATGATGAGCCTGACGAAGAGTTCCATGTGGTGCGTACCAAGAGCTTCTTTGTGAAGGTGATGACCCCTGAGGAGGCCATCCTGCAAATGAACATGCTGGGCCATGAGTTCTTCATGTTCCGGGATGATGCGTCCGGGGAGATCAACGTGGTGTACCGCCGCAAGGACGGTGACTATGGTCTGCTTGTGCCGGAAGGCAAGTAAATCTCAATATTTTACGCAACGCGGAGGGGACCCGCCAGGGCCCCCTCTTTTTGTGGTCAAAAATAAGGAAGGTGCTATTCTTCCCAAGGGGAGGGATAGGGCGCCGCGAAGGGAGAATCCATGGAAAACAACATGATGTTTTGTATCCCCTGCTTGTTTGGGGTGGAGAGTTTGGTGGCTCAGGAGCTGGGGGACCTTGGATTGGAGCAAGTCCGGGCGGAGAACGGCCGTGTACTGTTTTCCGGAAGCTGGGAAGCCATGATCCGGGCCAACCTGAACAGCCGTTTTGGCGAGCGGGTGCTTCTGCTTTTGGGGAGCTTTCAGGCTCGATCTTTTGAGGAACTTTTCCAGGGAGTAAAAGCCCTTCCCTGGGAGCGTTTCCTGGGGAAAGAGGACCAGTTCCCGGTGACAGGAAGCTGCCTTACCAGCCAGCTCCATAGCGTGCCGGATTGTCAGGCTATCATGAAAAAAGCTATTGTGGAACGGCTGAAATCTAAGTATGGTCTGTCCTGGTTCCCCGAGACGGGCCCGCTGCACCGGGTGCGGTTCCGCATTTTGAAGGACCAGGTGAGCGTAATGATCGATACCAGCGGTGAAGGTCTCCATAAGCGTGGGTACCGTGCTGTGTCCAATGACGCCCCCTTGAAGGAGACCTTGGCCGCCAGTCTGTTGAAGCTGAGCCGTCTCCGCTCCGATGGCCATTTGATCGACCCTTTCTGTGGGTCAGGCACTATGCTTGTGGAAGGAGCGTTGATGGCCCGAAATATCGCTCCTGGTTTGAACAGGAGCTTTACCGCCGAGACCTGGAAGAACATCCCTCAGCGTCTGTGGCAGCAAGAGCGGGAACGTGCCCGGTCTTTGGAACGGCGTGACGCTTCTTTCCGGGCGGAGGGCTTCGATATCGACCCGGCTGCGGTAGAGCTTTCTCTGGCCAACGCCAAAAAGGCCGGGGTGGAAGATGCTGTGTCCGCCAGCGTGCGGGATGTCCGTGACTTCACCCAGGAGGACGAATACGGCTGCGTGGTGTGCAATCCTCCCTATGGAGAGCGTCTGCTGGATCTGCGTCAGGCGGAGGAGCTTTATAAGATCATGGGGCAGGTATTCCGTCCGAAACGGGGATGGAGCTTTGGGATCATCACCCCGGATGGGGATTTTGAAAGCATCTTCGGGCGTAAGGCGGATAAGCGCCGGAAGCTCTACAATGGGATGATCCAGTGCCAGTATTATCAGTATTTCAAAGGGGAGGCGAGACCCCATGGGCCTGCTGGGAAAACTCCGAGGTGAAATGGAAACACCCCGTCTGGTGCTGCGTCACTGGCGGGAGTCAGATTACCAGGACTTTCTCAGTTTCGCCGCGGACCCTTCAGTGATGCTCTCTTCTGGCGCTAGACCGGCGCGCACCCCTGAGGAAGGGGAAAGCGCGTTCCGGCGGGCCTTGTGGGACAGCGGATGTTATGCCATCGTCTTGAAGGAGACAGGACGTCCCATTGGAAAGATCAAGTTCCAGAAAGACATCCGCCGGTACAAAGTGGACAGCTTGTCCATTGGGTACGAGCTTGCCCGGGAGCATTGGGGAAAAGGCTATATGCCGGAAGCGTTGCGGGCTATGATCGTCTGCGCGTTCGAACGGAAAAACCTGGAAGTGCTGGCCATCAGTCATTTCGTTGGGAACGACCGTTCCCGCCGGGTCATCGAGAAGTGTGGTTTCCGCTGTGAGGGGACTATCCCACGGGCGTTTTGCCGGTGTGACGGCAAGGTGATGGACGATGTGTGTTATTCCATCCTGCGAGAAGAATACTTCGCCCACCCAGAACGCTATAAAAATACGTCCCTTTGAGCGCCGTCTCTTTGGGAGTACATGCAAATATAAAAAACAGGTCCCTTTTCAAAAGAAGGGGCCTGTTTTTTTGTGAGGGGAGACTTTTTACCGCCGCTCTGGATAGGAAGCTGTTCATGTAGTATCTTTGGATCGCCGTGCCTTGTGGCTTTGGTTCAGCAGTGTCCATGCCAGAAGGGCCACCAAGAATTCCGTGACGGGGAACGTGATCCAGATGCCTGTCATTTTCCAGAGCCATGACAGCAGGAACGCCAAGGGGAGGATCAGGAAAAAGCCCCGGAGCAGGGAGATAACATGGGCTGCCTTGGGATGGTCAGTGGAAGTGAAGTAAATGGAAAGCACCACGTTGCACCCGGCGAAGGGACAAGCCAGGAAGTACAGTTTTAGACCTTGGACGGCGATCTGTTGTAAGGTGGGGTCCCCTTCACTGTTGAAAATGGCGGAGATCTCTGGGGCGAAAAGCAGCACTCCTCCGTAGATCACAGCGGAAAGAACCAAAGTGACGATCACGGCGTAGCGGAGGATGGAGGCAAGGCAGCGTTGGTCACCCTTGCCGTAGCTTCGGCTGAGGATGGGCTGGATGCCCTGAGCGATCCCGGTAAATATGGCGATGACTACCAGGGAGAGGTTGGCGATGACCCCATAAGCCGCCACACCAATGTTCCCTTCCAGGCTCAGGATCAAACCGTTGAACACGATGATGACAATACCGGAAGAAAGTTCCGTCACCAGAGAGGGAACACCGCTGGAGAGCACCCGTTGGATCAGTGTGGGCTGAGGTTTGCAGCGAACAGGATGAAACTGGTTCTTCCTCCGGATAAAATGAGGGGAGAGGATAGCCATGCTGACGATGGGCGCGATCCCCGTGGCAAAGGCCGCGCCGAAGATCCCAAGACCGCAGGGGAAAATGAAGATCCAGTCCAGCACCACGTTGGAAAGGCTTCCTCCTACCATGGCAGCCATAGCCAGCTGGGGCGCTCCGTCATTACGCACGAAGCACAGCAGCAGGTTGTTGGCCAGGAACATAGGGGAAAATAGCAGGATGACTCTCAGGTAGACCGTAGTCATGGCAAGAGTGCTGCCCTGACCTCCCAGCACCTGAGCAATGGGACCCGCGGCGAAAAGCCCTAGAGAGAAGAAAAGAATAGCGAACGCGCCTCCCAGATAGAGGGCGTTGGTAAAGATCTTGTCAGCTTCCCGATGGGCATCCTGACTTTTTAAAATGGAGTACCGGGTTCCGCCGCCCATGCCGATCATTAGTCCGCTGCCGTTGATAAAGTTGAACACAGGGATGGCAAGATTCAGCGCTGCCAAACCATCGGATCCCAAGCCCAGGGAGACAAAGAACGTGTCCGCCAAGATGTAGCAGGAAAGACCGATCATCCCCAGTACATTCAGGGAGACATACCGGGCGAATTCTTTGAGGGGAGAGCCTGTCATGAGTTTTCACCGCCCTGGACCAGCTCTTTGGCCGCTTTGCCGGTCATGTGCTGGATCTCCATTTCCAGCATGCAGAGATGGTCCCAACTCTCGGCTACCGTTTCTTCCCGATGGGAGGGAAGGTCCTCAGGAGCGTATTTTTCAGCCAAAAGGAGAGCAGCCGCTTTCTTTTCCTCACGGTCCTCCAGGACGCGGATACGGCCAAAGGCGATGACACTGCGGTAAAAGGTGGTGTATTTTTCCGGTACCACATGATCCTGGTCGATGACGCAGAAAGAAGCCTTTTCCTCCCGACGGATGGCGTCCAATTTATGGCCTTCCGTGGCGCAGTGGAAATAAAGCCGTTCCCCATGGAAAACGTAGCTCAGAGGAACGCCGTAAGGGTAACCGTCGTCTCCCAAAAGGGACAGCACGCCGGAAGTGCCTCGAAGCAAAACCTCCCGGACTTGTTCTGCGGAAAGCTGTTGTCTGTTCCTTCTCATAGGTCGAAACATGATGATACCTCCTTGAGTCTGTTGTTGGCAATAAAAAAAGCACTGGTATTTCGTATCTCCTAACGGCCTACGGATACGAAACCCAATGCTATGGGACTTAGCGGAACAGGCACAGCCTCTTTTGAAAGGCTGCTTACTTGGTGAAAATTCTCGTAATTTGGAAATTTTCCCGGTCACCACAAGACCCTACCCACCCGGCGGCGGGCAATTCTCTATTTGATTGCTTTTTCATCCTACCACGGCGATCTGGGAATGTCAAGTGGAGAACGGCGAGAGTTTTTGTTGATAAAGAAAAAGGGGAGACCTGAAGTCTCCCTTTTTCATATTCACTAAAGAGTTATTTGTTGTTCAGCTCCGCGTATTGGAGTAGGTTGCGGCACAGCCACAGGACAAGAACGCTAATGACTACGTTTACAGCAGCCATTCCCGCCAGAGCAACGGCAACGGTAAAGACCGGCACCACCACAGACAGCACAACGGCCAGCACGATGCCGGGCACAGCCATCAGCAGAAGGGCCAAGAAGTAGAACAAAAAGATGAGGGCTTTGGAGCTGACCATACCAAACACCCGTTCTACCAGCACATTTCCGGCGGTGAACAGCAAAGCGAAGCTAATGCGGGCCAAAACGCAGAAAACGATCTCCACCGGAGAAGCGCCCATGACCAGTCCCACGACCACGAAAAGCACCAGAGCTTCCAAAGCGTCGGTAAGCAGGCTTTCCTTCAGGGCGTACAGCAGTTTTTTCAAGGGAGGCTCGGGAATCAGGTAGATGTAGGGCTTGATCAGCTCTCGGTTGAACCGGCCCAGAGCTACGGAGAACAGCTGCATATAAGTGGCGAAAGCGAATACAGGGATGATGCCCTCTTCCCGCATGAAGAAGGAGAACCCCAGGATGATGGCGCAGAACAGAAGGGACATATTGGAGATGAGGAGCACACCGGAACGGCGGTTCTCCACCCGATGCTTGTAGTA
Source organism: Clostridiales bacterium (assembly GCA_019416455.1). Classification (GTDB taxonomy): domain Bacteria; phylum Bacillota; class Clostridia; order Oscillospirales; family Acutalibacteraceae; genus Acutalibacter. Next base: position 257,458 of record DXXG01000028.1, on the reverse strand, counting down.
AATAGCGCTGGCGCCCCAGCCCTTGCCAAGGCCGCTTTTGCCTACTCGAACGTTCTTGGGGACCACCTCGTTAAGTTGCCCCTCTTTCTGGGCAGTGATAGCAGACTGGGCAGTCTCAGCGGTTTGAAGCACGTCCTCGTAGTAGTTGTTCTTGCAAGTGAGGATCAAACCCAGCAGTACTCCGAACAGGACCACCAGCAGCCCGGCGAACAGTCCTACCAGCGGCCAGTTCCCGGAGGCAATGCTGCTCACCAAGCCGGCAGACCATCCGGAGACTGGGAACAGGATGCCGGGGATCGTTGACAAAAATGCGGAACCAGAAGCCAGCAAAGGCTCGTGACTGCCGCCGTTCGCCAAGGCGATCAGATCGTCCCGGCAGGTAAACGCCGCCCAGGCAACGTAGAGCGCTACCACGCCGATCAAGCAGTACCGGATGGTTTTAGAAGCGTTTTCCTTGCCGCTGGTACGGGTGTATACCGCCATGGCCGCCAGCTGGGCAAAAAACAAGCACAAGGCGTATCCAATAATGATCAGCACCAGTTCCCCGTAGGTGACCCCGTAAAGGCTGTTCATCCAGGAATACTGGAACAGGATGAAGAACCCCAGCACCAGGGAAAGCCCCAGCTGTCGGGTAAGCCCGTAGGACAGGATCTTGTTGGAGCTCAAAGGGGCAGGGAAGAGCAGCGTCACGTCAGACAGAGTGAACATAGGGGTGTTGCTGGCGCTGCCTGTGGAGAATACCATCAGGAACATAAAGGTGTAAAAGATGGTGAGGATCGCTGTCAGCTCCTGGGGGTTGCGAAGCTCCTCCACCTCCATGGAATCCCCAGAAAAGGCGCTTAGGGCGAATATGGCGATGAGGAACACCCCATACATCAGCTTCGCCGGACTTTTCACCACGCCGATCAGCTGGTTCTTCAGCTTGGTGAGGGTGAGATATACAAGAGGACTTCTCATAACTCAGCCCTCCGTGCCCTGGGCGGCGTCTCCCTCGGTGATGGCGAAGAACAGGTCCTCCAGATCCTGGCCGTTCTGACCGTCGTTGACCCGGGTTGCCGCAAACCGGCCGTTCATCATGATGTTGGCCACGTCCCAGTAGTCCTCCACGCTGTCGATCATATGGGTGGAGATCAGCACCGAAGCGCCTCCGGCTTTCAGCTCCCGGAAGATCTGCTTTAACTCCTTAATTGCGTGAGGATCCAGACCCACCAGAGGCTCGTCAAAGATCACAACACTGGGCTTGTGGGCGAGAGCGCAGCAGATGGACAGTTTTTGCTGCATGCCTTTGGACAGCTCTTTGCCCAGTTTCTTTTTCTTGTCCTCCAGTTCCAGCCGTTCCAGAAGCTGCTGGGTATAGGCTTCGTCTTCCACTTTGTAGGCACGGCGAATGAACTCCAAATGCTCCTCCACGGTGAGCAGGTCGTAAACCGCGGGCATCTCAGGGATGTATCCCAGCTGCCGCTTGGCTTCCAGGGAGGTGTTCTCATAGCCGTTGATCTCGATCCGACCGGTGAACCGCAGCAGACCGGTGATGCACTTGATGATGGTGGATTTGCCAGCGCCGTTGGGTCCCAGCAGAATGCCGATCTGCCCGTCTCCCACGGCGAAACTGATATTGTCGTTGGCCAAGGTCTTTCCGTAGCGCTTGGTCACACCGCTGATGGATAACATGATCTTTTCCCTCCATAAATCTCACAAATTCAGGACGGCTTCATTGTACAGTATCCCGATCCGCGCCGCAACCAGGTTGCGGCATTCTTAAGATTTTCGACAGAAAATCTTATAAGTTCATCTGTCAAGCGTTTTTATAGGCTTTGAAGCGAAAGTTTGTAATAAATGCTGCCTGATGCCTTTACAAATCTATATGGAAATTCTATAATTTTTATAGAGAAAAGATCCGCGAAATGAGAACAGATCAGTTGTCCTATTCACCGATTTTCAGTTTGTGCCTTTTTTAAGGAGTGACTGCTATGAAAAAGAACGATCGTGGGTGGAAAGTGACGGTTTGTCTGGTTGGCATCCTGTTTGTAGCTCTTGTGGCCGGGGTGGCAGGGTTTCAGGCTTTCTCAGGCGAAGCAAAGACCCCGGATATCTCTTCTCAGACCACCGTTTCTCAGAAAATCCCTGAAAGAGAGAGCCAGGTCTCTTCCGCTCCACAGAATGTAAGCACTGCGTTCCGCCGTTTCGCACCCATGACTGTGCCGGAGTTGATCAAGGAATCCTCGCTGGTTGTTGTGGGCACCTATAAGGAGCCTTCTCAGTCTTTTATGATCCAGTATGTCAATGGGGGAATGTCAATTTTTACGGACCACTATTTTGAGGTGACCGAGACCTTCCGAGGAGAAGCGCCCGAGGACAACATTGTGGCGGTTCGGCAGGAGGGTGGGACCATCGGCAACGATGCGGTGGAGATCGAACCGTCCTGCGACTTCCAGGAGGGAGAGTCTTACCTGTTGTTCCTGTATCGGCCTGGCAAGGGCGGTTTTTCCACAGAAGGGGATTACTATTGCTTGCGGGGCGAAGTCTACGGAGCGTATCTTCTGGACGGAACGACTCTGGCGGAAGTCAGCACCGATCAGGTGGTAAATGAAGTGGAAAACAACGCCATCCAGGTGGCAGATTTCCAGCAGCAGGTGGACTATTACAACGAAACAACACCTCCCGACGAGGCCGAAAAGTTGGTGCGGGAGCAGGTGCTGGAAAACATGAAGGAAAACGTCCGCCCTGGCATGATGACCCAGGAAGAGTACGACGAAGCCGTGGCAGATATGGAGAAGTACGCCACCTATGTGGGGGACCCTCCCGCCGGGTACAGCGGCGATGAATGATTGAAGAAAATACAAATGCCCCCCGGACACGCTTCGGGAGGCATTTTTGTTGGGGAAGAGCCATTCTCAGAGGATGACGCCAAACTTATTCTTTTGGATGAGACGCGGCGCAGAGATTCGACTTGAAACGCACGTTTCTGCCGGAGATCTCCAGAAAGCCTTCCTCACGGAGCCGTTTCAGCTCCCGCATCATGGCGCTGCGGTCAGAACAGATGTAGTCTGCCAAGTCACTGAGAGAAAAGGGGAGAGTGAAGCTGAGGCTTTGGTTCTGCCCGGCGCAGATACGGAAATAGCACAGCAGTTTCTCCCGGATAGTGCGGCAGGACAGTACCTCCACCCGCTCGCTGAGATCAAAAGCCTTTTGTGACATGAGCCCCAAAAGGTTCTCCAAAAGCTGTTTGTGGCAGGAGCAGGCCTTTCCGCAAGGTGACGTAAGCTTCCCCTGGGGCAGGAACACCACTACACAGTCGGTCTCGCACACCAGGGAAACACTGTCACAGGGCAGGCTGGAAAATGCCACCAGTTCCCCGAATACACCACCTCGGCTCAGCCGCTCCAGAACGGTGCGGCCGCCGCCTGCATCGATCTTCACCAAGGCAGCTTGGCCTTCTTGCAGGATGCCCAATGTGGGAGTGGTCCCGGTACTGTAAGTGTAGGCTGTATCACCCCCATGAAAGACCCGGGGACTGGTGTGGAAACAGTCCAGCATGTGGAGGCAGTCGGACTCTTCCATATTGGCAAAAAGAGGAAGTTGGGAAAGCTGTGCCATGATTTTCTCCTTTGCGATGAAAGTGAGGGGAACTGTATAAACGCTTTTTTGTTAGGGGATACTGTTTTCAGAGACACTGGAAGGAGGGATCTGAATGCCGGATCTCCGCAGCATGGACGAAGAAGCGAAACGCTATTTCAACGCACTTCCTCCCATGCTTCAAGAGCAGCTGATGCAGAGCACGGCGGACCTCAACACCAAAGAGGACCTGATGCGCTATTGCAGCAACGCTCTGGGAACAATGCCCGAGGGAAAATTTTAAACGACAGGGGCCCGGCAGCGCCGAGGCCCCTGTTTTTAGGCTTTTTTCGGTTTTTTGTTGTCCCGCAGGTTTTTCCTGGCCCACAGCAAGAAAGAAATGGTGGTTGTAGAGGCGGCTAGGATATCGGCGATGGGTTCTGCCACAAAAACTCCCAGCAGTTTGTCCGTAAACAGCAGGGGAAGTATGTAGATCAAGGGGATGAGGAGAACGATCTTCCGCAGCAGTGCCAGAAGCAGAGAAGCCTTGGCTTGTCCCAATGCCAGGAAAGACTGTTGGAAGCCAGTCTGGGCACCGAAGGCGAACACGCCGAACAGGAAGATACGCACCGCCCAGACAGCAGTGCCCATCAGTTCGGGATCGCTGGTGAAGATCCCCACGAACACCTGGGGGAACAGCATGATGCACAGCCAGAACAAGATGCTGTACGTCAAAGTGCAGGTGAGAAGCATCCGGATGGATTTACGCACCCGAGCCATGTTCCGGGCGCCATAGTTGAAACTGGTAATGGGCTGGGCACCCTGGGTCAGACCTTGCAGGGGCAAATTGATCACCTGCATAATGCTGGCGATCACCGTATAAGCGCCCACAGCGGTGTCACCGCCGTAGCGAAGCAGGGAGGTGTTCAGCACCACGCTCAAAAGGCTTTCCGTGCTCTGCATGATGAAGGGTGAGACACCCAAAGCGAACACAGGCAGCAGGATCTTCCACTGAATGACCATGCAGGAAGCTTTGATCCGCAGGTTGGTGCGCTTGCCCAGCAGGAACAGCAGTACCCAGGTTGCGGAAACCGCCTGAGAGAGTACCGTAGCGATGGCGGCTCCCTGTACGCCCATATTGAAAACAAAGATGAACAGAGGGTCCAGAGCGATGTTCAAGGCGGCTCCGATGACCACAGTAAGCATGCTGGTCTTGGCAAAGCCTTGGGATGTGATGAACATATTCATGCCCAAAGCGATCTGCACGAAGATAGTGCCGCACACGTAGATGTTCATGTAGCTGGTGGCGTAGCCAATGGTGTTCTCACTGGCGCCGAAAGCCCAAAGGATGGGCTCTTGGAAAATGAGAAACACCGCGGTGAGGATCACGGAGACGCACAGTAGGGCGGTAAAGCAGTTGCCGAGGATCTGTTCAGCTCTTTTTTTGTTGCCCTCGCCCATGGCGATGGATGCCCGGGGAGCGCCGCCCATGGCTACCAGGGAGCTAAAGGCGCTGATCAGTGTGATGATGGGGAAGGTGATTCCCACACCGGTGAGGGCTGCAGTGCCGATCTCAGGGATGTGGCCGATGTAGATCCGGTCCACGATGTTGTACAGCATATTCACCACTTGGGCGGTGATAGCGGGCACGGCCAGGGAGAACAGCAGCTTTCCTATGGGCGCGGTGCCCAGGGGATTGTTTTCCTGTGCTTCGGCATCAGATGGGGTGGATGTTTTTGGTTCTAATTCCGGGGATTGATTCATTTAGATTGCGCTTCCTCTTTTTTCTGGGATTCTTTAGGATCTATTACCACAAGCAGCCGGGCGATGCGCTGCTCTTCCATTTCCAACACAGTAATGGTGAGACCTGCCACTTTCACCTGGGGATGCTCCCCATTTTTGGGGAGGCGTCCCAGCTGTTCCGTGACCAGTCCGGCGATGGTGTCGTAGTCGCCTTCGGGAAGATCGGCGTCGGTCATATCGGAGACTTCGTCGATGGAGGCTGTGCCGTCCACGGTGAATTCCGTCTCGCTCATCCGATGGATCTCTTCTTCCTCGTGATCGTACTCGTCCTGGATGTTGCCTACGATATCCTCCACCAGGTCCTCCAGGGTGATGAGACCGGCGGTGCCGCCGTATTCGTCCAGCACGATAGCGATCTGCACTTTCCGCTCGGTCATCTCCGTAAAGAGCTGGCTGCATTTCTTCGTTTCAGGCACGAAGTAAGCGGGGCGCATCAGGTCGGTGATCTTGATGAACTCCGGTACTTCCCGGCCCACATAGGGCAGCAGGTCTTTAATGTAGCACAGGCCTACCACGGTATCGATGTCCTCGTGGTATACAGGGATCCGGGAACAGCCGTTTTCTACGGAGGTTTCCACCACTTCGGCGATGGAAGCCGTGTCCTCCACCGCAACGATGTCGGTGCGGTGGGTCATGGTCTCTCCGGCGGTGGTATCCTTGAAATCCAGGATGTTGGTGATCATGTCACGTTCCGTTTCCTCAATGACGCCCTTTTCCTCGCCTTCGCCCACCATCTGAAGGATCTCCTCCTCCGTGACCGGATCATCCAGGATGTGGGGATCGATCCCGCACAGCCGCAGCAATCCGTTGACGATGACAGCGCAGAACTTCAAAAGAGGGAAGGCGAATCCCTGAAGCGCCCAAAGCAGACCGGCGTAGCGGGCGGCGAAATCCTTAGCGTTGTGGCGAGCGCCCTTTTTGGGGAGCAGATCGCCGAAGATCAAAAACACTACAAGGTACGCCAGAGTTATAATAAGAAAGGCCAGCAGGGATCGAAGCGTGTTTGAAGAAATGTGGGGGGAGAGGGCGCCGCTGAGGAGGCCCTCAAAAGCAAACAGGCAGAAGCAAAGGCCGAAAAATCCAAACAAAGCCAAGCCGGCCTGGAGAGGGGAGACAGGAGCGTCCTGCCATTTGACCAGCTTTAAAAGCCTTTTGGCTTTGGGGTCACCCTCTTCGGCGTCCTTGTTGACTTGAGGAGCGGAGAGAAAATTGACGGCGGAACTGCCGGCGGCGCAGAAGGAAGCCACAAGCAGGCATAGGAGAGCCAGAACGATAGAAAAAATCATAGTACTGTCCGGATCGGATGGCATGAAATGTCAAACCCCTTTCACAAAAACGAGCCGGGCTTTTCCCGGCATACATATTTATTTCTTATTTTACCTGAAAGGTGTATAGATGTCAAATAGAGCCCAGGGGTTTTGCCAAAAAGATGACAAATCCCTTTTTTTATGCCTTTACAGGTCCAGAAAAAAATGCTAGAATAAAACAGCACGGGTATTTAGGACGCACACCGAAACATGCCCGTAACATTCCTTTCGATCATCCTAAAAGGAGGAAATACTTCATGGCAAGAAAAATGAAAACCATGGATGGTAACAGCGCCGCCGCGCATGTATCTTATGCGTTTACTGACGTTGCCGCCATCTACCCCATCACGCCCTCTTCCGTGATGGCGGACGAGACCGACAAGTATGCCGCTGCAGGCCGCAAGAACCTGTTCGGCAGAGAAGTCCGGGTCACTGAAATGCAGTCCGAGGCTGGCGCTGCCGGCGCTGTGCACGGCTCCCTGGCGGCTGGTGCTCTCACCACCACCTACACCGCTTCTCAGGGCCTGCTGCTGATGATCCCCAACATGTACAAGATGGCCGGTGAGCTGCTGCCCAGCGTCATCCACGTTTCCGCTCGTACGCTGGCTACCCACGCGCTGAACATCTTCGGCGACCATTCCGACGTGTATGCCTGCCGTCAGACCGGTTACGCCATGCTGTGCTCCAACAGCCCCCAGGAAGTCATGGACCTGGGCGCCGTGGCCCATCTGTCTGCAATCAAGGGCCGGGTACCTTTCCTCCACTTCTTCGACGGCTTCCGCACCTCCCATGAGATCCAGAAGATCCAGGTGTGGGATTACGACGATCTGGGCGACCTGCTGGATTGGGACGCTGTGGACGCTTTCCGCCGCAACGCTCTGAACCCTGAGCATCCTGTGCTCCGCGGCCAGGCTCAGAACGGCGACATCTTCTTCCAGGCCCGTGAAGCCTGCAACAAGTATTACGACGCTGTGCCGGAAGTTGTTGTGGACTACATGAACAAGGTCAACGAGAAGATCGGCACCGATTACAAGCCCTTCAACTACTATGGCGCTCCCGACGCGGACAAGGTTATCATTGCCATGGGTTCCGCTTGCGAGACCATTGAGGAAGTTATCGATTACCTGAACGCCGCTGGCGAGAAGGTCGGCCTGGTAAAGGTTCACCTGTATCGTCCCTTCGTGGCCAAGTACCTGCTGGACGTGCTGCCCGAGACTGTGAAGCAGATCTCCGTGCTGGACCGTACCAAGGAGCCCGGCTCCATCGGCGAGCCTCTCTACCTGGACGTGCTGGCTGCTATCAACGGCACTCCCTTCGGCGCTTGCCCCGTGTACTCCGGCCGTTATGGTCTGGGTTCCAAGGACACCAAGCCCAGCGACATCATCGCTGTCTATCGCAACATGGAGAAGGCCGAGCCCAAGAAGCGCTTCACCATTGGCATCGTGGACGACGTGACCCATCTGTCCCTGGAGGCTACCGAGGATCCCGATACCGCTCCTGCCGGCACCACCTCTTGTAAGTTCTGGGGCCTGGGCTCCGACGGTACCGTGGGCGCCAACAAGAACTCCATCAAGATCATCGGCGACCACACCGATATGTACGCTCAGGGCTACTTCGACTATGACTCCAAGAAGTCCGGCGGTCTGACCATTTCCCACCTGCGTTTTGGTCATACCCCCATCAAGTCCACCTACTACATCTCCAAGGCTGACTTCGTGGCCTGCTCCAATCCTGCTTACCTGGAGACCTACGACATGGTGCAGGATCTGAAGAAGGGCGGCAGCTTCCTGCTGAACTGCTCTTGGGATGCCAAGGAGCTGGACGAGCGTCTGCCCGGCAAGGTGAAGAAATTCATCGCCGACAACGACATCAACTTCTACACCATCGACGCCTTCAAGATCGGCAAGGAGCTGGGCCTGGGCACCCGTACCAACACCGTGCTGCAGTCCGCTTTCTTCTCCATTGCCAAGATCATCCCCGAAGAGGATGCCATCAAGTACATGAAGGACGCCGCTACCAAGTCCTACAGCCGCAAGGGCGAAGCCATCGTTAAGATGAACCACGACGCTATCGACCGTGGCGCCAACGGCTATGTGAAGGTGGAAGTCCCCGCTTCCTGGAAGGACGCTGTGGACGATTCTCAGCCCAAGGTGGCTACCGGCAACCGTCCCGAGCTGGTGGATTACGTGAACAACGTGGTGTTCCCCGTGAACTCCTTCCACGGCAAGGATCTGCCTGTTTCTACCTTCGAGAAGTATGCTGACGGTACTTCTCCCCAGGGCACTGCCGCTTACGAGAAGCGCGGCGTGGCTGTGGACGTTCCCGAGTGGATCGTGGACAACTGCATCCAGTGTAACCAGTGCTCCTATGTGTGTCCCCATGCGGTCATCCGTCCCATCGCCATGACCGAAGAGGAACTGAAGAACGCTCCCGAAGGCACCAAGGCGAAGCCCATGACCGGTGTGGCCGGCATGCACTTTGCTATGGTCATTTCTCCTCTGGATTGCACCGGCTGCGGCTCTTGCGTGTCTGTGTGCCCCGCCAAGGAGAAGGCTCTGAAGATGGCTCCCATCGACTCTCAGAGAGTCCAGGAGAACGTGTTCGAGTATGCTATCGACCTGCCTGCTAAGGAAGAGGTCGCTGCTAAGTTCAAGGAGACCAGCGTTAAGGGCAGCCAGTTCAAGCAGCCCCTGCTTGAGTTCTCCGGCGCCTGCGGCGGCTGCGGCGAGACTCCTTACGCCAAGCTGGCTACTCAGCTGTTCGGCGACAAGATGTTCATCGCCAACGCTACCGGCTGCTCCTCCATCTGGGGCGGCTCCGCTCCCGCCACTCCCTACACCGTGAACAAGAAGGGTCACGGTCCTGCTTGGGAGAACTCCCTGTTCGAGGACAACGCCGAGTTCGGCCTGGGCATGACCCTGGCTCAGAACGCTGTCCGCGGCCGTCTGGCTGAGCTGACCGAGAAGCTCATCGCTGTGGATTATGCCACCGCTGAGATCAAAGAAACCGGCCGGAAGTGGATCGACACCATGGCTGACCGCGTGGAGAACGGCCCCGCTGCTGAGGCTTTCATCGCCGCTCTGGAAGCTGGCGTCATCGAAGGCTGCAAGTGCGAGGCTTGCACTCTGGCTGCTAAGATCCTGAAGGATAAGGATTACCTGGCCAAGAAGTCCATGTGGATCCTGGGCGGCGACGGCTGGGCTTACGATATCGGCTTCGGCGGTCTGGATCACGCTCTGGCTTCCGGTGAGGACATCAACGTTCTGGTGTTCGATACCGAGGTGTACTCCAACACCGGAGGTCAGGCTTCCAAGTCCACTCCTTGCGGCTCCGTGGCTCAGTTCGCTGCCACCGGTAAGGCTACCAAGAAGAAGGACCTGGCTGCCATCGCTATGAGCTACGGCTATGTGTATGTGGCTCAGGTGGCTATGGGTGCTGACATGAACCAGTGCATCAAGGCCTTTGCTGAGGCTGAGAGCTATCATGGTCCCTCCATCATCCTGGCTTACGCTCCCTGCATCAACCATGGTATCAAGGGCGGCATGGGCGTGTCCCAGCTGGAGGAGAAGAAGGCTGTTGCTGCTGGCTACTGGCATAACTTCCGTTTTGACCCCCGTCGGGCCGACAACGGCGAGAACCCCTTCCAGCTGGACAGCAAGGCTCCCACCGCTTCCTATCGCGACTTCATCATGGGCGAAGTGCGTTACAACAGCTTGACCCGTTCCTTCCCGGAGCGTGCCGAGAAGCTGTTCGCCAACGCCGAGAAGTACGCTGTGGAGAAGTACGAGAAGCTGAAGAAGATGGCCGAGTAATCGTCCTTCTTTGGAAGAGTTCTCTGATCTCTAAATAAAGAAAATCCCCTGGCTGGAAACAGTCAGGGGATTTTTGCGTGTAATGGGTTCTCAGCGGATGCTTTCCGGGGAGGTGGGCAGATCACCCAAGTTGTTAGACTGGCTGCCGTCGGGGAGGGAGCGGAGGTATTCGCTGCCGTTGCGGCTGGCGATAGCCACCCCGCGGATGCCGCCCTGTTTCGCCAGGGCTACGCCTTCCCGTTTGGTCAGGACCATTCCGTTGGAAAGCTCGTAGCCGGACACTTTACCGTTTTTGCGGATCAGACCGGTGATGGTCTGGGCGTCCTTGTTGGGGACCGGGTTCATGATGTTGATGTTAGCGGGCAAATTGCCGATTCTGCCATTTTTCTGTTTCATGGAACGACTTCCTTTCTTGCGCCGAGCGCGAATGATCAAAGGTGTTCACAGGTAGTTTGTTCCCTTCCGATGGCATTATGCGGGCAATGCTCCATGCTTTTCCGGATTCTCTTTTGGGACAAGAATCGTTTGGGTCCACATCTGAAAAATGGGACTTTAGTTGTTTGGTCAAAATCCCAAAATTCTTTTGACCCAGAGTGTCGCATAGGCTCAAGAGGGAGAGAAATCAACGCAAAACGAAAGTTGGCATTGCTTTTTTTAGAAAAATAAGCTACAATCAATTTGAATGAGGTAACTCATGATCTTCTGGCGGAAAGGACTGGTTAGCAACTATGAACGCTCAAGAACGCAAAGACCTTGCGGTCACCGCGGCGCAGGTGCGTCTCGGCATCCTGGAAGGCGTATACAACGCCAAGTCCGGCCATCCCGGAGGCTCTCTCTCCGCGGCCGACATTTTTACTTACCTGTATTTCAAAGAGATGAACATCGATCCCAAGGATCCTAAGAATCCTGGCCGTGATCGTTTTGTACTGTCCAAGGGCCATTGCGCTCCCGGATGGTATTCTGTTCTGGCACAGCGTGGCTACTTCGATAAGGCCGAGCTCCAGAAGCTCCGTCATATCGGCGCTATGCTCCAGGGCCATCCCGACATGAAGGGCACCCCCGGTGTGGATATGAGCTCCGGTTCTCTGGGCCAGGGCATCTCCGCTGCTGTGGGCATGGCTTTGGCTGCCAAGCTGGACAACAAGGATTATCGCGTGTACACCCTGCTGGGTGACGGCGAGAGTGAGGAAGGCCAGGTTTGGGAAGCCTGCATGTTTGCCGGCCATCACAAGCTGGACAACCTGTGCGTTATCGTAGACTATAACGGCTTGCAGATCGACGGCCCCGTGTCCGAGGTGGGCGGTCCCGAGCCTTTCGACACCAAATTTGAGGCTTTCGGCTTTGAAGTGATGACCGTGAACGGCAACGACTTCGATGAGCTGGAGAAGGCCTTCAACGCTGCTAAGGCCTGCAAGGGCAAGCCCTTCGCCATCATTGCCAAGACCACCAAGGGTAAGGGTGTTTCCTTCATGGAGAACCAGGTTGGCTGGCACGGCAAGGCCCCCAACGCTGAGCAGTATGAGGCTGCCAAGAAAGAATTGACCGAAAGTCTGGAGGTGCTTCAGAATGGCTGAGATGGTAAAGAAGGCCACCCGTGAGAGCTTTGGTGAAGCGATCACTGCTCTGGCCGAAACGAATCCCAACATTGTAGTGCTGGATGCCGACCTGGCGGAAGCCACCAAGACCGGCATCTTCAAGAAGAAATATCCCGAGCGCTTTATCGACTGCGGCATCGCTGAGTGCAACATGATCGGTATCGCAGCTGGCCTGGCAACTTGCGGAAAGATCCCCTTTGCGGCTTCCTTCGCAATGTTCTCCGCCGGCCGCGCTTTTGAGCAGGTGCGCAACTCTGTTGCTTATCCTCACCTGAACGTAAAGATCGTTGGTTCCCATGCTGGTATCTCCGTGGGCGAGGACGGCGCCACCCATCAGTGCTGCGAAGATATCGCCCTGATGCGCTCCATCCCCGGCATGGTGATTCTGAACCCCGCCGACCACTACGAGATGCTGGCTGCTGTCAAGGCCGCTGCTGAGCATGAGGGTCCTGTGTACATCCGTCTGGGCCGTCTGGCTGTGGAGAGCTGCAACAACAACGACGATTACAAGTTTGAGATCGGCAAGGGCATCACTCTGCGGGACGGCAAGGACATCACCATCATCGCTACCGGCCTGATGGTGGGCGAGGCCGTCAAGGCTGTGAAGGCTCTGGAAGCCGCCGGTATCGATGCTCGTCTCATTGACATGCACACCATTAAGCCTCTGGATGAGGAATTGGTGCTGAAGGCTGCCAAGGAGACTGGCCGTATTGTCACCGTGGAAGAGCACAACGTTATGGGCGGTCTGGGCGAAGCTGTTGCTTCCTACCTGTCCGAAGTGTGCCCCACTCCTGTGACCAAGATCGGCGTCAACGATGTGTTTGGCCATTCTGGCCCCGCTGTGGACCTGCTGAAGGAATTCGGCCTGTCCGCAGAGAACATCGAAGCTACCGTGAAGAAAGTTCTGGGCAAGTAAGCTCAGTAGAAAAGGCCTGGCGTTTGCCGGGCCTTTTTTCATGCTTTTATGAGAGTCAGCGACAGTAAAGGTCCTGGAAAATTTGTGAAGGAACTGTTAAAAATCAAAAAATTTCAAAAAGCTATTGACTTTTACTGACCATGTGACTACAATAAGTTTAGCACTCGGGAATAAAGAGTGCTAATTCCCGAGACGCCAAGAAAACGGCGTACGACGAGAGCAATTCCTTTTTCGCTGCGTTTGCCAGCGGTTTTAACACTCCGCCCCGGGGAGCGTGAAAACATCAAGATAGAGACGGGGAGAAAGGATCGGGCCCAAACATTTTTGAATACATTGCGGCCCAGGTGTTGTGTTATGACGATTAAACCCCTTTTCGACAGAGTGCTGATCAAGGCTGAGGAAGCTGAAGAGACCACCAAGAGCGGCATCGTGCTGGCAGCTAAAGCTCAGGAGAAGCCCCAGATTGCCCGTGTGATCGCTGTGGGCCCCGGCGGTGAAGTGGACGGCAAAGAAGTGAAGATGTACCTGAAGGAAGGCGACCGGGTCATCTCTGCCAAGTATAGCGGCACCGAAGTGAAGATCGATGGGGAAGAGTACACCATCGTTCGCCAGTCCGACATCCTGGCTGTGGTGGAATAACACAGAGATTTCATCCCATTCTTTGAGATAGAACCCAATTTGAGAGAAGAAAGGATTTGACATACTATGGCTAAGAAAATCATTTATGGCGAGGAAGCTCGGAAGGCGCTGCTCAGCGGCGTCAACCAGCTGGCTGACACTGTGAAGATCACCCTGGGGCCCAAGGGCCGCAACGTGGTGCTGGATAAGAAGTTTGGCGCTCCCCTCATCACCAACGACGGCGTGACCATCGCCAAGGAAGTGGAGCTGGAGGACGCTTTCGAAAACATGGGCGCACAGCTGGTGAAAGAAGTTGCCACCAAGACCAACGATATCGCTGGTGACGGCACTACTACCGCTACTCTGCTGGCTCAGGCTCTGGTCCGTGAAGGCATGAAGAACGTGGCCGCCGGCGCCAACCCCATGATCCTGCGAAACGGTGTGCAGAAGGCTACCAAGGCTGCTGTGGACGCCATCGAGCAGAACTCCCACAAAGTGGACGGCACCAAGGATATCGCTCGTGTTGCTGCTGTTTCCTCTGCCAGCGATGAGATCGGCCAGCTGATCGCCGACGCCATGGAGAAGGTTACTTCTGACGGCGTCATCACCGTGGAAGAGTCCAAGACCGCTGAGACTTACAGCGAGGTCGTGGAAGGCATGATGTTCGACCGGGGCTATATCACTCCCTATATGGCTACCGATACTGATAAGATGGTTGCTGAGCTGGATGATCCCTATATCCTCATCACCGACAAGAAGATCTCCAACATCCAGGAGATCCTGCCCCTGCTGGAGCAGGTGGTCCAGTCCGGCAAGAAGCTGCTGATCATTGCTGAGGACATCGAGGGCGAGGCTCTCACCACTCTGATCCTCAACAAGCTGCGTGGCACCTTCACTTGCGTTGCTGTCAAGGCTCCCGGCTTTGGCGATCGCCGCAAGGAGATGCTGGTGGATATCGCTACCCTGACCGGCGGCCAGGTGATCTCTGAGGAAGTCGGCCTGGAGCTGAAGGATGCTCAGCTGTCCCAGCTGGGTCATGCCCGCCAGGTGAAGGTAGACAAAGAGAACACCATCATCGTGGACGGCGCTGGCGATCCCGATCAGATCAAAGCTCGCGTGGGCCAGATCCGCGCTCAGATCGAGACCACTTCTTCCGAGTTCGATAAGGAGAAGCTCCAGGAGCGTCTGGCAAAGCTGGCAGGTGGCGTGGCTGTCATTAAGGTTGGCGCTGCTACTGAGATCGAGATGAAGGAGAAGAAGCTCCGCATCGAGGATGCTCTGGCCGCTACTAAGGCTGCTGTAGAAGAGGGCATCGTCGCTGGCGGCGGTACCGCTCTCATCGACGCTATCCCCGCTGTCAAGGCTTGCGTGGACGCTGCTGAGGGCGACGAAAAGACTGGCGCTGCAATCGTGCTGAAGGCTCTGGAGGAGCCCGTGCGTCAGATCGCTGCCAACGCTGGAATCGAGGGATCCCTCATCGTGGAGCACCTGAAGAACGAGGGCAAGGTCGGCTATGGCTACAACGCTCTCACTGGCGAGTATCAGGATATGATCCAGGCTGGTATCGTGGATCCCACCAAGGTGACCCGTTCCGCTCTGCAGAACGCTTCTTCCGTGGCTTCCACTATCCTGACCACCGAGTCTCTGGTGGCCGACATCAAGGAGTCCGCTCCTGCTGCTCCCGCAGCTCCCGACATGGGCGGCATGTATTAAGCAATAGTTGACACGCTCAAATTTCCGATGTTTTTCTGCTAAATAGCCGTGTTTTTGTGAGAAAATCATGGGCTATGTGTGGATGTGAGGTAGTCTTACACACGCTTTACACACTTTAGAGATTCGGAAAAAGCGCTTAACAAGGACGCACAGACCGGCACTCACGGTTTAATGTGAGTGCCGGTTTTGTTATACGAAAAAAGGGGTAGCATTACGCTTGCCCCTTTATCATATCTGCAATATTGATAACTTGTTTGTGTTGCCGTTTAGCTAAGTCCGCAAACTGAGCAGCCCCGCCCCATGAATGGGTGATATAGGTGACAACGATATCTGCTTGCTTCAGCATCCATTTGTTGCGCCAAGAGATGGCAAAACGCGGTGGTACGGTTTCTATGCCCTCTGGTAAAATTGTATCACTGTAGTCGGTATAGTCGCATCCTGTTTTCTCTTTCGGCATATATGCCAAGACAACTGCGTAATTTACTTGAGGATATTTGGTGGTAATCCGCTTCAGTGTTTTCCGTACCATACTGTCAAACTTGCCTTGATTGCCTACATAAAACATGGTGACAGAATCTGCAAGTATAGCTTTGATGACGGCTTTTTCCAAAAGTGGTGCAATACTGGACGGGCAGTTCCCATGTCCAAAAAATGTGCAAGTTTTCATTTACGAAAAATTAACTGTAGCGTCTGTATATCCGCTTTCTGTAAGGGTCAAGACTACTGTAAAATTCTGACGGATTTTAGCACCAAAGCTATTTTCAGCATCTACATATGCCGAGATTCTATACTCGTTATCTCCAATGCATTTAACATAGCTGCCCGAGTAAGACGGGAAATCCGCTGTCGCTGGGGCTTTTAATGATTCAGAAACCACATTCTGAGCACATACCCATGCATCTAAGCTTCTATCATCCGTTGAACTCCGAGAATCAAAAAATGGACTAAGGATACCGATTATCCCAAGTGCAAGGAGGACAGCTACAATGGTTCCGCCCACAGGAATTTTAGATGACTTCCTTTGTTCCTGGTGGCGAGGGATAAGAGAATATTGGGGGATCATTGCGCCGCAACCTACGCAATGGATATCTTTTGCGGCCTTGAATAATCCGCCCCCTTTTATCATGGTAAAATACTCATGTCCGAGACTCATTTCTGAACCACATGCGGAGCATTTAAGCGTAATGGTGTTACCCGAAGCTGATATATGGGATATTCCAAGGGGAGAAATGCCAGACTCGCAGGCAGAAGTATTTACGGTATTCTGATTTGAGTTCTCCATGGCGTATTACCTCCTATTTTTATTGTAACGTATTACCTCCTAAAACTCAACTAATTTTAGTATAAAATATTTCTTTCGGAAAACATAAGCCGTGTACACTGTAAGCAAGGAGGATCACGGCTTATGGTTGACTTTTCTCAGCGTCTAAAAAAATTACGGGCAGATAAGCACTTGACACAAGCTCAAGTTGCAAAGCGTGTAGGCGTTACTGCGTCTATGGTCTCAAGCTATGAAACGGATATCCGCTTGCCCTCTTACGATGTTATGATTAGCCTTGCCGATTTGTTTGGGGTTACAGTAGATTATCTGCTTGGTCGTGAGGAAAAGCGCTTTCTGGATATCTCGGAATTGACCGACGCAGAAGCCGCCGTTGTCTGTGACATGGTGAATATCCTTAGGAACAAATAACTACTATACCGTAGCCCGTCCACCTCCCAAATGCTGTAGTAATCGACTACTTTGCATGGGAGGTTTTTTCTATGTCAAATAAATGGGATAAATGGAAACCGTTTTCCCCTATGGATTGGGAGAGCGGTCTTTTTTCATTGTTTACAATATGCAACTCGAAGTTTACGAAAAGTAATTCAACCCGTGCTATCATGATTTTTAGTGCGGAGGTGGACAGAACATGATTGTTGATCTGGCTCCACGCTTGCGGCAACTAAGGATGGATAAGCGCCTAAGGCAAGATCAGGTAGCGGCACTAATCGGTATTGATAAATCCACTGTATCGGCCTATGAAAATGATTTGCGCCAACCTTCGTGTGAAATTTTGGTTCGATTTGCAAATCTATATCGTGTATCGGTAGATGATTTCTTATTGGGGCGCAATGAAGATCAAACACTGGATGTCTCCGGCCTTACAGGGGCAGAAATTGCCCTGGTGCGAAATCTTGTTGCATCTATGTCCGCTAAAAATCAAAAATTGGAGGAATTGCGCAGATGAAAAGACTAATATTCATATTTCTAACTGTGTGCATGATTATCGGTGTATCCGTTACTGCACACGCAATAGAAACAACGGGGAATGAGGCATTGACAGAAGATGAACCATCTACGGTGAAAATGGTAACATCTCTGGATGAGCTATAAACGGCGGTGGAATCAGCAGAGGATGGAGATACGATTGCCCTTGGGCAGACCATCTATATCAACGGGGAAGCCGTATCTACGGATAAGGCGATTACTATTGTCCGTGCGGACAGTTTTACATCTGGGGATATGTTTGAAGTATATAATGGGATTGTAGATGGTTTTCGCTTTAAGGAATCCATTTCTAATGGCATCATCACGGTTTTTTCTGTCCAGGATAGCAAAATTGTCATCAAAAATTGTGCAATAGACGGCAGTGGAGTTGGAGAGGGCATATCGGTTATAGGAACGAACAATCTACATCAAGTGATAATTAACAATTGTGAGTTTTCTAACTGCTATAATCATGCTGTTAACGCACAGGCAAATACAGATGTAAGAGTTGAAGAATGTTATATCCACGATACCTATTATGATATGAGTGCCAGTGGAGCCGTACAGAGTTCAGGAAACCTTAAACTTACTCGATGCACGATTATCGCAAATACTTCATGGGCGAACGCAGGACTCATGTGCAGCGGCGGCACTCTGAAGATGGACGATTGCCAGATTAAAGATAATATCATTCTCTCCCCTGATAGCGGTATTGCTGTTAATATCTTCTGTCTTGATACCATTTGGAGTCTATCTAATAGTAAAAATACTTTGGATGCGGGATATTATGACATTACTACGGGAGAAACACTGGCTATTCCTGTAGTAGAAAGTAGCGAGTTTGCGAAACTAATCTTTCTTACGGACGAAGATGCGGAAGACTATTTTGCACCGCCAACATCTCCAGATGAAGGTACTACCCAGCCAGGGGACGGGGATGATTACCCCGATCCTGCTCCAGACGATGATTCTACTGTTCCTGATGGCGACGGAGACGGTGAGGGCACTATTCCAGACAAAGAGCCAGACAATCCAGAAACTGGTGAAGACGAGGACGGAGAGAGTAGCCAACAGCCCGAGGACACAATTCCGCTGTCTGACACTGACAACGATGGGGAGACATCAGACAGTGGCCAGGGCGGCACAGAGCAGCCGGAAAAGCCCGTAGAGGATGACTCTGATATCGTGGATGACTACATCCCTACGAGGCCGCACAAGCCCATACAGCACCCATCCACGCCTGAAACAGATACCGATTCATCGGAAGAAGAAACTCCCGCTCCAGCGCTTGTCTGCGGTGATGCTATAATAGATAATTCCCGCTCGGTGGTTTTGGCCGGGTACGGAGATGGGCAATTACATGAGGAAGATCCCCTGACACGGGCGCAGCTTGGCACCATCATTTATCGACTTCTCACGAACGAGAGTATTTCCCGCTACAGAGAAAGACAAGCTATTTTCAATGATGTGAGTGCCGGCGTATGGTATTACCAGGCCGTAACAACGATTGGTCATGCTGGCATTGTTAGTGGCGTTGGTGGTGACCGGTATGATCCTGATGGGCTTGTCACCTGGGCACAAGCTATTACTGTCCTTAGCCGATTTGTAGAACAACAAGAATATGAGTTGGAACACATAACCTATACTGGCTGGGCAAGGCCATTTATTGAAACCGCTGTTTCACTGGGGTGGATTGAAGATAACCATGAGTTTGCTCCTGATGCCCTTATCAAACGTGGAGAATTGGTATTACTATTCAATAGCGTACTTGAATTATACAGATAATCTCACAGTTTTGTGCTGAAAACCGCTTGTGCAAAGAATTTGTGTACATGCTTTAGATCTTCTTCTTTCTTTGAAAATAGGTGCTAAATTACTGAGATAATCTCAGAAAAAATCAAGGTGATGCGATTATGAGCAAGTACCTCAAAATCTTAGAATGTAAATCTACCCCCCCTCTCTAAAAAGTAGAGGCGTGGAGAAGGGGGTACTAAGCTAATATGTAGAAATTGGTGCGGCCTTAGAAATGTAAACATGCCCCGTATGTATAGTATGGAGATAGCGCCGGGGGGGTTCCTCCGGCGCTGATTCTCTCTTATCTATGGATGTTGTCCCACTCCTGCATAGTGATAATAACTTGCTCGGGGGTATATCCTTGTTGAAGTAAATTTGTCATGTAATCAAGTCTGGCAGCTCTTTCTTTTGCTTCATTTTCTCTTTTTGCACGGCGATACTTAAAAAATTGCTTGGTAAAAAGGTCTGCATATTCTTTAGAAAGCCCCGCTCCGCCCTCTACAAGATATCCTGCGAGTAGCTTTTCGAGCTGCTCTTTGTGCGTGTCAATAATAATCTTGCTTGTGATGTGCGCCCCGCCTTTGGTAATGATGTTGACCACCAGACCGGCAGACAGATGATCGGCGGAGATGTGTGGCACAAGATATGCCTTAATCTCTTGCACGTCCACAGTGTCCAGGCCATTGGCGGCAAGTGCTGATAATGCACAGTCTGCAATGCTGTCTTTAATCTCACAAGGAAAGTAAATACGGGTGCGCTTGCTGCTCCGTGCCCTATAATCAATAGTGCTGATATCAAGTGTCTCTCTAATCATGGTTGTAACCTCCAAGTTATAGTTGTAAGGCGGGGCGGATCGTGGTACACTATTCTTGACCCGCCCCGGCGGGCTGGGGCTGCTTGTCTATGTGCTTTGGTCGGCTGTTAGGCAAGCGGCCTTTCTCATGCAACTGTGAACCGTCTGGTTGCCGTCTCACTGCAATACTGGTCATACAGGTCAGCGTGAGTTTTCTTAAAAGCGGTGCTGTTGAAGCGGCGGCTCTTGACCAGCTTCCAAGTCACCTTCCAGTCGGAACCGCTCAGCTCGTCAACCTCGCGGACGGTCATCTCCTGCTTGATGCTATCCTGAATTGCCTCAATCTCTGCGGCCAGCTCATCAGCCATGCGGCGCAGCTCCCGCAACTCCTTAATCTTGCTGTCCATTTCATGTACGCTCATTGTAGATGCTCCTTTCATTTTTAGGGGTGATCCTGGCGGCGGGAGGCTTTGTTCACTTTTCGTGCGCCTCACGGGGTCGTCTTACCGAATCCTTCCCCGCTCTTATGTGGTGTTCTTGCTGTTACCCGTCCACCTTCGCCGGTGTTCCTTTCCCTTTCTGATTATGATTATACACTCAATCTGAGTGAATGTCTATTGACATCATACACAAGATTTGGGTGTTTAATTTGAACAAAATGTACACTTGCTTTGTGTGTTTGCTTGCGTTATACTATGTATAGTGGATGAGAGGGCTTTTTATATGACCTTCCACAAGGGGGCAATGAAATTATGCCAATCGTTTATAAGTGTGACGTTCTGTCAGCTCTAAAGGGAAAAGGAATAACTTCCTATAAAATGCGAAAAGAAAAGATTATGGGAGAGCGTACAATTCAGCAGATCAGAGAAAACCAACTGGTATCATGGGATGCCATGACAAAACTATGTGAGCTACTACAGTGCCAGCCTGGTGATTTGCTGGAATATATCCCTGAAAAAGAAGCGAATCATAAGGAATTAGTTAATCAATCTTGAAAGGGGTGTTTCTGTTGAGCAACCGCGACAAAATTATATCCTTACTGGATAACCTGCCTGACTATAAGCTGGGCTATGTGCTGGCCTATGTCCAAGGTATCAGCGCCGATGAAGCGGCGGACGATGCTTTTTGTGCTCAGCTACTGAATGATTACGAAAACGACCCCGACCCGGACAAAGACCAGGGCTTTGCTCTGGAGGATTGCAAGCGGGAATGGGGGCTTGCCTGATGTATCGAGTTATCATCAAAAAACCGGCAAAGAAATTCATCGAAAAATTGCCCATGAACGAGAAACGGCGGATTGTGTCCGCTATTGAGGGCTTGCCTGACATGGGAGACCGTAAGCGGCTACAGGGGCATGATGGATATTATAGGCTTCGTGTAGGGGACTACCGTATCATCTATACCGTAGATCATGGTGAACTGGTTGTCTATGTAGTGGCCGCTGGCAATCGTGGTGAAATATATAACCGATACTAAAAAAGCAAAAGCGGGGGCGTAATGCTCCCGCTTCTCTTATTTAGATGGATGCTATGTTCCTGCCCGTAGCTCCCGCTTATATTTATAGTAGGTGTTACGGGATAATCCTGTCAGCGTCATTACTTCAGTATCATCCAGTGTACCGCAAAAATCCTTAGAATGTTTCTTGATAACCTCTTTTGCTGCTATGCTCTTTTTAGTGGTTAGCTTTGCCCCTGGGCGCTGTCCGATCTGTTTACCGTTCAAGCGGGCTGTTTCTATGCCCTCCCTGGTACGTTGATGTAAGTCCTCCACCTCTTTTTCTGATTGCTCAAAGGCAAGCCGGATCTGCTCCTTGGCAAGAGCCATTAGATATTTATTGACACCCTCTAAAATATAATCGACATTCCCACCTGTTAGTTTGACATTGTTTTCTAATGCCTGCTTATATGTGTCTGTATTGATGTGTGGCTCCTTGAGAAAAACGAGAGAGACCCCACGAATATAGAGTTCTTCATAAGCGGCAAACCCATCTTCAGCGTTACCGCTCATTCGGGAAACGCTATCAAAAACAATAGTGTCTCCATCCTTTGCTTTGCAAAAGAGTTTCTGCCACTCTCTGCGGTCTATTCGCGTCCTGGTGAAAATCTCCTGTACAATGACCGCCTCTGGATAGGCAGCCTTAATATTTCTTATTTGGCGCTCAATCGACTGCTTAGCCGTGGAGATACGGCAATATCCATATATCATGCTGTCCCTTCTCTCTTTATATCTAATTTGACCATCGTTAGATTTGATACTAATATTTTATACCATATCGGCACTCAAGTCAACGGCTTTTAATACTAATTCCAATAAGGTCAAATTTAATACTAAAGAAGGCGGCTTGCAAAACCCTGGCGGATAGCCTACAATAAAATAATATATAAGAGATTGGACAGAAAGGCGGGCAGAAAATGAAAGCCGTAATAATTGGAATAAATCATGCAAGAGGGCTTTACATCTTCAAGAATAGTGATGGAGAATATGGCTATTTCGAGCTATTAAGTGGATGTGATCTGGAAATAGATGATGTACTTATAGGAGATTTCAATGCACTTGCTGGCGAGATAGTACGAAAGGTGGACACAGGAGAAGAGATAGAAGTTTTTATCGAAGATTATTGTTCTCTCCAAGTAGCAAAAGAACGCGTATTTAGATGACTGGAGGATTTGCGGATGGACTCAACCGCTCGAATTGCCCAGGCCAAGGAAAAGGCAGAGGCGGAGTATCAGGAAAAAATCAAGCAGTCCCGCGAAGCGGATGTGGATGTGCGGGACTTCTTTTCAGATGAAGAACTGGATAGGATTCTAACGGACAATGAGTTTTTTAGTGGAAGGGTTGCTGATCTATCGAAGGTGCAGCGGCATGAGAAAGTATCCCTGGCCGCACGATGGATGAAAGCAAACAGTATGGAAGTCGTAGATGTAGATATAGAGCCGGTGTCCAGCTCCCACCCCAATGCAATTATCACAATGGAAATACGCCGGCTGGCCTCTCTGCGAGGGCAGGAGCTAAAGGTATTCACCGCCATGTGTGCAATGGCCGATAGTGTGTTCATGTCTGGTATCAAGGATAGCGTGATTCGTTTCACTTTTGGAATTGAAGAGGTGTGGAAAGCATAAGGACAAGCGGGAAATAATAAGCTTTAATACATGCAATATGTATATTTTTAGGCTTATTATAAACTGTAGATTGTAGAAAATGCTTGACAAGACGGAAGCTATGTGATATATTATATATGTAAGCTTTTGCGGTAAAACTTAATAGTGTCTTGTGTTAGCCTTGGATCGCATGTAGCGGCGGGCAGATGTAATCTGTTATGCCGTACTGTATCCAAGAGTGGAAAGACGCATACAGCAGATTACATTGTAGGGTTTCCCTATTTTGTAGTCTGCTTTTTTGTTTTGTTCGCAAAAATATATCCTATGACTTGGAGGTGATGACGATTGATAACGGAGCAGGAACAGTTAGCCAATGAAACTAAAGCTTTCCTTGTGCGCTGGGGACTCAAAGCAAAATATGTTGCGAATGTTTGTGTGATTAGCCAAAAGGTGTTTTCACAGTTTATGAATCATAAGTTAGCGCTGTCACAAAATCAGTTAAACAGGCTGATGGCATTTATTTCTGATTATGAGAGGCGGAATAGCTAAACTATACGAAATAAAAATCAATATTGGAATGAATTGGACAAAGGAAGTTTGCAAAAATGAGAGACGGTTTAGTTGATGAGCTGGTCGAGAATTGGCTCTTACTTGACCAAGAAGACATTGAAGATGTTGCACGGGTAAATAACTTCGATCTGCAAAAAGATCCAAAGGAAACGGGCTCTTTAATGGAAAAATGCCTAATTATGGCATGGCGCAAGAAGAGGGGTGAAGGATAATAGCAATTACAGTGATTGATGCAATGATGGGGAGCGGGAAGACACAGGCCATGTACGCAGAGATACGCAACAATCCAGACAAATCATATATGGTAGTTACGCCGTATCTCAAAACCATACAGGATGCTAAAAACGAAAACCTCAACATGTATGAGCCAGAATACAAAGGCGGTACGAAAATGGATAGCCTCAAGTATTTGTTATCCCATGGTTATAATATCGGTTGCACTCATTCGCTATTTCTGGATGTTGATAGCGAGGTCTGGTATCTAATAAGAGATGGGGGCTACACATTGTTTATTGATGAGGCGTTGGATGTGGTCAAACCTATCAATGACCTGATTGATAACATTGGTTATCAGGTTAAGAGTGGTACAGCCAACTTTCTTATCAACCAGGGAATCATTGAGGTAGACGAATTATGCAGAGTGACATGGTGCGGGAAACCAACAAACGATGACTACGAATACAAGTATTTAGAGCCTCTGATTAAAACCGGAAATGTTCTTTGTGTCAAAGGACAACTCTTCTTGTGGATGTTCCCTCCGCAGGTTTTTGAAGCGTTTAATAATGTCTACATTTTGTCTTATTTATTTACAGGCTCTGTATTTGATGCTTACCTCAAAATTCACGGCCTTGACTATACGCTTGGGGGCGTGGCCGGTAGATACGGTGCTGCTGATGGATTCCATTTTGTAGAGTATGTGGAAGATTCAGAACGACGCAAAGAGTTGAGCACAGCAATCAATATCTATGAGGGCGTGGCAAATCGTATCGGAGATAAGAGATGTAACTTGTCAGCTACTTGGTACGAAAAAGCCCAGCCATCCGATATTGCCGCAGTGCGCAAGAGTTTTAACACTTTCCTTAAAAGCGCTAAAAAGCCAGGCAAACGCTTAATGTGGACTTCCTACAAGGGTGAAAAAGATGCCCTGTGCATTAAAGGGGCTGGCTTTGTGCATCCACCTACAAAAGAAGAAAAGCAAGCTCTTCGTGCAGATCCGGACTGTAAAGATGCATTGCTTAATAAACTGCGCTGTTTTGTGTCTTGTAATGCTAAGGCAACAAACGGCTACTACGACAGACAGGTGTTAGCTTATCTTATCAATAGATTTTACAATCCGCTCATACAGGATATGTTTAGGGATAAGTACCACATCAAACTGGATGGAGACCGCTATGCTCTATCAGAGATGATTCAATGGATATGGAGAAGCTGTATAAGAAGGAATGACTTACCCTTAGAAGAACGAAAGATTGACTTGTTTATCCCATCAAAAAGAATGCGGGACTTACTGGTAAGATGGCTGTCTGGAGACTCAATTTGAACCAAGTTGGTTCAGACTGCCTCAGAAATCACCGTTGGTCAACGGGGTGAAAAATTGCGTTTGTTAAAAGAAATAGAGGGGATAGCTTATAGTACGGATAGGTGCCGGACTGGTGCAAAAAGCTGCTGCTAAGTTTACCATCTATGGTGTTCAAGGTTAATTTTTCGGGAATCCCCCATTGTTCAACGATTTTGCGGCCTCTTTTGGCCGGTAAGGGTAAAATCCGAATACAATCCGATGAACAACGGTCTGTTGTAGCAAATCAAAAACATATTCGAGAGTAAAACCACAATCGGAGTATCAAAATTTGGCATTTGTAAGGTTGTGTGCTGTAAGCAACCTCTAACCATGCACAATACAGGAGGTGCATATGCAATAAAGCGAAAACGATACAGCCCAAGTAAGCGTTGCGCCATACCGGGTGACATCATAGAGAGCTTGTCCAATCGGAAGATCTCACCTATCGAGCGGGTGCAGCTTGCAGAGGAATGCAGACGGAAATACAACTGGAGTCAAGAGGATATGTTGGTGCTTACAGGAATTAGCAATACCCAGTATTACAGATACCAACTGGTTCTTCACTCCGACGATGAGAGACTTTTTGACTTACTGAAACGGAGGGTATGTTCAGTAGATATGGCAATCAAGGAAATCAAAGAACCAGGATACCTGGAAAAACGAGAGCAGTATTGTTTAAGGGATATGCTGGAGCAAAAACTCAGAAATATTGAAATAATTTATGAACAGTACAAATATGCGCTGTTTCGAGTAGTACCAAGCGGAGAGTGTTACTTGAGTGTAGCCTACACCACTCAGAAAAAAGGTGAAAAGATGTGGGGGCGGGAACAGACCATGTGCCTCGTTGATGATAATAAGGCCATACTTGATACAATCGTGGAGATGCTTCAGCAGGGGTATACAGTCAGCAAAACATTTAGAGTAACTAAACCAGATAAAAGCAGCGCAATGCTCTACTATTATATCGTAAGTGCATTTAGTGGCGTGGCGTTTGACGAGGTAATTAAAAGTGCTACACGGATGAAAAGGAAGCCGCGCTGGAGTATTAACGATGGAATGTACGATATGCGTATTTGCAATTTACTGATCTCTGATGAGCTTTCCGTCAAATATGCCGAGGTTACTGGTGGTAATGTGATTGTACGGCGTAAAAATGATATCGTAATCGTTAATGAAAGGAACGGAAGTGTTAACTATACGGATTATTCCCCGTGGTTTTACAGTTTCCTAAGGGAAAATAGTGACAATATCAGGGTTCAATCAAAAGACCGGCGGCTATGTATTCCTGTGGGAAATCGGGTTGAATATCTGCATCATATCGTTCTGGCCGTAAAACTATATGGGGAGCCAACAGAGGATGAGCCGCTGTCTAAAAAGCTTCAAAAACTCCGTACTACATATTTTGACTTGGATTTTGAGGTTGACCATCTTGACGGGGATTCACGCAACAATCGTCTATCTAACCTTATGTTGATGTCAGAATCAGATCACACCAAGAAACACCATCTTTTCAAGCGCCTTGACGATTTTAACGCAAAACTGCGGATGCCCTACAAATGGTCAGTAGTAAAAACTCCGTATAAGAAAACCACCCCCTGTATTTGTAAGCTGGAGCGTTACGATAACAAATCTGTTAAGCTGCAAGTGGGAATAATGGGGAGTGTATCACAAGATCCTGAGTATATGGTACAGGGTGTGTATACGGTGCCAGAGATGCTATATCAATTAGCAACTTTTTTGCACGATGTAGAGCAAAATGAAAATATCTTTGCGGAATTTAGCTACTTGGAGTCGCAAGAAGATGTATATATGTAAATAGATTGGAGGACTGAATTTTGGAGAAAAAGATACGATCAATCCCATATGCAGCGACGGAGCTACATACCCAGTTTCGGACTGGTATCTCAGATCCTGTAGTGTTCCGCGAGGCAGCTCAGCTATTGTTCGGTAATGAAAACCTGATGGCCTGGAGGGATATGGGCGGAAATAAAAAGATTCAAGAAATGCTCGATAAGAACGATACTGTTTTCCGCACAGCAGAGACCACGGGAACGGGATTTATAGAACGACTGTATCAGTTATCTATGATAGGTGCGTTCACTGGTATAAGCGGGAAAAACTTATTGGAAATCAGTGTGAATAATAAACATTTGCTCAATCCAGAAGCTATCCCGCTCGTTCTCAAGAAAATGGGGATTAGTGCGGCTGTATTTATGCAGTGTGTAAGTTCCATCAAAAGAAATATAGATAATGATTCTGGAAAGCCTGGTGATGTGAATGTTTGATGATCTACAAGTTCTTATTAGTGCAATAATTGATGAGGCCAAATCAATTGTATCTATGAAAAGCCAGATGAAATCTATGGGTGAGAAGCTGACTGTACCAGTTACGGCCAAACTGGACAAGGCGAAGAGCCGACAACAGCTACAATCTGACCTCTCAGCTTTTAATAAGCTTTTTCTGTCGATTATTGGCAGATTGGATAGGTCTAAAACAAAGAAAAATATTAAGTCTGACCTGAATGCAGTGAGCGCAGACGGCATTAAGTTGAAAGCGACGGTTGATACAAGCGCATTGCGAAAGACACTAAAATCCGTATCAGACAAGGGTGCATCTGTTGATGTGGATGCCAAGGTGGACGGTGCTGGAGACCTCAATACACTTGCTGATGGTATGGACAATATCAACCGCAAATCATCTGCTACGGTTGCCAGTGTAACACTGTTGCACCAGGCTATCCTTGGCTTGGAGCGGGCGGCAAAAGAGATGATTACCACCTCTACGGAGCTTGACCGAAAGTTGACAGACCTCCGTATGGTCACGGGAGATAGCTATGAGGGCGCAAAGCTTCTGGTGGATCAGTACAATGCGCTTGCAAAAGAGCTTGGTGCCACAACTGGTGAGGTACTGGATGCGTCCAGCGAATGGTTGAGACAAGGTATGAGTACGGAGCAGGCGGCTACCCTAATTGAGCAATCAATGATTCTCTCCAAAGTGGGCGCTATGGATTCCGCTGAAGCAACCAAAAATCTGACCAGCGCTATGAAGGGCTACGGGATGACCGTAGAGGAAGTAGCGGGCATCGTGGATAGATTGACTGCTATTGACCTACAAGCCGCTGTAACGGCCTCTGACCTCGCTGTAGCCATGTCTCGTACAGCCAATAGCGCAAGTATCTCCGGGGTGAGCATGGATCGCTTACTGGGGTATTTGGCGACGGTACAGGAGGTTACACAGAAGTCTGCTGAAACAATTGGTGAGAGCTTCAAGACAATTTTTGCCCGTATGGGTAATGTAAAGCTTGGAAACTTTATGAGCGAGGATGGAGAAGATCTCAGTGATGTTGAGAGCGTTCTAAAGCATTTTGGGATTGCTCTTAGGGATAGCGAGGATGAGTTCCGTAACTTCAGCGATGTCCTTGATGATGTATATGCAAAGTGGGATCAGTTCACTAATATTGACAAGCGCGCAATTGCAAATGCCTTTGCCGGCGTAAGACAACAAGAAAATTTCCTCGTACTCATGGAGAACTATGGAACTGCGTTGGAATACGCTGGTGTTGCTGCTGACAGCGCAGGCACAGCCATACAGAAGTTTGGAGCGTACCAAGACAGCTTGCAAGCAAAAATCAATGCGTTTACAGCCTCCTTTGAGTCCCTGAGTATGAATACCTTTGGTGCCGAGTTCTTGGGAACGATTGTCCAGGCCGGCACCGCTCTTGTGGAGTTTATTGACAATACAAATCTACTCAAAATTGCGTTGGCCGGTTTAGCAGCTGCTGGTGTTGTGAAAGGTTTCACATTCATTTCTTCTCATGCGCAAAGTGCGTATGCCAATATCTCCAAGCTTTCCACTGCATTTGATATGTTGAGTAAGGCAAGTAGTACGGGGATGAATTTTGAGCAATTCCAGAAATTGCTTTCTGTTACGGATGGTCTGAACGCCTCCCAGTTACGCCTTATCATCAGCAATAAGGCGCTGACAAATGAGCAGAGAATGGCAATCCTAATGGCAAGCGGTCTTACATCAGAGCAGGCAGCGCAGACCTTGGCTACTATGGGTCTTACTGCTGCGGAAACCAGTGCTACAACTGCCACGTTCAGCCTATCTGGTGCGTTTAAGGCATTGTCCGCTGCAATCGCTGCAAATCCTATTGGTTTCCTTATTGTGGCGCTGACTACCGCCGCAACGGTTATCTCCACTGTGATTAGTGGGATGGAACAGGCCAGAGAAGAGACGATCCAACTTGCCGAAGCTACCATTGAAGAGAAAAATGCGGTACTCGATGCTACTGCTGCTTTCAAAAGTGCCTACTCTGAGTATCTACAATATGCCAACATAACTAATCGAACCGCTGAGGAAGAGGCCGCTTTCCAAACTGCGGTTGAAAATGTG
Organism: Clostridiales bacterium; assembly: GCA_019416455.1. Taxonomy (GTDB): domain Bacteria; phylum Bacillota; class Clostridia; order Oscillospirales; family Acutalibacteraceae; genus Acutalibacter. Next base: position 227,683 of record DXXG01000028.1, on the reverse strand, counting down.
ACAGATGCCCTTGGTGAGAAAGCCGGCGTTCTGGAGGGATTAAAAGCTGGTACACAAGGTTACACTGATGAGCTGAATAAAGCGGCTCAGGCCGAATTGGAACTTGCGTATATCGCCGCAAAGCAAAAGCGCGACGCCGCTACAGATGCGTTACAGGCAACCACATACAGCGGTTGGAGCGGGTCTGAGATTACTATTGATATGAGTGGCCGTACTGGGATTGATGAGTTTGTCGCCGCATATGAGACCGCTGAGCGGGTTATGGGTGAATACTTCGATGAGGGTACATGGGGCAAAGAACTTGAGCCTATTGGCTGGGACACCGACCATACAAACATGGATGCGGTTGTAGACTACTATTATCGATTGCTTGATCTGCAAAATGAGCTGGCAAAAGAAAACAATATGAACAATGATATCTATGACGATGCGGTAGATATCACGGACAAGCTCAAAGATTCGGTTGAAGCATATGTAGAGGCAAAGTATGACGAAATCGCCGCAGAATACGAGTTTAATAACGGGATTCCTTCCAACATGGAGGAATTTAAGCAGTATAGAGATTACCTCAATGACGAGCTATCCAAGGAGTTCTCTTTCAATGGAAGTAGTGGCTCTGTAGCGGAGATGATTGACGGATATCTCGCTGAGACAGGGGCATATGCGGACTATCTTAATAACATTGTAGCTGAAGAGGCAGAGATTGCCCGTGTCAACGAGCGTATTTAGGCAATCACAGATGCCCTTGTCCCCAGAACATACGAAGAGCTTACGCCTGGAACATCTGCGCATTTCCATGCTCTTGAATCTTGGAGCGCCGAAGTTGAGACTGTAAAGGATAAGCTTGAGGCTCTTTCTGACGAGGATTTTGAAATTGCATACAACGCAGTTATCAATGAAGGTGCGACAACCTGGGAAGATATAACTGCCGCAATCGAAGAGTACAATAGTGAGCAGGCTGTAGCGGCCAGAAATGCAGAGGCGTTGCAGAGCCGTATCCGTGGTATGTGGGACTCTGAGGACTTCTCAGACACTAAGGAAGAACTTATCGCTATGTCACAGGCAGTGGACGGCATCACTCCGCAGAATGTTGAAGAACTTGCTTCTGAAAGCAGTGTGCTGGCTGGTATTCTGGAAGAGGATGGAATGAATGCTCAATTCCTATCAAAGATTCTTCAGAATATGGCGGATGGCGGAGACGGCGTTTCTCTTGTTACAGTTGAGGCTCTAAAACTCAATGATGCCCTTGATGGCATGGTCGATAAATTTGACCAGGTAACAGATGCAAAGTCAAGATATGACGCGGCTATGTCCGTAGAGGAAAAGGATACCGATTTCCGATCTTATGCAGAGGCGTTTGAAGAACTGAATGCTCAGTTTGAGGCAGGCACCACAAACTCTAATGCTTTCTGGGCTGCTGCTGAGTTCTTATTTGGCAGTGAGCAGCTCAACACATGGGGATGGAGCGACGGCCTGGATGAAATCTACGACGCAATGCAGCGCAATAAGAGTGTGTTTGAAGATGCGGATAGCGCTGGAGCTGGATTTATCCAGAGATTGTATGACATGGCACAGGCCGGCCAACTGGTCAACGATGAGGGTGAGAACCTAATCGAAATCAGTAAGGATGCTACTGGTGCATTTAACTTTGATGTTGATCCAGAAAATCTTGATGAGATTGCAGAAAAGATGGGCATTACGGAAGAGGCAGTTATTGCTTGTTTCGAGGCTCTATCAATGTGGGGCGACATTGACTTTTATGATCTCACTGAGGTATCAGAAGTCATTGACGAGATTGGTCTTTCTGCTGAAACCGCAGCTGGTAAGGCTATCAATGTAGACCGGCTGACTGAACAGCTGATGACACTCGGCAAAACAGATAGATAAAGAAATTTACGATGTTTTGTCTGCTCTACAAGGACTTGATGGAGTCCAGCTATTTAGTGTGTCTGGCGATATTGACTCTGTAACAACAAGTCTACAGAATCTTGGCCTTGCTACCAGTGATGATTATACAATCACCGTTAATTATGAGGGGCTTGGCGATCTTCTTGCCAGTATTGGTTATACCAAGGAAGAGGCAGAAGGGATTATCACGAAACTTGGAGAGGCGGACGGTATCACACTGGCAAACGCCGATGGTCAGGTTCAAAGTGTTAGCGATGCGCTTGACTATATTGATACGATTACATTTACCAATGTGACAACATCAATCAACGGTGTTGAAACTGCTATTGATGATGTAGATGATTCTACCACTGATAATGCAGAGTCAGAGATTGAAAGCATTGGTTCTGCTGCACAAGATGCTGCAACAAAGGTGTACAGTATTGGTACAGCAATTGATAGTGTGAATGGCAGAACGGCTACTGTATATTATAATGTACAGCGCAAAGGTGGACTTATCAGTAGTATCGGTAACTTGCTCGGTTTTGCTAATGGTACTTCAAACGCTCCAGCAGGCAATGCTTTACTTGGAGACGAGTATTCCTCAGATGGATCTCCAAAACCAGAACTTGTTGTGTCAGATGGAAGTGCATATCTTGCTGGTGTCAATGGCCCGGAAATTGCATATCTAAATTCAGGCGATCAAGTATACACGGCTGATGAAACAAAACGAATCCTAAGCCGTTCTGGTAAATATATTTCTGGAACAATTCCAGCATATGCAAGTGGTAGAATTTCATCAAGTGGCTTACATGTCGAGACAGACAAAACAGGTGAGACAGGCACCCCTTATCAGTCAAGCACGACAGTAACTGCTACTACAGAAGTTAATGTTGATGTAAATGTTGATGATAAAGATTTATCTGAAGAATTAGAAGATGCTGCTAAGAAAATCCAAGAAGAACTTGACGAAATTCTTGGTAATTATGAACATGATATCTTTATCCTCGAACATAATGACGGTACTCCAGAAGAAATCATTGCTATATATAAAAAGATGCAAGAGACTGTTCATCAGTATGCAGAAAAATATAGAGCAATGGGTTTGGACGAAAATTCTGACTTTATTCAGGATCTTGGTGAACAATGGTGGGAATACCAGGATGAGATTGATGACATTCTCCATGGTATTTATACGGACGCTGTTGAAGCACATGAAAACACCATTGAACTTCTGCAACACCAATATGATGGGCTTAGCGATAGTAAAAATTATCGTGATATGGCTACCAATTTGGAACGTCAACGTCAAGAACAACTGAGAATTCAAGAACTTGCTCATGAAGAAGCACAACGACTTAGAGCGCTTGGTGTCGATGAAAATGATGAAGCAATTCAAGAATGTATCGATGCTTGGTGGGACGCTGAGGATGCTATAAAAGAAATCAATGAATCTATTGTTGATAATATCCTTGAGCCGTTCGATGAGTTTATAGAATATGCGGACGATTTTGATCTTTGGGATCGGTTTGACTTTACCAAAGTGGATTATTTAAGGCAGAAGATTGCCGCATTGAATCGCTTGCTTGAACAGGGCGTTATAACTCTACGGGAGTACACAGAGCTTTTGCGCGAAACCCAACTCGATATTTATAATGAGCAGAAAGACGCTATTACAGAAATCATTGAAAAGACGATGGAGCTGGTGCGTCAGGAGGCCGAGGATAAAATCGACGCTCTGGAAGAACAGATTGATGACTACCAGAAAATCATTGACTTGAAAAAGGAGTCTCTTGAAGTCGCCAGGGATGAAGAGGATTATGAGCGTGAGGTTGCAGAGCGGGTCGCTGAGATTGCTAAGGTACAGGAGAAAATCAATCAGCTAAGCCGTGATGACAGCCGTGAGGCTAACGCAGAGCGGCAGCAGTTGGAACAGGAGCTTGCCGAACTTCAAAACGACCTCGCTGATTACCAGGCGGACTATGCGTATGATGCTCAAGTTGATGCGTTGGATAAAGAAGCAGAAAAGTTAGAAGAGACAAAAGATAATGAAATCTCCAAGGTAGAAGAAAGTGTTGATACAGAGGAAGAGGTTTATAGAGCAGCAATAGACCGTATCAATGCAGATTGGGATCAATTGTATCAAGATTTGATTGAATGGAATAGTAAGTATGGCGATATGATTGACGGCGAGGATTCCATTACTTCTGCTTGGCGAACTGCAATGCAAGCTGCACAAGAGTATGGAGATATTGTCTCTGCTCTCAATGGTATCAATAATGATATTGCAAATGAACAGCAAGGCATTCTCGATCAGCAGCGGGAGGACGCTGAAATTAGTTCAATTTTGTCTGAGATGTATGCAAATGGTCAAGCTTGGGGTTCTGCTTCTAATGAAGAGAAGCAGAGACTTGCAGACGAAAATCTACGACTTGGAAAGCTGCTTGCGCCATATGGAATTAACGCTATTCGTGGAAGTGACGGTGTATGGTATGTAGACCGCGTGGGCGGAGAGCAATTGTTCCAGAAATATCGTCAATATATTTATCACGATGGGGGAATTGTCGGAGAAGACTCATTGAAGAGCAACGAAGTTTTTGCTAAGTTGCAAAAGGGAGAGGCTGTGTTTACCAGCAAGCAGTATAAGAATCTCTTTAGTCAGATTGGTGATACGATTACTGGCGTTGTAGATTCTGTTGTGCGTAGCCTTGTAACAGCAAAGGACACCACGGCGGCTGCGATTCAGTCTGTCACCAACAATGAAAGTACAGACAATTCTATGGGAGAAATCCGTATTGAAAACCACTTTGAGGTTAAGAATGCGGATGAGGAAACAGCGAAGAAGATGGCAGAATATTATGCCGACTATACAATCGACAAATTGATTGTAGCAAGAAAGCGTAAGGGCGTAAGAAATTCTGTTGGAAGCCATATGCTTCGTTAAAACGATGCGGCCACCAATTACGGTGGCCGGCGGAGCGCACTGTATAGTGCGCACACAGCACAACATGAAGGGATGTGAAACTTTATCAGAATAGGAGCGAAAAATGTTGCAAAAACGAATTGTGGATGAGCGATGGCTAATTGCTATCCTAAATACATACTCGGCCTAACTTGCGAAAAGCCTTGGCATGGTGTACCATATTGATATCCCATGTTAAGCGCTTTCCGGGGAAAGGAGAGTATAAATGTCCGAAAAGCGCAGAGATAATAGGGGGCGAATTTTGCGGCCTGGAGAGGGTCAACGCCCCAATCTAACTTATTTTTTCCGATATCATGGAAGCGGCGATAAGAAAAAATGGAACTATGCCTATGCCCCTACGCTTGAAGAGCTACGCAAAAAAGAGGAAGCAATCCAGCGTGATCTCATGGATGGAATTGATTACTCTGGCGGGGAGATTACCGTTTCTGAGCTTGTAGATCGATATATCAATCTTAGACGTGGCCTCAAAGAAAACTCCATGAGAGCATATGGTTCTGCCATTGCCAGAGTCCATAACGATCCCTTTGGGCAACGAAAAATCAAAAGCGTGAAACTGTCAGATGCCAAAGGGTGGTTTGTTTCACTCCATGACGAGGGATTGAAACAAAATACCATCAGTGTCATTCAGAGTGTTGTCCGCCCCGCTTTTGAAATGGCTGTAGATGACGATATGATCCGCAAGAATCCGTTCAAGTTTAAGCTGTCAGATGTTGTGCCTAATGATGCATATGTTCGCAAGGCGTTAACTAAGGCGCAGCAAGAACGATATTTACAGTTTATTCGAGACTATGGGCAGGGGAACTACTATGATGATATTGTGATTCTGCTGGGGACTGGCTTGCGGGTCAGCGAGTTGTATGGCCTCACCCGTTCAGATATTGATTTTGAACGGCGTTGCATCCATGTGCAGAGGCAATTATGCCGGACGGCGGACAAGCCATATTTTGTTGCCCCGCCCAAGACCCAGAGCGGATTCCGTAGCATCCCCATGACAGACACGGTGTACATGGCTTTTAAGCGTGTTGTTGAAAGACGTGGAGCACCCAGTGTTGAGATGATGATAGACGGGTGTACGGGATTTCTGTTTTTGGACAAGGATGGAAGGCCAAAGGTTGCGATGCACTTGGAGAACTACATGCGGCGAATGCAAAAGAGATATATCAAGCTTTATGGTAAGACGATTCCAAATGTAACTCCGCATGTGCTTAGGCATACATTCTGTACAAACGCCCAGCAAGCTTTGCTGGATGTCAAAAGTCTTCAATATGTAATGGGGCATTCAACCGCCAGCGTCACATTGGACGTGTACACTCATAGTGATTATGACTCTGCTGAAAAAGCATTTCGTAGGATCGCCGCTGCTTTATGATTGCAAAATCGACATCGAAGCTTACACACAGATTTACACACTTTGGGTTCTAAAAGACGAAAAATGATGCCATAAGACGAATGGTTACACATTTCTCGTTTGAATAGAAAATCTGTTTTTATTCGCAAATTAGCTTGTATATCACAAACACGAGCAGATATATTGAATAAAAATTACAGATATTGAAAACAAAGGATTTAAGGGCGGCATGTATTGATCTGTCCCTAAAGGCAAAATGTAATATTGAAAGGCTCTCCGTGCGAATTGGCACGGGGAGCCTTTTTGCGTGTGCCTTTAGGAGGATATCATCCACCAAATAAACGAAAAAAACATCCCTCGCGGCAATGCAAGGGATGTTTTTTATTTCAGTACATCTACGGTGGATACATCGTAATATCGGAACAGCTCCAATGCTTCGGGCCCGATCTCTTCTCCCGCGACCACGATGGGCACAGCGGGAGGGCATCCCACCGTAGGCGCGGCGCAGATCCGGCCCAGAGTTTCCTGAACGGGGATCAACTGGTGGGGGGAGAACAACGCTTGGCGGATGGAACATACTCTTTTGCCTTTTACCAAGGGCAAAGAAGGGGGTGCCGCATTGGGTGACTGGTTCCTGCCTAAAGCGGTCAACACTTGCTCCAATTCCTGAGGAGTGTTTTCCGGGGTAGCCATCAGCACCAGAAAGTCCCGGTCAGCGTATTCACATTCAACCCCTGCCTGCCGCAGCTGTTCCGCCAGCTCTTGGCCGGTAGCGCCTTGAGGCGCTCTGAGAGTCACCCGCAGAGGATCGCTCTCCTCTACCTGCCAGCCAAGGTCTTTCAACTGGGTTTTCATCCTCTTTAACCGTGAAATAGTCTCCCGGAGCTGGTCTTGATACTCTCCCGCCAAATAGCGGTTACACAGGTCCAGAGAGCACAGGGTCAAGTAGGAGGGACTGGTGGAACCGAACAAAGCAAGAGCGGTTTTAGCGTGCTCCTCCATATCACGGGGAGCGCTTTTGGAAATGTGCAGGTAAGCTCCTCCCGTGAGCACAGGCAACGTTTTGTGGGCGGAGTCACAGCACAGGTCCGCTCCCAAGTCCAAGGGGTGAAGGGAGGGCTCCAGAAAATGCAGGTAAGCGCCGTGGGCGTTGTCCACTACCAGCAGCGTCCCGTGACGGTGGCACACTTCCGCCAAAGCAGGTAACTCCGCCATGCCTCCCAAGTAGTCCGGAGAGGTGAGATACACCGCTGCCGGGGGAGAGGGGAGGGTGGAGAGTTTCCGGTCAAGAGCTTCCGGTGTCACCGGACATCCGCACAGAGAATGGTTTTCCTCTGGCCAGAGCCATTCCACATCCAGGTCCAAGAGTGCCGCTGCGGACACGAAGGCCCGGTGAACGTTTCGTGCCGCCACCACTGTGGGGGAAGCACCTGTGGGCCGTTTGGTCAAAGCCAGGTAGAGCATGGCTCGGATGCAGTGGCTGGAACCCTCGGTGGAATAGCAGGTGCGGCGGGAGCCAAAAAGGGCAGTGGCGTTTTCTTCGCTCTGAGCCAGGATCCCTTCCGCTTCAAAGAGAGCGTCAGCTCCTTTTACCTCGGTGATGTCCCAAGCCTCACACCCTAAAAAAGGCTTTCCTTTGTGGCCGGGCATGTGGAGCCTGACAGTATCCCTCTCTATGTAGCGCTTTACGAAATCGGCCACAGGGGTATTCACTGGGCAGTCTCCTTGGCGGCTTTCATCATGATGGCGCATTCGATACGCTTCCGGAACAGTTCACAGCCAGCTTCATAGACACCCCGGATAGAACCAGTAGCGTGATAGGCGTTGGCAGCGCAGCCGCCGGAGCAGTAGAGCTTTGCCCAGCAGTCAGCGCAGTCGGGACGGGCATAAGCGTTGCAGGAGCGGAACTGTTCCCGCAGAGCGGTATTGGTGACGCCGTTCCAAACGTCGCCCAGCTTGTAGGACTCCTCGCCTACGAACTGATGGCAGGGGTACAGGTCGCCCCAGGGAGTGACCGCCATATACTCCGTGCCGGAACCGCAGCCGGAGATCCGCTTGTACACGCAGGGACCGCCGGTGAGATCCAGCATGTAGTGGTAGAAAGTGATGGGCTTGCCTTCTTTTTCACGGCGGAGCATGTCCTTTGCCAGGATCTCATACTGCTCCTTGACGATCTCCAGATCCTCAGGGGTGAGGGCGGCGGGATCGTCGGGAGCGCAGACCACCGGCTCCATGCTCAGTTCCGTAAAGCCCAGATCGTCGGCCATGTGGAACAGATCCTTGGTGAAGTCGGGGTTGGCATGGGTGAAGGTGCCTCGCATGTAGTAGTTTTTTCCGCCCCGGGCGGCCACCAGTTTCTGAAACTTGGGTACGATTCTGTCATAGCTGCCGTTACCGGCATAGTCTACACGAGTACGGTCGTTGATCTCTTTGCGGCCATCCAAAGACAGCACCACGTTGCTCATTTCCCGATTGGCAAAATCGATCACGTCGTCGTCGATGAGCATGCCGTTGGTGGTGAGGGTAAACCGGAAGTTCTTTCCCCGGTCTTTTTCCACGCTGCGGGCGTACTCTACCAGGCGCTTGACCACATCCCAGTTCATCAGGGGCTCGCCGCCGAAAAAGTCCACTTCCAGGTTGCGACGGGTGCCGGAATGATCCATAAGGAAATCAAGAGCCTGCTTGCCCACCTCAAAGCTCATAAGTGCCCGGTCACCGTGGTATTTTCCCTGGCTGGCGAAGCAGTAGTCGCAGTTCAGGTTGCAGGTGTGGGCCACATGGAGACACAGGGCCTTAACCACATCGCCGGAACGCTCTTTGAAAGTCCCGGCAAGATCGGCGAAGGTGTCGGGGGAGAAGAGTTTGCCGGCGTCTTTTAAGCTCTGTACGTCAGCGATGCAGTCCCGGATATCCTGTTCTGTCACAGCGTCACCATATTTCTTCAGCATGGCCGCCACGATGGCGTCAGGGGAGTGGTCCTGGAACAGGGCGATGATGTCGTAAGCCACCTCGTCCACCACGTGGATGCCGCCGGAGCAGGTGTCCAGTACAATGTTGTAGCCGTTGAGTTGATATTGATGTACCATATAAGTCCTCTCTGACACAAAAAGCGCCGCCCCGAAAGGCGGCGGCTTTCTTTGTATTTGCGAAATTATTTCTCAGTGTTCTCGCACTTCTGATTGGCCACGCCGCAGCTGGTCTTGCAAGCGGACTGGCAGGAAGTCTGGCACTCACCGCAGCCGCCGTTCTTGGCGCTTTCGCACAGGTTCCGAGTATCTAAAGTTTTGATTCTCTCCATAACGCTATCTCTCCATTCTTTAGATTTCTCAAGCCGGAGCCCACTGGCAGCGGCTAGCTTAACAAATGAATTCTACCATATGCCGCTGGGAAAGTCAAGCGGTGGGAGGATGGGTTCGATAAGCATGGAGAAAAGCCAGATAAAACAGGAGCTGGCGAAGAATTCAGGGCTTTTTATAATAGTGGTTTCGTAAAAAACTTCTCTTTTCCCCATTGAAAAAGTGGCCACAATCGAATAAACTGATAAGGAAAGGTCTCTGCGTTCATGCCAAAAGGATAGAGCTTTCCCGGCTTTGATTTTGCGTTCAAGCAGAGGAAAGAGCCTTTTGGCAAAGGGTGACCTGACAAGAGAACGTCATAAGCCATGTGGCTGCGGCAGAACGGTAGCAGCCTCTCATTTATTTCAAGCAAAGGAGCTTTACTTATGGACAGAACAGAAGCAAAAGCCCGGGCACAAGCCCTGGTTTCCCAGATGACTCTGGAAGAGCAGGCATCTCAGCTGAGATACGACTCTCCCGCCATTCCCCGGCTGGGTATCCCGGCGTACAACTGGTGGAACGAAGCGCTGCATGGCGTGGCTCGCGCCGGTGTAGCCACCATGTTCCCTCAGGCCATCGCCATGGCTGCCGCCTTTGACGCCCCCTTGATGGAAGAAGTGGGCCATGTCACTGGTGTGGAAGGCCGTGCCAAGTACAACGAGGCCTCTTCCCGTGGGGACCGGAACATCTACAAGGGCTTGACCTTCTGGTCTCCCAACGTGAATATCTTCCGTGACCCCCGCTGGGGCCGTGGCCATGAGACTTATGGTGAGGACCCCGAGCTCACTTCCCGGTTGGGCGTGTCCTTTATCAAGGGCCTCCAGGGAGACGGAAAGTATATGCTGGGTGCTGCCTGTGCGAAGCATTTTGCCGTTCATTCCGGCCCTGAGGCAGTGCGTCACAGCTTCAACGCCGTAGCAAGCAAAAAAGATATGGAAGAGACCTACCTGCCCGCTTTTGAGGCCTGTGTGAAAGAGGCCAAGGTAGAAGCCGTGATGGGCGCTTACAACCGCACTAATGGGGAAGTCTGCTGCGGCAGTCCTACCCTCCAGAAGATCCTGCGGGAGGACTGGGGCTTTGAAGGCCACTTCGTTTCCGACTGTTGGGCCGTGGCGGACTTCCACAAGAACCACAAGGTCACCAGCCGTCCGGAGGAATCCGTGAAGCTGGCCCTGGAAAACGGCTGCGACGTAAACTGCGGCTGCACTTACCAGCGGATCTTGAACGCTGTGGAGGAAGGCCTGCTGGACAAGAAGTATGTGGAGCAATCCTGTGTGCGGTTGTTCACCACTCGGTTCCTGCTGGGTATGTTTGACGAGACCGAGTATGACGGCTTGGGCCGGAAGGACGTGGAGACTCCCGAGCATCTGGCGCTGTCTGAAAGAGCGGCCAGAGAGAGCCTTACCCTGCTGAAGAACGACGGTGTTCTGCCGGTTGCGCTGAAAGCGGGCATGACCATTGGTGTGGTAGGCCCCAACGCCAACAGCCGCCGGGCTCTGATGGGCAACTATCACGGCACTGCCAGCCGGTATATCACGGTGCTGGAAGGCATCCAGGACGCCGCCCAGGAAGTGGGCGCCCAGGTGCTCTACGCTGAAGGCTGCCATCTGTTCCAGCCCCATCTGGAAGGACTTTCCCTGCACGCCGGCTACGAAGTGGAAGAGCTGGAAAATATGTTCAAGGGCGACATGACTCCCCAGGAGCGGAACCAGAAGCTGTATGAGATGGCCTATGCCAAGAGCATGCCCGACGGCGTGGCGGAAGCCCAGTCTGTGGCAGCCTGCTCTGACGTGGTGGTGATGGTCACCGGTCTGGACGAGACTTTGGAGGGCGAGGAAGGTGATACCGGCAACGCTTACGCTTCCGGCGATAAGGGCGACCTCCACCTGCCCCGCAGCCAGGAGCGGCTTCTGGAAGAGCTGCTGGATTGCGGCAAGCCTGTGATTGTGGTGAATATGACCGGCAGCGCTGTGGATCTGCGGCTGCCCCAGGAAAAGGCCAATGCAGTGCTCCAGGCCTGGTATCCCGGTCCTCAGGGCGGCAAGGCTGTGGCTCAGGTGCTATTTGGACAGGCCTCTCCCAGCGGCAAGCTGCCTGTCACCTTCTACAACGATGTGAACGATCTGCCGGAGTTCACCGATTACGCCATGGCAGGCCGTACCTATCGCTATTATCAGGGCGAGCCTCTGTATCCCTTTGGCTACGGTCTGACTTACGGCGATTGCCAGGTGACTGGCGTCCGCACTCAAGTGGAAGGCGAAGAGGGAGTGCGTCTGTGGGTTAAGGTTCGCAATGATGGCACCGAGACCGACGATGTGCTCCAAGTGTATGTGAAAGCGGAAGATACTCAGTGGGCTGCTCCCAACGCTGTTCTGGGTGCTTTCCAGAGAGTGCATCTGACCAAGGGCGAAGAAAAGGAGATCGAGTTGGTCCTGCCCCAGCATGCTCTGACCACCGTGGACGAAGAGGGTGTGCGTCAGGTGCGCGGACAGCACTTCTCTGTGTATGTAGGCTTCTCTCAGCCTGATCCCCGCAGTGTGGCGCTGACGGGTAAAGAGCCTGTCAAGGTGGCTGTGGAGCTGGCTTAAGTTTCCTTTACGATATCTCGTGATATAGCAAGCAAGGCCGGTTTAGGGTAACCTAAACCGGCCTTACTGATTTTAGCGAGAATGAAACAAGAGACGCAGGTCAATAGCTGAACCGGGCGATAAGTTCGTCCTGCAATTCCCGGGACAAATCCACGAAGTGAGCAGAAACACCCCACAGCCGAACGATCAAATCTTTGTACCGCTCGGGCTGGAGCTGAGCCTGTTTCAGCTGTTCCACATCCAGTACGTTGGGCTGGTGCTGTAATCCGCCCTGAGCGAAATACCCTTTCAGAAGTGTTTCAAAAACGGAGGTACCATCGTTTCCCCGGAATACAGAGGAGAAATAGTTCACCATGATGCAGAAGTTCCACTGGATCAGGTCCGGGTCCAGCTTGCTGGCGGATCTCAGAGCGGCGGTGGGTCCATTCTTCATGGTTCCGTTTTCGGGAGTCAGGGTGACCGCTACCGGCGTACCGGAAAACCGTCCTTCGGGAGTGGCCATCAGGCCCTCGCCAGTTGTGACAGGGTGGGGTTGATGGATCCCACCAAGGATCCGACCGCCGGAGAAGGTCTTGTATTTTGAAATCTTCCGCAGACAGAATTCAAAAAGATCCACAGCGATCCCATCTACATACTCGTCATCATTGCCCCATTTGGGCGCGTTCCACAGATAATTCCGCAGGATCTCCTGGCCTGCCCCTTGATAATTCTGCTCGCAAGCGGTAACCACCTGATCCAAGGTGTACCGTTTGTCGTCATAAACCACTTTTTTGATGGCTGCCAGGGAATTGACCGCCTCGGTGGCCGTGCCTAAAATAGCGCCCTTTTCTTTTACGGGATAGCTTTCATAAACCATGTCCACGGCGTTTTCAATGGGGCCGTGGAAGAGGCCGCTCAGATAGGGGAGGGGGCACATGGGACTTCTGCCAGACCAGTCGATGGGCAGCCCTTTTTCTCGAATGTCAGCAAAATACTCCTCAAACCGTTCATCGCGGAACTTGAAGAGATGCTCCTGGGCAGCGGAAAACTCTTCCACAGCGGAACGGATATTCTGGACGCATTCTTTTTTGAACCCATCCAGCAGTTCCTCAAAGCTGTCGAAACGGCGGTTTTGTTTCAGGAATTTCATCAGATCGAAGGCCAGTGAGATCCAGGCTGCCACAAAGAAGTCGCTTTTTCCGGGAATGTTCATGTCCTGGCACAAGTCAAAGCCGTATTGCCGAGCGATCTCCGCGGGGATGCCTGCTTTTACCATGCTTTCCAAAAACAGGTCATCGTTGTAGTAAGAGATAAAGTTGCACCCGGAAATGGTCAGCTGTGCAGCACGTTCTAAGAATTCCGGCGGGTTTTTGCTGTGGATCCGCAGATTGAATTCCGGTTCCGGTAAGTGCACGTTGTCGATAGCGTCAAGAAAGAGCATGGTCACCTGGTTGACTCCGTTCTCTCCGTTCTCCAGCACACCGCCCAGGGTCACCACCAGCTGGGCTGCGTATTTGTTGAGATAAGTGGTGTGGAGGTCCACCTGGTCTTACATTTTCAGCAGTAAACATTCCAACAGCTGCTGGGCTTCCTCCAGTGGGGTGTCCTTCAAATATTTGCCCAGGATCACGTCCAGCCGTCCATAGTTGATAAACTCGAAACTCTCTAAGATCGTTCCAAGATGCCCAAACCACAGCAGCTGCACGCTCTCCCGGAAAGTTTCGGCGGGCTGACTGCTGATTTTCCGGCACACGGCTCCGATCTGGGACAGGCGGTCTTTTTCCGCTCCGCTTGCTTTTCCAGCCGATTCCTCTGCGTAATCTCCATACCGCAGGATCAACGTTTGCAGTCCGGTATAGGCAATGTGGACGCTGGACAGGAATTCCCGCTGGCGCTGGGTAAGGGAAGGATCCTGCTGGCGCTGTTCCACATCTGCCAGAATCCCGCCCACGCCTTTTTCCAAAAGAATGGAGAGATCCGGCGTGTAATGGGTCTTATTGGTCCAGCTCTGATCGCTTCCAAAAAGGGCAATCTCCTCCTGTGTGGCATAGGGCACGCCGCTTTGCAGGCCGTACTCGTATCGATCGTGTCCGTCCTCGTTGCCCGGGTTTGGCTTGAACAAGGTCCTGGTGCCTACGACCAGTTCTTCCTCGCCGATAAACAAGGGCATCTCTTCCATGATCTTTTTCAGCCCCAGCGCTTTCCGCTCCGGCAGACTGTAAGGCAGGTCGGCCGTGCTCCAGTGACTGGGAAGCGGAGCGCGCATTACTTTGTTGGCACTGCTCAAAGTTTGTTCTCGCAGAAATTTTGTTTTGGCAGTCATAAGTTTACTCCTTTACGGGAATGTTCCGGTCTAGAAAAAGCTTTTGCAAGCGTTTTAGCTGTTCTTCCGTGACGCTTTTGTCTGTGTGATAGCCGCATTCCAGAAACAAGGTTTGATATTTGCTTTTGCCCAGTGTGTGGTACGGCATCAGGCGCACCTGCTGAATGTTCCGCAGCGGCGCTATGAAGTCGGCGATCGCGGTCATTTCTTCCTCGGTGTCGTTGACGTCCGGGATCACCGGCACACGGATCCAGAGGTTTTGATCCGCTTCCGACAGCTTTTTTACATTCGCCAGGATCTGCCGGTTATCCCCGCTGGTGTACTCCTTGTGCAGTTTGGAGTCAAACAGTTTCACGTCGTACAGATACCAGTCGCAGTAGCCTAGGGTCTTTTCAAAGCTGCTCCAATCCGTACAGCCCGAGGTGTCGATGGCAGTGGAGATCCCTCTGGCTTTGAGCAGTCTCAGCATTTCCGCTACGAAATCCGCCTGAAGCATGCATTCTCCTCCGGAAAAGGTGACGCCGCCTTCTTTCCCGTAAAACGCTTCATCCCGCAGGACCTCTTCCAGCAGCGCATCGGTGCTGATGGTCTGCCCGCAGACCTTTAAAGCGCCGGTAGGGCATTTCTTGGCGTCCTCTAAAGAGGAACGATCCCCGCAGAGCCCGCAGTGGATACATTCCTGCTCCATATATTGCAGTTGGGGCGCTGGGGACAAGCCTTCCGGGTTATGGCACCACCGGCACCGCAAAGGGCAGCCTTTCATAAAGACTGTGGTGCGGATGCCGGGGCCGTCATGTACCGAAAAACGCTGAATGTCGAATATGGTTCCGTTCATGAGAAAAGCTCCTGTGCTAAAATAAGATTTTTGGATCAACACTGTGGTCAAAACGGAAGAACCGTGTCTTGACATTGGCAGGTCATTCAGTATAATAAGCTCAACTTGCGTAAGAGCTTGGGCCGCAAAGAAAAAATTCCTGCAAAGGGTGAGTGAAACGGAGATACATTCCCAAAATATCGTTGCTTATATTGAGTATCTGAAAAGCATCGGCTTGACGGTGACTCTTCACGGCGGATATATAAACAACAGTAAGTTCGTGGAGTATAATTATCATCGAAACCCCTACTGCCACTATGTGAAGAATGTTTATGGAAAATGGAGAGAGTGTGTCTGCAACCAGACCAAAGTGCTGGAAGCCGCCCAAAACGGACCTTTTTTTGGATGCTGCTATGCTGGAGTAGGGGAGTATGTGTACCCGGTCCACGTCAGAGACGAGATCAAATGTTTCGTTTCGGTCAGTGGTTACCGGAGCGATCTGACGGAAGAAAAAAGCAAACATTTTGCCGCCAAGTATTCTCTACCGGAAGATGAGATCAAAAGGCTGACAGGAAAATACTTAAAGCGGGATGTGCCTGAAAAAACGTTTGTTGACGCTGTGATCGTTCCTTTGACATGTATGCTGGAAACATACTTCCTGAAACAGGGGGAGGACATAAACCAGGAAAGCCAGCTTTACCATAAGGTACTGCGGTTTATAACAGATAACTGTCACAGCCGGATCACCATGAAACAACTGAGCGAGCGTTTCAATTACAGCGTGTCTACCTTGAGCCATCTGTTTTTAAAAAACTCGGGAAAGAGCTTGCCGGAGTTTATCGATGATCTGCGGTTGAATGAAGCCAAATGGTATCTGGCCAACAGCGATACCACCATCACGGAAATGGCGTTGTTTTTGGGATACAGTAGCGGCAATCATTTTTCTTCCTCGTTCAAAATGAAATACGGAATGACGCCTACGGAATACCGCAGGAATTCACAGCACCTCAAATGAGAAAAGCCGGAACTCTGCCGTGCCATAAGTGCTTTTCGGAATGAACGTGATCTTTGATACCTTCCAGTCTACCGGGAGCTTGACAAAGCGCTGATGGTTTTCTTCTATGTTCAGCACACAGTTGGTGCCATCGGCCTTGGTGCCAACGATCTCAAAGGACCGGATCAGTGTTTCCGGTACCTTATATTTTGTCTCGTGCAGGGGATAACAGCAAGGCATGTTGTGTTCTTCCCGGTTCAAGTTGCTGTCGAATATGAGGCGGATCTCTTTGATGTCCGTGTCCTGTGGGAAACTGTAAGTGATGGTGTCCCCGTCCTGACCTACCCAGCAGTTTTCTTCTCCACGGTCAAAACCGTTTCGGATGATGTCGCAGGTGCAAGAGCTGGTTTCGGACAGACTGGATATCTTGCGCTTGTGCCAGGGCAGATAACAGTCATCGTCCATCAGCGTATTTTGCAAAGTGGGAACGTCAATATCTCGTATATCAGTGTGGGTCTTGAGGGACTGGGAGACGGCGGTTCCCAGCGCCTGTCCCAGGATGCCGCAGGTTGCCATGACACGGCTGGAGCTTAAAGCGGCATGGGTGACGCTGATATTTCGGCCTGCGAAAACCAGATTGTGAATGTTCTTGGAGATCATGGCCCTAAGAGGCAGCCCCCAAGGCTGAGGAGCCGGATGGAAGATGGTGGGGTAGCCTTCTGTATAGTAGAATCCCTGGGGGAAATGGTCGTCCATGGTCCAGCCGGCGTAAGCTACCAGATCGTCAAAACGGCCTTCCGCTTCCACATCGTTTTGTGTGACGGTATATTCTCCCACATAGCGGCGGCTTTCCCGTTTGCCGGGCAAAAAGCCGATCCATTCCAGTTCCCAATTTTGGGCGCCGTGGTCGCCATAGTTTTTCATGTGGTCCCAAACGCCCAGACAAATTTTCAAAAGCTCATCCCGGCAGCGGTCAGTATCATGGATGCAGTCCCATTCGCCGCCCAATTCGATCCACCAGAAGTTATTGTCTAAGAAATGATCCTTATAGGGGAGGCTGTCATCGGTCTCGTATTTAAAGGCCCAATCGGGAGGCGTGAACGAAACGGAGTGGTCTGTTTCCCGTATTTGGAACAAACAGCTCATGCCCATGGTTTTTTTATCTGCCTGCTCTGGGGGGATCGTTTCATGGAATTCCGATCTTGCTTCCCGACCGTAGCGGTACTGGGCGCCGCTGAGAGGCGCTAAAATGGAATCCCCCGAGCAGTCCGTGAAATATTGTGCCTGAACCACGTGGAAGGTCTCCGCGTTTGGCTGCCAGGCTTTTACGCTTTTGATGGTTCCATTTTCCACCACAGCGTCAAAAACAGCGCTGTTGAGAAGAAGAGTGATGTTTTCTTCGGCTTTGACTTTACCGTAGAGAGTGAGGTCCCACAGGGGAAATTTCAGGCCGGGATTGGAATAGAAGTTTTCCAGCAGCAGCTCCTCTACAATGCCTGTTTCCCGGTTGTCTTTTCCGTGGGCGCCGCATACCCACATCCGAATCTCACTGGATGAGTTTCCTCCCAGCACAGCCCGGTCTTGTATCAGGACCACTTTCGTGCCATGGCGCGCGGCAGCTATTGCCGTGCAGATCCCTGCTAAACCACCGCCCACAACACAGAGTTCGGTTTGATAATGAATCGTTTTCATTAGGAATCACCTCAGGCAAACTATATCATGCCGGGCTTTTCAGCGGCTACCAAAACCGTGCAGGAAATCTCCAAAAGCGTGCAATATTGAAACGTTTAAGTATGGCGAGTAATAAAAATCACGTCCTTCACGTAAGCGAAGAACGTGACTTGGGCGCAGCGTCACGCTGCTTGGTACGGGTAGTGGGGGTCGAACCCACACGGTTGCCCACAGGAACCTAAATCCTGCGCGTCTGCCAATTCCGCCATACCCGCCTATATGCAACTTCCATATTATAATCGATTTCCTTCCGTTGCGCAAGCGGATTACGGGAAGTTTTACTTGCTTTTTCTTTTAAAAGCGTGTATCCTATCTCATGCAGGCAGTGCCTGCGGTCAGTCGCGACATCCTGACCTAAAAAAATACTAGGAGGAAAACTGAATATGAGTACTTCCAAAAAAGTCCGCTTTCTGGCGCTGGGCGCTGTGATAGCGGCGCTTTACGCTGTCCTGACCTATGTGGCGGCCGCCATGAACTTGGCCTACGGCGCGGTGCAGTTCCGCTTCTCAGAGGCGCTCACTGTACTGCCGGTGTTCACTCCCGCCGCGATCCCTGGTCTGGCTCTGGGTTGCTTCATTGCCAACCTGGGCAGTCCTCTGGGGATTGTGGACTGGGTATTCGGAACAGGCGCTACCCTGATCGCCGCCATCGGCACTTGGATGGTAGGCCGGTTCCGGATCAAAGGAGTGCCTGTGCTGGCGCCCCTGCCTCCGGTCATCGCCAATGTGGTCCTGGTGGGCTTCGAGATCGCCTGTCTTTCTGAGGCGGGAACATTCGCCTTCGGGAATTTCACTTGGGCGGCGTTTGGCGCTTCGGCCCTTTCCGTGGGGATCGGGGAACTGGTGGTCTGCTATGTGCTGGGCTTGCCGTTGATCCTTGCCCTTCAGCGGACTAAGGCTATGGATCGGCTCATTGCCTGATCCGGTAAATGTGTTTATAAAGGAGCTGGAATGATCTGCTATGCCTGATTTAAGTGATCTGCAGCAACGATTTAATGATAAGTTAAAAACCATGCCTCCCGCTAGAATCATCGTCATGAGCTTCTTGATGTTGATCCTGGCCGGGACGCTTCTGCTCATGTTGCCCATTGCTTCCAAGCGAGGGGGATTCCGTCCCCTTGACGCTCTGTTCACTGCCACTTCCGCCACCTGCGTGACTGGTTTGGTGGTGGGAGACACCTACACGCTTTGGACGCCGTTTGGCCAGGGAGTCATTCTGGCTTTGATCCAGTTGGGCGGCCTGGGACTTTCCACCCTGACCATCGGCTTCTCTCTGTTTATCCGCAGAAAACTGGGGATCCGGGAAATGAAGCTGGCTACGGAAAGCTCCGGAGGAAGTTTTTTGGACATCGTGGGCCTGCTGCGTCTGGCCATTGGGTTCACCTTTATCTGTGAAGCCGTGGGCGCCTGTCTGCTGGCGATCCGCTTTGTGCCGTCATATGGTCTGAAAGGCATTTGGCCTTCCATTTTCTGCGCTGTTTCCGCTTACTGCAACGCCGGTTTCGACGTGCTGGGGTTCATCGAGGGCAACAGCAGTGTTTCAGCATTTGCGGGGGATCCTCTGGTTTCCCTCACTATCTCCTTTTTGATCATCATCGGTGGTCTGGGTTTTATCGTAGTGCAGGATATCTTTCTCTGCAAGATTCAGCCCCGGCTCCGCCACAAGGATACTATCCGGCTGAATTTTCACTCTCAGATCTGCCTGCGGGTGACTGTGGCGCTGCTTCTTTTCGGCACTTTGGGCTTCTTCATTTTTGAGTTTGACAACACAATGGCCCATCTGAATGTGTTCGAAAAGCTGAACTGCGCCTTCTTCCAGTCTACCAATACCCGTACTGCCGGGTTTGCTTCGGTGGATATTGGGGCTCAGCTGGAATTTGCCAAGATACTTTCGGTGCTGCTGATGTTCATCGGCGCCTGTCCCGGTTCTACCGGCGGCGGGATCAAGACCACCACCTTCATGGTGTTGGCGGTCACGGTGATCAGCACCATCCGCGGTAAGGATGAAGCGGTGGTATTCCGTCATCGTTTTTCCGTACCCACAGTGTATAAGGCGCTTACAGTGACGATCGTGGCCTTTTTCCTGGTGTTCGTAGATGCCGGCGTCATCAGCGCTCTCAATCCGGATATTTCTTACATGGATTGTCTGTACGAGGCTACTTCCGCCTTTGGTACCGTGGGTCTTTCCGCCAATGTCACTCCGCGCTTGGACGCTATTTCCAGGCTGATCTTGATCTTTACCATGTTTATTGGCCGTGTGGGTCCCTTGTCCTTTGGATTGTCCATCCTGATGCGCCATAGGGGAAAGGGCAATTCCATCTATCCCGAGGGACGGATGTTGATCGGTTAAACACAAAAAACGCTCCGATTTTTTTCGGAGCGTTTCTTTTTGCGGGGGAGGAGATATACAAAAAGGGTGTGCCGCAAACCGCAGCACACCCTAAATTTTATCAGCGAAAAGGTTTTATCCGGTTTATTGGTGAGGGACTTGTTCAGCGACGTGGCGTTTGATGGCCTCAAACGTCTCCTTACTCAGAACGTGCTCGATACGGCAGGCGTCCTGAGCGGCGGTGGCAGCGTCCACGCCCAGGGATACCAGCCACTGGGTGAACAGAGTGTGGCGCTCGTAGACACTTTCAGCGATCTGCTGACCTTTTTCCGTAAGGAAGATAAGTCCGTCCTCTCCCATGGTGATGCATTCCTGTTCCCGCAGGTTTTTCATAGCCACACTGACGCTGGGTTTGCTGAAGCCCATTTCCGCAGCAATGTCCACGGAGCGTACCGTGCCGTTGCGTTCCTTCAGAACCAGGATCGTCTCCAGATAATTTTCGGCAGATTCTTGGATCTTTGGCAACTCCATCCCTCCAAATTGGTATTGCTCCCATTATATCTGCTTTTGTGGGAGAATGCAAGGGGAAACCACTTAGGAGGTGCGCTTCCCGTCGATGGTCTGTTGGATGATGTTTTTCATAATATCCTTAGTAAGCTGTCCGGTGGCATAACCGAATATATTGCCCTCTTTGTCGATCATGAAAGTGGTGGGGAACGCAGAGATATAGTAGTTTGCCCCGGCAATGACTCCGCCCTCGTCCATGACGGTGGGGTAGGTGTAGCCGTTCTCTTCCAAGAACGCCGCCACTTCTTCACTGGAACCTTCTTTGCCCACGTTGGGGGTGGCCACTCCCAGAATAATCACATCACCTGTATTCTCGCCGTATTCTTCATACAGTTCCTGAATGTCCGGCATTTCCGCCCGGCAGGGGGGGCACCAGGTACCCCAGAAGTTGAGGAATACAGTTTTTCCCTCATAGTCTGAGAGGGTGTGGCTGTTGCCAAATTGATCCACCAGTGTGAAGTCAGGAGCGGGTACGGTGGTAGTTTCCTGAGAGGATGTGCTTTCCTCCGTCTGAGAGCTCTCTTCCTGAGAGACGCTTTCGGACAGTGAGCTCTCCTCCTGGCTGGAAACACTGCTTTCTTCCACGGTTGAGGATTGGGAAGTGCTGGTGTCTGCAGCTCCAAAACTGGACAGGTAGCCGGTGAGATGGTTCATCCAGCCGGTAAACATCATCACGCCCATGAATACCATGAGAGCTCCGCCCACTTTAACGGTGTATTTTACCACGTTCCGGTGTTTGCGGAACAGCTCCAGCAGAGTGCCGGTAAACAGGCCCACCGCCAGGAAGGGAAGCACAAACCCCAAGGTGTAAACCCCGATCAGCAGGAACCCCTGGGCCGAAGCCGCAGAGGTGGCCATCAAAAGTACGCTTGCCAGAGTGGGTCCCACACAGGGGGTCCAGGCAAAACTGAAGGTGAATCCCAGAACCAGAGCTACCAAGGGGTTCATTGCCACCTTGTCAAGGCGGAAAGGCAGACGGTGTTCTTGACTCAGTAATTTAGCGGAACCGAATACTCCCAACTGGTACAGGCCGAACAGCACCACGATAATGCCGCCGATCCTGCCGAGAAGCAGTCGGTTTTCCCGGAAGAACTGGCCCACTGCGGTAAAACCGAACCCCAGCAGGAAAAAGGCGAAGCTGATGCCCACCACAAAGAACAGCGTGTTCAGCATAACCTTGCTGCGTTTATAGTGGACGGTGCCATCCTCCTCCACTGTGCGGCCGCCGCCGGAAAGATAGCTGATGTACATGGGCAGCAGGGGCAGCACGCAAGGGGAGAAGAAGCTCAAAAGCCCCTGAAGGAAAACGGTCAAAATTGGTACGCTGGTTTCTAAAGAGAATCCCACGGCGCATCTCTCCTCTTCAAAAAGTTGCATGAATAACTCTACAAGACAGGAAGGTAAAAGTCAAGAATAATTTGCAAATTTTTAGGTAAGGCTTGCAATTCTGGGGAAACTCGTGCTACACTTTCCATGAAATCAAACGGAAAAGAGGATAAAACTATGACCCCCACCGTGTTGCTATACAATTTGGACAGTGAGAAAGGCAGGAAGATCAAAGCGCTCTGTCTTACCTTGAAGCTTCGAGCCCGTTCCGTAGCCCCGGAGGATTTTGGAAAGCCCCTAAACGATGTACTGGGACTTGATACCGTTCAGGAACCAGCTCAGGAGATCCAACCTTTTTCCGACGAGCTCATGGTGATGGCGGGACTCTCCTCCCGACAGATGAATGATCTTCTCCAAGGGTTTCGCCGGAAGAAGATTCCTTCGGTGGACTTGAAAGCGGTGCTCACCGCTACCAATGGTGGCTGGAACGCGTTTCAGCTGCGAGAGGAGCTTGCCCGGGAACGGCAGGCTATGCTTCAAGGTGAGCGGGCTCACCAGGAGGGTGCCCTGTGAAGCTGTTGATCTCTCCGGCGAAGAAAATGCGGGTGGATCGGGACTTCCTTCCGCCGGAGTCGACTCCTGTCTTAGCGGATCAGTCAACGCTTCTCCTGGAGGAGCTGCGGAAGTTATCTTACCCCCAGCTGAAAAAGCTCCTTGCATGCAACGATGCCTTGGCTCAGGAGGCCTTTCAGCGGTTTCAGGAGATGGATCTTTCTAAAGGGGAAACCCCTGCCTTACTGGCCTATGATGGTATCCAATATAAATATATGGCCCCTGGGCTGTTCACTCAAAACCAGCTGGAGTATGTGAAGGAGCATCTGCGGATCCTTTCCGGTTTTTATGGAGTGCTGCGCCCCTTCGACGGAGTGGAGCCTTACCGTTTGGAGATGCAGGCCAAGCTGGCAACGCCCCGAGGAAAAAATCTTTACCAGTTCTGGGGAGATACTCTGGCGGAACAGCTTTTGACAGAGGACGATGAGCTGGTCAATCTGGCTTCAGAAGAGTATGCCAAGGCGGTGCGTCCATTTGTGAAAGGTAGGGCCAGGTTCATTACTTGCGTGTTCGGGGAAGAGGCAGAACCAGGGAAGCTGGTGGAAAAGGGAGTCTATGTAAAAATGGCTCGAGGGGAGATGGTGCGGTTCGCGGCGGAACGAGGTGCTAAGACTCCCGAGGAGCTGCGGGAATTTGATCGTTTGGGTTATCGGTTTAACCAGGAGCTGTCCTCAGAGGAGACCTATGTGTTCCGGAGAGAAGTCTCTCCCAGCCGGGGAAAGGGCCGTAAGAAATCGTAAGGAGTTTTCAGGGAGTATAAAGATTGCCGTTAGAAATTCGCAAGAAATAGCTGGTAAGATAGTGCCATGAAAAAGGAACGCCGGGTTGCCCGGCAAGGAGAGAGGAACAGCTATGAAAGTCTTGCGGGTGGTAAGAAACGTATTCTTGTTGATGATGGCTCTGTGTCTGTGCGCTGTGGGCGCCCTGCTCTTTATGGGGTGGAACATGTATACTCAGGCGCTGGAAGCCATGCCCTTGGACCAGAGGGTCAAGCAGATCCAGGCTCAGGACAGCTACACCTCCTTTGAGGAGCTTCCTGATACTTATGTGGACGCTGTCATCGCTGCGGAGGATCACCGTTTCTACGACCACAACGGCATCGACCTGATCGCCATCGGACGAGCGGTGGTCAATGACATTAAGGCCATGTCCTTTGTGGAAGGCGGCAGCACCATTACCCAGCAGCTTGCCAAGAATCTGTTCTTTTCCCAGGAAAAGGAACTTACACGAAAGGTGGCGGAGGTGTTCATGGCCTTCCACCTGGAAGCCAACTACTCCAAAGAGGAGATCTTGGAGCTGTACGTCAACAGCATCTATTTTGGGAACGGCTGTTATGACGTGGCTTCCGCATCCCGGTCTTACTTTGGGGTAGAGCCGGAGCAGATGGACGAAAACCAGTGCACTCTTCTTGCGGGCATCCCCAATGCCCCCTCCGTCTATGACCTGACCCAAAACCCGGACTTGGCGGCGCAGCGTCAGCGGCAGGTTGTGGACATGATGGTGAAACACGAGTATCTCACCGCAGATGAGGCCATAGCCATCGTGCCGGCGGCGTGACGTGTCAGGAGCCGGCGAGGAAGTGAAATTCACAGGGGAGAAGTGATAGAGTGCGGGAAGATCTGATGAGGGAACTCCGCAGGGTGACGGAGGAAGAAGAACGGCTGTTGGCAGGCGGCCAGGTAGACCGGAGCCTTTACAGTTCCGGTGGGGGATTTTTGATCGACAGTGAGAAGCTCCTAGCCAAAGGAAAGCTGATCACAGTGCGTCCTCATACCCGGTTCGCCGAATTTCCGGCCCATACCCACAATTACGTGGAGATTATGTACATGTGTTCCGGACAGACAGTTCACCGGATCGACGGGGGTCCGCCTATGATTCTCCGGGAAGGGGAACTGCTGTTTTTAAACCAGCATGCGTCTCACAGCGTGGACCGGGCGGAAGAAGGGGACGTGGGGGTCAATTTCATCGTTTTGCCCCAGTTTTTCGACTATGCTCTCACCTTGATCGGCACGGATAATGTGCTGGGAAAGTTTCTGTTAGGTGGTTTGCGTCAAAGCGGCGGAGAAATGAGCTGTCTCCATTTCCGGGTAGCGGAAGCGCCCACAGTCCAGAATCTTGTGGAGAATCTGGTGTGGGGCCTGGTCCATCCCCAACCCAACGCCCGGCGTATCAACCAGGCAACCATGGGACTGCTACTGCTCCAGCTGCTGAACTACACCGGAGACTTGGAAGAAGCATCGGGCAGTGGGCCGGTGCTGGCTGCTCTGCGGGAGATCGAGGAAAACTACCGGTCAGCAGACCTTACACGGCTGGCAAAGGAGCTTCACGTATCTTTGCCCTATTTGAGCGCCGCTGTGCGGAGAGCTACCGGGCACACCTTTAAGGACTTGCTTTTGGAGAAGCGGCTGTCCAAAGCGGCCCAGCTTTTGGAGGAGACTCGGCTCACCACTCAAGATATTATCTTGGCGGTTGGGTATGAAAATACCAGCTATTTTTATAGGGTGTTCCGAGAGCGCTACGGCGTCACCCCTAAAGATTACCGCAAGACTCTCCGTTCCCCAGAGGAATGAACCGTTTTTACATCAAAAAGTCAGGACGTATTTTCCCAAAAATACGTCCTTCTTTTTTTGCCCGTTTCGCGGTATCCTGAAGGAAAGAAAGGGGGAGATCCCTTGAAAACGTATTTGGCGGTGGATATCGGCGCTTCTTCCGGACGGCACATCTTAGGCTGGGTGGAGGAAGGCAGACTGTGCCTGGAAGAGATCTATCGGTTCGAGAACAAGCTTACCAAAAAGAACGGCCGTCTCTGCTGGGACATGGAGAACTTGTTCCGGGAAGTGGTCCGGGGATTAGAGCGGTGCCGGGAGCTTTCCAAAATTCCGGACAGTGTGGGCATTGATACCTGGGCAGTGGATTTTCTGATTTTGGACCAGGAAGGGAAGCTGCTGGGAGATTCAGTGGCTTACCGGGACGGCCGTACCCAGGGCATGGATCATGCGGTGGAGGAGCTGATCTCGCCAGAGGAGCTGTATGCCCACACAGGTATTCAAAAACAGATCTTTAATACCATCTACCAGCTGATGGCAGTGAAGCGTCAGGAGCCTGAGTTGCTGGAACGGGCCGCTCGCTTCTTGATGGTCCCAGAGTATTTGACCTATCGTCTGACCGGGAACATGGAAAATGAGTATACCAACGCTACCACCACCGGCCTGGTAAACGCCCAAACAAAGACCTGGGACGGGGAGCTTTTAGACCGTCTAGGTTTTCCCAAAAAACTGTTTGGGCCTCTGCGCATGCCCGGGGAGTCCGTGGGACATTTGACCCCGGAGATCCAGCGGCAAGTGGGGTTTGACTGTCAAGTGGTGTTTCCCGCCACCCACGACACCGGCTCGGCCTTCTTGGCGGTCCCGGCAAAGGAGGGCGGTGTGTACCTTTCCAGCGGTACTTGGAGTCTTTTGGGAACGGAACTTTCTTCTCCCATCACCACACGGGAAAGCCTGGAACAGAACTTCACCAACGAGGGCGGCTACCAATACCGGTTCCGCTACTTGAAAAATATCATGGGCCTTTGGATGCTCCAATCTCTGCGTCGGGAAGGTGGGGAAGGGGTCACCTTCGCCGTTCTGGAACAGCAGGCTCGACAGGCGGCGGATTTTCCCTCCCGTGTGGACGTAAACGACGGACGTTTTCTGGCCCCGGAAAACATGGGGGAAGCGATTCGCTCTTACTGTCAGGAGACAGGTCAGCCGGTGCCGGAAACTTTGGGAGAACTGGGAAGCTGCGTGTACCACAGTTTGGCAGAGAGCTACGCCGAGAGCGTGGAGGAGCTGTCCCGCCTGACGGGCAAGACCTACACCGCGGTGAATATCGTAGGGGGAGGCAGCCGGGATACTTATCTGAACCAGCTTACCGCTGATGCCACAGGTCTGCCGGTCTATGCCGGTCCTACGGAGGGTACCGCTCTAGGAAACTTGATGGTCCAGATGCTTGCCCAAGGTGAGTTCCCGGATCTGGAATCCATTCGTAAAGCGGAGCGGCGGAGTTTTTCCATTCAGGAATTCTGGCCGCAACATTCTTGAGAAGATCCATCATTCATGCGGAAAGGATGAGTTATGTTGAGCGAACGATATGAAAGCGCGAAAAAGCGGTACGAGGAGTTGGGCATTGACGTTGAAAAGGCCCTGGCGAAACTGGCAGATATCCCCATCAGCGTCCATTGCTGGCAGGGCGACGACGTCATCGGTTTGGAGGGTACGGGAAGAGCTCTGTCCGGAGGCATCCAGACCACCGGAAACTACCCGGGCCGGGCACGGAACTTCCAGGAGTTGAAAGCGGACTTTTTGAAGGCGATGAGCCTGGTTCCCGGGAAAAAGCGGATCAGCCTTCACGCCAGCTACGCCGTCTTTGAAGATGGGGGGCAGGTGGACCGGGATCAGCTTCAGCCCTGTCACTTCGATAAGTGGATCCAGTTTGCCAAAGAAAACGATCTCGGCATCGACTTCAACCCCACTTTCTTCAGCCATCCCATGGTGAAAGACAACCTGACCCTTTCCTCTCCGGAGGAGGATGTGCGTCAGTTCTGGGTGCGCCATGGCATCCAGTGCCGGAGGATCTCCTCCTACATTGCGGAGCAGCTGGGAAGCCCGGTGCTGTGCAATGTGTGGATCCCTGACGGCTATAAGGATGTTCCTGCCGACCGTCTGGGGCCCCGGCTGCGGCTGAAGGACAGCCTGGATCAGATCTTCGCGGAAAAGCTCCCAGGAGTCATCGACTGCGTGGAGAGCAAGGTGTTTGGCATCGGCATGGAGGCTTTCACTGTGGGCTCCTCGGAATTCTACCTCAGCTACGCCGCCAGCCATCCGGGGGTCTACGACCTGCTGGACAATGGCCACTACCATCCCACAGAGGTGGTCAGCGACAAGATCCCCAGCCTGCTGGCTTTCTTTGACAAAGTGCCCCTTCACGTCACTCGGCCTGTCCGGTGGGACAGCGACCATGTGGTGCTCTATGAGGACGAGGTAAAGGAGATTGCCAAGGAGATCGTTCGCAACGATGCTTTGGACCGAGTGCTCATCGGTCTGGATTTCTTCGACGCTTCCATCAACCGGGTGGCAGCCTGGGTGGTTGGCACCCGGAGCATGGAGAAAGCCCTGTTGTTCGCGCTGCTCCAGCCTTGGGACCAGCTGAAAGAGCTTCAGGACAGCTGCCGGTTCACGGAGCTGATGGTGCTAAACGAAGAACTGAAAACGCTGCCCTTTGGAGATATCTGGGAGCATTACTGCCAGACCCAGGGAGTCCCCGGCGGGAAGGAATGGTATGATACAGTGGCCCAGTACGAGCGGGACGTCCTGCTCAAGCGGGTATAAGGAGGGAACAGCCATGAAGATCACAGATATTCCAGTGATGCAAGATTACATCCGCATGTGCGGCGACGGCTGGGATCAGGGCTGGCACGAGCGCAACGGCGGCAACCTGACTTACCGAATGCGTCCGGAAGAGGTGGAACAGTGTAAGCCTCATTTTAAAGAGACCCCGGGAGACTGGGTGGATATGGGAGTTACCGGGGAGAATCTGGCAGGAGAGTATTTCATCTCCACAGGCAGCGGGAAATACTTCCGCAATGTGCCTCTGGCGCCTCAGGATAACCTGTGCATTTTGGAGATCGACGGAGAAGGAAAGCGCTGGCGGATCGTCTGGGGTTTGGAAAAAGGCGGCCGTCCCACCAGTGAGTTCCCCAGCCACTTCCTCAACCACAGCGTACGGAAAGCGGCCACCAACGGGGAAAACCGGGTGATCTACCACGCTCACCCCGCCAACCTGATCGCCATGACTTACATCCTGCCCCTTACCGCCCGTGACTTCACCCGCGCCCTGTGGCAGAGCGCCACGGAGTGCCCGGTGGTGTTCCCCGGTGGTGTGGGAGTGGTGCCTTGGATGGTCCCGGGCGGAGCGGATATCGCTCTGGCCACCAGCAAGCTGATGAAGGAATATGACGCGGCGGTGTGGGCCCATCATGGGCTGTTCGCTTCCGGCCCGGATTTTGATACCACCTTCGGGCTGATGCACACTATCGAGAAGGCAGCTCAGATCTATCTGCTGGCCCTTTCCGCTGGCGGCGGGAAGATCCTCCAGACTATCGAGGACGACAACCTGCGTGCTATCGCTAAAGATTTCGGTGTCACTCTGCGGGAAGAATTCCTGGACTAAATTAAGATTAAGCGTAAAAAACGGGCTTCCAATAAGAAGGAGGCCCGTTTTTCTGTTAAGTTATGCGAACACGGTTTGGATCAGCACCATGTAGCAGATAGTGCCTGCTCCCACGCTGAGTAATGTGTTCCGTTTCCACAGGTGGAGCGCTGCCACCAGAGCGATGGAGATCAGCTCGGGGATGCCGCTGGGGAAGTTGAGAAGATTGACGCTTTTCAAGCAGTAGATGATCAAGGTAGCGATAATGGCGGGGGGAAGCACGTTCCCCAGAAACAGTACGATCCGAGGTACTTGGCGTTTGCCGCCGAAGAGGGCAAAGGGGAACAGCCGGGTGCAAAAGGTGCATACAGCCGCCACAGCGATCGTGACGATGGATTGGATCATGGTCATGGGGCGTCTTCCTCCTTGCTTTCCTGAGATTTCAGCCCATCCGCTGCCGGGGCGGGCTCCTCCATTTTCTTCTGCACCAGGTTCTTGCAGGCCATCAGTACGGTGACAGTCACCAGCAGGGAGGGAAGGATAAAGTTATCCGGTCCCAAAAGCAGCAGAAACACCAAAGACACGAACAGTCCTGTAATGGCGGGCAGATGGGATTTGAAATCCAGCCATTGCTCAATGAACAGCACCACAAACAGCGCTGTCATGGAGAAGTCGATGCCGGTAAAATCGATAGGCAGGAACTGCCCCAACAGAGCTCCCAGTACACCTCCGGCGATCCAGTACAGATGGTTGAGAAAAGCGATAAGGAACATGGCTTTTCCCTCGTCTACATCCTTCTCAGGCTTTACGGAACACAGCACCGAGTAGGTCTCGTCAGTGAGGGAGAAAATCATGTAGGGATATTTCTTTCCGGTCTTTTTAAAGCGCTCCAGAAAGGACAGCCCGTAGAAAATATGGCGGCTGTTGATGAGCAGGGTCATGGCGGCGGTCATGGTGAGGGTAGCGCCGCCGCTAAGCAAGGACACCAGCAAAAACTGGCCCGACCCCGCGAACACCGTCAGGCTGATGAAAAACGCCCAGATAAAATTGTAGCCGGCCTGTTGGAGCATCACCCCAAAGGCAGAGCCTAAAAAGAGGTAGCCGAACATTACCGGCAGAGACTTTGAAAACGCGTAACGGAAGGTCTTGCTTCCCTTCATGGGCCCATCTTCTTTCCCATAATCTAACAAAATACGTTTCATTATACCCGGGAGTCCATAGAAAAGTCAAGGTTGATAAATGGAGACAAGTGTGAAATAATAGAGACATAGAATCCCACTGAAAAGGAGGCTCTTTCCATGGATGAAAAAGCATTGTACAAAGTAACATACGGTCTGTATGTGGTGTCCGCTGAGGCGGAAGGACAGCGCAGCGGCTGTGTGGTCAACACCTTGCAGCAGGTCACTGCTGAGCCCGTGCGGCTTTCTGTGGCGGTGAGCAAGGACAACCTCACCTGTCAGCTCATCGAGAAGGCCGGCCGTTTTGCTGCTGTGGCTTTGGATCAGCGGGCGGATTTTATGTACATCGGACGGTTCGGATTCCGTTCCGGCAGAGATCTTGACAAGTTCGAGGACATTCCCTTTGCTCAGGACAACGCCGGCATGCCTTATCCCCTCCAGGCTGCCTGCGCCCATTACAGCTGCAAGGTCGAAAAGACTGTGGACCTTGGCACTCATATGGTGTTTATCGGTTTGGCGGAAGAGTCGGAGATCCTCTCTGAGGAAGAGCCTTTGACCTACGCCTATTACCGGAACGTCATCAAGGGCAAGACTCCCAAAAACGCACCTTCTTACCAGAAGGAAAATTGACTGTCAGAAACGCCCCGCTTCCTGCGGGGTTTTTCTTTTGCCCTCATAAAGCCAGATGGCGCCGCATAGACCTTATAAAAAAAGCGGGCCGCTGGCCTTGACTTCAAGGAGGAGCAAAGGAATGGATTTTTTCAGCGTCAGCCGGGAGGAAGTCCTGGAAGCCCTGAGGACGGATCCCAACCGGGGCTTAAGTGGGGCGGAGTGCCAGCGCCGGCTGGGGAAATACGGAAGAAACGAATTGCAGACATCGAAAGGCCAGAGCGTATTTCTGCGCTTTTTAAGCCAATTCCAAGACCTGATGGTGCTGATCCTTTTGGTGGCAGCGGCGGTGTCTTTTGCCGTGTCCTGGGTCAAGGGGGACGGGGAATATGTGGATTCCCTCATCATTCTGGCCATCGTGGTGGTAAACGCAGTGATCGGCACCGTCCAGGAGCTGAGGGCGGATAAAGCCATCGAAGCGCTGAAAAAAATGTCCTCTCCCCATGCCCAGGTCCTCCGGGACGGGAAACGTCAGAGAGTGGAAAGCTGGGAGCTGGTGCCTGGTGACGTGGTGGTCCTCCAGGCAGGGGATCTTGTTCCGGCCGATCTGCGTCTGCTGCGCAGTGTGGAGCTGAAAGCGGAGGAGTCTGCCCTGACAGGAGAATCGGTCCCTGCGGAAAAGGACGCCGATGCCCGATGCCCCAAGAACGCGCCTTTAGGGGAGCGGAAGAACATGGTGTTTTCCTCCACGGGAGTTGCGTCCGGGGCAGGGGTGGGAGTGGTCACCGCCACAGGGATGGACACCGCCATGGGAAAGATCGCCCGGATGCTGGAAAATGAGAAGGCCCCCCAGACTCCCTTGCAGCAGCGACTGAAGCAAACGGGTAAAGTGCTGGGAGCCGGCGTGGTGCTCATCTGCGGTGTGATCTTTCTGCTGGGACTTCTCCAAAGGATGGAACCCCTGGAAATGTTCATGATCGCCATCAGCTTAGGGGTGGCGGCTATCCCCGAGGGGCTCACTGCTGTGGTGACCATTGTGCTGGCAATGGGCATCAAACGCATGGCTCAGAAGCGGGCTATTGTTCGGCACCTACCCGCGGTGGAAACCTTGGGCAGTACTCAAGTGATCTGTTCTGACAAGACCGGGACCCTCACCCAGAACAAGATGACAGTGGTGGCTTTTTCCGGTCCCAGAGGGGAAGAACGGCTGGAAGGTGCCTTGCCACAGTTCGCTCTGGAGTTGGCGTCCCTGTGCAACAACTCCCAAGTGGTAGGAGGGACGCTTACCGGTGACCCAACGGAGACAGCTTTCCTCCGGGCCTGCAAACGAGAAAAGGAGACGCTGGAAAAGGAATTCCCCCGGGTGGGGGAGATCCCCTTCACCTCTGCCCGAAAGATGATGACCACTGCTCACCGTCTGCCGGAGGGAGGGTATCGGATCATATCCAAAGGCGCTCCGGATGTGCTCATTGCCCGGTGTACGGGGATGGTCCAGGGCAAGGGAAGCCAGCCCTTTACCGGTGCCATGAAAGCAAAGGTCCTTTCCGACAACACCGCATTGGCCCAGCGGGCGCTGCGTGTGCTGGCGGTGGCCTATAAAGATGTGGATACCCTGTCCGATGACGACCGGGAAACGGAAAGCGGACTCATCTTCTGCGGCCTCATCGCCATGGAGGATCCGCCTCGGCCCGGGGTGAAAGAAGCGGTGGCCCAGTGCCAGCGTGCGGGTATCCTGCCGGTGATGATAACCGGGGACCATGCCGCCACGGCTTTGGCTATCGGGAAGCGGTTGGGTATGGCGGAAAACTCTTCCCAGGTAATGACCGGCCAGGAGCTGGATCGTCTGGACGATGGGGAATTAAGCAAAAAGATCTTCGACTATCGAGTTTTTGCCCGGGTGTCCCCGGAACATAAAGTAAAGATCGTCAAGGCTTTCCAGCGCCGGGGCATGGTGGTGGCCATGACAGGCGACGGGGTCAACGACGCCCCCGCCTTGAAAAGCGCGGACATCGGATGCGCCATGGGGAAGAACGGCACGGAAGTGGCTCAGTCCGCAGCGGATATGGTCCTCACGGACGATGATTTCTCCACTATCGTGGCGGCGGTCCGAGAGGGGAGAGGTATCTATCAAAACATCCGCAAGACCATCCATTTTCTGCTCTCCTGCAATATTGGAGAGATCCTGGTGGTGTTTGTGGCGTTTCTGCTGCGGGTTCCCACGCCCCTGCTGGCGATCCAGCTTTTGTGGGTGAACCTTGTCACCGATTCCTTCCCTGCTTTGGCTCTGGGAGTGGATCCCATCCAGAAGGACGTAATGAATTCCCCGCCCCACAAACGGGAAGAGGGGATCTTTTCTGGGGGCATGGGCTTTTCTGTGGCAGTGGAAGGTTGCTTGGTAGGAGCGCTTGCGCTTCTGGCTTACACTCTTGGACGGGTCTTTTTCGATGCAGACCCTGCCCAGCCTGTGGTGGGCCGCACGATGGCCTTCTGTGTGCTCAGTCTGTCTCAGTTGGTACACAGTTTCAATATGCGTTCGGAACGGTCCGTACTGCGGCTAGGTCTGTTTTCCAACCGGAAATTGGTCATGGCCTGCGGATTCTGCGCGTTACTGATGGTCAGCGTGGTGTTGTGCCCACCTCTGGCAGCCCTGTTCAAGACCACTTCTTTGACGGCCTTCCAATGGCTCTTGGTAGGAGCTCTGTCTTTGTGCCCGCTGTTGGTGGTAGAGGGCGAAAAGCTTCTTGTGGTCCGGTTGACTTCGAAAAAGAAAAAACGCACTTGAATCAAAAAAAGGGAGAGCTATCTGCTCTCCCTTTTTGGGTTTCATTCCTTATAAGCTGCCTTCATCATGGCAATCTCTCTGGCGTAACCCTCCAAATCATTGGGAGTTTCCAGATAGAAGGGCAGATCCCGCAAGGCCGGGTGATTGACGATGCGTTCCAAGGCTTCCATGCCCAGCGTGCCTTCTCCCAGCTTTTGATGCCGGTCTTTGTGGCTGCCCAGAGGGTTCATGGAATCGTTCAAGTGAATGGCTTTCAGCCGCCCCAGCCCGATGACTTTGTCAAACTCTTCCAGGACCCCTTCCAGGTCGTTTACTATATCGTAACCTCCGTCGGACACGTGGCAGGTATCCATGCAGACTCCCAGTTTGTCCGAAAGCTCCACCTGATCCATGATGGCCCGAAGCTCCTCAAAACTGCGTCCAACCTCAGAACCTTTGCCTGCCATGGTTTCCAGCAGTACGGTGGTGTGAAGTTCAGGGGAGAGGATAGCGTTCAAATGCTCAGCGATCAGCTGAATCCCTTTTTCAGCGCCCTGTTTTACATGGCTGCCAGGATGAAAATTGTACATGGTACCGGGAATATGTTCCAGCCGAGAAAGATCGTCGGCCATGGTTTCCCGAGCAAAGGTCCGCAGGCCCTCGTCGGCGGCGCAGGCGTTGAGGGTGTAGGGAGCATGGGCTAAAATGGGGAACAGTCCCTGTTCTTCAGCAAAAGCATTGTACGCGGCCACGTCCTCCAGATCCAGGGGTTTGGCCTTGCCGCCCCGGGGATTCCTGGTAAAGAATTGAAAGGTGTTGGCGCCGATCTTTATCGCTTCCTTGCCCATGGCCAAATAGCCTTTGGAGCTGGAAAGGTGGCATCCTATTTTCAGCATTGTGGTGGTATCTCCTTCCTTTTAGGTGCGGTGAGCCGGAAACTTTCCAAAAGCATGTTCTGGATCTCTTCCGGGGGCACCGTTCCGTCTAACACGATGGTGTTCCAATGTTCTTTATTCATGTGATAGCCCGGCGTCACAGAAGGGTAGGTATCACGCCAAAATTTCCGCCATTCCGGGCTGCATTTTACATTTACCTGGATGCGTCCCTGTCGCTCATAGATAAAGGCGAACCCTTTTCGGTTTCCCCAGTGACGCATGACGGTCCAGTTGTCGTCGTGAAAAGGGTAGTCCTCTATCACTGCGGGAGAAAGACTTTTGCAAAAGGCGATGACGGTCTCCCGTTTGGTCCAGTCCATCATAATACCCCCTTCTTTTGAGAAGTCTTTTTTGGATCTACCTGTGTTTCGACTATTTCTATTTTACCATATAGTTCAATACATGGGCGATGCAGATCAAAAAAATTATCTCAAATGAGATGGGTAAATGTTCATTGTATAAAACTGCATTGTCCAGAATAATGTGAACTTTTGCTCACGGCCTACCAGCGTCTGTTTAGCGGGAGAGTTTGTCTTACCGTAACCGTCTAAACTTGCAAAATCCCAAGATGGACCGCGGCGGGGTCCACAAAATGTGGATTGAGATTGTTCCTGTGATAGAATATAATAAATATAAAGATTAGCAAGCGGGAAAAATCAGTAATTCCTAGTGCCATAAGGTATTTGGCCAATTCGGCTCCTACTGTCTTTTAAAGATAAAAATAATAAAAATAGGTGGGTGATAATTTTGAATGGACCCCTACTGCTGGTAGGTTGTGTGATTTTTATTTGTATTTTACTCAATCGTTTTTTAGAAAAGCTGCCTATTCCTTCATTGCTTATTTTTATTGGACTTGGTATGCTCTTTGGAGAAAACGGTGTTTTAAGGATACAGTTTAATGATTACGAAGCAGTCAATGCAGTATGTTCGATCTGTTTGATCTTTATCATGTTTTATGGAGGATTCGGAACCAATATCAAAGTTGCCCGTCCGGTATTGGTACCATCTGTTCTGTTGTCTACTTTGGGTGTAGCGGGAACTGCTGGTGGAGTGGCTTTATTCGCCCATTTTGTCCTTTCTTTGCCTTGGTTAGAGAGCTTTCTCATCGGTTCCGTGATTTCCTCCACCGACGCTGCTTCAGTATTTAATATTCTGCGCTCTCAAAAACTCGCGCTGAACTATCATACAGACTCCCTTTTGGAAGTGGAGTCTGGCTCCAATGACCCCATGAGTTATATGCTCACAGCCGTCACAGTTGCGCTTCTGAGCGGTAAATCGGTCAATGTCCCTCTTTTGCTGACGCAACAAATCGGCATTGGAGCTATTTGCGGTGTGGCAATGGGGTGGCTGGCAGTAAAGCTTCTTCACCAGCAACTGCTTCCCACGCAGCAAAGCCATACTATATTTCTCTTGTCTATTATGGTGCTTGCCTATGCGCTCCCTTCTTACTTCAACGGAAACGGCTATCTGAGCGTTTATTTGTGCGGTATCTGGATCGGCAATGCAAAACTCCCTCAAAAGAAGTATCTGAGTCATTTTTTTGATGTGCTGACCCATATAGCGCAAGTGCAGATCTTCTTTCTGTTGGGACTGCTGGTTACCCCGATCGAGTTGCCGGAGGTCCTTGTCCCGGCGATCGTGCTGATGCTGTTCCTTACCATGGTGGTACGCCCGGTAGTAACCACTGTATTATTAGTTCCTTTTCGTCCCAAATTACGTCAGATTGGTATGATCTCGTGGGCTGGGCTGCGTGGTGCAGCATCCATTGTATTTGCGATCGGAGCAGTTCTCAGCGATATCAACATTACCTACAATCTATATAATTTGGTATTTTGCATGGTGATCATGTCCATTTCCATACAAGGCACTTTGCTGCCATGGGTGGCGAAGAAACTTTCCATGATTGACCGAACCACAGATATCAATCATACGTTTAATGATTATCAAGAAGATAGTGATATCAGCTTTATCAAAATTCACCTGGATAAAACACACAGCTGGTGTCAGAAAACTTTGGAACAACTGCGTCTGCCATCGGAATTATTGGTTTCAATGATTATCCGTGGGGATGAGATCGTCGTTCCTACTGGCCAGACCAGATTGGAAGCGGGAGACTTGTTGGTTTTAGCAGCGCGAAGTTTTGACGATCGAGAACATCTCGTGCTGCGTGAGATTGTAGTAGGCCATCAAAAACCGTATTCCAACAAAACTCTGTCTGAAATCCCGCAAACGCACTCCTCACGTATTATTCTTGTGAAGCGTGGTATTGACACGATCATTCCATCCGGCAAAACGGAGATAAAACCGGGAGATATTTTAGTTCTGACACAGTTCTCCCCGGAAAAGCAGAAAAAACAATAGAAACGATAAAACAGGCCGCCTTCCCGTTTTTGATCGGAGGCGGCCTGCGGTTTTATGCATGGCTCCACTGTCTGAATAGTATTTTCGGCGGGCATATCCATGTCTTCCAGGGAGAACTCCACACAGACCTTATGGAAGTTCCCTCTTGGAAAGCAAGGCGACTGTTTCTACATGGCTTGTAGCTGGGAACATGTCTACGGGGGTGGCTTCCAGGGGTGGGTAGCCCAGCTCGGCGAACAGTTTTAGGTCCCTTGCCAGGGTGGCGGGATCGCAGGAAACGTATACGATCCGTTGGGGAGCGTATCCTGCCACAGTGCGGATCAGTTCCGGGTCACAGCCCTTCCGAGGAGGATCCAGAATCACTACATCCGGGCGTTCCCCGCGCTGGGCCAGCATCTTGGCTGCCTCTGCGGCATCCCCGCAGAAAAATTCCCCGTTTTCCACTCCATTGAGCCGAGCGTTTTCCCGGGCGTTCTCCACTGCTTCCGGGATGATCTCCACCCCCAGCAGCCGTTTAGCGCTGCCAGCCATGGAAAGCCCAATGGTCCCAGCACCACAGTACAGGTCCAGAAGGAGTTCCTCTCCGGTAAGGCCGGCGTACCCAGCAGCCAAACCGTAAAGCCGCTCTGCCTGGGTCCGGTTGACTTGGTAGAAAGAGAGAGGGGAGAGGCGGAACCGCAGACCGCACAGGGTGTCCACGATCACATCATCCCCGTAAACGGTGCGGCATTTTTGTCCCAGTGCCACATTGGTTTTGTCCCGGTTGGAGTTGACCACAACACTTGTCAGCCCTGGCACAGCCTTTTTCAGAGCAGTGACCAGTTCTGCCTCGTGATGTAGCCCATTGCCGTTGACCACCACACAGGCCATCACTTGGCCACTCTTTTCCCCATATCGCAAATACAGCCGCCGCATCCGTCCGGAGTGACTGGCTTCATCGTAGATGGGATCGCCGTATTCCTTAGCCCACTGTCGGAAGGCGTTCATGGCCTCGTTGAATACTTTGGGCTGTAACTTGCAGAATTGACAGTCCACGATGCGGTGGGAATTCACTGCGTAAAAGCCCATGGTCATATTCCCGTCACGGTCTTGACCCAAGGGAAGCAGGGCTTTGTTCCGGTAGCCGTCCCGGCTGTCCGCTCCCAGAATAGGTTTTACAGGCAGGTCGTGAAAACCACCGATCCGCTCCAAAGCATCCCGCACCCGAGCTTCCTTGATCTGAAGTTCCGCCTGATAGGAAATGTGCCGGTAACAGCAGCCCCCACATTGGGCAAAGCAGGGGCAATCAGGCTCCACTCTGTCCGGAGAAGGGGAGAGCAGTTCTTCCAACCGGCCAAAGGCGTAATTCTTCGCTACCTTGACGATCCGTACTCTAGCTTTGTCTCCTGGGGCAGTCAAAGGCGTGAATACGGCCATGCCTTCCCAATGACCCACACCGGCCCCTTGAGCCGTCATGCCGGTGATCTCCATTTCCACAATTTCGTTTTTTCGCAGCAATGCCATCCGGATCGTTCCTTTTCTGTAAACTGTCCATGATTGTAGCACAAAACCCCTGAAAGCACAAGCAGAATGCGGGTTTGGGGGATCTTTGTTGTGCTGAATTTATAAAAAGGGATTTTTGGGATTTTCCAGATTGTGAAAAAAAGAGATTCTCCGTGAAACAGTTGACAACGGCGGCCTGCTCGACTATAATATGATCGTAATCAAGAGTACAAGCCTAGCGGCTGAAAGCCGCACTTTTCAATACAACTCCTCCCCAAAAGAAGGAAAAGGACCGGATTACCGGTCCTTTTCCTTTTTCTATGGAAAGTTGTGAAACAGACTGCGAATCTTTCCTAAATTCTGATGCTGTGGTTTCAGAGTTTTGGAATGGGAATGAATATCTCAGCCTTTGGCCATACGGTAGATTTCCTGGATATTCTCCTGACGGAGGACACGGAACAGGCCGATGGTCCGGCCGCCGAAGCAGCATTTTTCCGCCAGGGTAACGATCTGCTCTTCTGTCAGGTCGCAGCCCAGCTCTCGGATATTGGTGGGCATGCCGATGGAACGGTAGAAATCCTCCATGGCTTCGATGCCCTTGAGAGCGGTCTCCTTGGGGTCTCCATTGCAGGAGATACCAAAAATCTTCCGGGCAAACTGAGCGAAGCGCTCCGGCTTGTCCTCATACACGTACCGGGCCCAGCTTCCCCAAACAGCTGCCAGTCCGGCGCCGTGGGCCACGTCGAACATGCCTCCCAGCTCGTGCTCGATCTGGTGGCAGGCCCAGTCGCCCCGGGGACCGCCGCAGGCCATCAGGTTATTGTGAGCCAGGGAGCTTGCCCACATCACTTCGGCCCGGGCCTTGTAGTTTTCCGGCTCCTTCATCAAGATGGCGGCGTTCTTCATCACCGTGCGGATCAGGGCTTCCGCCATGCCGTCGGTGAGTTCCATGGTGTCCTCTTTCACGAAATACCGCTCCATCACGTGCATCATAATGTCTGCGGCCCCGCAGGCGGTTTGATAGGCGGGGAGGGTGTAGGTCAGCTCCGGGTTCATCACCGCGAACTTGCACCGGCACACATCGTTGTTGTAGCCCCGCTTGATGCCGCCTTCTTCCTTGGTGATAACGCTGGAGTCGCTCATCTCGCTGCCTGCCGCGGCGATGGTCAGCACCGCGCCGATGGGAGCGCAGGCCGTGGCTACATGCTTGCGGTCATACAGGTCCCACACGTCGAAGTCGTTAGCAAGGCCGTAGCCGATGGCCTTGGCGGAGTCGATGACACTGCCGCCGCCTACGGGCAGCAGAAAGTCTACGCCCTCTTTCCGGCAAAGCTCGATGCCCTCATACACCAGGGACAGCCGGGGGTTGGGCTTTACGCCGCCCAGCATCACGTAGGGCAGGCCAGCCGCTTCCAGAGAAGCGCAGACACGGTCCAGCAGACCGCTCTTTTTGGCGCTCTGTCCGCCGAAGTGTACCAGTACTTTTGTAGCGCCCTGCTCCTTGCAGAGCTGGCCCACCTGATTTTCCGTGCCTTTGCCGAATACCACCTTGGTCGGCGCGTGGAAAATAAAATCGTTCATTTACAACGTCCATCCTTTCCAAATGAAAAATACTCGGTCTATGTGCCAAGCGCTCCCATGGGGAACGCTGAGACGCCTGCTGCTTTCAGTTCACCACGTTCTGAGGCTTTCCCTGCCTATAACACCGGAGGTTTTCCGCCACAGTATCGATGAGCCGTTCTCGGGCTTCCCTTGTAGCCCATGCCACATGAGGAGTGAGGACACAGTTTTTCGCTCCCAGCAGAGGGTGGTCTGGGGCAGGGGGCTCCTGGGTGAACACGTCCACACCTGCCCCCGCTAAACGTCCTTCGTTCAAAGCCTGGGCCAGAGCGATCTCGTCCACCACAGCGCCCCTGGCAGTGTTAATAAGAAAAGCTGTGGGTTTCATCATCGCCAAGCGTTCCCTGCTCACTAACCCCCGGGTCTCCGCTGTCAAAGGACAATGCAGGGAGACAACGTCGCTTTCCCGGAACAGAGTTTCCAGCTCCACCCAGCGACAGCCCTCAGGCGCGGGCTTTTGAGTGCGGCTGTACAGAAGGACATTCATGCCCAGGGCAAGGCCAAGCTGAGCCATCCGCTGTCCTGTGCTGCCGAATCCTACCACACCTAGTTTTTTACCGGCAAGCTCCACAGGGAGCAGCGACTGGTGGCTTTCTTCCACGGCTTGAGTCCAGTGGCCTGCTCTTGTCAGGTCGCTGGAGCGCTGGACTTTATTGCACAGACACAGCAGCAGCGACAAGGCATGCTGGGCCACAGAGGCCTCACAGTAGTGGGGCACGTTGCACACGGTGACTCCAAACTCTCTGGCGGCTTGGGTGTCGATGGTGTTATATCCGGTGGCCAAAGTGCCCACATAGCGCAGCTCCGGGAGATGGGAGAATTCCTCCCGTCCTAGGGTGATCCGGTTCAGAATGACCGCCT
This sequence comes from Clostridiales bacterium, assembly GCA_019416455.1. GTDB lineage: Bacteria > Bacillota > Clostridia > Oscillospirales > Acutalibacteraceae > Acutalibacter. The sequence continues at coordinate 186,875 of DXXG01000028.1, read as the reverse complement.
GTGCGTTTCGTAGGCGCTCCAAAACCAGTTGGGAAGGGGTTTCATGGTATACCGTGAGGTTTCCCAGACGCTCCAAAGGTTCCCAAGAGAGATCCCCCGGGTTGGTGGTGCCTCCGTCCAAAACAACAATGTTCAATCTGTCATCCTCCTCTCAGTAACGATTATAATGCCCACGCCAAGTATTTGCAAGGGTCGGCTTGAGGCGTTGGACTTGCCGGAGACGGAGCCTGGGGGTTGATTCTGGCGGCGGTTTGTGGCATAATGCAGGGTAGGGTATTTTTGGAAAGACTTGAGGTGGAATTGTGGAATCAACGAAACGGAAACATCCCAAGGGACTGATCCGGCGGTTCATCCCTTATTTCAAGAAGTATACAGGCGTGCTGGTATTCGACCTGTTCTGCGCTGCCTTGACCACGGTGTGCGAACTGGTGCTCCCCATGCTGGTGCGCTATGTGACCAATGCCGGCATCAATGACCTTGCTTCGTTAACGGTAGAGATGATCGCGAAGATCGGCGCTCTCTACCTGTTTTTGCGCTTGGTGGACGCTGCGGCCAACTTCTTTATGGCCTCTATTGGTCATATCATGGGTACCAAGATCGAGACCGACATGCGTTCCGCCATGTTCGATCATCTGCAAAAGTTGTCCTTCAACTATTTCGACAACACGAAAGTGGGCCAGATCATGACCCGCATCACCACAGATCTGTTCGACGTGACGGAGTTCGCTCACCACTGCCCTGAGGAATTCTTCATCGCCGCCATCAAGATCATCGGTTCTTTTGTGATCCTCTGCGGCATCAATGTGTGGCTCACTCTCATTATGTTTACAGTGGTGCCCTTCATCATTGTGGCTGCTGTGTACTTCAACCGAAAGATGAAGGAGCAGTTCCGGCAGCAGCGTGTCCAGCTGGGTGAGATCAACGCTCAGGTGGAGGACAGCTTACTGGGCGTTCGAGTGGTGAAATCCTTCGCCAACGAGGAGCTGGAAAAGGATAAATTCGAGCAGGGCAACCAGGTGTTCTTCAACGTGAAGCGCCGCCGGTATTTTTACATGGGCGGCTTTGAGGCTTCTAACCGGCTGTTTGACGGCTTGATGAACCTGCTGGTGCTGGTGGCCGGTGCCCTCTTTATGATCAACGGCCAGATCGAGCCCGGCGATTTGGTAGCCTATATGCTCTATGTCAGCACCCTCATCACATCTATCCGGCGGCTGGTCCAGTTTGCGGAGCAGTTCCAGCAGGGTATGACCGGTGTGGAGCGGTTCTTCCAGGTGATGGACGCTGGCGTGGACATCTTCGACGAGCCCGGCGCCAAACCCTTGGAGATCAAGCGGGGCGACGTTGCTTTTGAAAACGTCAGCTTTTCCTACGCGGACGACGGCAAGCAGGTGCTTTCCCATATCAATTTGAACGTGAAGGCCGGGGAGAACGTGGCCCTGGTGGGCCCCTCCGGCGGCGGCAAGACTACGCTGTGCAATCTGATTCCCCGGTTCTACGATGTGGACGAGGGACGTATCCTCATCGACGGGGAAGACATCCGCAGTGTGACCTTGCAGTCTCTCCGTTCTCAGATCGGTTTTGTCCAGCAGGATGTGTACCTGTTCTCCGGTACTGTGTTTGAGAACATCCAGTACGGCAAGCCCGGGGCCAGTCGGGAGGAGGTCATAGAGGCCGCCAAGCAGGCCGGTGCCCATGAGTTTATTTTGGGACTTCAAAACGGCTATGACACCTTTGTAGGCGAGCGGGGCGTGAAGCTGTCCGGCGGGCAGAAGCAGCGTATCAGCATTGCCCGGGCTTTTTTGAAGAATCCGCCCATCATGATCCTTGACGAAGCCACCAGCGCTCTGGATAACGAAAGTGAGAAGATCGTCCAGGCGTCCTTGGAGAAGCTGGCAAAGGGCCGCACCACCTTCACCATTGCCCACCGGCTGACCACCATCAAAAACGCCACGGTGATCCTGGTGCTCACCAACAAGGGCATCGAGGAAAAAGGCACTCATGAGGAACTGATGGCCAAGGGCGGGTTATACTATCATTTGTACAGCAGCTATGCCGATGACAAGACTCTGACCACAGGCGACGGCCTGTTTCAGGAGTCCGCAGATTAAAGATTGGAAGTGTAGAACGTGAACCGAGAGCAGTTTTTTAAAAGCCTTTCCGGAAAGACCGTCACATTCTGCGGCATCGGCCGCAGCCATATGCCCCTGATGAAAATGTTCCAGGAGCAGGGCGCCGTCGTTTCCGCCCGGGATAAGCGTACCTTCGAGGAGCTGGGAGAGAACGGCAAAATACTGAAAGATCTGGGCGTGGAGCTGATCCTGGGGGAGAACTATTTACAGGATCTTAACCAAGATATCATCTTCCGCACCCCCGGCATGCGGTATCATCTGCCTGAGCTGGAAGCCGCCAGGAAGCGGGGAGCCGTGGTCACCAGCGAGATGGAAGTGTTCTTCCAGCTGTGCCCCTGCAAGATCTACGCAGTCACCGGCAGCGACGGAAAAACCACCACCACCTCTATCATCGCCGAGCTGCTGAAAGCTCAGGGCAAGACCATTCATTTGGGTGGCAATATCGGCAAGCCCTTGCTGCCGGAGATCCAGTCTATCCAGCCTGAGGACTGTGCCGTGGTGGAGCTTTCCAGCTTCCAGCTGATCTCCATGGGAGAGAGCCCCGACGTGGCGGTGGTGACCAACCTGTCTCCCAATCATCTGGACGTTCATAAAGATATGCAGGAGTATATCGACGCCAAGAAGAACATCTTCCTGAACCAGAACGGTTTCTCCCGCACAGTGCTCAACGCCGGCAACGAGATCACCGCGTCCTTTGTTCCTCAGGTACGGGGAGACTGCTGGATGTTCTCCCGTGGCAAGGCTGTGGACCGGGGCGTTTGGTGCGATGAGGAACAGATCTATGTAAATGGCCAGCCCCTGATGCCCTTGTCCCAGATCAAGATCCCTGGCTGGCACAATGTAGAGAATTACATGGCAGCTATTGCCGCCGTGTGGGGCGACGTGGACCCGGAAGTGATTCGCCAGGTGGCGGCCACCTTCAACGGGGTAGAGCACCGGGCTGAATTCGTCCGGGAGCTTCATGGAGTGAAGTATTACAATGACTCCATCGCTACGTCGCCCACCCGGGTCATATCCGGGACCCTGTCCCTGTTCCCCCAGAAGATCCTGATGATCGCCGGGGGCTACGACAAGCACATTCCCTTTGAGCCTTTGGGCCCGGTTGTGTGCGACAAAGTGAAGACCCTGATCCTTCTGGGCGTCACTGCTCAGAAGATCGAAGATGTCGTGAAAGGGGCGGAGAATTACAAGGAAGGCTCCCCGGAGATCATCCGGGTGGAGACCATGGAGCAGGCGGTGGAAACCGCTCAGGCTCACGCTCAGCCAGGGGACATTGTCTCCCTGTCCCCGGCTTGCGCTGCTTTTGACCTGTATCCCAACTTTGAGGTGCGGGGGAGACATTACAAGGAATTGGTAAACGGATTGAAGTGAAAGGGGCTCGGCCCCCAGGAAAAGAAAGAGTGTGTGTATGGAGAGAAGAAAAGGAACATTTAACGGAAATCGAAACGGAAACCGACGCGCGGGGGGAAGAGGCATGTCCCATCAGCGGACCTTCGGTCCCACCGACGCTTACGAGTTGCCCAGTGCTGCCAGCACCCTGGAAGAAAAGGTGATCGTGGCGGCGCTCAAACGATGCGGCGGCGAAGGAGTGCCCTCCCGGTCTTTGCAGCGGGAAGCAGGCATCCGAGACAAAGATGCTTTTTACGATGCCCTCCACTCCTTGAAGGATAAGGGCGAGATCCAGGTAGATAAGGACCACTGGGTAAAGCTGGTGCCCCGTGGCGGGGACATTGAAGCCCAGATCGTTTCCCTGTCCGAACGGTTCGGCTTTGCCCGGCCCAAGCTGGGGGGAGAAGATATCTTCGTGCCCGGCGCTGCCCTGAAGGGCGCGTTCCTGGGAGACCAGGTGATCCTCACCGACCTGCAAAAGCGGGATAAGGGTCCCAGCGGCCGTGTGAAGCGGATCGTCTTCCGTTCTGAGGAGCCCATGACCGCTACGGTCCACATTGACGAAGCCGGCACTCGGGTCACTCCCGACGGCGCTCTCCGCTATGACCTGACAGTGGTGGGCGGCCTCAACGGAGCCAAGGACCGGGACAAGGTGTTGATCCAGCCCAAAGCGGACAACCGGGGAGACTGGACACAGGCGGAGATCAAGTCTGTGTTTGGCACAGGCGACAGAGCCCGTGTCTGTGCCGACGCCATCATCGTTCGTTGTGGCATTCCCACGGAGTTCCCCCCGGAGGTCATGGCCGAGGCGGAGGAGATCTCCAAAATGACCGTAACCCAGGAGGACATCGACAGCCGTCTGGACCTGCGGGATGAGCCCATCTTCACCATCGACAGCGCCGACGCCAAAGACCTGGACGACGCTATCTCCGTCCATAAAACAGTGGATGGTTACACTTTGGGAGTCCACATCGCCGACGTTTCCCACTATGTGAAGGCCAAAAGTGCTATCGACAACGAGGCTTTCCGCCGAGGAACCTCTGTTTACTTTGCTGACCGTGTGATCCCCATGCTGCCGGAGGCCCTGTCTAATGGGGTGTGCTCTCTGAACGCTGGCACAGAAAAACTTACCTTCTCCGCTCTCATGGACTTTGACAAAGAGGGAAATATGCTGGACTACCGCTTTGAGAAAGCGGTGATCAACTCTAAAGTCCGCGGCGTTTACTCTGAGGTCAACGAGATCCTGGCGGGTACCGCCTCCCAGGAACTTTTGGACAAGTACGCTCCTGTCATGGAGAGCCTGATGGCCGCCAAGGAGCTGGCCGGGGTCTTTGAGAAGGCCGCGGAAGCACGGGGTAATATGGATCTTTCCAGCGACGAGACCAAGTTTGTGCTGGATGAAAACGGGGTATGTATCGACCTGCTTCCCCGTACTACTGGCGAGTCGGAACAGCTCATCGAGCAGATGATGATCGCTGCTAACATCGCTTCCGCGAAAGCGGCTCTGAAAGCGGAGATCCCCTTCCTGTACCGTGTCCACGAGCGTCCCCAGCCCGACCGTGTGGAAGAGCTGGCGGAGTTGCTGGAGCGGCTGGGCATTCCCTGCCGGGAGCTGCGCAAGGGCAAGCCCTCCACCAAGGACTTCGCCGCCATCCTGGACCGGGTAAAGGATACGCCCCGTGCCTCTCTTGTGAACCAGCGTGTGCTGCGCACCATGGAAAAGGCCCATTACGCCGACCGGGAAGTGGGACATTTTGGCTTGGCTCTGGGAGAGTACAGTCATTTCACTTCACCTATCCGGCGGTATCCCGATACCTCTATCCATCGCATTTTGAGCGACTTGGTGGCAGGGGAGGACCAGACCACCTTGAAGCGCCGCTACGGCGAGTTCGCCACTTTGTCTGCTTCCGAGTCCTCGAAAAACGAGGTCCGTGCCGTCACCGGCGAGCGGTCCGCTGAGGATTGCTACATGGCGGAGTATATGAAAGCACACCTGGGCGAGCGCCACATGGGCATTATCAGCGGCGTGACCCCTAAGGGCATCTTCGTCAAGCTGGACAACAACGCCGAAGGCTTTGTCAGCCTGAACGACTTTGAGAACTGCGAATTCGAGTACGACGGGGAAGTGTCTCATCGGGACCTGCGTTCCGGCCGGGTTCTGATGATGGGCGAGGAGATCGGTATCATTGTGGCCGCCGCTGACGTGGCCACCGGCCGTATCGACTTCATGCCCCAGGAACCCTAAGACCAGCATAAACTAAATTGCTCCTTCATACAGATTACCATCCGGACAAACAGGAGGTCTTTCCCATGAAGGGGTTTTTGTTATCAGCGGCGCTGGGCCTGGCTGCTCTGGCGCTTGTCAACCTTTGCGGCGCTTATACCGGGGTGGTTCTGCCTGTCAACCGGCTCAGTCTGGGAGCGGCAGGCTTTTTAGGGATCCCTGGAGTGACGCTGCTGATCCTGCTGAATACCATTCTCTAAGAGAACCCTTCGGGGAAAAAGGGAGGACGTTTCAAATGCTGTTGATCCACACAAAGTACCTGGATGAGGATTTTAACCTGGTTCAGGGAGACATCGAGATCCAAGACGGAAAGATCCTCCGAGTGGGCAAGGACCTACCTCGCAAAGAGGAGGACCTGGCCGTGGACTGCGGGGGAGAGTACACCGTGGTACCGGGTTTTGTGGACGTGCACATCCATGGCTGTGGAGGGGCTGATACCTGCGACGGTACCCGGGAAGCTTTGGAGACCATGTCCCGATTCCTGCTGGAGCATGGAGTGACTTCCTTCTGTCCCACCACCATGACCACAGGCCGGGAAGTGATCGAACAGGCGTTGTTGGCCGCAAAAGACTTGATGGATCATCCCATCGAGGACGGCGCCCGGGTAGTGGGCGTGAACATGGAGGGGCCGTTCATCTCCAAAGAGCGGAAAGGCGCCCAGAAGGAGGAGGACATCCTTGCTCCTGACATGGAACTGTTCCGCCATTTCTACGAACTGAGCGGCGGCATCGTCCGGCTGGTGGACATTGCCCCGGAACAGCCTGGCGGCTGCCAGTTCGTTAGAGAGGCCAGCAAACTGTGTGCTGTGTCCATTGCCCACACCACCGCTGATTATGATAAAGCAAAAGAAGCTTTTGACTGGGGCATCACTCACGCTACCCATCTGTTTAACGCCATGAGCGGCTTGAACCACCGGGCTCCCGGTGTGGTGGGGGCAGTGTTAGAGGACGAGCGGGTCCGGGGTGAGCTGATCTGCGACGGGTTCCACATTCATCCTTCGGTGCTGCGCACAGCCTTCCATGTTCTGGGGGATAGAGCGCTGGTAGTCAGCGATTCCATGCGTGCCAACGGAATGCCCGAGGGAGAGCGTTTCGACCTGGGTGGGCAGCTGGTCACCGTTCGGGACGGCAAGGCCACCTTGGACGACGGCACCATTGCCGGGTCTGTGACCAACCTGCACCAAGAGGTGAAAAATCTGGTTTCCTTCGGTGTGCCCTTCTCACAAGCGGTGAAGGCCGCAACCCTGATCCCTGCCAAGGCCATCGGTATGGACCAGGAGATCGGCAGTATCGTTCCCGGCAAGAGAGCTGATCTTGTGGTTTTGGATGAAAACCTGGATATTGTGGCTGTGTATCACTAAAAGCAAAAGAAAAGGCTGTCGCATTGGCGACAGCCTTTTTTATACCCTTATCGGAAGTAAAGCATGTTGTTGAGCAGTCGGCTTTGAGGACCGTACAGCCAATATCCGTCCACATAAAGGTTTGTGGATCCGCCGCCGTCCAGGTTCACAGCGTCGCTGCAACCAAAAGCCAACATGATCTCTGCCATTTTCGGCACACTGGTGTTTGCCTCCGCGATGACCAAGGTGCCGTTTTTCCGGATGCCCACGCAAACACGCACCGTGTTTCCGGAAGTGACCCAATCGCTGAAACCTTCTTCACGGTAGGTGGCGTAGCTGCCATAGACTTTGCCGTCTTTGACGATCCGGGGACCTGCGCCGATGGAGAGCACAGGGTCAAAGGGAAGCTCGCCTCCGGAAATATCCTGATAGACTTGATCCACGGAAATGGTCATGCCCACTTTGCAGGAGTCAAAGAAGTTGCCTTCGTACTGCCGCCGGGCCCTCTGACACAGCACGAAACCGCCCTGAGGAATATCCACGTTGCTGGCGTTTTGGTACACGGCAGTGATGGTGCCGGTGGAATCCACCACCACGGCATCACGGGTGGGGAAGTTCAGCTTGGTGCCCCAGTCTCTGGTGGCCAGGATTCGAGCGGCGTCCGTGCTGCTGCTGGGCCATTTGTTGACCACCACATTCTCCACAGCGGACAGTTCCTTGCCCTCTGCGTCAGTCAAAGTAGCGGTGATCAGGGTCTTGAAGCTTTCCACGGAGATGCTCCCGGAAGGCGATACCACCAGGGCAGCCTTTTCAGGAGCGTATGTATTGTCCACAGTCAGGATGCGCCCCTCACTGATCAGAGTGCCCAGAGGAGTGTAGTCATCCATGTTGAAGAAGGCGCCGTTCACGGCGATGGTGGCGCCGGTGCGGTTCACCAGGCTGGTGACGCTTTCCCGTCCGTCCACCATGTCTTGAGCCATAACCAAACCGGGGGTGTAATCGCTGATTGTAAAAGACACGGAACGCACAGCCACGTTCTTTACCCGTTTCTGCACGATGGAATATCCATCGGTCTTGCAGTTGTTCAGGAATTTATAGCAGATAGAGGCGGCTTCCGCCCGGCTGGCGTTGTCGGTGGGGCGGAATTTCCCCGTATCTGCGTCGCCGTTGATCACGTCCGCGCGCTGGCAGAGTTTCACGGCTTCCAAAGCCCAAGAGGCGATCTTGGACTGGTCCTTGAATGTGACGGGGTTATTGATGGAGGGGAACTGCCTGCCGGTGCTCTTGGCGAAGTTCCGGACCATCACAGCCATTTCCTGACGGGTAACCTTTTTATCAGGACGGAAAGTGTTGTCCTCGTAACCGTCCGCTACGCCTGTTTCCACAGCCCAGTTTACGTAGGGATTGGCCCAGTGGGAGCTTTTCACGTCTTTGAAGCTTCCTTGGAACTGATACTGCTGGATATCACCGTAGGTGAGGACGGATTTTGCCAGCATCGTGACAAACGATCCACGGGTGATAGGGGAGTTGGGAGAGAATTTATTTCCTCCGGTGCCTGTGATAATCCCCTGATCCGCAAGAGATGTTACAGCTTTGTAGTACCACGCTCCCGAAGGGACGTCGCTGAACTGGGCGGCACTGGCCGACATGGGCAGGCCTGCCAGTACCAGAACTACGCACAGGAGAAGTGAAAGCAGTCGAATCCTTTTCTTTTTCATCGGTTCTTCCTCCTTACAAAACACAGCTTTACATAATATAACACTCCCTGCGGCTCTTGTCTACCATTTTACAGATAAATTGATTCTTTTACACATTTTGCGTTGCTTTTTTTCTGCCCATCCTGTAATATAGAGAAAAGCATCCGTGTAAATTGGAAGAGGAAGTTTTTATCGTGCAAACCGGTTTGCTGGATGTATTTTTAGAGTTTGGAGGGTATGATTTATGATTTGTCCCAAATGCGGAAGGGCGATCCCTGACGGCACTCAGTGCCCCTGTGGTGCGCCGATGCTGTCTTCCAACCCGGCAGTCAACCTGATCAAAACCATGGGTTCCTCAACGAAATTCCTGACGGCGGCTATCCTGTATTCAGTGGCTGTACTGTTTACGCTTCTGGCGTCTTTCACCATGAATGATCTTCTGGTGGAGATATATTATTACGGTGCCAACGCCGGCGTGGATCCCGAAGTGTTCTATCCCATGATGAGTGTTTTGGAAAGCAGCTCTGTGGCCGCTTCTGTTGTGGCCGCTATTCCTTCTATCCTGACTGTGGTGGGCATGTGGCTGTTTTTTGTCAGCTGCCGCAACACCCAGACAGGCAATGTGGCTACAACTGGCTTGACCATTTGCAAAGTGATCTCCTACATCAGTCTGGTACTCTATTGCTTGGTTGAGTTTCTTCTGGTGATCTTGGGGATCATCATGGTTGTTGCAGCGGGAGCCAGCAGCAATGTGAGCTATTACGGTGCCAGCAGCTTGGCCGCGGCAATGGCAGTGGTCATTGTGGTCCTTTTGGTGGTGGCTGCCTTTGTAGCTCTGTTTATCGCATTTCAGGTCTCTGTGATCCGTGCGATCAACCGCATCAAGGCTACCGCGGTCACCGGAATGCCTGACAACCGGATCTCCCGGTTCCTCACTGGTTTCCTGATGGTCTTGGGCATTTTGGGCGCGTTCAGCGGTGTGGTCTCTTTGATCACCTCTCCCTTGGCTGGAGTCAGCGCTCTTGCTGCAGCCGCGACCATGATCCTTATCTCTTTGCTGCTCAGTGAGTACCGCAATAAGATGACCATGCTGGTGTATCCTCCTGTCCAGCCTGTTTACGGACAGAATATGCCTCCTTACGGGAATGTGCCGCCTCAGAACAATGTGCCTCCCCAGCAGCCTGGCGGGCCCACGGACGTTCCTCCCCAGCAGTAATGATCTAGTATCGCCACAGTAGAAGGCCCTTCGGGGCCTTCTTTTTGTTTTGTGCTATACTATATAATAAATAAATGAGCAAGAAAAGGAGCTCCGGTTAAGGAGCTCCTTTGTTTATGATGTGTGCTATTTGGCAGAAACGATCACTGAATGACCCGGACTTTTACAATGGGATCCAGAGCTTTCAATGCCTCCACAGCCGCGGGCGAGACCTGACCGGAAACATCCAGAATGGTGTAGGCGTACTCGCCCCGGGATTTGCTCTGCATGTTCTCGATGTTTAAGCCTTCCTGACCGCAGGTGGCGGCGAACATAGCGATGGTATTAGGCACATTTTCATGGATCAGGCAGATACGCTGGGTACCGGGTTCCCGAGCCATGGAGATGGAAGGCATATTCACGGAGTTGAGAATGTTGCCATTCTCCAGGTAATCCTTGATCTGATCCACTGCCATGCAGGCGCAGTTATCTTCGCTCTCAGGAGTGGAAGCTCCCAGATGGGGGATAGCCACCACGCCTTCCGCGCCGATCAGACTGTCATCAGGGAAATCCGTAGCGTAGGCAGAGACCTTGCCGCTGGCCAAAGCATCCAGCAGAGCGGCGGAGTCCACCAAGCCGCCCCGGGCAAAGTTGAGGATCCGCACTCCATCTTTCATTTTGGCGATGGTATCGGCGTTGACCATGCCCTTGTTCTCCTTGGTGAAGGGGAGGTGCAGGGTGATGTAGTCAGCGTGGGAGTAAAGCTCCTCCAAGGTGAGGGAACGGTGAACAGCGCTGGACAGGTGCCAAGCATGCTCCACGGACAGGAAGGGGTCGTAGCCGTAGACTTCCATGCCCAGCTGAGTGGCGGCGTTGGCAACCAGGATGCCAATGGCTCCCAGACCTACCACGCCCAGAGTCTTACCCTGGATCTCAGGACCAGCAAAAGCGCTTTTGCCCTTTTCCACCAGCTTCTCCACCTGATCTCCCTGGCCCTTCAGGGTCTTGACCCAGTCCATGGCGGGGCCGATCTTCCGGGAGGTGAGGAACAGAGAGGCCAGCACCAGCTCTTTCACGGCGTTGGCATTGGCGCCAGGGGTATTGAATACCACGATGCCTTTTTCCAAACATTTGTCCACAGGAATATTGTTTACGCCAGCGCCCGCCCGGGCAATGGCAAGAAGATTCTCGCCCAGCTCCATGTCGTGCATGGAAGCGGACCGCACCAGGATGCCTTCCGGGTTTTCCATCTCCGGGGAGAAGGTGTAGGACTCCCCAAAGCGTTTTGTTCCAACAGGACTGATCTTATTCAAGCATAGAATCTTATGCATGGCAGTGACTGCTCCTTTCCCTCACTTATTTTCCGCTTCAAACTTCTTCATGAATTCCACCAGCTTCGCCACACCTTCCTCGGGCATAGCGTTGTAGATGGAGGCGCGCATGCCGCCCACGCTGCGGTGACCCTTCAGATTGACGAATCCGGCAGCCTCTGCTTCTTTGACGAACTTGGCGTCCAGGTCCTTGTCACCGGTGACGAAGGTCACGTTCATAATGGAGCGGCTGTCTTTTTCAGCGCAGCCCTTGAACAGGGAGGAAGAATCCAGGAAGTCGTACAGCAGCTGGGCCTTGCGCACGTTGCGCTTCTCCATCTCCTCTAGACCGCCAATGCTCTGGATCCACTCCAGCACCAACTTGCAGATGTAGATGGGCCAGCAGGGGGGAGTGTTGTACATGGAGTCATTTTCCGCCATCACCTGATAGTTGAACATGGTGGGAGTGAACTCCATGGCGTTGCCCAGTAGATCCTCCCGGACGATGACGATGGTTAGACCGGCGGGAGCCACGTTTTTCTGGGCGCCGGCATACAGCAAACCAAACTTGCTCACGTCGATGGGACGGGACAAGATGCAGGAGGAGATATCGGCCACCAGGGGCACGTCGCCGGTGTCGGGCAGCTCATGCCACACGGTACCGTAGATGGTGTTGTTCAGGCAGATGTGGAAATAGTCCGCGTCGGGCCGAAACTCTTTGGGGTCCAGAGCGGGGATATGGGAGAAATTATCCTCTTTAGAGGAGGCTACCACTTTGCAGTCGCCGTAGCGAGCCGCCTCTTTGTAAGCTTTGGTGGAGAACTGTCCGGACAGGACGTAGTCGGCCTTGCCGGACTTGGTCATCAGGTTCATGGGAACAGCGGCGAACTGAGAGGAAGCGCCGCCCTGCAAAAACAGCACCTTGTAATTGTCCGGGATATTCATCACTTCCCGCAGCAGGCGCTGAGCGTCCTTGATGATGACATCGTAGACCTTTGAGCGGTGGGACATCTCCATGACGGACTGGCCGCTGCCCTGGTAATCCAACATTTCAGCGGCGGCTTTTTTCAAAACCTCTTCGGGCAGCATGGAAGGCCCGGCGGAAAAATTGTAAACTCGAGACATGGTTTGACCTCCTCTGGGGATTTATTAATGATTTATCCCTTCAAACTGGTAAAGTTTTTACCATTATAGTGGCTCTTTCGGGCAAATGCAAGGACAAAATTAATTTTTTTTCACAAATTTTACTCGATTACTACCACCCAAGTACACATTTGTGTAAATGTCCTTGTACTGTGGACTGTGTCCACGAAATGGCTCGTTTCTAAGAAGATGGATTGCTCCTTATACGGAAAAATGAGATGACTATGGTTGCCTTACATTAGGGACAGTCAAAACTCTCGTTTTGAAAAAATCCATAAAAATATTTGTAACAGAAGCGTAGATATGGTATAATATCGGCAAGCGTCAATACAACGGCGCGGACGTGTGCTGACGTCTGGAACAGCGTAGGCACAGCCCGCCGCCCAAGGCGCGATTCGCCCACCGCAGGTGCGGTATACTATCAGCAGTTGTAAAAGGGCGGTACACTACGTATCCGCTCAGGGCAATCCGGACGGCGAAGCCCATCCGGCCCCTTATCATCTCTATGAAGGGAGTATTCCTAAACCCATAGGAGGAACATTTATGAAAGTAAAGGATATTGTGGACATCCTGAAATGTGAGGTGCTCAACGAGGGCAACATGGAAGAAGAGGTAAAGACCGCCTGTGGCAGCGACATGATGAGTGACGTGCTGGCTTTCGTCAAGGACCAGTCCGTGCTGCTTACCGGGCTGATGAACCCCCAGGTGGTGCGTACCGCTGAGATGATGGATATGCACTGTATCGTGTTTGTCCGGGGGAAGAACATCGACCCCAATGTGGTAGCCCTTGCCAGGCAGAAGGAGATCACCGTGTTGGCGTCTCCCTACCGGATGTTTACGGCGTGCGGTCTGCTTTATTCCAATGGGCTTCGGGGAGGCTGTGAGATCAAATGAGCATGCTTCATTTAACTTACCAGGTACCGGGAGACGATTTTACCCGGGCGGGGGAGGCTTCCGGAGACGTAAAGCACAAGCTGAAAAAGCTGGGCTATGAACCGGACGCTGTGCGCCGTGTCTCCATTGCCATGTATGAAGGGGAGATCAATATGGTCATCCACGCGGGAGGCGGGGAGGCCATTGTGGATATTGACCCGGACCGAGTGGATATCCTGCTTCAGGACCATGGCCCCGGCATCGCCGACGTGGACCAGGCCATGCAGGCTGGATGGTCTACCGCCCCGGACAATGTGCGGGCGCTTGGGTTTGGCGCGGGCATGGGTCTGCCCAACATGAAAAAATACACCGATGAAATGACCATCGATTCTGTCGTGGGAGAGGGAACCTCAGTGCGCATGACGGTGTTTCCCGGCAGAAAAGAGGAAGGAAGATAGCGCAAAGCCCTCCTGCGCTGTCGAGGGAGGTACGCGAACGTGGCTGAATTTTATCATTCCGTCACATTGAACGAGGAAAAATGCGTGGGCTGTACCAACTGCATCAAACGCTGTCCCACCGAGGCTATCCGAGTCCGGGGAGGCAAGGCGGTCATCGCTTCTGAGCGATGCATCGACTGCGGGGAGTGCATCCGTATCTGTCCCCATCACGCCAAGCGGGCCAGACACAGCCATCTTTCCAAGCTCAATGACTTTACTTATACTATCGCGCTGCCCGCACCGGCTCTTTACGGGCAGTTCAACAATCTGGACGATATCGACTATGTGCTCACCGGCTTAAAGGAGATGGGTTTCGACGACGTGTTCGAGGTCTCCCGTGCCGCGGAGCTGGTCAGCGAGGCCACCCGCAAGCTGATGGATTCCGGCGCTTTGAAACGGCCTGTCATCAGCTCAGCTTGCCCTGCCGTGGTGCGGTTGATCCGGGTGCGTTTCCCGGACCTGTGCGACCATGTGCTGCCTTTGAAGTCTCCCATGGAGACAGCGGCAGCCATGGCGAAACAAGAGGCAGTGGAAAAGACCGGACTGCCCCCGGAGCAGATCGGCTGCTTTTTCCTCACTCCTTGTCCCGCCAAGGTGACGGATATCAAAATGCCTTTGGGCATCGAAAAGTCTATGGTAGACGGGGCCATCGCCATCAGCGAGGTGTTCCCCGAGCTTTCCCACAAGATGGATCACCTGAAAACGGTAGAACCTTTGTCTATCTCCGGAATCATCGGAGTAGGCTGGTCCACCAGCGGAGGCGAGGCGGCGGCTCTGCTTAACGAGAAATACCTGGCCGCGGACGGCATTGAAAACGTGATCCGGGTGCTGGAAGAAATCGAAGACGAGCGCATCGGCGAGCTGGATTTTATCGAGCTGAACGCTTGTGCTGGCGGCTGCGTGGGAGGAGTGCTCTGCGTAGAGAATCCCTACGTGGCCAAGGCTCGGATCCAGCGGCTGCGGAAATATCTGCCTGTGTCTCAGAACCATTTAAAGGGTGGACCCATCCCCCAGGTGATGGAATGGGAGGAAGATCTGGAATTCTCCAATGTGCTCACCCTTTCCAGCGACCTGAAAGAGGCCATGCAGATGATGCTGAAGATCGACGAGATCGAGCAGGAATTCCCCGGTCTTGACTGCGGCGCCTGCGGGGCACCCAACTGCCGGGCGTTCGCCGAGGACGTGGTGAAGGGCATCTGCAAGGATACAGAATGTATCTTTGTCTACCGGAAGCGGATGAAAAAGGTGGCCAGCACGCTCACAGAGTTGGAAAAGAGCATGGGGCGTTTTTCCGCTGAGGAATGGGACGGGAAGGAGGAGAACGAGGAATGACTGTAAAGGAAATGGCCGCTGCTCTGGGCTGGACTCTGCTGGCAGGAGCGGAAGGAGAGGATAATCAAATCGACGGCTGCTACATAGGGGACCTGCTCAGCTGGGTGATGGCTCGGGCACAGTCCGGAAATGTGTGGATCACCGTCATGGGGAACGTGAACGCCATTGCCGTGGCGACCCTTACGGACGTGAGCTGCATCGTTCTGACGGAAAACGCCACCCTGGACAAGGACGCCGCTCAAAAAGCGGAGATGCAGGGGATCCCAGTATATGGGTGCGCGGCAAACAGCTACGACACTGCTGTGCAGGTCTATGAGCGACTGAAATGAACCGGTATCCATATGATTTCCATGTTCATTCCTGCCTGTCACCTTGCGGCGACAATGACATGACGCCCAATAACCTGGTGCAGATGGCTTTACTTTCCGGCTGCGAGATCCTGGCACTTACCGACCACAACACCTGCCGCAACACTCCTGCCGCTGTGGAAGCGGGAGAACGGTACGGGTTGCTGGTCATACCGGGCATGGAGCTTTGCACTTCAGAAGAAGCCCACGTGGTCTGCCTGTTCGAGACGCTGGAAGGCGCCTTGGCTTTTGACCGCTATGTCTACGATCACATGCCCCACGTGCCTAACCGGCCAGAGATCTTCGGAGACCAGAGGATTCTCAACGGGGAGGACGAGCAGGTGGGGGAGGAGGAGAATCTCCTTTTGGTGTCCTCCTTCATCAGTGTGGACCAGGTGGCGTCGCTGACAGCGGAATACGGCGGAGCGGCGTTTCCCGCTCACGTGAATAAGGATTCATACAGTGTGATCGCTTCTTTGGGTGCCATCCCGCCGGAAGCGGGTTTCACTGCGGCAGAGGTTACAAGGGACTGCGACCTGGAAGCTTTTCGAGAGTTCCATCCGGAATTGGAGGGCTTGAAAATCTTCCGCAGTTCGGACTCCCACTACCTGGAGACCCTGGCCGGGGAACCTTGGACAGTGGCTCTGCCTGACAAGTCCATTTCGGCCGTGTTGGACGCGGTTAGAGGAAAATATTGATATCCATATATCGATATTATAACAATTATTACTGGGATATTGACAATTTTCTAGCAAGAATTTGCTAGTCTGGTTGTTTTATTTCTAAAATAGAATTATAAGCCCCGCCGGTTTTGCTATATTATCTGTGATGCTTTTCCGGCGGGGTTTTGTGTCCCGCTATAGGGCAAAATTTAAAATCCTACAATATATTGGGAGGAAAAACCATGCAAAAGCGTATCAGTAATTTGCCGTTTCATGATACTCCCGAGCAGGCCCAGAAGCTCGATGCGGTCATCGAAAGCCTGAAAGGCCAGAAGGGCGCGGTCATGCCGGCGCTCCATCAGGCCCAGGAAATCTATGGCTACCTGCCCATTGAGGTGCAGGAGAAGATCGCCAAGGGCTTGGACGTCTCTCTGGAAGAAGTGTACGGCGTGTCCACCTTCTATTCCCAGTTCGCCCTTACCCCCAAGGGCCGCAACCACATCTCCGTATGTCTGGGTACTGCCTGCTACGTGAAAGGCGCCGACAAGGTGCTGGAGCGCATCACCCAGAAGTTGGGCATCCAGCCTGAGGAATGTACGGAAGACGGGTTGTTCTCCTTGACCGCCTGCCGCTGCATCGGCGCCTGCGGCCTGGCCCCTGTCATGACCGTGAACGACGAAGTGTACGGCCGTCTCGTTCCCGAGGACGTAGACTCCATTTTGGCGCAGTACATGGCGTAAAACAACATGCGTGAGCTTTCTCTCAACGTGATGGACATCGCCCAGAATTCCATCTCCGCGGGGGCGTCTCTCATCACCTTGACGGTGGTGGAGGACCAGCCGGGAGATACGCTCTCCATTTCGGTGGAGGACAACGGGAAGGGCATGTCCCCGGAGACGGTCCAGAAGGTGATCGATCCCTTCTACACCACACGCACCACGCGAAGCGTAGGACTGGGTGTGCCGCTTTTTAAAATGGAAGCGGAAATGACCGGAGGCAGCTTTCAGATCGATTCCCAGTTGGGAGTGGGGACTACTCTCACCGCCGTGTTCAAACCGTCCAGCGTGGATATGATCCCCCTGGGGGACATCAACGGCACGGTGCAGCTGCTCATTTCCTGCAACCCCAACTTGGACTTCATATTCCACCGGGTGCTCCTGACGAACGATGGGCAGCGCCGGGAATTCGCCTTAAAGACCGCCGAGCTCCGGGAGGTGCTGGGGGAGGAGGTACCTCTGGATACTCCGGACGTGGTGCTTTGGATCAAGGACTACTTGAGCGAGCAGACGGCGGAACTTTTTCAAAGCTCAACAACCGAAACGCAAACCGTGTGATCACGGTATCCAACTTGAACGGAAAGGATTGGTCAAGCATGAAATCGTTAGCGGAACTTCAGGCAATTCGCGATAAGACCCGGGCTTCCGTCACTCTGCGTGAAAACGCTGAGGCCGGTACCCGAGTTTTGGTGGGCATGGCCACCTGCGGCATCGCCGCCGGCGCCCGTCCCGTATTGAACGCTTTTGTGGAAGAGGTCGCCAAGCGCGGCCTGCAGGACGTGATGGTCACCCAGACCGGCTGCATCGGCATCTGCCAGTATGAGCCTGTCGTGGAAGTGATCACTCCCGGCCATGAGAAGGTCACCTATGTGAAGATGACCCCTGAAAAGGCCCTCAGAGTTGTGAACGACCACCTTGTGAACGGCAATGTGGTATCGGAGTACACCATTGGAGCCAATGCCATCGGAGCCAAATAATAAGGAGGGAAAAGAATGTTTCGTTCAAACGTGCTGGTCTGCGGAGGTACGGGATGTACGTCCTCCAACAGCGAGCAGATTATCGAAAAACTGAAGGAAGAGATCAAAGCCCAGGGCCTTGAAAAAGAAGTGAACGTCATTCGCACCGGCTGCTTTGGCCTGTGCGCTTTGGGCCCCATCATGGTGGTCTATCCGGAAGGCGCTTTTTACAGCCGTGTCACCGTGGAGGATGTGCCGGAGATCGTCTCCGAGCATCTGCTGAAAGGCCGTATCGTTAAGCGTCTGCTGTACCAAGAGACTGTGGTGGACGACAACACCACCAAGTCTCTGAATGAGACTACTTTCTACGCCAAGCAGATGCGTATCGCTCTGCGCAACTGCGGCGTCATCAACCCTGAGAACATCGACGAGTACATCGCACAGGACGGCTACGCCGCTCTGGGCAAGGTGCTCACCGAGATGACTCCTCAGGAAGTTATCGACCTGGTGCTGGCTTCTGGTCTGCGTGGCCGCGGCGGCGCTGGTTTCCCCACCGGCCGCAAGTGGCAGTTCGCAGCCGCCAATAAAGCTGAGCAGAAGTACGCCTGCTGCAACGCCGACGAAGGCGACCCCGGCGCGTTCATGGACCGTTCCGTTCTGGAAGGCGACCCCCACAGCGTGCTGGAAGCTATGGCTATTGCTGGTTACGCCATCGGTGCCAACCAGGGCTATATTTACATCCGTGCTGAATATCCCATCGCCGTGAAGCGTTTGCAGATCGCCATCGACCAGGCTCGTGAATACGGCCTGCTGGGCAAGAACATCTTCGATTCCGGCTTTGATTTTGATATCGACATCCGTCTGGGCGCCGGCGCTTTCGTGTGCGGCGAGGAAACCGCTCTGATGACCTCCATCGAGGGCAAGCGCGGCGAGCCTCGTGTGCGTCCTCCCTTCCCGGCTGTGAAGGGCCTGTTCGGCGTGCCCACCGTTCTGAACAACGTGGAGACCTACGCCAACATTCCTCAGATCATCCTGAAGGGCGCGGATTGGTTCCGTTCCATCGGCACCGAGAAGTCTCCCGGCACCAAGGTGTTCGCTCTGGGCGGCAAGATCACCAACACCGGCCTGGTGGAAGTTCCCATGGGCACCACCCTGCGGGAAGTGGTGGAGGAGATCGGCGGCGGCGTGCCCGGCAACCACACCTTCAAGGCTGCTCAGACCGGCGGTCCTTCCGGTGGCTGCATTCCTGCCAAGCTGATCGACACCCCCATCGACTATGATAACCTGATCGCCATCGGCTCCATGATGGGTTCCGGCGGCCTGATCGTTATGGACGAGACCACCTGTATGGTGGATATCGCCAAGTTCTTCCTGGAGTTCACCGTGGATGAGTCCTGCGGCAAATGTACTCCCTGCCGTGTTGGCACCAAGCGCCTGCTGGAGATCCTGAACAAGATCACCTCCGGCAACGGCACCTTGGAGGACATCGACAAGATGGAGGAGCTGTGCTACTACATCAAGGAGAACTCCCTGTGCGGCCTGGGTCAGACCGCGCCCAACCCTGTGCTTTCCACACTCAAATATTATCGCGACGAGTATGAGGCCCATGTGGTGGAGCACCGCTGCCCCGCCGGCGCCTGCAAGGCCCTCACCAACTACTCCATCGAGGCAGACAAGTGTAAGGGCTGCACACTGTGCGCACGTAACTGCCCGGTGGGCGCTATTACCGGCTCTGTGAAGCAGCCCCATGTCATCGACACCACCAAGTGCATCAAGTGCGGCGTCTGCATGGAGAAGTGTAAGTTCGGCGCTGTGGTGAGAAAATAAGAAAGGAGTGTGCGAACATGGAACAGGTCAATGTGAAAATCAACGGCGTTTCCTATGAAGTGCCTGCGGATTCCACCATCCTGGAAGCCGCCCGCTACGCCGGTATCGATATCCCCACCCTCTGCTACCTGAAAGACATCAACCAGATCGGCGCATGTCGTATGTGCATGGTGGAAGTGAAGGGCGCCCGGTCCCTGGTGGCCGCTTGCGTGTACCCTGTCAACGAAGGCATGGAGGTGTTCACCAACACCCCCAAGGTTCAGGAGTCCCGGAAGATGACCCTGGAACTGCTGCTTTCCGTCCACGACCGGAAATGTCTGTCCTGCGAGCGCAGCGGCAACTGTGAGTTCCAGAAGCTGTGCAATGAGATGGGCATCGAGGTGGAAAACCGTTTTGAAGGTTCTCTGCCCGCCGGCAAGAAAGATTATTCCACGCTGTATCTGGAGCGCAACAACGCCAAGTGCATCCTGTGCCGCCGCTGCGTTGCCGCCTGCCAGAACCAGCATGTTTCCGTCATCGGCGCCAACAACCGTGGTTTTGACACCGAGATCGGCTGCGCCTTTGAGAAGCCCCTGGGCGATGTGTCCTGCGTGGCTTGCGGCCAGTGCATCGTCAGCTGCCCCACCGGCGCTTTGACCGAGAAGGACAACACTCAGGAAGTCATCGACGCCATCAACGATCCCGAGAAGATCGTTATCGTCCAGACTGCTCCCGCTGTGCGCGCTGCTCTGGGCGAAGAGTTCGGCCTGCCCATCGGCACCAACGTGGAGGGCAAGATGGTCGCCGCTCTCCGCCGCCTGGGCTTCGACAAGGTGTTCGACACCGACTTTGGCGCTGACATGACCATCATGGAAGAAGCCAACGAGTTTATCGACCGGGTGAAGAATGGGGGCAAGCTGCCCATCATCACTTCTTGTTCTCCCGGCTGGGTCAAGTTCTGCGAGCACTATTATCCCGACCTGGTGGACAATCTGTCCTCCTGCAAGTCTCCTCAGAACATGACCGGCGCTCTCATCAAGAGCTGGTACGCTCAGAAAGAGGGCATCGATCCCACGAAGATCGTTTCCGTTTCCGTCATGCCCTGCGTGGCCAAGAAGTTCGAGATCCAGCGCGAGGACGAGGACGGCGCTGGCCTGCCCGACGTGGATATCAGCATCACCACCCGCGAGCTGGCCCGCCTGATCAAGAAGGCTCAGCTGAACTTCGACCGTCTGCCCGAGGAGAAGTTCGACGACGCTATGGGTGTGTCTACTGGTGCCGCTGTGATCTTCGGCGCTACCGGCGGCGTTATGGAAGCTGCTCTGCGTACTGCCGCTGAGATCCTGGAAGGCAAGGAGCTGGAGTCTGTGGACTTCACCGAGGTTCGCGGCACCGAAGGCTTCAAGGAAGCTGTTTACAAGGTGGCCGGTATGGACGTGAAGGTGGCTGTTGTCAGCGGCCTGTCCAATGCCGACGCTCTGCTGAAGAAGGTCCGCTCCGGCGAGGCCGACTATCAGTTCATCGAGGTCATGTGCTGCCCCGGCGGCTGCGTCAACGGCGGCGGCCAGCCCATCCAGAGCTCTACCAACCACAGCTTCTATGATATCAAGAAGCTGCGCGCTCAGGCCCTGTACGATCAGGATAAGAACATGCCTCTGCGCAAGAGCCATCAGAACCCTGTGGTCCAGAAGTGCTACGAGGAGTTCCTGGGAGCTCCCGGCAGCCACAAGGCTCACGAACTGCTCCACACCACTTACGTGAAGCGGGGCTATTGATCCCTTACTGATACGCTATGATAAAAACGTGCTGGGTTTCGGCCTGGCACGTTTTTTGCGTTTACTGC
The DNA here is from genome assembly GCA_019416455.1 of Clostridiales bacterium. GTDB lineage: Bacteria > Bacillota > Clostridia > Oscillospirales > Acutalibacteraceae > Acutalibacter. The sequence continues at coordinate 165,297 of DXXG01000028.1, read as the reverse complement.
CGGCTGCTGCGGGTTGCGTCCGGCCTTTCCCTGGTGTATAATAATCACCACAAAGGGTTTTGAAAAAGGCGGAATGGTTTAATGAAACGAGTTCTCTTCGCGCTGCGCGTGGCAGGCTGTGTGCTCTGTTGCGTGGGCTGCGTGTTTTTCTTCCTGCCGGTGTTTCGCGGCGGGTTCGGTCTTGGAGCCGCTTTCGGCGAGTTTATCTGCTTGCTGGGCTTAGGACTGCTGTTGTTTTTTGGGAAACTGTCCCGGCAGGGCGGATTGAAACAGGCTTGTGTCCGGTTGGTTACCGCGTTTTATTGTCTGGGGCTTGCCTGGGCCGTGTATCTCTCCGGGCTCATGCTGTCTGTCCAATCCAGCACGCCTCCCGAGAACACCAACCTCATTGTGCTTGGCGCTCAGGTGTACAGCGCGGAACGCATGGGGGTCAGCCTGACCGGCCGGGTGAACGAGGCGTATGAGTACCTTTCCGAGAATCCGGAAGCTCTGTGTATCGTCACTGGCGGCCAGGGTGGGGACGAACCCTGCCCAGAGGCTCTCACCCAGAAGAATGTGCTCATCGGTATGGGAATTGACGAGGATAGGATCTTTGTGGAGGACGAGTCCCACAATACTAGGGAAAATTTGACGTTTGCCATGGAGATCGCCCAGGACGAGAACATGGGGGAGGAAGTGGCGATCGTTACCCAAGGATTTCACATGTACCGAGCCATGCAGCTTGCCAAGGCTGCTGGTTTTACGCCCTATGCCCTGATTGCGGAGACTGATCCTCTGTTGTTCCCGGAATATTACGGAAGAGAGTTGCTTTCCCTGACAAAATGGTGGGTCGAGCGGCTTGTGATAGAATCATAGAAAGGAGTGCGGCTATGCGATTGCTGCTTCAAAACGCCCATTTGATCGATCCTTCCCAGGGGATCGACCAGGTGGGGGATCTCCTGCTGGAGGATGGAAAGATCGCCCAAATGGGGAAAGATCTGCCTGTGGAGGACGCCCAGATCATTGACGGGACAGGCCTGGTGGCGGCTCCCGGTCTGGTGGACATGCACGTCCACCTGCGTGACCCTGGTTTGACCTATAAGGAGGATGTGTATTCTGGCTGCCGTGCCGCCGCTGCGGGAGGTGTCACCAGCCTTTTGGCTATGCCCAATACGAAACCTGCCATGGATACCCCGGAGACTGTCCGGGATCTTTTAGAGCGGGCCAAGACGGCGGATGCTGCCGTGTACACCGCTGCCTGTATCACCAAGGGATTGGGTGGAGAGGAGCTCACCGACCTGGCAGGCTTGAAGGAAGCGGGGGCAATCGCTCTCAGCGACGACGGCCGCCCCGTGGTGAACACTCGCCGTCTGCTGGAAGCCTTGGAGCAGGCTCCTGCTTTGGGAATGCTGGTCACTGCCCACTGCGAAGATCTGTACCTTGCCGCTGGCGGCCTGATGAACGAAGGGGAAGTCTCCCGGAAGCTGGGGGTGCAGGGCATTCCCGCCGCCGCCGAGGACTGCGGCACTGCTCGGGAAATCGCGGCAGCTGCGTCCATTGGCGCGCCTATCCATATTTGCCATGTGAGCACGAAAGGCTCTGTGGAGCTGATCCGCGACGCCAAGGCCAGGGGTGTGAAGGTCACAGCGGAGACTTGTCCCCACTATTTGCTTCTTACAGAGGAGGCTTTGGAAGGCCGTGACGCTGATTTCCGGATGAATCCGCCCCTGCGCAGGGAGGAGGACCGGCTGACTCTGATTGAAGGCCTGAAAGACGGTACTTTGGATGCTATCTCCACGGACCACGCGCCCCACTCCCCAGAGGAGAAGGCGGACTTCCTGAAGGCGCCCAACGGTTCCATCGGGATGGAGACCTCTCTGGCCGCCACACTTACCGCGTTGGAGGGTGAGATGACGCTTTCGGAGATCCTCCAGAAGATGAGCTGGAATCCGGCTAAGCTGTTGGGGATCCCTGCCGGTACCCTTCAGGTGGGGGCTCCCGCTGATGTGGTGGTATTCGATCCGGAGCAGTGCTGGACGGTAGATGGAAATGCCCTTCACGGAAAGAGCAAAAACACCCCCTTCAAGGGGATGACTTTAAAGGGAAAGGTGGCCATGACCATCTTCCACGGCCGTATCGTTTACGACGGCCGGTAAATTTGGCAGAACCGGGGGTCCACCCCGCGACCATATTATTGAAAAGGGAAAGGACGATTCCTATGTCGATGGACAAGCTGATTGAAAAGATCGTGGAAAAACAGAACCCCACTGTGGCGGGCTTGGATCCCAAGCTCAGCTATATCCCGGACTACATTCGGGAAGCAAGCTATACAAAATACGGCAAGACCCTGGAAGGGGCCGCTGATGCGCTGCTCACCTTCAATAAGGGGCTGATCGATGCCCTGTGCGATATCGTTCCCGCTGTAAAGCCTCAGGCGGCCTACTATGAGATGTATGGCTGGCAGGGCGTGAAGGCCCTCACCGAGACCATCGCCTATGCTCGCGAGAAGGGAATGTTTGTCATCACCGACGGCAAGCGCAACGACATCGGCGCTACCATGACTGCTTACGCTGCCGCACATCTGGGAGAGACCCAGGTGGAGGACGTGGTCTGCGAGCCTTTTGGCGCTGACGCTCTCACTGTCAACGGCTATCTGGGCACCGACGGAATCAAGCCTCTGGTAGAGGTGTGCCAGAAAGGCGACAAAGGCATCTTCGTGCTGGTCAAGACCTCCAACCCCTCTTCCGGAGAACTTCAGGACCGTCCTCTGGCCGACGGCGAGACTGTATACCGGGCCATGGGCGCCATGTGCGAGGGCTGGGGAGAGCAGCTTCCCGGTAAGTATGGTTACAGCGGCGTAGGCGCTGTGGTGGGCGCTACCTATCCTGCTCAGCTGGGTGAGCTCCGTGCCGCCATGCCTCACACTTTCTTCCTGGTGCCCGGCTACGGTGCTCAGGGCGGCGCTGCTGACGACGTGGCTCCCGGCTTTGACGCCAACGGCTTGGGCGCTGTGGTCAACTCCTCTCGAGGCATCATGTGCGCCTGGCAGAAAGAGGGTGTGGATGGCAGCCAGTTTGCCGAGGCCGCTCGTCGGGAAGCCATCCGCATGCGTGACCAGATCGTGGGCCGTGTGGGGAAGATCACCCTGCCCTGAAAGTGAATGAGGAGAAGCAGAACTATGAAATATGATTCCAAACTTTGTAAACTGGTGTCCTCCCGGGCGCTGACTAAGGATGTGTTCGATTTTGTCCTGGAATGCCCTGAATTGGCCACGCTAGCCAACCCCGGCCAGTTTGCCCAGATCCGTCTGCCCGGCCACACCTTGCGTCGGCCCATCTCCATCTGCGGTATCGATAAGACTGCCGGAACGCTTCGTTTCGTGTTCCAGATCCGGGGAGAGGGTACCGCAGAGCTGGCACAGTTCCAGGCCGGCAATGAGATCGAGATCCTGGCCCCACTGGGTAACGGGTTCCCCGTAGACACATCCAAGCGTACCCTGCTGGTGGGCGGCGGCATCGGTGTGCCTCCCATGCTGGGTGTTGCAGCGGAACTGAAAGACAAGGCTGTGGCGGTGCTGGGCTTCCGCAATAAAGACGCCGTAATCCTGGAGGAGGACTTCCAAAAGGTAGGAGCTAAGACTCTCATCGCCACCGATGACGGTTCCTACGGTCATCACGGCCTAGTGACGGATCTGTGCAAGGATCAGGAGTTTGACTGCGTTATGGCCTGCGGTCCCGCTCCCATGCTGAAAGCGGTGAAGGCTTTGGCGGACCAGCGTAATGTGCCTTGCTATGTGTCTCTGGAAGAGCGCATGGCCTGCGGTATCGGGGCCTGCTTGGGCTGTGCCGTAGCTCTCAACAAAGAGGACGGCACCCAGTATTTCGGTCATGTGTGCAAAGACGGTCCGGTGTTTGAGTCCCACCGGGTGGCGTGGTAAAGGAGGGGTAGAGTATGGCAGATTTGCGAGTCAATGTTGCCGGGGTGGAATTTTCCAATCCCCTGATCGCCGCGTCCGGCACCTTCGGCTTTGGCCGGGAGTACAACGAATTTTATCCCCTTTCCGCGCTGGGAGGCATCTCATGTAAGGGTATCACCATTAAGGAGCGGCCCGGCAACCCGCCGCCCCGTGTGACGGAGACCCCCGGGGGTATGCTCAACGCCGTGGGACTGCAAAATCCCGGCGTGGACCATTTTATCAAGGAGGACCTGCCTTGGCTTTCCAAGCAGGGGACCAAGATCATCGCAAACGTGGCGGGCAACGCGCCTGAGGACTATTGTGCCACGGTAGAAAAGCTGAACGACACCTGTGTGGACATGGTGGAACTGAATATTTCCTGCCCCAACGTGAAGCAGGGTGGCGTTCAGTTCGGCACCACCACGGAGGGCGTGTACGGCATCACGGCAGAGGTGCGCAAGCACTGCAAAAAGCCTCTGATGGTGAAGCTGTCTCCCAACGTGACGGATATTTCCGAAATGGCTGTAGCGGCGGAGAGCGCCGGCGCTGACGCTATCTCCATGATCAATACTCTCACGGGCATGCGGATCGACATCCATACCCGCCGGCCGATCATCCGAAATAATACCGGCGGTATGTCCGGTCCTGCTCTGCTGCCTATCGCCCTGCGGATGGTGTGGCAGGCTTCCCAGAAGGTGAAGATTCCCATCGTGGGTCTGGGTGGCATTTCCACTTGGCAGGACGCGGTGGAGATGCTCCTGGCTGGCGCCACGGCTCTCCAGATCGGCACTGTTCTGTTCACCGATCCCTACGCTCCTATCAAGATCGCGGAAGGTCTGTCCCAGTACATGGAGGACAACGGGATCAAGAGCCTGTCTGAGCTCACGGGAGGTGTGCGTCCTTGGTGACCACTTTGTACATTGTGCGGCACTGTCAGTCAGCGGGGAATCAGGGCGGCAGGTTCCAGGGACAATTTGATGGACCGGTAAACGAGATGGGGGAGAAGCAGTTGGAGCTGTTGTCCCTGCGTTTCCGCAACGAGCATCTAGATGCCATCTACTCCAGTCCGCTGACCAGAGCCTACAAAACAGCTCAGGCCATCGATCAGTTCCACGACCTGCCCATCCAGACTATGGACGGCCTGTCGGAGATCGATGTTGGGGAGATGGAAAACCAGCTTCTCTCTGATATCGCCGTGAAATATCCGGAAGTCGCCCGTAACTGGGACAACGCACCGGATCTGTGTGTGTTCCCCGGCGGGGAGTCCATGGCACAGGTTTACCGGCGGATCAACGACGCTATTGATCAAATCATAGAAGAGAACCCCGGGAAAACCGTGGCGGTCGCCACCCACGGCGGGGTTATCCGCAACCTGTATGCCCGAGTGGAGTATGGTTCCATTGAAGGGTTGCGGAAAAGCGTGGTATTCGGCAATACCAGCGTAAGCGTCTTAGAGGCCGAGGATGGCCGCCTGCGCTGGAAATCCATCAATGACATGTCTCATCTCCCGGAAGAACTGCGTCACGCTCCCACGCAGTACAACTTCCACACCCAGGCCATATGATTATCTTAGGTGTAGATCTGGGAAAAGCCCGTACCGGGGTGGCGATCTGTGACAAGGGGGAGCTTTTGGCGTCTCCGCTGACCGTGGTCCAGGAGCACAATCGGGAGCGGCTGGTGGAACGTTTGACAGCTCTTGCACAGGAGCATCGGGCAGAGCTCCTCGCGGTGGGGCTGCCTCGGAATATGGACGGCAGTGAGGGGGAAAGTGCCCAGAACGCCCGGGAGATTGGAGCGCTGCTGGGAGAGACCACTGGCCTGCCGGTAGAGTTTGTGGACGAGCGAGGCACCACTATCACGGCTCATGGCTACCTGAACGAGACCAATACCCGGGGCAAGCGTCGGAAAGCCGTGGTGGACGCTGTGGCGGCTACGGTTATTCTGCAAAACTGCTTAGATCGCAGGAGACTGGCCCGTTCTAAGGGAGAAATGGACTAAAGGTATAAAATGTCTTTACAACTGTGGGGAAATCCGGTATACTTATTACAAAAGTAAGTGGGCGCTAAGAGGCCCCAAGAAGGAGCGTACTTATGGGTAATTTCCGGATCATCACCGATTCCACGACGGATCTGACGCCGGCGCTTATCGAGGAACTGGGGGTGCAGGTAGTGCCCCTCTGCTACATGATGGTCGGCAAGACGTATCACAATATTCCCGGAGGCGGGGAGATGGACGAACCTGCCTTTTACAATAAGCTGCGAGGTGGGGCAGTGTCCACCACCACCCAGATCAATTCCGAGGAGTTTATACAGGTATTCACGCCTTTGCTGGAAGCAGGGTTGGATGTGCTGTACATCGCTTTCTCTTCCGGCCTCAGCGGTACCTGCCAAAGCGCTTTTTTGGCTCGTGAGGAGCTGTTGAAGCGCTTTCCTGAAAGAAGATTGGAGGTATTCGACTCCCTGTGCGCCTCCATGGGTGAAGGACTTTTGGTGTACCATGCCGCCAGACTCCGCCAGGAGGGAAAAAGCCTGGATGAAGTTCTTGTCTGGCTGAAAGAAAACGTGTTGCGGTTGTGCCATTGGTTTACGGTGGACGATCTGAACCACTTGAAGCGGGGCGGTCGTGTCTCTACTGCCACCGCGGTGGTAGGCACTATCCTGGGGATCAAGCCTGTGCTCCATGTGGACAACGAGGGACATTTGATCCCGGTTTCCAAGGTGCGGGGCAGAAAGCAGTCCCTGGACGCTTTGGTAAAGCGTATGGAGGAAACGGTGGAGGATCCCGCCGATCAAATGGTGTTCATCAGCCATGGCGACTGCTTGGAGGACGCTCAATATGTGGAACAGCAGATCCGGGAAAAGCTGGGTGTCCAGCGGGTGACCATCGGTTATATCGGCCCTGTGATCGGCGCGCATTCCGGTCCTGGAACGGTGGCGCTGTTCTTCCTGGGAAGAGAACGGTAATTGCACAAAATATGCACAAACGAGCTCGCGGAGATTTAACATTTCGCGGGCTCGTTTTTTCTTGACAAATCCAAGGGAAACGGGTACAGTAATAAAGGCGTTTGGTTTTACAACTGACGCCCTAAAAATGATTTCTTGTGAGGTGAGCAAAGTGATCGTTCCCCGAAGTAGCGGCGGCACAGAACCCGGAGGGGAAAGTGCGGCCAATTCTGTCTTACGGCCCGTGAATAGAAGATTGCTTTGCTGCCGGAAGCTTTGCTGAAAAGCTCCCGGCTTCAGGGCTGAACACGGGCGCGGCAGACAGCTGTGCTTTTGGTTTTGTGCTGTATCGTCCCTCCCAATTTCCCAGAGGAGGTACAGCCATGAAAGAAAAGATCCTGGAGCTTTTGGAAGAGCGTAAATATCCCGAAATTGCCGCGTTGGTCAAGGATATGAACCCTGCTGACGTAGCCTCTCTGCTGGAGGAGCTCCCTCAGCAGAACATGCCTATCGTGTTCCGTCTGTGTCCCAAGGAACTGGCTGCGGATGCTTTTGCTTATATGGACGGTTATTCCCAGGAAGTTCTGGTACAGGGATTCAGCGACAAAGAACTGGACGAAGTGATGGGCCAGCTGTTTTTGGATGACACCGTGGATATGATCGAGGAGATGCCCGCCAGTGTGGTGAAGCGGATCCTTCGTCATGTGGATGAGGACACCCGGAAGATGATCAACCAGGTGCTCAACTATCCCAAGGATAGCGCCGGAAGCATCATGACCATGGAATATGTGGACCTGAAAAGGGGCATGACCGTGGAGCAGGCTTTCGACCGCATCCGTGCCACTGGTTTGGACAGCGAGACCATTTATACTTGTTATGTGACCGGCGACCGCCGCAAGCTGGAAGGTATCGTCACTGTACGTGATCTGTTGCTTTCCCCTAAGACGGAAGTGCTGGACAACATTATGGAGACAAATATCAAGTTTGTCACCACCCATACGGACCAGGAAGAAGTGGCTCGGCTGCTGAGCAAGTACGACTTCCTGGCGATCCCTGTGGTGGACGCTGAGGAGCGTTTGGTGGGTATCGTCACCGTTGACGACGCTATCGACGTTATCCAGGAAGAGGCCACCGAGGATATCGAAAAGATGGCGGCTATTGCCCCTTCGGACAAGCCCTATATCAAGACCAGTGTTTTTGAGACCTGGCGGAAGCGGGTGCCTTGGCTGCTGTTCTTGATGATCTCCGCCACTTTCACCAGTGGCATCATCTCCTCCTATGAGGACGCTCTGGCGGCCAACCTGGTGCTCTCCAGCTTCATTCCCATGCTGATGGATACCGGCGGCAACTCCGGCAGCCAGTCCTCCACCACCATCATCCGCGGCCTCTCCTTGGGGGAGATTCGGTATATGGATGTTCCCCGCGTGATGTTCAAGGAATCGGCAGTGGCGTTGTTGTGTGGCCTTACCTTGGCTTTGGCCAACTTCGCCAAGTTGATGATATTTGACCATGTTTCCCTGATGATTGCCGCTGTGGTCTGCCTGACCTTGGTTGTCGTGGTGTTGGTTTCTAACGTGGTAGGCGGTACGCTTCCCATCTTGGCAAAGCGTTTGGGCTTCGACCCCACTGTGATGGCAAGTCCTCTGATCACCACCATCGTTGACGCTGTGGCGCTGATGATCTATTTCAACATCGCCAAAGCGCTGCTCCATCTTTAAAAAAGCAACCCCTGGAACCTGTTGTTCCGGGGGTTTTTATATTCCGTTGTAAAAACAAAACCCCGGAGTTTTCGCTCCGGGGTTTATTATATGAGTTGTTTTTTACTCGAAGTCTACCACGATACCCTTTTCGTCGGATTCCAGGGCAGCTTCCATCAGGCGCAGAACACGCAGAGCTTCCTCGTTCTTCACGATCTGCTCAGCTTTGCCCATCACCACGTCGCACAGGTTGGAGTACAGCTGGTTGCGGTCATACTCCAGCGTGGGAAGAGGCAGCTCGTCCACGGAATCGGAATTACGGGGAGCCATGGTCTTGGAGAGACCTTCACCCATCAGGATGGGGGTGGCGTCCTTGTCTTCCCAGCTGCGCAGTACCACCATCCGGCCAGGATCGCGGAAGTCTTTGATCTCGGCAGTGCCTTGGTCGCCGCACAGATACCAGTGGGGGAGGGTGATGAAGTTGCAGGTGCCCACTTCCACAGTGGCGGTGAGACCGCTCTCGAACACCATGTTCATGATGAAGCCGTCATCCACCTCGTCGTTGGTGACGTGGGTCATCTTGGCGTAGACCTTCTTGATCTTCTCAGGGACCATGAGGACGATACGGTCCAGCAGGTGCACGCCCCAGTCAAACATCATGCCGCCGCCCATGGCCTTGATGCCACGCCAGTCGCCGGGGATGCCGCGAGAGCCGTGATAGCGGGACTCGATGTGGAACACATTGCCCACCAGTTTCTCGTCATAGATCTTCTTCATGGTCAGGTAGTCTCTGTCCCAACGACGGTTCTGTCGGGGATAGAACACCTTACCGGTCTCCTTGGCCACTTCCAGCACATCTTCCAGATCCTTGCTGCACATCATCACAGGCTTCTCGCACAGGACGTTCTTGCCAGCGCGCATGGCCCGGATGGACAGATCCTTGTGACTGTCGTTGGGAGTAGCGACCAGGACTACATCCACACGCTCGTCAGCCAGAATGGCCTCAAAGCTGTCATAGGTGAAGAAGCCCTGTCTGCGGGCCCATTCCTGACGCTCTTCTTTAATGTCATAGGTGCCGGCCAGCACCATTTTCTTGGTCAGGTCAGTGTCTCCGGGGAGCAGTTCCCGTCCCTTGGAGCCATCGGTCATCCAGAGTGCCTGGCCGCTGCCGGTGGAAATAGCCACCGCGTGGCCGCCGCCCATGCCGCCGCAGCCCACAACTGCTACTGCAACTTTGCCGTCGATCATAAGTGAATGCCTCCTATAAAATATGTAGGATTATTTTAGATGGTGAAAGGGCGGGGGCATTCCATCGTCCCTGCTTCCTTCCTCGGTATTATTTGTACCGCATTGCCCCACAAAAGTCAAGGGAATTTTTTTGATTTTTACGTCTAGTTTTACACCTTGCGACGGTATCCGCGAAAATGAAAAAAGGGTGGAATCATATCCACCCTTTATCATGTAAAAGAAGTCCCGCCCGACCGTATCGCGCAACTCAATAACCTGCTACATAAAAGCAGGTGGGTGCCCCCCCGCTTGATTCACGCTCCCTTCCTCCAACAACGGTCAAAGCCGTGTCGGGAGGTCTGCAATCCACAAGCGGAGACAGAGCTCCCTTTCAATCGAGTGTAGGGTTATATGTGCGCAGTCCGCGTATCGGGCAGGAATGACGTTCATTTTGAAAATAGGGGAGAGGTCTTACGGCTCCCCGTTTTTAAAGGATATCCCGAAAGGGAGAGAATCATTCCTCTTCGCCGTCGAAATATGCCTCGTTGAACCGCTCCTCGAAGATCTCGGCCAGCTTATCCAGCAGCTCGTCGTCTTCCACTTCCTGAAGCTGTTCCTCGCCATCTTCCTCGATGACTTCAAAGATATAATAGGTTTCGGCGTCGGAGGCGATCTCGTCAGGTTCCTGCTGTGTGGGAACCAGGGCCAGGAAATGGCCGTCATCGTTCTCCAGTTCGTCGATGATCTCAAACTCGTGCTCCTGGCCTTCGTCATCCAACAGGGTGAGAAGGTCGGCTTCGTATTCGTGGTCCATTTGCATACGCTCCTTTCTCCGAGAGTTATTTTACCGTAAAACAAATCCATAGTCAAGCGGTGATTTTACCTTCCGGGGAAAAGAGGCGAAACAAATTTAGAAATAGTGCCAGTTTATAACTTATTACTAATTATTTTTAAAAATCTTGAAAATAACTATTGACAAACAAGGAAGGGCAGGCTATAATAAAGGCGAAGATAAGAGATAGAGAAATCTACCAGATCTTCGCAGCAGCTTCGCAAAGGCCGGAAGTAAGTGAGACAAAAGCTTTTACCGGAACAAGCGGAACGTGATGACCTTTTAGTTCGGATCTCCTATGGTTTCTAAAAAGAACTTTCGAGAGATTAGCCGATCAAATTCAGTTCACATCATTGATACCTGGAAAAGAGTTCTTTTAAGAGAAGAGAAATTTTAAAAGAGGTTGCTTTTCAAAATGGGTAGGAAATGTGAGTGGCGGATGTTGAGAGGCGGTCCTTAATAAAGTTTTTTGGAACCGAAGCACAATGACAGATTTTCAGATGCCTTGTAAAAAGCAAGGGAACATTTGAGAGATTTGTAAAGAGGCGAGAGGAGTCTTTGAAGGAAGAATCCATCATGGTGCCGAGAAAAAGGGAAAGCGTGTTTCAGAGTGAAAACGGCGAGGAGTGGCATTGAAACAGGCTGCAAGCAAGAAAACTTGGAATGTTTGGAACGGTGATTCCGAAAACAGGAAGAGGAGCTTTTCTGGTCAGTCAGTAGCCGCAAGTTGGCGGTGAAAAGGAGAAAAGCAAAGCAGCTGAAAAGAGATGCGAAGCGTGCAGAAATTATTTTGAGAGAAAGGCGGGTGAGCCCGATGGATCGGAATGAACCTCAGCATTTAGAGTCTGCGGACTCACATTCCGCAGACTGAAATATATATCAAAATATCATAGAAAGAAGGTTCCTTATTCTGATTATTCCTCAGATGTTAGGTAACCAAATAGGCACGGATCTGTTTTAACACCGTACGTTAAATTGCTTAGTAAAGCATGACCAATACCGAAGAATGGTTTGGCACTCATATAAGGAAAGCGGTAAATTAAGACGGTAATGATGTGCCGGAAAAGGTAACAAAACCAATGTACTAATCATTTTCTCTAAAGGATCATGATCGTCCAAATAGGTGATATGAGATCTTAAAATCAACGGTTAAGATTTGACAAGTGTCATCGAGTTGGATAGAAGTATAGATGGTAACCAATCGTTGATTGTTCCTGAGAATAGCTGAACGGTCGAGTAGTTGGGCTCTTCATCCTTAGAAAGATGACAGACAAACAAAAGATCATTACAGTGTTCAGGATCAGTTCAAGTTGGAGCTAATACCTTCGTAAATCGAGAGGGCTTTTGGGGTGTTTCTCAAAAGCCCTTTTTGTTGCGATTCACCGAAAAAAAGATTAGCCAAAATCGCAAAATCCCTGTTTTTTCTGCTTGTTCTCCCATATACCCTGTGCTATAATAAGTAACGCTGAAACGGGGAAACTAGGTTTGTCCCAGGAATAAACTATGGCAGGTGGCATTATGCGGAGAAGATCCTCAGAACGTTTTTGGGAAGAGGAAGAGTTCAAGAGCTTTTATGAGACCTTAGCCCAGGAGTCCGGTTTGGAAGGGATCGCACAGTATCCCCAGCACGGCTCCACGACCCGGTTGATGCACAGCGTGGCTGTTGCGTATTACAGTTACCGGTTGGCCCGCTCTACCAGACTTCCATTCCACTGGGAGGAATTGGTCAGAGGCGCGCTGCTTCATGATTATTTCTTCTATGACGCTCAGGACGGTGATCCGGCCCACAAGTGGCATTGGACCCGTCATCCCGATATTGCGGCGGACAACGCGAAAAAAGAGCTGCCCCTTACGCCCATTGAGGAGGACACCATTCGGTGTCATATGTTCCCCCTCACAGTGAAGCCTCCCAAGTATCGGGAAGGTGTGGTGGTGTCTTTGGTGGATAAGGCTTGTTCCGTGTATGAGTTTTTCAGCCGCCGTGCTCCTTATCCTAAGCTGCGGGGAGAAATGACTCCTGTGGCCGGCGCTTTTCAAAGGGATGTCCATCCCAGCATGTTGTTTTTGCTGCCGGAGATAGCCGGAAAGCGGTTTTAACTGAAAAAGTAGAAGCCTCCTCGATGGGAGGCTTTTTTCTTGCAAATTAATAAATTATTTGCTATACTATTACGTCATGAAAACAGGCTTGTCTTAGACGGCCAGATCAATTCAGAAAGGTTCTCCCATGGAAAAGCTTAAGACGCTCTATATCAAATATAAAGAATTGATCCTCTATGTGTTTTTCGGCGGTCTTACCACCCTGGTGAACTGGGGTAGCTATTGGATCTTAGCAGATGTATTTAAAGTACCGTACTTGTGGGCCACTGCCATTGCCCAGATCTTGTCCATCCTGTTTGCTTACGTGACGAACCGTATCTGGGTATTTGAAAGCAAAGCCAAAGGGTTCTCCGCCGTTTTCTGGGAAATGGTACGTTTCTTTGGCTGCCGGGGAGCTTCCTTTGTACTGGATCTTGTCTGTATGCGGGTAGGCGTTGGCGGGCTGCATATCAATGATAAGGTGATGAAGCTCCTTTCCAATGTGATCGTCATTATCGTCAACTATGTGTTCAGTAAAGTGTTCGTGTTTCGCAAAACAGGACAAAAACAGGGTCATTGACGGAGGACGCTGTTTGGAGTATAATACAAACTAAATTATGTCAATTAGGAGGATACGCCTATGGCGCGGAAAAATATGAATTACGCCGAGGAATTTGAGGATGTTTCCAGCTACTCTTCCTCCAGGGAATATAAAAAACGAAAGAAAAACCGGCGGGGCAGGGCGGTGCTGCGGGGCATCGCCATCTTCTTCTGCATGGTGTTTATCCTGTGCGGAGGGGGACTGGTGTACGTGTCCACCAACCTTCTTTCCGGGCTGACTACTACCAGCATCGCCAAGGACAATGATTCTCTGGGCATCGACGCGGAGAATATTGTCATGGACGATAGCATTAAAAATATCGCGCTGTTCGGTGTGGACTCTCGAAATGGTGAGTTCAAAGGCCTTTCCGACGTGATTATGATCCTTACCGTGGACAACAAGCACGGCAAGATCAAGATGACCTCCATTCTTCGAGATAGTGAGGTGACTATTGAGGGTGAGAGTTACAGTCAAGGGTACCTGAACTATGTGGATAAGATCAATGTCGCCTATCAGTATGGCGGACCGGAGCTGGCGATCCGTACACTGAACCAGAACTTCAGTATGGATATCCGCGACTATGTGACCATTAACTTCGCGAACATGGCTGCTATTGTGGACGCTTTCGGCGGTGTGGACTTGGAACTGACCGCGGAAGAAGTGAAAGCTGTCAACGACAACCTGTGGGCCCTGAGCCAAGAGGTAGAAGACCAGAAAGAGTGGGACGAGCAAAACGGAATTACGGATGAGATTTACTCCGAGATCACCTATGGTGATTATATCCCCACTATTTACGGGGATGTGGACCTGATGTATGGTGAGTACGAAGGCGGCACTTACCATCTCAACGGTAACCAAGCAGTGGCCTATGGACGTATCCGCTATATTGACAGTGACTACGTCCGAGTGGAGCGGCAGCAGAATGTGCTCATGGCTTTGGTAGGCAAACTGGAAGGGATGGGCATTACTGACTACACCAGCTTGATCCAGCAGCTTTTGCCCTATTGTGAGACCTCGCTGGATTTGACCGATATTATCGGTATGACTCCCATCCTGTTTACAGACTTTTCCATCAGCCGCATCAGTGTGCCCAACTCGGAGTATGAGACGGATTTGTTCGATGGTCTCGATAGTAACAACAAGTATCACATGATCTACGATCCCACAGGCGCTGCGAAGCGGATCAGCAGTTTCATTTACGAAGAGGATTCCCCCTATTGGAGTGAATACGGGGATACATCCATTGACAAGGAGGACACTTCTTCTACCACTTCCTCCACCACTTCTTCGTTGGAAGAGTAAGCCGGGCTGATTCGGAGGAACGGAATGGGAAATCGAGATTATGGGAATACTCCCCGTCATGGGGGAAAACATTCTGCCAGTGGGGCTGCTTCCAATCGGAATGGGGGTGCCCGAAGCGGTTCCAGGAGCCGTTCTGGCAGGGGAGAGACCACGTACAGGCCCCGGCGTGAGGCACTGAGGGACAATTACTACTATGAAGAGCCTCCCAGAGGCTGGAAGGAAGGGGACCGGTTCCAGGATATTTCCAGCTATTCGTCCCCGGCAAAACGCCGGGCGGATCAACGGGCCATGGAAGAAGAGGTGAGGAACACTCGCCGGCGTTCTTCCAGAAGGCAGGAGGATAACGGCCGGGACATATATAGCGGAGCTGCGAAAGCTAAAAGAAAAAAGGGAAGTTTAGGGAAAAAGATCGCCGCTACGTTCCTGGTGCTTTTGGTTCTGCTGGGAGGAGGATTCTTCTATGTGTTCGGCTATCTTCTCAGCGGCATGACTATGACTTCCATCACATCGGATCCGGACGCTTTGGGGATCCAGGCGTCTGCCTATTCAGACCCGAAGGTGATCAACGTGGCGTTATTCGGTCTGGATGCCAGAAACGAAGGGGAGACCAGCCGTTCTGACGTTGTGATGGTTTTGACTGTGGATAAAAGGCATAACACCTTGAAGCTCACTTCCATCCTGCGGGATTCCGAAGTGAACATCGACGGTTACGGCTTGGATAAGATCACTCACGCTTATGCCTACGGTGGTCCGGAGCTGGCGATCCGCACCATCAACCAAAACTTCAATCTGGATATCAAGAATTACGTTTCCGTGGACTTCCATCAGATGGCGGATATCGTGGACGCTTTTGGCGGTGTGGACATGGAGTTGACGGCGGCCGAAGTGGACGCCATTAACCAGAATCTGTGGACTTTGGAACAGGAATCTCCCGGTACCGTCACTTACGCGGACTACATCCCCTCTCTGGATGGTACGGTCCAGCTGGTGTATGGAGAGTATCAGGACGGCACTTACCGTCTCAACGGCAACCGGGCTGTGGCCTATTCCCGGATCCGCTACCTGGACAGCGATGACGTCAGAGCTTCCCGTCAGCAGAAAGTGTTGATGGCCATGGTGGCTGAGTTGAAGAAAAAGAGTATTTTTGAGTATCCTTCACTGATCCGTAAGATTTCCGCTCTGTGCGAGACCTCTTTAGGTGTGGGCGACATGATGGGTATGGCGCCCATCGTATTGGGTGGACTGAACATGGAAACACTGTCCATTCCCGGCGAGGAGGAGCAGGCCTATGGCGCCTATTTGGATAACGGCGCTTGGGTGTACGAGTATGATCTGACAGTGGCGTCTCAACATATCAGCCGGTTTATCTATGAAGAGAATTCCCCTTATTATACGGGGAGCTAATAGAATAGCGCAGAAAGGATGAGTTGCTGTGAGCGATCCTGTATTGGTCATCATGGCTGCCGGTATGGGCAGCCGCTACGGAGGCTTGAAGCAGATCGACCCGGTGGGTGTACATGGGGAAAAGATCATTGATTTCTCCTTGTTTGATGCCCGGCGTGCCGGCTTCAAGAAAGCTCTGTTCATCATCAAGGAGGAGCTGCTTCCTGATTTTCAGGAGGCGGTATTCCAAAAGGCGTCCCAGTATCTGGAGATCGATTGGGTGTTCCAGAAGCTTCAGGACGTCCCTGAGGGAGTGACCATCCCGGAAGGCCGGGTAAAGCCCTGGGGTACCGGCCACGCCGCCCTGACCGCGGCCCGTGTGCTGGGAGACGCCCCCTACGCGGTGATCAACGCGGATGATTTCTACGGCCGGGAAGCCTTTGAGAAGATGTATCACTTCTTGAAAAACGCCAAGGACGGAGAACGGCTTGACTTCGCCATGGTCGGCTACTACTTGAAGAATACCGTCACGGAAAACGGCTATGTATCCCGGGGCGTGTGTCAGACGGAGAACGGGATGCTCCAAAGCATTACCGAGCGCACTCACATCGAGAAGAGGGGAGATGGCATCGCCTATACTGAGGACGGTGGGGACACCTGGACCCAGCTGCCCCCTGATTCAGTGGTCTCCATGAACCTGTGGGGCTTCACTCCCGGCTTCACTCCCACGCTGGAAGCGGACTTCCGTAGATTCTTCCGGGAAGATGTGCCGAAGAATCCGGAAAAGGCAGAATTTTTCCTGCCCTTCGTGGTCAATGACTTGTTGGCCCAGGATAAGGCTCAGGTGACTGTGCTTTCCTCCAGTGACAAATGGTACGGTGTCACGTACAAGGAGGATAAGGAAACAGTGGTGAATGCCATCCGCGCTATGACGGAATCTGGCGTTTATCCGTCTCCTTTGTGGAATTGATTTTTTGACCCGCCCTTCGGCGGGTCAATTTTCTGCCCATAAAAAAACTGGCCCTTTGACAGCTTTCCGAAGAGAGCCGTCAAAGGGCGAGCAGCCGGAGCCCAGTGGAACTTTGATATGCCGCGAAACCACTGAAGGCTCCGGTCCTTATGGACAATATCATCGTTCTTCCAGGCAGCAAACGCTTTCCTGGCCGCTTGATCCTAGTGTGGGCAGGGAGGAAGAAAAATATACAGGGGTATTTCGGGAAATTTTTCCTTTTTTGCGGGTTGCAAATTTTTCTTCGGTATGGTATGATAGCCAAAGAAATTTAAAGTGCAGGCCTTGCGGAGTAACATCTACCCCTGGGTCGGCGGTGAAAACCACAGTTTTTATGTGGTGGGAGTGGCCCTCAGTGGGGACACGTTGAACGACTTTAGGAGGAATCAGACTCAAATGAACGCTTTGTCAATCGTGCTTGGCATCGTGCTGATGCTGTTCGCAATCGCTATCATCATCGTCATCCTGCTTCAGGAAGGCAGCCAGAAGAACCTGGGCGTGGTCACCGGCGGTGCCGACACCTTCTTGTCCAAGAACAAGGCCCGGTCTGTGGACGCTTTTCTCAGCCGCTGGACCAAGGTGATCGCTATTGGTTTCTTCGTGCTGGTTATCGTGACCAACATCTTGATGTATTTCGTTGTGAAATAAAGACGAAGATCCATCTGGCTCCGAAAGGGGCATGCACAATTTGGAACGAAACGCGCTCCGCGATCCTGCGGGGCGTTTTTTCTGTGAAGAAGGGAGGAATGGTATGATCCGCTTTGTGGAACGGGAGAAGGATAGACAGAAATTGCTTTCCTTGTGTGAGAACAAACCCTTTGGGTGTAAAATCGCTTCCATCGCCACAGTCTACGGTTTTGACAGAAGCTTCGCCTGCTTCTGGCTGGATACGGAAGAAGATGTGGTGTACTGCTTGGTGGATGGCGCCATGCTCCTTTCCGGTACGGTGATCAACGGCGAAGCCGCCAGAGCCTTTCTCCAGATGGCAGGGACAAGGGAAGTCCTTTGCGCGGTACGCAATGCTGACGCCATGGGGCTTGTTCCCACGGACACAGGGGACGTGCTCAAGCGGGCCATCCAACCGGGAGATCCTCCCAGCCCGCCGCCTCCTGTCAATATCCGGGAGATCTTTACTTTGCTGGAAGAGAATGGCATGGTGGAAGAGTTCGAGCCTTTTTACCTGGACCTTTCCCACAAACTGCGGCATCATGGGGCGTTAGCTCTCACGGTGCCGGGAGGGGATGGGCTGAAAGCCTGCGGTGTCGTGTCCTCTATCAGTGATAGTGGGGCGATCTTGTCTGCACTGGCCGTGGCCGCAGACCATCGCCGGCAGGGGATCGGTTCTGCGTTGGTCCGGCGGATCGAGAGTTATTTCCCGGGGAAAACCGTTTACGTGTTCCGGGAGCAGAACAAGAACAGAGAATTTTACAAGGTCCTGGGATATACCAAAGTGGATACCTGGGTCCATACCAAGCTGTGAGGAGAAGGCAAATGAACGTATATCCTTATTTTCAGATAGCGCCCAAGCTGTTGGAAGCCGCTCAACGGGCGGAGGAGCTGGCAGAACCTCAGTTCCGGGAGATCGAGGAGATCCAGCGGTATAACCAGCAGAAAATGCTGGCGGCCTTCAATAAGGCCGGGGTCAGCGAAAGCCACTTTGTGGGCAGCACCGGCTATGGTTACGGAGACCGGGGCCGTGATGTGCTGGACCAGGTCTACGCTGCCGCTCTGGGCGCCGAGGACGCCCTGGTGCGCCATAATTTTGTCAGCGGCACTCACACCTTGACGGTAGCACTGTTCGGTATGCTCCGTCCCGGGGACAAGATGCTCTGCGTCACTGGAACTCCCTACGACACCATCCAGGGTGTTATCGGCATGGAGGGTAGGGAGGAGCCCGGCTCCTTGAAGGAGTTCGGTATCCAGTACGAGGAGATTACCCTGCGTCCCGACGGCATGCCTGATCTGGAAGCCATGGAACAGCGTATCACCCCGGAGTACAAGATGATCTATATCCAGCGCTCCCGTGGATACAGTCTGCGTCCGTCCCTGCGGGTGTCGGATATCGCCCCCATCGTGAAGATCGCCAAGCGCAAAGCTCCCAAGGCCATTGTCATGGTGGACAACTGCTACGGCGAGTTCGTGGAGCGTGAGGAACCTCTGGCAGTGGGAGCCGACATCATTGCCGGGTCCCTCATCAAGAACCCTGGCGGCGGCATCGCTCCCACAGGCGGATATATTGCTGGCCGTCATGACTTGGTAGAGCTTTGCGCCTATCGTCTTACCACTCCCGGCACCGGGCGGGAGATCGGCTGTACCTTGGGAAACAACCGGGAGTTGTTCATGGGCGCTTTCCACGCACCTCACGTGGCTGGAGAGGCCTTGAAAACCGCGGTGTTCGCGTCCGCGCTGTTCTCCCAGCTGGGATTTGGCGTCACTCCTTCCGTGGAGGAACGTCGTGGGGACATTATCCAAGTGATGATGCTGGAAAATCCTCAGAACTTGATCGCGTTCTGCCGTGGTGTGCAGAAGGGCGCCCCTGTGGATTCCTTTGTAGTGCCGGAACCCAGCGACATGCCCGGTTACGACAGCCAGGTGATCATGGCTGCCGGCGCATTCACTTTGGGATCTTCCATTGAGCTTTCCGCTGACGCCCCCCTCCGAGAACCCTACGCTGCCTGGATGCAGGGTGGACTCAACTACCACAGCGGTCAGCTGGGTATGCTGCTGGCTGCTCAGGAAATGGTCAATGAGGGTCTGATCCAACTGTAAAAAGTAATAAGCAAAAAAAGCCGCTGAGAATATTCCCAGCGGCCTTTTACTTTATTAGGTGTTGTGTTTTCGTGAGGGGCATCCTGAACAATGAGCGCAGTCCCCGCCACAGGATTTCCTTCGACGGATGGAACGTACAGCAAAAAATACTGCAACAGCTATGGCAATCACAAGCAGAGTGGTGATCACAGTACCCATAGGTGTGTCCTCACACAAACAGCAGGCCAATGTGGTACACGGCAAAGGTGACCACCCAGGCGACAATGATTTGGAACAGGGCAGTCATGCCGGTCCAGGCCCAGCTGCCGGTTTCCTTCTTGATAGTGGCCAAGGTGGCCGCGCAGGGAACATACAGCAGGGAGAAAGTCATCAGGGCCAGCGCATTCAAAGGACCGAAGCCAATGGTGCCCAGAGAGCCCATGAGTGAGGTCATGCCCTCGGCGGAAGTGATGCTGGTCACGCCGAAGAGCACCGCGCAGCTGGAGACAACCACTTCCTTGGCGGAGATACCGGCGATCAGCGCTACTACGATCTGCCAGAATCCCAGCCCGATGGGCACGAAGAAGGGGACAATCAACCGGCCAATCATGGAGCCGAAGGTCTGGGACATGTCCTGAGAATAGCCGGAGGGTCCGAAGTTAAGCAGCAGCCACATGATGATGGATGCCACAAAGATGGTGGTGCCCGCCTTGGTCAGGTAGTCCTTCACTTTTTCCCATACGTAAATGGCGATGGTCCTGGCGCTGGGAGCCTTGTACTCCGGCAGCTCAATGAGAAGGGCGTTCTCTTTCTGCTTTTTCCGGTCTATCAGGTGCATGAGGAAGGCACAGAGGATAGCCACCGCGATCCCCAGCAAATACATGGAATAAGCCACCAACATGGCGTTCTCCGGGAAGAACAGCTGAGAGAACAACAGATAAATGGGAAGCCGCGCGCTGCATGACATGAAAGGCGTGATGAGCATGGTCTTATACCGGTCCCGTTTGTTCTCCAAAGCCCGGGAAGCCATAATGGCAGGGACCGTACAGCCAAAGCCCAAGATCATGGGAATGAAGGACCGGCCGGATAACCCCAGTCTGCCCATGATGCTGTCCATCACATAGGCTACACGGGACATGTAACCGCTGTCCTCCAAAAAGGCCAAAGCCAAGAACAGGATGAAAATATTGGGCAGGAACAGAAGGATACCTCCCACACCGGCGATAATGCCATCTACGATCAGGGAGATGAGCATGGGCGCCACATGGAGAGATTCCAAACCAAACAGCACCCCGTCGGAAATAGCGTCAAGCCCCATCTGGAAGTACCCTTTCAGCCAGTCACCCACGGTGAAGGTAAGGAAGAACACCAGGGCCATGATGCACAGGAAAATGGGGAAGCCCAGCACCGGATGGGTTAGCAGCTGGTCAGCCTTGTCAGTGATGGCCTCCTTTTTGGATTTGTTCACCAGGACTTCCTGGATGACTTCATCGATAAAGTCGTATTTCTGGTTGATGATGTCCTTTTCGTAGCTGCGGTCCAACACCTGGGGCAGGTCCACCGGGTAGTCCCGGGTGATCTCCTTGTCGTTTTCCAGCAGCTTAATGGCATGCCACCGCAGATTGGTCAATTCCGGGTAACGCCGCTCCAGCTCGTCCATCAGCAGGTCGATCTTATCCTCGATCTCGTCACTGTACACCATCACGTATTCATCATGGTGGT
Organism: Clostridiales bacterium; assembly: GCA_019416455.1. Lineage (GTDB taxonomy): Bacteria > Bacillota > Clostridia > Oscillospirales > Acutalibacteraceae > Acutalibacter. The sequence goes on along the minus strand of DXXG01000028.1, from coordinate 143,824 downwards.
CATGGCGGTGGCGGGTCTGCTCCGTGTGATGATGAATGAGCGTGGCATCCTCGGAGTGGTCTTTGTGGTGGGCAGCTGCGTGCATGAGAATATCCAAACCAGTCTTGCGCCGGGCCGAGACAGGGATCACAGGGATGCCCAGCATCTCCGGCAGCCGGTGCAGGTCGATCTCCATGCCACGTTTCTGGACGATGTCCATCATGTTCAGCGCCAAGATCACAGGCTTACCCAGTTCGATGAGCTGCAAAGCCAGATACAGATTGCGTTCCAAAGCGGAAGCGTCCGCCACATCGATGATCACGTCCACATCGTCACTGAGAATGTATTGCCGTGTCACCTGTTCCTCCATGGTGTAGGAGGTGAGGCTGTATGTACCGGGCAGGTCTACCAGCTTGTATTCGTGGTCGTGGAACTGGAACAGTCCTTCTTTCTTTTCCACGGTAACGCCCGGCCAGTTGGCTACCTTCAGATTAGCGCCGGTGTAGGCGTTGAACAGTGTGGTCTTTCCGCAGTTCGGGTTTCCCACAAACCCGATGGTCAATTCGTGTGCCATTATCTCTGACCTCCCTGGATTTGCGGAATATTGGACACCTGGATGTGGGTGGAGATCCCCCAGCCCACAGCGAATCTTGTGCCCCGTACCTTGATGATCATGGCGCCCCGGTGCTTCTTTCGCATTACGGAGACCACGCTTCCTTCAATGAGCCCCAAGGCTTCCAAACGCCGTTCCAGGCTTACGGGAAGCTCCAATTTTTTCACCAGATACCGGGAACCCGCTTTCCCTTCTTGTAATGTCATAACAGGACCCCTCATTTCTCCTAAAAAGATCGCCGCAGGGAAGCGGCATCAAAACGTGGAGGACCGTTTTACAGGCTCCCCACGGGTTTCGAGTTAGTCACCTATAAAAAACTAGCACAACAAATTGCAAAAGTCAACGTGTTAGCCTATACTATCTGATTTTCGAAACAAGATGACCTCCAGCCAAATTCCCGAGAGAACCTGGTGAAGAGTGCTTCCGCAGGGGAAAAAAGTATGCTATAATAGCCGAAAGATGCAAGACCCAGGAAATGTGGCATGCCCATATGCAATGATGGTGCCATGCCGGGATAAATAGGAGGGGACAATATGATCTTAGCACTGGACGTAGGGAATACCAACATCACCGTTGGTGTGTTTGATGGGGAGGACCTTCGCTTTGTTTCACGCATGGCGACAGACGCATCCCGGATGGAGGACCAATACGCTATTGAGCTGCGGGATATCCTCCATCTTTACGGTGTTCGCCGGGCCAATATCACGGGAGCGGTACTCAGTTCTGTGGTTCCCAAATTGACAGGGTACCTGTCCCACGCAGTGGAGAAGCTCTTTTCCGTGACACCACTTGTGGTGGATTATCAAGCGGTCAAGGAGTTCTTTTCCATCGGTATCACCAGGCCCGAGACCACCGGCCCCGACTTGATTGCCGGATGCATGGGGGCCAAAGCACGGTTTTCCTATCCCTGCATTGTGGTGGACATGGGTACTGCCACAACTTTGGCTGTGCTGGACCGTGAGGGAGTCATGGTGGGAGGAGCCATCGTTCCCGGCGTAGGGGTATCCCTGGACGCGTTGACCAGCCGCGCGGCGCTGCTTTCCTCGGTGAGCCTGGATACGCCTGCTCACGTTGTAGGGCGGGACACGGCGGAATGCCTTCAGTCGGGCGTGCTTTTTGGCGCTGCCGCTCTGTTGGACGGCCTGTGTGACAGGATGGAAGAAGAACTGGGTTATCCCTGCCGCGTGATCGCTACCGGTGGATTGGCGGGGTTGGTAGTGGAGCATTGCCGCCGAAAAGTGGAATACAGCGATACCTTGCTTTTGGATGGACTCAAGGCTATCTACGATCAGGCAGGGAAGTGAAAGAAGATCGTAAGAAACCGGTAAGGCTGCTGTATTGGTTCTGATAGGCCCAATATGATACAATATTAAAAGAACGTAAGAATGCGGGCTGTAAATGAGACCCTCCAAGCGAGTTTGGCGGCGATAAATGCCCTATTTTGAGATAACGGAACGGTGAAACATGGAAATTATGGAAAAGAATGTTCAGGAGCAGGCTCAAGAGGGACAGCCTAGCCAGAAGAAAAAGAGAAAGATCCCTTGGAGTATGCTCTACATCGCCGCGACCATTGTAGCGGTCCTGCTGTTTGGTCTGTTCAACCAGAAATTTGGAGATGTGTTTCATACCATCAGCAATTTGACGCCCGGTTTTTTGACGCTGGGTATTTTGATCATACTGGTGTACTTCGTCTTTGAAGGCGAGATCTTCCGGCTGCTGCTGCGCAGTCAGGGATATCATATCAGCTTTTTAAGTGGTCAGAAAAACGCCTTGTTGGGGTTGTATTATTCCTATATCACCCCTAGTTCCACAGGCGGCCAGCCTATGCAGGCGGCTTATCTCCTCCGAGACAAGATCCCTGTGGGTATTTCCACAGCGGTGCTCATCATCAAGTTTGTGTGTTTTCAGTGCGGTTTCGTGGTGGTCTCCGTGGCCAGCCTGATCGGCATGTACGGTAAGCTCCAGACGGACAATCCTACCATAATCCCGTTTGCTATCCTAGGGATCGCCATCAATGGGTTTTCCATCCTCTTTTTCGTGTCCCTGTTTTTTAAACCCGTCTCACGGGTGCTTTGCCGGTTCGCCAAATGGCTGGTAAGTAAATTCCGTTTTTTACGGAAACGGGAGGGAATGTATGAGACCATCGACCGGTTTCAGGCGGATTTCAACAGCTATACCGATGATTTCAAAGGCAAGCAGAAAAGCCTTGTGGCCGGAGTGCTGCTGTCCATACCTCAGTTCATCGTGCAGATGAGCGTGATCTATTTCATTTTCCGGGCATTTGGTTATCACAATGTGAGCTATTTTGAGATCGTAGCGGTGCAGAGTTTGCTTCAGGTCTCTGTTTCCTTCATGCCCATGCCGGGTGCTTCCGGCGCCCAGGAGATCGGGTTCAGTTCCTTTTTCCAAAACTACTTTGTCAACGACGACCTGTACGCCGCTGTGATGGTGTGGCGGTTTTTCACCTATTATTTGGTAGTCATTGCCGGCGCGGTGTTCGTGGTGGCGGATCAATTCTGGTATCGGCGGAAAAAGCTGCGGGAAGCGGCTGCTTTGCCTACTAGCAGTGATGAGTGATCTGCAAAATGATAATTCAAAAGGACGTTCCCGGCAAAGGGAACGTCCTTTTCGTCACTGTTTGGCTACGTCGCAGCCAAGTTCATCGATCTTTTCCCGCAACTTAAGGTAATCCTCGAAAGCGGCAGGTTTTTGAGCGGGATTCCGCAGCAGAGCGGCGGGGTGGAGGGTTGCCATCATCAGGATGCCGCCTTTCTCAAAGAAAATGCCGTGCTCCTTCGTAATCTTCAGGTCTGGCTTGATCAGCTTCTGTCCCGCGATGCGCCCTAAACACACCAGGATCTTGGGACGGAGCAGGGCGAACTGGTTCCGCAGATACCCGATACACGCCTCCTGCTCACCCGGCAGAGGATCTCGGTTTTGGGGAGGACGGCACTTGACGATATTTGTAATATAGATGTTGGTATTTCGGTCCAGGTCAACGGCAGCCAGCATTTTGTCCAGCAGTTGTCCGCCCCGGCCCACAAAGGGTTCACCTTGCAGGTCCTCGTTCTCTCCTGGGCCTTCTCCCACAAACATCACCTTGGCCTTGGGATTCCCCACCCCAAACACCACATGATGCCGTGTCTCACACAGGGAGCATTTTTGGCAGGCCAGGCAGGTTTCCTCCAATTCGTTCCAATGATTGATCATACAGCGTTCTCCTCGGGCATGTTTTTCTTCATTCTAACACAGGGAAAAGGCCTTGTAAATTCCCATTGAAATTTTCCCCGACCGGTAGTACAATAATGGTGTAACCTGTCGATGTATATTAAAGGAGGAACTTCCCGTGAAAGTAATGGTAGAAACTTCCGCCCATCACGTCCATGTCTCTGAGCAGGATCTGGAGACTTTGTTCGGCAAAGGCGCCACTCTCACCAACAAGAAAGACCTTTCCCAGCCTGGCCAGTTCGCTTGCGAGGAAAAGGTAGAAGTGGTTGGCCCCAAGGGCGTTATGAAAATGTCCATCCTTGGACCCACTCGTCCCGAGACTCAGGTTGAGATTTCTCTCACCGACGCCCGCAAGCTGGGCATCACCGCTCCTATCCGTGAGTCCGGCGACCTGGACGGCACCCCCGGATGTACCCTTCGCGGCCCTGCCGGTGAAGTGACCATCGAAAAGGGCGTTATCGCTGCCAAGCGTCATATCCACTTCAATCCCGACGAGGCCAAAGAAGCTGGCGTTGTGGACAAGCAGGTAGTCTCCGTAAAGGTGGACTACAACGGCCGCAGCCTGATTTTCGGCGACGTGGTGTGCCGCGTCAGCCCCAAGTACGCTCTGGCCATGCATGTGGATACTGACGAGTCCAACGCTGCCGCTCTGCCCGGCACTGTGGACGGCGAGATCATCCTGTAAAATCAACATACAAAAAGCCAGACACGGCGAAGCTGCTGTGTCCGGCTTTTTCTTTACCCAAAGAAGGAGGAAACCTTATGGAAGAAGTGTATCAATTTCTCAAGGAGTGCGGAACCTATTACCTGGCTACTGTGGAGGGAGACCAGCCTCGGGTCAGACCTTTTGGCACCATCGATCTGTTTGACGGACGCCTGACCATCCAGACCGGTAAGGTGAAAGAGGTGTCCAAACAGATGCTGGCCAATCCCAAGATCGAGATCTGCGCCTTTCAGAAAGGCCGTTGGTTGCGGCTGGCAGCCCATGCGGTAGAGGATCCTCGCCTGGAGGCACAGGAACACATGCTGGAGGCCTATCCCAGCCTGAAGAGAAACTATCAGGCTGGGGACGGGAATACCCAGATTTTCGCCCTGACCAATGTCACTGCCACCTTTTCCTCCTTTACAGAGGAACCCCGTGTGGTGACCTTCTATAAGAATCAAACCCCTTCCGCAAACTTGTTTGGTTTTGCGGAGGGGTCTTTTTTTAGTTTATAGACTTGTACCAGCTGGGGATGGGACTGCGCATGGAATCGTACCACTCCAACACTTCTGCCGCTTGATTTTTCATGGTGGTGATCTCCTGTTCCCCAAAGGGGATCGCCCAAGGCAGGGAGCCTAAAGTGTTATTGGAAATATACAGAGCCAGCAGCTTCCAAAATTCCAGGGGAGGGTTTCCCTCAAAGTAGCCGTCCACCATTCCGGACGCGAAAGCGGGGGAGAGCTGAGCGCACCAAACAATCCGGTTGAACTCTTCCCAGGGGTCCCCTACATCAGGCCGGTCGAAGTCGATGACATAAAGCTGCCCATTTTGGATCATCATGTTGCCCACATGGAAATCTCCGTGCTGGCGGCATTGGGGGCGTCCTTTGAGCAAGTGCCGGTTTTCCAACAGATAGCTGATGAACAGTTCCCCATTTTCATATTGAAGGGGACAGCTGCGGTACATCTGGATCTTTCGATCGATCTTGTCACCGAAACGCTCCTCCCATGACGTTTGAGGTGGGGAACAGGGGAAGCTATGGAGACGCTTGGCGATCTCTCCCGCTTGAAATCCGAAGTGATATTGCTCTTTTTGGGTGAGAGAGGGAAGGACATGTTCCGCCATATCTCCGGGCAGCCACTCCTCTACCCACAGGAGCTGGTCCCCCTCCCGTGAAAGCTCCAAAGGCCGGCTAACAGGCAGAACGTTGTCCGCAGCCTGCTTCTGGAAAGAAAATGCCTGTCTCAGTTTCTCCTCTCGTGCTAAGGGGCAGATCCGTAGAAAATAATACCTTCCCTCAGGGTCACGAGTCCGGTATTTTTTGTCTCCGGACCATCCGGCCTCCACAGGTTCCAGTTTGGCGAATTCCATCAAGTTCCCTCCTTATCAAAAACTGCCGGAGCATTGGCCCCGGCAGCATTTTTAGTTTTTGCTGAATTCCGACAGCAGCAAGCCTTCGTTGTGTTCCAACGCCCAGTTGATGCTCCACTGGTTGGAGAACAGCAACAGGTAGCGGCCTTTCATGTCTTGTACCTTCTTGGTGTCGGAGGTGAGGTTCAGAGTTTTCAGGTCGATCTCCTCGTTGTCGATCCACCGGATAAAGGAGAAGGGCAGAGTCTGCATGGTGATGTCCACGTTATACTCGTTCTCCATCCGGTACTTGAACACGTCAAATTGCAGGCTGCCCACCACGCCCACGATAATCTCCTCCATACCGGAGGCGATTTCCTGGAAAATCTGGATAGCGCCTTCCTGGGCGATCTGAGTGGCACCCTTGACGAACTGTTTCCGCTTCATGGTGTCCTTTTGGCGCACCAGGCTGAACAGTTCGGGGGCGAAAGTGGGGATGCCTTCGAAACGAACCTTTTTCCCGGGAGAGCACAAAGTGTCACCGATGGAGAACACACCGGGATCGAATACGCCGATGATGTCTCCCGCGTAAGCCTCCTCGATGATTTCCCGGCTTTGGGCCATCAGCTGCTGAGGCTGGGACAGCTTCATCTTTCGGCCGCCCTGAACGTGTTCCACTTCCATGCCCTTCTCGAATTTGCCGCTGCAAATGCGGATAAAGGCGATCCGGTCCCGGTGGGCTTTGTTCATGTTGGCCTGGATCTTAAACACAAACGCGGAGAAGTTGGGATCGAAGGGATCCACCACTCCCTGAGCGGTGTTCCGGGACAGGGGAGGAGTGGTCAGTTTCAAGAAACTTTCCAGGAAAGGTTCCACACCGAAGTTGGTCAGCGCCGAGCCGAAGAACACGGGAGACAGCTTTCCGTGGCGGACCTTTTCCAGGTCGAAGTCGTAGCCCGCGCCGTCGATCAGCTCCACGTCGTCTTGGAGAGTGTTGTACAGGTATTCTCCCACAGCGTCCTTCAAGCCCGGATCATCCAGGGAGAAATCATGTTCCCGAGCCTCTTTCCGACCGGCGTTGTCCCCGTCGGGCTCGAATTGGAGCACCTGACGCCGCTCCCGGTCATACACGCCCTTGAAGTCCACACCGGAGCCGATGGGCCAGTTCATGGGGTAGGTGCCGATGCCCAGTTCTTTTTCGATTTCGTCCAGCAGATCATAGGGGCTGCGGGAGTCGCGGTCCATTTTGTTGATAAAGGTGAAGATGGGGATATCCCGCATAACGCATACTTTGAACAGCTTCCGGGTCTGGGCCTCCACGCCTTTGGAAGCGTCGATGACCATCACCGCGGAGTCAGCCGCCATCAGAGTGCGGTAAGTGTCCTCGGAGAAGTCCTGGTGGCCGGGGGTGTCCAGAATGTTGATGCAGTAGCCATCGTACTGGAACTGCATTACAGAGGAGGTGACGGAGATACCACGCTGCTTTTCGATCTCCATCCAGTCGGAAACGGCGTGGCGGGAGTTGCGCTTTCCCTTAACCATGCCCGCCAAAGTGATCGCCCCGCCGTACAGCAGGAATTTTTCCGTCAAAGTAGTTTTACCGGCGTCGGGGTGAGAGATGATCGCAAAGGTTCTCCGGCGCTGGATCTCATTTTTCAAATCAGGCAAAACAAGCCATCCTTTCTCAAAGTGAAATGTGGTGTAATATGGGAAAAACAGCGGGCTTTACATGGGAATTCCCTCGCTTTTGATAAATTGGTCCAAAACTAAAATATTATATCATGGGAGATCGTAAAACGCAAGATTCTTCCTGGTTTTCAGCGGTCAAAAGGTCTGCATAGAGATGAGTTCTCCCGCGTATGTTTCCGTAAAGAGGGGGCGGGGCTGTGTACCTGATCTTTTTGGGGGCATATGTGCTGTTAGCGGTAGGGACGGCTCTTTTGGCCGTTTTCGTCCGGCGAAAGTAGAGGGAGGGCGTGAAAAAGCTCGGGCAGTGTATCTGTCCGAGCTTTTTTCTTTGGTGATTCAGAACAGGAAAAATCCTCCCTGGCGGATGACCTGACCGATAAAGGCGATGACGATACCCAGCAGAGCGCCGCAGATCACCTCGATGACCCGGTGGCCCAAAGATTCATTCAGTCGGGGGATCAGATCGTTGAGACGCTTTTTACCCTCTTCTTTGTCGTCGTTTTCCAGGTATTCCACGATCTGATTGATGGCTTTCGCATGGAGCCCGGCTGCCCAGCGCACGCCTGTGGCATCATACATGACGATCAGGGACAGAATAAAAGCCAAAGCGAATACAGGGGACTGAAACCCGTAAAGAAAATAAGAGGTCAGCACCACGGAGCAGCAGACCGCAGAATGGGAACTGGGCATGCCGCCGGCTCCCGCCAGGCGCTGCCGGTTGAAAGAGCGGTGCTTGATAGCGTCAATAATGGTCTTGATAAGCTGGGCGCAGAGCCAGGAAAACACGCCAGCGTTGATGAGAGGATTGGAAAATAAAATCGAAAGATCCATACGCAGTTCCGCCTTACCGCAGTTTGCCCTGGAGGAAGCCCACCGCTTTTCATACTGCCTTAATGATACCGTATCCCAATGGGAGTGTCAACTGAAATCGACACCGGGAAAAGCAAAAAGTTAGCGCCCTTGCAATCACCGGTTTACTGTGATAAACTGTGTAAGGATCGACAAACACAAGGGAGGCGATGGCATGGCGGCGCCCAGTCGCAATTATTCCAAAGAGCTGGAACGACTGATCCAGCAGCTTGAGCAGGAGGGACGTGTACCCCGACTGTTGCTTCACGTTTGCTGCGCGCCTTGTTCCAGTGCTGTGCTGGAGTATCTCACACAGTATTTTTCCATCACGTTGCTTTATTATAACCCCAACATCGCGCCCTATGAAGAATACCAAAAGCGGGAGGCGGAGTTGAGAAGGCTTGTTTCCCAGATGAAATTGGTCCATCCGGTGGAACTGCTTCCCTGCGATTACGATGGACAGGCCTTTGTGGAGGCTGCCCGGGGACTAGAAAAGGAACCGGAGGGCGGCAAACGATGTGAGGAGTGTTTCCGGCTACGTCTGCGGTACGCCGCCAGAGAGGCCGCCCGTCTTGGCTTTGACTATTACACCACTACATTATCTATATCCCCTTTGAAAAACGCCCCATTGCTGAACCGGCTGGGGGAGGAGATTGGGGCGGAATTCGGCGTGGCACATTTGCCATCGGATTTCAAAAAGAAAAACGGTTACAAGCGCTCTGTGGAGCTTTCCAAAGAATACAGTTTGTACCGCCAGGATTATTGCGGCTGTGTCTTTTCCAAAGCGCAGCGCCAGCGGGAAAAAGAAGAAAGGAAGGATCAGTAAGTGTCAGTGTTGCACAATGGCGTCACCTACCGGGCAGCGGACGCCCATGCCCATATCTATCCCGGAAAGATCGCGGAAAAGGCTACCGGCTCTGTGGGGGATTTTTATGACATCCCCATGCAGCATGTAGGACTGCCCCATGTGCTGGCTCAGCAGGGTGGGGAAGCGGGCGTTGACCGTTTCCTTGTGTGTTCCGTGGCCACTAAGGTGGAACAGGTCCGTTCCATCAATCAGTTCATCCAAGAGAAATGCGAGAAATATCCTCAGTTCCTGGGACTTGCCGCTTGGCATCAGGACGTGGAGGACATCCAGGGGGAAATGGACGATATCCAGCGTCGGGGCCTTCACGGCATCAAACTGCACCCGGATTTCCAGCACTTCTTCATCGACGACCCCAAAATGATCCCTGTCTATGAGGAAGCTAACCGCCGGGGACTGCCTGTGCTGTTCCACACCGGGGACAGTCGCACGGATTTTTCCACACCCCGCCGGCTGATGAACGTGATTGAGAAGATTCCCGATTTTACCTGCATCGCCGCTCATTTGGGGGGATACAGTGAGTGGGAGGACGCCCGCCGGGAGCTTTCCGGTACCAATGTGTACATCGATACTTCCAGTTCCCTGTTTATGGTTACTCCGGAGCAGGCCCGGAAGAGCATTGAACATTTTGGAGTGGACCATACTATGTTTGGCACGGATTTCCCCATGTGGAACCCAACGGAAGAGCTGGAACGGTTCTTCGCCCTGGGATACGGGGAAGAGGACAACCGAAAAATGCTTTACGACAACTTTGCCCGGCTGTTCCGCCTGACCGACTGAGATGGACCAAGACCGTTTTTTAGAGGCGTGCTGCTGGGCAACCTCAGAGGCAGCAGTTCGGCAGGGGATCGGCACCTTGGGGGAAAAGACCCTCCACAGCGCTGTGAAATACTATTTCCAGCCGGACCCGTCAAAGCGGGAAGTGAAGATCGGCCCTTACTGGGCTGATGCTGTAAGCGAGGAAGGGGTCATAGAGATCCAGACAAGGTCTTTGGGGCGGCTGCGGCCCAAGCTGGAATACTTTCTCCCTCAGCAGACGGTGACGGTGGTGCATCCTGTGGCCGCGAAAAAGACAGTGGTTTGGATCACGGAGGAGGGGGAGACCACGAAACCCCGAAAAAGCCCCTTAAAGCCCACCGCTGGACAAGTCCTTTGGGAGCTTTACCCATTGCGTGACCTGCTCTCTCACCCTAATCTGCGGCTGTGCGTGCTGCTGCTGGAGGTGGAGGAATACCGGTTGCTAAACGGTTGGAGCAGGGACAAAAAGAGTGGCGCTACCCGGTTTGACAGGATGCCCGTATCCCTGCTGGGAGAAGTCTGGGTGCGGGGACAGAAAGAGTATAACCACCTTTTGCCAGAGGGACTTCCGGGTCTTTTTACTTCCCGGGAACTGGGGAAAGCTGTAGGGCTGTCCCCGAAAAAAGCCACATTGGCCGCCAATGTGCTGCGGAATCTAGGGGCGATCCGCCAAGAGGGTAAAAAGGGGAACGCCTATTTGTATACGGTTTCGGAACCAGGCACTGGGCCGGTTACCGAAACGGAGTAAACGTCGGTTTGAGGACGTTTGAAAAAGGAGATCAAGATCTATGACATTTTATCTGAAGGTAGTGTGGCAGGCAGTGATGGTGTTTCCATTCGCTGCCGCGGTGATCGCGCTGCCTTTTCTCATTCATCATTACAGGAAATACGGCAGCATGACTTTCGCTCGTTTTTTCCTGGCTTATTCTTTTGTGCTCTATGGGCTTTGCGCCTATTTTCTGGTGATCCTGCCCCTGCCCAGCAGGGAAGCGGTGGCCCAAATGACAGGTCCCAGTACGCAGCTGATCCCTTTCAGCTTTTTTCGGGACCTTCACAAAGAGACAGGATTCCTGCTGGACGATCCATCTACCTATCTGCCTGCTCTGTTCAGCACCTTTACATTGCAATTCCTGTTCAATATAGCCTTGCTGGTTCCATTGGGATTTTATCTGCGGTATTATTTCCGAAGAAAGATGCTGTCCGCTGTGGTTATCTCTTTGGGAGTCAGCTTATTCTTTGAGCTTACCCAGCTTTCGGGACTGTATGGCTTTTACCCCAGGGCCTATCGTTTGTTTGATGTGGACGACCTTCTGTGCAATACCTTGGGAGGATTTTTAGGGTATGCGCTGACCGGCCCCTTGATGAAGATCCTTCCGGACCGAGATAAGATCGACGAACGCTCCTACCAAAAAGGAGAGCGAGTCACATTTATCCGGCGGGGACTGTCCTATCTGGTGGATCTGTTTTTCTGGTCCATTCTTTACGTTGTGACTTCCAGATTCGTCCCTTGGCAGGCATTGGCTTTTGGTCTTTCCTACCTGCTTTATTTCGGCCTGTTTCAATGGGCATGTGGTGGGAAAAGTTTGGGAAAACGCCTTACAAAGATCTGTGTGGTCAACCAGGACGGCACAAGGGTGCTGCTTTGGCGCTGTCTGCTGCGCTATGGGTTGTTGGTGGCGTTTCTTGAGGCCTATTGGGCTGTGGCATGGCTGTTTTCGCTGGCGTCATCCCTGGCGTTTGGCTCAGAGTTTTTATCCCTTTTTCTGGTAAGTATTTGGTTTCTTGCAGGGACCTTCGTTTTGCTGCTGGAAACGGTCATGAACCGGTCATCCCAGACAGGAAGAGATTATCTGTACGGCAGGCTTTCCGGAACACGCCTTGCCAGCACCGTACTGCGTCAGCCGGAACCGGTTCCTCCCGCTCAAGTGTAAACAAAGAAAGGATGGTTTTATGGAACGCCAACTGGAGCTTCAGAAATTCCACTATTTTGATGAGGGCAACACCTATGCCGGTCAAAAAACCAAGGATCCCGATCGGGGCACGCTGCTCCGTTATTTGGTGACCCCTGATAAAGACGCGGCTCTGATCCGGGCTTACTGCTGGACGGAGGACCTTTGTTTTGACCGGGCCCAGAACAAACAGGAAAAAGAGTATCCCCTTACTGAAGAGGGATTGGATAAGGCCGTGGAATGGCTGGAAGGGGAGTATCAGGCTCTGTGACGAAAGTCGGAAAAGACAGTTGACAAAATCTGGTTCATTGGGTATCATAGTAAAGCGTTTTAGCACATATCCGGCAGGAAGCCGGTCCAGGCGCCCAAGGCGCCGGCTCTTATGCACCACCAATGAATTCAATATAGCTTAGCCTAAAGATACCAGGAAGGTGTCTGCTTTTCGTGAGGAAAAGCGGACGCCTTCTTTTTTTGCGAAAGGGGCAATGAAAGGATGAAATGGAAAAAGAGTTTGGCGTTTCTGCTTGCGGGAGCGCTCTTGATGGGAGTGTTTTCAGGTTGCGGTCAAAGCCAAGAGGTAAGCTCAGAGGAGAGCTCGATATCCGTTGGGGAAGAGAGCTCCACAGCGTCCCAGGAGGACAAGGCTTCCGTCGTCATCGCTATGGGACCTACTTCTGAACCGGAAGCAGGTTTTGACCCTGCCTATGGCTGGGGAGCGGGGGAGCACGTTCACGAGCCGCTGATCCAGAGCACCCTGACTGTTACCAATACGGATTTGACTATTGGCTATGATTTAGCCACCGAGTATTCCGTCAGCGAGGACGGGCTCACCTGGACGGTGACCATTCGGGACGATGCCTTTTTTACCGACGGGGAGCCTCTCACTGCGTCGGATGTGGCCTTCACTTATAACACGGTAAAAACGTCCAGTTCTGTCAACGATTTCACTATGCTGGACTACGCCGAGGCTGTGGACGACACCACAGTGGTATTCCATATGACCAGGGCTTTTTCCATTTGGCCTTATACCATGGCTATTGTGGGGATCGTCCCGGAGCACACCTACGACAGTGCCACGTACGGTTCCAACCCCATTGGTTCGGGACGCTACATTTTGAAGCAGTGGGACCGGGGCCAGCAGGTGATTCTGGAGGCAAATCCCGACTACTACGGGGAAGCGCCTAAAATGGAGCAGGTGACCATCCTTTTCATGGAGGAGGACGCTGCATTTTTGGCGGCGCAAGCTGGCCAAGTGGACGTAGCCTACACATCCGCCACCTATTCCAATGAGTCCGTGTCTGGTTACACCCTGGAAGCCTATGACAGCGTGGACAACCGAGGGATCAATCTTCCCACGGTGGCAGCAGGGGAGACCAACGAAAATGATGTAGCAATAGGAAACGACTTTACCAGTGATGTGCTGGTGCGCCGGGCCATCAATATGGGTGTGGATCGTCAGGAAATGATCGACAATGTGCTCAATGGCTACGGTTCCCCGGCGTACAGCGTCTGCGACCAGATGCCCTGGTACAGTCCGGAATCTGAAGTGGAGTACGATTCGGAGGGGGCGGCGGCTCTGCTGGATGAGGCTGGCTGGATCATGGGGGAGGACGGCGTCCGGGAAAAGGATGGCGTGAAAGCGGAATTGACCCTTCTTTATTCCAACGGCGATTCTGTCCGCCAGGCGCTCACCGCTGACTTGGTGAACCAGTTGGGAGAGCTGGGTATTTCCTGCACCATGGAAGGGGTCGGCTGGGACACCGCCTATGATCGTGCCCTTTCCACGCCTCTGATGTGGGGCTGGGGCGCTCATACGCCCATGGAGCTGTACAACATTTACCACACTATGGAAGGAACAGGGCTGGCTCAGTATTCTCCCTATGCCAACGAGACCGTGGACCGGCTCATGGACGAAGCACTGGCCTGCGGTGACCTGGAGGAGTCTTATCAGCTCTGGCAGCAGGCTCAGTGGAATGGTTCTACCGGCGTCACACAGGAAGGGGACATTCCCTGGGTGTGGCTGGTGAACATTGACCACTTGTACTGGGTCCGGGAAGGACTTCAGGTGGCCCAGCAGAAGATCCATCCCCATGGCCACGGCTGGTCCTTGGTCAACAATGTGGACCAGTGGTCCTGGTCTTGAATGAAAGGGTGACACCATGACACGATCCCTGCTTTTCGCGGGAAAAAAGATCCTCCGGGCACTGCTGCTCTTGCTGGGGGTAAGTCTGGCAGCATTTTTGCTGTTGTGCGCCTCTCCATTGGACCCGTTGCAGACCAATGTGGGCCAAGTGGCGCTGGGTTCTATGAGCCAGGAACAGGTGGCCCAGCTGGAGGCCTACTGGGGAGTGGACCAGCCTCCTGTGGAGCGATATCTGGGGTGGCTTGGCGGCGTGGTCCAGGGAGATTTCGGTACTTCTCTGCTTTACCGTCAGCCGGTGCTCACGGTGATTGGACAGCGGCTGACAAGCTCTCTGTGGCTCCTGCTGACAGCCTGGGTGATCTCCGGTATTCTCGGCCTGGTCCTTGGAGTGACGGCAGGTGCATTTCGGGGACGTTGGCCGGACAAACTGATCCGTGGCTACTGCCTGGTGATTTCCAGCACACCGGCGTTTTGGCTTGCTCTGCTGTTTCTGCTGATCTTCTCCGTGTGGCTGGGATGGCTGCCCATCGGCTTGTCCGTGCCCATTGGCGTGGAGGAGGAAGCCGTAACTTTGGCTGACCGGCTCCAGCATGCCGTGCTTCCCGCCCTTACTTTGAGTGTTACCGGAGTCTCGAACATAGCGCTCCACACCCGAGAGAAACTGGTGGACGTGCTCGGCGGTGATTATATTCTGATGGCTCGGGCCAGAGGGGAGAGCGGCCGTTCTATCGTCCTGCGCCACGGTCTGCGGAATGTAGCCTTGCCCGCCTTAACTCTCCAATTTGGATCCATCAGTGAGATCATCGGCGGTTCTGTGTTGGTGGAGCAGGTGTTCTCCTATCCCGGGCTGGGACAGGCGGCGGTGACGGCGGGGCTGGGAAGCGACCTTCCCTTGCTGCTGGGCATTACTGTGATCACTTCCGCCTTGGTGTTCGGTGGGAACCTTCTGGCGGATCTGCTGTACGGGGTGATCGATCCCAGAATGAAGAAGGGGGAGGGGCAGTCATGAAGCATGTAAACAGAAGGCTTGCCACCCTGCTGTTTCTGGGAGCTGCCGTGGCTATTTTGACAGCGGTCACTGTCTCCGGCATCCTTCTCAATGATGCCGCTATGACTACGGATTTTTCCCGCAAAGATTTGGCGCCAAGTGTTTCTTTCCTTTTTGGCACCGATTGGATGGGACGGGACATGTTTGCACGGACCCTGGCTGGCCTTTCCCTGAGTATCCGGGTGGGCCTTCTGACCGCAGGAATCAGCGCCTGTGTGGCTTTGGTTCTGGGAGTGCTTTCCGCTGTGTTCGGCGGGTGGGTAGACGCTGTTATCTCTTGGTGGATCGATCTTGTTATGGGAATCCCTCACATTTTGCTGGTGATTCTTCTTTCTATCGCCTGCGGCCGGGGCTTTACCGGCGTGGTGGTGGGCGTGGCTCTCAGCCATTGGACCTCCTTGGCCCGGGTGATCCGTGGGGAGGTGCTCCAACTAAAAAACGCGCCCTATCTCCTGGTGGCGGAAAAACTGGGCGTTTCCCGGTGGAAGCGTGTTCGGCTCCACTTGTTGCCCCACCTGCTGCCCCAGTTTCTCACAGGATTGATCCTGCTGTTTCCCCACGCTATCCTCCACGAGGCCAGCGTTACCTTTTTAGGGTTTGGACTCTCCTCGGAGCAGCCAGCCATCGGTGTTATCCTGTCGGAGAGCATGCGCTATCTCACCACGGGAAAGTGGTGGCTGGCGTTGTTCCCCGGAGCATCTTTGGTGCTGGTGGTCGTGCTGTTTGCCCTGCTCGGGGAACGCGTCAGATTGCTGCTGGATCCCGGCAGTGTCCATGAATAAGGAGGTTTCCATGGAACCGATTCTTCAAATCGATCATCTTTCCATTTCCTTTACCCAATATGGAAAAGGGTTCCGTCAAAGGGAACTACCCGTCATTAGGGATCTGTCCTTGTCTTTGAATCCAGGGGAAGTGACCGCTATACTGGGCGCCAGTGGTTCAGGAAAAAGCCTGCTTGCCCATGCTATATTAGGACTACTGCCTTATAACAGCCGCCAGGAAGGCACTATTCTCTATGAGGGTCAGCCCTTGACTCTTCCGCGCATTCAAAAACTCCGGGGCAAGGAGATCGTCCTGGTGCCCCAGGGCGTCACCTACTTGGATCCGCTGATGAAGGTGGGCCCACAGCTACAAAAAGGCCGCCGGGATAAGGCGGTGAAGGAAAAGACTAGAGATGCCTTGGCTCGGTATGGTTTGGGAGAGGATACGGCGGACCTGTACCCCTTTCAGCTGTCGGGCGGTATGGCAAGGCGGGTGCTGATGGCTTCCGCAGTGATGGACAAGCCCCGGCTCATTATTGCTGACGAGCCCACACCCGGTCTGGACGCCAGATCCGCTGCCAGGATCTTGGGCCATTTCCGGGAGCTTGCGGAAGGTGGGGCTGCTGTGCTGTTCATCACCCATGATTTGGAATTGGCCCTTGCCGTGGCCAACTGTGTGGCGGTGTTTTACGCCGGGGAAACGGTGGAAGTGGCCCAGGTCTCCGATTTTCAGGAGGACAAGTTGCGTCATCCCTTTACCAAGGCCCTGTGGGACGCCCTTCCTCAACGGGGGCTTCATGCCCTTCCCGGTGCCCAGCCCTACCCTGGGGAGGTGGAGGAAGGCTGTCCCTTCTTTGGGCAGTGTCCTTATCCCCGTGATAAATGCGCCCAGGGGAGGATCCCCCTGCGTCCCCTGGGGAATGGAATGGTCCGATGTCTGTATCTTAGCGGGGAGGTGGAAACATGATCTTGGAAGGAAAAGGGATCACCTTTGGTTACGGAGGGAAAAAAGCCGCACCGGTGCTGGATCAGGTGGATATTACCATTAGATCCGGCGAGCGTGTGGGTCTGAAAGGCCCCAGCGGCCGGGGAAAAACCACCCTGTGCCGTTTGCTGGCGGGGTATGAAAGGCCCCAAAAAGGGGAAGTACTGCTGGACGGAAAGCCGCTTTCTTCTTTTTCAGGGCCTTGTCCCGTGCAAATGGTGTGGCAGCATCCGGAAATGGTAGTGGATCCACTGCTGCCTTTGGGAGTATCTCTGGGAGAAGGAGCCCCGCCGGACCCGAATTTGATCGCTGCCCTCCACATCCGGGAGGGATGGCTCAGTCGGTATCCAACGGAGCTTTCCGGAGGAGAATTGCAGCGGCTTTGTTTGGCAAGGGCGCTGCACCCGTCAGTAAAGTTCCTGCTTTGCGATGAGATTACCGCCATGCTGGACTTAGTTACCCAAGCCCAGATCTGGGAATTTCTGCTGCGGGAAGCGGACCGGAGAGAACTGGGTCTTTTGGTGGTGTCCCACAACGACGCGCTCTTAGAGCGGGTCTGTACCAGGATCGTCTCATTGGAAAACTAAAAGTGGGGCTTATACACCGAGGAATCAGATCGGTATCTTGGTTTGTGGGAATGATTGGGAAATAGACCATCTAAAAAGAACAGCTGGTGGGGAACTGGCTGTTCTTTTTGCTGTTGCGAAAATTCAGTTGCACGGGCAGGGCTGCCGCAGTATTTTAACGGATTTCCCCTGTGAAAAACGACCTGATTTTAAAAGCTCCTAATAAAAGAGAAACGGTTTGTTCTTTGATGGGAGAAGGCTTGAAAAACTATGTGGGCTATGCTAGAATATTTGTACTTCCCTGTTTTTTCGGGGTGTGCTTGCGGGATTAGCCTGCGGAGGGTATTGGGCAGCGGCGGGGGAAAGCCGCGCTTTTTTACATTTTAACTTTTTTAAGGAGCGACATTATGGCAAGAGAGCGATACCTGGTAAACGCAGGAGAGGACACAATTCATCAAAACGAGATCAAACTGGTCACCGGGAAGGACAAGCGGCAGAATTGGTGGTATTACCACAAGATCCATCTTTTGGTGGCGGTTTTAGTAGTTGCTCTGGTGGGCAGCTTTGTCTATTCTATGGTCACGAAAGTGACGCCTGACTACACCATAGCCCTGTTGACTTCCTACACCATGCCTGAAACAGGGTTGAACCAGTTGGAGGACTATATCGCCACCTATGCTGATGACCGCAATGGAGACGGTCAGGTGTCGATCAATCTGACGAACTATGTGTATGCTACTGGATCCGACGCGGATTACGCTCAAAAGGAAGCGGCCATCGTCCGCTTTATGGCGGATGCCAGCAGCAATGAGGTGATGATCTACCTCCACGATGAAGAGGCTTTTGATGCTTTGGAGAGTAATTTTGAAGGATTTTTCCAGTATACAGATGGAACTCCCATGGCTGACGATGCTACGGATTATGAAAATGCCATGACGCCTTGGGAAGATATTGCTGCCTTCGCCAACTTCGAGCCTGTGACGGAGGAAGGGGAGATGTACACGGCGGACATTCTCTCTGAGCTTTACGGCAGACTGCGTGTTTCCTGCCGGGTGGCTGAGGGCAGTTCCATTGAGAAGAACGAAAAGGATATGGAGTATTATGAGTCCTCCATGGCGTTGTTTGAGCGTTTGAAGAACGACGAGCCCTTGCAAGAGGAGACTGTTTCGGAAGAGGGATAAATCATGGGCCCAGTAACCATCTTCGATTCCACCCTGCGGGACGGCGCCCAGGGGACTGGTGTGGCATTTTCTCTGGAGGATAAACTCCAGGCGGTGCGCCTGTTGGATCAAACAGGCATCCAGTTTGTGGAGGCGGGCAATCCCGGCTCCAATCCCAAGGATGCGGAGTTTTTCCAGCGGGCTGAGAAACTGTCCTTGAAAAACACCCAGTTGGTATCTTTTGGTAGTACCCGCCGAAAGGATCTCCGCCCGGAAGAGGACGGCAATCTGGCGGCTATTTTGGCGGCAGGAACGTTGTGGTGCAGCGTTTTTGGGAAGTGCTGGAAATTCCATGTGGAGCGTGTGTTGGAGACCTCCTATGAGGAGAATTTCCGCATGATCGAGGAAAGCTGCCGTTTTCTCAAGGAGCACGGTAGGAAGGTGGTTTTTGACGCGGAGCATTTCTTCGACGGCTGGAAGGATGACAAAGCCTTCGCCTGGGAGGCTCTGCGAGCGGCTGTTCGGGGCGGGGCGGATATGGTCTGCCTGTGCGATACCAACGGCGGTGCGTTTCCCAAAGAGGTGGAGCGGATCGTTAAAGAAGTGGTAGGGAAAGTGAATGTCCCTGTGGCGGTGCATTTCCACGAGGACTGCGGCATGGCCACTGCCAACAGTGTGACCGCTGTGCTGGCGGGTGCCTCTCAAGTACAGGGCACTCTTTTGGGATTCGGCGAACGGTGCGGCAACGCCAATCTGGCGTCTATCATCCCTGATTTACAGGTGAAGCTGGGGATCCCCTGCATCCCTCAGGAAGAACTTCTGCACCTGACCCAGCGGGCACGGGAACTGGCATCCATCGCCAATATGGACCTGCCCGCCTGGATGCCCTATGTGGGGGAAAACGCCTTTGCTCATAAAGCGGGGATGCATGCAGCGGCTGTGTTGAAGTCGCCCCGCTCTTTCGAACATGTGGACCCTTATCTGGTGGGGAACGTCCGGCGCTTTCCGGCGTCAGAGATGTCCGGCAAAGCGGTGGTACTGGAAAAGGTGAAAAATATTTTCCCCTCTGCTCGGCTGGATTCCCAGGAGACGAAAGCTCTCCTTCAAGAGCTGAAAGAGTTGGAATCTCGGGGATACCAGTTTGAAGGGGCAGACGCCTCCTTCCAGCTTTTGGTCCGCAAGCGCTTAAAGCCCTTTCCGCCCTTTTTTGAGATGCTGTATTATCACATCTATACTGATTACAGCGACGGCGCTGACCGAGGGGCCAGTGCCACGGTGAAAGTCCGGGTGGGGGGAGAGATCCAGCTGATGGCGGCGGAGGGAAACGGTCCTGTGAACGCTCTGGACCAGGCCCTTCGCAAGGCTTTGGAGATCTTCTATCCGGTGTTGTCCCAGGTCAAGCTGACAGACTACAAGGTACGTGTGCTGGACAGCAAAAGCGCTACCGCGGCGGGAGTTCGCGTATTGATCACTTCCACTGATGGGACGGACACTTTCACCACTGTGGGCGTTTCCGGGGACGTGGTGGCGGCCAGCTGGAAAGCCTTGGAGGATTCCATGGAGTATCTGCTGCTGAAAGACGCTTCCCGAGCGGAAAGATAACAAAAAGAATATGGGATACACATGAAAGAAGGACGCTTTAGGGCGTCCTTTTTTGATATTTAAATCACCATTATTTCGTGTGGGGGATTGAAATTTGTTCGGTAATTCTCTATAATGAAAGCAAAGAAAAAGTGGAAGGTATTGTGGCCTCCCGCTGAAATATAAGGAGTGATACCAATGAAATTAGGCGTGCTCACCAACGTGATCGGCGAGACTCCTCTGAAGGAAGCCCTGGCTTATTTTAAGTCTCTGGGCGCTCAGATGGTTGAGATCGGCTGCGGCGGTTACCCCGGCAAAGATCATTGCGATCCCGGCGTGCTGCTCCATGACGAGGAGAAGTTCCAGGAGTTTGTCAAGACCATTGAGGAATCCGGTCTGGAAATCAGCGCCCTCAGCTGCCATGGCAACCCCATCCATCCCAATAAGGAGATTGCCAAGCAGTTTGACGACGACATGCGGGATGCTGTCCTCATGGCAGAGAAGCTGGGCATCCATCAGATCAACTGCTTCTCCGGCTGCCCCGGTGATTGCCCCGAGTCCAAGAATCCCAACTGGGTTGTCTGCGCTTGGCCCAACGATTATCTGGAAGTTCTGGATTATCAGTGGAACGAAGTGCTCATCCCCTACTGGAAGGATTTCGTGGCCTTCGCTAAGGCTCACGGCGTGAACAAGATCGCTCTGGAGATGCACCAGGGCTTCTGCGTGTACAACACCTACACCCTGAAGAAGCTCCGTGAGGCTGTTGGCCCCGAGATCGGCGCCAACCTGGATCCCAGCCACCTGATTTGGCAGGGCATGGATCCCATCAAGGTTATCCGCGCTCTGGGCGGCGAGGCTATTTTCCATGTCCATGCTAAGGACACCAAGATCGATCCCATCAACGCTCCTATCGACGGCACTCTGGATACCCGTTCCTATTCCGACGAGATTCATCGTTCCTGGATCTTCCGCTCCATCGGCTACGGCCATGACGAGCTGTTCTGGAAGGATTTCGTCAGCCAGCTGCGGCTGGTGGGCTACGACTACGTGCTGAGCATCGAGCACGAGGACAGCCTGATGAGCAAGAACGAGGGTCTGGTGAAGGCTTGCGACGTGCTGAAGCGTTCCATCACCTTTGAGGACCGCATGACTGACATGCGCTGGATCTAATTGGACAACATAAACGATCACATAAAAAAGGAAGCCACTCCTTCTGGAATGGCTTCCTTTTTTGAGTTTATAATCTGCCGGGAAAGAGATGCGTTAAGACTTCCCAGACTGGATCTCCAGGGGAGAGGAGAACCATAGACCATTTTCTTTATAAAGCAGCTGAGCTCCGGAAAGATCGGTCTCCCAGGGTAGATAGCCTGTGAACGGATAGCCCTCCTGATCGACCGTTGCGCTGCCCACAGGAGAGAGCTCGTAGGTGACACCATTTACTTGGAGATAGAAGGGGGAGTCCGTATCGCAGGGGCTCACTTGTCCGGTGACTGTCAAATAATTGGGTGTGCTGGGAGATTGAGTCCCTTGGGCCACGACCTCATTGTCTCCAGGCTGGACTGTTTCTGAGAAATCCACTTCCGGTGCCGGAAGGATAAACGGGATCTGGGAGAGCAGGGGAAGATTCCGCTCCACAATTTCTACGATCACATAGTTGGCGCTGACCTCATCCATCAGACCCAGATTGTAGGGTTGAGCTCGTGAGAACAGAGCGTGGCTGAAATCTTCCGCCATCAGGCTGTGCAGAGTATTGCCGAAGGAATCCCGGAACATGAGCAGGTTTCCAAAGGCGCCGTCACTGCTGGTCTGGATCCGTAGGTCGTCCACATCACGAATAGGAGTGTCATAGGTGAAATCCAGCTCCTCGGTAAACTGCCATTGGTCATCCAACAGGGAGGAGGCAGGATAAAGCATCTGATACAGGTCCCCAGCATGGGTGGGCTGATAGCTGCCATCCTTGGCAAAGGCGTTGCCGGAAAGTCCCAGGCAGTCCAGAAGAGTATCGTGGGCTAACGCCGCGCCCCGGTAGGTCCAGTGAGAGTCCAGCTTGTGATAGAGGATTTCCTCCTGCTCCTCAAAGGCTGCAAACAGATCGGCGTAAGGAACCTTTTCCGCTGTGAGGGCATTTTTTACCTGGCTGGCGGTGGTGATCTCTCCCGGCACAAGACCGTTCTGAGCGTGCTCAGGATACAGAGAGATCTTGTTGGGCGCCACGGTGAACAAGAAAGTGGCTCCTTTGCTTTCCACATAGTCCCGGGCCAGAGCCAGGGACCTGCCGATGGAGTAAGCCTGGCGTTCCGTCAAACAGTCAGCACCAGTGTAGTCCTCCAGAGTCTCTGCGTAAAAAAGCCAGCCATCCTTGCCCAAGGCCACCTGATCCTGGGAGGAGGTGTGGAACAAAGTAGCTTTCAGCGCCGAATCCGCGGTGATCAATTCCTGGCGAAAGGCAAAGTGGTCCGCAAAGTAGTCTGCCGCGTCGGACATGACCTCCAAGTTCAAAGAACCGTCAGGCTGGGTGAGGACAGGCTTAGGGGAAAGGACCTCGTTGGCAGCGGCTTGGCTTTCCCCGAAGAACAGTATCCCCAGACCTGGAACAGCACAGGCACAGAAAAAGAGAATCACGAAGAGAGAAGAGAACTTTTTGCCCATGAAGTGATCCTCCTTTCCTTAGAATCGAAAATAGATAAAGGGATTGAAATCGCTGCCTGCAAGATTCATCACACACAGGCAGAACAACACGGCCGCCGCTCCATAGGAAACGACCTCCAACGCTTTGCCATTGCTGAGTTTTGCGGCCTGAGCACGAACCCAGGAGAGTAAGGGGAGAGAAAAGACCACGCCCAGTAACACGGTGGTCACGTTGAGGGGTGTGAGCAGTTCTCGGAGAAGCGCGTCACTTTGAAGGGTAAAGGAAAAGCCTGTGAACATTTGGGAGTAGATCTGTGCCGCGTCGGCGAGAGTGTCCGCCCGAAACAGTACGAACCCCAACAGCACCACCAGAGGTGTCACCACGTGACCAACCATGCGGCGGATTTTCCCACCCTGGGGGAGAAAATCTTCCGCCACGATAAACGCGCCATGCCACAGTCCCCAAAGCACAAAGTTCCAGGAGGCCCCATGCCAAAGACCAGTGCAGAAAAATACCAGCGTCTTATTCAGTTCCGTGCGGAGCTTGCCTTTCCGGTTTCCTCCCAAAGGAATATAGAGATAGTCCCGGAACCAGGAGGAAAGAGAAATGTGCCATCGCCGCCAGAACTCTTTCACCGAGCTGCTGATATAAGGGTAGTTGAAATTCTCCAGGAAACGGAAGCCAAACATCCGGCCCAGACCGATGGCCATGTCGCTATATCCGGAGAAGTCGAAATAGATCTGCAAGGTATAACAGAGCGCGCCAAGCCAGGCCAGGCGCAGATCCAGCTCCTGAGTTCCGGCAGAAAAAACCAGGTCTGCCATGTGCCCTACGGTATTAGCGATAAGCAGTTTTTTAGAAAGTCCCAAAATGAACCTGCGGATCCCGTCGGCGGTGAGAGGGGAGGAAACTTGTCTCTCGTCGATCTGCTGGGCAACGTCATGGTATTTCACGATGGGGCCCGCGATGAGCTGGGGGAAGAACGAGATGTAAAGCGCCAGTTTTACAAAACCTTTCGCCACCTGGTTTCGGTCACGATAGACGTCGATCACGTAGGACAGCCCTTGGAAGGTGAAAAAGGAAATGCCCACCGGCAGGGCAATGCCCGTCAGTGGGATTTCCAGGGAAAAGACCCGGTTCACAGAGGTGAGGAAAAAGTCTGTGTATTTGAACACAGACAGTATCCCCAGGTTCAGGATCACAGCTGCCGCCACCACTAGCTTGTCTTTGCCCTTGCCGGAAACAGCTAAAAGCCGGCCCGCGGCAAAGTTGATCAAGGTGGAGAAGAGCATCAGCAGCACGTAGACCGGTTCGCCAAAAGCGTAAAAAAGGAAACTGGCGATCAAAAGCAGAACGTTCTTGGCACGGATCCCAGGGACGATCCTGGAAAGAACGAATACCACCGGCAGGAATACAAATAAAAATGCAGCCGAACTGAATACCAAAAGACACAACTCCTTAAAAGGGATCGATCAATAGACGGCGACAACTACCTCACTGCCGTCGACGCCGCGGAAGGTGTTCACTGTGAATCCGCTGTAATAGAGAATACCGTCCTCTCCTTCTTGACCGCTGCAACTGGTAGCGTACTCAGAGGAGTTGGGGTAGCCGAACACACTGTAAAATGTGCCGATATCATAGCCCACATAATCGTAGGGGCTGGCAACCTCAGGTTCTGGTGTGGGTTCAGGAGTGGGCTCCGGCGTAGGGACGGGAGTAGGCTCTGGTGTGGGAACGGGGGTAGGGTCTGCCACGGGAGCGGTGTTATTGGCGGAGTTGTTTTGGGTGGAGTCGGAAGAAGGCGCTTCCACCTCTGCCTGACTGGTGGAGCTGAGGGCTGCTTCCGGAGTGGGGGAAGGGCTTGGGCTGACAGAAGGGCTGGCCTTAGGACTAACACTGGGACTAGCGGAGGGACTAGCGCTGGGAGACGCACTGGGGGATGGGGCAGCGCTGGAAGCGCTGTTGGAAGAACCCGATCCACCGCAGGCGCACAGGGACAAAATCAGGCACACAGCCGCGATTATAGAGAGCAGTCGTTTCATGGAGAACATTCCTTTCCGCAAATGGATGATTTCACTCAGCTGAGAATCTTGTCGTTTACCCGATAGTGGGCGACGCTTTGGCCGTAGGGCTTCATGAAAAGGTCCCAGTTATAACCCCAGGTAGCGGCATGGCCGTCACGGAGCTGGGGATCGCACACATAAGTCACACCGTTCAGGTTGATTTCCACCCAGCCGTGTTCCGACCAACTGCCGTAGGTCCAGGTGGGGCAGGTGTCCACTGTGACCATCCCGGAGACGGCGGTGGCTTGATACCCCAGCCGCTGGGCCAGCAGCGTGAACAGAGCGGCGTAGCTGTAACAGTTCCCACGGCGGCGGTCGATCATAGAGGAGGCGTAGGAATTCACCCAGCCGGTACTTCCTTGAGGAACATGGGAAAGGGCCAGGTAACTGTAATCATCGATGACGTAGTTGTACATCCTTCGCAGGTTGTCATAAAGGGAGGCGCTGGGAGAAGCTTCCCGCTGAATGATAGAGGTCAATTTAGCGTCCAGTCTGGTGTCACCAGTGGTGAAGCGTCCCAAGTTGTTGAATTGCAGCACACCCACGGAATCGTTACGCACATAATAGCCGTCATTGCCTACGTAGTAGAGCTGACTGTCTACCAAATGAGGACCTTGGCCAAGCTGAGCGGTAGGGACCACATACTCTTCCCAGACCTCATTGCCTGACTCGTCATAGGTATGACTGTGAGGCGTGGATGCTTCCATGATGTGGTAGTAAGCCCAGTGGTCGAAGGGCAGGTCCAAAAACCGCAGGATCTTCCCCTGGGAATCCAGCAGAGACTTGTCGGCGGAACGGCCCAGCATATTGTTGATCATGGCAAAGGCTTCGGCTCTGGTGATGGGGGAGTTGGGATGGAACGAGCCGTCGGGATAACCGGAAACCCATCCCTGGGCAGCCACGTTTTGGATAACGGCATAAGCCCAGTGAGTGGAAGGGACATCAGTAAAAGAGATGTCAGCGGTTTTCATGGGGAATAGCTTAGACAGGATCGAAGAAAATTCCGCTCGAGTGATGTTCCGTTTGGGAGCGAAGTTACCGCCTCCTGTGCCGGAAAGGATGTTCATGTTGGTGAGAGAATCCACAAACACCTGATACCAGGCTCCGGAGGGCACATCCTCAAACTTGCTTTCTCCGGGATCAGCAGGGTCAGTGAGAAGTTGGTAGATCAAGCTGGCTGCTTCGGAACGGAGAAGATATCCATCAGGATTCACCGTGTCATCCGTACCGGAAACATAGGACACGTGCTCGTCTATGTACATGCCGAACAAGGGTTGTAAATCAGCGCCTGTTTCTTCGTTCTCTTCCTGGGCTGTATCCTGGTCGGGAAGGACCTCTTCCTCTTGGACGGAAGCGCCTTCTGTTTCATCGCCTTCATAAGCGGAGACGGTAAGGGGCAGCGCGCAGAACGTTAAAACAGCCGATAAAAGGACGGCAGCAAATCTTTTCATAATACATGTTCCCTCTTTCTCCTCAGTTGTTTCTTGCAAGAAGCAGCAAGAATATTCAAAAATCATGTTACACTGTTTTCCTTTTCAAGTCAAGAAAAACAGTGAGCTTTGCCGAAAAGAACCACGTTTTCTTTGGGTTCTTTCTGCGTCAGCAACTGTGGTAATTTTCCAAAACAATTTTGGCTTATCGCCTATTTGCTCTCACTATGTATTCACACACGGCAAAAAACAGAAAATAAATCGTTTTATTCTCTGGTTGAAATGCCGAAAGAAACAGTGTATACTCTGTCTGTATTATGGCTGTGTCGGTAGAAAGCATAGCTTTTCACGGCTTGTACGCGGTCGATAAAAGGGATCGTTTCGTTTTGCTTTTTAATAAAGGGAGGAATGAACGTGCGCTTATGGTACGAAAATCCGGCGGAGGACTGGAACAGCGCTTTGCCTTTGGGCAACGGAAAGCTGGGAGCCATGGTGTTCGGCCGTCCGCTGAATGAGCGGATCCAGTTAAATGAGGACAGTGTCTGGTCCGGAGGGTTTCGAGACAGGGTCAATCCGGACGCTAGGAAAAAACTGCCGGAGATCCGCCGCCTGATGGAGGAAGGGAAGATCCGACAGGCGGAAAATCTGACGAAGCTTGCTTTAGCTGCTACTCCGGAGTTCGAGCGGATGTACCAGACGCTGGGAGATCTGTATCTGGAGATGGAGGCTCCCAGCGAAAAGGTGGAGAATTACTGCCGCCAGTTAGATCTGGACAGCGCTTTATCCACTGTGACCTACACCTGTGGCGGGAAGGAGTACCAGAGGGAAGCGTACATCAGTGCCCCTCACAATGTGATGGTGATCCGTCTGACCGCTCAGGAAAAGGCCGGTATCAGTTTTCAGGTGAGGATGCACCGGGGCCGGTTCTTTGACGGTTCCCTCCAAGACAAGGAAAACCAGGCTGTGTATTACACAGGCGGGGAGGGGATCCGCTTCTGTTCTATGCTCCGGGGAGCTGCGGTGGGCGGCTCAGTAGAAGTGGTGGGTGAGTACCTGACGGTGACAGGCGCCGATGAAGCAGTGCTTTACTGGACCGCCGCCACCACCTACCGGGTGGAAGACCCTGTGGAGGAGTGCAGGCGTGTCTTGAAAACAGCCGCCGCCCTACCGGAACGAGAGCTGTGGCAGACGCATTTGCAAGACTACCAGAAGCTGTATGAAAGGTCCAAGCTGACTCTGTCCAGCGATGAGAAGCTGGAAGCGCTCCCCACAGACCAGCGCCTGGCCAACGTCCAAAAAGGGGAAACAGACCTAGGGCTGGTGAACCTATACTACGCTTTTGGCAGGTATCTCACCATTGCGTCCAGCCGTCCCGGATCTCTGCCCTCCAATCTTCAGGGAATTTGGAACGACAAAATAGAGCCCGCTTGGGACAGCAAATATACCATCAACATCAATACGGAAATGAACTATTGGCCGGTGGAGCCATGCAATCTATCCCAGTGCCACCAGCCGTTCTTTGAGCTTCTGGAGAAAATGTATCCCCGAGGCAGGGAAGTGGCAGAGAAAATGTACGGTGCCCGGGGCTTTGTGGCCCATCACAATACGGATCTGTGGGGGGACTGCGCGCCTCAGGACAGCTGCATCTCCTCCACATACTGGATGATGGGCGCGGCTTGGATGTGCACCCACATTTGGGAGCGTTATGAATACACCCTGGACCGGGAGTTCCTGAAGCGGTATTTCTATCTGCTCAGAGACGCCTGCCTGTTCTTTGTGGATTTCCTCACCCGGGATGAAAAAGGCCGCTGGGTGGTATTTCCCACGTTGTCCCCGGAGAACACCTACCGCCATCCCAGCGGGGAAAACGCATGCCTGACCAAGGGATGCGCCATGGACAGTCAGATCCTTACAGAACTGTTCCAGGGGTGTATCCAGGCCTGCGAAGTGCTGGGTAAAGAACCGGAACTGGCGGAAGAACTGAAAGAACGTCTCAAGGATCTGCCGAAACCGGGGATCGCTTCCAACGGCACTTTGAAGGAGTGGCTGGAGGAATACCCGGAGGTAGAAGTGGGACACCGTCACATTTCCCATTTGTTTGCCCTGTATCCCGGGCATCAGATCACCCCGGAGGAAACACCTCAGCTTGCTGATGCTGCCCGAAAGACGCTGGAGCGGCGGCTTTCTCACGGAGGGGGTCACACCGGTTGGAGCCGGGCGTGGATCATCAATTTCTGGGCTGCCCTGGGAGACGGGGAAAAGGCAGGAGAGAACGTCCGGCTGCTGCTGGATCGTTCCACGCTGCCCAACCTGTTCGACAACCACCCACCCTTCCAGATCGATGGCAATTTCGGCGGAATTGCCGGTATCACCGCAATGTTGCTGCAAAGTTCATCGCAGAAGGTAAAACTCTTGCCGGCTCTGCCTGGGGATTGGACTGACGGCAAGGTGGAAGGCATCCGCGCCAAAGGCGGTTTGATCGTTGACCTGCAATGGGTTAGCGGGACCTTGAAGAAAGCTTGGGTTACAGCGGAGCATCCTTATGAGGGTGTGCTCACCTGCCAAGGCCGCCAGATAGAGCTGCGACTGAACCCAGGGGAGAAAGTGGAGATCCTTCCGGAAAAAGATGGTCTTATTTGCCGTACTTTATAAAGACGGAGCAAACAGGGAAAATCATACAGGAAACGAAGAAAAAAGGTCCAGAGGTCTCTGGGCCTTTTTCCTGTTTATTTCGCATCTAGGTGGGTGATTAGATCCGAGGAGGGTTATTCCTCAGTCTTATCCGAGTGGTCGGCACAGCAGTCGTCATAACCACTGCGACCGCAGTCCACGGAGGCTTTTCCTGCCTCTGCCCGGGCGCCGAAAAAGACAGGCACCTGGACTTTCAGCTTTTGACTGATGGTAAACTGGCACACACCCTCCTCACAGCCGGGGCACAGATCGTCTCCGGTGCGCACTACGGGCTGGCCAAGGCACTGGACTTTTACGTTACCCACCTGGCCGTAAGGTTTAATGGTCACCGGGACGCAGACGGTGACGTCCTGGTAGCTCATAGTGGGGCAGGTCGGCTCGTCCATAGATTCCACAGGTCTGTTTTCAAATTCAGCATTCATAGGGAAAACTCCTTTCAGGATCGGTTACATGAAGGATGTGGTAGAGGAAACCGATGGCTTCGTCCATGGGAATACCGTCATGGCCTTTGTCCGGACGGTAGTGAAGGATCACCTGGATGGGATGATATTCCTTGATGGAAGCCATGGTCTCGGCATTTTGCAAAAAGGGGACCAGCTGGGTGGAATTGTCCGCGGTGGAACACAGATTCACGTGGAGATAGATGGGCGGCACATACTGGTGCTTCTCAAAAGCATCCACAATGCTGAACCGTTCCCTGTATTTCAAGGCACTTCCAATATTGTCAAAGGAGAAGGTGATGACCGAATCCAGCGCGTCTTTGTAGATCCAGTTGCGCACGTCCAGCTGGGCGTTATCCGCTACCACCTTGGCGCCTTTCAGGTAGATGCCCATCATGATGGAGAGATAGCCTCCGGCAGATGTTCCGAAAATGGCGGTGTCCTCCAGAGCAATCCCCATCTTCTCGATGATCTTCTTCAACAACAGGCTGCTGGTTTCCAGGTAGTAGTTCTCGTTCTTTCCAATGCCCCACCCGATCTGCAAATAGCGGTTGAGATAAAGGGTAGGGTCCATGCAGAACACAGAAGAGGTCTTTAACAGTTTTGCCCATCTGTGACGCTGAAAGACAGGGACGGACACGTTACCCTCTGCCACAGCGCCGTTGTGAAAGACGATCAGCTTGTCGCTTTCGCTGCGCTGGTTTATCAGATACTCGTAAGGCACACCGTCTTTCAGTACGCGGAGCACGTACATGAAGTCCTGCTGGATCTGGTAACTGTCCAGGTCGTAATCGTGAATGGTGATCTCCGGATAGGGGAGCCTTTTCAGTTTCAGGTGGGAGCGGTATCTTTCCAGGGTCTCCCGGATCAAGTCCTGGGTCTTTCGGACTTCCGTTTTGATGTCGTACTCATCCCCGATGGGAAACTTTTCCTTGTAGCCGTCATACTTGTTCAGGTAGCGCAGCATTACGGCCGCCAGCTCTTTTTCGTCATAGGGGATGAGATCACCGCAGTGGTATTTCTCGATCACTTCTCGGGCCACCCCCACATCGGTTGAGATAATCGGCGTGTTCAGCATAACGCTTTCCACCAGCACAAGGCTGAACCCTTCACTGAGGGAAGTCAGCACCGTAGCCGCGCTGTGTTTCATATAGGGATAAGGATTTTCTTTGAATCCCAGGATTTTGGCGTTTTCCTCCAGGTCGTTTTCGCGAATATACGTTTCCAGGGCTTGTCTTTCCTCGCCCTCGCCCAGAAGATAGACCATAAAATCCTCCCGTAGCTTTTTCACTTCCTTGGCAGCTTTCAGCAGCAGGATTTGGTTTTTGTTGTAGTCCAGTCTCCCCAGAGTGGTGAACAACGGTTTGTCGGGAAGGTCCACCGCCTCCTGGCAGAGCAGCTCCATTTTTTCGCTGTCCACGGAGTTTGAAATCTTCACCACGTTTTCAGTGACTCCAAACAGGTCTCGCAAAGTTTGTTCCACCACATCGGAGATCACCGCGATGGAGTCGAAGGATTTCAGAACATTTGCCTGCATTTGGAATTCCTGCTTCGTCTGCTTGTACTCCTTGGAATCCTCCGGGTATTGGCGGTAGTCCAGTTCCCGCATGTCGCCCCGGATCCAGAGAATCTTTGCGCAGCCCTTGATATACGAGGCAAAGTAGGAGGGCGCGTTGTGGTTGCAGGCAATGACGCAGTCGTAATTTTCTCGGATCCGCTTGTTGAAGCTCATGGGATCCCCTAACAGGTGGTAGTACTCATCAAGGGCCCGCTGCTCGTCCAGATCCTCTTGGGTGTAGTCGATAAGCGGGTCTAAAACTTTTACATTGCTGTGAAAGATGGAATTGTTGGAGTTTTTAAAAAGCGGCAATACGCTCAAGTCGTATTCCGCCGGGTCCATGCGGTTGAGCACGTCTGCCAACGATTTTTCCGTGCCGTACCCGTAGGACACGCTCCAAGTGATAAATAAAAGCTTTTCCAAAAGCATCACCCCACGTTGGACATTCTATGAGGGGAAGGAAGAAAAGGTGCGAATCCGGAGGGTGAACCGGTTGCGAGGGGCGTACATAGGATAAAGTAAATCCAGAACTACGGGTGATAGCGCATGAAAAAGCTGTGGTCAGCTACCAGGAAGACCCTGTCCCGAATCTCTTTGGTGGATCGGTTCCTCATTTTGTTTATGTTTCTTCTATTTTGTTATATGGCTTACCATCTGTTTTCCGGAGGCCTTTCCGACGAGAACAATACCATCGATGTAATTGTGCAAACTTCTGCCGCTACTATTTTCGGTTATTTCATCAGTGTGAATTCTCTGACTGCCGTCCCCAAGAAGGAGTCCGTTTCTTCGTTGCCTACCACAACTGCCGGAGAGGCTCCGGTTTCTAAAGAGAAGGGAACGATGGGAGTGAAGATTGGTTTTCAGGATCCATCGGAGGAATCCCAGACAGAAATGGGGAAGATCACTGTTTCAGAAATTCCTGATGCCTCCAAAGGGACCTGTGGGAAACTGCAAATCTGGGTGGTGTCCGCAGTGGGGCTGTTGTCTCTGGTGATCCTGATTGGAACGAAAGGATATTCCGATGTAACCCCCGAACTGACCGCCTTGGTCTCTCAGCTGCGAGATTTCCTCTTTGGCTGCATTGGGTTTCTGGTAGGATGCGGCAAAAACGCTGTGCGGGAAATCGACTAAATAAAGAAACCGGCCTACCATCAGGCCGGTTTCTCTATTTTAGGAACATACTTCAAGCCTCATAAATGGGCTACTGGTTTACGACATGCCCTATCTTAGTTGCATTTTTCAGAAGAAAAGCTCCTTTGGGCAGAGATGGTAAACAGCGTGTCGGCGAGCTGTGTCAAGATCACGCCCAACAGATTCAGCTGGTCATCATCCAGCTTACAGGCAAGTGTGTTGGCGACTGCCGTGATCGAAGCGGTTAATTCACATGGATTCATGAGAGATCCCTCCGCACCATTCTATGAAACACAACCTTGGAAGGCTCTTCAGGCTCTGGCTCTTTTAAGGCTGGCAGATCAGCTCTGGGAGGTATTCTTCTCGTACACCACGAATTCCTGATTTCGATCGCAGACAGCTAGGATCACGTCTTTGGGAGAGTGGATGTGGCGCTGTTTCAGCTGTTTGTCCAGCCAAGTCATGTCAAGCCCCATCCGCTTCAAATTATCCTCTAGCACGCGACCGTCCATGATCAGTTCTGTAAACAGAAGCTCCTGGTCCGGGGCCAATCCCATATCGTTGGGGGTAGCCGGCCGCTGACTGCTTACCGGAAGGATGGTGAGCTTCCCGTTGTATTCAAAAACAGCTGTTTGGATGCTGGTCAAGTCAAAATACCCCTGCTCTCTGCACATGACCAGAAATTCGCTTAAGTCCAGCTTCGATTTTTTCAGATTTTCATAGTACAGTTTCCCATGATCCAGGAGGATGGTAGGAGTGCCGTTCAAATACTTCCGGGACCGGGGGAACTTGCTGGAAATGAAGCTCAGCAGTACCGTGATTCCTCCGTAAATGACCATAGCGGTCAGTGGTTTCCAGGGCTTTTCCAGCTCGGTGGCCATCTCCGCCGCGATGGAGCCGATGGTTATCCCCGTGATGTAATCAAAAAAATCGAGCTGAGAGATTTGTTTGTGACCGATGAACTTAGCCACTAAAAATAATACCCCAAATGACCCTGCGGCGGTCAAGCAAAGCGTGAGAAAACTCATACAGCATCCCCTTCTGTTTTATTCTCTATTCTGAACTTGATCTCGTGGATCATACAGGGGAGGACGGCAGTTTTTCAAAATATGATGTTTTGCCACATCCATAGGAGAGGGAACAAGAGTTTGGGGAGCATTCACGGCATGCAGTTGTCCAGTCGCGGACGGTTTGAAAGAAACTTATACCGCATAGCTTGACAGTAAGACAGGAATGGACAATAATATCCCTACTAGAATCTAATGGAAAACGGGAGGATCCGCAAAGACGTAATTTGTCTAAACGATATCTGTCTGCTGACAAATGATGCTTGAGAAAAGGGTGAGGGGGTGAGAAAGAGACATGAAACCGCTGATCGCCGTGTTTGCGGTGATTTTTGTGCTTTTCTGGATCGTGATCTACCAAATTTGGAGGAATGAGCAATGAAAAAGAAACTTGTAGCATTTATTGGGTCCGGCGTGATCGCTGTATTGATCGCCGTGTGCTGTGTCATGTGTTTGGAGCGGGTCAGTGTGGGCAATGTGGGCGTGGTGTATTCCATGTCCGGTGTGAAGGAAACCACCCTCTCTGCCGGCTGGCACTGGCTTTCCCCGTTCGAGTCGGTGAAACAGTTTCCCGTTTCCCAGCAGCAGATCGTCTTTTCAAACAGCGCCGAGGACTACAACGCTCAGTCCCATCCGGACTGGAGCATTGACGCCCCTGCCAATGGCGGCATGGTGAAGATGAACCTTACCGTCAACTATGCTTTTAACGCTGGGCAGGTGGTGGAGCTTTACAAACGGTTCAATGGCATGGACGGAGAGAGCTTGGTGGCCAACTACATACAGAACAGTATCATCGCCTATGTAAAAGAGGTAACGCCTCAGTTTTCCGTCATGGACATTTACTCGGATAAAAAATCTGAAGTGAACCAAGCCATCTCCGAATACCTGTCAGACAAATTGGGGGACGAGTATGGTATCAACGTCATCAGCGCCCTGGTGATCGACGTGCAGCTGGATGACGCCCTCCAGGAGAAGATCAAGGCCAAAGAACAGGCGAAGCAGGACGCGGAGATCGCCGAGCTGGAAAAGCAGACTGCCGCCGCTCAAGCAGAAGTTGCAAAGACCAAGGCTCAGGCGGAAGCGGATGTGAAGATCATTGAAGCCCAAGCGGAAGCGGAGTCCAACCGGATCATTGCGGAGTCTATTACCCCCGAGCTGATCCAGATGCTGGAGGCCCAGGCCCGCCAGGAACATGGCTGGGTGACCGTCCAGGGCGCTGACGCTGTGGTGGTGCAGCAGGAAAAGCAAGAGGATCAGCAGGCCAGCCAACAAGCGGAGTAACCGTCCACTTTCCCATATTCAGGTTTGGATAATGAAAACACAGCTCCCAGAAAAGGGGGCTGTGTTTTTGAATATTGTAAGTAACAAGCCGCTTTAACGAATTATGGCAAAAGAAAAACCGCTGGAACCAGCATAAATACTGGATTTCCAGCGGTCTTGGCGGAGAAGGAGGGATTTGAACCCTCGCGCCAGTTTCCCGACCTACTCCCTTAGCAGGGGAGCCCCTTCACCACTTGGGTACTTCTCCATGGTGAAAATCTATAACAAACTATCAAGCTGTTGGTTAGCGTAGCTGTCAAGTGGCGGAGAGGAAGAGATTCGAACTCTTGGTCCCTTGCGGGATCACTAGTTTTCAAGACTAGCTCCTTAAACCACTCGGACACCTCTCCGTGTCTAACGCTGGTTTATGATACCACATGATTTTCCAAAAGTCAATAATTTTTTTTCGAGATATTTTGTTTTGCTTGATCTTCCAGAGACGGTTCCCGGCAAAATTCGCACAGAGCCATGGCCGGAAGAGAAAGGCCTACCCATAAAAAAGAGTAGGGCAGACATACTTGACCAAACAAATTAAAGGGTACCGTGGAGTAGTCCCAGATGTTAAATCCCAGCAGGCGGTTGAGGATCAAACCCAGTACAAGCTCCACGGCGGTGATGATCCCGGCCCCGGCCAGAGAGCGGCTGATTATGTTTTTGTCTTTCAGCAGATCGCAGCAAATATGATTGATCAAGCAAAGGCACATTCCTCCGGCCAGCGCCATGGACGAATGTGTCTCTCCTCTCCAGAGCATTTCAATGGCAGGATAGGTCCAGCTTCCGGCCATGAAAAGAAGGGCGTCCTGATACAGATACATAGTGATTCTTCCTCCCTGATTCGCAGCGGCGTTTTTCTAGTATTCGCAGCAGGATCCCGTTTATTTCATCCAAGTGAATTAATCGAACTACTTGTATTTTCCATCCCTTTTCCCTTATAATAACAAGGGAAGCCTTCGCGTGGCTTTATAGAGCTCGGAGGCAGAAAAAACAGGAAGGAAGTGCGGCGTGTGAAGATCCTTGTCACCGGCGGAGCCGGGTATATCGGCAGCCATACCGCCATTATTTTATTGGAGCAGGGTCACCAGGTGGTGATCGTTGACAACTTGTGCAACAGCAAGAAGGTTGCTGTTGACCGGATCGAGGAACTTTCCGGAAAACAGGTGAGTTTCTATCAGTACGACGTATGCGACGAAGAAAAGATGCGGGAAGTCTTTGAGAAGGAAAAGATTGACGCTGTGATCCACTTTGCGGGTCTGAAAGCCGTGGGTGAATCGGTGGCGCTTCCCTTGAAGTATTACGACAACAACTTGACTTCCACTTTGGTGCTGCTGAAAGTGATGAAGGAATTCGGTGTGGGGAATTTTGTGTTCAGTTCTTCCGCCACTGTGTACGGAGATCCTGCTTCCGTACCCATCCGGGAGGATTTCCCTCTGTCCACTACCAATCCTTACGGCACCACGAAACTGATGATCGAGCGGATCCTTACGGACTGCGCTAATGCGGATCCTGAGCTTCATCCGGTGCTGCTGCGGTACTTCAATCCGGTGGGCGCCCACGAGAGCGGCAAGCTGGGGGAGGATCCCAACGGTATCCCCAATAACCTGGTGCCCTATATCACCCAGACCGTGGTAGGTAAGCGGGAAAAAGTCCATGTGTTCGGCAATGACTATCCCACCCCGGATGGTACCGGCGTGCGGGACTATATCCATGTGGTGGATCTGGCCAAAGGTCATGCCGCGGTGCTGCCTTTGTTCGAGAAAGGATTCACCGGTGTAAAGGTGTATAACTTGGGCACGGGTCATGGGTATTCTGTGCTGGAGATGATCCAGGCTTTTTCCAAGGCTGTGGGAAAAGAGATCCCCTATGCCATTGATCCCCGGCGGCCCGGGGATATCCCTGCCTGCTATGCGGACTGCACCAAAGCATGGGAAGAGCTTGGCTGGAAGGCGGAAAAGACACTGGACGAAATGTGCGCGGACTCTCTGCGTTGGCAAAGGATGAATCCCAATGGCTTTGAAGATTGAACAAAAATTGGTGCTGGCCTCCTCGTCGCCTAGCAGAAAAATGCTTTTGGAGCAGGCGGGACTCTCCTTTGACGTGGTGGTCTCCGGTGTGGACGAGACTGTCCCCGAGGATTACACCCCTGCCCAGACTGTGGAGACTCTGGCTCGAAGGAAAGGGGAGGCAGTTTTGCCCCTGTGTCCGGACAGGGCGATTATCGCCGCGGATTCCGTGGTGAGCATCGACGGTCTGATTCTTGGCAAACCCAAGGACGATGAAGCGGCAAAAGAGACTCTGCGTCGTCTTTCCGGCCGCACCCACCAGATCTTCACTGGAGTGTGTCTCCTGTGGAACGGTAAGATGGACGTGTTCCATATGAGCACCAAGGTGACTTTTTACCAACTGACCGAGGAAGAGATCGCCGAGTATGTGGCTTTGGGAGAGTCCCGGGGCCGGGCAGGCGCTTATGGGATTGAAGGGATCGGAGTGGTGCTGTTGCAATCCATTCAAGGTGACTACGCCAATATCGTGGGCCTTCCCGTAGCGGAAACCATTCGCCGTCTGCACAAACTTTTGGGAGACTAAACTCTCACTGGCACCCGAACATGCCATTCTACGTAGGATGGAGGGTGGGGGTGAGAAATTTGGGCAAAAGGTTTCGCAGGCGTCGTGTGCCAAAGAGAAGAAAGCATTGGAGAACGCTGTTGGTGATCGCAGTCGTGCTCGTTGTGGGATGGGCTGCCTTTTCTGAGTGGGGACTTGGTTCCATCTCAGAGGAACTTACCCAAGAAGCTGCCCGGGGATATATCCTTGCCCGGGTAAATGAAGCCGTGGAAGAATCCATGGGGGAGGGATCCGCCTTCGTCTCCGTGGAAAACGATGAGACCGGCAGCCCCGTGGCGGTGCGTACGGATACTACCGCTCTCAACCAACTTCGGGCCCAGATACTCTCCCGACTGGAGGAAACGCTCAACGGAAATGTGACCGTGGAAGTGCCCTCGGGCAGCCTGACAGGCGTAGCTCTCCTGAACGGCCACGGGTTTCCTGTACCGCTGACCATGCGCATGGAGAGCTCGGCGGATCTTTCCTTTCAGACGGAGTTCGTTTCCGCCGGGATCAATCAAAGCTGCCATCGGATCACCATGACTATAACGGTGCAGACGTATTCTCAATCCAAACGTTTTGAGACAGAGGCTCAAGTGGAGACTTCCACTGTGCTGGCGGAAACGGTACTGGTGGGGGATGTGCCGGAGGGCGGGCTTTTCAAAATGGGATAAAAGGAAAACACTATGGAAAAACAAGAAGTACAGCGCCGGCTGGAAGAACTGCGGGAACAGATCCGCTATCACAGCCGTAAATATTACACAGAGGACGATCCGGAGATCAGTGACTATGAATACGACCAGCTGTACCGGCAGCTGGAGACCTTGGAAGGGGAATACCCCGACCTGGTGACAGAGGATTCACCCACCCGGAAGATCGGCGGAGCGGTGTACAACACATTCGCTCCGGTGGTCCACCAGGTGCCTTTGGAGAGTCTGCACGACTCTTTCTCTCCCGAGGAACTGCTGGACTTTGACCGCCGGGTCCGGGAGACTGTGGGGGAAACCGAGTATGTGGTGGAACCCAAGTTCGATGGGCTCTCCGTGGCCTTGGAATATAGAAACGGGGTGTTCGTCCGGGGCTCCACCCGGGGCGATGGCGTCACAGGGGAGGATGTGACGGAAAATATCCGCACCATCCATTCTGTCCCCAAGGTACTGGGAGAACCGGTACCGTTCCTGGAAGTCCGGGGCGAGGTGTACATGTCTGACAACAGCTTTGAGAGGCTTTGTGAGCGCCAGGAGCTTATGGAGGAAAAGACCTTTAAGAATCCCCGGAATGCCGCGGCAGGTTCCTTGCGCCAGAAAGACCCGAAAATCACGGCCCAGCGGGAACTGAGCATTTTTGTGTTTAACGTTCAGCAGGTGGAAGGAAAGACCCTTACCTGCCATGACCAGTCTTTGGAATGGCTGCGGACACTGGGATTTCCTGTGTCCGCGGACTATCGGAAATCCCGTGATATTGAGACTATCTTAGACTATATCCGGGAGATCGGGGACAAGCGGGGAGATTTTGATTTCCCCATTGACGGCGCTGTTGTAAAGGTCAACGACTTTGCACAGCGAGAAGAGCTGGGCAGCACAGCGAAGTTTCCCCGTTGGGCGGAGGCTTTCAAGTATCCTCCGGAAGAGAAAGAGACCACTTTGCTGGATATTGAGGTAAATGTGGGCCGTACTGGTGTGCTCACCCCCACAGGCCGGTTCGAGCCTGTGACTCTGGCAGGCACTACGGTCAGTCGGGCCACGCTTCATAACCAGGATTTCATTTCGGAAAAGGATATCCGTATCGGCAGTCGGGTAATCCTGCGCAAGGCAGGGGAGATCATCCCCGAAGTGGTGGCGGTTTTGGAGAGCCCCCAGGATTCTCAGCCTTACCTGCTGCCGGAGACATGCCCTTCCTGTGGGGAACGGGTCACCCGAGTAGAAGGAGAAGCAGCTACTCGCTGCACCAACCCTCAATGTCCCGCCCAGCTTTTGCGTAATTTGATCCATTTTGCCTCTCGGGACGCTATGGATATCGACGGTTTAGGGCCCGCCATCTTGGAACAGCTGCTCCATCAGCAAATGATCGCGTCCCCTGCGGACTTGTACACCTTGGAGGTATCCCAGCTACAAACGCTGGAGCGGTTTGGAAAAAAGAGCGCCCAGAACTTGGTAGCATCCATTGAGCGTTCTAAATCCAACGATCTGTCACGACTGGTATACGCTTTGGGGATTCCTCATATCGGCGCTAAGGCCGCTCAAGTGCTCTGCGCTGCCATCCCTACTATGGAGGCGCTGGAAAACGCCAGTGAAGAGGATCTGGCCCAGATCGAAGGATTTGGCGGCATCATGGCGGAAGAGGTAGTTGCCTTCTTCCAAAAGGAGTCGGCACAGAAGCTGGTAGCGCGCCTGAAAGAACTTGGCGTGAATATGGAGGCGCAGCGTCAGGAGACCCAGAGCTCTATTTTTGCCGGAAGCACCTTTGTGCTGACAGGCACGCTGCCTACCATGAGCCGGAAAGAGGCCACTCAGCTCATTGAGAGCCATGGGGGGAAGGTTACCTCCTCGGTCTCGAAAAAGACAAGCTATGTGCTGGCGGGAGAAGAAGCCGGAAGCAAACTGGATAAAGCCCGCCAGTTAGAGATCCCCGTTTTAACGGAGGAAGATCTTATAAACATGTTAAATGGTCAAGAAACAGAAAGGATGTGACCGTTCATGATCTGTAAATTTGAGGAACTGTATCAGCAGGAAGCTCAAGCTCAGCGAGCCCGCTACGACGAGCTGCGGGAGGGATTCCAGCAGCAATTTGGTGACAGTGAAGGCGGAGAGTTTTTCAGCGCTCCCGGCCGGACCGAGGTGGGAGGCAACCATACCGACCACAATCATGGCCGCGTGCTGGCCGCGGCGGTGAATCTGGACATCGCCGCTTACGCTCGGAAAACAGACAACAACAGAGCTGTCCTGAAGTCCGCTGAATACACCAAGACAGATGTGGTGGACCTGGATGATCTGGAGCGCAAAGAGGAAGAGGACGGCGTTTCTTCCGCTCTGCTTCGGGGCATCTGTGCCCGCTGCCGGGAACTGGGTTACACGGTAGGCGGCTTCGAAGCCTACACCAAAACCAGAGTTCTAAAAGGTTCCGGGCTTTCCAGTTCCGCTGCCTTTGAGGTGCTGGTGGTCACCATTATCAGCCATTTGTACAATGATGGAAAGATCGACCCTGTTACTGCGGCGAAGATCGCTCAGTACGCTGAGAACGTCTATTTCGGTAAGCCCTCCGGACTGCTGGATCAGATGGCCAGTTCTGTGGGAGGCTTCACCTCCATTGATTTTAAAGATCCTGAAAACCCTGTCATCAATAAGGTGGATTTTAACATCACCGCAGCTGGTTACGCCCTGTGTGTGGTAGACACCGGCGGCAACCACGCTGACCTGACTGGCGAGTACGCTGCCATTCCGAAGGAAATGAAACAGGTGGCAGCCTTCTTCGGGAAGGAATTCCTTCGGGATGTGGACGAAAAAGAGTTCTACGAACATATTGGCGAAGTCCGCAAGGCCACAAATGACCGTGCAGTGCTGCGGGCTATGCACTTCTTTGATGACGACCGTTTGGCCGCTGAAGAAGCGAAAGCCCTCCAGGACGGCGATCTGGAAGCTTTCAAGAGCATGATTATCGCTTCGGGTCGCTCCTCTTTGCAGCGACTGCAAAATGTGTTCGCGTCCGTGGCTCCTTTGGAGCAGGGGCTGACCTTGGCTCTTGCACTGTCCGAGCGTCTGCTGGCAGGTAAGGGCGCTTGGCGTGTCCATGGCGGCGGTTTTGCCGGCACTATTCAGGCCTTTGTACCGCTGGATCTTCTGGACGAGTACCGCACTGAAATCGAAAAAGTGTTTGGTCAGGGAAGCTGTTATGTGTTGTCCATCCGTCAGGCTGGCGGCACGAAAGTGGAGCTGTAAACAGTCGCTAAATAAAAAGGCTTCGCTGCCGTCGGGAAACCGGGGCAGCGAAGCCTTTTTTGCCGTATCATATGAAGATAATTAAGAAACGCAGGAAATCATCCTTTGCGGCGTTTCAAAAGCTTTTCCAGGTCTTGCAGAAATCCATCCACATCCTCTACGCGGGAGTATTTCAGCAGGGAACACACAATGGAGGGGATATCCTCCGGAGTGAATTTTTCCGAGGAAGTGATCTGCAAAGCGAAATGCTCGTTGCGGGTCACCGTGGGAGCGTAGCGCCGGGCGTAGTTGCGTTCTTTACCCATGCCGCTTACCACCACGATATATTCCTTCTCAATCAAGTCATTAATGAGCAGGTGGAAGGAATTGACGGCGAACAAGGGTTTGTCTTTTTCCGTCAACGCGGCTTCCAAAATTTCGGGGCGGCCCAGAGGTCTGTCAGCGTCCCACAAGATCTCCATTAAGGCCAATTCCGATTTCGTGAGTGGGAAACGTTTGTTTTTTTTCATAGGGTACCTCAGTTAAAATTAATTTCGCTCAAATGTATACGTTCAGTTTAATTTTTTGCTTTGAAAAAGTCAAGATGGTTTGCTGAATTCCATCAAAAAATATACAAAAATAAGAGGACTTGTCATTTTTGTCTGGATTTTTGGGAAAATTTGGAACAAAACCTTGGCAGTTTCATGGGCGGGCTCGAAACGTTGTGGGAAAAATCGGATGGGCCATTTTCCTTGCAGTTTCCTGGCGGCTGTGATATACTATTCAACAGGTTGTGCCCATTTTCGCTGGGGTCCACAGCCGGTATCTTTTTTTAGGAGTGTGGCCTTTGGAAAATCAGCTTGCTCAAGAAGAGCTCTCCCGTCAAAGATTATATGCGGCCGACGTGGCCGAAATGATGAAAGTTCGCGCCAGAGGTCCTGTGCCGCTGGCTTATGTGCGCACCTACGGATGCCAACAGAACGTGGCCGACGGGGAAAAGATCAAAGGCATGCTCAGCAAAATGGGCTTTGAGTTTGTCCAGTCCCCTGAAGAGGCGGACTTCATTCTGTTCAACACCTGCGCGGTGCGGGAGCACGCGGAGGATCGTGTGTTCGGCAACGTGGGAGCGTTGAAAAATATCAAGCGCCGTCATCCTTCCACCATCATCGCCGTGTGCGGTTGTATGACGGAACAGGAGCATGTGGCGGAGCGTTTCCGCAAGAGCTTCCCCTTTGTAAACATCGTGTTCGGCACCCATGTGATCCACCGGTTGCCGGAGATGCTCTATACCACCATCACGGATTCCAAGCGAGTGTTCCTGCGTGGGCACGAAGGGGAAGAGGTGCTGGAAGGCATTCCTACCCGCCGGGACGGAAAGTCCAGGGCTTGGGTGACGGTGATGCTGGGCTGCGACAATTTCTGTTCTTACTGCATCGTGCCCTATGTGCGGGGCCGTGAAAAAAGCCGCCGACCTGATGAGATCGTGGCCGAGTGCCGTGAGTTGATCGAAGCCGGTTACAAGGAGATCACCCTGCTGGGGCAGAACGTCAACTCTTACGGAAAAGGGTTGGAGGAAAAGGTGAACTTTGCGGAGCTTCTCCGCCGGATCGATGCGATCCCAGGGGACTACCGTATCCGGTTCATGACGTCTCATCCCAAGGACGCTTCTAAAGAGCTGTTTGACGTGATGGCAGGCAGCACTCACATTCCTCACTACATCCATCTGCCTTTCCAGTCTGGAAATGACCGGGTCTTGAAGGAGATGAACCGGCATTACGACCGGGAGCAGTACCTCTCTTTGATCCGCTACGCAAGAAGCGTCATGCCGGATATTAGCTTTACCTCCGACGTGATCGTAGGATTCCCCGGGGAGACTTACGAGGAGTTCCAGGATACGCTGAGCTTGATCCGGGAAGTGGAGTTTACCTCCCTGTTTACCTTTATCTATTCTCCCCGTCAGGGGACAAGGGCCGCCAAGATGCCGGACCCTGTCTCCCACGAGGAAAAGACCCGCTGGTTCTCGGAGCTTTTGAAGGTCCAGGAAGAAGTGGCTGCCCGGCGCTGCCAGAGTATGGTGGGCACCACGGAACGCGTCCTGGTAGAAGAGCGAAACGAGAAGTCCGGCCTGCTTTCCGGCAGGACCAATTCCAGTGTGGTCATCGAGTTCCCCGGAGATGACGAGCTCCTGGGACAGTATGTCACTGTGAAAGTCACCAGCGCCCGCAGCTGGATGCTCCAGGGCGAGCTGGTGGAATGATCCTGAAAAGGAGAGATGTTCTGTGAAGCGTTTAGACCGGATCCTCACCATTGTCATGGCAGCCTTTACCGGTGCGTTTCTGGGGCATGGGATCTATCTTTTCTGGGATCAAAGCGCCCGTCCGGAGCTGTACGCTTCTTGGTCCGCACCCTGGTACGTTCAGTTGATCGTCCCGGGGATC
Source organism: Clostridiales bacterium (assembly GCA_019416455.1). Taxonomy (GTDB): domain Bacteria; phylum Bacillota; class Clostridia; order Oscillospirales; family Acutalibacteraceae; genus Acutalibacter. The sequence continues at coordinate 100,278 of DXXG01000028.1, read as the reverse complement.
GTGCTTGTGTGCGTGTTGGTTTTAGGGGCTGGTGCTAAGTGGATCATTCATTGCAAGCTAAAAAAGTCATGAGGCTTTTTTACAATATTTAAGAAAAATTCATTTGGAGGAAATATCTATGGATATCATCGAATTGACAAGAGACTTGGGCCGTGCTTTGCAGAACGATGAGCGCTACATCGCCATGATGGCTGCCCGTCAGGCCAGCGACGAGGACGAGGCTTTGCAGGAGGCTATCGGCGAATTCAACCTGAAGCGCATGGCCATTTCCAACGAGGCTCAGAAAGAGGACCGCAACGATGAGACTCTTCAGCGTCTGAACGAGGAGTTCCGGGCCGTGTATCAGAAGATCATGGAGAACGAGCACATGCTCCGCTACAACGACGCCAAGAACGAATTTGACGCTCTGCTTCAGCGCATCACCGGGATTCTGGGCCTGTGCGCCGAGGGTGAGGACCCTGAGACCTGCGATTACGATGCTGCTTCCTGCGGCGGCAACTGCGCCAGCTGCGGCGGCTGCCACTGAGTTTAGTTTTGAGAAGGAGGGAGCGCGGTAGGCGTTCCCGAGAAATGGAAAGGGCTGGGAGAAGGAACGATGGCGGATTATTCCCCGATGATGAAGCAATATTTCGAGATGAAAGAAAAGTATCCTAACACGATACTTTTCTTTCGCCTTGGCGATTTTTACGAGATGTTTTTTAATGACGCCAAGACGGTTTCTCAAGAGCTGGAACTGACCCTTACCGGCCGGGACTGCGGTCAGGAGGAACGGGCTCCCATGTGCGGCGTGCCTTTCCACAGCGCGGAGAGCTATATCGCCAAGCTGGTGGCAAGGGGTTACAAGGTAGCCATCTGCGAGCAGCTGGAGGATCCGAAACTGGCCAAAGGCATCGTCAAGCGGGATGTGATCCGGATCATCACGCCGGGCACGGTGCTGGAAAACAGCATGCTGGACGAGACCAAGAACAATTTCCTGTGCTCTGTCTGTTACGAGGACGGAGGGCTCGGCCTGTGCTTCGGCGACGTCTCTACCGGCGATCTGACCTCCGACCAGGTCCTGGCCCCGGACAGCGAGACCATCCTCCACATTTTGGAGGACCGTCTGGCCCGCTATAACCCCAGTGAGATCCTGATCAATCCCCAAGCGTTGGATCTTGCGGGTTTGGCGGATTTTATCAGGGACAAACTGAAGGCCTCTGTGGAGTGTCAAGACGAAACCCTTTACAATGATCTGGCTGCTTCTCAGAAAAGAGTGAGCCAGCAGTTCGGCGGCAAGACCATGCAGGAGCTGGAACTTTCCGACAAACCCCTGGCGGTGAAGGCTTTGGGAGCCTTGTTGGATTACCTTGGCCGCACTCAGATCACCGGTCTGGAACGGATGAACTCCGTGGAGATCGGTGCCGACGCCGGAGTGATGGGGCTGGATATCAACGCCCGGAGGAATCTGGAACTTACGGAGACCATGCGGAACAAGGAGAAAAAAGGCTCTTTGCTGTGGGTGCTGGACCGCACCAAGACTGCTATGGGAAAACGGCTCATCAAGACTTGGCTGGAGCAGCCTCTTTTGAGTCCCGCCCGGATCACCCGGCGGCAGAACGCTGTAGAGGAGCTTTTTCAGAATCCCCAGCTTTTAGACGATGTTACCCAGCAGCTCACGGGCATTTTTGATTTGGAGCGCATTATGACCCGGATCGTGTACGGTTCCGCCAACGGCCGGGAGCTGCGTTCTTTGTCCGCTGCCGCGAAGCGTCTGCCGGGGCTCAAGGAGCTTCTGGCGGGATGCCAGTCGACCTTGCTGGTCCAACTGAACCAAGAACTGGACGGCCTGGAAGACGTGGCCCAGTTGATCGATTCCGCTATCGTGGACGAGCCGCCCTTTACCATTCGGGAAGGGGGCATCATCCGAGAGGGCTACAACGCCGAACTGGATGAGGTCAAGCGGGACATGAACGGCGGTCGGGAGTTGATCGCCGCTGTGGAGGCCCGGGAGCGGGAACGCACGGGGATCCCCAAGCTGAAAACAGGCTATAACCGCGTGTTTGGCTACTACATAGAGGTTTCCAACAGCTATAAGGACCAGGTACCGGAGGACTATATCCGCAAGCAGACCTTGACCAATGGCGAACGGTATATCACTCAGGAATTGAAAGAGCTGGAAAACCGCATTTTAGGCGCTCACGACAGATCTATCGCTCTGGAAAGCAAGCTCTTTGAGGAAGTGCGTCAGCATGTGGCGGACCAGCTAACTCGGGTGCAATCCACTGCCAAGGCGGTGGCTGTCCTGGACGTGCTCAGTTCCTTCGCTGTGGTGTCAGTGAAAAACGATTACACCCGGCCTGTCATCAACGTCAGCGGCAAGCTGTACCTGAAAGACAGCCGTCACCCTGTGGTAGAAGCGCTTCTGCATGACACGCCCTTTGTGCCCAACGATGTGGACATGGACATGAACGACAACCGGGTGGCCATCATCACTGGTCCTAACATGGCGGGCAAGTCTACCTTCATGCGGCAGGCGGCTATCATCACCATTATGGCTCAGATCGGCTGCTTTGTGCCTGCGGCTGTGGCGGAAGTGGGCATTGTGGATGCTATCTTCACTCGGGTGGGCGCTTCCGATGATCTGTCCGCAGGGCAGTCCACTTTTATGATCGAGATGGCGGAAGTGGCTGATATTCTGAAAAACGCCACGAAAGACAGCCTCATCATTTTTGACGAGATCGGCCGGGGCACCTCTACCTTTGACGGTATGAGCATTGCCCGGGCAGTGCTGGAGTATGTCCACGATAAGAAACTGGTGGGCGCTAAGACCATGTTCGCCACGCACTACCATGAGCTCACTGCTATGGAGGACATCCTTCCCGGTGTTAAGAACTTTAATATCGCTGTAAAGAAGCGGGGAGATGATATCACCTTTTTGCGTCGGATCGTCCGAGGCGGCGCTGACGACAGCTTCGGTATTGAGGTGGCCAAGCTAGCCGGTGTGCCGGACAAGGTGATCAAGCGGGCAAAGCAGGTGCTGGCAGAGCTGGAAAAAAACGGGGGAGATGATCTGCGTCCCTCTCACCACCGTTTTTCTGAGGAGCCGGTGCAGCTGACCATGGCTTCCGTGGACGGGGAAGTGCTGCAAAAACTTCGTTCCCTGGACGTGAACGCTTTGACGCCCATCCAGTGCATGAACGTGCTGTTCGAACTGTCAAGTATGCTGAAAAATGACTGAACACTGATCTGAAAGGAGGCGGGAACATGCCTAAGATCCAAGTTTTGGATAAACAGGTGGCGGAACTGATCGCTGCTGGTGAAGTGGTGGATCGACCTTCTTCCGTCATCAAGGAGCTGGTAGAGAACGCTGTGGATGCTGGCGCTTCCATCATCACGGTGGAGATCCGCCGGGGGGGTATTACCTTCATGCGGGTCACTGACAACGGCTGCGGCATTTCGCCGGAGGATGTTCCCACGGCCTTTTTGCGTCACGCCACCAGCAAGGTGGTCCAGCAGGATGACCTGAACTCCATTTCCACTCTGGGCTTCCGCGGCGAGGCTCTGGCTTCCATTTCCGCTGTTTCCCACGTGGAGGTGCTCACCCGTGTCCCGGGCGCTCTAAACGGCGTGCGCTACACGGGAGGCGGCTCAGAGGACTTTACTTTGGAGGAGGCCGGCTGTCCGGAGGGGACCACCATTTTGGTGCGGGATCTGTTTTATAACACTCCTGCCCGGATGAAATTCCTAAAAAAGGACGCCACCGAGGGGAACTCTGTGGCGGGCATTTTGGATAAACTTGCTTTGTCCCATCCGGAGATCTCCTTCCGTTTCATCCGTGACGGAAAAGAGCAACTCCATACCCCCGGTGACGGGAAATTATCCTCCACCATCTACGCGGTATACGGCAGAGAGTTTTCCTCTGCGCTGATCCCGGTGGATTATGAGCTGGGACATGTAAAGGTAGAGGGCTTTATCAGCGCTCCCTCTTCCAGCCGTCCCAACCGTACCATGCAGAACTTTTTCATCAATGGCCGGTTTATCCGCAGCCGAACCGCTATGGCCGCCTTGGAGGAGGCCTACAAAGGCTCCATCATGGTGGGGAAATTCCCCGCCTGCGTGTTGCATATGAAGCTCTCCTTTGGAGCAGTGGATGTGAACGTTCATCCTGCGAAACTGGAAGTGCGCTTCGTCAACGAGCGGCCTATTTTCGACGCAGTGTATCACGGGGTAAAGTCGGCGCTCCATGCCGGAGATAAGCCAAAGGTGATGGAGCTGAAACGTCCTGCGGTGTCGCCCTACGCTCCGGCTCCGGAAAAGCAGGAACAGCTTCGTATGGAAGTTCCTCGAAAGCCGGCGGTCGTTCAGCAGCCTGTAAGCCGTCCAGTGCAGACGCCCCCGGCTCCTGTTCCTTCCAGACAGGCCCCTGTTTTGCTGAGGGACAGTGATGCTCAGGAACAAAGGCCAGCTTTCACCGGCTTTTTGGAACAGATCCTGGATCGTGAGCCCCAACCGGAGATCAAACCAGAACCTGTTAAAGAGCCCGAACCGGTAAAGGAGGAACAGCCGTCTTTGCCTGAGGTTCCCCCTCCGGAACCTGTTAAGGAAGAAACGCCTCTCCCGGTGGAAGAGAAACTGATTGAGGAGCTTCCTCCGGCACCGATCCGAGAATTTCACTCTCGGGTCATCGGGGAGGCTTTCGGCATCTATCTGATGGTGGAATACAGCGCTGACGAGCTGATGTTCATCGACAAGCACGCTGCCCACGAGCGGTTGCTTTATGAGCGTCTGAAACGTGAAAACGCCGGGGGAGAAGCCCAAACTCTGCTGGAACCTGTTACGGTCACCTTGGATAAAGAGGAGTATACCGCCGTGTTAGATCACGTGGAGGACTTTGCCAAGGCAGGCTTTGAGGTAGAGGATTTCGGTTCCGGGACTGTGCTGGTCCGGTCAGCCCCCCTTCTGCTGGACGGAGGAGACGCCGCGGAAGCCGTTATGGAGATCGCCGGGTATTTGGCTTCCCTGAAAAACAGGATGACCACGGAGCATTTGGACTGGGTCTACCACAACGTGGCGTGTCGAGCTGCGATGAAGGCCGGAGATTCCATTTCCCGGCAGGAGATGATCTCTTTGGCGGAGGAGCTGGAACAAAACCCAGAGGTACGCTATTGCCCCCATGGGAGACCAGTATACATTTTGCTGCGACGGCAGGACATTGAACGGCAGTTTGGCCGAGCATGAGGAGGAATATGGCACTGGATAAGAAGATTCCTGTGGCGGCAGTGGTTGGCCCTACGGCCACAGGCAAAACAGAATTGGGCATTCGTCTCTGCCAACGGCTGGATGGGGAGATCGTTTCCTGCGATTCCATGCAGATCTACAAGGGGCTTCCCATTGGCACGGCACAGCCTACGCCGGAGGAACTTGCGGCAGCTCCCCATCATCTCATTGGATTCCTTCCGGTAGAAGAGCCTTTCAGTGTTTCCGATTACGTGGACAAGGCGGGCGCTTTGCTCCGAGACGTCCACGCCCGCGGGAAACTGCCCATTTTGGTTGGAGGAACGGGGCTGTATGCCCGTTCTCTTCTTCGAGGATTTTCCTTTGAAGAGAAAGGCAGGGACGAGGCTTTGCGTCAGCAGTTGTTCCAGCAGGTCCAGGATCAAGGCGTTGAACCTCTTTATCAGCGGCTGCGGCAATTAGATCCAAAAGCAGCGGAGGAGATCCATCCTAACAACGTGAAGAGAGTCATCCGGGCTTTGGAGTATATCCAGCTGTGCGGGGAACCTTTTTCCGCGCAGGCGGAGCGTTCCCACAAGGTGGAATCCCCTTATCATTACGTGATGCTCTGTCTCAGCTACCGGGACAGGGAAGTCCTCTATCGGCGAATCAATCGACGAGTGGATCTTATGCTGGAACAAGGTCTTTTAGAGGAAGCCAGAGCCTTTTTTGAACGGTGCCAAGGGGAGGAAAAGATCCCCACCGCAGCCCAGGCCATCGGATATAAGGAACTGTTCCCTTATTTTCGAGGGGAAGTTTCTTTGGAGGAGGCGGCGGAGAACATTAAACGAGAGAGCCGTCGTTACGCCAAACGGCAGATCACCTGGTTCAAGCGGGAGGAACGAACAGAGTTCCTCTATGTAGACGATTATCCCGACCGTGAAGCCCTCTTGGAGACCGCCTTGCAAGTTTTGGCGCGGTGGGACGTCTGGAAAGGAGACACAGCCTTTGAACAGTAAGAAGATCCGCACGGTGGGAGCCCTTCTGCTAGCTCTGCTGGTGCTGCTCTATGTGGGGTATCAGGCCTATCAGGCTACTCACCAAAGTATCAAGACAGAGGTCGCCATGTACGGAGAGGCTTCAGAAGTGCTTCAGGCACAGGGGTTTGTCATCCGGGACGAAACGGTGATCGATGAAAGCGTGAACGGGGTACTGAGTTACCGAGTCGCGGATGGAGCGCGTGTCTCAGCCAACGGTGTTATCGCTGACGTATTCGCAAATGAAAGCGATGCGGCGGCCAGGCGCGAGATCGAGCTGCTGGATGGAGAGATTGCGAATCTGGAAGCGCTTTCCAAACCCGCGGATTATTTTGTCGCCAATCCTTCCATGCTGGGAGAGCAGATCTATTCCTCTGTTGGAGAAGTGGTCAACGGTGTGAATCAGAATGATTTTTCCCAAATCGCCACCTGGAAAGAGGATCTTCTCACCTCTTTGGCCAGACGGCAGCTCATTGTAGGGGAGGAAAGCCCTGAGGTTTATTCCCAGCGCATTTCCCAGCTCCAAAGCGAGAGGGATGCCTTGGCCAGTCAAGCGGGCTATGCTGTGGATACCATCCAGGCTCCCGAAGCCGGGTACTTTATCAGTACGGTGGACGGTCTTGAAGGGTCCGTGGACGTGGAGGATGTGGAGGATCTGACGGTTTCTCAGGTGGAGGAACTGCTTGCAAAAGAGCCTTCCGAAAATACGTCGGCAGTGGGAAAGATCTGTGGGGAATTCAACTGGTATGTTGCCTGTGTCCTGTCTGAAAATGACATGGTCAGGCTGGAGGATGTGACCAACGTTTACCTGGATATCCCCTTTGCCAGTTCTGGAAAGATCCCGGCGGAAGTGATCGCTAAAAACCACGACAGTGAAACAGGTAAGACCGCTGTCATTTTCCAGTGTTCCTACATAGATTCCGATATTGCTTCCGTGAGAAACGAAGCTATCGAGATCACGGTAGCCACCTATACAGGTGTCCTTGTCAACGAACGGGCTCTGCGGTTCGAGGATGTGGAATACACCACCACGGACGAGGACGGCAACACTGTCACTGAAGTGAAGGAGAATGTCAGAGGCGTGTACGTGCTGTTCGGCGGACAGTTGGAATTTGTTCAGGTGTTCACGGATCACTCCATCAACGGTTACGCCATTTGCAAGACACAGCTTTCCTCGGAAGAACAAGCATCGCTTGTAACAAATTCCACTATTCAGCTATATGACCAGGTCGTGGTAGAAGGGACGGATCTCTATGATGGAAAAATCGTACAATGAGCGCTTTGCGCTGTTTGATGAAAATTATCCCCGCATCTTGGAGGAGATCGCTGCGGCAGCGGAGCGGTCCGGCAGGCGTCCGGAGGAGATCACCTTGTTGGCGGCCACGAAAACCGTGCCCCTTGAGGTGATCAATCACGCTATCGACAAGGGCCTTTCCTGCATGGGGGAGAACCGAGTCCAAGAGCTTCTGGAAAAGTACGACGGCCTTCACAAAGACCGCTGCGATGTGCAGTTTATCGGACAGCTCCAGACCAATAAAGTGAAATACCTCATTGGTAAGGTCAGCTGTATCCAGTCTGTGGGAAGCGTGAAACTGGCTCGGGAAATCTCCCGATTGTGCGTAAAGGAAAATACTTCCATGGATGTGCTGGTGGAGGTAAATATTGGCAGGGAAGAGAGCAAAGGGGGCGTTTTGCCGGAAGCGCTGCTGGAATGCGTGGATGAGATCCGGGAATTGCCTGGGATTCACGTGCGGGGGCTGATGGCAATTCCTCCCATTTGCGAGAATTCCGCCGAATTATGCGGCTATTTTTCTGCTGTGCGGCAATCTTATGTTGACATAGCGGCCAAAAAATTAGATAATGTACGTATGGACTGTTTGTCCATGGGCATGTCCTCGGATTTTGCTGAGGCGATTGCCTGCGGGGCGACCATGGTGCGGGTGGGCTCCTCGCTGTTCGGGAAAAGGGAATACCCGAACCATTAATCACGTTTTCAGGAGGTACAGATCTTATGGCTGGATTGGTTGATAAGCTCCACAAGATGTGGAATCCGCCAGATGACGAATATGAAGATTATTATGATGATGAGCAGGAAGAGGAAGAAGTCGACGACCGGAGCAGTTATACCGAGTCGCGGAGATCTTCTTACTCCTTCTCCGATTTCGTTCCCCGCAGCGAATCCTCCGGAGGAAACCGTGTGGTAAATATCAACGCGAAAGCGCAGCTGCAAGTGGTGCTGTTTAAACCCATCTCCTTTGGAGAGGAAACCAGAGCCGTAGCCGACGAGCTGCTCAAGCGTCATACGGTGGTGCTCAATTTGGAAAAGACAGAAAAAGAGGTCTCCCGCCGCATTGTGGATTTTCTCAGCGGCGTGGCCTATGCCAATAACGGGAAGATCAAACGCATCGCCACCAACACCTTTATCATCACGCCTTACAATGTGGATCTGACCGGTGACGATGTTCTGGACGAGCTGGAAAACAGCGGGCTTTATTTCTGATAGCGTATGCCGAACGATCAAGAACTGCTTACCGCCCGGCTGGAAGACCACCTGAAGCTCTCTCGGAAGCGTCCCTGTTTTCTGGGATTTCTGGACGAGGCTCAGGCGGCTTTCTGTCAGGATTATCTTTCACGGCGGAAGGACGGGACTTTCCTGTTTTGGGGAGGTCATGAAAACGCTGAGCGGGTAATGCTGGGCTTTTTCCCGGATTACTTGGAACCCGCGCCGGAATTGTTTCCCATAATCCCGTTTGCGCTTACATATCGGGCAGAGGATAAACTCACCCACCGGAACTTTCTGGGGACCTATATGGCCTTGGGAGTCGAACGGTCGGTTGTGGGGGATATCCTGGTGGGAGACGGCCAGTGCGTCACGTTCCTGCGGGAAGAAATGGGAGAGTATTTTCTCCAGAATATACGGAAAATCGGCCGGGTGGGGGTAAAGACTTCTCTAACTTGGGAAGGACCTTTGCCGGGCGCCCATGAGTTTGTGGAAATGAGCGGCGTGGTGGCTTCGGAGCGGCTGGATTGTCTGACAGGTTTTGTCTGCCGGACCAGCCGTGAAAAAGCTGCTGGCCTGATCACAGCGGGGATGGTGTCCGTCAATCACCGGGAGAGTTTATCTGTCTCTCAGCGGGTGAAAGAGGGAGACTTGCTGTCTGTGCGCAGGCAGGGACGATTTTTAATAGATCAGCTAGGCCCTTTGACAAGCAAGGGGCGTCTTGTGGTGAAATGCAGGAAATATCAATAAGGGGGACTTCCAAATGTTGACCGTAAAGGAAATCAATGAGGTAAGCTTTGGAAAGGCTGGATTCTCCGGGTACAAGCCGGAGGACGTAGACAATTTTATCGATGAAGTGGTAGAGTCTTTTACTCAGCTTCAAGCGGAAAGAGACAATGCCTTGCAGCAAACTGCTCAGATCTCTCAGCAGGTGGAAGAGATGAAGGGCCAGATCGCCGATCTGAAGGCCAAGAATATAGAGCTCCAGAAGAAGCTGGGTATTTTAGCTCAGAAGATCGAAGCCTATCGGGAAGAGGAGGACGGCATCAAAGAGGCCATTCTCAGCGCCCAGAAAATGGCGAAAGAATCTATCCAGGAGGCCAAGGGCAAGGCTGCGGTGATGCTGGCCGACGCTGAGGACAACGCCAAAAAGATCATGGAAAACGCTCGTGACGATGCCGCCAAGGCCGCGCGGGAGTATGCTTTGCAGGTGGACCAGAAGAAGGGCGAACTGGAGGAAATGAAGCGCCAGGTTTCCGCCTTCCGAGTGTCTTTGCTGGAAATGTATAAGAAGCATTTGGAAAGTATCAATCATATCCCCAGTTTCCGGATCAAGGAAACCACAACGGCTCCTGTGACGGAGACAAGGACGCAGACAGAAAGCCGCTCTGTTGCTGTGGCTGAGCCGGAACCTGAACCCGAACCGGCTCCTCAGCCCGTGGTATCGAAACCCGCTCCCGTAGAACCAGTGTATAAAGCCGAGCCGGAAGAAGTGGTCATGGAAGCGCAGCCCAAGGTTGTCCAGAGACAGCCGTCTCATCCTGTCCAGCAGCCTGTGGAACAGCTTTCCCTGGGAAATGCCTCTCTGAATGACAGAGTGGATCTCAGCCGTGATCAGCTCCGCCGGGAACCGGAACAGCAGAGTTTTCCGGAAGATGACGATCTGAGCCAGGTGGGGATCGATCTAAAGGCATACAGCAATATCCCGGAGTCTCTTCAAAGAGAGAAGGCAACCCACTTCAGCAATCTGGAGTTTGGGGACAATGTAGACCTGGGAAATAAAAAGCGCAGAAAATAACAGCGTAGGGCGCAAGGATTACTTTGCGCCCTTTTCAGTACGCATGAAGAAGGAGACTCATTTTGAAATCGGAAAAGAAAAATCGGACTATGGCCACCGCAGTGGCGGTTTTGGCGGCAGCAGTCCTGCTGCTGGTGATCGATCAAGTGACGAAATTCTTTGTACTGCGTGATCTTAAGCCGGTGGGGAGTGTTACCCTGATCCCTGGTCTGCTGGAGTTTGCTTACGTGGAAAATACGGGCGCTTCTTTTGGGCTGTTCAAGAATGCCATGGGTTTGGTGGTAGCCATCACCGTTATTGCCATCATTGCCATTTTAGTGCTTTTATTCCGCTATAAAAATCATAGTGTGTTCAGCTATATCACGTCGGCTTTGCTGGTGGCCGGAGGCATAGGCAATCTAATCGATCGGATGGTCCACGGCTTTGTGGTGGATTTTATCCATGTGATGTTCTTTGATTACATCTTCAATTTTGCCGACTGCTGCATCACAATAGGCGCTGTGCTGTTTGTCATCCATGTGCTGTTCTGTACTCGAGGCAGCGACGAGAAGAAAACCCAAAATGTGGAGGAAGGGCAATGAGCCGTCAGCTCACCATCGTGGTGGAGGAGGCGGGTCAGCGGGTAGATAAGCTGCTTTCCGCCGCTCTGGAGGAAATGACCCGTTCTGCGGTGCAGAATCTCATCGAGAACGGCTGCGTCACCTGCCAGGGAAAAGCTCTCTCCAAAAGTGCCAAGTTGAAGCCGGGCGACACCATTCAGGTGGAGCTTCCCCAGGTGCGGCCTTTAGAGGTGCTTCCGGAGAACATCCCATTGGATATCGTTTATGAGGACGGAGATCTCTTGGTGGTGAACAAACCCAAAGGTATGGTAGTGCATCCGGCGCCGGGCCATGAAGACGGAACCTTGGTGAACGCGCTGCTGTATCACTGCGGCGATTCTCTTTCTGGGATCAACGGTGTGGCCCGTCCTGGGATCGTCCACCGCATCGACAAAGACACCAGCGGTCTTCTGATGGTGGCCAAGAATGATTTTTCCCACACCCGTTTGGCGGAGCAGATCCAGGCTCACACCTTTACCCGGGAGTACAGCGCCGTGGTGTATGGTTCTTTTAAAACGGATTCCGGCACAGTAGATCAGCCATTGGGGCGCCATCCCACAGACCGCAAGAAAATGGCGGTGCTTTCTGGATCGCCCTCCGCGCGCAATGCCGTGACCCATTTCTGGGTGGTGAAGCGTTTCCAGGATTTTACCCAGCTTCGTCTGCGCCTGGAAACGGGCCGGACCCATCAGATCCGGGTGCACATGGCGTTTTTGGGCCATCCTGTGGCAGGGGATCCTGTTTACGGTCCCAAGAAAGTGATCACTTCCTTGCAGGGCCAGTGCCTTCATGCTGGAAAGATCGGGTTTGTGCATCCCCGCACCGGGGAATACATGGAATTTGAGGCGCCATTACCGCCTTACTTCACAGGGTTCCTCCAAAAACTGAGGGAAGTGTGACGACATGGATCGTGAGACGAAAATCCGCTGGGTCCTTTTGCTGAGCGCTGCTGCCATCACTGCCGCTGTGCTTATCGGGTTGTATTCCACACGCTCTGTTCAGTTTTACCAGGTAACTGTCCAAAACGAAGGGGAGATGGCTTCTTCTCAGACAGTGGAAGTGCCGATGGAATCTGTCAGCAGTCAGGAAGAGAAGGAATTGGTGGAATCCGATCCTTCCGGTCCGCAGGAAGTGTTGGTGGAGAAAAGCATCAACATCAATACCGCCACGTTGGAGGAGCTGGACCAGCTTCCTGGAATCGGACCTGCATTGGCCCAGAGGATCGTGGATTACCGGGAAGCCAACAACGGATTTTATGATATCCAGGAGATCATGGAAGTGTCCGGTATCGGAGAAAAGACTTTTGCCAAGCTGGAACCCTATATCGTTGCAGAATAAAAAGAACGGTGGAGACTGAGGTCCCCGCCGTTCTTTTTGCAATATACATGTTTTCAGCTGTTGTCGCTGGCGAAGGCGATACCTGCCAGTTTTCTGGCCTGCTCCATGAAAACAGCCACTTGGAGACTGAGCTGGCTGCATCGAGCATATTCCTCCGCGGAGGCTTCCGGCTGGGTGATGTACCGGTAAAAGTCCTTGGCTTCCCAGCCCATGAGCTTGTACTTTTCATCGTCGCCGTACAGCTCCTCCACCGCACCATCCCGGGGCCGGAGGGTAAGACCTGCCACTCGGGAAATAGACTCTACGGAGAGAGTGGCGTCTGTGCCTTGGAAATCACTGTTGGCTCCGGCTTGTCCCAGCTTGGAATAGGTGAGGGCCACCAATTTATCCGGGTAGCGCAGGGTAATCACACCAGCACCGTCCGCGCCTGAGGGGAGCATCAATGCGTCCGCGGAAAAACTCTCCGGTTCTCCGAACAAAGCCAGAGCAGGATAGACACAGTATACTCCCAGATCCATGAGCGCTCCCGTTTCAAGAGCGGGGTTGAAGATATTGGGCAAGTCACCGGCCAAGTAACTGTCCAGCTTAGAGGACCGCTGACAGAAATCCAATTTTGCCATGGAGATCTTTCCCAGCTTTCCCAAAGCGTCTTCCAAAAGAGCACGCTGGGGCAGATGCATGAACATGATAGCTTCCAGGAAAACTACACCCTGCTCTTTGGCGATGCGCTGGAGCTCTTCCACTTTCTCTGCCTGAGCGCACAAAGGCTTTTCGCAGATCACATGCTTGCCATGCTCCAAAAACAGTTTGGTTTGCTGGAAATGCAAAGCGTTAGGGCTGGCGATATAGACCGCGTCCAGCAGAGGGGAGGAGGCCATCTTTTCCAGATCGGTGAAAATATGAGCCGCTCCGTGCTTTTGAGCGTAGGCTTTGGCCCGATCCTCAGTGCGGGAGTAAACTGCTGTCAACTCCCATAAACCGCTGTCTTTGGCTCCGTGGATGTATTCGTCTACGATCCACCCCGAGCCGATGGTTCCAAATCTCAGCATTGTAAGGTCCCTTTCCGTCATTTCACATTATAGATGGCAGTTTTGATGATGTCCTTGATCTTCTCCATATCCTCAAGGACTACATACTCCATCTTGCCGTGGGCGTTGGCGCCGCCGGTGCAGATATTGGGACAGGGGAGACCCATATAGGAGAGACGGGCACCATCCGTGCCGCCGCGGATAGGGTGGGATACAGGCTCCACACCGTTTTCCCGCATGGCGTTTTCCATGTTTTCAATGATCTCCATTCTCGGCAGGATCTGCTCCTTCATATTGGCGTAGGTATCCTTCACAGTCAAAGTGAGGGGCTCAGTGGGATACTTTACGTTGATGTAGGAAGCCGCCTGGCCCATCAGTTCCTTCTTTTGCTGGAACAGTTCTTTATCATGATCCCGGATGAGGAACTGCATCACAGTATGCTCCACATTGCCTTTGATAGAGTCCAGATGGATAAAGCCCTCATAGTTTTCGGTGTGCTCCGGAACTTGCTCCTTCGGAAGCAGCCCACAGTATTCCATTGCCACGGTCATGGAATTTACCATCTTGTTTTTGGCGCTGCCTGTGTGGATGGAAACTCCTTCCACTTCCACTACGGCAGCGGCGGCATTGAAGTTTTCGTAGTCCATGCCGCCTAACTCGCCACCGTCTACGGTGTAAGCGTAATCGCAGCCAAAGCCCTCCACGTCGAAATGGTCGGCGCCCTGGCCTATCTCCTCATCAGGGGTAAAGCCCAGCTTCACGGTGCCGTGGGGCTTGCCCTCCTTCAGAATCTCTTCCGCAGCGCAGAGGATCTCTGCCACGCCGGCTTTGTCGTCGCCGCCCAAAAGTGTGGTGCCGTCGGTGGTGATCAGAGTCTTGCCCACATGGTCTTTCATGGAGGGAAAAGCCTCAGGAGAAAGGGACAGGCCGCTGTTTCCCAGAGAGATCACGCCCCCGTCATAGTTCTCGATGATCTGAGGCTTGATGTCTTTGCCGCTGACGCCTCCATACGTGTCCATATGTGCGATAAAGCCCACGGTGCTCTCACGGGGTTCCGTGGCGGGAATGGTGCCGTATACATAGCCCATTTCGTCCATATAGGCGTCGTCAATGCCCATTTTCTTCATCAGGTCCACAATGTGAGCACCCAAGACCTTTTGACCGGGAGTGCTGGGGACGGTGCCGGTAGTCTCATCAGAACCGGTATCATAGGAAACAAGGTCTAAAAAAACTTCCTTTACGGACATTACAATTCACTCCAATACTTTTTCAAATTGGCAAGACCAATACGAACGGCATCCACGGAGGGTTCCAAACCCTCAAACTCAATGGAGACCGTGCCGTCGAAACCAGCGGCTTTCAGGATGTGAAGGCACTGTTTTACCGGCACGCATCCATGGCCGATGATGGTCCCACGGAGGAAATCGCCGCTCCGGGAACGGAAAGCCCCTTCGCCGGGATCGTCGCTGTTAAAGCTCTTGCGGATAAAATCTTTCGCGTGGACATACCGAGTGTAGGGAGCCACTCTGGCCACAGCCAAAGCAGGGTCCTCGTCGGCGCAGAGGAAATTCCCCATGTCGCACAAAAGCCCGAAATTGGGATGATTCACCGCAGTGTAGAGCTTTTCTACCCGCTGGGAATCCTGGGAAAAGAATCCGTGGTTCTCCGTCATGGTGAGCACACCTTTTTGGGCGGCGTAGTCAGCCACATCCCGCACGGCTTCCGCCAAAACGGGAATCAAACTCTCGTAGCTCTGATAGCGTTCACCCTTGTATCCTTGGGTGATGTCGTGACGCATCCGAGGAGCACCCATCAGCGCGGCAAGATCCACGTACTCTTTCACCCGCTGGATCTCTTTTTGGGTATCTCCGTCACTGCCGTTGAGGAAATCGGCCCCGATGGCAAGGGAGGAGATGGACAGACCGCATTCATGGGCCACTTGTTTTAGTTCCAGAGCTTTGGCTTTCCGCTCTTCCGGATCACCCTGGAAATTGACAAAATCAACGGCTTCTACCGCGTCGAAGCCCAGTTCAGCGGCTTTGCGGACACAGTCCAGGGGAGTCATTTCTCCCTTTTGAATGGCACTGTAAAAACTGTAAAGACTGACAGAAAACTTCATTTAAGATACACCTCTCGTTTTTAAGCAATAGCAGAACCCGGCGGGAAAAGACCTGCCGGGTATGCCTTCTTAAATTTCTTTGCGAGCGGGTCAGTCACCAAAGCTGATGCCGATCTGACGGGCGGCCTTGATCTCATCGCAGTCCACAGGAACAGACTTCAACTTGCCAGCCACATCTTTCAGGGGGACGGGCACACACTGTCCGTTGACAACGCCCACCATGACGCCGAAAGTCTTTTCCTTGATGAAACGCGCGGCGGTAGCGCCCAACTGTGTGCAGAGGACACGATCGTAAGCGCAGGGGCTGCCGCCTCTCTGGAAGTGACCAGGCACACAGACTCGGATCTCGTTGTCGATCTTTTCGGAAAGCTCCTCCGCAATGCGGTACACGATAGAGGGATGCTTGAAATCGGCCCGAGCCTTTTTGAATTCCTTCTTGGAGAGAGCCGCTTCTTCCTTGGAAATGGCGCCCTCGGCCACCGCCAAGATAGAGAACTTCTTGCCGCTGTCGATACGGTTGTTCAGAGTCTTGGCAATCTTGTTGATGTCGTAAGGAATTTCCGGCAGAAGGATCACGTCAGCGCCGCCGGCAATACCGGCGGAAAGGGTCAGCCAGCCCACCTTGTGTCCCATTACTTCCACGATAAAGATCCGGCCGTGGGAGGTAGCGGTGGTGTGGATGCAGTCGATGACGTTGGTGGCGATCTCTACCGCGCTGTGGAAGCCGAAAGTGATGTCTGTGCCCCAGATGTCGTTATCGATAGTCTTGGGCAGGTGAATCACATTCAGCCCCTCTCCGCTGAGGAGATTAGCGGTTTTCTGAGTGCCGTTGCCGCCCAAGATCACTAGGCAGTCCAACTTCATCTTTTTGTAGTTTTCCTTCATGGACTTGACCTTATCCACACTGTTCTCGTCGATGACCCGAATGGTTTTGAAGGGCTGACGGGAGGTGCCCAGCAAAGTGCCGCCCAAGGTGAGAATCCCGGAGAAGTCCTCCGGAGACATCTTCTTGTATTCCCCGAAGATCAATCCCTTGTAGCCGTCTTTGATGCCGTAGATCTCCACGTCTTTACCGAACTCCTGATAGAGTCCTTTCGCAACTCCTCGAATGGCTGCGTTCAAGCCTTGGCAGTCGCCGCCGCTGGTGAGAATACCCACTCTTTTCACATTGTATCATCCTCTCTGAAAGAATTCTACTCTGTCCCCGATGTTGAAACTACTTGCAGTATACAATGAATATAGTTTCATTGTAACAGAGTTTTTATAAGTGTCAAGCCTTTCCGGCCTCTTCCGCGGAGTGGATGGGGATCAGGGGGCTGTCCTTTTCCACTTCCTGTTTTGCCTTCAAACGCTCTTGAGCGATGCGGTAGAAGGTGAGCTGACTGCTGCATGCCGCTTTCCCACGACGATTCACATGCTGATAACTGGTGTCGGGATGCATGACCCGTGCGTTGGTGTTGTCGCTGAGCAGAATGTCCAGCACCTCGAACGCCCGCTGCTTCAGGTCCTCGTCCTCAATGGGGAACACCAACTCGATGCGGCGGTCCAGGTTACGAGGCATCCAGTCGGCGCTGCCCATGTAGATCTTGGGATTACCGCCGTTCTCAAACTGGAAGATACGGCTATGCTCCAAAAGCTGTCCCACAATGCTGATGACAGTGATGTTTTCGCTGATGCCTTCCAGACCAGGGATCAGGCAGCAGATGCCCCGCACCACCAGCTTGATGGGCACGCCAGCCTGAGAGGCCTCGTACAGCAGAGAGATGATCTCCGGATCCACCAGGGAGTTTACCTTGGCGGTGATGCCGCTGGGAAGTCCCTTTTTGGCGTTTTCCGTCTCGTTGCGGATCATCCGGCAGAAGAAGGTGCGCATCCCATGGGGAGCCACCACAAAGTGGCGGTACTCCGGGGGCCGGGAATAGCCGGTAATCACGTTGAACAGGGAGGAGGCGTCGGAACCGTACTGGCTCTTGCAGGTGAACAAACCAAGATCCGTGTAGATCTTAGCGGTAGAATCATTGTAGTTGCCCGTGCCGAGGTGGAGATACCGGCGGATACCGTCCTCTTCCTGCCGCACCACTAAGGCGATCTTGCAGTGGGTCTTTAAGCCGTGGAGACCATAAATCACGTGGCAACCTGCCTTTTCCAGCTTGTTGGCCCAGTTAATATTGTTCTCTTCGTCGAAACGTGCTTTCAGTTCCACCAACACGGTGACCTGTTTGCCGTTTTCCGCCGCTTTGATCAGCGCGGCGATGATGGGGGAGTTGCCGCTGACACGGTACAGCGTCTGTTTGATGGCGAGAACATGCTCGTCCTCGGCAGCCTGCTCGATGAACCGTACCACCCAGTCAAAGCTCTCATAGGGATGATGTACCAGTCTGTCCTTTTCCCGGATGGCTTCGAAAATATCAGTGCAGCCCCAGAAATCCGCAGGAGGATTCACCGGGCGGATGGGGGAGAAGCACAAAGACTCAAACCCGGAAAGCCCAGCGAATTTGGAGAGGAAGGTGAGATCCAGGGGGCCGGGCACCTCGTAGATTTCCGTCTTTTTGATCTTTAGCATTTCGATAAGGAACGCCTTGATGTCAGAACTGCACTTGGTAAGCAGTTCCAGACGCACGGGACGGCCCCGCTTCCGGCGTTTGATGGACTTTTTCACTTCGCTCATAAAGTCCTCAGCTTCCTCATCGATCTCCAAATCAGAGTTGCGGGTCACCCGGAAGGGGCAAGCCGCCACGATGTCGTGAAGCTCGAACAGATCGGCCAAGTTGTGGATGATCACATCCTCCAGCAGAGTGAACTGCCGCCCTTCTTCTGCGGGCAGCTCCAAGAACCGGGGAAGGATGGAGGGAACCTGAACGATGGCGAATACTTTCTCCTCTTTATGGTGCTCTTTGCTTTTCAGGCAGACGGCGATATTCAAAGTCTTGTTGGCCAAAAGGGGGAAAGGCCGGCTTCCGTCTACCGCCAGGGGGGTAAGCACGGGGAAAAGCACCTTTTGAAAATACTTAGATAAGTATTGTTTCTGCTCGTCGGTCATTTCTTCCACGGAAAGGAAACGGATCTTCTGTTTTTCCAAAGCGGGAACAATGGATCTGTGCAGGCAGGAATACTGCTTTTCCATAAAGCGATGGGTCTTTTCTTCCAGCAGAGGAAGCAGCTCCTGAGGCGTCAGGTCAAAGGTGTTGCCTTTCTGCTTGTAGTTAGCGTTTACTTGATCCTTGACACCTGCCACACGCACCATGAAAAACTCGTCCAGGTTGGAACCGGTAATGGCAAGGAAACGAAGCCTTTCCATTAAGGGATTTTCTTTTTTCGTGGCTTCCTCCAGCACCCGGGCGTTAAAGTCCATCCAGCTCAGTTCCCGGTTATAATAGGGCATCTTTTTTTCCACCATGATGACCACCTCATATCAAATCGAATTTAATGGAAAGCTCGGGGGAGAGTCCGAACACTTCCGTGAAAAACTGGGCCGATTCTCTGAACGCCCACCGTTCCAGCAGCGTGTTGTCCGAGGCCTTTGCCTTGAACAGAACCTGGTCATCCTCCAAATGGATCTTCAGATCCCGCAGCTTGTGGCGGTGAGACTTGTCCAAGGCGTTGGCAAGCCGGAAAATAGCGGCCAGCTTGGAGATGATGATCCGCTCCTCTGTGGAGAGCCAAGCAAAATCTCGGTTTTCTTCTGAGGCCAGATCGTTGGCCACACTGCCTGCAACGAAGGCCGTTTCCAGGACTTCGCTCTGCCGCAGGCCAAAAATATCCATACCTTTAATAAGATCAAAGGTGCACTGACTGTGCTGCCGCACATTCACGAAGCTGCCGCAGCTGTGCAGAGTGGAAGCCAGCTCTAAAATCAATCGTTTGGAGCTGTCCAGTCCATGGATCTTCTTCAGCTTGTCGAAGATCTGGCAGGCGATCTGCCCGGTATAGGCGGAATGTTCCAGATTGCATCCAAAACCTCGGGCAGTTGTCTCGGCGCAGGCGAGAGCACTTTCCCGCAGATAAGCAGTAAGGTCTCCTTCTGCCTTAGGAACCAGCTGATACCGTAAAAATGCCTCGGAAATGTCCACGGGAGGGGAAATAACATTTTCCGCCTGAGGGCAGAAGCGGAGAAGTCCAGTATAGATGGACAGAGACGTGTACAGCAGGGCCGCCCGTTCCTCTGTGATGCCGAACCTGTTGGCGATACTTTCCGCGGTAGCGGACCGAATAGACTGATAAAGGGAAGAAAGTTTTTTTACACTGATCTGATAGGGGATGCCTGCCTTCTTGGCTTCGCAGAGCTGGGCCACCAGTTCCAGCTGGGAACCGGTCAGGATCAAGTTCTTCACTTGAAACTTGGAAATGGCGATCCGGTTGAAGATCGTGTCCAGATATTCCTCGATAATATAATAGAAATCATCGGCTTCCTGGTGGAGCCTGTGGAGGGCGTCATGGAGCTTCAGGGCGCCCATGGAGATGTTCTGGGAATAGACCACCTTCTGGCCGTCGTAGACAGCCACGCCGATACTGCCGGAACCCACGTAGGCAATCATCGTGTTACCCTGCTGGAGCTGGGCAGCGTCCAGCCGCTGGATCACCTCTTTATAGATGTAAGCTTTTTCCTGGCTGTCCTCCAATACCGTAACATCCAGACCATTGCGTACCTTCAGCTGGTCCACTACCAGAGCACGGTTCTTGGCTTCCCGCAGAGCGGTGCAGGAGATGACCTTGGGCTTCTCAATATTATAAGAGCGCAGGGCCGCTGTGAATTTCGACAGTACGCTGGAAAGTTCCCGTAAACTGTCAAAGCTGATATCGCCGCTGGAAAACACGTCGTGCCCCAAACTGACCGGATATTCCAGCCGGTCCAGAGTGACTACGTTTCCCTTGGTCCACTGAGAGACCCGCATCCGCACATTGTTGGAGCCGATCTCGATGACAGCGGCGGCGCGGGCAGCGCTTTTCTTATTCAAGGGGGATCCCTCCTATAAAGAAAGAGTTTTGTTTCATTATACCAAAAGCCCCAGCTTCAATCAAATAAGATTTCCATTTTTAACACGATTTGTCCTAAAAATTAACCCAAACTTTTCCAAAATGAGTTATCTTGGCTCAAAACCAGGGAAAAATGGGGCAAAAAAGGGGGGAGAAAAAATTTTTTAAAAAACTTTCATTTTCCTCTTGATTTTTCCAATCATATGGGCTATAATAATCAAGCGCCACACGGAGAGGTATTCTAATGGTAAGGAGCCACATTGGAAATGTGGTGTGCCGCAAGGCATTGTGCGTTCGAGTCGCATCCTCTCCGCCATAAAAAACGCTGAATTCTTTGAATTCAGCGTTTTTTTCATAGTTTCCCCTTGTCAGAAGCATCCGACTGGGGTATGATTAAGAGGTATTTGAAATTCTGGTAAAAGAAGGAGGGAGCAGCCTTTCCGGGCTGTGACAGAATATGAAACGAGAAGAAGTGGCGTCCTTTTACAAGGACCTTTCCTCCTACGAGGGAAAAACCGTTACCGTATGCGGCTGGGCCCGATCCATCCGCGACTCCAAAACACTGGGCTTCATCGACTTGAACGACGGCACATCCTTCAAGGGCGTGCAGGTGGTGTTCGAGGATGGGAAGATCGAGAATTTCAAAGAGATCGCCTCTCAGAACGTAGGCGCTGCCCTTCGGGTTACCGGCACACTGCTGGCTACTCCTGAGGCCAAGCAGCCTTTTGAGATCCACGCCCAGGAGATCGTGGTGGAGGGACCGTCCTCTCCGGAGTATCCTTTGCAGAAAAAGCGTCATACCGTGGAGTTCCTGCGGACCATCGCTCACCTGCGGCCCCGTACCAACCTGTACAGTGCCGCCTTCCGGGTGCGTTCCGCGGCTGCTTTCGGCATCCATAAGTTCTTCCAGGAGAACGGTTTCGTTTATGCCCATACTCCCATCATTACCGGCAGCGACTGCGAGGGAGCGGGGGAGATGTTCCAGGTGACCACTCTGGACATGGAGAACCTGCCTCACGATGAGGACGGCAAGGTGAACTTTAAGGAAGACTTCTTCCAGAAGCCTACATCCTTGACAGTGTCCGGTCAGCTGGAGGCAGAATGCATGGCCATGGCCTTCGGAAAGGTGTACACCTTCGGCCCCACTTTCCGCGCTGAGCGTTCCTACACCCAGCGCCATGCCGCTGAGTTCTGGATGATCGAGCCGGAAATGGCTTTTGCCGATCTGACCGACGACATGGACGTGATCGAAGCCGCTATCAAGTATGTGATCAACTACGTGTTGGAGGCTTGCCCTCAGGACATGGAGTTCTGCAACCAGTTCGTGGATAAGGGCCTGTTGGATCGGCTGCGTCACGTGGCAGATTCCGACTTTGTCCGGGTCAGCTACACCGATGCGGTGAAGATCCTGGAGCCCCACAACGACGAGTTTGAATACAAGGTTTCTTGGGGCTGCGATTTGCAGACCGAGCATGAGAAGTTCCTGACGGAAAAGCATTTCGGCAAGCCCGTGTTCGTTACCGATTATCCCAAGGAGATCAAAGCCTTCTATATGCGGCTCAACGACGACGGCAAGACCGTTGCCGCTACTGACCTGCTGGTCCCCGGTATCGGAGAGCTGGTAGGCGCCAGCCAGCGTGAAGAGCGGTATGACGTGCTGCTCCAGCGCATCCGGGAACTGGGCCTCAACGAAGAGGATTACTGGTGGTATCTGGACCTGCGTCGTTTCGGCGGCAACAAGCATGCCGGTTTCGGTATCGGTTTCGAGCGCTTAGTGATGTATCTCACTGGCATCGCCAACATCCGGGACGTTCTGCCTTTCCCCAGAACTACTGGTGTGGCAGAGTTCTAAAAACAAATACAGTTGAAAAAGAGATCCGGACTACCGGGTCTCTTTTTTGTTGTGTGACCCCATTTCTTGACAAATCTTGTTGGGACGACTATACTTATATAGTTGGAAATCAAACTAATTTAAACAGGACGGAAAACGCCATGTTAGATTCACAACTGCACTTCCTACTGCTGCGGTGTTTTAATAACACTTCCCGATTGGTCTCCCAGAGAACTCAAAAAGTGGGGCTTCTTTCCGGGCAGCCGAAAATTCTGGAATGTCTTCTGGAACAGAATGGCCGCACACCGAAGGAATTGGGCCTGATGTGTGCTTTGGATAAATCCACAATTACCAGCCTACTTGCCAAGATGGAACGGCAGGAATTAGTGCGCCGTGTGACCCAGGACAACGATAGGCGTTCTGTTCGGATCTATCTCACGGATTTGGGCAGGGAAAAGGCCTATCAGGTGGAAGAGATCTTCCATGATGTGGACGAGATGGCGTTGCAGGAGCTTTCCCCAGGCGAGAGGG
The DNA here is from genome assembly GCA_019416455.1 of Clostridiales bacterium. Taxonomy (GTDB): domain Bacteria; phylum Bacillota; class Clostridia; order Oscillospirales; family Acutalibacteraceae; genus Acutalibacter. The sequence continues at coordinate 77,330 of DXXG01000028.1, read as the reverse complement.
AAGTCCTTATCCAGTCGTTACAGTCCGTCCTAAAATCTTTGGAGGGTATCACGCATGCATAATCTTGTCCGTCGCTATCTCTTTTTCTGCCTTGGCTTGGCCATCAATTCTTTCGGCATCGCCTTTATCACGAAAAGCGCTTTGGGAACATCCCAGATCTCCAGCGTGCCCTATGTGCTTAGCCTGCGGTTCGATCAGCTCAGCTTCGGCGGGTGGAGCTTCATCTTGAACATGGTCTACATCCTGCTTCAGATCGTGATATTGGGAAAGAAGTTCCAGCCGGTCCAGCTGCTCCAGATCGCTGTCAACGTGGTATTCAGCGCCTTTATCGATGTGGGCATGTTCCTGCTCCAGTGGTTCGATCCAGTTTCCTGGCCCATGCGGCTCATCAGCTTGGCCATTGGCTGCGTGATTTTGGCGGTGGGCATCAGCATCGAAGTTGCCCCTGATGTGGTGGTGGTCCCTGGTGAAGGGATCGTGCGGACCATCTCCCAGGTGAAAGGCTGGGAATTCGGCACTGTAAAGATTGCCTTCGACTTGACACTGATCTGCATCGCTTTGATCTTTTCTCTGCTGTTTTTCCGGGGCCTGCAGGGTCTTGGCCTTGGGACGCTGATCTCCGCGCTAACGGTGGGGAAACTAGTTTCCATCTCCAACAAGAAATTTCCCTTGGTGAGCTATATCCGCGGTTTGGCTGCGGTTCCCGCGCAAAACGCCTAAACAAAACATACATATAGAAAAAGGACTGCCGCAGAAATGCAGCAGTCCTTTCTTACTTTATAGTTTATTCCTGACCGTCCCAGCAGTAGGTACACAGCTTGCATTTATCAATGCCCACGGACTGGATCATATCGTCCAGACGGTGGTAGCGCAGAGAAGTGAAGTTCAGCTTCTTGCCGATGTAATCCAGCATCGCGCTGTATTCGCCGCTTTCTGGATCGGCAAACTTTGCCAGATTGGCAGGCTCTTCCGTACCGGTCATCTCTTTGATGACGCGACGGGTGATCAGGTCCATTACGGAAGAGGAGCGGGAGAAGTTCAGGTATTTACAGCCGTAGAGCAGGGGAGGACAGGCGGGGCGCACATGAACTTCCCGAGCGCCGCTCTGATACAGAAACTCTGTTGTCTCCCGCAGCTGTGTGCCCCGAACGATGGAGTCGTCGATGAGCAGCAGGCTTCTGTCCTTGATAAGCTCATGGACAGGGATCAGCTTCATTTTAGCGATCAAATTCCGCTGGCTCTGGATGGTGGGCATGAACGAGCGGGGCCAAGTGGGCGTATACTTGATAAAGGGCCGGGAGAAGGGGATGCCGGATTCGTTGGCGTAGCCGATAGCGTGAGCCGTGCCGGAATCGGGAACACCTGCCACAGTATCCGGATGTGCATCATCACGGCGTGCCAGCATGGCACCGCAGCGGTAGCGCATCTCTTCCACGCTGACACCTTCATAGGAGGAAGAGGGATATCCGTAATATACCCAAAGGAAGGTGCAGATCTTCATGTCTTTACCGGGCTTCACCAGAGTCTGGACACCTTCGGGGGTAATGATGGCGACTTCACCGGGGCCAAGTTCCCGCTCTTCTGTATAGCCAAGATTCAGATACGCGAAGCTCTCAAAGGACACACAGTAGGCGCCCTCTTTTTTAGCGATGGACACAGGGGTGCGGCCCAGCTTGTCCCGGGCGGCGAGGATCCCCTTAGGCGTCATGATGAGCATGGTCATGGAACCATCGATCATTTTCTGAGCGTACTGGATGCCCTCGATGAGATTGGGCTTCTGATTGATGACGGAAGCCACCACCTCTGTGGCATTCACATCTCCGCCGCTCATTTCCAGGAAGTGGGAATGGCCGCTTTTGAAAAGATGCTCCACGATCTCGTTTGTGTTATTCATTTTGCCCACTGTCACGATGGCGTAAGTGCCGTGGTGGGAACGGACGATCAGAGGCTGAGGCTCGTAGTCGGAAATGCAGCCGATGCCCAGCCGTCCCTTCATACTGGAAACGTCCTTGTCAAATTTTGTCCGGAAAGGGGAGTTTTCAATGTTATGGATCGCACGGTCGAACCCTCTTTCCTTGTCATACACCGCCATGCCTGCTCGGCGAGTGCCCAGGTGAGAGTGGTAGTCCGTGCCGAAAAAAAGATCGAACATACAGTCTTCTTTGGAAGCAACGCCAAAAAATCCGCCCATAAAAACCTCCATGAAAAATAGAATAAACGGTTCTGATCCTTGTCACAACGCTACACATTATAGCACATCCTCTGAAAAACTACAAATATTTTAACGCCGCATTTACGCTGAGGAGTAACTTGTGCAAGGTTGCACAGAAAAGCTCCACGGATGAGCAAAGCCTCATACAAAACGTAAAATATGCAGGGGTAATAAAATGAACTTGCATTTTTAAGCGGAATAGAGTACAATATGGAAGGTTTACGCTTTCAAATTAGAAAGATAAAGTGGTTTTGAATTCAAAACTTCAATTTGCGGTATGGGAGATGTAGTGATGAAGCTGGCTTTCAAAACAAACGAAGAACTGCGGCAGATCCACAAAGAGGCGCTGGAACAGTATGAGGATTTCAAAAGCCTCCATTTGCAGCTGAACATGGCACGCGGCAAGCCCTGCGCTGAGCAGTTGGATCTGGCACTGGGTGTGCTGGAAGCTCTCCGGGCCCGCAGCGAATTTGCCAACTCCAACGGCGACGACTGCCGAAATTACGGTGTGTGGAACGGTTTGCCGGAGATGCGGGCTATTTTCAGCAAGATGATGGACGTTCCCGCGGAGCTGATCATTTTGGGAAACAACTCCAGTCTGCAAATGATGTTCGACTGCATTTCCCAAGGATTTACTCACGGTTTCAGCGGCTGCGAACCCTGGTGCAAACAGGAAAAGGTGAAGTTCCTTTGTCCTTCTCCCGGGTATGACCGGCATTTTGGTGTAACGGAATATTTCGGCTTTGAAATGATCCCCGTGCCCATGCTCAAAACAGGTCCTGACATGGACTTGATCGAGCGTCTGGTGGCTGAGGACGACACCATCAAGGGCTGCTGGTGCGTGCCCAAGTATTCCAATCCCACCGGCATCACCTATTCCGATGACACCGTCCGGCGTTTCGCCGCTTTGAAGCCTGCCGCTAAGGACTTCCGGATCATGTGGGATAACGCCTACTGTGTCCATGACCTCACCGATACCCCCGACACACTGCTGGATCTTTACGGAGAATGTTTGAAGAATGGCACTGAGGACCAGGTCCTGTTTTTCGCCTCCACCTCCAAGATCTCTTTTCCCGGTGCCGGTGTGGCTGCCCTGGCGGCCAGCAAAGCCAACATTGAGGCTTTGAAGCGCCGCATCACCACCCAGACTATTGGTCCTGATAAGCTGAATCAGCTACGTCATATCCTGTTTCTCCACGACATCAACGGCGTCTACTCCCTGATGCAGGGTCACCGGAAGATCTTAGAGCCCAAGTTCCAGATCGTGGTGGATTCTCTGGAACGGGAACTGGGAGACTTGGGGATCGCTAAATGGAGTCATCCCAACGGCGGCTATTTTGTCAACCTGGACGTGATGAACGGCTGCGCCAAGCGTGTTGTCAGCCTTTGCAAAGAAGCCGGTGTGATCCTCACCGACGCGGGAGCCACCTTCCCCTATGGGGCCGACCCCAACGACAGCAACATCCGTGTGGCGCCCAGCTTCCCGCCTCAGGAAGAACTCCGTCAGGCCATGCATCTGCTGTGCATCTGCGTACGGCTGGCTGCTAGTGAGAAATTGCTGTCTGAACGGTTCTAATTCAAACATACAAACGAAAAGAGCTGACCGAAAAAGGTCAGCTCTTTTTATACAGTGGTCTTGGTGTCCTGTGTTTCTTTCGTTTCCACGAGAGAGGGAAGAGCCCCCGTTTCCCGGAAGGCAGCGTAAAGGCTGCATAGACCCAGCACATAGAACAAAATCCAGATATTTTTCCCCACCAGGGAGAAATACACCGCGGCTAAGGTGGCCAGGGGATGGATCTTCACCGTGGAAGCTACCAGCTTGGGCTCCATGACCTGGCGGATGCAGGTGATAGCCAGCCAGCCGATAGCGATCCCCAAAGCTTTGGTGTACTCACCGATCAGCACTTGGTACAGAGCCACGGGCGCCAAGATAATCCCCGGTCCCAGAATGGGCAGAACGTCCGCCACAGCCGTGAGCGCTCCGATGGTCAGGGGATAGGGGACACCCAGCACTGCCATAATGACACAAGTCTCGCAGAAAGTGAGAAAATAAAGGAAGAAATAGGAGAGAAGATATTTTCTCCCAGTGCCTCCGGAGTTACGAACAGCGCTTTTTACATGAAAAGCTCCGGACTCCGAGAGAAACCCTCTGCCCCAAGAGAGGAAGCTCCTCATGTCCCGAGCGAAAAAGAAGGCGGCGCAAACCGTCACGATCACAAGAGTCACCACAGTGGGAACGGACGTGAGCAGTCCCAGTACTGCCCCCATGCAGGCAGTCACCAGGTCCATGCTGTTTTGCAGCGCTTCAAGGATTTCTTCTTTGTGGAGGTCTAGGAATTCCAAGTCCAGCTGTCCCAGCATGTCGCTGGTTTGGTTGAGAAAATCTGTCACGGGCTGGGAGAATTCCGCGAAACCTGTCTCGCTTGCTCTGGTAAGGAACGCAGTAATTTCCCGCACAGCCAGAATCCCAAGTAAGGTAAGAGCTCCACAAAGGAGCAGCAAGGCCAGAATGGTGGATAGAAGGGTTGCCCCACCTCTGGGAAAGCGAAGCCGTTTTTGAAAAAAGCGTATGATGGGCTGGATGGCCAAGGCGATGAGGAATCCCAGCAGAAAGGGGAGCGTATAGAAAAAGGTCTTTACCCAGAGGATAAACAGCAGGGTATAGATCCCGAAAAACAGAAGCAAAGGAACCAGCGGTTTCCATCGAGTTCCCTGAAACAAAGCGTATCCCTCCCTTCTCAATGTAGTATGAGCCGAGGGAAGGGGATATACGCTGCTGAAGGCAAAAAAAGTCCCCGCTGAAAATCGCGGGGACCTTTATCTCTCTTCGCCTGTGAGAAGCCACTGAACGGAAACATTCAGTATATCGGAAAGAGCCAGCAGCTCAAAGTCGGTAACATACCGGATCTGACCTTCCAGCTTGGAGAGACCGGAAGCGCTGAGATCCACACCCCTGACCTGGAGCTGGGCCAACAGTTCTTTCTGTTTCATGCCCTGCTCTTTTCTCGCCGTTTCCACTCGGGCGCCAATCAGGTTTTTGCTTCCCAAAGGCTGATTGCGCAACCTCATGCTGTTATTCCTCCCAGTATACATAATATCACGCTGCTTTTCTAACATTATAAGGAAAGCGATTCGAAAAATCAATAGTTCATTTTATAAATTAGTTCCAAATGCAAAGAAATTCTTTCTTTTTTTCACCAGGGCCCGATTTTCTCTTTTCCGGGATCCGGGGAATGTAAAATATAGACTGTACTTTTTTTCGGAAAATGTTATAATAAAGGGTATAAATGCCGTTGTTTCTCGAGTTAAGAGGAGGGAATGATTCCTATGATCAAGAGCTTTCAGGAGCCCAATTTGACCATGCTCACCGATTTTTACGAGCTGACCATGGCAAACGGCTACTTCCAAAACGGATTACAGGACACCATCTGCTACTTTGACATGTTCTTCCGAAAGGTGCCGGACAAGGGTGGCTTCGCCATCATGGCCGGGGTGGAGCAGCTGGTGGAATATTTGAGAAATCTGGAATTTTCAGACGAGGATATCGAGTTCCTCCGCTCCAAACATATTTTCAGCCGGGAGTTCCTGGAATATTTACGTAACTTCCGTTTTTCCTGCGACGTTTGGGCCATCCCTGAGGGTACTCCCATTTTCCCCGGTGAGCCTATTGTCACGGTTAGAGGACCGGCTGTACAGGCCCAGTTCGTGGAGACTATGGTGTTGCTGTGCATCAACCACCAGAGCCTGATTGCCACCAAGGCCAACCGGATCGCCCGGGCGGCTCAGGGAAGGGCTGTGATGGAATTCGGTTCCCGCCGGGCCCAGGGATTCGACGGGGCCATGCTAGGCGCTCGGGCAGCCTATATCGGTGGCTGCGTTGGCACCGCTTGCACCATCAGTGACTTGAAGTACGGCGTTCCGGCTTTGGGCACTATGGCCCACAGCTGGGTGCAGTTGTTCCCCACAGAATATGACGCCTTCAAGGCCTACGCGGAAGCCTATCCTGGCAACTGCGTGCTGCTTGTAGACACCTACAACGTGTTGAAGTCTGGCGTGCCCAACGCCATCAAGGTGTTTAATGAAGTGCTGGTGCCTCAGGGCTTCCGCCCCGCAGGTATCCGCATCGACAGCGGCGATATCACCTATCTTTCTCGGAAAGCGCGGAAGATGCTGGACGACGCCGGGTTTGAGGACTGTCCCATCTGTGCATCCAACTCCTTGGATGAGTACATCATTCGGGACATGCTGATGCAGGGCGCCAAAGTGGATTCCTTTGGCGTGGGTGAGCGGCTGATTACCTCCTCTTCCGAACCCGTATTCGGCGGTGTGTACAAACTGGTAGCCGTGGAGGATAAGGACGGCACTATCATTCCCAAGATCAAAATCAGTGAAAACGTAGCTAAGATCACCACGCCCTGCTTCAAGAGCGTGTGGCGGCTCTTTGACAAGGAAACAGACAAGGCCATTGCCGACGTGATCACTTTGCATGACGAGGTGATCGACGACGAGAAGCCCTATGTACTGTTTGACCCTGACCACACCTGGAAGCGCAAAACCGTAGAAAATTTCACTGCGGTACCGCTGCTCCAGCCTATTTTCAAAGACGGCGAATGCGTGTACACTCCCCGGGCACTGAAAGCTATCAAAGCTTACTGCCTGGCCCAGGTGGATTCTCTCTGGGAAGAAGTCACCCGTTTTGAGAACCCTCACAATTATTACGTGGACCTTTCTCAGAAACTGTGGGATGAGAAGAACCGGATGCTTTCTGAAAAAGCCTATTGACAAGGGCGGCACTGCCCGACTACAATAGAGAGCATGTGAGCAGGCTGGATGGTCGCGGGCGAAGGGGGAAACCCCTCGTCTGAGGAAAGTCCGAGCTCCTCAGGGCAAGAATAACGGCTAACCGCCGCCGGGGGCGACCCCAGGGAAAGTGCAACAGAGATATACCGCCGGGATTTCCCGGTAAGGGTGGAAAGGCGAGGTAAGAGCTCACCGGCGCATGGGAGACCATGCGGCCCTGTAAACCCTATTCGGAGCAACACCGTGGAGGAACATGAAGCGTAGCCCTGCGCGTTCCGAGGAGGTGGCGCGAGTCTGACGGCAACGTCAGGCCAAGATAGATGACTGTCCACGACAGAACTCGGCTTATAGGCCTGGTCACATGCCAAAAAATCTGCGGGGAAACCCGTAAAAAATCCCTGGGAGGAGATCCTCCCAGGGATTTTTGTCATCCACGCTTTCTTTGCCGAACCAGTTTCCGAACGAAAAACAGTGCAAGCAAGAAGGCCAAAGTCCCCGCTACTAATAGAATAGGGGAGAGATCGAAGCCTCCCACTATCTGGATACCGGTGACTCCTTGAGCAGCGCCAATGGCGTTGTCCGGGACCCAGGACTGCTGTGTCACCGCGAACAGCGTCAGACAAAGGACTCCCACAATGCAGGATAGAATCAGACCTAAAAGGTTCTTGCCAAACTTCTTTCCCGGTTCTTCTGTCTGACTCATGATGGTTTGAGCGTATTCCTCGGGTGTGCCTAGGCGACGGATCACTTGGTCCGCACTTTCTCCATGTTCCTGGGCTGAGTCGAACATTTCCTCCAAGTCCCGGAGAATCTCATGTTTCTGCTTCTTTGAAAGATCCAGCCTGCGTGCCACTTGGCGAATGTATTCCTGTTTCATAGTTTCTCCTCCTTATATTGTTTGATGAACCCGTCCACGCAACGGGAATAGTCCTCCCAAAATTCGATCAGTTCCTTCAATGTTTCCTGTCCTTTTGCAGTCAGGGAGTAGTATTTCTTGGAACCTCCATTGGCCGCTGCAGGAGCCATCCGTGTGGTGACAAGTCCTGCTTCCTGGAGCCGGTACAGGATGGGGTATATGGTTCCCTCCCGGGCGTAACCGAGAACGGCGGCTCCGTTCTCGTTGAGCTGAGTGAGGATTTCATACCCGTACGTCTCCTTTTGCGCGATGAGACACAGCAGGATCATTTCCAGCGAGCCTTTTTTGAACTGCTGGACATATTTTCCTTCCATAACGCAACTCCTTTCCGATGCTATTTAGTATTGCTAAATAGATTAGCTCAAGTATACTTCTCTAGGACCTGGTTGTCAAGGGAGAAAGCAAAAAAAGACGCCCCAAAAGGACGTCTTTTTCGCTTTACGTATAGTTTATTTACCTTCCCAGTTTTTCAGGATCTCCTCAGCGGAGCGGACCATTTCCTGGGCAAACTCGGAAACGTACTTCCGGTTGTAAAAAGCCTTGGCCCGGTCGTTGTCGTAGTATTCCAGCAGCTCCTCATCGGTGAGGTCATGATACTCGTTTTCAAAAACGATCATCTTCTGGGGGAAACGGCTGGTCTGAGGACGGTCTTTCTGCTGCTGGGTGGGATACCCGAACACCAGCATGGAAACGGGAGCCACATACTTGGGCAGGTGGAACATCTCCTGGTGCTGCTCCCATTGCTCGATGATGTCGCCAATGTAGCAGGAACCAATGCCCAGACTCTCGGCGGCAACACAAGCGGCGTGAGCGGCAATGACTGTGTCATTGGTGGCAAGGATCAGGTCGCTCAGCCGGGGCTCCGGCACATTCTCGCATCCAGCTTGGTGAAATTTCCGGACCCAGCGGCGGTAGTCCGCCAAAAAGACCAGTACCATAGGAGCCGAAGCGATAAAAGGCTGATGATCACAGGTCACGGCCAGTTTATCCTTCAGGGCTTGGTCGGTTACATCCAGAATGGAATAGAGCATGGAGTTTCCCGCGGTGGGCGCCCGCATAGCGGCGGCAAGGATTGCCTGTTTCTCCTCGGGGCCGATAGGCTTCTGCTCAAATACCCGCACGGATTTCCGTTTCATCAATACTTCCAATGTCTCGTTCATGGCGATTCTCCTCCAATCTAAAATTTCGCAGTGTCAAACACGCTGTGGGAACCTCCCTCAAATCAAAAGCATCTCTGTGAAGAAATGCCTGTTCCCGCCACGTCTGGGAATATTATATCATGGAGTCCCATGGGTGTAAATAAAGCCACTGAAAGAACTTCCAGGTTCATTTCTGGTCAGTTTTTTTAAGGAAATGTGCTTTACAAAAAGAAGCTCGCTGGTTTATAATCACCGTAGTATTAGGACGCTGCGCATGGCGGCGATCCTCAGGAAAAGGAAGTGTATTGAACGTGAAAGTTGCTGTTATCGGCTGCGGCACCATTGCCAACGCCGCCCATATCCCCTCCTATATGAATAACCAGGAGGCGGAGATCAAATATTTCTGTGACATCATCCCGGAGCGTGCTCAAGCAGCAGTGGAAAAGTACGGCTGCGGCATCGCTGTGACCGATTATCATCAGGTGTTGGAAGATCCGGAAGTGGAAGCTGTTTCTGTCTGCACCCCCAACAACGTGCATCCTCTGATCGCCATAGACGCCCTACGTGCGGGAAAAAACGTGCTCTGTGAAAAGCCTGCTGCCCGCACCTATGCCGAAGCTTTGGAGATGCAGAAAGTCCAGCATGAGGCGGGGAAGGTTCTGAATATCGGTGTGGTCAACCGCTTCAACGACGCTGTCAACCGCATCAAAGAGTACATCGATCAGGGTAAACTGGGAACCATCCATCATGTGTATGTCAGTTTCCGAGCTCACCGCTCCATTCCTGGTTTGGGCGGCGCGTTCACCACGAAAGAGATCGCTGGCGGTGGCGCGCTCATCGACTGGGGCGTCCATTATCTGGACATTGTCATGTATTGCTGCGGCGATCCCGCTATTAAAACCGTCACTGGTGAGACCTTCTGCAAGCTGGGCAAGGATATGAGAAATTATGTCTACACGGACATGTGGGCTTCTCAGACCAAAAATTACAACGGTGTTTACGACGTAGATGATTCCGTTACCGGCATGGTGCGCACCTCTGGACCTGTCATCACTATCAACGGAGCTTGGGCCCAGAATATTGGGGAAGAGGAGCGTTACATCGATTTCATGGGCGACAAGGGCGGTATCCGTCTGCGCTACGGTCAGGACTTCACCTTGTACACCACGGAAAATGGCGCCCTGATCGACTACGTGCCTAAATTTGAGACGAGAGACATGTTCCAGAACGAGATCGACGCCTTCATAGACTGTATCAAAACCGGAAAAAAACTGCCCTCTCATATCGACACAGTGATCGTCACTGCCAAGATGATGCAGGCCATCTATGATTCCGCCGAGCAGCATCGTGAGATCGTGCTGGAGTAAATCCTATTGGGTTTGAAAGGAGCGAGTTGTTATGTATCCCTTTTCTATTGGAGTTATGCTGGATTCTTTCCGCACCGACGTGAACACCGCCTTGGAAAAAGCTCAGTCTTTGGGAGCTCAAGGCATCCAGGTATACGCCACCCGTGGGGAAATGTCTCCTAAGGAGATGACTCCCCAGCGTCGTCGTGAGTTTCTCAAGGCGGTAAAAGATCACGGCCTGGTGATTTCTGCCCTGTGCGGAGATCTGGGTCAGGGATTCGGTGATCCTGAGAAGAATCCTGGGCTAATCGAAGAGTCCAAGCGTATTTTGGATTTGGCCAAAGATCTGGAGACTGACGTTGTCACCACCCACATCGGCGTAGTTCCGGGGGAGAAGACCCATCCCCGGTACGGAATCATGGAGGAAGCCTGCGGAAAGCTGGCAGCTTACGCCGATTCTCTTCAAGCACATTTTGCCATTGAGACTGGTCCCGAGCCTGCTGCAACCCTGAAAGGCTTTTTGGATGGACTCCATTCCACCGGTGTGGCCGTGAATCTGGACCCTGCCAACTTCGTCATGGTCACAGGGGACGATCCGGTGCAGGCTGTCTATACTTTGAAAGATTACATCGTGCACACCCACGCCAAGGACGGCCGCCGGCTCCATTATGTGGATCCTGAGGTTCTTTACGGCATGGTGGAATCTGAAATGCTCCAGGACAGCTCTTATATCGAGCTGCCTTTAGGGCAGGGAGATGTAGACTTTCCCAACTACCTGAAAGCGTTGGATGAGATCGGCTATAAGGGCTTCCTCACCATCGAGCGGGAAGTGGGAGACGACCCCACCGCGGATATCGCCCTTGCTGTGCGTTTTCTCCAGGAATACACTAAGTGAATTAATTAGCGTGATAAAGTGCCTTCGAACAAATCGGGGGCACTTTTTTTACAAAAATGGTTGTAAAAATCACCCTGTTGTGGTAGAATCTCAACGGTTTGGGAATCGCCGAAGAAGCCTCTGTGTCCACGTGCAGGAGACAGATAAAGGGATTCTCAGAAAAACAAAATATTGAGGGATGGAACAATGGCAAGTGAAAACGGGCAGCATGGACTTGCTTCCATGCTTACCAAAGAGAACATGAAAGCCTTTTTGATGGTCAACCTTGGCGTGCTGCTTCTGACTACCGGAGTCTATTTTTTCAAGCTCCCCAACAACTTCTCTACCGGCGGCGTCAGCGGTATTTCGATCATACTGGGCAGCTTGACGCCTTTCCTTTCCACAGCCACACTGATGGCCATCATCAATGTGTTGCTGCTGGTAGTGGGGTATTTGTTTTTGGGAAGGCAGTTTGGTTTCTGGACCACCTACTGCACTTTGATGTACTCCTTTGAGACGTGGATCCTGGAAACGCTGTTCCCCATGGACGGTCCTTTTACTAATCAGCCTCTTTTGGAGCTCTGTTTCGCCATGATGCTTCCCGCGGTAGGATCGGCGTTGATGTTCAATTATAACGCTTCCAGTGGCGGCACTGATATCGTGGCCATGATCCTGAAAAAATACACCAGCATTTCCGATATCGGCAAAGCCTTGTTCGTCAGTGACAGCGTCATTGCCTTGGCATCCGTCTTTTTCTTTGGTATCGAGACTGGTATGTTCTCCATTTTGGGTTTGTTCCTTAAGGCGTTTGTGGTGGATTCTGTGATCGAAAGCATTAACCTCTGCAAATTTTTCTCCATCGTCACGTCCAAACCCAAGGAGATCTGTGATTTTATCATCAAAGACTTGCATCATAGCTCCACTGTGGTGGACGGCGAGGGCGCCTACTCTCATACAGAGCGGAAGGTAGTCCTGACTGCTGTTCGTCGTGGGGAAGCCGTTCGGCTCCGCCAGAAGTGCAAGGAGATCGATCCTCATTCCTTTATGTTTATTACCAATACCAGCGAGATCATCGGCAAAGGGTTTCGGTCCGACTGATCTAAAACGGGCTGCTTCGGCAGCTCTTTTTTGTTGCAAAATCGTTCATACATTTCAAATTGAAATGGGCAGTCTTTTGTGGTATCCTTGTAGAAAAAGGAGCAGCCAAGACGCTCTTTCATGAAATAGGGGAAAGAAACCATGGAGAATGGGTATAAAGAAGAATTTTGCGGGCTTTTTCAGGAACATGTCACCAGAGCAGGCGGGGAACAGCTGCTGGCCTGGCTGGAGAAAACAGATTTTTTCACCGCGCCTGCCAGTACAAAATTTCATTGTGCCTGCGAATTTGGTCTGGTGCAGCACAGCTTGAACGTGTATAAAGTACTGAGAGAAAAGTACTTTGAGGAAGGGGACAGTGAGGAGAGCTTCGCTTTGTGCGGACTGCTCCACGATGTGTGCAAAGCGCAATTTTATAAGATCTCTACCCGAAACGTGAAAAACGAGGAAACAGGTCAGTGGGAGAAACGCCCCTATTATTCCGTAGAGGACGCTTTTCCCTATGGCCATGGTGAAAAGTCCGTGTACCTGATCGAGCGCTTTATCCGGCTGAAGCCGGCGGAGGCCATGGCGATCCGTTGGCACATGGGTGGTTTTGACGACGCCGTAAAGGGTGGTAATTTCGCAATCAGTCTGGCGTATGACCGCTATCCCTTGGCTGTAAAACTCCATTTGGCAGATTTGGAAGCCACGTATTTAAGGGAGCACGGTACCTCGGACGTACGCCACTGATATTCCGAAAGGAGACTGCTTATGGACGCCATCACTGCTTTTGATCTGACAAAAGAATACGGCGGAAAGGCTGTCCTGGCCGGCTTGAATCTTCAGGTCCCCCAAGGGGAAACCTTCGGGTGCATCGGAAAAAGGGGCTGCGGCAAGACCACACTGATCCGACTCCTTTCCGGCCTGGCCAGGCCTACCTCCGGAGAATGCACTGTGCTGGGGCTTTCTCCGGCCCATGAGCCGAACCGGCTTCATGGGTTAGTTGGTACGGTGCTGGATTCCGCCCGGCTCTACACAGGGATGACCCTGTGGGAGAATCTGCGTTTTTTCGCCGGACTTCACGGCTTAGATGACAACGACGCCTTGGAACGCTCTTCCTTGCTTCTTCATAAGCTGGACATCTGGGAGGGGAGGGATCTTCCTGTGGAGCAGCTTCCCACGGGAGTGCTGCGCAGGGCGTCTTTGGCCCGGGCGTTGATGCATAGCCCTAAAGTCCTGCTAGTGGACGAGCCTTCCGGCAGTCTGGACCAGGAAACCGCTGAAGGGATCCAGAGAATGTTCTCCTACGCTGCGGAGGAAGAGGGAACGAGTTTGTTCCTTTGCAGTTCCAATATGAGTTACGCTCAGAGATTTTGTCAGAATTTCGCCATTTTGAAAGACGGGGCTTTGCTGGCCAAAGGTGACCTGGAAAGTCTGCGGGATGGCGCGGGAGTGTGTTTCAAAGCTCGGCTGCGCGTTGCTGAGGACTGTCCGGGACCGGCCGGATTCCGATTTGTGGACGGTTTCTGGGAAAAAGAGTTGGAAAGCGAAAAAGATATGCCCAAGATTATCGCTCAGGCAGTAGAAGAAGGGTTGTCTCTCTATGAGGCCCGTTTGGTCTATCCCACTTTAGAGGAAATCTTTACCGCCTGGTCAGAAGGAAGAAGAAAGAAGGTGAATGATGGTGAGAGAGACGAACGCCCGGAGGATGACACCCTCTGGGAAGAAGGAGAGCCGGTCACGGAGGGAGACACCGGAGAGGAAGAGTTCTTCAGAGAGGATCCAGAGGACCCGGTCATTGGAGAAGGAACCGATGGGGGAGAAGAGAGCGAAGAGCTCTTCCAAGAGTTCTCAGAAGAGGTTTGACCTGGGCAAGGTGTTCTCTTCCGCGGAGATCGTCTTAGTGGAAAAAGATCTGAGTGCCCTTTGGAGGAGCAAAGGAACTCGGGCGCTGCTGATGCTTCTGCCGGTAGTCCTGGTAGTGGTGATTCCCTTGGTGTATTCAGTGGCGATCAGCTTTCTACCCACAGCAGATGACCTTACTTTGCCGAAGAAGATCGCGGCTTTGATCGCCGGGGTGGAGAAATACGGACCACGCCGTCAGTGGATGGCTGCCTTTACAAGCCTGCTTTGTCCTATGTTGTTTCTCTGTGTGCCCATTATTTGTTCCGTGCTTGCTGCCTCCAAAGTGTTCGTTGGGGAAAAGGAAGGGCGTACTCTCGAAACGCTGATGCTTTCCGCCATTGACGGAAAATCCATCCTTCACGCGAAAGTGACCTGCTGCACCCTTCTGTCGGTAGCCATTTCCTTTGTGTCTTTTGTAGCCTTTACCATTACCGTATCTGTGGCGGAGTTGCTTATGGGAGCGCCTTTTTTCCTGAATTTGGAATGGATTATCTGCCTGTTGCTGTTTGTACCGGTGCTGGCACTGTTTTCGGTGGTTTTCGTCAGCTGGGAATTTTCCAGAGTTCACAGTTCCGGGGAAGCCCTGCAAACTATGGGGTATCTTATGCTTCCGCTGCTTCTCCTGTATTTGGGTCAGTTCACCGGTGCTTTTCAGATCACGGTTCCGCTGCTGCTGGGGATCATTGTGGTGCTTGCTGTGTTGTCTATTGTTCTCTTTAATGTTACCAGCCGGCGGTTCCAGCCGGAATTTCTATTCGATGCCCCTCGTGAACCCTGACTTTGCCAGCGCCCCCTTCTTGACATTTTTCTTGAAATTTGATAGATTAAAAAGACGAAAAATAAAGAAAGGAAGCGCGTCTTAACTTATGGAAATCAGCTACACGCCCAGAGGCGTATGTTCCCGTCACATTGATGTTGTTGTTGAGGATGGCGTGATCCAGTCCGTAAAGTTTACCGGCGGATGCAGCGGCAACACTCAGGGAGTGGCTGCTTTGGCCCAAGGCATGAAGGTCAAGGATTATCTGGCCCGCTGCAAAGGGATCCACTGCGGCTCTCGGCCCACTTCCTGCCCGGATCAGCTGGCTCAGGCCTTGTCTCAGGCAGTGGAGGAAGGTAAGATCTCCCTGTAAAAGTTTCAGCCAAATAGCAAAAGCCCTTCCCACTCCAAAAGAGAGGGAAGGGCTTTTTGTGTATCCGGGGGTCACTCCTTTACGGAACTGCCCCGCGGATCCTTAGAGGTAAGGCGTTACTCAGCAGCCGCAGCCGCCGCAGTTACCGCAACCACACTCGTTGTTGGTGTTGGCGCCAAACCCGTTGCCGCAGCCGCAGCAGCACAGCAGGATGAGGATGATGATGAGCCAAGAGCAGTTTCCGTTACACATAGTGGAAAGCCTCCTTTCGAATTACACTCTATCTTATGGCGCAGGAAAAAAAGTGTTACAGCTCTCTGTTTGACTTTTGAAATTTTTAATTTCAAGAGAAAACGAGAGAATTTAAGAGATTGAGTGAGATTTTAACCAGCAGATCGTCATCTTTGACTTTGTTTGACCTTGACCCGGGATAAAAAAAGGTTATAATTAAAGTCAAAGAAAGTCAAAGACAAGATAAATAAACAAGGATCAGGCGAATATAAATGCGTATCAGTGACAGTGTGGCGAAATACATTTTAGATCTGCTCAATGAAGCGGACGGTACCGCTGAGATCCAGCGCAATGAATTGGCGAACTACCTGGGTTGTGTGCCCAGCCAGATCAATTACGTGCTCACCTCTCGGTTCACGCCGGAACAGGGATACATTGTAGAAAGCCGCCGGGGTGGCGGAGGTTATATCCGCATCACCCGAATGAGGCTTTCTAAATCCGATATGATCATGCATATCGTCAATGGAGTGGGGGACAGTTTGGACGCCGCCACCGCCCGGGCCATGACCTCCAACTTGCTGCAAAACGGTATGGTGGATGAATCCGCCGCCAGTTTGCTGCGGGCTGCCTGTTCGGAGCACGCTTTGGCCGCCGTACCCAAAGAGATCCGGGATACGGTCCGAGCCTCCATTTACAAAAACATGCTTTTAGCCACCAGAACATAAAAGGAGGAATCACTATGCTGTGTCAAGCTTGCGGAAAAAAGACCGCTACTACTCATATTAAAACCGTCATCAATGGAAAACTGACAGAATACCATCTGTGTTCCGACTGTGCCCAACAGAAAGGCTACGGAGACTTGTTCTCCAACTGGGGAATGGACTTTGGTAACCTGCTGGGAGGGTTCATCGGAAATGGATTCACTTCCGTCAAGGCTGCCCGGTGTCCTACTTGCGGCGCCAGCTTCGATGAGATCACCCAGTCGGGAAAGATCGGCTGCGCAGATTGCTACAAGACCTTCCGTGAACAGCTTTTACCCGTGATCCAGAGGATCCACGGCACCAGTCGTCACAAGGGAAAGGTCCCGGGAGGATCAGCCCTGCGGGTCACCGGAGGACAGCATCAAATGATGCCTGTGAAGGAATCGCCCCTGGACGAAAAGAAACGCTTGCTGAAGCAAGCCATTGAGAAACAAGATTTTGAAACGGCCGCTGTATTGCGGGACGAGATCAAGGAGATGGAAAACCATGGCTGAAACGAAAAAATGGTATGAAAAAGCCGGCAGCTGCGGGGACGTAGTTTGCAGCACCCGTGTTCGCCTGGCCAGAAATTTAAGACAATTCCCGTTCCCGGCCCGAGCGACCGAAAAGCAGAGAGAGGCCGTGGAAGAAAAAGTGAAAGACGCTCTCCTGTCCGGGAACAGCATCCTTTCTAAAGAGTTCCGGTTCCTGCCTCTGGAAAGCGCGTCCGAAGAAGAGGCCGTCTCCCTGGTAGAGCGGCACATCGTCAGTCCGGAGTTCATTTCTGACCGGCAGGGGAAAGCATTGCTGATCTCCGAGGACGAAAGCATTTCCATTATGATCAACGAGGAGGATCACATGCGGATCCAGGTGCTGAAGGAGGGGTTGTCCCTGAAAGAGGCCGCCGAGACCGCAGACCGCATCGACACCCTGCTTAGTGAGACTTTGGAATTTGCGTACGATCCGGAGTTCGGCTACCTGACCCAGTGCCCCACCAATCTGGGCACCGGCATGCGAGCTTCCGTGATGCTCCATCTTCCGGCACTGACAGAAAACGGGGCCATGCCCAGAATTTCTTCCAACCTTTCCAAGTTAGGGCTCACCATTCGGGGCACCTATGGAGAGGGCAGCAAGAGCGTGGGCGGGCTGTATCAGCTTTCCAACCAGATCACCTTGGGGCTCAGTGAAAACGAAGCCATTGAAAACCTGAGGTCCATTACTACCCAGCTGATGGAAGAAGAGCGCAAAGCACGCAGCCGGATGAGCGAAAATATCGCTTGGCAGGATAAGATCGACCGGGCCGCGGGCATCCTGAAAACAGCCCGTGTCCTTTCCAGCAGCGAATTCATGGAGCTGCTTTCCTATATACGCTTCGGCCTTTCCACGGGCGTGCTGCAAGGCGTAACCACGGAAGAACTGAACGCTTTGATGGTCAACGCCCAGCCGGCCACTCTTATGGCCAAGGCGGGCAAACAACTTGATGAGAACCAGCGCGACGTTCTGCGGGCAACTATGGCCCGAGAGCTGTGCGCGAAGATAAAGGAGTGATCGATATGACATATCGTTTCAATGGATTTACCGAAAAGGCTAACAATGCCATGAACCTGGCCATTGCCTCCGCGCAGGAGTTTGGCCACGATTATGTAGGCAGCGAGCATGTGATGCTTGGCCTTTTGAAAGAGGGCACCGGTGTAGCGTTCACCGTGCTGAATAAATTGGGGATCACCGCAGAGGACTACGAAAAACTGATCCGGGAGCGTATCGGCACCGGAGAGCCTACGGAATTGTCCCCCGATGAGTTTACCCCCCGCACCAAACGTATCTTGCAGGTAGCGGCAATGGCAGGCGCCCAACTTCACAACGCCTATGTGGGCACGGAGCATCTGCTCATCGCCATTATTGAGGACGGTCAAAGCTACGCAATGCGGTTCCTGCAAATTCTGGGAGCCGATCCCAACCGTATCGTGTCGGAGCTTTCCGCCATGCTGAAAAATACCTCTTTCGGCGGCAAGAGCGAATCCCGGCCCGGGAGCAGCGAGGAGGACGGCGGTCAAAACGGCAAGGCATTGGAGCAGTTTGGCCGCGACTTGACCCAAATGGCCGCTCAGGGCAAGATCGACCCCGTCATCGGCCGCCAGACGGAGATCGATCGGGTCATTCAGATCCTTTGCCGCCGCACCAAGAACAACCCCGTGCTTATCGGTGAGCCTGGTGTAGGTAAGACTGCTGTCGCGGAAGGTTTGGCATTGAAGATTCAGGCTGGGGAAGTTCCCGAGCTTCTGAAAAATAAGAAACTTATCTCCCTGGATCTGACCGGCATGGTGGCTGGTACCAAGTACCGGGGCGACTTTGAGGAGCGGATCAAGAGCGCCATCGATGAGGTGAAAGCCGACGGGAACATCATCCTATTCATCGACGAGCTGCATACTATCATCGGCGCTGGTTCTGCGGAAGGCTCTGCGGATGCCGCCAACATCTTGAAGCCCGCTCTGGCCCGTGGCGATTTCCAGGTCATTGGCGCCACTACTATCAACGAGTATCGGAAGCACATCGAAAAAGACGCTGCTTTGGAGCGCCGGTTCCAGCCTGTCATGGTAGGCGAGCCCTCTGAAGAGGAGGCCGTGTCTATCCTGAAAGGTTTGAAAGATCGGTACGAGGCTCACCACAAGGTACAGATCACCGATGAGGCCATCGACGCTGCCGTGAAGCTCTCTGCCCGGTATATCGCCGACCGGTACCTGCCCGACAAGGCTATCGATCTGATCGACGAGGCCGCCTCCCGCGTTCGCCTGCGCACCTTTACCGCCCCGGACGACCTCCAAGAGCTGGAAAAGAAGATCAAGGACATCGAGATCGATAAAGCTGCGGCTGTCAACGCTCAGGACTTCGAGCGTGCCGCCTCTCTCCGTGACAAGGAGAAGGAGCTGCAAGAACAGCTGGAACGTGCCAAGGACGAATGGAGCGCCAAGAACGAGCGAAGCAACAGCATCGTGGTGCCCAGCGATATCGCCGATATCGTCTCCATGTGGACCGGCGTGCCTGTGTCTCAGCTCACCGAAGAGGAGAGCCAGAGACTGCTGCGTCTGGAGGATACCCTTCATCAGAGGGTCATCGGTCAGGAAGAAGCTGTTACCGCTATCGCCAAGGCTATCCGTCGCGGCCGCGTGGGCCTGAAAGACAAGAACCGTCCCATTGGTTCCTTCATTTTCTTAGGACCTACGGGCGTAGGCAAGACCGAGCTGTGCAAGGCTCTTGCGGAAGCCATGTTCGGGGATGAAAAGGCCATGATCCGGTTCGACATGTCCGAGTACATGGAGAAACACACCGTTTCCCGGCTGGTGGGGTCTCCTCCCGGATATGTGGGCTTTGATGAAGGTGGCCAGCTGACCGAAGCCGTGCGCACCAAGCCCTATTCCGTGGTGCTGTTCGACGAGATCGAAAAGGCTCATCCGGATGTGTTCAACATCCTGCTTCAAATCCTGGAGGACGGTCGTGTGACGGATTCCCAGGGCAAGACCGTGGACTTCAAGAACACGGTGATCATCATGACTTCCAACGTGGGCGCACGGCTGATTACCGATAAACAGAAGAGCCTGGGATTCAGCCAGGAAGAGTCTGAAAGCGCCTCCGCGGAAGCCGACTTTGAAAAGACCAAAGAGCTGGTCATGGGCGAGCTGAAAGCTCTGTTCCGTCCTGAGTTCCTGAACCGTGTGGACGACATCATCGTGTTCCACAAGCTGACCAAGGAGGACACCTCCAAGATCGCTGGGAAGATGCTCAACACTCTGACCAAAAAGCTGGCGGACATGGATATCACCATGAGCTTTACGCCTGCCGCTGTGGATGCCGTAGCGGAAAAGGGGTATGATCCCAACTATGGTGCTCGTCCTCTGCGCCGGGTGATCCAGAGCCAGGTGGAGGATCCCATTTCCGAAAAGATGCTGGAAGGCGCGGTCACCGCAAACAAGACCTACCAGTGCGATTGCGTGGATGGAAAGTTCACCTTTGATGAGGAGACAGAAAAAGAAACTTCCGCCGCTCAAAGCGACACTGAGAAATAACTCTATCACACAATGAAACCCGCCCAGTCTGGAAATCCCAGGCTGGGCGGGTTTTTGTTACCGCTTGAAATAAGTGGCGATATGTTTTTCGCATTGAGGTGGGGAGTATAGAAACTCCTCCATGTGGTCTCCTTGAAAGAAATACTCAGGTTGAGCAGGTTTCCTGGGTTCTGGGTCGAAGGTCTCGATGATGATGAGTTTGACCTTCATTCTGGCGGGGAGGATGCTTTTGATAAAGACGCTGGCCTGCTGGCCGGGATAGATATTTTCCTTTACCTCCGCAAGTCCTGCCAGGTTAGGGGTAAGTTCCACAAAGACACCATAGCTTTCCATGCTGCGGATAATTCCTCCCACAGTCTCTCCCGGCCGGAACCGGGCGGCGTTCTCCTCCCAAGTGCCCAGTAGCTCTTTGTGGGACAGGGTGACTCTGGTGTTCTCTCTGGATTTTACAATGGCTCGGATATTCATTCCCACCAGGAAGCGTTCCCGCGGGTGCTCTATCCTGGAGACGGAAATGGAATCGATGGGGAGCAGGGAGACGATGCCGCAGCCAATGTCAGCGAACACGCCGAAGGGCTCGATGTGAGTCACTCTGGCGTCGATCACGTCGCCGGGGGAGAGAGAGCAGATAAACTCCTCCCGGCATTTTTCCTGGGCGGCCCGGCGGGAAAGCAGCGCTGTAATCCGGCCGTATTCATCCCGGATAAAATCCTGCACCAAAAAGCATACCGGACGGTTCACCCGGGATAGAATAGCGATGTCCCGCACGGTGCCGTCCCTGATGCCAATGGCGCCTTCCTCCCGAGGGATGAGCCCGCGCATAAATTTCAGATCCACGATGAGGTTGTGTTTGGAGTCGCACATCACCGCCTTTGCTTCCAGGATCTTCCCGTCGCGCATTGCCTCCGCCAGAGAAGCGGGGGATTGAAGAGAAGCCCGGTTTTCAAATGTGTCGATCAAATGACCTTCCGGATGAAACTGCATTTTCTTTTCTTCCTTTCTCTGCGAGGGCCCAGACCCATTGCCCTCCTCCCGTGATACAGCCATATATATGCCCCCGGAGAAAGGAAAATGCCCGGGGAAGCCTTGCATCTTTTCTCCATTTACGGTACAATAGCCACATGTCGCGAAACGGGGGACTGGATCTTTTACGGGTCCGTGCCTGAACGAAGAGAAGAGAGGAAGTAACTAATATGAAACGTAGAATTCTTGCGGGGATTTCCGCCCTGCTGGCGGCTTGCCTTTTGACGGCCTGCGGTAATTCCGTAGAGCCTACCGCTGCTGAGAATGTCATCGACACCACTGATACACTGGTGGCTCAAGAGGACCTGAAGCAGCAGGACAATGGAAAAAAAGCCGGGTATCAGCTGGATATGCCCGAAGAGGGGGAAGAGATCGCCGTGATCACCATGGAGAGCGGTGAAGTGATCAAGCTCCGTTTTTTCCCGGACGAAGCTCCCAAGACCGTGTACAATTTCAAAAAGCATGCTCTGGACGGCTACTATAACGGCTTGACCTTCCACCGGATCATCGAAGGCTTTATGATCCAAGGTGGCGATCCCAAGGGAGACGGTACCGGAGGCGAAAGCGTCTGGGGAGATTCCTTCGAGGACGAATTCAATAAGAACTTGCTGAACATCGATGGCTCTGTGGCCATGGCCAATTCTGGTCCCAACACCAATGGCAGTCAGTTTTTCATCAACGCCACCGGCGGTTGGAACAGCTCCTGGGACAATTTCCAGCAGGGATATGAAGTCTACAAGCAGGATCCTGAAACTTTCACCGCCTACTATGGCAGCTGGGTGGACATGGACAAAATGACCAGCGAAGTGAAAAAGCTCTACGAGGAACATGGCGGCAATCCCACTCTGGACGGTTATTATTCCACTGCCGGGAAAGGCCATACCGTGTTTGCTCAGGTGTTTGAAGGCATGGACAACGTATACGCTCTCTCTGCCGTGAGCACGGATTCCAATGATAAACCTACGGAGGATGTGGTCATCAAGTCTGTGGAGATCGTCCCGTACGAAGGCTGATAATACAAAAAAAGCCCCGGACGTTTGTCCGAGGCTTTTTTCATGCTTTATTCTTGGGTTTTCTCTTCTGCGGTAGCCAGTTTGTAAGAGAGAGTCATCAGGCTGTCGTTCATATGTACGTTTTCCACGATAGCGTCCGGATGCTTCAGGGCAATATCGAAATGGCTGAAGTTCCAAAAAGAATGGATGCCCAGAGCGTAAAGCTCATCGGAAACAGACTCCACATATTCCTGGGGGATACAAAGGATTGCCATCAAAGGATGATGCGTTTTATAAAACTCTTCTATGACAGCGTAGTCCAGCACTTCTTGACCGCTGATCTTAGTCCCGATCACCCGTTTGGCGTTGTCAAAAATACCGATGAGAGAAAAACCCAGCTGCTCGAAAGGCATATGCCCGGCGATGGCTTTGCCCAAGTTACCAGCACCCACCAAAATGCAGGGATGACGTTTTTGGATACCCAGAATTTTCTCGATCTCCTGGCAGAGCTGGGGCACATTATAGCCGTATCCCTGCTGACCGAAACCGCCAAAGCAGTTAAAATCCTGGCGGATCTGAGAAGCGGTAAAACCCATTTTCTGGGAAAGCTCCTTGGAAGAAATGCGCGTCTCGCCTTTCTTTCCCAACTCGGTCAGGAACCGGTAATACCGGGGCAGGCGGCGTATCACGGACATGGAAACATTTTGTTTCTTCTGTATCATATGGGATAACTTCCTATGGGTGAGATTTTGTAGAACGATTTACAGCATTTCCCGAAGGTTCTCGTCAATAGCCCGCAGGAAGCCTTCTGTATCCACTTTGCGGATCTCAGGCAGGGTGGACATGGCAGCCAGGTCACCGGTCATCACACCGGATTCAATGGTGGAAATGGTAGCAGCCTCCAGCTTGTCAGCGAACTCCATCAAGGCAGTGTTGCCGTCCAGCTCGCCCCGCTTGCGGAGAGCGCCGGTCCAAGCGAACAGGGTAGCCACCGAGTTGGTGGAAGTGCTCTCGCCTTTGAGGTATTTGTAGTAGTGGCGCTGCACTGTACCATGGGCGGCTTCATACTCACAGGTGCCGTCGGGAGCCACCAGCACAGAGGTCATCATGGCCAAGCTGCCGAAAGCTGTGGCGACCATGTCGCTCATCACGTCACCGTCGTAGTTCTTGCATGCCCAAATGTAGCCACCCTCACTGCGGATGACACGTGCCACGGCGTCATCGATCAGGGTATAGAAATACTCGATACCGGCCTGCTCGAACTTCTCCGCGTACTCTTTGTCGTAGATCTCCTGGAAAATGTCCTTGAAGCGGTGGTCGTATTTCTTGGAGATGGTATCTTTCGTAGCGAACCACAGATCCTGTTTCGTATCCAGCGCGAAGTTGAAGCAGGAGCGGGCAAAGCTCTCAATGCTCTTGTCGATGTTGTGCAAGCCCTGGATGATGCCGGGGGTGTCGAAGTCGTGGATGAGATATTTCTCCTCGCTGCCGTCTGCCTTGGTGACCAACAGCTCAGCTTTAGCGCCAGCGGGGACAGTAGCTTCCACGTTCTTGTAAACATCTCCGTAAGCGTGACGGGCAATGGTAATGGGCTTACGCCAGTTGGGGATAAAGGGAGTAATACCTCGCACCACGATGGGGGTACGGAACACGGTGCCGTCCAACAGGGCACGGATAGTGCCGTTGGGGGACTTCCACATCTCCTTCAGGTGGTACTCCTCCACACGTGCGGCGTTAGGAGTAATGGTGGCACACTTTACAGCAACGCCATATTTCTTGGTGGCCAGGGCGGAGTCTACCGTCACCTGGTCGTTGGTCTTGTCCCGGTTCTCCAGGCCAAGATCGTAATATTCGGTGTTCAGGTCCACATAGGGGAGAAGGAGGATCTCCTTGATCATTTTCCAGATGACGCGGGTCATCTCGTCGCCGTCCATCTCCACCAGGGGGGTTTTCATGGGGATCTTCTGAAACTCTGCCATGGTCTCGCTCCTTTATAAAAAGTTTATTTATCTAAATCAGTTTGCCTGGCTCTTGGTGTAGTTGAGCAGGCCGCCTGCCAGCACCATGTCTCTCTGACGCTGAGTGAGCTGGGCTTCCACCTGAATGGTAATGCCCTTGGTCACGTCTTCCAGAGTCACAGCATTGCCTTTCTCCAGTTCGGCCTTGATATTGGGCAGACGAAGTACGTCCATTTGATCGATACGGTCGTAGTCGGACTCGTACACGAATTGCAGGGGGATCAGACCAGCGTTGGCCAAGTTGGCGCAATGGATCCGGGCATAGGATTTTGCCACCACAGCTTTCACGCCCAGGTACAGAGGTACCAGAGCGGCGTGCTCACGGGAGGAACCTTGTCCGTAGTTGGAACCGCCGATGACGATGCCACCATCTTCAGCTTTGCACCGCTGGGGGAACTCCTTGTCGCAGACGCCGAAGCAGAACTGAGACAGATAGGGGATATTAGAGCGGAAGGGGAGGATCTTGGCACCTGCGGGCATGATATGGTCGGTAGTGATGTTGTCGCCCACCTTCAAAACAGCCTTCTTCTCAATGGAATCCGGCAGAGGCTGGGAAACAGGGAAGGGTTTGATATTGGGACCACGCTGGATCTCCACAGTCTCCATGAGAGCTTCCTCGATGGGAGCTTCCACCAGGTTGTCGTTGATAAGGAATTTCTCGGGCATGGAGATCTCTACCGGCTCACCCAGAGTACGAGGATCAGTGAGGACGCCGGTAAGCGCGGAAGCCGCCGCCACTTCAGGGCTCACCAAATAGACCTGAGCGTCAGCCGTGCCGCTGCGTCCCTCGAAGTTACGGTTGAAGGTACGCAGAGAAACACCGCCGGAGTTGGGAGACTGGCCCATGCCGATGCAGGGACCGCATACACATTCCAGAATCCGAGCGCCTGCGGCGATCATGTCTGCCAGCGCGCCATTCAAGGCCAGCATGTTATATACCTGCTTGGAACCGCAGCCGATGGTCAGGTTCACGTCAGGATGGACGGTCTTGCCCTTGAGGATAGCAGCTACGCGCATCATATCCAAATAGGAGGAGTTGGTGCAGGAGCCGATGCAGCACTGGTCCACCTTGATGGGCCCGATCTCAGTGACAGACTTCACCGCGTCGGGGCTGTGGGGACAGGCCGCCAGAGGTTCCAGAGAGGACAGGTCCAAATCGATGATCTCGTCGTACTGAGCGTCCTCGTCGGACTTCAGTTCTTTCCAACAATCGCCCCGGCCCTGTGCTTCCAGGAACTGGCGGGTGATCTCGTCGGAGGGAAAGATAGAGGTGGTAGCGCCTAGCTCTGTGCCCATGTTAGTGATGGTGGCACGCTCAGGGACCGTAAGAGTCTTGATGCCTTCGCCGCCGTACTCGATGATCTTGCCCACACCGCCCTTGACGCTCATCTTTTGCAGCACTGCCAGGATCACGTCTTTAGCGGAGACCCAGGGGGACAGTTTGCCGGTAAGATTTATTTTCGTCATCTTGGGCATATTGATATGGTATTCCCCGCCGCCCATGGCCACAGCCACGTCCAGGCCGCCGGCACCGAAGGCCAGCATGCCGATGCCGCCGCCGGTGGGAGTGTGGCTGTCAGAGCCAATCAAGGTCTTTCCGGGAATGCCGAACCGCTCCAGATGCACCTGGTGGCAGATACCGTTGCCGGGACGGGAAAAGTAAATGCCGTGTTTTTTGGCAACAGACTGGATGAACCGATGGTCGTCAGCGTTCTCAAAGCCGCTTTGCAGGGTGTTGTGATCGATATACGCCACACTGCGCTCCGTCTTTACTCGAGGTACTCCCATCGCCTCAAATTCCAAATACGCCATCGTTCCGGTGGCGTCCTGAGTCAAGGTCTGGTCGATGCGCAGGCCGATGTCCTCGCCCACGTTCATTTGACCGCTGACCAAATGCTCCGCAATGATCTTCTGTGCAAGAGTTCTGCCCATGGAAATCCTCCCTTTTTATGTATAGTGAATTGTTTTGCTTTTCTGCGCTAAAGAATAAAACTATAATAAGATATTATCGCCGAAAAACAACTAGCTGTCAATGTTTTATCCTGTATTTTTTGAATAAGAAAATCCTTCCGGACAATTACAGGAAGGCCATTTCCTTTAAGAAGAAGATAAGCAAGAACATGGTGCCAATGGAAAAGATAGAACTGAACACCACTAACTGGCCCGCCAATTTGTCATCGCCGCCCATCTGTTGAGCCATGGTAAAGGACGACACCGCGATAGGTGCGCCGAATACGGTGAGCAGCACCGCCAAAGGAGCGCCCCGGAACCCCAGCAGCAGAGCAATGCCCAGAAACAGCGCGGGGAATACCAGCAATTTTGCGCCCAAAACGATCAGCAATTCTTTGATATAGCGTCCCACATCCCCAAAGCTGAAGGACGCGCCCAGGATCACGAAAGCCAGGGGCGTCGCGATAGTGGAAAGGTCGCTGATTGTATCGTAAATAGGAGCGGGCAGAGAAATATGGAACACCACGAAAAGGATGCCCAGCACAGAGCCGATGATCAGCGGATTGGTGATGATACCAATCAGGATCTTGCCCACATTAGGACGCTTTCCATTGAAGATCTCCAAGGAGACAACCGCCAGAACATTGTACATAGGGATGATCACAGCGATGAGGATGGATGCCAGTCCAGCAGCGGTGTCCCCAAAAAGGGCCGTGCTGATAGGGATCCCAAACAGCACGAAATTGCTGCGGAACATGCCTTGGAGCATCACGCCCCGCCGGGAGTTGTCCTTTTCCAGCAGCACTGCCAGACACAGGGACAGCACAAATTGGATCGCCACGCCTGTTACAGCGTAAAGCAGCAGCTGGGAATTAAAGCTCTCCGCAAGCTCAGTGTTGTAGATGTTGCAGAACACCAGCAAAGGGAGAAAGATCTTGAAAATGACCTTGTTCGTCTGTTTGACGGACGTCTCGTTCATCATGCCGGTCAATTTGATGACATAACCCACCGCCATCAAAAGAAACAGGGGCAGAACGATCTCCAAAGAGATGATCAGACTGTCCATAAAATACCCACTCTCCTCCAACCAAAAGTTTCTGACAAAATTATATCACCATTGTATGGGATAGGCAAATGAAACTTCCCTTGAAAGAAAAGGGGCTCTTTTCACTTGCCCTGGGGGAAAAGGGGTGATATAATAAAATAGCTATTGTCCGCCTCCAGGCTTTTTTTCATCCTTTGTATGATTGGATGGGTTTTCTGGCAAACTATCCTTTGTAAAGGAGGATGCTGCCATGAAAAAAGCCGAAGAAAAGAAACTGCGCCGTTTGGCGCTTGAGGCAGGGGAAGAGCCTGAGACAGGGGAGACAGAGACCGACTCTCAAACATCAGACCGCCCCCTGGTACAGGACGGCTCCGTCACCACCCGGTGCAACGGAAGAACCATTCACTGTTTGACCATCATCGGGCAGATCGAGGGCCACTACATTCTGCCCTCGCAAAACAAGACCACCAAATACGAACACGTGATTCCCCAGATCGTGGCGGTGGAGGAAGACCCCCAGATCGACGGTCTGCTCATGCTCCTCAACACCGTGGGAGGAGATGTGGAAGCTGGCTTGGCGCTGGCGGAACTGGTTGCCGGCATGAAAAAGCCCACGGTTTCCTTGGTGCTGGGCGGCGGTCATTCCATCGGTGTGCCTCTGGCTGTGGCCGCGAAGCGTTCCTTCATCGCGGAGTCCGCCTCTATGACCATCCATCCCGTGCGGATGAACGGTCTGGTGCTGGGGATCCCCCAAACGCTGGAATATTTCCGCCGGATGCAGGACAGGATCACCAATTTTGTCACCCAGAACTCCAACATCACCAAAGAGCGCTTCGTGGATCTTTCCATGAACACCCAGGAACTGGTGATGGACGTGGGCACGGTACTGGATGGTCCGGACGCTGTGGAAGAGGGCTTGATCGATTCTTTGGGTTCTCTCTCTGACGCCATGGACTGTTTGGGTAAGATGATCGACCAAAACAAAAAACGCAGAACTACGGCACAGAAAACCGGAACGAGAAAGAAAAAAACACAGTGAGAAATCGGCGGGACTCTCCGCCGTTACATAGAAGGAGGAGTTTATGACCATCTTTGAAGCAATCATCCAAGGAATCATCCAGGGCGCGACAGAATTCCTGCCCGTGTCCAGCAGCGGCCATTTGTCCATCTCAAAGCATTTATTCGGCATTGAGCTGCCGGGCATTCTGTTTGACGTGATGCTCCACTTGGGCACCTTGATCGCCGTGGTGTTCGTTTATAGGGAACTGATCTGGCGGCTGATCAAAGAGTTTTGTTCTCTGTGTGTGGATGTAGTCCACGGACGCTTCAAATGGAGCGAAATGAACCATGACCGGCGGCTGATCTTCATGCTGATCTTCGGCCTTCTGCCGTTGTTCTTGTTGTTCCTGCCCATTCCTGGGACCGGTCTGGACATCAAGGGTCTGTCTGAGATGCTTGGTTCCGACTCTGACATCGTAGTGGAGGGTTTGGCACTGCTGGTCACCAGCGCTTTGCTGTTTTCCGGCATTTACGCCAACAAACGTGTCAAGGAGACACGGACGCGCACCGACGCTTCCGGTCGTCGTGTTAAAAGCAATGGCCGAAAGAAGATCCATACCGTGGACGCTATCCTCATCGGTTTGACTCAGTGCTTGGCAGCAGTGTTCCCCGGTCTGTCCCGTTCCGGTTCCACCCTGTCTGTGGGACTCCTGCGTGGGATCAACCAGCAGACAGCTCTGGATTATTCCTTCGTGCTGGGTATTCCCTCTATCGCCGCAGCGGCCCTCGTTTCCCTGCTTGACATGGGGGAGCAGGCCAACGCTGTGGGCGCGGGTCCCTTGATCGCGGGCGTGCTCACCGCCGCTATCGTGGGCTTTTTGGCCATCAAGCTGCTCAGATGGATCGTCACCACTAACAAACTTCACATTTTTGCTTTTTACACCTTGATCGTAGGCGCCGCTGTGACCATTATTGGCATCATCGAACATATTACCGGAAACAACCTGTTTACCGGCCTGCCCTTGTAAACTGAGAAAACAGGGCTCTTGAGACCTAAGGTATGAGATCGGAGGGAGAACGTTTGCCAGCAAAAAAAACATCTACTACCCGGAAAAAGCCGGCGGCCAAAAGGTCCTCGCCGGCTTCGTCCGGGAAAAGAAATACCGGTTCCCGCAGTACCAGAGGGAATAAGAGCCCTCAGATCACCGCTGAAGCCATCCGGCAGAAAAATCAGATCCGGGCGGTCCTGCTTTTCGCCAGCGCCATCCTTCTGGGATGTTTGGTGATCATCCCGGGCGATAACCTTTGGCGCTGGGCCCATGACGCCATTTTGGGGCTCTTCGGCAGCTGGGCGCTGCTGTGGCCGGTACTGGTGATCTATGTGGCGGTGATCATCGCTATGGAGAAACCTCGTGGTTCTATCAGCGGGAAAATCTGGATGACCGTGGCAGTGATCGTGTTGTTCTGTGCCACCGGATTTATCTTTGGGAAACGAGACATCCCCAGTGACTTGAACTTCTTTGAATACATAGGATATCTTTACACCTCCAATGCGGGCACCGGCGGCGGAGTGGTTGGCGGGATCTTGGGCCTGCCCCTGCTGCGTGCCACAGGAGAGGTGGGGGCCAGGATCATCGTGGCCCTGCTGCTGTTTGTAGCGGTGATGATCCTCACCGGCACCACTCTGATCGGCCTGTTCCGCACCATCAAAAAGCCCGTGGATGTGATGTCCGAGGGTATTCAAAACGCCCGCTTACGCCGGGAGGAGGAGCGGCAGATCCTGGAAATGGAACGGGATTCTGAGATTGATGTCTCTCTGGAAGCCCAACTGCCCGCTCATCCTGTGCGCGCAGACACTCCCTCCGCTTTGTTTCCACCGCCTCCTGAGAAGAAAAAAGTGGAAAAGAAAAACGACAAGCTGGACCGTTTGAAAGCTGTGTTTGGGGTGGAGGAACCCAAAGAGGAAAACTCCACACCGGCGGCAGGTGTTCCCGCTCCCCAGGAGCCGTCTCCCGCAGTTAAGGAGATGGAAGAGGGGACCCAGGCGCTGGAACGGGCATTGGAAGAGATCGGAGAGATCCATATTCCCACACCTCCGGTGGAAACGGTACGTTCTTCCATGCCCTCTGAGAAGCCCATGACGGAAGAGCCGGCCCCCGTTGCGGAAGAACGGCGTGCCGATACGGAATCTACTCCTGTTCCTGAGGAAGTCAAAGAATTGACGGAAAAATTCATGGAGCAGAAGGAGAAAAACGACCGAAAAGAAGCTACGCCTCTCCAGCAGGCCTTGTATACAGGGGCAGAGCCCTCCAAGACCGCATACTGTTACCCACCGGTAACTATGCTGGCGGTCAGTCCTCAAGGGAATCCTGCCCTGGAAACGGAAGAATTGCAGACAAATGGCCGGATCCTGGTGGACACCTTGAAAAGTTTCGGCGTGCAGACTAAGATCTTGGATATCTGCCGCGGCCCGTCTGTCACCCGGTATGAGATCCAGCCTGCCGCCGGCGTGAAAATCAGCAAGATCACAAACCTTTCCGACGACTTGGCGTTGAACTTGGCGGCAACGGGTGTGCGTATTGAAGCGCCCATTCCCGGGAAAGCGGCTGTGGGTATCGAAGTGCCCAACAAGAGCCGCAGCACGGTACGCATGCGGGAACTGGTAGAATCTAATTCTTTCCAGTCCTCCAAGAGCAAGCTATCCGTGGCTTTGGGCCGTGACATCGCAGGCCAGCCTGTAATTGCCGACCTTGCGAAAATGCCCCACTTGCTCATTGCAGGTACTACTGGTTCCGGTAAATCCGTGTGCATCAACTCATTGATCATCAGCATGCTTTATAAAGCCAGCCCTGACGAGGTGCGTTTCCTGATGATCGACCCCAAGGCCGTCGAACTTACCGAGTACAACGGCATGCCCCATATGCTGGTACCCGTGGTCACTGACCCCAGAAAGGCTTCCGGTGCCTTGGGCTGGGCTGTGTCGGAAATGATGAAAAGGTATAAGATCTTTTCCGAGTTCAATGTTCGCAACCTGAAAGGGTATAATAGTTTAGCGGCCTCTCAGAATTATCAGGACGAAAACGGTCAGCCCATGCCCGCCATGCCCCAGATCGTCATCATCATCGATGAGCTGGCGGACTTGATGATGGCCGCCCCCAAAGAGGTGGAAGATTCCATTTGCCGCTTGGCTCAGCTGGCCCGCGCGGCCGGTATGCACCTGGTGGTGGCCACCCAGCGTCCCTCTGTGGATGTGGTGACCGGCCTGATCAAGGCCAACATTCCCAGCCGTATCGCATTGACCGTGTCCAACGCGGTGGACTCCCGTACCATCCTGGACTCTGGCGGCGCGGAAAAACTGCTGGGCAACGGCGATATGCTCTTCGCTCCCGTAGGCGCTAACAAACCTTTGCGAGTGCAGGGCTGCTATGTCACCGATGAGGAGATCTCCTCTGTGGTGGAGTTCGTGAAAAAGACAAAAACCATTGAATACGATGAGAAGGTCATCGAAGAGATCGAACGCAATGCCGCCAGTGAATCCAAAAGCGACGACAGCGGCGACAACGAGACTGGGGGAGACCCCATGATCGACGAGGCCATCAAGTGCGTTGTAGAGGCGGGACAGGCTTCCACGTCCCTGCTTCAGCGGCGTCTGCGTCTGGGCTATGCCCGAGCTGGACGGCTGATCGACGAAATGGAACAGCTGGGCGTTGTAGGTCCCCACGAGGGTTCCAAGCCCCGTCAAGTTCTTATGAGTTATGCCCAATGGCTGGAGCGAAACATGCAGCAGGGCGGACCCTCTGAAGGGAACGAGTGACCGTGAAGTCAGACAAAAGGAAGCGCCGCATGTGGCTCAGACGAGCGGGATCCGCTTTCCTGGCAGCACTGTTGATCTTCTCCATTACCCCGCTGGGGAAGGCGTTTTGGTGGGAGTTGTCTGCCCTCTCCGAATTTCGGGGTACGGCGGAACCCTCGCCGCTGGAACTTCACGTGATTGACGTGGGCAAAGCTGACGCACTGCTTTTGCGGTGCGAAGGGAAAGCAGCCCTCTTAGACGCGGGAACAGCAGCTTCCGGCGACAGAGTGGTGGACTACCTGTACAGAATGGGTGTGGACCGGCTGGATTATGTGATCGATTCCCATCCGGACAGCGACCATATCGGCGGTATGGCTCAGGTGATAGAAGAACTTCCGGTAGGAGAATTGATCGTCTATCCCTGGCCGGAGGAAATGTGCCAAACCCTGGAATACACCGCGCTTGAGGAAGCAAGCAGGACTGCTGATATCCCCATTCGGGAAGTGAGAGCGGGAGACGCTCTTTCTGTGGGTGGGACTGCTCTGGAAGTACTCGGGCCATTGAAGGACTATGAGGAGTCTAACAATTGCTCTCTGGTGTTGCGCTTGGATTACTTAGGCTTCTCTGCCTTGTTCTGCGGTGACATGGAGTCGCAAGCGGAGTTAGATCTGGTGAAATCCGGTGCAGGCCTGGACGTGGACCTACTGAAAGTTGCTCACCACGGCAGCGCTGGTTCCTCTTCCCAGCGGTTTCTAGAGGCGGTCTCTCCGAAATACGCGGTGATTTCCGTAGGGCCGGACAACAGCAACCTTCCTAGGGAAGAAACTCTGCGGAGACTGGAAAGCACTGGCGCTTCTATCTATCGAACGGATACCGACGGGGATCTGGTGTTCTCCTGGGACGGGGAACAGCTCTCCCTGAAAAGTGAATACCATAACACACTGGAAAGGACAGAAAGGAATCCATGAAACAGCTTGTTATTGACCGCTTAGACGGTAAATTTGCCATCTGCACAGACAGCGACCAGAAATTCTTTGCCATTGAGCTGCCGGAATTGCCCCAGGGGGCGAAGGCAGGCAGCGTGCTCACCATCACGGATGAGGGTGAACTGCGTCTGGACGAGGAAGCCACTCAGCGCCGTCAGCAGGGCGGCAGCAAAAAGCGCTAAAGGGGGAAAGGACCATGGGAAAGCTGAAATTTATCCTGACCTGTGTTACCCGCATGGATTACCCGGAGTTATTCCGGACGGTTGGCAAGGTCCACAAGATCACAAAAAAGAACTCCGTGGGCATTTTGGCTGACGTTGTGAAGTGTGGTGTCAAGTACGGCGCTGGGTTTAATGACTATCTGCTGTGCGAGTTCTATAATCTCACGGATGCTCAGCGTGCAACCTATGTGACCCGCAGTGTCAACAACGCTATGACCCGTATCCTTAACGACCGGGATTCCTACCATTACTTTGACAACAAAACGGAATTCTATACCACCTTCGCCAAATACATTGGCCGGGAGTGGCTGGACTTTTCCAAGGCGTCCAAAGAGGACTTCAAGAAGTTTATGGAAAACCGGGACGCCGTCATGGTGAAGCCAGGGGCTTCCAGCGGCGGCTTTGGCGTCAACAAGCTGTTCAAGAAGGATTTCGCTTCCCTGGACCAGATGTATGACAAGCTGAAGGCGGAAGGTATCGGTGTTGTGGAGGACGTGCTCCAGCAGCATGAGACCATGAACAAGATGAACCCTCACGCCATCAATACTCTGCGGGTCGTCACCATTGTCAACGAGACCGGTCCCCACATTGTCTATGCTCACATCCGCATCGGCAACAGCGACCGTCCTGTGGACAATCTTCATTCCGGCGGTATGTTCGCGCCCCTGGATTTGGAGAAGGGTGTCATCCAGTACCCCGCCTACGACAAGGCCCGAAACACCTACACGGAGCATCCCCGGACCCATACCACGATCCAAGAGTTTGCGATCCCCTATTGGGAAGAGGCCAAGGCCATGTGTCTGGAAGCTGCCCTGGTGGTCCCCAAAATGCGTTATGTTGGCTGGGATGTGGCCATCACTCCCAACGGTCCTGTATTCGTAGAAGGCAATAACTTACCCGGTTACGACATCCTGCAAATGCCTCCCCACACACCCGACAAGATTGGTATGCTGCCTCGGTTCCGGGAGTTTGTCAAAGGGATCTAAAAACGGTTTTGAGTCAATAAAGAAAACGCCCTCGAGTTTTTTTCCTCGAAGGCGTTTTTTATTTGCCAGTCATATTTGCTTGTAAAGGAATCTAAGAGGTTCTTTTCGTTTCAAGCGAAGCCCATCGCTTTCCTTGCGGCGCATGTAGACGCTTTGAACAAGGCCGAACCCGAAATACATACACGCTGCGGAGGAACCGCCAGCGCTGAAGAAGGGAAGGGTTACGCCCATAGCGGGGAGCAGCGCAAGACACATACCAATATTGGAAATGGACTGCAAAGCAATGATCCCAAAATAGCCGAAACAAACGAACCGTCCCAGATCGTCTCTGGACACATAAGCCACATGGAGCACCTTGACCATAAAGAGGAACAGCAGCAGGAGGATCAGAGAACAGCCGATAAATCCCAATTCCTCGCCGGCAACAGAGAAGATGTAGTCGCTCTGCTGGAAGGGAACGCTATTGCTGGCTACCCGACTGCCTTGGAACAACCCTTGACCAGTCAGCTTTCCGCTGCCGATAGAGATCCGTCCCTGATACTGCTGGTACCCAGCGTCCATTTGAACACTGGGATCATCCAGGTTAAACAGCGCGATGAACCGAAGTTTTTGATAATCCTCCATGACAAACTTCCAAAGAATGGGAAGAGCGATCAGCACTAATCCCCCTAACATGGCGAAATACCGCAGCTTCACGCCTGCCGCGAGACTCATCACCAAGAACATGGCGAAAAAAGCCATTCCGGCGCCCGTGTCGCCCTGGATCTCACACAGCAGCATGGGCACTAGGGCATGACATCCCAGCAGCACCACATGGAGAGGTTGGTTGATCAAGTCCCGTTTCCGAAGAGAATCCAGGTGCTTGGCGTAGGTGAGCATGAACGCGATTTTCACCAGCTCCGAAGATTGGAACGTCCTGCCGCCAATAGTGATCCAGGCTCGAGCATCTACGCCGCCGCTGCCTTTGACCGCGTCGCCAAACAACGCGGTGTAGATCATCAAAAACACGGAGAAGCCCGCCAGCAAATACCAGAAGTTGGAAAGTTCCACGTAATCAAGCAGGGATAGGAAGATCGCTCCTGCAACGCCCAAGGCGATAGCGAAAATCTGGGTTCTGAAATAGCCGGAACCTGTGGAGTGGTCCACGCTGTAAAGTAGCAACAGACTGTAAGCAGAAATAGCTGCCAATAACACCCACAAAAGGATGTCTGCCTTTTTAATATAATTGAAAATACTTTTTAATCGTCGTTTTACCATAGCAAGATCCTACTCTTTATAAAAATGGGCCGATCAATGCCGGTCACGGAAATTGATTGAAAGGTGAATTATGTTAATTATAGCATAGTGACAGCGGCCCTTCAAGTTTTTTGTTTCGGGCTTTACACCTTCCGCAAAATCTTCTATAATAGATCAGGAAAAACAAATTCGGTGGCCGCTTGTCGGCCAGAAAGGTTGTGGGGGAAATGCTTTCAGACATCGAGATCGCCCAAAGCACAAAACTCCGTCCTATCGCGGAGATCGCTGAGGAACTGGGCATCCAGGAAGAAGAGCTGGAGCTCTACGGCAAATATAAAGCTAAGATCAATGAGCGGGCTTTCGCTCGCCTGGCGGACAAGCCCGATGGTAAGCTGGTGCTGGTGACCGCTATCAATCCCACTCCCGCCGGTGAGGGAAAAACCACCACTACCGCCGGTTTGGGCCAGGCTATGGCCAAGATCGGCAAAAAAGCTGTCATTGCTCTGCGGGAACCCTCTCTCGGTCCTGTGTTCGGTATCAAGGGCGGCGCTGCTGGCGGCGGCTATGCTCAGGTACTTCCCATGGAGGACATCAACCTTCACTTCACCGGAGATATGCACGCCATCACTTCCGCCAACAACCTGTGCTGCGCTATGCTGGACAACCATTTGCAGCAGGGCAATCCTTTGGGCATCGATCCCCGGCGGATCCAGATCAAGCGCTGCCTGGACATGAACGACCGTGCGCTGCGCAATGTGATCGTGGGCCTGGGCGGCAAGATCAACGGCGTGCCACGCGAGGATGGTTTCATCATCACTGTGGCCTCCGAGGTCATGGCGATCCTGTGCCTCGCCAAGGACATGAATGACCTGAAGCAGCGACTGGGCAGCATTCTCATTGCCTACACCTACGATGGTAAGCCCGTCTACGCTCGGGACATCAAGGCGGAAGGCGCCATGGCCGCTCTGCTCCGGGACGCTGTGAATCCCAACCTGGTCCAAACCATCGAAGGCACCCCCGCCATCATGCACGGCGGCCCCTTCGCCAACATCGCCCACGGCTGCAATTCTGTGCGGGCCACCCGTCTGGCTTTGAAGCTGGCGGATTACTGCATCACAGAGGCTGGTTTCGGCTCCGACTTGGGCGCTGAGAAATTCATGGATATCAAGTGCCGCATGGCTGGTCTTGCTCCTTCCTGTGTGGTAGTAGTTGCTACCGTGCGTGCGTTGAAGTATAACGGCGGCGTGGCCAAGGCTGACCTAGCCGCAGAAAATGTTCCCGCCTTGGAAAAAGGCATTGTTAACCTGAAAGCTCACGTAGAGAACATGAGTAAATTCGGTGTGCCGGTGGTGGTTGCCATCAACCGGTTCGGCACGGATACCGACGGGGAACTGGCTGTCATCGATCGCTGCTGCCAGGAGCTGGGCGTGTCCTACGCACTGTCCGAGGTGTTCGGTAAGGGTGGTGAAGGCGGTGTGGAGCTGGCTGAGACCATCTGCCGCGTCATCGACGAGAACGAAGGCAAAAACAACTTTGCTCCCATTTATCCCATCGAAGCCACGGTGGAGGAAAAGATCCAGGCCATCGCCTCTAAGATCTACGGCGCCAAAGACGTTACCTTCACAGGTGCTGCGATCAAGTCCCTGAAGGATATCAAAGCTCTGGGCGGCGACTCTATGCCGGTGTGCATCGCTAAGACTCAGTATTCCCTTTCTGATGACGCCAAATTGCTGGGCCGTCCCACGGATTTCACCATCACTATCCGGGATCTGCGGCTTTCTAACGGCGCTGGGTTCGTTGTGGCCTATGCCGGTGATATCATGACCATGCCCGGTCTGCCCAAGGTCCCTGCAGCGGAAAAGATCGACGTGGACGAGAACGCCGTGATCCACGGCCTGTTCTGATATGGCGGAGCAGTTCATCACCCATTCTCCCCAGGAGACCGGAGCTTTGGCCCAGCGCCTGGCTCATGACCTGAAAGGGGGAGAGATTATCGCGTTTACCGGCGGTATGGGAGCCGGCAAAACCGCTTTTACCCGGGGACTTGCAATAGGTCTGGGAGCGGGGGACGTGGCATCCAGCCCTACCTTCGCTTTGGTCAACGAATATTCCGGCCGCCTGACGGTGGAACATTTTGACATGTACCGAGTGGAGAGCTGGGATGACCTGTACTCTACCGGCTTCTTCGACTACCTGGACACGGATTATGTGCTGGTGATCGAGTGGAGTGAAAACATCGTCGGGGCGCTTCCGGAGCAGGTGATCTCTGTGGACATCCGTCCAGGAGACGGGGAACAGGAAAGGATCATCACTATTGAAGGATGGAAAGGAGGGGGAACACCATGCTGACTTTAGGGATCGATTCTTCCGCTACGGCTGCCTCTGCCGCCGTGGTGGAAAACGGAAAGCTCCTTGGCGAGTTTTTCGTCAATACTAAACAAACGCATAGCCAGACGCTCCTTCCCATGGTCCAGAGTCTTCTGGATACCGTGGGACACTCCTGCAATGAAGTGGATCTTTTAGCTGTTTCCCACGGTCCTGGTTCCTTTACAGGGGTACGCATTGGTGTGGCCTGTGTAAAAGGTATGGCCATGGTGAACGACACCCCCTGTGTTGGGGTCTCCACTCTGGAAACTATCGCCTACAGTGGGATCTCCGCCCAAGACGCTTTGTTGTGCGCTGTCATGGACGCCCGTTGCGGTCAAGTGTATAACGCTCTGTTTCAGGTGGAGAACGGTAAGCTGAAACGTCTGACAGAGGATCGGGCCTTATCCATCGCCGCGCTGGAAGAAGAATGCCGTTCCTACGGGGATCGAGTGCTGCTCCTGGGGGATGGGGCCTCTCTGTGCCATAAGACCTTTGGCACATGGGGTGCTCGGTTGGCGCCGGAAGCCATCCGTTTCCAGCGTGCTTCATCTGTGGCCCTTTTAGGAGAAGAGGCTGCCCAGGCAGGCAACACCATTTCAGCCTCCGCGCTGGCGCCGGTATACCTGCGGCTGCCTCAGGCGGAACGGGAATTGAAGAAGCGTCTGGAACAAAAGGCGCAAGCATAAGGAAAATCAAAAGCTGGAAAGGAGCTTTTTGTTATGAAACTGGCTATTGGCTGTGACCACGGCGGCTTCGAGTTGAAAGAAGCCGTTCGGGGTTATCTGGAGGAGAACAACATCCCTTATGAGGATTTCGGTGCGTACAACACCGATTCCATCGACTACGCTCCCATCGCTGCAAAAGCTGCCAAAGTAGTGGCTTCCGGAGAAGCTGACTACGGCATTCTGGTATGCTCCACGGGTATTGGCATCTCCATTGCTGCCAACAAAGTGAAAGGCATTCGTGCCGCCCTTTGCACCAACGAGTTCTGCGCTGAAATGACCCGTCGTCACAACAACGCCAACATCCTGTGCATGGGCGGCAAGGTCATCGACAAGGAAACCGCTTTGAAGCTGGTGGATATTTTCCTGCACACCGAGTTCGAGGGCGGCCGTCACCAGCGCCGGATCGACCAGATCGCTCAAATCGAAAACGGACAGCTGTAATCAGATTTTTACCAATAAGGGAGGAGATAGACAATGGAAAACATGGAAAATGTCTTTGTAATGGACCATCCTCTGATCCAGCACAAGCTTACGTTCCTGCGGGACGTTTCTACCGGCACCAAGAACTTCCGGGAGCTGGTCAGTGAGATCGCCACTCTGATGTGCTATGAAGCCACTCGTGACCTGCCTTTGATGGATGTGGAAACGGTGACTCCCATGCAGAAAACCACCACCAAGGTGATCGCCGGCCGGAAGCTGGCCTTCGTTCCCATCCTGCGGGCTGGTCTGGGCATGGTAGACGGCATGCTGAAGCTGGTGCCTTCCGCTAAGGTGGGACACATCGGGCTTTACCGGGACCATGATACTCTGAAGCCTGTGGAGTATTACAACAAGCTGCCTGCTGACATTGAGGAACGGGACGTGATCGTCCTGGATCCCATGCTGGCCACCGGTGGTTCCGCGGTGGACGCTATTACCATCGTCAAGCGCAGCCATCCCAAGAGCATCAAGTTCCTGTGCGTGATCGCCGCTCCGGAAGGTCTGGAAGTTCTGACGAAGGCTCACCCCGACGTGCATGTTTACTGTGCTGCCGTGGATCAGTGCCTTAACGAGAACGGATACATTCTCCCCGGATTGGGAGACGCTGGAGATCGGATCTTCGGCACGAAATAAGCGCCTTGCAGCGCGCCGCTTTTTCCATGCGGCGCGCTTTTTCGTTTTATTTGTGAATTTTTTTCGGACCCTTTCAAAACCTGGGAGAATGTGGTATACTAAATAGCTGTATAGAAGCATATTTATGCACTTCTGCTTCTTTTGTCCCACATCTACTGCAATCATTTTTGGGAAGGTTACAAAATTATGAGCGAAATCACTACGCGGCGCCTCAGCGATGCTGTCACGCTGCATACCTTTACAGACCCAAGGTTTAAGACCATGAAGGTCTCTGTGAACATGTTTCTGCCTTTGGAAAGTTCTACCGCGGCACGCTATGCCATCCTGCCTGGTCTTGTAAGCCAGGTCACCAGGGAATATCCTGACTATACCTCTTTCAACAGCAGGCTCGCCGAACTTTATGGAGCGTCCCTTACCAGCAGGATCCAAAAGATCGGGGCGTTTCAGTGCCTGACCCTTTCTGGGGAAGGCATCTCCAACCGGTACGCTTTCGGTGGGGAAGACATGTTTGCTCTGCTTACAGACCTGCTCTTTTCTGTCCTGTTCCATCCTTTGAAGGACCAGGATGGCCTGTTCCCGGCGGAGAATTTCCGTCAGAAACAGCGACAACTTTTAGAGCAGATGGATTCCGAATTCAATGACAAGATCATATATACCCACCGCCGCAGTGAGGAGCTGTTGTTCCAGGGGCAAAACGCTGGTCTCAGCTGTTCCGGGACCCGGGAAGAAGTGGAAGCTCTGGATCGGGCCGCAGTGACCGCCGCCTGGGATGAGATCCTTTCAAATGCTCGGTTTGAGATCTACGCTCTGGGCGACTGTGTCCCCAACGAAGAAATGTTCCGGACCCGTTTTGCTGGACTTGGAAAACCCATCGTCACTGGGCCTTTGGCTTTTGAGAAGCCACAGGAAGTCCGCCGCGTGGTGGAGGAGCAGCCCCTGTCCCAGTCCAAGCTGTCCATGGCCTACCGGGCTGACTACGCCCAGGAGGAGAAGACCCTCTTCGGCCTTACAGCGGCTGTCTTGGGCGGTGTGCCCAGTTCCAAGCTGTTCCAGAACGTCCGGGAGAAAATGAGCCTTTGTTATTACTGTTCTGCTGGCATGAATCAGAACAGCCGGGCCATGTATATCGAAAGCGGCGTGGAAACCCACAATCTGGAACGGGCGGAAGAGGCTATCGCTGACCAACTGCGGGCTCTGCAAAAGGGCGAGCTGACGGAGGATGAATTGCTTTCCGCCAAGCTGGCCATGCAGAATTCTCTCCGGTCCGTGAGGGACTCCCTGAACCAGATAGAGGCCTTTAACCTGGGCCAGCAGTTCTCCGGAGCGCCCCTTTCACCGGAGCAGGTGGAGGAAAAGCTCATGGCGTACTCTGTGGACCAAGTGGTAGAGGCCGCGGGAAGATTTTATCCCGCGTCGGTATTCACTTTGAAAGGAGGCGAACTCCATGGCTGAGCGCATTTCTAAAATCTATCAAAGTCAGCGGGTGGGGGACGCCTACACGGAAATCAAGCATCCTTCGGGGCTGACGATTTTGCTGTACCCCAAGGAACATTGCAGCACTGCTTATGCTGTATTTGGCACCCGGTACGGATCCATCGACAACTGCTTCCAGCGCAGCGATGAGCCTGCTCCAGAATTGGTGCCTGAAGGCATCGCCCATTACCTGGAGCACAAGCTCTTTGAGAGTGAGGACGGGGACGCCTTTGACCGTTTTTCCAAAACCGGCGCCAACGCCAACGCGTTCACTTCCTTCGAGTCCACCTGCTATCTGTTTTCTTGTGCTGACAAGCTGTACCAGTCTTTGGAGATCTTGCTGGACTTCGTCCAGTCTCCCTACTTCACAGAAGAGACCGTGCGGAAGGAACAAGGCATCATTGGTCAGGAGATCAAGATGTACGATGACGATCCCCAATGGCGAGTGATGTTCAACTACCTGAAAGCTATGTATCACAGCCATCCCATCCAGCAGGACATCGCCGGCACGGTGGAGAGCATCGCGCAGATCACACCAGAACTGCTGTATCGCTGTTACAACACCTTTTACAATCTGGGAAATATGGTTCTTACCCTGGCGGGCAACTTCGACCAGGAAAAAGTTTTGGAAGTCTGCGACAGAATGCTCAAGTCTTCCGCACCTGTCACAGTGAAACGAGTGTTTCCCCAAGAGCCGGATACCATCGTTTCCCCCAAAGTGGAGGAACGGCTTTCCGTGGCGCTGCCGCTGTTCCAATTCGGATTCAAGGAGCCAGACGCGGCCAAGCCTCGCTCGGAAAAAGACGTTGCAACGACCGAAGTGCTGCTGGAGACCCTGGCGTCTGAAGCTTCGCCTTTGTTCCGGGATCTGCTGGACAGAGGACTCGTCAATGAATCCAGCTTCGCTTACGAATATTTTGAAGGCAGCGGCTTTGCCACAGTCATTTTCTCGGGAGAGTCCAATGATCCCGAAGAGGTAGCCAAGACCATTTTGGCGGAGGCGAAACGGTTCCAGAAGGAAGGAATCCCGGAAGAGGCTTTTGAGCGTTCCAAGCGGGCTCTGTATGGAGAGATCGTTTCCAGCCTGAACAGCACCGGGAATATCGCCAACGGATTGGCGAATATGGCCCTGAAAGACCGGGAGCTTTTCACCTATATCGATTCTCTGGCCAACCTGAGCCTTGAGGACTGCCAGAAAGCTCTGGATCGGATCTTCCAAGAGGACCGGAGTGTGCTCTCCGTGATCCGTCCTATCTAAAACCGACACGGCCTTCGCGCTGAAAGGAGGATTTATCCCCATGACTCATGAAGTTACGTTCCCCCATTTGGGGTTGGAATTTACGGTAAACACCGTTGCTTTTTCCATCGGTGATTATCATATCTACTGGTATGGCATCATCATTGCCATAGGTTTCTTGCTGGCCATCATTTACGCCAGTTACAGCTGCAAAAAAATGAATATCGATGTCAATCGGTTGTTTGACGTTGTGATTGTGGGCTTGATCGCTGGTGTGATCTGCGCCCGTCTGTATTACGTGATCTTCTATCCCGGCGACAAATACTGGAATGACCCCATCAAGATCTTCCAAATCCACGATGGCGGCTTGGCCATTTACGGCGGGTTGATCGGAGCCGTGGTTTTCGGAAGCCTCACTGCCAAGCTGCGCAAGTTGAAGGTGGCCGCGGTGTTGGATATCGCGTCTCTGGGCTTTTTGATCGGTCAAGCCGTAGGCCGCTGGGGCAACTTTGTCAATCAGGAAGCTTTCGGCACCGCTACCGATTTGCCTTGGGGCATGCACAGTGACAATACTGCTCTAGTGGTAGAGGGAAATGTCCATCCCTGTTTCCTGTATGAGTCCCTCCTTTGCATCCTGGGTTTCGTATTGCTCCACATTTTCACTAGGAAGTTCCGCCGCTACGACGGACAGACTTTCCTGCTCTACACAGTGTGGTACGGCTTCTGCCGGTTCTTCATTGAAGGACTGCGCACCGACAGCTTGATGATCCCTGGCGTCAACCTGCGTGTCTCCCAAGTGCTCGCTGGTGTGTGTGTGATTGCTGGCATCGTCCTGCTGGTGGTATTCCGCCATAAGACCAGCCTGACCGGCTGCGGCGACATCCATGTGATGGAATCTGTGGGTTTGATCGAAGGCGCGCCTCAGCCTGAAGGCGATCATGCTCCCAGCACTATTTTTGGTGACCTTCCTGAGGAAGAGTTGCGGGAAATCTTTGGTTCCGACGCAGCCGAAGAGAAGAAAGAAGAGACTTCTCTGGAAATGACCGAGAAAGATGGGGAGGAAGAGCCTTCCTCCCAAAAGGACGCAGTCTCTAAAACAGAAGTGGAAACTGATCCGGAAGAAAAGGAAGAGAGCCAGACAGAAAAGAAGGATTGACCCGAGAAAGGAAGGGGAAGATTATGGCAACACGCATCGACGGTAAAGCCGTTTCCGCCAAAGTGCGTGAGGAAGTGGCGAAAGAGGTCGCCGCTCTGAAAGAGCAGGGCATTTGTCCTGGTCTGGCGGTGGTGATCGTGGGAGACGATCCCGCCTCCAGAATCTATGTAAACAACAAGAAAAAAGCCTGCCAGGCCACGGGCATTTATTCAGAAGAATACGCTCTTCCCGCAGAGACCACTCAGGAGGAGCTGCTGGCCCTGGTGGACAAATTAAACCATAAAAAAGATATTCACGGCATCCTTGTCCAATCTCCGTTGCCTAAGGGGCTTGACGAGGAAGCAGTAGTAGAAGCCATCGATCCCAAAAAGGACGTGGACGCGTTCCACGCCTACAATGTGGGCAAGATCATGCTGGGTGACTATCAAT
This sequence comes from Clostridiales bacterium, assembly GCA_019416455.1. Taxonomy (GTDB): domain Bacteria; phylum Bacillota; class Clostridia; order Oscillospirales; family Acutalibacteraceae; genus Acutalibacter. The sequence goes on along the minus strand of DXXG01000028.1, from coordinate 33,150 downwards.
TCCTGCCGTGCACCCCCGCTGGGATCATGGAGCTGCTGAAGGCATACGACATCTCCGTGGAAGGAAAGCGCTGTGTCGTCATCGGACGAAGCAATATCGTAGGCAAACCTATGGCTATGCTGCTCCTTCATCAGAACGGCACCGTCACTGTATGCCACAGCCGCACCAAAGATCTGCCGGAGGTCACCCGTCAGGCGGATATTCTTGTTTCCGCCGTGGGAAAGAGCCATTTTGTCACCGCAGACATGGTCCGGCCTGGTGCAGTGGTCATTGACGTGGGCATGAACCGGGACGAAAATGGCAAGCTCTGCGGAGACGTGGATTGTGATCAGGTGGAGCCCATCGCTTCCTACATCACTCCTGTCCCGGGAGGCGTAGGTCCCATGACCATCGCCATGCTGCTGAAAAACACGGTCACTGCCGCTAAGATGCAGGATCAGTCTCTTTGATCAAAGGGGAGTTGTCTCTTTATGGCAAGTTTACTGGAAACGATCCATTCTCCCAAGGATATCAAGGGGCTGGGTTCCCAGGAACTCACTGCTCTATGTGAGGAAATGCGCCGGGTCATCATCGACACCGTTTCCGCTAATGGCGGCCATTTGGCCTCCAATTTGGGAGTGGTGGAGCTGACAGTGGCTTTGGGGCTGGCTTTTTCGCCGCCTCGGGATACCATTGTGTGGGACGTAGGCCATCAAAGCTATCCCTATAAGCTGCTGACCGGACGGTATCCTCAGTTTTCTACTATCCGAACCGAGGGAGGTCTGGCGGGATTCCCCTGCCGTGAGGAAAGCGAATACGATCTGTTTACTTGCGGCCACAGCAGCACCTCCATTTCCTCCGCCTTGGGGGTGTCGGAAGCCAATTACCTGCAAGGGAAAGAGGGCTATGTGGTGGCTGTGATCGGTGACGGCGCTCTTACCGGCGGCTTGGCCTATGAAGGACTCAACAACGCCGGACGGCTCCATCGGAACCTGATCGTCATCTTAAATGACAACACCATGTCCATTTCCAAGAACGTGGGTTCCATGGCCCGGTATCTCAACCACATCCGTACCAAACCGGGGTATATCAAAACAAAAAACCGTTTGGAACGCTCTCTGCAAAAACTGCCGGTAGTGGGAGCCGTCATCGCTGGCGCGCTGCGTCGGGTAAAGCGAGCCGTCAAGCGTCTGTTCTATAATTCCACCATTTTCGAAGATTTCGGCTTCGCCTACTATGGTCCTTTTGACGGCCACAATGTAAAAGAGCTGGCGGAAACACTAGAAACCGCCAAGCTGCTTCACAAGCCGGTGTTGCTCCATGTGCGCACCTATAAGGGGAAAGGCTATCAGTACGCCGAGCAAGATCCCACCATTTACCACGGCCTTTCTGGTTTCGACGTGACTACCGGAGACACCGGCGAGAAATCTCAGAGTTTTTCCGACGAGTTTGGAAAGACCCTCTGCGCGTTGGCCAGAGAGAACCCCAAGATCTGCGCCATCACCGCGGCTATGCAGAGTGGTACAGGCTTAAGCGATTTCCGGGAGGAGTTTCGCAACAGATTCTTTGACGTGGGGATCTCAGAAGAACACGCAGTCACCTTCGCGGGTGGCTTGGCAGCGGGAGGAATGCTTCCCGTGTTCGCTGTGTATTCTACTTTCCTCCAGCGAGCTTATGACGAGCTGATCCACGATATCTCCATGCAGAACACCAAAGCCATCCTGGCCATTGACCGGGCTGGCGTAGTGGGGGAGGACGGCAAGACTCACCAAGGCGTGTTCGATACGGCCTATCTTCAGACGATCCCCAACATTACCGTGTATTCCCCCTCTTATTTTCGGGAGCTGCGTCTCCAACTTACCCATCTGATAGAGAAGGGACAGGGGCTGTGCGCTATCCGCTATCCCCGAGGGAAAGAGCTGTACAAGCCTGCGTATTTTCAGAGCACTACCGATCCCACCAGTGTGTTCGGAAAGCAGGACGCGGAAGTTTGCCTTGTCACCTTTGGCAGAGTCTTTTCTTTCGCCGCGGAATGTAAGGAACAGCTGGAAAAAGAAGGCATTGAAACAAAGCTCATCAAACTAAACAGGATCATCCCCATTGATCCCGCCGCTGTAAAAGAGGCTTGTCCCTGCCGCCATGTGTTTTTCTTTGAGGAAGGCATTCAGCGGGGAGGGATCGGTGAGCACTTTTCCTACCTTTTGGAAGAGCAAGGGTTTGAAGGAGATTTTCATCTGAGGGCCATTGAGGACCCCTATATCAAGCATGCGCCCATGTTCCGCTCCTTGGAGACCTTGGGGCTGAACACAGAGGGCATCCGGCAAATGGTGCTGGATACGCTGCAAAAAGAAAAAGGAGACAGCCATGAAAAAACGCCTTGATATTCTGGTAACAGAGCGGGGCCTGGCGGAAAGCCGGGAAAAAGCCAAGATTCTGATCATGGCGGGCCAGGTGTATGTAGACAACCAGAAGGCCGACAAACCCGGTGACACTTTCTCCGAGGACGCTCAAGTTGAGGTCCGGGGGAAAGGGCTGCAATATGTGAGCCGGGGCGGCTTGAAGTTGGAAAAGGCCATGAAGCAGTTCGGATTGACGCTGACGGACAAGATCTGCATGGACGTGGGAGCGTCCACCGGAGGCTTTACAGACTGCATGCTGCAAAACGGCGCCTGTAAAGTGTACTCGGTGGATGTGGGCTATGGCCAGCTGGCTTGGAGCCTGCGCACCGATCCCCGCGTGGTCAATTTGGAACGCACTAACGCCCGTTACCTGACGAAAGAACAGATCCCGGAGGAGATCGGCTTTTTCTCCGTGGACGTGTCCTTTATCTCCCTGACGATCATTCTTCCCGCGGTGAGGCCTCTCATGGCAGAGCACGGCCAGGCAGTGTGTCTTATCAAACCCCAGTTTGAAGCTGGCCGGGAAAAGGTAGGGAAGAAGGGTGTTGTCCGAGACCAGGCTGTTCATCGGGAGGTCATCGAAAAGATCCGGGATTTTGCCCTGGAAAACGGTTTCTCTGTGCTGGGACTGACCTATTCTCCGGTAAAGGGCCCTGAAGGAAACATCGAGTATCTGATCTATTTAGAGCGCTCGGATGAGCCTATCCTGACCCCGGGCGTCCCCGATGCCAAACAGGTGGTGGAGGATTCCCACAAAGAGCTGGATCGTCCCGGCAAGGAGTGAGTATTGAGAAAGGGGGAAGCCTTGTGAAGATCGCAGTGGTCCCCAATTTGACAAAAGGAGCCGCCCAGGCCTGCACCGACGAGGTTTTGGAGATTCTCTCCCAATGCGGGTGCGAGACGGTGCTCAAGACCGACCTGTTCACGGCTCACGGCCTGTATCAGGAGCGGGTGGAGGATTCCCTTCTGACCTGCGATCTGTTCATCGCTATCGGAGGGGATGGAACCATCATCCACACAGCGAAACTGGCTGCTTCCATGAACAAGCCCATCTTGGGCGTCAACGCTGGAAAATTAGGCTTTACCGCCGGTGTGGAACGTCATGAGCTGTCGCTGCTCTCTAACCTGATAAACGGCGAATACCGTGAAGAAAAACGGCTAATGCTGGCTGTGGAGCTTGTGTCCGGCGACCAAGTCCAACGGTTCCACGCCCTGAACGATGCGGTGCTTTCCGGGGAACCCGCCAAGATCATCGACTATCAGATGACTTTGGGGCGGCGTTCCTATCGCTATCGGGCGGACGGTTTCATTGTGGCCACACCTACTGGGTCCACCGCCTACTCTCTTTCCGCTGGCGGCCCAGTGATCGAACCCAACATGGACTGTCTGGTATACACCCCCATCTGTCCTCATTCCTTGTTCAACCGCAGCGTCATTTTCGGGACGGAGTCCCAGCTGTTGGTAGACATCCCCGAAAATATTGGCAAGCTGTACCTCTCCGTGGACGGGGAGACGCCCTTGGAGGTCGTTACCGGCGATAAACTTCGCTTTTTCCCGTCGGACAGGATCGCACGGTTCATTCGCTTGGGCGGATATGACTTTTACGACATCCTCAATCAGAAGATCATCGAGACACGGCAGTGACCGTGTTCGTTTCTATACGCTACGTAGCAAAACGGCGCATATGCCAGAAAGGATTGGTTTCCATCTCATGAAAACTCGAAGACACGCGAAGATCCTGGAACTCATCAAAGAATATGACATCGATACCCAAGACGAGCTGCTTCGCTATCTGCGGGAGAGCGGATTTGACGTGACACAAGCCACAGTCTCCCGAGACATCAAAGAGCTGCGTCTTGTGAAAACTCTTTCACGGACAGGTAAATACCGCTATTCTACCGGCAGTGAGAACATCAGCGACATGTCCTCTAAATTCTATTCCTTTTTTGCTGATTCCGTACTCTCAGTGGAAGCCGCCCAAAACATGGTCGTGGTCCGTTGCATGACAGGCATGGCCCAGGCAGTATGTGCTTCTATGGATTCCATGCACTGGCCTGGCTTTGTGGGCACTTTAGCGGGTGAGGATACCATTTTCATCGTCTGCCGTACAGACGCGGACGCTTTGGAGACTCAGGAAGAGTTCCGCAAGCTGATCAACAGGTGAGGACATGCTTTCACAATTATTCATTCAAAACATCGCGGTCATAGAGAAGGCGTCCATCGATCTGGAAAAGGGCTTCACTGTTCTCACCGGCGAGACCGGCGCGGGCAAATCCATCATCATTGACGCCATTCACGCTGTGCTGGGCGAGCGCACCTCCAAAGAGCTGGTACGCACCGGAGCGTCCAGTGCGTCCGTGTCCGCTCTTTTCACAGGACTGGATCAGGAAACTCTAGCTCTGTTGGATCAACTGTCTATTCCTCGAGAAGAGGACGGTTCTCTGTTGATCCAACGGGATATCCGGCTGGAAGGCCGTTCTCCCTGTAAGCTCAATGGCGCTCCGGCGACCGTTTCTATGCTCAAGCAGCTGGGACCAAGACTGGTAACGATCCATGGCCAGCACGAAAGCTATGAGCTTCTGTCTCCCGAAGTCCACATGACCTATCTGGACAGCTTTGGAGGCTTGGAGGAGCTGCTGACCCAGTATCAGAGCGCTTATCGCGGGCTGCGAGAGACTCAGCGTCAGTTGGAGGATTTGCAGACCGATGAAGGGGAGAAAGCCCGGCTTTCCGACCTGCTCCATTACCAGATCGACGAGATCGAAGCCGCCAATGTCCGGGCAGGGGAGCGGGAAGAATTGGAAGCCCAGCGGGATGTGATCCGCAACAGCGAGAAGATCGCTGAGGCTTTAGAGCTGCTTCGTGCCTTGCTTGCCGGAGACGAGGAAAAGGAAGGTCTCCTTTCGGAAGTTTCCCAGGCGTCCTCGGAAGCGGACCGAGTGGCGGCATTTTTGCCGGAGTTGGAAGAGGCTGCTCAGAAACTGCGGGAAGCAGGCTATCTGCTGGAAGATGTAGATTCCCTTCTGCGGAACACCGGCGTGGATTTCGACCCGGAGCTTTTGGAATCCATTGAGGACCGGCTGGACCTGCTGTACAAGCTAGGGCTGAAATACGGCGGCAGTGAGGAAAAGATCCTAGAATTTTTAGAGGACTGCCGCACACGTCTGCACCAAATCGAATTCTCCGATGAGGAGCGAGAACGGCTGGAAGCCTTGTATGAAGAGAAAAAGAGCAGAGCCATCGCTCTTGCTAAGGAACTTTCCCATAAGCGCAAACAAGTATCCGGGCAGTTCATCCGTCAGGTGAAGGAAGAACTGGCTTTTCTCAACATGCCCGGTATCGAGTTTGAGACCGATATCCAGCGGGTACCTTTGTACGCCATGGGTTGCGACAGGATCCAATTCCTGGTATCGGCCAACAAGGGAGAACCTCCCAAGCCCATGTCCAAGATTGCGTCCGGCGGCGAGCTTTCCCGTATCATGCTGGCCATCAAGACCGTGCTTTCCGGCAAGGACAAGGTGGACACGCTCATCTTTGACGAGGTGGATACAGGTATCAGCGGTGCGGCGGCCAACAAGGTGGGGCAGAAGTTAAAGCAGGTCTCCCGGGACCGTCAAGTGTTGTGTATCACTCACCTGGCTCAAATGGCAGCCCTGGCGGACCATCACCTGCTGATCTCTAAGCATGTGGAGCAGGACCGCACCTATACCCAGGTCACAGAGTTGGATCTGGAGGGCAGAAAACGGGAAGTTGCCCGGATCATCGGTGGGGATTCCATTACCCAGCTCCAGCTGGAAATGGCGGAGGAAATGCTTCAAAAGGCTTGACATTTGAAGTCTGCCGCCGTATAATTTCACATAATGGCGATGACGGAACAAAGTAAGCGCCGATCCCACGGCAAAGAGAACTCGCGGCAGGTGAAAGCGAGAGCGTGGCGGCTTCTGAAAATACAGTCCCGAGCCGCTGTTCTGAACCAATTATCAGTAGGAACAGCCGTCCGGCAGGCGTTACTCTGCCAGGGCATGAAAGTGCCCCTAAGGTCACGGACCGCAAGGACGTGATAAATTGAGGTGGTACCGCGGTAAAGTCATTTATCGCCCTCTGCGTGAAAATGCAGGGGGCGTTTCTTTTTGCCCGCACCCCGGGCATTTTCGAAACATCATTTTTGGAAAGGATGATACACATGGGAGTGTACGAAGAACTACAGGCCCGGGGATTGATCGCCCAGGTCACCAATGAAGAAGAGATCCGCGAAGTCGTCAACAACGGCAAGGCCGTGTTCTACATCGGCTTTGACTGCACCGCCGACAGCCTTACAGCTGGTCATTTTATGGCCCTCACCCTGATGAAGCGGCTGCAAATGGCTGGAAATAAGCCTATCGCCCTGATCGGCGGAGGCACCACCATGATCGGCGACCCCTCCGGCCGGACCGACATGCGGAAAATGCTCACCAAGGAGGACATCCAGCACAACGCCGATTGCTTCAAGCGTCAGATGGAACGGTTCATCGAGTTTGGCGAGGGCGATGGCAAGGCTATGATGCTCAACAACGCTGACTGGCTGCTGGACCTGAACTACGTGGACCTTCTGCGGGAAGTGGGCGCCTGCTTCAGCGTGAACAATATGCTTCGGGCCGAGTGCTACAAGCAGCGCATGGAGAAGGGACTGTCCTTCCTGGAGTTCAACTATATGATCATGCAGAGCTATGACTTCTACTACCTGTTCCAGCACTACGGCTGCAACATGGAGTTCGGTGGAGACGACCAATGGAGCAATATGCTGGGCGGCACTGAGCTGATCCGCCGGAAGTTGGGCAAGGACGCTCACGCCATGACCATCACCCTGCTTACTGACTCTCAGGGCAAGAAGATGGGCAAGACTGCCGGCAACGCCGTGTGGCTGGATCCCAACAAGACCAGTCCTTTTGATTTCTACCAGTACTGGCGCAACGTGGATGACGCTGACGTGCTCAAGTGCGTGCGTATGCTTACCTTCCTGCCTCTGGAAGAGATCGAGGAAATGAGTCATTGGGAAGGCAGCCAGCTGAACAAGGCCAAGGAGATCCTGGCTTTCGAGCTGACCAAGATGGTCCACGGGGAAGAGGAAGCAAAGAAAGCCCAGGACGGCGCTCGGGCACTGTTTGGCGCTGGAGCGGACACGGCCAACATGCCCACCACTCAGCTGTCCTCTGAGGACTTCACTGACGGAGAGATCTCTGTTCTGGATCTTTTGCTGAAAACAGGTCTGGTGCCTTCCAAGGGTGAGGGCCGGCGGCTGATCCAGCAGGGCGGCCTGACCGTGGCTGACGAGAAGGTCACTGACATGAACAAGACCTTCCCTCAGGATGCCTTTAAAAACGGCCTGGTCATCAAAAAGGGCAAGAAAGTGTTCCACAAAGCCGTCTTCTAAATAAAACATCACGTAATACAAGAACCCCTCCTTTTCAACAAAAGGAGGGGTTCTCTGCATCCAATCCCCAAGAATCATCGGGAAATAAGATGCTGTATATCCTGTTTGTGTGGTAATGTGACTACTTTGTTTTCGTATTTAGAAAGTGTGCTTCGTATTTGCGGCAGATTCACATGATAGAACTTTTTTGTCCATTTGAGCAAAGAAACCAAGGAACTAAGCGTCTCATTTTTTCTGCTGGTTCTATGGAACTTCCGTTTAAGAAATCTGCGGATGATCCGAACACGGCACAATAAAGGCGGCGTATCCAAAAAATAGATCACGTCAGCATGTGCAAAACTAGACTCACACCAAGTAAACTGAACACCTTCGATGATCCAATCCTCCTGAGAAACTTTCTGCTCCAACATCGCGTCTCGACTGTTCTCATCTCGCTTGCAGTTATACGCCCCTTTCGAATTATCCCAAAATAGATCGTCCAGGGAACAAACGGGAATATGATATTTTTCACTCAATCGTTTTGCTAGGAATGTTTTTCCCGATCCGCTTGGACCAATGATCCTAATTTTCATCACTTCACCGCAGCTTTCCACAAATTGATTATATGAAAACCACGCTGTAAAGCAAACGAACTTTCCAGCGTGGTTTACAGTATTCATGTAGCGTCTGTTGACGATATTTCTGAACTTCTTACGCCATAGCCTTTTGGATCGCGCCCAGCACCGTGTCGAAGTCGGCTTCGGTGACCAGCAGGGAGATCTCAACCTCAGAAGTGGTGATCAGACGGATATCAGCATCTGTACCGGAAATGGCATTGAACACTTGAGCAGCGATACCGGGAGTGTTCTTCATCAGGGGATCGTATACAGAGATCTTATGGTTGACAGAGCTGACGATCACGTCGATGTCTGTCTCCCGCTTCAGCTTGGAAGTGAAACCCAGGATGTCGATCATATCTTCGTCGGAAATGGTGAAAGACAGACCAGTGGTCGCCCCGTGGGTAGGTGCCATGGAGATCATGTCGATATTGATGCCGTACTGGGAAATAGCGTCAAATATCTTGGCAATAGATACCACGTTGGCGGGGAAGTCCTGCAAGGTGATAAGAGTGATATTATCGACCGTACTGATGACTGTGGAAGCGCTCATGAGAAATCCTCCTCAAATCAAATGGGACATGTCGTAAAGCCCAGGCCCCTTACAGGCCATAAATACCGCCGCGTTGACAGCACCGGCAGCGAACAGTTCCTTGGACTGGGCGGAATGAGACAGGGTGATGACCTCACTCTGGCCAGCGAAGATCACCTGATGCTCGCCCACAATGGTGCCGCCCCGCACGGAATGGAGTCCGATCTCCTTTTTCTCCCGCTTTTTCCGCTGGGAGTGACGATCGTACACATAGTTCATGGAATCATCCCGCACTTGATTGATAGCGTCGGCGATCATCAAAGCCGTGCCGCTGGGAGCGTCGATCTTTTGATTGTGGTGCATCTCCACGATCTCCACATCGAAAGCGTCGCCTAAAACAGCTTCAGCTTTCTTAGCAAGCTCGATCAGAAGGTTTACACCCAGAGACATGTTCCGGGAATAGAACAAGGGCAGTTCTTTGGAAGCTTCCTGGATCTCCGCTGTTTGCTCCGCACTGTAACCGGTTGTACACAGCACTGCAGCCACGCCTGCGTGGCTCCGGCAGTATTCCAGAATGGAAGAAAGGGAAGAGGGATGGGAGAAATCCACCACCACTTGAGCCTCTTCCTTCACCTGATCCAAGGAAGGATACACGGGAAACGCGCCATTCCCGCCGCCGGAGATATCCACACCTGCAACGATGGCGCAATCCTCCCGCTGATTGACAAAATTCTGCACCGCAGCGCCCATTTTACCGTTGCAGCCGCAGAGAATGATGTTGGTCATGGTTGGAACATCCTTTCTTTTTCACAAAGGGGCTGTTACACCAAGTCGTGCTTTTTCAGCAGCGCGGTGAGCTTCGCTTTGCCTTCGTCCGTCATGGTGGTCAAAGGCAGACGGCAGTAGTTAGAATGGATCATACCCATCTGGTACATGGCTTCCTTGATGGGGATGGGGTTCACGTCCAGGAAGAAGCCGTCCATCAGATCCAGGTATTCCAGGTCCAGCTTCCGCGCAGTCTCCAGGTCACCTTTGAGCATGGCGTCCGCCAGCTGATGCATGGTGCCGGGCAGAGCGTTAGAGAACACGGAAATAACACCCTTACCACCCAAAGCCATAATGGGCAGGGTCTGGTTATCCTCACCAGAGTAAATGGTCAGTTCCTCACCGCAGAGAGCAGCGGTGCGAGCTGTGGCGGAGATATCTCCGTTGGCCTCTTTCACAGCTACAATATAAGGGTTCTTGGAAAGCTCCTTGTAGGTGGCGGGCTGGATGTTACAGCCAGTACGGCTGGGAACATTGTACAGGATGCAGGGCATCTTCACGCTGTCAGCCACATAGTTGAAGCTCTCAATCAGGCCCTTCTGAGAGGTCTTGTTGTAATAGGGAGTCACAAGCAGCAGACCGTCGGCGCCCAAAGATTTAGCTTCCAGGGAAAGCTCCACGCAGAACTTGGTATCGTTGCTGCCAGTGCCGGCAATCACAGGAACCCGGCCATTGACTTTATCGATGATAAACTTGATCACCTGGGTATGTTCCTCGGTGGTCATAGTGGCGGCTTCACCGGTGGTGCCGCAGGCTACAATGGCGTCAATGCCGCCATCGATCTGCATTTCCACCAGACGCTCCAGCTCTTCCCAGGAGATATTCCCTTGACTGTCGAAAGGGGTCACCAGAGCGGTGGCAGCGCCGGTAAATATGGTTTGCTTCATAGTCTCCTACCTCCAAAGGTTCAGTCGAAATAGCCCTTCGCGCACAGCAGTTCCGCCATGAGCAGAGCTCCACCCGCTGCGCCCCGCAGAGTGTTGTGGGAAAGGCAGACGAATTTGTAGTCGTACTGGGTATCGGGACGCAGACGGCCTACGGACACGGCCATACCGCCTTCCAGGTCACGGTCCAGCTTGGGCTGGGGCCGGTCGTCCTCGGTAAAGTAGTGGAGGAACTGCTTGGGAGCGCTGGGCAGTTGCAGCTCCTGAGCAGGTCCGCGGAACTTCTCCCACCGGTCGATGATCTCTTCCTTGGATATCTTGTTCTCCAGGGAGAAGAACACAGCAGCCATGTGGCCGTCAGACACAGGTACACGCAGGCACTGAGAAGTGATGGAAGGAGTGGTGGTGTTGACGATGACGCCGTTCTCCACATGGCCCCAGATCTTCAAAGGCTCCTGCTCGGACTTTTCCTCCTCGCCGCCGATGTAGGGGATCACATTGTCCAGGATCTGAGGCATGGTCTCAAAGGTCTTGCCGGCGCCAGAAATGGCCTGATAGGTGCAGGCCAGCACCTTGGTGACGCCCAAGTCCATCAGGGGATGGATGGCAGGCACATAGCTTTGCAGAGAGCAGTTGCACTTCACGGCGATGAAACCGCGTTTGGTGCCCAAACGCTTCCGCTGAGCCTCGATGACCTCCACATGATCGGCGTTGATCTCAGGGATGATCATGGGAACATCGGGAGTGGAGCGGTGGGCGCTGTTGTTGGAGACCACAGGGCACTCGTGGCGGGCATAGGTCTCTTCCAGAGCGCGGATCTCCTCCTTTTTCATATTGACGGCGCAGAACACGAAATCTACCAGAGAAACGATCTTCTCGATGTCTTTTTCCGCGTCGTAGACAGGCATTTTCGCCATGAACTCCGGCATGGGAGTTTTCATAGCCCAGCGGCCGCCCACAGCTTCTTCGTATGTTTTTCCCGCGGACCGGGCGCTGGCAGCCAGTGCCGTCACGGTAAACCAGGGGTGATTTTCCAAAATGGTGGCAAACCGCTGACCCACCATGCCGGTGCATCCAATGATACCCACGCGATATTGTTTCATTATTTTCCAGATCCTTTCTCAAAAAAATGGCGGCGAAAAATGGGAGTAAAGAAAAAACCGGTTGAAAACCGGCTGCCCATCTCCTATAATAGAAATGCTGTGACCCCAGCCGCTTGGCCGGGTCGTATGTTCCAATAGCACTCCATCACAAGTGATGACAGTCGCAAAGCTATTTGCTGTTGCAACCAGGGGAATATTTGCCGGATACTCTCCTTCGGCAGCCCACCCTTTTACAAGACTTCTGCGGTTTTGGCAACCTCCATCCTGCTACTTTTGAAAGCCGCGCCTCTATTTGGTCTTAATCATACCCTAGATTCCTCCTGTTGTCAATTTTTCAGCCACATTTTATTGTATGAAAATTTACGGGAGCTGTACCCACAGACTGCTCCTCAAAAAAAGGAAATGATGATAGAACCTATGAAAACAAGTGATTTTTACTTTGATCTGCCGGAAGAGCTGATCGCTCAGACCCCCATCGAGCCTCGGGATGCCTCTCGTCTGATGCTTCTGGACAAGGCTACCGGCGCCATTGAGCACCGCCATTTTTACGATATTGTGGACTATCTCACCCCCAACGACTGCCTGATCCTCAACGACTCCCGGGTCCTGCCCGCGCGACTGTACGGTGTAAAAGAGGGAACAGGCGCCCATGTAGAATTTCTCCTTCTGCAAAACAAGGGGAACGACGTTTGGGAAGCTCTGGCAGGTCCCGGTAAGCGAGCCAAGAAGGGTGCCCGCTTCCAATTTGGGGATGGCCTACTCCACTGCGAAGTGGTGGACGTGCTCCCCGACGGCAACCGGCTGATCCATTTCGAGTACGAAGGGCTGTTCTTCCACATCCTGGACCAGATCGGACAAATGCCTTTGCCGCCTTACATCAAGGCAAAACTGGAGGACAAAGAGCGGTATCAGACGGTCTATTCCCGGGAGGAGGGCTCTGCCGCCGCCCCCACTGCCGGACTCCACTTCACCCCGGAGCTGCTGGAAAAGATCAAAGCCAAGGGTGTGGAACTGGGCTTCGTCACGCTTCATGTAGGACTGGGCACTTTCCGTCCTGTCAGCGTAGAGAACATCCAGGACCACAAAATGCACTCCGAGCACTACCACATGTCTCAGTCCGTAGCAGATCTGATCAACCGCACCAAAGAGCGGGGAGGAAGAGTCATCGCCGTGGGAACTACCAGCTGCCGCACCATCGAGTCGGTGGCACAGCGGGAGGGCTGCTTCCGGGAGAGTGAGGGCTGGACGGACATCTTCCTGTATCCCGGCTGTGAATTCAAGGGCGTGGACGCCCTCATCACCAACTTCCACCTGCCGGAAAGCACCCTGATCATGCTGGTATCCGCTTTAGCTGGGCGGGAGCATGTTCTCCACGCTTATAACACTGCCGTACAGGAGCGGTATCGGTTCTTCAGCTTTGGAGACGCCATGTTCATCCACTGAATGAATCTCCGGCGATTGAACCGCCGGGGAACCTATGCTATAATAAGCCGAACGAGCCGTCCCTGTGTGGACGGCGCAATTCTTTAAGGAAACGGATGGTCCCATGATGAGACAAAACAAGAAACTGGAACACGCGCTGCAAAAAGTACAAAAGCCAGGCCGTTACGTGGGCGGGGAATTGAATACCGTGGTAAAGGATCCCTCTCAAGTGGATGTACGCTTTGCCTTTTGTTTTCCCGATACCTATGAGATCGGCATGTCCCACCTGGGGATCAAGATCCTGTACAGCGCAATTAATGAAGTGCCCTCCTTCTGGTGTGAACGTGTTTTCGCCCCTTGGGTGGACATGGAAGAGGAGATGCGCCGTGAAGGAATTCCGCTTTACGGGCTGGAAAGCGGCGATCCGGTGAACCAGTTCGATTTTATCGGTTTCACTCTCCAATATGAGCTGAGTTATACCAACGTCTTAAATATGCTGGAGCTGGCGGGAATCCCTCTGCGCAGCGCCGACCGACCGGACCTGTTCAACATCGTGGTGGGCGGCGGCCCCTGCGCCTGCAACCCGGAACCCCTGGCCGACTTCTTTGACATCTTCTTTTTGGGTGACGGAGAAGAAGTGGACATCGAGGTGATGGAGCTTTACCGTCAGTGCAAGAAAGAGGGAAAATCCAAGACAGAGTTCTTGGAGCAAGCCGCCCAGATCGAGGGCGTGTATGTTCCCGCGTTCTACAATGTCTCTTACAATGAGAACGGCACCGTAAAGGAATACGTTCCCACCCACGGTGCCCCTAAGACCGTTAAAAAGCGGGTCATCCGAGACATGAACAAAGCCTACTACCCCAAGGATTTCGTGGTGCCCCTCATCGATGTGGTCCACAACCGCATTTCCGAAGAAGTTCTCCGCGGCTGCATTCGCGGCTGCCGGTTTTGCCAGGCAGGATTCCTCTACCGGCCTTACCGGGAAAAGAGCATCGACACCATTGACCGCCAGTGCCGTGACCTGTGTCATTCTACCGGTTACGACGAGATCTCCCTGTCCTCTCTCAGCACCAGCGATTACGCTCAGTTAAATGAGCTGATCGACACCCTGCACCAGTGGACGGAAGGGGAAAAGGTAAGCCTTTCACTGCCCAGCTTGCGGGTGGACAACTTCTCGCCTGATCTGATGGAGCGGATCAACTCCGTGCGGAAAAGCGGACTCACCTTCGCTCCGGAAGCGGGCTCCCAGCGGATGCGGGACGTGATCAATAAAAACGTCACCGAAGAAGAGCTGATTCGCACGGTGAATGTTGCTTTCACCGAGGGGTGGACTAGGATCAAACTGTATTTCATGATTGGCCTTCCCACAGAGACCATGGAAGATGTGCTGGCTATTGTCCAGCTGGGCCAGAAAGTGGTGGACGCCTTCTACCAGAACAAGGAAAAACCCAAGGGAAAAGGGGTGGAGGTGTCTCTCAGCGCCGCAGCCTTTGTGCCTAAGCCCTTTACACCTTTCCAGTGGTTTGGCCAGGACATCATGGAGACCTTAAAGGAGAAACAGTACACCTTAAAGGGCAGCGTCCATTCCAGGAAGATCTCCGTCAGCTATCATGGTGCCCAGACCAGTTTTTTGGAAGCTGCCTTTGCCCGGGGTGACCGTCGCCTGTGCGCGGTGATGGAAAAAGCCCGGGAGTTTGGGCTTCGTTTTGACGGCTGGGATGACTGCTTCGACTTTGACAAATGGATGGAAGCCTTTGAAGCCTGTGGTCTGGACCCGGCTTTTTACGCCAATCGTCATCGGGAGTTTGACGAGGTGTTCCCCTGGGATCATCTGGACTATGGTGTGAAAAAGGAATTCTTTATCGAGGAGTGCAAGCGTGCTTATCAAAACTTGACCACGCCCAACTGCCGGGAACAGTGTTCTCATTGCGGCGCGGCTTGTTACGGAGGGGGGATCTGCGTTGAAAAACGTGCGAGTTTGGTTTGAGAAAAAAGGCTCTGTGCGATATATTTCTCACCTGGATCTGACCCGGTGTATGTCTCGGGGACTGAAGCTTTCTGGTCTTCCGGTTTGGTACACTGAGGGCTTCAACCCCCGGATCTATATGACCTACGCCATGCCCTTGTCTCTGGGAGTCTGCGGGGAACGGGAATGTATGGATATCCGCCTGACAGAGGACCGCCCTCTGGATCAGGTGGCGGAGACGGTGAACGCTCATCTTCCCAGGGACCTGCGGGTACTGGGCGCCACAGAACCGATAGACAAGTTCGAGGACATTCAATTTGGCGAATACGAAATCGCTCTGGAAACGGATGATCCGGACGCTTTGGAACAACAGCTGCAAAATCTTTTGGCGCGGGAAACGATCCTGGTGCTGAAGCACACCAAAAAAGGGGAGAAGGAGTTCGACATCAAGCCGGATTTTTCCGCTGTCCAATGGACCAAGGAAAATCCTGGCCTAGTGCTTTCCCTGAAACTTCCATGCAGCATGAATGGCAGCACCAACCCCGCATTGCTGCTGGAAGCGCTGAAACGGTATGAAAATGTGGAGCCCTATTGCTCTATCACTCGCAACCGACTGCTGAAGAAAGATTTTTCCGAATTGCGGTAAATATTTCTTGCTTTTTTGCCTCCCTTGTGATAAACTATTTAAGCATTTGAATTCCGCGGGTTTTCCTCGAAGGCTTGCCCGTGGGGGTCGAACCGCGGCGGAAAGGCTGAGATCCAGCCGCCGCGAAAGGAAGCGGGCAGTCCGCTGCCGGGATACCGGCATGAATGTCTGAACATTACGATTTATGGAGGAATCTCAAATGGACGCAATCAAAATGATCTCTCAGGAATCCCTCAAGGCTGAGGTCCCCCAGTTCTCCATCGGTGATACTGTCCGCGTGGACGTGAACATCCGTGAAGGTGACCGGGAGCGTATCCAGCAGTTTGAAGGCACCGTGATCGCTCGCAAGGGCAGCGGCATCAGTGAAACCTTCACCGTGCGCCGTGTTTCCTACGGTGTTGGTGTGGAGCGTGTGTTCCCCCTTCATTCTCCCAACGTGAAGGCTGTGAAGGTGGTCCGTCAGGGCCGTGTGCGCCGCGCCAAGCTGTACTACCTGCGTGACCGCGTGGGCAAGGCCGCTAAGGTCAAGGAACAGCTCAAGTAAGAAAGCTGCATAGTAAACGTGAGAAAGGGACAAGTTTCTGTCCCTTTTTTGCTACAAATTTTTCCTGATTTCACTACGATTTCTCACCCGATGGGAGGCGAATCTATGGACCTTCAGACCGAAGGCATGCAAACGCGGAGCAAAACTGTCCGCACCATACTGGAGTGGATCGAAGAGGTGGTCATAGCGATCGTGCTGATCACTGTGGTATTCACGTTTGTCTGCCGCGTTGTCACGGTGACCGGAACTTCCATGGTGCCAAGTTTTCACGAAGGTGACCGGGTGCTGGTTGTCAGCGACCTGAACGGCGTGGAACAGGGCGATGTGGTGGTCATTGTCAACGTGCTGGAAGAGCCCATCATCAAACGGGTGATCGCCACAGAAGGCCAAGTGGTAGACTTCGATTATGAGACAAAATCCGTTCTGGTAGACGGTCAGGTAGTAGATGAGACCAAGTTTGGACTGGAAAACGGCATCACGGATGAGCCTTTCAGTTCCTTTGAGGTGTTGGAGTTCCCTCAAACCGTGCCGGAAGGCTGCGTGTTCGTTTTGGGGGACAACCGAGCCGTTTCTGAGGACAGCCGTTATCAGGACGTGGGCATGATCGACGAGCGGAATATTTTGGGCAAAGCAGTGTTCCATCTGTTCCCGTTCCAAAATCTGGGCCCTGTGTAAAAAGGAGGGACTATCTTGGAGGGAACTGTGGAAACCAACAGGGAAGAAAAACAGCCCCAGAAGGATTCTCCTTTTGTACGTTCCGCGCTGGAATGGGCGGAAACGATCGTCATGGCGGTGGTCCTGGTAGCGATCGTGTTTACCTTTGTGGCTCGAGTCATCACTGTGGACGGCCGTTCCATGGAACCTACCTATTATAATGGGGACAGGGTCCTGGTAACACAGCTGGCTGGGCCGGCTCAAAAGGGTGACGTGGTCATTGTGATAGAGGCTCTGGACGAGCCTATCATAAAACGAGTGATTGCCACTGAGGGCCAAGTGGTAGACTTCGATCCTGAACTGGGAGAAGTCACTGTGGATGGTCAGGTGGTGGCCGGTTCTGTGTATGGCACCGAGGATGGCATCACCTATGTGCCGGATCTGCCGGGACAAGTGCTGGAATTCCCCCAGACCGTACCGGAAGGCTGTGTATTCGTTCTGGGAGACAACCGGGACAACTCCACCGACAGTCGGTTCGTTTCCGTGGGAATGGTGGACTGCCGAAATATTTTGGGAAAAGTGGTTTTCAACCTCTATCCTTTTTCCAGGGCCGGACTGGCCTGAACACGGCATCAATATTGAATTTAAACATAGACACACATGGGCGGACTGGCGATCAAGACGGGCCGCCCATCTCGGTTATAGTTAGGAGGCGGTATCCGTGGAAGAGATTCGAACCATACAGTGGTTTCCTGGCCACATGGCAAAAACACGGCGGAAGATCGGCGAGGACCTGAAACTGGTGGACGCAGTGGCGGAGATCCTGGACGCTCGTGTTCCCCAAAGCAGTTCTAACCCCGTCCTGCGGGACATCATCCAGCGCAAACCCAAAGTGGTGCTGCTGAACAAAAGCGACATGGCGGACCCTGCCCAGACAAACCGCTGGATCGCCCATTACGCGTCTTTGGGAGAAAAGGCTATCCCTATTGAAAGCAAAACCGGCAAGGGGATCAACGCATTCTATCCTGCCGTGCGGGAAGTCTTGAAAGAGCAGATCCAAGCGTGGGAACGAAAAGGCATGGTAGGCCGTCCCATTCGTGTGATGGTGGTTGGTATCCCCAATGTGGGCAAGTCCTCCTTCATCAACCGCATGATTTTGGGCGGCAAGGCGGGTAAAGCAGAGGTACAGGACCGGCCCGGCGTTACACGGCAGAACCGTTGGTTCAATGTGGGAAAAGGCTTTGAGCTTTTAGACACCCCCGGTGTTCTGTGGCCCAAATTTGAGGATCCTATCGTGGGAGAACATTTGGCTTTCACCGGCGCTGTGAAGGACGAGATCCTTGACCTGGAAGGCTTGGCGGCGCACCTTTTGGAACTGCTGATGGAGCTTTATCCCGACGCGGTAAACGGCCGCTACAAGACCGATATTTCCCCGGAGGACCACCTTCCCGGCCATGAGATTCTGGAACGGGTGGGGCGTAAGCGGGGCATGCTCATCTCCGGCGGCGAGGTCAACACCGAGCGGGCCGCCATCACTGTGCTGGATGAATACCGTGGAGGCAAGCTGGGACGCATTACCCTGGAACGGCCCTAAACACAGGAAGGAGGATCTCCAATGGCTGGAAAAACTGCTGTAACACTGCCGGAAAACTTTGATTGGTATGCCTGGGAACGCCGGGCGGAAAGCACAGGCCACGGTCCTGTCTGCGGAGTGGATGAAGCGGGGAGAGGACCTTTAGCCGGACCGGTATGCGCTGCCGCTGTGATCCTTCCCATGGACCTTTCCATCCCTGGGCTGAACGACTCCAAAAAGCTGACGGAGAAAAAACGGGAAGCGTTGTTTCCTCTCATCCAGGAACAGGCTCTCGCTTGGAGCGTAGGATGGGCTACCGCAGAGGAGATCGATGAAATCAACATTCTGCAAGCCACTTTTCTGGCCATGAAACGAGCCGTGGAAGGGTTGTCCCAGCAGCCTGGGTGGGCGCTGGTAGACGGCAACCGGATGCCCCCCTTGTCCATTCCCGGGGAGATCGTGGTGAAGGGCGACGCTCAGTGTGCCAGTATCGCCGCGGCGTCCATCCTGGCCAAGGTGAGCCGTGACAGGCTTTTGCGGGAATGGGACCAGCTCTATCCTCAATACGGCTTCGCAAAACATAAGGGGTACGGAACCAAAGCCCACTATGAGGCCATTCAACAGTTTGGCTTGCTGCCAATCCACCGCAGGAGCTTCCTGAAGAATTTAGAGGACAAGCACTCATGAAATCTGAAACTGGCAAAGCTGGTGAAAACTGCGTTGCCTGTTGGCTGGAAGAAAAGGGTTATGAGATCTTGGAGAGGAATTTTCATTCCAGATATGGCGAGATCGACATCATCGCAAAGCGGGGAACGTATATTGCGTTTGTGGAAGTAAAGACCCGGGCGCCCAACAGTTTGGTATCCCCATTGGAAGCTATCACTCCCGCGAAACAGCGAAAACTGACAGCTACCGCTATGGAGTATCTGCGGCAAAACCCTAGCAAGCTCCAGCCCCGGTTTGACGCAGCGGCAGTCTGCTCGCGAGGGGATGTCCTCACTGTGGAAGTATATCTGGAAAACGCCTTTTTCGCCCAATAGAGTCAAAAGGAGGAGTGGTTACGCGCTATTTTGACCTGCACTGCGACACTATGACCGAGTGCGCGCAAAGGGATATTCCTTTACAGAAAAACCAGCTTCATGTCAACATGCAAACGGTGGAGAACTGGGAACATTACGTACAGTGCTATGCCGTATGGCTGCCTGATGATCTGCGGGGAGAACCTGCTTGGCAGCGTTTCCTGAAAGTGGCACGCCGTTTCTCCAAAGAGGTCGAGATAAACAAAAGTTGTCTGACCCAGCTTCGTGATCCCGGGGACCTGGATTGCCTGGAACGAGAGGGACGTCATGGTGCCATCCTTACTGTGGAAAGCGGAGCTGCCCTAGGCGGCAAGCTGGAACATATCGAAGACTTTAAGCGGCTTGGGGTACGTATGTGTACCCTTACCTGGAACGGTGCCACGGAGATCGGCAGAGGTGTAATGGCTCCAGGCACCACAGGCCTCACTGACTTTGGCCGCAAGGCTGTAAAAGCCATGGAGCAAGCTGGGATCCTCATCGATCTGTCCCATGCCAGCCCGGAGCTTTTCTGGGATGTGGCTGAGATCGCGGACCGTCCGCTGGTAGCCTCCCATTCCAATGCTAAAGAGATATGTGGTCATCCCCGGAACTTAACCAAAGAGCAGTTCCTGGCAATCAGGAAGTCCGGCGGACTGGTGGGTCTCAATTTCTACAAGGCATTTCTCAATGACCAGCCGGAACAAGCCTCTATGGAGGATGTACTGCGCCACGGTGACTACCTTCTGTCTCTGGGCGGAGAAGATATTCTGGCCATGGGTGGCGACTGGGATGGAGCGGATCTTCCTTCGGATATGCTAGGGCTTTCCGCCATCCCCGCCCTATACGAGCTGTTTCTGCGCCACTATTCAGAGACTGTGGTTGAGAAAATATTCTACGGAAACGCCGCCAGAGTGTTCCGTGAGGAGAATTTGCTTTGACAGAACCGAAAAAGTAAGGTATAGTTATACCGCGACGGCCAGGACGCTTTCGTCCCTGGCAGACGGAGAAACTTAATTTTGAAGTACAGGTGATGCAGATGCTCTATAAAAGTACCCGCGATTCCCAGCTACGGCTGGAAGCCTCCCAGGTGATCGCCCAAGGCATCTCTCGGGAAGGCGGCCTGTTCGTGCCGGAAGCGTTTCCCGATCTTTCCCAAGAGCTGCCCGCGCTGGCAAAACTGGATTATCCCGCTTTGGCAAAGGAGATCTTCGGAAAATTTCTGACTGATTTCACGGAGGAGGAGATCGCCGCCTGCGTGGATAAAGCGTATACCCCTGAAAAGTTTGGCAGCCCCTGCCCTGTAAAGCTAGTTCCCTTGGCAGATGACAAAGTTCTGCTGGAATTGTGGCATGGACCCACCTGCGCCTTTAAGGATATGGCACTCCAGATCCTGCCCCAGTTCCTCACCACCGCCTTAAAGAAAGTAGGCGGCGGCAAAGAGGCTGTTATCCTTACTGCCACTTCCGGCGATACCGGTAAGGCTGCGCTGGAAGGATTCAGCGATGTGCCCGGCACCCGGATCCTGGTGTTCTATCCTCGGGATGGAGTTAGTCCCATGCAGAAACGCCAAATGGCTACCCAAGAAGGAGCTAACGTATCTGTATGCGCTATCGAGGGGAACTTTGATGACGCTCAATCCAGCGTGAAGAAGATCTTTACCGATCCGGAATTGAAAGCAGTCCTGGCGGAACACAATATGCTGTTCTCCAGCGCCAACTCCATCAACTGGGGACGGCTCTTACCCCAGATTGTGTATTACATCTTTGCCTATCTGGAACTGGTCCGGACAAACCGTATTTCCCTTGGTGAACCCATGGATGTGGTGGTCCCCACGGGAAACTTCGGCAACATCCTGGCTGCGTATTATGCCCGGAAAATGGGTCTACCCATCCGCAAGCTGGTTTGCGCCTCCAACGCCAACAAGGTTCTCACCGACTTTATCCGCACCGGCACCTATGACCGCCGCCGGGAGTTTTACGCCACCTCCTCGCCCTCCATGGATATCCTCATTTCCAGCAATTTGGAGCGTCTGCTTTATGATCTGGCAGGAGAGGACAGCCAAGTTCTCTCTTCCTGGATGAACGATCTGGCGGAAACAGGTGTATACTCTGTGGGCGAAGCCGTTCTTAAAAAGGTGCAGGACCTGTTCTACGGCGGTTTCTGTGACGAAGCAGGCACCGCGCAGACCGTCCGGGATCTGTGGCAGAAAGAGAAGTACCTCTGCGACACCCACACCGCCGTGGCAGTGGACGTATATCACCAGTACCATAAGGAAACGGAGGACAAGTCCGTTCCCGCAGTGATTGCTTCCACAGCTAACCCCTATAAGTTCTCCGCCAGCGTTTTGGAAGCCTTAGGACAAGCTGCCGTGGAAGACGATTTCGAGAACCTTCAGAAACTGGAAGCCGCAACGGGGATCAGCGCCCCTGTCCAGCTGCGTTCTCTGCGTGAGAAACCTGAGCGCTTCTCTTTGGTGATCCCCAAGGATCAAGCATCCGGCTATGTGTTGGAGACCCTTGGGATAGGCGGTCAGCAATGAGCCTTTTCGCAATCGCAGACCTGCACCTGTCCCTAAACGGGGAAAAACCAATGGATGTTTTCCGCGGCTGGCAGGATTATGTGCAGCGTCTGGAAGAGAATTGGCGCAGAGTGGTGAAGGAAGGGGACACCGTAGTAGTTGCAGGGGATATTTCCTGGGCAATGAAACTGGAGGACACCTTGCAGGATCTCCAGTTCCTTCACAGCCTGCCGGGAGAGAAGATCCTCCTGAAAGGCAACCACGATTATTGGTGGTCTACCCGGAATAAGATCGACCAATTTCTGGCTTCCAACGGTTTTACAGACATGAAAGTTCTGTTCAACTGCGCCTATCTAGTCGAAGGTAAAGCCCTTTGCGGCACGAGAGGATGGCTGTACAATTCTGAAACCGCGGAGGATAAAAAGATCGTGGCCAGAGAGGCGGGAAGGCTTACCATGTCCATGGCGGAAGCGAAAAAGCTTGGGGGAGAGCTGGTGGCATTCCTCCATTATCCGCCGGTTTACGATGACATGGAGTGCAGGGAGATCTTAGAACTGCTTGCTGAGAACCAGATCCAGCACTGTTATTTCGGCCACATCCACGGTCAAACCGCCGCCCAAAAAGCGTTGGTGGGGGAGTATAAAGGGGTGCAGATGCACCTGATCTCCGCCGACTACGTCCAATTTTGTCCCGTAAAAGTGGAATGAGTCCAGTTTTTTTCTCTTTTCCCAAATAATTTGCGGAAAAGTTGTAGATTCTTTCACAAGCCTGTGATATAATTATTCAGTTACTTCGGTAAGTCTATTTTGAGAGGAAATCAGAGCCATGAATGTTAAAGCGACTAACAACCTGGAAACCAACCGCTATGAATTGGAGCTGGAGATCAGCCCCGAAGAATTCAACGAAGCGATCAACACCGTTTACAAGCGGGAAAGCAAAAAAATGAACGTCCCCGGCTTCCGTAAGGGCAAGGCTCCCCGGGCTTTTATTGAGAAATATTACGGTGAGGAAGTTTTCTTTGAAGCTGCTATCGACCACCTGTATCGTCCCATGGTGATGGAGGCTGTGGAGAAGTCCGGCCTGCAGGTCATCAGCATCGGCGAGTTCAAGATCGACGAGATCAGCAAGGAAAAGGGCATCCAGTGCAAGCTGAACGTTGTTACTAAGCCCGAAGCCAACATCGAGGGTTATAAGGGTATCGAGGTCACCAAGATCCCCGTGGAAGTCACCGCTGAGGACATCGACCACGAGATCGACCGCGTCCGTGAGCGCAACTCTCGCATCGTCACCGTGGAAGACCGGGCCGCTGAGAACGGCGACATGGTCACCATCGACTTTGATGGCTATGTAGACGGCAAACAGTTTGACGGCGGCAAGGCTGACAACTACGAGCTGACCCTGGGCGCCGGCCAGTTCATCCCCGGCTTCGAGGATCAGGTAGTGGGCCACAATGTGGGCGACGAGTTCGACGTGAACGTTACCTTCCCCGAGGAGTATCACGCCGAGGAATTGAAGGGCAAGCCCGCTGTGTTCAAGATCAAGCTTCATGAGATCAAGAAGAAGGAACTGCCCGAGGTCGACGACGAATTCGTTAAGGACGTCAGCGAGTTCGACACTCTGGATGAGTACCGCAAGGACATCGAGAAGCGTCTCCAGGAGCAGAAGAACAAGGCTGCTGAGAGCGATATCGAGAACCAGCTGGTGGAAGCTGTTATCGAGAAGGTTCAGGCTGAGATCCCCGACGAGATGGTGGAGAACGAAGTGGACGAGATCATCAACGCTTTCGCTTATCGTCTCCAGTCTCAGGGCCTGAAGCTGGAAACCTATCTGAAGTATACCGGCCAGACCACCGACGATCTGCGCACCCAGTACAAGCCTCAGGCCGAGCGCCAGGTGAAAGTCCGTCTGGGTCTGGAGAAGATCGCTCAGCTGGAAGATCTGAAGCCCACCGAGGAAGAGACCGAAGCCGAGTACCAGAAGCTGGCCGACGCTTACGACATGCCTCTTGAGAACGTGAAAAACCTGGTGAGCGTGGAAGGCATCAACGGCGACATTCAGAATCAGAAGGCCATCGACTTCATCAAGGAGAACGCCGTGATCAAGGAAGCCGCTGCTGAGAAGGCTGCTAAGCCCGCGAAGAAGCGCACCTCCACCAAGAAGAAGGCGGAAACTGCCGAAGGTGAAGAGGCTCCCAAGAAGACTCGGAGCAAGGCCGCGAAAAAAGAGGAATCCACTGAGGAAAAAACCGAGGGCTAAACAGCAAGATCAGGGAATAAACCTTACTGTTTGCTTTCATACTAAATCATGTTTGCGAAAGGAGCTTCACAACGCATGAGCTTAATCCCCTATGTTATCGAACAGACGAACCGGGGCGAGCGTTCTTACGATATTTTCTCCCGGCTGCTCAATGACCGCATCATTCTTCTCAACGAAGATGTCAACAGCGCGTCCGCCGGTGTTGTGGTCGCTCAGCTGCTGTATTTGGAAGGGCAAGATCCGGAAAAGGATATCTCCCTGTATATCAACAGCCCCGGCGGTGTCATCACTGACGGTATGGCCATTTATGATACCATGCAGTATATCAAGTGTGATGTTTCCACTATCTGCATCGGCATGGCGGCGAGCATGGGATCCTTCCTGCTGGCCGCGGGCACCAAGGGCAAACGGTTTGCCCTGCCCAACAGCGAGATCATGATCCATCAGCCCAGCGGCGGCGCTCAGGGTCAGGCTACGGATATCAGCATCCATGCCAACCACATCTTGCGCATCAAGGACCGGTTGAACCATATCCTTTCCGAGCGCACTGGTCAGCCCCTGGAAGTGATCCAGCGCGACACGGAGCGGGATAATTTCATGACCGCTCAAGAGGCCCTGGAATATGGCCTGATCGACAAAGTGATCGAACATCGATAAAGAAGAAAGGGAGTAGACGGATGCCAAACAGCAATGACCATGAGATCTGCTGTTCCTTCTGCGGCAAGCCTCAGTCCGTTGCGGACCGGCTGATTGCCGGGTCCGGCGTGTATATCTGCGACGCCTGCGTCAAACTGTGCATGTCTATCATCGAGGACGAGGACCGGCTGAAGAAGGGGAGGAGCGACGAAAAAGAGGTAGGCATCCTCCTGCCGAAGCCCCAGGAGATCAAGAAAAAGCTGGACGAATACGTAGTGGGTCAGGACAGCGCGAAAATGGCCCTCTCCGTTGCCGTCTACAATCACTATAAACGCATTTATTTCTCGGACGACGAAGTGGAGATCACCAAGAGCAATGTGCTCTTGCTGGGCCCCACAGGCGTGGGCAAGACCTACTTGGCTCAAACTCTCGCCAAACTGCTGGATGTGCCTTTCGCCATTGCCGACGCCACTACATTGACGGAGGCCGGCTATGTAGGCGAGGACGTGGAGAACATCCTTCTCCGGTTGATCCAGGCTGCGGATTATGACATTTTCAAAGCCGAGCGGGGCATTATCTATATTGACGAGATCGACAAGATCTCCCGTAAGTCTGAGAACCAGTCTATCACCCGAGATGTGAGCGGTGAAGGTGTGCAGCAGGCCCTTCTGAAGATCTTGGAAGGAACTGTGGCAAGCGTTCCTCCCAAGGGCGGACGGAAGCATCCCCAGCAGGAAGCTATCAACATCAACACGTCCAACATCTTGTTCATCTGCGGTGGTGCCTTCGACGGTCTGGAAAAGATCGTCCAGAAACGGTCGGCTTCCAGTTCTCTGGGATTCGGCGGCGAGGTCCACGGCAAGAAAGAGCTGGATGAGATCGACTGGATGAAGGATGTCACTCCTCATGATCTGGTGAAGTATGGCCTTATCCCCGAGTTGGTAGGCCGTATCCCCGTGATCACTGCCTTGAACGCCTTGGACGAAGAAGCTTTGGTACGGATCCTGCGGGAGCCTAAAAACTCTCTGCTCAATCAGTATAAAAAGCTATTCGACCTGGATAAGGTGGATCTGGAATTCACCGAGGACGCTTTGGTGGCTGTGGCGAAAAAGACTTTGGAGCGCAAAACCGGCGCCCGTGGTCTGCGGTCCATCATGGAGGACATTTTGATGCCCCTGATGTACCAGGTGCCCAGCGATTATACCATCGAAAAGGTAGTCATCACCAAGGAGACCGTAGAGGATGGGGCAGCCCCCCAAATCACCTACAATCAAGAACGGAAACCGGTCAAGATCAAGATCACCCAGCCCAAGCGCAGGGACCGCCGTGATTCCGTATCGTAAAGCAACACAATTCCACAGAAAAAAGGCTGAGGCGCCGGCCCCAGCCTTTTGCTGGTATTTAGGAGTACATACATGCAAATTTTTACAGACGAAAATACCAAGATCGAGAACAATTTGGTCTTGCCTGTATTAGCTGTGCGGGGCCTGGTGTTTTTCCCCGGTATGATGCTGCAATTCGATGTGGCCCGGAAAAAATCTGTGCTAGCTGTGTCGGAAGCCCTTTCCCAAGACCGGCTGATCTTCCTGGTCACCCAAACGGATCTTTCCGAGAAAGAACCCACTGGGGAGGACCTTTACAAGATCGGCGTCATTGGTCGTGTCAAACAGGTGGTGCAGCACTCCGAGGAGGGGGTAAAGCTCCATGTGGAAGGCGTCTGCCGAGGTGAGATCCATTCTCTCTTGCAGGAGGAGCCTTATCTGCTGGGCGACATCACCAAATGTCCCGTGCTCACTTATAAGCCGTCCTACCGTTCCGAGGCTTTGCTGCGCATCATCCATGAAAAATTTGACGAGTATCTCCGGCTGTTCAAGCATGTGCCTCCGGATGTGCTCCTTGGAGTGCTCCAGGAAAAGGACTGCGGCCGGCTGGCGGACTACATTGCTTCCAATATCTCCATCGATTTTGAGAGAAAGCAGTATATCCTAGATGAACTACGTCCCTTGAAGCGGATCCAAAAGCTTATCGATGTGATCACCGAAGAGATCAAAATCCTTTCGGTGGAAAATGAGATCAACCAAAAGGCTCAGGCCCAAATGGATGAAAACCAGCGAGAATACTACCTGAAAGAACAGATGCGCGCCATTGCCAGCGAGCTGGGGGAGGATGACAGCCCTCAACAGGAAGCGGACGAGCTGCGTGAAAAAGTGCTGGCTCTGGGACTTTCCAAGGTATGCGAGGAGAAACTCCTGAAAGAGTGCGATAAGCTCTACCGAATGCCTTACGGTTCCCACGAAGCCAGTGTGATCCGTATGTATCTGGACACCTGCTTGGAGCTGCCTTGGAAAACTGCCTCCAAAGAGAAACTGGACTTAAAGCGTGCCCAGAGGATTCTTGACCGGGATCATTACGGCCTGGAGAAGGTGAAGGAGCGCTTTATCGAGATCCTCGCGGTAAAGAGTCTTACCACAGAGCAGACTGGGCAGATCATTTGCCTGGTAGGCCCTCCTGGCGTTGGTAAGACCTCTATTGCCCGCTCCATTGCCGAAGCTACCGGCCGGAAATATGTCCGTGTGTCTCTGGGCGGCGTCAGCGATGAAGCGGAAATCATGGGTCATCGGCGCACTTATGTGGGTTCTATGCCCGGACGCATCATCAACGCGGTGAAGCAGGCAGGGGTAAACAATCCCTTAATCCTGCTTGACGAGATCGACAAGCTGGGACAGAACTTCAAGGGCGACCCTGCCTCGGCACTCCTGGAAGTGTTGGACCCCGAGCAAAACACCGAGTTTACCGACCATTACGTAGATATGCCTTTCGATTTGAGCAAGGTGCTGTTCATCACCACCGCCAACGACGCGGGACGCATCCCCGGACCGCTGTATGACCGAATGGATATCATCGAGCTGGGCAGTTATACCTTGGAGGAAAAGATCAACATCGCCACACGGCATCTGATCAAGAAACAGCTAAAGAAACACGGTATTCAGCCTTCTCAGCTGAAGTTTACAAAGCCCGCCGTGAAAGAACTGATCGAAAGCTATACCCGTGAAGCCGGAGTTCGTACTCTGGAGCGGTCGATTGCCTCCATCTGCCGGAAAGTGGCAAAGCTGATCGTGTCTGATCCGGAATTTACTGTCTATACGGTGAAGCCTGAAAACCTGGAAAGCCTGCTAGGTCCCAGAAAGTATTCCAAGGATCAGCTTTCCCGGGAGGATACCATTGGTCTTGTAAACGGTTTGGCGTGGACCAGTGTGGGCGGCGAGCTTCTGCCCATTGAAGTTGCCGTGATGGAAGGCACTGGGAAGATCCAGCTCACCGGATC
This sequence comes from Clostridiales bacterium, assembly GCA_019416455.1. Taxonomy (GTDB): domain Bacteria; phylum Bacillota; class Clostridia; order Oscillospirales; family Acutalibacteraceae; genus Acutalibacter. Next base: position 4,824 of record DXXG01000028.1, on the reverse strand, counting down.
TCTAGGCGACGTGATGAAAGAATCTGCCAATGCGGCCATCACCTGTATCCGCACACGAGCTGGTGCTCTGGGGATCTCTCCCAAGTTTTACGAAAAGTGCGATATCCACATTCACGCCCCGGAGGGCGCAGTGCCCAAGGACGGTCCTTCCGCCGGTATCGCAATGGCTACTGCTATTACTTCGGCCCTGTGCGGCATCCCGGTACGCCACGATGTAGCGATGACAGGGGAAATTACTTTACAGGGACGAGTATTGCCCATCGGCGGTTTGAAGGAAAAGTCTATGGCTGCCTATAAAAACGGCATGACCACAGTGTTGATCCCTGCGGAAAATGTCCCGGATCTGGCGGAAGTGGACGAAGTAGTGAAGGCGAATGTGAAATTCATCCCGGTAAAGAGGATAGACACCGTTCTGGAAACGGCTTTGGTCCATATGCCCCGGCCAGTGATCCAAGAATCTGCACCTATCCCCGGAGATATGACCGGGAAGCACCAGAATACATCGGAACTCTATCAATAAAAAGGAGTTTGCAGTGAATTTTCAGAACGTAGAATTTGAACTGGCCGCTGGCCGCAAAGAGCAGCTCCCCAAGGGGACGGTACCGGAGATCGTGTTTTCGGGAAAATCTAACGTGGGCAAATCCTCGCTTATTAACCGGCTGGTCAATCGAAAGGCTTTAGCAAGAGTCAGCGCCACCCCTGGTAAGACCGCTACCATCAATTTTTACCGTTTGCCGGACTGCCGTCTGGTGGATCTGCCTGGCTACGGCTACGCCAAAGTAGCAAAGGGGGAACGTGACCGCTGGGCCTCTTTAGTGGAAGGCTACTTTGCTCAGGACAGAAACGTGGCCCTGGTGATCCAGCTGGTGGACATGCGGCACAAACCCACTGCCGACGATCTTCAAATGGTGGATTTTCTTCAGCAGACCGGCCGGCCCTTTGTGGTGGTATGCACCAAAAGTGATAAGTTGAACCGCTCGGAAACAGAATGCCAGACAGCCTTGTTTGACGAATTGTTCCGCAGTCAGGGGATCCCTTGGTATCCGTTCTCCTCTGTGAAGGGAGCGGGACTGGATGAAATCAAACAAGTGATGGAAGCGGCGGTAAGCCGTGGGAATGAATGAGAAATGGGGGACTTGAAATGATCTCAAATTGTCTGAAGGTGAACAGCCAGGGACATTTGGAAATCAGCGGCTGTGATACCGTGCGCCTGGCGGAGCAATACGGAACGCCGCTGTATGTGATGAGTGAAGATGAGATCCGCCAGACCTGCCGCCGGTATGTGGCATCCTTTGAGAAGAATTACAACGGCAATGGAAAGCCCATCTACGCCAGTAAGGCGTTCAGCTGCAAAGAGATTTACCGCATCGTGCTCAGCGAGGGACTGGATGTGGAAGTGGTGTCTGGGGGAGAGCTTTACACTGCTCTTCAGGCCGGTGTGCCCAGCAGCCAGATCCATTTCCAGGGAAATAACAAGTCCACTGGGGAATTGATCATGGCCCTGGAAAACGGCGTGGGCGATATCGTGGTGGACAACCTTTATGAATTGGAACGGCTGGAAACTATTGCGGCAGAGCACAATTCCATCGCATCTATTTCTTTCCGCATCAAACCCGGCATCGACGCTCACACCCATGATTTCATCCGCACCGGCCAAGTGGATTCCAAATTTGGTCTGGACCTGGAAAACGGCGAAGCCATGGAAGCATTGCGCCGCGCCAAGGAAATGGAGCATATCTCTGTAAAGGGGTTGCACTGTCATATTGGCTCCCAGATCTTGGAAAAGACACCTTTTGTCCATGCTGCGGAAGTGATGCTTCAGTTCTATGGAAAGATCCGTGACGAGCTGGGAATGACCTTTGAGCACTTGAACCTGGGAGGCGGCTTCGGCATCCACTACACGGAAAAGGACGACGCGGTGCCCTATGAGGAGTATATGGAGGCTGTATCCACTGCGATCCATGCAAAGTGCCGTGAACTGGGTCTGGATCTGCCCCGCATCTATATTGAACCTGGCCGCTCCATTGTAGGCGAAGCCGGCATCACTTTGTACACTGTGGGCGCCATTAAGGAGATCCCCGGGGTGCGGAACTATGTAGCCATTGACGGCGGCATGTTTGACAATCCCCGGTATGCTCTGTATCAGTCCTCCTATACCTGTCTGCTCGCCAACAAGGCTGACCAGCCCGCGGACTACGTTGCGACTATTGCGGGCAAATGCTGTGAGAGCGGCGACTTGATCCAGGAGCACACCCCCATTCAGCATCCTCAGTCCGGAGACTTGCTGGCGGTTCTTTCCACAGGCGCTTACAACTACTCCATGGCTTCTAACTATAACCGCAACTTGAAGCCTGCCTGCGTTATGGTGTCCCAGGGTGAATCTCGGATCATCATCAAAGGGGAGACCTACGAGGACTTAGTACGCAACGACGTTTGATTTTACTGTTTACTTTTCCGCTTCTCTATGCTAAAATTTTAAAGCATGGAGTTCTTTATGGAGAGGATGTGCGGAAACTTATGACGGAAAAGATCCACGACAAAAACACTGATTTCCTATTTCAGGCGATCCTTGCTTTGGAGACGCCGGAAGAATGCTATAAGTTCTTCGATGATCTGTGTACTGTACCGGAGCTGAAAGCTATGTCTCAGCGTCTGGCAGTGGCACATATGCTCAGCCACAAACGTGTTTACAGTGATATCGTGTCGGAAACAGGCGCTTCTACCGCCACGATCAGCCGAGTCAACCGTTCCCTCAATTACGGAAGCGATGGCTATGAGCTGGTATTCGGGCGTCTGGACAAAAAGGAGTCCCAGGAGTGAGAAGCTATTCTGTTTTCGCCCAGTACTACGATGAACTGACCGCCAACGTGAAATACGCCAAACGGGCGGACTATCTGTTGGAACTGATGAAACGCCTTGGCCACACGCCCGGTCTGTGTTTGGATCTGGCGTGCGGCACGGGCTCTTTGACCTTAGAGCTTTACCGCCGGGGCTTAGATATCTATGGTATCGATGGCTCGGTGGAGATGCTCTCTGAAGCTAGAATGAAATGCGCGGAAGCGGGAGCGGATATCCTGTTTCTGTGCCAGAAGATGCAGTCCATCGACCTGTATGGGACGGTGGACACGGTCTTTTGCACCCTGGACAGCCTGAACCATTTGAAGAATGGGGAAGAGTTGGAGAAAGTTTTCTCAAAGGTCTCCTTTTTTATGGATCCCGGGGGATATTTTCTCTTTGACATGAATACCCTTTACAAGCACCAGGAAATTTTAGGAAACGAGACCTTCGTCTACGAAACGGAGGATGTCTATTGCGTGTGGCAGAACCGATGCCACAAAGATGGAAAAGTGGATATCCAGCTGGACTTTTTTCAGCCGGAGGGTGACCTGTACGCTCGCAGCACAGAGCGTTTTTCTGAGCAGGCATATCCTGTGGAGGAAATTCAGGAACGGCTGCGCAGAGCAGGTTTTGGAGAGATCCAGGTCTTTGACGAGATGACCTTCGATCCCCCCAGAAAAGACAGCCAGCGATTGGTTTTCGCGGCAAAAAAGCAAGGAAGGAACTAACGGCTTTATGGATAAGATCATTCGGACGATCACCTCTGACGGCAGTCTGATGGCTGCGGCCATTGACTCCAGCAAAATCGTTTACACTGCTCAGAAGGTCCACGGGCTCTCTAAAACAGCCTGTGCTGCCCTGGGAAGGCTCTTGACTGGTGCGTCCCTTATGGGTGACATGCTGAAGTCAGAAGACGCCTCCCTCACGTTAAAAATCAACGGAAGCGGCCCTTTGGGGAATCTGGTGGCCATTTCCGACAGCAACGGCAACGTGCGTGGCTATGTGGATCATCCTGATGTGGAACTGCCCCTGAAGCCCAATGGCAAAATCGACGTGGGCGGCGGTGTTGGCTGCGACGGTCGGCTTGCTGTGATCCGAGACACAGGGGAGGGAGATCCCTATGTGGGCCAGGTAGAGCTTGTCAGTGGGGAGATCGCGGAAGATCTGACCAGTTACTATGCCAGCAGTGAACAGATCCCCACCGTGTGCGCTCTGGGCGTATTGGTGGATAAGGAAAGCGGGGAAGCTATGCTTTCCGGTGGACTGCTCCTGCAAGCGCTTCCTGGCGCTGATGACGCTGCCTTGGATCGTCTGGAACAGAATATCGCTAAGCTGGACTCTGTTACCACCATGCTTGCAAAAGGGATGACCCCTGAAGAAATGTGCCGCACTGCTCTGGAAGGATTTGAGGTTGAGATCCTGGACCAGGCTCCGGTGCATTATGTTTGCACCTGCAATAAGGAACGGTTTGCCAAAGCGCTGCTCACCCTGGGGAGCAAAGAGCTGAAAAGCCTTCACGGGGATGATCAGGGCGACGTGGAGACCGTGTGTCAGTACTGCAACAAGAAGTATGTCTTCTCCAAAGAAGAGATCGCTCAGCTGGCTTTACAGGCCGAAAAAACGGAGCAAAAAATAAATTAAAAAAATTTGAAAAAAGTGGTTGACAAATTAAGGGTTATGGTGTAAGATATTAAACGTCGCTGATGCGGCAAAACAAAAATGTGTGAAGGGCTTATGGGGGCATAGCTCAGCTGGTTAGAGCACCTGCCTTACAAGCAGGGGGTCATAGGTTCGAGTCCTATTGTCCCCACCATACACATTTTGAATATGGCCCGGTAGTTCAGTTGGTTAGAACGCTAGCCTGTCACGCTAGAGGTCGACGGTTCGAGCCCGTTCCGGGTCGCCATATTTGCCTCTGTAGCTCAGTTGGTAGAGCAGGGGACTGAAAATCCCCGTGTCATTGGTTCGATTCCGATCGGAGGCACC
>DXXG01000027.1 GCA_019416455.1 Clostridiales bacterium | reverse complement strand
CTCCACCTTCGACTGGAACGGTCCCAAGCGTCCTACTCCCTTCGCCACGGAGAACGACACCCTCAACGGCGTCTCCATGATGCTGGGCACTCTGGTCACCGGCACTGCCCCCTGCTTCCACGACGTGCGTACCTATTGGAGCCCTGAGGCCTGTGAGCGGGTCACTGGTCACAAGCCGGAAGGGGTCGCCAAGGACGGCTTTATCCACCTGATCAACTCCGGCGCCACCGCTTTGGATGGTAACGGAGCCGCCACCAACGAGCAGGGCGAGCATGTGATGAAGCCCTTCTGGGAGATGAGCGACAAGGACATCGAAGCTTGCCTGTCCGCCACTGACTGGTGCCGGGCCAACTATGAGTATTTCCGGGGCGGCGGTTTCTCCAGCCACTTCCGGTGCACCGCGGAGATGCCTGTGACCCTGTTGCGGGTGAACATCGTGGAGGGCGTAGGCCCTGTTCTCCAGATCGCTGAGGGCTGGACCGCCAACCTTCCGGACGATATCCACTCCACTATCGACCGTCGTACTGATCCCACCTGGCCCACCACTTGGTTTGTGCCCCGGCTCACCGGCGAGGGCGCGTTCAAGGACGTGTACAGCGTCATGGCCAACTGGGGCGCCAATCACGGCGTAACAGTGTACGGCCATGTAGGCGCGGACCTGATCACGTTGGCGTCCATGCTGCGGATCCCTGTGGCATTGCACAACGTGCCCCAGGAGCAGGTGTATCGTCCCCACTCCTGGGCCGCTTTCGGCACCAAGGACACCGAGGCCGCCGACTTCGCTGCCTGCAAGCACTACGGACCTCTGTATCGCTGAGTTTTCATTCACTTTCATTTGCTGCTTTTTCGAGAGGACCGGTTTCAGACCGGTCCTCTTTATGATACTGCAAGGCAAATCATAATTTAAAAGCACATGAAAACTAGGAAAATTGAAACAGGCCTCCCCTCCATTCCCACTATTGTAAAGTTCTAAAATAGAAAATCTTGACAAAACTACGTTCCTGTTCTATACTTGGGAACACCCGGAGATGAGGAACTCCGGAAAATTTACGCGAAAGGTTTGCGTGATCTGTAATGAAGAAGAATGTCGTTCGTATCTTTGCCGCCATGATGGCCCTGTGCCTCGCACTGTCTTTGAGCGCATGCGGCAGCACTCAGTCCGGCACCAGCAGCGCCGCTAACGAAAGCAGCACTGTTCAGGAATCTTCCACCCAGGAAGAGAGCCAGACCTCTGAGAACACCCCTGCCACCACTGAGGAAGGCCAGGACGAGACTGACACCGCCGGCACCGCATATGCCTTTGATTCCATGGAAGAGTTCGTCAACTCCGACGAGATCCAGAGCCAGCTGGAAGCTATGCAGACTGAAGAACTGGGTGTGACCGTTACCGGTGAAGGCAACAAGCTGATCTACACTTACACCTTTGCCGAAGGCACTGCCACTGATGGCATGGCTGAGGCCCTGGATTCCGCTGTGCAGGCTCAGGCTTCCACTTTCGAGTCCATCGCCGCTTCCATCGCTCTGGCTGTGGACGTGGAAAACCCTGTGGTGGTTGTCCGCTATCAGGACAGCACCGGCGCCGAGATCTACTCCGCCGAGTTCAGCGCTGCTGAATAAACATAGTTTTCACCAACAAAAAAGCCGCTGGCTATCTGCCAGCGGCTTTTTCTTATGCTCTTTTCCCTATTTCGCTAAGATCTCCGCGGTCTCCCGGGGCGTCAGATGATCCACCCACAACTTTTCCGTGTCCAGGTCCTGGTACAGGGGAAGCCTGTCCAGGCTGCGGTCCAACACGTCCCAGGTCCGCAGTCCCTGTTCCACGTCCCCGCCAATGCGCTGTTTCAGCGTTTCAGGTTTTGCCAGCAGGGATATTTTGCGCACCTCCACCCCTTCCAAGGGCAGCGCTCTCAGCAAAGAATCCAAAATCTCTTGCTGGTGCATCACCCAGCAGAAAATCACCGTCTCATAGGCGGAACACCGCAGAAACTGCCCCAACAGGAACGCGATGTTCTCCTGGACCATAGTCTTGGTCTCCTCCGTCACCTGAAAGGGCTCCATATCCCAGCACCAATCCCCGTCCAGGAACACGCTGGGAGCTGTCAGATGCTTCAGTTCACGGCAGACGGTGGTTTTTCCCACTCCCATGGGCCCACCGATCAGATACAGTCGTTTCATGGTCGTTCCCTCACCGGGCCAGCTGGGGAAGATACATGATATTCCCGAACCGACCGTCCTTCCGGTCAAACGTGCCGGGGATCCGCTCTTTGGCAAGGAAACCTGTGCGCCCCAGAAACTCCACCGGCACATGGTCGTCCGTGCCCGCCAGGATCTCCCGGCAGCACTGGATGTTGTCATCCATACAGGACTTGTCCTGAAGGCTGGGCCCGTGGAACAGGTAGAACCGCCGGATGTCTCCCTGGCGTTCCTTCAGCGCCAGCAGCGCTTCCAGGTACTGGCTGATGGTGGCGGAAACATCCATCATCACTAGGGTGTTGTTATTGCAGGCGTCCCCGGCAAAGAAATCCCCGGTGGCGGGGTCCAGGAAGCATAGGGATCCCCTGGTATGGCCCGGCACGTGGATCACTTCCAGCACCCGGCCTCCCAGGTCCAATTTATCCCCGCCCTGGAGCGGTGTACACTCCACCGGAGCGTCCGGGAGAAACTCCTCCTGGGGCAGAGGCTGAGCACCCAAAGCTTCCAGCTGGCCATTCATGTACCCCATCCGGGCAGGCAGAGTCTTTCCGTCCAGCATGGGCATGTCCTCCGGGTGGATCCGGCAGGAGCCAAACTCAAACACGCCCCCGGCATGGTCCATATGCCCGTGGGTAAGGACCACCTCCACCGGCAGATCCGTCAAGGTGGCCACCAGATCTTTCAGCCCCCGCAGCCCCACCATGGTATCGATGAGCACCGCCTTTTCACGGCCCTCCACCAAGAAGCAGTGGACCCCGGAAGGGTCGGTGATCTCCATGACATGGTCAGGCAGCTGGCGGACGGTGAATCGTTGTTCCATAAACCCTCTCCCCTTTCTTTTTTTCTTTCATTATAGAAGCTTTGGAAAACCGGCGCAAGAGATTTTCCCAAAAGGCACCCCTCCTCTCTCTTGACAGCGTTTCAATATGATATTATAATGATATCAAATCAAAAGTTTGAAAAGGAGTTGTTATTTATGGAGGTAAATGAAAAGATCGTCAACCGGTACACGGAAAAACCCGTCAAGACCCTCAACGGTTTTGCCATGCTGGCTCTGATCTTGGTGCTGTTCTTCGGAAGCATCGCTGTGGCCATCTGCGGGCCGCTGATGCTTTGGGACACCAGCATCCTCCTATCCGTCACCCTGATCGTGGTGGCTTCCCTGGTGTTTCTGCTGGATCTGTTCCTCATGGCTGGGCTGAAGATCTTGAACCCCAACGAAGCCCTGGTGTTCACCCTCTTCGGTAAATACCACGGCACCTTGAAGAAGGACGGCTACTACTGGGTGAACCCCTTCTGTGAAGGGATCAACCCCGGCGCTCAGCCAGCTTCCATGACCACAGTCAACGGCAACACCAGCGTCACTTTCGGGGGCAGTAAGAAGATTTCCCTGAAAACCATGACCCTGAACAACGAGAAGCAGACCGTCAACGACGAGCGGGGCAACCCCATCATCATCGGCACCATCGTTATCTGGCGGATCGTGGACACCACCAAGGCCGTGTTCAACGTGCAGAACTACCGCACCTTCCTTTCCACCCAGTGCGATTCCGCCACTCGGAATATCGCCCGGATGTACCCCTACGACCTGCTGGAAGAAAACAGCAGCAACGAAAAGACTCTGCGGGGCAGCAGCCAGGAGATCGCCGAGATGATGAAGCAGGATCTCCAGGAGCGGGTCGCCATGGCCGGTTTGGAGATCTTGGAAGTGCGCATCACCCATCTGTCCTACGCCCCGGAGATCGCCGCGGCCATGCTCCAGCGGCAGCAGGCGGAAGCCGTAGTGGCCGCCCGGAAGAAGATCGTGGAAGGCGCTGTGGGCATGGTGGAAATGGCCCTGGCCCAGCTCAACGAGGACGATATCGTCAACCTGGACGAGGAGCGGAAGGCCGCCATGGTCAGCAATCTGCTGGTGGTGCTCTGCGGAAATAAGGACGCCCAGCCCATCGTCAACAGCGGCTCTATCTATTGACCGTGAGCTGGTTTGGTTGTAACATAGAAGCAGAAAGGGGGGACCGTATTGGAGGAAAAGGAAAAAGCGAAAAAACAGATCCTCCTGCGGATCTCCCCCACTCTTTGGAAGGAGCTTTCCGCCTGGGCGGAGGATGATTTCCGGTCCATCAACGGACAGATCGAGTATCTGCTGACGGAATGTGTGCGGAAACGCAAAAAAAGCGGCCCTCCCAAGGAGGAATAAACGCCACCGCCGGCGGGGACCGCGTCCCCAAAATCCTGAAAGGAGCAAAGACCATGGAAAAATTGTTTCGCGTGGCTAACCGGTATTGCAAAGAGAGCAGCTGGAAAATCCTTGCGCTGCTGAAGATCTGTCTGTTTTCCTTAGGGGTTCTGGCGGGGATGCTGGTACCCCATCACCGAAAAAAGACAGTGGTAGGCTTGGGACTGGCAGCCTTTGCCGCTACCTATGTACCGCTGATGGCAAAGCTGCTGCGCACCTGGAAAAAGGAGAGCCAGGAGGAAGCCATTTAAAACAGAAACAACAAAAGGACAGAGCAGGTTATCCGCTCTGTCCTTTTTCTATGTACCTATATTTTTCACTGGGCGTCGTTCAAAATTTCGATCTGGCAGGCTTTCATGGCTTCCAGGGCCCGGCGGTGGCTCTCCGGAGTGACGCCCGCGCAGCAGGACGCGTCCACCGTCAGCTTTACCTCGGGCAAATAGGCCTTCAGCAGCAGGGCGTTGGAAATGACACAGATATCCGTACACACCCCGATGAGCTGGATCTCCTCCAAGGGCCCCTCATAGGTGTTCCGGGCTTTGAGCACATCGGCCAGACCCTTGCTGCCGAAGGTGTTCTTCTCAATGGGAGTGCTTTGGCGCACCTGGTCGATCTGAGGGTCCAACTCCCAGCCCCAGGTGCCTTTGACGCAGTGCTCCACCGGCAAATTGCGCCCCTCCTGAGTGGAGAGGTAGTCTTTCCCGTGGGTGTCCATGGTGAAGTACACCGAACCGTCAAAGCTCCGGATCTTCTCCCGCACCTTGGGCACGATAGCTTGGGCTTCTTTTGTGCCCAGCGCGCCGGAGATGAAATCGTTCTGCATGTCCACTACTACCAGGACTTTTTTACTTGCCTTCTCCATGTTTATCCTTCCTTTCCTGTTTCGCTCAGCTCCAAACAGAGTTTCTTCAATGCTTCCACTGTGGGAACGATCCACCGGGCACCGGCTTCTTCCAGCTCACCCGGCGGGGCGAAACCGTACTCCACCCCGATGGCATCCAGTCCCACCGTAGAAGCCCCCTGGATATCGTGCTTCCGGTCGCCCACCATCACCACCTGGTCTTTCGGCGGACGGCCCAGCTGTTCCAGCACTGCTTCGATAACCTCCGCCTTATCAGTGCGTGAACCGTCCAGTTCCGAGCCTACCACCACCTGGAAACAGGGCAGCACTCCTCCCATCTCCAATATGGTCTTGGCAAACACTCCCGGCTTGGAGGTGGCCAGGCACACCGTGGCCTTTTGGGAAAGGTCCTCCAGCAGTTCTTTCATGCCGGGATAGAGCTTGTTCTCATACACACCCTTCACCCGGTAGCGCTCCCGGTATTTCTCCACGGCGGCGAAAGACTGTTCCCGGGAAAAACCGTAAAACTCCATGAAGGACTCATGTAGAGGCGGTCCCACGAACCGCCGCAGCTTTTCCTCCGGTTCCCCATGGATGCCAAACGCGTCCAAGGCATACTGGGCGGATCTCAGGATGCCTTCCCCGTTATCCGCCACGGTGCCGTCCAAGTCAAACAGAAAATACTTTTTGATACCCATCGCCTCCATTTCTCCTGACGCCCCGCAAGAGCGCCTTCACCTATAAAAGAAGGGCGTGCCGCCATTGGCCGCAAGCCCCTCTTACCGCTGAATTGCGGCTTATATTTCGTTATCTGCCGGCTCCGCCGCCACGGCTGCCGCCTCCGCCATGGAAGCCACCGCCGCCTCCGCGGAAACCTCCGCCGCCGAAGCCGCCGCCTCCACCACCGTGGAAGCCGCCAAAGCCGCCGAATCCTCCACCGCCTCTAGGAGGACGGGGACCAAACCCACCGGGTGGGGGTGGACGCCAGCCGCCTCTTCTCCGGCTGTTCCCCAGCATATTGCCCAGGAACAAACCAGTCCAGAAGCCGCCGCCACCGCCTCCGCCGCCGGAACGGGGACCACCACCGCCCCGCATACCACGGAGGATGGATACCAGCACCAGGAAGATCACAACGACCACAACGATTCGGAACACGACGCTGAGCGCGTTCCCCAGGAACCATCCTACCCGATCGCCGAAAGTGGGCTCATATTCATAGGAATAATCGTAGTCGGGATCGGTATTCCCGATGTTGTACTCGTCGGAATAGTTGGCATAATAGTTTTCCATCTCGGAAAGAGCCGCGTCGAAAAACTTCTTGGCTCCGGCGTCGTAATCTTTGGCAGCAAAGTCAGGCTCCAAATACTCGTTGAGCATGTCTTTCAACTTTGCCCCGTCGAAATAGTCCTCGATGCCGTAGCCGGGCATGGCGTAATAATTGTCCTCCGCAATGGCCATCAGCAGAAGCAGACCGTTATTGCGCTCCACCGAGCCGATGCCCCAAACATTGAACAGGGAGTAGGCATAGTCGGCGATTTCTTCCCCATCCAGGAAATCCACCGCCACCACCACGATCTGGGCACCGGTCTCCTCAAACAGCTTCTGGTTCTTGGAGATGATCTCCTGCTCCGTCTCTTCCGAAAGCACGTCGGCCTCGTCCAGCACATACTGGTTCTCCGGCCGGTCAGGCACCACTGCCAGAGCGGGAATGGTCAAAACCACGGCCAAGGCCGCTGCCACAGCCAAGGTAAAGACACGTTTCCAGGCGTTCTTCATGGGACGCCTCCTCTCATTCATAGTCAAAGGTGGCCAAGGGGCTTACTCCCGCCACGCCCCGCAGCAGGTTCACGGGGAATTTCTCCAGCCGGGCGTTGAATTCCCGGGCGTCCTCGTTGTAGCTGGAACGGTTGATCTTGTCCTGCTCCGACTCCATCTGAGCAATCAGCTGATCCGGGTATTTCTGGTCCGCTTCGGAAAGCTCCGTTTTTTTCAGTTCCTCATACAGAGCCTGAGCCGTCTGGCCCATGGCTTGATTGGCTTGGGACTCTTCCTCAAAATCCCCATAGCTGTTCTGGGAAAGCCGCACGTTATAATCCAGCTCGTCGATAAGCCCCACCAGATTAGTATTCACGTCTGTATACTTCCGAGCCAGGGTGATCAAGTTGTTGGCTGCGGCTTCCCGACTTTCGATGCCGTCGTAGATGGCAAAGCCGGTATTGTCATAATAGTAGGAACCTTCCGCGTTCTCCCGCAGCTGGGTCAGGGAATTGTGCACTCCCCAAGGCACTGCGACAAGGATCATCGCGATCATGACGCAGGCTCCCACAAGATTCTTCTTTTTCAATTTCTTTTTAAGCCTCCCTCATTTCGCTGTGGGACGGTACTCCTCTCAGGTATGGATGTCCAGCAGCTTCTGCTTCAGCTCTCCCTCCAGACGGCCGATCTCCGCTTCCGCGGCACGGCGGCGGGCTCTGCCCTCGTCCTGGATCTTCACCACTTCGTCCAGGGTCTGGATCAGGGACTGGTTGGTCTGCCGCAGGGTCTCCATATCCACCACGCCCCGCTCGCTCTCCCGGGCGGTCTCGATGGTACTCATCTTCAGCCGCTCGGCGTTCTTGCGCAGCAGTTCGTTGGTCATGTCGGAGACCTCCCGCTGGGCTTTCACCGCTTGCTCGGAATGGGCCAGGCCCAAAGCCAGCACCATCTGGCTCTTCCACAGGGGGATGGTATTCACCAGGGTGGATTGGATCTTGTCCGCCATCAGCTTGTCGTTGTTCTGCACCAGGCGGATCTGGGGGGACATCTGCACGCTGACCATCCGGGTCAGTTCCAGGTCGTGGAGCTTCTTCTCGAAGCTGTCACACATCTGGGCATAGTCGTTAGCGGCCTGGGCGTCCTCCGCCAGACCGGTCTGCTTTGCCTTGTTCTCCATCTCTACCAGGGTGGTAGCCCGCTCCTGCTGGAGCTTCTTCTTCCCGGCGATGATGTACATGGAAAGCTCCTTGTGATAGGAAAGGTTCATCTCGTAGAGCTTATCCAGCATGACAATATCTTTCAAAAGCTGCACCTGGTGGGATTCCAGGGCGCCGGCGATCTTGTTCACGTTGTGCTCGGCGCTGTCGTACCGGGCCTTCATGGCGGTGATCTTGTTCCCCGTGTTCTTGAAGAACCCGAAGATACCCTTCTTCTCCTCCTCCTGGATATCGAAGCCTTTCAGCTCCACCACCAGGTTGGAGATCTGATCTCCCACCTCGCCCAGGTCTTTAGTGCGCACGTTGTTCAGAGTGGTATCGGAGAAGGAAGCGATCTTCTTCTGGGCCGCGGAACCATATTGCAGCACCAAAGTGGAATTGGTCAGGTCGATCTTCTCGGCGAAATCGTCCACCACTTTCCGCTCCTCCGGGGAAAGGACGCTTTCATCCAACGTGGAGATATCATCCGCCTCTACCTGCTTAGGGGCTTCCGGCTCCTGTCCCAGCGTGAGAGAAGGTGTCTCCACGCCCTCCAGCGTCAGGGACGGCGCCTGGGGCGCCTGCTGTTCCAGGGTCAATTTGATCTCATCTGCCATTTACTTTCATCCTTTCCTCAATAAAAGCTCTCACTATATTATTTAGTATGGCCGTTTTTCCAGCGGCCCGCTCTTTCCAGAGCTTATTTTCCACTTTCCTTTTTCTCCTCATCCACAAAACCTTCCTGCTTCAAGAGGGATTCGAACACGGTGATGTCCGCCGAGATATCCATAGCCTCCTCGGAGAACAAAGCGTCCAGCTGCTTTTCAAAGGCGTCCGCCACCGTGTGCATCATGCCGGCGATATTGAACAAGGTGGAGGTGATATTCTCACCCTTCACCGACTGGCTGGAAAGACGCTGGTAGCTGTTCAGCAGCTTCAGGGTAGTGGGCAGGTAGTAGTTCATGAACTTGCGGATCTGAGGCGCTTTCTCCGGATGATCGGCGATGTAGCGGAAAATATCCGAGGACGCCCGCTCCATCCGGGTGATATCCTCCGAGAGGGCCTCGTCGGGGATGGCATCGTCCGCCGCCCGGAGCTTTTTCAAATACTCCCGGCCCTCGTCGATGATCTTGTCCACCTCCGGGTTGCCGGTCTGAGATTTCTCTTCTTTCTCCGGCTGGGGCTTGGGTTCTTCCTTGGGCTTCTCCGGTTCCACGGGGACAAACACCTTCTTGCCCTTGAACAGAGCGCTGGAACCCAGGAACACCAGCACCAGCACCAGCAAAAAGATCAAAAAGTGCTGCGGCTCGTACATGGGAGCCGTCATGGCGTAAAACAGAGCCACCGCTCCGGTGATGTAAAACTTCGCCGGGCTGCCTGTACGCACCATCTTCATAGGCACCTGAGGCTGGTTAGGCGCAGGCTGCTTGCCTGCGTTCCCGCCGCCGGGAGGCTGATAGACCGGCGCTTGGGGAGGCCTGGTCTGCCGGCCCTGAGGGGGAACGGCCTGCCCTGCCTGTCCGGCTCGGGGAGGCTGTTGAGGCGGTTGGGGCTGCTGAGGTCTTGCCGTCTGCTGCGGCCTTTGCCCCTGCTGGGGTTGTCCGCCCTGAGCGTAGCTGTAATAGTAGCCGCCGGGTTTCCCGTTCCCATTGACCGGGCCCGCCTGAGGCGGCCGGTAACCCGTATTCTGAGGGGCGGTGCGCTGCTGGGGCGGCGTCTGTCTGGGGGGCTGCCAAGAGGGCGGAGGCGTCTGATAGGGATGCCCCGCGCCATTGCCGCCGGATCTGGTACCGGTGGTAAAACCTCCCACCACCTGATCCAGCCCTTGCGCGGCTCTGTCCAGGCCCTGCGCGATCTTCCCCGCCACGGGGATACTAGCGCCTTTCAGAACATTATAAACCTGGGAAGAACGCAGTTCCTCCCGAAGGGGATCGTTTCCTTTTGTTGCCATGGATCTTCCTCCATATCCCGGAAAAATGCCCCATTTTACTGGGACTCCGATTATTACCATTGTACTTTGGATCCCATGCCGGTGTCAACTGGATTCTGGCGGAGAGACCCGGCTTTTCCCCCGAATTTACAAATCCTTTATAAAATGTGGGGATTGCCCACTGCCGGGAATCTGGCCTTCACCTGTTCCCCTGTGGCAAGGTCCTCCTGGAAAGCTGTGGCGGCTCCGGCAGCCACGCCCCATTTCAAGGCGCCCTCCATGGTGCCGTGGAGCTCCAAGCCGTACAGGAACCCGGCCACCAGGGAATCTCCCGCTCCCACAGTGGAGACGGCTCTTCCCCGCACCCCATGACAGAACATGCTCCGACCGCTCTCCTCCCGGAGCAGCGCACCCTTGGCCCCCAGAGAGACTACCACGTTCCGGGCCCCCATGCGTTGGAGCTGCCCGGCGTACTCTTTCACGTCCTGGGCAGTGAGAGGACCTTCCAGGGAGAAAATCTCCCGCAGTTCCTGGTCGTTGGGCTTGATGAGATAGGGATGATAAGGCAGTGTCGCCAGCAGAGAATCCCCTGCCATGTCCACTACCAACCGGACTCCTGCCCGGCGAGCCGCTTCCAGGATGCGGGGGAAAGCTGTCTCCGGCAGGCCTTCCGGCAGACTTCCGGACAGCACCACTACATCCTCTGACGTGAGCCCGGTCAGCTTTTCCAGCAGCTGGTCCACCGCTTCCTCCGGGATCCGGGGACCGGTACCGTTGAGAGCGGTCTCCTCCCCTCCGGCGGTGCGAAGTTTGACATTGATCCGGGAAGTTCCTTCCTCCAGCAGGACGAAATCGGTCTTACAGCCTTCTTCCTCCAGCAGTCGGAGGATCTCCCGGCCGGTGAATCCGGCGGCGATGCCCAAAGCCTTATTTTCCATCCCCAGGGAGGAGAGGAGCCGGGACACGTTCACCCCTTTACCTCCGGGCAGAAAGATCCCCTGGGAATACCATTGGATGGTCCCGGGGGCAAAACTGTCCAGCATGATCTGTTGGTCCAAAGCAGGATTGAGCGTCACTGTAATTATCATCATAGGTTCACACCCTTACAAGATTCTTAAGGTATTCTATCATTTTCAAAAAAGTTTTTCAATCGCCGAAAAAAGCCTTTCCCGGCTCATTTGGCGCATAGTTTTCCCATTCCGGGCAAATACTACAAAAAGCCTTCGTCGGAATTTTTGCAGCGGCGAACGGCTGAAACTTTCAGGAAAGGAACCTTGCAACATGCTGAAAAACAAGATGATCGCCTTCGCCCTCTGCGCCTCTTTGGGGATCCTTCTCGCCGGCTGCGGGGACGAAGTAAAAAATGACGTATCCAGCACCGTCTCCCGTATAGAGAGCGGCATGGAGGAAGCCGGAAGCAAAGTGGGCTCCGCTATGGAATCCATGATGGAACCCGACTCCTCCCGCGACATGGAAGAGTCTTCCCGAGAAGAATCCTCTCGTGAGGAGTCTATCCGAGAAGAAGAAGCTAGTCCCAGCCCCTCGCCCGAAGCTCGCTGAATCCAGACCCCTCCTATCCTCAAAAACCAAGAAAACAGGAACTCCCTGTTTGGGAAGAGCGCCGCAGAGCCTTGTTTCGCGGCGCTCTTTTTTACGGGGCTTTTTTGCGTTTTCCCCATTCTTGCGTCCAGAAAAAGTTTCTGTTATACTGATTTTTAAAAGGAGGAGGATTTATGATCCGCTGCTGCATTTTTGACGCCGACGGCACCCTGTTGGATTCCATGCCCATGTGGCAGGCCATCACCTATGAATACGCCGCCCAAAAGGGCTTGCAGGTTCCGGAGGGCATTCATCGTTCCCTGAACCGGCTGAGCCTGGAACAGTGCGCTCAGTATTACCAGTCTTTGGGTGTGGCGGGCACCGTGGAAGAGATCGCCAGGGAGATCGCCCACTGCGCTCTGGAGGGCTACCGGGACCGAGTGGAGGAAAAGCCTCACGCCAAAGCGTTTTTGAAACTGCTGAAAGAAAACCGAGTGCCCATCGCCGTGGCCACCGCTTCCAACCGGGAAGGGGTCAGGCTGGCTTTGGAGCGTCTGGGGATGCTTTCCTTGGTGGATTGCTTCGCCACCTGCGGAGAAGTGGGCAAAAGCAAGGAGCATCCTGACATTTTCCTTCACTGCGCCAGGGAACTGGGAGCAGCGCCGGAGGAAAGCGTGGTGTTTGAGGATTCCGCCTATGCTATCCGCACGGCCAAAGCCGCTGGTTTTCCCGTGGTGGCCATAGAGGACGCTGTCTCCGCCGACGGGGACGGCGCCGCCGAGACCAAGGAAGGGATCGCTGCTTTGGCGGACTTGTACCTAAAAGATTACGGAGAGCTGATCGAGCGGCTTTCTCCGGAAGAGGACCTGCCCCAGGGATTGGGAGCCCTGCTGGGATAAGAGACATTTCTTTTTTTGGGAAGTAAGGAGAATCGAAACATATGAATAGCTTGAGGAAAAAACTCATTGGCAGCCGGGCGTTCTACGTCTCCGTGCTGGCCCTTTTGGTGCCCATGATCGTCCAACAGGGCATCACCCAATTCGTCAACCTGCTGGACAACGTGATGGTGGGCCGCCTGGGCACCTCCCCCATGTCCGGCGTGGCCATTGTCAACCAGATCGTGTTCATCTACAACCTGACCATCTTCGGCGGCCTAGGAGGGGCCTCCATTTTCGGAGCTCAGTTCTTCGGCAAGAAGGACTACGACGGTGTGCGCCACACCCTTCGGTTCCGTCTGCTGTTCAGCGTGGCTATCTTTATTATAGGTGTGCTTGTCTTTCTGCTGTTTGGGCAGCAGCTGTTCCAGCTGTACTTAAGCGAGGAAGCCTCCACCCCAGAGGAGATCGCCACTACCTTGGCCCACGCCAAGGACTACATGAACATCATCCTGTGGGGACTGCTGCCCTTTGCTCTGGTGCAGTGCTTTTCCAGCACGCTCCGGGACGTGGGCGAGACCTTCTCCCCCATGGTTGCCAGCGTTATTGCCATCTGCGTCAATCTGGTGGGCAACTACCTGCTGATTTTCGGCAGCTTCGGCTTCCCCAAAATGGGCGTGGCCGGCGCCGCTCTGGCCACGGTGATCTCCCGTTACGTGGAAATGGCCTACCTGCTGCTGCGTACTTACCGTCATCGGAAGCAGTTCCCCTTTGTTCAGGGATTGTTCCGGGATTTCCGCATCCCCCTGTCTTTGGTCAAGCAGATCGCCATCACCGGCACGCCCCTGCTGCTGAACGAGACCCTGTGGTCCATCGGCACGGCAGCGGTGAATATGTGCTACGCCACCCGGGGATTGCAGGCCGTGGCCGCCACCAACATCAACTCCACGGTGTGGAACCTGTTCGCCATCGTGATGATGGCCCTGGGCAACGCCATTGGCATCCTTTCCGGCCAGCTGCTGGGCGCCAACGACATCCCCGGCGCCAAAGATACGGTGCGCAAACTGCTGTTTTTCAGTGTCTGCGTCAACTTGGTCATCGGCGGGGGCATCATCGCCAGCTCCCCCTTTATCCCTCACATCTATAACACGGAGCCTGCCGTCCGCCAAACAGCCACCCAGCTTTTGATCGTCTCGGGAGCGTTTCTGCCCCTCACCTCCTACGTCCACGGCACTTATTTCACCATCCGCTCGGGAGGAAAAACTTTCATCACGTTCCTCTTCGACTGCGTGTTCACCTGGGTGGTAAACCTGCCTGTGGCCTACTGCCTGTGCCAGTTCACCGGACTTTCAGTGGTGTGGGTGTTCTTCTTCGTCTCCTGCGCGGACATCCTCAAAGCGGTGATCGGCACCATCATGCTGGTCTCCGGTATCTGGGCCAACAACGTGGTCAGCGACGAAAAGAAGCCGGCAAAATAACCTTTTGGAAAGGAAATGAGCGCCTCCATGACACAAGGACCTTTGGAAAAGGAATTCCCCTACCGCTATGAGACACACTGTCACTGCTGCTGGTGCAGCGCCTGCGCCCAAAGCGAGCCCCAGGAAATGGCCCAGGCCTACTGGGAACGGGGTTACGCCGGCATGGTGCTGACAGACCACTTCCTGCGGGGAAACACCGCGGTGGACCGCCACCTTCCCTGGGAGGAGAAAATGCTCCGCTACTGGGAGGCTTATCAGGCCGCCAAAGATTGGGGCGACGAGCACGGCTTTTCCGTATTTTTCGGCTTGGAGCACCAGTACGGCGGAGGAAAAGAGGTGCTCACTTACGGCTTGGATCTGGAATTTCTCCTCGCTCACCCGGATCTTCACCAGCTGCCACTTTCGGAGTACGCCGACCTGGTCCATCAGGCAGGAGGCTTCCTTTCCATGGCCCACCCCTTCCGGGACAGGCCCTATATCGACATGACCATCCAGCCTCAGCCGGAATTCCTGGACGGCGCTGAGGTATTCAACTACTTTAACCGTGGTACGGAAAACCAGCAGGCATCCCAGTTCGTGAAGGAACATCACCTGCTGCCTACCTCCGGCGGGGACGTGCACCGAGCAGAGGATCCGGCCATCGGCATGGCGGGGGTGGCCCTGCGCCGTCCCGCGGGATCCATCCAGGAGCTGATCGCAGCCTGGAAAGCCAGAAATTACTGTCTCATTATCCAGGGAGAACTGAAAGAACTGTAAACAAAAAGGGCAAGCCCCGGAAGGCTCGCCCTTTTTTTAACCCCATATTCTTTTACTGGTCGATCTGGGGAAGCTGCTTGAAGCTTTCCTCCAGCTCCTCGTCAGTGGGAATGTAGTCGCTCATAGCGCCGTCGTTGAACTTCTGGTAAGCAGTCATGTCGAAATAACCGGTGCCGGTCAGGCCAAAGACAATGGTCTTTTCCTCTCCCGTCTCCTTGCACTTGAGCGCCTCGTCGATCGCAGCGCGGATCGCATGGCTGGATTCGGGAGCGGGCAGGGTGCCCTCCACACGGGCGAACAGTTCCGCCGCCTCAAAGACCGATGTCTGCTCCACGGCCCGGGCCTCCATCAGGCCGTCGGCGTACAGCTGGGACAGAACGCTGCTCATGCCGTGATACCGCAGGCCGCCAGCGTGGTTGGCGGAGGGGATAAAGTTGGACCCCAGGGTGTACATCTTCTGCAAGGGGCACACCATACCGGTGTCGCAGAAGTCGTAGGCGTACTTGCCCCGAGTGAAGGAGGGGCAGGAGGCAGGCTCCACGGCGATGAACCGGTAATCCGCTTCGCCCCGGATCTTCTCGCCCATAAAGGGAGAGATCAGACCGCCCAGGTTGGAACCGCCGCCGGCGCAGCCGATGATGATATCGGGCTTGATGCCGTACTTATCCAGCGCTGCTTTCGTCTCCAAGCCGATGACCGACTGATGGAGCAGCACCTGGTTCAAGACGGAGCCCAGCACATACCGGTAGCCTTCCAGACCGGTGGCCACTTCTACGGCCTCGCTGATAGCGCATCCCAAGCTGCCGCTGGTACCAGGATGGGCTTCCAGGATCTTTTTACCGATGTTGGTGGTCTCAGAGGGAGAGGGGGTGACGGAAGCGCCGTAGGTACGCATCACTTCCCGGCGGAAAGGTTTCTGCTCGTAGGAGACCTTCACCATGAACACCTTGCAGTCCAGGCCGAAGAAGGAACAGGCCATGGAAAGAGCGGTGCCCCACTGACCGGCGCCGGTCTCAGTGGTGACGCCCTTAAGGCCCTGCTGCTTGGCGTAGTAGGCCTGAGCGATGGCGGAGTTCAGCTTGTGAGAGCCGGATGTGTTGTTGCCCTCGAACTTGTAGTAGATCTTCGCGGGAGTGTCCAGGGCCTTCTCCAGAAATTCCGCGTGGATCAAGGGAGAGGGCCGATACATTTTATAGAAATCCAGGATCTCTTTGGGGATCTCGAAATAGGGAGTGGTATCGTCCAGCTCCTGGCGCACCAACTCGTCGCAGAACACGGGCCGCAGTTCCTCAAAAGTCATGGGCTTGAGGGTAGCGGGGTTCAGCAGGGGGGCGGGTTTGTTTTTCATGTCGGCCCGCAGGTTATACCATGCCTTGGGCAGTTCGCTTTCATCCAAATAGATTTTGTAAGGGATCTGTGCCATGATGTACCATCCTTTCAAATTATGGGATTTCAGCTCAACCAACATGAAAACAAAAACGCACCTGTCCTAAAATACTTAGGACAGGTGCGCGAAGTTTCGCATCTGCGGTGCCACCTAAATTCGCCCAAACAGGGGCGCGCTCATCGCGTACACAGGATACGCTAGCTGCTGTAACGGTCAGCCTCCGTCTCGCCTAACGCCTGCTTTTCAAAAAGCCTGCGCTCGGTTCGCCCTCACGGGTCCATTTCTTTTCCCCCATCCCGCCATGCTTTCACCCTCCATGACTCGCTTTGGAAACGGTTTTGGAAAAGTACTCGTCCCGATCGTCGGTTTCCAGTTGATTGATTGGTGTAACTATATCACTATCATTTTCGTTTGTCAAGCGGTATTTTGTGATTTTTCCGCAAAGTCTCCACTGCCTGGTCCTCCTTCCGGCATTCCACTGGGAGGGGCTCCCTCTTGCGGGAAAGCCTGACCGTCCTCAGGCACGGCTTCGCCAGATGGCAGCTCCGGAGGCGTCTCTTCCTGAGAGGCTTGGGAACTTTCCTCTTCCACGGTCTCCTCCGAAGCGCTGCTATCCTCCTGGCTCTGAGACGATTCTTCCGTACCCTCAGGAAGTTCCATATCCTCGGGAAGTGCCGTATCTCCGGGTGGCTCCATGCCCTGGGGGAGTTCCATGTCCTCAGGCCGTTCCATACCACCCATACCGCCGCCCATATTACCGTTCATAGACCCCATGTCGGTGATATTCAGGCTGGATGCGTCGATGAGTGCGCTGCTGTCTTCCGACTGACCGTCGGAGGTAGAGGGGATGGTCCCGTCCAGCTGTCCCTGGATGCTCTCCGCCCGCAGCAGGCAGAATTCCCGCAGGGTCTCTATGCCGGTCTCAAATTCCTCGTAGGTGCAGAACTTGGTGGGATCCTGTTCCACATAGGGAGCTATGAGGGCCGTAACCCGGTCCATCTCCTGGACGAAGTAGCCGCTGTCGAAATACTGGGTGAGGAACTCCTGAAAATACTGATGGTACATCTGGGTGTAGGTCTCGTCAGAGAAGATCCAGGACAGCATGGGCCTGGAATCCACAGTCCCTCCGGACACAGGCGTGTCGATGGGATAGTTCACCAGCGCGGTGGCGTCTTGAGCCCCCTGGAAACCGCCGAAGGCCAGATTGTAGTCCCAGGGGATCATGGACAGTTGCCCGTCCTCCTCGTACAGGTAATAGTTGTGGATCATGGAACCGGTGTAACTGTCAAAGTTGCACACGAAATTGTGGACCACAAAGTAGCGGATCACCTCATCCACGTCCACCACTTCTTCCAGGTTTTCCTGGTCGTTCAACTGCTGCAAGGAGTCAATGAGACGGTCCTTGTCGCTGTCGGTGATGTCGGTCTTGGCGTTGTCGAAAATATTTTGGTAGCTGTCGTAATTGTCATCGGTGTAGATCAGGGACACGTCATCGCTGCCCATGGATCCGCCCATACCGCCGCCCATCCCACCTTTGCCGCCAAAATCGCCGCTGGGGATCTCGCCTTCAGTAAAGTCTCCTTCCGGAAGCTGGCCGTCCATCTGGAAGCCGCCACGACCTCCAAAGCCCCGCTCTGGCAGGTCCTGGGGAAGTTCTCCGTCACCTGGCGCAAAAGAGGAGCTGCCGTCCTGGGCATCCTCTTGGACGTCGCTGGTAACTTCCTCCTGGGCAACGCTCTGACTGTCCTCTTCCTGAGATCTCTCCTGTGTCCAGTCCTCCATGTCGAAGGCGCCGCCGTTGCCGCGGCCGCCGCCCATGCTTTGACTGTCGGGTTTATAGAGCTCCCCATAGTCGTTGCCGTAATTGCGTTCCAAAAAGGCTTCTTCCACGCCCTCCACCGCCAGGTACAGGCCCCAGTCCTCGCCGTTGACGGTGATATACACATAGCTGCACAGAGGAGCGTCCACCCCGAAATAGCCCATCATCTGATAGGTGAGGTAGTCCTTCATGTAGGTGTTGTCCTGGATGATGTTGTTCAAGCTCAGTTTATCCAGGCCGTAGTAGCTCTTGGTGCTGTCGTAGTGGTCAAACTCGATCTTAAAGCTGTACCGATCATTCCCGTACTGAGCTACCTGAGTCAAAGAAGTATTGCCTTTGGCCCGGATAGCCACGTTTTTGTAAGCTTCATTGTCGATGACCACGCTGCACAGGGTGTATTCCTCGTTGGTGCAGGTCTCCAGGAAGCCCTCCCAGTCGTCCATGACGATGTCGATGGTATGGACGGTACTGGTGTCGAACAGGCGTGTCTCATAGCCGGGAGCGGAGGAGGCCGCCTGGACCCCAAAGCTCTCCCCGTTCATAAACAGCACCGTGAGCGCCAAGGCCAAGACCATGACCAAACAGCAGATCCTGTCAATATTCTTATGGGTAGACATAGGCCATCATCCCATGTAGTCGCCGTTGTAGCTGACCAGCACGGCGCTGGAGACGCCTTCCATCTCCGAGAGGATATTGACAAAGTCGGTGTTCTCGTCCTTCATGCGCACCTCCACGTTCAGCTCCACGGATCCCTGCTGCACGGTCTTGCTTTTGACCACCATACGCTGGACCTGTTTTTTCAGGAATTCCGTAGCGGTCACTTCGCTGTCATGGCCGGCGCAGCGGAGCACCACGATATAGGGGTTCACGTGGGGTTTCCGGTTGACGAACACCAGCAGGAACGCCCCGATGACCAGGCTGCCGAACACTGCCAGAGGGATCATCCCCGCCGCCAGGACGATGCCCACGGCGATGGACCAGAACAGGAAGGCGATGTCCAAAGGCTCCTTGATGGCGGTGCGGAAACGGACGATGGACAGGGCGCCCACCATGCCCAGAGACAGCACCACGTTGGAAGTGACCGCCAGAATCACCAGGGTGGAGATCATGGTGAGAGCCACCAGGGTGACTCCGAAGCTGGAGGAATACATCACTCCGCCGAAGGTCTTTTTGTAGATGAGGAAGATGAACATGCCGATGGCGAAAGCCAGCACCATGGCAAGGACCATGTCCAAAATGGAAACGCTGGCGATGTTCTCTAAAAAGCTGGATTTGAAGATGTCTTGAAAGGTCATGAGCAGTTTTCTCCTTTGTGTTTAAATTTGGAAAGGCCGTCTCTCAGTCGTACACACGGCAGACGGCGTATTTGGAAAAAGCGGATGTGTGCGTGGTGGGCACCTGAACGATGTCCCGGATCACCGAGGGCAGGAAGGCGTCCCATTTCACCTCCAGGATGATGGGATCCTCTCTCACGGGCACAGTGACACAGTCCGGGTCCAGGAAATCCGTGGAACAGAGGCCGGTGCGGATATGGTAGTCAAGGGTGACCCGCACGTTCCCCGGTGCGAACACAAAAGGCTCCCGGGTGTAGTCCACGATAGTCTTGGGCCGCAGCCCCTGAGAACAGATCTTCCCGTACAGTTCCCGCACCAGAGGGGTCTGGCTGTCCGCCAGGGGAAGAAACTCCTCCCGGGCCACAGCCTCCACCTCCCAGGGAGCCAGTTGGGCCTGCTCTTTGCTGCAAAGCCCGTTGAGCTTGCTCTTTTTTTCCAGCAGGATCAGGGACGTGTCCCCGTTGTAGTAACGAATCCGAAACTTCTCCCGGCCGTTGACCCCGTCCAATTTCTCTCGGAGGGCTTTATCCGCCAGGTTGTCAAAATACAGGCTGCGGATATGGTACACGCCCTGCTGAGTGTGTACATCCCGTTCCATCACAGCTTCCAGCCGGGAACGCAGCGCCAGCAGGTCCCCATAGCAGATCTGGTGTTTCCATTCGTGACGAAAGTCCATACAGGACCTCCTTTCTTGTTTCTTGCCACAGTATAGCCCACCAACCTTAGTAGAAACTTAGACCCCAAAACACAAAAAGGCACCGCTTTCAAGCGATGCCTTCCAAAAACTTTATAAATAGGCCGTAAAAGAGATTTTGTTCTCCGGGAGGTATCTGGCCTGCAAAGTCCCCTTATTGGCCGCAGTGATGGATGCTGCCACCGCTAAGCCGATGCCGTAACCGCCGTTTTTCTGAGTGCGGGCGGCGTCTCCCCGGTAAAACCGGTCGAACAGCTTTTCCGGCGGCACCTGGGGCAGGGACTCGCAGGTGTTCTCCATTGTCAGCCGGACCCGCCGGTCCTCTTTGGCCAGAGAAAGCCTGACCTTGCTTCCCTCCACGCTGTACTTGACAGCATTATCGAGAAGGATAGAAAACAGCTGCTCCATCTGGGCGTGGTCTGCCTTTACCACTACTCCCGGCTGGATCTCCCGCTCCAACACAAGACCTTTGGCCTCCATAGGCTGCGCGAAAGCCTCTGCCGCTTTTTCTGCCAGCTCACTGAGAGAGACCTCCACTGCCGGACCCGTGACAACCCCCTCATCCATGCGGGCCAGCGTCAGCAGGTTGTTCATCAGACCACCCAGCCGCTGAGCCTGATCCTTGATATTCCGGCTCCATTTGGTCTGACCGGTGTACAGCTCCAAAGCCTCGGCGTTGGACTGGATAATGGCCAGGGGGGTCTTGATCTCGTGACCGGCGTTGGTGACGAACTGCTTCTGCCGCTGGATGTTCTCCACGATGGGACGAATGGCCCGCCGGGAAAGAAAGATGACCAACGCCAGCATCAGCCCCCAGCACACCAGTCCCGCTGCCCCGGACAACAGCACCACCCGCAGATAGGAAAACCACTCGTCCGAGGTGTCCAAAAAGACAGCCGACGCCCCTCGGCCGTCCAAACTCTCCCGTAAAAGGTAACGGAATTTTCCGGAAGAGCCTTGTTCCGCCCCCTTTTCATAGGCCGCCTGTCCCATGGCTTCCGCTTCCTCTTCCGTCACGGAGGAGGTGCGGGTCACATCCACAAAGGTGACGCTCCCCTCCTGATCGAAGCGGATCAAAAAGAAATTGGAGGACAAAAAGGTATCGTAGGCGTTTTTCGGGCCGTCCATGGGCCGGTCTTTGGGAGGGTCCGAGGGTGGGAAAGGATTTTCCCCTTCCCGGTTCATATTGGACAGCATCTCCAAAGTGTGCTGGACCTGCTCCCTTACGATCACCAGGTTGGCCACGTTGATCCCTCCCAGCAGGATCAGGATCAACACCGTGATAGCCGCCATAGCGGTCAGGACGAATTTCCGCTGCAAGGCACGGATCATTCCACCACCTCCAGCCGATAGCCCACGTTTCGTTTGGCCGCGATGGTCACGTTGGCGTCCAGAGCGGAGAGCCGCTTGCGCAGATAGGAAATGTACACCCACACCGTCCCTACTTCCGCTTCTGTGTCATAGCCCCACACTTTCACCAGCAAGTCCTCGGTAGAAAGATACACGTCTTTGTTCAGCATCAACAGCTCCATGAGCTGGTACTCCAACCGGGGCAGAACAAAGGATCTTCCGTTTCCGGAAAGCTGGTAACTCTGCTGGTCCAGGGAAATATTCCCCCGCCTCAACACTGTGGGGGTATATGTTTCCCGCCGGCGGAGCAGCGCCCGCACTCGTGCCAGGAGCAGCTCCATGGAAAAGGGTTTTGGCAGGTAGTCGTCCGCTCCCAGGTCCAACCCCTGGATCTGGTCCTCCACCTCTCCCTTGGCAGTGAGCAGCAGCACCGGCGTGGTACAGCCCACCCCCCGCAGGGAACGGAGCACTTCCAGACCGCTCATCTTAGGCATCATGATGTCCAGGATGATACCATCATACTGCTCCGCCTGAGCGTAAGCCAGCGCCTCCTCCCCATCGTAGACCGCGTCCACAATGTACTTGTGGTAGGTAAGGATATCCACCACCGCTTCAGACATGGCCATCTCGTCCTCAGCATATAAAAGTTTCACCGTATCCACCTCCTCGTGGTCACAGTATATCACTCTTAACTTAGTCCCACCTTAGCTCTCTCCTCTGGGATCCGTGCCCAAGAAGAGGGGATCCTGGACGCGGCGTTTCAGGTCCAGCACTTTTTCCTCGATCCGGGCCATCACGTCCAGGAACACTCTATCCTCTTTGCCGGTGGGGTCATCCAACCCCCAATCCTCCCGATGAGAGCAGGGAAAAGTGGGACATTGGACATTGCATCCCATGGTGACCACAATATCCACTGCCGGCAGTTGGGAAAGAGATTTATTATACTGCGTCTGTTCCATATCGATGCCGTAGACCTGTTTCATCAGGCGTACTGCGTCAGGGTTGATCCGGACACCTGGCTGGGTCCCGGCGGAATAGCTTTCAAACACATCCCCAGCCAGCTGTTTGCCCAACGCTTCAGCGATCTGGCTGCGGCAGGAATTATGGACACAGAGGAAGGCCACTTTTGGCTTTTTATGATTGGCCGCGGAGAAGGGACAGCGCTTGCCGATACACTGATTGTTCCGGCTGCTGTAAGGGCAAACCGGTACAGTCGGCTTCATTTCCACACCCAGATGCTCCCGCGCAAAGTCTACCGCAGCCAGGATGGACAAAAAGGAATCCCGCTTGCAGCACCGGGGTCCTCCCGTCTTTCCAATGCTGTCCAGAGCTCGGGCGGTCATTTGATTGCTCAGCCCCCAGGGTTCTCCTTCCAAGGGCGTAGACTCCGTAGCGATAGCCAAAAACTGCCCTGCGCTGATCCCAGCCCCGCAGGCGCCCCAAAAACCACAGGCCCCACCGGGAACTTCTCTGCCCCGGCGGTACATCTCCCGGAGAGCTTTCTCTAAATCCAGGACGCCGCCGGCATTTTTGTAAGCTGTGAGCAGAGCAGCACCCACCATCACATGGTGTTCCGGGCCGTGCATATGGCAGAAGGGCATGTCCATCATCCGCCGGACAATGGCCACCGGATCATCGGAAGTCTCCGCCAGGCACAGTCCAAAAATGCTGTCCATGCCCTGGGTGTGGCAATCGCTGCATACGTAGTGACCATTGACACAGCGGGTCTTGCTGGGTTCCTGCTTATGACAGATGGCACACTCCATGACTTGATCCTCCACCAGATATTCCAACGGCGCTTTGCAGATCAAACATTCTTCCATGCTGTTTTTCCTCCTGCCTGTTTTCATGGCTTCCTCCTGATCCTTACTATCTGGCATTATACAAGACTGCGCAGAATAGGGCAAGAGATACGCCGGAGGTGAAAGAAAAACAGCGGCAAGCCTCCACGGTAGACAGGAAGGACCTGCTGCTAAGTTAGGACCACAAAATAGACGCCCGAAAAAAAGCGAGCACAAAAAAACACGGACCTCACAAAAGTGAAGTCCGCGACTTGCCTGGGGTGCAGCCTCTGGATCAGGACGACAAAATGGATTTTCCAAGGTAAACGCCCTTATCCGCAAAAAGTTGGTAGCAAACGGAAGCGTCGTGAGCGCGTTTACAAGCGAACAGCGAAAGCGCAGCGTGACTTTTTGCGGGGAGGAGCGGCAGCCCATAAGGCGAAGCCGCATTTTTCAAAAAAAATGCGGCAAGCCACAAGGGCTTGCCGCGACGTGGTCGAGGTGACAGGACTCGAACCTGCGGCCTCGTGGTCCCAAACCACGCGCGCTACCAGCTGCGCAACACCTCGATGAAAGCTCCCCCAAAAGGAGGAGACACTTCATCTATTATACTGGATAAATATCGCCTCTGTCAACGGGTTACTCCACGTAAACTTTGGCCAACCCGCCTTCGCTGGTCTCCCGGTACTTGGAAAACAGATCCCGGCCTGTCTCGTACATGGTCTTAACCACCATGTCAAAAGAGATCTTCCGAGTATGGGTGAGGAAATTGGCCAAGCTGAGAGCATTGATGGCCCGCATGGCCGCCACGGCGTTTCGCTCGATACAGGGGATCTGCACCAAGCCGCCGATGGGATCGCAGGTCAGGCCCAGGTGATGCTCCATGGCCACCTCTGCCGCGTATTCGATCTGATCCAGCTCCATATGGTACAGCTCCGCCAAACCAGCGGCCGCCATAGAGCAGGCGCTGCCCACTTCCGCCTGACAACCGCACTCGGCGCCGGAAATAGACGCGTTGGTCTTGATGATGTTCCCGATCACCCCGGCTGCCGCCAGAGCGTGGAGCACATCCGTATCGGAAAAACCTTGCTGTTCCTGCTTGAACAGCAGCACCGCCGGCAGCACGCCCGAAGCCCCGCAGGTAGGAGCTGTGACCACCATACCGCCTCCGGCGTTTTCCTCACTGACAGCGAACGCGTAAGCGCAGACCTTCCGGTTCTCCCGGGTCTCGGCGCTCTCGTCCATGTGGCGCTGGCGCACCAGGTATTTGGCCTTCCGCTGCACGCCCAAGCCGCCGTGGAGCACGCCTTCCGTATTCAGGCCGTTGTAGACCGTGGACTTCATCTGCTTCCACACGTCACGCAGGTAGTCCCAGATCTCCGGGCCCTCGTATTCCTCCACGAACTGCCACAGGAATTTTCCTTCCTTCTCGCAGTATTCTTTAATCTCCCGGAAGGTGCTGATGGGGTACACGTCCTGAGACGCCACCGCAGGTCTGCCCTCGATCTGGATCTTCCCGCCGCCCACACTGAACACCCGCCAGAATCCCAAAGACTCCTCTCCTGAAAAGGCTTCCAGGGTCATGGTATTGGGATGGGGCAGGGAATCCTCTGTGGCATCCATATCAAAGCGGATCTCCGTGGGCAAAGGCGCGAAAGCGTCCTGAATGGCCACGTCGGTAAGGTGGCCTTTGCCGGTTTTCGCCAAGGAGCCATACAACACTGCCTGGAACCGGTCCGCCTGGGGATATTCCTCCCGGAACAGTGTTGCCGCGTGGGATGGCCCCATGGTATGGGAACTGGAAGGCCCCCGTCCGATCCGGTATAATTCGCGCAGTGATTCCATAACTCGATACCCCCACAAACCCAGTATTGTTTCTTATCCCTATTTTCCCACAAAGCAGCCGGAAAATCAAGACACTTTCCACAAACGCCAACGGTTATTCCAGCACGGAATACACCAGATTTTCCCAGCGCAGCTTGGTGCCTACGTCCACCCCGTCGGGCAGCAGGGCCATAGCGATCATCATGGGTTCGCCGCTGTCATAGATATCCGTGCGCCGCAGGTAAGCGTAATCTCCCACAATGCTCTCCACCACATACTCATAAGGTCCCATAAACAAGTCCCCCTTTTTCCGTTTTCTCCATCCTACCCTATCTTCTCCAAAAACGCAAGACTTCTTCCTCTTTACCGCCTTGACAAACCTGTTTTTTTGGGATAATGTAAAGAGAAACGTTACATTTTCTGTTTTGATTCAGAAAGGGAGCCTTGTTATGGAACTTGTGAAATTCAAACCCATTCCCGAAACCGACGGTCAGGTGACCGGTTACCTTCATGCCCCCATCACGGAGATGGAGACCCGCCGGGAAACTTTCCCTACAGTGGTCCTCTGTCCCGGCGGCGCTTACATCGGCTGCTCCCAGAGAGAAGCTGATCCGGTAGCCCTGCGGTTCTTCGCCCGGGGATACCAGGTGTTCACCCTGCTGTACTCCGTGGGAGAATACGCCAAGGATTTCCGTCCTCTCAAAGAGCTTTCCGAGACTTTCCGGCTCATTCGGGAACACGCTGAGGAATACCATGTGGACCCGGAAAAGATCGCTGTGTGCGGATTTTCCGCCGGCGGCCATCTGGCGGCTTCTCTGGGCACCATGTGGAATGATCCGGAACTGTTGAAGGTCTATGACAACCAGGGTGGCAAGAACCGTCCCGACGCTATGATCCTGTGCTATCCTGTCATTACCGCCGACGAGCACGCCCATGTGATGTCGCTGGAAAACGTCAGCGGCTGCAAAGAGGGAACCGAAGGCTATCGGTATTTCTCTCTGGATAAGCATGTTTCCAAGGACACCTGCCCCGCCTTTTTGTGGCACACCATGGAGGACGACTGCGTCCCCGTGGAAAACAGCATCAAGATGCTCACCGCCCTGCACAACGCCGGCATCCCCGCCGAAGCTCACTTCTTCCCCCACGGCGGTCACGGTCTTTCCGTCTGCACCCAGGAAACCGGCTCCCAGGACGACTACAACGCCCGTTGGATGGACCTGTGTCTCACCTGGCTGGACGAGACTTTTGGGTATCATCTGTAAGAAGAACTTTTCAAGGCACAAACTCCATCTTGCTGCAGGATTGGACAAACTACATGCAGCTCACCAAGTACCGCGTGGCCATGGATTCCACGCTGCCTAATTTTAGTGGCATATCCTTTTCAAAAAATGGTTTTTAAAAGGCATTATGGTGGGCTTCGTGAAGGTCTGATCCTTCCACGTATGCAAACGCTCTCCGTGATCCGCCTCTTTCCGGCGACCCGGAGAGCGTTTCTATATATTTTCTATTCCGCAAAGGAGTGAATCACATGGAACACATAAAAAAGGTGTTCGTCATCCACAAAACCCATTTGGACATCGGGTTTACCGACTCCGCGCAGCATGTTTTGCAGCGCTATATGGACACCTTTATTCCCGGAGCCATCAAAACCGCTAAGATCTGCAATCAGGACGGTAAGAAGAATTTCGTTTGGACAGTGGGGTCTTTTTTGATCGAGCATTACTTGAATCACGGAAAAGATCCTCAGCAGCTTTTGGAAGCCATCCAGCAAGGCTATATCGCCTGGCATGGTCTGGCTGTGACCACTCACACGGAATTGATGGACCAGGAACTGCTCCGTTATGACCTGGGAATCAGCAAGCGTCTGGATGAGCGTTTCGGCCGCCACACTATCGCCGCGAAAATGACCGACGTCCCCGCTCACACTCACGCTATGATCCCTCTCCTGGAGGAAGCAGGCATCCAATACCTGCACGTGGGCGTAAACGGTTCCTCGAAACTGGCCCATATTCCTCCCCTGTGCCGCTGGAGATATGGAGATTCTGAAGTGATTTTGGATTACATCGGCACCTACGGCGGGTCCAGCGTCTTTGGGGAATACGCCATGGAGTTCGCCCACACCCAAGACAATATGGGACCTCCCCAACCGGAAGATGTTTGGGAATCTATCCGCCGCCTGCAGGAGAAATACCCCGGCGCTGAGATTGTCTCCGGCACCATTGACGATTTTGCCCGTATCGTAGTCGCCAACAAAGAACAGCTTCCCATCGTTACGGAAGAACTGGGCGACACTTGGATCCACGGCGTCGCCAGCGATCCTTATAAAGTGGCCGCTTACAGGGAGCTGCTGGGGTTTCGGGATCAGTGGACCGCTTCCCAGCCTTCCGCACCGGATACCCCCCAGTGGCAGGATCTGTGCCGAAACCTGATGCTGGTCTGTGAGCACACCTGGGGCAAAGATTCCAAACGCTGGTTTGCTGACTACCGCAACTGGGAAAAACATGATTTCCAGGAAGCCCGCAAGCGGGATATTGTCACAGAAGACGCTCTGCTTCCCGTTGGTGAACGACTGAGAGAATTTATCCTTTCCCAAAACATGATCCAGAACGGCCGGTGCAGCTATTCCACACTGGAAAGCTCCTGGGAGGAACAGCGGGACTACGTGAAAGCAGCGCTGGAGAACCTTCCAGAACCCCTCCGGGCACAAGCCAGGGAAAAGCTTCTTTCCCTGCGTCCGGCTCAGCCGCCCCAGTGTGTGGCTCCCACATCTGAACGCCGCTTCCAGATCAACGGCTATCAGCTGGAAATTGCTCCGGACGGCAGTTTACAGATTCAGCAGACACCCGACGGGAGAACTCTCTCAAACGCCTGGCTGGGACGTTTGGAATACCGTGTGTTCAGCGCCAAAACGGTTACCGAAAATTTGGAACGGTACAATCGCGATCTGGAACATACCAGGTTCTGGGCAGAAGGAGATTTCGCCAAACCTGCGCTGGATCAGGTAAAAGAGCTCACCGACCGCAGCTTTTTCTACGCCGTGGAGCAGGTGGAACAGAAAGAGGATGTCCTCCGTCTGTGGCTGAAAGCTGATACCAAAGCCGCAGAGGAATACGGGGCTCCCCGTCAGGCAGTCATCACGTATTCGTTCGGTGACACCATCAAAGCCCAGCTGCAATGGTTCCAAAAAGATGCCAACCGCATCCCCGAGGGAATTTTCTTTGGGATGAATCCTGGTTTCTCCAAAGACGAGCAGCTCCAGCTTATGAAGTTGGGACTTCCCGTGGATCCCTTCAACGTGCGGGAAGGCGGAAACAGAAAGCTCCATGTGGCTCCCACCATCCGCCAAGGAGATATTCAACTGGAAAGCCGCCACGCGCCGCTGGTTTCCGTGGGCGGAGTTCACCTCTATGATGAAAACGAGGAATACGGCGACCTTGACGAAGGGGTCTACTACGTGCTCTTCAACAACCGCTGGGGCACCAACTTCCGTCTCTGGTGCGAAGAGAACGCCAGCTTCGACTTCTCTATTCATCTTTAAACCTTTAGATATCCTGTAAAAAAGGAACCGGGGCAGTTTTTCTGCTCCGCTTCCTTTTTCTTTGAATTCCGCCCTTGTTCCCATCGTTGCAACACCCTTGGTTTCGTCTGGGATCCACAGGGTAATTCTTTGGGATCTGATTGAAAAAGATCCGTTGTTGTGCTATAATTTACAAATTAGTATGTCCATGTAACGCACGATGCGACGCCATCGGCGATCCTTCCTTTTGAAGAAACTGGTGTAAAAATGGTGTAGAAGCCGTTTTGGAAGCCAAAAAATATAGGATTTATAAGGAGTTCTGATGTAAGATGAAATTAGGTATCGTGGGCCTGCCAAATGTGGGCAAGAGCACACTGTTCAACGCCATCACAAACGCCGGCGCTCAGTCGGCTAACTACCCCTTCTGCACCATCGAGCCCAACGTGGGTGTGGTGGCCGTACCGGACAAGCGCCTGGACAAGCTGGCCGAAATGTACGAGCCGGAGAAATTCACCCCCGCCACCATCGAGTTCGTGGACATCGCCGGCTTGGTGAAGGGCGCTTCCAAGGGTGAAGGTCTGGGCAACAAGTTCCTTTCCAACATCCGGGAAGTGGATGCCATTGTCCATGTGGTGCGCTGCTTTGAGAACGACGACATTGTCCACGTAGAGGGCAGCATCGACCCCAAGCGTGACATTGAGACCATCGACTTGGAGCTGGTCCTCTCCGACCTGGAAGTGCTGGACCGGCGTATCGACAAGACCAAAAAGATGCTGAAGGCCGACAAGAAATACCAGACCGAACTGGACTTCCTGGAGCGGGTCCACGACGCTTTGGAGGCAGGCAAGTCCGCCCGGAGCGTGGAGTGCACCGAGGAAGAGGCAGAGATCCTTTCCACTGTGTCTCTGCTCACCAACAAGCCTATCATCTTCGCCGCCAACATGAGCGAGGACGATTTCCGTGACGGTGTGGAGAACAACAAATACTTCCAGGTTGTGGAGGAATTCGCCAAGTCCGAGCACGCCGCTGTGCTTCCCATCTGCGCTGAGATCGAAGCGGAGATCTCCGGCATGGAACCGGAGGAAAAGTCCCTGTTCCTCAGCGACATGGGCCTGGAGGAGTCCGGCCTGGACCGTCTGATCCAAGCCTGCTACTCCCTGCTGGGACTGATCTCCTACCTCACCGCCGGCAAGCCTGAGGTGCGGGCCTGGACCATCACTAAGGGCACCAAAGCTCCCCAGGCTGCGGGCAAGATTCACTCCGACTTTGAGCGGGGCTTCATCCGTGCGGAAGTCATCGGCTTTGACGAGTTGATGGAGTGCGGCACCATGGCCGCTGCCAAGGAAAAGGGCTTAGTCCGTTCCGAGGGCAAGGACTACGTGATGCAGGACGGAGATATCGTACTGTTCCGCTTCAACGTATAATCCGCGAAGCGGCGTAAAAGTTTTT
Source organism: Clostridiales bacterium (assembly GCA_019416455.1). Classification (GTDB taxonomy): domain Bacteria; phylum Bacillota; class Clostridia; order Oscillospirales; family Acutalibacteraceae; genus Acutalibacter. The sequence continues at coordinate 303,693 of DXXG01000027.1, read as the reverse complement.
GATCCAACTTTTTTCAAAAAGTTGGCGGGTTGTAGGGCAGAGCCCTACGACCTTAACGGCGCAGCCGAAAGAAAAAGCGGCGAGCAGAGCGCACCAGCCCGAAGGGCTGTAGCTCCGCGAGCGGCTTCCCACCGGAAACCGGCCTCATGCAGAAGGGAGCAACCTTATGGATATGGAAATTTTTGTCTTTAACATCATGATATTGGTCATCGTTTTGGGTGTGCTGTATTTCCTCATCAGGGCTGCGGTGCGGGACGGGATGCTGGCCTATGACCAGATCAAGCGTCAGGAGGAACAATCCGGAAACGGAGAGACGTCCCCTGACACTCAGACGGAATCTGCTGCACAGACAAAAAAAGAGGATGGCTAACCGCCATCCTTTTTTTATTTCTTTTCCTGGCTTTTTAAGTACCCGATCTTATAATTGATCTTCTCCAGGTGCTTTTGCAGCTCCGCGATGCCTTCCAGCACGTGGGCCCGATGCTCCTCGAAGATCCGCAGACGTTCCTCCAGCGTCTCGTCCCCCTGTTCCACCAGGTCGAAATACCGCTTGATGTCTTTCAGCGGCATCCCGGTGCTTTTCAGGCACAGAGCCATTTCCAGCTGACCCATGTTCTCCTCGGTATAGACCCGGATCCCGTTCTTGGTGCGCTCCGGGTGGATAATCCCTTCCTTTTCATAAAACCGCAAAGTGTGGGGCTCTATGCCGAAACGCTCCGCCGCCTTGGAAATGCTGTATCCTTCCACAACGCCCTCTCCTTTCCGCCGGCGTGCCCGGCTTTAAACTATACTTTAAGTTTAAACCCCACCCTCCCGTTTGTCAACGTGTTTTTCCCGCCAGGTCACCGCCGTTGTATTTTTATACAAATAATATCAGGAATATGGGCGATTATTCCCTATTAAAGCCCCTTGCAAACTGACAAGAAAGTTGTATAATGTGTATATTCCCTGCAAGGGGATCCAAACGAACGTTAAGGAGAGAAAGATCATGAAGAAAATCGCAACACTCTTGGCGGCTCTCATGGTGATGACCGCTGCTTTCGCCGGCTGCGGCAGCGCCGACACCGGCTCTTCTTCCGCTGCTGAAACTTCTTCCACCACCAGCGAGTCCTCTGTGGCTGAGGACAGCTCCGCGGCTTCCGAGACCTCTGAGGAGGCTTCCACCACCGAGACTGGTGACTATGGCGAGTTCACCACCATCGAGGAAGGCAAGCTGATCATGTCCACCAACGCTCAGTTCCCTCCCTATGAGATGGTTGCTGACGGCGAAGGCTTCAACGGCACTGGCTTTGAGGGCATCGACGTGGAGATCGCCTCCGCTATCGCCGAGAAGCTGGGCCTGGAACTCCAGATCGACGACATGGAGTTCGACTCCGCTCTGCTGGCTGTGCAGAACAACACCGCCGACGTAATGCTGGCTGGCCTGACCTACAACGAAGAGCGTGACGAGGTCATGGACTTCACCACCAGCTACGCTACCGGCGTGCAGGTGGTCATCGTGAAGGAAGACTCTGACGTGACCATGGACAACCTGGGCGAGAAGATGATCGGCACCCAGCGCGGCACCACCGGTTACATCTACGCTTCCGACACTCCCGAGAATGGCGGCTACGGCGAGGACCACGTGCAGGCTTACGACAGCGGCGCCACCGCTGTGCAGGCTCTGGTCAACGGCCAGATCGACGCTGTCATCATCGACCAGGCTCCCGCTGAGGAATTTGTGGCTGCCAACGATGGGCTGACCATTCTCCCCGGCAACTGGGTAGAAGAGCAGTACTGCGCCGCCGTGGATGAGGGCAACACCGAGCTGCTCAACGCCATCGATACCGCTCTCCAGGAGCTGATCGCAGACGGCACCGTAGAGGAGATCATGAACAAGTACATCTCCGCTGAGTGATCGAAGGATTCAAGGCTTTAAAATCGAGAGAAGGAGCGGCCCCGCGCCGCTCTTTTCCGCTATCCTGATAGTTATGTGAGATTTGTGAGAGGAGAATGGAGATGAATCCCACCCAGTTGTATGAACAGTTCTCCGCCCTGGAGGATCCTGGGTTCTGGCAGCAATCCTATATGAATTTCTACCGGTCCTGGTTCGAGGGCGACCGCTGGATGCAGTACTTTGAGGGTCTTGGCGTCACCGTGCTGGTCACCATTTTGGCCCTGCTCATCGGCGTGGTGCTGGGCGTTTTGGTGGCGGTCATCCGCACCGGCCACGACCAGCAGCGCAAAGGCAAACACAACCCCATCCTGGCTGTGCTCAATGTAATCTGCAAGATTTACGTCACTGTGATCCGAGGCACTCCTATGATGGTCCAGCTGCTGATCATGGGCTTCGTAATTTTCAAGAGCAGCCGTAACACCACGATGGTGGGCGCCTTGGCCCTGGGTATCAACTCTGGTGCTTATGTGGCGGAGATCATCCGCGGCGGCCTGATGAGCCTGGATCCCGGCCAGATGGAAGCCGGCCGCTCCCTGGGACTGGGCTACATGCCTACAATGATCCACATTGTGGTTCCCCAGGCCTTTAAAGCTATCCTGCCCGCCCTTGGCAACGAGTTCATCACCCTGTTGAAGGACACCTCCTTGATCTCGGTGGTGGCAGGCAAGGAGATCGTCTACTTCGCCCAGGCCATCGTGTCCCGTACATACGAAGCCATGTGGCCCTATCTCATCACCGCTGTGATGTATTTGATCCTGGTGCTGCTGTTCACCTGGCTCCAGGGTATTCTGGAAAGGAGGCTGCGCGCCAGTGATCGACGTTAAAAACCTGGAAAAATCTTTTGGCGGCCACATGGTGCTCAAGGGTATCAACGAGCACATCTACAAAGGAGAAAAGGTGGCAGTCATCGGGCCTTCCGGCTCTGGTAAATCCACCTTCCTGCGCTGCCTGAACCTGTTGGAAGAACCCACCAGCGGTACCATTACCTTTGAGGGTGTGGATATCACCGATCCCAAAAACGACATCAACAAACTTCGGGCTCGGATGGGTATGGTGTTCCAGCAGTTCAACCTGTTCCCCCACATGACCGTGAAGCAGAACATCACTTTGGCGCCTGTGAAGCTGAAGCTGATGACCAAGGCTGAAGCCGATAAAAAAGCTTTAGAACTTCTGGAGCGGGTAGGTCTGCCGGACAAGGCCAATGCCTATCCCAAGCAGCTTTCCGGCGGCCAGCAGCAGCGTATCGCCATTGCTCGGGCCCTGGCCATGAACCCTGACGTAATGCTCTTTGACGAGCCCACCTCCGCCCTGGACCCGGAAATGGTAGGCGAAGTGCTGGAGATCATGAAAGAGCTGGCGGACGAAGGCATGACCATGGTGGTAGTCACCCACGAGATGGGCTTTGCCCGGTCCGTAGCCACGCGAGTGCTGTTCATGGACGAGGGCGTCATCGCCGAGCAGAACGAGCCTGAGGCGTTCTTCACCAATCCCCAGAACCCCCGTTTGAAAGAATTTCTCTCCAAAGTGCTTTGATAGATTGACAAAGGGCTGCCGAACACGGCAGCCCTTTTCTTTTGCCCTCACCCCCAGCGACACAAAAAGCGGCAACCGGGAACGACCCGGCTGCCGCCTTTATTGTTATGAGAAGAGGTTGAAATTAAGGGTGAAATAAGATCTGAATTACTGGCAGTTCTTCTTCAGAGTAGCCAGCTGGTTCTTCAGTTCCTCAGGCAGCTTGTCGCCGAACTGCTTGTAGAACTCCTCGATGCCCTCGGCTTCCTTAGCCCAAGCAGCCTTGTCCACTTCCAGGATGGACTTCAGGGTGTCGATGGAGAAGTCGGAGATGCCTTCCAGGTTGATGTCCTCAGCGTAGGGCACATAGCCGATAGCGGTTTCCTGAGCGTCCACCTTGCCTTCGCAGCGCTTGATGATCCACTCCAGGACACGGAAGTTGTCGCCGAAACCGGGCCACAGGAAGTGGCCTTCGTCGTCCAGACGGAACCAGTTCACGTTGAAGATCTTGGGAGCGTTCTCGCCCAGCTTCTCGCCCATCTCGAACCAGTGCTGGAAGTAGTCGCCCATATGATAGCCGCAGAAGGGCAGCATAGCCATGGGATCACGACGGACAACACCAACAGCGCCGGTAGCGGCAGCGGTGGTCTCGGAAGCCATGATGGAGCCTACGAACACGCCGTTGTTCCAGTCGCGGGACTGATACACCAGGGGAGTGGTCTGAGCGCGGCGGCCGCCGAAGATGATAGCGGAGATCGGCACACCCTCGCCCTTATCGAACTCGGGGCTGATGCAGGGGCAGTTCTTAGCAGGCGCGGTGAAGCGGCTGTTGGGATGAGCACCCTTCTGATCGGAGGTCTTGCCATTCCAGGGCTCGCCCTTCCAGTTGAGAGCGTTCTCGGGGGGATTCTTATCCAGGCCTTCCCACCACACAGTGTTCTCGTCCAGGTTGTGGGCAACGTTGGTGAAGATGGTGCCCTTCTGGGTGGAGATCAGAGCGTTGGGGTTGGACTTCATGTTGGTGCCGGGAGCCACGCCGAAGAAGCCGTTCTCGGGGTTGATGGCGTACAGCTTGCCGTCGGCGCCCTGACGCATCCAAGCGATGTCGTCGCCCACGGTCCAAACCTTGTAGCCCTTGTTGCGATAGCCTTCCGGAGGAATCAGCATGGCCAGGTTGGTCTTGCCGCAAGCAGAGGGGAACGCGGCGGAGACATACTTGACCTCGCCCTGGGGATTCTCAATGCCCAGGATCAGCATATGCTCGGCCATCCAGCCCTCGTTCTTGCCCAGGTAGGAAGCGATACGCAGAGCGAAGCACTTCTTGCCCAGCAGAACGTTGCCGCCGTAACCGGAGTTCACGCTGATGATATAGTTGTCCTCGGGGAAGTGGCAGATATAGCGGTTCTCTTCCTCGATCTGGCACTTGCAGTGCAGGCCCTTGACCCAGTCTTCACTGTCGCCCAGCACGTCCAGCACAGCCTGTCCCACGCGGGTCATGATAGCCATGTTCAGCACCACGTAGATGGAGTCGGTGACTTCCAGGCCGATCTTGGCCAGAGGAGAGCCGATGGGGCCCATGGAGTAGGGAATCACGTACATGGTACGGCCCTTGTAGCTGCCGCGAGCGATGTCGAACAGCATCTTGTAAGCCTTCTGGGGTTCCATCCAGTGGTTGGTGGGGCCAGCGTCCTCTTCCTTGCGGGAGCAGATGAAGGTCCGGCCTTCCACACGGGCCACGTCGTTGATAGCGGTGCGGTGCAGATAGCAGCCAGGCAGCTTCTCCTGGTTCAGCTTGATCATCTCACCGGTCTCGCAGGCCTGCTTGCGCAGGGACTCCAGCTGTTCCTCGGAACCGTCGATCCACACGACTTCGTCGGGGGTGACCAGTTCCTTCATTTCTTCGAGCCAGCTCAAAACGGACTTGTTGTTAGTCATTTTGTATTTGTCTCCTTTCGCCCAATGGCAAAATTCTGCTCGTTTTCCAGTTTTTATTCTAGCACACCAGTGCCAAAGAATCAATGGCCAATTTGTTAAAATTACAGCAAACTTGTCTCCGGCGTCGGTTTCAAGTCACATTCCCCTGCCGCCCTTGGGATAAGGCCGGGGCTCATCGGTGCGGCCCAGCAGGTAATCCACACTGGTGCCGTAAAATTCCGCCAGTTTCAGCAGCGCTTGCGTGGGAATGTCGTTCTCCCCCGTCTCATATTTAGAATACCCTGTCTGGCTCATATTTAACAGCTTCGCCACCTGGGTCTGGGTGAGATCGCGATCCTCCCGCAGATCCCGCAGCCGTGGGTATCCCCTCACATTCCTGCTCATTCCTCCGGCAGCAGCACCACATGACCTGCCTGCCGTGTTTTATTCATGTCGATGAGCCGCTGGTTTTCGCTGCCTCGGAAACGCAGTTCCAGGTTCCGCAGCTCCATCACGAAGGGCCCGTCAATGAGCACGTCTACCTCCGCCAGCAGGGCGTTTATGGCGGGATCGTTCTTTTCCAGCAGCTGCTCATAAGTCCAGCCGGTGAACACGGTCACGTCCTTGCCCACGCCATGGACCAGACGGGCCAGTTCCGTCAAAGGCTCCGGCTGACAGAAGGGCTCTCCCCCGCTGAAGGTGATCCCCTTCAGGATGGGGTCCTTCTGAAACTCCTCAAACAGCGCTTGGGGCGTGGTGAGCTGTCCGCCTTCAAAGGCCCAAGTCTGGGGGTTGTGGCAGCCCGGGCAGTGATGGGGGCAGCCCTGAGTGAACACGGTGTACCGGATACCCCGGCCGTCCACGATGGATTCCTTCACCACGCCGGCGATCTTCAATTCCACGATGGTTCCTCCTCTTTGGACAAAAACCGGGTGAGTCGCCCCACCCGGTCCTGTGTCGTTACAATGAAATTTTTCCGAAACCGTCTTACAGACTGGACAGGGTGTGCTTCACCCGGTCACGCTCCTCGGCGCGCTTGGCGTTGTTCCAGCGGTCGATGGTGCCCACCAGGTAACCGGTGATGCGGCGAATACGCTCGAAGTCGCGGCCCTCGCCCACCAGGATCTGTTCTTTCTTCTCGGCAACTGCTTTGTTCTCCATGGTAGATCCTCCTTATCCATATCTTAAAAGGGTTGAATTACTAAAATTTAAGAACTGTTCTTATTTTATCAGATCTTTGGTCCCTCGTCAAGAGGGAACCACAATATTTTGTAGCTCTGTGGTCTCACTCTTGGCACGACTTGTCCGGACGGAGCCACCCGTCAATGGATCAAGCAGGAGTAGTCCGGCACGTCGTGGTACTTCTTCCGCAGCTCCTCCAACTTCTCCAGAGGCACACCCTCTCCGGCACGGCGGCCGCAGCGGGGGCACACATCGTTGATGATGCCGTTATAGCCGCAGACCGGGTCACGATCCACCGGGTGGTTCACGGAACCATAGCCGATGCCCGCTTCCTTCATGCAGCGGATCACGCTTTCGAAGGCGTCGATATTCTTGCACACGTCCCCATCCAGCTCCACATAGCTGATGTGACCGGCGTTGGTCAGGGCGTGGAAAGGAGCTTCCTTCTTAATCTTCTCAAAGGCGCTGATGGGATAATACACCGGCACATGGAAAGAGTTGGTGTAATATTCCCGATCGGTGACACCGGGGATCTTGCCGAACTTCTTCTGGTCGATCCGCACGAACCGGCCGGACAGGCCTTCGGCGGGAGTGGCCAGCAGAGTGAAGTTGAGACCGGTCTCCTGGGACTTGTCGTCCATACGCTTGCGCATGTAGGAGATGATCTCATACCCCAGCTTGTAGCTTTCCTCGCTCTCGCCGTGGTGCTTGCCGGTGAGGGCCACCAGAGTCTCCGCCAAGCCGATGAAGCCCACGGAGAGGGTGCCGTGCTTCAAAAGCTCCGCTACGGAGTCGTTGCGGTCCAGCTTTTCAGAATCGATCCAAACACCCTGTCCCATGAGGAAAGGATAGTTATAAGCTTTTTTGCTGCACTGGATCTTGAACCGGTGCAAAAGCTGCTCGATGCACAGATCGATGCGCTGGTCCAGGATCTCATAGAACTTCTTCACGTCGCCCTTGGCCTCGATGCCGATCCGGGGCAGGTTGATGGAGGTGAAGCTCAGGTTGCCACGGCCGCAGGTGATTTCCCGGTTCTTGTCGTGGACGTTGCCCATCACACGGGTGCGGCAGCCCATGTAGGCCACTTCGGTGTCGTAATCACCGGGCTTGTAGTATTGCAGATTGAAGGGAGCGTCCAGGAAGCTGAAGTTGGGGAACAGCCGCTTGGCGCTCACACGCATAGCCAGCTTGAACAAATCGTAGTTGGGATCGCCTTCGTTGTAGTTGACCCCTTCCTTTACCTTGAAGATTTGCACCGGGAAAATGGGGGTTTCCCCATCACCCAGGCCGGCCTCGGTGGCCAGCAGCAGGTTGCGGATGACCATCCGGCCCTGCTCGGTGGTGTCGGTACCGTAGTTCAAAGAGCTGAAGGGCACCTGGGCGCCTGCTCGGGAATTCATGGTGTTCAGGTTATGGACCAGAGCTTCCATGGCCTGATAAGTGGCCTTGTCGGTCTCACGCCAAGCGGTCTGGGCGGCATAGTGGGCAGCGTCCAGAGCCTCTTCCCGGGTGATCTCCTCAAAACCGTTCTCCCGCTGATGCTGGGGCAGATAGTCGGCGAATTTCTCCGCGTACTGGTCCACCTGGTCCATGGGGACCCAGCTGCCCAGGGTGTCCTTCACATTGGCGATCATGGCGGCGCCGTCCTCATAGGACATGCCGTTTCTCACCTGGAAGAACTGGATCAGCGCTTTGAAGTATTCCTTGGAATGGGTCTTATCGATACCCAGAGCCATGGCGTAGTCAAAGTTAGGAACACTCTGGCCGCCGTGCATCTCGTTCTGGTTGGCCTGGATGGCAATGCAGGCCAGGGCCGCATAGCTGCGGATGTCCTTGGGCTCCCGCAGGTAACCGTGACCGGTGGAGAAGCCGTTGTGGAACAACTTGATCAAATCGATCTGGCAGCAGGTCTCGGTCAGGGTGTAGAAATCCTTGTCGTGGATGTGGATGTCGCCGTCAGCGTTGGCTTTGGCGATGTGGGAGGGAATAACGTACTTGTCATAGAAGCTTTTCGCGCCCTCGGAACCGTATTTCAACATGGTGCCCATAGCGGTGTCCGCGTTGATGTTGGCGTTTTCCCGCTTCAGGTCAGCGTCCTCGGCGGGGACAAAGGTGAGGGCGGAGTAGATCTTCACCAGCTCGTCGTCCATTTCCCTCAGCTTCTGATGCTCGGCCCGATACAAGATATAGGCCTTCGCGGTCTTGGCGTAGTCAGCGGCGATCAGCTTTTCCTCCACCACGTCCTGGATCTGCTCCACGGTGGGGACCTGCTTCATTTTCTCCAACTGGCCTACCACAGCCTGGGTCAGCTTTTCCAACTGCTGTTCGCTCATTTTCTCAGTAGCGTTGCGCACGTTGGCCTTGAAAATGGCGCCCCGAATTTTGGAGACATCAAAGGGAACCTTCTCCCCGCTGCGTTTGATGATAGTCTTGAGCATGGCGTTTTCCTCTTTCCCTAAATTTTACGAAACCGTCCCCAAAAGGGACCACATCCTCCCTCGGAAAGCCCGGGGGAGGATGGTAATTCTCTCATTCCGCCGCCAGGGGAAGCCATTCGGCTCCTCTGCGCGCCAGCAGGATTTATTATAGTCCAAATAAGTGTGGCTGTCAACAGCCAAACACTAGATATTGTGTCGTTAAAAAAATATTTATAAAACATCCCCAAAATATATTGCCCCCGGTCATGTTTCACAACACGGCCGGGGGCGGGATTTTTTCAGGATCTAACAGGGATTTAACCTTGTTCCTCCTGGGAATGTTCCACGATAGCGATAGAGAGCTCCTCCAACTGGCTGGGGTCCACGGGAGCGGGGGCGTCCATCATCAGGTCCTGGGCGCTCTTGTTCATGGGGAAGGCGATGACCTCCCGGATGGAGCTTTCGCCGCACAGCAGCATGACCATCCGGTCCACGCCGGGAGCGATACCCGCATGGGGCGGCGCGCCATAGCAGAAGGCGTTGTACATGGCAGGGAACTTGGCTTTTACATCCTCTTCGCCCAAGCCCACCATCTCGAAGGCTTTCACCATGATCTCAGGGTCGTGGTTCCGCACGGCGCCGGAGGACAGCTCCACGCCGTTGCACACCAGGTCGTACTGCTCCGCCAGGATGCTCAGGGGGTCGATCTCTCCCCGTTCCGCTTTCAGCAATGCCTCCAGGCCGCCGGAAGGCATGGAGAAGGGGTTGTGGCAGAATTCCAGCTGACCGGACTCCTCACCGATCTCGAACATGGGGAAGTCCACGATCCAGCAGAACTCATACCGCTCCTGGTCCAAGTGGCCCTCGCACTGAGCGCCGGCCAGCTTCACCATCACGCCGGAAGTTTTCCAGACCTGGCTCCGGGTACCGGCGCACAGCAGCACCAGAGTGTCGTTCTCCAGGGCCAGCTCGCCGATGACCTTCTGGGCCAAGGCAGGATCGGCGTTGAGGAACTTGGCGATGCCGCCCACGATCTCGCCCTTTTCGTCCACACGGAACCAGTAGGGCTTCTGCCCTGCCTGGACTTCCACGTCAGCGCACAGCTTGTCGATGGCTTTCCGGGTCAGCTTGCAGTTGGACACAGGCACAGCTTTGATGAGGGCGCCGCCTTCGAAGGGGCCGAAACCGCAGCCGGAGAGCAGATCGGTGGCATCCTTCACCCGCAGGTCGATCCGCAGGTCGGGCTTGTCGGAGCCAAACTCCTCCATGGCCTGGAGGTAGGGGATCCGACGGAAGGGAGCCTGGGAAGCGATGTCATAGGCGCCGTACTTGGCAAAAATGGGAGGCAGCACCTGCTCCAGCACAGCGAACACGTCCTCCTGACCAGCGAAGGCCATCTCCATGTCCAGCTGGTAGAACTCACCGGGGGAACGGTCGCCGCGGGCGTCCTCGTCCCGGAAGCAGGGAGCGATCTGGAAATACTTGTCAAAGCCAGAGGTCATCAGCAGCTGCTTGAACTGCTGGGGAGCCTGGGGCAGAGCGTAGAACTTGCCAGGATGCTTCCGGGAAGGCACCAGGTAATCCCGGGCACCCTCGGGGGAGGAAGCGGTGAGGATAGGGGTGGTGATCTCCATGAATCCCTGGTCCTCCATGGCCCGGCGCAGAGCGGACACCACCTGGCTGCGGACCACGATGTTCTTCTTCACCTGAGGATTGCGCAGGTCAAGATAACGGTATTTCAGCCGGGCATCCTCGCCGGCGTCTTTGGAATAGTTCACCTCGAAAGGCAGCTCGTTGTAGCGGCAGCGGCCCAGGACCTGGATCTGGGTGGGGGTGACCTCGATGTCGCCGGTAGGCAGCTTGGGGTTCTTGCTGGTGCGCTCCCGTACCAGGCCGGTGACGGCGATGGTGCTCTCCTTGTTGAGCGCCTTCACCTGCTCCATCATCTCTTCGGTCTCCACTACCACCTGGGTGGTACCGTAAAAATCCCGGAGGACCAGGAAGCCGAAGTTACTTCCCACTTCCCGAAGGTTCTCCATCCAACCCGCCAGGGTGACGGTCTGGCCTACATGCTCCATGCGCAGTTCCCCACAGGTGTGGGTGCGGTATTTTGTCTGTTCCATTGCAGTTCCCTCTTTCTCTCTTTCCTACTTAAAAGGCCAAATCTCCGGCCTCTATGCTCAAAGTGATGTACTGGTCGATGAAATCCTCCCCCAGGGAGATGGATTTCTTTTCTCCAGTTTTCATGTTTTTCAGTTCCGCCTTACCCTCGGCCAGCTCGTTGTCCCCCACCACAATGGTGTACTGGGCACCGATCTTGTCAGCGTATTTCATCTGGGCTTTCAGACCCCGGCCGCACAAGTCGCAGTCGGCAGGAACGCCGCAACGGTGCAGCTGATCGGTGAGCAGGAAGGTTTTCGTCTGAGCTTCCTCGCCCATAGAGGCAAGGTAGACTTCACATTTCACTGGCTGGGGGAATTCCGTATCCTGAGCTTCCAGCGCCATCATGATCCGATCCAGGCCCAGGCCGAAGCCCAAACCGGGAGTGGGCTTGCCTCCCATCTCTTCCACCAGACCGTCGTACCGGCCGCCGCCGCCCAGGGCGAAGCCCAGGCTCTTGGAAGGGAACTCAAACACAGTGCGGGTGTAGTAGTCCAAACCGCGGACCAGACCGGGATCTACTTCGAACTCCACGCCCATAGCGGTGAGATAGCTCTGGACCTTCTGGAAATGCTTCTGGCAGTCCTCACACAGGTAGTCGGTGATCTTAGGCGCGCCCTTGGCCACTTCCTGGCACTCGGGGCTCTTGCAGTCCAGAATGCGCATGGGGTTGCGCTCCAGACGGGACAGGCAGGTGTCGCACAGCTGCTCTTTCCGGGCGGTGAAGTATTCCTTCAAAGCCTTGTGGTATTCCTTACGGCACTCAGGGCAGCCGATGGAATTGATCTGCAAGCCCACGTCCTCCAGGCCCAGCCGATGGAAAGCGGACAGCGCCAGGGCGATAATCTGGGCGTCGGCCACAGGCTCAGCAGCGCCGAACATCTCCACGCCGAACTGGTGCAGTTCCCGCAGACGGCCCGCCTGGGGCTTCTCATACCGGTAGCAGGAGGTATTGTAGTACAGTTTCACCGGGTAACCGGCGTTATACAGGCCGTTTTCCAGCATGGCACGGACAGCGCCCGCGGTGCCTTCCGGCCGCAGAGTGATGGACCGACCGCCTTTGTCCTCGAAGGTGTACATCTGCTTTTCCACCACGTCGGTGGTGTCACCCACACCCCGGAGGAACAGTTCGGTGTGCTCAAACACAGGGGTGCGGATCTCGGCAAAGCCGTTGAGTTCCGCCTCGCTGCGGAACACATCCTCCACCACCTGCCATTTTTCCGATTTCCCGGGGATCAGGTCCACTGTTCCCTTCGGTGCTCTTGTGATCAATTCCATGCTCTATTTCTCCTTTCCGCCCAGTGCCTGGGCAGTCGTATCGCGTTATTGGGGCGGCGGCTTCGCCGCGCCTGTGTTGGATGACAGCTCGCGTCCGCGCCACCCAGTGCCTGGGCTGTCGTATCGCGTTATTGGGGCGGCGGCTTCGCCGCGTCTGTGCTGGACGGCAACTCGCGTCCGCGCCGCACAGTGCCTGGGCAGTCGTGTCGCGTTATCGGGGCGGCGGCTCCGCCGCGCCTGTGCTAGACGACAACTCGCGTCCACGCCGCACAGTGCCTGGGCAGTCGTATCACGCTGTTGGGGCGGCGGATTCACGCTGCAAAAAAGACCCCGTCCTAAGGACGCGGCCAACTAAGGCCGTGCCAGGGACGAAGGTCTCTCCGTGGTGCCACCCTGATTCAAAAGCGTATTTCGCTTTCCTTACAGCTTTTATCTTGTTTACGGCTGGCGGGCGTCTTTCCTCCGTTCGGCTCCCAGGGGGCTCGCAGCGCCCAAAGGGCGCCCCCATTCTCTGCCGGGCGTTCCGGAGTACTCATCCCGCGTTGTCGCCGGACAATTCTCAATTATACTCAGTTTCCCCTGATTTTGCAACAGAAAAAACTCAATCCCGCAGGATATTCCGCCAATCCAAGTCGCCCCGCTCCAGGCCGTGGATCAGCACTTCGGCGGTGGCGATATTGGTGGCCACCGGGATGTTATGCATGTCGCACAGGCGCAGCAGGTTCATGTCGTTGGCAGTCTCGTGAGATTTGGGATTCAGCGGATCCCGGAAAAACAACAGCAGGTCGATCTCATTGCAGGCGATCCGCGCCGCGATCTGCTGGTCGCCGCCCTGAGGACCGCTCAAAAACTTCTGGATCTCCAACCCTGTGGCTTCGGAGACCATCTTGCTTGTAGTGCCTGTCCCACACAGTGAATAGCGGCTCAGGATGCCGCAATAGGCAATACAAAACTGTACCATCAGCTCCTTTTTCGCGTCGTGCGCAGTGATCGCAATGTTCATTTCGATGATCTCCTCTCCTTGGCTTACTTTTTTAAAATCATTCTGCTACAAACTCGATCTCCGTCTTTCTATGTCTTACAAACCCGCTATGGGAATGGATTCCCCTTCCAGACGGCCAGCCATACGGCACAGAGCTTTCATGCCGGGGGAATCTTCCCGGGCGCTCTTGCCGCTCAAAAACGCGGCCGCCAGACCGTAATCCTCCGGCACAACGCCCATCAGCCGGATCCCGGTGCTGTCTATGACACCGTCCAGATCGCTGAAAGCCTGAGTCTGCCGGAACAAGTCCCTGTTGAACCGGTTGATGACCAAACGCCGCTCTTTTATCTCCAGCTTGTCCAGCAGTTCCCGGACCGTTCCGGCGCTGCGCACACTCACCGGATCGGAGCCGCACACCACCAGAGCCTGATCCGCTCCGCTGGCAGCCGAGCGAAAACCGCTGCCCACCCCCGCGGGGGAATCCAGCAGCACGTGGTCGTAATACCGTTTTAAAAGGGGCACTAATTTCTTCATTACCCCGGGACGGATCATATCCTCCTGAAGGGAGGGCGCGGGCAGCAGGTACAGCCCTTCCGTTTCGCCGCAGGGATAAATGGCCTCTGCCGGGGCGCACCTGGCAAAGACCACATCGGCCATATCGAACACCAGATTTTCTTCCACGCCGGTCATACGGTCCAAGCTGCGCAGGCCCGCGTCGCAGTCCACCAGCAGGACCCGGCGGCCCCGGGCGGCCAAAGCTCTGCCCAGACCCACCGTCACGGTGGATTTTCCCACGCCGCCTTTGCCGGACGTGATCACTGTTGCTATACCCATAGAAATTCTACCTCAGCTACCATCTTAGCATACTTAAGGCAAATTGTCAAAAACAAAGTTACTTGGAAATATATTTTGTTATAATTCCATGCTTTTCGCCTTTATGATTTGTGAAATAATTTTTGAATTCTCCTATTTGTAATTATTCCCATTTCTAGCCGCCCCGGTAATAGGGTCCGGTAAGGCCTCCGGGATCGGGCGAGGCTCCCGCTTCGGATCCTTCATCACCGCCGGTCTCCCCACCATCCTCATCCGAACTGGAGCTGGAGGATGTTTCCTCCCCGGTATAGGGAGCGTCGGGGATATCACTGCCCCGGTCAGGGGTAGGAGTGGGAGTGGGGGTAGGAGTGGCAGTAGCTTCCCCAGCCGTGGAGGAAGTGTCGTTGTCCTGATCCTTGTCCGTATCCTGACCGCCAGGGGTCAGACCCAGTTCTTCCAGCTCTTCCGCTGTCTTGATGATGACGCCGTTGTCATCCACCATGTTGCCGGACTGGTCATATTTATTGCCGTCCTCATCCCAAGTGTAGAACCCGAAATACTGGTCCAAAATGTCCTTGGCCACGTTCTGGGCATAGGTGCCCTTGTTGCCGTACTCGATCATCACCGCTATGGCGATCTCAGGATCGTTGGCGGGCGCGTAGCAGATAAAGCTCAAGTTTGGCTCGGTACCATTCTTATCATTGGAAGTCTCAGCGGTACCGGTCTTGCAGGCGATGGACACGGGATAATTTCCGAACACTGTGGAGGCCGTTCCCTGAGTGGCAACCATCTGCATGCCTGCCTGGACCACCCCCAGCACAGAGCTGGAAATGCCCGCGTCATACAGTTCCACAGGCTGGTACTCTTCAACGACCTGTTCTCCGGTGTAGTCGGTAACCTTGTCCAGGAAATGAGTTTGCAGACGGACGCCGCCGTTGGCAATGGTAGCGCACATGGTGGCCAGCTGCATGGGAGTGAACATGTTATCCGCCTGACCGATCGCCGTCTGAGCGGAAACACCGTCCGTCCACCCCACACCATGGTTTTCCAGGTATTCCTGAGGGTTGGACATGATGCCCGTAGCCTCACCGATTTCCACTCCGGTGGTGGTGCCCAGACCAAAATATTCGGCGTAAGGGTCCAGCCGAGCGATCCCCAGATTCAGACCCACGTTACTAAAATAGGTGTTGCAGGAGTGGGAAAGCGCCCCGTAAACGTTCCAAGTACCGGTGCCGCACAAACAGCCCTGGGTCAAGTCGAAATAGTCCCACTGTCCGCTGCAAGTGTAGGTAGTGGCTGCGCTGATGACCCCTTCCTGCAAAGCTGCCAGAGCCACCACAGGCTTGAACACGGAACCAGGGGTAAACACACCGTTCAAAGCCCGGTTGAACAAGGGCTGATCCTCGTCCTCCGCCAGCAGGTTCACATATTTGTTGTCGGTGCGGTACTGGTTCATATCGAAGGTGGGATAGGAGGAACAAGCCAGCACGCCGAAATCGTCCACATCCAACACCACGGCCGCGCCAGCAGTGCAATCTTTCGCGTCGGTGTTGGCTTTGATGTTCTTGGCCAAGGACAGGTTAGCCACCCTTTGAAGCTCCGAATCCAAGGTCAGGTGGACCGTGTTGCCCTCCTGGGGATTGGTGGTCACCGCGGTGCTGACCACCTCACCAGTCTCGTCGGTGTAGATGGTTTTTTCGCCCCGCTTGCCTCTCAGCTCTTCCTCAAAGGCAGACTCAATGCCCGACTGGCCCCGGGTGTCCGTCCACTTGTAGCCGGAGATATTGGTCTCGGAGTTGTAGACGGTGCCGTCCTCTACCGCCTGTTCATACTGGTAATCCAAAATGGAACCAGTATAGCCCACTACATGGGGCGCTATAGTACCGTCATCCCCATAGTACCGGGCCACGGAGACCTGCGCTTTGATGCCGGGCCACTCCTCCGAATGCTCACTGATAACGCCCACTGTCTCCGCGGAAACGTCCGAAGCGATCACATAGGGGTTGGTTCGGGAGAAACCGTCTCGGGTCATGGAATAGCGTACGCTCACCACGTTCCGGGCGTCCTCCTTGGAGTAGCCTTCACAGTCGTACATTTTCGTCAGTTCCGCCATGCAGTCCTCGGCGGTGGCGTAATCGGCCAGGTTCAGCATGTCCTGGCCCTTCAGTGTAGCGATCTCGCTTTCGCTGTCCTCTTTGAATTGATAAGTGCCGTC
Organism: Clostridiales bacterium; assembly: GCA_019416455.1. Lineage (GTDB taxonomy): Bacteria > Bacillota > Clostridia > Oscillospirales > Acutalibacteraceae > Acutalibacter. Next base: position 287,284 of record DXXG01000027.1, on the reverse strand, counting down.
CTCCGCCAGGACGATGGGCAGCCGGTCACGCCACTCCTCTTCCCGCTCAATGAGCAGGTCCAGCACTTGGAGGATGGTGGCGTTGCGCTGGGTGTAGTCCATCTCCAAAGCATCGTAGATGATGTCGTAGCTGCTGCGGTTGCCCGCCAGCACGACCCCGTCGCTTGAGAGGATCTGTCCCCGGGCGGCGTCGATCTCGATGGTGTCCGTCCGGTCAGACAAGGAGATCTGCTCGAACTCCTCTCCTTGAACGATCTGCCATTGGACCAAACGAAGCTCATATACTACGAACACCGCCAGCACCAGCAGGATGCAGGCGGCGGAACGTCCCAATTTTGTAGTTTTCGGTTTCTTCATCGAGAAGCCTCCTTTCCGGGCAGTGGGCGGATGAGATCGCTGCTACCGGACTTTTTACATCCGGCTTTCCTCCTGGGGCCGCAGCGCCTGGGAAAGGCCCCGATTCAACAGGTACACCAGCGGCACAAACAGCAAGGTGTAACCGTATTTGGGCAGGTAATGATGGGTAAAGGCGTAAGCCGGGTAGGAATACTGGAAAAAGTACAGGAAAAACCACTGGACACACACCGTCAGACCGATGCTCCAAACACCAGTGAGGATGGCCGTGGCCAAATTGATCTGGAAATACACTCGCACCGAAAAGCTGATGAAAAAGCACAGAAGTCCCAGCACCAAAGCGTGGAAACCCAGCATCCCGGAAAGGCCGAAATCACACAGCAGACCTCCCAGCACACCGAACCCCAAAGCCGGGATCTCCGTCTCGAACATGGCGATGGTCACCACCACGGGGAACAGCAGCACCGGCCGGGCGCCAAAGATGGAAGGCAGCAGACCGGGGGTCTCCTGGACCATGAACAGCACCAGGATCTCCAACGTATAGGCCAGGTAACGGACCAGCTTGTTCACATCCCTGATCATTCCGCGTCCTCCTTGCCGTCCGGATCTTCCTGAGTGAAGATCTCTTCTCCGTCTCCGGAGCCGGGGAAGTCGATGATGACAAAGACATCCCGCACGTCGGTCAGGTCCTCATAGGGTTTCACGATGGCGTAATAGGAGATATCGTTCTCCGATTTCTGCACGCTCTGCACTTCACCGATGACGATATCCTTGGGATAGGTACTGCCCGCGCCGGAGGTGGTGACGATATCCCCGGGCTGTACCTGGGTGTCGCTGGAAAGATAGCTCAGCCGCAGCAGCCCGGCGCTGGCGGAGGTGATGTCACTGGAAATGACGCCGCTCTCTCCCCGGGCAGGCACCACAGCAGACACGCTCACGTCCTCGGAGAGGATATTGGTCACCTTACTGGTGGTGGCGTAGGCCTGACTGACGATGCCCACCAACCCCTGCTGGGTGATGACAGGGTCGCCCACTTCCACGCCGGCCAAGGTGCCCTGGTCGATGGAGAACCCGTAGAACACATCGTTGGGATCCCGGCCGATCGACGTGGCGGCCCGCAGAGTATTCTCAGGTGCTTCCTCCGTGATCTTCAGCTGGACTTTCAGCTGCTCGTTTTCCTGGAGGGTGTTGTCATAGTCCACCAGCTTCTCCCGCAGTTCGGCGTTCTCCTGAGACAGGTCCTCCACCATGGTCCGCAGTTCGTCCCGGGAAAGAGCGTCCAGGTCCACGAACTCCGTGACCGCCCCGGTGGCCGTGGTGCTCACGCTCTGCATGGGCGAGGTGACGAACCCCAGCATATTGGCCAGCAGCGAACCTCCCGCTGAGGCGGTGTAGATGATCAGTCCCAAAAGCACCACCACTACGATGGCCAGTACCTTAAAGGAGCTGGTTTTGAAAAAATCCTTCAAGACAAAGCTCTCCTTCTTTTGGATTTCCCGTCAAAGTCAAATGCGGACTGCCCAGGTCCCCCTTGGCAGTCCCCATCTTTCCGTCCTTGCTTCATAACCCGCCCTGGCTTCCTCCTGCCGGACGGTCTTTCCTTTCAAATCACAGATCCTCCCGCCGGGAAACTCCCATCCCCAGCGGAAATCTCTCACTTTCTCCGGCCCCGATAGCGGTTCTTGGGCAGCTCCACTTCCAAGCTCTTGCCCGTGCCTTCCACCACGCAGTCCAGAGGCCGCTCCGCCACGTGGACGGGGATGCCCGTCTCCTGGCTGACCAGCTTGTCCAGGCCCCGCAGCAGCGCGCCGCCGCCGGTGAGCATGATGCCCCGGTCAATGATGTCCGCCGCCAGTTCCGGCGGAGTCTTTTCCAGGGTGTCCTTGATGGCATCCACCACGATCATCACGCTGTCGCCCAGGGCTTCCCGGACTTCGTCAGCATGGATGGTCACGTTCTTGGGCAGGCCGTCCACCAGGTTCCGGCCCTTGATCTCCACGAAGGCGTTGATGGTCTCCTCGGTGGGGAATGCGGAACCGATCTTAATCTTGATCTCCTCAGCGGTGCGCTCACCGATGAGCAGGTTGTACTTCTTCTTCACGTAGGTGACGATGGCTTCATCGAACTTGTCGCCAGCCATGCGCACGGACACGGAGGTGACGATGTCTCCCAGAGAGATGACGGCAACCTCGGAGGTGCCGCCGCCGATATCCACCACCATGCAGCCCGTGGGCTCGCCCACAGGCAGGCCCGCGCCGATAGCGGCCGCCATGGGCTCCTCGATCAGGTCCACGTTGTTGGAGCCGGCCTGACGGGCAGCGTCCTCCACGGCCCGGCGTTCCACTTCCGTGACGCCGGAGGGGATGCACACCACGATCCGGGGACGGCTGAGGGTGCCGGATTTCAACGCCTTTTTGATGAAGTATTTCAGCATGGCAGCGGTCACATCGAAGTCAGCGATGACGCCGTCCTTCAAAGGACGCACCGCCACGATGGAACCGGGGGTACGGCCCAGCATTTCCTTAGCCTGTTTGCCCACGGCCAGCACCTCGTCGGTGCGCACGTCCACGGCCACCACAGAGGGTTCCCGCATAACGATGCCCTTGCCCCGCATAAACACCAGTGTATTGGCAGTTCCCAAGTCGATGCCGATATCCTTGGAGAACATGGTAAACATAGAAAAAATATCCGAAAGCCCTATCATCACAAACTCTGCCTTTCCGGCCCCCTGGGGCCACTTTATTCCAAACCATGTATGGCAAAAAGCACTCTGCTTTTATCGTTTCCCATTTCGGCGAAAACACACGCTTTCGCCCCGGCGTCGCAAACGCCAAGCAGATATTATTATAGCGTATTTCCCAACATTTCTCAAGGTGGAAGTTTACATAAACCTATAAAAACAAGAATTCCCTTATATGTGCACCTTTTTCGCTAAAACCCCCACAAGATATGCGTCTTTCAGCAAGACGGGACTCATTTCCCCGTACTGCCGAAACCGCCCTCTCCCCGCTGGGTCTGGGAAAGTTCTTCCACCTCTACCACAGGAAGAAGGCAGACAGGCATCAGCACCAGCTGAGCGATCCGCTCCCCGGGCTGGATCGTGTAGGTTTTGTCCCCGAAATTCCGCAGGGGAACGATCAGTTCTCCCCGGTAGTCGCTGTCGATGACCCCCACGCAGTTGGGCAGGCTCACCCCGTGCTTCACTCCCAGGCCGCTGCGGCAGAACACAAGTCCCACCAATCCCTGGGGGATCTCCGCCGCGAAGCCGGTGGGGAAAGGGAATCCTTCTCCCGGCTCCAAGGTCACCGGCGCCTCCACACAGGCACACAGGTCATATCCCGCCGCGCCCTCTGTCTGCCGCTGGGGAAGCTGGGCTTCCGGCCGCAGTTTTTTCATCCGTAAAACCATGGGCTCTTCCATAAACATCTCCTTTTCGGTTTAAGTTTTCCACAATGAGCTTTTCCACAATGGAAAAAGCTAGGTTTTTCGCCACTTTAGAGGGGTACCCTCCGGACTTTTAAACATTTTCCACCGAGTTTTCCACCGTCATTCCACGCCGCGGTGAAAAAGTCCCCGGGTGTAGTCAAAATCAGGCGTCTCGCCCCGAAAACAGGCGTCCAGCACTTTCCCGCATTCCACAGAGTTTTCCACCGTAAAACGGGCCACGCCAAAATCCAGGTGGAAAAGCTCCTTTCCCAAGTCACACAGCCACAAAGGCACAGAATTGAGCACCTCCACGTTCCTGCCGCTCCGGCATACCACCGGGAATTTCTTCCGTTTCCGGTCCGTGAGACAGCCTGGCTCCTTGCAGTGAAGGCAGCCCTTGGGAGAATTGGCCAGGGGACAGTTTCGGGTGAGCATCAGGGGCGCCCGACCGTAGACCATCAACCCTCGCGGCAGGCTCCCTCCCAGGTCCGCCGTCTCCCGGGCGGTAATCTCAAAGGACAGCTCCGCCGTGGAAAGTCCCAGCTCCCGGAACTGCTCCAAAGCAGCCGTGTTGAAAATATTCAGGGAGAACCCGCCGTGGGCTTCCCCGCCCAGCTGACGGACCAGTTCCAACGCTCCCAGATTGCCGCAGACAAATTTGTCAAAACCAGCAGCGATACATTGTTCCATTTTCTGGACTGTACGTTTTTCTTCCCCAAACAGCGCCCGGGGAATGTCCAGCAAAAGGGACGGATACCCTTCCTCACGCAAACGCTCCAAGGTCCCCAGATCCGTTTCCAGGGGCAGAACGATCTCCCGGCACTTTCTGGCCTGGGGGCAGAGCTGCTCCGCCTTGCGGAACTGTGCCCGCAAAGGCAATTCGCCCTCCCGACGGGGATGGGTCGGAAAATCAAGAGGCATAGCCGTAAAGGGAATTGGCTCCCGCTTCTCCCGCAGGGCCAACAGCTTCTCCAAAGCCTCCCGGCGCAGGGCGTTCAAGGTGGACACGCCGCAGACCACGCCCTCCTCCGGCACGGTGACGTTTTCCGCCCGGAAAGGAGTGCCGCCGGTCTTGCTCAACTGTTGGACACACCGGTCCTTCCCCAGGGGCGAAAGGCCCTCCCCACCAGGGGCGGAAACAGCGGCCTGACGGCCTTCCCGGTCCCGGACTGTCAAAATGAGCTGGTCCTGTTCCTGGCTCAGTTCCAGGTCCACCGGCGTCCGGGAAAGTTCCCCCCGGTACAACCCACGGAGGGAGGAAAACACCTTCTCCGTGGCGCCGGTGACGTCCTCTTTTGTGCGCACGCCGAACATGGCTTTTCCCCGCTGGCCGGTGAGATACCCCTTGGTAAATCCCGACCGGGAAAACACCGCTTCCAAATCGCTGAGCAGCTGCTGAGGCACCTCTTCCCCGTCAGCGGCCCGGCGGCAGGCAGATACTGCGGCGGCCACGTATTCCGGCCGTTTCATTCTTCCCTCGATCTTGGCGGAACACACCCCCGCCTGCCTTAATCGTCCGATTTCCCGGACGAAAGAAAGGTCCTTCAAAGACAAGTCATGGCCAGTACCTCCCGGCGCGGCGAAAGGCAGACGGCAGGGCTGGGCGCAAAGACCCCGGTTGCCGCTGCGGCCTCCTAGCATGGCGCTGAAATAGCACTGACCCGACACAGACATGCACAGCGCCCCGTGGACAAAGCTTTCCAGCTCCACGGGACAGCTCTCCCGCACCTCCCGGATCTCCTCCAGGGACATCTCTCGGGACAGCACTACCCGCTGGGCCCCCAGCTTCCAAAGGAGCTTGGCCCCAGCAGGGGTGTGGAGACTCATCTGGGTGGAGGCGTGGAGAGGCAACTCCGGCGCCCGCCGGCGCAGAGCGGCGAACAGGCCCATATCCTGGACCAACACCGCGTCCACCGGCAGAGAGCAGAGAAATTCCACAAATTCCAATGCCTGAGGCAGCTCATTTTCTTTTAAAAGGGTGTTCACCGTCACATGGACCCGCACGCCCCGGCCATGGCAGAAAGCCACCGCGTCCGCCAGTTCCTGCCGGGAAAAATTCTTGGCGTTGGCCCGTGCCCCAAAGGCGGGGCCGCCCAAATACACTGCGTCCGCCCCAGCGAACACCGCCGCCCGGAGCGCTTCCGGCCCTCCGGCTGGGGCCAATATCTCAAAATACTGTGTCTCCATCATTTCTTCTCAAAAAAGCTGACGAACCCTTCCTGTTCGTACTCGTCATCATGGCGCAGAGGATTTTTCCGTTTCCGGATAGGCTTTTTCACCCCGTCCTCCTCCGGCTTCACTTCCTCCAGCGCCAGCTGTCCCGCCTGGGCTTTGGCGGCTCCTGCCGCCGCAGCTTCCTCTTTGGCCTGATCCACCAGGCGCTTGGCCTCCTCCACCGCCCGTTTGGCGGCAGCTACTGTGGCTTTCTTTTCCTGCTCCGCCTTCTGGATCAGAGCCTCTTTCTCCTCCGCGGCCAACTTCAAAGCCGCGTTGTCAGCGGCCAGTTTTTCCAGCTCTTCCACCAGCTTGGCCTTCTCCGGGGACCCCTCCGCCGCCTGACGCAGACGGCCGTTCTCCCCCTGGAGTCTCTCCAATTCCCGGCGCAGCGCCGTCATCTGGGCGATCTGCTCCGTCTCCTGGCGCAGGGAGGCGTTCTCATCCTCCAAGGCGGTGATCCTGGCACGCATTTCTTCCACATTCTGAGCGGCTTCCTGAAGAGCGGTGTTCTCCCGTTCCAGGGCCTCGATCCGCTCCCTAGTCTGGGGATTGGGACCATTCTGCAACATGTCGTCCCGCTCCTCCTGCCAGACTTCCGCTTCCACTTCCAGCTCGTCCACCCGATCCTGAAGCTGCTGGCGCATCTGGCCGTTCTTTTTGGCGTCGTCGCAATAACTCAAAGCCGCGGTTATGGCGGCCGCTTCCAGGGTAATATAAGGAGAGGCGATCTGGATCTCGGTGATCAGATCCCCCACCTCTTCCGCCAGGGACCGCATATACTCGTCGCTCTCCTGAGTGATAAGCCCGCAGACCACCCCGTTGATCTCCAGCCGTACCCGACGTTTTTCCATTCTAAAATCCATCCTTTCCCAGAGCCGCTGGTGCTCTCGCGTAAACCTATTATATTGCATAATCTCTTTTTCGGGAAGAGCTTTCTCTCCATTTTCACGTTTTTTTCCACAAACGAACTGCCCCAGCGCAAAAACACAAACGCTTTTTACCTGTTTTTTTATTGTATCCACGCCCTATCTGTGCTATGATAAATTCAAAGAATGGCGGGATTTCCCCAGGCTGGCGGCTAGATTTGTAAAGAATGTACAAATATCTGAGACCAGCTTGGGGATTTATTGCGATTGTTTTTCCTGCCTTTTTAGTTTATAATGCACATGTCAAAGTTGATCGCAGCATATTTTTTAATCTAATTTATGCAGTTTAAATAGTTTTTGGAGGAATCTCAATGGATTACAAGCTGAGTGTCGAGCAAATCAAGGAGGCCATCAAGGACCGGCTGGCCCACACCTTTGGGGTATCTTTGGAAAACGCCACCGACGAGGAATATTACAAGGCAAGCGTTTTGATCGTCCGGGAATTGCTCACCAAGGGCCGCACCGAATTCGTCAACAACGCCGAAAAAACCGGCACCAAGCAGGTGTATTACCTGTGCATGGAATTCCTGCTGGGCCGTTCCCTGCGGAATAATCTGTATAATCTGGGTCTGGAGGAAAACTTCCGCAAGGCCCTTTCTGATTACAACATCAAACTGGACGCCCTTTACGAGCAGGAGCCTGACGCAGGTCTGGGCAACGGCGGTTTGGGAAGGCTCGCCGCCTGCTTCATGGACGGCCTTGCCACCCAGGGCTACCCTGCCATGGGCTACTCCCTGCGGTATGAGTACGGCATCTTCCGCCAGAAACTGGTGGACGGCTGGCAGACCGAGCTGCCCGACTTCTGGCTGCCCGGCGGCAGCGTCTGGCTGCAAAAAGTGCCTGAGAGCTCCGTGGAGGTCCACTTCGGCGGCCACATCGAGGAGCAGTGGCACGACCAGTACCACTCCGTGCGCCACAAGGATTACACCACCGTTACCGCTGTGCCCTACGACATGTACATCGCCGGCATGGACGGCAAGGGCGTGAGCCTGCTGCGCATCTGGAAGGCTGAAAACGACAAATTCGACATGAAGCTGTTCAACGGCGGCAACTATATGCGCGCCATGGAGCAGCAGGCCATGAGCGAGGTCATCACCAAGGTGCTCTACCCTGAGGACAACCACACCGACGGCAAGCTGCTTCGTCTCTCCCAGCAGTATTTCCTGGTGTCCGCTTCTATTCAGGACATCATTCGGCGGCATCTGTACGCTCACGGCAACCTGGATCAGCTGCCCGAGCTGGCGGCCATCCATCTGAACGATACCCATCCCGTGCTCACCATTCCTGAAATGATGCGTGTCATGCTGGACGAGTGCGGCTACGGCTGGGACGCTGCCTGGGATATCGTGAAGCGGACCGTGGCTTACACCAACCACACCGTTATGAGCGAGGCTTTGGAGACCTGGAACCGTGACCTGTTCAAGATGCGCCTGCCCCGGATCTATCAGATCGTGGAGGAGATCGACCGGCGCTTCTGGGAAGAGATGCGCGCCAAGGGCGTGGACGAGGCCAAGATCTACCGTATGGCCCCCCTCAACGACGGCTATGTGAAGATGGCTAACCTGGCTGTCATCGGCTCTCACACCGTCAACGGCGTGTCCGCTCTCCACAGCGAGATCCTGAAGGACGACGTGTTCCACGACTTCTACGAGGAAGAGCCTCAGAAGTTTACCAACGTGACCAACGGCATCGCCCACCGGCGGTGGCTGAACCAGTCCAACCCCAAGCTGGCAGGGATGATCACCGACCTGATCGGCCGTGACTACATCTACGACGCCGACAAGCTCCAGGGGCTGGCAAAATACAAGGACGACGCTTCCGTGCTCAAGCAGCTCCAGGAGATCAAGCACGCCAATAAGGAGCGTCTGGCCAAGTACCTGAAAAAGGCACAGAACGACGTGGTGGATCCCGATTCCCTGTTCGACGTGCAGGTGAAGCGCCTCCACGAGTACAAGCGCCAGCACATGAACGCCCTGAACATCCTGGCCACCTATCAGTGGCTGCGGGAGAACCCCAACGCGGACTTTACTCCTCACACCTATTTCTTCGGCGCCAAGGCTGCTCCCGGCTACTATTTCGCCAAGCAGATCATCCAGTTCATCGCGGCTCTGGCCAAGATCATCAACGCTGACGAGCGGGTGAACAAGAAGCTGAAGATCGTGTTCGTGGAGAACTACTCCGTCACCTGGGCAGAACTGCTCACTCCCGCCGCGGAGATCAGCGAGCAGATCTCCCTGGCCGGCACCGAGGCTTCCGGCACCAGCAACATGAAGTTCATGATCAACGGCGCTATCACGCTGGGCACTCTGGACGGCGCCAATGTGGAGATCCACGAGACCGTGGGCGACGAGAATATCATCCTCTTCGGCATGACCGCCTCTCAGGTGGAGCAGCTGAAGCGCTCCGGCTACCATCCCCAGAACCAGTACCAGAACGACGCTCTGGTGCGCCGTGCCATGGACGAGATGGGCTCCATGAACGGCGGCCAGTTCAAGGATATCTTCAAGACCCTGCTCCAGGAGGACCGCTACATGGCTTTGGCCGACCTGCGCTCCTACCACGAAGCTCAGCAGCGGGCTGAGAAGCTCTATCAGGATCAGACTGGCTGGAACCGCATGTCCCTGCTGAATATCGCCGGGGCAGGCCGTTTCGCCGCTGACCGTGCCATCCGGGAGTACGCCGGGAACATTTGGCACGCTTCTCCTGTGCCCCCGGCCAAGAACCTGGGAGCCAAAAAGGTGGAAAAATAAGGGGTTTCTTCCCCACACTATTTAACTTTTAGAAAGCGCAGCGTAAGCCGGGACTAGAAAGCCGCGGCCCTACGCTGCCTTTCCTTGTGGAACACAACTCTGGTCCTGCCCAGGACCAAGAAAGAAGGCGCGCTATGTTTAATTCCCGCAGCAGAAAATACCGTGACCCTCTGGGGGCCGTGGCGGAGGGGACTGCTGTCCATTTCCGCATCACCCTTCCCCGGGAGATCTCCTGCTCGGGAGCCCATTTGGTCATCCAGCGGGAAGGTGACCCCTCACAGGTGCTGGACCTGTTCTGGTGCGGCATGAACGGCAGCAACCAGGAGTGGTGGGAATGTCACTTTACCCCGGATAAGGCCGGGCTCTATTTCTACCATTTTGAGATCCGCACCCACCGGGGCAGCCAGCGGCTGTCCAAAGGGTTCGCCGGGGACGGCATCTTCGGCGGCAACAATCAGTGGCAGCTCACGGTGTACCAAAAAGAATTCAAAACCCCCGACTGGCTGGAAGGGGGCGTGATGTACCAGATCTTCCCGGACCGGTTCCACAAGTCCGGCACCCCCAAGGAAAACGTCCCCACCGGCCGAACCTACCACGAAAACTGGGAAGCTCAACCGGACTGGGCCCCTAACGCCCAGGGCAAGATCACCAACACCGACTTTTTCGGCGGTGACCTGAAAGGCATTGAGGAAAAACTGCCCTATCTCAAGAGCCTGGGAGTCACCTGCATCTACTGCAATCCCATTTTCGAGTCCCACTCCAACCACCGCTATGATACAGCGGACTATTCCAAGATCGACCCCCTCCTGGGCAACGAGGAGAATTTCCGTTCCCTGTGCGCCGCCGCCAAAAAGCTTGGCATCCGGGTGGTCATCGACGGAGTGTTCAGCCATACCGGCAGCGACAGCGTCTACTTTAACCGGGAAGGACGCTACTCCACTCCTGGCGCTTACAACTCCCAGCAGTCCCCCTACTATCCCTGGTACACTTTCCGTCAGTGGCCCGACTCCTACGAGTGCTGGTGGAATTTTGATACCCTGCCCAACGTGAAGGAAACCGAGCCCAGCTACGACGAGTATATCAACGGAGAGAATGGCATCGTGCGGAAGTGGCTGAAAGCAGGAGCCTCCGGCTGGCGGCTGGACGTGGCCGACGAACTTCCGGACCAGTTCCTGGACAGCCTGAACCGTGCGGTCAAGGCGGAAGATCCCGATGCCCTGGTGCTGGGGGAAGTATGGGAGGATGCCTCCAACAAAACGGCTTACGGTATCCGCCGACGGTATTTGCTGGGAGGCCAGCTAGACACCGTGATGAACTACCCCTTCCGGGATGCCATTCTGGGCTTCCTGCTGGGATCAGATCCCCGAAACTTCGCGGAGACCGTGGAGAGCATTGCGGAGAACTACCCGCCCCAATGCCTGCGGCTGCTGATGAACCACATCGGCACCCACGACACGGAACGGGCCCTTACCGTTCTAGGAGGAGAGCCTGCCGGCAACCGTGGCAGAGAATGGCAGGCGGCTCAGCACCTTTCCCCGGAACAGTGGGAGACAGGCATGAAACGGCTGCGGTTGGCGTCTCTCATGCAGTACCTGCTCCCCGGCGTGCCCTGCCTGTATTACGGCGACGAAGCCGGCATGGAAGGGTATCGCGATCCCTTCAACCGGGCTTGCTATCCCTGGGGCAGAGAGGGTCAGAATCTGCTCACCTGGTACAAAGGGCTGGGACAGCTCCGCGCCCAGGAAAAAGCCATTCTGGGTCAAGGGTCCTACCGGACTCTGTACGCCAATGGAAACCTGCTGGCCTTTGAACGCTTTATCTTTACGGAGGATTCTCGGGAGAGTCTGACCGTGGTGGTCAACCGCAGCAGCCGTCCTCAGAGCATTTTAAAGGCGTCCCTGGACATGGAAGGCGGAGAATTGATCCTGGGAGAACACCTGGAAAAAGTGAATGTTCTCTCGCCTTTTGGATTTTCCGTGACAAAATTTCAAAAATCTTTAAAAAAGGGTTGACATTCCCCTATTTTCTTACTATAATAATTAGGCTGTTAGAAAACAGCCCATGCGCCAGTAGCTCAGCTGGATAGAGTGTTTGGCTACGAACCAAAAGGTCGGGGGTTCGAGTCCCTCCTGGCGCGCCAAGTAAAAACCTAGGAATCATGCGGTTCCTGGGTTTTTTCTTTTTTCTGGGAACGGGGGACCGCTTTCGGATTTACGCACAATTTACGCACAACATTTTCAAAACGCACAGAAAAAGGCGAGAAGCTGGCCCTCTTGGGGTTCCGCTTCCCGCCTATTTTTTGCCTGTTTCTCCTGCCGTCCTGCCTCTGTGGGGCTTCTCCCCCAACCCTTTCAGGCCTTTTTCCGGAGCACAGCCTCCGCGATGCACTCGCTGGCGGCTTCGTCCGCCTGGGCGATCAGGTGGGAGTATATATCCGTGGTGGTGCTCACCCGGGCATGGCCCAACCGCTTGGAGATGGAAACGCTGTCCGCGTGATTGAAATACAACAGGCTGGCCATTGTGTGCCGGAACTTGTGGGGGTGAATGGGCGGCAGCCCCTTCCGCTTTGCCAGCTTGTTCAACCAGGCGTTGACGCTGTCCGGCATCATGGGGCCCCCTACCTCCTTCACAAACACATAACCACTTTCCGTCCATCGGTCCCCGTTTTTCAGCCGCTGCTCGTTGTACCAGACCCGGTACTCCCGCATAAGTTCCATTGTTTCCTGGGGCAGCTTGATAAACCGCACATTGTCCGTTTTAGTGCTGCTCTCATAGATACCCCGGTCCGGGGAGTAGAGAATGGTTCGATCGATCTTTAACTGCCGGTTTTCCCAGTCGATCTTCTCCCATTTCAGGCCGCACAATTCCCCCCGGCGGGCTCCTGTAATCAGCAGCAGGTGGGTGATGGTCCGCCATTTGATAGGCTCACCCTCCAAGGCCTGCCCGATCCGCTCCACTTCTTCCGGCTGAAAATAGTCCGCCTCTTTTCGCTCCAGCTTGGGAGGCGTGGCTTTCTGGGCCGCGTTATAAGTGACCAACATTTCCTTTTCCGCCTGGGCCAGCACCGCTGAGATAAACCGGTGATACTCCAACACGGTTTTACTGGAAAGGCTCTCCTCCCGTTTATCCACGGTGAACAGGTCCTCCACCCGCCTTCCCAGGGCGTGGGCAATGGCTTGGGCCGTGGTCAGCGCAACCCGCTTTCCTTGGAGGGCCAGGGCTACCGTATTCACGGACAAACCGGCAGCGGCGGCAAGGGCTTTCTGGGTGGTGGTCACCTTCTCCTGGAGTCCCGGCTTTGCCGTGGCTTTGGCTGGAAGGTCCGCCACACCCTTCTCCTCCAGGTTCCGGTAAAAGGCGTTCAAGTGCTGGGGGCGCAGTTTGTCCAGCTTGATGTGGCCAATGGCCGGGTCAATCCGCTTCATAAGGTGGGTGTACTCCCGGATGGTGTTGTGCTTGGCCCCTCCGCTTTCCTTGAGGCCGATCACATACCGGGCATAGTCCCCAAAGGTCTGCCGGTCGCCGCCGGAGAAACCCTTTTCCACCGCCTCCTCAAACTTGACCGCCTCCGCGTTCAATGCCTTCTCGATCTGCCGGGCCGTCATGCCAGGGGTGGGGGTCCAGGTCTTATACTTTCGCACCTGCTTTCCCCCTACCCGCCCGGCGGATACGGTGATCTGGTAGGAAGTGATCTCCCCCTCCTTGTTTTTCATGGGACGCACACTGGCCAAGAACTACGCCTCCTTTCCTTCTGCCGAAAGCGGCTCTCTGTGAAGATTGTAAAATCTTCACGCCACACTATCCTGGTAATTGACGATTGCCACCTCGGAAACCGCTTTCCGCACTGCTTTTACAATGCGTTCCAGCTTGGCGGCCACCTCGTCCGAGTAGGACACTTCCCCGCACTGGCTGCACACCCGGGAGGGGACATTCTTCACGATAATAAAGCAGTTATCCACGTCAATCATGAAATTGGTGGTTTGCTCCTGCAAATCTCCCTTGCACAAAAAGCACTTCATGCCTGGTTCTCCTTTCTGGTTGCGAAATCGTTTTCCCATTGGCTGGGATCGGGCCGGTATACGGTGATGATCCACAATTCCCCGTCCCCAGCGCCGCACACCACATGGAGAGGTTTTCCCTGGATGTGGAGAATTAAACAGCTGGGGTAGGGGTAATCTTGTGGGTAATTCTCTATCACTTTCCCGTGTAGGATGGCCGCTTTCACTTCTTCTCTGGAAATGTCCCGCTGTAACATCCGTGTTAGGGCGTGGCGTGTCCAGGTGATCTTCCCCGCCTCACACAGGGAGCGGAGTTCCTGCAATATCTCTTCCAAGGTTTTGGCCTCCTTTTTTCGCCGAAAGCGGTTTATTGTTCCTCGGGCTCTTGTTTTGGCCCGCCTTTTTGCCCCTGCGGCTCGTTTTGGGGTGTTTCCGCTTCTTCTTGAGGTTTATCCCCTGTGGAGGTGTAGAGGGCCTTCTCGGGGCGCTGGGAGGCGGTTTCTTGGGTTCCCTGGTCTATCTTGACCTTTTTCCACCAGTCCGGGTCATTTGCCGCCCGCCGCTTTTCCTCCCAGAATTCCGTGGGCCGGGGACGGTAGTCTGGCTGTTGTGCCAGCGTTTCCATCATTTTGACCGCCACAATCTGCCCCAGGGTGTTCATCTCGTCAAAGTACTTTTGAACGCTCTTTCTCAGATAGCCAGCAGAAAGGCCGTCCATGTATTCTACCAGGATTTCTTCCGCCGCTTTCCAGGCCTCCCGTTTTATGATCTCGTCTTTATTTTTCCAGGCTCTTGTCAAGCTGTCTTCTGTAATCTTTTGAGGGTCCGTCAGTCGATCCCGTTGTTCTTGGGATAGACCGTCCAGCAGCCCTTCCCGTTCCAGTGTCTTGTTTCTCTCCGCAATTTGTATGGCAAAATCTGCCACATCTTGCACCAGTCGTTCCGGCATCAGTGCTGCTATAGACACATTCAATGCCTGCGCCAGTTTTTCCAGCATATCAAGAGAGATTTCTTTATTTCTGGACAGTGCCGATTGCAAAGTGGAAGGAGGAATTCCTGCTGCAATCGCTAATTGTCGGCGGGACATATGTTTTTTTTCCAACAGGCAATCTATGGTTTCACATACAGTCATGAGCAGACGCCTCCTTTTGAAATACCATAGCATAAATTGGACGAAAAATCAACCAAAAAAGGCTTGACTTTAACCGAAACAGCGTGTATAGTGGGGATAGACGAAAGTTCGTCGACAACCTGCTATATATGCACGAAATATCGTTCTACAGGAGGTGATCCGATGCGGGTAGACCGTGTGAAGCTGATTGCGGAAATGGCGCGAAGAAGCTGGACTCTGGCCCAGATGGCTGAAAAAAGCGGCGTCAACGCTTCCACCATCTGCGGAGTGCGGCGGGGCAAGTCTTGCAGCAAAGAAACCGCCGCCAAACTGGCCCGGGGCCTGGGAGTGCCCCTGGAGAGCATACTGGAAAAGGAGGACTAAGCATGGAAAAATTTACCCAAGTGGCCACCATTCCCCGCACCGCGGCCAGGTGCAAGGCGGAGGGGATCGGTCTTTCTGCCAATCAGCTGCGGGTGCTGTGCAAGCGGGGCCTGCTGAAACATACCCAGATGGGCAACAAGCCTTTGATCTACTGGCCCAACCTGCTGGAATTTCTGGAAAGCGGTACACCGGACCCGCCGCCCCCGGAGGTGGGGACGATTCGGAGGATTGAGGAATGAACGAGGGAAAGAGCTTCATCATGCTGCCGTCCTATTTCGAGGCCCTTCGCACCCTGGAGGACGGGGACCGGCTGACCATGTATGACGCCGTTATGTCCTATGTGTTCGAGGGGCGGGAGCCGGAGCTGCAAGGGGTGCTCCAAAGTCTGTTCACCCTGCTGCGGCCCAATATAGACAGCTCTATACGGAAGTATCAGGCCAACGTGGAGAACGGACGGCGGGGCGGCAGACCCAGGAAACATACTCCCAGGGGAGACCATCCGGAGAAGCCTGGGAGAAACCCAACAGAAACCCAACGGAAACCCAACCAAAACCCAGAGAAAACCCAACCGAAACCCAGCAAAAACCTAGAATGGGAGAAGGAATGGGAATTGGAGAAGGAATTGGAAAAGGATTCAAAGGATATTTGCACCGAGCCGAAAAGCGCCTCTGTGCCGCCGGTGGTGGAGCTGCCTCTCAATGACGGTTCTCAGTATGGCGTGACAGAGGAACAGGTCAAAGAGTGGGCAAGCCTATACCCGGCGGTGGACGTGATGCAGCAGCTGCGGAACATGAAGGGATGGCTGGGCTCCAACCCCCAGCGGCGCAAAACAAGAAAGGGTGTTGCCCGGTTCATCACTGGGTGGCTCTCAAAAGAACAAGACAGAGGAGGCATGAAGCGTGAACCACTTTCAAGTGCCGGAAGAGATCCGGCAGAGGATGACCCCTGGGGCGTCACCGGCACCCAGCTGTAACCTGGAACAACATCTTGCCCGGCAGGTGGAGATTTTAAACGCCACCCCCGGCAAGCTCACCGGTTATAATTGCCCCCGGTGTTTAAACCGAGGGGTTATCTACCACCAGGAGGAAGGGGTAATTGTGGCGGCAGACTGTTCCTGCAAGGAGATCCGCCGGAGCATCCGGAAAGCGGCGTCCTCGGGCCTTGGGGAGCTGATGAAGCACCACACCTTTCAGACCTTCCAGACCCCAGATCCCTGGCAACGGCAGGCCAAGGAAATGGCCCAGGCATATGCCCGGAACCCGGTGGGCTGGTTTGTGGCCTCGGGAGTTTCGGGTTCGGGGAAAACCCACCTGTGCACCGCAATTTGTGGGGAACTCAATGGCCAAGGGCGGGCGATCACCTACCGCCCTTGGCGGGAAACTGCCCGGCAAATCAAAGGCGCTGCTCTGGACAGCGAAGAGCGCAAGCGGCAAATAGAGCCCCTCCTCCTTGCGGACGTGCTCTATTTGGATGATTTCCTGAAAACAGCGGCAGGCCATACACCCACCACCGCAGACGTGGAATTGGCTTTTGACATCATCGGCCCTCGGTACAACCGGAAAGCCACCACCATTCTTTCCACGGAACTTTCCGTGAAGGACCTGCTGGCTTTGGATGGGGCCCTAGGTAGCCGCATTTTTGAAATGTCCGATCATGGCGCACAGTTTCTGGACATACAGGCCAAGTCCGGACGGAACTGGCGGCTGCATCAGCAAAAAGAAAGGAGCAAAACAGAATGATGGACACAAAAAAAGCGCCCCGAGAAGCGGCAACTTCCCAGGGCGCAAACGAAATAAATAGTCTACAAAGGCATACTACCACAAAAAGCGGAGAATTGCAAGGGAAATCCTCACGGGGAAAGCTGATTCCCGCCAGGCCGGGAGAGGTCTTTTCCCTGGGCGAGAAGTCCTATCCCGTAACGGGCTATTTATCCGTGGCTGGAATGCCCACAGTTCCCCTGGTTGATATTCCCATGATGACCGACTACCAATGGCAGCTTTTCGCCCTGGAAAGCCGGTTACAGCACCCGGAGAACTACGCCCCCTTTGAGGACGTGGCGGAAACCGTGGCAAACCTCCGCCAGTGGCTGAAAGAGAACGCCCCGGAGGGAAAGGGGGCGGCGGTATGAAGCACTTCATGAGCGTGGAGGACCTGCCCGCCGGGGGCCTGGTCCGGGTATCCGTCTCCGGAAACTGCCTAGAAGGGGCGGGCATCCTGGACGGGGACGCGGTGGGCGTGGCCCTGGACCGCTTTCCCAAGCCGCCGAAATTCGGCCCCCAGGGGGTGGAGCGGGAGGACTTTTGTCTGTGCCGGAGGCTGGACCAGCCCGGCCCCCTGCTGGTAAAGCGGTATGACGGGCGGGCGTTCGGGCAGCCCTGCGCCGGGACCCGGTACAAAAGCAGCGGGGACAGGCGGCGCGTTGACGTGTCTTTCCCGGTGGAGGTCCTGGGGGTGGTGTTCGCCCTGTGGGACGAACGGGGCGCCCTGAAATGGCAGCAGCCGCCGGACACCTTCCCGGACCGGCTGGACCCCGGCGGGGAGATTCCCTTTTGGAATGTCAGTCCAGTAAAAGAGCCGTGCCTGCTGGTACAGGTCACGGCTGGAGACGGTACATAAAGAAACTCGGGAAAGCGGTTTCTGGTAACCCTTTTATTTTACCAGGAATCGGGGGGACCGTCAATGACACAGGAACAACTTGCAGTTCGCGCCCAGAGCGGGGACCTGGAAGCTCTCTATCAGCTGTGGGAAGATTATCACAACCTGCTGCTTTCCCTGGTTTGGAAGTTCTACCGAACTCACGGGAAAGAGAGTTGTTCCCGGCACGGAGTAGTGTGGGAGGACCTGAAACAGGAAGCTTTCCTAGCCCTTGCGGACGCTGTGCGCTACTTCAAACCGGACAGGCCGATCCCCTTCAACGCTTACCTGAACCGGACGGCGAAAAACCGTTTTCAGGCCTGCATGGGAATCCGGCAAAACCGCCCGGAGAATCCCCTCAATGACAGCCTGAGCATGGACACACCCGCCCAGGGACCGGAAGGCGAGGACATGGATCCACTAGGGGACTTTCTGCCGGACCCAAAAGCAGAACAGGCCCTTGCACAGGTGGACACCCTCCAGGCCCAGGCTTGGCTCCATGAACTATTAGAGAACTGCCTGGAGAAGCTGACGCCCGTACAGGAGGCGGTGCTGCGCCGGCGGTTCTATCTCCAGCAGACCCGGCCAGAAACGGCTCAGGCGTTACACATCACCCCGGCACAGGTGCGAAAAGAGGAGGAAAAGGCCCTGCGGGTGCTGCGGGGCACACCCAGCTTGCAGCAGCGAAAGGAGGAAGCACTGGAGGCCGCAGCCTATCAAGGCACCGGGTGGTATTCCTGGTACTATGACAGGGGAAGTGTGGAGGAACGGCTGGTGGAAAGCCGGTTGTTTGAGGGGTAAAAGCGCAAAAAAACACCCCGGGAGAACCCCCCGGGGCGTCCGTGGAAATCAGAAACCCGATAACTTATAAAATTACTTTACCACGGAAAGCGGTTCCCGTCAAGGGAGCCGCACCGGAGAAACGGAGGAAAACATGGAAAACAGACTCGATGAAAACACCGCCTTGAACCGCTACCGCTACGCCCTGGGCAAAGCGAAAAGCCGTCAGGACCTGCCCAGCCTGGACGCCGCCCGGAAAGCCTACGAAAAGGCCCAGAGCGCCCACGACAAGGCAAAAGCGAAACTCCGGGAGGTTCTCACCCAGGCAAGCCAACGGGCCGCCCAGGAGCAGGAGAGGGCCCGGCAGGAGCAAAAGGAAGCCCTTTCCCAGGCTGCGGACCTGGAAGCCCAGCTCAACCAGCTGCTGGACCAGGGAGGCAGCGAGGAACAGGGGACACAGCTGGAGGCCCGTTTAAGCTTTACCAAGCGGAAAGCGGAGCGGGCGGGGCAGATTGCGGAGGAAAAGCCCACCCTCACCCGGTCTGAGCTGCGCCATCTGCGGTCGGTACTCCAGGAGGAACGGGATGCCGCCAACGCCCTGGGCCTGGCGCATGATGACATGGAGCAGGCCCTGGCGATGGAGCTGGAGCGGATGCTGGCCCAGTGGCCCCGGCAGGAATCGCTTTCCCCCCATGACGCCCTGCCGTCCTCCCAACTGCTGCACAACACTTTCCCCCAGGTGAGCGCCTACACCCCTGGGGAGTTCGTTTCGGAGATCCTGCAAAACTGAACACAAACTAGGAGCGGAAGCGGTTCCCCTGGGGCCGCTGGCCGTTCCTTTTTTGTTTTCTTAAACGAACATTAGTTCTGTTTATGAGACAAGCAGGGGCGCTCTCTTTTTCACGGGTCCTTCCAGGGGATTTTTCCCGAGTGGTTACTGCGACCCGCAAAAAAACGGGGATTTTGAGATAAAAATTAGGCCGGTTCGGTTTCGCTGGGGAAGCACTTCGGACGGAGACGGTTCCAGCGGTCCAGCAGCCACCCCGGTCAGGGGTTCAGGTGGGAACAGGCAGCGCCCCAGACGGGCCGCCAGGGGCTTTCCTGCTACGATCCGGGACCGCTTTCCTGATTCTGTCCGGAACCGGACAGCCACAGCCGCGCCAGGAAAGCCGCTTCCGTTTTTCTTTGCGGAGATCTGCCCAGGCCGCCAGCAACCCCACCCAGAGGGCGAGAAACCGCTTTCGGATTTACGCACAATTTACGCACAACGTGCGTAAAAACGGCAAAACGGGAGCAAACTCCAAAAAACGAGAAACCCAAAAAACCGCATGAAATCGCCACTTTTCGAACATGGCAAAACGCTAATAATCGGAGGTTGAGCAGCTACGAACCAAAAGGTCGGGGGTTCGAGTCCCTCCTGGCGCGCCACAGAATTTCCCAGAAGCCACACGGTTTCTGGGATTTTTTGTTATCCTTGTTTGATCGACCAACCAATCAGGCTTCGCCCGGGGCTCGCCTTCTTGGGGAGGGACCTCGTTGCCCGAAAGCTTCACCGGAGCTTTCGGGCTGCCTCAACTCCTGGCGCGCCAGCGGCAAGCTGCCGCTTTCAAGACGCGCACTTCACTTTTGTGGAGTGCGTTTCTTTTTTGCTCGCGTTTTTAGTTTGGTTTCATTTTTGTTCAGTACAGCCAAGTAAAACCTAGGAATCATGTGGTTCCTAGGTTTTTTCTTTTTTTACCCGTGTTTAAAGCACGGGTTCTTTTTCTATCCGGCTCCTTGACCCCACATGGTTTCCCCGGTACAATAGCCTTGTAAAGCCCTTAAGATTTCTTTAGATTCTTTAAAACTTGTTAAGCACTCTACTGGGGTGGATTTTAAGAATTGCCTGTTACAATAGGCCCTGTCAGTGAGAGATACAACTCCACGGACAAATCTAAAACAGGTAAGGATGTGTTTCCTCATGACAGTGCAAAACAAGAAAAATACAAAAATCCGTGTGGGCGCTTTGCTGATGGCCCTGCTGATCTCCACCTCTTTACTGACCGGATGCGGCAATCAAAAACGTGGCACCGCTCAGATCCCTCAGACCAAACAGAGTCAGACTCAATCCTCTTCCAAAAAGACTGAGACCAAAAAGTCGGACTCTTCCAGCAAGCAGGAAGAGTCCTCCAAGAAGGAGGATGCTTCTAAGAAGGATACCGCTTCCAAGAAGGATACTTCCTCCAAGAAAAAGACTTCTTCCAAGAAGAGCAGTTCTTCCAAAAAGAAGGCTTCTTCCAAGAAAAACAGCTCCACTAAGAAAAACAGCTCTACCAAAAAGAACAGCTCTACCAAGAAGAGCGCCAGCACTTCCAGCTCTTCCCAGCAGAGCAGCGCCAACGAAAAAAAGGACGCGAATCAGGCTGCCAACAGTGGAACCACTTCTTCCAGCAAAGGTAACTGATGGTTTAACTCCCTCAGTTCTCTCCTTATCCCCTTTGTGAACGCCTTTCGCGCCTGTGCTCCCGGCACCTGAGCGAAAGGCGTTTTTTGCAGCAGGTGAGCTTGTTCTTTGACCCCCTCGAAAGGAGAGAAATACTGTGGAAAAACAAACGATCTTACTGGTGGAAGACGAAGCGGAGATCCGGGAAGGCATCCGGATCCTGCTTTCCGGGGAAAACTACTCCATCTTGGAGGCCCCCGACGGCCCCACTGCCCTGCGTATGATGAACAACCAGATCGATCTGGTCATCCTGGACGTGATGATGCCGGGGATGTCCGGTCTGCGGGTCTGTGAAGAGATCCGCAAGACTTCCACCATCCCCATCCTGTTTCTCACGGCCAAAGCCCAGGAGTCGGACAAACTGATCGGTCTCACCGCAGGAGGAGACGACTACCTCACAAAACCCTTTTCCTTCGCGGAACTCAGCGCCCGGGTGAAAGCCCTGCTTCGGCGGTACTGCGTCTATCAAGGCAAAGGACAGCCCGGCACTACCTACGACAACAATACCCTGACCTGCTGCGGGGTCACACTGGCTCTGGATCACAATCAGGTCTGGGTGGGAGAAGAGGAAAAGGACTTGACGGAGATCGAGTACCAGATCCTCCGGCTGCTGATGCAGTCCCCCCAGCAGGTATTTTCCGCTCAGCGGATCTATGAGAGCATCTGGCAGGAACCTTATTTCCCCATTTCCAATGGCACCGTGATGGTCCATATCCGGAAACTGCGGCTGAAATTGGAGACTGATCCCCAGCGCCCCACTTATATCAAAACCATCTGGGGAAAGGGATACCGGTTCGGATGGGAGGCAAATTATGACGCTCAAAAATAAGCGCCACAGTATCTCCACCCAGTTTTTCCTGCTGCTGCTCTCTTCCGGAGCGTTCTGCGCCCTGCTGTTTTTCGCTCTCCACTGGGGTATCGGAGCCTCCTTGAGCCACTATTTCCTCAACTCCGATTTCGAGCAGCGCACCGCGGAACGGCGGGTCGCCGACTTTCAGGAATACGTGACAGAGTACGGCCTGACGGCCAAGGACTCCCAGGCCATCTCTCAGTGGACCCGGGGGAAACCCTTGATCCTGATGGAGATCTATCGGGACAACGTGCTGATCTACTCCTCCTATGCGTCCCAGAATTCAGCCCTGGAGGAGAACGATCTGGAAGTGCCCTATTACGACTGGGTCTCCTACTACGTGGTGGATTTCGCCGACGGCACCGCGGACGTACTGATCTACTGCGATGACGTGTACCGGTATTTCACTCTTGCCACCATTGGAGAAGTGATCTTCTGCTCTCTGCTGTTTCTGGCCTGCTTCCTCATTGGCTGTCAGCGGGTGGTGCGGTATATCCGCCAGTTGAAAAGGGAGATCCAGGCCATGGAGTCCGGGGACCTGAACACCCCCATCACCATCACCGGAAACAACGATCTGACCTCTCTGGCGGAAAGCTTGGACGCCATGCGCATCGCTCTGCGGGCCCAGCAGGACCAGACCGCTTGGACCTACGCCGCCAACCAGACCTTGATCTCCGAAATGTCCCACGACCTGCGGACCCCTCTCACCACCCTTCTCCTTTACACGGAGATCCTGCGATACCAAAAGTATCAGGGAGAGGAGCAGTTTTTCGGCTACCTGAATAAGATCGACGCCAAAGCCCATCAGATCAAACAGCTTTCGGAAAACATCTTGGAATATTCCCTGGCTTCCCGGGGTCCCGCTGTGGACCTGGAGAAACCTGCCCCCGCCAAGGACGTGCTGATCCCCTGCCTGGAAGAGGCCGTGTTCCATCTGGAGCGGTGCGGCTTCCCCTGTGAGACCCATTTTCAACTGGGAGATATGCGGGTAGCCGTCCACAGTCCCTTCCTGCGGAGAATTACCGACAACCTGACCTCAAACATCACCAAGTACGCAACACCCTCTCCCCCGGTGGTGATCCGGGCGTGGGAGCAGGAAAAAGAACTGTTTGTGGCCTTTGAAAACGCGCCGGACAAGGACGCCCAAAAAGCAGAGAGCACCTGTATCGGGCTTTCCAGCGTCCGGACCATGATGGACAAAATGCACGGTTCCTGTACCGTGGAACATACCGATTCCCTGTTCCGGGTCACACTGTGTTTCCCCGCAGCCGCTGAACCGGACCGGGACCCCACGTCCTAGGGGTGCTAAGGCCGCCCCGTGGGAAGATTCCCGAAAGGGGGCAGCCTATGAAAAACGTATTGGAATACCTGGAACAGAGCGCGGCCGCCTTCCCGGAAAAGACCGCCGTGGAAGACGCCCAAGGCTCTGTCACCTACCGTCAGCTTTTAGACCAGTGCCTTCGGGTGGGTTCCGCTCTGGCGGGCCGCCTGGCCCCAGGAGCGCCCGTAGCGATCTTTATGGACAAAGGGATCCCAGCCCTTACGGGATTTTTGGGTTCCGTATACGGGGGCGGTTTCTACGCTTTGATCAACCCTCAGCTCCCCCCTGCTCGGATCGCTCAGATCTATCAGGTGCTCCAGCCATCCTGGATCCTCACCAACCAAGAACATTGGCACCAGGCCCAAGAACTTTTTCCTAAAGGTTCTCTGCTTTTGGTGGAAGAGCTTTCACAAGAAGAACTCCGCAGGGAACAGCTGGACCAGATCCGCCGGCAGATGATCGACACCGACCCTTTGTACGCCATTTTCACCTCCGGCTCCACCGGCATCCCTAAAGGAGTGGTGGTCAGCCATCGGTGCGTTCTGGATTTTATAGACACCTTCTCCGGTCTGTTCCCCCTGGATCCTCAGGATAAGGTGGGCAATCAGGCTCCCTTTGATTTCGACGTGTCCGTCAAAGATATCTACTCCTGCCTGAAAACGGGGGCAACCCTTTCCATCCTGCCCAAAGAGCTTTTTTCCCGTCCCCAAGAGCTGGTGGACTGGCTTTGTGACCGGCAGGTGACTATCCTGATCTGGGCGGTGTCCGCTCTGTGTCTTGTGAGCACTTTCCATGGTCTGGACTATCGACAGCCGACAACCCTCCGGCGAGTCATGTTCAGCGGGGAAGAAATGCCCCTAAAGCACCTGGAACACTGGCGTTCTCATCTGCCCCAGACAGAATTCGTCAACTTGTACGGCCCTACGGAGATCACCTGCAACTGCACCTATCACAGGCTGGACCCCCACCAAGACTATGGAGCGGGGATCCCCATCGGCAAAGCCTTCCCCAACCGGCAGGTGTTCCTTCTGGACTCACAGGACCGGGAAGTGACGGCACCGGGCTCTCCGGGAGAACTGTGTGTACGGGGAAGCTCTCTGGCTCTGGGATATTATCGGGCACCGGAACAAACCGCCGCGCGGTTCGTCCAAAATCCCCTCAACCAAGTTTTGCCCGATCGGATCTATCGCACAGGGGACTTGGCAAGCTACGGACAAGATGGAGAATTGTATTTCCGGGGCAGGAAAGATTTTCAGATCAAATACATGGGCCACCGGATTGAATTGGAAGAGATCCAGCGGGCAGCGGCCCAGCTGCCCGGAGTGGACCAGTGCTGCTGCGTTTTTGACCAGCGGAAGAAAAAGCTGCTGGGCTTTTACACAGGGACTGCTTCTCCTCAGGAAGTCCGGGGAGCCTTGCGGACAGTGCTGCCTGTGTACATGATCCCCGGATCCCTTTTCCGGCTGGATCAGCTTCCTTTGACGAAAAACGGAAAAATCGACCGGGCCCGGCTTCTGGAAGAGAAACACTGTCTTTCCCAGGCTGGTCCTCAGGACCCTGGAAAAGACCGGGCGTGACTGTCAGCCTTGCCGGGCGGAAACCGTTCCGCCCCAGGCTGATTTTTTTGAAAAAGGAGTGATCTATATGACGGAGGAACGCCTTTTAGAAATCCTGAAGCAGTGTTCCACCCCCTTATACCTTTTTGACGGAGAGACTTTGACCCGCCGGGTGGAGCACCTGCGAAAATCTCTGCCTTCTTCCGTCCGCCTTTGCTACGCGGTGAAGGCCAACCCCTTCCTGGTGGGAGAACTTTCCCACATAGTGGACCGGTTAGAGATCTGCTCGCCGGGAGAACTTCGGATCTGCCAGCGGCTGGGGCTACCTGGGGAAAAATTCGTGATCTCGGGGGTGTACAAAGAGCCCAGCCTCATGTCCCAGCTCATTTCCCAGCAAGGGCCCTCCTGCCTGTACACCGTGGAGTCCATGGCACAGTTTGCCCTGCTGCGTCAGGAAGCCGAGGCTGTCCAGAAACGGATCCCCCTCTTGCTCCGGCTCACCAGCGGCAACCAGTTTGGCATCACTCCCCAGGAGATCGAAGGGATCCTGGAGCGGTACCGCAACGATCCTTTTGTGGAACTGCGGGGCATCCAATACTTTTCCGGCACCCAAAAGACCTCCCTAAAACGCCTGAAACGGGAGCTGAACCACCTGGACGCTCTGTTTCTGGACTGGGAAAAACGCTTGGGCTTCCTGCCCCCGGAATTGGAAATAGGCCCTGGGTTTCCTGTGGCCTATTTCCCCGAAGATCAATTTGATGAATCCGCTTTTCTGGAGGAGGTCTCCTTCCTGCTGGAGCATATGGCCTACCAGGGCCCCATCACGCTGGAGCTGGGTCGAAGCATGACCGCTTCCTGCGGTACCTACGTGACCCGGGTAGTGGATGTCAAATCCAACGCCACCGGAAACTACGCTATTTTAGACGGTGGCATCCACCACCTGGCCTACTACGGCCAGTCCATGGGTATGCGCCGCCCTCCCCTGCGGCTGCTGGGCCCCCGAGACTTCCATCAGGTCCAGCTATGGAATCTGTGCGGTTCCCTGTGCACCATCCATGACCTGCTGGCAAAGCAAGTCCCTCTTGCCGCGCTAAAGCCCGGAGATCTTCTGGCTTTCCAAAACACGGGGGCCTACTCCATGACCGAGGGCATCTCTCTGTTCCTGAGCCGGGACCTTCCCCAAGTGGTCCTCCTGGACGCACAGGGACATCTCCGCACTCTCCGACGCCCTACGGAAACCGACCCGCTCAACTCACCTTGTCATTGATAAAGAAAGGAGCTGCTCCTATGGAACGCTTATTGGAAATCCTGGAAGAGATCCAGCCCGATATCGATTACACTGCCTGCACCGACTTGGTGGACGGCCATCTGCTGGATTCCCTCTCCATCCTGGCCCTGGTGGCGGAATTGGAAGACGCTTTCGACATCACCATCCCCGCCGTGGAGATCACTCCCTCCAACTTCAACTCCGCGGCGCAGATCTGGGCGATGATCCTCCGCCTGGGAGAGGAGGCATAATGAGTGACCATCTCCTCTTACTACTCCCTGGCGTACCTTCTGGTACTGCTGCCCCTTTCCCTGGGGTTCTATGGCATCCTCCCCCAAAAAGGCCGCAGGATCGCCCTGTTAGGGTTTAATTACGCCTTTTTTGGGGTCATCAGCGGAAAACTGCTGGTCTTTCTGCTGCTGTCCACCCTTTCCATCCACCATGCGGGATTGTGGCTGTCCGCCCTCCAAAAGGAGGAGGACGCCCGGCGGCTGGAAGTCCTCAAGGAACAGCGCAAAGAGGTCAAGGCCCAGTATCTGAGGCGGCAGCGCCTGGTGATGGGTTTCGCCGCCCTGCTGCATCTGGGCGTCCTTCTAACTTTGAAATACACCCACTTCTTCGCTGTGAACGCCAACTCCCTCCTGGGATGGCTGGGACTGCCCCTTACTGTTCCGGTTCCCTCCTTCGTGCTCCCCATCGGGATCTCCTTCTACACTTTGCAGGCCATGGGGTACTTGTTTGATGTGTACCGCCGAGTGATCCCCTGCGACCGGAACCTGCTGCGGCTGGCACTGTTCATGAGCTTTTTCCCCCAGATCATGGAGGGGCCCATCTGCCGGTATTCCCAAACAGCTCAGGCTTTGTGGGAAGCCCCCAGGCTGCGATACGCCAACCTGATCCTGGGCGGCCAGCGGATCCTCTGGGGCTTAGTGAAAAAGATGGTGGTAGCCGACCGGCTGAATCTGCTGATCCAAAACGTATTCACCCACTACAACCGCTACGACGGGTTCGTGATCGCCCTGGCGGCGGTGGGATACACGTTCCAGCTGTACATGGACTTTTCCGGCACGATGGATGTGGTGCTGGGAAGCGGGCAGCTTTTCGGCATCTCCCTTCCTGAAAATTTCCAACGCCCCTTCTTTTCCAAGTCCATCTCCGAATTCTGGAAACGCTGGCACATCACTTTGGGCGCCTGGTTCAAGGATTATCTCTTCTACCCTCTGTCCTTATCCAAACCCCTGAAGCGTCTGACCAGCTGGGGACGGAAACGGCTGGGGAACCACTACGGCCCCCTGCTGGGAGGAAGCCTGGTGCTGTTCTGCGTCTGGGTGTGCAACGGCCTTTGGCACGGCGCCGGATGGCATTACTTGTTTTTCGGTCTATACCACTTTGCCCTCATCGCCGGGGGAAACATCCTGGATCCCCTGGCCGCCGCCCTGACTTCCAAACTGGGCATCTCCCGGCAAAGCCGCCCCTACCGCTGCTTTCAGATCTGCCGCACCTTCCTGCTGGTGTGTCTTGGAGAGCTGTTCTTCCGGGCCGACGGTCTCCGGGCCGGGTTGGCTATGACCGGACGGATCTTCACCAATTTCACCTTGGATTCCCTATGGAAAGGCACTCTGTTTACCTTCGGCATGGATCCTCAGGATTACTGGATCGTGGGGGTCACCTTGCTGCTGGTCCTTCTGGTGGGGATCCTCCAGGAAAAAGGGATCCCCATCCGCCAACGCCTGGGGGAACGTCACGTGGTCATCCGCTTTGCCACAGCCTACGGGATGATCCTGTTCCTGGTGATCTTCGGAGCCTACGGCATGGGCTATCTCCCAGTGGATC
Source organism: Clostridiales bacterium (assembly GCA_019416455.1). Classification (GTDB taxonomy): domain Bacteria; phylum Bacillota; class Clostridia; order Oscillospirales; family Acutalibacteraceae; genus Acutalibacter. The sequence goes on along the minus strand of DXXG01000027.1, from coordinate 259,395 downwards.
CTATCTACGCCGCCTTTTAAGGAGGGAACATCTATGGTCATTGTCAAACGCATTTTCACCTGGCTCCTTTTTGCCGCGGGCCTGGTCCTTCTCTTGTCCGGAGCCTCCCTCCTGTTTGCCCCCAAAAACAACACCATGGAATCCGGCATGGAAGAAGTGAAAGCCAACGGCGTCTTAGGGGAAAAGGATAACACCATCGACGTATTGATCCTGGGTGACAGTGAAGCCTATTCCTCCATTTCCCCTTTGCAGATCTGGCGCGACACCGGGTATTCCTCCTACCTTTGCGCCACCAGCAGTCAAACCCTGGATTACTCTTACGCCCTTCTCCAGCGGGCCTTTCAGGATCAATCCCCGAAAGTGGTGGTTCTGGAGACTAACGCCATCTACCGAAAGATCCGTCCCCAAACCGCCCTGATGACCTGGCTCAAACAGCATTTTTCCATTTTCCGCTACCATGACCGGTGGAAAAACCTGACCTGGCAGGATCTGACGGAAGGGACCTCCTATACCTGGACTGACGAAAACAAAGGGTACCGCTTCAGCACCATCGTCAAACCCAGTGCCATCCAAGGCCACATGAAACCCACCCAGCGTCGAGAGAAGATCCTCCCCCTCAATCGGCACTATGTAGAAAAGATCCAGGAGCTGTGCGAAAGCCATGGAGCAAAGCTTCTCCTTATGAGCACCCCCAGCACCATCAACTGGAGCACTTCCAAACACAACGGGATCCTCCAGCTTTCCCAGGAATTGAACTGCGAGTATGTGGATCTGAACCTTAAAAACGACCAACTCCACATCGATTGGGAACGTGATACCCGAGACAAAGGGGATCATCTCAACTATTTCGGAGCGGTGAAAGTCACGAAATTCTTGTCATCTTACCTCCAATCCACAGGCCTGCTCACCGACCATAGAAATGATCCTCTCTTCTCCACTTGGGACCATTCTCTAAAAAAATATGAGACCTTGGTGGATACGGCGCAGCCATCCGAAAATATGTAGGCTTGTCTCTCGGGACAAGCCTTTTCCTTTCTCAAGAAATACCACCCTCTTCTTGAAAAATTTTATATTTTTTCAGAAAAATCTTATAGAAAAATCTTATTTTATTCCCTGTTTTTCCGATATAAAGTGTGATAGAATGAAAAAAGTCTGTGTACTATTGAAAACAGGACGTTGCATTAGTAGAGAAAAGCGACTGGCTGACCCATTTGGGGTTTTCGATCTCATTCTACCTATATTTTCTGAAAGGAGTGCGTGATCGGTGAGTTCGAAAGATTCTACATATGCGCAATCCTCTACCGAAAACTCTTCACAGGTTCCTCTCACACTTTCTCAAGATCAGGATTCCGCTTCCTTGACCTTCTCGCCGGACCATGACTTATGTACTTTATGGACGCTTTGGTCCAGAATGAACCTTGGAAATGACCCTTTGCGGTTGAGCCTTCCCTCCGGAGGATCTCCGCAGCATCCTCTCATCGGCGAGGCACTTTCTCGGGAGGCGCAGCGGCTATGGCTGCTTTTAACGCAAGCCGCCCATGCCCGGATCGAATCCATCTCCGCCATTCCCGCCTCTGCCCCTGTGGACCTGGACGAAGAAGCATTTGTATACATATCCAGCAACGAAATGGCTGCCTGGTTGTTTTTGTTCCCTGCCATCGGCCAGGGCAAACAGCTGAGCCCCGCCAAGCTGCATCAAGTGCTCATCCATCATGGGGTCACCACAGGTGTCAACTGGACCCTGCTATGGAAATTCGCCATGCTGCCTCAGCGCTATTTTCTCTTTTTCCCCATCGCTCGAGGCACGGATCCCATCCCCGGCATGGAAGGGCGTATCATCGACCGCTACCCCCGTTCCATTTATGAGGATGTTCAGGTGGAAAAACTGGATCAGGCCAACTACAAGACCCTGAATCTGGTTCGGAACATTGAGGAAGGGGATATTATCTGCGAGATCGTTCCTCCCACCAAGGGGATCCCGGGAACAACTGTCACAGGCCGGCCCATCCCGGCGCCCGACGGCCAGCAGGCAAAAGTTCCTCAGGGACGAAACACCCTGATCTCTCCCGACGGAAAATATTTGGTTGCCGGGCGGAACGGTCACGTGGCCTTCTCGGGAAGAGATTTCCAAGTAAAACCTGTTCTGCATCTCTACGAAAAAGACTTGGCTTCCAAGGAAAACGTGAATTTCCTGGGAGATATACACATTCACTGCGATGTGGGCAACAATCTGTCCATTCGAGCTATGGGCACCATTCAAATCGACGGTTCGGTGGAAGTGTGTAACATCGAAGCAGGAGAAAACATCATCGTTTCCGATGGCGTCTTGGGTCAGGAACGGACCAACCTCCACGCGCAGAGAAGCGTTTACGCCAAATACCTGGAATACTGCAACGTGTACGCTCGAAACAGCGTGCAGGCCGACTGCATCATCAACTGCAACATTTACAGCAACGGCACTGTGAAGGTCTGCACTGGCCGCGGAGCCGTTGTGGGCGGGACGATCCATTCTGCTGGTCAGGTTTCCGCCACTACCGTAGGATCCAAGGCGGAACGGCCTACCACCATCATTTTGGGCGGCCAGCCCTGCGAAGAGGCGGAACGAGCACTGGTCAATCAGGAACTGGAAAACATCACCCAGGAACTGTCCCGGCTGGAACACCTGCCTTCTCATCCAGAGCAGGAACAGAAATTGTCCCAGCTTCGGCTGAATCAGTATGTGGCCCAAATGAAATTGGAAAAATTCAGCAGCGAATTGGAATCCCATCAAACATCCGGTCCAGGAAGGGATTCCCGTCGTCTGAAGTGCGATACCATCTATCCCGGCACTACGGTGACCATCAATCACAGCTCCTTCCGAGTCTCTCAGATGAAGCAGGATTGCACCATCGGCGTCGTGGACGGTTTTGTAGATTACCTCTAAATCACCACACGAGAGGCGGTTTATACTTTGATGGCGTTTATTCATGAGAATCTGATCAATGTTGTGGACCAATGCATGAGGGAGATCACCAGCCGCTACGCGGGGATCGATCTTCTGGTGCATAACGGCTCTCTCTCCAACGATATCTGCACGGTGCATACGGTTTTGGAAGGCCAGCACCGGACGGTTCTGCTGCTGTGTGCCGATATCGCTCTGATGGCAAAGTTTGCCCAGAACATCATGCACACGGAATCTGTGACCCAGCAGGATATCGAAGATGTGGCCACGGAATATTTCAATGTGATCTGCGGACGGATCGTGGCGGGACTGTCCAAGGCTGCTAATATTTCTTCACGGTTCCAGGTCCCTCGTTTTCGTTTGGGCTGCTACGTACCGGAAGAACCTACGGAATGCTGCCGTGTTCTTTATTATTCCGGCGGCGACAACCAAAACGCTCAACTGACTTTCGCGAACTTGGTTCCTTCCGATTCTTATCCTGATCTTAAAATAGGGTGAACTGTGCATCTGGCATTTATAGACCTGCCCCACCCTCAGAACACAATATATTATAATTAATCACGTACATTACGATTAAAGGAGCGATAAAATATGGCTAAGAAAATCATGGTAGTAGACGATTCCCGGATCGCCCAGTTACAGCTGCAAGAAGTGTTGGCTGGGACCGACTATGAAGTGATCGCCTGCTGCCAGAACGGCGAGGACGCTTTGGAACAGTATGACAAAGTTCGCCCTGATCTGGTAACCATGGATATCGTCATGCCCGGAATGGACGGTCTGGACGCTGCCCGTTTGCTGATGCAGTCCCATCCCGACGCCAAAGTGGTGATGATCTCCTCTCTGGCCTATGACGACACCATCGACGAAGCTAACAAGATCGGCGCCAAAGGGTTTGTCTACAAGCCGTTCCAGCAGGACGAGATCCTGAAAGCCCTGGATCAGGCTTTTGATGACGCAGCCGCTCAATAAGCCATTTTTCCAACTCCATATCCTATCTCTTCAGGGGTCTTGTCTGGCCGGGCAACTGAAGTATGTTTTTTGTGCTCTTTTTACCGCGCCAGCTCGCTGACTGTTTACAAAAGCGCTCTTTCTTTTTTTCGAAAAGCAAAACCTCGGCAACACCGCCCATCATTGGCGGAGCTCCGAGGTTTTTTTATTTGTTCTTATGTTTGTTGATCCAGGTTTACGCTTCCATTTCTTCGCCCTTGTAATCGATATACCACTTCTCCCGGGAAACAGGGGTTTCACCGGCCATCAGCCGGCAAAAGCCTTCCGCGGATTCTTCCGGCTCGATCTGGGCAGTGGTGCGTCCCATATCCGTGTTCATCCGCCCTGGATGAACAGAATAGAAGTCCACATCCGACACAGAAGCGTTCAGGATACCGCTCACCTTTGTAGCCACAGTTTTAGAAAGGGCATAGCAAGGGACCCAAGTGCCGCAGCTGCGGACGCCTACGCCTTCAGAAGTAACCGTAAAGACCGTACCGCCCTTTTTCATGTAAGGATAGAATACCTTGGCCACGATCACAGGCCCTACCGCGTTTACATCTAGAGAACGACGCAGCTCGCTCACGTCGCATTCGTGCAGCAGCTTTACACGGTCATTGTCCAGCAACACTCCCGCTACGTTGCACAAGCTGTCTATTTCTCCCAGAAACGCCGATGCCTGTTTCGCCACGTCGGCCATTTGCTCTTCGTCAGTCACGTCCGCCTCTAAAAGGCGCAGGGTTTCCGGATAAACCTTGGAAAGAGCCTCCAATTCCCCGGATACCACAATGGCGCCCGCCGCCACTCGATGGCCCGCTTCCAGCAGCTGTTTGGTCAAGCAGAGACCCAGCCCCTTTGTGGCGCCGATCACAACAAAATTCATGCGCGTTACCTCCCTTTATCGCAATACGGGATCTGCCAAAACACCGGGAGAACTCAATAGCTTTCCAGAGTCTCCATCATGCATTTCAGGTCCTTGGTAAAATCCAAATAGGCGTATTCTCCGTTGCCGCCGCCGTACTTGCCGCGCTGCACACAGACACCGCCGAATTTCTCCGCCGCCTTGATCTTTTCATCCGTATTCTTCACCGGGAACGCGATGTGATGGATCCCCTCACCGTGCTCGTCCAGGAAATCCTGCCAGGTGCTTTTTACGCCGTTGGGCTGGATCAGCTCCAGCTGGATGTTCTCAAGATCAAAGAACGCCATGTAGCAGTTGGCGTCCGGCGCGGGCTGACCATTCACTGTGGTGCCGGTGACCTCAAATTTTCCCCCATCACATGTGGGAGGCACCGGAACGCCAAAGAATTCCGCGAACTTTACCTTGGTCGTTTCAATGTCTCGTACGATAAGACCTACCTGTGCCAATCTGTTGGCCAAAACTGGATTTGCCATTTTCTATGTTCCTTTCTCCAAAAAAATTTTATATTCAGCGGCTTACCGCTAAATTAACACGTGTTTACGAATTTCCCAAAAAATCGGGCTGTCTTTCCTCCGACAGCTCGATTTTTAGCCTTTCATTCCTCAATGCGGCGGCAGGAATCGCCTTCTACAAACTGACTTTTGATAAAAACGCTCTGGGGCACATTTTCCTTCTGCTCGATGGTATCGATCACACGATCTACAAGAGAAGTAAACATCTCCTTGAAATCAAAGGAAAATGTGGTAAGACTGGGCGTGATATGACGTCCCTGTTCGTGGCCGTCCGCGCCCACCACGGAAATGTCATCCGGTATCTTCAGGCCTAATTCCGCGCAGGCAGCATACACACCGAACGCCACTCCGTCATTGTTGGCGCAAATAGCCGTAGGCAGATCATCCATGCAGTTGGAAAGCATCTGCTTGGCCGCCTGGTAACCCGTTTCCGTGACGATGCCGCCATAAGTCATCCATTTATTCTGCATGGGCAGGCTGTGCTTGATCATCCCCCGCATGTAGCTCTCATGGCGGTGAATACAGCTGAGCCGGCTGAGGTCACCATCAATGATGGCAATTTTCCGATGCCCTAAGTTGTACAGATAATCAATAGTCTCCTCACCGGAGTTTCTATCAAAGTTAACGCATATTCTGTTTGGAACATCCTCGTTTTCGTGGTAGTAGTCAAACAAGCCCACAATTTTGTCCAATCCAACCAGCTCATCCACCAGCGGTTCGGTATTGCTGACACCCACGAAAATCCCCGCGTCGATGCGGCCTTCCATAAAGATCTTGCGCACATAGTTGATATTGCGTTTTTCCGAAATATTGTCAAGAATGCAGGCCAGCACCAGATATCCCCTTTGAGCTGCCGCGTCTACAACATGCATGAAGTAGCTGCTGGTCAAAGAGTCCTGGGCAATACTGGCGCGGCCCATCCAAAACAAGCCCAGCGTTTTGGTGCTCTTTCCTGTCAGAAGCTGGCCAGATAGCAGCGGGTAATAGTGATGCTCCTTGATCACTTTCATAACTTTATTACGGGTTTCTTCTGGAACATTCGAGTAACCGTTGATCACACGGCTGACGGTACTGCGGGAAACGCCTGCCAACCTTGCGATATCGTTGCTGTTAATCCGTTTCAAGTTGACGACCCCTTCTGCAAACTTTATATATATCCGGAAAAGTTGTTCATACATTTTATTTTAAAGTGGAGAATCACAAAAGTAAAGTGGGGATTATTTTAGCAAGGCCCTTTCGGCTCCTTTTCGCCCCCTATTTTGTGAACACAGGTTCATTAAGGTAAATACTAGCATTATTGAATTCTCCTTGTCAACTGAAAAAGCCTGTTTTTTCAAAATTTGAACCATATTTGTGCATTTTAAATATATAAATATTATTTTCAATATGCATAATGTAAGAATCGCAAATATAATCTTGCAAACGCGTGTTTATTATGCTATGATGCTCTCGACATAAAGAGTGCTGCATGAGCGCTCATTAAATGAGGGAGTAATTATGGCAGAAGCAATCGACAAATCCAATCCTTGGTACCGCGACGACGATGAATCCATCTTGGAAGTCTACGATGTGGAAACCGGAGAGCGCACCGTTCTGAAAGAGTTCGATTATTTGATCGAAGCGCCCAACTGGTCTCCGGACGGAAAATTCCTGACCTACAACAGCGACGGAAAGATCTTCCAGTTTGACCTTGAGACAAAGGAAAGCCGTGAGGTGTTCACAGACTTTGTCACCAACTGCAACAACGACCACGTGCTCTCCCCCGAGGGTGACCGGATCGCTGTGAGCCACGGGACAAAAGAGGACGGCAAGTCCAGAATCTACACTGTACCGCTGACAGGTGGCATTCCCCGGCTGATCACGCCTTTGGCTCCCAGCTATCTGCACGGATGGTCTCCGGACGGAAAAACTCTCGCCTACTGCGCGGAGCGCAACGGGGAATTCGACATTTACACCATCCCTGTGGACGGCGGCGAGGAAACACGGCTCACAGACGCTCCCGGCCTGAACGACGGCCCGGAATACGACAGCGCAGGCGAGTACATCTGGTTTAACTCCGTGCGCAGCGGTCTGATGCAGGCCTGGCGCATGAAGGCGGACGGTTCCCAGCAAACTCAAATGACCTTTGACGAAAACTGGAACACCTGGTTCCCCCACATTTCCCCGGACCGCACCAAAGTGGTCATGCTGGCTTACCGCAAAGAGGATGTACGGCCCGACGAGCACGTTCCCCACAAATATGTGGAGCTTCGTTTGATGGACGCCGCAGGCGGACCGGTAAAAACTATTGTGGAGCTGTTCGGCGGACAGGGAACCATCAACGTCAATTCCTGGTCGCCTGACAGCAAAAAATTCGCCTTTGTCAGTTACAGGATCCGGGGTCAGGAACTGTAACCGGACAAGTCTTTCCATTCATTAGGGCAACAGCAGTATAACTACTGCGTTCGATACCACATTCAACAAATTCAGAGTGGAGGAAAAACTATGAAAAAGGGCAAAATCACACGCGTTTTTGCGGCACTCCTTGCGCTTGTAATGCTCACCAGCCTTACAGCATGCACAGGCGGCAGCGAAACATCCAGCGATTCTTCCGGCAGCACTTCTTCTGCCAGCGAAATGGAAGTTGCCGAAAACGACGGACCTCTTACCCCCTACGAGGAACCCATCACCATCACTTGGGCCGTGCAGGCATCTCCTGTTCAGCAGTTCATTGACGGCGACACCTACGATGACAACGTTTGGTCCAGACTCATCAAGGAGAAACTGAACATCAACTTGGAAGTTGCCTTCTCCGCTGACACCAGCACAGACGCATACAAGCAGAAGATGAACGTTCTGCTGGCTTCCGGAGATTTCCCGGACGTGATCCGCTGGAGCGACAGAACCTTCTTTAAGCAGGCACAGGAAGCCGGCTTCATCCAGCCCATCGGCCCCGCGTTCGACGCTTACGCCACGGACGAAGTGAAAGCCTATCAGGAAAAATATCCCGAGGCTTTTGAGGGCGGCACGATCGACGGAACGCTCTACGCTTTCCCCTACATGAACGACAACTTCCACCAGGCTTATAACCTGTGGATCCGTGATGACTGGCTGGAGAACACCAACACCACTCCTCCCACCACCGTGGAAGAGATGGTGGAGCTGGCACGGATCTTCACTGAGGAAGATCCTGACGGCAACGGTGTGGACGATACTTACGGCTTTGCCCTTTCCGGCACAGTGACTCAGAACAACTACGCCACCCTGACCAGCCTGGCAAACGCATACGGCGTTCCCGGATTCGATTCCACCGGCACCTTCTTCCGCAAGGACGACGGCGAACTGACCTTCGCGTGGATCCAGCCCGAAATGAAGGAAGTTCTCTCCATCGTGCACGACATGTACGAAAAGGGCTACATCAATCCCGAGTTCACCGCTGACGACGTTGCCACCATGGAAGACGACGTGACCAATGGCACCATCGGCATGATGTATGGTCCCTGCTGGGGCACCTGGCATCCCTTCAACTATTCCTATCAGGCTTCCGGCGTGATCACCAGACCCTATCCCATCCCCACCGCGGAAGGCTATGAGCCCAAGATCGGCACTCAGTCCGAAAAGACCGGCGACCTGTTCATGATCGGCGCCAACTGTGAGCATCCCGAAGCCATCGTGAAGATCCTGAACCTTTACGAGCAGGTAGCCATCAGCTCCGAAGATCCTAACGACTTCCAGACTTACTGGGCAAACGAGCAGTATCGTCTCTGCCCCGCATACATCGGCATTCCCACTGAGCTGTTTGCTCCGGACGTGCACGCCGCTTTGGAAGCTGGTTCCTCCGATGGTCTTACCGGCACCGCTCTGGAATACTACAACTACGTTGTGGGCTTTGAGGACGGTTCTCTGGCAGACGACACCAACGCTTATGGCACATGGGGCCAGATGTATCTGGACGGCCAGGGCGGTTCCATGAAGATCGACCTGGATTACAAAGAAAAAGGCTGGACCGTGACCAACGTCATGGAAGACAGGCAGCCTGACATTTGGCTGCAAAACTCCTCCGTGCTGGGCGATATGGTCAACACCACGTTTGTGGACATCATCGTAGGCAACCAGCCTGTTGAGTACTTCGACACCTTTGTGCAGAACTGGCTCAACGCCGGCGGTCAGGAAACCCTGGACGCTCTGGAGGAAATGTATCCCGCGGAATAAGCGGACTTTCATCTAAAACTTTCATCTGTTCATTTAAAGACTCGAGACCCCGGGGCGGGAACATGCTTCGCCTGCCCCGGGCATTTCTTTAAAAAGTTGGTGGGGAGAATGGAAAAAAAGAAAAAGGCTCCGGGAAGATTCCGCAGGGAACTTCCTTTGATATTGATGTTATTGCCAGCCGTGGTGCTGGTAGCGATTTACAGCTATGGTTCCATGGTAGGCACCGTGATCGCATTCCAGAAATTCAATCCGACAAAAGGCTTCTTCGGTTCGCCCTGGGTGGGTTTTGACAACTTCAAAACTCTGTTCAGCATGCCGAACTTTGGACAGGTGATCTTCAACACCATTTTTATTTCCCTGTGCAAAATGATCGGCGGCATCGTGGTCCCTGTTATCTTCGCGCTGCTCCTGAACGAAGTTTCCCGCGTTTCCATCAAACGGACTTACCAGACCCTGGTTTATCTGCCTCATTTCCTTTCCTGGGTCATTCTCGCGGGCATCTTCAAAGACATCCTTTCCCAAACCGGCGTGATCAACACCGCCATCCAGGCCATGGGCATGGAACCAATAGGATTCTTGAGCAATCAGCAGCTTTTCCCAATCACCATGATCGTGACCGACATATGGAAAGGCTTTGGTTTCGGATCGGTGATCTATCTGGCAGCTTTGACGGGCATCGACCAGAACCTTTACGAAGCCGCCCAGATCGACGGCGCCGGCCGCATCCAGCAGACCATACATATCACGCTGCCAGGCATTTTGAGCACCATCGTTTTGATGACCGTTCTCAGCATGGCCAACGTTCTCAACGGCGGTTTTGACCAGATCTACAACATGTACACACCGGCGGTCTACGCCACAGGCGATATCCTGGATACTTTCGTTTTCCGCCTCGGCATTGACAACGCGCAGTTTGCCCTGTCCACAGCCGCCGGACTTTTCAAATCCGGCGTATCCTTTGTCTTTATTGTGGCGTCCTATTGGCTGGCAGACCGTTTCGTCGGCTATCGCATCTTCTGATGGGCGCGGGAAAGGTGGTCAATCCTATGGCAAAAACGAAAACTTCTCCCTCGAGAAAAACATTCCTGGTAATCAACTACATCGTCCTGACAGTGGTCTCTCTGACATGCGTTCTGCCGTTTATCAATCTTCTGGCGATCTCCTTTTCAGATAAAACCGCTGTGGCGGCAAACTCCGTCTCCTTCTGGCCTGTGGGCTTCAACACGGCGGCATATGAGTTCATCCTCAGCAACGATCAGTTCCTGCGCGCCCTTTGGATCTCCGTGCAGAGGACCTTCCTGGGCGTCATCATCAACCTGGCCTTGATCGTCCTCACCGCGTATCCCCTTTCAAAAAGCAAGCAGGAATTCCACCTGCGCAACGTGTTCTCCTGGTTCTTTGTGGTCACCATCCTCTTCTCCGGCGGCTTGATCCCCACCTACATGGTGGTGAAATACACCGGACTCATGGACACCATTTGGGCTTTGATCCTGCCCGGAGCGGTCCAGGTGTTCAATATGCTGGTGGTGATGAACTACATGCGCAGCCTGCCCAAAGAACTGGAAGAAGCTGCTTACATCGACGGCGCCGGCCATTTCCAGACTCTTTTCCGGGTGATCCTTCCCGTCTGCACTCCCACGCTGGCAACGGTCACACTGTTCTCTTTCGTGGGCCACTGGAACAGCTGGTATGACGGCATGATCTACATGAACACCGTAGATAAGTATCCCCTGCAAACCTATTTGCAGACCATCGTCATCAACCCGGAGGCGTTCTTCCGCAACGCCACCAACATCAGCGCTGAACTGGGCAACTTCCTGAACCTTGTCAGCGCACGCACCACCAACGCGGCTCAGCTTTTTCTGGCCACTATCCCCATCCTCTGCGTTTATCCGTTCCTGCAAAAGTATTTCACCACTGGTCTCGTGATGGGAAGCGTCAAAGGTTGATTAAAACGCATCTGTTTTAGTTTGAAAGGAGTTTTGCACACATGAAAACGCCCGTTGATAAGAAAGGCTTTATCCAGATCAACATTGTGGTCTCCGATATCGAAAAGGCAGCCGCCAAGTGGGCGGATCTGCTGGGGATCGAAACGCCTCAGATCCACCTGAACCACCTGGAGGGGAATGAGGATTACAAATACCGCGGCAAGCCTGTCTCCTGCGACCTGAAGGTCTGCAACATCGAGATGGACCATTTTGTGATCGAACTCCACGAACCTGCCGGCGGAGAGAGCTCTTTCCAGGAGTTTCTCGACAAGCACGGCAACGGCGTACACCACATCGGCTTTGAGGTGGGCGACAAACGGGATGAGATCATCGCGGAACTTTCCGCCGCGGGCTATGACACGGACCGGACGGTAGGCTTCTATCCGGGCAGCAGCTGGACCATTGTGGACAGCGAAGATGACTTGGGAGTCAATCTGAACATCAAGCCTGTGAGGTGAGCAAGGTGCCAACGGAAACAACAAGAAAGATCGGTGCAGCCATCGCGGGCTGCGGTCAGATCGCCCGTACCCGTCACGCGCCGGAATACCACGCCAATCCCAACGCGGAGATCATCGGATTTTACGATGAAAATCACAGCCGCGCCCAAGAGCTGGCGCAGCAGTATGGCTGCAAGGCGTATGACAGCTTTGAAGATCTGCTGGCCGACAAGGACGTTGAAGCGGTCAGCATCTGCACACCGAATTCTTTGCACAGCGCGCACACCATCCAGGCTCTGGAAGCCGGCAAGGATGTGCTTTGCGAAAAACCCATGGCCTCCACCGTGGAAGAAGCCCAGCGCATGATCGACGCCCAGCGCAAAACAGGCCGTATCCTGATGCTGGGTCATAACCAGCGGCTGGTACGCACTCATATTCGGGCCAAAGAACTTTTGGAAGCCGGCGCCATCGGGGATATTTTATCCATTCAAACAAATTTCAAGCACAGCGGACCGGAATCCTGGAGCGTGGAGCGGGGCAACACCTGGTTCTTCTCCAAAACCAAAGCGGCTTTCGGTGTGCTTGGAGACCTGGGTTCCCACAAGTTGGACTTGGTGCGGTATCTGCTGGGAGATGAGATCCAAAGCATCTTCGCAACGCTCCAAACCTTGGATAAACGGGACGGGGACGGCAATTTGATCGACTTGGAGGATAACGCCATCTGCGTATTCAAAATGCGCGGCGGCATTCCCGGCACCATGATCGTGAGCTGGACCAATTATGGGGTTGAGGATAACAGCACGGTGATCTATGGCACCAAGGGCACCATGAAGATCTTCGCCAGTGAACTGGACGACATCGTGGTGGACCTGCGGGACGGCACCAGCGCCCGCCACCACGTGAGCCAAATGAGCACCAACACGAATCAGCTTTCGTCGGGCATCATCGACGCTTTCCTCAAGACGATCCTGGAAGGCGGAGAGCCGCCAGTCACAGGCTTGGATGGACGCAATACCCTGGCCTGTCTGGAAGCCGCCCAAAAATCTTCCGCAACGGGAACTTGGATCGAAGTAGACTTGGGGTAAACAAATCCAGCGCGTATCCTTTCCCGGATACGCGCTTTTGTTTTATAATCGAAACGTGCCCCTGTTCTCTACAAGAGTGGGACATACGAAGCAATTTAATTATAAGGAGTTGTATGGAATGCGTTTTGGAGGCTTTATTTTCAAAAAGTGGAACACACCTGAGGAATGGGCTCAGGCCGCTTTGGACGCGGGATACTCCGCCGTCTATTTCCCGGTGGATCACACCGCGGACCAGAAAGTGATCGACGGCTACAAGGATGCCGCGAAAGCAGCGGACCTGGTCATCTGTGAGATCGGTGTGTGGAACAATGTGCTGGATCGGGATACCGCCAAGCGGGAAGCCGCCATTTCCCGGGCTATCCATCAACTGGAGCTGGCGGATTATGTGGGCGCCAACTGCTGTGTCAACATTGCCGGCTCTTACAGCGATCAATGGGACGGACCTCACCCCGACAACCTGACGGAGAAAGGTTTCCAGGACATCGTGGTCACCACCCAGCGCATCATTGACGCGGTGAATCCCACTCACACAGCCTACTCCCTGGAGCCCATGCCCTGGATGTACCCGGATTCCGCGGACTCTTACCTGCGATTGATCCAGGCCATTGACCGGAAAGGATTCACAGCTCATTTCGACCCGGTGAACATTATCAGCAGTCCCCAGCTCTACTACAAAAACGGGGAAGTCATCCAGGAATGGTTTGACAAGCTGGGCAGCAACATTCTCAGCTGCCACGCCAAGGACATCACCCTCAGCGGCAAGCTGACCGTCCACCTGGACGAGTGCCGTCCCGGCCTGGGCGCGCTGGATTATGAGACCTATCTGACCTGCATGTCCAAGCTGGACGACCGAGCATGCATGATGCTGGAACACATGACCGAAGAGGAAGATTACATTCAGGCCACCAAGTACATCAAAGGCTTGGGAGAAAAGCTGGGGATCAAGCTGTAAGGAGCCTGAGAAATCTTTTCCTCTCCCCTCAACGAAAAGGACTGCCGTTGCACACGGCAGTCCTTTTTTGTCACTGAGTCATTTCCAGCTCCTTAAGGAACTGACTGGGCGTTCTGCCGGTGACCCTTTTAAAATGGTTGCAGAAAGAGGGGGCGTCGCTGAACCCACAGGAAAGAGCGATCCCGCTTACGGAATACTGCCGGGTGCGCAGCATGTTCTTGGCGGCGTTGACCCGGACCAGCAGCAGGTACCGCTTGGGGGACACCCCTTCCCTTCGTTGAAAGATCTTGTACAGGTAGGTCCTGTCGATGCCCACGTACTTGGCCAAGTCTGTGATCTTGATGGGATAGCTGTAATTGTTCTGGATGTAGTCCACCGCTTTCCGCAAGTATTCCTCCTCAAAGGTACCCTGGTTCTCCCACTGTTCCAACTGAGCCATGGCCCCGTAGAAGCCGCTGAGGATTCGGTACTCACTGTTACCGCCTTTTTGGAACTCGTCGATGACCGTGGTCATACACCGCTGGAACTCCTCCGGCCGAGGAATGGTAGCCACGTAGGAATCTTGGAACCCGGTGCGCCGCACCGTCTCCTTTCCGTCGATGCCGTCAAAGGCCATCCACATGTATTCCCAAGGAGTCTCCCGGTCCGCCTGGTAATAGGTCACCTCCGAGGGCTTGATGAGGAATGCCTGCCCCGCCGTCACAGGATAGGTAACCCCTCCCACAGAGTAGGTCCCCTTCCCGGAGATCACGTAATGGAGCAGGTACTGGGTGCGCACTGCCGGACCAAAACTGTGACCACTGTCGCATTTTTCGTAACCGCAGTAGTACACGGCAATGGCTTTTGACATGGACTTTTGTGTTTTCCGGATCTCTGTTCTCGGCAAAGACGATCCCTTCTTCTTTCCATTCTGCCCGGAGGTTCCGGCGGTTCTTTCCCCCCAGGCGATCAGTCTTGGCATCATTTTATCATGACACGCTTAAGAACTCCACCCCCTATTTTCAGAGAAGGCCAGTTTTCATAAAAGAAACAGAACAGATTCTTGCAACAAATCCACAAGTTTATGAAACAAACAGGCATTGAAAATGAACCGGGGAACCAGTAGAATGTGACTAAAGCCGGGGACCACTTCCGGAGAACTGAAAAGGAGTTGTTTTCTATGCCAAAGATCACATTCATGGGTGCGGGCAGCACAGTGTTCGCCAGGAATGTTTTGGGCGACTGCATGTGCACCCCCTCCCTGCGGGAAAGCGAGATCGCCCTTTACGACATCGATGCCGAGCGTCTGGAGGAAAGCTACATCATCCTCAGCGCCATCAATAAGAACGTCAACGAAGGCCGGGCCAAGATCAGCAAATACTGCGGGGTGGAGAACCGGAAGGACGCTCTCCGGGGCGCCGACTTCGTGGTGAACGCCATCCAGGTGGGCCTGTACGAACCCTGCACCGTCATCGACTTCGAGGTGCCTAAAAAGTACGGCCTGCGTCAGACCATCGCCGACACTCTGGGCATCGGCGGCATCATGCGCGGCCTGCGGACCATCCCCGTTCTGGCGGACTTCGCCCGGGACATGGAAGAGGTCTGCCCCGACGCCTGGTTCCTCAACTACACCAATCCCATGGCCATCCTCACCGGCTACATGCAGCGGTATACCAACATCAAGACCGTGGGCCTGTGCCACAGTGTTCAGGTCTGCTCCGAAGGGCTGCTGAAATCCCTGAACATGGAGGATAAGTTGGAGGGCCGCCGGGAACTGATCGCCGGCATCAACCACATGGGCTGGCTGCTGGAACTGAAAGACAAAGAAGGCAACGACTTGTATCCTGAGATCCGCAAGCGCGCCGCGGAGAAGAACGCTTCTGAAAAGCACAACGATATGGTCCGCTTCGACTACATCAAGAATTTCGGCTACTACTGCACCGAGTCCAGCGAGCACAACGCCGAGTACAATCCCTTCTACATCAAGTCCAAGTACCCCGAGCTCATCGAGAAGTTCAACATTCCCCTGGACGAGTATCCCCGCCGCTGCGTGAATCAGATCAAGGGCTGGAAAGAGGAGAAGGAGAACATCCTGAACAACGGCCAGGTGACCCACGAACGTTCCCGGGAGTACGCCTCCTACATTATGGAAGCCATCGTCACCGGCAATCCCTATAAGATCGGCGGCAATGTGCTCAACACCGGGCTGATCGACAACCTGCCCGCCGACGCCTGCGTGGAAGTGCCCTGCTTGGTAGACAACCGGGGCGTGAACCCCTGCCACGTTGGCAAGCTGCCTGTCCAGCTGGCGGCCATGAACATGACCAACATCAACGCCCAGCTGCTGACCATCCAGGCGGCCATCACCAAGAAGCGGGAGGACATCTACATGGCGGCTATGCTGGAACCCCACACCGCTGCGGAACTCTCCATCGATGACATCAAAGCCATGGTGGACGAACTGATCGAAGCCCATGGCGAATACATGAAGGATTACCAGTAAATCCTTCGGAAAACCAAAGAGCGGACCCTGCCCCACCCGGCAGGACCCGCTCTTTTTATTTGGACCGGGAGACGTCAGCCTTCTCCCCCGGTCATCTGGGAAAACAGCGCATGTAGCCCCAAAAGCACCGAATGCTCCGGATGTTCCGCCAGCCGGAATTGGAGCTTCCCCCAAGGCGTCCAGGCCCGCCCCTCCACCGTATGGATCAACCGGTCTGTAAGCTGGGGTCCCCAGTTGATGACCCCGCCGCTGAGGACGATCAGCTCCGGATCGTAGGCGCACACCATGGAAATGAGACAGTTGGCCCAGTAAGCGCAGCACTCCTCAAACAGAGGGACCGCCAAGGGGTCTCCCTGGTCCACGTAGGTTTTCAGCACCTGGAAATCCACCCGCTTTTCTCGTTTCAGCGGGCTGTCCTCCTTGGCCTCTGCTACCATCAGGGGCAAGGCCCAGGTACTGGCCTGGGCTTCGGCACAGCCTACGCCTGGACAGCCTGCGCATTTCCTGCCTTCCACTTTCAAAGGGAGATGACCCATCAAATTCCCGGCCTGATAATGTTTTCCCCGGACCAGCCGGCCGTTCATCACCGCCGCTGTGCCGATTCCGGTACCCAGGGTCATCAGCACAAAATTCTCCACCCCGGCAGCGGCGCCAAAAGCTCCCTCTCCTAGGGCGGCGGCGTTGGCGTCATTTTCCACCACCATGGGAAGTTGGAACCACTCCCGGGCCCAACGCTCCAGATCTACCTGGGCATAATCCGGGAATTTCCCGTTATGGCCCAGGATCTTTTTCCGGTCCACATCCACCAGGCTTGGGAAAGCGATCCCCATGCCGTCCACCGTCTCCTCCTCCAACCAGGGACGACAGACCTGTTCCAGTTTGGGCAGCAAGGGCGCCAATCCCTGGGAGGAATTTGACTCCACCATGGCCCAGCGGACCACTTTTCCGTTGTCCACCACTCCCATTTTGACCCGGGATCCGCCCAGGTCGATGGCTATGGTTTTCATGTTCTCACCCTCTTACCGGGAATTTTCCACAAGTTCCGGTCTCCCCTGTTGACAAACCACCCGCACAGGGAAACCGCTCTCCGCAATGGTGCCATAGTCGTGGCCGGCGTCGGAAGGCCAGCAGGCCCCCACTACCAGGTCCTGCTCCCCAGTGTTCACCAGCCGGTGGGCGACGTGCCCGCCGATATAGTGAAGGGAACCTTTTTCCACTGCCTCGGCTTTGCAATTTCCCTCTTCGTCCAGAAGCAGCAGTACCCCTTCCCCGGAGATGCCCCAGTAATATTCCGCAGTCCCCCGGCGGGAATGAAAATGACCTTTTGTCATGAAATACTCGTCCCCCACCTTACCGGGATGGATACAACTGGTTCCAAAGAACAGCCCGCCCGGGGTGCCTTCCGGGACCTCCGTATGAGTGCTCACCTCATACACCACGGTGTCCGGGTCCATGGTCTCCGCCGCCTGCCGGTCGGCAAAAATGGACGTGATCTCCCCCAGCTTTTTCTGGGCGGAACTGGTGTTCTCCCCCGAAAGGGCTCCTGTCTCTAAATCGTACACCGTCAACGCTTTTTCGATCTTCATAAATCCGTCACCTCAAATCATGGTGCTGTCATGGATCAGCTGGGTCAGCTCCTGATGCCAATCCTTTTCCCGCCACATACCCACAAACTGGGGCCCGCAGAAATTGCTGGTGGCGATTCCTGCCCAGCAGCCAGTGGAGGCGGCGGTAGTGACTCCCAGCCGGTTCAGGTCCAGGATCCAATCCCAATGCAGCAGGGGCCAGTCTTTATAATCCACCACGGACCAGCATTCCGTAGTCACCAAAGGCTTTTCCCACTTCTGTGCCCACTGGGCCACCCGATGGATCTCATCCACCAGGCACTGGTCGTAATGCTCCTTGGACTCCCGGTAGATGCGCTCTCCGTTGAGGGCAAGATTGGTGTAGCCCCGGTCGTCAAATCGGGCGAAATCATAGCCCACTTTCTCATAAAACTCGCTGGGGGTGGTCATCCAGGTGTGCTGCTCGATGAAATCCAGGAAGCTCACATCCATATGGGTGTCCCGCACAGGGCCGGTGAAGGAGAACGTGGCCGGGATTTCCGGATACTGCTTTTTAAACTCCTGGATGGTCTCTTTCATCCACCAGACCGAATCCTTCCCGTCGATCCCCTGGGCACCGTACTGCCGGGTGAAGAAGGGAGCCCACACGTCCAGGGGCCACTCGTTGCAGAAATCCACATACAGGATGTTGTCCAGCTCGCCCCATTCCTTGATGTAGTCCAAAGTCTTGATCCAGATCTTGGCATGGTCCTGAGGGGTGAGGATGCTCATCAAGGTGTTGTCCTTATCCCGCCGGAACCAGGTGGAAAGCCCCACCCGCACATGGTGGCGGCGACAGGCTTTCAAAAACTCCCGCATGTCATCATACAGGGTGATCTTGTTCACTGCCGGGCTGCCCCAAGTCTGCAAATTCCACACCGGGTCCAAAGTCCATTCCCGATGGGCGTCCCAGGCCATCAAATGGGGGAACGCGTCGATGCGCACCGTGTCATAACCTCGGTCTGTCAGTTCGGTGAGGGCCTGATCCCAATCCTCATAGCCCGCTCCCGGCCAGCGCCGCTCGATCCAGGAAAACTCCCACATGGTGATGGCGAAGGGCCGGTCGATTCTAAACAATTCCTTTGCCTTTTGGCTGATTTTCGTTTCGCTCATTGGATGATGTCTCCCTGGTTATGTGCTGTGTTTCTCTTTCGTGCCCGCGTAGATCACATAGGTGTAATGGGTGCCGTCATAATAGGAGATGGTGTACTCCTGAACCTGCAAATCCTCATTGAACGCGGTGCGCACACGCTTCATCACCGGAGCGCCCACGGGAATGTTCAACGCCTCCCCGATGACCTCATCCGCCACAACGGCTTCAAACTGTTCCTCCAAGCCCACTGGTTGAGGAATCCCCTGCTGTTCCAAAAGTCCGTACAGAGAATCGTAATACAACCCATCATCCATGGGGAGTTCCCCTTCTACGGACAGGTAGGTGTCGAACAGGACGATGGCCTTTCCATTGGCGGTGCGCACCCGCTTCACCCGATAGAGAGGAGCCCCTACCGGACAGGAAAACACGTCCGCCAGTTTCTCATCCGCTTCCACCTTGCTGACCTGGGCAAATTTGGTGCCGGGCACCATGTTTCTGTCCCGGATCTCCTCGGTAAAACTCTTGATGCTGGTAAGCAGCTCAGTGATCTTTTCCTGCTTAGCCACCACGGTTCCCTTGCCCCTGGCCCGAATCACCAGACCTTCCTGCTCCAACGCCTGGATAGCTTGCCGCACCGTGATCCGGCTGACCCCATAGGCTTCCTGCAATTCAAATTCTGTGGGGATGTTCTGGCCGTACTCGTAGGTTTTATTGTTAATCTTTTCCTTCAGGTCCTGATAGATCTGCACATACAGCGGCACGGACCCTTTGGAATAATCCAAGGTTTTCAAACGATCTCCTCCTTCCCCTCAGCGGACATAAGCTCGCACCACGGCCACAGGTTCCTCAGATACAGGTCGGATGGTGTAGGCTCCTACTCCCGCGGGAAGGATGAACGTCTCCGCATAATGGACCTCAAAGGGCGCAAACGCCCCAGTGGGGCTCTCGATCACAGCGGCTTCTCCTTCCACCAGGTTCAGCATGTTCACGTTGTTCTCCGTGTTCAACTCACAGGCTTCCCGGATGTGATACCGCCTGGTCTCGATGAATTCCAGCTCATGGAGTCCGGTGTGCTCTTCGGTATAAGCCGGGTTTTCCTCCAACACACAGGCCTGATCCACCAGATTATCCTTCACCCACTGGGTGCGGCGGTCCCATTGGATGACCTTCTCCCCGTGGTCGATATGGATGGGCCGGGGTCTGCCGTCCAATCCCAGACGTCCCCAATCCCACAGCTTCATGGTGAACAGGTAAGGTGTGGCGCTGATCTCCAACACCATGCAGTTTTTCCCGGAACAGTGGATGGTACCTGCGGGGATGAGAAAATGGTCGTGCTTTTTAGCAGGGAAACGGTTCACATACCGTTCCGCCGGAAATTCCTCCCCGCCCTCCTGGGCCCGGCGCAAGTCTGCCAACATATTCTCCGGTTCCGCTTCCTCTTTCAAGCCCAAATACACACAGGCATCCTCTTTGGCGTCCAGGATGTAGTAGCTTTCATCCTGGGTGTAATTCATGCCGAACTGGTTATGGATGTAGTCCGTCAGGGGATGGACCTGCAAACTCAGGTTCTGGCCGTCCATGGTGTCCAAAAAGTCAAACCGGATGGGGAATTCCGCCCCGAACCGGGCATACACTTGGGGCCCCAACAGCTCTTTGGGACAGTAAAACACCAGGTTGATGGCCGGGGACTCCACCAGCACCCCGTTGACTTCCAAATAAATGCTGTTTTCTTCCGGCACGCCGTCAAAGGACCAGGCGTAGTTTTTCTGCTGCGGGTCCAGACCGCAGACGGTTTTCATCCACTGGCCGCCCCACACGCCGGGATCAAAGTAAGGCACCGTGCGGAAGGGGCCTGTCACCACCTGCCGCAGCGCCGCCCGGAACACCTCTCCGGTGAGCATGCTGGGGTCCTGGGGACGGTTGGTGTCCAGGTAGAAATCCAGCTTGTCGTAGAGCTTCCGCTTCAGCTTGTCCGCCATGCGCCACTCGAAGAAGTACCCCTGCTTGATCTTTTTCAGGTTGTCCTCGTCTCCGTTTTCGGTGTAGTAGTTGGGCATTCCTTTCCGGAAGCGCTGCTGGATCTCCCACCGGGCCATGTCGGTGTACACCAGCACGTCTGGCTCTATGAGCTCTGCCGCTCCCATTCCCCAAACGATCACCAACCCGGAAGCCTCTTCCGCTTCTTTCCGGAGAGCCTCCACCTGCTGGGGCTGCTGGAAATCCTCAAAGGTTCCGTAAAACATTCGGCCGAATACCCGGTCATCTGTCAAAAAGGGATAGATCCGCTGTTGGAACTCCTCCTTGGAGCAAAGGGTCCGGCGGGTATCCAGAACCAACTGAGGGCCCAGAGCTTCCAATGCAGGGATCAGCTCCTGCTCGTCCACTCCCGGGTAAGTCTCTACTGCCAACACGCATTTTCCGTTCCGGGACTTCTCCCGGACAGCTTCTCTTAACCTATTTAAAATGCTGTCATAGCCGCTCCACGCCTGAACAGTATCCGTAGAAATTTTGGTCACGGGATATTTGTCATAATTCACGGTATCTCACTGCCTTTCCTGTTCATTCAGGGCTTGTAGTTGTTCCAAAATTCCGGAAATTCCTGGGGGTTGGTCACAAAACGGAACAGATCCCGATTCTCCTCATATTGGCCGTAAATAGGCTTCCCAGCTGCCAGCCCAAACTCCGGATACGCCCGGGCGTCCTTTTCCACCAGGTTTCCGGACCGGTAGGCGGGATTTTTTACCCAGATCAGCCGTTCCCCTTCCCACAGAGGGAAAAAGGCGATCCCGTTGTGACTGCGCACCTCACTGTACTCAAAGCCGTAATCCCGGACGCACCAGGCGCCGAAGGACATGGGTTGGTCCAGTGAGACGTTCACCGTGGCGTGGACCCAGCCAGGCGGGACGATAATCACGTCCCCAGGTCCGCCGTAAACAGCGTAACAGTTTCCCGCGTCATCGCTGCCGCTTTCCTGCATGTAAACACACGCCCGGCCCTCCCAGATCTCATACACCTCGCAGGTGGACGCTCCACAGGAGGGAGACACCGCGTGGATATGCCCCTGGGACCGGACAGGCTCCTTTCCCAGCTTGCCCTTCTGGTACGTCACCACACCGTACAGCAGATTCCTCTCCCGCAGGTCCTCCAGGTCCCTCTCTTTGGCCACGTCCATGGCAATACAGTACACTTCTTCCGGGCCGTCGCAATGGGGATCCATCAGCGATGGGCGGATCTGCTCCAACCTGCGCACTTCCGGCTCAGGTCCACTCAGGCCTTGGCCATAGGAAAATCCCATGGGTTCCTTCTTTACTGTAATGGGAAATCCAGGATCAAACATGAAAATCGCCCTCTCCTTTCGGAAAAGTCCCGCCTCTAAGGGCCGGTTTTATTTGTTATAACATTATGACTTATTATAAAAACAGCCGAGGGATTTGTCAATCACTTTTTGCGTTCTCCATGACCTGGATCCTCCACAGCACAGCCGCGCCCCCACCCCTCAAAAGCGCTAAATCCTGTGTGAATGTTTCGGGAAAAAGATCAAAAACCACAAAGAATTTGTACAAAAAGATTGCAATAAATCCCCCCGCAGACTATACTTAATGTGAATAAGCCTATAAAGGCGCCGAAAGATATTGAGAAAGAAGGATACATCATGAAAATTTACAAGGTCACTGACCCCGAATTCGCTCCCTACGGCCAGGTCGTGGAAGGCTACGACACCGCCGAACTGCTGAAAGCTCTGTCCGCAACTCCCCTGCCCGAAGGCACCATCTATGAGGCTTCCGACGCTGCTCTGGAAGCTCTGCCCATCGCTCAGGTGCTGGCCTCCAATCAGTACGGCGGCATGCCCATCCAGCTGGGCTACTGCAACGGCCACAACACCAAGCTCAACTGCCTGGAGTACCATCGGGACAGCGAAGTGAACCTGGGCACCGAGGACTTCATCCTGCTGCTGGCCAAGCAGGACGAAATCGTAGACGGCAAGCTGGACACCTCCAAGGTGAAGGCGTTCTACGCTCCCGCTGGGGTCATGGTGGAAGTTTACGCCACCACCCTCCACTACGCTCCCTGCTCCAGCGCCAAGGGTAAAGGCTTCCAGGTGCTGGTGGTCCTGCCCAAGGGCACCAATGGTCCCAAGCCTGAGATCACCTGCCTCAACGAAGAGGACAAGAAGCTGTTCGCCGCCAACAAGTGGCTGCTGGCCCATCCCGAGGCTTCCGAAGTCTCTCAGGGCGCCGTGGCTGCTCTCACCGGCGAGAACATCGACATCGAAGGCGATCTGAACTGAGCAAGCTGGGGATGAGAAGGCATTCGGCCTTTCTCACCAAGGATCCCCTAGCATAGACCCACATATGGGAAGGAGTTAAATATCATGATCTATTACGTCTCTGCCAGCGCGTTCCGCAGCGGATGCGGCACCAAGGAGTCCCCCTTCAAGACCATCAACGAAGCCGCCCAGCTGGCTCGTCCCGGCGACGAAGTGGTGGTGGCACCCGGTCTTTATCGGGAATATGTGGACCCGCTGTACGGCGGCCGTGAAGACGCCCGGATCACCTACCGGTCTGAGGAGCCCTTGGGCGCGGTGATCTCCGGTGCGGAGCCTGTGAAGAAATGGGAGAAATACCAGGGCAATGTGTATGTGGCCCGGATCGGCAACGGCCTGTTCAACGACTACAACCCCTACACCACCCTGCTCTCCGGTGACTGGTACTATTCTGAGATGCCTCTGCACACCGGCGAAGTGTATCTGGACGGCAAGAGCCTGTACGAAGTGGACAGCCTGGAAGCCGTGCTGGATCCCAAAGTGTTCGCTCCCAGTCAGGAACCGGAAGCCAGCCTGTATCAGTGGTACACCTGCCAGGATGGCGGTGACACCCTGATCTACGCCAACTTCCAGGGCGCGGACCCCAACCAGCATCTGGTGGAGATCAACGTCCGCCGCAACTGCTTCTACCCCAGCCGCACCGGCATCGGGTACATCACCCTGTCCGGGTTCACGGTACGCCACGCGGCTACCACCTGGGCTCCCCCCACCGCCTATCAGGAAGGCATGGTGGGCCCCCACTGGTCCAAGGGCTGGATTATTGAGGACTGCGAGATCAGCGATTCCAAGTGCTGCGGCATCTCCCTGGGCAAGTACCTCCAGCCCAACAACGAGAACAAGTGGGTCACCCAGCGCTTGAAGCAGGGCACCCAGACCGAGCGTGACGCCATCCTCCAGGCACAGGTGGAAGGCTGGACCAAGGAGAATATCGGCAGCCACATCGTGCGCCGGTGCAACATCCACCACTGCGAGCAGTGCGGCATCGTGGGACACTTGGGCGGCGTGTTCTCCCTGATCGAGGACAACCATATCCACCACATCAACAACAAGCAGCAGCTGGCCGGCGCCGAGATCGGCGGCATCAAGATGCACGCTGCCATTGACGTGGTGTACCGCCGCAACCACATCCACCACTGCACTCGCGGCATTTGGCTGGACTGGCAGGCTCAGGGCACCCGTGTCACCCAGAACCTGTTCCACAACAACGGCGCTTCCCAGGTGGAGGACAGCGATGTGGATCCCGTGGCTGGAGAGCTGGGCGGCGAGGACCTGTTCATCGAGGTGAGCCATGGTCCTACTTTGGTGGACAACAACATTTTCCTCAGCCAGTTTGCCGGCCGTCTGGCCACTCAGGGTGTGGCCTATGTGCACAACCTGATCTGCGGCAGCTTTACCAGCGTCAGCCAGGGCACTGACAACGGCTTGTCCGGCGGACCCCGGTACACGCCTTATCACATGCCTCACCGCACCGAAGTGGCTGGCTTCATGACTTTCCTCCACGGCGACAACCGGTTCTACAACAACGTGTTTGTCCAGAAAGTGGCTCCTCTGTCCCGGACGGATATCAACACCGTAGTGGGCACCGCTCCCTTCAACGATTATCCCACCGCTGAGGAGTGGCGTGAAATGTTCTTCCATCAGGGAGACATTGGCCGCAAGGAGGACCGTGGCAAGTATTACGCCAAGATGCCTGTGACCACCTCCGGCAACGTGTACTTCAACGGCGCCGTTCCCTGCGACAAGGAGGAGAACTTCCAGGTGGTCACCCAGCCCGTGTCCATCGAGCTGGAGGAAAAGGACGGCGTTTGCAGCCTGAAGACCAACCTCTTCGACCTGCTGCCCGAACTCCACACCCAGGTGGTCTCCACTCAGCTGCTGGGCCAGGCTTTCGAACCGGAGCAGCTCTTCGAGAATCCCGATGGCACTCCCATCGTATTCGACCGTGACTACTGGGATGACAAGCGGGGCGTCAGCCCTGTGAGCGGCCCCTTCGAGGCTTCTCCTGTGGATCGCCGTCTGTTCTAAAATCTGAAATTTTGCATCTTTATCTCAAAGCGTCCCTCACAGAAGTGGGGGGCGTTTTTTGTTCATAAGCCACGGAAAGGACTTTTCACAAGCGCAAATTTATGCTATACTGTACATTAGTCAAGCAAATTCTAACGGGAGGTATTGTGTTATGAGCTATTTGGGACAAGAGATCCCCAAGCTGGGTTTCGGATTGATGCGTCTGCCCATGCTGGGAGAGGACGTGGACATTGAACAAACCAAACAGATGGTGGACAAGTTCCTGGAAGCCGGATTCACCTATTTCGACACGGCCTACGGCTACTTGGGCGGCAAGTCTGAGGAAGCCGTCAAAACTGCCCTGGTGGACCGCTATCCTCGGGAGAGCTTCCAGCTGGCCACCAAACTGCCCGCCTGGGCCGGTCCCACCACGGCCGAGGAAGCCAAAGCCATGTTACAAACCTCTTTGAAGCGCACCGGAGCAGGCTATTTCGATTTCTACCTGCTCCACAACTGCGGAGACGAACGCACCGCTGCCTTTGACAAGTTCGGCATTTGGGACTACGCTCTGGAACAGAAGGAAAAAGGCGTGCTCAAGCACGTGGGCTTCTCCTTCCACGACAAGGCCGACGTGCTGGATGAAATTCTGACAAAGCATCCGGAAATGGAATTCGTCCAGTTGCAAATCAACTACGCCGACTGGGAGGACAGCTCCGTCCAGTCCCGGAAGTGCTATGAAGTAGCCAGAAAACACGGCAAGCCCGTGATCATCATGGAGCCCATCAAGGGCGGCCTGCTGGCCACCCCGCCCCAGCCTGTGGCGGACATCCTGCAAAAGGCTGATCCGGAAAAGAACCTGCCCTCCTGGGCCCTGCGGTTTGCCGCTTCCCTGGACGGGATCATCACTGTGCTGTCCGGCATGTCCACCCTGGGCCAGATGGAAGAAAATCTGGCCACGATGAAAGACTTCCAGCCCCTGTCCCAGAAAGAACTGGAAGTGATCGGTGAGGCCAGAGAGGCCCTGTCCAAAGTGCCCAGCATTCCCTGCACCAGCTGCCAGTACTGTGTCAAGGGATGCCCCCAGGGGATTTCCATCCCCAGCCTGTTCGGCGCCATGAATACCAATCTGATCTACGGCAACCTGGAACGGGCCAAGGGCAACTACGGCTTCGCTACCCGGGGCAAAGGCAAGGCCAGCGACTGCATCCAGTGCGGTCAGTGCGAGAGCGTATGTCCTCAGCACATCTCCATCATTCAGGAACTGGAGAAGATCGCCGCCACGCTGGAGTGATCCATACGACACCGCGCCGGAGTTTCTTTACGCTCCGGCGCGGTGTCAGTTGACAACATACCATTCAAACGAAACGGAGGAATCCCTATTATGGCAAAAGAATTCATCTGCTCCTGGAACAGCCCTGTGGTGCAGACCCAGGCCGGAAAAGTCCGGGGCTTCGCGGTAGACGGCACTTACACCTTCCAGGGCATCAAATACGCCGACGCCAAACGCTTCCAGATGCCTACCCCTCCCACTCCCTGGGAAGGTATCCGGGACGCCCACTCCTACGGTTACGTCTGTCCCATGCTCACCCGGGAGACCGCCGCGGGCGAGGTGAAGGTCCCTCACAGGTACTGGCCCAAGGACGAGAACTGTCAGTACCTGAACATCTGGACCCAGTCCCTGGACCCGGAAGCCAAGCGTCCGGTAATGGTTTGGTTCCACGGAGGCGGCTTCTTCGCCGGATCTTCCATCGAGCAGGTGGCCTACGACGGGGAGAACCTTTCCCGCTTCGGTGACGTGGTGGTAGTGACCATCAACCACCGGCTGAACATCCTAGGGTATCTGGACCTGTCCCCCTATGGGGAGAAATACTGGAATTCCGGCAACGTGGGCAACGCGGACCTGGTGGCTTCCCTCCAGTGGGTGAAGGAGAATATTCGGAATTTCGGCGGCGCCCCGGACAACGTGACCATCTTCGGTCAGTCCGGCGGCGGCGGGAAAGTATCCACCCTGATGCAGACCCCCGCGGCTAACGGCCTGTTCCACAAGGCCATCATCATGAGCGGTGTTTACGACGGCACCCGCTGCCCCGGCAACCCTGACAGCCGTCCCCTGATCCAAGGGATGCTGAAAGAGCTGGGCCTGACGGAAGCGGATGTGGAACAGCTGGAAACCCTCCCCTACGAGACCCTGGCGGAAGCCTATAACAAGGTGGCCCCGGCCATCCAGGCCAAGGGCGGCTATGTGGGATGTGTACCCCTGCCCAACGATTATTACCTGGGAGATCCCCGAGAGATCGGCTTCGCGCCCCACGCTAAGGCTATCCCCACCCTGGTGGGCACCGTGTTCGGGGAGATGTCCACCTTCGGACCCGGCCTGCCGGACCGGCGGTCCAAAACCAGAGAGGAACAGCTGGCTTACCTAGAGCGGTTCCTGGGAGACAAGACCCAAGAACTGGTGGAACTGTTTGAGGAGTGCTACCCCGGCCGTCCCCTCACCGACCTGGTGCTTCTGGACACCTTCACTCGGGAAGCCTCCAAGGACTTCTGCCGGAAAAAGGCGGAACATACCCAGGCTCCCACTTACAACTACCTGTTCACCCTGGACTTCCCCATGGACGATGGTGTTCCCGCCTGGCACTGCGCGGATATTCCCTTCTTCTTCCACAACACGGACAAAGTGCCGGTGGCAAACATCCCCGGCGTGTCCGATCAGCTGGAGGATGCCATGGCTGGGCTGTTCGTGAACTTTGCCCGAAATGGTGTCCCCACTGCCCCCGGCCTGCCCCAGTGGCCCGCCTGTGTCCCCGGGGACCTGGCCACCATGATCCTGGACAAAGAGTACCGGCTGGTACACAATTTCGACGATAAGCTGTATGAGGCCTACCTGCCTGTGGCGGTGGATCCCCGGAAGCTGTACGAAAAGGAAGTCACTCTGCTGCACTAAGCCCTTCCAAGCGGCAAACAAAACTGATCTACCCCTATAAAATAGCAAAAATCCGGACCTTGGTGCTTTAAGCCAATGGTCCGGATTTTGTCATTTTAAAAGTGTTTTCCCATCCGGCGACCTTGAAAAGGTCCGGCGGTACGGAGAAATTCAACTAAGTCTCAGTGCCTTGCGGTAGATCTCCTCCAACTCCTGTCGGGTAAGAGCCGCGGGGAAATTCCCCAGCCGCTGAGGATTCACCCCTTTTAGAAGCAGAGGTAAATCCTTTAGTTTTGCATCTTTTGGAAAAGGCATTTGAAAACTTTCCAAAAAGTCCTCCACTTTCCTCAAAAGCGCTCCTCCGTCGGCAGCACCGAAAAGATCCTCCAGCTTGGCCAGAGCCCCTTTCGTTTCCGGCGTCAGATCAGAGCAGAGCAGCTTTTCCAGAGTAAAGGGCAGCATCATGGCTACTCCATGCCCGTGGGCCACATGGTATAGAGAGGTCAAAGGATAACTCATGGCATGGGCCGCGGTGGTCTTGGAAATACAGATCGCCCGTCCGCTGTAATTGGCGGCTTCCAGCACCGGCTGATTTACTTCCTCATCCCCTGAAAAATAGGGATCTTTGTACCGCAGGAGGAGCCGCAGGCTTTCTTCCGCGAAACGCTGGCTCTCCTCTGTGGCATTTACGGCCCACATGGATTCCACCGCCTGGCAGACCGCGTCCAGAAATGTAGCTTTCTTCTGGTATTCCGGAAGATAGCGGAGCAGCGTCCCGTCCAGGAATACAGCGTCCGGGAGCAAAGAAGCATGTTCCACGCTCCGCTTGATCCCATCTTTATAGACCACCGCGAAGGTGGTGGACTCGCTGCCGGTACCCGCTGTGGTGGGCACCGCTATATGGAACACTTGGTTTTCCTCCACCGGGGGAAGATCCTCCCCCCAGTCGCCTTCCTCCACTCCCTGGAAGGCTTTGACGCATTTGGCGATATCGATAGCGGTCCCGCCGCCAATGGAGATCAAGCTGTCGCAGTTATGCTGGCGAAACAGCTTTACCCCCTGTTTTACATCCTCTATCTGAGGATTGCTGGTGAATTCCCGAAACACCACGGCGGCTCCGCCCTGTTCCAGCGAAGCCCACAAGGGGTATCGTTCTAAGCTCTTCCCACACACCAGCATGGGTCTGGAAACACCGGCGGCAGTCAACGTCTCCCACAATTTTTCCCGTGTGCAGCCGCCGGCAATGAAATTCTGTTCTTTCAAGGGTCACTCCACCTCTTCGGGGATCAATGTGAGGATCTCTTTGATGGGCATGCAGTAGGGATCCGCTTCCTTGCTTCTCCCGTGCTCCAAAATGGTCTCCAGGGTCTTTTTCATGGCGGGATAGGCACTGCGGATCAAGTGGTTGGCATGGATCACGATATTGACTCCGTGTTTGCCGAATTCCTCTTCGGTCACTGTGTTGTACGTGGTGGGAACCACCACCAGAGGCGTTTGAGCGTCCTTTGCCCGGAACTTCTCACAGAACTCGAACACCTCGTCCGGCTCTTTGGACTTGGAATGGATCATGATGCCGTCGGCGCCGGCTTTGATGTAAGCGAAGGCACGCTCCAAAGCGTCGTCCATGCCTTTATTCAAGATCAGGCTCTCGATCCGCGCGATCACCATGAAGTCCGGGTTGGACCGCAGCACTTTCTTCGCCGCGCTGATCTTGTCGCAAAATTCCTCCACCGGAGCCTGGGTCTGGCCAGCGTCCGTGCCGAAAAGGGAATTCTTCTTCAAGCCCACTTTGTCCTCGATGATTACCGCCGAAACGCCGATACGAGCCAAGGTCTGGACCAAATACATGAAATGCTCGGTCCTTCCTCCTGTATCCCCGTCCAGGATGATGGGCTTTGTGGTGACTTCCATAATATCGTCAATGGTGCGCAGCCGTGAGGAATTGTCCACCAGTTCAATATCCGGTTTTCCCTTGGCGGTAGAGTCGCACAGGCTGGAAACCCACATTCCGTCGAATTGGAGCACCTTTCCGTCCTTCTCCACTTTTGTCTTTTCCACCATCAGGCCCGTCAGCCCGTTGTGGGCTTCCATGATGCTCACTGGCTTCTTCAGCTCCAACAGCTTCCGCAGTCTCCCACGCCGGTTTTCCGGCATATTCAGCAATTTTACGGTGTTCTGGTCGATCCGCTCCAGAGACTCGGACTGATAATAAGGAAACTCTACCAGCTCGCCTCCATAGGTTTTCAGAGTCTCGATCACTCGCTTACGGATGGGCTCCTGGAACCCGGTGATCCAGTTGTCGCCGTGGACCACGATATCAGGCTTCAATTCCAGCAGGTTTTCCTGGTAATCCAGCGTTTTCTGGGGCACGATCCGGGCCACCCCTTTGATATTCCCGATGATCTCACAGCGCTGCTGGAAATCCAGCAGGGGATACCGTTTGAACCGGCAGATGGCCTCGTCTGTCAGCACGCCTACCGTAAGTTCTCCCAATTCCGCCGCCCGCTGGATCATTCGGATATGACCATTGTGGATGATGTCAGCGCTCATGGACAAATAAACTTGTTTCATCACGAAAAGCTCCTCTCTTTTCCCAAAATCATGGAACGGACATGCTGGAGGTCTTCCTCGTTGTCCACTTCCATGCACAGCCGTCCCTGGATATCAAGAACTCCCAGATCCATTTCTTCCGTACGCAAATTCAAAGCGTTTTCCGCGTACACCCCGGTGTTCTTTTCCTGGCAGAACCGGACGATCTCCTCCAGCCAAATGCCCCAGTCCTCACTTCGCAAGTAATAAAGGGGCTGTGCGGCCGCAGCGTTATCAAAGAACTCGATCCCGATCTTCTTCACTTTTCCCTCTTGGATCACTGCTTTAAAATCCTTTTCGGGCAGAGGGAGCGTGGAGTCCACCACCACCCGGCTCTTGTCCCCGGACAAAAGGGATTCCAGAATATCCCTCTGGAACACCAGATCCCCGTGCATCAAGACAAGCTCTTCTCCCTCCAACAGCTCACGAGCCATGTAGATGGAGTAAATGTAATTGGTGGTCTCGTATAGAGGATTGTGCACATACCGCACCTTCAAATGAGGGAACCGCTGCCCCACATGATCCATCAGGATCTGCTCAAACGGTCCGGTGGTGATCACCACTTCTTCTATCCCGCAATGCTCCAGAGCGGCCAGCTGCAAATCCAAGATGGTGCGCTCGCCCAGCACCGGCAGCAGGCATTTGCAATGGTTCTCCATGGGACCCATGCGCCGTCCTACACCGGAATTCAGTAATAATGCCTTCATTCCGTTTCCCCCTCTAAAAACTCCATAAAATGCTCCTTGTTTTCCCGGGCGGGGATGGTGGGCCTTCCCAGGTCTTTCCGGGAAATCAAGTTGCTCTTCACCTCTAAGAAGCAGGGTCCCTTTTTCTCCAGCATGGCCTTTAAAGCGCTGTTGAGTTCTTCCGGATCTTTCGCGGAAAATACCTCCGCATAGCCGCATCCTTTAGCGATGGTCTGCCAGCTGATCTCCGACGATACGGTGGGAATGCCTCCCACGGTCTCATGGGCCTGGTTGTTGATGAGGATATGGTAGAAGTTTTCATGTTTCAGGGAACCAACGGTTGCCATGCTGCCCATGTGCATCAAAACCGCTCCGTCTCCATCCAGGCAGAATACGCGCCGTTCCGGTTTTTCTCCTGCAATCTGAGAAGCGATCATGGAGCTGTGGCCCATGGAGCCCACCACCAGAAAATCTTTGGAATGGGGCTGGCCTTTTTTCTCCCGCAGTTCAAACAGCTCCCGGGACAGCTTTCCTGTGGTGGAAACGATCACATCGTCTCCCCTCACGTAATCCAGAATAGTTTCCACGATCTTCTCCCGGCACATGGGCCAGGGATTGTGATAGGACGCCTTCTGGGAAGTCTCCAGGGCGTTTTTCCGGACCACAAATGCGATGGACCTGCCTTCTGCTATCACGGCTTTCCCTTTTTCCACAAAGGCCATAAGCGCCTCTTCCGATGTGTCCGTCCCTATGACAAAGGTTTCGATCTCCAAGCATTCCAGCAGCTTCAGGGTAATCTCTCCCTGGAACACATGCTGAGGTTCATCATGGACGCCGGGTTCTCCTCGCCAGCCTACCACAAAGACAGCCGGGATCCCATACACTTTGGGATGGAGGAGAGAACAAATGGGGTTTACCGCGTTTCCCAAGCCGCTGTTTTGCATATACACCACAGCGGGACGCCGGGTGGCCAGGTAGTGGCCGGCGGCTAACCCTACCGCGGCGCCTTCGTCAGCGGCCACGATATGGCGAAGGGGATCCACCCCATACTGAGTCATCAAATAGTCGCATAAAGGCCTCAGCTGGGAATCTGGAACGCCTGTAAAAAAGTCGGCTTTTAATTGTTCCAGCGATGCCAAAAAAGCTTCGATCTTCATAAAAATCCCTTCCTTTCATCATTTCCAGCTCCGGCCCCGTATGGCCCGGTTGGATCTTTTTATGGTTTGGACGATAGAGATCCCATCTTTTAAACAAAACTGCCGGGTTGACGCGGCGCGCCCTCCCGGCAGATTTTTGAAAACTTTAACGAAACTGGCGGCGCCTATTTACAAGGTCAAAATGTGGTGCAGGATCGTGGCCATTTCAGCACGGTTCAGGTTCTTCTTGGGATTCAACCGCTTCTGGTCGTCTCCCATAATGATGCCCATCTCCACCATGGCGCCCACAGCGTTCCTGGCATAGGGGGAGACCGATTCCCGATCCACAAACCCAACCAAGCTGGAATAGGAGCCGGTGGGGACATCCATTCCCGCCACTTTCATGGCCTTGTGGAGCATCACCATGGCGTCCTGCCGAAGCAGTCCTTTTTCCGGCTGGAATTTTCCGGTCTCGTCACCCACCACAATGCCCAGATCTTTGGCCGTGGCTACTGCCCAAGCGTAATAACTGTTCTGGGGCACATCGGGGAAGCTGACTGTATTCCCTGTATCGAACCCAAAGGCTCTGCAAAGCATCAGGGTGAAGTCGCCCCGCTTCATCTGCTGGCCCGGGCCGAACTTGTGCGGGCTTACGCCGCTAACGATCTCCATGGCGTACAGGAACTCCGCCGCGGGCTGGGCCCATTTCCAGTTTCCCATATCGGTAAAATAGGCCGCGCCGTAATAATCAGCGATGTAGATCTCCACCGTGCCGGTGAAGCTCTTTCCCTGGGTGTCATATCCGGTGTAGCTCAGGGTGGATCTTCCCTGGAACCCCGCTTTGGCTACGAACGTGATGTCCTTTCTCCCGCCGTCGCTTTCCTTTTGGAAGCATTTGGTGTCCCCTGTGACCAGGGAACCCTTAGCGCCGGAGTTTACATACCCCTGATACAGTGTTCCATAAGAGGCGTCCGGCAGTTTGGTAAACTGCAAGTAGGCGAAGTCCGTCTTTAAGATGGCCTTGCACGCCTGCTCAAAGTCTGAATAGGCAAAGGTCAAAGGCAGAGCGTTGCCCGAATACCGTATAGCGGAACTTGCCGGCATATTGGCTTGGATCTTCACGGTGCCTTTCACCAACTGTCCTGTGGTGTTCACTCCCAAAAAGGGGATGGACACTTCTTTGGCACCGCTGTCAGGCACAAAGGTCAGTTTCGAGACCATGGGCGACGTGTTGATATAATAGGCATCTTCTCCGTCGACCACGCTTTCATTGGTCCCTTTGTAATCGTAATACAGCCTTCCTCCGCTGGAGGGGGGAGTGAACTGCACATAGTTCAAGCCCACACCCGTTGCGTTCTTACAGGCAGTGTTGAAATCTTCTCCCCGGAAAGACACGCCGCTTTCTCCAGAAGTATAGTTGATATCTCCCAGATTGACGGTCTCGTCCTCTCCGGAACCAGCCACCGAAATCAGGATGGTCCCGTTATGGACGTTCGTCCCCGACGACCCATAGGCGTGATAGGGAATTTTCACTGTACCGGAAGTTCCCTCTCTGGGAACGAAAGAGACTTCGTCGATCTGAGGGGAACGATCCCGGTAATAGGAGGTCCCCTCTTTTACCGCCTGATTGTACAGGTTGGTAGCCAAATACTTGTAATACAGTGTTCCTTGCATCACCGAAGGAAGTTCGAAGATCACATAGCGCAGGGAATCTCCTGTCACGTTTTTATACACCGCAGCAAAATCTGCTGCCTGGAACGTGATGGGCGATCCTGCGATCCCGGCATAAGACACATCAGCTACACCTTTTACATCCAGCCGGATGGTGCCGGTAAAGAAGTTGTTGGTGACACTGTACGCTGCGAACTGAATGTTCACAGTACCGGTATAAGCAGGATTGGGAACAAAACTGACTTCCTCAAATTTCCGCTGTCCCGGCGTATTGTTCAGGTAATACCGTTCCGTAGAGCCCACACCGCTGCCGGTGTTTTCCGTAGAGGTGTACCGGTAATACAAGGTGCCTTGCTCCGGAAGGACAGACAAGCCCATAATAAAACTCAGTTCTTGGTCAGCACCCAGCAACTCCTGGCACTTAATTTTCAGATCCGAGGTCAAAGTGCCCAGCTTTAGAGTAGGCTGGTCCCCGATATCAGCAGGAATGACCTTACTGTCATCCTCAACGACTGACACCGTACACTCCGCGGAATAATCCCCGATCTCCACGGTGATCTTGGTCTCGCCCTCGTTCTGGGCGGTCACAGTACCGCCAGACGTAACGAAAGCAATGCTGGGACTGTCACTGATCCACTTAGCTTGGGACACGCTTCCAATAGAGCCATAAGGGGTTGCGGTCAAAGTCTGGCTCTGGCCTTTCAGCAAGGTCAGCCTACCGTTTTCCAACCCAGACGCGGTGAGCGCGACGCCCTTCACAGTCACCTCGCAATATACCTCTTTAGACGTATATTGCTGATCCTCTACCTGCACGGTCGCCTGCACTTTTACTGTCACTTTACCCGCAGACTGGGCCGTCACTTTCAAGGAGGATTCTTTTCCGGTAGTTTCCGGTGTCCCCAATGTGATCACATTGGTCTGCGCATCCTTATCCAATTCCCATGTCACTGCAATTTTGGAACCCTCCGGGGCGCCGTCCACTGTAGCGTTCAGTGTTTCTTCCTCTTTGGGCTCCAAAGTAATCGCCGTTTGGGAAAGGGAAAGGGAAACGTTTGGTACATCTGCTCCGCCGTCCTCCCCATCTTCGGCAAAGGCCGGGGCGGCCGTCGTGACCGCCACCGCTGCCGCCAGCAGCACAGCCCCTATTCGGGATATCCAGTTGTATCTCATATGTCTGTGCTCCTTTATCTCTGATTAAGTTATTTAGACCAAGACTCTACCCAACCGGGATCATACAGACCAACCAGGGAACCGGAACTGCTTTGACGGTAAGCGTCAAATCTCAGCGTGAGCTTTTGTCCACTTTTCACCGTATTACTAGACGCGTCAGATATGCTACCATCGCTAAAGAACGTGATAGTATCTCCATGTCTTGCTCCTTCAAAACCCAAGGTAATAGTAGAACCGATCTTAATGGGAGTTATCTTCAATTCCTCATTTGCCGCTATTGCCAAATGTTCTACTAATTTGTCTGTTTTCAATTCAATCAAGTTCTTCTTACCACTGGCGTCTGTCTGCAAAATATAAATTTTTTCACTAAAATCGATATTGATGCTTCCCTTATAGTAATAATAGTTTGGCGGTTTATTTCCCCACTGAGCCGAATTGATCAGAATATTGTAGGTAATGCTCGAACTACCAGCACCTTTCCAACCCGCATTTTGTTCTGTAGTATTTTGGATTCCATTAAACTCGGGAGGAATATTGTCCGGTTTATGCACATTGGAAACAGCTTTGAACCCATAGATATAGCCTTGCGCATTTTTTGCTGCAGCCAGGAAATAGTACTGTGTCTCAGGGCTCATGTAGCTGTCGCAGTTAATGGATTTCTCAATTCCACCGGTCATTTTTTCATTGTTAGTCTTGCTGGGTTCATGACCGCTTTCACTTTTTTCACCCGTAATGTATGCCAACACCTGGTTATAGATCAGATCACCCGCGTAAGCGTCGAAAATAGACCTACTATCAGTGTTACTCATATCCGTCATCAAAACATCCATCACCGTTGGGTTGGATATGTCGGGCAACCGGTTCCGGATCGTTTTATCATAATCATCCAAATCTTCCGTATCCACAAAACCTCTAAATTCCTGTTTAAAAACAGATACCAAGGAATCGGTGGCATACAGCGCCCAATACATTTGAGCATCTGTTGTGGTTGTCGCGATCACTTCGGGACTTTCATTCCGCAGATTCACAATAGGAGTCGTTACATCTTTCGTTGTAAATTGGAAAAGGTACACTTCGGAAAGATTGGAAGATTCACCCTTCAGAACAAAATAAGCAAAGTAGGTTGTTTCAGGCTCCAACCCGTTTACCACAATATCCTCTTGCACAGTACCTACGGTCGCTTTTCCATACTTTACTCTGGGAGTATTAAACTTCTGACTGAAGATCTCCGTATTGGTAGGCTTACTCAGATCAGGACAATCTTCAATATCCGCTCCCTTTGTAGGAACCTTATCCAACTCCGGATATTTATTACTTGTATCCATCGTGGAAAGCGAAGGAGTATAGGTCCCGTCTGAATTCTTGGTGATGGGAGCCAGCACATAATATACTGTGCCTTCCCGGTTCAACTGAAGCTGCATGGTCACCAAAGAATCGCCGGCAATTAAGTTGGGATAGGGATAATTAAAAGACGGCATCTTGGTATCACTGAACTGCTTGGATACAGAGAAGTTCTCCGGATCTCCAATGGATTTCACGCCGCCGTCAACCAACCCTTTGTTGACAGCATCCTCCCAATTATCCACCGTAATCGCGTTGGCCAAGTTACCCACATCGTTTGAGGAACCAGCAGGTATGGTCACATCCATGGTCACCTTATCGCTCCAGGCAGCAGAGTCGGTTTCCGTACCCACACGGGTCAAAGAAATAGCGTATTCGTAAGTGGTGCCCTCTTCCATTTTACACAACTGGGGGAAAGTGGGATTGGAAGAAGTTTCCTCGATCATACGGATACTTTGTCCAACTTTTTCTCCGTCTGGGTTCAGTTCCGCTTCTCCTAAATCATACCAGCCATTTGCATCTGGACCGGTGACTGTAGTTTTTTTACTCGTCACCATAGGATCATTCTTATCCGTGGCACGGGCGTACACCTTAAATTTGATCACGCTGTTGGACCACAGGAAAATGTCATAGACAATGGACTCCTGCACAGTATCTGTGGAAACGGGATGCACCTGGAAATTCATGTCCACCCTGATTTCTTTACCACTGGAGTCCACGGGCCCTTTGGAAATCCCCTCTTTGTACAGATACGCCTTGGCAAACACAGTGGTGAAGTCCGGAAGCTGGGTCTGCTTCATGGCATTGTAGTTGTTAGAGGTATCGGTGATATCGCTCAGCTTGAAGTAGTAGGTACTGCCGCTGGTCAGCTTGACCGCCACATCGTTTTTAAACACGAAGATGGTCTTACCATCTTCCATTTTCACCTCGACCTGGGAATAATCCACCCACTGAGCCTGACTCGTGCCAGACTTATCAGGCACCGCTGTGTGAGGATATTTGCTCTTGTCGATAAGCTGGACATCCTTTTTGATCAGTCTACCAAGCTCTTGTTTCTTCTGATTTCGTTCCGCTTCAGACAAAGCGAGATCCTCTGACTCTTTGTACAGATCGTAGAACACCGTGCCATCCTTATCCTGCACGCCCTCACTGAACACAATGCTGATGTCCGTATCGGGCATAGGCTCTTTGCCTTCCTCATCGCCTGTCTTGGAAAATTCCTGCTCGGCGGTGGGGGCTACCGTATCCAGAGTGTGGATGGTGATCTTCTGCACCCACTCGGAATAGTTTCCGGCCTTATCCTGAGCCACATAATACAAGTCATAACCGGTCTGTTTTTCCAAACCGCTGACATTGATGGTTACTTCCTTATTGGCGCTGGAAACGCTCACCTTACCGGACTTCAAGGCGTTGATACCGGAAGACACCTGCAATTTTGCCTCGGTGCTGTTCAGGGCAGGCTGTTCGCTCTGGCCTGCCATGGGCTTGGGATACTCCTCGCCCTGCTTCACCACGGCCCAGTAAATGGTACCGGACTCGTTCAGGGAGGCAGTCAGGCCCACGGAAGTCTCCTTGATGGAGTTGATGGTGGGGCCGCTGACAAAGATGGGCGGTGTGCCGTCCACGGTGGTGAAGGTCAGCTTCTTCACGCCGGAATTCTGACCGCCGTCCGCGTCGATCAGGCACAGGTACAGATCATAGCTTGCCAGTTCCTGCAAGGTCTGGTTGTTCACGTAGAACAGGTCGATCACGTTCTTTGTCACGTCACGGACGCCGTAACCCAGGTTGCCGCTGAGAGAGCCGGACTTGAAATCAGACACAGTGGGAGCTGCGCTTCCCTTGGGGAACAGAGCGTAATACAGCTGGCAGGTCTTGCTGGACATAACAGCCACCTGGCCCGCGTCCTTGGTGATCTTGGACATGTAGGGATAGCCGGTGGTAAACTTGGGCACCGTGTTGTCCGGCGTAGTGAAGGCTGTCACCTTCACCGGGCTGCGCTGACCGCGGTTATCCACGGCGATAGCGGAGATGTAATAAGAACCATCGGAGGTCAAACCGGACAGTTTCGCGGATTCCTCCGTATTGGAAGCGTCCATGGAAATGGAGCCGTTTTTCAGGATCTTTCCGGAATAGGCCGGGGGATCGATCAGATCATCCTCACTGACAGAGCCGTCGGCCAGAGAGCTGAGGGCCCAGTACACAGTGGATTTCTTATTGGTGCTGAACACGCCCTCCGCAGATGTGGGGGCCACATTCTTGGCGGTAGGATACCCCGCCAACAGTCTGGGATCAGCAGAGGACTCATTGGCGGCCTCGCTGTCCATGGTCTCCCCGTCCACCTCAGCGGTGATGCCGGGCCGGATGGTGATGGTGTCGGGCAGCATCTCGATGGAGCAGCCGGGAGCGTTCACGTTCACATGGCCGATATCGCCCTCACCGTTGACGGTGGTGCCCACATCCAGGTTCAGCTCCCCGATGCTGGCGCCGCTGTTGATGGTCAAGGTGGAGTTGGTGGCCAGCTCATCGATGGTCACTTTCTCCGCTGTGCCCTGAGCAATGACCAGGCGGGAACCAGGAGTCATGTTCAGAACTTCTTTGATGTTGCCGGCCAGCTGGAGCTCCGTGCCCTCTTCGCCGTCCAGCTCAATGTAAGTCAAACCGTACCCTGTGGGGGTCACGTCCTCTATGTAAGCGTCTGTGCGCACACTGGTGAACCCAATGGTGGTATCGCCTTCCACACGCAGAGTCACGAACTGATCCTTCAAGCTGTCCACGATCAGCTCATTGGCCTGCACGTTTCGCAGGATCACACTGCTGTCGCCCTTATTGCTGGCGCCGGCGCCACTGACGATGATCCTGCCCAGAACGGTAACGTTCTCCAGCAGCACATCACCCAGTCCAACGCCGCCGGTGATATACAGATCGCCGGCGATCACGGTGTTCTTCAGCTGCACGCCGGGAACAGAGATCAGCACGTTGCCGTACACTCCGCCCAGAATCACTTCACCGGGGGTATTCACCAGATTGCCCAGAGCCTTCACCACGATGCAAGCGGCTTCGCCTCTGCTGATGTAATTGTGGGGACGGAAGGTGCCGTCGGGATAGCCGCTGACCACACCGGTATTGGCTGCGATCTCAATGTATCCCTTGCTCCACTCGCTGAAAGTGCGGCTGTCGGTAAAGCCCAGCACTTCTCCCACGCCTGGACGATACATCAGGTTTTTCCCCAGCATCACCATGGCCTCTTCCCGAGTGATGGGAAGATTGGGGGACGCTGTGGTCTTGGAAGTACCGTACAGATATCCCATATTGTAAGCGATGCCGATATCGTCGGCGTACCAGTCGCTGCTCTTTACGTCCTTAAAGGGCGTGGGGCCGGTCTTGGTATACCCAAAGGCCCGGTTGAGCATGGTGACAAATTCCGCCCGGGTGATGTTCCGGTCGGGTTCCAGGTTTCCTTCCAGGTCACCCCGCATCACGCCCCACTCTACCACTGTTTTCAGATAGGCGTCCATCCAGCTGGCGGCTTGGGCCTGGGTCTGGGTCTCTACCAGGGGGATCCCGCCGCACAGCAGCGTTACCGCCAGCACCAGCGCCAAAACGCGCCGGGCAGGTTTTTTAAATAAGCAAATCAACTTCTTCATAGTTTGGTTCCTTTCCTCCTGCTTGCTGTTTTATCATCGCCGCCCGGAGCCGTCCGGCTGGCTGCTCAACTGCACGGAAAAAACAGCTTCCCGTATCAGCATTTCCTCTCCGTGGCACAAATTCACAAATTTCGCCTGATACAGCGGCACTTCCCGGATCTCCGGCCTTCGCCGGAGGATCTCACAAGTGACCACCAGCGGAGACGAAGTGATAGGGATCACGATCTCCGCCAACTCCCCCTGCTGCAGCTCCTGACTGCAAAAGAACGCCACGCCGCCGCAGCTCAGGTCTAAGGATTCCACCGCGCATCGTCCCTTCCAGTCTCCGGTGACCGGATAGAGGAACGATTGGAACGATACCGGCATCCGGAGGTTTTGCCTTCCGGCATCCCCCAAGTCCCGCAATCTTTCCAGCACAAGGCTGTCTCCATCCCTTTGCAGGATGCGTCCCAACAGCCCGCTGCCGTCCTCCGAGACGCTGACGGCTTGGACCACTTCGTGGTGGAGCACCTCCCTCACTTTTCCGTCCAACACCCGCATCTGAAAGCAATTCGCGCGGGGCGGCTTTTCCAACCGGCCGTACGCCAAAGGAACATTGCGGCTGTCCAATAGCAAGTACCGGTTTTCGCTGCCTTCCTGATTCACTCCACCGCCTCCTTACCAGTCCCTGTTTCCGATCCCTTTTCCGAACGGTCCTCCCGCTGGTTAGGATCGAATTTCAGGAAATACAAATAAATTTCCACAATGGCCTGATACAGCTCTTCCGGGATCTCCTGTCCCAAGCGGAGCTGCGTCAGCACTGTGGCCAAGGAATCGTCCTCGTAGACCGGCACGCCGCTGTCGGCGGCCACCTCCACGATCTTTTCCGCCATATATCCCATGCCCGAGGCCACCACCACCGGAGCGGCGTCCCCAGCGCCATACTGGAGGGCCACCGCTCTTCGAGCGCCGCCCCCTGTCTGCTGGGTCCCGGCCTGAGCCTTTTTTTCTATGTTCTCTTCAGACTTTGACATCTACGCTGTTCTTCCCTTCAAAAATTTTTGGGAATACCTCGGTGATGGTCAGCGGCCGCATCATCTGGCGAGCCACCACCTTGGTGGGCGTCAAGCCGTTGCGGGTCAGGATCTCCGACACGCCCTGCTCGATCCGTTTGGAAAACGCCGCCACCTTCTCCGGGCAGGAGATCTGCATCTCCACCTCCCGCTCCTTTGCCAAAAGCACTATGTCGAACAGTCCCAGGGACTGTATATCCATCTTCAGCAGCAATTTTGCCGCCCCGCCCTGCTGGGCGCCTTCCTTGTTCTGGTCCTCATC
The DNA here is from genome assembly GCA_019416455.1 of Clostridiales bacterium. Taxonomy (GTDB): domain Bacteria; phylum Bacillota; class Clostridia; order Oscillospirales; family Acutalibacteraceae; genus Acutalibacter. The sequence goes on along the minus strand of DXXG01000027.1, from coordinate 217,399 downwards.
CGCGTCAGGATCCACCCAAAGTTCGGAAAACAACATGCGGCCGTCCAGCTCCATGGGGATCAAATAGTGGTTCAAGGGCATGTAGACGCTCTCGTTCACCAGCATGGCTTTCACCAGCTGCTGGAACATCTCCTGCACCTGAGCGTCCCCCTCGCCCCGCAGAGCTCTGGCCGCGGCGTCCGCCAGATGGTTGGCGTACTCCACCGCCGCGGAGGACTGATCGAACTGACTGCGGCGGAACAGCGCCAGCAGTGACTTATCGTCGATCTTGCCCAGCTGATCCTTCAACGTGCCGTATCCTGTCAGGCGGTGGAACGCCTGGAGCAGGTTCTCTTCCGAACCGTTCTCGTACCGGGCCATGTCCAGGGTCAGCAGGGACAACAGCATCCGGGCTGTGCCCATGTCATGGGTCTGGTTCACGTAATTGGCCATGTGGGGGAACACCTGCTGGCGCAGCAGCGCCAAGTTCCCCGCCCGGTCTCCCGCGGCGATGCCGTTTTCCAGCTGGGCGGTCAGTTCCAAAAGCCTTTGGGCCCAGCTTTTCGGCATAGCGTCCGCCATGCCCCGCAGGTTCCGCAGCAGATTCGCCTCCAAATGGGCTGTGGAGGAATAGTCCGCGTAGCTTTTTAAAAATTGCAGGATATCCGCCTGCACCCCTTCCGAGGCCGCCCGCTTATAGGCGTTGCGCAGCAAGGCAAACAGAACTCCCTTATAGCGGGACCCCGTCTTGAACTGCTCGGTGAGAAACTGGAGCAGCTGTCCCTCGTCCATTTGCAGCATTTGCAGGATCTTGGACATGTCCGCCGCGATCCCCTCGCTCATTCCCGAGGAAACTACCGTCCCCATGCGAAATAGCCCCGAAAGGCTTTCCAACATGCCCGGGGCTTCTTTCAATCGCTGTAAAAACGTTTGAAAATTGGAATCGTAGCGGATCTTCCCGTCGCTGAGAGCGCCGCTGTCCTGCTGCTCTGTCCGGCCGTCCGGCCGTATCACCCTGTTGGGGTCCGCCACGTTCTGTATTTGGGTATTTTCCGGCGATACCGGCAAATTCCTATTGGTAACGGCGTTATCATAACCCGGCACCGGGTTAGTCGCCCCCAAAACTTCAGCCATTCTTCACACCTCTATGACAATTCTTACCATGTACTACTTAATTTTTTTCTCCGCCTGCCGATAATCTATAAGTAGAAAACATAGTAAGGCGGTGTATTTTATCTCATGGATAGTGGTAAAGACATTTTAGACGCTTATATTTTTGAAACAAACTCGCTGCTGGAGCAGCTGGAGAGCATCGTTCTCGAAGCGGAAAAAGTGGACACTTTTTCGGAAGACAACGTCAATGAGATCTTCCGCATCATGCACACGATCAAAGGATCTTCCGCCATGATGGAGTTCAACAACCTATCCACTGTGGCTCACCACATCGAGGATCTGTTCTTTATCATCCGGGACAAGTCCATGGATGTCGTCTCTGTGGACGACCGGCCCGCCCTGTTTGACCTGTTGTTCCAGGCCATCGACTACTTCCGGGGGGAGGTCGAAAAAATAGAGAGCAGCCAGCCCCTCAGTGATAATATCGACAGCCTTCTTGAAAATATTAATAGCCTGATGGCTAAAATTAAGGGCGAGGCCCCCCCTGCCGCCCCGGCTCCCGCCGCTTCCGCTCAGGGGGCTCCTGCGGCGCCCGCTGCCCCTGCCGCTGATGTTCCCGCGTCGGCAGCCGGGTTCCCCTATCAGCTCCACGTGATCTTCGACCAGGGCTGCGGCATGGAAAACCTGCGTGCTTTCATGCTGGTGAACTCCATCCGGGATTACTGCCCCGAATCGGATTTCACCTTCCAGCCCGCCGATGTGGAAACGGATCCCTCCACCGCTGAACAGATCGTAGACAAGGGCTTCTATCTCTGGTTCAAATCGGAAGATGTCCGGGAAAACGCGGTAAAGACGGTCACCTCCTCCGGCTTCGTGCAGTCCTATCAGATCGAGGACCTGGCTCCCCAGGCTCCCGCGGAACAGCCCAAGGAGACCCCCGCCGCGCAGAACGCTCCTGCCGCCCCGACTCCTGCCGCTGCCGCTCCCAAGCCTGCCGCCGCGCAGAACAACTCCTCTCAGTCCCCCGCCGCCCAGCATCCCAAGGAGAGCTTGATCAGCGTCAACCTGAGCAAGCTGGATCAGCTGGCCGCCGTGGTGGGCGAGATCGTCATCACCGAGTCCATGGTCACCGCTTCCCCCGACTTGAAGGGCTTGCAGCTGGACCGCTTCACCAAGTCCGCCCGGCAGCTGCGCAAGCTCACCGATGAGCTCCAGGACGTTTCCATGTCCCTGCGCATGGTGCCTGTGTCCGCTTCCTTCCAGAAGATGAACCGCATCGTCCGCGACATGAGCAAGAAGCTGAACAAACGGGCGAAACTCACTCTGGTGGGCGAGGACACCGAAGTGGATAAGACCATCGTGGACAGCATCGGCGACCCCATCATGCATATCGTGAGAAATTCCATGGACCACGGCATCGAAGAAAACGAAGCCGACCGGATCGCCGCCGGCAAAGACCCTGTGGGCGAGATCATCCTCTCCGCCCGGGACACCGGCAGTGAAGTCATCATCGAGGTCAAGGACGACGGCCAGGGTGTCAACCTGGACGGCGTACTGAAAAAGGCCATCAAGAACGGCCTGGCTTCTCCCGACGTGGACTATTCTCCCAAGGAGATCCTCAACTTCCTCATGCTGCCCGGTTTCTCCACCAACACCGAAGTCACGGAATATTCCGGCAGAGGCGTGGGCATGGACGTTGTGAAACGGAACATCGAGGAAGTGGGCGGCACGGTGAGCATCTCCAGCGAGGCCGGCAAGGGCATGACCACCACGTTGAAGATCCCCCTGACCATGTCTATCATGGACGGCATGGAGGTCTCCGTGGGCGACTCCATCTTCACTATTCCCATCAACAATATCCGCCAGAGCTTCAAGGTCTCCCAGGACGACGTCATTCACGACGCGGCCAACCGGGAAATGATCAAGTGTGTGGACAGCTTCTATCCCATCGTCCGGGCCAGAGATCTTTACCAGCTGGAAAACGGCGCTTCCGAGATCGGCGACGGCATCCTGCTGTGGCTGGAATCCGGCGAAGTTTCTTACTGCTTGTTCGTGGATGAGCTTCTGGGCGAACAGCAGGTCGTGGTCAAACAGCTGCCCAGCTACTTGAACAACTTCAACATCAAGGCTTATGGCATCAACGGCTGCACCCTTCTGGGCGACGGCAGCATCAGCGTGATTCTGGACGTGGCCAATCTTTACAAAGCCGCGCACGGGGTAGGTTAACAAGAGGAGGCGTGACCCTTTTATTATGGATACTTTGGATACTTTGAATGAAGATATGATGTTCATGACGGAAGACCAGGTGAGCAGCTTGGCTTCCCAGCAGGAACAGGCCGCGGTGGAAACCAAGAAATTCCTGATCTTTATCAGCGACGAGCTGAAGATCGGTGTGGCGGCCGAGTATGTGGTGGAGATCATCACCAATCACTCCATCACCCATCTGCCTATGCTCCCCCCCTATGTGAGAGGCATTATCAATCTGCGCGGACAGATCGTCCCCATTTTGGATATCCGTCTCCGCTTGGGCAAAGAACCGAAAGACGATTGCCTGGTGATCGTGCTGAATATCGAGAACACCCAGATCGGCATCTTGGTGGACGCGGTGGATCAGATGGTGGACATTCCCAAAGAGGATATCCTGCCCCTCCCCGCCCAGAGCAATCAAAAACTGGTCTCCGGCATGTGCTCCCTGCCTGACGGCTCCGGCACCATGCTGGTCTTGGAAGGAGCTCAGGTGATCCATGAGTAACACCGAAAACAACACCTTTGGCGCGGAAGCCCCTTCGGATTTCCGATTCGCTCCGCTGAATATCACCAACGCCGATTTTCTTCGCTTGTCGGAGTTCATGCAGAAAAATTACGGCATCGATCTGTCGAAAAAACGTCAGCTGATCGTGGGCCGTCTGTCCGCTTCCATCCGGCAGCGTGGCTATAAGGACTTTACCCAGTTCGTGGATCATATTCTGAAAACCAAGGACCAGGAAGAAGTCACTCTGCTGCTCAACAAGCTCACCACCAACTACACGTTTTTCATGCGGGAAGTGGACCATCTGGAATATTTCCGGCAAAAGATCATCCCTGATCTGATCCACCGCCACCAAAAAGACAAGGTGCTGGCCATTTGGAGCGCCGGCTGTTCCTCCGGGGAAGAGCCCTATAACCTCTCCATGTACCTGTTCGACTACCTGGGCCCCCAGGCCAGTCAGTGGGACACCCGCATCCTGGCCACGGACATTTCCGCCCAGGCACTGGACAAGGCTCAAAAAGGCATCTATGACCTGCCGGATACCATCCCTGCGGATTGGAAACGGAAATACTTCCGTCCCCAGCCCGACGGACGCTATCAGGTGGCGCCCAATATCCGGAACAACGTGATCTTCCGCACATTCAACCTGATGGACCCCATCAAATTCCGCAGAAAATTCGACGTTATTTTCTGCCGCAATGTAATGATCTACTTTGACCAGCCCACCAAAGACGCGCTGGTCCAACGTTTTTACGACGCCACGGTACCCGGGGGATACCTGCTGATCAGCTACTCGGAAAATCTGGGACAAAACGCCCCCTATCGCCGTTTGGCGCCTGCCACATTCCAAAAAGGAAGGTGATCGCTGTGATCCCTGTCAACAAAATCCGGGTGATGGTTGTGGATGATTCCATGCTGGCCCGCAGCATGATCATCAAAGGACTTTCTGCCCATCCCCAGATCGAAGTGGTCGGTTACGCGGTAAACGCGCTGGACGCCAGGGCGAAAGTCCCCCAGCTCAAGCCCGACGTGATGACCATGGACGTGGAGATGCCTGGTTTGAACGGCATTGATTTTCTCAAGCAGTTTTTACCCACCCATCCCCTGCCGGTGATCCTGGTATCCTCTTTGAACTTGAAAGTGTTCGATGCCCTGGCGGCAGGCGCGGTGGACTTCGTGCGCAAACCCGAAAAGGAAGGCTATGAGATCTTTATCCATACGCTGACTCAAAAGGTGCTGATCGCCTCCAAGGCAAAAGTCCACCTGCCCTCGGCCTCCGTGTCCAGTTCCGTTCCCGTACATGCTGTATCACCTCTGCACACCAATTTCGGCCAGCAGATCATTATTGGCCTGGGCGCTTCCACCGGCGGCACTGAGGCAACCTTGGAAGTGATGAAACATCTGCCCGCGGATATCCCCGGCATGGTGATCGTACAGCATATGCCCCCTGGGTTTACCAAGATGTACGCCGACCGGCTGAACAAGCTGTGCGCCATGGAGGTCCGGGAAGCCAAAGACGGGGATGAGATCCATCCCGGCCTAGCATTGATCGCCCCTGCGGATTACCAAGCCCGTGTGGTCCGCAACGGCACACGGTACACCCTTTCCTGCACTTACGGGGAAAAAGTTTCCGGACACCGGCCTTCCGTCAATGTGCTGTTCCGCTCCATGGCGGAAAACGTGAGCTGCAAAATGGTGGGCATCATTATGACCGGCATGGGCGAGGACGGCGCCGACGGACTTTTAGCCATGCGCAAACGGGGCGCTTACACCATCGGCCAGGATAAGGATTCCTGTGTGGTGTACGGCATGCCTATGGTGGCTTACAAGAAGGGCGCTGTGGTTGTCCAGGCTTCCTGCGAGAATATCGCCGGAACGCTGATGCGTCATTTGAAGTCCCTTTCTATTTAAATAATATAGAAATATATGGAAGAATTTTTGGAAATGGCGGGATTTTTTCCTGCCATTTCTTATTTTTATAGATTCCGCGCCGATATAATAAGTAAGCTAACAAACAAAATCATGTCCTAAAACCCGGCTTCGGGGCTGGGTTTTAGAATTCATCGCGAAAGGATGTGAGATTCCATGCTGACTTCTTCTGGAGCCATCTCCAATATCAAACCGGCTAAAACCTACTTCTCCACCACGGAAAAAGAGGAACTGGCTCAGGTTTCCCATGAACCCAGCTATGACTCACTTACCATATCCTCCTCTTCCGAGGAAAGAAGTTTCCATATGCAGCTGGTCAGCCGTCTCTCTCAGGAGGTGCGTACCTCCGTTACCACCGGAGATGTCCAAAGGTTGAAGCAGGAAGTCTCCTCCGGGCAATATACTCCCGACCCCATGGCCATCGCCGCCCGTATGCTTTTTTTGACGGAGGAGGCATGATATGGAAAAAGAATTTCTGGAGTACCTTGCCGTTTTAGACGGTCTGCGGGAAAGCCTGGAACAGCTCACGGAACTGGACCAGCAGAAAACCGCCGCCGTCCGCAAAGATGATCTGGCGGCTTTGAATGAAATCATAAAAAAGGAGCAGGCCATGTCCCTGTCTCTCCGGGGTCAGGAACAAAAACGCTTGAAAATGGCCGAAGCTCTGGGAGTGCAGACCATTCCCCTGCGGCAGCTTCCCGCAAGCTATCCCGATCAGCTTTACCTGCGGGCCAAGGAAACCGTGGAAAAACTCAGCAACCAGTACGAGATCTACCGCTGCGCTGCTGAGGTTGCCCGCAACACTTTGGAATGCAACCTCCATGAAGTGGAGAAAGTTCTGGAGCAGATGGGTGGCGACATTCCCCAGGGACCCGGCTATTCGGCGCCGGACGTTGCTCCGCCCGCCGCTATGAAAACCGATTTCCGCGCTTAAATCCCCTGAAGATGGGTTTGAATCGATAAGGAGAATGATACTATGAGTTCTATTGGCACGTTTGGCGCATTCACCACCGCCCGTCTGGGGATCTACGCCGCTCAGTTAGGGCTGAACGTTACCGGCAACAACATCGCCAACATCAACACCTACGGCTACACCCGCCAGACGCTGGATCAGGTCAGTCTGCGGGCCGGCGCCGGCGACCGTTATCAGTCCACCATGACTGTGCGGGTGGGCAGCGGCGTGCTGGCCACAGGTGTTTCCCAGATCCGGGACCCCTACCTGGATATCCGTTACCGCACGGAAGCTGCCAGCGTAGGCTCCATGAACAGCAAACTTTCCGGCCTGAACGATTTGGCCGCCATTCTGGACGAAGTGGCCGACGGCGATGAGCAAAACGGCTTGATCGAAGCTCAGCTCAGCGCTCTGCGCACCGCTTTGCAGAACCTGACCACCAGCACCGGCCAGGAAGAGTTCGACACCCAGGTGAAGTCCTCTGTGGAAGCCCTGGTAACTCTGTTCAACAGCTACGCCAGCCGTTTGGAGCAGTTGAAGGAAAACACGGTCGACTCCTTCCAGGAGAACGTGGATAAGGTAAACGAGCTGCTGGCCAATATCGGCGAACTGAACGCTCAGATCCGCAAAAGCGATATCCATGGTGACAACGCTCTGGAAATGCGGGACGAGCGGAACCGGCTCATCGATGAGCTGTCCCAGTATGTGAAGATCGACGTGGTGTACTCCACAGAAGATCTGGGCGGCGGCTTTGAAGTGGAAAAGCTGACCATCAAACTGGGCAACGCCAACCCTGACTCCAAGGTCACCACCGACAGCTCCACCCTGGTGGATGGCGCGTATTATACCCAGCTTGGGGTCACACAGATTCCTAAGCCCAATCCAAATTATGATCCCAATCAGGCTATCTCCGATACCAATAAGCCCTATTTGATGCCTGATGGTACTCCGACGATCATTGCTGAAAAAGCTGAACAGATAGACGATCCCAACTACCGCATCACCCTTTCAGAACTGCGGGACTCCAAAGGCCAGCTGGATCCTACCGCTGCCTTCCAAAATCCCGTGAATCTGGACGACAACGACTTGTACGGCGCTCTCCAGTCTGTTCGTGAGATGCTCACCGAATCAGGCGAATTCGCCAGCGACGACATGCTGGCCATGGACGAAAACGCCGCTATCAAGCGCGGCATCCCCTATTATCAGAAGTCCCTGGACCTGCTGGCAAACAAGATCGCCACTGTGTTCAACGAGGCCAACCAGGGCTACATGGTCAACGAGAACAATGAATACATCAATGCCGCGGGAGAAGTAATAAAGGATAACGATGGCAACCCTGTAAAAAAAGAAGTACCGCTTTCCCCCGCTACGGAACAGCATCTGATTAACATGGGCGCAAAAAAAGTGGGCGGCAAACTGTTCAGCAACTCCGGTGACGGGGACGATGCCACTGGGATCACAGCCGCCAACATCTCCGTGTCCCACAAATGGTCTACGGGAGAGGTACACATCGTGTCCTCCTATGTGCGGCCCACCGGCATGGACGGCCCCGCCAGCACGGATAACTCCAACATCCTGCACATGGTCAGTCTGATGGACCAGAAAATGGACTACAACCCTCAGGACTTGGATGCTGATGCCACATCTGACCGGCTGTTCAACGGCACGTTCCAGGAGATGCTCACCAACATCAACAGCGTTCTTGGCAACGATACCCGCAGCACCAACGTGATGCTGAACACCTACTACAACGCTACCGTGGAATTGGATACCAGCCGCAGCTCTGTTGCGGGTGTGGATCTGAACGATGAAGCTGCCAGCCTGATGCAGTACCAGAAGTCTTATTCCGCCGCCTGCCGGTTGATGACCACTCTGGACCAGGCTTTGGATAAACTTATCAACGGCACCGGTACCGTCGGTCTGTAAAAGGAGGTTTTTTCTAACATGATTCGCGCTACTACAAACGGTGTGCTGATGGGCTACCGCAATAACTTGATGCAATCCTTTGTCACGCTGAACCAAGCCAGAAATACCGTGCTGACCCAGCGGAACTTCAACTCCTTCGCGGAGGATCCTGCCGGCGCCACCCAGGCGTTCCAGCTGCGCCGGGCTTACCAGCGCACCAGCAGCCAATACACTGTGAGCAACGCTGTGGTACGGAAGTACGAAGTGGCTTACAGCGCTCTGGACAGCGTGGAAAAAGCTGTGGACAACCAGCAGAACAACTCTGCTTTCGCCGCTATTTTGGCCGGTAAAAACGACGCCACCGGCGCTGGCCGTAACTCGGTGGGTCAGGAACTGACCCAGCTGGCGGAAAGCATTGTCCAGACCATGAACAACAAATACGGCGATAACTTCACCTTTGCCGGCGCCGACGGCCTGAACGTTCCCTTTGAATGGAAAGAGGTCGACGGTCAAAAAGTGCTGACTTACCGGGGCATTCCGGTGGACGCCAAAGACGGCTCCGATGAATTGGAACAGCTGAAGTACCTCAGCGGGGAATCCACCTATGTGGATATCGGCTTCGGCCTTCAGGAGGACGCGAACGGGGAACTGATCGAATCCAGCGCGTTCAACTCCGCCTTGCCGGGAATCAATTATCTGGGGTATGGCGTGGATGAAGACGGGGATCCCAAAAACATCGTCTCCATCATCTCCCGCATGGGTGAGATTCTCACCAACTGCTCGGAAGACGGCGCGTGGGCAAGCGACGCCGAAAAAGAGGAATTTAACCGTTTGATCGACAAATTCAGTTCCGCTTCTTCGGAGTTGAAGGAAAACTACACCGAACTTTCCACCACTGCTTCTTTTTTGAAGAGCAATGAACAGCAGCTGAAAACCACTGCCTCCACTTTGAACGAACAGTTCCTGTCGATTGAACAGGTGGACCTGGCAGACGCTATCACGTCTTTTTCCTGGGCTCAGTACTGCTATAACGCTGCTTTGAAGGTGGGCAACAGCATCCTGTCCCAGAGCCTGATGGACTACATGGGCTGATAGGTTTTCCTTCTTTGCTGTGTAGTTTGTTTTGTGATTTATTATTTTTAAGATAAATCTAAACATTTTTTGAGAAAGGAGCCGCTCGCTTATGTATCCGTTGATCGAGATCACAACTGTGCCCATCGAGATCGAGATGAAAGTGACAGACGCCAAGCTGGAATATACCCGCGGGACGGCTGATCTGGAGATCTCCCGAAACAACGGGGGTTTGGACATCCGCAGCCGTCCGATCCGCTTGAATCTGGACACATTCGAGGCACGGAATTCCGTTGTCCCCACCGTTATGCGAGCCGCTGAGCAGAATGCCCAAAAGGGGCAGCAGGCCGCCTACGATGCCACCGCTGTTTACGCCCAGCAGGGTCAGATGCTTCTGAACGCTCGAATCGGTCAGGAACTGGTCACTCAGTTTGCCTCTGACGCGCAGGCACGGAATGTGAAAACCAATGTGGGCTTGCAGTTTTTGCCGACCACAGGTCCTCAGATCTCCTGGACGCCCGGTGAAATGACCATTCACTATGAAATGGATAAGCTGAACTTCGACTGGCGTATCAACCAGCCCCACTTCAAATTCACCCCCGGCGACATCGAGATCTCTGTAAAACAGAAGCCTGACGTGGTGATCAAGTACGTTGGCGGAGCATTGTATGTGCCGCCGTCTGCTGATCCCAATTATGAGCCTAAAGACGAAGGCTGACAGGAGGAGCCGTTTTGAAGCTTCGCACCAAATATTTCGGCGAAATCGATTACGAGACAAAGGAACTGATCACCTTTCCGAAAGGATTGTTTGGTTTTGAGGAGGAGCACGCGTTTCTGCTGATCCCCTTCAAGCCCGGCGATCACACTTTGTTCTGCTTGCAAAGCGCCCAGACTCCCAGTCTGGCCTTTGTGATGATGGACCCCTTCTCCCTCTCCCCTGACTACGCCCCTGTGCCGCAGCAGGTGGAGCTGGAAGCCTTGGAGGTCCAGGACTGTAAGGAGCTGTCTTATTACACCATGTGTGTGGTAAGAAACCCTGTTTCGGAAAGCACAGTCAACCTGAAATGTCCCGTGGCGATCAATCCCCATACCCGAATGGCCCAGCAGGTCATTTTGGACACGGATGAGTATCACATGCGCCACCGCCTGGAAGAATTCCGTTCAAGGGAGGCTGCTTTATGCTGATCTTGAACCGTAAGGCTGGTGAGTCACTGCGGATCGGCGAAGATATCACCGTCACCGTGGTTTCGGTGGACGGCAACCGGGTCAAACTGGCTATCTCCGCCCCCAAAAGCGTCCCTGTTCTCCGGCAGGAACTGATCGCCGCTACAACTATTGCCAATCAGGAAGCCTCTAAGGAAGAGTCGGACCCTGCCGAGCTGCTCACCATGCTCCAGTCCGTATTCGACCCCGGGCAGCCTTCTGATTTATAATTTCACTTTGAAAGGTGTGATGTCACTATGATGGATTCCATCGCTTCTATGGCTACCAGCATGAGTTCCGCTGAGTTTGCCGTCAACTATTCCACCGCCGTGACCAAAAAGGTCATGGACACCCAGGAACTGGCTGCTCAGGAACTTATGAAAATGATGCCCCAGTCTCCCGCTCCCGCTAAGGGTCAGTACATCGATGTCTACGCGTAAATCTTAATTTTTTAAGGTTTTTTCGCAATTTTTTTCCAGCACCTGTTATTTTAACTTTTAGCAGGACGATATAGTAAGTGTCGGGAGTTTTTTCCTCCTTCTTTTACAGGCCTGGAAGTAGGAGGAAAGAACGACCGTCCATTTATAAAAACTAGAGCAAGGATGCTTTAGTTCACTTTTTAAGGAGGAAAATTTCTATGCGTATTCAGCACAACATTATGGCGATGAACGCCTATCGCAACTACACCAACAACACCAACGCTCTGTCTCAGAACCTGGAGAAGCTGTCTTCCGGCTACAAGATCAACCGCGCCGGCGACGACGCCGCTGGTCTGGCTATTTCCGAGAAGATGCGCGCTCAGATCACCGGTCTGGAGCAGGCTCAGGACAACGCCAAGAGCGGCAAGAACCTGGTGAACACCGCTGAAGGTGCTCTGCAGGAAGTGCACGACATGCTCAACCGTATGGTGAAGCTGGCTGACCAGTCCGCTAACGGCACCTACGACAACGAGACCGACCGTGCTGCTCTGCAGGACGAAGTCGATCAGCTGATGGACGAAATCGACCGTATCGCCGATTCCGCCAACTACAACGGCATCAACCTGCTGGACGGTTCTTTGGCCGCTTCCAACGTGTCCGGTGTGGGCATTACCGACGTGGCTGCTACCGCTTCCAGCGCTACTACCGTAGCTTTCGGTAGTGGCTCTGCTGATCAGGCTGCGGATGATACTTTCGAGTATACTGTTTCCTGGAAAGACGGGGACGGCAACGGTTATTCCACCACCATTAAGCTGACTGTCGGCTCCGGTAGCCAGACTCTTCTTGATGAAGCCGGCAATGTGGTGGGCACTATGGCTGCTGCTAATAAAATCACAGCAAAAGAAATGGCGGACGCTGTTATCAAGGCCCTGAAGGGTGACAGCAAGCTGACCGCAGCCTTCGACATCTCCAACAGCAGCAATGGCATCAAGTTTGACAGCAAGGTCACCGGCGCTGACGCTCCTCAGATCACCAGCGCAACTATGACCCCCAGTAAAGCTAGTACTGGTTTGAATGGTTCCGGCATTCAGACTGGCGCAAAAGCCGGCGCTGACGCTACCCAGCAGCTGGACTTCAGCAGCGTGAGCGTTGTGAATACTAACAAGGCTACGGAAGACGACGTTTTCACCATTGGCGGTAAAAAGTTCGTTCTGGCTGCTAGCGGTGCTACTGCTGATAAGTTTGCCGATTTGGGCAGCGATGTGACTGTGATTACACTGGCCGGTACCTCTTATTCTGCAGGTGATGACGCTGCCAACGTGGCTGATACCATTGCCCGTGTTACCGGTCTTGATTTTAAGGCCGAGAACAACGCAGTCGTGTACAACGGCAGTGACCTGGCCACCAAGGGCAACGGTCTGACCCTGCAGATCGGCGACACCAGCGACGCTTTCAACCAGCTGACTGTTTCCATCCAGGATATGCACGCTTCTTCTCTGGGTATCTCCGGCATCTCCGTGGCTGACCAGAAGAGCGCTCAGGCTGCTGTGGACGTGATCAAGGCTGCTATCAACACCGTGTCCAGCGTGCGTGGCACTTTGGGCGCTGCTTCCAACCGTCTGGATCACACCATGAACAACCTGTCTGTGATGACCGAGAACATTCAGGACGCTGAGTCCACCATCCGCGACACCGACGTTGCCGACGAGATGATGGCTTACACCAAGAACAACATCTTGGTTCAGTCCGCTCAGGCCATGCTGGCTCAGGCCAACCAGGTGCCTCAGGGCGTTCTGCAGCTGCTCCAGTAATCTGGTTTTTTGCAGAAAGTACTTATTCCCAACTGAAATACAAGAAGGCGGGGCGGGCGTTTGGCCCGTCCCGTTTTTCTTTATTTTTCCTTATGAGGTGACCCCACATGGAAACAATAGAAATCGCCCGCAGACTTGCTCAGCTTGGACGAAAAGACGAAGCCATGAAGGCCTATGAGTTGGTGCTGCACCAGCACAGCGGGAAAGATCCCCTTTTAGAATTGGAAGCGGCCAATTATATCTTTTTTGAAAAAGGCGATTATCGGGTGGCTTACACCACATTTGTGTCGCTATATAACCGGGGCCAATTTCAGCAGGAACTGATGGAACTGATGCGCCAGGCGTTTTATATGCCAAACCTGGCCGAACAGCGAAACCGCTACCGGGCGAACTGTGCCCGTTTAGAAAAGTATCCCTATCTGTTCCGGAAGGACTTTCCGGAATTTGAAGAACTGCCTATTGAATTTTTCCCCTTTGACGACAACGGGTATATCCCTTACTATAAAGCCGAAAACCGGTTCGGTGAGTACGTCAATTTTGACCATCAGGTCATCGACCGGTATTTTTTCAAAGACCTGGAAAACCCCGTGCTGGCTGACAATGTATACTCTCAATATCAATTAGAGTATTTGAATGACACCGTGCGTGAAAGTATGTGGGTGGGCAGGGAGAACCACATTTACCTTCATTACACCCAGTGGGAGAACTTCTGTGCCTATTTGAGCTGTCTGGATTTCCGGAAGCTTCTGGGGGACAAGAAGTTCGTGTTTTTGATGGAAGAGGAGATCTCTCAGTATCCCATAGACTTTAAAGAGCGTTTCGGCATCGATTACAGTCAGTACCCCGTAAAGCCCTTGGGGATCCGGGAGATCAACCGGCTGATCTGGCACACTCAGCTTTCCACTCACAACGGCGGCGACTTTTTCAACGAGATTTTTTATGGTCATCCCAACCTGCTCACCTATGAATCCGTCATTCTGGACCGCATCTCCGACCTGGTAAATGACGTCAAGGAGAAGTACGAGCACCTGGACAAGACCACCAACGGCATTCAGGCCCAGATGGCTCAGGTGAAGCATCCAACAGCAAAGGACTTTTTGGTGGCGATTTTCCTGAATTCCTCGGACATGAGCAGTGGACTTGATAAGAACTCCAGAATTGTTCCTGCACTGTTGTTCCAGCCCCACTTCCACAACCTGATGTATTCTCTCAAAACCGACTCTAATACCGGTGCCACAATGCTCCATTCTGATCAATACGAGCAGATCGCCAAATCTCCCCTGTTCCAGCAATTCAAGTATATCAAGACCTTTACCCCTATGCGCCGTCTCACCAGCAGCTACGCCGCAACAGTTCGGTTTATGGAAAAACAGCTGGATGACCCGGAAAAGCACGCGGTCATCCCTGACAATATTTCCACTTATCTGCTCAACCGCAGCTTTATGATCGACTGGCAAGACAGACTGTTCAAGGACAGCATTTTGGTGCGTTTTGAAGACGGCAAGCTGAACCCCAAAGCGACTTTCACAGCGCTGGCGGAATTTCTGGACATCCCCTACACGGAAAGCATGACTTACTGTTCCAGCCGGGAGGGTATCAACCCGGAGAGCATGCCCGGAAACGCCCGCGGCTTTGATCCCGTCACTGTATACCGCACCTACGATGAATACGCCAACGACGACGAACGGGCGTTTTTGGAATATTTCTTCCGAGACGTGTACCAGTATTATGGGTATGATTTTCACTATTATAAAGGGGAAGAAGTGAACAAGGAATGGATCCAGAATAAGCTGGAGAAGTTCACCTGCATGGATTCCTTCATCGCCAACTCCTGGCGCAGGCATCTGTCATCGTTGAGCGTAAGCGATGCGAAGGATGGTAAGGAAGTCACAATAAGTGAGGATGCTGTTGAAACCGCGGTACAAAAAACTCTGGACACCTGCAAAAAGAATCGGTTGCAAATTGCTCAGCTTTTGTCGAAGGACCTTCGGTTCATCAATAAGAATTATCAGCCCCTGCGCATGATGACACCGTTGAAATTAGACCCTAAGCTGTTGGAACAGCCGCTATATCATTAACAGTGAGGTTTCCATGAACGAGAAAGGTACAGTTTATTTTTTTACAGGTCTCTCCGGAGCTGGAAAGACCACACTGGGCAGTCTGTTTTACAACAGGCTCAAAGAAAGAAAACCCAACGTTGTACGTTTAGACGGAGACGAGATCCGCAAGGCGTTCTGTGACAATTTCGGCTATTCCACGGAAGAGCGGGAAAAGTCAGCTTACCGGCTGTTTCGCGTTTGCAAATTGCTGTCCGATCAGGGCATCGATGTGGTTTGTTGCAGCATCTCTATGTTTTCCAGCGTCCGGGCGTGGAACAGAGAACACATCCCAAACTACCGGGAGATTTATATCCGGGTAAAAACGGAGACTCTTTTCCAACGTGATCAAAAAGGTCTTTACTCCTCCGGCCACAATGTGGTGGGAGTGGATCTGCCTTTTGATGAACCCCAGTCCCCTGACATAATCGTACAAAACGATGGAGAACAAGCACCTGATGATTTAGTCGATACCATTGAAGCTATGCTTTTTGGCGAGTCGTCTGGAAAGGAATGATTTCCATTGCGTGAAATGGCAGACCTGCACACCCACACTAACGCATCCGACGGGCAGTACGCTCCCCGAGATTTAGTGGTACTGGCGCAAAAAGCGGGAATCCAATGCCTAGCTGTCACGGACCATGACACCATCGACGGCGTGGAGGAAGCCTTTCAAGCCGGAAAAGAGTGTGGTATCACCGTACTCCGAGGGGTAGAATTCGGCGCTCAGGAAGACCGTCATATGCACATACTGGGGCTAAACCTTCAAGCTGGCTGTTCCTCTTTGGAGCAGCTATGCCAAACCTTGAAGGACAGCCGAAACCAGCGGAAATATCGGATCGTGGATTTCCTGGAGGAAAAAGGGATCCACATTGATCTGAAAGAGGTGGAAGAACTGGCTGGGGGCGACGTGATCGCCCGTCCCCACTTTGCCCAGATCCTGGTGCGCCACGGCCATGTAGCCACCACCAGGGAGGCTTTCGACCGCTATTTAGATACAGACGAGTATCAACGGATTGAGCGCTTCAAGGCGGACGCTGCTACCTGCATCGCCACCATTCACCAAGCAGGCGGCAAAGCTGTATTGGCCCATCCTTACCAGTTGAACTTCTCTGACGAGAAGCTGGAGGAAACGGTTGTCTGCTTAAAGGAAGCCGGTTTGGACGGCCTGGAGTGCTACTACCCCAAGCACACCCCAGACATGGTAAATCATTACCTGGATCTGGCAAAAAAATACCAGCTGCACGTCACCGGAGGAAGCGATTTCCATGGAGAACGGGTAAAGCCCGACATCCCGCTTCGTCCTCTGCCTTTAGAGCTTGACTGGCTCTTTGAATAACCCTTAAAACAAAAAAGAAGCTGCCGGAAAACCGACAGCTTCTTTTTTTACTGCTTTTTAGGGTTCTTATTTCTTCAAGAACGCACCCAGCTTCTTATCCGCCACACGAATATGAGACACCAGCACGCCGACGTGTGCGTTCAGATTGGCCAAATCTCCTACGGTAGGGCCGGACATGGGAATAGCGGCTCCAATCTCACGGAGCTTGCGCTTGTAGCTCTCATGGAACAGCTTGTGAGAAGAATACTCCGGGTACTTGGCCTGCTGCTGCAACTGCTCCTCATGGGCAAAATGCTTGTCTACATAGTCCAACAAGAATCGCAGAGTGGGCTCGATCTTGGCACGGCCTTGGCCGCTGCTGCAAGCGTCCATCAGCTGATTCACAGCGTTAAACAGCTGCCGATGCTCGCTGTCGATGATGGCGTTCCCTGTTTCCAGGTCTTTTGTCAATTCGTACTTCATACTATTGCTCCTTTCAAAAGCATCTTATTTTCTATATAGTAAAGCCCAATCTGTTGATAAATCGGGAATTATATGCCCATACTTTCCTTGGACCGGCCTTTCTGCCGCCAAGGAGGGTTCTTTCTATGGATTTCGAATTTTCTTATTTCTGCTCTTGCAGTCCCGAAGAATACAAGATCATCCAACACTACACCGATCGTTACGCGGATCAGGGTGCCACCTATGAATTTCCCCGCTGCCGTATGGTCCCCGGATGTGTTCCGCAATGGGCCAAGCTCAGCTTCTGGCGGGGTCCCCATGGATACCGCCTTTGTTTTCATCCCGCTGTTGCTTACCAAGGAAGCAGTCAGACCCTTACCCGCTTTTTCAAATCCAGTATCCACTGGTTCCCCACCTTCGAGGAACTGGCCAAAACACTGGGCTCCTTAAAGCCAGAACTGGGTCAAACTTCCCTTCCCCTGCTGTACCGGGCGCTGAACAACTCTCTTCAATCCTTGGTTCTGGGCCAAACCCAAGCCGTGGAAGAAGTGGCTTTCAAACTGTACGGCCACATCTGGAAGAAAGATCCTGCCCGGCCCTTGTCCCTGATCTTCTACGGCCCCACTGGGGTGGGAAAATCAGAGCTTGGCAAGGCCATTGCCCCGGTACTCAATAAACAATGCGGGAGAGACACCTATCAATTTGTCTGGACAGAGTTGAATACATTTACCCAACCCCACTCCGTTTATCGGTTGACAGGTGCGCCCCCCGGGTACGTGGGATACGATGACCAGCCTATTTTCGAGGCGGTGCGCCGCAATCCCTACACGGTGTTCATGTTTGACGAGCTGGAAAAAGCCCATCCGGAAGTGCTGAAAGTATTCATGTCCATTCTGGATGAAGGCCGGTGCACCGCCCGGAAAGAGGATGCGCAAGGCAGCCGGGAACTGGATTTCCGCCGCTGCATCTTCTTGTTCACCACCAACCAGGACCTTTCGGATAAGGGCTCACAGCCTTTGGGATTTTCCACCCCAGAAGAGAAACCTGTGGAAAACAATCGCTGGGAAGAGCAGCTCCTTGCGGGATCTCCCATGGGAGCGCTGGCCCATCGGTTGTTTCAGGACAGCGAGACCGGCAGACAAGCCATGGTACGAGCCGGGGCTTTGAAAGAGATCGCAGGCCGCTTCAGCGGGATCATCCCCTTCCAGCCTCTTGACTCCCAGGCCAAAGCCGCCATCACCGCCAGGCAGATCGCTTCTCTGGGAAAAGAATATGGACTGCTGGTGGAAGAAGTGGACCCGGAAATCATCCAGGCCCTAACGCCCCAGGACGCTTTTTCCATCCGGTCCTCTTTGGGTATTTTAGAGGGGATCTTTACCCCTCTTTTCGCCCAGCAGCCCCGCTCTTCTGGGGAAACCAGATGGAAGCTCACCGGTTCTTTACAGGCCATGGCATTGATGCCACTGGCTCCCAAATCTCCCGGCAGCGCTCCTGTGCCGGCTGTTTCCTAAACCGCCAAAAATTACAGGATGGACAGCTGAATAGCTTTTCCAGTGGCCATATCCACCTGGTAAATATACTCACCGCCGCTGCTCATCAGGTACAATCCTTCAAACTGGTTGGTATCCTCGGCATTATTTCTATTGTAGACCTGTATCTTGACGCAGGGACGACCGTCTACCAGCACATTTCCCCCCATGGGGTATACTTCATATTCATCCATGGAGTCGCCGGGCAGGCCCAGTTCTTGAGGCGTCAGGCTGTTGAAATAGTCCACCATCTCATTTTCAGACATGGGTACAACCGTCTCCCCGTCTTCCGCCAGTTGGATCGTTCCCTGGTCCGTGCCCACGGTCACCATGCACTGGCCCGGCATCCATGCCACCTGAATGGTGAGGAGCTCCCCCTCTTGATCCTCTACGGATCCTTCATCCTCAGAGTCTTGGCTCTCGCTGGATGCCTCACTGCTGGTCTCGCTGGTCTCTTCCTCCTGGCTGCTTCCCTCTTCCAGAGTCTTTGCCAGAAGCACCTGGTCCTCCTCAGCGGTATAGTCCGGCTGATGGGCCTGGACATAATTTTCGTCCACCACCACAAAACCGTTTTCCTCACTGGTCAGCTCCGCCACGTAATTCTGCGCCACGGTCCCTGAATCGGTCAGCCCGTCATAGGTGTAGACCTCAGAGGACTTTCCTGTCACACCGGTTTCGTCCTCCACGCTCAAGGCTGCCACTTCCACGCCGTCCACTTTGTACGCAGTTGGCAAAGAACTGGCCCCTTTCTCCTGGCAGCCGCAAAAACTTCCCAATATGGCAGCGGCTAAGAGAATTCCAAACAGCTTATGTTGTTTCATAGCTTGTGTCATCTCCTGTTTTATAGGAAATCGTTGTCGATCCCCGCTGTTTTTTACCGGCAGCGGATGATGACAGAATCATTTTCCCGGAGTACTTGCTGGAATCCGGCTTCCTGACCATTGACCAGCAGTTCCACCGGCCGGTCAAGATTTTGGAAATCGATCTGGGAGTATTCCAGCAGATCCATCAGATAGTAGGGGGAACCGTCCAGCTTAGCCGGCAGATCCATAGACTCATCGTTCAAATACAGATGAAGCGTCCGATAGAAAGGAACGCTCTCAGACACCGAGGCCGCCGGCGTTTCCTGGGAAACTTGCGCCGAAGCCTTCGAGGGAACGGGCTCCTTCTCAAGCTCCTGCTTTACCGGCTGATCCACCGGCTCCGGCGGTGGGGTCTCCTTTACAGGGATCTTGGGGAAAGAACTTTTGGGAAGGGTCAAGATCACGTCTCCCTGGTTCAAGGGGGTATCCCAAGGCACCTCCTCGTTGTTGACCAAGGCGCCTCCGGAAAAATCCTCTCCCAGAAGCTGCCCCAGGGTCTTTTCCCCGGGCCGCCCGTTTTTGGCGGGGATAAAGTCGATCTTGTCCCCCGCGTGGACCACCGAGTGGATGGAAGCGTCCTCTCCGTTGACCCGCAGCACCGCGGGCAGAGCCGGTTCCCCATGGATGACCACACGTTTGCCATCCAGGGTAACGCTGAGATTTCGCCCGCTCTTGCCTATCATATCGGAATAAAGATACCCGTTCATCATCAGGATATCCTGCAAACTCAGCACTCCGCTGCGGAACAGCTTGGCAGGCGCGCCGTTGAGCAGGATCACATAACTGTCATTGAGCAGCCCTAAACCCGCGGACACCGCGATCCCCAAAGGCGTGGCGAATTCCGGTGTATTTACTTCCAGTTCCGGAGAGACCACGCTCTTGGAGAAATTGGACCCAGCGATGGCCACACGCTTTTCGTCCATCTGCAAATACTGGGCCACTTTCCCGCACAGACCTTGGAGCTTGCTGCCACCTCCCGCCAGGAACACCGCAGAAGGGGCTTTTCCGCCATTGACTTCCGTGACCTGCCGGGCGATCTCCTGAGCCAGAGTATCCATGGCTTCCTCCACGGCTTCCTCCACCTCTTTCGCGCTGGTGGTGTCGTCCAGACCCAGGATATTGGTAAAGGGGATCTCTTTCTTTTCCCCCAGACTGCGCTTCATCTGCTCGGCCATTTGGAAATCCACCAGGAAATAACGCATGATGGCTTCCGTGATCTCGTCTCCGGCCACTGTGGCCATGGTATACCCAGTAACACTACCCTCTCGGCACACGGCGATATCCGAAGTGCCCGCGCCGATATCCACCAGCGCCAAGTTCAACAACCGGATATCCGCCGGTATAGCGGCATTCATCGCGGCGATAGGTTCCAGCGTCATGCTGGCCACTTGCAGCCCAGCCTCAAACATGGCGGAATACAAACTTTCCACCACCTCGCCGGGCAGGAAGGTAGCCACAACGTCCACTTCCGCTTTTTTACCGTTGTGATGCAGCAGCATCGCCAAGGGGTAATCGTCCAACCGGTACTGGGTCACGCTGTACCCCACCAAGAAGAACTGCCGGTGCTCCTGTTCCTGCTGCTGAAGCTGCTCCTCCGCGGCGGTGATAGCCCCGGCTTCCAGCTGGCTTACCAAGTTTTCCGTGATGGCCTGCTTTTCCTCCAGATCCATAGAAAAACTTCCCTGCTCGGTACGCAGTGCGCGGCCTGCGGCCGCCACACACACCCGAGTCAGGTGGATTCCCAGCTTGGCTTCCAGTCTGCCGGTCACTTCCTTGGCCAACCGAGCCACAGCGTTGATGTCGTCGATCTGGCCGTCCATCATCACCCGGGTCTTATGTTCGGCGCTTTCCACTGCCAGCAGCTTGAACTTTCCTTCCACCGGTCTGCCTACGATGCCCACGATGCTGCGGGTGCCAATATCCAAGGCGAATATCAGGTCTTTATCCTGCTTCTTCCATTTTGCCATAGGGCGGCTTTCCTTTCCCTGCAAAGCCCACAAAGCGTTTTCTTCCCCGCTCCTGGCTTTGGATAGTGAGGAAACCCCGAAAACCGTTTTGCTCCCGGGTATTTCCCATTTGTCCTTTGTAGCCGAAAAGGGAACCTGCTTCCAGATTCCCCTTTACTCACCTGTAACTTACAAGTTCGGCGCTTAAATCAATATTTGCTGAAGTTGTTGGAGAAAGAACTGCTGCCGCTGTCGAAAGAGGAATCGTTATCCTCATAGGAGGCATAGTCGGAACCACCGCTCACGCCCTGGCTGGCAGGGCTGCCGGAAGCATAGGAAGAATCTCCGTTGTCTTCCGTGCTCCGCAGTGTAAAGCGGCCCAGCAATTCCTTCATCAGTGCGGCCTGACCGGACAGCTCCTCGCTGGCCGCGGCAGATTCCTCGCTGGTAGCGGAGTTGGTCTGCACCACAGAGGAGATCTGATCAATACCTTCGGTGACCTGAGAAACAGACTCAGCTTCACGCTCCACAGCGCTGGCCACGTTCTGCATATCGGTCATAGCCTGGCTGGCAAGCTCCACAGTCTTGGACAAAGCGTTGGAAACCTGCTCCACGATCTCGTTGCCTTCCTCCACGGACACGATGGAACGCTCGATATAATTCTTGGTAGCCTTGGCAGCCTGATCGGATTTAGAAGCCAGGTTACGCACTTCGTCAGCCACAACCGCGAAACCCTTGCCGGCAGTACCAGCGCGAGCGGCTTCCACAGCGGCGTTCAAAGCCAGGATGTTGGTCTGGAAAGCGATATTCTCAATAGTAGCAATAATCTTCTTGATTTCCTCGGAGGAATCGGAGATCTTCTTCATAGCGCCAACCATGGAATCCATGTAACGGGAGCTTTCTTCCACCTGACGGCCGGCAGCCTGAGAATGCTCCATAGCAAGCTCGCTGTTTTTGGCGTTCTGCTGAGAGTTGTTGGAGATCTCGGTAATGGTAGCGGAAAGCTGTTCCACAGCGCTGGCCTGCTCCGTAGCGCCCTGCGCCAGAGACTGGGCACCGGTAGACACCTGATCGGCACCGGCGGCAACCTGTTCCGCGCTCAAAGCGATCTGGCCCAGAGTGTCGCTGAGCTTAAAGTTGATGGTGCGGACAGCTTCCAAAACTTTGCTCAAGCTTCCCACATACACGGAGGTATCCCGAGAGCGTACATTGAAGTTACCGGAAGCCATTTCTTCCAGCAAATAGCAGATATCCTGAATCGTGCTGGACAGCACATGCTGGCTGGTACGCAGACTGTCGCACATCTCTCCCAGCTCGTTCTTGCTCTCATACTCCACAGCAACTTCCAGATTGCCCTGGCTGAACCCTTCCAGCGCTGCGTGGACCTGGTCGATCGGACGGATGATGCTGCGGATCAGCTTGGTCACCATGAAGCTGATGAGTAAGATAATGACGACCAGCACTACGATGATGACGATCATCACCACCAGACCGGTGGTCTGCTGCTGTTCCACCGCGTCAGTCTGGACAGCAGACAGAGATGCGCCCATCTCCTCGCCCAGGCTCATCAAAGTATCCAGTCGGGGAGAACATTCATCACGGATCAACGCGGTGGCATCGTCGATCTTGCCTTCGTTCACAGCGGTCAGGATGCCCGGCACCATCTGGCTCCAGTCGTTCACCGCCGCGATGTACTCATCCAGCTTTCCGTCGTTGAGAGTGTACACCTTTTTCAGCTCTTCCAAGTTGTCATTGATCTCTTGCAGCAGCTGTGTGGCTTCGCTGGCTTTTGTCTCCATATCAGGATCATCAGGGATCAATACCACTTCCCGCACATGAGTGGCGGCAGTGCTGATATTCAAATTGCACTGTTGCACCAGTTCATTTGCCTTGACCTGATTGTTCAGGATCCCAACAAAGGTGGACCGCTGTACGTTCATCAGGGTCAATGTGGTAATGGAAATCGCCAAAGCACAAATGAGAAGCGTTCCAAATCCCAAAATCAAGCTCTTACGAATTTTCATATTCTTGAACATGGCTAACTAACTCTCCTATCATTTTTTCTTGAATCTATATCATTTCGCAGCGTGAATAGAACATCGGGAAATTCCGGCTATACGATCTCACCGTACCTTCCCTTTTTCACGTCGCCAAAAATACAGCCGTCTACAAGTGTGATCACCCGCCGCCGCATGATATTCACATACTGGCTGGCGTGGGTCGCCATCACCACGGTGGTGCCTTTGCGGTTAATGGCTTCCAGCAAATGGAACATATCCCATATATTGTCGTCATCCAAATTGGCGGTGATCTCATCCAACAACAAAATGGACGGGCTATTGATCATGGCTCTGGCCAGCTCGATCCTTCGGCACTCTCCGCCGGAAAGCTCGATGGGATAATACTTCTCATAGCCCGCCATTCCCACCAAGCCCAATACCTTACGCACCCGCATGCGAGTCATGCGGTGGGTCTCAAAACGAAGGGAAGAACCTATCATGGCCGCAAGCTCCAGATTTTCCTCTACGGTCTGCCGGCGCACCAAGGATGGCTCTTGCCACACCTGTCCAAATGTCAGCGCCACCTTGTGACGCTTTCTTCTGGGCACCCTGGACATATCCGTGTCGCCCAAAAACACATGGCCCCGGTCCGGCTTGAGTTGGCCGGACATGAGCCCCAGCAAAGTGCTTTTTCCAGCACCGCTGCTTCCAGTCAAAAAAACAAAGTCCCCCTGCTCGATCGTCAGGTTGACATCTCGCACCGCAACTTCCAGCTTGTGCTCGCCTCGATAAAATTTTGATACGTTTTCCAATTTGATGGTAGGCATCTCACCACATCCTTGCCTAACTTTGATGCTGGAAGGCTATTCAGCTTTTCCCCTTTATATCATACCATTTTCATTGCAAACCGCAATGATTTTGCTATAATAAAAATATGTTTTTTTGACAGATACTGCGGAGGCCTCCCATGAATCATCGTTCCAAGGTAAAAACCAAACGAAAAAAAGGAAAGATTTTCCTGTTCCTCCTGCTGCTTTGCGCTGGCGGCATCGCTTTCTATCTCTATTCTCCCTGGACAAGACCCCTCCCGGAAGCAGCTCCCGCGGTGGGTCAAGGAGCTTCCATGGTGGATGAGCTGGGAAAAGAACATGGGGAGCCTTTCACACCGGAGGAGATAGAATCTCAGCTGGCCGGTGACCCAGCCATCTCCAACGAGTTCCCCTTGGTGGATCCTGCCGTGTCCGAACTGGTCACAGAGGGAGATCAGCAGATCCTCATTGGCAACGGCCTACATACCATCTATTACAATCAGACGGATCCCCGCTGGGCGGACAAGCCCTACGGCACCGACTCTATTGCCGGGTACGCCTGCGGTCCCACCGCCATGGCCATGGTGATCTCCACTCTGACTGACCAGCTCATAGATCCGCCCACCATGTCTCAATGGGCCTACGAAAACGGATACTGGGCCAGTCAAAGCGGCACCTACCACTCATTCATTCAAGGAGCTAGTAAAGCGTTCGGCTTGGAATGCAGTTCCTTTACACAGCGGACCGGGGAAGCTCTGCAAAACGCTCTGCTGTCCGGGGATCTGTTAGTGGCACTGATGGGACCCGGCCACTTTACCCAGGGCGGCCATTTTATCGTCCTTCGAGGCATCACCTTGGAAGGACAAGTGCTGGTGGCCGATCCCAACAGCGTAGAACGGAGCCTTACCGCTTGGGATCCGCAGATCATCTTTGACGAGCTTTCCTCCAGCACTGCTGCCGGTGCGCCCCTCTGGCAAATATCAAAATCTTTGCCTTTGGCTTCAAATTAAACTTGCAAACTCGAAAAAAACAATAATTCTCATTAACACCCAAACATCGGCCAGTTAAAATAACCGGCCGATGTTTGTTTACCATCATTTTTATACGATTGACTTTTCCCGGGCTATTTTCCGGTTCAACACTTTGTCGATCTCCACTACCCGGGCCAAAAGTTTTTTATTGGCCTCCATACGGGTGGCTAACATATTTTCCTGAGGGTCATCGGAAGGTTCCCCATTGAGCAAGCTGATAAAGCGCTTTTTCTCTTCCCCTTCAGGCATCGCGTCACGCTGCCGCATAAGGGCTCGATCCGCCAATTTCAGCTTAGCGATGGGCTCCTCTCGCATGGACAGCACCAGCCGCATGGATACCTGATCGTTACGGTTGAGGGCTTCTCCCAGCTGCTGGGAATAGTCCAGCACCTCATTGAGCAGTCCCGCCATGCGTTTGGCTTGCACCAAAGCGTCCAGCAACATTTCCTGCTTCATACTTTTCTCACTTTCCCGCGCTAGCAGTGTTTTTATCAGCCGTACGGAACGATTCCCGCAGTTCCATGATCATCTTCTTGGTACGTTCCAACTCAGTCTTGTTATGACCTAATTTCACCCGGCTCAACTCATAACAGAAATAGTCATACAGCTTGGTCAGCTGCCCGCTGATCTCATATTTCCGATCCAAAGTGCTGTCCAGGTAACGAATGATCTGTAAACTCTTTTCCACCGACTGTTCCAAGATGGCGTAATCCTTTTTGTCCAGCGCGATCTCCGCACGGGTCAAATGCTTCACCAACTCGTCATAAAGCAGCAACAGCAACTCTCCCGGTGTCATCGTGTTTACCGACTGCTCTTTGTATAGCTGGAACCCTTTACTATCCATGTTTTTGGCCCCTCAATTCTAGGATCAGTAACTGCCGCCGCCCATCAGTCCGCTCAGTGTGGAACTCTGGGAATTCATCTGGAGAATGAGCTGCTCCAGCTGAGTAAACTGACTGGTGTACCAGTCGATTTTTGTAGAAAGCTGATCCTGCCACTTTTCGATCTCGTCATCAAGATCGTTCAATTTATCTTGCAGTGTATTGTCATTCAGCGTAGTGGGCGCCTTTGTAGAGCCTGCCCGGGTGAGCAGAATGCCCTTGGTGCCCGTCTCTTTGCCGTACTTATCTACCGCTGTCTTCAAGGACTGCATCAGGCCATCGGTGGAAGCGCCTCCAGATACCGTCTTGGTAAAAGCATCCTTCACGCCGTCGGGATCGCTTTCCAGCGCCGCCCGCAAAGCATCCTCATCCAGCTTCAAAGTGGTGAGGCCGTCACTGTAAGCAGTGTCGATACCAATGCTCCGCAGGAACGATGCGTCTGTGCCGCCCGGATTGATGGCAGAGTTCAGAGCGCTGTACAAGTCGGAAATATCCCGGTCAGCGAACAAAATACCTTGCTTGGCCTTTTCCTCATATGCCTTGATCTCCGACTCGGTCATGCCGTCCGCATCATCCGAAGTAAGAGGCTCATAGTTGGAACCATCCGACTTCTGCGCGGGCATGGTGGAGTACGCGTTCTTGATCTCCGTGATCATCGCGTTGTAATCTTCCACGAAGCTCTTGACCGCGTCCACGATCTTGTCCGCGTCGGTGGTGGAGGTGAAGGTGACGGGGTCTGCGTCTTTATAGGCACCATTTTCGTATCCAAAGGTGCCTTTCAAATTGATGGTCATGCCATCGATCTCAAAGCTGTTGGAGGAACGGGAAACCGTTTGCTTCATACCATTCACATTGATTTTAAATTCAGCGTCAACACCCTTAGTATAAAGCGGTTTTTTAGGATCCGCTACTTCACCCGGAGATAGCAGTGCATCTTCAGAATTTCCAAACAATTCTTGAGCCAGTCCCTTACCAAACTCGATCTTCCCGTTGGCGCCGGTATCTTTAGCGGTAAATTGGAACTGGTTGGTAGTCTTGGAAAAGGTGACGTTCACACCGGCATCAGAGTTGTTAATGTCCAGCATGATGGATTCCAAAGCGGTGTTCTTGGAGTAGTTGCCTACCACTTTGTCATTGATCTTCAACTCATACAGGAAATCGCCCTTTTCATCCACACGGTAATATTTACCGTCTTCCTGCTTCACGGCATTGCCGTCTTTGTCCACATAGCTGTCCTTCGTACCCTCCACCAAATGCACACCGGTCGCCTCGACCTTGGACAGATTGCTAAAATCCACACCCAGATCTTCCAGAGACTTGCCGGTATCAATGTAACTGGTTGCGGTGGATCCGCCAAGCCCCAAAGCCTTGGCCGCATCACCGGAAATCGTCAGTGTAGACAAAGAGTCAATTTTGATATTCAGCCGAAATGCCTGATTGTAGGCCGTACCATCCAGGGTAATTTTTCCATCTCCAAAGGCTTCATCCAAGGCAGACTGCATCTGATCCTTAAATTCTTCGCCCGTCATACCATTAGAGTATTTCGGCAGAGTAATGGTCTTAGTCACGCCGTCCAAAGTGAAGGTTAGTTCTTTCTCTGAGAGATACTGACCTACTGTCTTTGAATCATCATACAGCTTATCCGGCAGACCGATGGAAGTTTCCTTTTTGGAGCCGTCGATTCCTAACGTATCCTTGATGCTACCGCTGGCGCCGGAAATGTACACTTCGTTGCCCGCGTTGTTCGCTTCGCTGAAAGTGATTTTGCCATCTTTCAGCTCCGCCTTGACCATAGTGCTGGCGCTAACTGTCTCCCCATCGCTGTTAGTGACCTGGAGATCCTGCAGCTTCTTGTTGATGGCGTCGGCAAACTCCTGATCGGACTTATACACCGTATCGTCGAAGCTCAAATTGATTTTCTTGGTACCGTAGGTGATGGACAAGGTACCCGAAACCTTGCTCTGCTCATAAGCTGCGTTCAGATCTACACGATCTCCGGAAATGGTAGGCACTCCATCAGAACCAGAATTGCCCAGCCCTGTGATGGTGTACTTGGCCGCGGTGGCCAGCTGTTTCACGCCCAGGATCTGGACATTGCTGGATGTTTTGCCGCTGGCGGAGATCAGATCGGCGAACTTACCGGCAGTGGACACCTTGACGGCGGAGTTAAAGAAACTGGCGCTCATCAGGTTGGTATCCGACGCGTAAGAGGTATACTTCTGGTTAAAATCCACCAGCTTGTCAATAATACTGCGTATCGCTTCCTGTTCCCATTGGACCTTTGTCTTGTCTTGCTGCAAACCGGAAATCTTCATCTTGATGCCAGACACAGCATTTTCGATCATGGACTCGGTGTCCAGACCACTGGCAAGGCCGCTGATGACGTTACGATTCCCGTAAATACTGCTCATAGCGCTTGCGTTCACACTGCTGACAGAAGACGCCATATGTAAGCCCCCTTTTTTAAAATAAACACAGTTTTCCAGCCAGACACTTGGTTCCGGCAAGAAAACAAAACAATTTTTCTTTTTCCTCTATATTTTTTTATCGACATATAGTATCATTTACTTAAGAGCTTTATAGGAGCTTTCTTCTATATTTTTGTTCTGAGGTGATATCCCCTGTGACACAGATCATTACTGTAACCAATCAAAAGGGCGGCGTTGGAAAGACCACAACGGCAGCGGCCCTTGTCTGCGGCCTGCATCAGCGGGGCGCCCGTGTTTTAGGCGTGGATCTGGACCCCCAAGGAAACCTGGGCTTCACGCTGGGGTTGGATATCGGCGAAGGCGACACCATTTATGATGTTCTCAAAGGCACCCGTCCGGTGGAACAAGTCATCGTTTCCACCGAGTATGGCGATATTCTCCCCTCCGATATTATGCTTTCCGCGGCGGAAGTAGAATTCACCGCTCCCCGCCGGGAATTCCTGCTGGACCAATACCTTTCCTCGGTACGCAACCAGTACGATTTTATCATTATCGACACTCCCCCTTCTTTGAATATCCTCACTGTCAACGCCTATGTGGCTTCCGACGCTTTGATCGTCCCCATGGAAGCGGAGATCCTCAGCTTGGTGGGCATCACCCAGCTCCAGGAGACCATTGAGACTGTCCGGGACACCTTCAATCCCAATCTGAAAGTGCTGGGGATCCTGCTCAACAAGTTCAATCCCCGGCTGACCCTCTCCAGAGAGGTGTTGGAACTGGCTTCGGAAGTGGCAAACCAGCTCAACAGTCAAGTGTTCGACGTGAAGATCCGCCGCGGCGTAGACGTAGCTACCGCCCCGGCTCATGGGCAAAGCGTTCTCACCTATCGGCCCCGTTCCAAACCTGCCATGGATCTGGAAGGTGTGGTCAACGTGGTGGCCGGCGATCGTTTTCCAAAGAAGGAGGCTTAATTTCTTTGCCCAACTCATACTGTCTTTGGAAAGGAGCGCTGCGCCATGGCGTCAAATAAAAAATCTTCAAATACCAGCAAAACCGCTCATGTCATGAATCTTCTGAGCAAAAACCGGGAACGCCAGCCTGCGCCTTCCCCCGAGGAGCCCTCAACCCCTGAGAACAAGGAGAAACAGGAACCCCAGGAGAAGAAAACTTCTTCATCGGCTTCCCTTCCCCCTGTCATGACCTCGCTCAGTCAGGACGCCGCTGTTTCCGCCCAGATCAAATCCGCTCTGGAAACGGTGTTGGAGCAAGAATTGGAAAAGGAACTCCCTGCCGATCCCCCGGAGCAGCCAAAAGCTGTGGAACCGGACCTTCCCGCGGCTGAATCCCCCTCGGAGAAGGAAAGCAACCAGGAAAAGGCCGAAGGGAAAGAACCTGCTCCTGACACGGACACTTTGGAAGAGGAACTTTCTAAGACTCTGGAACAGCAGTCTCAAGACTCTCAGCCCGCCCCGGTCCAGCCGGAAACGGTGGAAGCCACCCCCGCTGTCCCAACTGCTCCGGAACTGGTCCAGGAAGAACCTGAACCGGTGGAGCCTGACCTGGACACCGACGCCCTGGAAGCGGAGCTGGCTAAAGCTCTGGAGCAGCAGTCTCAGGAACCTCAGTCCACACCGGTCCAGCCTGAAACAGTGGAGACCGCCCCGGCTGCCCAAGCCGTCCCGGAGCTGACTCAGGAAGAACCTGAACCGGAGGAGCCCGATCTGGACACCGACGCTCTGGAAGCGGAGCTGACCAAGACCTTGGAACAGCAGGAAGGTCGTACCGCTCCCTCCACTGCGGATGCCGAGCCTGCCTCTTCTGGGGAAGAAGCCAAGACAGAGAAAGAACAGCCCGATCTGATCTGTCTCAACGTGATGGAAGCATTGGTGGAAGAAAAAGCGGACCGGTACATTGAAATGTTCGGCCTTTGCAACTGCCCCAGATGTTCCATGGAGGTACGGGCCTTGGCTTTGACTTCTCTGCCCGCCCTGTACGTGGTGATCCCTCCCCACGAGGTCAGTTTCCGTTTGGCTATTTATGAGCCCCGGTACAACTCCACCATCATTGCCCAGCTGCTGCGGGCATGCAAGATCGTTATGGAGAATCCCCGTCATGACCAGTGACACTCTTCTCTCAAGACCTGATTAAAGAACACCCTTGCGGCCCGGCGGGATCTCTGCCGCGGCCGTTTTTCACCCTTTTGCACACCTGCCGTTCTTTGGACGGTACGCCATTTCAAATAGCTGGAACACATCAGAAGGAGAACATTATGATACTTTACTTTTCAGGGACAGGAAACAGCCGCTACTGCGCCCAGATGCTGGCGGATCTCCTGAAGGATGAATGTAAGGACTGCTTCACCTATCTTCGCAACGGCACATCTGCCGCCTTAAGCTCTCAAAAGCCCTGGGTATTCGTAGCCCCCACTTATAGCTGGCAACTTCCCCGGGTCTTTGCGGAATTTATTCGGAACAGCAGCTTTGCCGGCAGTCAGGACACCTACGTTTTGATGACCTGCGGCAACGACGTTGGCAACGCTGCTTCCACAAACAAAACCCTGCTTCAAGAGAAGGGACTTACCTGCCATGGCACTCTTCCGGTGGTTATGCCGGACAATTATCTGGTCATGTTTTCCGTTCCCTCCCGGGAGGACTCGGAGAAAATGGTGAAGGCCTCCCATCCCACCATCAAACAGGCTGCCTCCCTCATCCAAAAAGGGGAGGACTTCCCACCTTTGAGCGGCGGCGCTTTGGGTTGGCTGAAATCCGGACTGGTGAACTCCCTGTTTAACCGGTTCCAGATCCGCGCCACGCCCTTTACCGCTTCCAACGCCTGTATTTCCTGCGGCAAATGCCAAAAACTCTGCCCCCTGGGGAACATCCACCTTCAGGACGGCAAACCCGTTTGGGGCGCTCACTGCACCCACTGCATGGCCTGCATCTCCGGTTGTCCCGTTGGGGTGATCGAGTACGGGAAAAGCACCCGTGGGAAAAACCGTTATCAGTGTCCTCCTTATACGCCGCCTTCCTCCAGCCCGCAGGAATAAGCCGTCTTTTCCTGGCTGGAAAGATCCTCTGAATACAACAAAAAGGGCTTGCCGTTCCCGGCAAGCCCTTTTTCTATGACGTTATACCTTACATCTCTTCGTCGTCCCGAAGTTTGAAGTTCCGAAGCAGAGACTTGAGCATATCTGCCTGACCGGACAGCTCTTCGCTGGCGGCGGCGGACTCTTCTGCGGTGGCGGAGTTGGTCTGCACCACGCTGGAGATCTGGTCAATGCCCTGAGTGACCTGGGAAATGGAGTAGGTCTGACGCTGAATCGCTTCAGCCACACCGTCCATACTGGACACGGCTCTCTGAGCGGAACTCATAACTCCCTCAGAAGCTTCCGTGACGCTGTTCATCATAACCACACCATTATCGATGGCGGAAATGGATTTCTCCACCAGCTCCTTGGTAGCCTTAGCGGCCTGGTCAGACTTGGAAGCCAGGTTGCGCACTTCGTCAGCCACAACCGCGAAGCCCTTGCCGGCAGTACCAGCGCGAGCCGCTTCCACAGCAGCGTTCAAGGCCAGGATATTGGTCTGGAACGCAATGTCCTCGATGGTGTTGATGATCACGCCGATCTGCTTGGAGGAGTCGGCGATCTCCCGCATAGCGCTGCCCAATTTCTCGATATACTCGTTGCTGGCGGTCAGTTCCATGCCGGCCTTATCAGCTTCCGCCTTAGCGGACAGAGCCATCTCTTCCGTGGTACGGCTGTCGTTGGAAATGTCATCCACAGTAGCGGACAGCTCCTGGATGGTGCTGGCCTGCTCCGTAGCGCCCTGAGCCAGAGCCTGAGCACCGGAGGACACCTGAGACGCGCCTGCGGCCACCTGATCGGAAGCTTCCTCGATCTGGTTCATGGTGGAGCTCAGACCGTATACGATCTGTTTCAGAGACTCCAGAATCTGGGCATAATCACCCACATAATACTCGTAGTTCCGAGAACGAACATTGAAGTTGCCGTTGGACATCTCAGCTAGCAGATATTTAATGTCATTGATGAGGTTCTGCAAGTTGTTCACGATCAGCGTGGTGGACTGTACCAAGCGTCCGGTCTCGTCGTTGGACTTAAACTGAGGCATGGGAGAGGTCAGATCGCCGTCCACCATCAGATCGATACGGTCAACGCACATCTTGATGGGCTTGCCGATGGACACTGCCAGCCGGATGGCCAGAGCGATACCGATCAACAGAGCCACGATCACCAGCGCGATGATAATGAACATAGCGGTGTACACAGGACCCATCAGGTCGGACATGGGAACTGCCAGGCCCAGGCTCCAGTTGTCGCTTTCCTCTACGGGAGCATAACCAAACAGCTTGGATACACCATCAATGGTGTATTCGCCAGTACCGCTCTCACCGGCGATCATCTTGTTATAGTAGTTTGCCAGTACCTGCAAAGAGGAATCCTGCTGGACCTCGGTGAGGATATTCTCGTTGCACACCTTCTCAGGATCAATGTCAGCAATGGTATTGCCTTCCCGGTCGATCAAGTACGCGTTGGTATTTTCCGTTACCTTCACGGAGCTTACGATCTCGTTGAGGAAGTTCTCATCGGGCACGAAGTACACAACACCCACTACTTCAGAGCCGATCTCTCCGCCTTTCCACAGGGGAGCTGCCACAATGATCGTCAGCTCACCAGTGATAGCGCTGCGAACAGGAGTGGACACAAACGCCTCTCCCTGCATGGCGTGCTGGAAATACTCACGGTCGGCGTAGTTGTTGTCGTCAAAGTAGCTGTCGCCCTTAGTATCCAGCAGGTTGCCCCGCACCAGGCCATACTCTTCAGACCAGTTGGCCAGGATCTGCTCTTTCTCAGAGACAGGTACCTTCTCATCGCTCAAATCGGATACAGCACCAGCAGCCATCGCCACGTTCTTATAAGCATTCATCTCGTACTGAATGCGGGTAGCGGTAACTTCAGCGGTGCCTTCGATAGAGGTTTTGATCATATTCACGGAAGCAAAGTAGTTTAAGACAACACTTATGATTCCCAATACGATCATACCGCCTGCTACGGTGGCGATCATGCTGAACAGGATCTTACTTTTGATGCTTTTCATGCTTAGCCCCTCTTTTTTCTCGAATTACTTCATTTCTCACATACTATGATCCAGCGTTTTACGGTACGGAAACTTCTCCTCAAAAGCGTTCCGGCATACCGTAATCCCGCTAATAACGGAAGGTTATTCTTGTGGTGCAAAGACCTGATCCCTTTTAGCTTTTGGCCTCTTCTCCATAGGGATTTGTCAGCTGCTGCCACAGCATATTCACATTCTCCATACAGATGAAGTAAACGCTGGTGAGCAGTCTATCCGGGATCCCCAGCTCGCTGGCCAACTGGGTGATCTTCTCCCAGTCAGCCGCCTCGTAGCTGAGCACCAGATCATACAATTTTCCGCACCGGCCCGTGTGGTGGATCAGCGCTTCTTTCACCGCCTCGTCCACAGGGACTTCCGCGAGGATATCCTCCAAGGGCGCGTCCACCAAGTAATTCAAGGTGGAGAACATTCCCATCAGGTACGCGTCGGATTTGGAAATGGGCATATCCTTGGCATATTTCATCAGCTCGCTGCTGAAGTTGGCCCGCATAAAGGAGAGCTTCAAGAATTCCTCTGAGCTGGGATCCAGCTGATTGTCCGCGTTGCTGGCGCTCAACAGGTAGATCCACTGTTTCAGCTGTCCCAGGCCCAGGGTCATCACCGCCTGGTGAATGGTGCTGGCCCGATGCCGCAGCGCGAAATAGACGGAGTTTGCCATCTTCAGCAAACCGTAGGTCAAGCCGGCGTCAGCGGCGATGAGCTGTTCGATCTCATCCACATCCGGCTCATCCTTGGTCACCGCTACCATCAGACGGAAGAAGTTGCTTTGCAGGTAGGCGCTGGAGTGGGTCTTGGTCTTCATGCGTTCCGCCACATAAGAACCTTCCACCGCGTCCACGTTCAACGCCAACACTTTCTGATACAGTTCCTCATTGTCGATGTTGGTGGCGATGCACTTCTTCTTCATGCTGTGGGCGATCTCCACAATATTCCGAATGGTGATGTCATTGGAAGTTTGGGGGTTGATCTTGATGTAATCGATATTGTCCATCAGAGCCAGATACCGGGGAGCGAACTGGAACTCGTTCACAGCGATCTTATAGCCTTCCTGGGCGTACTGCTGCACAAAATGCATGGCCAGGGGATGGATGATCACGCTGTCGTCGATCTGGATCACCAGCTCGGACTTGTCAAACAACCGAGGTGTCTTTTTCATCAGCAGCATGGTGGTAAAGGTCATGAAATTCAGAGAACCTTTAAATACTTTCGCGGTATTTTCCGTCAGGAAATTGTAAATGGTATCCGCGGCGGCAAAATCATTGGAATTGGAAGCTTCTCCTCCGAAGGCTTCGTTCTCCCCATGATAAAGGATCTCGTATCCCACGATATTTCCCTGTGTGTCTTTGATCTGCTGACGCACTATGTACTTACTGGGCATCTATCTCTCACTCCTTTACTTATAATATCTGGCAAGCAGCCGATCCAGCACATCCACCAGATGACCGATCTCAGGCTTACTCATCTGTTCATCGGCACCCAGCTGCTTTCCCTTGATGCGCATTTCATCGGTGATCAAAGAAGAGAAGATAACAACGGGAATCTGTTTGAACTCTTTGTCATCTTTGATAAGCTTTGTCAAACGGTGGCCGTCCATCTGAGGCATCTCGATATCCGTGATGACAAGGGCCACTTTCTTGCGGATATCTCCGCCGCTTCCCCGCAGGGTCTGCAAATAATCCCACAGCTCCTGGCCGTTTGCGAACATGGTCACGTTGATATAGCCGGACTTATGCAGCGCTTCCTCGATCAGCTTGGAGAGCAGCACCGAGTCCTCCGCGATGAGAATGGGCATCTCACGGCACTCACGGTAGCCCTTCTTTTCGATCTCGGACATCTGGATGCTGGTTTCCGGAGCGATCTCCGCCACGATCTTCTCGAAGTCCAGAATGGTGACCAGCTCTCCGTCACACTGAGCGATACCTGTGGCAACGCCCTCGTCGCCTCCGGAGATGGCCTTATCCGGCTTTTGGATATTTTTCCAGGAGATCCGGCTGATCCCCACCACAGTATGCACCCGGAACGCGATGAACATCTTGTTGAAGTTCGTCACGATGAACAGGTCTTTCTCCCCCTTGGGACTGGACTTGCCGTTGAGGTAATAAGGCAGATCCACCACGGTAAGCACGATGTCCCGAGGTTTGAAGATCCCTTCCACTGCCCGGTGAGAGTGGGGCATGGGCTTCACCGGCGCTGCCATCATAATTTCCCGCACCTTGGCCACGTTGATGCCGTAAAGATTGTCGTCAATGGTAAACTCCATGATCTCGATCTCATTGGTGCCGGATTCCAACAGAATCCCCTTCTTGGCGTCCTCTAACATTTGCTGCACACACTCCTCACCTAACTAAATGATCAATTCGGGCTTTCCATAGCTTCGGACACATCCCATGCCGTTGGAGACATCGAACAGCAGGGTCCTGGCTACCGAGCCTCCCAGATCCTCTTTCAGGATCCGGACCCGCTCGTTTTTCAGGATCATCCGCACGCTTTCGATATTCCGCTGGCCTATGTTGCCCAAGGAGGAATTGCCGCCTACATCGAACATTTTGGCTCCTCCGGCAATCTTCGCTGTAATATGCATCCGGCGGGCTCCTTTCGCCTCCATCTGCCGCAAGGTCTCCCGTATCCCTGTATCCGCGTACTTCATGGGATTCTTCCGCCCTGTTTCCATGTTCAGGGGAAGCATGATGTGCACCAGCGCCCCCAGTTTGATGGAGGCGTCATACAGGCAGATACCAATGCAGGAACCCAGCGCGTAGGTAATCAGCATTCCGGATCCCTGGGCCATCTTCATATCCGCAATACCAATTACTTGTTTATTCTCCACTGCTCACGCCCAGCTTTCTCAACAGAAAATTCAGGGATCGGATATCCGGCGAAAGAAGTAACCGGCACGGCATTTGCCTGTTGTCGCAAATAAAGGTTCCTCCGATCGTCATTATATGGTCGGACTGTCCGCCATACTCCGCCATAGGCACCGTCAAAATAGCGCCCTGCATATCCACCGCGAAGCAGGGGACGGTCAAGCTCACCGAAAGTCCCGCAAGCCCGCTGAGTGCGTTGATAAAGGTGGAGATCATAATGTTGCCCACTTCCACCAGCGCCGACGCCTCCATGGTCTCCAGCTGGGAATAATCGGTCACGGTCTTGCCGAGCATGGTCTCCAGCACCAGGTTGACAAATTCCAGCTTCTGCACCGAAAGCATGATGCCGTTGATCTGTCCCCCCAGTTTTACCAGAACTCCCGCCGTGATCTCCTCCGGGCCGCCGATCCATTCAATGGCCTCGTTATAGCCCATGATCCGCACTTCCGGCGTGGTGATGCGGACCTCTTTCCCCAGCAGGCCGGAAAGGGCTGTGGCGGCATTGCCGGTGCCGATACTCCCGATCTCCCGCAAGGTGTCCAACTCTAAAGAATTAAGCTGGTCGTAATTTTTCATCTTCCGTTACCCCTCTCAGCTGCGCAAACCGTTGATGGTAGACTCGATCTCGTCAGAAGTCTGCACCATCTTCAAAGCCAAACTGTACACCCGCTGAGATTCGATCACCTTGGTCATCTCCTCAGCCAAGTCCACATTGGATCCTTCCAGAGCACCCCGGTGCACTGTACCGGTCCCCAGCCACAGGTTTCCGTTTTTATCCACAGGCATGAACCGGGTCCCTCCCACGTGAGTCATGCCGTTATAGTTCGCGAAGTCGAACACGCCCACCGGCAGTTCTTCTGATTCGTCGGTCACTTCGATCAGGTCGCCCCGGTTACTCAGCACGAAACTTCCCTGCCCATCGGAAAGGCACATCACCGTTTCCATGATGGGGTTGCCGTTCTCGTCGTTCTCCCCTGTGGGCCGCTGAAGCTCCGCCAGGGAGAAGTCACCGCTGCGGGTGAAGGACACTTCGTTGGTGGCCAGGTCGATCAGCCCGAAAAAGCCGTCTCCCTCGATCATGAAGTCGTAGGGCCGGTTGGTGGTCATCACCGAGCCCGCGGCGAAATCGGTGGAGGTCATCAGCAGGCTGGACCCTGTGCCCACAGGCAGCTGGGCCCCGTCAATGCCCTGAAGATCCTGATACATCAGATCCGTGAACCGGGCTTTTTCCGCTTTGAACCCGTAGGTGTTCACATTGGCGATGTTGTTGCCCTGAACGTCCAGCCGCCGCTGCTGGGCCAAAGCTCCGATAGCTCCCGTATAAAATGACTGATTCATATTCTTACCCCCGCCTTATTACAATCTGCCGATATCCGTGGTGGCCTTTGTCATCACCTGGTCGTACATCTTGGCCACCGATGCGGCGCTTTGCAGCGCCCGCTGGGCAGTCATCATCTCTGTCATCTGGTCCACCATCTCCACGTTGGAACGCTCCAGATACCCCCAGTGCACGGTGGGATTGGCCACTGCCGTCCCCTGAGCCCCGGTGAACAGTCCCTGGTCGTTGCGCTCCAGCTGGCCGTTGTCCTGGAAGGTGTACACTCCCAGCCGGCCCAAAAGCTGGCCCGCGGTAGAATAGATATTGCCGTGTTCGTCGCCCCGGATCTTATCTGTATTCAACCGGATGGTCTGTCCATTGTTGTCCAGCACCCGTCCTTGACCGGGCAGGCACAGGTACCCTTCCTCGTCCAGGGAGAAACTTCCCATGCGGGTGTAAGCTGTCTCCCCGCCCTCGGTCTGCACCGCGAAAAAGCCGTCCCCTTCAATGGCGAAATCCAGGGTGATGCCGGTACGCTCCAAAACACCCTGGGTAAAATCCGTGTATACGTCGCTGGACGCGCGAATGTAACTGGCCGGGCCGATCTCCTGGGCGCCGGTCTTGTCCTTATTCCCCACCCGGCTGAGCAGAACCTCGTCGAAGGTGCTGGAAGTATACTGGTCAGCTTTGTAGCCCGCGGTGGACACATTCACCATATTGTTGGCCACCACATTCAAATTGCGCTGCTGTGTCAGCATACCGGAAGTCAGGTTGTAAAACCCCTTAAACATTGCCACATTCCTTCTTTCCTTTGGATTCTTTCCCTGGCAGGGAACCGTTCATATATTCTTCCATATAGATCCGCAGCTTCTGGATCGCCCGGGTGTGGATCTGAGAGATCCGCGGTTCGCTGACCTCCAGCACTTGAGCGATTTCCTTCATGTGCAGGTTTTTTTCATAGTAAAGGGAGAGCACCATCTGTTCGTTCTCCCGCAGACTGCTGATGCCCTTAGCAAGCACCTGTTGGATCTCTTTCTCCTGATACACCGCTTCCGGCTGGTCCCGCAGGTCATCGCTGGGCACCTCAAAACGTTCCCGGTCCGATTCCTGCAAGTCCATCATAGCGTCCAGAGACAGCACGCTTTTCAGCGCGGCGTTGGCGGAATCCTTTTGATACCGCTCCAAAGACACTCCCAGCCGGTCCGCCACCTCTTGATCCGTGGGGAACCGTCCCAGAGAACCGTACAACTCCGACACCGCTTGGTTGATCTGCTTGGACTGCCTGCGCACATTTCGCGGGATCCAGTCCTGTTTCCGGGCCAGATCGATCACCATGCCCCGGATCCGCTTTGAGACGTAGGTCTCGAATTTCACGCCCTTGCTTTCGTCGAAGTTATCGATGGCCCGCTGTAAAGCCAGCACGCCTTCGCTGATGATATCGTCCACCTGGGCAAAACTGCTGTATATGCCCCGCATCTGCAAGGCGGCGTTCTTGATCAGTCCGTCGTACCGGAGCACCAGCGCCCATTTATAAGAGACATCCCCTGTTTCCTTATAGGTCTTGAGGAGCTCGGCGGTGGTCATGGTCTCCAAAGCGGCGTCCATGGTCCCGGTACCGGTCTTTTCCTGAGCTGCTAAGGCGTTTTTCATGTGCCCATCACAGCCTTTCTTTCACCTCGGGCAGGAGCCGGGTTTTCCAGGGTGATATTGCCAAGAGACTGTATCTGAACATCGTTTGAGATCTCGTTAAAGGCCAACACATAAATGTTGGGGTAGAACTGGCTGATCATGCGGCTGAAATATCCGCGGATCACCTGGCTGACCAGCAAGATCGGGGTCTGGGACAGCTCGTTGAACTTTTTGATGTGCTCCGCCATCTGGGAGATGATCTGCTGCATCAGGTCCGGGCCGATGGCCAGGAACACGCCCTGCTCGTTCCGGGTGATGGAAGCGATGATCTTCTTTTCCACTTCCGCGTCCAGAGTGACCACCCGCAGCTGGCCGTTCTCGCAGAAGCGGTGGGTGATGGTCCGGCTCAGGGCCGCGCGCACCTGCTCGGTGGCGGAATCCACATTGGCGCCCTGTCCCAGAGCGTCCGCCGCCGTCTCGATGATGGTGCCCAAGTCT
This sequence comes from Clostridiales bacterium, assembly GCA_019416455.1. Classification (GTDB taxonomy): domain Bacteria; phylum Bacillota; class Clostridia; order Oscillospirales; family Acutalibacteraceae; genus Acutalibacter. Next base: position 177,439 of record DXXG01000027.1, on the reverse strand, counting down.
TTGATGGACACCCCTTCCCGCAGCAGGTTCCGCAGGATCTTTTCCAAAGTGGCATAGGAGACCACACTGGGCACTGTTTCCTCCACCAGCTCCGGAGAGGTCCGTTTCAGGTTCTCCACCAACTGGATGGTCTCTGCCCGGGTGAGCAGCTCATGCACATGCTTCTTGATGGTCTCGGACAAGTGGGTCAGCATCACAGACAAGGGATCGATAACGCTGTAACCGTAGATCTCGGCGATCTCCTTGTTCTCCGGCAGGATCCACCGGGAGGGGATGCCGTAAGCGGGCTCGATGGTCTCGATGCCGTCCACTTCGCCCAAGGGATGGGCAGGCTCCAAAGCCAAGTAGTAGTCCACCAGGATCTCGCCTCGGGCCACTTCCTCCCCCTTGACCCGGATCACATACTGGTTGGTGCCCAGGGAAGCCGCGTCATGCATGCGGATGGAGGGAATGACGAAGCCCATGTCCTGGGCAAACTGCCGCCGGAAGATGACCACTCGGCTGATCAGCTTGCCGCCGTGGCTCTCGTCCACCATGGGGATCAAGCTGTATCCGAATTCCATCTCGATGGGTTCTACCGTCAGCAGGGAATACACATTGTTGATGTCTTTAAAGTAATCTTGTTCGCTGGGCGCCGCCTGTTCCGGAGTAGGCGCGGCAGCTGCCGCTTCCGCGGCCGCCAGTTCGGCTGCCTTCCGGGGGTTCATCTGCCGGCTGATCACATATCCTGCGGTGATCAGCACTGCGCCGCCGGCAAACAGCGCCAAGTGGGGCGTATTGGGGATGACCGCCAGGAACAGCAGGATCACGCCGGTGACTATAATGGCGCGGGGCTGGGCCTTGAACTGCTGGATCACGTCCGTGTTCAAGCTGCCGTCGGACACAGACCGGGTGACGATCATACCGGTGGCGGTGGAGATCATCAGGGCGGGCAGCTGGGACACCAGACCGTCACCAATGGTGGCGATGGAGTATGTATTCAGCACGGTGGCGAAATCTCCGCCGCCGCTAACCATGCCGATCAAAACGCCGCCCACAAAGTTGATCAAGGTGATGAGCAGGGACATGATGGCGTCGCCTTTGACGATCTTGGTGGCGCCGTCCATGGCTCCGTAGAAGTCAGCTTCTTTCTGGATCTTATACCGGCGGATCTTGGCCTCCTGCTCGTTGATCAAACCGGAGGAAAGGTCGGCGTCGATGGCCATCTGCTTGCCGGGCATGGCGTCCAAGGTGAAGCGGGCGGCCACTTCGGCCACGCGCTCGGCGCCTTTGGTGATGACGATGAACTGCACCAGCACGATGATCAGGAAGATGACCACACCGATGACCACGTTGCCGCTGGTGATCAATTCACCAAAGGCTTTGATAACTGTACCGGCGTTGCCTCCTCGTGAAAGGATCCACCGGGTGGTAGACACGTTCAATCCTAGTCGGAATAGGGTGGTGACCAAAAGGAGCGAGGGGAATATGGAAAATTCCAAAGGCTCCGAAATGTTCATGGTGATCATCAGGATCAGGATAGAAAGCCCGATGTTGACAATCAGCAGAAAGTCCAGCAGGAACGTGGGCAAAGGAATCACAAGAAACAGAACGATCACTACCACAAACAGTGAGATCACATTGCTCATCAGCCGTTTCATTTCTTGTCACTCCTTTCTCCACGATTTTTTCGGACTGTTTCAGCGGGAAAACGCAAGTTACTTTGTTCCTTTCACAATTTGCTTTTTCTCGTTCAAACGGAAGATGTACACCAAAACTTCCGCCACGGCCCCGTAAAATTCTTCAGGGATCTGTTGATTCAGCTGCACTTTCGCGTACAGCGCGCGGGCCAGGGGGATGTTTTCGATCACAGCCACGCCGCATTCTTCTGCCTTTTTCACGATCCGCAGCGCCAATTCGTCCTGGCCCAAGGCCATTACCACCGGCGCGGCGTCTTTTTCCGGCTTGTACCGCAGGGCTACCGCCACATGGGTGGGGTTTCGGATCACCACGTCGGCTTGAGGCACCTGCTGCATCATGCGGCTGCGGGCCATCTGCCGCTGGATATCCCGGATCTTTCCTTTGATTTGGGGATTTCCTTCCAGCTGTTTGTACTCTTCCTTGACCTCCTCTTTGGTCATGCGCATCTGGCGTTCGTAAGACCTCCACTGGTAAAAGAAGTCCAGGGCGGCTACGGCGATGAACGCCCCCACGATCTGCCAGATCATCGTCACCGCCACATCGTACACATGACGCACCGCGGCGGGGATATCCGTATAAAAATACTTGGAGCTTTCCGAGAACATGCTCTCCAGCGCCAAATAGATAAAAATCATCAACAGGGCGATCTTCAAGATGCCCTTGAGGGCTTCCACAATGCTCCGCAGGGAAAACAACCGCTTCACCCCTTGCAGGGGACTGATCCGGTTGAACTTGGGCCGTATGGACTCCCCGCTGACCAGAAACTTGGTCTGGCCAAAGGTAGCGGCCACAGCGCAGAACACCGTCACCGCCATAATGGGCCCCACTGTCACCAGCAGCACCCATCCCCCTTCCTGGGAAAACTTGGGCAAGTAGGTTTGAAACTGGTCCGGATTGGCTCCCGCCGAGATGCAGAACTGCATGAACTGGTTCAGCTGCTCCACAATGGTGTTCGACAGGATCATCAACACACCGAAAGCGCCCAGCAGTGTGGCCACCGCAACGGCGTCCTGGCTCATGAACACATTGCCTTTTTTACGTTCGTCACGCCGTTTTTTCGGGGTCGCTTTTTCGGTTTTAGATCCGTCCGCCATGTTTCATCCCCCCTTTGTCCCGTTTACCTGGATCTCTCACCCGGCCGTCAATCCCAACAGCTCGGAAAGGCTCCCCAGCATCTGCTCCTCGATCTGAAGCAGGAACTCGCTGATGGGGCTGATGAGCAGGAAGATCAAAAACAGGCCGATGATCACCTTCAGTTCGATATTGATGGAAAACACGTTGATCTGGGGGATGACCTTCATCAAGATCCCCATGCCGATCTCTCCCACAAGCTCCGCCGCCAGGATAGGCATACACAGCTTCACGGCAAGCACCGTGCACTGGATGAACAGCTGGAGCATGGCGTTGAACACCGTATCGTTCAGCACCACTTCTCCAAAAGGCACCACCTGACCCGAAGTGAGCAGGATCCGCAGCAGCGTGTGGTGACCGTTGGCCGCGAAGAACAGCAGCGTCATGGCCACGTTCAGCAAAACCGCGGTGGTGGACAAGTTGGCCTGAGAAGAAGCATCGTAGATCTGGTTCATGGTCATGGCCATCTGGGTATCCACCACTTCACCAGCCAGCTGCGGGATGTAAAAGAAGAAATTCACTGCCATGCCCAACAGGAACCCCACCGCCAGCTCCAAAAGCATGTGGATCATCAGCTCCACCGTTGTGGCGGGCACTTCCACTGTTTGCTGGGTGCTTGCGATAACACTGACGGACAAGAGCAGGATCAGCCCGCTTCGGAAGATCCCCGGAATGGTCCTGCGGCCCAGCATGGGATTGAAAAGCACAAATCCGGTCATGCGGGCCAGTATATACAGAAATAAGGTAAATTGCGTCCAATCGATCATCTTACCCTCATTTCTATCCCATCATGATGTTGAAAAGCGACAAGGTGAAATCCTGGAGCACCTCCAGCATCCACCCTCCTCCCAGCAGCAGCACTGCTACCACCACCACAAGTTTTAGGATGAAGGAGATGGTCTGTTCGTGGATCTGGGTAACGGCCTGGAAAATGGCCACCACCACGCCCACTACCATGCTCAGGATCAGCATAGGCGCCGCCAGTTTGATGGCCACTCCTATCCCGTCCCGTAAAATATCAGTAACTCCCGATGTATCCATTTCCGCCTCCATCTACGCTTATCGAAATCCCTGGACCAACGTGGAAAACAGGAGCTCCCACCCGTTGATCGAGATGAACAGCAGCAGCTTGAACGGCATGGAAATCATCGAAGGGGGTAGCATGATCATGCCCATGGACATCAGCGTACTTGACACCACAATATCGATGAGCATAAAGGGTATGTACAAATAGAAGCCGATCTCAAAGGCCCGCTTCAGCTCGCAGGTCATAAACGACGGAACGATGATCCGCAGGGGAAGCGCCATGGCCTCCTCATCCGTTTCCGGAACCTCGATCGACTGATCCATATCGCAGAACATTTCCAGCGTGCTGGTATCTGTCTGCCGCAGCATGAACTCTTTGAGCGGCACCTGTGCCCGGTCCATGAATTCCTCCTGGGTGATCTCCTCCGCCACATAGGGCTCGTAGGCCTCCGTTTGGATCTGCGTAATCACCGGAGACATGGTGATCAGCGTCAAAAAGAGGGCGATGCCGATCAGCACAATGTTGGGCGGGGTCTGCTGAGTGCCCATGGCCGACCGCAGAAAGGAGAACACCACAATGTACCGGGTGAAGGAGGTCATCATCACCAGCAGCGAGGGCAGCAGGGTGATCAGGGTGGTGAGGAACAAGATCTCCAGGGTCTGTACGTTATCGCCGTTGATATTCACAAGACTGTCCAATCTGTCCTCACCTCCCCATCTTTTGCTTGATCACTGTTTGCAGCGCCTCGGTAAAGCTGGGAGGTTGTCCCCCATTTTCTTGGTGGGGAGGCTCGGCCCATTGTTTGGCCTCTTCCTCTGTGAACTCAGCCACCAGAGAGATCCCGGCGGCAGTAGCCCCCAGCAGGAAGTAACGCTCTCCCGCCTGTACCAAAAGAAGCTGTTGGTCTTTTCCCACTGCTGTTCTGGCGATCACCTGGATAGCGTTGTTTTTCTGTCCGCCACCCAGACCGTGCAGGCCGCCTTTTCCCACCACATGCTTTGTGAACCAGTAGGCCAGTCCAATGACCAGCACCACGCAGACGACCACCCACAGCAGTGACAAAAGCTCGTTGTCACTGTCGAACATAGGCTGTTAGTTTCCGCCCAAGATGCTGTTCACAGTCTTGAGCACACGGTCGGGCTTGAAGGGCTTCACGATAAAGTCCTTGGCGCCGGAACGAACCGCGTCCATAACCATGCTTTCCTGACCCATGGCGGAGCACATCACCACATTGGCGTTGCCGTTCAGAGCGCGGATGGCCTTCAGAGCTTCCAGACCGTCCATGTTGGGCATGGTGATATCCATCACGACCAGATCGGGGCCGATCTCTTTGAATTTCTCCACAGCGTCAGCACCGTCTACCGCCTCGTAGATTTCAGTGTAGCCGTTCTTGGTCAAAGTATCCTTGAGCATCATTCTCATGAAGGCAGCGTCATCCACCAGCAAAATTTTCTTAGACATCGTAATCATCCTTCTCCTTGATTAGTTTTTATATGTAAGTGGCCGCTTCATTTCTGAAGGACCTTTTCGATTCCAGAATTCTGCACGATCTCTGTGATGCGAACGCCGAAATTATCGTCGATGACAACCACATCTCCACGAGCGATGCACTTTCCGTTGACAAACAGATCCACCTGGTCTCCCGCCAGCTTATCCAGCACTACCAGAGAGCCTTTGGAATACTCCAGGATATCCTGCACCTTCTGCCGGGTGCGGCCGATCTCCACCGTCACCTGGAGAGGTACTTCCATGATCAGATCCAAATTCTGAGCCTGTTCCTCACCCAGCTGCTCGCCAAGATCCATGGTAGGCATAGCCACCGGCTGGGTATTGATCACCTTGGGATCCGGAGTCACGCCTGCGGGCGGCATGGGATAGGGATAAGGATAAGGCGGATAGTACATGGGCGGATAACCCATCTGCCCGTTGGCAGCGGGCTGACCCTGCATGGGCATCCCGGGCATTCCCTGCTGAGGCATTCCAGCGGGGGCTGCTGCACCGGTCTGCTGAGGCTGCTGGAGCATCTTCTCGATCTCCTCCTGGCTGAGCACGCCACCGGAAGGAGCCGGGGCCGCCGGCGCGGGAGCCGGAGCGGCGGGCGCCTGCGCAGCGGGAGCCTGAGGCTGCTGGAGCAGCTTTTCGATCTCCTCCTGGCTGAGCACACCGCCGGAAGAGCCCTGGGCTGCCGGCGCGGGAGCCGGAGCGGCAGGTTCCTGAGGCTGCTGGAGCAGCTTCTCGATCTCTTCCTGACTGAGCACACCGCCGGAAGAACCGCTAGCAGCGGGTTCGGCGGGAGCCGGTTCGGGGGCGGGCTCTTGGAGAGCGTCGCCCAGGCCCAAGCCTTTGAGAAGCTCTTTGGCCAGTTCCACGGACATGACGTTCATGAACTCGCTTTCCAGCACATCCTCGATCTTCAGGGAGAAGCGAACCACCACCACGGTATCCGTGTTCTGGGGGAAGTGGTCACGCTTGAACTGATCCAGATTATCCAGCTGGAAGGGCTGGGGGGTGGAGATGTTCACTGAGAAGCCAAAGAAATCGGACAAAGCTGTGGAAGCCGCTCCCATCATCTGGTTCATCAGTTCGCATACCGCGCTGATGGTCAGCTCATTCAGCTCGAATTCCTCATCCGGTGTCTGCATCCCCATGAGCAGATCCACAATCACCTTGATATCGCTGCGCTTCAGCAGCATGATGTTGCTGCCTTCCAGACCAGCTACATAACGGATCTCAACACCAATGGCAGGTTCCAGATTTCCCAGAGAGAAATCTTCCGTTTTGATGACCGACACCTTGGGGGTGGTAATATCCACCCGCTGCCCTAACATGTTGGATACTGCCGTAGCCGAGGATCCCAGGCTGATATTCATCATTTCCCCAAGGGCGTCGACCTCCATTGGGCTGAATAACTCCTTTTCCATCCTGTCTACTCACTCCTTCTCTCGGCCTGATAGCAAACCTCATCTATCTTAACAGCCATATTTTTTTTGTATGTTCCCATGCGCCCAGTAAACCAGTTATACCCGCCAATTTCCAAGAATATGGGGCTATCTTTCGGCTGTCCCAGGTCGATCACATCTCCCACGTTCAAGTGGAAGATGTCGCTCAGCGTCATTTGCGCGCTGCCCAGCTCCGCCACAATGTCCAAACTGGAATCACGCAGCTGGTTAAAGATCTCTTCCGAATTATCGTCATCGGAGATCTTCCGCACCGGGTTATCCCGGTTGATCTCTCCAAATATATTGGTCAGCATCATGCCTGGCAGCACGACGCTCAGCCGGCCGGAGCTGTCGCCCATCTGGACTTTCATGTCCACGATCACCACGATCTCGTCCAGCCCGATGAGCTGCACCAGTGTGGGATTCACTTCCGTTCGGCTGTACTGGAAATCAATGGCAATGTAGTTTTCCCAGCTCACTCCCATTACTGAGACCAGATCCGACACAATGCTCTCATACAGCTTCAGTTCCAGATCCGTATACGTATAATCCCCAGTGGGCACCGAGTCCATATTGCCTTCACCGCCCATCATGCGGTCCATCATACATAGACCCAGCGACGTGGACAGGTGAAGCAGCGCGGGAGCTTCCTCCGTTTTCTCCTTCACTTGAGCGTTTATCAACGCCAATACGTCACCATCGGTCAAGGCATTGGAAAATTCGTAATACCTCTGCTCCTCCACGCTTTCCACCATCACATCGCAGGTGGTGTGGAATAGGGTGTTCATTCGGGAATTGATCACCCGGGTGTAATTCTCAAAAATACCGCTGAGCATCTTGATGCGGTCTTTCGTGAATTTCCGGGGACTCTTAAAGTCATACTTGCGGTAAGACTTTTTATTCGCTTCTTCCGGCGATTGATCCAGATTCTTTTCACCACTGCGCACCGCGTTTAACAGCGCGTCAATCTGGCTTTGTGAAAGTACTTCTGACATAAGAGCTCATCTCACCTACCCTTACCGCAAATTTATATTCCAAATTAAAATCATGTGTCACGGCGCCTCCGACTGCGGTTGTTCCGCCTGGGTTTCTTCCGTCACCCTGGAGACTCCCCCACCGGCGCTTTCTTCCTCCGCGGGGTTCGTTTCACCTTTTTCCGTATAATATTCCTGCACGCTGTCCTGCAGGTTGCCGTCCCCTAGATCACGGCTGCTGATAATCACTTCTACACGCCGGTTCTTGGCCCGGCCCTCTTCCGTGTCGTTGCTGGCCACCGGTCTCCACTGACCGTATCCCTCGCTGATCATTCTGGCGGGGTCCAGTGTGCAATGTTCCTGGATATACGCCAAAGCGTTGGCCGCTCGCTGGGCCGACAGCACCCGGTCCACAAAAACAGTGTTGGGCTTATTGGGATCGGCCTGGGCCGTGTGACCCATCACACGCACCTCGTCGATGGAATCCGCCGCGTGGGACAGCATAGCGCCCACATTTTCCAAAATGGGTTTGCTCTCTTCCCGCAGGGTCCAATCATCTCCATCGAAAAACACCGATTGATTGAAGGTGACAAAGACTTTTCCTTCTCCTTTTGTCACCGAGATGTTGCTCTGCATCCCAATGCTCTCCACATATGTCACGAGCTCTTCATACAAGTTCTCCATGTCCTGGTCGGGATCCGCAGGCGCCACTCCCATGCCCGAACCGTCATCTGTATTGGGGTCCGCGTTGGGGCCGTCGTTTCCTGTGGTCTCCGTAATGGTCCTTAAAGCGTCCGGGTTAAAACTCATCACCAGCGCTTTCCAGTTTTCCTCACTGATGGTGGACATGGAATACAGCAGCACGAAAAAGCACAGCAGCAGCGTTACCATGTCGCCATATGTATCCATCCAGCTGGCGCCGCCGCCTGAATTCTTCTTTTTTCGCATCGTGACTCAACTCCTTGAGGCGCGTTTTACGCTCCCTTACTTTTCCTTTTTCGATCCGCGCCCTCTCTTCTTAGGGGTACCTTCCCCCTCATCGCGCTGCTTCTGGTTCATAAACGTCAACAACTTTTCCCGCAAAAACTTGGGGTTTTCACCCGATTGAATGGACATGATTCCTTCTACGATAATCATCTTACACAGGACTTCCTCTTCATCCCGTGTCCGCAAATTGCTGGCAATGGGCGTAAAAATCATGTGGGCCAAAACGACACCGTACAAGGTGGTGATCAGAGCGGTACCCATGTCCGCGCCCAAGGAACTGGCTCCTCCGCCGTCCAGGTTCATGTTGCGCAGCATGTTGATCAATCCCACCAAGGTGCCCAGCATACCAAACGCAGGCGCCACGGAGGAAGCTCTGTCGTACATGGAGGCCACGTCATCGTGCCGAGCCGACATGCACTCAATGTCATTCTCCAGAATTCCTCTCACCTTGTCCGGGTCGTTCGCGTCCACAATCAACATAATTGCCTGCCGGAAAAAGGGATCTTCCTGTTCATTGGCCTTCTCTTCCAAAGAGAGCAAACCGTTCTTTCGGGCGATCTGAGCCAGCTCTACCAGCTGATCGATGTAATACATTGGATTGAACCGCTTTGTGTTGAACATGATCTTGAAGTGCTTCGGCACTTCCCGGAGCATTTTGGATGGAAAACTGGCCACCACCACCGCGATGGTACATCCCAAAACGATCAGCACGCTGGAAAAATCATAGAAGTTTCCGATCTGATTCGGGGTAAAAACGATGGCCATATTTTCTGTCTTGGTCATCATGCCGAACAGCATAAAAAAGATCGCTACAACTAAGCCAATGATATAGGTTAAATTCATGATCCCGCACTCCCTACGAAGGCAATGGCAATGCCCTAATTTTAAGTCTCCTCTTTTTATCGCCGGTCCACAATGGTGATTTCCCGGTGGATATCCATAACTTTCGCGTTATACTGCGCGATCTTCTCGATGATCTCGTCCGCCTTTTCCATGACCAGGAAATAATCGTGGTTCATCATGACCACTTTGCATTCCGGGATCATCTCGATACTTTCGATTTGCAGGTGGTTGACTAAAAACGATTCACCGTTTCTTTTGGTTAAAACAATCATGTCGCAACCCGCCTTCCGTTTTATATTCAGGCCCGCTGGGGCGGGGCCTCCCCCCAGCCCTCAGCGTTCCCTGAATATCCGTAAATTACCGCTTCATATTCACCAGCTCTTCCAGCATGGTATCCGTCACCGTGATGATACGGGTGTTGGCCTGATAGCCGCGCTGAGTGGTGATCATTTCAGAAATTTCAGTGGCCAGATCGGTCTTGGAGCCTTCCAGACCGCCGGTGTACAGAGCGGTGCCGCCGGCATCCTGTACCTGCATTTCCGTGGGAGGAGCGGTGATTGTTCCGCCCGCATCCTCATCCACATCAGCAGGGGTCAGGTTGGGCCTTTCCCCAGTGGTGGGATCGGGCTCTGTCAAGATGCTGCCATTCACATAGTGTACACCTGCGTCCGCCACAGAGTTGCCAATGGAGGTGATGGTCAGATCACCGGCACCTCCCTGGGCCTTGTAATAGTAACCGTTGGTGTGGGTAACGCCGTTGGGATTGGTCACTTTGCCGATGGCCAGATAGCCGATGGTGACAGGCTGATCGGAGCCTGCAATGGTTGCTATCACAGCGCCGGTCTCCGGGTCGATGGACACACCGTCGATGGGGGCTTTGGCGTAAGTCTCTCCAGTGGGATTTCCATCTGCGTCTACCTTCTGAGCGTCCTGCAGTCTGCCATCAGCATCAAAGGTGGGCCACTTGATGTTGCCATTGTCGTCGATACCGGGATACCGAATGGGCACCAGCTGGTCGCAGACACGGGTGGTGTAAACGGGATTGCCCTCCTCATCTGTCACCGGATCCCCGTTCTCGTCCAGCTGCGGAGTCTGCACACTCATAAAACCGTACACCACATTGCCCCGGCCGTCCACCAGATAACCGTTGGGGTCAAAGCCGAAATCGCCCACACGGGTCAACGTCAGGGACTTCATGCTCTCGGGATCATTAGGGTCAATGTAGCCGCCGGTGGTCTTATCGCCCACAAGGAAAAATCCGTCGCCCTGAATTGTAGTGTCCAGAGCCCGGCCGGTCACGGTATACTGGCCGCTGCTCATATCCAGATCGATGGAACCGATGCTGGTGCCGTAACCGATCTGAGAGGGGTTACGGCCGCCTACGGTTGCAGTACCGTTGGAACCGGCGGTAGAGGTGGTGTACAGAGAATCCTGGAAAGATACACGGCTGGGTTTAAAGCCCCAAGTGTTCACGTTGGCAATGTTGTTGCCGATTACGTTCAGTTTGTCCATGTGGGCTTTCAAACCGGCGATTGCCGAACTCATTGCTCCTGTCATACTGTCTTATTGCTCCTTTCAAGCTCGAAACCGTTGGGGACCGGGCCAATCGGGCCAAGTCCCAAGGCATCCTGAAAAGGTCCTGCCTGCTTACTTTTGAAGAAAAACGGCTCCGTCAATGTTTGTGAATATGTTCTCTTTCATCTCGTCTTGGGTGATGGCAGTGATCACTCTTGCGTTGGGCACATTGATGATGAACGCTCGGGTGCTGTCCATAGCCAAGATATTGGTCGCGCCTTTCGCTTGGGCCCGTTCCACGCTGTCCGCCAGCTGCTCCATCAAAGCGGGAGTGACTTCAATGCCACGTTCCTCCACCCGGGAAATAGCGTGTTTGGAAAACGCTACGCCCTGGCTGGCAGTGCCTTGGGGCTGCTGGGTCATGGCCTGTTGCAGGACCTGACCGAAACTGGCGCCCTGGGTCTGCTGGGACTGCTGCTTGACCTGACGGCTTTCCGTATTCAGCGCCGCCTGGCCTATTTGCAGGGAAATTCGGTCCATCATGTCACGTCACCTTTAGCTTTCCACGGGTGGTGTGGTTTCGCCGTCGCCGCCATCTCCACCATCTCCGCCTTCACCGTCGCCGCCCTCACCGGGCTCTTCGATTTCAGGCAGACGGCCCACGGCCATGATCTCGTTGAGATAGTACGCTTTGCCATCCACAAAAATCACCTGCTGACCACCGGACACGCCTGTACCGGTTACCGTTCCCACGATCTCTTCCAGCTTGCCTTCACTGTTGATCTGTCCAACGGTGACTTCTTTGCCCACCAAAGATCCGGCATACATCATGACGGTAGCATCGGTGATGTTGGTGATGGCCTGGATCGTGGACATCTGCACCATCTGGTTGAGCATGTCACTGGTATCCGCGGTGTTGTCGATGGTCTGATTCGTGAACTGGGCGACGATCAACGAGAGGAAATCGTTCATGTCAAGCGAACCGTCACTGCTCTTGGTAGAACCGTTGGCCGCTCTGGTACCGCTGGTCTGAGACGCGGTGCCCAATGCCATATAAGAGCTGATATCAGCCATATAGTCGCTCATTTGCACATTTCCTTTCTTATACAATCGTTGCGTCCATGGGGATCAATCCCAATCGGAGCTGCTGCAGGAAATCGCTCCCCTGCTGCCGCTGCCGCTGCTGGTTCTGGTCCTGCTGCTGGTAGCCTTCCTTCCCGTTGCCGCTGCTGCCATCATAGTTGTGGCTGTCATAGGCTTGGGATTCCTGCTGCCGCTGCACCTGGATCTCCACCGGCTCCTGGCTGTTGTTGGCCAACATGCTTTGCAGCCCGGCCATGTGCTTCTCCAGCAGATTCTGGGTCTGCATGCGCTCCGCGGTCAGCACCACGTGCAGGGCGCCGTCCGTGCCTCGGGTCAGCTCTACGGTCACGCTGCCCAAATTCTCCGGGGTAAGCTGTAAGGTCACCTTGCTGTCACCCTGCTTCACCGCGTCCTCCACGCCGTGGAAAACCTGGGTCTCCACACTGGGCGTTTCACCGGAGCTCTCTTCGGCCGGCACGTCGCTGACCTTCACCGGGATGGAATCCACCTGGGAGAAAACCGGCTGGGAAGCCTGGGCGGCTCCTTCGCTGACCTCCACCGTCACATCGGCGGAAGCGCTGTCCTTTCCGGTCTGAGGCTGGTTTTCCAGCTGGGACTGGGACTGGCTTTCAGCGGACTGGACCGTGGCCTGGACCGGCTGGGTCTCACCCTGCTGGACCGTAGTCTGCTGGGGCTGGGCCATAACAGTCTGGTCTGTGACCTGAGTCCCGGCAGCCTCCTGGGCCTGACCCTGGACCAAGGGGAGAGTCTGGGCTCCTGCGGTGGTATCCACGGCAGGCGCTGTCACGGACTGCTGCACCGCTCCCAGATCTAAGATCTGAGCCGCCTGCTGTCCCTCCGTCACGGGCTGAGCGTTCTCCACAAAGACGGCCGGCGTCTGCACGATGGACATAGCCGCCCACGTAAGGGCTGTCTGCTGTGCCTGATCGTCCTTTTCCGGCTTCTCAGCGGTTTCAGGGGCCTGGGTGTCCTCGGTAGAGGGGTCCTGCTGAGGCTTCTCCTGAGCCTGAGGCTTTTGGTCTCCATCGTTCCGGGAAGCGTTCACCCGATCTTCCATCAACTGGTCGAAGCTGGTTTCCGGCTTTTCCTGAACGGGAAGGGAAGTCCCTTGCTGGATCTGACTCAAAAGGGCCAAAATTCCCATGGTATTGTTGTTGTTCACCTGTTGCATCTTGTCTCACCTCCTTTCAATGTAAATTTTTCGAACAAAAGGGGATCCCCTTTTGCTGCTATGCTCAAGCCGAATGATTTCGGCTGCTGACAAACTCCTCAATGAAAAGCTCTTCGCTTTTGGCCAAGTCTTTTTGGTACATGGCCAGCTTTTTTTCCCGAAGCTTCTCGATGGACGCTGTTTCCTTCCGGGCTTCCACCACCCGCTCCCGTTTCTTTTCCTTGTCTTTCCGGAAAAGTTCCAGCTGGTCAGTCTCTTTCTGGATCTCACTTTCCAGCACTCTTAACCCGGTTTGATAGGTAAGCGCCTGGGAAATGGTCATGCCCGCGCGTTTCTTTTCACAGTACTCTTCGTTGTACGCCCGGTATTCTTTCCACATCTGCTCCAACAGCTGCTCCTGCTCCCGCAGCCGGCTCAAAGCCGCCGCGTGCTCCCCTTGAAGGGCCTCCAGCACCTGCTGTTTGTAATGGAGCACCATTTCCAACGAGAATTTGAACTTCTTCAAACCAACGCCCCCTCAGTCCTTTGCTCTTCCACTTCTTACGCCAGGATAGCTTCCATCCGGTCCAGCGTTTCCTCATAGCTGAACGCTTCGTTCACACCCTGCATCAGGAATTGGTTGATAGCGTCGATCTTGGTCAGGGCGAAATCCAGTTTCCTGTTTGTCCCGGCCTTGTACGCGCCGATGGACACCAGGTCGGAGTTTTTCTCGTAAACACTCATGATATCCCGCAATCGGGAAGCAAGCCGCCTATGCTCCTCATCCACGATCTCCACCATCAAACGGGAGATACTGGCTCCCACGTCGATGGCGGGGTAGTGGTTGGCGTTGGCCAGGGCACGGGACAGCACGATGTGACCGTCCAAAATGCCTCGCACTGTATCGGCGATGGGCTCGTTGGTATCGTCGCCCTCCACCAGGACCGTGTACACCCCGGTGATGGAGCCTCGCTCGAAGTTGCCGCTCCGTTCCAGAAGTTTGGGCATTTCCGCATAAATAGAAGGTGTGTAGCCGCGGGCCACCGGGGGTTCGCCGATGGCTAACCCTATCTCCCGCTGCGCCATGGCGAAACGGGTCAGAGAGTCCATCATCAGCAGAACGTCATACCCCTGGTCACGGAAATATTCCGCGATCCCTGTGGCGACAGAAGGACACTTCATCCGAAGCATGGCCGGCTGGTCTGAGGTGGCCACCACCAGGATCGACCGCCGCATGCCTTCTTCTCCAAGGTCCTTCTCCACGAACTCCAACACCTCACGCCCTCGTTCTCCCACAAGAGCAATCACGTTGATATCCGCTTTTACATTTTTGGCGATCATACCCATCAGGGTACTCTTGCCCACACCGGAACCGGCGAAGATTCCGATACGTTGTCCCTTGCCGATGGTCAGCAGGCCGTCGATGGCTTTGATACCGAACTCCATCCGTTCCCGGATGGGAGGCCGCTGCAAGGGGTTGATATAGCTGCCTCCTACACAGTAAGAGGTACCGCTTTCAAAGGGGCCTTTCCCGTCGATGGGCTGGCCCAGCGCGTTGATGATCCTTCCCCGCAGGAATTCGCCTACCCGCAGGGTCAGCTGTGTGCCGGTATTCCGCACGAAGTTACCCGCGGAAATACCGTTCATATCGGAATAGGGCATCAGTAGGATGTGGTCGTTTTTAAAACCTACCACTTCCGCTGTGACCTGCCCGCCGGACTCCCCGTTGTAGATGCGGCAGATGTCTCCTACCGCGGCGTGGCCTCCGGAGGCTTCAATAGACATGCCCACGATGTTCTCGATCTTGCCGGTCAGGCTGTATGTTTCTGCGCCGTAGACCTGGCGTATCATTTTCTGAAACACGGGGCATGCCTCCTTTCTTAAAGCAAACTTAAATCTTTTCCAGTGTCCCCTGCCGGTGTATCCATCAGCAGGTTCTTGATGTTGTTCAGCTGGGTGGACGCGCTGGCGTCTACGATCTCGTCGGGCATCTCGATCACACAGGTCCCCGACTCGTCGTCAGAGATGGGGATGATCCGCACCCGGTCTGATATGGCCGACAGGGCTGCCGTCAGGGAAGCCGGCACCTGCGCCATACGCTTGGCGTCACACTCGGCAATGTAAATGTGGACCCAGTCCCGGCGCTTCCGTTTGTCCAGCGCCGCCTGCACCATCCGGCTGATCACTTCGCTGCTGCTTTTCAAGCTGACGCACACCACTTTTTCCGCGATGGCGATAGCAAGATCCCGCAGCTCGTTGATGTTTTCATCCATCTGGCGGTCAAGCCTGGCCCCGGCCTTCTCCAGGAATTCTTTCACTTCCTGTTCCAGCAGGGCCGCCTGTTTTTCTTTTTCCAGGGCCCCTTCCTTGATGGCTTGGTCCAGACCGTGCTGGTAGCCCGCCTGGTAGCCTTCTTCTCCGGCTTCCTGCCGCAGTTTTTCCAGCTCCTCTTGGGCGTCCGCCTTGGCCTGTTCCAGCAGCTGCTGGGCCTGGGCTTTGGCGTCCTCCACGATCTTATCCGCCTGCACCTGGGCAAAACTGATGGGATCCTGAGGAGCGGCCTGAGGACTTTCCTCCTCATGCTCCTCCGGCTCCTCAGACGCCTCCTTTGGCTTCTCCTCGGGAGCTTCCAGATCGTCCACCTTCAGCTCCGCCGCGTCGGGGAACACATAAGGCTGAGCCTTGCCACGGGTAAGATGCTTAAATATATTAGGCAATGATATCGTCCTTTCCGCCCTTCAGTATGATGATCTCGTTCTTCTCCTCCAAAGCGCGGATAATATCCACAATGCGCTGCTGCGCGGCCTCCACGTCCTTCATGCGCACATTGCTGGTGATCTCCAGGTCGTCCCGGATGCTCTGCGCCATACGGGTGGACATGTTGGTGAACAGCTTGTTGGCCACTCCGGCGTCCGCCGCCTTGAGGGCCAGCACCAGATCTCTCGGGTCGCAATCCCGCACGAAACGCTGCACGGAACGGTCGTCCATGGACACGATGTCCTCGAACACGAACATGCGCTTGCGGATCTCGTCGGCCAGCTCCTGGTCGTACTCGGAAATACCGTCGAAGATGTTCTTCTCGCTGGTCCGGTCCAGATTGTTCATCACGTCCGCCACATAATCGATACCGCCCACCTTCACGTCCGCGTCGGTGACGATCTGGGAGAACTTCTTGCTCATCTCTGCTTCCACGATCTTCACCGCCGCCGGAGACACGCTGTCGATCTTGGCGATGCCTTCCACCACCTGGATCTGGGTCTTTTCGTCCAGCTGAGCGATCACTTCAGCGGCTTTATCGGCGTCTATGTAGGACAGCACCAAAGATATGGTCTGGGGACGCTCGTTTTGCAGCGCCGCGAACAGGGCCTTCACATCAGCCTTGTTCATAAAGGCGAACTGGCGGTTCTTCAGGGACTTGGTCACCTTGGTCAGCAGGTCATCCGCCGCCTGGGCGCCAAAGGCCTTTTCCAAAACAGTGCGGGCGTATTCCAAACCACCCTCGGTCACCGCTTTGTTGGTAAGGCACATCTTGTAGAAATCGCTGAGGGCTTCTTCCGTCTGATCGGAATCCAAAAAGCCCATGCGCGCCACTTCCAGCGTGATCTGCTCTACCTCTTCCGGATCCATGAACTGGTACAGCTTGGAAGCCTTATCCGCTCCCAAGGCGATCACCACAGCGGCAGCCCGCTGGGGACCTGACAATTCCTGGGTGGGAGTTTTCTTACTCTTTTTCTCTCGAGCCACGGGGGGAGCGGCTGCTGTCTGCACTGCCGCGGCGGCCGTATCAGCCATTCTCTCCGCCTCCCTTCAACAAGCTGCGGACCATCTGCGCCGCGATCTCCGGGTTCTCGTCCGCGAACTGCCGGATATCCTTGCGCAGCTCCATGCTCTTCTCTGTCTCAAGACTCATCACGTCAGCGCCTTCAGTAGGCTCTTCCGGGGTGAAGTCCACCGGCAGCAGGATGCCCTCTCCGGCCGCCTGCTGAGCAGCCAGCGCCTGCTTTTTGCTCTTTCTGCGAATGACCAGGATCATGATGAACATCAGCACCATGAACAGCAGCAGCGCGCCGCCCGCGGCGTAGATCGCCCAAGTGGGAATATCCTTGCCCAGGAGCCCGTCACCGCCGATAGGCGTGGTGATGGGAGCGTTCTCATTGTAGAAGGACAGGGGCAGGATGGAAATACGGCTTGCGGCCTGCTCGTCGGTGATGCCCGCCGCGCGAGCCACATGGGTACGGATGGAATTCACGTCTACGTTGCCCGCCGTATCGGTATTGATGCTCACCGACACCATGCAGTCGCTGATGTAGCCGGCGATCCGCTCCTCATGCTTGACGCTGGTGTTGTTCTGGTAATCCTCCTGGCCGGAGGTGTGGATCTCTTGTTCTGTGCCGTCGGGATTGGTTTCTTCTTCCACGTAGGTGGGCAGGTCCGCGTTGGTCTCTGTACCAACCGTGCCCCCGGCGGTCTGATCTTCCCCTCGGACGATGCTGTGATCGTACACCTTGCTGCCGATCAGGCCTTCGCCGTCGGTGCTGCCCTCAGGCAGAGTGTAAGTGGTGCTGTCTTCCGTGGTGCGGTTCACGTCCACTGTACAGTTGACGCCCACCTGCACGTTGCCCTCTCCAAAGAAGGGCAGCAGCACCTGCATGATCTCCGTGCGGATCTTATTGTTGTTTTCCTCTTCCAGCTGGAGCTTCAAAGCGGACAGGTCACTGCTTTCTTCCGTTTCCCCGATGCCGCTGTACTGGTTGCCGTAGTTGTCAGAGATGGCCACAGACTCCACATCCAGGCCCTGCACCGACCGAGTCACCAGATTCCGGATGGCGTCCGCCTGCTCATCGGTGAGCTTGGCGCCGTCCTTCATAGTGACGAACACGGAAGCCGAAGCTCCCACCATGTTGCTGCTGTCCAATACGTAGCTGCGGTCCTCGCCCTGGGTGATGGTCACCACCGCGTCCTTGACTCCGTCAAAGCAGCGCACCACCGCGCCCAAACGGTCCTGGACCAGCATCAGGTATGCCGCGTTCCGTTCCGATTCCGTGGAGAGAGCGTTGACGTGGTCATAGTAAGTGGAATAGCCGAATCCCGACTTGGGATAGCCCTCCATCACCAGCTGGTATTTCAGCTGAGCTTCCTGACTGCTGGGCACCAGCACGGTGTCGTTGTTCTCCAGCTTGTAGTCGGAAACGCCCTGTTCTCTCAAATAGCTGGTCACAGCGCTGAGATCCTCGCTGTTCAGCCCGGTGAACAATACGCTGTACGGCTGATTGTTCATCACAATCGCAATAATGGCAGCGATCACCACAATGACCGCTGCGACAGCAATAATCACCTTTTTTGATACTTTTTTGAAAAGCCCTTTGGCTTTTTCCAATATGTCTTTTACCTTATCCCCCAAGTACCTTCACCGCCAATCGCCCTGTAAAAAATGTGCCATGCTCCCAAATATGACCTGATCTGCCAAAGAAACGGTCAGATGCTGATTCTGGTCAATTCGGAGTAAGCGTCAAGGGCTTTATTGCGCAGCTGCACCAGCAGATCCACCGCGGTGGAATTTTTGGTGAGGGCGATCATCAAAGTGGAAGGATTATCCAGCTGACCGGTAGCCAGCAGGTATTCCGCCTGGTTCTTCTCCGCCTCCGTATCCCGCACGTTCTGGATGGCCGACTGGAACACGGAGCCGAAGGGATTTCCCACGCCGCCGGTGGAAACGCCGGAGGTGGCCTCAGTGCCTGTGGCGGAAACGATGGGGCTTATTTTTTCAATGGGTGTTATCACGACAATTCCCTGCTTTCCAAAAATATACTAAAGAATTTCAGCTCCGGCGGTTATCTGCCGATCTCCAGACCTTTGGACACAACCGTCTTAAGCGCGTTGAAGGCAGTCACATTGGCGGAATACGCCTGTGTAGCCGCCATGGCGTCTGCCATCTCTTTCACCATGTCCACATTGGGCATGGCCACATACCCGTTCTCGTCCGCGTCGGGATGAGTGGGATCATATACCATTTTTAAATCGGAAGGATCTTCCACGATCTGGGTCACCTTGACGCCGCCGGCATTGCTGTCATCCTGGTTGGGCACCAAGCCGTTGGCTGCCTTTGCCATGGCCTTCCGGAAATCGTCGCGGCCGCTCTGCGCCTCGAACACCACCATTTTCCGGCGGTACGCTCCGCCGCCCTCAGTACGGGTGGTGTTGGAGTTGGTGATATTTTCCGAGATCACGTCCAGCCGCAGCTGCTGCGCCGTCATGCCGGACCCTACAATATTCATGGAACTTAAGAAAGCCATCGTCCGTTATCCCCCTTATTGTCCTTTGATCGCTGTGCGAAGGGTATTCAAGTCACTGGAGATCGCGCTCATCACGTATTGCAGCTGATAAGCGTTGCGCACCATCTCCGTGCTCTGCTCAGTCACGTTCACGCCGTTGTCATCCATACGGGTGGATTCCTGCGCCTCAGTGACATACACCTGCTCATTTTCCAGGACCTGGGCCGCGTTTTTGCGGGGGGTCTGGGAAGAAAGGGCCGCGTCCAGCTTCTCCCGGAAGCTCTCCTCAAACGTGACCACTTTCGCCTTATAGTTGGGCGTTTCCGCGTTGGCGATGTTGTCCAGAATGGCCGCCTGTTTTGTCCACAAAAACCCCATGGATTTCTCCATCATCGTCAAGGAGTTGCTGGAAAGAAAATCCATAAAAGTCTATCCCCTTTCTACGCAGAGTATTCTTAACTAAACAACAATAGGACTGTCTCGGATCCTGCTCTCAGAGCAACAGTTCTTCAAGACAGCCTTCTATGATCTGTTCTTCCCACCGCGCACAACATCACGGCGATGGAATATAACTAGAAGGCATAAAGAAAGGAGCAATCGCCATGATTCTCCAATATTACTACACTCTTGAAAATATGTCGAATTATGCCTCTACACTGATAACTAAGTATAGCTCCTTTCCTATAAAAAATCAAGGGATTTTCCCTGAGCGGTGTTTATCAGAAAGCAAAAAACAAGATAGATTTTACAAAGTTTTTCGGCTGTCCTTTTCTGACTTTTTTCGGATCTTTGTAAGAACTTCCAGTTTTTTTTGAATTGAAGGATAAAAATAAATCAATCTCTAAAAGCTCTTCCATCTATTTAAAAATTATCTATACATGGTAATAAATGGTCTTATGAAATATCACTTACAAAACTAATTCTTTCTGTCATTATTTACCAATATTTATCTTCATACCAGGTAATATGCTTTTTTTGTTTAAAAATTTTTCTTACATTTAACATTACGGCCGTTCTAAAAGTGTCTTTCGGGCAAGGACATTTCAGGCTCTTTCTGGGTCTTGCTTAAAAATTGAGAAATTGTTGCATTTTGTATTTGAATTCCCGAAAGCCCTATGGTACAATAGCCCTAGATAAATTTGCCAAATTATCACGCAGCCCTGACGCCGAAAACAGGATTTGAGGCGGAAGGCCGGCCAAAACAGGAACTTTCCCGGGGGATACCCGGCCTATTTGCCGTGCCTTTTTCAGGGCACGGCTTTTCTTTTTCGCTATGCACCCTATTATATTTTAGAAAGGAGTCCTGCCTGTGGAAACCAGAATCGCTGTCATCGGCATTGTGGTGGAGTCGGAGGAATCAGTGGAACCTTTGAACGAGATCCTCCATGAGTACCGGGAATACATCATCGGCCGGATGGGCATCCCCTACCGGCAGAAGGGGATCAACATCATCAGCATCGCCGTGGACGCTCCCCAAGACGCTATTTCCGCCTTGTCGGGGAAAGTGGGCAAGCTGCCGGGTGTCAGCTCCAAGACCGCCTACGCGGGGGTGAAGAAATGACCCCTCTAGCCCTGGCGGAATCCCTTGCCAAACACCACGACCTGGAGGACGGAGAACTGCTGGACCTCCTGACCCACCGTGACCCGGAGGTGTCTGCCTACTTGAAAGACCAAGCCCAGCAAACTGCCCTTACCCGCTACGGAAACCAGGTGTTTATCCGTGGGCTGATTGAATTCACCAACTACTGTAAAAACGACTGTTACTACTGCGGCATCCGCCGGAGCAACCGGAATGCCCAGCGATACAGGCTGACCAAAGAGGACATCCTAGCCTGCTGCGGGTTGGGGTATCACCTGGGCTTTCGCACCTTTGTGCTCCAAGGGGGTGAGGACCCCTGGTTCACCGACGACCGGCTGGTAGAGATCGTGGGGGAGATCAAGGCTCAGCACCCAGATTGCGCTGTCACCCTCTCTGTGGGGGAGCGGAGCCGGGAAAGCTACCGGCGCTTGAAAGAGGCAGGGGCGGACCGGTATCTGCTCCGCCACGAGACCGCCACTCCCAGCCATTACGCCAAGCTCCATCCCCAGGAGCAGACCCTTGCTCGCCGAATGAAATGTCTTTCTATTTTAAAGGAGCTGGGGTACCAAGTGGGGGCCGGGTTCATGGTGGGGTCTCCCTACCAGACTTTGGAGAACTTGGTGCGGGATCTGCGGTTCTTAAAGGAGTTCCAGCCTCATATGGTGGGGATCGGACCCTTTCTGAGCCAGCATGACACCCCTTTCCGGGACTTTCCCAACGGCTCCGGGGAGCTGACGCTGTTTTTGCTGTCGGTGATCCGCCTGCTGCTGCCGGGAGTTCTGCTGCCAGCTACCACGGCTTTAGGCACCCTGCTTCCCAACGGCCGGGAGGAGGGGATCCTCCACGGGGCCAACGTGGTGATGCCCAACTTGTCCCCCCAGGACGCCCGCACTAAATATACCCTTTACGACAACAAGCTCCACTCCGGCGCGGAGGCGGCGGAGAGTTTGGCGCTGCTGCGGGAGAGCCTGGAAAAGATTGGCTATGAGATCCCTGTGTCCCGCGGAGATAGTTTGATCTGTTAGTTGGGGCCTTTGCCCTTGCTATATACCACCTGACGGGAAAGTATTTCTGACCCAAAAGAAAGGATTGATTCTCTATGTATAACCCCAAATCCCTCAAAGCTGAGGAATTCATCGACCACCAGGAGATCCTGGACACTTTGGAGTACGCGGAACAGAACAAGAACAACGTGGAAGTCATTGACGCCATCCTGGAAAAGGCCAAGCTGCGCAAGGGTCTGACCCACCGGGAAGCCTCCGTGCTGCTGGCCTGCGACATCCCGGAGAAGATCCAGGAACTGTACGCTTTGGCCGAGCAGATCAAAAAGGACTTCTACGGCAACCGGATCGTCATCTTCGCCCCCCTGTACCTGTCCAACTACTGCGTCAACGGCTGCCTGTACTGTCCCTACCACGCAGTGAACAAGCACATCCCTCGGAAAAAGCTGACCCAGGAAGAGGTCAAGCAGGAAGTCATCGCCCTGCAGGACATGGGCCACAAGCGTCTGGCCATCGAGGCCGGCGAGGACCCGGTGAACAACCCCATCGAGTACATTCTGGAATGTATCAACACCATCTACTCTATCAAGCATAAAAACGGCGCCATCCGCCGGGTGAACGTGAACATCGCCGCCACCACCGTGGAGAACTACCGGAAACTGAAAGAAGCCGGCATCGGCACCTACATCCTGTTCCAGGAGACCTACCACAAGGAGAGCTACGAGCACCTGCACCCCACCGGCCCCAAGCATAACTACTGCTACCACACCGAAGCCATGGACCGAGCCATGGAAGGCGGCATTGACGACGTGGGCCTGGGCGTGCTCTTTGGCCTGGAGCTGTACAAGTATGAGTTCGCCGGTCTGCTGATGCACGCCGAGCACTTGGAAGCCGTCCATGGCGTGGGCCCCCACACCATCAGTGTGCCCCGTGTGAAGCACGCCGATGACATTGACCCCGATGAGTTCGACAACGGCATCGACGACGACACCTTCGCCAAGATCTGCGCCTGCATCCGCGTGGCCGTGCCCTACACCGGCATGATTATCTCCACTCGTGAGAACCAGAAGGTCCGGGAGAAGGTGCTGCACCTGGGCGTGTCCCAGATCTCCGGCGGCTCCCGCACCAGCGTGGGCGGTTACACAGAGAGCGACCGTCCCCACGACACGGAACAGTTCGACGTTTCCGACAACCGCACTCTGGACGAAGTGGTCCGCTGGTTGATGGAACTGGGCTACATTCCCTCTTTCTGCACCGCCTGTTACCGGGAAGGCCGCACCGGCGACCGGTTCATGAGCCTGTGCAAGAGCGGCCAGATCCAGAACTGCTGCCATCCCAACGCGCTGATGACCCTGAAAGAATACCTGATGGACTACGCCGCTCCCGAGACCAAGGCTATCGGCGAGAAGCTGATCCAGGCGGAGCTGGAGAATATTCCCAAGGAAAAGGTGAAGGAGATCGCCAAGGACCACTTGGAGAAAATCGAGCAGGGCATCCGGGACTTCAGATTCTAGTCCGTGGCCGGACTGGACAAATCGCGCCTTGGGCGGCGGGCTTACGCCCGCGCTGTGAAAGGCGCCAGCGCGCGTCCGCGCCCAAGGCCTGAGTGCTTGATTTGCGCCGAAGGCGGATAAAGTTTTCGGTCAAGCCTTTTTCAAAAGGCTTGCGGTTGGTAAGGCGGAGCCTTACGACCTTATTGGCGCAGCTCAAAAAAGACAGCAGGGGTTCGGCCGCACGGCGCGCAGCGCATAGGCCTAACCCCGGACGTCACGCCACCCAGCGCCTTGGGCAGCCACTCTGCTGGAAGTCCGTTCCCAGGGCTATCGCCTGCAACGCATGCGCCCTGGTCACTGTATCATTCGGAGGCTGCGCCTCCCCAAAGACCGCGGTGGCTTTGCCCCCGCACCCCTACCACCTTTGAAAAGGTGGGCGAAACTTTTTCGCGCCTGCGGCGTTTTTCATTTCACACTTGCAAGGAGGTCTATCCATGAGCTTGAACGACACCCCCTCCGGGGAACGGATCCATATCGGATTTTTCGGCCGGCGCAATGCTGGCAAATCCAGCGTGGTCAACGCTGTGACAGGCCAGGAGCTTTCCGTGGTCTCCGACGTGAAGGGCACCACCACCGACCCGGTAATGAAATCCATGGAGCTTCTGCCCATGGGACCGGTGGTCATCATCGACACCCCCGGCTTTGACGACGAAGGCGCTCTGGGAGAGCTGCGGGTGAAGAAAACCAAGCAGATCCTCAACCGGTCCGACTGCGCCGTGCTGGTGGTAGACGCCACTCAAGGCATGACCCCCGCCGACCAGGAACTGGTGGAACTGTTCCGGCAAAAGGACATTCCCTATCTCATTGCCTACAATAAAAGCGACCTGGCCGCCGCACCCGCTTTGGGAGATCAAGAACTGGCGGTCAGCGCCCAGACTGGGGAGAACATCCACGAGCTGAAAGAACGGATCTCCCGGCTGGTAAAAACCGGGGAGGACTCCCGGCGGATCGTGGGAGACCTGCTCTCTCCCGGGGACTTGGTGGTGCTGGTGACCCCCATCGACAGCGCCGCTCCCAAGGGGCGTCTGATCCTGCCCCAGCAACAGACCATCCGGGACATTCTGGATTCCGACGCCACAGCCATTGTGGTGAAGGAGAACGGTCTCGCGGACACTCTGAAAAAACTGGGTACAAAGCCCCGCATGGTCATCACCGACAGCCAGGCTTTCGCCCAGGTGGACCGTGACACGCCGAAAGACATCCCTCTCACCTCTTTTTCCATCCTCATGGCCCGATATAAAGGCTTTTTGGATGCCGCCGTGGAAGGGGTAGCGGCCATCGACCGGCTGGAGGACGGGGACAAGGTGCTCATCGCCGAAGGCTGCACCCATCATCGCCAGTGCGAGGACATCGGTACCGTGAAGATCCCTAAATGGCTGAAAGAGTACACCGGCAAGGAGCTTCTACTGGAACACTCCTCCGGCCGGGACTTCCCCGAGGACCTTTCCTCCTACAAGCTGGTGATCCACTGCGGCGGCTGCATGCTGAACCAGCGGGAGATCACCTACCGTCAAAAGACTGCCGGAGATAACGAAGTGCCCTTTACCAATTACGGCATCACCATCGCCCATTTGAAGGGCATTCTGAAACGGAGCGTGGAACTATTCCCCCACCTTCACAAGCTGCTTCCCTAACCTAACATCAAAAAAGAGGCTGCCGTTTTCCCGGCAGCCTCTTTCTATTTATATATAGCAGTTACTTTCGTTTCCGCTCCTCGCTGGGGGTGATCCCCATGCACCGGCGGTACACCTGGGAGAAGTAAGAGAAATTGTCGTACCCCAGTTTGGAGGCGATGACGCTCACCGGCAGCTCCGTGGTGGTAAGCAGCAGCCGCGCGGACTCCATCTTCCGCTGGATGATGTATTCCTTCAGAGGTGTGCCCACCTCGCTTTTGAACACTCGGGAAATGTAATCCCCGTTCATAAACAGGGCGGCAGCCACGTCGTTGACGCTGAGGGTCTGGTCCAGGTTCTCCTCCACGTACTTGCGCACCTGCTCTACCAATTTTTTCTCGTTGCCGGCAAACTGCTCGTTTTTGGGGAAGCACTCTGTCAGCTCTTTCAGGGCCGTCTGGGTCTCCTGGAGAGAGGTGGCTTTATCGCCCCGCTCAATAGCTTCCAGTAGCTCTTGAGAATCCAGCTTCAGAGTCCGGGCGGCATTGAACGCCACCTGCTGAAACTGGATCCAGAAATTCCGCAGCACCCGCTGGTCCATCTCCCCGGTCTCCACCAGGGAATCCAGATACCGCATGGCTTCCTCCTGGACCACAGAACCCAAGCCCTCCGCCAGCAGGGTCTCCCAGCGGCGCAGCTGTACCGTATCCAGCAGCTTCTCCACATGGAGATGGTCCGAGCGATGGGTAGGCCGGAAAATACCGCTTTCCCGCAAAACATTGTTTTCCCGGGCGTCCAGCAGCAGGGCGGACTGATCGTTGATCTCCTTCAAGGGCACCACGGGACTGACATAAAACGCCATATCACAGGGCAGATGCTGGGAGATAGCCAGATATGCCTGGTTCAGGGGAGCGAGAGCTTCCCTGAGGTGTGGAAACTGCCCTAGGGGAGCGTATACGAACCACCCCAGAGAGGTGCGATCGATGGAAAAAGGCAGGATCCCACACTGGGCGGTCTCATAGACCTCGGCGATCACATTGTTCACGGCGTAGACCCATTCCTGAGTAGACCAGGGTTCCGTGCGCCACCGAAGCAGATGGCCCCAGATGATGAAACACTGGGTATCCAGGTCCACGTTCTGACCCAGTTTCCGCAGCACCTTCTGGACAGCGGAGATGGACAGAGACTTTCCGGCGCTCCAGTCGCTGAACAAGTTCTGGAACAGAGCCCCTTCCTGGCTCTTGGCAATGAGGCCATAGTGGCGCAGTTCTTTGTCCGCGCTGGTATCCTTCACTCGGGCGATGGCCCGCACCACCGTCGCCTGGATCTCGTCATACCGAGCGGGCTGAAGGATGTAATCGAAGCAGTTAAGCTGAATGGCCTCCTTGGCGTAAAGGAAATCCGCGTGGGAAGTGAGGAACACGCAGACAAAATCCATACCGTTGTTGCGTGCCCAGCGCAGCAGGGAAAGGCCGTTCTCCCCGGGCATCTCGATGTCGCACAGCAGAATGTCCACCGGCTCCTTTTTCAAGATCACCTTGGCCTGAGCGGCGCTGGTGGCGGTCCGTATGGCCGTGATCCCCAGTGTATCCCAGTCCAATCCAGAGATCAGGCCGCTCAATATGCTGATCTGATCATCTACAAGTAATACGGTCATCCCAATTCACCCTCATCTTTCTCAGAATTTATCGGCAGAAACAACTCGACACAGGCGCCGTCGATCAGGTTCCGGAAGGACAGGGTGGCCTGAGAGCCAAACAGCAGGTGGAGCCTGTTGCGGATATTGGCGATCCCCACGTGGCGGTCGGTATAGATATCCTCTCCCGGACTGTTCAGCTCCTTCAGCTGTTCCTCTGTAAAGCCTCCCCCGTTGTCGCTAATGGTCACATACAGGAAGCCTGTCCCCTCTTCCTCTCCCGCCAGACGGCTGCATTTGATGCGGATCTCCAATGGAGAATCCTGCCGGCTGGAATGTTTGATAGAATTTTCCACAAAGGTGAGCAGGGACAGGGGCGGCACCATCACCTTGGGCGTGTCGGCGTCGATGATCACCTTTAGCTGAGGCGGGATCTGCGCGCCGGCTTCTTGGATATGGATGTAATTCTCCACCGAGGCCAATTCCGTTTCCAGCGGCACCAGTTTGGACCCGTCTTTGAAAATGTGCCGCAGATACACAGACAGGTTCAGCGCCAGTTCCTGGATGGACTGGTATTTCTTCTCCCCCGCTAGGGAGTAGATGATGTTCAAGCAGTTCAAAAAGAAATGGGGCCGGATCTGCAAGTGGAGGTATTGCAGTTGAGCGTGCTGGGTGGCCAGCCGCTGCTCGTAGGCGTCAATCTTCTGCTGGCGGATGGTATCCAGCATGGTGTTTACTGTCTGGGAGATCTGGTTCACCTCGGAGATCCAGGAGGTCTGGGGCACCCGAATGGACGTATCCCCTCCCTGAATGGCCTCCATGGTGCGGGTCAGGCTGCCCACAGGTTCCAGCAGCAGCCGGCGCAGGGTAAGCCAGGACACAGGGATACAAGCCAACAGCACAAACGTGATGGTCAACAGTAAAAACTGTATGGGGCTCAGCTGCTGGAACACCGTTTTATACGGCGCAGCGAAATAAATGGCTCCCATATCCCCGGAGAGCTCCAGGCAGGTCAACTCATACAGTTCTCCTGCGGAAAGCGTCCATTTCACCGTTTCTCTCGGCTCAACGGTAGGCAGGCTCTCCTCTCCTAAGGAGGTGGCCGAGCAGTAGGGCTTTCCTCCGGGCATGGCGAAGAAGATATGGCCCTCCTCTCCCAAACCGGAAAGATCCAGCTGGGACGGGTCCACCATGGACGCTATCACCGTGCCATGATAATTGTATACGAACAGCAGCACGGTCCGGTCGGAAAGTTCCACCCATTTCCAATAATTGGTAACCGTGTCCTCGCTCCCGGCTTGGATCACTGTTTTGCGCAGCAGCGCCAGATCATCTAAATTATAGGAATCCGTATAGATCAGACGGTAATAATCAAATGTATGAGAGTACAGGAAAAAGGCTCCCACCAGTTCATACGCCCGCAGCAGGGTGCGGACATTGGTATCGATATGAAGAGACGCCAAATAAGCTCTGATCTCCGAGCCGGCGTAAGCCAATTCGGAAAAATCAGCGTCATTGGCCACCGTATCCGCCAGATAATCATCCAGCACGGTAAGGGTGTCCTCCCAACGCGCCTGATAAACCCCCAGCGTGCTGAGCCGTGTTTCACGCACTGCCATCTGTTGCTGATAGATAGTGTACCAATTAAATAAAATCATTACAATAAATAGGGGCACAACGAGCACCGCAAGCGTGGCAGAAGCCGCTTTGCGGAAGGAAACGGAGTGGTTTTTGTTTAAAATCCACATTCAGACGCCCTCCTTATGATGAATTAAGTATAACATGAATTAAGTTGGTTTTTTATCCCCACTGGAGAAAAGTCGGAAAATCAACATTATAAAGTCGGATTTTTATCATTATCCTATTCATAATTTCTAATAAAGTCGGATTTCCAACAATTCCGCGGGGAAATCTGACAGATTTCAATTCATAATTTCGATACAATATAGTAACAAACTCCCAATAAACTTGGGACGAAAGGAGCAGATGAAAGTGACGAAAGTATGGAAAAGAATCGCCGCAGCTCTGCTTGCCGGCCTGATGGCTGCCTCTCTGGCTGCCTGCGGCGGCAACGGCGGCAACTCCAGCACCGCTGGTGGGGACACCACCTCCGAGGCTGCTGAGGGCGGCGAGACCAACAGCACCGATTCCGGTGAGATTGTAACTCTGGTGGTTTGGGGCAACGGCTCCGCCGACACCGCAGACTGCGAAGAAGTGGCAGCTGCTGTCAGCGAGATCACCCGCGACGCCATCGGCGCTGAGATCGAGCTGGTCCGTGGCCAGGACGCTGAGCAGATCAACCTGGCTCTAACCTCCGGCGAGCACATCGACCTGCTGAACTACAACAACGTTTCCGGCCAGCTGGCTACCATCGTGCGTAACAACTACGCCATGGAGCTGGACGAGCTGGTGGAGCAGTACGGCCAGGGCGCTCTGGAAGTCATCGACCCCGTTGACCTGGACACCTGCCGTTTCAGCGGCAAGCTGTATGCTCTGCCTGACCAGAAGGATACCTCCCGTAACTCCGGTTTCTCCATGCGCAAGGACATCGTTGACGAGCTGGGCATCGAGGTTCCCGAGTACGGCACCTATGAGGACATGCATGAGATCCTGGTGAAAGTCCACGAAGCAAAACCCGATATGTACTGCCTGGTTCCCTCTTGGGCCAGCGGCGGCTATCAGGAGACCCTGCTGATCGACCCCCTGGGCGATAACCTGGGCGTTCTGGAAGATCCGCTGACCGACAGCACCGAAGTTGTCAACCTGTATGCTACCGACAAGTACATGGAGTATGCTCAGATGATGTATCAGTGGAATCAGGAAGGTCTGGTTATGCCCGACGCTACCACCACCACTGAGAACAACCTGCTCTCCGGCAACGGCTTCGCTATGTTCGAGAACTGGAAGCCCGGCAAGGAGTATGAGAACTACAAGGCTAACGGTAAGGAAGTTGTGTTCATGAAGTTGCATGAGCAGAACATCAAGTACACCGACCTGGCCAACGGCAACTCCTTCTGCATCCCCTACTCCGCTGAGTATCCTGAGAAGGCTATGGAGCTGTGGAACCTGATGTACACCGATGCTGAGATCTCCAACCTGTTCATCAACGGTATCGAGGGCAAGCATTGGGTCTATGCCGATGAGGAAAAGACCACCATCACCACTCCCGAGGGTGTTGACCCCAACGCCAGCGGTTACTCTTCTGTTGACTGGGCATGGCCCAACCAGCAGATCACTCCCGTTTGGGAAGGCGTTGATCCCGATCTGTGGACCAAGCTCAACGAGTTCAACAAGAGCGGCGTTGCCAGCCCCGCTATGGGCTTCTCTTGGGACAGCAACCCTGTGCTGAACCAGGTTACCGCTTGCAACAACGTTATTTCCGAGTACAACACTGCTCTCCGTTGGGGCATGGCTGGCGATCCCGCCGAAGTCATTCCCGAGTTCCTGGCTGCTCTGGAGTCTGCCGGCATCAACGAGGTTATCGCTGAGAAGCAGGCACAGCTGGACGAGTTCCTGGCTACCAAGGGCGATTCTGCTGAGACTGAGACCGAATCCGCTGTCGAGTCTGAGGTTGAGTCCTCTGCCGCTGAGGAATAATTCCATTCCTCAACTTTTTGCAAGTTTGTCATTGTGAATGAGAGGGACGGGTATGGGAGATTCCCGACCCGCCCCTTTCTATATTTTAATAAGGAGGAATGGATATGCACAAACCGCTGAAGACGCTGAAGCGCTTTTGGCCCCTTTACCTGATGTTTGTGCCCGGCGCTATTTACCTGTTTATCAACTGTTACATCCCCATGTTCGGAATTCAGATCGCATTCCGCAGCTACAACGCCCGGGACGGCATTTACGGAAGCCCTTGGTGTGGTTTTGACAACTTCACCTTCCTATTCCGTACTGACGACGCTTTCGTCATGACTCGGAACACCCTGCTCTACAACTTGGTGTTCATCGCTTTAGGTACTGTTTTGGCTATCGCTGTGGCCATCATCCTGAATGAGATCCGCAGCAAGGGTGCCAAGCAGCTCTACCAGACCGTGATTCTGATCCCCTACCTGATCTCCATGGTCATCGTTAGCTACCTGGTGTTCGCTTTCCTGAGCAACAGCAACGGCTATGTGAACAACTCCGTGCTGAAAGCTTTTGGCATGCAGCCTATCGACTGGTACAACACCCCCAAGTATTGGCCCTTCATTCTGGTGATCGTACAGATCTGGAAGACCCTGGGCTACAACATGATCCTGTATTATGCCACTATCTGCGGCATCGACCACTCCCTCTATGAGGCTGCTGTGGTGGACGGCGCTAACCGGTGGCAGCAGATCTGGAACATCACCCTGCCCAGCCTGAAGTCCACCATCATCATCCTGACTCTGATGGCTCTGGGCGGCATCTTCCGTTCCGACTTCGGTCTGTTCTATCAGGTTCCCCAGAACTCCGGTCCCCTGCTCAGCGTCACCCAGACCATCGATACCTACGTGTATCGCGGCCTGATGCAGACCAACAACATCGGCATGTCCTCCGCTGCGGGCGTTTATCAGTCCGTTGTGGGCTTCATCCTGGTGATCACCGCCAACTTCGTGGTCCGCAAGCTGGACAGCGAAAGTTCCCTGTTTTAAGAAGGAGGTAGCAGATTATGGTAGAAAAAGGAAAGGGTTTCCAAATTTTCGGCCACATCTTGCTGGTCTTCCTCAGCATCTGTGCGGTGGCACCCTTCATTTTGCTGATCATGTCCTCCTTCACCGACGAACAGGCCTTGATCTCCAACGGTTACAGCTTCTTTCCGTCCAAGTTCAGCACTTACGCTTACGACTATCTGCTGACTGACTCCACGGCCGTGATCCGGGGCTATGGTATTTCCTTCCTCATCACTGCTGTTGGTACGGTGTGCAACCTGCTCCTGACCACTTTGTACGCCTATCCCCTGTCCCGTCGGGACCTGCCCGGCCGGAACATCTTCGCTTTCTATCTGTTCTTCACCATGCTGTTCTCTGGCGGCCTGGTTCCCTCCTACATGATGTGGACCCAGACCTTCCAGATCCGCAACACTCTGTTCGCTCTGCTCATCCCCAACCTGCTGATGGGCGCTTTCAACGTCATCATGATGCGGACCTACTTCACCCAGAACATTCCTGACGCGGTGATCGAGGCCGCCCGTATCGACGGCGCCAACGAGTTCAAGATCCTGTATGGCATCGTGCTCCCCATGGCTCTGCCCATCATCGCCACCATCGGCCTGCTGGTTGGCCTGGCTTACTGGAACGACTGGATGAACGGTCTGTACTATTTGAACGATGACCGTATGTTCAGCATCCAGGTGCTGCTGATGAACATCCAGCGCGATCTGGATTCTCTGAAGCAGTCTATGGCTCAGGGCGGCGGTAACGCTAACGCTGCTGAACTGCCTTCCACCTCCGTGCGTATGGCTCTGACCGTTATGGGTGTTCTGCCCATCATGATCATCTATCCCTTCGTACAGAAGTGGTTCGTCAAGGGCATCGCTATCGGCGCTGTGAAGGGCTAATTTCCTCAGAACATACTTCGTTTTCAGAGGTTTGAGACATTCCTTCAGATCCTCGAATCTGGAAGCTGCATTCCGGTTTGGGGCTGAAAGGCATCTCATCTGACTATCACGTCGGATCGGCTTCGCACCCCGACCGACGGGTCATGGATTCCTTCCAAAAAGGATCGGCTCTCCCAAAAGGGAGGGCCGGTCCTTTTTTTATCCGGTCAGCCCGTCCAAAAAAGAAAAGCCCCAGCCTTTTCTGAGAAAAAGCGGGGGCAAGCTGGACAAACTCAGAACAGAAGGCTGATCCCAAATCCGCTCCATGCAATCGCAGCGGCCAGCAGCAATGCCATGCTTCCCACGGAAAAACGAGAAAGCTGTCTGCGGGCGCCGGAGGACATCTTGTTCAGCATACGCTGTTCTTCAAACGCTGCGTTGGCCATGAAAGCGCCCTGAGCGTTGGCATTGGGGCCCCACGCGGAAGCGCCAGTGCGGACCCGGGACACGCCGAACATGGACAGCAGCCCTACCACGAACGTAGCCAACCCCAAGAGGAAAGCAGCATCCTCAAAGCTGGCGACTTTGGCCACTCCT
This sequence comes from Clostridiales bacterium, assembly GCA_019416455.1. Taxonomy (GTDB): domain Bacteria; phylum Bacillota; class Clostridia; order Oscillospirales; family Acutalibacteraceae; genus Acutalibacter. The sequence continues at coordinate 144,335 of DXXG01000027.1, read as the reverse complement.
GACAGGATCGCAGCAGCAACAAGCTCCACGCCACCAAGGACCAATCCCACGATCAGGATCTTCCAGCCTTTTTTCATAAAACAGCCCTCCTCAACAGATAATACCTCCGTAATTTCAGTTTAGCATAGAAACAGATGGCCGTCAACGCAGAATTTGGCGCTTTACTCTGTATTCTCCACACATTTTCCAAGATTATTGGAATAAAATAATAAAAACCTCTTGGGAACATCTTGTATTTTTCTATAATAGTTGTTATAATTGATAAAAATACCCCTTCATCCGCTGACCAAGCGGAAGGGGCGGTAGGAGGCTAGAACCTATGGAAACTTACACGACGAAAATCCTGTCTCAGACCGGAAGCGTGCCGCTGAAATTGATCCACGGCCACTTTGCCACCAATCACTCCCACATCAACTGCTATCTGGACATGACTACCTTAAAGACCCGCCAGAGTGAGGCGGAACTGGCTGCTCAGGCTTTGGTGCAGCATTATCTGGCCTCCACCATCGTGGATACCATCCTCTGCCTGGACGGCACCCAGATCATCGGCGCGTACTTGGCCCAGGAACTGAGCCGGGCGGGATTCGTTTCCATCAACGCCCATCAGACCATCTACGTCATCACTCCCGAGCATGACGCCAACGGACAGATGATCTTCCGGGACAACATTCAGCCCATGGTCCGGGACAAGCATGTGCTCATTCTGCCTGCCTCCGTCACCACCGGCATCAGCGCCCGCAAGGCCATGGAGTGCGTGCAGTATTACGGCGGCACCACTGTGGGTATAGCCGCTATTTTCAGCGCTTTGGATCAGGTGGAAGGCATGCCCATTCAGTCGGTGTTCGGCCCCGAGGATATCCCCGGCTACGCCACCTACGCCACCCATGACTGCCCCCTGTGCAAAGCCAACCAGAAGCTGGACGCTCTGGTCAACGGCTACGGCTATTCCAAGCTGTAAGACTTTCGGCAAAAACAAAAAAGGGCCGCAAGTACGCCTTGCGGTCCTCTTTTATACCATAAATCTTCAAAACTCCTGCTTCAAGCTGCGGGAGAACAGCTTATCCAGGGTTTCCCGGGGATCGGCCCCCTGGTACAGCACCCGGTACACCCCTTTGCAGATGGGCAGAGACACGTTGTACTCCTCCCCCAGCTTCACCAGGGCCTGCACCGTGGCACAGCCCTCCGCCAGTTCGTGGTAGGGTTCTCCCAGCACCAAGGCTTCCCCGTACCGGCGGTTATGGCTGTACTTAGAAAAAACAGTGGCTTCGTAGTCCCCCAGATGGCACAGGCCGTAGGCGGAAAGCTCGCTGCCCCCCAGAGCCTGGATCAACCGGGCGATCTCCCGGGTGCCCCGGCTCATGAGCGCCCCCTTCAAGGAGGACAGATGAAGCCCGTCCAGCATGCCCGCGGCAATGCCGATCACATTCTTGGACGCCCCGCCAATCTCATTTCCGATCAGGTCGCTGCCGTAGTAGAACCGGATCAGCTCACTGGAAAAGGCGGAGATCAGCTCCTCTTTCAGCTCCTCGTCCCGGCTGTCGATGACCATGCAGTTGGGCACCCCTGCGGTGAACTCCTGCACATGGCCCGGTCCCAGCCACACTGCCACCCTGGCGGCAGGAAGCTCTTCCTCCACGATAGTGGAGAGCCGCTTTCCCGTGGTTGTCTCCAAGCCCTTCATGCACAGCACCAGCCGCTTTTCCTCGCCGGGACACAGGGCGGCGATCTCCCGCAGCAGTCCCCGCAGTCCCTGGGAGCCCACGGAGATCACCAAAGTGTCCCGATTCAAGGCTTCTTCCAGACTGTACGTCAGGTGTACGCTTTCCGGCAGAGTGGTCACCCCATTGGTGCGGGTCTCCATCAAGGTCTCCATCCGCTGGGACCCCTTCCGCCCGTAGAGAGTCACCTCCTGGCCGGAACGGTCCAGATACCAGGCCAGAAACGTTCCCCATCTGCCGCAGCCGATCACTGACACTTTCATTGAGCCACCTCCTGGGATCATCGTTGTATCGCAGCTGCCGCCCGCCTTGAACGGCCCCTGTTATTATGATGTATTATATCACACCTGCGGTGGGCATATCGCGCCTTGGACGGCGGGCTTTGCCCGCGCTGTTCTGCACGGCAGCGCACGTCCGCGCCGCCATATCGGTGCTTGCTTTTATTATATCATAGGATACAGTCCGGCGCAAAAATTTTTACCCCAGGACGACATACCACGCCATGGGAGCCCTTGTCCTTTGCCCTTTTTGAGCAATCCGTTCAATTTCCCTAAATTTTGTAAACCATATTTTTCTTTCCTTCCTGCTCATCTTGCCTTATAATAGAAATCAGAAATCAAATAGAGATCTATGTCTCACTTGAGGAACGGAGAACTGCGTTATGAAAAAACACCGCCACAAACTGCACCGCGTCATCACCTCTCTTTTCACCCTTGCCCTCTGCGGCGTCTTGGCTCTGGAAGGCCCCGGCTTTACCGTATTCGCCCAGGAGCTTCCCGGGTCCATGGGCCAAGAGCTGAACGCTCCCCGTCCCGGTTCGGAAACGGAGTCCGTTTCCAGCCAGGTTCCCGGCTTAGGTCAGGGACTGCCGGAAGAGGAACCTTTCGAGGGAGATCTGCCTGAGAACCAGAATCAGGAAGGATCTTTCTCCGAAGGGGACGTCCAACCCACGGAGGAGCCTTCCCAGCCGGAGGTAAACCCCGACATTGATGAAACTCCCGGCGAGGAAGATCCTTCCCAGCCTGAGGAGCCGGAAGAACCCGAAGAGCCTCAGCCTGCCCGGTATACCATCACTTACCAGATGGGCAGTTTCGGCACCATTACTTTGGAAATGGAAGAGGGTCAGCTCCCCTCCCTGGTGCCTTCCATCCCTGATCTGCCCGCGGCCGTCACTCTGGGCTGGTTTGACAAGGACGGCAACCCGGTGGATCCTGCTACCACTCCTGTCACCGGCGACGTGACCTACACCGCCCGGTGGTCCCGAGAAGTGGGCGATCTGCTGAACACGGAAGAGCATGTGGCGTATATGTCCGGCTACAACACCGGTCTGTTCCTCCCCAATAAGTCTGTCACCCGTGCGGAAGCCGTGACCATGTTCTATAAGCTTCTGCTGACCACCGATTGGGAGAAAAAATCCTTCCCCGACGTGCCCGCTGACCAGTGGTACGCTGAGGCCGTGGAGACCATGGCCGGTCTGGGAGTGGTCTCCGGTTACGAGAACGGCACCTTTGGTCCCAACAAAAAAATCACCCGGGCGGAGTTCGTCACCATTGCCATGGCCTTCAGCACCTTGGAAAACGGCAAGAGCACCTTCTCCGACGTGCCTGACAGCTTCTGGGCCGCTCCCTACATTTACAGCGCGTCCCAGCAAGGGTGGGTCTCCGGCTATGAGGACGGCACCTTCGGCCCCAACAAGAACATCACCCGTGCGGAAGCGGTGAGCATCATCAACAAGATGCTGGGCCGTACCGCTGATGCCAATGTGAAAGAACTCACCGATGTGAAGAACTACTACGACCTGTTCCCCACCCACTGGGCCTACGCAGCCATCGTAGAGGCCTCCACTCCCCACACCTATCACATGGAAGGCGGAGAGGAAGGCCAGGAAGGAGAAGGTCAAGAGGACGGCGAAGAAGCGACGAACGCTGTGGAAGTGTGGGATACCTACGAGAAAGACACCACCACAGTGGAGAGTCACTGGATCCGGGACGGCGGCAACCTCTACTATGTGGACGGCTCCACCCGGAAGGTAGTCCGTGGCAAGACCACCATCAACGGTGTAACCTATATCTTCGACAGCTCCACCGGCGCGGCCTACAACGGCTTCTACATGGACGGCCAGTGGCGTCGGTACTACAAAGACGGCTCTCTGGTCAACGATATCTCCGGCCTGGGCGTGGTCAGCGGACCTTACTACATCAAGGTGTATAAACCCGCCAACTATTTGATCATCTACGCCAAGGACCCTGCCACCGGCAAGTACAATACGCCTGTGCGGTCTATGCTGGTGTCCTGCGGCGTCTCCACTCCCACCGGCACCTACTACACCCCCGCCCGCTACCGCTGGCTGAAGATGGTGGGTGATACCTGGGCCCAGTGGTGCACTCAGATCCAGGGGAATTACCTGTTCCACTCCGTCCCCAACTGGACCCACAACAACTTCGATCTGGAAGTGGGAGAATACAATCTGCTGGGCTCCACCCGTTCCTTGGGCTGCATCCGGCTCAACTGCGAGGACGCCAAGTGGATCTACGACAACTGTCAGCTGGGCACGCAGGTGTTCATCTCCGCCATCGAGACCTCCGGGCCTCTCGCCAAACCCACAGGCATCCAGCTGCCCTCTTGGCACACTTGGGACCCCACTGATCCCACCGCCTACTACGCCTGCCAGAAGCGCGGCTGCCACTAATTCAAACACAAAAGGTCCGGGAAGATCCCCGGGCCTTTTCTTTTTGGGAAGATGGGTTGCGGAGAGGTGATTTTCCGCCTATAATGGGGGAAAGATTTTATTTTTCAGAAAGGACGGAGTTGTATATGAAAGCACTTTCCATGGACACGTTTACCAGCTATCAGTTTCTCTCCGGACTGCGCCGGGGACCGGAAGGGAACTTGGCGTTTCTGGGAGCCAAAGCCAACGTGGAAGCCAATTCCTACGACCGGGATCTGTGGGTGAAACCCCAGGAAGGGGACGCCTTCCAGCTGACCACTGACGGCAAGACCGGGGACTTTTTATGGGACGGCGCTCACACCCTGCTGTTTACTTCCTCCCGTGACCCGGAACAGAAAAAGCACCAGGAAGCCGGCGAGGAATACACCGCCTTTTACCGGCTGGACCTGAGGGGCGGCGAGGCCAAGAAAGCCTTCTCGGTGCCCCTGTCCGCTTCTCTGGAAGAGAAGGTGGGCGACGGGCTGTACCTGCTGCGGGTAGACTGGGACCTGCGGTTCTCCAAAGCCTACACCTTGAAAGGCGCCGCCAAAGAGGAGCTCCTCAAGGAAAAGAAGGAGGAAAAGGACTACCAGGTGCTGGATGAGCTGCCCTTCTACTTTAACGGTCAGGGCTACGTGAACAAACACCGTGACGCTCTGTTCCTCTACGACGAGAAAGCGGACAAGCTCACCAGAGTGACTAAGGAGACCTTCGCGGTCGGTTCTGCCCACCTGAGCCCGGACGGCACCCGGGTGGTATTCACCGGCCAGAACTTTACCGTGAAGCGGAAGGAAAAGAGCGGGATCTACGTCTACGACTTGGCTTCCGACAAGACCACCCAGCTCCTGGCTCCCCGGGTGTACGAGATCTACGACGCCCTGTGGTGGGGAGAGAAGATCCTGGCCCTGGCCACGGACCAGAAGCGCTACGGCATCAACGAGAACGTGCAGTTTTACATTCTGGACCCTGCCACCGGAGACATGTCTCTGCTGGCCCCCTATGAGGACGCGGTAGCCTCCTCCGTGGGCAGCGACTGCCGTTTGGGCGGCGGCCAGAGCTGGATGGTGTCCAACGGGAAGTTCTACTTCATCGCCACCATCCGCAACGCCAGTCAGGTGTTCTGCCTGGATGAGTCCGGGGAGATCCGCCCTGTGTACACCCAAGAGGGCTCTGTGGACTGCCTGGACGTGGCGGACGGCACTCTGTATTTCATCGGCATGCAGGACATGAAGCTCCAGGAGATCTACGCCTGGGATGAGGCCAAACAGGAGCGGACTCAGCTCACCGCCCTCAACCAGAAGGTGCTGGAGGACATATATGTGGCCACGCCCCAAAAGCTGGCCTTCGAGAACGACAACACCGATCTGGACGGCTGGGTGCTGCTGCCCAAGGACTTCGATCCTCAGAAGTCCTATCCCGGCATTTTGGACATCCACGGCGGCCCCAAGACGGTGTACGGCGAGGTGTTCTACCACGAGATGCAGTTCTGGGCCAACCAGGGGTATTTCGTGTTCTTCTGCAATCCCCGGGGCGGCGACGGCCGGGGCAATGAGTTTGCCGACCTGAAAGGCAAGTACGGCACCATCGATTATGACGATATCATGGCTTTCACCGACAAGGTGCTGGAGAAATACCCCCAGATCGACAAAGCTCGGCTGTGCGTCACCGGCGGCAGCTACGGCGGCTTCATGACCAACTGGATCGTGGGCCACACGGACAGGTTCTGCGCCGCGGCGACTCAGCGGTCCATCACCAACTGGGTGGGCTTCGGGTTCACCTCCGATATCGGCGAGGAATTCGCCCGGGATCAGATGGGACTGGGCTCTAAGGACAACGTGTGGAACAGCATGGAAAAGATGTGGTTCCACTCCCCCTTGAAGTACCTGGATCAGTGCGTCACCCCCACTCTCGTCATCCACAGCGATGAGGATTACCGCTGCCCCCTCTCTGAGGGCTATCAGATCTACTCCGCTTTGCAGCAGCGTGGCGTGGAGACCCGGATGGTCATCTTCCACGGAGAGAATCACGAGCTGTCCCGCAGCGGCAAGCCCCGCCACCGGATCCGCCGCTTGAAGGAGATCACCGACTGGTTCGAGAAACATATCTGACCCCACAAAAAAGGGCTCCCATTCCGGGAGCTCTTTCTTTTTCCCAGGGACAAAACCACACTTGTACTAAGGAGCCCCCGGCTTTCATATGTATGAAACACATTGGAAGTGAGGGGTGCATATGTCCAATCATGTCATCGACGACCGGGCCACCAGGCTCGGCGAGTACATCGTGGAAAACAAGGCCACCGTGCGCCGGGCCGCCAAGCAATTCGGCGTCAGCAAGAGCACGGTACACAAGGACGTTTCCCAACGCCTGAAATATCTGGACAGCAGCCTTTACCGGGACGTGAAGAACGTACTGGCAGTGAACAAGGCCCAGCGCCACATCCGGGGCGGCCTGGCCACCAAGAAGAAATATCAGGCGCTGAAATAAACAAGGCTCAAACACCAAAAAAGATGGCGGACTCCTTTGCCCGCCATCTTTTTCCGTGTATTAAGATCGTCTCGTCAGACTGTCCCGTCCAGCACCGCCTGGGGATCCAGAGCCGCGCCGTCTCGCCGCACTTCCAAATGGAGGTGGGGCTCCTCAGCCGCCTCAAAGGGCACCGCTGTCACCACACCGATCTGCTGTCCCATGGTGACCACGTCTCCCGGCTCCACCATGAAATTCTCCCCCACGCCGCAGTAATAGAACAGGTAGTCCCCATGCTCGATGAGCACCACATTGCCCAGCATGCTGTCGGTATAGGTCTCCTGCACCTGACCGTTGCCGCAAGCCAGCACCGGCGCTTCACTTTCCGCGGAGATATCCAGTCCGGTGTGGATGCGCCAGTCCTTCATGGTGGGAGAATACACCGGAGCTCCCGCGCTGTAAGCTGTCTGGGCCTCCCCTTCCTCAATGGGCCAAATCATCTCCGTGCTGATCTCATACAGAGGAGCTGTTGTGGGCACTTCCTGGGTCTCACTGCTCTCCTCCTGGGAAGAGGTGCTCTCTTCCTCCTCAGAAGCTTCGCTGCTCTGGGTCACTTCCCCGGCAGTCTCCTGAGCGGAAGTGTCACGGGGTGCTTCCGGGTCGTCCGGGTCCACTTCGCTCTGGGAAACGGAAATTTCCGCGTCCGTATCCGCGCTGTCGCCTTCCGCGTCCTGCTCATCGGCAGTGTCCGCGTCTCCCATAGTCTCCTGGCCTTCCCGCACGTCCTCTTCCTGCTGGTCCACCAGTTCCTCGCTCTGAGAGGTGGGCTCCACATAACTGTTCACCGCGTCGTAGGTGCTCCAGGCGGCAATGCCCACCGCCACTAAACACACCGCCAGCGCCAGATAAAACCCGTTGCGCCGGTTCTTCTCCTGGGTAAAGCGTTTGTCGTTCATATGCACACATTCCTTTCGGGTCAAAATGCCGTTCCTGCATTGGTATTCTGAGCCTTTTGGAATGGGTTTATTCACCAGATCATGCCGTTGCAAAAAAGAGAAAAGGCCGGCAACCTACTCGATTGCCGGCCCCTTCTCTTAGCTTGAGGGGTATTATTGAGGAGGGTAGAACATGTATCTCAAGAAAAGGTGCGGTCCATTTCTTTTGAGTACGGTGTTATTATACCCAGAAATCCCTGGGGAGTTGTTACGGCGTTGTGAATAAACCTTAAAATAATTCCACCCTTTTTGTGAACTTTTCAGGGTCCCGCCGCCAGGAAAAAACTTTGATATTTCACAAACAAATGTTTGCGAACATCCCGCTCTTGTGATATAATAAAAACAAGCACCAATATGGCGGCGCAGGCAAAGCCCGCCACAGGTGTGGCATCAAATTCTTCGACGAAAGCGGGGCATGGTCATGGAGCATCTTACCAAAAGCCAACAGAAGGTTTACGACTTTCTCCGGCAGGAAGCCTCCACCGGAGTACCGCCCACTGTGCGGGAGATCTGCGCCGGCACGGGGCTGCGGTCCACTTCCACGGTCCACGCCCATTTAAAGACCTTGGAACGCCTAGGATACATCAGCCGGGAAGCGGGCCTCAACCGCTCCATCCGGGTGGAGGGGGAAACTCCCGCCGCTCAGATACCTATCTTGGGAAAAGTCACTGCTGGTATGCCCATCCTGGCAGTGGAGGACATCGAAGGGTACATCCCCTTCCCCAAAAAAGAGGGCAAAGAGCTGTTCGCACTTCACGTCAGTGGCCTGAGCATGCGTGACGCGGGCATCCTGGACGGGGATTACGTGGTGGCGGAACGGACTTCTACCGCCGACGACGGGGAAATCGTGGTGGCCATGATCGACGATGAAGCCACGGTGAAACGTCTGTACCGGGAAAAGGAGCAAGTGCGGCTCCAGCCGGAAAACCCGGATTTCCAGCCCATCTACTCCGACCATGTCTCCGTGCTGGGGAAGGTCATCGCGGTGATGCGGTACTATTAACATAGCGCTTTTAAGGGGCGGCCAAACTTGGCCGCCCCTTTTGTCATCCCCGCAGATAGTTTTCCAGCGGTTTCAAAAATGCCCGATCGGTCTTGTCAAAGGAGGAAGCCACCATCTGGGCAGCCTGTTTATCCTCATCCGTGGGTTCCTTCTTGGACTGGAGCATCTTCCGGAACACCTCCATCATCCACTTGTCCATGCCTTCCATGGCGTCATAGTTCAGGCCGCCCCACAGGTAGAACGCCTTCACCTGTTCCCGCTCCTGGGGAGTGAGGTTCTGGGAAATAGCTTTCTGGATAGCCTGGGGATCAGGCCCCATGGCTCCCGTGAAAAACACCGCCAGCCGCTTGCCCTTCAACTTGGGAAGCTGCTTCCGGAACCAGGACAGTTTCCGGATCTTCCCTGCCCGCAGGCTGGACCCGAACGCCACAGCGTCATACTGGGACAGGTCCACGCCGCTCCGGCTCTCAAAAGGGAGACAGTCGCAGGAAAGATCCTCGCCCAGCCACTGGGCATAACGTTTGGTAAAGCCTGTTTTGGAATAGTACAGGATGAGCAGTTTCATGGGATGATCCCCGCCTTTCTTCCCTGTTATCTTACTCAATGCCCTTCCCCCCTGTCAAGGGAGATCCGGTGGAAAAGACAGCGTTCATTTCTTACGATTTCCTTTCCTCCCTTGACAAGAGACTGAGAAGGGCCTATTATAGTCTTGTGGTTAGTTACTTGACCAACTAACTAAATAGGAGGCGCCTATGGAACTGGACTTCAACTCAGAAAAAACCATCTTCCAGCAGATCGCCGACTGGCTGGAGGACAGCATCCTTTCCGGGGCTTTCCCGGAGGAAAGTCAGATCCCCTCCACCACGGAATTCTCTGTGCTGTATAAGATCAACCCCGCCACAGCTCTCAAGGGGATCAATCTGCTGGTGGACGAGGGTGTGGTGTACAAGAAACGAGGTGTTGGCATGTTTGTAGCGACAGGCGCGGTGGAAAAGCTGCGTGCCAAACGAAAAGAAAGCTTCTACGACCACTTTGTGGCTTCCATGATCGGGGAGGCCAAACGGCTGGGCATGAGCCGGGAAGAGCTTGCCGCTCTCATTGACCGGGGATTCGCCCAAGAGCAGAAGGAGGAGACTTTATGAGCATCGTCATCGACCATGTGAGCAAGAGCTTTGGCCCGGTGCGGGCCTTACAGGACGTGAGCGTCACCTTCGAAGAGGGCAAGATTTACGGACTTCTGGGCCGGAACGGAGCGGGAAAATCCACCCTGCTGAGCGTGCTCACCGACAGGATTTTCCCCGAAGGGGGCAGCGTCACTGTGGACGGGGAGCCGGTCCACGACAATGATCGAGCCCTTTCCAAGATGTACCTGATGAGCGAGAAAAACTGCTATCCTGATTCCATGAAGGTGAAAGACGCCTTCCGGTGGACCAAGATGTTCTATCCCGATTTTGACCAGGACTTTGCCTGGAATATGGCTTCCGCCTTCGAGCTGAACACCAACGCCAAGGTGAGTAAGCTGTCCACGGGCTACACCTCTATTTTCAAGCTGATCGTGGCCCTGTCCGTGAACACCCCCTACGTGCTGCTGGATGAGCCTGTGCTGGGCTTGGACGCCAACCACCGTGATCTGTTCTACCGGACGCTTCTGGCCCGGTACACGGAACGGCCCTTCACCATGGTGATCTCCACCCACCTGATCGAGGAGGTGTCCTCTATCATCGAGGACGTGGTGGTGATCCACAAAGGAGAAGTGCTGAAAAAAGGGCCCTGCCAGGACTTGCTGCGCCAGGGGTACACCGTCAGCGGGCCCCGGAGCCTGGTAGAGGAGTACCTGAAAGGCAAAAATGTGCTGGGTGTGGATGTGCTGGGCGGCCTGGAGAGCGCCTATCTCTGGGGCCAGCCGGACCGGGGCAGCCTGCCCCAGGGGCTGGAGGTCTCTGGACTGGATCTTCAGAAGCTGTTTATTCTCATGACGGGAAAGTGAGGGAGCATTTATGAAAGCAAAAGCCAGTTTTCTCTATCAGATCCTTGACCTGCGCTGGGCGGTGCTGATCTACTATTTCGTGATCTTCTGCATAACGCTGCTGGCCAACTTTTCGGTGATTACCATGACTTCTTCTCTCTCCATCGCCGGAGAGAGGACCATCATCATGTCGGGCATCACATTTTCTTCCTGCATTTTCATCTTTATTGTGGGACTCAACTCCTTCACGGAGAACTTCCGGTTCTCTCTGCAAAACGGCGTCAGCCGCAAGACTCTGTTCCTCACCCGGCTTGCTACCGCAGGCGCTACGGCACTGTTCATGGGGCTGTTGGACCAGCTCTTTCACTCCCTTATCAACCTGGTGGGAGAACTTTCCTCCTCCCATTTCCTGAGCATCTCCCTGTTCCAGCAGCTCTATCCTACGGCCTGGGGAAATCCTGTGCAAGGATTCTTCCTGTCGGTGGTGTTCGGGTTCTGCCTGCTGTTCCTCATGGCAAATGTGGGCTATGCCGTGGTCATGCTGTTCTACCGGGTAGGCAAACTGGGCAAGGTCCTGGTGGGAGCCGGCGTCCCCGCCCTGCTGATCTTCGGCATCCCCGCTCTCAAAGCTCTGGACTCGATGTACTTTGGGGAACGGCTCCGGGCCTTTGGCAATGCCGTGGTGAAGCCGGTGCTGGACTTCGCCTTCAACAACGTTCCCAACTGCATGGTCAGCCTGCTGGTCCTGGCGGCGCTGTTCGCCCTGTTTGACTGGCTCCTGCTGCGCCGGGCCACCATCCGCTGAGATCGCAACAAGAAAAGGAGGGGAAATTCCCCTCCTTTTTTAATCGTCCATCACCCAGAACATGTCCTGGGGACACAAGGTCCAGCCCATCTTTTTGTGAAGCTCCGTGGAGGCCGTATTCCCTTCGAAGATCTGGGAAAAGGGCACCCACCCCCGCTCCAAGCACCAGTTGGTCATATAGGCCATGAGAGCAGTGGCCACGCCACGGCGGCGGTAGTCGGGCAGCACCTTCAAAAGCCCCACGCTGCCCTCATCGTGGATGCCGATAAACCCCATCAGCTCCCCGTTCTCCACGGCTCCGTGCATCACACCGGCGGCCAGCCGCTGGTGGATGTACTTCGGGTCCGACACTGTGGTGTAGTTCTCGGAGATCACCTGAAAGGACTCCTCCCCCAGCTGGCGGATCTCAAACCCCTCCGGTACCGGCAAAGGCTCTTTCCCCAGATATACCGCCTGGGTACACCGGTCCCGGTTTTTGATGCCGTATTTTTCCCGGAGGAAATCGGCGGTCTCCTGGCTGTGAGCTGCCGCCAGGTCCATCTTTTCCACCCCGGCGCAAAGCTCCCGGGCAGCTTCCGCCGAGTCCGCCGCCAGCAGATACAGCTCCGCCGTAGGGACATAGAGCAACACGCCCTCCTCCCCGCAGGCGGTGATCTCCACCATGTTTCGCCGCACAGGCTCCAGCATGTCCATCATCCGCAGGGGATCACGCTCCAAATAGGCAATGGCTTGTTCCCGTTTTCCCATACAATCATCCTTTCCTTTCAAAAAGGGAGGTCCCCACCGGGCCCTCCCTTTTTCTGTATTCAACAGTTTACGCCTTCCAGTAGCAGGGGCCGCACTTGGGCGCCGTCCAGACCGCCGTATTTCAGGGGCTGGGCCGCCAGGAAATATTCCCCGGTGGGGACCTGGCTCAAGTCACAGCTTTCCAACACTGCCACCTCAGCGCTGAGCAGCGCTTTATGGATGGGGGCGGGATCCTGGGGGTCTCCCACGGTCATGCCCTCGATGCCTAACAGCAGCAGGCTTTCTGCCAGCTCCTGGGCCGCTTCCAGAGAGAGCTGCATCTCCCCTTTTACCAGCAGCCGCTTCACTCCGGTACCCAACACGGATTTGGCCCACTCCCGGGAAAGAAGCCCAGAAGCCTCCACTACCTGGCAGGGCCCCACGCATCTGGCAAGGTCTACCTGATCGATGGTCTTTCCTCCTGCCACAAAATGGCAGGGGGCGTCCATGTGGGTGCTGCTGTGGCTTCCCAGAGTCAGGGCAGTGAGATTACACAGGTCTCCCTTAGCCAGTTCTGACACAGGCTGATGGCCTGGCACCGGGTCTCCAGGAAACACAGTAGAGGAAAACACTTCCTTGGAAATGTCGTAGATCTTCATACAAGCCACCTCACAGCTGAGCGATGACGGTTTTCAAAAACTCCTGGGCCTTTCGGGCAGAGTCGTTGGCGAAGGTGACAAAGTCCACGGTCTCGCTGTCGTGGGCGTTGTCGGAGATAGTCCGCAGCACGGCGCAAGGCACCTGGTTCACCAGGCAGGCATGGGCGATAGCCCCGCCTTCCATTTCGCAGGCCATAGCCCCGAACTCCTTTTGCAGCCAGTCTCCCAGCTTGGGGTCTGCCACGAACCTGTCCCCGGTGGCCACCACGCCCAGGTGAACCTTGCCATACAGGCTCTGGGCCTCTTTGGCCAGCAGCTGGGCAAGATTCTGGTCGCAAGGCAGCTGGATCATGGACTGTTCAAAACCGGGCAAAGACATCTGACCCACAGGACAGCCGTCCAGGGCGGAGGTGTCAAAGTCGTACTCCACGCAGGCGGTAGCGATCACCACGTCTCCGATATGCACGTTCTCCCCAATGCCCCCAGCCACACCGATGTTCAGCACCAGCTTGGGGCTGTACTGGTCGATCATAGCCTGGGCGCACAGAGCGGCGTTCACCTTGCCAGGAGAACACTGGGACACCACCACAGGTGTTCCGGACAAGGTCCCCGTGGTGAACTCCATACCGCCCCGGGTCTGGGCGTGTTTCTCTTCCATGGCGGAGAGGATGGCGTCCACTTCCACCTTCATGGCGCCAATGATGCCGATGAGCTGTTCCACAGCGCAGTCCTCCTTTACAGTTTCTTACCGGTCTTTTCGCAGATGAACTTCACAAAGTCCTCATACTCGCCCAGGGAGAAGGTGAACTTGTCCACCATGTAGGCGTTTTCCGGACCGTAGTACAGATAGAGATAGTGGCCGTGACGGCGCAGGTCTACGATCTGGAAATAGGGGAACACGCTGGCGGACTGGATACCGGACACCCGGAAACCTTCCTCATAGAAAGCGTAATGAGCCGTGGAGGACACACCCCGGTCATAGACCTTGCGCTGGATCTTCTCCAATGCGTGGGGCATATTGAACACCTTGTAGCCGTAGTAGACCACGACGCCCACCACCAGCAGCTTGCCCCACCATTCGGCGTCCAGGGCAAATGCCACGACAAAGGCAGCGGCGCACAACGCTCCGCCGATCAGCAGCGAGCCCAGGTTCTTAATGTAGGACTGGTACAGGCTGAAGGTATGGATGGCTTCCTTGGTACATTCGGTGGAATTGGCGAACCGCAGTTCACCCAAGTCATTCTCAGCGCCTCCGTGCTCCTTGTGGTACTGGGTAAGCTGTTCGGCCAGCTTGGCTTTCAGCTTCTTCTCCTTCTTGTTCCGGATGGGCACATACACCACCGGCACCAAGATCACCAGCACCAGCAGCAACAGCACCGACACAACCACGATGTAATCCTGAGCAGTAGCAGTGGTCTCGGGCTTTTCCAGGATCTCCGAGAAGGTGATGGACTCCACGATCTCCAGCAGCATATCCTCCTGCTCCTGGGTCACGGTCTCGTCGCCGCCGTAGATGTCGAATCCCAGAGAATAGCCGTTGATGATGGTGGCATACTGGACCTCATGGTATTCCATGCCGTCAGAGGAGCCGTCCACCCGCAGCCGGTAGAAGGGCTGACCATTTACGTCGATGTAGTACTTGTCCACTTTGATATCTTCAGACTTGGACTGCATCACCCCATCCAGGAACTCCTGCTTTTTCTCCTCGGACAGGTCCCGCAGGGAGAAAATGGACTCCGTGGTGTCAGTTTGGTTCTGCATGATGAGGATGCTGGTTTTCCCGTCCTCGGTCACCAGCTCGGCGATGCCGTTCATGTCGTGATAAGTCTGGAGCTTGGAAGTGGGATCCGCCACCCCGGCCAGGGCCCAGGAGGGATCGTCCACAGAGGTGTTGGGGCCGAACTGATACATCCCCTCCGGAATCTCAATGGTGAAATCTTCGGTGGAGAAGGTCTCGGCTGCCGCGGAAAGTGGCAGAGCCAGCATGAGCACCAGCGCCAGCAGCGCCGCCATCCATTTGTTTCGCTTCACGATAACATCCGTCCTTTGTTTTGTTCTATGATACAAGTTTGCCCTGGTAGGGCTGCACACGAGGTCATTATAGCATACTATCGCCCAGCAGGACAGCCGAAAATCTAAAAAATTTGTAAACCTTCCCCGAAACTCCCGCATTGACGGACCGGGTGGAAAAGGGTACAATAAAAAGAAAGTTTCAGTATTACAGGAAAGGGGACGTTTTTCATGGTGACCGCTCTCATCACCGGGGCCTCCAGCGGCCTGGGTAAGGAATACATCAACGCAATCATCGCACAGTATCCCAGCGTGGACGCTTTTTGGCTGGTAGCCCGCCGGAAGGATCTGCTCAAGGAAATCGCCGAGGAACACCCGGACAAGACCATTGCCGCCATCTCCCTGGACCTGACCCAGGAAGAGAGCGTGGGCGTGTTCGAAAAGCTCCTCAAAGAAAACAACCCGGAGATCAAGGTGCTGGTAAACAACGCCGGCTACGGCAAATGCGGCGATTTCTTCTCCTCCAACCGGGACGCTCAGGTGGGCATGGTGGACCTGAACTGCCGGGCCCTCACTGCCATCACCCGGCTGTGCCTGCCCTACATGCTGGACGACAGCCTGGTGATCAACGTGGCGTCCATCGCCGCTTTCGCCCCCACTCCCCGGATGTCGGTATACTGCGCCACCAAGGCTTATGTACTGGCCCTCTCCAAGGCCCTCCATGACGAGCTGCGGCCTCGGGGGATCAAGGTACTGGCAGTGTGCCCCGGCCCCATGGACACGGATTTCTGGCATGTGGCCGGCGTTCCCGAGGGACGGTCCAGGCTCATCGACAAGCTGCCCCGAGTGGACGCCCGAGAGGTGGCAGTGGCCTCCCTGCGGGCCGCCAAGCGGGGAAAAATGGTCTACACCAGGGGCTTGTTTTACAAGTTCTACCATTTTCTGTCCAAGATCATCCCCCACAGCATCATCATGGAGTTCACCGAGGTGTGAGCTTTCCTACCACGCAAAAAGACCCGGGAGCCGCGAAGCTCTCCGGGTCTTTTTTATGTGATTGGGAAAGGGTGCGAACCCTTTTATTTCTTCTTTCTGCTCTTAACGGGGATCTCCTCTTGGCTGGAGGAAGATTCCGCTTTGTCCGCCAAGTTCTTTACGCCAATGCCGCTACGCAGCACACCCAACTCGTCGTAGTTCTCGGAAAAGCCCTTGTCCACGGCGGGAGTATTGGCGGGACCCCAGCGGAATACGAACTTCAGCAGCACGGGAGTGACGATGGTAGTGGCCACAACCATCAAGATCACCGGCCCCAGGAAGTTGTTGCCCATCAGGCCAAGAGCCATACCCTTGCTGGCCACGATCAGGGCCACTTCGCCACGGGACACCATGCCCACGCCGATACGGGCGCACTGGTAATTCTGGTAGTGGCAGATCTTAGCGCCCAAGCCGCAGCCCACCACCTTGGTCAGCACGGCCACCAGGATCAACAGCACCGAGAACAGGATGATGCTGGAGGTCATGGCGGGCAGGGTCACCTGCAAGCCGATGCTGGCAAAGAACAGGGGAGACAGATAGGCGTAGGAAAGCACGTCGAACTTACTGGCCAGATACTGGCTGCGCTGAGTGAGAGAGATGATCAGGCCGGCAAAGAAAGCGCCGGTGATATCCGCCACGCCGAAGGCCACTTCCGCCACATAGGACATGAGCAGGCAGAACACGAAAGCGATGATCACGTGACGGTGCATGCCCTTCTGATTGGGCACCACCCAGCGGATGTAGAACTGATAGAACAGGAATCCGGCCACAGCCGTGAACACAAAGAATCCCAGGATCTGGAGCAGCACGATCCAAATATTCACGGAAGGATCAGCCATGCTGCTGATGATGGTCAGGGCGATGATGCCCAGGATATCATCAATGATGGCGGCGCCCAGGATGGCGTTGCCGGAACGGGTCTTGAGCTTGCCCAGTTCCTTCAAGGTCTCCACGGTGATGCTCACAGAGGTAGCGGTGAGAATGACACCGATGAACAGGTTCTGCAAAAACGTGGAAGCTGCCGCGTCGGAATCGATGATGCCGGGCTTGTTGAAGAAGTAGGCCAACCCAAAGCCGCCCAGCACGGGCACGATCACGCCGATGAGAGCGATGACGAAGGATGCCTTACCGCTATTTTTCAGCTCCTTCACGTCGGTCTCCATACCGGCGCAGAACATCATCACAATGACGCCGATCTCCGCCGTATCCCGGATGAACTCCGTTTCCTGAATCATTCCCAAAACCGCCGGGCCCAAAATCAAGCCAGCCAGCAGCGCGCCCACCACTTGGGGCAGCTGGAAACGCTGGGTCAACAGTCCCAGCACCTTCGTTGAGAGCAAAATCAAGGCAAAATCCAACAGAAAATGATAACCGCCTTCCACCTGCTCATCCCTCCTATTAAAAAAATCTAATCCAGTCTGCTATTATACGCCCCTTTTCCACAAATGCAAGGAAGGATCGGCTCTTGAACTTCTTTTCCCTTTTTTCACTAAATATACTTCCCCAGTTTGTAAATATTTTCTCTATTTTTAGGCGGTTTTACCGCGCTTTACTCTTGTAATTCGTCAAAACGCCCATTAGCAGCCACTAAAAAAGACCTTCGCCGTCAAAAGGGCGAAAGTCTTTTTTCTCGTTCTAGTTTTTCCAGATACTGGTCCCCTTCCTCCCGGGAAGAGAACGTCGTCCACTGCTTTTCCGGATATTTCTCCCGCAAAGCCAGGATCTTTGGCCGTGTTTTTTCAGGGAATTCCCGGATCATCTGTAAAAACTCCGGGTCCTCCTCCGTCTCCACCCAAGGAATATCCGCCCTGGGCTTGCCGAACCGGGCCCGCACCCCTTGGAGACACACCTCCACAGGGTAATCCAGGAAAAACACTGCCTGACACCCCTCCATCCGCCATTCCATGGTCCGCTGGAAGTTCCCGTCGATGATCCAACGATCTCCCGCCAGGGCTTCCCCCAGCCGCCGGTCGAATTCCTCCCGGGGAACGGTGGTGCGGTCGCTGTTCCAAAACAGTTGGTCCAAATGGATCACCGGCAGGTTCAAGATCTCTCCCAGCCGCCGGGAAAAGGTACTCTTCCCCCCGCCTGGGCTGCCGATGACCAAGATCCGCGTCTCCCTCATTTGTACAGCACCACTCCGGACTTGTCCACCGCCTCATAGGCTTCCTTGAAATCGTAGCCCAAAGCGTTGAGACCGGGAAACAGGTCCGACAGAGGGACCATGACAAAGGCCCGCTCCCGGATGTGGGGATGGGGCACGGTGAGGGTCTCCGTGTCGGAGGTGAAACCCTCGCACAGCAGAATGTCGATATCCATGGTGCGGGCTCCGTGGTACTCTATCCGAACCCGTCCCAGGCTTTGTTCGATCTGCTGGCAGTGCTCCAAAAGCCGCTGAGGCTTCAAACTGGTCTCCAAAAGCACACAGCAGTTCAGGTAGTTATCCTGCTCACTGAGCACGTCAAAGGGTTCCGTCTCGTACAGATTGGACAGCTTCAGCATCTGGGTCCCTTCCAGCCGCTCCAAGGCGTCCAGGGCACGGGCCAGGTTGTCCTCCCGGTCCCCCAGGTTGCCCCCCAATCCCAATACCACCTGCATGGTCATCTCTCCTTCCGGCGCTGGGTCACTTCCACCGCCACATAGTCAAATTCCTCCGGGATGGGCGCTTCCGGCTTTTTCAGCACCAGGGTGATCTCCTCCACCTGGGGATAACCGTCCAGCACCGCGTCCACCGCCTGCTGGGCCGCCCGCTCGATCAGGTCGAAGCTCTGGGCCGTGAAGGCTTCCCGCACCGTTTGGCACACCGCCGCGTAATTCACCGTGTCCTCCAGGTCGTCGCTGCGGCGGGCCCGGCTCAAGTCCGCTTTCAGGGTCATGTCCAGCACGAACGTCTGGCCGTCCCGCTTTTCCTCGGCTCCCACCCCATGATAGGCGAACAGCCGCAATCCTTTGATATGGATGGTATCCATGATCCATTCCTCCCTTTTCTTCCCCTCTGTCACAGGTAGTCCCGCAGGGCGTCGGCCATACGGGCGGCCTGGACAGCTTCCTTTACATCGTGAACCCGGAGCATATCCGCCCCTGCCAGCACGGAGACCGTGTGGGCCGCCAAAGTGGCCGGGAGCCGCTGCTCAAAGGGGGGATTCCCACAGGGGAATCCTGTCACCCGCTTCCGGGAGGCCGCCATCAGCAGGGCGCAGCCTTCCACCTTTACCTCTCCTGTCCGGGCGATCAGCGCCAGGTTCTCCTCCATGGTCTTGCCGAAGCCCACTCCCGGGTCGAAACAAAGCCTTTCCCGGGAAATACCCAGGGCTTCCGCCGCTTGGAGCCGGTCCAGGAAGAACTCCTTTACCCGGTGGCAGACCTCTCCCTGGCTGCCGCCCGGGTCCATGACGATACACCCACACTGGGAGCCCGCCGCCACTTGCAGCATTTCCTCCCCAAAGCCGGACACGTCATTGAGGATGGAAGCCCCTGCCTCCAAAGCCCGCTGGGCCACCCAGGGGTAAAAGGTGTCCACGGACACGGGCAGGCCCGTCTCCTTCACCACGGCGGGGACCACCTCCCGGATCCGCTCCCACTCCTCCTGTGGGGAGATAGCCTCATACCCAGGCCGGGTGGACTGTCCCCCGATGTCGATAAGGTCCGCCCCTTCCCGGGCCATCTCCACAGCCCGGGCCACGGCGACGCTGGGGTCCAGGTATTTGCCCCCGTCAGAGAAGGAGTCGGGGGTCACGTTCAAGATGCCCATAATATAGGTATGGTCCAAGGGAAACCGATGCTCCCCCGCCTGAAATACAGCCACAGGTGCCTTCATGCTGCCTCCTTATCCTTCCAACAGGTCCTTGATGATCTCCCCGGCCAGGATCAGCCCGGCTACGCTGGGGACAAACGCCATGCTCCCCGGAGTGGGGCGGCCGGCGGTACCCTTCTCGTCTCCGGACTGTGCCTGGGCAGGGGTCAAAGACTCCTCGGTGGAGTACACCGCTTTCACCCCGGTGATCCCCCGTTTTTTCAGCTCCCGGCGCATGACCCTTGCCAAAGGACACACGCTGGTCTTTTCGATCTTATCTACCCGGAAGGCGGTGGGATCCAGCTTGTTTCCCGCCCCCATGGAGCTGATCACCGGCACTCCCGCTTCCCGGCACAGGCGAATCAGCTCGATCTTGGAGGTCACCGTGTCGATGGCGTCGGCCACATAGTCATACTGGGAGAAGTCCACCTCCCCGGCGTTCTCCGGGGTGAAAAACATCTCCCGGGCCTCCACCCGGCAGTCTGGGTTGATGTCCAGCACCCGCTCCTTGGCCACTTCCACTTTCGGCCGGCCCACAGTGCTGTCCAGGGCGATGATCTGCCGGTTAATGTTGGTCAAACTCACCCGGTCACCGTCAAACAAGTCCAGAGCGCCCACGCCGCTGCGGGCCAGGGCTTCCACCACGTGGCCGCCCACGCCTCCTACGCCGAACACGGCCACCCGGGCTTTTTGCAGCTTCTCCAAGCCCTCCCGGCCAATGAGCAGTTCTTCTCTGGAAAATCGATGCAGCATGGGTTCTCTCCTTTTCTTACCAAGTTTCCCCGTCCTTCGGAACTTCCTCCCCAGGACGGAAAACGCTGGTGGCGGCACACAGGCATTCCACCCCGGCGGCACCCGCCTCATACAGAGCTTTGGCGCAGGAACGCAGGGTGGCTCCCGTGGTCACGATATCGTCCACCAGCAATATCCGTTCCCCGCGGACGGGACTTTTCGCCCGGTAAGCGTCCCGGACATTGTCCGCCCGCTGGGGCCGGTTCAATGTGTGTTGTGTCTCCATTTCCCGGGTCTGCTCCAAGATCTCTCGTCCGGGCAGGCCCAGCTCCTTGGCCACGGCTTTTCCCAGCAGGGCGCTCTGGTTGTAGCCCCGCATCCGCAGCTTTTTGTCGGACATGGGTACCCAGGTCACCAGGGTGTACTCTTCAGAAAGAGACCCGGCGGCTTCCGCCATGACCAAGGCCATCGGTTGGCAAAGCCCCCACTCCTCCTGGAATTTCAGCCGGCGCAGTGTCTGCCGGAAGTCCTCCTCATACAGGAGAGGCGCTGCGACGGTGAGTTTTCTCCCTTCCAGCGGGAACTCCCGGAGAAAGGGCTCCCGGGGCAGCTTGGGGACACAGTCCTCACAAAACAGCCGCTCCGGGAGGACCGCTCTCCCGCAGTTCAAACATCTGGCAGGAAAGAACAGACACAGCAGACGTTCTTTCAGAGTCAGACGCCGCAGGGCGTTCACAGGGAAGAACAGAACCGCCGGAAGGCTTCCCGGCCTTCGGGAGTGTCCTTGTAAACACCGGCGTTGCCCAGGATCTTCCCGAAGATGGCGCCGATGCTCTCCTCAATAGCCCGGCGGGTATCCCCTTCTCCCGCGCCGGCGGCTTTCAGCTCCTCGTACCAGTCAAGATGCTTTTCCATCTCAGGACGGGAGAGGATCTCCTGGGCCTGGGAAGGGTCTTTCAAAGCCTGTTCCAGCAGACCGCACTCTGTCAGCAGCCGGGGCGGCAGGATAGCTAAGCCCATCACTTCGATCAAGCCGATGTTTTCCTTTTTAATATGGTGGTACTGGGCATGGGGATGGAACAGCCCCAGGGGATGCTCTTCCGTGGTACGGTTGTTCCGCAGCACCAGATCCAGCTCGTAGTCCTCCCCACGCCGCCGGGCGATGGGAGTGATGGTGTTGTGGGGAGTGTCCTCCGTATAAGCCAGGATGTCCGCGCTCTCGTCGGAATATTCCCGCCAGGCGGAGAGGATCTTCTCTCCCAGAGAGGTCAGCCGTTCCCGGTCCTTGCCCCGCAGGCGGATGACGGACATGGGCCAATGGACGATACCGGCGCTCACATCTTCAAAGCCGGGGAACTCCACCTGCTCCCGGATAGGCGCCTTGGCCATGGGGAATTCATACCGGCCGCCCTGGAAATGATCGTGGGACAGGATGGAACCGCCCACGATGGGCAGATCCGCGTTGGAACCCACAAAATAATGGGGCAGCAGGGTGACGAATTCCAGCAGCCGTTCCATAGAGGCCCGGCTCACTTTCATGGGACGGTGTTCCCCGCTGAGCACAATGCAGTGCTCGTTGTAGTACACATAGGGGGAATACTGCAAGAACCAGGGCTCGTCCCCCAGAGTCAGGGGGATCAGACGGTGATTGCCCCGGGCCGCCTGGTTGGCGCTGCCCAAAAAGCCCTCGTTCTCCCGGCAGAGGGCGCACTTGGGATAACCGGACTGGGGGGCGTTCTTGGCAGCGGCGATGGCCTTGGGATCCTTCTCCGGCTTGGACAGGTTGATGGTGATCACCAAATCACCATACTCTGTGGGGGCAGTCCACATTTTGTCCTTTTCGATCCGGTCCACCCGGATGTAGTTGGATGCCCGAGAAAGATCGTAATAATAATCGGTAGCGGCCTGCTTGTCCTGCTCATACAGCTCCCGGAACTTTTTCACCACTTCCGAGGGGCGGGGCATCAGGCAGTTCATCAGTTCTGTGTCGAACTGATCCCGTCCGTCCCGGGTGTCGGGGTCGATCAGCCCCTTCTCTACGGCCAGATCGCACAGGGCTTCCAGAGGCTGAGCCGGATAGCGTAGCTCCTCCTCTACCGGCTGGAACTGAAATTCTCTCAGGCCCAGCAGAGCCAAGATCCGGTTGGCGGCGTAAGCCTGATCCTCCGGGGCAATGAGCCCCTTCTTCAAACCATACTGCAAAAGCCGGCTGATCTCCACATTCACTCGATCCATTTCCATACATCGTCACCCTTTCTGCTTTTGATTGCTTGGTCTCTGCCCTTGCTTCCTTGGGATTTCATTGTACACCATAACCCGGGAAGAAACAAGTTCGACAGGCGAATCACTTTGAGAAATTCCCTTCCCATCCCCACAAATAAGGGATTCCCCGGAGAGCTTGTCTCCGGGGGACCCTTTTCAGCCTGTTTTAGCTCTTGATTTCCCCATTACTGGGACTTTCATTTAGTTTATCCAGCACTTTGGCGATCACCGTCAAAGCCCGGACATAGGTGTCACTGGCGTCGATCTGCGTGCCGTCGCCTCCGGTGCCGGACAGTCCCAGCTCCTGATAGACTTGGCTCACCGCCTCCTGCGCCCAAGTGGGCAGGGACGCCATGGTCTTATACTTTTTTTCGTTCTCGTTATAGACCTTTTGGGCCTGCTCCCGGGCGATCTTCGCCACTTGTTCCTCGGTCAATTCCTCTTCCTCCTTTCCTCCCGTCAGCGCGGGATAATCCTTATAGGCCCAGTTGCCGTCAAAGGCCTTTCCGTTCAGGATCAGATTGTCGGTAAACTGCCACATGCCGAAAGGCTTTTTGTAATCCGGCTGACTGCTCCACTGGGCCACCCATTTGTCGTAAGGATCCAGACGGGGACTGTTGAGTCTCGTTTCCAGCCAGGACAAAAAAGAATACAGCCCGCAGTAATACCCCGCCTGCTGCACGGCCTGGCAGTAGGTCACCACGTTGTCCACGATGGCCTCTCCCTCCGGCAGGGAAGAGTCCTCCACGTCGTACCACACGCCGTACTGGGGATGCTTGCCCTGGAGCAGCCGCAGAGTGTGGGCCGCTTCGCTTTTGGCCATGGCGGTGTTTTTGGCGTAGGAGTAGAGATAGGTCCCCCAGGGGATCCCGGCGGCTTCGGCTTTCCGGACGTTCTCCTCAAACCGGATATCGTCCTGATTGGGGTAATCCCCTCCGTAACCGCAGCGGATGATGACAAATTCCACCTGGCCCTTCAAGGCGGCCAGGTCCACATCTCCGTTGAACTCGGAGATGTCGATGCCTTTTTTGGGAAGCTGTGCCACATTCTCACCTCTCTTCCGGGAAAGGTTTCCCGCACCATCCTATGCGGCAGAATGGACAAAGGTCCCTGTTGAAAAATGTCTTGGGAAATTTTTTTAAATCAGGGGTTGACGGGAAATAAATAATCTGATATACTATTGTCTGTTACGGGGGCATAGCTCAGCTGGTTAGAGCGCCTGCTTCACACGTAGGAGGTCACAGGTTCGAGTCCTGTTGTCCCCACCAAACTTTTTGCGACAGGGCTGTTCGGTTATCCGATGGCCCTGTCGTTTTGTCTGCATATTTTATCTCCGGGATATGCCCGCTTCCCGCGGCGCTTTCCTCCCGGTCAAACAACCATAATGAAGGAGTCCTTGAAAATGAATGAGAGTATTGGGTATCACAATTTGATGGAAGATCTTGTCCTCCAGGAACTGGACGACGTACTGGCTTCCGACGGCGGCTGTCAATGCCCCATTTGCCGGACAGATGTCATCGCTCTGGCGCTGAACAGTCTGCCGCCCCACTACGTCACCACCAATACCGGCCGTATCGCCGTAAAACTGTCTGGTTACGCCTCTCAAAACCGTGCAGACATCATTGCCGCTATCAGCGCTGCCTTAAAGCAGGTGCGTCAGTCTCCCCGCCACGATTCTGTCTGAGACTTGGCAATCCGGTGCTGAGCAAGGAACTTTTTCCTCTCTTTGCTCTGACTGTTATTTGATCTGAAAGCAACCGCCTTTTACAGGCGGTTTTTTTCTTGCTCTCTGTTTTGCCTTACTGAAAAAGGATCCCCCAAGCCGTCTGGGGGATCCTTTTTCTCTTTCTATAATAATAGAGCCTCGGCTCACCCCTCCCGGGAAGCAGCTCCTGCCGGGCGGCTGTCCATGACCGGCTGAGCGTTCCTGCGGTACTGAAGGGGCGTAGTGCCCATGTGCTGCTGAAACACCCGAAAAAAGGACCGCTGGCTCTCGAAACCGCACTCCTCGGCGATCTGGGTGACGGAGCGGTCCGTCTCCGCCAGGGCGGAACAGGCGCAGGAAAGGCGGATGCTGGCCAGGTAAGAGGGAAAGCTCTGGCCCATCTTCTCAGAAAACACGTGGGACAGGTGATATTTGTTCATGCCCAGCTCCCGGGCCAGCTCTCCCAGGGTGAGAGGTTCCCGGAAATGCTCCCCCACATAGTGGGAGATCTGGTAGGTCAGCTCTTTCCGGTCGGCGGCCTGGTTTCTGGCCAGGGAAAGCTCCGGCATGGCTCGGGCCAGCACCAGCTGCACAAAGGGGCCCACCACTGGGTTCTGTTCCAGGCAGCCTTCCTCTTTTTCCAGAGCTTCTATGGCGAACAGGATATTGGGATGGACTTGCTCCCGAGAAAGGAAGGGATCCTCCGGGTGGCTTCGAAGCAGGGCGTCCCCATAGCCTCCGGTGTAGGAAAGATCGCACACCAGCAGCGCCGCCTGGGTATTGGGCTCCAAGGCCGCGTAGCCGTGGACCTGATTGGGAAACATCACCGCCAGGCATCCCGGCTCCAACACCTTGGCCTGGCCCCTCACCGTCACCGCCGACTTGCCCGACAAAACCAGAAAAAGCTCCAGCTGAGGGTGAAGATGAAGGGGGAACGTCAGGTCTTTCGCCATATGGATGGAAAAGGGCTCTTTCCGAGCCTCAAAGAACGCGTGCATGTCCAAACTCCTCTCTGAGGGAAGGCGGGAGAGCGCCTTCTCAAAACCGCAAAAAATGGCAGTAAAAAATCATCTTTTAGCACGTATTCTACCAGAAACAATGCTATAATGCAACCAAAAGTCATGACAAATGACGGAAACGGAGGAGTGACCTTTGGAAAAGGTAAGAGTGGCCATGATCGGCGTGGGCGCCATCAGCGGCATCTATCTGCAAAACATTACCAAGGTCTTTCGGGAACTGGACCTGGTTGGCGTGTGTGATCTCATCCCTGAGCGGGCCGAAAAGGGCGTTGCTTATGTGAAGGAGCAGATCGCGGAAGGCGCTCAGGTGCGGGAACCCAAGATCTATAAAGATATGTTCGAGGCTTTCAACGACCCGGAGGTAGAGGTGATCCTCAACCTGACCCGTCCCCACGAGCATTACGGCGTGACCAAGGAGGCTCTGCTCCACGGCAAGCACGTATACTCCGAGAAGCCTCTGGCAGTGGACATGGAAGAGGCCTCTGAGCTGGTGGCTCTGGCCGAGGAAAAGAACCTGCGCATGGGCGGCGCTCCCGACACCTTTATGGGCGCCGGCATCCAGACCGCCCGCCGGATCATCGACGACGGCCTGATCGGCGACGTGGTGGGCGCAAACTGCGCTATGATCTGCCACGGCCACGAGACCTGGCATCCCGATCCCGAGTTCTACTACAAGCGTGGCGGCGGCCCCATGATGGACATGGGCCCCTACTATGTCACCGCTCTGGTACAGCTTTTGGGTGAGGCCAAGGGCGTGATGGGCATGACCAAGCAGACTTTCCCCCACCGCACCATCACTTCCGCCCCCCATTACGGCGAGGACATCAAGGTGGACGTGGACACTTACCTGTCGGGAAACATTCTGTTCTCCAACGGCGCCATCGCCCAGATCTTCACCACCTTCGACGTGCACTACGCACGCGGAGCCCAGGCACGTTTTGAAGTGTTCGGCACCGAGGGCACCCTGGTGGTCCCGGACCCCAACACCTTCGACGGCCCTGTGATGCTTCTGCGGCCTGAGGATCAGGCAGCGGCTCCCCAGACCGATCCCGCTCTGGAGAAAAAGACTGCTCCCCAGTTCTACAACGGCTACAAGGAGATCCCCCTGCTGTATGACTACTGCGTCAACAGCCGCGCTCTGGGTCTGGCTGACATGTGTAAAGCTCTGCGCACCGGCAGAGACCATCGCGCCAACTACCAGCAGCAGCGCCACGTGCTGGAGATCATGACCAGCTTCTCCAAGTCCTGCAAGGAAGGGGCTTACGTCCCCCTGCAGACCAGCTACACCCGCACCGCTCCCATGAAGAACAACCCCATGCACGGGGTCCTGGACGACTGAGCAGTGTGAAAGAACCGTATATATCATTTTAAAATCAGGAGGAATTACCTATGAAAGCAGCATACACCGGCTGGACCTGGGTCCGTTCCAAGGATCCTGAAGAGGCCAAATATCAGCTGAAGCAGGCCTTCCAGGAGTGCAAATTCCTGGGCTACGACACCGTGGAGAACTTCGCCTTCATCCGGGACTTCTACGCTGAGAATCCCCAGGAGCTGGCCGACCTGACCAAGGAGTGCGGCGTTGACCTGGTGAACCTGTACGGCCACTTCACCTTCGACGTGGAAGAGGCTATCCGCATCGCCAAGGAGCAGATCGACTTCCTGGCCACCATCGGCGGCAAGTGGTACAACTGCCAGAACGCTGGTTTCGGCGACGACGGCCCCACCGAGCGTCCCACCAATCCTGAAATGCTGGACAAAATGTGCTATGTGGCCAACGAAGTGGGCGCCTACGCCAAAGAGCGTGGCGTGACCCTGTGCTTCCATCCCCACTACGGCACCTGCGTGTTCTGGCAGAGCGACATCGACTACTTTGCCGAGCACACCAATCCTGAGTATGTGTCCTTCTGCTTCGACACCGCTCACACCACTCTGGCCGGCATGGATCCTGCCGCTCTGATCCGCCAGTACGGCAGCCGGATCGCTTACATGCACCTGAAGGACGTGGATACCTATGCTCTGTCCAAGGCCGAGGGCCGTGACAAGATGGGCACCTTCCGCGCTCTGGGCCATGGCACCGTCAACTTCCCTGCCATCAAGGCAGCTCTGGAAGAAGTTGGCTATGACGGCGTGCTCTGCGTGGAGCTGGACCGTCCGGAAGTGTGCAATTTCCATTCCGCGGAAGTTTCCCGCATCTATCTGCGGGACGTGCTGGGCATCTAAACCCGGCGCTTGAAAGGCCCTGGAAAAGCCGGACGCCTTTCACCATTTTGGGGAGTTCATCCAGGACCCGCCCCTCTGCAATCGGCAGAGGCGCGGGTCCTTTTGTATGCTTTTTACCCCCTTCTTTTTCTGTATTTTTTTGCATTCAAAACTCTTGACAAACGCAACTATTTGTCTTAAAATTAGTTCGATACCTAACAATACAGAGTGACTCCCTTCCCGCACCGTCCACGGCCGGCACAGAAGGATAAACCGGCGTCGGCGGCCGGCATCGTCCTTCTCACCCAGGCGGACGGTTTTCTATATTTGCGGGATGCCTCGCCCTTTGGCGGACAGGTGGGGAGACGATCGGAAAGGAAGGGTTTGTATGATTAAAACTTTGGCGAAAAGTATCCGGGAATACAAAAAGCCTTCCATCCTCGCGCCGGTATTGGTTTCCGGCGAAGTTGTGATGGAATGTATCATCCCTTTTATCATCGCCAACCTGGTGAACGAGATCAAAGACGGCATCCCCATGAGCCGGCTGCTCACCTACGCCGCTGTGCTGGTGGTCATGGCCGCCCTTTCGCTCACCTTCGGCGCCCTGGCAGGCTCGGCCTGCGCAACAGCAAGCTGCGGCTTCGCCCGCAACCTGCGTAAGGATATGTTCTACAAGATCCAGGGCTATTCCTTCGAGAACATCGACCGGTTTTCCGTGTCCAGTCTGGTGACCCGACTCACCACAGACATTACCAACGTGCAGATGGCCTACATGATGATCATCCGCACCGCCATCCGCTGCCCCCTGATGCTCATCTTCTCCTTCATCATGGGCTTCGTCATGGGCGGCAAAATGGCTTTCATCTTCCTGTTCACGATCCCTGTGCTGGGAATCGGACTTATTTTTGTCATCCGCAAGACCATGCCTCTGTTCCGTAAAGTGTTCCGTAAATACGACGCCCTCAACGCCTCTGTCCAGGAGAACATCCGGGGCATGCGGGTGGTCAAGTCCTACGTGCGGGAAGACTACGAGAAGAAAAAGTTTAACTTCGCCGCTGAGGACGTACAGAAAGACTTCACCAAGGCTGAACGGATCCTGGCCATCAACAACCCTCTGATGCAGTTCTGTGTCTACGCGGTGATGGTGTTTGTGCTGTCCTTTGGCTCTTATCTGGTCATCACCACCCAGGGCATGGAGTTGGACGTGGGCCAGATGTCCTCCTTGCTGACTTACAGCTTTCAGATCCTCATGAGCTTGATGATGCTCTCCATGATCTTCGTAATGATCACCATGTCTTTGGAATCCGCCGAGCGTATCGTGGAAGTGCTCAATGAAGAGAGCACCCTGCACAATCCGGAACATCCCGTGATGGAAGTGAAGGACGGCTCCGTGGATTTCGACCACGTCAGCTTCAAATACTCCAAGAAGGCTTCCCGCATGGCCCTCTCCGACATCCACCTGCACATCAAGTCCGGAGAGATCATCGGCGTGCTGGGCGGCACCGGTTCCTCCAAGTCCAGTTTGATCCAGCTGATCCCCCGCCTGTACGACGCCACCGAGGGTACCGTGAAGGTGGGCGGCGTGGACGTGCGTGACTACGATCTGGACACCCTGCGCAACCAGGTGGCCGTGGTGCTGCAAAAGAACGAGTTGTTCTCCGGCACCATCAAGGAGAACCTGCGCTGGGGCAACCCCGACGCCACCGACGAGGAACTGGAGGAAGCCTGCCGGCTCTCCCAGGCGGATGAGTTCATCCAGCAGTTCCCCATGAAGTACGACACCTACATTGAGCAGGGCGGCTCCAACGTGTCCGGCGGCCAGAAGCAGCGTCTGTGCATCGCCCGGGCTCTGCTGAAGAAGCCTAAGATCCTCATTCTGGACGACTCCACCAGCGCTGTGGATACTCGTACCGACGCTCTGATTCGCCAGGGCTTCCGGAAGTTTATCCCCGAGACCACCAAGATCATCATCGCTCAGCGTGTGGCCTCCGTGCAGGACGCTGACCGGATCATCGTCATGGACAACGGCTCCATTGTGGCCATCGGCAGCCACGACGAACTGATGGAGTCCAGCCCCATCTACCGTGAGGTCTACACCTCCCAGAACAAAGCCAATACCCAGGAAAAGGAGGTCGAGGCGCAATGATGAGAAAAGGACACGGCCAGCCTTTGGCCAAAGGTCAGCGGAAAGCAGTCCTGCTGCGGCTGATCAAAATGCTGTTCTCCTTCTACCCTGTCATGCTTCCTGTCACCTTGGTCTGCATCCTGTTCAACGCCATTATCAGCTCGGTGCCCTCGGTGTTCATGCAGAACATCATCGCCGCCGTGGAAGAGGCCGGACTTTCCCAGTCCGGCTGGGAATCCGTAGGATCCCGGATCCTGGGCCTGGTGGCTCTGCTGGCTGTTTTCTACATCCTCAGCTTGATCGCCGGCGCTGTGTACAACCAGCTGATGGCTATCATCACCCAGGGCTCCCTGGCGAAAATGCGTAAGCGCATGTTCAACGGCATGCAGGATCTGCCCATCAAGTATTTCGACACCCACAATCACGGCGACGTGATGAGCTACTACACCAACGATATCGACACACTCCGCCAGATGATCTCCCAGAGCATGCCCCAGCTGCTGATCTCCGCTGTGACCATCATCACTGTGATCTCCATCATGCTGTATTACAGCCTGTGGCTGGCTTTGGTGGTGGTGGTCGGCGTGGTGGCCATGGTCTTTGTGGTGAAAAAGATCGGCGGCCAGTCCTCCAAGTTCTTTATCCGCCAGCAGCAGGCCATCGGCCGCACGGAAGGCTTGGTGGAAGAGATGATGAACGGCCAGAAAGTGGTCAAGGTGTTCTGCCATGAGAAAGAGGCTCAGGAACAGTTTGACCAGGTCAACGACGAGCTGTTCTACAACTCCGAAAAGGCCAACCGCTACGCCAACATGCTCATGCCCATCCTGGGCAATATCGGCAACGTGCTGTACGTGTGCGTAGCCATTGTGGGCGGCGTACTGCTCACCGTTAACGCTCCCAACGTGAGCATTTCCGGTCTGGCTTTCAGCATCAGCATCGTGGTCCCCTTCCTGAACATGACCAAGCAGTTCGCGGGCTCCGTCAGCCAGGTGTCCAACCAGCTGAACCTGGTGATTATGGGCCTGGCGGGCACTCAGCGGATCTTCGCACTGTTGGACGAACAGGCTGAGGCCGACGAAGGCTACGTCACTCTGGTCAACGCCAAGGAGAACCCCGACGGCACCGTGACCGAGTGCAAGGAGCGCACCGGCGTTTGGGCTTGGAAGCATCCCCATCAGGCGGACGGCACTGTCACCTACACCAAGCTCCAGGGCGAAGTGGTCCTGGATGACGTGGACTTTGGCTACAACCCGGATAAGATGGTGCTCCACAACATCAGCCTGTACGCCAAGCCGGGCCAGAAGATCGCCTTCGTAGGCTCCACCGGCGCAGGCAAGACCACCATCACCAACTTGATCAACCGGTTCTACGATATCGCCGACGGCAAGATCCGTTACGACGGTATCAACATCAACAAGATCAAAAAGGCGGACCTGCGCCGCTCCCTGGGCATGGTGCTCCAGGACACCAACCTGTTCACCGGCACTGTCATGGACAACATCCGCTACGGCCGTTTGGACGCCACTGACGAGGAGTGCATGGCCGCCGCCAAGCTGGCAGGCGCCCACGATTTTATCACCCGTCTGCCTCAGGGCTACGACACCCCCCTGGCCGGCAACGGCGCCAACTTGAGCCAAGGCCAGCGGCAGCTGCTGTCCATTGCCCGAGCCGCCGTGGCCGACCCGCCGGTAATGATCCTGGACGAGGCCACCTCTTCCATCGATACCCGGACGGAATCCATCGTGCAGAAGGGCATGGACGCCCTGATGACCGGCCGGACCGTGTTTGTCATCGCCCACCGGCTGTCCACCGTCCAGAACTCCGACGCCATCATGGTGCTGGATCACGGACGGATCATCGAGCGAGGCACTCACGAACAACTTATCGCCCAGCACGGCACCTACTACCAGCTGTACACCGGCGCTCTGGAGTTGGAGTAATCCATTCCACAGCCAAAAAAAGCACCCCACGGGGTGCTTTTTTTGTGCTTTGACAAATCCCCCAAAGCAGGATATAATCGGGCTGGAAGCATACCAAATGAAAAAGGAGGGTATTGCCATGGGTCAATCCGTACTTTGGGCGGCGGCCGGAACAGGGTTTACTTTCTTCATGACAGCTCTTGGCGCCGCCATGGTGTTTTTCTTCCGGGGCAAATCAAACCCGGGAGCTCAGCGGATCTTTCTAGGGTTCGCCGCCGGTGTGATGATCGCCGCTTCCGTGTGGAGCCTGCTGATCCCCGCCGTGGAAGAGGCGGAATCCCGGGGAATGATCGGCTGGATCCCCGCGGCAGGCGGTTTCCTGCTGGGCGTGGCGTTTCTTATGGCGCTTGACTATCTCATGCCCCATCTGCACATCGGCGCGGACGAGCCGGAGGGGCGGTCCTCTTCCTGGAAGCGCACCACCCTGCTGGTGTTCGCCGTGACGCTCCACAACATCCCCGAAGGCATGGCGGTGGGCTTCACCTTCGCCCTGGCGGCGGAGCACGGGAACGACCCCGCCATGTACACCGGAGCCATCGCTCTGGCCCTGGGCATGGGCATCCAGAATTTCCCGAAGGGGCGGCCATTTCCCTGCCCCTGCGCCAGGAAGGGGTCCCCGCCTGGAAAAGCTTCGTTTATGGGGGACTTTCCGGCGTGGTGGAGCCTATTTTCGGCATCCTGGCGGTGCTGATCGCCGGGAGCATCCAGCCTCTGCTGCCCTGGCTGCTGGCCTTCGCCGCCGGCGCTATGATGTATGTGGTGGTAGAGGAGCTGATCCCCGAAGCTCATCTGGGAGAACATTCCAACATCGGCACTTTGGGTGTCATGGCTGGTTTTCTGGTCATGATGGTCCTGGACATCGCATTGGGTTGATACCACCCACAAAAAACAGCGCAGGGAAACCTTCCCCGCGCTGTTTTTTAGTGTAAGAGGGTGTTTTAGGACCGGGGCACCAACGCTACCGCCTGCATCCCCACGCCGCGGTAAGCGATCTCCACCTGATCCTTTTCATACGTCACGTTTTTGCCTGCCAGAGGGTCGTTGAAGTAATAGTTCTCCTCATCCGCCCCGGTGAGCAGCAGGCAGTGAAGGGGATAGATCCATGTGAGCAGCTCCCCGGTATCCTCCAGAACAAATTCCGTGGATTCCACTGGCGTCTCCATATCAATGGTGGCCCACACTATCACAGGGATCTCTTTTTCCACATACTCTTCCAGCAAGGTGGAAAGTTCCACGTCCTGAAGCAGTCTGGTTTCCAGATGGGTGATCTCCCGGTCTGCCAGCACTTGCTCCACAGCCTGGGCGATAACAGGGGCGTAGCAGCCCCAGCCATCTTCCGAATAGGGGCTTCCCAGAAATTCCTCCCAGGGATCCGCGCCCACATAGTTCCCCATCTGGTCGTAATGGGGCGCGTCCCCTTTGGGCAGGTAATCGTTGATGAACTCCTCCACGGAGATATCCACTCCCGCCCAGCGAAGAGCCATCACCGCTGTGACGCTCTCGCAGCCGGTAGGATACTTGTCCCGCTGATCGATATAGGGAACATCCAACGCCGTGGAAGGATCCAACAGCGCCTCTCCTCCCAGAAACGCTCCCAAAGAGGGGGAACGAAGTAAAAGCACTGCCAGGGAACACCCGGCAAACACACACAGCAGCCGCAGCCAGATCACCCGCCGAGGCTGTTTCTCCCGCCTGTTAGGCCTTACGGCTCTCATCAGATCTTCCACGTTTTTCACGCTCCTTTTTCCGTCTTGTATTCATTAGACGGAAAAGAAGGCAAAAATGTAAGCGTTTTGAAAAAAGATTAAAAAAAGCCTCCGGATCTTCCGGAGGCTCTCTTTTTCAGATACTTTTTACAGGAACTGCATGGGGTCCACACGGGTGCCGTTCTGGTACACCTCGAAGTGGAGGTGAGGACCGGTCACGTTACCGGTGGCGCCTTCATATCCCACCACTGTACCGGCAGTGACATACTGGTTGTTGGACACTGCCACGGAGCTCAAGTGGGCATAACGGGTGGTGTAAGTGCTGTTGTGGTAGATCAGCACGTAATAGCCCCAGGACATGCCCCAGGAATCGTAATTGTTGGCGTCGATGACGGTGCCGTCCTCAGCGGCCACTACAGGGGTGCCGTAGGGTCCGGCGATATCCAAGCCCTTGTGGCCGGGATAGCCGTTAAAACCAGCGGAAATATAAGTCACACCGGGCAAAGGCCAAATGGGATTGAAGCCTTCCACTCCGCCGCCTCCACTGGGATAGCTGATGCTGCCGCCGGAAGAACTTCCGCCTCCGCCTTGGGCGGCCTGAGCGGCTTCCTCCGCGGCCTTCTGGGCCTCGATGGCTGCCAGCATTCTTTCCTCACTGGCGGCCAGCTCTTCTTCATTGGCTGCCAGAGCGTTTTCCGTAGCGCCCTCCGCACCCTGGATCTCCACGATGGCGGCGGCGTTCTCCTCATACAGAGCGTCCAGCTCCTTCTGCTGGCTCTCCAGGTCCTTCTTCAGCTCAGCCACTTCTTCCATCTGCTGCTGACGCTCGGTCCGCTCGGCTTCGGTGGATTCCACATAGGCTTCCAGCTTGTCCACCAATTCCTGATCGTGAGCGGTCATGGTCTCCAGCATTTTGGAGCGGGTGGCAAACTCGCTGAGACTGTCGGAATCCAGAAGGATCTCCAAGGTGCTCACGCTGCCCGCGGCATACAGGGCCACCAGACGCTCTTTAAACTCGTCGATGGTATCCTGGATCTCCGCTTCGGAAGCGTCCAGCTTCATGGTGAGCTCGGTGATGCTGTTGTTCAAATCTTCAATGTTCTGACGGGTGGTATCGATCTGCTCCTGGAGCACATCGATCTTTTCCTGCAAGGTATCCTGATAAGCCTGCTTTTCCGCTTCTTCGCTGCGGAGCTGGTCAAGCTTGTTCTGGAGTTCCTGCTTTTCCGCTTCCAGACGATCCTGCTCCGCCTGGATCTCCGCTACGGTCTCAGCGGAAACAGACAGGGGAGTCATCACGGCCACACAAAGGGCCACAAATCCAGTAAACAGCCGTTTGGCGAATTTTCGGTTCATAGAGCTTTTCCTCCTCATATGCAAATGAAAGACTGAAGCCTACATGAGCTTAAATTTACATAAATTTTCATCGTGTAGCATTGTAAACCATGAGGAGGAAGTTATATTTCTATAAAAGAATCATTTTGTAAATTTATTTCAAAATTGTTACAAAAGCGGGGGCAATCCCCCACATGTTGGGGATTTTCGGGGGGATCCGGGGGAAAATTTCATTACCGGCTTCCATGTTTTTTTCGGCGGCGGAAGAAGTCCATGGAGAACAACGCGGGTGGCCGAAAGGGGCACAAACTGGGCCTGGACACTCTGGAACGGGGCCCTAGCAGGGCCACCAAAGCCACCGCTAAAAATCCCAGCGCCACCAGGCTCCACCCGCCGATCCCCACCACCCGGGGCATCATCCCCAAGGCCAGCAGTCCGGGGATCACCAGGTTCTCTCCCCGCTGTAAGAGCAGCAGGGCCGCTCCTAAGGTTACCAGGGACCACCACAGCAGAGTGCTTTTTTCTTTTTCCATGGTCATAAAGAGGGCAGGCAGAAAAATTCCCGCACGGTGGTCAAGATCTTGTCCCCCATGGTGAAGGGAAAGGTCTCCTCCACCCCGAAAAGTTTCACTTCCAGCTGCGCCTCACCCTCTGGGGAACGCTCCACTTGGAAAGGAGGCTGGTCATCCCCAAAACTCAGCCTTCTCCCTTCCGCGTCCACCGCCACGCAGCCTGCCACTGTGAGAAACACAAACAGTGACAGCGCCAGCGCCAGCCCGAATATCCGCCGTGATTTTCGCTTCATCCCATCTCCCCCTTTGAGAATAGGGTATCCCAAAGGAGAGAAAATAAACCGCCCCGCGGTCCCTTTTCGCTTTACTTGCACTCTTTCAGCACCTGGGCCAGAGCTTCCCCCACCAACTGTCCGGCGTACCGGGCCTCGCTGACCGTGTTCACCTCGGTCCCCACCTCCACCAGCATGGAACCGGTGGTGGCGTTCATGTTGTATTTGCTGTTGGAAAAGCTCATGGGCCGGGCCAGCCCGGGATACAGCTCCTGGAGCTTCTCCTGGACCCGCAGGTCCAGCCGGAGATTCTCCTCCCACAGAGGAAAATCCCCCCAGCCGCCGTCAGCGTCGCACCCGGCCAAAAGCATCACTTGCGCCGCTTTCCTGCCGTTGATGGTGGCGGTGGGCTTGTATTTCACGCCGCTTTCCGTGGTCATGGAATCCCGGTGCACGTCGATGGTCACCTGGATGGTAGGATATTCCGCCAGGTTTTTCTGGAGCACTTCCCAGGAGCGGTCATAGGAACCATTATAAAGGGAATCGTTCACGGTGGTGTCGTGGACCACCCCAAAACCTGCCGCTTCCAGGGACCGTTTCAGCTCCTCCCCTGCCGCTACCACGCTTTGATCCTGATTGCTGGTGCGGGTCTCCATGTCGGTGTAGTAAAACCCCGTGTAGCTGGTGGAATAGGCTTCGCTGGTGTGGGTGTGGTAGATGAGGATCTCCACCGAACCGTCGCATTTCAAATGGACCGAGGGCTCCTCCTCCAGGGCGGCGTTCAAGTCCGTACCGGAATTGGTGGTGTCCTTTACATAGAAGGTGCCTACTTGGGCACCCCCTTCCAGCTGGATCTCCTCCACCGGGGCAGAATTGCGGTTGGGGTCAGGGGTTGCCTGACCTTGAGGCTCCAGGGCTTCCGTCAGGGAGACCACACCGTCATCGGGCAGCTGGTATTGGTTGGTCTGCTCTGCCTGGGCGGTCTCCTCCGGGGAGGGGCTGGGCTCCGTTCCAGGGGTTTGAGATGCCGCTTGAGCTTTCATCCCCGCGGCAAAAAGTAAGGCGTCGCCGCCCTCCTCTGTGGCCCAGGTCTGAAATTTTGCCCCAACGCACCACAAACACAGGGCCACCGACCCCAGCACCGCCATATTCTTGATCCAACGGGTTAGCGCTTTTTTCATAGAAACTTCCCTCTTGAAATAAAAAATTTACAAAATTCCCCTTGCGCCGGGGCCCATACTTTAGTAAAATAAAGTGTAATACTATCACTTCATAAACGTTGGAGGGTATGGTGTATCGAGAATAAACGAGAACGCGCCAAAAAAAGGACGCGCGGCGCATTATTGGGCGCCAGAAGAAAGGAGTTTTGAAAATGTCTATCTATTCGGAGATCAAACCAGAAGTCCGCATGTTCGCGGACATGTGCGTGAAAAACAGCACCATTGACCCGGAGCTCTACGTCAAGTACGACGTGAAGCGGGGCCTGCGGGATCTCAACGGCAAAGGCGTACTTACCGGATTGACCAACATTTCGGAGATCATCTCCAGCAAAACCGTGGACGGCAAAAGCGTCCCCTGTGAGGGCGAGCTTTACTACCGGGGTTACAGCGTGGAGGAGCTGGTGCGCCGTCAGACCCAGGGGGACCATTTCGGGTTCGAGCGGGTCGCCTATCTGCTGCTTTTCGGCGATCTGCCCGACGAGGAGCATTTCCGGACATTCTGCGAGCTTCTTTCCTTCTACCGCACTCTGCCCACCAGCTTCGTGCGGGATATCATCATGAAGGCTCCCAGCAGCGATATGATGAACACCCTGGCCCGCAGCGTGCTTACCCTTTATTCTTATGACGAGGACGCGGAAGATATTTCCATTCCCAATGTGCTTCGTCAATCCATGCAGCTGATCGCTCTGTTCCCCCTGCTCTCCGTCTACGGTTACCAGGCCTACCGCCACTACCACGACGGCCAGAGCTTGTTTATCCATCAGCCTGATCCCAAGCTGTCCACCGCTGAGAACATCCTGCGAATCCTGCGGCCCGACTGCTCCTACACCGAGCTGGAAGCCCGGGTGTTGGACATTGCCTTGATCCTTCACGCAGATCACGGCGGCGGCAACAACTCCACCTTCACCACCCACGTGGTCACCTCTTCCGGCACGGATACCTATTCCGCCATGGCCGCGGCTCTGGGCTCCCTGAAAGGCCCCAAGCACGGCGGCGCCAATATCAAGGTGGTGAAGATGTTCGAGGACATCAAGACCCACGTGAAGGACTGGAACGACGACGACGAGGTGGAAGCCTATCTGGCAAAACTGCTCCACAAGGAAGCCTTCGACAAGTCCGGTCTGATCTACGGCATGGGCCACGCGGTGTACTCTCTTTCCGACCCCCGCGCCAAGATCATGGCCCGGTTCGTGGAAGGACTTTCCAAAGAGAAAGGCCGCGACCAGGAGTTCCAGCTGTACAGCAACGTGGAGCGCCTGGCCACCAAGCTCATCGCCAACGAGCGGAAGATCTACAAGGGTGTTTCCGCCAACGTGGACTTTTACAGCGGCTTCATTTACAGCATGCTGGATCTGCCCATGGAGCTTTACACCCCCATTTTCGCCATCGCCCGTATCGCTGGCTGGAGCGCTCACCGGATGGAAGAGCTGATCGGCGGCGGGAAGATCATCCGCCCCTCCTACATGGCCGTGCAGCCCCACCGGGAATTTCCCCAAGAGAACAACTAAAACTAAATAAAAGGCTGTTGCAAATAAGCAACAGCCTTTTTTGTTTTGCCCCGCCTTCGGTACGTTTGATCCAAGGCGGGGCTTTTTTCATTCTCGTATAACCAAATTTGGTCCCGCTGGGTCTAATAGACATGAAAAAGGAAAAGCCGGAATGGGCCGGCAAATGGTTTGGGGGCGGAGGATCCGTCCGCCCCCTTGGATTTTTGCGCGCAAAAAGGCGCCCCAAACCGGGACGCCTTTTGGAAACGTTATTGATCTAAACACCACAGACAGTCTTGGGACACAGCGCTCCCCGCGACTTGTCCCGTCCGGCCACAGACCGCGGACGGCGCTCTCACGGTTTCCTCCGATGGGAGTAAGCGAAGCGCACGAATACGCGACTCGTCCCGTCCGGCCACGGACCGCGGACGGCGCTCTCACGGTTTCCTCCGATGGGAGTAAGCGAAGCGCACGGACCCGCGACTTGCCCCGTCCGGTCACAGACCCGCGGACGGCGCTCTTACGGTTTCCTCCGATGGGAGTAAGCGAAGCGCACGGACCCGCGACTTGTCTCGTGCGGTCACGCACCGCGGACGCGAGCCAACGCCTAGATCAGCCCGAGCGAAGCGAGCGGCCTATACCCGCGACCTGCCTGGGGCGCAGCCCCTTACCAGCCCTGAGACTTCAGGTATTCGCGGCTAAGGGTGATGGCTTCCATGGGAGTGCGGCCGTTGGACTGGTCCTGCTCTACCACGACCCACTGGGCGCCAGCGTCCACAGATGCCTCCAGAATGGGGCCAAAGTCCTGGTCACCGTGGCCCACAGGACGGAACTCGAAGAAGCCATGGCTCTCTTCCTTTTTCACCTCCGTGCCGATGAGCTCGTACATGTTGCCGGGCTTGCCTTCCTTGTGGAAGTCCTTCAAATGGACCAGAGGAGAGCGGCCGGTGTACTTACGAACGTAAGCGGCGGGATCTTCCCCGGCCACCTTCACCCAGCAGGTATCCACTTCGGTCTGGAGAAGATCCGCGGGAATGGTGTCGTAGATGTAGTCCAGAGCGTAGCGGCCGTCAGGCATCTTGATGAACTCGAAGTCGTGGTTGTGGTACAGCAGCTGGATGCCATGGGCTTTGCACACCTTGGCGATCTCTTCGAACAGCTTCACGTTACCCTCAAACTTGGGGGTGCCGGGACGGTCCTCTTCCATCAGGTAGGGGATGGCGATGAACTTCACGCCGATCTCCTCATACTGCTTCACAGTGCCTTCCATATCAGCCACCAGTTCCTGGAAGGGAACATGAGCGGACAGTGCCACCAGACCCGCGTCCTGGATAGCGGCCTTGATCACAGCGGGCTCCAGGCCATACAGGCCGGCCAGCTCCACACCGTCATAACCAATCTCTTTGATCTTTTTCATGGTGCCGGCAAAATCCCGCTCGGCGTCGTCCCGAACGGAATAGACCTGCACAGCAACAGGTAAAGTTTTCATGGAATGATCCTCCTGTCTTTGGGTGATATTTATCCTCATCATAGCTCAAACGGTGACAAAGGTCAAGAGAAAGGGTTGAAAAAAAAGGGGGTTTATGCTAGAGTAATGCAAGTAATACATACTATTATAAATGGTATGCATGATAAGTGGGTGCAAGCCATTTGTCGTGACATTCCCATTACTGAACAAGGAAAGAAGTCGAGATTTATGAAACGCAGCCTGCGATTTTATCTGGCGCTGTTCTTTGCCAAAGGCACAGCCCGGGTGATGAAGCTGGTAGGACGCAAAGGCACTTCCATGCCCGGAAGCTGGGCCATCATCCTGTGCCCGGATTTCCTGGGCCGTATGCCCCGCCCCAAAACCATCATCGGTATCACGGGCACCAACGGCAAAACCACCGTTTCCAACCTGGTGGAGGATGTACTCACCCAGTGCGGATATGACTTTGTGTGCAACCGGGCCGGCACCAACGTGGCCACCGGCGTGGCTTCCAGTCTCATCGCCAATTCCACCCTGTTCGGCAAGCCAAAAAAGGATCTGGCCGTGTTCGAGCTGGACGAGCGCAGCTCTCCCCGGATCCTTCCCTTTATCAAGCCGGACATTCTCCTGGTGACCAATCTGTTCCGGGATTCCTACAAGCGCAACGCCCATGTGGAATTCATTCAGGACATCCTCAACACCTATATTCCCGACAGCACCCGGCTGGTCCTCAACGCCGACGACCTGCTGTGTGCCAGCCTGAAACCGGATAACCGCCGGGCCTTCTTTGGGATCGATCCTCTCCCCGGAGAGGAGACCGGACTGCCCAACATTGTCCAGGACGTACGGGCATGTCCCGAGTGCGGCACGCCCCTGGAATGGGACCTGCGGCGGTATCATCATGTGGGACGGGCCCACTGCCCCAAGTGCGGGTTTGCCTCTCCCACCCCCAAATACAGGGTCACCGCGCTGGACAAGCGTCACAGCCGCATGACCACAGAGGGCACGGAAGGCTCCCAGGATTTCTCCCTGCCCAACACCAGCCTTATCAACGTGTATAACGCCCTTTCCGCTATTTCCCTGCTGGCGGAGTTCGGACTCACCAAAGACCGGATCGCCCAGTGCATGGAGCGGCTGACCATTGTGGAGAGCCGCTACAACGAGGAAGAAGTGGGGGGCCGGAAACTCATCCTCCACCTGGCCAAGGGGCAGAACCCCATCGCCTGTTCCCAGGCCTGCGCCAATGCCCGGCAGTATCCCGGAAAGAAATCGGTACTGCTGTTCTTGGACGACGCCCACGACGCTGCCCATTCCGTGGAGAACACCGCGTGGCTGTACGACACGGACTTTGAACTGCTCAACGACCCCAGCGTGGTCCAGGTGGTCACCGCCGGACCCCGTCACTGGGACAGCTACGTGCGTCTGTTGATGGCAGGTATCCCCCAGGAGCGCCTGGCCCACGAGGAAGATCCTCTGGACGCGGCGGAACATCTGGACCTTGCCGATTCCGACGCTGTGTTCGTGCTGTATGACTTGTATTCGGTGGACCTGTCCAAGCAGGTGAAAGCGAAACTCCATGAACGGCTGAAAACGCTCCCGCCCAAGGAGACTCATTCTCAGGAAGAGGAGGTCGCCGATCATGAAAATTGAGATCCTCTTCCCCCAAA
Organism: Clostridiales bacterium; assembly: GCA_019416455.1. GTDB lineage: Bacteria > Bacillota > Clostridia > Oscillospirales > Acutalibacteraceae > Acutalibacter. Next base: position 102,770 of record DXXG01000027.1, on the reverse strand, counting down.
ACTGCAATCTGTTCGGGGACCTGAGCAACATGCACTACCTACGTAAATGTTTGCCCGATGCCCAGTTTGTGGAGACAGACTTGAACCAGGAGCCTCTGTTCGTCCGGGAAAAGGTGGACATGATTTACCTGGGACCCATGACGGAACGCTCTCAGGAGCTGGTGTTGGAACGGCTGCGGCCCCACAAAGACCGTCTGCGGGAACTGATCAACCAGAATACCCTGTTCCTGTTTACCGGCAATGCCCTGGAACTGATGGGCGAGTATATCGTCAAAGATGACGGCAGCCGCATCAACTGTCTGGGAATCTTCCCCCTGTACGCCAAACGGGACATGATGCACCGCCACAACAGCATTTTCCTGGGCAGCTTCGAGGGCCAGCCGGTGATGGGGTTCAAGTCCCAGTTCACCATGGCCTATCCCAAGTCCAAAGACCTGGAACTGTTCCCGGTAGAAAAGGGCGTGGGGCTGAACAAGACTTGCTCTTTCGAAGGCGTTCGCTCCAGGAATTTCTTCGGCACCTACCTGCTGGGACCTATCCTGCTGCTGAATCCTCCCTTCACCAAATACCTGCTGAAATGCCTGGGTGTAGAAAACGCCCACCTGGCCCTGGAACAGGAAGTTCAGGCCGCTTACGAAAAGCGCTTGGCCGACTTCCACGCCAAAGCCTGAACAACACTTAATAAGCGCAAAAAAGCCGTCAGTTTCATCACTGACGGCTTTCTGTTTTATATAAAGGATGGTTTCTGCAGAAAGCGAAACTCTCCAGAGGGAAGCCCGGCCTTTTGCGAAGCAAAAGCGAAACTTTTGAAGTTCCGAGGGCCTCCCTGGGTGAACTGAGGCCCCCCGTAGGGAAGCCTGATCCTTTGCGCAGCAAAAGCGGAACTTTTCAAGTTCCGAAGGCTTCCCTGAGTGAACTGCGGTACGCAGTTCACTCAGCAGGCGCTCACCCGGCCGGTCTTGGCGTCCAGACAGACCACAGCGCCGCTTTTCAGCATGTCGGTAGCGTGCTCCGCGCCTACGATCACCGGTTTGTCCATGGCCAGACCCACAATGGCGGCGTGAGTGTTAGTGCCGCCCTCCTCGGTGATGATCCCCGAGCAGCGGCGCAGATACTCTACGATGGAGTTGTTGGTCTCAGGCACTACCAGGATATCTCCGTCACGGAAGCGCTTGGGGATATCGGAAAGCCGCTTGCACACGCACAGCCGTGCGGAAACTTCCCGCTGGGTGACGCCGTCGCCGGTGAGCAGCACATGGCCCACCACGTGGACTTTCATCATGTTGGTGGTGCCGGAGATACCCAGGGGCACGCCGGCGGTGATGACTACCAGATCGCCGCTTTTCACCAGACCCGTTGCCTCGGCGGCGTCCACAGCACGGTCAAAGAGAACGTCGGTATCGGCTACCTCGTCGATAAGCATGGGGATGACGCCCCAGGACAGGTTCAGCTGGCGCCACACATGCTTCTGGGTGGTGCAGCCAATAATGGGATACAGCGGCCGGAACTTGGACAACTGCCGGGCAGTACCGCCCCCCTTGGTCACCGTGACAATGGCCTTGGCGCCCAGGTCGTGGGCGGTAGTGCAGGTAGCGTGGGAGATGGCGTTGGTCACGTCAAAAGCCACGTCGCTGTTGTCCCGGGAATTAAACCGTTTGATATAGTTGATGCTCTCCTCGGCCTTTTCCGCGATGCGCACCATGGTCTCCAAGGACTCCACCGGGTACTTGCCCGCGGCAGTCTCTCCGGAAAGCATGATGCAGCTGGTGCCGTCGTAAATGGCGTTGGCCACGTCGGTGGCTTCCGCTCGGGTAGGCCGGGGATTCTTGATCATGGAGTCCAGCATCTGGGTGGCGGTGACCACCTGCTTGCCTGCCAGGTAGGATTTCTGGATCAGCTGCTTTTGCAGCACAGGCACATCCTCCAGGGGGATCTCCACGCCCATGTCGCCTCGGGCCACCATGATGCCGTCCACCACTCGGAGGATCTCGTCGATGTTCTCCACGCCTTCCATGTTCTCGATCTTGGCGATGATATTCATGGTCTGGCAGTTGTATTCCTTCAAAATATGGCGGATCTCCAGGATATCCGCCGCGCTGCGGGTAAAGGAGGCAGCGATATAGTCGAACCCGTTCTCAATGCCGAAAATGATATCGGAGCGGTCCTGCTCGCTGATAAAGGGCATGGACAGTTTTGTCCCGGGCACATTGATGCCCTTATGGTTGGAGACTCTGCCGCCGTTGAGGACGGTGCAGACGATATCCGTTTCGGAGACGTGCTCGGCCCGCATTTCCACCAGGCCGTCGTCGATGAGCACCCGGGAACCGGCTTTCAAGTCTTTGGGCAGGTCTTTATAGGTGATGGACACCATTTGGTCATCCCCTTCCACCTCTCGGGTGGTCAGGGTGAAGGTGGCTCCGCTTTCCAGCTCGATGGGACCGTTTTTGAAGGTCTTTACCCGAATCTCCGGGCCTTTGGTGTCCAGGATAGTAGCCACGGGCAGACCCAGTTCTTCCCGCAGGCGGGTGACGGCCTCCAGCTTTTTCGCGGCGTCCTCGTGAGTACAGTGGGAAAAGTTGAACCGGGCGCCGTTCATGCCGCCCAGCATCAGTCTGCGAAGGACAGACTCGTCCTCCGTGGCGGGACCCAACGTACAGATGATTTTCGTCTTTCTAAGCATTTTTCGTCATCCTTTCCATACTGCGCCTGTGGCAAGTCGCGCTTTTGGGCCGCTCGCTTCGCTGGGGCTGTGGGAAGGAGCAGCTCGCGTCCGCGCACCTGCGGTGGGCAAGTCGCGCAGGCGGCTTTTAGGCCGCCCAGCCTACTGGGTAATTCCTCCTCGCCGCCCGCGTTTAAGGCTTTCGAGGAGTTAGTTTATTATACCACACCTGCGGTGGGCAAGTCATCTCCCTTTTCCCATCTTAACAAAGATTTAATCTTCCTGGGATCCTTTCCCAAGCAAAGCCGAATACAACTGGCTCTTTTTGAACCCGGTCTGCTGGGCGGCCTGTTTGGCGGCCTCGCTGGCGGAGAGCCCACCAGATGCCAGTTCCCTAGCCAGGGCAGCGGCCTCTTCCAAGGTGTATTCCTCTTCCTGGACCGTGGGACGCTCCCGTCCCTCTATCACCAGGACGAACTCTCCCCGGGGCTCCTTTTCCCGGTAATGAGCGGCGGCTTCCCCCAGAGTGGTGCGCCACACCTCTTCATGGACTTTGGTCAGCTCCCGGCACAGGGCCACCCGCCGGTCCGCACCGAACACCTTGGAAAAATCCGACAGTGTCTTTCGCAGCTTGTGGGGCGCCTCGTAGAAGATCATGGTCCGGTCCTCATTGGCAACGGCTTCCAGGTGTTCTTTCCGGCTGCGCTTGTTCACGCTGAGAAACCCCTCGAAGGTGAATCTTCCCGTAGGCAGTCCGCTGATCGCCAAAGCGGACACCGCTGCCGTGGGGCCGGGCACCACATACACGGGGATGCCCTCCTGGGCGCAGGCGGCCACCAGAGTCTCTCCCGGGTCGGAAACGGCAGGCATGCCCGCGTCGGATACCAGGGCGCAAGTCTGGCCCTCCTGCAGTCTTGCCACGATCAGGGGACCGTGCTCCAGCTTATTGTGCTCAAAGTAAGAGATAAGGGGCTTCTTGATGCCGAAATGATTCAGCAGCTTCAAGGTGACCCGGGTGTCCTCCGCGGCGATGAAATCCGCTTCCTCCAAGGTCTCCCGGGCCCGGGGGGAGAAGTCCCCCAGATTTCCGATGGGCGTTCCCACCACGTATAAAGCTCCCCGCTCCAGGACGGGCGTTTTTTCTTCCATCTGGTTCTCCTCCCTCACCGGGAAGCCCGGTGCTCCGGGTTGTCCCGATAATCTCCGTAAATGTCCTCCAACTCCTGACTGGGAGCGCCGTTCTCCCCCTCCAACAGCAGCACCGGTTCCACGGTCATGCCCGGTTTGCCGCCCCGGCGGCATTCTAACAGGAACAGGAAGGGGGCTTTTCCCGCCCGCTGCTGCACCAGACGCAGCCGCTTGGGTTCCAGGTCCGCCTGGTGAAAGACGGCCATGGCTTCCGAAAGCCTGCTGGGCCGCAGACACACGCAGAGCCGCCCGCCGAAACGCAGGGCATACCGGGCGCTTTTGGCCAATTCCTCCAGGGAAAGGCTGTCCCCCTGGCGGGCAGTGCGCCGGGCGTCCGAGGGGCAGGGGATCCCCGCGCCGGGAGCGGTATAAGGGGGATTACAGGAGATACCGTCCAAAGAACCGGCGGAGAACAGCTTTTCCAGTTCCCGGGCGTCTCCCTCCAGGATCTGGATCTCCCCCTCGAAGCCGTTTTCCTTCACCGACTGCCGGGCCTGCTGGGCGGCGGCCTTTTGCAGCTCCACCCCGGTGATCCGCTTCCCCATGTTTCTGGCCCGCCACAGCAGGGGGATGATCCCGCAGCCGGTGCCCAGATCCGCCCAGGTCTCTCCGGACTTGGGCCGGGAGAAATCTGCCAGCAGCACTCCGTCGGTGCCGAAGCCGTGCTCCTTTGTCACCAGGACCTTGGCCCCGCCCCAGAGGGGCTCCCACCGGGCGGTTTGATTCAGATGTTCCTCCATGGATGCCTCCTAAGGCAAAAAAGAAGAGCCCGCAGGGGAAAAGCCCCCGCCGGGCTCCGCTTTTCTGAAATTTTCAGACCCGAAACTCTTAGCCCTCCTGAGGAGCGCCAACGGGGCAGACACCGGCGCAAGCGCCGCAGCTGATGCAGGTATCGGGGTCGATCACATATTTGCCGTCGCCCTCGGAGATAGCTCCGACGGGGCACTCACCGGCGCAAGCGCCGCAGGCAATGCATTCGTCGCTGATAACATAAGGCATGAGGAACACCTCCAGTAAGATTTTCAAGTTCATTTTAACACATTTTATTAAAAATGCAATGTTTTTTTCTTTTTCCACTGGAATTCCCATGGAAAACCTTTGCATTAGGTTTCTTCCAGTTTTTTCAGCTCTTCCAGTTCCTTTTTCCCCACCTTGATCTTCCCGTCCCGGAGTACCTTCACCTCAGAGACTTTGAACACCTTAGGCGCGCCCTCCGGGTCCTTATCCAGGCGGACGGTGAGCTTCCGGGTGAGCAGGTTCTGCTCGATGACCACGCCTTTGCCGTCGGGAGTGGACACCAAGGCGTTCACCTTGGGAGTGGTGCGCAGCAGGTCCTGATAGGCCTCCTGCTCGTATTTCAGGCAGCACATCAGCCGCCCGCAGGCACCGGAGATCTTCACCGGGTTCAGGGAGAGGCCCTGTTCCTTGGCCATTTTAATGGACACCGGGGTGAACCCTCCCAGGAAGGAGCCGCAGCAGAAGGGCCTGCCGCAGATGCCCATGCCGCCCAGCATCTTGGCCTCGTCCCGGACGCCGATCTGCCGCAGCTCGATGCGGGTACGGAACATGCCCGCCAGATCCTTCACCAGCTCCCGGAAATCCACCCGGCCGTCCGCGGTGAAGTAGAACAGGATCTTGGAGTTGTCGAAGGTGTACTCCACATCCACCAGCTTCATCTCCAGGCCCCGCTCGGCTATCTTCTTTTCGCAGGCCTTGAAGGCGCTTTTTTCCTTTTTCTTGTTTTCCTCTACCTTCCGCAGATCCTCTTTGGTGGCCAGGCGGATCAGCTTCCGCAAAGGCTGCACGATAGACTCATCGCTGACCTCCCGGTTTTCCAGGGCCACTTCGCCGCACTCCATGCCCCGGGCCGTCTCCACGATGGCCATGGCGCCCTTTTCCACCTGCTCCCCCTGAGGGTCGAAATAGTAGACTTTTCCTGTATTTTTAAAACGCACGCCGATCACTTCTGCCATGCGCCTTCCTCCTTTCCAAAGCCCCGCCGGCGCGGGACGTTCTCTCTGCCGGTCACCGCCCTGCCGCTTCCCGCAGCCGGATGCAGAGATCCGTGACCAAAAGAGCCATATTGGCGTTTCGGTCCAGCTTTTGGCGGTACTCCTCCGCCAAAGGGGCTAGCAGCGCCAGCCGTTTCATGGGCAGGGCCCCCAGCTTGTCCGCCAGCTCCGGGGAACCTCCCAGCACCGCGCTGCCTCCGGCCCGCAGCACCAGCCCGTCCCGGAACAGCATTCCCAGCCGGACCAGCACCTCTCGAAACAGATCCCGGTTTTTTTGCAGGGGGGCCGCCGCCAACAGCAGGCTGTGCTCCCCCGGCTCTAAAAGCCCCTGAGCCATGGCCGCGGCAATGGCAAAGGCTTTCGCTTCCTCTCCGCCGGCGAGCTCCTGGAGCATCCGGCCGATGTTCCCGCCGCACAGACGGGACAGCTCCCGGGCCTTTTCCTCCGGGACGTTTTCCCGGGCGGCCACATAGGCGGCAGCCTCCTCCAAACTGGGAGGCTGGAGGAGAAAGCTCTGGACACGGCTGCGAATGGTGGGCAGCAGCTGCTCCGCCGACTGACACACCAAAATGAACACGCCGTGCTCCGGGGGCTCCTCGATGAGTTTCAACAACTTGTTCTGGGCAGGTTCCAGGGTGCGGCTGCCCAAAAACAGCAGGTAGACGCTGACGTCCGCCTCCTCGGGAGCGCGGTAAGCGTCAGAGGTGATCTCCTTTACCTGGTCAACCGAAAGGGAGCGGGTCGCCCCGCTCCCTTCCACCACGCGGATATCGGGATGTGAACCGGCTTTTGCCCGCACACAGGCAGGGCATACCCCGCAGGGGGCGTGGTCCTTATCCCGGCAGACCAGGGCCTGGGCCACCAGCTTGGCGAACGTCCGCTTGCCGCAGCCCGGCTCTCCCTGAAACAACAGGGCATGGGGAAAACGCCCCGCAGCAAAGGCGGCGGATAAAGCCTCCTTCACGGGAGCGTTTCCCAAAAAAACTGGAAATTCCATCAGACCTTCTCGAAACGGTCCACGTTCAGCACGAAGATAGTGGAACCGCCCACGGTGACTTCCACGGGGAAGGAGGAGTACATGCCCACTTCCATGGTGGAGGTGCTGGGAACGATCTGGGTGCGGCGGCTGGAATATTTGGAGATGATACCGATGACGGTATCCACTTTGTCATCTTCCACACCGGAAATAAAGGTGGTGTTGCCGGCCATCAAAAAGCCGCCGGTAGTGGCCAGTTTGGTCACGGAAAAACCTTCGCGGGTCAGCGCGGAGGAGACAGCGCCGCTGTCGTCATTGCTCACGATTGCAAGGATAAGTTTCATAAAGTACCATGCCTTTCCTGGCGGGCAGGCTCACGCCTGTGCCCTGCCGAATGAAGATCCACCCCATAGCGGGAGTTTCTGGGGATATTCTACCATTAATTCAGAAAAAATACCAGTTGTTTTCAGAAATTTTATGAAATCTTTCCTTCGCCCCACACCCGGGGCAGCACCTCCCGCCGCAAGCAGAACAACGCCGCCAAGTTAGGCAAAGCCATCAGTCCGTTCATGGTGTCCCCCAGCTGGAACACCGCCCCCAAAGGCAGGACACACCCCAGCACCGCCGCCCCGGAAGCCGCCAAGGCGTAGCCGGTGACTCCTTTGCCCCCGGTGAGGTAACAAAGGCCCTCCCGACCGTAGCAGCTCCACGCCACCAAGGTGGCCAAGGCAAACAGGGCCGTACACAGGGACACCGCTTTTCCGCCCCAGGGCCCTAGGGCGCTTTCGTAGGCGTAAAAGGTGAGCTGGGCCCCTTCCAGCATGGGGGAGCGGCAGCACAGGATGCACAGCCCGGTCACGGTACACATGAGGATGGTGTCAGCGAACACCTGGAAGATCCCCAAACAACCCAGCTCCTGGGGAGAACGGCCCTCCACGCCTTCATAGGCGAAGGCGGAGCTGCCCAGTCCCGCTTCGTTGGTGAACACTCCCCGGGAGACGCCGGTGCGCAGCGCTAGCAAGGCGCCTGCCACACCGCCCGCTCCCGCCCGGAAAGAAAAGGCCCCCTGAAAAATACTCTCCACAGCGGCGGGGATATTCTCCCGGAACACCCACAGCACCCCCAGAGAGGCCCCGAAAAACAGCAGGGTCATCAGGGGCACCAGACGTTGGGTGATCTTCACCCCCAACGCCAAGCCCCCGCGAGCCACGAAAAACACCAGCACTCCCATGGCCGCGGCTCCCAGCCACACCGGCACCCCCAGGCTTTCCAGGGCGGCGGAGGCGGCGTTGGTCTGGGCCATATTGCCCATGCCCAGGGAGGCGAAGCAGCATCCCCAAGCGTAGACAGCCGCCAAGGCCCCGCCCCATTTCCCGGCCCGGCGTATGTACCCCAGGGCACCAGGAGCGCCCCGGTATTTGCCCGCCAGGTAATTTTCCCCGTAAATGGTCATCATGCCCAGCAGGGCGGAAACCCACATCCAAAACAGGGACCCCGGCCCGCCCACGGTGATGGCGGCGGCTACTCCTACGATGTTCCCCGTCCCGATGGACCCGGCCAGGGCGGTGGTCAGGGCCTGGAAGGAGGAGATAGTCCCCCGCTCTCCGGAGGACCGACCCAGAGCGGCTTTCATCCACTGTCCCAGGCATCGGAGCTGGTAAAAGCCCGTCACCAGGGTAAAATACCCGCCGGCCAGCAGGATCAGCACCAGGACATGCCAGCCCCACAGCAGGCTGGAAAGAAACTCAAGCATAGTGGAATGGAGCGGTCAGCGCCTGGGAAAGCCCCAGTGCCAGCGCCTTCCCCGCCGCTCCCGCGTTCCGCGCCAGCCAGGCTTCGTCCTGAGGATTGTCCCGGTACAGCAGACGCACCGCCACCCCCGGACCGGAAACCCCTGCCAGTTCGGGCACGAATTCCTTTTTCTCCAAAGTCAGAAGCTCCGGCTGGGGATACACCTGCCCCAACTGAGCAGCCAGCGCTTCCGCCGTTCGGCCGGACAGCACCTCCCCTGCCCTGGACAGGATCACCGGACCTTTTCGCTGGCCTTCCTGCTCCGGAGGCGCGGCTTGTGACCCCAACACAAGGCACAAGTCCCAGGGAGACCTGCCTTCCCCCTGCCCCCAGGACAGAGCGATCCCCTTTTGCGTGAGATGAGACGCCAGGGCCCCGGCCACCTGGCCCATCCAGTAGGCTTCGTCCCCACCGTTGGGATAAGGGGCGTTCATGGGCCCCGCCAAGGTCAAATGGATGGTCGGCATAACAGCGCGCTCCTTTCTTCGGGATAGTCCCCGCCCTAAATTGACATACCATTGTTACAGTATAGTCAGGAGAGGGTGGATTCATGCCAAGAAGGGCGCAAAGAAGGATCTGTTTCAGGTCAAAATCTCCTGAAACAAAGCGATGGGCCCCGCCAAAGGAGGCAGGACCCACCAAGATCACTTTTTTTGTTCCTGTTTATATCTGCCAAGAGCGTCGTCATAGACCCAGTGCCGCAGGCGGAACCCCACCTCAAAAATCAGGGAAACGATAAGATACCCGCCCAAAAAGAAGCCTAAGAACACCAGCCAGTTTTCCACCTGACCCACTGGGAACCATTGAAAAGCCACTGCACAAACAGCCACTATGGGCAGAAGCAGCACAACGAAGGCCACCATTCTCCACAGGTAGGACAGGCGTTTGACCACGTTCCCGGAAAAGAACACATACTGCAGCACGGTGGCCGCCAAACAGATCAGCAGGATTTCATACACCACTGCCCGGCGCATGGTCTCCTTGGGAAAATCGAAAGCTGTAAACACCAGGATGCCCGCTGTAAACGACACGCACAGATTCGTCAGCACCTGGGGCAGGATTTGAATCAATTTTTTCATCGCTTGTTCCTCCTTTTCTCTTTTTATCAAATGCCCAGCTTTTTTCGGATCGCCGAGGCGTATTGCCGGGAAACCCCCACCACTTCCCCATTTTCCAGAGTAAGCCGCAAACGCCCCCCCAGATCGGGGCGGATGGATTGAACCTTCCCGAAATTGACGATCACGGATTTACCGGCCCGGATAAAATCCCGGGAAGCCAGCCGCTCTTCCAGCTCGTAAAGACGCAAGGGCGTCTCATAAACACCGTCGCAGGTATAGAAGAAGGTGCGTTTGTCCACCGACTCGATATACAGCACCTGCCCCGCTTCCAACAAGTAGGTGCGGCCCTCCCGCTCTCCGGTGAGACGCTGGTCATAGGACCGGAGCGCCGCCAGCATCTCCATCACTTGGGGGGTGGTCTCCTTACACCGGACGATCACCTCTGTTTCGGTGAGCACCGGGTCCTCTTCCACTATGATCCTCACACGCTCACTCCTTTCCGCAGCTGCAACACCAGTATATCCGCCCAGGATCCCCAGCGCAAGGGGGTCAGAACCAAGGGGTAGAAACAGGCTCCTAAGCCGCGTTCCCGCCCGCCCAAAAACAAACGCGCCCCGGGACAAAATCCCCGGAGCGCGCTTTATTCACATTTCCTTACTGGAGGATAGCCCACACACTGATGGTATGGAGCACGCTGCCCCCCAGCACGAACAGGTGGAACACCGAGTGCATATAGGGCACCCGCTTCCCCACGCCGTACAGGGCAGCCCCCACGGTGTACAGGATGCCGCCGCCCAGCAGGCACCAGAAGGTCAAGGGAGATGCGGCTCGGTAGAAATCCCCCATGGCCAGCACCACCACCCAGCCCATGGCCAGGTAGCAGGCCATGGAGATTTTCTTAAAGCGCTCCACGCTGATAGCGTTGAGCACCACTCCCACCACACCAGCGGCCCACACCACGCCGAACATGGTCCAGCCCTTCCAGCCGCCCAGGCACACCAAGGTGATGGGGGTATAGGTTCCGGCGATGAGCAGGAAGATGGTGCAGTGGTCCAGGGAACGGAACACCACCTTGGCCTTGTTCAGGCCCAGGCTGTGGTACAGGGTGGAGATGGTGTACAGCAGCACCATGGTCCCGCCGTATACCGCCGCCGACACCACATTTAGAGGCGTTTTTTGGCAGGTTACCAGCAGGAGCACCAAGGCCCCCACTGCGAACAGGGCCGACACTCCGTGACTGACAGAGGAGAAGATCTCCTCTCCCAAAGTGTACCGGGGCAGGCCCAAAGCACGCCGTTTTTCCATGCGGAGCCCGTTGATCCTGGCCCGCTCCATGGGGATGCTTCCCCTTGCTGCCGCGTAATCCATATGACACCATCCTTTCTATGGTAAAGATCAATTTTAAATTACTTAGTTTTAAAAACTAGATTTAAGTATATTATAAACCTTGTTTTCCGAAATTACAAGGGGAAACCCTGGAAAATCCGGTGTTTCTTTCCCAAGTCTATTCCCCGGAGGAGAAAACCGGTTGACTTTTTCCCTATGCCATGATAGAGTGGACTCAACCGTCATTGCGAAAGGCGCGGCGCCGTGAAACGCGTCTTTCTTCCCAGCCGCTGTACGTTGCGGGGGCTAGGGAATTACCAGGCTGAGACGCCGGGACATACTCCCGGCTTATTCGTCGTGTAAGGACGGCAGGCCTGGTGGTCTGCCGTCCTTCTTTTTTGCTGAATGACGGCGGCCTGAAAGCCGGCCTTTTCCAAGGCCACAGATCTATTCTTTTGGGGCAATGGCCCTTCTGAGGTGTATTATGAGTCAACAAACCCCTAAAAAATCCACCATCCTGCGGTTTTTCCCCTACACGAAGGGATTTCGGGGAAAATTCCTGCTGGCGATGGTCATGGTAGTGGTGGCCGTGGTGGCCAACTACATGACCCCCCAGGTCATCCGCGTGACGGTGGATTCCGTCATCAACGACACCCCCTTCAATCTGCCCGGCTTCCTGGTGGAGTGGATCAACGCCATCGGCGGCCGTGAGACACTGCGGCAGCACATTGTACTGTGCGCTTTGGCGTCTCTGGTATTCGCCGCCATCGCCGGGCTCTCCAACTATTCCTCCCGCATGAACCTGGCCCGGGCCTGCGAGGGCACGGTAGCCCGGGTGCGGGACACCCTGTTCGACCACATCCAGCACCTGCCCTACGCCTGGCACAATTCCCACCAGACCGGCGACATCATCCAGCGGTGTACCCAGGACGTGGACCTGATCCGCAACTTTGTCAGCGACCAGATGATGGAATGCGTCCGCACCGTGCTTTTGATCGTGGTGTCTTTGGCGCTGATGTTCGCTATGAACGTGGAGCTGTCCCTGATCGTCACCTGCTTCGTGCCGGTGATGGTCGCCTCCTCCCTCATCTTCTTCGTCATCACGGGAAAGAAATTCCTGGCGGCGGACGAGAGCGAGGGCCGGCTCACCTCTTTGGTTCAGGAGAATCTTACCGGCGTGCGGGTGGTCCGGGCTTTTGGCCGGGAACGGTATGAGATCGACCGGTTCAACGAGAAAAACGAGGAATTCACCGACCTGTGGGTGAAACTGGGCAAGGTGATGGGCATCAACTGGGGCCTGGGCGACCTGTTCGCCGGGGTCCAGGTGCTGGTCATTATCGTGGCGGGGATCTTCTTCGTGGAGCGGGGCGACCTGACTGAAGGAGAATTCCTGGCCTTCACCGCCTACAACTCCATGCTGGTTTGGCCCTCCCGAAATCTGGGGCGGCTGCTGGCGGAACTGAGCAAGACCTCCATCAGCGCCACCCGGCTTTTTGATATCCTGGACGCCAAGGAGGAGGAGAACTGCCCCGATCCCAAGCGGCCTTCCATGGAAGGGGACATCGTGTTTGACCACGTGAACTTCGGCTACAACCAGAGTGAAGGGGGCGTGCTCCACGACGTGAGCTTCACCATCAAGGCGGGCAGCACCTTTGGCGTGCTGGGAGCCACAGGCTCCGGCAAATCCACCCTGATGTACCTGCTGGACCGGCTCTATGAGCTGCCCCGGGAAAACGGGTCCATCACCATCGGCGGGGTGGACATCCGGGACATGGACCTTTCCTACCTGCGGAAAAATATCGGCATCGTGCTGCAAGAGCCCTTCCTCTTTTCCAAGAGCTTCCGGGAGAGCATCGCCGACGGCGCCGCCAGGGCCGACCTGGAGACTGTGCGCCACTACGCCCGGCTGGCGGTGATCGACGACGCCATCGAGAATTTCGCCCAGGGGTATGAGACCCCCATCGGGGAGCGGGGCGTCACCATCTCCGGCGGCCAGAAACAGCGTGTGGCCATCGCCCGGATGCTGATGCAGGACACCCCCATCAAGGTGTTCGACGACTCCCTTTCCGCGGTGGACATGGAGACCGACCAGAAGATCCGCCGGTCCATTCGGAAAAACGTCCACGGCACCACCATCCTCATCGCCCACCGGATCACCACCCTGATGAACGCCGACCAGATCCTGGTACTGGATCACGGCAGGGTCTCCCAGCTGGGCACCCACCAGGAGCTGATCCAGCAGGACGGCATCTACAAGCGCATCTACGACATGCAGAGCGCCGGGCAGACACCCGAAGAAACAACATAAAAGTTTCGCCAGCCTTTTCAAAGGCTGCAGAGCGCGAGACAGCGTCTCGCGACCTTGAAGCAAAGTAAAACATTGTAAAAAGCAGGGCCGCCGGTCGCACGCGCCCATCGGGCGATAGACCGAGGCCCGGCCCTCTTGAAGAAATCACCTAACCCATTAGAGAAAAAGGTAACACCTATGAACATAGAACAGATGGAACTGCAAAACCAAAAGGGCCGGTTCTCTTCCCTGAAGATCTGGGCCAAGCTCCTGCCCTTTTTGAAACCCTACTCCAAAAGCATGGCGGTCATCCTAGGGCTGATGCTCCTGGCCGCCGCCTGCGACATCGCCTATCCCCTGCTCTCCGGCTACGCGGTAGACACTTTCGTCACCCCCGCCACCAGCAAGGGGATCACCGGGTTCGCCCTGGTGTATTTCGGGGTGGTGTTCGCCCAGATGCTCTCCACCATGATTTTCGCCCGGGCCGCTCTGAAAGTGGAAATGTACCTGGGCCGTGACCTGAAAAAGAAGCTGTTCGTCCATTTGCAGACTTTGAGCTTCGCCTATTACAACGTCACCCCCGTGGGCACCACCATGGCCCGGGTGATGAGTGACACCAACAAGATCGGCACCGTGTTCGCCTGGAGCATGGTGGATATTTTCTGGAGCGCCGCCTACGTGATCGGCTCCATGGTGGTGATGCTTGCCATCAACTGGAAGCTGGCCCTGCTGGTCATCGTGGTGGTGCCCGCCATCGCCCTGCTGACCCTCTACTTCCAAAAGAGGATCCTGAAGATCAACCGTCAGGTGCGGAAGATCAACGCGGAGATCACCCGCCACTACAACGAGGGCATCTCCGGGGCCAAGACCTCCAAAACCATGGTCATCGAGGACAAAAACACCGCCGCTTTTCAGGAAGTCACCTCCCGCATGCGGGAGACCACAGTGCGGGCGGTGCTGTTAAACGCCATATACGTGCCCATCATCGGGTTTTTGACAGCTCTGGCAGTGGCTTTCGTCATCACCGGGGGCGGAAACATGGTGCTGTGGGGGACCATCGGCATCGGTGAGCTGACTGTATTCGCCAGTTTCGCCCTGAACATCGCCGACCCGGTCCAGACCTTGGCCCGGACCATCTCCAACTTCATCGCCACCCAGGCCAACATCGAGCGGGTGTTCGCTTTGATGGAGCTGGAGCCCCAGATCACCGACACCCCGGAAGTCATCGAGAAGTACGGCACCTCCTTCGACCCCAAGCGGGAAAACTGGGAGCCTCTTCAGGGCCACATCACCTTTGACGACATTTCCTTCCGCTATCCTGACGGCACGGAAAACGTGTTGGAACACTTTACCTTGGACGTGCCTGCGGGTACCACAGTGGCCATCGTAGGCGAGACCGGCGCCGGGAAATCCACCCTGGTGAATCTGGCCTGCCGGTTCTTCGAGCCCACCGCGGGACGGATCCTCATCGACGGAAAGGACTACCGGGAACGGAGCATGCTGTGGCTCCACAGCAACATCGGCTACGTGCTGCAAACGCCCCACCTGTTTTCCGGCTCGGTAAAGGAAAACATCCGTTACGGCCGCTTGGACGCCACCGATGAGGAGATCGTGGAGGCGGCGAAACTGGTCAACGCTCACGACTTTATCACCCACATGGAACACGGCTACGACAGCGACGTGGGCGAGGGCGGCGGCCAGCTTTCCACCGGCGAGAAACAGCTGATCTCCTTTGCCCGGGCGGTGCTGGCCAATCCCCGGATCTTCGTGCTGGACGAGGCTACCTCCTCCATCGACACCAAGACCGAGGCCCTGATCCAGGAGGCTATCTCCACCATGCTCACCGGGCGCACCTCCTTCCTCATCGCCCACCGGCTGTCCACCATCCGCAAGGCGGACATGATCCTGGTGGTGCGAGCGGGAAAGATCATCGAGCAGGGCACCCACAAGCAGCTGATGGAGCTGGGTGGCTATTACGCCCAGCTGTACAACAAGCAGTTTGAAACGGAAGCCGCCGAGACCATCTTCAACCAATAAAAAAGACCCCCGAGGGAAATCTCCTCGGGGGTTTTTATATAGGCTTTATTTGAAATCCTCGTCGGAATAGCGCAGCGCCTCTCGGAGGATCTCCTCCGTGTTGAACTGGCGGGTGGCTTCCTGCTCGCTGGGAGGAGCAGGCTGACGGGACGGCGGGACCTGCTCCTGCGTGGGAGCGTAAGAGGTCTCTTCATACTCGTACTCGTCCCCATCATCGTAGTATTCGTCGTCGTAATACTGCTCCTGACTGGGGGCGTAATCCTGCTGGTCGTACTCGTTCTCGTATTCATCGTCATAGCCGGGAGCGTAGTCCTGCACAGACTGTCCATCCTGCCGGGCAGGCAGAGAAAATTCCTCGGTGTAGAGGGAAACTTCCTCGGGCATGACAGCTCCGGGGGGCACCTGACGGGCGGGCCGCTGAGGAGGCGCAGGAACAGGCGCGGGCTGGGGGTCATAAGCGGCAGAAGGGGGCATCTGCTGGCCCGGCCGCTGGCGGACCTCCGCCTCGTGGATCTCTTCCAAAATACCATCCGCTTCGGAATAGCGCCGCCGTCCCCGGATATAAAACACCAGGATGGTGACAAGGCCGATCACGCCCAGGGCGATACAGCCCACACCGCTGTAAAACAGGGTGACCGCCATGGAATTGCCCCGCAGATTCAGCTGGGCAAAGGTGACGTAATTGGGACCGGAGTCCTCTTCTTCCTCGTTATTCTCGCCCTGGTTTCCTGTGTTCAGGGAGATCTGGGGACGCTCCAAAGAGGGCCGGGGAGTGGCGATGGTCTCCGGCTCATTCACCGGAGGCGTGGTGGCATCCACAACGGCCCCGGCGTTGGGATCTTCCGACTGGGTATCGCTGGGCTGCCAGGGATCCTCCGTAGGCTCCTGAGAAGGCTCTTCCACGTAGGAAGATTCCGGTTCCTGAGAGGAACCTCCCCAAGGATCTTCAGAGCTTTCGCCGGGTTCCTGAGAAGATCCGCCACTGGGATCCTCGGAAGGCGTGCTGGGTTGTTCCGAACTGCTGTCGGAGGGTTCCGAAGAGACAGGGGGTTCCGGTGTGGACGGTTCCGGAGCCGGAGTGGGTTCCACCACCGGAGGCTGGGATGAAACTGTTTCACCGCCGTCGGTGTTTTCCCCGGTATCTTCCGTATAGGCTGGGGGAGTATTCCCTTCGGTAGCCACAGCGGGCACCGCTATCAAGCCGGCAGCCAACGCAATGGCCACCAAAAAAGCCGCGAAGCGACGTTTCTGTTTCATAGGCGTTCCTCCTGCTGGGTAAGGATACGGTTCCATATCGGTTTATTGTATCACAGCTGAAAGGATTATTCAATGGTTTTCCACAGGGGACTCCCTGCCAAAAAAAGAAAAGGGCAGGCCGCAGGAACACGGCCGCCCCTTTTTTATTGTTTCACAGAGTTTAGAACGCGATCTTCTGAGCAATGTAGTCCCGCAGTTTCTCAATGGGAATACGGACCTGCTCCATGGTATCACGGTCGCGGACAGTGACGCAGTTGTCGGCCTCTTTCTCTTCATCGCCCACAGTTTCGAAGTCGATGGTGACGCACAGAGGAGTGCCGATCTCGTCCTGACGGCGGTACCGCTTGCCGATGGAACCTGCCTCGTCGTAGTCCACCATGAACTCCTTGGAGAGCATGTCGTGGATCTCCTGTGCCTTGGGCCCCAGCTTCTTGGACAGGGGCAGCACGGCAGCCTTGAAGGGCGCCAGAGCGGGATGGAGATGGAGCACCACACGGATATCGTCCTTGCCGTTCTTGTCCTGGCCCACCACTTCCTCGTCGTAGGCATCGCACAGGAAGGCCAGAGCCATACGGTCGGCGCCCAGAGAGGGCTCCACCACATAGGGGATGTAGTGCTCGCCCGTCTCCTGGTCGAAGTAGGTCAGATCCTTGCCGGAGTGATCCTGATGACGCTTCAGATCATAGTCGGTACGGTCAGCAATGCCCCACAGCTCGCCCCAGCCGAAGGGGAACAGGTATTCCACGTCGGTAGTGGCCTTGGAGTAGAAGGACAGCTCCTCGGGACGGTGATCTCTAAACCGGACGTTCTCCTCGGTCATGCCCAGGCTGAACAGCCACTGCTTGCAGAAGTCCTTCCAGTAAGCGAACCATTCCAGATCGGTGTCGGGCTTGCAGAAGAACTCCAGCTCCATCTGCTCGAATTCCCGGGTACGGAAGGTGAAGTTACCGGGAGTGATCTCGTTTCGGAAGCTCTTACCCACCTGAGCGATACCGAAGGGCAGCTTCTTCCGGGTGGTACGCTGAACAGCGGGGAAGTTGACGAAGATACCCTGGGCGGTCTCGGGCCGCAGGTAGATCTCGCTCTTGGCGTCCTCGGTGACGCCCTGGAAGGTCTTGAACATCAGGTTGAACTGACGGATCTCGGTGAAATTCTCACTGCTGCACTGAGGGCACTTAATGTGATTTTCCTTGATGAAGTCCATCATTTTCTCATTGGACCAGCCGTCGGCGGATTCGCCGGTGAAGTCCTCGATGAGCTTGTCGGCCCGGTGGCGGGTCTTGCAGTCCTTGCAGTCCATGAGGGGATCGGAGAAACCGCCCACATGGCCGGTGGCCACCCACACCTGGGGATTCATCAGGATGGCAGCGTCCACGCCCACATTGTAGGGGGATTCCTGGACAAACTTTTTCCACCAGGCTTTTTTCACGTTATTTTTAAATTCCACGCCCAAGGGGCCGTAGTCCCAAGAGTTGGAGAGGCCGCCGTAGATCTCGCTGCCGGGGAAGATAAAGCCCCGGGTCTTGCAGAGATTTACGATGGTCTCCATGGTCTTATCGGTAGCTTTCATAATGAAGGGACCGCCTTTCTCATGAGTTCTCAAACTTCTGTTTATTGTAGCATGAGCAAAGAGGGATTGCAAGGAAAACGGGGAATTTCGCCCCAGGATAACTTAAAAGTTTTGATCAAACTTTTTTCAAAAGTTTGCGGTTGGTAAGGCGGAGCCTTACGGCCTTGACCTAAAAGCAAAGCCCAGCTTTGCCAGGAAGAAAACCAGGAGCGAGCTCGCATGGCGCCGAAGGCGGATAGAGCTCGCTCCGAACGGCACACAGAAACTCCACCCCAAGTGAAAGACACTGCGCTTGGGGAAAATAAGTTCTGAGCGTCCGGGACATTGTTTACAGGCTTCGCCTGGTATGACAATGTCCCTACATTTTTTTGCAAAGCTGCGCTTTGCGTTTTACGGTCGCGCCTTTTTGAAAAAAGGCGCCCCAAAAACTTTTACGCCGCTTCGCGGTTTTCTTTTTCTTACTTTTCTGCTATAATAAATTGATACACTTTTTGTAACGGAGATTCCCTATGGATAGAAGTAAAATTCGCAATTTCAGCATCGTGGCCCACATCGACCACGGTAAATCTACCCTGGCTGACCGTATCCTGGAACAGACCAAGGCCGTCCCCCTCCGGGAAATGGAAAATCAGCTCCTGGACAACATGGATCTGGAACGTGAACGGGGCATCACTATCAAGGCCCACGCCGTCACCCTGATCTACACTGCCAAGGACGGCGAGGACTATGTATTCAACCTGATCGACACCCCCGGCCACGTGGACTTCAACTACGAGGTCTCCCGCTCTCTGGCCGCCTGCGAGGGCGCGGTCCTGGTGGTGGACGCTTCCCAGGGCATCGAGGCCCAGACTCTGGCCAACACCTATCTGGCGGTGGACGCCGGGCTGGAGATCCTGCCTGTGGTGAACAAGATCGATCTGCCCAGCGCCGATCCGGAACGGGTCTGCCATGAGATCGAGGACGTGATCGGCATCCCCGCCATGGACGCTCCCCGGATCTCCGCCAAGACAGGAGAGAACATCCAGGAAGTGATGGAGCGGATCGTCACCGACATCCCCGCCCCGGGAGGAGACGAGACCGACCCCCTCCGTGCCCTGATCTTCGACTCCTACTACGACGCCTACCGGGGCGTTATCGTCTACGTGCGGATCAAGGACGGCACCGTCCGTCCCGGGGATACCATCCGCATGATGGCTACCGGCGGTGAATTCAACGTGGTGGAGTGCGGCTTCCTGCGGGCCACCTCCCTGGAACCCTCCGACGCCCTGTACGCTGGGGAAGTGGGTTACATCGCCGCTTCCATCAAGGACGTGCGTCAGGCCCGGGTGGGCGACACCGTGACCCTGGCGGACCGTCCCGCCGCCGAGCCCTTGGAAGGTTACCGGGCAGTGCAGCCCATGGTGTTCTGCGGCATCTATCCCGCCGACGGCGCCCACTACACGGACCTGCGGGACGCTTTGGAGAAATTGCAGCTCAACGACGCCTCCCTCACCTTCGAGCCGGAAACTTCCGTGGCCTTGGGCTTCGGCTTCCGGTGCGGCTTCCTGGGGCTTTTGCATATGGAGATCATCCAGGAGCGTCTGGAGCGGGAATATGACCTGGATCTCATTACCACCGCCCCCAGCGTGGTGTACAAGCTGACCCTTACCGACGGCCAGGAGATCACCATCGACAACCCCACCAACTACCCGGACCCCACCCTGATCCAGAGCGCTCAGGAGCCCATCTGCAACGCCCATATCTATTCCCCCTCGGAGTACGTGGGCAACATCATGGAGCTGTGCCAGGAGCGCCGGGGCGTGTTCAAGGACATGAAGTACCTGGACACCGACCGGGTGGACATCCACTATGAACTGCCCTTAAACGAGATCGTCTATGACTTTTTCGATGCTTTGAAATCCCGCACCCGGGGCTACGCCTCCTTCGACTACGAGCTGATGGGATACCAGCCCAGCAAACTGGTGAAGCTGGACATCATGCTCAACGGGGAGATCGTGGACGCTCTGTCCTTTATCATCCACGCGGACAAGGCCTACGGCCGGGCCCGGAAGATGACGGAAAAACTGAAGGAGAAGATCCCCCGTCAGCTGTTCGAGGTGCCCATCCAAGCCTGTATCGGCGGGAAGATCATCGCCCGGGAAACGGTGAAAGCATTGCGCAAGGACGTGCTTGCCAAGTGCTACGGCGGCGATATCACCCGAAAGAAGAAACTGCTGGAGAAGCAGAAGGAAGGCAAGAAGCGGATGCGCCAGCTGGGCACCGTGGAAGTGCCCCAGGAGGCGTTCATGTCCGTGTTGAAGCTTGACGAGTAAACCCGCGAAGCGGCGAAAAAGTTTCGCCAGCCTTTTCAAAGGCTGCGGGGTGTGGGGCAGCGCCCCACGACCTGAAAGCAAAGCGCAGCTTTGCACCAAAGGAAGCAGGAACGGACTCGAATGCCGCCAAAGGCGGGTAGAGCCCGTTCCGGACGGCCTTTGCCCAGCTTCCCCTTCTGGAGAATCCTCTATCTTTACCATCCGGGACATTGTTTACAGGCTTCGCCTGGTATGACAATGTCCCTGGTTTTTTCATTGCAAAGCTGCGCTTCGCAGCTTAAACCGTGGGGCTTTGCCCCACACCCCACAGCCTTTGAAAAGGCTGGCGAAACTTTTACCCGCTTCGCGCTTCCCATTTTTTCGTTGGTGGTGATCCCATGCTTGGCTTTTACTTTCACGTGCCCTTTTGCCAATCCAAATGCCCTTACTGCGATTTCTACTCCCGTCCCGTCTCCCCCGAGGTCATGGACGCCTACGTCCAAGCCCTGCTTTCCTCCCTGTCCCCCTGGACAGAGAAACTTCGAGACCGGGAGCTTTCCACTGTCTACTTCGGCGGCGGCACCCCCAACCTGCTGGGGGCGGAACGGCTGGGGACCATCCTTCAAGAGGTGAAAGAACGGTTTTCCCTCTCTCCCACAGCGGAGATCACTCTTGAGGCCAATCCCACCCATGTGGACCGAACTTTCTTTGGGAAGGTACGCTCTGCCGGATTCAACCGTCTCTCCATGGGGCTCCAATCCTCCAACCCAGAAGAACTTCAGTTTCTGGGACGGACTCATTCTCCCCAGGACGTGATCCAGGCTGTGAAAAACGCCCGGGCCGCCGGATTTGACAACATTTCCCTGGACCTGATGCTGGGCCTGCCGGGAGGTTCCAAAGAGCGGCTGGGGAAGTCCATCGCCTTCGCGACAGGGCTGGGGGTGGAGCACATCTCCTCCTACATTCTAAAGGTGGAGCCGGGCACGCCCTTCGCAGCCCGGCACGTGACGGTGCCCGACGACGACCAGACCTCCGACCAATACCTGTTCGCCGTGGAGGAACTGGCAAAGCGCGGCTATGCCCAGTATGAGATCAGCAATTTCTCCCGGCCGGGAAAAGAGAGCCGCCACAATCTGCTTTACTGGCGGGGAGAGGAATATTTGGGCTTCGGCCCGGCGGCCCATTCTTTCTTCGGGGGCAGGCGGTTTTACTTCCCCCGGGACTTGGAGGGGTTCCTTCAGGGGAACGCTCCGGTGGATGACGGTCCCGGCGGGGACTTTGGAGAGTTCGCCATGCTGAATCTTCGACTGACCCGGGGCCTGCTCCGAGAGGACTGTCTAGCCCGGTTCGGGACCCAAGGGGAAGAGGAATTCCGCCAGCTCCTGGAAAACGGCAAAAAGTGCCCTTCCACTCTGCTCCGCCGGGAGGAGGACCGTTTGAGCTTCACCCCGGAGGGTTTTCTGGTCTCCAACGCGCTGCTGGTGCGGCTGTTGGGAGAAGAACTGTAAGCGTGGAAAAAACGGAAACACAAAAGTTTTTAGTCAAGTTTTTTTCAAAAAACTTGCGGTTGGTAAGGCGGAGCCTTACGACCTTAAACCGGTGTAAACCGGAACAAGAAATGCAGGCCCCCCAGCCGCACGCTGCCGCAGGCAGATAGGCCGGGGGACCGTCCCTCTTACACCAAGCAAAAAGGACACCCAGGTTTCAAACTTGGGTGTCCTTTTGTTGTTGTATGAAACTTGGCCGCTCTTTGACCTATCACCCTTTGGACACATGCGGCCTACGGCGCTGAGAAGATCAAAAACTTTCACGCGCTCCGGGTTTTTTCTTTTTCCTCAAACAGCTCCGGATGCAGACGACTGTAATGGAACAGGTACTGCTGGGCAAGTCCCCCGTTTTTCCCGAACTCCTCCGGCTTCCGCCCCGGGAGCAGCGTGGCCATGGCGCGCTTCATCCACACGTCCAGAGGGAAACACTCCGTCTTATGGAACCCGTACAGCAGAGCGCATTCCGCTACTTTGGGGCCCACCCCGAAGATCTTCTGCAATTCCTGCCGTCCCACTTCCACCGGCGCGCGGGCCACCAGCTCCAGATCCACCTGGCCCGACGCCACTTTCCTGGCGGCATCCACCAGGTACTTGGCCCGGAACCCGGCCCGCAAGGGAGCCAGATCTTCCACCTCACAGGCCGCCAGCCGCTCCGGGGCGGGGAACGACGCCCACTCAGTGCCCGGGATAGGCTCCCCCAGCTGGCCGCACAGCCGGTCTATGATCCCTTTGATTCGGGGGATATGGTTGTTCTGGGAGATAATAAAGGAGCACAACGCTTCCCAAGGATCCTGACGGAGGATACGGATCCCCGGCGCGAAGGCGGCGGCTTCCGCCAAGGCGGGGCTCATCTGAGAGAGAAGGCGGCGCTTTTCTTCGTAGTCCTCCTCCAGGTCGAAGTAGGATCGCCACACCTGGTCAAAGTCCTCCTGAGAACAGAAAAACCACACCTGGTCCTCTCGCTGCCCCAGTCGCAGCACCTTTCCAAAGGCGGCGCCCTCCCACAGGGTCATGTCCCCTTCCGGGGGAAGTTCCTGCCAGCGGAAGGCCTGGCCGCAGTCCAGGGTCTGGGCCAAGTCGAAAAACACAGGGCAGAGCAGTCCGCCATCACTTCCCGCCGGGGTACTGTTAAAAAGCACGGTTCTTTTCATCGGCTTTTTGCCGGACTTCCGGCTCCCGGGCGGTGAGGTAGCGGATAGCTCGCTCGATGGCGTCCTTGGAATTGCCCCAATCCCCGCCGGCGTTGCGGTAGTCGAACATGCGGCAGAAATGGGTCACGTCCCCGGAAAGCTCCTCCAGATACTTCTTGGCCAGCCGGGTAGTCTCCTGCTCGAACAGGACGAAATTCTTCTTGGGCATCTTCGTGGCGGCCTGGAGCACCATGCCATAGTGGGGCAGGCAGATGTGGGTCTGCTGGCTGTACAACTGGCGGAATTCCTCATCCGTCTGCCACAGTTTCATCATGCTGTCCAGCAGGTGGTTGGTGTTCTTTTCGATATTCTCGCAGATAAAGCAGTGCTCCTCCCGGGAATGGACCGCTGCCACCACTTTCTTGGCGGGCGTCTTTCCCGACGGGAACACCTCATCCTCCACGGTTTGCAGCAGGCTTTCCAGGATCAGCGCCACGGACAGCCGGCTGCCACGGGCCAGGATCTGGTTGAAATGCTCGGTGCAGAACCCCAAACGGTTGGTCTCGATACGCACGTCCGGCTCCATCATGGCGGCGCCGGTGATGTAAGTCGCCATCCTGTCCTCCAGCATGTCCCGCATCCGGCAGAAGGGACAGCCGTCCCGGGGCAGGAACACGTCATTTACAGGAATGGAGCAGATATCTTCCCTCATGGTAAAACCTCCAAAATGTATGTTCGACAAATTTCGCGCATAAATATTCATTTTCCCAAAACTGGCCCACTTCTGGGGAAAACTCCCCCCTCAGGGCTGCATTTTGTGAAAACAGGCTGGAAAACTCCTGGTTTTGCCGCTAGTATACCACAAAATCGGGGAAAAGAATAGTCTTTTCTTCCCCAGTGGAAACTTTCCCCCCTCCCCTTTCCCCCGTGTGAAATGTATGTTAAATGCCTGTGGACAAGCTGTGGGAAAGAAATTTCCCGAAATCCTATTGACACAAGATAAGGCGAGTAATCCCTAGGAATCACCTGTATCTTGGGGTGGCAAAAAAAGGAGGATCCAGGCGATTTTTGTTCCTTTTTTGAAAAAAACGCAGGTTTGTTTACATAAAAATCGAGGGTTGTGAAAACGGGGGAAAGTTGAAAACCGCATAGGGACAAGGGTTTTTCACAGTTTCCACAGAGTTTTCCACAGCTCCTATGGAAAACAATGGTTGCACAGCGAAATCGTGTGGAAAAATCCGGGGGAAGGATGGGAGAAAAAAGAATTTTCTTTCATGAAATGGAAATAAATACTCAAAAATGGATAGTTCTGTCTTACTAGCCCGGCAAAACCAGCATTTTGGCCCATTCTGCCTGCATTTTTATTTGAGATTTTCTGGGAACTATGCTATAATAAGCAAAATAATGCCCGCCGGTTGCACCGGTGGCGAGTCGCGTGTGGCAATGTTCCGAGGAGGAAAGTTTGGTGCTCGCGGCTTTGGCTCGGCGAAGGGCACTTTCCTGCTGGTCTGGCTGCACCGGTGGCAAGTCGCGCCGGCTGCGCCGGGGGCATGTCGCGTGTGACAATGTTCCGAGGAGGAAAGTTTGGTGCTCGCGGCTTTGGCTTGGCGAAGGGCACTTCCTTGCTGGGCCGGTTGCACCGGTGGCGAGTCGCGTGTGGCAGCGTTCCGAGAAGGAAAGTTTCGTGCTCGCGGCTTTGGCTCGGCGAGAGCCACTATTTTCAAGGTGTTACGGGGAGCTTTGATCCTTTCCAAGGGTCGGCGCCGTTTCAAAATATAGAAAGTCACAGAAATTAAAGGACAAGGTACCATATGGAGAAAAACCGAGACAAGCGCCGGGAAAAGCCCCGGGAAGAGGGACCCAAAGGCGCGGATATCATCGCGGGGCGCAACGCCGTCACCGAAGCCCTCAAAGCGGGACGGGCCATCGACAGCCTGTACATCCAGCGGGGCGAGCGTTCCGGCGCTCTTCAGGCCATCGTGATGAAAGCCAAGGACGCCGGGGCGGCCATTAAAGAGGCGGACCCGGTAAAACTGGCGCACATGTGCGGCGGGGCCAACCACCAAGGGGTGGTGGCTGTGGCCGCTGTAAAAGAATATGCCACAGTGGAGGATCTGTTCCGTCTGGCGGAAGAGCGGGGTGAGCCCCCCTTCTTCATCATCTGCGATGAGCTGGAGGATCCCCACAACCTGGGCGCGGTGATCCGCACCGCGGAATGCGCCGGCGCCCATGGAGTGATCGTCCCGAAACGGCGCAGCGTAGGACTGACTTACGCTGTGGGCAAGGCTTCTGCCGGAGCGGTGGAACATCTGCCCGTGGCCAGGGTGGGGAATCTCCCCTCCCTGCTGGAGGAGCTGAAAGCCCGCGGCCTTTGGATCTACGCCGCGGATATGGACGGCTCCCCCTGGTGCCAGACCGATTTTACCGGCCCGGTGGCCCTGGTCATCGGCTCGGAAGGGAAAGGCGTAGGGCGGCTGGTGAAGGAAAAAGCCGACTTTATCGTCTCCCTTCCCTTGAAGGGACACATCAACTCGCTGAACGCTTCTGTGGCGGCAGGCATTCTCTGTTATGAAGTCGCCCGTCAGCGCAGCGGTTTAAAAGCCATCGATCCGTAAAAGGAGGATTTATATCCCATGGCACAGGACAACAAGGAATTCACCCTGGAAGATATTCTGGCGGAACAGCGGGCTCAGCGTGAAGTGGAGGCGGCGGAACAGGCCGCCCGGCAGGCTGAGGAAGCCCAGCGGCCCCAGCGGCGGGAACCTGTTTCCCAAGCCCCTGCCCGGCCCGCTCCGGTCCCGAAAGCGCCGGTCCAGGCACCGGCCGCGCCCCAGGCTCCCCAGCCTTCCCAACAGGAAGCTCAGGCGGACCTGAACTCTTACGCCACCGGCACAGTGGAACTGCCTCTGCGGGAAGAGACCCGCAAGGCTGCTGCTCAGTCCCAGCCGGAGGAGGAACCCCAGACCGGGAAAAAGAAAAAGAAGAAACGGGGCGGCCTGTTCGGAAGAAAGAAACGGGTCCCCGACTTTGACGAGGCGGAAAACGACATTTACTACGGCATCCAGCTGAAACCCATTGACGAGTACCGCGTGGGTTACGATTCCGCCGGAGAACTGACCGGCGAGGAAGCCACCTATAAAGATCTGTTTGACGATTCCAAAAAGGCTATCGATGACGAGGTGGAGGCCAATTTCCAGCGGCTCCAGAAGGAGCGCCGCCGCCGGGTGGCGGAAGCCGTCCAGACCGCCGGTGTGGACGAGGAGCAGATCGCTGACGAGTTCGGCGTGGTGGCTCCCATGCCTGTCACCTCCTTCGCCGCCGACCCCTACGCCCGCCAGCACGGCATTGGCGTGGAGGGCGGCAAGAAGCGCCAGGAGGAGATCCCGGACATTCAGAAAGCCATGCTGGAGACCTCCTCAGACCAGACCATGGAGATCAAGCTGAACGTACTCAACGACACGGTGGAGCTCCAGCGTGTAGGCAGCCAGGCACCCGTTTCCGACGAAACCATTGAGCGGGTGCTGGATTCCGGCGCTCCCATGGAGGAGCTGCCGCCGGAATCGGTGTATCAGGAACCTGTGGAACAGCTTCCCCCGGAAGAACCCGACGTTCAGGAAGAGCCTGTCCAAGAGGAACTTCCCCAGGAAGAGCAGCTCTCCTTTGAGCCCGTTTCCTCCACCCAGCCCCAGCGGGAACCCATTCCCCTGCCCGTGGCGGAGGCGCCTGCTCAGCCCAAGCCTCAGCCCGCTCCTCAGGCACCTGCCCCAGCTAAAGCCCAGCAGCCTGCCGAGGATAAAACTACGGTCATCCGCCGGCCCAATCAAGAGGTGCCTCAGGTGGGCAGCATGTTCGAATACCGCAGCAGAAGCGTGCCCACCCACATCATCCACGCGGACGTACTGCAAAGCGCCCTGCTCTCCGAATCTGAGGAACTGCGGCAGCAGGCGGAAAAACTGGAAAAGAAAAACACCCCCAAACGGCGGATCCGCAATAAAAAACTGGAGACCACTCCTGAAGAGCCGGAGATCCCCATCCCCGATGCTGATACGGGAGAATCCATCGACGATTACACCGGTCCTGAGGACGCCAAGTCCATTTCCCACGAGCTTCGCGGGGAGATGCGGGAACTCACCCTGCGGATGATGATCACCGGCGTGGTTACGGTGCTGCTGGCCATCGTGAACGTGATCTTCGGCGCTCAGTTCGGCGCCGGCGGGGATCTTGGTTCTCTGCCTGTGGTGTACGTGGTGATGACTTTGGTGTTCCTGGCCGTGGCGGTGGGCATATGCTACCGCACCGTGGCCAACGGTCTAAAAGCTCTGTTCGCCTTCAACGCCAATTCCGACAGCGCCGCGGCGGTAGCGGCAGTAGCTGTGGCCATCCAGACAGTGGCGGCAGCCTTCTTCCGCAACGAACTCACCCAAGGCGGGCTGCATCTCTACGCGGTGATCCTTTCCGCCATTTTGTTCGCCAATTCCGCCGGCAAGCTGACCATGATCCGCCGCATCCATTCCAACTTCCGGTTCGTCACGTCCCGGGAGCAGAAGTACAGCGTGCGGCTCTACGACGACCACAACACCGCTTTGAAAATGGCCAAGGACTGCGTGGCGGAAAGCCCCGTCATCGCCTACCAGTGCCGTACCAGCTTCTTGAAGCGCTTTCTGGAACTTTCCTATATGCCTGACCCCTCTGAGTCCGCTTCGCAGCTGATGGCTCCCATCGGACTGATCGCCTCTCTGGTACTGTGCATCGCTTCCCTGCTGCTCACCAGCAGCGTGCCCACGGCCATCAGCGCTTTCGCGGCTGCCAGCTGCGCCTGCGTGGCGGTGTCCAACATGCTCTCGGTGAACCTGCCCATCAGCCGCCTGTGCCGCACTGCCCGTCGGGCCGGCGCCATGGTGGTAGGCTATGAGGGCGTGGAGCAGCTGGGCAATGTGAACGCCGTCATGGTGGACGCCGAGGACCTGTTCCCCCGGGGAACCGTGGTGCTCAACGGCATCAAGACCTTCGGCGGACGTGCCGACGTGGAGGACGCCGTCATGGCTGCCTCCGCTCTGATGAAAAAGGTGGGCGGCCCCCTGTCCGGGGTGTTCGACCAGGTCATCAGCGAGAACGAGGACGCGCTGCCTGAGGTGGAGCACTTCACCTATGAAGACGGCAGCGGCATCGTGGGCCGTGTGGACGGCAAGACCATCTACATCGGCGACCGCTCCCTGCTGATCAACCACCGCATCCAGGTGCCCGCCCGGGAAGAGGAAGCCCAGTACGCTTCCGGCAACCAGCAGGTGGTATACATCGCTGTGGACGCGGCAGTCTCCGCCATGCTGGTGCTGACCTACGCCGCCGACCGCCGCCGGAAGAACGAGCTCCAGCGGCTGGAGGACAGCGGTATCAGCGTCATCATCCGCACCACCGATCCCAACGTCACTTCTCAGATGGTCTCCCGGCTGTTCGGCATCGACGCCGCTTCCGTGGGAGTTTTGGACAACCGTCTGGGCGAAGAATACCGGAAAATGGTCCAAAACGAGATCCCCAGAGCCGACGCTCTGGTGGCCACCAAGGGCCGCATGGAATCCATGATGAACGTGATCTCCGCTTGCGTGGAGGAACGCCGCACCGTCAATCTGGTGGTGGCGATCCAGAACGCCGCCATGGTGCTTTGCTTCGTGCTGGTGGCCTTCCTGGCTTGCTTCGGCGCCATGGGTCAGCTTTCCAGCCTGGTGCTGTTCCTGTTCCAGCTGTTCTGGCTACTGGTGACTATCCTCCTGCCCAAGCTGCGCAGGTGACCTGTTTTTCAATAAAAATCATCCCAGCCCCGATCCCTCCCAAGGGACCGGGGCTTTTTCTATGTTTCGCTCCTCTTTCCAAGTGAGACAGGCCCTTGAATTTTTGTGTATATCTTCCAAAAACCACGATTTCAAAAGGTAGAATTCATATAATTTCAATTTCCCCATTGTATTCTTTGGAAGATTGATATATAATTAGCTATGCCTTGTAACATTAAACTTGTGCAAAACAGGGAATTGCACGGCATGGCGGCAAAGGCCGCCGTATTTTGGCATTGGAAGGAGCTTTACGTTATGAATCAATATCAGGCGAAAAATATTATCAACCTGGCCGTAGCTGGCCACGGCGGCGCCGGAAAGACCTCCCTGGCAGAGGCCATGCTCTATCTGTCCGGTGTCTCCGACCGCCGTGGCAAAGTGGGCGACGGCAATACCGTCTGTGACTATGATCCCGAGGAGATCCGCCGCAAGGCTTCCATCTCCGCCGCTTCCGCTCCCCTGGAGTGGAAAAATAAAAAGATCAACCTGCTGGACGCTCCCGGCCTCTTCGATTTTGAAGGCGGCATGTGCGAAGCCATGCGGGCCGCTGATACCGCGCTGATCGTCATCTCCGGCAAGGACGGCGTGGCGGTAGGCACGGAAAAGGCCTTTGCCGCCGCGGAGAAAAACGGCCTGGCCAAGATCTTCTTCGTCAACGGCCTGTGCGATGAGAGCGCCCGTTTCTATCGTGTATTCGAGGACCTGAAAGCCCAGTTCGGCCCCTCCGTGTGCCCCGTGGTGGTTCCCTTTATCCAGGACGGCCAGGCAAACATTTACATCAACCTGCTGGAGTACAAAGCATATGATTACTCCGGCGGCAAGCCCGTTCCCGTGGCCATGCCCGACATGGGCGACCGTCTGGAAGGCCTGCGTACCGCTATTTACGAAGCCGTTGCCGAGACCGACGACGAGCTGTTTGAGAAATATTTCGCCGGCGAGCCCTTCACCCCCGAGGAAGTCATCGTGGGCGTAAGCAAGGGCGTGAAGGCCGGTACCATCACCCCCGTGTTCTGCGGCGACGCTCTGCTGATGCGGGGCATGGAGCAGTTCCTGGACGGCCTGACCTGGCTGGCCCCCTCCGCCGAGGAGAAGGCCGGTGAGATCGGTCTGGACGTGGACGGCAACCCTGTGGAGCTGGCTGTCAACGAGGACGGCGCCGCTGCCGCCATCGTGTTTAAGACCGTGGCCGACCCCTTCATCGGCAAGCTGTCCTATGTGAAGGTGGTCTCCGGCAGGATCTCCACCGAGAGCCAGCTGGTGAACATGCGCACCGGCGCCACTGAGCGTGTGGGCAAGACTGTGATGATGGTGGGCAAGAAGCAGGTGGACGTGAAGTACATCGGGGCCGGCGACATCGGCGCTATCCCCAAGCTGGCCGCCACCAATACCGGCGATACCCTGTGCTCTCCCGCCCGGAAAGTGGTCCTGGACGGCGTGGAGTATCCCAACCCCACCCTGAGCATGGCCATCGTTCCCGCCAAGAAGGGCGAAGAGGATAAGATCGCCCAGGGCATGCTGCGGCTGTCTGAGGAAGATCCCACCTTGCAGTTCTCCACCAACAACGAGACCCACGAGATGATCATCAGCGGCTTGGGCGAGCAGCACCTGGATGTGGCTATTTCCAAGCTGAAAGCCAAGTTTGGCGTAGACGTCTCTTTGAAGAAACCCAAAGTCCCCTATCGTGAGACCATCCGCAAGACTGTGCAGGTCCAGGGCCGGCACAAGAAGCAGACCGGCGGCCACGGCCAGTTCGGCGACGTGTGGATCGAGTTCTCTCCCTGCGACAGCGACGGGTTGGAATTCGGCGAGCGGGTTGTGGGCGGCTCCGTGCCTAAGGGCTTCTTCCCCGCCGTAGAAAAAGGCCTGCGTGAATGCATCCTGAAGGGACCCCTGGCTGGTTACCCTGTGGTGGGTCTGTCCGCCGTGCTGTACGACGGTTCCTACCACCCTGTGGACTCCTCCGAAATGTCCTTCAAGATGGCAGCCACCTTGGCTTACAAGGCAGGTATGCCTCAGGCCAGCCCTGTGCTGCTGGAGCCCATCGGCCACCTGAAGGCCACTGTGCCGGACGGCAACATGGGCGACGTGATGGGCGAAGTCAACAAGCGTCGCGGCCGTGTGCTGGGCATGGAGCCCGCTGGCGACGGCAAACAGACCGTAGAGGCGGAAGTCCCCATGGCTGAGATGCACGACTTCACCACCTTTATCCGCCAGGTCACTCAGGGCCGTGGCAGCTTCTCCTTCAGCTTCGAGCGGTACGAAGAAGCTCCTCAGAACGTGGCTCAGAAGGTGATCGAAGAGGCTCAGGCGGAAAACGCGGAATAATCGGCGGGTGGCCCCGCTGGACCCAGTCGCGCCCTAGGACGGCGGCTGAAAGCCGCGTCTGATCGAACCATGGACGCGCGTCCGCGCCGTAGGCGACAGTCTAAGGCCCAGACCACTCTCACAAAATCACAGGAGGGACCCTTTTTAGGGTCCCTCTTTTTGGGCGCGCCACATTAGCCAAAAGTAACACCTCCAATTTGTGCAGTTTACGCTCTCCTTTATTCACTTTGGAGAGAAAAAGCTGTTTTCTTTGGCGGATCTGCTACTTGTCATTTGCGTAGAATGATTTTAGAATGTAATTGTAAAAGTTTCCATATTTTTGCATTGCTTTCTAAGGAGGCGAGCAGTATGACAGGACGACCCCCACCAGTAGCGGATCCCAACATCGTCACCGCTGGTTTGACGTACCGCAGAGTAAACTCCAAGAGGAAGAAGGAACCCATGCCTGTGATCCCTCTCCTCATCGTTGTGGCTCTGGTCGCAGTCATCGTGCTGCTGACTATGCATCTTTGGCAATGGTAAACATTTTCACGCAAACAAAAAGGACACCCGGAATGTTCTGGGTGTCCTTTTTTGGCTTTCATAAAGAAGGGGCCGCTCACCGGGCTATCGCTTTCGGCGCAGCGCCTCCACGGCTCACCTGGCGATCACGTCGCCCCACATGGCGCCGGCCGCCCTCACCAGGTCCTGAGGAGACAGGCTCAGCTGCAAGCCCCGCTTTCCGCCGCTGACGTAGATGATCTCTTTGTCTCGGACGCTTTCGTCCACCACGGTGGGAAAATGCTTTTTCATCCCCAGAGCGGTGCAGCCGCCCCGGATATACCCCGTGGTGGAAAGCAAGTCCTTCACATGGAGCATCTCCAGGGATTTCTCTCCCACCAGCATGGCCGCTTTCTTTCGGTCCAGTTCCTCGTCCACCGGCAGCACGAACACATAATGTCCGCCGCTTTTCCCTACGGTCACCAGGGTCTTGCACACCAGGTGAGGGGGCAGCCCCAGAAGCTTAGCCACCTCCAGTCCGTCGGTGAACTCCTCACAGGGGTAGGTGTGGGCTTCATAGGGGATCTTCATCCTGTCCAGCAACCGCAGGGCGTTTGTTTTTTCCATTTTCCCTTTTGACATTATCTTTGGGTCTCTCCTTTGTCCTCCAACAAGGTGATGGTCACTTCGATCTCTTCCCCTTCACCCATGCCGTTGGTGGGGATCCGGTACAGGGTGACGGTCACCTGATCTCCCGGCGAATACCGCAACAGCAAGTTGGAAATATCCGAAAGCTCCTGGACCGGCTCTCCGTCCAAGGCGACGATAATGTCGTCCACCTGGGCGTCCGTACCGGAAAAGGCGCTGTCCTCGTCAATGGAGGCGATCACGAAGCCCCGGGGCAGACCGTAGAAGGACGCCTGAGCGGCAGTCACGTCATAACCGGTGATGCCCAGCCGCACACGGCCTTCCACATAGCCGCCGGAGAGCAGCTGATCCAAAATATCCTTGGCTTTGCTCACAGGGATGGCGAAACCCATGCCCTCATAGCCTTCGGTGATGATCTTGGAGGAGTTGATACCCACCACCTGACCGTACATGTTCACCAGGGGACCGCCGGAGTTGCCGGGGTTGATGGCGGCGTCGGTCTGGATGAAGGTCATGCCTTCCTCGCTGTAATTCTGCACCGCCCGGTCCAGACCAGAGATGATGCCTCTGGTCAGGGAGCTGGCAAACCGCTCCCCGCCGGGGTTGCCGATGGCCAACACCCACTCTCCAATGGAAAGCTGGCTGGCGTCGCCGAATTCCGCGGGGGTGAAGTTGTGATCGTTGGTCTTGATCACTGCCAGGTCGGTGGTGCGGTCAGTACCCACCACCACGGCGTCATACTGCTGACCGTCATAGGTGGTCACAGTGACCAGCACGTTCTTGGTGTTCAGCACCACATGGGAATTGGTAATGATATACCCGTCAGAGGTGGCGATGATCCCTGTGCCGGAGCTGTCGGTGCTTTCCCCGTCGTAAGACGCGGTGATCGCCACGGTGGATTTCACCACTTTGTCATAGACTTCCTGAGCGTCCATGGGCTCGCCCTGGGGCTTTTCCTGAATGAGGATGCCCTCTGTGTTGGGAGTGACATCCACATCGGGCTGCTCCACCTGGGGAGCGGATTCCTCCTCTTCCTGGGTGGGGCTCTGGGATTCCGCCGGGCTTTCGGGCAGTGTCTCCACCAGCGACTGGCCCCATCCCGGACCGGCCACCGCCCAGCTGATAGCAAAGGCGGAGAAGCCGATCACCGTGCCCGCCACCAACGCGGAAGTGATCCACAGGAACACTTTCAGTCCCCGGGACATCTTTTTCCTGGGAGGATTGACCGCCTGACCCACAGGGGGATAACCCTGCCAAGATTGCTGGGGCTGACCATAGGGAGAGGGATTCTGAGCGTAGGGCGGATACCCCCAGCCCGTCCAGGGGCCCTGGGGAGGATACCCCTGCCAAGGCTGCTGGGGCTGCTGAGGCGGGACCGCCGCCTGTTGTTCCCCCTGGGGATACTCCGGCTCCTTCACGTCGGGCACGGGAGTTTCCGCCGGCTGGGTAGTTTCTTCCTGGGGAGGAAGCTCCTCCTCAGGAGAAGAAAACTCTTCTTCCGAGGGAGTGGTCTGTTCCCCTGCTTTTTCCTGGGAAAGTTCCTCACGTTCCTCCAAAGGCTGTTCCGCCGGGGGTTCCTGCTGGAGGGGAGTTTCCTGGGGCTGAGGAGTCTGTTCCGTCTCAGGCGCGCCCTGAAGCTCCTGCTGGGGCTCTTCCTGGGTAGGGAACTCATTCTTCTGATCGTCCGTCATCTTCTGTACTCCTTTCGGCTTCCGGTTCGTCGGTCTTTTTGGACTTGGAACGGAAACTGATGTCTTTGGTCTTAAACGAGCCTGTATCTTTTAACTTAAACGAGCCGGTGTCTTTCAGCTTGGGAGCCTCCTGAGGCTTCGGGATGTAAAACTCGAACCGGCAATACTGCCCCACCACAGAGCTGACGGAGATATCTCCTCCGTGAAGCTTCAGGATGGTGCGCACGATATAAAGTCCCAAGCCCATGCCGTTTTTGTCCCGGCTGCGGGATTTGTCTGTCTTGTAGAACCGCTCGAAGATCATGGGCAGCTCCTCGGGGGCAATACCCTGGCCGCTGTTCTCGATGGTCACCGTGGTGCGGTCGATGCTGTCGGTGACCAACACGGAGATGTAGCCCTGGGAGTTGGTGAACTTCACCGCGTTCTCGATCAGGTTGTACACCACCTGATGGAGCAAGTCCTGGTCGCCCCAGACCATTTGGGGCTGAGCCTCTTCCAGGCCCCGGATCTCGATCTTCTTTTCGTCGATGCTCTGCTCAAAGGTGAGCAGGGTAGTGACCACCGTATGGGTGATGTCAAAGTGGGAAGGATGGAGCTTCATCTCCCCGCTGTCGATGCGGGACAGGTCCAGCATGGATTTCACCAGCCGGGAGAGCCGCTTCACTTCGTCGGAAACGATGTGCAGGTACTTGTCAGCCTGTTCCCGGGGGATGGTGCCGTCCAAGATGCCGTCGATGAACCCGGCGATGGTGGTCATGGGAGTTTTCAGCTCGTGGGACACGTTGGCGATGAAACTGCGCCGGGTACCCTCGGAGTTGGAGAGAGAATTGGCCATGTTATTGAAAGAAATGGCCAGCTGGCCCAGTTCATCCCCGCTGGTGACAGGCACCCGCACGGAGAAGTCCCCTCCGCCAAAGCTGCGAGCTGCGGCGGACATCTGCCGCAAAGGCTTCACCAGCCGGTAGGCGAAGGCGCCCACCACGCAGAAGGTGACGCCCAGGGCGGCGGCCGCCGCCACCAGGAACATCTGGATGGCCTCCCCCTGGAAAGCGCCCACTGTGGCGGCGCTGGTGGTGGCAAACACTGCTCCCACACATTGTTCCCCGCCATCGGCGTACATGGGCACGCCGATGATGTAGAAGGGACCCTGGTACAGCCCGCCGAAGGTATTCCGGTTCTCATACAGTCCCTGAGCCGCCTGGGCCACGGTCTGCTTGGGCACCGCCTTGGGGGAAGTGAGCTTGCTGTTGGAGTAGTTCCCCAGGAGAATGTTCCCTTCCAGATCAGTGATGAAGATGTCCGCGTCGATGCTGTTGGAGAAGGTGTCGATGAACCCCTTCAAAACCGTGGTTTGCAGCT
The DNA here is from genome assembly GCA_019416455.1 of Clostridiales bacterium. Classification (GTDB taxonomy): domain Bacteria; phylum Bacillota; class Clostridia; order Oscillospirales; family Acutalibacteraceae; genus Acutalibacter. The sequence continues at coordinate 67,313 of DXXG01000027.1, read as the reverse complement.
CGTAGGTATCCTCACCGGTTTTGGTGAGGAACACGCTGGACATATCCGCGATGGAATTGGCGTTTTTGGTCAGCAGTTCCTTTTTCTCGTCCCGCCAATACTGAGAGAAAAAGACCATCATCACGCTGCCCAGCATGATGAAGCTGAGCACCACGATGGCCATGGTGATAGCCAGATATCTTGTGAAAATACTTTTTTGCATGGTTCGCCTTTCCCCACCTATCCAGGGGACTTATTCCTTGACCTCGAACTTGTAACCCACGCCCCACACGGTTTTCAGCGCCCATTTGTCGGAAGCGCCTTCCAGCTTTTCACGCAGGCGCTTCACGTGAACGTCCACCGTGCGGCTGTCGCCGTAGTAGTCGAACCCCCACACCTCGTCCAGAAGCTGGTCCCGAGTGAACACCCGGTTGGGATTGGACGCCAGATGGTAGATCAGTTCCATCTCCTTGGGAGGAGTGTCCACCTGGACGCCGTTGACTTTCAGCTCGTAGTTGGTCAGGTTGATGGACAGATTCTCGTAATTGACCACCTTGCTCTGTTCCTTATCCTCGCTGTGCTTGCCGCTGCGGCGGAGCACGGCGTTGATCCGGGCGATGACCTCTTTGGTCTCAAAGGGCTTCACCACATAGTCGTCGGCGCCCAGTTCCAGACCCAGCACCTTGTCGAACACTTCGCCCTTGGCCGTCAGCATGATGATGGGCCGGTCAGACTTTTTCCGGATCTCACGGCACACCTGCCAGCCGTCCAAGCCGGGCAGCATGATGTCCAGCAGGATCAGGTCGGGATTCACGGTATCGAACATTTTCAAGGCGGTCTCGCCGTCGTTGGCGATGGAGGCCTCGAAGCCCTCCTTTTCAATATAGAGCCGCAGAAGCTCGCAGATATTCGTATCGTCATCCACGATCAAAATTTTTCCAGAGGCCATTTAAAAGGACCCTCCTTTTTACATAATTTCACCCAATTTGGGTACTATTCCCCAATTATGATTTATTGTACCTTTTAACTGTGGCGAAAGCAAGAAAAAGAGATGAAGAAATTGTGAAACCACCCCCACTCCCAAAAACCCGGACGGTTTTTTGTGGCTTTTTCCCGTCCCTGAACTCTTGCCTTTTTCCGGAAAATATGATAGAATCTCCTCACTTTAACACATGTATGCGTTAAAGCATGTAAGCTTTAAAGCAATAAATCAAAAGGATGTGGACCATGTGAGCAAAGAACTGACCATTTGGGTGGTCATCGGGGTGTACGCGCTGTTCATGCTGGGGATCGGCATTTGGTATTCCCGCAAGGGCACGGATATGTCCGGCTTCACCGTGGGAGGACGCAGCGCCGGGGCGTGGATCTCCGCTCTTTCCTACGGCACGGCCTATTTCTCCGCGGTGATGTTCATCGGCTATTCCGGCGGCTCCGGGTGGAACTACGGCCTATGGAGCGGCTTAGTGGGCCTGGGCAACGCGGTGTTCGGCACTCTGCTGGCCTGGCTGGTGCTGGCCAACCGCACCCGTGACCTGACCCGCCGCCACGACATCAAGTCCATGCCCCAGCTCTTTGAGAAGCGCTTCCAAAGCCCGGGGATGCGTCTGTTTTCCTGCGTGGTCATTTTCCTGTTCCTCATCCCCTATTCCGCTTCCGTGTACAAAGGGCTCACCAGCGTGTGCTCCGTGATCCTGGACATCGACGAGCAGGCCTGCATGATCATCATCGCCATCGCTTCCGCTCTGGTACTGGTGCTGGGAGGCTATATGGCCACCCTGAAAGCGGACTTTGTCCAGGGCTTTGTGATGATGATCGGCGTAGCGGCCCTGATCGTGCTGGTGGTGCGCTCCTCTCAAGTGGGGGGCCTGACCACGGGCCTCTCCCGGATGATGGACTACATGAAAGCCCATGAGATGATGCCCTTGTCCGGTTCCTCGGCTCTGGCGCTGATCTCCACCATCCTGATGACTAGCTTCGGCACCTGGGGTCTGCCCCAGATGGTCCACAAATACTACGGCATCCGGGACAAGCGGGAGGTGCGCCGGGGCGTGGTGATCTCCACCTTCTTCTCCCTGCTGGTGGCAGGGGGCGGCTACTTTATCGGCTCCTTCTCCCACCTGTTCTTCGGGGAGACCATGCCGGAAGGCGGCACTGACTTCCTGGTGCCCATCATGCTCAACACCGCCGGGCTGCCCAACCTGCTCATCGGCGTAATTTTGGTGCTGCTTATCTCCGCTTCCGTGTCCACCCTGTCCAGCATCACTCTCACTGCCTGCTCCACCATGTCCATGGACCTGATCAAAGCCAGCTGGCTCAAGGGCCTGGGAGAGCGCACCCTGGCCACCATCACCCGGCTGCTGTGTCTGGCCTTTGTGGTCTTGAGCTACCTGATCGCCAACTACCCCACTCCCATTTTAGAGATGATGTCCTACTCCTGGGGCATTTTGTCCGGCTCTTTCCTGGCCCCCTACCTGCTGACCCTCTACTGGAAGGGGCTGAACCGGGCGGGAGCCTGGGCCGGGATGCTGGGCGGCTTCCTTACCGCTTTCCTGCCCGCGGCAGCGTCGGGGTTTACCACCCCCAACGGTCCTCTCTATGCCTGCCTGGCCATGGGGATCTCCTTCCTGCTGTGTCTGGTAGTGAGCAAAGCCGCCCGAGCTTGGAATCTTCCCGGCGGGGAGGCAAACCCCCGCTTTTACGAAAATACATCCACTTCCCAGTGAGTGCCCGCAGGCTTGGGGATGACAAAAAGACCTGAAACATAAAAATGGACAGCCGGGAGAGGGACGCCCGTCTGTCCATTTCTTTTTCCTTGGTGGGATTATTTTTCCACTTTCTTTTGGATGGTGGTGGGTTCAAAGGAACCGATTGCCTGACATACGCCGCAAACGTCCGGACGCTCCTCGTAGGTAGCGCCGCAGAACATGCAGCGGTAACCGGACACGGTGACCACCTCAGTCTGCTTCTCCTCGGCAGTGGGAGCAGCAGAAGCTGCGGGAGCCGCCTTGCCGCCGTTCAGCTGGCTCAGAGCGGAAAGGAACCGGAACTCGTGGTCTCTTTCGATCTTGGCGATGGAATCAAAGAGCACCGCCACTTCCTCGAAGCCCTCTTCCCGAGCCACCTTGGCAAAGGAAGGATACATATTGGTCCACTCACCGTATTCACCCTGCATGGCTTCCATCAGGTTGGCGGCGCTGGAGCCGATCCCCTTCAGCCGCTGGTACAACAATTTTCCGTGCATGCCTTCGTTCTGGGCCATTTTATTGAACAGTTCCGCTACTTCGGGGTGGCCTTCCTGCTCGGCCTTCTCGGCGAAAAACAGGTATTTATTCCGTGCCATGGATTCCCCGCTGAACGCTGCCAGCAAATTTTCTTCCGTGCGAGATCCTTTTAATTCCATAATGTATGCTCCTTTAAAAATGAGAATGATTATCGTTATTGATGATATCTTACTCCTTTTATTACCATTTGTCAATATATAATTTCGGAATTTATTTTCAGCTTTAGAAAAAACTATCCCCGGGAAATGTTCCGGGGATAGTTTGCTCTATTACGTTCTTATTCACAAATCAGATCCAGACCGCCGGGTTCCACAGTGATGCGGATCTGTTCTTCGCCAGAGGCGTACTCTCCGTCCAGCGACCAGGGGAAGGGCTGGGGACAGCAGAAGGTGACCTCTTTCACCGAGCGCTGGATCACCAGATCCCCCTGAAGCCGTCCCTGGCCCATCATCTGGGCGATCTGGCCCATTTCCAGGGGATTTTTCGGCATGCGCACCAGAGTCAGCTCCAACAGACCGTCATCCATCCAGACCTGTTCTGAATCCAGCTTCACCACGCCTCCCAAAGAGGTGGAATTGCTCACCGCTCCGAAGAGGAATTCCCCTTCAAAGCGTTCCTCCTCCGTTTCCACGGTGGCGGCGCAAGGCCGGACAAAGGGCAGTTCCTTGGCGCCTTCCAGCACATAGGCGAAATGTCCCAAAGCCGCTTTCTTTCCCTGGTCCACCTTATAAGAGGATTGGGTGAAAGCCCCAAAGGAGGCCACGTACAGAAACCGCCTGTCCTGAAACCGGCCCAGATCCAGCTGGTGGAGAACACCGTTTTGGATCTGTTCCGCCGCTTTGGAAGGCTCCTTGGCGATGCCCAGAGAACTGGCAAAATCGTTGGTGGTGCCCATGGGGATGTATCCCAGAGAGAGTTTCGCCCCCAGCTGGGCCAAAACGTTCACCGCGAAGCTGAGGGTGCCGTCACCCCCGCAGCACACCAGCCGGTCCGGCTGCTGCTGAACAGCCTTTTCCAAAAAATCCCGGGCTTCTTCCACGGTGTCCGTATAGGCTGCCCGAACTCGGGCGCCGCCTAGGGCGAACACACGGCGGATCCGCTCTCCGTTCTCCCGGGCGTGCTGACGCCCAGCCCGAGTATTGATCATGATCCAAACTTCCATAACTCACTCCTTGGACTGAGAGGCGGTCACTAACAGTTTGGCGCAAAGGTCCACGCCCAACAGGCCACTATCCAGCACCATATGATAGCCTTCCCTTTCCCGCCAATTCAAACCTGTGTTGGCATGGTAAAAATTGGAGCGCCGGTGATCAAACCGGTGGAGCACTGCCGCGGCCTGCTCTTCCGGGATGTGGTATTCCTCCACCGCTCGGCGCAGACGCTCTTGGCGATTGGCGTGGATAAACACGCTGAGCACGTCTTTCCGCTCCCGGAGCACCCAGCCGGCGCACCGTCCCACGATGACGCAAGGCCCCTGCTGGGCCAGCTTTTGGATGATCTGCCCTTCCAGCAGATTCAGCTGGTCTGTCTGGGAGATCTGGGGCAGCTGGCCCCCGGCGGTCTTTGCCATGGCTACCAAGGAGTACAACAGGGAATTGGTATCCGTCTCTTCCAGATGCTCGATATATTCCGGGGTGGTGCCCCCTTCCCTGGCGGCCATTTCCAGGATCTCCCGGCCGTAAACAGGGATCCCCAAAGCCTCCCCGGTGAGTTTTCCCACCTGGGAGCCGCCGCTGGCGTACTCCCGCTCAATGGTGATGATATGATATCCTTTCACGTTTATGCCCCCCTGTTCAACCAGCCTGGGCGTCCGCGGTCTCAAACTGACTGTTGTACAGCCCCGCGTAGAAGCCGCCCTTTGCCATCAGTTCCTCGTGGGTGCCTTGCTCCACGATGTCTCCGTCCTTCATGCACAAGATCAGATCCGCGCCCCGGATGGTGGACAGCCGGTGAGCAATGATGAAGCTGGTGCGGCCCTCCATCAGATTGTCCATGGCCTTCTGGATCAGCACCTCGGTGCGGGTATCCACCGAACTGGTGGCCTCGTCCAGGATCATCACCTTGGAGTCCGCCAGGATAGCCCGGGCAATGGTAAGCAGCTGCTTCTGGCCCTGGGACACGTTGGAGGATTCCTCGTCGAGCTCCATCTGGTAGCCTCCGGGCAACGTGTGGATAAAGTGGTCCGCCTGGGCCATTTTCGCCGCTTCTATCACTTCCTCGTCGGTGGCGGTCAGCTTGCCGTAGCGGATGTTCTCCATGATGGTGCCGCTGTACAGCCAGGCGTCCTGCAAGACCATGCCGAACTGGCTTCTCAGATCCTGCCGGGAGAAATCGGTGATGGGATGGCCGTCGATGGTGATCTGGCCGCCCTTCAGGTCGTGGAACCGCATCAACAGCTTCACCATGGTGGTCTTGCCCGCGCCGGTGGGTCCTACGATGGCCACCTTCTGGCCCGCCTTCACTTTGGCGGAGAAGTCGTGGATCACCAGGCTGTCGCTGTCCTCATAGCCGAACTGCACATGGTCGAACACGATCTCCCCCTGGATATCCAGGTCCTTGGTGGAAACTTTGGGCTCCTCGCCCGCTTCTTCCTCCTCGTCCAGGAACTGGAAGATCCGCTCGGCAGCGGCCACAGTCATCTGGAGCTGGTTGGAGATGTTGGCCATCTGGGTGATGGGCTGGGTAAAGCTGCGCACATACTGGATGAACGCCTGGATACCGCCGATGGTCATGGTGCCGCCGGCAGCCATGGAGGCTCCCACCATACAGATGACCACATAGCCCAGGTTGCCCACGAAGTTCATCACGGGCATCATCAGGCCGGAAAGGAACTGGGACTTCCACCCGGCGCCGTAGAGCTTCTGGTTTTCCTTGTCGAATTCTTCCACCGTCTCCTTCTCCCGGCCGAACGCCTTCACGATCAGGTGGCCGCCGTACATTTCCTCCACCTGGCCGTTGACGGAACCCAGGTAGTTCTGCTGGGCTTTGAAGTGCTTCTGGGAGAACTTGACGATCACCATGACAAACACCAAAGACACAGGGATGATGCACAGCGCCACCAACGTCAGCTGCCAGCTGATGGACAGCATCATGATGAGCACGCCCACCAGGGTACACACGGAGGTGATCATCTGGGTGACGCTCTGGTTCAGGGAGTTGGTCAGGGTGTCCACGTCGTTGGTGATCCGGGAGAGCACGTCGCCCTGGCTCACCCGGTGGAAATAGGACAGGGGCAGGCGGTTGATCTTCTTCTCAATGGCGTCCCGCAGGCCGTAGGAAACGTCCGCGGTGACTCCCGCCATGATGAACCCCTGGGCGTAGGAAAAGGCCGCGCTGAGCAGGTAGATGCCGCCCAAAATCAGCAGCACCGTGCCGATGTAGCCAAAGTCCACGCCGCCTTCGGCCCCTGTAATGATACGCATCAGGCCTGCCGCCAATTCATCGGTGGCCTTGGCCAGCACCTTGGGACCGGCAATGGAGAACACCGTGGAACATGCCGCGAACACCATGACAAAGATCATGGGCAGCCAGAAGGGACGCAGGTAGGAGAGCAGCTTTTTGGAGCTGCCTTTGAAGTTCTTCGCTTTTTCCCCCATCATCATGGGGCCGTGACCGGGCCCGGGGCCCATGCCCCGGCGGGGACCGCGTCTGGGTTCACTCATTCCAATTCCTCCTTTTGCAGCTGGCTTTCAGCGATCTCTCGGTATTCCGGGCAGTTTGCCAGAAGTTCTTTGTGGGTGCCCTTGCCCACCATCCGGCCCTCGTCCAGCACGATGATCTGCTGGGCGTGGAGGATGGTGCTCACCCGCTGGGCCACGATCAGCACCGTAGCTCCAGCGGTGTCTTTCGCCAGGGCTTTCCGCAGGGCCGCGTCGGTCTTGAAGTCCAACGCGGAGAAGCTGTCGTCGAAGATGTAGATAGGCGCCTTCCGGGTGAGGGCCCGGGCGATGGACAGCCGCTGCCGCTGGCCGCCGGACACGTTGGTGCCACCCTGGGCGATGGGGGATTCCACTCCCTCCTCCATGGCGCTTACAAAGTCAGAAGCCTGAGCGGTAGAGAGGGCTGCTTGCAGCTCTTCCTCACTGGCGTCCTCCTTGCCGTAGCGCAAGTTGGAAGCCACGGTACCGGAGAAGAGCATGCCCTTCTGGGGCACGTAGCCGATCATCTCCCGCAGGTCCTTCTGGGAAAGATTGCGCACGTCCACCCCGTCGATGGTGATCTGCCCGCCGGTCACGTCGTAGAACCGGGGGATCAGGTTCACCAGGGTGGATTTACCGGAGCCGGTGGCCCCGATAAAGGCTGTGGTCTCACCAGGCTTGGCGGTGAAGGAGATATGCTCCAGCACGTCGCTGTCCGCGTTGTGGTACCGGAAGGACACGTCCTTGAACTCCACCAGGCCCTTGGGTTCCTGGATCGTCTCCGGTTTTTCCGGATCCCGGATGGACAGGGGCGCGTCCAGCACCTCCTTGATACGCCCGGCAGACACGCTGGCCCGGGGCACCAGGATAAAGATCATGGCGATCATCAGGAAGGCCATGATGATCTGCATGGCGTACTGGATAAAGGCCATCATGTCGCCGATCTGCAGAGTGCTTTCCGCGATAGCGTGGCCTCCCACCCAGACGATCAGGATGGACAGCAGGTTCATCACGAACATCATCCCAGGCATCAGGCCGCTCATCACCCGCTGGACGAACCGGTTGGTCTCCATCAGGTCACGGTTGGCCTTATCGAACCGGCGCTCCTCGTAGCTCTCGTTTCCGAAGGCCCGGACCACCATCATACCGGAAAGATTCTCCCGGCTCACCAGATTCAGCCGGTCGATCAGCTTCTGCAAAGCCTTGAACTTGGGCAGAGCCACGCCCAAAGCCACCGCGATGAAGCCGATAAGCACCACTACCGCCAAAGCGATGAGCCAGCTGAGGGAAGCGCTCTTCCCCACAGCGAAGATGATGCCGCCGATGCCCATGATAGGCGCGTAGCAGATCATCCGCACGCCCATGGTGATGAGCATCTGCACCTGCTGCACGTCGTTGGTGGTACGGGTGATCAGGGAGGCGGTGGAGAACTTGTCGAACTCACCGCTGGAAAAGCTCTCCACTTTGGAGAACAGATCATGGCGCAGCCGCTTGCCTACGGTGGCTGCCATGCGGGCGGAGAAGAAGCCCACCAGCACGGTGGCGATCACGCCCAGTAAAGCAACGCCCAGCATTTGGAATCCCTTGGTCCAAATGTAGCTGGACTGGATGGCGTGGGTGTCCACACCCAGCTCCTCATAGAACAGCTTGGTCATGGTGACGCCCACCTGGCTGCCCATCATAGAGTCGCTGGCCGCTGCCTGGGTACGGGCTTCTTCCAGGCTCTCCTGGGGCACCATGTTCAGCAGGGGCAGGAGCTCATACAGTTTTTCCATGTTCACGTTGTCCAGTCCCTGGGAGAAATCCATGGATCCTCCGGCGCTCTCTTGGGCATCTTCTCCCTGGGGCGTTCCGGTCTCGTCAATCGTCGTGTCGTCCGGGAGCATGTCCATGGTGCCCGACTGCTCCTGGTCACCGGTGTAACCATCTACACCTTCCCCGTAGACCGGTTCCTGGGTCTCGTAAAGGGTGGGGTCTATCTCAGAGCGGGCCTGGGGCATCATGTCCCCGTCCGTCTCAGGCATCTCCCCCTCCGGGTAGGCGCCTTCCATGCCCGTCATGCCTCCGGGATACTGGCTCTGAGCCAGGCTTTGGGCTGCCTGCTCCAATTCGCCGCTCTCTCCCGCCTGCTGCAAGTACAGCAGCATGGCGTAACTTGCCCGGCCGTAGGCACCGCCCAAGGCATCCAATTCCTCCTCGGTAAGACCGTCCCGCTGGACGCAGATGGCCTCCTCCCGCACCAGAGGATACTCTTCCGCCAAGCGCTGGGCCTCGCTGCTGCCCGGCTCGATGGTGTAATAGCCTTCCTCCAGCACTGTTTTATCTTCCGCCGAAGCAAAGGCGGAGATCAATTCCAGCCCTTCCTTGCGCAGGGCGCTGGGGGCCCCTTCCTCGATGCCGCTCTGCTGGATGCCCACATTTACCATGTCGCTCATCAGGTTAGGCAGGCTCAGGTCGCACATGGCCTGGCCGAACAGCAGCGCCAAACACAACAATAGAATCCCCACAAAGGGCTTTAAATACCGCGCTACCAGCTTCACAAGCGCTCCTCCTTTTCCTCTTCCGTGATCCGCTCCGAAAGGTCTTTCATCTGGCTGAGGTTCTTCGTCATCTTATCCACCATGGAATAAAACGCTGCCGCCTCTTCCCGGGTGATATCCCGGCACAACTGGGCGAAAAACTCCCTGCGGGTCTCCACCAGCTTTTCCACCACGGCCTGGGCAGGAGGCAGCAGCCGCAGCCGCACCACCCGCCGGTCCTGCTTGTCCTGGCAGGCTTCCACGAAGCCCCGCTTCACCAGCTGGTCCACCGCCTTGCTCACCAGAGAACGAGGCATCCCCCGCACCCGGCTGATATCCCGGGCGGTATCAAAGGTGCCGCGCTGCAAAAACAGCAGCACCTCTATCTCGTTTTGAGTGAGTCCCGCGTCCCCCACGGCTTCCCGCAAGGCGGAACGCACGCTGCGCCGCACCCGCATCATCACCACCGTAAGGTTTTCCTCCATACCTCCCGGCATGGTCTTGAGTTTTTCTCGCTGCTCCACCGGTTCAAACTCCTTTCGTTACGAATTGTTTCTTTTTGAACTTTTCGCAAAGTGAATTATATCACCCGTCACCCAGGGTGTCAACCGATCCCCTCAGGGTTTAAAAAAACGTTTACATTTTTCTAAGATCCCCATCCGTCAGTCTTTCCCCAAGCTCCTTTTCTGAAAAAACTGGACAAACTATTTCATATGGAAAGAACTTTCGCCGGGGAAAGCCTTGCCTTTTGGCCCCAAACACCGTATGATGAAAAGAAGAAGAAAGGAGTGGGCGACCACATGAAGTATTACGCTGGCATCGACGTAGGAGGCACCAAGGTGGCCATAGGGATCTTCGGCGAGGACAAGACCCTTTTGGGCAAACGGAAATTCCCCTCAGATCCGGAGCTCTCCGGAGAAGGATTCTTCCAGCACACCGTATCCGTTATGAAAGACCTGCTGGAAGAGCTGTCTCTGCCTCTTTCCGGGCTTTCCGGGGTGGGCGTGGGCCTGCCCTGCATGGTGCGGTATCCTCAAGGGGAAGTGGTGATCTGCGCCATGCTCCCCGCCCTCAACGGTTTTGGGGTGAAAGCCTGCCTGGAAGGGCTGCTGCCCGGCGTGCAGGTGGAAGTGGACAACGACGCCCACTGCGCCGCTCTGGCGGAATCCCGCCACGGAGCGGGGATAGGCCGGCCTCACATGCTCTACTGTCCTGTGAGCACGGGGCTTTCCTCGGGAATCATCATTGACGGGCGGTTGTTCCGGGGCAGCAACGGCTTTGCCGGCGAGAGCGGCCACACTGTCCTGACTCCCGGGGAAGGGATCCCCTGTGGCTGCGGCAACCAGGGCTGTGTTCAGTCCTACTCCTCCGGAGGGATGATCGTCCGGCACATCCGGGAGTGGATTGCCCAGGGAGAGAACACTTTGATGACCCAGCTGGCAGGTTCTCCGGAAAAGATCGACGCCCGGCACCTGGAAATGGCGGCCAAAGCCGGGGACGCAATGGCGCTGCGGGCGCTGGATCAAATGGCGCTGTATCTGGGGATATGGGTATTCAACCTATACATGACCCTGAACATTGACTGTTTTGTATTTGGCGGCGGACTGGTGAACATGGGAGACCTGCTGTTTGGCCGGGTGCGGAAGGTATTCGACTCCTACCGGCACACGGACGAGAAGGTGGATTTTCTGTTCGCTCAGTGCGGCCAAGACGCGGGCATTCTGGGAGCCCTGGAGCTTCTCTTCTAGGGGTTGCACCCCGGGCAAGTCGCGTTTTTTGGCAGCTCGCTTCGCTCGTGCTGTGCTGGACGTTATCTCGCGTCCACGGCAGGTGGCCCTGCGGGACAGGTCGCGCATCGGGGCGGCGGCTTAGCGCCGCGCCTTTGCGGTGCGTTAATGCACGTCCGCGCCAATGGTTTGGTGGCACTAGATTGTTCAAACACGAAAAAAAGAAAGCCTGGAAAGCAGAAAGCTGTTTCCCAGGCTTTTTCTCGTATATTTCAAATAAATAGGATTTACTTAGTCAGTTTGTAGACCGCAGCGCCGTGAGGGTTCAACCAGGCGCCCACTTTGCCGTCCACGGTGCCTTTGTCCTCCCCGGACCACAGATCCCGCACATGGTATTCCCCGGAAAGCTCCAGCTCCTGGAAGCAGGCGGTGACCTCTTTTTCCTCATCCGACAAGTTGAACAGCGCCACGTACACTCCGCCGTCCTGGCTGTCCACGCTCTTCCAGGCGCAGGCCTTCTCTGTACGGTACACCTGATGGGCATCTTTTCCCAGCTGGTTCATCCGCAGAATGTCCCGGTTCGTCAGCAGGGACAAGGTGAACTCGTCGTTATCCCGCATTTCACCGCCCATGATCAGCGGCGAACGGAAGATCCCCCACAAGCTCATCATGGTGATCTGCTCGTCCTTGGTGAACTGGGTCCAGTCCTCCCCCCGCTCATAGCCCAGGGGACCGGTCCAGCCCTTCAAATACACCCGGATACGCCCCAGAGGCAGCATATCGCAGTCCGGCCAGCAGCCGGGAGACACCTGACGCTCCCAGACCTCGCACCGCTCGAACATGGCCAGCAGCAGATCCCACCGGTCCCAGAAGTCGTCGGTGATCCGCCACATATTGGCGTTCTGCCGCAGATGCCACGCCTTTTCGATCACAGCCGGTCCCGGGGACAGGCTGAGCACCATATCCCGGCCGCACCGGTCTATGGCTTTCCGGATCATCTCGATCTCCTTCTCCGCGGAGTAGGGATCGTTGGGGTAGGCGTTGGTATTGCAGATATCGTCCACTTTCACAAAGTCCACGCCCCAAGCGGCGTACAACTCGAAAATGGAATCGTAATAGGCCTGAGCTCCCTCTTTGGAAGCGTCCACGCCGTACATGTCCGTGTTCCACTTGCAGACAGAAGCGCTGGAAGCGATCTTATCGCAGGTGGTATCCGTGCCCTTCACCGGCAGATGCTGATGCACCGCCTGCCGGGGCACGCCCCGCATGATGTGGATGCCGAATTTCAGACCCATGCCGTGGATCTTCTCCGCGATGGGGCCGAATCCTTTCCCGCCCGCCGCGGAGGGGAACCGCTCCGGCGCGGGGAGCTGCCGGCCGTACTCGTCCAGAGTCAACCAGGCAAAGGGCACATAATAAGGGCTGATCTTTCCTGCGGTGGGTTCGCTCCACTGGATGTCGCACACCACGTATTCCCAGCCAAATTCCTTCAAATGATCCGCCATATACTGGGCGTTGCCCAAAAGCTGTTCCTCATTGACCGCGGGACCGTAACAATCCCAGCTGTTCCACCCCAAAGGGGGAGTCAGCGCCACTTGATCCTTTTTCACGAAAACTGCCTCCTGACCTAATTTATACGGAGACCCGTTCCACCAGGTTCCAATCCAGCACCAGACTCTGTTCCTCCCGGCCGTCCATCATGGAGATGAGCTTCCGGGCGGCGCTGGCGCCCAAACTTTCCTTCAAATGATCGAAAGAGGTAAGCCCGGCGGCGGCCAGCTCTCCCAGCGGGCTGTTGTCGAAGCTGATGATGGCCTTATCCTCCGGCACCTTGATACCGTGGGTAGCAAAAACACGTTCCAGCTTCACGGCCACCTCGTCGTTGTAGCACACCACGGCGGTGCACTGGGACAGCTTTTCCAGAAGTCGGGTAACGCCGTACTCGTCGGTGAGCAGATTTTCCCGGCTCTCCGAATTGAACCAAGTCACCCACTGATCCTGGAAGGTGAGCCCGTTTTTCAAAAGGGCTCTGGCGTAGCCGTCGTACCGGCCCAGGCCCTGCATATCGTCGTTTTTAAAAATGCCCCCGATGTTCCGATGACCTTTTGCCACCAGGTATTCCACCGCGTCAAAGCCTCCCTGTCGGTCGTTCATGGTGACGGACACGCAGTCCCGCAGAGCGGGGTAATACCCGTTGAAGAACACCACCGGAATGCCCATTTCCCGCAGTTTTTCGTACAGGGGCAGGTTGGGGTTGGGCAGAGCGCTCTTGGTGCCCTCCACGATGAGCCCGTCGATCTGTTTATCCATATATTCTTCCAGGATGCGCCGCTCGTTGTCCACCCGGTTAGCGGTGGCGGAAAGCATGGGGAAAAATCCCTGCTCCGAGAGCTCTCCCTCGATGCCCCGGAGAATGGAGGGGAAAATATACTCGCTGATATAGGTGGCGATGACCCCCACGGTCCAGGTGCGCCGCCGCTTTGGTTCTACCTTGTGGACGTAGGTGCCGCTGCCCTGCCGCCGCTGAATATAGCCCTCCTGCTCCAGTAGAGCCAGGGCCTGACGCACGGTCTGACGGCTGATGCCAAAACCATCGGCCATCTCATTTTCCCCGGGCAGCCGCTGGCCGTCCTGGTACACCCCTTGAAGAATATCCTCTTTCAGCTTGTCGAACAGCTGAACGTATTTCGCTTTTTCTCTCATAGCTTTTCCTCTTTTGCTCCGCGGAGCGGACAGGACTCTGCTCAAAGTTGTACTTACATTTTACGGAATAGAAAAGCAGATGTCAAGGCAGCAAGGAAAAGAATCCCCTGTTTTTCCTGAATTTTCTGGGGAAAATTACTTTTACCGTCCGGCCATCACTTCCTGGACCCGCTGGTGGTACGAGGGGCAGGCTTTCTTCAGGGACACGGGCCTCCCCGACTCTCCCAGGAAGCAATGCTCCGTTCTCCCCTCACAGCGGAGAGCACCGGTCTCCTTGTCCCGGACGATGTAGCTGAAGGCGATGCGGGTGCCGGTATAGCTCTCCACCTGGGTCTCGATGACCACCGTTTCCCCGAACCGGGTCATGGAGCGGTACTCCGCCTGGGCTTTCAGCACAGGGCTCACCACGCCCAGGGCCTCCAGCTGGGGATAGCCGAAGCCCTCTTCCTCCATCAGCCAGGTGCGGGCCTCCTCGAACCAGCGGATATAATTGGAATGATGGACGCAGTCCATCCGGTCAGTCTCGTAATACTGCACTTTGTGCTCGTAAAAAACAGGCAGCATCTCTGTCTCTCCCTTCTGTGACTGAAATCACCTCTATTTTAGCACGCCTTTTGGAAAATGGGGAGCTTCCCGGAGGATTTTTCCACATAGTCGCCCCCACCCCCCGCATACCTTTTTCCAGAGGTTGGACACGGGGGAATATTGCTTTTTTCAACAGAAAATGCTATCATAACTCAGTACAGCATCTTAATGGAATCCAGATGGTATAAACTTAAGAAAGATTTTCAAAAATCCTTTCGTTCTTTGAATAATTCTGGAATTTTTTACACACACACTTCCGCCGGCCAGAGCCGCCCGCGGAAGGGGACCGCTTGGAAAGGATGATCAATACAAGATGAAGATCGGTTTGGACGTGGGCTCCACCACCCTGAAATGTATGGTGTATGACCGGCAGGATCAGCCGGTGTATCAGGAGTACGAGCGGCACTACTCCCAGATCGCGGAGAAAGCCTCCGGGATGCTCGCCCGCATCCGGGAAAAATTCCCCCAGGAAAAACAGGCGTCCCTCTGCGTTTCCGGTTCGGCGGGCATGGGCCTGGCGGAGGACCTGAATATTCCCTTCGTCCAGGAAGTGTACGCCACCCGCACCGCCGTGAAAAAGTACATACCCGACGCCGACGTGGTCATCGAGCTGGGAGGCGAGGACGCCAAGATCCTGTTTCTCTCCGGCTCCATGGAAGTGCGGATGAACGGCTCCTGCGCCGGCGGCACCGGCGCCTTCATCGACCAGATGGCCACCCTGCTGTCCATCACCCCCACAGAACTCAACGACATCGCCGGGGAGAGCCAGCGCTCTTACAGCATCGCTTCCCGCTGCGGCGTGTTCGCTAAAAGTGACATCCAGGCCCTTTTGAACCAGGGCGCCCAGAAAAACGACATCGCCCAGAGCATCCTCACCGCCGTGGTGAACCAGACCATCGCCGGTCTGGCCCAGGGCCGGGAGATCGAGGGCAAAGTGGTATACCTGGGCGGACCTCTCACCTTCTTCTCCCAGCTGCGCTCCGCTTTTGACCGGATCCTGGGAGTGGAGGGCGTTTGCCCGGAGAACTCCCTGTACTATGTGGCGGCGGGCGCGGCCCTGGCCGGCACCGGGGAGGAATTCGACCTGGCCCAGATCACGGACCGGATCGCCCATTACAGCTCCAGCCACCACTACCAGAGCAGCGCCGCTCTGTTCCACGACGAGGAGGAGTATGAGGAATTCACCCTCCGCCATCAGAAGGACTCCGTCCCCACCGACGCCCCTCTGCTGGAAGATAAGATCGCCTACGTGGGCATCGACGCAGGCTCCACCACGGTGAAGGCCGTGGCCATCAACTCCAACGAGGAGATCATCTATTCCCGGTACCTGCCCAACTCCGGCAACCCGGTGCCCCTGGCCAAAGACTTTCTCACGGACCTATACGAGAAGTTCCCCGGCATCCAGATCCGCTCCTCCGCCTCCACCGGTTACGGCGAGGAGATCATCAAGAACGCTTTCGGCCTGGACATGGGTGTGGTGGAGACCATTGCCCACTTCACCGCTGCCAAGAAATTCGAGCCCCAGGTGGACTTCATCATCGACATCGGCGGCCAGGACATCAAATGCTTTAAGATCAAAAACGGCACCATTGACAATATTTTCTTGAATGAAGCCTGCTCCTCCGGGTGCGGGTCCTTTTTGCAGACCTTTGCCGGCGCTTTGGGCTACCAGATGGCAGATTTCGCCAAGCTGGGCCTGTTCGCCGACAGCCCGGTAGACCTGGGCTCCCGGTGCACCGTGTTTATGAACTCTTCCGTGAAGCAGGCCCAGAAGGACGGCGCCTCCATCGAGAACATCTCCGCTGGCCTGTCCATGAGCGTGGTGAAAAACGCCCTTTACAAGGTCATCCGCGTCACCGACGCCAAGAGCCTGGGGGATCACATCGTGGTCCAGGGCGGCACCTTCTTGAACGACGCGGTGCTGCGGGCCTTCGAGAAGGAGATCGGCAAGTACGTGATCCGTCCCTCCGTGTCCGGACTGATGGGCGCTTACGGCGCGGCCCTGTACTCCAAGGAGAAAGGCCGGGGCCAGAGCGGGATCATCGGGCCGGAGAACCTGAGAAACTTCACCCACGAGGTGAAGGCCATCACCTGCAACGGCTGTGAGAACCACTGCCGCCTGACGGTGAACACCTTCGCCAACGGCGCCCGGTACATCGCCGGGAACCGGTGCGACAAGCCCTTGAAAAAGAACACCCCCACCGCCCAGTACAACCTGTATGACTACAAAAAGGAGCTTTTGGCCTCCTACGCTCCCTGTGATGGGCCCCGGGGCACCATCGGCATCCCCATGGGCTTGAATATGTTCGAGCTGCTCCCCTTCTGGTACACCTTCTTCACCAAGCTGGGCTTCGGGGTGGTTCACTCTCCCGAGTCTGACCGGAAGCTGTACTTTAGAGGCCAGCACACCATCCCCTCGGACACGGTGTGCTATCCTGCCAAGCTGATGCACGGCCACATCGAGGCCTTGCTGGACATGAAGCCCGACGCTATTTTCTACCCCTGCATGAGCTACAACCTGGATGAGCATCTGGGGGACAATCACTATAACTGTCCTGTGGTGGCCTATTATCCGGAAGTGTTGGACGCCAACATCGCCGCCCTGGAGAATGTGAAATTCATCTACGACTACGTAGGTCTCCACCGGCGGAAGGATTTCCCGGGGAAGATGACCAACATCCTGTCCCGATACTTCGACCCCATCCCGGAAAAAGAGGTAAAGGCCGCCTCTGACGCCGCCTACGCGGAGTATTACGCTCACATGGAGCGGATCCACAAAAAGGGTCAGGAGTATCTGGCTCTGGCCAAGGAACAGAACCTGCCGGTGATCATCCTGTCCGGCCGGCCCTACCATTTGGACAGCGAGATCAACCACGGCATCGACAAGCTGATCTGCGAGTGCGGCGCTGTGGTGGTGACGGAGGATTCCGTCAGCGAGCTGGAAACCAAGTTCCCCACCGGGGTGTTGAACCAGTGGACCTACCACGCCCGGCTCTACGCCGCCGCCAAGTTCGTGGTAGATTCCGGTGACAAGCGGATCAACCTGGTGCAGCTGGTATCCTTCGGCTGCGGCGTGGACGCCATCACCGGCGACGAGGTCCGGTCCATCTTGGAAAGCGGAGACCGGATCTACACCCAGATCAAGATCGACGAGATCACCAACCTGGGCGCCGTGCGCATCCGCTTGCGGAGCCTGTTCGCCGCTTTGGGATTGGGAAGTGAAGCTGCCCCAGCGTGACGCTGGACCCAATTCGCGCTTAGGGCCGTTCGCTAACGCTCAGGCTGTGCAGTACGTCAATGCACGTCCGCGCCGTTGGATCTTCCGGAAAGGAATGGCGACAAAACACAAGCCTGATGCTGTTAAAAGCCGCGGACGCGCGCTGACGGCTTCCTCAGGCGCGGCGTTGAGCCGCCGCCCCATAGCGCGACTAAAAGTTCTTTGGCTTACCTTTCTCGAAAGAAAGGCAAGTGGTACGCCGAATGGCGTGCCCTTTGGCGGCTTTTCCTTCTGGGAAAGCCGAGAAAGGAGATGTGATTCCCTATGTCAGACAACCAGAACCGGGTGGAATTTACCCGGGAAATGAAAAAAGACTATACCATCATCACCCCGAACATGGCTCCCATCCACTTCGAGCTGATCAAGAACGTGCTGGAGAGCTTTGGGTTCCACATCGAACTGCTTCGCACCACCGGCCGGGAGATCGTGGACGAGGGGCTGAAATATGTCCACAACGACACCTGTTACCCCGCTCTGCTGTCCATCGGTCAGCTGATGCACGCCCTCCACAGCGGCAAGTACGACCTGCACAAGGTGGCTCTCATTATGACCCAAACCGGCGGTGGATGCCGGGCGTCCAACTACATCCACCTGCTGCGGAAGGCCCTGAAAAAAGACGGCCTGGACTTTATCCCCGTGATCTCCGTGAACCTGTCCGGGTTGGAGTCCAACTCCGGGTTCAAGATCACCCTGCCTATGATCCGCCGGGCCATCGCCGCCCTGACCTACGGCGACCTGCTGATGCTCCTCAAAAACCAGACCAAACCCTACGAGGTCACCCCCGGCGAGAGCGACGGCCTGGTGAAGAGCTGGATCCAGAAGCTGACCAAGCTCTTCGAGCAGGGCAAGGCCTTCTCCCAGCGGGAAGTGCGGCAGTATTTCGACCAGATCGCCCAGTCTTTCGCCGACGTAAAGCGTCGGGACGTGGTCAAGACCAAGGTAGGCGTGGTGGGCGAGATCTACGTGAAGTACTCCCCCCTGGCCAACAACGACCTGGAGCAGTTCCTCTTTGAGCAGGACTGCGAGGTGATGGTGCCCGGTATCCTGGCATTTATGATCTTCAAGGTGGATAACCGTCTGGAGGACATCAACCTCTACGGAGGCAACCAGGCCAAGAAGCAGGTGTGCACCCTGCTGAAGTGGTACTTCACCAAGTACGAGACAGACCTGATCGCCGCCGTGAAGAAATTCCCCCAGTTCACCGCCCCCGCTCCCTACTCCCATTTGAAGGAGCTGGCCGGAAAGGTGATCGGCTACGGCTGCAAGATGGGTGAAGGCTGGCTGCTCACCGCCGAGGCCATGGAGCTGGTGGAGAGCGGCTACGGCAACGTGGTATGCGCACAGCCCTTCGGCTGCCTGCCCAACCACATCGTGGGCAAGGGCATGATCCGCAAGGTGAAGAACATCTATCCCCAGGCCAATATCGTGCCCATCGACTACGACCCCAGCGCCACCCAGGTGAACCAGGAAAACCGCATCAAGCTGATGCTGGCGGTGGCCAGGGAAAACGCCAGGGATCAGGAAAGCCCCAAAACCGCTGGGAAATCGTCCCAGGGACAGGCGGCTCCCGCCCAGGCGTAATCATTCATAGGTATCCGTTCCGGCGGTCTTTTTCGGAGAGCGTTCCGGAGTGAACATAGGAGATTCTCAGGAAAAGAGAGGAAGTTGTATATGGCACAGCGAAAGGTGATCCTCAGCGCGGACAGCACCTGCGACTTGGGCGAGGAGCTCAAGGCACGGTACGACGTGCAGTATTACCCCTTCCACGTCATTTTGGAGGGGCAAGATTACCAGGACAACGTGGACATCCACGTTCAGGACATCTACCAGGCCTACTGGGAACGGAAAGCCCTTCCCCGGACGGCGGCCATCAACGTGCAGGAGTACGTGGACTACTTCAAACCCTGGGTGGACCAGGGGTACGACGTGATCCACTTCTGTCTGGGCGGGGCCCTGTCCAGCTCCCAGCGCAACTGCGTGCTGGCGGCCCGGGAACTGGACGGCCATGTGTTCCCCATCGACAGCTGCAACCTGTCCACCGGCATCGGCTTACAGATCATCGAGGCGGGAGAGCGGATCCAGGCGGGAATGCCCGCCGCGGAGATTGCCCAGGCCATGGAGAAGATCATCCCCAACTGTCACGCCAGCTTCGTGCTGGACACCTTGGAATTCATGCGGGCCGGAGGACGGTGCTCCACCATTGTGGCGGTAGGCGCCAACCTGCTGGCTCTCAAACCCTGCATTGAGGTGGACAATTCCGACGGCTCCATGCACGTGGGGAAGAAATACCGGGGCACCCTGAAAAAAGTGCTGCCTCAGTACGTGCGAGATAAGCTGAACCAGTATCCCAACATCAAGCGGGACCACTTGTTCATCACCCACTCTTCCATTGACGAGAGCTACGTGGAGCTGGTGCGGGAAACGGTCCAGGAGATGATGGAATTCAAAGAGATCCACATCACCACCGCCAGCTGTACCATTTCCGCTCACTGCGGGCCCAATACCCTGGGCATCCTGTTCGAGACGGAATGACTCCAAACAAAAAGACTGCCGCCTGTACGGGGCGGTCTTTTTTGTTCTGGGCGTTCTCTGGAAAAATCCCTTGGAACGGCTTGGGGCTTTTTGCGTAAATCGCTGAAATTGACAATTTGGGACCTAAATTGAGAATTTCCCATTGCACTTTCAAAAACCGTTGTGTAATATGATATCTGTTTATCATGGCAAAATGTCTACGGAGGTGTTCGCCTTTGACCAAAGATATGACCACAGGCTCCCCCATGAAGCTGGTGTTCAATTTCGCTATCCCCCTCATGTTCGGCAACCTGTTCCAGCAGTTCTATTCCATGGTGGACACCATCATCGTGGGCCGCTTTTTGGGCACCGGGCCCCTGGCCGCTGTGGGTTCCACCGGCTCCATTAACTTCCTGATCCTGGGCTTCTGCCTGGGCACCTGCGCCGGATTCGCCATCCCCGTGGCTCAATGTTTCGGTTCCAAGGATATCAAGGACCTGAAACGCTTTGTGGGCAACATCATTTGGCTGGCGGGAGCGTTCACTGTGGTGTTCACCGTGGCGACAGTGGTGCTGTGCCGGCCCATCCTCCAATGGATGGCCACCCCGGAGGACATCATTGACGACGCCTACCGCTATATCGTGGTCATTTTCCTGGGCATCCCCACCATCGTGTTTTACAACGTCCAGGCGGGCCTTCTCCGGGCTTTGGGAGACAGCCGCACCCCGGTGGTGTTCCTCGTCATCGCCTCCCTGCTGAACATCGTCCTGGACCTGGTGCTGATCCTGGTGATCCCCATGGGCGTAGCGGGCGCGGCCTGGGCCACGGTCATTTCTCAGGGCATCTCCGGTCTGGCCTGCTTGGCCTTTATCTGGAAGAAGTTCCCCCTGCTCCACGTTTCCCGGGATGACCTGGTCCCCCGGAAGCGCTACATGAAACGTCTGCTCTCCATGGGCGTTCCCATGGGGCTGCAAAGCTCCATCACTGCCGTGGGCAGCATCCTGCTGCAAACCTCCGTCAACGGACTGGGCTCCATCGCGGTAGCCTCCATTACGGCGGCCAGCAAGCTGTACCAGCTGTTCGGCTGTGTATTTGACGCTCTGGGCGTGGCCATGTCCACTTACGGGGGCCAGAACATCGGCGCCCGCCGGGGAGACCGGATCTTCTACGGCCTGCGGGCGGGAATGGTCATCGGCAGTGTGTACTCCCTGCTGGCCTTAGCGGTGATCTTCTTCTTTGGACGGCCCATGGTCCAGCTGTTCGTGGAAAGCAGCGAAACGGTCATCATCGACCAGGCGTACCAATTCATGTTGATCCAGGTGGCCTTCTTCATTCCCCTGGCAGCGGTGAACGTGATCCGGCTGCTGATCCAAGGCATGGGATACAGCAAGCTGGCGGTATTCGCCGGGGTGTTCGAGATGATCGCCCGGGGCAGCTTTGGTCTGTTCCTGGTGCCGGCCTTCGGGTTCAACATGGCATGCTTCGCCAGCCCCGCCGCCTGGATCCTGGCCGACTGCTTCCTGATTCCCGCTTACCTGAAAGTGATGAAGCACGTAAAACAGTACGGCTACTAAAAAAACGCTCCCTGGGTCTCTTTTCGGCTCAGGGAGTTTTTTATGGTCCAAAGACTAACTGTTTTCCAAAAGAAACGGGGATGCCCAAAGGCATCCCCGTAATATGTTGTTAGGAAATTTAAATGCCCAGCAGACCGGATACAGCGTTCTTCATCTTGTCGATCTCCTGGAGAGATTCCTCCATGGTAGCGCCCTTGCCGAACAGGTAAATCTTGATCTTGGGCTCGGTGCCGGAGGGACGGACGATCACCTTGCAGCCGTTTGCCAGGCGATACTCCAGCACGTTGGACTTGGGCAGGTCGATGACCCCTTCCTTGTCCCCGTAGGCCATGGATTCCTGATAGTCGCTGCGGCCCACCACCTGGATACCAGCGATCTCGGTGGGAGGAGTCTGCCGCAGGGTGGCCATGATGTTCTGCATGGTCTTCATGCCGTCCTCGCCCTCAAAACCGAAGTTCAGGGTGGCGTTCTGATAGTAGCCATAGGTGTTGTACAGGTCGTTCATCACGTCCACCAGAGTCTTGCCCTGGCGCTTGTAGTAAGAGGCCATTTCGCAGATGAGCATGCTGGCTGCCACCGCGTCCTTATCCCGGACATAGCCGCCGGGCAGGTAGCCGTAGCTCTCCTCAAAGCCCAGCAGGAAGCTCTCATCGCTGCCCTCTTTCTGCTCCAGGTCGGCAATGATGTCGCCGATGTACTTGAAGCCGGTCAGGCAGCGGCGCATCTCCACGCCGTACTTCTTGGCGATGGGATCCACCATGTCGGTGGAAACGATAGTGGTCACGGCCACGGGATGAGCGGGCAGCTTGCCCTGCTCCTGTCTGGCCTGAGCGATGAAGTTCAGCAGCAGGATGCCCACTTCGTTGCCGGTCATCAGCACATACTCGCCGCCCTGGTTCACAGCGATGCCTACACGGTCGCTGTCAGGGTCGGTGGCCAGCAGCAGGTCGGGCTGGACCTTCTCGCACCGCTCCAGGCCCTTCTGGAGGGCTTCCCGGAACTCGGGGTTGGGATAGGGGCAGGTGGGGAAGTTGCCGTCGGGCTCGCTCTGCTCGGGCACAATGGTCACGTCCTTGATGCCGATCCGGTCCAGGATGCGGGTGACGCACACCTTGCCGGCGCCGTTGAGGGGAGTATACACCAGCTTCAGGTTGCTGGCGTCGTCGATCAGGCTCTCTTTATACACATCGTCCAGGAAGGCGTTCACAGTCTCTTCGCCGATATACTCGATAAGGCCCTGTTTCATGCCCTCTTCAAAGTCCATCTTCTTCACGCCGGTGAAGATGTCGATAGACTTGATCTCGGCCAAAATGCCGTCGGCCATGTCGGCGGTAACCTGGCAGCCGTCGCTGCCGTAGGCCTTGTAGCCGTTGTACTTGGCGGGGTTGTGGCTGGCGGTGACGCAGATGCCCGCGTCGCACTTCAAATGCCGCACCGCGTAGGAAAGGGCGGGAGTGGGCATCAGCTGAGGATAGATGTAAGCCTTGATGCCGTTGGCGGCCAGCACAGCAGCGGACTGCTGGGAGAACAGCACGCCCTTGTTGCGGCTGTCGTAAGCGATGGCCACGGACTGAGGCTTGCCCTCGCTGTGTTTCAGCAGGTAATTGGCCAGGCCCTGGGTGGCCTGACGCACGGTGTAAACGTTCATGCGGTTGGTGCCCGCTCCGATAACGCCCCGCAGACCTGCGGTGCCGAATTCCAAACTCTGATAAAAACGGTCATTGATCTCATCATCCTGGCCCTGGATAGACTGGAGCTCCTCGGTAAGATCCTGGTCGTCCAGCGGCTGCTGAAGCCATCTTTCATATTCTGTCATGTGAAACCGTCCCTTCTTTCCTGAACGCCTGAAAAGCGTCAGAGATATTGCTTAGATTTCTAAAATTAAGATTACCATTTTTTGTGCGCCATGTCAACTCGAAACAGGTCGGCTTTACGGAAGTTTCACAATATTTGTCACAATCCCCTGGGGGGTGATATCCACTGTTCCGTAGGTTCCCGGCCAGCCGCTCAGGCTTCCCGGATTCATCAAATACAGCCCGTCCTCATAGTCGGTGAGGGCGTTGTGGGTGTGTCCGAACAGGGCCACTTGGGCTCCCCGTTCCCTGGCCGCGCACACATAGGTGTACAGCCCGGATTTCACCCCGTACAAGTGGCCATGGGTGTAGAAGATCTTCACCCCTTCCGCGGTGAATTCCCCCGTGGGGGGCAGAGAGGAGGCAAAATCACAGTTGCCCCGCACTCCCAGGAACATCTTCTCCGGGAAGGATCGTTTGGCCCGGATCCATTCCTCCTCCCCGTCTCCCAAATGAATGACCACCTCCGCGTTGGGCTGAGCCATAATGGCACGGCGCAGGTTGCCGTCGTTGCCGTGGCTGTCCGATACAACCAAGATCCGCATGATCTATCTCCCTTTCTTCCCGAATGTACGATCCCCTGTCATTTCTTTCCCCCCGCCGCATACTATGAATTGGTACGGTCTTTCGGCCGGCCATGCCACGTGAAAGGGGGGAACTCACGGGAATGAGCCAGACACCCGACAACAAACAGCTGGAAGCTCTGCTGAAACTCACCGCCCAGCGCATGGGCACCACGCCCCAGGCCTTGAAGGACGCCGCCCAGCGGGGGGATTTTTCCCACATTCTGGGAAACGCGTCCGGCAAGGAGAACGCCGCGCTCCAAAAGGTGCTCTCCGACCCGGAAGCCGCTAAAAAACTGCTTTCCACGCCCCAAGCCCAGAAGCTGTTCCAGCTTTTCGGAAACCAGGGCAAGTAACCGGCCACTAACGCCGAGAAAGGGGGCGCTCCCATGGACGACCTGAACCAACAGCTTCAAAAGATCCTTTCCGACCCCCAAGCCATGGGGCAGATCCAAAGCCTGCTGGGCTCTCTGGGGAACAGCCAGGAGGAGGCCCCTGCCCCGGCGGCCCAATCTTCCTCCGGTCCGGACCTTTCCTCTCTGCTGGGGGCTCTAGGAGGGGGAACGCCTGCCCCCGCTCAAAACGAGACCTCCCTGGCGGGGATCACCCCACAGGCCCTCTCCACCATGACCCGGCTCATGCCTTTACTGAGCCAGGCCAACCGGGAGGACGACGCCACCCGGCTCCTCCGGGCCCTGCGGCCTCTGCTGGGGGAATCCCGGCAGAAAAAGGTGGATGAAGCCATCCGGATTCTGCAAATGCTGCGCCTGCTGCCCCTGCTCAAGGACAGCGGCGTGTTCTCCGGGCTGCTGTCCGGGTTGTTGTAGGAAGGGGGTGGGCCCATGCCCCAGGAAATGGACATGAACAAACTGCGGGAGGAAGCCGCCCGCCGCGCCCGGGAGATGCAGTCCCGGGCCCACATACCGCCGCCCCGGCGGCCACCTGCCCGGGAGGAGTCCCATCCTCCTCAGGAAGAACACCGGGAGGAACCGGCGCCCCAGCCCGCCTCCCAGCTTCAGGAGCAGGAGGATCCCGGCCTGCTGGGAGCCTTTTTCCAGGACAAGGAACGGACCATCATTCTGGCGCTGCTGCTCCTGCTCAGTGGGGACGACAACAACCACGAGCTGCTGTTCGCCCTGATGTTTCTGCTGATGTAAGGGCCGTCAGCGCACTTGGCCGCTGCCCTGGATCAAGAACTTGTAAGAGGTGAGCTGCTCCAGCCCCATAGGGCCCCGGGCGTGGAGCTTCTGGGTGGAGATGCCGATTTCCGCTCCCAGGCCGAACTGGCCCCCGTCGGTGAATCGGGTGGAGGCGTTCACATACACGGCGGCGCTGTCCACCTGGTTCAAAAACCGCTGGGCGTTGGAGTAGTTCTCCGTGACGATGCACTCGCTGTGGCCGGTGGAGTACCGGGCGATGTGCTCCAACGCCTGGTCCAGGGAGTCCACTACCCGCACCGCCAGGATGTAGTCCAGGTACTCGGTCTCCCAGTCCTCCTCTGTGGCGGCCTTGGTCCCCGGCAGAATGGCCTGGGTACGCTCACACCCCCGCAGCTCTACCTGCTTTTCATCCAGCCTTGCCTTGATCACAGGCAGGGCTTTTTCCGCAATGTCCTCATGCACCAGCAGTGTCTCCATGGCGTTGCACACAGAGGGCCGGGAGGTCTTGGCGTTAAAGACGATCTCCGCCGCCATGTTCACTTGGGCGGAGTCGTCCACATACACGTGGCAGTTGCCCACGCCGGTCTCGATCACCGGCACACGGGCGTTTTCCTTCACAGAGCGGATCAGTCCCGCACCGCCCCGGGGGATGAGCACGTCCAGATAGTCGGTGAGGGCCATCAGCTCCTGGGCCGACTGGCGGCTGGTATCCTCCACCAGCTGGACGCAGTCCGCGGGCAGGCCGCTTTCCTCCAAGGCGTCCCGAAGGACCCGGGTCACCGCCTGATTGGAGCGGAAAGCCTCTTTGCCCCCGCGCAGAATGACGGTATTCCCCGCCTTTAAACACAGAGCCGCCGCGTCACTGGTCACGTTGGGCCGGGCCTCGTAGATGATGCCGATGACCCCCAGGGGCACGGTGACTTTCTCAATCTTCAATCCATTGGGCAGCACGCCGCCGGAGAGGACCTTCCCCACTGGATCGGCGGCCTTGGCCACCTCTTCCACGGCCTTGGCCATGTCCTGGATGCGGCTCTCGCTGAGGGCCAGCCGGTCCAGCAGGGCTTGGGACATGCCTGCCTGTTTCCCGGCTTCCAGGTCCAGGGCGTTGGCGGCCAGCAGTTCCTCCCGGCGAAGCCACAACGCTTCCCCAGCATGGAGCAGAGCGCTTTCCTTCCGGCTCCCCGCGGAAGCCAATTCCCGAGCCGCCGCTTTGGCCCGTCTGCCCATCTCTTCCAAAGTCATATGATTTCCTCCTTTCGCGGGTGACCCCGCAGGACGTGTCGCGCCTAGGGCGGCTTGCTTCGCTGCGCGCTGTGCAAAACGTTACCTCGCGTCCGCGCCAGCAGCTTAGCCGGTTTTAAGCCGCGGGGCCGTGCGCTTCGTTTACTCCCAGCGCAGCGATCTTTTCACGCGCAGTCCGCGGTTTTTTTGCTGTGTGAGATTCGTACACTCATGCTCTGCTGCCGTTAGTCACAGAAAATCCATCGGCGCGAACGTGCGCTGACGTCCAGATCAGCGCGAGCGTAAGCCCGCCGCCCGTGGCGCGACTCGCCCGGGGTGCAACCCCCGCGACTCGAAAGCAGGCTCAGCCTGCTGGGAAGATGGTCCCTACGTCCTCGCCGTTTAAAAGCTGGTACAGGCTTTGAGGGTCGCTGCCGGAGACGATCGCCATGGAGATCCCCTGGTTGTGGGCCATGCGGGCGGCCTTCAGCTTGGTGGCCATGCCTCCCGTGCCACGGTTCGACCCGGCTCCTCCTGCCAGCCCCTCGATAGCCGGGGTGATCTCCTCCACCCGGGAAATTCGCTTGGCATTGGGGTCACGGCGGGGGTCACCGTCGTACAGACCGTCGATGTCCGTCAGGATCACCAGACCCTGGGCGCCGCACAGCCCCGCCACAATGGCCGACAGTGTGTCGTTATCGCCGAAGTTCTTGCCTTCCAATTCGCTGGTCTCCACCGTGTCATTCTCGTTCACTACGGGGATCACCCCCATGGACAGCAGCTCTCCAAAGGTGTTCTGTACGTTGCGACGGCTCCGGTCCTCGTCCACCACGTCCGCTGTGAGCAGCACCTGGGCCACCGTGTGATTGTATTCCCCAAAGAATTTGTCATAGAGGAACATCAGCTCGCACTGGCCGATAGCCGCCAGCGCCTGCTTTTTCTCCGTCTCCTCCGGCCGGCTGGGCAGACCTACTTTGCCCATGCCCACGCCGATGGCGCCGGAGGACACCAGCACCAGCTTTTTCCCGGAGTTTTGCAGGTCCGACAGGGTGCGGCAGAGCTGTTCCAACCGCCCCAGGTTTACCTTTCCGTTTTCATAGGTCAAGGTGGAGGTGCCCACCTTCACCACTAAAATTTCCGCGTCTTTCAGTTCCATAGTCTTTCCGGGCGATTCCCGGCCCCTTTCTTCCCTTCTCCTGTTATTCTCCCTGTGGCAGGATCTTTCCCCCGCCCACGACCACGTCCCCGTCGTAAAGCACCAGGGACTGCCCCGGGGTGATGGCCCGCTGGGGCTTGTCAAACACCACCTTCAGCCGGTCCGGACCGATCTGACAGGCGGTGGCGGGCTGTTCTATCTGACGGTAGCGCACACGGGCCTTCACCCGCATGGGCTTCTCCAGCGTCTCCACGGAGATCAAGTTGATATCTCCCGCCACGGCCTCCCGGGCCATCAACTCCTCCTGCTTCCCCAGTACCACTTGGTTGCGCTGGGGGTCGATCTTACACACGTACATGGGCTGGGGGAAGGAAAGTCCCAAGCCCTTCCGCTGGCCCACGGTATAGTGGATGATTCCCTTATGCTCCCCGTAGACCTGGCCCTCCGTGCCCACAAACTCCCCGGGAGGGAAGTCCTTGGGGTCCTCCCGGCGGCTCTCCCACCGGCGGATGAAGGCGGCGTAATCCCCATCAGGGACGAAGCAGATGTCCTGGCTGTCCCGCTTCCGGGCGTTGATGAAATCATGCTCCTCCGCCAGCTGCCGGACCTGGTCCTTGGTCAGCTCTCCCAAGGGAAGCAGCAATCGGGAAAGCTCCCACTGGGTCAGGGAATAGAGCATGTAGCTTTGGTCCTTGCTGTCGTCCAGGCCCTTTTTCAGCAGCCATCGGCCGGTCTCCGGATCCTGATCCACCCGGGCGTAATGCCCCGTAGCTACGTAGGGGTAGCCGATCTCCTCCCCCCGGCGCATCAGCTTCTCGAACTTGATATACCGATTGCAGTCCACGCAAGGGTTGGGGGTCTGGCCCCGTTCGTAAGCCGCCACGAATCGGTCCATCACCTCCCGGCGGAAGGCGTCCTTGAAGTTGAACACGTAAAAAGGCATGTCCAGCCGGAAGGCCACGCTCCGGGCGTCGGCCACGTCGTCGATGGAACAACAGGTCTTTTCCTGGGGGATGCCCCGGTCCTCGTTATCAGTGAGGGCCAGAGTGACCCCCACGCAGTCGAACCCCTGCTGTTTGCAAAGCAGGGCCGCCACGCTGGAATCCACGCCGCCGCTCATGGCGATGATCGCTTTTTTCTCCACAGGCCCTCTCCTTTCTGTTGAAACCTCTCTCACTTCAGGAGCTTTTTCAGCTCCAGGGCTTTCCCCAGATCCCCCTGGGCCTTCAGCTTCCCAAAGGTAAAGGCGGCCACGGGATCCAGCTTCTTTTCCACGATCTTCCAGAAATTCTGGTCGGAGATGGTGATCTCCACGTCCCGGTCGTGGTAATCATAGGGCTCGATGGACAGCTTCCCACCTTTGATCTCCACATAGAAAGTGCCGGCGGCTTCTCCGGTGATATTGATCTGGATGCGGGTAGGGTCGGCCACGTTAGAGATATCGGCTCCCATGAACCGGTCTTTCACCTGCTGGAAATACTCTTGAAACGTCATGAAAATCGCTCCTTTGCCCAATGATAGAGTCATAGTACCATGTTACCATATCAGTTTATCGAATACAACGGAAACCGGAAACATAAAAGTTTTTGATCAAACTTTTTTCAAAAAGTTTGTCAGGGTGTGGGATGAAATCCCACGACCTTGACCTAAAAGCTGCGCAAAGCGCAGCAAGAGAAATGCAAGCCCCGGGGCCGCACGCTGCCACAGGCAGATAGGCCGCGGGGCTGGACCACTTTCGCCATACCAAAAAAGGACACCCGAGTTTTTAGCTCAGGTGTCCTTTTGGTTTTGTGTAAGAGGGCCGTCCTTCCAGCCTACCGCCCTGGGGGCGTATGCGGCTGAAAGGACTACTTTCTTTTTTTACGGCTTGCGCCTTTTAAGGTCGTGGAGCTCCGCTCCACACCTCGCAAACTTTTTGAAAAAAGTTTGATCAAAAACTTTTACGTTTGTTTCCCGTTTACTTATCGTGGTGCTCTCTCCGGGGACGGCGGTCACGGTTCCGGTCGCCATGCTCCCGGCGGGGAGGACGGCTTTCCGAGATCTCGTTCTCCGGCACGGCGCCGTCCAGGTCGATGAGAGCGTCACGGCGGGAAAGATTCAGCCGGCCCTTATCGTCGATCTCCAGCACCTTCACCTTTACGATGTCGCCCACGTTCACCACGTCGGTGACTTTCTCGGTGCGCTTCACGTCCAGACGGGAGATGTGCACCAGGCCTTCTTTGCCGGGGGCGATCTCCACGAAGGCGCCGAAGTCCATCAGGCGGGTGACACGGCCGTTGTAGTAGGAGCCGGGCTCGGGATCGTTGACGATGGTGTCCACAATGTCCAGAGCGCGCTGGCACTTCTCCAGATCCAGGCCGGAGATGAACACATGACCGTCCTCTTCCACGTCCATCTTCACTTCGCACTCGGCGCAGATCTTCTGGATCACCTTGCCGCCGCTGCCGATGACCTCGCGGATCTTATCCACGGGAATCAGAGTGGACAGCATCTTGGGGGCGTACCGGGACAGCTGAGGCCGCACTTCGGGGATAGCCTTCAGCAGGATCTCGTCGATGATATAGTTTCTTGCCTTGTGGGTCTTTTCCAGAGCTTCCTTCACCATCTCGGGGGTCAGGCCCTGGATCTTCAGGTCCATCTGGATGGCGGTGATGCCCTTCTTGGTGCCGCCTACCTTAAAGTCCATGTCGCCGAAGAAGTCCTCGATGCCCTGGATGTCCACCATGGTCATCCAGCGGTCGCCCTCGGTGATCAGGCCACAGGAGATACCGGCCACGGGAGCCTTGATGGGCACGCCAGCGTCCATCAGGGCCAGAGTGGAGCCGCAGATGGAAGCCTGGGAAGTGGAACCGTTGGAGGACAGCACTTCGCTGACCAGACGAATGGTATAGGGGAACTCCTCCACGCTGGGAATCACAGGCACCAGGGCCCGCTCAGCCAAAGCGCCGTGGCCGATCTCCCGGCGTCCGGGACCCCGGCTGGGCTTGGTCTCACCCACGGAATAGGAGGGGAAATTGTAGTGGTGGATATACCGCTTGGACTCCTCATCGTCGATGCCGTCCAGCAGCTGGTTGTCACGGATGGAGCCCAGAGTGGCCACGGTGAGCACCTGGGTCTGGCCGCGGGTGAACATACCGGAACCGTGGACACGGGGCAGCAGAGCCACTTCCGCGGCCAGGGGACGCATCTGGTCCATGGCGCGGCCGTCCACACGCTTCTGCTCGTCCAGAAGCCAGCGGCGCACCACATACTTCTGGGTCAGGTACATGCACTCGTCGATCTTGCCTTCCTGCTCGGGATAGAGGGGATCGAAATGCTCATGCACATCCTCGTAGACGGGCTTCAGGCGCTCGTCCCGCACGTTCTTGTCGTCGGTGTCCAGGGCAGCCCGGACAGCGTCCTCGGCGTAGTCCCGGATGGCCTCGAACATCTCGTGCTCCGGCTTATTGGAGGGATATTCAAACTTGGTCTTGCCGATCTCAGCCTGCATCCCCTTGATGAACTCGATGATCTTCTGGTTGGCTTCGTGGCCGGCCATGATACCGTTGTACATGTCCTCGTCGGAGACCTCGTCAGCGCCTGCCTCGATCATGGCGATGCGCTCGTCGGTGGAAGCCACGGTGACAGCCATCTGGCTCACCTTCCGCTGGGCAGCGGTGGGGTTGATGACGAACTCGCCGTCGATCAGGCCCACGGAAACGCCGGAAATGGGTCCGTTCCAGGGCACGTCGGAGATGGACAGGGCAATGGAAGTGCCGATGAGGGCGGCGATCTCCGGGGAATTGTCCTGGTCCACGGACATGACAGTGCACACGATGGAAACGTCGTTGCGCATATCCTTGGGGAACAGGGGCCGGATGGGCCGGTCGATCATGCGGCAGGTAAGGGTGGCTTTCTCACTGGGGCGGCCCTCCCGCTTCAGGAAGGAACCGGGGATCTTGCCCACAGAGTAAAGTTTTTCCTCAAAGTCCACGGAAAGAGGGAAAAAGTCGATGCCGTCCCGGGGCTTGGCAGAAGCGGTAACCGCCACATGGACCACAGTGTCCCCATAGCGCACCAGACACTCCCCGTTGGCCAGCTGGGCCATTTTCCCGGTCTCTACCACCAGAGGACGGCCCGCCAGTTCTGTCTCAAACACTCTAAAATTCTCGAACATTTCACACGTTCCTTTCTCCCCGGGTCCCAAATGACGCCGGGGGCGGTTCTTCTTAGAAAGGCGGTCCTGTTTGACAAGGAAACAAGCCGGCCGGGGTTGTTCCGGCTGGTTTGCTTGTAAAACAGTTCCGCCCCTCAAAAAGAGCGAAAGGCTGTGACGCCGGCCCAAAGACCCGCGGCCACAGCCCGCTGCTTTTCTCTTACTTACGGATGCCCAGCTCGGCAATGATGGCGCGATAGCGCTCGATGTCGATCTTGGTCAGGTAGTTGAGAAGGTTCCGTCTCTGACCGACCATCTTCAGCAGGCCGCGGCGAGAGTGATGGTCCTTCTTGTTGACCCGCAGGTGCTCGGTCAGGTCGTTGATGCGCTTGGTCAGCACAGCGATCTGCACCTCGGGAGAACCGGTGTCGCCTTCGTGGCGGGCATACTTCTTGATGATCTCGGTCTTTTCAGTCTTAGTCATGATGATTCCACCTTTTCCGCGGCCTTAGCCGCTTTTTTTATCATTCACCCTGTCCACAGGTAGGGGTCGGTGTCGTCCCTTATCCGAGGAGCGGGCAGCTTGATTATTTTATCATAGCCGCATGGCTTTGTAAAGTGGTTTTCGGGAATTAAACCCCTTTTCTCGCCCCGGTTTTACTGGGTGTTTCTGGCATCTCCCACCCGCTTCCCGCCGGGAACACAGGCGGGTGGATCCTGGCCGCCACAGCCTTGGCCTGACGGCCGTTTTCCCCGATGGCGGCCTTCAGTTCCTCCATGGAACCGAACTTCTTCTCCGGCCGGAGGAACTCCAGCAGGAACACCCGCACCCGCTTGCCGTACAGGTCCCCGGTGAAGTCGGGCATCCAGGTCTCCGCCAGCACTCTGTCAGAGCCCACCGTGGGCTTCACTCCCACGTTGGTCACCCCGTAGAAATACCGGCCTCCCACCCGGCACCAGGAGGCGTACACCCCGAACCGAGGCAGCACGAATCCTTCCGGAATGGCCTGGTTGATGGTGGGCGTACCCAGCACCGTGCCGCCGATGTGGTTGCCGTGGATCACCTCCAGGGAGAACCCGAAGGGCCTGCCCAGCAGCCGGTTGGCCAGAGGGATGTCCCCCTCTTCCACCGCTTTCCGGATACGGGTGGAGCTCACCTTTTCCCCGCCGTCGGTGACAGGGGGCACCACGTACAGCTCCACCCCTGCTTCCTCGCAGAGACGGCCCAGCATGGCCACGTCTCCCCGGGCGCCCTTGCCGAAGCGGAAGTCCTCTCCGCAGCAGAGCCGCCGGGCGTTGCAGGTGGTAAACAGAAGCTCCCGGACGAAGGTCTCCGCTTCCCAGTCCCGCACTTCCTGGAAATCCAGGGAGTACAGCCGCCGGACCCCGGCGTGTTCCAAGATCCGCTCCTTGTCACGGCCGGTGAGCACAGCGCAGTTCCCCGAGGGGCTGGTGTGAAAGGTGAACACAGCGGGCTCCCACTCCTGACCCTCTTTCCCGGGAGCGCAGGCGGCGTGGATCACCGCCATGTGGCCCCGGTGGAGGCCGTCGAAGGCCCCCAGTGCCAGGGAGCAGGGAGTGTCCTCCCGTTCCAGCTTGTTCAGCGAGGGGATGATCTTCATTTCTGTTCCTCCCGTTCCAAAAAGGACTTGACGAATTCCAGCTCTCCCTTGGACCGGTCTGCCCGGCCCAAGCCTAAAAACATCCCTTCCGGGGACTTGACCCGGCACAGGCCCTCTTCCGGGGCTTTCCGCACCCGTGCCAGATCCAGGCCGCCGCCGTTCTCAAAGCGTCTTGCCTGAGCGGGGCTGATATACACCTGGGGAAACTCCGAAAACAGCCGCTCCACCGGAAGCAGGACTTCCTCCAGCTTTCCTTCCCCGGCCAGCTGTTTCAGCTCCTCCAGGGGATGGGCGTCCTCCAAGGTGAAGCCGCAGGCCCGGGTGCGGCGCAGGGCGGTCATGGTGCCGCAGGTCCCGGCAGCGGTGGCCAGGTCCTCGATGAGGACCCGGATATACGTCCCCTTGGAGCAGCTCACCAGCAGTTCTCCTTCCCGGGTCTGGGGGTCGAAGGAGAGCAGTTCCAGGGCGGACACAGTCACCTGTCTGGCGGGACGGTCCACTTCCAAGCCCTTCCGGGCCAGCTCATAGAGCCGCTTCCCCCCCACGGACACGGCGGAATACATAGGTGGCACCTGGGAGATCTCTCCCCGGAACCGGGGAAGAACCAGCTCCAGGGCCTCCCGGGAAACGGGGACAGAGCTTGTCTCCACCACTTCCCCGGTGATGTCCCCGGTATCCCGGCGCTCTCCCAAACGGAAGGCAGCGTGGTATTCCTTGTCGGTATCGGGGAGGAAATTCAGGGCTTTGGCGGACCGGCCCAAAAGTACCGGCAAGACACCGGTAGCCATGGGGTCCAGGGTGCCGGTATGGCCTATTTTTTTCTGGTGGGACAATCCCCGCAGCACGGCCACCCCGTCGAAGGAGGTAAACCCGCTGGGCTTGTCCAATATGATGATGCCGTTCATGGGGAACTCCTTTCTGGCGGGGCGGGTGACCCCGCGGGACATGTCGCGTTATGGGACCGCTCGCTTCGCTCGGGTCGGGGAGTGCGCTAATGCACGTCCGCGCCGCAAGTTTTGGCGGACCAGGTCTCACCGAGCTTTTTAGAGTGGCGGGTGGCCCCGCGGGACGTGTCGCGTTATGGGACCGCTCGCTTCGCTCGGGCCGGGGGAATGCGCTAATGCACGTCCGCGCCGACAGCTTCGGCCTACTGGAACTCACGGCGCGGACGCGAGCTTACGGCCTGTTCAGCGCGCAGCGAAGCAAGCCGCCCGATGCGCGGCTCGCCCACCGCAGGTGCGCTTCGCTCGGGCCGGGGAATGCGTCAGCGCACGTCCGCGCCGACAGCCCTGGCCTACTGCGACCTACGGCGCGGACGCGAGCTTACGGCCTGTTCAGCGCGCAGCGAAGCAAGCCGCCCGATGCGCGACTTGCCCACCGCAGGTGCCGTATTAGAGGCCTTGCTCCTCTACAAAGCTGTAAAAGGCTTTTTCCGCTTTCTCGTCCTTGGCCTGGACGGTACCCACACTCTGGCTGTACAGGGTGAACTCCTCTTCCCCGTCCAACTGGAAGATCTCATCGCACAGCTTCTGGTCGTAAGCCCCGATGCCGCAGGTGCCCAGTCCCAGCGCCGTACAAGCCAGGTATAGGTTCTCTCCCACGTGGCCCACGTCCGCCATCACCATCCGGTGGGCGTACATGCCGTACCGCCATTCGCTGCGGTAGCACACGAAGCTCCAATAGAACACCACGTTGGCCTTGGCTGCCCAGCCCTGACCACACAGGCTCTTTTTCGCCAGGGCGGTGAGAGCCTCCCGATCCTCCATGGTCTGGAGCAATTCCAGCTGATGGGTCATAGGCAGGTAGTGATACACCCCGGGCAGCAGGCCTTCCACTTGACGGACCAACAGGTAAGTCTCAAAGGGATGCCGGGCTCCGCCACAGGGGACGGTGCGCAGAGTAGCGTAGCTCTTCCCACGGATATCCTTGATGCCCTGGGTGGCCCACAACAGGAAAGACAGCTGCAAAAGGCTCATGTCCTCCTGAGTGTAAACCCGGCTGCTTTTCCGTTTGGTCAGCAGGTCCAGCAAATTGTCCTGGAGCTCCAAGCTCTCAAAGTTCCGGGGCAGATCGATACGGTTCTCCGTCATGGGAGCCTTCACCAGAGGAGGCTGAGGCAGTTTCAGTTCTTGGTCAGTCTTGTAATCCTCGTGGTCAAGCTCATTTTCCTCGGTGGCAGGAGACTTCATAAAATCCCGGCCACGCTGAATAGTCTCCCGGATGATCTTTTCGTCCATGATCCTCTTACTCCTTCCTCCCCCTAAGGGAACGCAGGGGCCCCTTTTTGGCTGCCCCTGCGCGTGTGTTACAAAAGTCCCAATTCTTGCAGATATTCCCCACAGGCCTGTTTCATGGTCTGCCGGGCCTCTTCCAAAGTCATTTCCAGGGAACAGCCCGCCGCACCCTGGTGTCCTCCGCCGCCAAAACGACCGCAAAGCCGGGAGGCGTCCGCCGGGGGATTGGCCCTCAGAGACACTTTTACCTTGCCTCCCTCTTTCTCCTTCAAGGTGACGCCCAGCACCACCCCTTGGATCTCACGGGGCAGAGACGCCAATCCTTCCAGGTCGCTTTCCTTCACTCCCGTCTCGGGGAAGATGCTCAGGGGCACCTGGATAATCGCGCACTTGCCTTCCCAAGAAAACTCCATGGTATCCATCACCAGGCGTTCGGCTTCCACCTGGCCCTTTGTCTTGCTCTCGAACATCCACTGATTGATGTCCGCACCTCGAGCGCCCAACTCCAACAGCGCCCCGGCGATCCGGTGGGTGCGGGGAGTGACGTTCCGATACCGGAAACACCCTGTATCTGTGGTCAGGCCGGTGTAAAGACAGTCAGCCATGGCTTGGTCTATCTCCACTCCCAGCTCTTCCAGCAGGGCGTAGATCATCTCCACCGTGGCGGCGGCTTCCGGCTCCACCCAGCGGTTCTGGGCGAAGGGCACATGGGTGCCGTGGTGATCCACGGCCAGCTCTATCCGGTCCACCAGCTCCTGGGGAGTCTTTCCCAGCAGGGCCTTGTCCGCCACGTCCACGGTCATCACGTGGGCAGGCTCAAACTCCCCCAGGGTCAGTCCCTCAAAGAGGTAGGAGAACTTCTCCGGCACCGGGTCGGCGCAGAAGAATTTCACCTGTTTCCCCAGGGACGCCAGTCCCCGCAGCAGGGCGGAGGCGGAGCCCAGGGTATCCCCATCAGGGGAAGCGTGGCTCATCACCAGGATCTTGTCCCACTCTTTCAGCAGAGCGGCGGCCTGTGTTTTCTCACTCATGCTCCTGCTCCTCATCTCCGGCGGGGGCGTCCTCCCCGGTTTCCGGCTCCAGGTCTTGGAGCAGCTTGGAGATATGGGCGCCGTACTCGATGGAATCGGTGGCCTTAAAGAGCATTTCCGGCACATGGCGCAGGGAAAGCCGCTTCCCCAGCTCATGGCGGATATATCCCGCGGCGGATCTCAATCCCGCCACGGCGGTCTTGGTGCGGTCCATGCCCTCCATGGTGCTCACATAGACGGTGCAATAGGAAAGGTCATTGGTGACCTCCACCCGGACCAGACTGAGCAGGCAGTCTTTCACCCGGGGGTCTTTCACTTCCCGGAGGATGGCGGAAAGCTCCCGCCGGATATCCTCGGTGGTACGGCCGATCTTAAAACTAGGCATTTGGCTGCCTCCTTTCGGTAATGTTATGGAAAAAACGTAAAAGTTTTTGATAAAACTTTTTTCAAAAAGTTTTTCAGGGTGTGGGGTGAAACCCCACGACCTTAAACGGCGCAAGCCGTCAAAGGACCGCAGCGAGCCGGGCGCACCAGCCGAAGGCTGTAGCCTGGTGAACGGACGGCTACCACCCGTCCGCCCCTAAACCAGCGCTGTGAGAACCGTCCGGGCCCTTGTTTACAGGCCTGCGGCCTGGTATGACAACGGCCCTGCACTCTTCCACGGCTTACGCCGTTTTTAAGGTCGCGCCTTTTTGAAAAAAAGGCGGTCTCATCTCCCGATTCGGTCTGCGCTGGACGCTCCCCACAGGGGAGCAGCGCCCCAAAAACTTTTACCCGCCTTCGGCGTTCTATCGGCGCGGACGCGCTGTAACGCCCTTCTCAGGCGCGGCCTTTAGCCGCCGCCCCATGGCGCGACCCGTCCAGCGGGGGTCACCCCGCTTAATCCCGGTACTCTTCCATCTCGTAGGCTTCCAGGATATCCCCCTGCTTGATGTCGGAGAACTTCTCCAGGGTGATGCCGCAATCGTAGCCGTCGGCCACTTCCTTCACGTCGTCCTTGAAACGCCGCAGCGACGCCACTTTGTCGTCCGCCACGATGATGCCGTCACGGACCACGCGCACCTGGGCGTTCCGGGTGATCTTGCCGGAGATGACGTGACCGCCGATGACCATGCCCACGTTGGAGATCTTGTAAGTCTCGCGGCACTCGGCCTTGCCCAGGGCCACTTCCCGGTACTTGGGAGCCAGCATGCCCTTCATGGC
Source organism: Clostridiales bacterium (assembly GCA_019416455.1). Lineage (GTDB taxonomy): Bacteria > Bacillota > Clostridia > Oscillospirales > Acutalibacteraceae > Acutalibacter. The sequence goes on along the minus strand of DXXG01000027.1, from coordinate 29,341 downwards.
GCTCTCGATCTCCTCGATGCAGTCGTAAATGATGCGGTACAGGCGCATATCCACGCCGTCCCGCTTGGCGTTTTCTTCCGCCACGGGATCGGGACGGACGTTGAAGCCCACGATGATGGCGTTGGAGGCGTTGGCCAGCATCACGTCGCTCTCGCTGACGGCGCCCACCGCTCCATGGATGATGTGCACCCGCACCTCATCGTTAGACAGCTTCTCCAAGGACTGGCGCACGGCTTCCACAGAACCCTGCACGTCGGCCTTGACGATGATCTTCAGTTCCTTCATGTCCCCTTCCTTCATCTGCTCGAACAGATTGTCCAGGGTCACCTTGGTCTGAGCGTTGAACTGCTCTTCCTTCCGCTCGGTGATACGCTGCTCCACCAGCTCACGGGCCAGGCGCTCGTCGGACACGGCGTTGAAAATGTCGCCGCCCACGGGCACATCGCCCAGGCCGGTGATCTCCACAGGCACGGAAGGTCCTGCGGTGTCCACTTTGCGGCCCTTATCGTCCATCATAGAGCGGACACGGCCCACGGTGGTGCCTGCCACGATGGTATCGCCGGCGTGGAGGGTGCCGTTCTGCACCAGCACGGTGGCCACAGGGCCCATGCCCTTGTCCAGGCGGGCCTCCACCACAGTGCCCTTGGCGGCACGGTCGGGGTTGGCTTTCAGTTCCATCATGTCGGCGGTGAGGAGGATCATCTCCAGCAGGTCGTCGATACCCTGCTTGGTATGGGCAGACACGGGAATGCAGGGAGTATCGCCGCCCCACTCTTCCGGCACCAGCTCGTACTCGGTGAGCTGTTCCTTCACACGCTCGGGATTGGCGGCTTCCTTATCCATCTTGTTGATGGCCACAATGATGGACACGCCGGCTGCCTTAGCGTGGTTGATCGCTTCCACGGTCTGGGGCATGATGCCGTCGTCCGCGGCCACAACCAGCACGGCGATATCCGTCACCTGGGCGCCGCGGGCACGCATGGTGGTGAACGCCGCGTGGCCGGGGGTGTCCAGGAAGGTGATGTCACGGCCATCCACAGACACACGGTAAGCGCCGATGTGCTGGGTGATGCCGCCGGCTTCGCCTTCGGTGACGTTGGAGTGACGGATCACGTCCAGGATAGAGGTCTTGCCGTGGTCAACGTGGCCCATGACCACCACAACGGGGGCACGGGGCACCAGATTGGCCTCGTCGTCCTCGCTGTCGTCTATGATCCGCTCCTCGATGGTGACCACCACTTCCTTCTCCACCTTGGCGTGGAACTCGTCGGCCACCAGCACGGCGGTGTCGAAGTCGATGGTGTCGTTGATGGCGGCGAACACGCCCAGGCTCATCAGCTTCTTGATCACCTCAGGGGCAGAGACCTTCAGCCGCAGGGCGAACTCGCCCACGGTGATCTCATCGGGCACCTCGATGGTGATGTGCTTGGCCTGGCGCTCCCGGGCGATACGGTTCAGTCTCTCGGCCTCGGTCTCCCGCTTGCCGCGACGCTGGCCACGCTTCTGCTGGTTCCGGTTGGTGAACTTCTGCTTGGTCACCACGTTGTCGGTGCGGGTCTTTACCTTCTGGTCCGCCAGCTGGTCATATTTCTCGTTGTACTTGTCGATGTTCACATGGGAGGAACGGGTATCCACCACACGGCGGGTGGGCTGCTTGGGCTCCTGGATGGGAGCGGCCTGCTGAGCGGCAGCCTGCTGCTGGGCGGGACGCTTTTCCTCCTGCTGGGGCGCGGCAGCGGCGGGAGCCTTCTGCTGGCCCTGGGCCTTCTCCTGAGGCTTCTGGGGAGCCTTTTCCTGCCGGGGGACCTGCTGGGCCTCCGGGGCGGGAGATGCTTCCTTCTCCTGAGCCTGGGAGGCGCCGCCCTCGCGCTGGGCGAAATACTCATCCAGGCTCTTCAGGCTGCGCTGCTGGGTGAAGGTCTCAAACACCACGTCCAGCTCCTCCTCAGTGAGAACGGTCATGTACTTTTTGGGCTCGGGATAGTACTTGGCCAGGATGTCGATCACATCCTTGTTGGGGATATCCAGGTCCTTGGCCACTTCCCGCAATCTGTATTTAATCATCATTGGCATGTTCCTCCTTCTCATCCGTCACGGCGCTTCCAAGTTTCTGCACTGCCTTGGAAAACCCCTTGTCTGTCACGGCCAGCACCCCGGCCCGCATCCCGCAGGCCCGGCCCAATTCTTCCATGCCGGCCTGGATCCGCAGGGTGGGGACGCCTGCCCGGTCCCCTTCATAACGAAGGTTCTTCACCGTTTTCTCCGAGATATCCCGGGCCGCCAGGAGCAGGCTGGCTTTGCCGCTCCGCGCCGCGGCCACCGCCGCGTCGAAACCGGGCTCTATTTTCCCGGCGCGCTTGGCAAGTCCCAGCAGGGACAACAATTTATCAGCCATGGCCGCCTCCCTTCCCGGCGGGGAGCGTCTCCTCCGCCTCTTCGATCTCGATGATGGGCCGGCCTTGCTCGTCCAAGGGGGCGGAGGGCTTTTCCGGGACAGGTTCCGCCTTTTCCAAGGCGGCTTTCTCTATCTCTTCCTCCAGCCGCTGGTATACCTCCTCCGGGATCTTGCAGGAGAAGGCCCGTTCCAGTCTCCGTGACTTTTTCGCCAGCTTCAGGCACTGGGCGTCCCGACAGAGGTAGGCTCCTCTTCCCGGGCGCTTCCCCGTCAGGTCCAGAGAGATCTCCGGCGGCAGGGGACTGCCGTTTTCGTCCTCCTTCTGGGGGGCTTTCACCACCCGGACCAGCTCTTTCTTCGGTTTCATCTCACCGCAGCCCGCGCACATGCGCAGGGGTGTTTTCTTTGGCCGCATAGAGGCTCCTCCTTTCCCGGCGGGGCGCTTTCCAGGCCCGCCTTATTCTTCCTCGCCGTAAAAGCCGCTTTCCGGCTTGATATCGATTTTCCAGCCGGTGAGCTTCGCCGCCAGCCGGGCGTTCTGGCCCTTATTGCCGATGGCCAGGGACAGCTGGTTGTCGGGCACGGTCACCCGGCAGGACCGGGAACCGTCCTCGGCCACTTCCACAGACAGCACATTGGCCGGGGACAGGGCCGCGGCGATGAACTGCTTGGGATCCTCGCTGTACTCCACGATGTCGATCTTCTCGCCGCCCAGTTCCTCCACGATCTCAGAGACACGGGAGCCCCGGGTGCCGATGCAGGCGCCCACAGCGTCCACGTCGGGGTTGTGGCTGATGACCGCCAGCTTGGTCCGGGAACCAGCTTCCCGGGACACGGCCTTGATCTCCACGGTGCCGTCGTAGATCTCGGGCACTTCCGTCTCGAACATGCGCTTGACCAGGTCGGGATGGGTGCGGGAGATGATGGCCTTGGGACCCTTCTCCGTCTCCCGGACGTCGACCACATACACTTTTATGTAGTCGCCCTCCTTCACATTCTCCCCGCCGATCTGTTCGTTCTTGGGCAGCACGGCCTCCGCCTTGCCGATCTTCAAAGAGATAGCGCCGGTGCGGGGGTCGATCCGCTCCACCAAGCCGCTGACCAGTTCCTGATGCTTACTCTGGAACTCCTGCATCATCTGGCCCCGCTCGCTGTCACGGATGCCCTGCCGGATAATGTTTCGGGCGGTCTGGGCAGCCACACGGCCGAACTGCTTGGTGTCCAGCTTGATCCGCACGAACCGGCCCACACAGGCGGTGGGGTCTACCTGTCTTGCCTTTTCCAGCAGATACTGACGGTTGGGGTCCTCCACCTCTTCCACGATCTCCTTGCGCAGGTAGACGTTGAATTTCCCGGTGTTGGGATCCACGTCGATGTCCACGTCCTCGTTGCCGTAGTTGTTCTTGCAGGCGGTGGAGATGGCCTTCTTGATCTTATCCAACATAAACTCCACCGGGATTCCCTTTTCCTTTTCCAGCAGGCTCAGCGCCAGAAACAATTCCTCGTTGCCCTGCTTCTCCGGTTCCTTCTTCTTTGCCATGGGGTCGTCTCGCTCCTTTTCTCTCTCGTTTCCGTGTTATTCCTCAAAGTCCTCATCCACCGAGTGGACAGAGGAGCACTCTTTCTTTTCCAGGGTGACGCTTGTGTCCTCATCCAGCTGGATCTCCATCCGGCCGTCCTCGTCCACCCCCAGCAGCACGCCGGTCAGCTCCCGCTCCCCGGTCTCCAGGGGACGGATCAGCCTTGCCCGCACCAGCCGGCCCTCGTAGGCCGCGAAATGCTCCGGCCGGGTCAGCTTCCGCTCCAGGCCGGGGGAAGATACCTCCAGGAGATACTCCTGGGAAATGGGGTCCTCCTTATCCAGAACAGGGCTCAGAGCGTGGGTCATATCCACGCAGTCGTCAATGGACACGCCCCCCTCTTTGTCGATGAATACCCGTAAAAACCAGTCCGCTCCTTCTTTGACGAACTGCACGTCCCACAGGGAAAGGCCAAGCTCTTTTGCCAGGGGCTCGGAGAGCTCCCACACGCGCTGGGCCACGTTTCCTTTTTTCTTTGGCGCCGGACTCATGCGTTCCACCCTTTCCCGGCCCGAGGGCCGCTTTTTTTGGTTTTGCTTTATAAGCAAACAAAAGAGCGGGTCGCCCCACTCTTTCATCATCCTACGCTATACCTTAGTGATTATACCACCCAACGCCGGGAAAATCAAGACTTTTTCCAGGTTTTCTCCGGTTTTGGGACTTACACTTCCAGCTGCCGGGACAGGAACATGGACGCTGCCCGAAGGCTCTCCAGGGACTCGCCGGACACCTTCTGGGGAGAGCGTTCTCCTTTCAGGAGCATCACCGCCCCCATGGGATCCCCCTCGGACACCACCGGGAACGCTGCCAGTGCCCCCGCCGGCAGCCCGTTGGCCACGGGGAGAGTATTGTCCCCGGAACCGGTAAAGCTGCGCCTGTTTTGGACCAGCTCTTCCAGCTGCGGGGAGATGGGCTTATGGAGCAGATCCCGCTTGGCGGGCCCCGCCAGGGCGATGACCTGTTCCCCGTCGCACACAGCGGCGGCCTGCCCGGTAAGGGACACTAAAGCCTCCGCATAGGCCTGGGCCAAAGAGGACATCTCCCCTACCGGGGAATATTTTTTCAAGATCACCTCTCCCGATACATCGGTGAAGATCTCCATGGGCATTCCTTCCCGGATCTTCAGGGTGCGGCGGATCTCCTTGGGGATGACCACCCGCCCTAAGTCGTCGATCCGGCGGACGATTCCTGTGGCTTTCATACCATTCCTCCCATAAATTACTGCCGGTTGTCCCCGGCTTGATTTCGTAGGGTTAGTTTTACCAGGTTTTTCGGGTTTATCCACTTTTTCCATAAGAAAGAAAAAACGCCCGGAGCCTGCGCTCCGAACGTTTTCTCCAAGATCAGATAAATCGAAAATACATGCCCGCGGAACCTTCATGGCAATAGTGTTCCGGCGACGCCAGAACTTCATCCCAGGAAATCCGCTCGTCCAACAGGCTATCGCACAAACGGATCATATCGTGGACCACCTGTTCCCGGATGGGATTGAAATAGCAGGACTTGCCCGCCAGATAATCCTGCTGGCGGCGGGGATCACACCCATTCTCCTGGATGCCGTGTCCCCCCAGCCAAGCATATTGCCTCACCTGATCCAGATGGGGCAGAAAACGGGTCAGATCCTCCCGATACCGCGCCACAAGGTCCATCGCTTGAGACTGGGGGCAGATCAACAGGACGATATACCCGGAACCGATGGCGTCCCCGGTGAAAAAGCACCTATGAGAATGGTCCGCGAACACCACGGAGTGGGGCGTGTGACCGGGAAGCTCCCAAACGTCCAGCTCCACACCGCCAAGATCGATCCTGGTCCCTTCCTCAATGGGCACAAGCTCCGGCAGATCCGCACCCGGCCGGCTCAGGGCTCCCGGATATTTGGAGAGGTTGTCCCGAACCTGGGGGATATCATCCTTATGGAGGTATACTCGCTGGAACTTGTCGATCCAATGCATGTGGTCCCCATGAGGATGGGTCACCGCCACTTCCACAGGCAGATCGGTCAGTGTGGAGACCAATCCCCCTAAATCGCCTTCCCCCATGCCCGTATCGACCAACAGGGCCTTTTCTTTGCCTTCCACCAGATAACAAGAAGCCGTGAACCAATCGTCAATGCGCCAGACTCCGGGTTTCAGCCACATCACCTGGAATTGGACTTTCCGGTCCTGCTCCAAAAGCCACGGGACCACCCCGTCTTCCCGAACCGCTTTACCCCAAGGGTCTCCCTCATACAGGGGCCCCATCTGCACATGATCGGAGCCCGCGGTCAACAGACCCATAACCAGCCGCTCCACGTCCACAGCCGCTTTTCCTTCCCGAAGGATCAACGGTTCTTCTTTCACGGGATACGCACGAACGGGAACGTCCTTCATGGCTCTGGCCTCATAGGGATCCCCATGGCCTCCCACGGCGCAGATCCCCGCGAACCACTGGGGAAAATGACTCCCCAGACGCCAGACCCAGTCTGCCGCGGAAAGGGTCCCTGTCAGGGTGATCTTGTTTTCATTCACGTCCTCTCTCTGCCGCAGGGAGTAGAGCCAATCCCCCACATCCTGCTCCTGGGTCTGGGGACGGACCACCAAAGCCGCGGCGCTTGCCCCATTTGCTTGGGAAAACACCAGAGCAAGACTCTCTTGGGCCTCTTCTTCCCCACTGGCCAAGCAGACGATCAGCGGCTTTTTCCCAGAACCTGCCCCCTCTTCCCAGAAGCAAGTCAACTTTTCGTTTTCAGATGGAATATCTATGGTTTTCAAACCCATCTCTCCTTCCCAAACTGACGCTTTTTCGTTAGGGCCTTACTGCGGTGCCGTCGGTGGTGCGAGCCAACAGCCATCCCGGTTCCCGGTAACGGCAGGGGTATTTGGCCGCCTTTTCCTCATCGATGTCTATGCCAAATCCGGGCTTATCGTTGGCGTACAAATAGCCTCCCCGCACCTGAGGACAACCGGGGAACACCTCTTCCTCCTCGGGGGAGAACCCGGAAAACTCCTGGACCCCGAAATTGGGAATGGCAAGATCCAAATGGAGCTGAGCCGCGGCTCCCACTGGGGAAAGGTCCCCAGGTCCGTGCCAGGCGGTGCGCACGCCGAAGGCCTCGCACAAAGCCGCCAGCTTCCGGGCGGGAGTCAGGCCGCCTATCTGGCTGACGTGGACCCGGATATAATCGATCAGCCGCTTGGAGATCAGCTCTTTCCATTCCAGGGGGTTGTTGAACAGCTCGCCCATGGCAAGAGGTACTGCCGTTTGATTGCGGAAATGGCTGAACCACTCCACCTGCTCCGGGGGAAGGGCATCTTCCAGGAAGAACAGACGGTACGGTTCCAGCTGCTTGGCCAGTCCCAGCGCCTGAACGGGCGTCAAACGCTCGTGGATATCGTGAAGCAGCTCCACCTCGTACCCCAGTTTGTCGCGCAGATGGCTGAACAGCTTCACTACCCCCGCACAGTACTGGGCAGGATCATAGTAGGCGCCGGGTTTGCTGTTGTCCGGGGAGATGATCCGCTGTTTTCCTTTCCCCATCTGCCCGCCGTAGGTCCCCATCTGGCACCGCAGATAGCGATACCCCTCTTCCATATACCGGCGGACATTTTCTTCCACCTCTTCGGGAGTGGCTCCGTCGGTATGACGGTAGACCGCCGCCGCTTCCCGGCACTTTCCTCCCAGCAGATCGTATACCGGCATGCCCGCCATTTTTCCCTTGATATCCCACAGCGCTTCATCCACGCCGGAGATGGCGTTGTTGAGCACGGGACCGTTGCGCCAATAGGAACTGCCCATGGCTGTCTGCCAGATATCCTCGATATCGTTCACGCAGCGCCCTTCCAGCAAAGGTTTCAGGTATTCCTCCACAGCGGTGGCCACGGCTGCCCATCGCTGAGTGAAGGTAGCGCAGCCCAATCCGTACAGTCCGGGCTCACTGGTCTCCACCTTGACTACTACCAAATCAATGCCCCGAGGGGCTGTCAGGATCGTTTTGATATTCCGAATAGTGACCATATCCAGATGAACTCCTCTCTCAAACTGTTTTTTCGAGCACTTCTTCCGCGAACAGAGAACGAGCTTTGCTCCATCCGTTGGGATCTTCCCCGGGCAGAATGTGTTCCGGCATACCGGGAAGGATCAGCCCTCCGTCGATCCTCAGGGTGGCGCCGGTGATATAGGAGGCTTTCTCCGAAGCCAAAAAGGCCACCGCCTCTCCTATATCCTCAGGAACGCCGCAGCGCTCCAGAGGGATCTTCTTTCCCAGGTCGTCCCAAAAATCCGTTCTCCCCTGAGCCGCCAGTTCCTGTTTGTCCCGGACCCGGATTGCCCCGGGTGCCACGTTGTTGACCCTGATGCCATACGGCGCCAGATCCAACGCGATGGACTGGATCGTCCGATTGAGCCCGGCTTTCAATCCTCCATAAAGGAAATCCCCCGCGTAGGCCCGTTCTCCTCGGGACGAGGTGATGTTGATCAGGCTGCCTCGCACCTTGTTTTTCACCATATACCGTGCCGCGGCCTGCATCATCAATATGTAATTCTTGAAATCCAGGTGGAACAACAGATCGAACACTTCCGGCGTCAAGTCCAGAATGTTCTCAAACTTGGTCACCCCCGCGTTATTGACCAGCAGATCCAATCCACCCAAAGCCTCAACGCTTTTCTCCAACAGTTCCGCCCCGGCGCCTTCCTGCTCCAAGGAAGCCTGGAAATAAACGCATTTCCCACCGTACTGCTCCTGAAGTTCTATGGCCAGTTTTTGGGCTTCCTCCTGCTTGGTGGCGTAGGAAATGGCCAGGTCATAGCCCTCTCTGGCCAAACACCGGGCGATCCCTTTTCCAATGCCCCGGCTGGCTCCTGTCACCACCGCTTTTTTTCTTTCCATACAGTACTCCTCCCATCTGTTACATCACTGAAAGGATCTCTCCCTCCATTTCACACAGGACACATGGGGAACTTCCACACTGCACAGCGCGCTCCCCAGCCGTCCGCTCTTCTCTTCCCTGGAGAACACCTCCAGCGTTCCCGGCTCCTGATTGGCCACCGCCACGTAGCGTCCGTCAGGGCTGATATGGAAGCTCCGGGGGCACCAGCCTCCCGTGAGGAATCTCCCCATAGGGCTCAATTCCTCGCCTTCTCCTTGGATCTGGAATGCGCACAAGCATCCCGGCCCGCGGACAGAAACGTACAGAAATCTTCCGTCTGGGGAAACATGGATATCCGCTGCCAGAGAGCTTTCCGGGTCGTCTTTCTCCCGCAGGGAATACTCTCCCACCTGGTCCAACCGGTTGCCCTGATACCGGAACACCAGGAGAGAACGGTCCAATTCCGTCACCAGATACAGCCACTTCCCGTTTGGATGAAACGCGAAATGCCGAGGTCCTTGTCCCGGTCCCACCTGGAACCAGGGCTGTTTCTCGTCAGGCGCCAGGCCCGTTTGGCTGTTTATCACGAACTGGTAGAGCCGGTCAGTGCCCAGATCCGCCACCAAAAGCCGGGAACCGTCCGGCGAGGGCTGAGCGGAATGGATATGGGCCTTTTCCTGCCGCAATGCATTGGGACCATGCCCCGAAAACTCTTTATAAAACGTGACTTCTCCCGAAGCGGCGTCCAATCCTGTAAGCGTCCCTCCGGCATACCCGGAAACATACAGGCTGTTCCCGGCCATCACTCCGTGGCACAAACCGGCTCCCGAAACTTCCTTGTGCCACAAAACACTCGATCCATCTTTCTCATCCAGGGAAAAACAGGCCGCGCCTGCTTGGTCGGAGAGTTCTTCCACCACGTACAAACGATCTCCCTGAGGCAGGACATAGGAAGGATTTCTTAACTCCCCATACTGTCTCCCCTGTCGAAGGACCTCCCCGTCAAAAGTCCAGGAACACACCCCGTCCCCGGCGGGTCCTCCCGTATACCTTCCTGTATACAGTTCATACTCCATAAACCCATCCACACCCTTCCTTTTGGTATCCATAGAATACGGAAGCCTGCCCACGCGAACAGGGCAGGCTTCTGTCTTTCTAAATATTTATTTTATCCCATGTTTTCCCAAAAAAGAAGGGACATTTATTGCTGGTTCAATTCATCCAGCAGAGGCTGGACCAGCTGCATTTTCTCATCCACCCAGTTACGCCAGTTGGTCTCCAGATCCCCGTCTTTCAGGATCAGCTGGGCATACTCCTCGTCCAAAGCCATATTGGCCTGAGTCTTGGCGCGAGAACTGTAAAACTCGTAATCGTACTCTCTGGGCAGCAGGGTGGTCTCATCGCTGATCTCGTCCCGCAGCTCATAGAAATGAGAAATGATATCTCGGGTCTCCTTAGTGTAGTTGGGAGTCACGAACTGGAAGTCGTCGCCCAGAATGATACCTCCGAAGAACACATTGGCAGAAGGATATTTGCTGCCCAAAATAGAGCTGGCATTGCCGGTGATCTCATTGGGAAGAAGGCTGACATACTCGCCGTTTTCATCCAGTTCCCAGTCTTCCCCTTCAAAGCCCATGTTGATGATCTCCTGGCCTTCCTCCGTGCAGCAGAAATCCAGGATATCCATGGCTCTCTCAAACTCCTCGTCGGTGATATCCGGGGAGAAGATGATGGCGCCGTAGAAGTTCATGTCCTCACGATAGTAGTACTTTCCGTCCTCGCCTACCAGCTGGGCGATGTGCAGGGCTTCGTCAGGATCCAGCCCCAGATTCTTCTGCAGTCCGTCTTCCATCCGGCTTTGGATCATGTAGCCCATGCCGTCGTCCAAAACGATGCCTGCGGTGCCTCCGATATAGAACTTCTCCGTGCCTTCATACCGGGTCAGGGTGTAGAATTCGGGATCCAGCAAGCCGCTGGTATAGAGGTTCTGGTACTTCTTCAGGCCTTCCAAGGTGCGCTCATCCGCCGGAGCCCACTGGAACTGACCGTTTTCATCCTTGTAGTAGCCGTCGCCGATATTGATGGCTTCGGGGAAGATGGTGCCGGGATAGATCTTGGGCATATCATAGGTACGGATGCTGATGGGCACCAGCTGGCTTCCCACATTGCCCGGATCCATTTCCTTGAACTTTGTGGCGATCTCTTCCAGCTCAGAGGGGCTGTATGTGTCTTTGATCTCCACGCCGCAGGCTTCCATCCAATCCTTGCGCATGTACAGAAGAGCGTGGTAGCTCAACCGTTCAGAAGGCCGGTGATTGGCGAAGATCGTGCGGAACAGCACGTAAGTGCCTCCCAGATTCTCTTCCGCCACAGCCGCGCCGGGAACGTATTCCTGGCTTTTCGCCACATTGGGCCAGCGTTCTTTCCAGTCGTCCGGGAAACGATAGACCGCGTCCTGGGCGGCGTAATCGGCCAGCTCACCGTAATTGAAGCCCCAGTGGGCCACGTCGGGCATATCTCCGGAGTTGATCCAGATGCGCAGCCGCTCGTTCCAGTCGGAATCGTCCATGGTAGCGGCAGTCAAGTCGAAGGTCACGTTGAATTTGTCCTGCCAGAATTGACCGTACGCGTCTCCGTCGTAGTTGATCTCATGGCCTGTGATGCCCTCTTTATACCAGGAAAGCTCCACATGCGTGTCATATCCGCTCTCTTCCGCTCCGGTATCAGACACTTCCGCCGTGCTGGAATCTTCCGCCGCGCTCTGCTGGGAAGAACTGCTCTGGTTGGCGTCCCCGCCGCAGGCCGCTGTGGTCAGTACCATGATAGCCGCTAACAGCGCCGCCATCAGCTTTTTACTCTTTTTCACTTTTTTCATCCTTTCGTTTTTGTTTTCCTGTACTTATGCCGGTCAGTCGTTGATAAAGCTGCTATCCCTCCTTTTTCGTTGATTATCTAAAAATACTCTTTAAGCCTTCACCGCTCCTACCATCACGCCTTGCGCGAAATGTTTTTGCAGGAAGGGATACACACACATGACAGGCAGGATCGTTACGATGACCGCCGCCATTTTCACGCCCATGTCAAAATTCTGCATCTGCTCCATGGCTGCGGCGCTGGTCACGTTGTTGACGATGCTGGACTCCATCACGATGGAACGAAGGACCAGCTGCAACGGCTGCATTTCCGTGTCACGGATAAAGATCAGTGCGTTGTACCATTCGTTCCAACGGTCCACCAAATAAAACAGCGTCAAAGTGGCGATGATGGGTTTGGACAAGGGGAGAATGATGTGGAACAGGATCCTCCACTCCCCCGCTCCATCCAGCCGGGCCGACTCGATCAGGGACTCCGGCAGAGACTGGAAATAGTTGCGCATGATCACGAAATAGAACACATTCACCGTTCCGGCCAGGACCACCGACCAGATGGTGTTGGTCAGGCCCAGCTCTTTCATCTGCAAGTACAGAGGGATAATGCCTCCGTTGAAGAGCATGGTAAAGAGGATGCCTCCGATGATGATCTTTTTTCCCGGATAATCTCCCCGGCTGGTGCCATACGCCAGCACTGTGGTCAGAAGCATGTTCAGCGGGACTCCCACCAGCACCAGCAGGAACGATGTGCGGAATCCTGTCCAGATGCGGTAATCGTTGAAAAGCATCTCATAGCTTTGCAGCGTGGGCTGGGAGGGGAAGAGCATCAAAGGGTTGTCCACGTATTCCTTCTGGGTCGCGAAGGAAATGGAGATGGCGTTGACGAAGGGAATGATGATCAAAAACATCCATACGGTCAGCAAGATGACCACCACAACATCCACAGCGTCGAACCGCCATTTGCGGATCGTTTTCTGTTTTTCCATAGTCTGTACCTCCTTCAACCGAACAAGCCGCTTCCGCCCAGAGCTTTCGCGCCTCTGTCGGCGGCCACCAAAAACGCGCAGTTTACCACGGAACGGAAAAAGCTGACCGCTGTGGAGAAACTGAAATCAGGAGTGGAACCGAACGAAATGTTGTAGATGTACATGTCCAGGATCTCCGACACGTCTTTTACAGCGGGATTGGACAGGTTGAAGATCTGGTCGAATCCTCCGGACATCATGTTGCCCATCTGCAATACGAACATCACCGAAATGGTGGGCAGGATGTTGGGAAGGGTGATGCGGAAGATCTTCTGTACCCGGGAAGCTCCGTCCAGATCCGCCGCTTCGTATTGATCCATATCGATCCCCGAAATGGCTGCCATATAGATGATGGCGCTCCATCCGGCGGATTTCCAGTTTTCCGTAATGTACAGCAGCGGCTGGAACAGGTTGGCGTTTCCTGTGAAGTTTACCGTCTCTCCTCCAAAGGATAGGATCAGACTGTTCACCAGACCGTCATAGGAAAGGATATTGATCACAATGCTGGCCACGATGACCCAGGAAAGGAACTGGGGGAACGTCAGCACGGTCTGCACCACTTTTTTGTACCGCTTCATTTTCAGCTCGTTCATCAGCAGTGCCAGAATGATGGGGATGGGGAACTGAAAGATCAATCGTCCGGCGTTGATCCACAAAGTCGTTCCCACGGACTTTAAAAAGGAGGGATCCCGGAACACATATTGGAAATTCTCCAGCCCGCACCAAGGGCTCCCCCAGATCCCTGCCTTCATGTTGTACGATTTGAACGCCAGCTGCAAACCCGACATGGGCCCGTAGGCGAAAATAATGAACCATACAATACCCGGCAGCATGATCAGATAGATCGCTTTGTTCTTCCAGATCTCTTGCCAGAGAGACCTTTGTTTTACTGTTCCGTCCTTTTTTCTCACATTCCTCCGCCCTCTCTTTTAGGATATTTGGCTAAATTTCACTCAGGAAATCTCCAAAATCTATGCTTTTATTGTATCGAAGGATCTTCTGTTTGCACAGAAACAGCTTTTCGCACTTCTCTCACAAAATTAATCTTTTGCTAAAATTTCTCCGTTCCATTCTTTAAATCTAGGAATTTTGACAGTACCCTTTGTCCTTGCCACAGTCTTTCCTTTGAGTGCACCCATACACCATAATTCTGTTTCTTTACTTCCCCTCAGGGGAAAGGTATACTCAAAGGAATTCTTCCCATCCACGCAAAGGAGACTGCCCATGACCGTTAAATGTTCCCTTTCCATCAAACGTCTTTTGCAGATCAGCCTTGCCATCATGCTGCTTTTTCTGCTCATCATTTCCCTGCTGTACTATCTGTTCATCTACACCTTTTCCCAAGATCAGTTTGAAAGCTCCTTTCAAACTTTTTCCGAAAGCATTGAAACCCAGCTGGATGCTCAGTTTCAAAGCGTGGAGCAAAGCGTCATCCAGCTCTCCTATTTCTCCAACATGCAGGAGATCCTTTTCAGCAACGATCCTCTGGTGTATCTCAATAACATCTCCGGCTGCAATCAGCTTTTGGATTATTTGAAAATGGCCTCCCCCATGATCACCGAGGTCATTATCACAAGCCCCTACGGTCACACTTTTTATTCCGGAACCGCCGGGAAATACCGCTATCAGCAGTTCGCGGAGAAGATCATCCAGGAAAACCAGAACATGTCCCACGATTCCTTCTTCCTCACCATTCCTCCCGAGGACGATTCCAATCAACTGCCCCAGCTGGTCTACTGCTTTCAGGTGCATAACACACTGCTTCCCGGATACGTTTCCAACGAGTACGTGTTTGGGATGGCTCTGATCGATATCAATGTTTTAGCCGGCCTGTCGTCCTCCGGAAATTATGAGGGGGAAATCAAGGCTATCCTTTACCGGGATGACGTAGTGTACACCAGCAGAGAAGTTTCTCAAGCGGAAATGGAGGCGTTGCAAGAGGAAAACCACCGCAATTTCCGGCTGGGAGGAGTTGACTTTACCTGCCACACGGTGATGCTGGAAAACTTAGACATGTCCATCGTGGATCTGGTCCCCACCGCGGATCTTCTTCAAAATAGCGCTATGGCGCGAAATATCGGCACGGCGGTTCTTTTGATCACCTGCGCTTGTCTGGTATTTTCCACCTGGTTTATCCTCCATCATATTTCCGTGCCCGTAAAACAGATGGTTACGGATATGCGTGATATCCAGGCAGGGGTAAAAAAATCACTGACCCTTCCCAAACTGAGCGATTTACGATATGTGGCCGAAAGCGTCAACCGCACCCTAGAGGTATTGGAGACCTCTAACCGCCGGCAGCAGGAAATGTCCCACACACTGTACCAGACCACGCTGGCGCAAAAGCAAGCCCAGCTAAACGCCTATAAAAACCAGATCAGCCCTCATTTCCTCTTCAACACCTTGGAAAGCATGCGGAGCATGGCCCATCATTACCAAGTCCCTATCTTGGAGAACATGCTCACCTCCTTAGCCAGTCTTTTCCGTTACAGCCTTCGCAGCAGCCTGGTAGTGTCTCTGAGGGAAGAGCTGAACCATGTGCAGCATTATTTCAACGTGATGGATATGCGTACACCCCAGCGCTATGAACTGCGGGTAGAGGTCTCGCAGGAAGCGCTGCGCCATCCTCTTCTTTCCATGGTGTTGCAGCCCTTGGTGGAAAACTCCATCACCCATGGTTTTCGCAGAAAAAGAAGACCCTGTATTCTTCTCATACAGGGCCGGGTAAACGAGGAAAACGGTATACTTTGCCTTTCCGTGGTAGATAACGGAATGGGGATCCCTCCGGAAAAACTCCAGGAACTGGACCAGCGCGGTTTTCAAGAGGGAGAAGCACTTCAAAACGACCACATCGGTCTTGACAATGTGCTTCATCGTCTGCGTTTGTTTTATGGGGAAGGTTTCCGGTTTTCCCTGCGTTCCCAGGAAAACCACTACACTGCCATCACTCTTTATATCCCTAAATTTCCTTCGGAGCCTTCCCGATAGGCTTCGGGGGTTTGTCCGATGTACCTTTTAAACAGTTTCCCAAAATAGCTGTAATTTCCAAACCCCACTTCTTCCGCGATCTCCTGGAGCTTTTTCCCGCTGCTTCGGATCAGATACGCCCCGTAGTGGATGCGCGCATGCTGGACAAAATGGATGACCGACATCCCGGTCCCCTTTTTGAACAGGGCGCAAAAATAGGGTTCGGAAAAATGGAACCTCTCCGCCACTGCACCTAAGGAGAGTTCTTCTCCCATATTTTCGCAGAGATAAAACTGGATCTCCCCCACGTTTTTCTTGCTGGAATAGGAAAATTCCCCCCACAACGCGTACCAGGCTTCTTGGATCATTTGGGGCAGCGCGGCGATCCCCTCCTTGTGCTCCCGGCTGACGCCCCACTTTCGCTGATCTTCCTGGGGCAGGCCGGGCCATGTCATGCGGGATCCCGCAGACGCTCTCAGATACGCTCCGCCGGCGCCTTTGACCAAAAGGGGGATCCATTTTTCTTCTTTGGACACCTCCGGCTCTTCGCAGGGGTGAGAACAAAGGTACAAGGCCTCTGTTTGATAGTTCTCCATCTGATTTTGGAGCGGTTCCGCTTTGCGCAGGATCTCTTCCGGGGGATCGTTCCATTCCACGCTCACAAGGTCGTTTCGCTCCCCCAGATGACGCAGCAGCATTTTAGCGGCATTGTGGATATCTCCCGCGTTATAGGGCTTCAAAATATATTCCCACACATGCAGGCGGATCCCTTTCTGCGCCGCCTCAAAATCCTCATAGGAGCTGATCAGCACAAACTCGCATTTCAGTCCCTTTTTCTGGGACATCTCTATAAGCTCCAGCCCGGAAAGGGCGGGCATCCGAATATCTGTAAACACCACATCCGGTTCTTTTTCGCACAGGAATTCAAAAGCTTCCTCCGGATCGGTAAACTGGCCCACAACGGAAAAACCTTCACTGTTCCAATCTATAATTTCCGCCAAACCCTGCAACGCCCATGGCTCGTCATCGATGATCACTACCGTATACATACTGATTCCCGTCCCTCCTTATAGCGCTGAAATATGAACGCAAGACAAAACATCAAGAGAGTTCTGTCTCCTGATGTTTTGTCTTTTGTCTGTGTATGTGTTCTTCCAGGATCCCTTCCTTCTCAGAAAGGATTCTTCTTCGAGTAAACCTTGTCCTCAAACCAAAGATCGTGGGCCAATTCCACCACCATCCGCAGCTCATTGGGGGAAGTGATCTTTTCACCCAAGACCACCACGTTGTCAAAATGGATGTTCCGAGGACGGCTCATCTCGGTGTGCATTTCAAATCCCCGGATAATGGAGACGGGGAACGTTCCGTTCAAGATCTCAATATTTTTAAAGTACACGTCCTCCACACTGCCCCGTTTCCGGTCCAGAGAATACTTGGAATCCAATACCTTGATGTCGATAAATTTCTCCTGGGCGTCCTCGATGCGGATATCCTCATAGACGATATTGTGGATATACGCACGATCCGCGTTGTGGATGGTCAGCACGCCTCCGGACTGATTCCCTTCGTATTCGCAGTGAACGATATCCAGATCCCGGAAGGTGATGTCGCACACTTCGTCGCAGCGCACTTCATACCCGATCTCCACCGCGTTTCCAGGCTCGGCGTTCCACAGTACGCACCGCTCCACCAAAATGTCCTTCACGTTTCTGTTGGCAGCGGGATCAGGATAGCTGGCCGCCTTGATGCACACACAGTCATCGGATGCCCGGATGAAGGAATCCCGCAGGACTACATGCTCGCATCCCACGATATCGATGCCGTCTCCCGTGCACACCCGGGACATGATGTTCACATCCTGGATCTCCAAGTTTTTGCAGGCACCGGGCACCACGTGCCAGGAGCCGCCGTCCACAATGGTGATGCCCTGGATCTTTACATCGTCGCAGAACACCATGCGGATCATGGGCCGGCCGCCGCCGTTCTCCTCTTTCGGATGCCAAACGCAGCCGTTCAGGATGCCGTTGCCCAAAATGCGCATACCATGGGCGAACAGAGCGCTTACACAGCCGCAGACCACGCTTCCCTCTTCCAGATAGGCGGTCTCCCCTGCCTTCATTTCCAAGGTGCTCACATTGTAGACCTTTCCGCTTTCAAACAGATAATCCACCTTTTCCGGTTTAGGGACTCTCTTGGTACACAAAATGAACAAGGGAGTTTTCAGGTCTCCATCCAGTTCCAAAGTCACCTTTCCCGGTTTTTTCAGCGTGAAAGAGATCTCGCCGCCGGAGATCTGGGCCTGGATCCCAGCTTTCGCCGGCCGAAATACCGCCTGCTGGAACTCACGGGATACCTGGATCTTCAGCTCCAAGGGGGAGTCGTCCTCCACCACCGGGATCACATAATCAAAGCTGTCTGTATGATACACTTTCAGCTGTTTTCCACCGCAGACCACCGTATACAGTGAAGACTCTTCCAACTTTTCCACTTGGAACAGTGGCTCGGTGATCCTTGCGGGATTCGGATTGTACCGCACACCCATTTCATTCAGCTCCTCCCTTTTTTTAGGCTCCCTGTTTGGGAGCAATTATAGGATATCATTTTCGCCCTTCGCAGAAAACAAACAGAATTTTCCTCTTTTCCTACAAAATTAAGCAATCAGCCTAGTTTTCTCATATTTTACGTTCGATACCTGGATATTTTGCTGTAACCTATTCTTTTCACGGGGAAAAAAAGTCTTTTTCTTATTTCTTCTCTCCTTCGGAAAAGCATAAAAAAAGAGGGCTGCCGCAGATCACGGCAACCCTCTTTTCCTATCATGACATTGCGTATGTCTTGGGAAAACTTCTTCAAAACCCTTTATTTTGATTTTTCTCCCTTCCCTCCTGACAAATCCTCTTTCATCTGCTACAATACAACTATAAAATATCAGGTGGAGGAAGCCGGGACGCTCTGCCCGGCTCTGTATGGAAAGGAGTTTTCCCCCATGGAATTTCAAGCGCTGACAAGCTATCTGGACAGCCTTGGGGAACGGTACGGCGTTCCTGGGCTGGACCTCAAGATCATGAAGGAACACGAGACCGTGTATCGTCACATGGCCGGCCACAGCGATTACCTGGGCAAACGGCCTGTGGAAGGCAATGAGCTGTACGACCTGTACTCCTGCACCAAGGTGGTCACCATGACCGGCGTGATGCAGCTGGTGGAGCAGGGTAAGCTGGGCCTGGAGGACAAGCTCAGCGATTACCTGCCGGAATACGCCCATGTGCGGGTGGCGGACAACTTTGACTTTACCGCCGGCGGCTGGCCCAGCCAGGACGTTCCCAGTCATCCCGCCAAGGAGCCCATCACCATCCGGCAGCTGATGACCATGACCGCCGGACTCTCCTACAACACCGACGGGGAACCTCTGCGGGAAATGATCCAGAAGAACCCTCTGGCCACCACTCGGGAGCTGGTGGGAGCCATGGCAGAAATGCCCCTGCTGTTCGAGCCGGGAAGCCACTGGTCCTACGCTCTGTGCCACGACGTGCTGGCCGCGGTGATCGAAGTGGTCAGCGGAGAGAGCTACTCCGACTACCTGACCCACCACATTTTCCAGCCCCTGGGCATGAAGGACGCTTACTTCCACCTGCCCCCGGAAGCCCGGTTCCGCCGGTTTGCCCAGTACACGGACGATCCCCAGACTGGAAAGAAGCTTCCCGCCGGCATGGGCAACCACTATCGCCTGACTCCCCTTTACGAGAGCGGCGGAGCAGGGCTCACCGCTTCCCTGGACAGCTACATCCTGCTGCTGGACGCTCTCAGCTGCGGCGGCGTGGGAGCTACCGGAAACAGGATCCTCACTCCTGAATCCATCGCGGAGATGGGCAAGAACCAGCTCCAAGGAGAGCCCCTTCAGGATTTCATCCGCTTTGGCCGCATCGGGTACAGCTATGGCCTGGGAGTTCGGGTGATGGTGGACAACTCCGCCGCCAAGAGTCCTCTTGGGGAATTCGGCTGGGACGGCGCCGCCGGCGCTTTCGGCCTGATCGATCCCATCCACCACATCAGCTTTTTCTACACCCAGCAGATCCTCAACATGGGGCCGGTGTACTACGAGATCCATCCCCATCTTCGTGACTTGGTATACGAGGACCTGGCTAGGGCTGGATTGGTGTAAGTTCATCTTCCCTCTTTTTAAAAGCAAATAGTTTTCAACAAAAAAGACGTGTCCTGCGGAAAACCTCCCGGGACACGTCTTTTTTATTATTTTACTTGGATCAAAGGCTCAGAGCACATACTGGGTGGGGCTGAGGATCTCCTTCATGGTGGCGGCAGCCTGCACGATGACTTCCTTTTTCAACCGGGGAGATGGCCCCGAGATGCTGATAGCCGCCACAGGGGAACCGTCGTGGCCAAACACAGGGAGCGCTACGCACATCACGCCGTACTCATGCTCCATGTTGTCAATGGAATACCCTCTCTCCCGAATATGATGCAGATCTTCCAGGAGCGCCTCTTTAGAGGTGAGGGTGTTCTCCGTGAACTGGGTAAAAGTATCCGGAATGTGTTTCAGCTGTTCCTCCTGAGGCATGAACGCCAGCAAAGCTTTCCCCAAGCCGGTACAGTACATGGGGGCGTGCTCTCCCAGGATCTTCCGGTCACCCATGGTGTTGTTGGGCTGCTTGGATTCCAGATACAGCACTTCGTTTTCATGGGGAATTGCCAGAAATACCGTCTCGTGGACTTTGGCCGCGATCTTTTCCATATAGGGCAGGAAGAATTTTTGATACCCCATTTGGTTGTTGATGATGTAGCTGAATTGCAGCAGACGCACGCCCAGGGAATATTTTCCGCTGGACGGGTTCTGCATCAGATAACCCATGGTCTCGAAGGTGGACAGGATATTGTGGACGGTGCTCTTTTGCAGCCCCAGCTGCTTGGCGATCTCCGTCACCCCTAACTCCGGATGCTTCACGGAAAAGCACTCCAGCACATTCATTGCCTTTACAAGCGAACTGACTTTGGCGGTCTCGTTTGTCATTTCATAAACCTCCCAATTATTTTCCCAGACCGGGCCCGCGCCTTACGGGTCCCGCTTTTTTACCTTCCCGCCCCGGGCCACCCAGCGTCCAGGCGGGAATCCGTCGGGAGGTTTCCGGTCAATTCAAATAGAGCTGCCGGAGTTTCTGGGAAACAAGCTCCAGCTGGCCCACTTCGTCCCGGATCACCGGCGTAAGATTTCCATGATCCTGCACCCGACAGTAATCCGAAGCCAGGATCCCCAGCTTCTTTAAATAGTATTTGGCGTTCACAGGGTACAGCCGGTTCTCGATATAGGAACACATGGTGAGGAATCCTTGCAGTTCCTCCGCTTTTTCCGGTTCTTTGTCCCAGTTCTCACACAGCCAGGTGTACAACTGCGGATGGAAATTGGCCATGATCCCCGAGAACCCCGCCCCACCCAAACGCAGAGTCTCCAACAGCGTGGCGCTGTTGGCATTGTACAGTTTCAAGGGGGTGCCTTCCGTCAGCTTGATCCTGCGGGCCAAGGTGGACGGGTCACAGCAGGTATCCTTCAGGAACCGGAATCTGCCCGACTGGGCGCAGAAAGCCACCTCTTCCTCCGTCAGCAGACGCTTATAGGGGAAGGGGCACTCGTAAAAACCCAGAGGCATGGTCTCCGGCAGGGCGGCCATCAGCCGTTCCAGACGGTCCATCCAAACCTCTCCGCTCTCGTCCTGCCGGGCCAGCCGGTTGGTGATGAGCACCACCGCTTCCACGCCTGTATCCGCCAGGCGCCGGAGTTCTTCCTTTTGGTCCTCCAGTCCCCAGGAGACGTGGCCGGACGCAATGACCGGCACGCGGGCTTTTTTCACCACGGTCTGGGTGATCTTCACACGTTCTTCCAAGCTGAGGCAAAACACCTCGCTGGACTGGCAAGTGGCGAAAAGCCCTTGGGCTCCGTTTTCCTCATACCATTCCACTAGGCGTTCCAGAGAGGCGTAATCCACCTCTCCGTCTTCGGTAAAAGGCGTGAGCATCACAGGCCACACGCCCTGTTTATGGGGTGCTTGCTCTACATTCATTCTGATTTCGTTCCTCCCTTAGTAGCGAGTTTTTTTAGGAATCATGGATAAACGTCGTTCCATGAATTCCCTACCGAATGTTCTACATTGAAGAACGCTGTTCATTAATCATGAGTATAACAACAAAGAATTATTTTGTCAATAAAACTTCCGTCTTTTGTAAGCACTTACAAGGCTAATTCGGCCTAAAATTGCCCCCTTAGCATATTGCAAGCCTTATTTCCCCTAAATAATAACCCTTTTTCCAGAAATTCTCAATACGCATTTTTTCACAGAATTCAGGGTTTGTCCTTGTATTTTTCTTCAATTCTTTATTTTTTTATTAAATTTGCACTTGACAAAGCTTTGCGCGCTCGTTATACTAAGTTCACCGAAACGAAGAACGTTGTTCATTAATAATGAACCCAAGGAGGCGGTTGCGTCGTATGTCAGCGTTGCAGGTCAGTTCACACCAAAATAACTCTCATTCTCTCCGAAAGAAGTCCCCCTGGACCAAGATAAAGGAAAGCCGGTACTTTTACCTCTTCTTCGCCCTTCCTTTTATCTATTTCGTTCTCTTCAAGTATGGAGCCATGTTCTATCTGGGGATCGCCTTTCAGGATTACAACGCCTTTAAGGGCATCTTCGGAAGCGAATTTGTGGGGCTGAAACACTTCGCGGAATTTATTTCCGACCCCTACTTCTGGTCCATCCTGAAAAATACCATCGTTTTGAACCTGTGGATGCTGGTTTTCTATTTCCCCTGCCCCATCATCCTGGCTCTGCTCATCAACGATGTGAAAAGCAAACGTTTCCAGAAATTCACTCAGTCCGTCACCTACCTGCCCTACTTCCTTTCCACTGTGGTGGTGTGCGGCTTTATCACCAACATCCTCGCCAGTGATGGCCTTGTGAACCAGATCATCACTGCCCTGGGCGGGGAAAAGACCACCCTTCTGATGAACCCCCACGCCTTCCGTCCCATCTATGTGCTGTCGGAGATCTGGCAGCAAGCCGGCTGGGGCTCCATCATCTATCTGGCGGCCCTTACGGGCATCGATTCCCAGCTGTACGAAGCCGCTTCCATCGACGGCGCCAGCAAGTGGCGTCAGCTTTGGAGCATCAGCCTGCCGGGGATCTCCCCCGTCATCTCCATCCAGTTCCTCCTCACCGTGGGACGGCTGCTGACGGTGGGCTATGAGAAGATCATCCTGCTGTACACCGGCGCTACTTATTCCACCGCCGACGTGATCTCCACTTACGTGTACCGCCGAGGCCTGATCGAAGCCAATTACAGCTACGGCGCAGCCATTTCCATTTTCCAGGCCATTGTGGCGCTGATCCTGGTGGTGGCTTCCAATAAGGCAGCCCGCAAGATCGGTTCCACAAGTCTTTGGTAAGGAGGTAAGAACTATGGTTGCAGTCCGTGAAACAGCCGGCGACAAATCCTTTTCCCTGGTGCGGACCATTGTTTTGGTCCTGTGCTGCCTGCTGGTCCTTTATCCTATCTACTACATGTTCATCGTTTCCATCAGCGACGGTTACGCCGTTCTGCGGGGTGAGGTCACCATCTTTCCCAAAGGCTTCTCCCTGGACGCTTACGCCGCCCTTCTGGCCGACGGAGATGTGCCCCGGGCCTATTTGAACACCATTATTTACACGGTGGTGGGCACAGTGATCTCCGTCCTCATGACCGCCCTGTGCGCCTATCCCCTTTCCCGGAAAAGCTGCTACGGCCGGGGGATCATGGCTATGTTTGTCATCTTCACCATGTTCTTTGACGCAGGCATGGTCTCCAACCTGATGGTGGTGGTAAATCTCCACCTGAAAAACACCATTTGGGCCATCGTGCTCCCCGGCGCCATCAACGTGTGGTACATGGTCATCATGCGCACCTTCTTCGAGACCATCCCCGTGGAGCTGTACGAGTCCTCTTACATCGACGGCGCCAGTGAGTTCACCGTTTTTGTGAAGATCGTCGCTCCCCTTTCCAAGTCCATTTTCGCCACTATGATCCTCTTCTACGCGGTGGGACAGTGGAGCAGCTTCTTCCCCGCCCTGATCTATTTGGACGACAACAAGCTGTTCCCCATGCAGCTGATCCTGCGCAATATTGTGTTGGGAGCCACAGCCTCCGGCAACACTACGGTTTCCGCTGATACGGCCACCTTTGGGCAGAACATCAAATATGCTGCCATCTTCATCACGGTGCTCCCCATCTTGGTGGTGTATCCCTTTGCTCAAAAGTATTTCGTCAAGGGTATCATGGTCGGCTCCGTAAAGGGCTGAGCATCTATCATACAGCGCTACGCGCAAAACTAAAGTAAAGGAGTATTGTTCAAATGAAGTTGAAGTCCCTTAAAAAACCAGCAGCTCTTCTCCTGGCAATGGCTTTGACCGCCTCTGCTTTCGCCGGATGCGGTGGAAACACCGAATCCAGCAGCACTTCTTCCTCCTCCTCTTCCACTGCTTCCACCAGCAGCACCGCTTCCACGGCGGAAGAAGAATCTACCGGTTCCGCTCTTCCCTTTGAGGAGACCCTGACCGTTACCATGATGATTAGCGAAAACGCTACTCAGCCAGTCAATCCTGACTCCAGTTTGATCCAGTACATGAAAGAGCACTTAAACGTGGATCTGCAGCTGCAAATCATTCCGGGTTCGGATTACGCCACTCGTGTCGCCACGGCGTTGGCCTCCAACAGCATGCCCGACCTGATCCGCGCTTGCCAGCCCTATCAATTTTCACAGTACGCTCCCACGGGCATGCTGCTGAACATTGAGGACTACAAAGAATACGCTCCCGATTACTTCGCTCTGATCGACGCGGAAGACCGCGTTGGTGAAACCAACAAACTGCGCATCAATGGCAGCATGTATGGTTTCCAGACTCTGGAATACTACCGTGTGGCTATCGCTCCCATCAACGCTATCCGTACCGACCTGCTGGAAGAAGCCGGTCTGGAAATGCCCACCACTTGGGACGAGTTCTATGACGCTCTGCTGGCCATCAAAGAAAACAACCCCGACATGACCGGTTTCTCCTCTCGTGTAGGCACCCGCGCTATGATCGGCCGTTACGCTTATCAGCTGGGTTCCGGCGGTTTCTCCGTGGTGGACACCAACAACGGTGTGTACTATGAGCCCGAAGAGGACGCTTACATCTATGGACCCACTTCCGAAAACTTCAAAGCTGTGATCGAGTTCTTCGCTCAGGCTTACAAGGACGGCATTCTGGATCCCGACTACGCTACCATGACTCAGGAAACCTACTGGGAGAAGCTTTCCTCCGGCAGAACCATGAGCATCTGCGATAACAACTCCTTCATTGGCCGTGTCTTCAACCCCGCTTTGGAACAGGTTGAAGAAGGCGCCGCTTTCGACATTGTTCCGCCTCTGGAAAACGACCTTGGCCAGACCCGTCAGTACCGCTACAACAAGGACTGGACCGACCAGATCATTGTCAGCTCTCAGGTGAAGGAACCTGAAAAGATCGTGCAGTTCCTGAACTGGTTCTACACCGACGAAGGCCGTATGCTGACCAACTTTGGTGTGGAAGGTCAGGACTACGACATGGTGGACGGCGAACCCCTGATCAAGCAGGAAATCGTGGACGCCAACTCTGACGCTTCCGACGTTTTCACCGCCATTCAGGGTCAGCTGGGTCTGGGTCTCCAGGGCTTGGCCACCTATGTGGACGAGTACACCTACAAGCAGGTCTCCGACCCCATCTTCCTGGAGCAGGGCGATGAGATCAGCCAGTGGACCGAAGAGGGCACTGTCACCTACGCTCCTCTGTATCCCTCCCTGTCTGAAGAGGATAACACCCGCGCCACCTCCTTGCAGGCCAACCTGAACAACGTCTTCGACCAGGAGATCGACAAGTTCATCATCGGCCAGCGTTCCATGGACGAGTGGGACGACTTCGTGGCAAGCCTGGAAGCCCAGGGCGCTTCCGAGCTGGCTGAGATCTACAACAACGCCTATCAAGCACTGAAATAAGAAGGATCTTTTGACGGTGAAAGGACGGCCCCCTGCCCGTTAGGGGACCGTCCTACCGCTATTTTTGAAAGGAGCGGACCTACCTTGACAACTTATACTGTGGTCATTCCGGAACACCCCACTTACATGGAGCAGCGCACCGCCCAGGTATTCCTGGAAGAGGTGGAAAAGCGCTGCGGATCCCGTCTTCCCCTTTCCCATCAGCTTCCCACTCAGGGCTCTTTCTTCCTCTTGGCGGAGCAGGACAGCTTTTCTAAAGAATTCGCTCCCCAAGCCCAGGAAGCCGCCCAAAAACTGGAAAGCCTCCCCGCTCCCGGACCGGAAGGTTTCCGGGTGATCGCCGCCCAAGGCGGGATCTGGGGCGTGGGCGCTGACGGCCGGGGCGTCTTTTACGCCATGGCCCGGATCCTGCGGAAGCTGGAGATCCGCAAAGATTCCATCACCTGCCCCGCTTCCCTGGACGCTCTGTCCATGACCCCTGAATACCCCCTGCGTGGTCATCAGCTGGCCTACCGGGACAAGCAGAACACCTGCCCCGCCTGGACTGTGGATGATTTTGACCGGTACATCCGGGATCTGGCCTTGTTCGGCAGCAACTCCATCGAGATCCTGCCTCCCAGGACCGACGATAACCTCTATTCCTCCCTGTTCCAGCAGGACCCCTTTGAGGTGATGGTGGAACTTTCCCGGCGGATCCACTCCTACGGCATGGACGTGTGGCTGTGGTATCCCAACATGGGTGAAAACTACCAGGATCCCGCTGTTCTGGCAGCGGAATCCGCCGAGCGGGAAAAGAACTTCGCCGCTATCCCCTACCTGGATCACATGCTCATCCCCGCCGGCGACCCCGGTGAGCTGACCCCGGAGGAGTTCTTCCCCGTGGTCACCGAGCACGCCAAGATCCTCCACAAGTACCATCCCCAGGCAAAGATCTGGATCGCTCCCCAGTCCTTCGCGCCGGAACCCGGCTGGCTGGAGACCTTCTACCGGGAAGTGGCCAAAGAACCTGAGTGGCTCTACGGCATCTGCTTCGCCCCCTGGGAGAAGGACACCTTGCAGGAACTGCGAGAGCATCTTCCTCCGGTCTACCGTGACCGCATCCGCCACTACCCGGACATCACCCACAACACGGGCTGCCAGTTCGAGGTGCCCCAGTGGGACCGGGCCTTCGCCCTCACTCTGGGCCGGGAAGGCAACAACACCCGTCCCAAGGCCATGAAGCACATCCACAACCTCCACGCTCCCTATACGGTAGGGTCTTTGACCTACTCCGAGGGCATCCACGACGACGTGAACAAAATGGTGTGGGGCGACCAGGATTTCTCCACCCAGACTCCCTGCGAGGAAACGGTCCAGGACTATGTGCGGCTGTTCATCTCCCCCGACCTGACCGCCTCCCTTTCCGAACTGATCCTCTCCTTGGAGGACAACTGGAAGGGTCCCATCCAGGAAAACAGCAACATCGACCGGGTCTACCAGGGCTTTGAGGAGATCGTCTCCGGCCACGGCCCGGAGGTGACGGAGAACCCCCGTTTCCAGATGGCCTACCTGCGTGCTCTCAGCGATTACCAGGCCAAGCGCCGGGCCGCTCGTGACAAGGAACTGGAACAGAACGCTCTCAAGGTCTTGGAACAGGCTCAGGAACTGGGCGCGGACCGGGCTATGGAGCAAGCCGTCCAAGCCTTCTTCCCGCCTTTCCTGCCTCAGGAGGACCAGGTCCTGCGGGAGAAGATCCAGAAGCTGGCGGACAGTCTGTTCCAAAAGCTGCACATCCAGCTCACTACCTGGCGTCATGGTGGACAGCGCTGGATCCGGGGCGCTTACATCGATTCCATCGACTTCCCCCTGAACAACGCTCAGTGGTATATAGAACACTTCCGCCGGATCCGCGCTATGAACGACGAGTCTCAAAAGCTGGAAGCCCTCGAAAAGCTGCTCCACCGTGTCGATCCCGGTGAGGGTGGTCAGTACATCCATCTTGGCAGCCTGGAAGGGTTCCAAAAGCATGTGCTCTCCGACCATACCTGGGAAGAGGATCCCTCTTTCCTCCGCTCTCCCCACCTGTATTACGACCTTTACGGCATCCTGATGGATTACTATGGATCCAAGGGCTGGTACGATGCCTATCCCATTCCCCTGGAATGGGTGTCCTCCGCCCGGGTCATTTACGGTACGCCTTTGCAGGTAAAGGTGGAGGGACTGGACCCCAGCGCCTCTTACACCCTGACCGTTTCCTATCCCCAATTCGCCGTACCCAGAGCCCCGGAAGCTCTGAAACTCATCCTGCGGGCCGGGGATACTCTGATCCATGAGGAATTGCGCCGGCATGAATCGGAGCTTCCTGATCCTCTGTACACCTTCCAGCTGCCCCAGGAGTCCTATCAGGACGGCACTCTGTCTCTCTGCTGGCAGATCCAGGGCACCCTGTACCCGGTATCGGTAAGCGAACTGTGGATCCGCAAATGCCCGTAAAAACGGTTTTATTGTCACAGACTCTTTTACTTTACTTTAAAGGAGGTAAACCACATGTTATATCCCAAGATCGGCATCCGGCCCACCATTGACGGACGATGGGGAGGCATCCGGGAGAGCCTGGAGGAGCAGACCATGGCCATGGCCAAAAACGCCAAAGCCCTGATCGAGGAAAATCTGCGCTATCCCGACGGTACTCCCGTGCAGTGCGTCATCGCTGACTCCACCATCGGCGGGGGCGTGGAAGCCGCCGCCTGTGCTGATAAATTCTCCACCCAGAACGTGGTGGCTACCCTTACCGTCACCCGCTGCTGGTGCTACGGCAGCGAGACTTTCGACATGGATCCCAACACCATCAAGGCTGTGTGGGGCTTCAATGGTACCGAGCGTCCCGGCGCCGTGTACCTGGCCGCTGTGCTGGCCGCCCATGCCCAAAAGGGCCTGCCCGCCTTCTCCATCTACGGCCATGATGTCCAGGAGGCTTCCGACACCTCCGTCCCCGCCGACGCCGCGGAGAAGATCCTCCGTTTCGCCCGGTGCGCCGTGGCCGTGGGCTGGATGAAGAATAAGTCTTATGTAAACCTGGGCGGAGTTGCCATGGGTATCGCCGGCAGCTACTGCGACGCCAATATGTTCCAGAAATACTTCGGCATCCGCCCCGAGTGGGTGGACATGACCGAGATCATCCGCCGGGTCACCTTGGAAATCTATGACCCGGAAGAGTACCAGAAGGCTCTGGCCTGGGTGAAGCAGAACTGCCGCGAGGGCTTCGACTGCAACGCCGGGAAGGACCTGCCAGAGATCATCCGGAAGTCCAAAGTGGTGCCCGCCGATAAGGACTGGGAGTTCGTCACCAAGATGACCATCATCATTCGGGATATCCTCTACGGCAACCCCAAGCTGGACGAGCTGGGCTGGCACGAGGAGGCTCTGGGCAAGAACGCTGTGGCAGGCGGTTTCCAGGGCCAGCGTCAGTGGACCGACTGGCTTCCCAATGCCGACTTCTCCGAGGCCATCATGGCCTCCACCTTCGACTGGAACGGTCCCAAGCGTCCTACTCCCTTCGCCACGGAGAACGACACCCTCAACGGCGTCTCCATGATGCTGGGCACTCTGGTCACCGGCACTGCCCCCTGC
>DXXG01000026.1 GCA_019416455.1 Clostridiales bacterium | reverse complement strand
CGGTAGTGGACGCAACCCTCGCAGGATTTCCTCTTCACTTCTAACCCCTCCCTTTATCTCCACATTCCCGGTGCCAAACCTTTCCAAATTTGGAGCCAACGATTACCGGCTTAAGCCACTCAGACTGAAATTTTGCCCATTCTTTGTCCACTATGCCTGAGACATCTCGATACAGCATCGCATAAGGCATAAATCCGGCCTGAATAGTCTGCTCAAGCCGCTTTTGCGCGGCGTCAAATGTATCCCCTTTAAATCCGATCAATACATAACAAGCCAAAGTATGGCTTTGAGGGCTGATTCCCGCTTCTCTAAGTGCTTTTCCAGCTACCACAAGAGGCTCATAATCATCTGGCGTATCATAAGCAAAATAAATTCGCTTTGCCTTTACATCCCGTAACAAATCACAATGCCACGGCCTTAATTGCTTAGCTTCAATTCCACCGGTAAACACCGGCTTTTCTTTTTGCCGCTTTAGCATCTCAAACACTGATCTTATGTGATCCTCAGAACACTGTAACAAGTTGTTATCTAAGACATTCCACCCTTCTGTGATGGGAAGTTCCCTGAGCTTTCCCTCTCTGCGCCATGCTGAACAAAACCAGCACTGGTTATTGCATCCACGGCTTGTGATAACGTATCCTTTTTTCAGGTATCTCCCTGGGATAAAATCGCCATCCGCAGGATCATCATATGCAGGGCCGCCTATTTTCACAGGCACTCCAACTGCTTCCCTGTCATAGGCAAGCTCTTCCGCTTTCTTTCGATCGTAGGTAAATGTCACAGATACGTGGACCTCATCAATCTCTGGAAGGGTCAGCCTTGGAGGTGAACCAAAAAACACAAGATCATCATCGGGAGTAGCCGCAGTCTTTCTAGGAAATACTCTTGCTATTTTTTTGACTTTTTCTTTCATTCGTCTCATCTCCACAACCCCGCTTCCAAGAGCAGCAGCACCCCGGACCGGCCCAGGCGCACCCGGTACTCCTCCAGGTCCTTGGGTGTCACATATTTCCGACCGAAAGCGGCTTTCATGTCCCTCCACACCTTCCAGGGGACCCGGAACACCTCCTCAGAGCCGAACCCCGCCACTACAAAACAAAGAGCCCCAAGCGCCTGGTGCCGATCCAGCCGCTTTGCCTGGGCTTCTGTCACCCGGCTTTGCTCCATCTGACCGGTGCTGGTATGCTTAGCTTCAAACACCACTGCCCGGCCTCCTTTCAGAGTGCCCTTGTAGTCCGGCTGAGCGGGCTTCTCAAACACCGCCACAAAACGTCCCTCAGAGAGCCGCTTGAGGGGCCGCATAGGCTCCGGGGTCTTCTCCACCGACGCCATCCCCAGACGGTCATAGTAGGCCAAAGCAGCGTCAATCCGCTCCTCGAACAGTTTCCCCTGGGCCCGGTTCACCATGCCCTGGTAGCGCTGAGCCTGGGTACCTTTCTTACTCATGGATGCCCTCCTAGTTCAGCGGTGGATTCGGAAGCGGACGCCAGTAACTGACATTCGATTTTTCCCATTCCGGCCACGCTTCCAGGATCCAACCCTCGCCAGTCCATTCCGCCAGTTCGTAGGCTTTGTCCAGGGTCACGTTAGATGACGGATTCCCACTGGCAATGACAAGCACCATTTCATCCAGAGGGGGCAACGTACACTTTGCGTCCACCCATTCTTGGTTGTTTGACTGGTTAGAGAGCTGTTCCCAAAGCCATCCAATGATACGCAGTAAGTCTTGCTTAGTTATCGAGTTTAGAGTCGCTGCCTCCAGGATCACGCGAACAGCCTCCACTTTTTCCTTGCTGTCTACATTGGGATCTGGCGAGTTAATGCTTTTTACAACGGCTATAGCCCTTCCCATTGTCATGTTAATTCCTCCTTTTTCTTTCCGGTCATTTTTCGCTGACCCGTGGGCAGGTCACAGCCGCATTTTCCTGGCGTATTTTGACAGGGGTTCTTGCACCGGAAGGCCCCCTTTGTGGTGCGGTACCCGCAGTCGTAGCAACAGAAGTTCCCGTGGCGGCGGTCGCAGTTGAAGATCATGCAACCCCGGGAAATCAGTTTTCTGGGCATGGGGATCCCTCACTTTCTACATCTTGAAATCTTCTTTTCCGATCTCTCCACCGAAAAGATCCAGCTGACCGTCCAGATTTTCGTCATCCATCCACCAGCGCATTACTTCGTCAGAGTTTTTCCACTTGCTGGACTTCCCGGCAGCTTTACGTGCCTGAAGCA
>DXXG01000025.1 GCA_019416455.1 Clostridiales bacterium | reverse complement strand
TCCTATCTGGTTATTCCGCTCTCGTGTGGTACCAGCTTCCAGCAAGTCCATTCCCTTCACCACCGCGTTTTTGCCGTAGCGCCGGTGCAAGCCAATGGTGGCTTCCAGCAGGGCGGTCTCCCGGCCATCGTCCTGCTGGTCAGAGTAGAAGGTCAGCTGGGGGGCCACCTCTTCCTTCCGGGACAGGCGAATGGCAGCAATGCTCATGCGGCGGACCTGCAGCTCCTTGTCCACCAGCCGATCGTAGAGTTGGAGCACTGCCTGAGTGATCCTGCTGAGGGAGGCCGTGGGCGCTCCCAGCTTCCCTGTACCGTGGACCGAGGGTGGCACCTTCCTGCCATAATAGTTCACCTTTACGGGACCATGGTAGGCAGAGGCGCTTTCCCTACTTAGAATCTGATACCCCACATATAGCGTCACGCCCTCTGCTACATACCCCTGTTCCACCAGGCCCAGCACCACCTGCTCCGTCATCTCTTTCACTGCCAGGCGCCCTTCCTCCCAGGAGTAGGCCCTGGGCAACACCTGGCCATTTGCAAGAGATTTGGTGGATGGCTTGTAGGCCTTGATCTGTTCCATGCCACAGGACTCTATACCCCAGGCGTGGTCGATGAGGATTTCCGCATCCACCCCGAACTCCCGGAAAAACACCTCCTCATTTTCCAGGCTCAGCCGGGCCAAGTCACCCATGGTATGGATGCCCATTCGCGCCAGCCGGGCGGCAATCCCTGGACCGATCTGCCAAAAATCCGTGAGGGGTTCATGAGTCCACAGCTTCTCTCGGAAGGAGATCTCATCTAGCTCCGCCACACGAACCCCATCCTTGTCGGCGGGCATCTTTTTTGCCGTGATATCCATGGCGATCTTGGCCAGGTATAGATTGGTGCCAATGCCCCCTGTGGCAGTGATCCCCGCCGTCCGTAGCACGTCCCGGATCATGGTAGTGACCAAGTCGTGGGCAGTCAAACCATAAAATGATCGATAGGGAGTCAGATCCATGAAGGCTTCATCGATAGAGTAAACGTGGATATCCTGGGCGGCCAGGTATTTCAGGTAGATTCCGTAGATCTGGGAAGAGACTTCTAGGTACCGGGCCATCCGTGGCATGGCGGTGATGTATTCCACCGTCTTTCCGGTGGTGGCCTTGATCTGGGCCAGCCGTTCCTTCACCTCAAAAAGCCTTGGACGCCCCGGTACCCCCAGTGCCTTCAGACTGGGCGACACTGCCAGGCAAATGGTACCGTCTGAACGGCTTTCATCCGCCACCACAAGGTTGGTGGAGAGAGGGTCCAAGCCACGGTCCACGCACTCTACGCTGGCGTAGTATGATTTTAGATCGATACAGCAATACTTTTTGGATGTTCTTTTCACGGAATCACCTCCCAATAGTCGAACTAGAGTTCGATTCATTAAGTACAATTATAGAACATATTTTCGATACAATCAAGACCCAACATATGGAGTTTGATATATAAACACAGATTTCAATTGCGCATAGGGGCATACGCAACGCAAAAAACGGGGTATCAGAGCCGGAATATGACATTTGGATTCACAAACAAAGAAACCTGAAGTGAGAAAGTCGATAAATAAATCAACATGAAAAAAGGGCCGCTCTCACATTGGTGAGAACGGTCCTTTTCAATGTAGATCTTTTAGAACATTGCCCTTTCAGACTCTTGTGATTCTGAAAACGGAAGCGCTTCTTCAGACTCAGGAGATGGGATTGTTGTGGTTTTGCCATAATTGGTCGTTAACCAAGCCAAATAGTGGGCCCGCGTCATCAAGATCATTTCGCAGAACGGGGACATTCCCATGCTGATGACCACATGGTTTTCAGGATGTTTTCCAAATCGGGGTACAATCAAGCCTTTCTCATCAGCTTCTCCTGGTCCACTGTCAGCTACCAGGAGAAAGTCAGCCCTGCTGCCAGGAAGCAGTTGAAAAACCCGCGATAGACTTTTCCCATCCGGACGGGGCCTACCTAGTTTTTGGAGCTTCTCAGCAGAGGTTCCTCCCATACACTGGTACAGCGGAGCTCGGTCATCTTTCTGCTTCTTTTGTTGTAAGCGCATATAAAGCTCTCCAGACTCCGCCTGCCGGCATAGCTCCAGCAGCTCGGCGCAATCCAAGTAGATCTGCACCAGGTTAGTCTGTCGTTCACCAGCTGGCCTACTGAGGTCGTAGGTGGCAAATGTCAAGTGGATTTTGCCAATAGGAAAACCATCGTTAAGGCTCTCCACAAAACAGCCTTTGGCGTCTTTTCGAATGATTTGACTGGTATTTTGCTCTTTGCTCACACTTTTCCCTCCAACCCGATTTTTTGGATCCATTATGATCCCTCCTGTCTTGTTTTTCTTAATAACCGCAATGTCCAGGCCATACTCTCCAGAGCTTGGCTCAATTCCGTGCTGAAGCTGTTCCAGTCTTCCAGAAAAATCTGCAAGGCATTTGAATCGCATAGACAGGCGTCATCTGGGATAAAGACTTCATAGTCTTCATACTCCACACGGTCATAAGGCAGAGAAAGGATACCTTCCTTCACGGGGACCAGAAATGTTCCCATGTGAACGCCGTCAGAAATGGGATAGGGCCAACATAGTTCATTGTGATATGTTTCTTGATACTCCTCGCAGAATTCCATGAGTGAAGTATGGGTGGGCCCGTGTTTCTCCAAGTAGGTTAGAAGGTCGATTCGGGACTTCAAATCTTTCAAAGCCACCCGGACTCCGGGCAACTGGAGGGTTGGAGTCACTGGACTTTCTGAAACACAGGAGTGGAAATCCAACAACCAGATAGCTTCTTCTGTGCAATGCTCCTGGATCCAATCACCGTGGAGAGCCTGTTTTAGCAGCAGGCGGGAAAGCTCCATACCTACCGAACTGGAGTCGGTTCCTTCTTGAGGGATGGTTTCCTCCCAGGTTGTCTTCGTCGCAGGCACGGACCGTAATAGTTGTTCCAGTTCTTGCAAGGAGAATTTATAGGTATCCGAGTAAAGAGTCCAGTAATTGTCATCCTCCAAACTCATCTTGCAAGATATTTCTTTGTGGAGTACATCCTCAACCAGGTTTTGAACCAGTTTGGCAGCTTCCAACCAGGTCAGTTTTTGCGCGGGATGCAATTCATTCATGTGGATTGCTCTCCTTTCCCGCAATAGGGTTCGTAATAGACGGTATCATCCACATCCGGCTGATACACGCCAATACAAACGTTCTCTCCAGATTCCTTTTCCCGGTTGAACTCCACAAAGCAGATCAGTTCCTCTGGATGCCCTGCTCTGGAAAGGTACAGGTTGATACCAGGATAGTCATCCTGAGAATAAGCTACCGCAGTCAGACGACTGCCATCCGGCAAGGTAAGCTTGACATGAGGAGGTGTATTTTTCATCATGCCCGATGTACCCCCTTTCCTTGGAGAACCGCTACTACCCGAAGATGGTACACGGTATTATGGGTTTCAAAGGTTACTTCAGAAGAAGAAAGGTAATCCACCCACAGGACAGGGGTTGTCTCCCGGCAGCTGTTCACTTCCCGGATTACGGCAGGGTGCCCACGGCGAATGGGCTGCAGAGGCATTCCAAAGATTGTCGTTTCTTTTTTTAGCATATTTTATCCTCTCCTGGTCTTGAGTGATTTTGAAAAACGTATAAGCGCAATTCTAATTCGTAATGGTTTCTTCCTAGCTGGGTGAGCAATCCCCTGGAATTGAGCCCTCTAAACTCACGCTCCATGGACAGCGCCGCTGCTTATTACATTTATTGAAATAGAGCAGGGCTCATGGTTGCCCATACAATAGCGGAAAAAACAAAGTATTTCCGGTTTAGAAAAACATTTTTTACCGCCTGCAGGTAACGAAAAATCACCACATCGTAGTAATCCTCCACGGGAAGGACTCTTTCACTCGTAAAAAACGGACTACCAGAGAAAGGTTCTTCTCTGGCATGTCACGTTCTTTGGGGTCAAACGGGCGAGGCTTCAAGTGGCGAGGCGGCAGCTTTTTTATTTTTGGCTGGAAATGTTTTCCCAACTGTCGTTTCCTGCCATTTTTGTGTTTATTCGCACCCACGGTGCAGTCCTCCTTGTTAGTAGATTGGTTGATAGATTTTGCTGTAGGCGGCCCATTGCTGAGACAGAGAATCCAGCTGCTGCTCATCTGTGGTATCCATATCCAGGACCACTGCGTCAATTCGTTGGTCTGAGCAGAGAATGTCAGTCACCTTTCCCTCCTGTACGAGGATGATGACCTGATCTCTTTCCTTAGGCACGGTGGAGATCTCCTCGGCAGAAGGCCAATGGATCTCCGCAGGTATTTCGTGACATTTCCCGTCCTGAAAAGACCAGCGCCAACGACTTCCATCATCACTGAACATGCTAATCTAGCTGCCTTCCCGAACCCATGGGGCAATAGCGGTTAGCATCTCTCTCATCTCAGAGAGAATGCAGCCTTCTATCTTAATGTCTACCAGATTCCCCATTTCGTCCAAGTTGAAGCAGTACAGGGCATCTGGCAGGAAGCGATGGCTTACAGCCATTACTTTTCCGGTACTTTCCGCAGGTACGTAAAAATTGCAGTTTGTCTTTTTGATATACGAGCTCATATCGCATACCCCTTTCTGAAGAATTCTATGAAAACGGGGTAGCCAACGGCTCCCCGGTAAGAATGTTGGGGGAGCCTTCAGACTCCAATTTATATAAAAAAAGCACCCAGAGAAACTCTGAGTGCTTTTTTGGCTAAGCCAAATGGAAGGGGCAGAAACCTTGCGCCCTTCTTCCTATTTCTGTGCCTCTTGGACAGAGGCAGAAGACATAAAAAAGCGCCAGAAAGACAAGACTCTCTGACGCTGTGTTACAAAGAAACTGTCATTGCTCTTGGCAACGAGGAAACTTTACAAAATAAATATACCATGTTCTCAGTGGGAATGCAAGAGGAACTTACTGCTGTATCACGCAAAAAGTTTTATTCTCTCTTAAGGCTTGTTATAATAACTGTCACCTTTCCAACCAGTACCAAATATATAACCGACATTTGAGACACTGTTGTGGGTTCTGAGACGAAGTTTCTTATATCTTACCTAATTCATCCTCCCAATACTTATTTTCTTCTTTCAATCTTGCATTTTCTTCTTGCAACTGAAAAAATCGTTCTTCTCTATCTCTGCAACAAGTATTCGGAGGAGTTATTTTTCGCAAGCCACCAAAGCGATCATCTGGGTACATATTATGGAGCGGGTCTAACCATATAACATAAAATGTATTTTCTACAAAAACACCATGAATTCCACCTTTTGCTGTAGAGATACGTATCTGATAACAATCCTTAAGAGATACGCCAGCAGGAAGCGGATCTGGTGGTTTTGCTTTTTCATGAGTGTGCACACGATATGTTCTATACTTTCCACTTAAAAGGTGCGCCTTTGATACGCCAGAGACATTTTTTAACATATTCAATAAGTCAAGTGACCAACTGGGACAAGTGCTATCCAAGTTAAAATATTCAGTCCATTCTAATGATGCAAAAGAAAATACCACTAGAGCCTCTTTTTCAGAAGGTAAAAAAGACGGTTTAGGAATACTTTTAGGCTCACAATCTAATCGAGGCTTTGGAATACGTACTTTACTCATTCTGCATTAAACTCCGATAATAATATTTCATATCTTCATCACTTATAACCGTATTTCCACTTTGCCATGGCTTTAAATCTCCCCGAGCTTTAATCCATGGCATTTCTTGATGATTGATTTTTTCTAATTCGTCCCCACTAAATTCTCCGTACGATTCAAAAATTTCCTTAGAAAAATCTAAAAACTCTTCAGGGAGTTGAAGTAAGTTTCCTTGGAACATAGGTATAAGTTGAAATCCATAGGAGCGATACTTTTGATACAGCAAAGGTTGAACTGCTCCATGAACCCATGCTTCAAAAGGTTCACTAATCAAGTTTTCATCATTAATAGCTAAATACCAAGCTTTTGCATAATAACACAACTTTTGCAGTTTTTTGTGCGTCATTGCTTCAATGGACAAAAAGCAATTTGCCAAATCAAAAATATCACCAAAATGATGTGTTTCACTCAATTCGGTAGTGCTTACTTGTAAGTCTCTTAAGCGAAAAGCTTCAAAAGTATCTCTACTCATTTTTTTCAACACCTATTATTTCTTCAAATTTGCTTTCATCGTCACCACAAAGTGCTACTATAAATTTTTCCGTAAGTGAAGAAACGTATATGTCGAACAGAAAACTATTCATTTGCGGATAGTTTACACCATTTTTGATTGTTTCTGCATTGTCAACATATATGTCACTGTCCAGTAAGACTCTGTAAAGGGTTTTGTCCTCAGCAGTTCCTTGCTCAATATTACATGAGAGGTTAACTTTATATAGATCGATTCCAAATGTATCTTGTCGTCTACTGATAAATGTATTTGCGCCTGGTATAGATTTAAAATATCCAAAAAATTCAGGAGAGAAAAACTCTTTAATCTTTTCTCTATCTTCAAACATACAAACATTAATTTTTCTTATGCCAACTCTATTAATGGATGCAAAATCAATATTGTTTCTATATATTTCTGCTATTTCTGAAACAAGACTGCTATAATCTTCAAAAGGCGTGTACGATGTTGAGTTGATATTTAGGCATACAAAACTACTCGCAAGATCAAGCACATACCCCCGATCTTCATTAACGAAAGAATGAATCTCTTGACTTTGGACAACTTTACTCAATGAAGAATCTTGTGAATTCAAATTTCCTACATTAACTTTTATTTGATTGTTTTGCCTTTTTAAATATCTAGAAAATCCTTTTTCTTTAACAACTGGTTTGATAAGTGTTAACAATCTTTCCATCTCAGGTTCAAAAACACCCTGAAAATCAATTCTTATGATAACGTTTTTTAAAAAATTAAAATGAAAGTCAGTTCGTACTACTGTAGCCATACTCATCCCCCTTTTGGCTATTTATTATTTATAATAATAAAAAAATATTCATTTGTTGCATATATTCTAATGCATGACATTGTGTCTAAATATGTAGAATTCGGCGCTTATGACCTTTCTCCCTCAGATCAAAAACAAAATCTTTAATTATATTTTACACTTAAACGGAAATTTCTGCAATCCATATCTTACTCAGAATCTTTGGTTTATCCATTCAAGGGTTCCTAATGTCAGTTGATGTCGACTAATACTACAGGCAGATTTTGCGCAAGTCATGGCATAGGCAGACTAAAAAAGGCGGCAGGAAGATCCCTGCCGTTTCTTTTTGTTTTTCTGGTTGCAAAACAGCAGCGCATTCCGTGTAATATTGTTGTTCAAAAAGGTACACCTTTTTATTCTATCATTTTCTCGTAGGAAAGCCATGCCAATCATGTCCGAAAACCTCGGTTTTTCATTTTTTGACATGGCTGAAAATACGGAAACCTTTCTGGACAGATTTTGAAGGGGGAAAGTCATCAGTGAACAAAACATTTGGATACGCAAGAGTCTCCACGAAAGAGCAGAACCTGGACCGACAGATCAAAGCTTTATTGGACTGCGGAGTGGATGAAAGGGACATCGTGACCGATAAGGCCAGCGGTGCAGATCTGGATCGCTCCGGATATCAGGTACTGAAGAACTCCATGCTGCGGGACGGTGATACGCTGGTCATCAAATCTTTGGACAGACTCAGCCGGAACAAAGAACACATCACCCAAGAGCTTCGCTACTTTAAAGAACACCATATTCAAGTGCGGGTCATCGACCTGCCAACTACCATGATCCAACTGCCCACGGGTCAGGAATGGGTCTTCGAAATGATCAATAATATTTTGATTGAGGTACTCTCCAGCATCGCAGAGCAGGAGCGATTGACCATTCGCCAGCGCCAGGCCGAGGGCATCGCTGCGGCAAAAGCAATGGGAAAACATCTGGGCAGGCCGAAAATCGAATTTCCTGCAAATTGGGACACAGTCTACGAGCGTTGGAAATCTGGTGAGATAACGGCTGTGGCTGCCATGAAAAAACTCGGAGTCAAGAAAGGCACTTACTACAGATTAGTACATCTCACAAAAGCAAATGAGAAACGAGATGGATGAAAACAATTATGCAAACACACACTCCTTACCCAACCAATTGCGAAATGAAATGGAAAGACATACACACCTAAGTATGCTCCGTCCATACCATATCGACGATGAATACAGGTTGCGTGGCCATTTGCATGCCATGTATTTTCCCATATTGTACGTGCCGCAAATACTCGACCGTATCCAAAAGTAGGGAAACACCGTGATTCAATTACTTCAATGGTAACGTGAATACATCAGTAGCCGATGCCGGAACGGCTACCACAGCGACCATCATCAATGCGAGTAAAAGAGCAAGAACACGTCCTGTTTTTTTCATTGTTCGAGCCTACTCAAAAACGAGACACAGAAGATGTAAGTTGGTTTCATTGTGTAGAATTTACACGCAAGGAATCTGGGACAGGCTCCTGGTATTATTTTATATCAAAACATGGTATAATATTTTAATAATAATTCCGGGAGGGAACTCGTTATGCGACCTGCATTTTCAAATGCTTTGTATTATCCCACTATTGACATAGAGGACACAGACTGGCTAAAAACATCAATTCTTTTCTGGGACTCTATATCAACCATCGTTCCAGAGTCTCTTACTCATCCGTATAATCAGCCAGATACACAATACCTAGCTGATATTGGCTTTTTACGACCTCTTTATATAAACTCTGACGACAAATCTGTCGTTGGCATTGAAGACGAAATACTTGATTTATTGTTTTCACGTGAATTCAGGAAAGTCATTTGTTCACCACAGGAACAGAGGTATGACAGAATTTGGAGTGATAAAATATCTTATAAAATAAGAAGATATCTCAGCGATGTTTCGCGTGGTGGAATATACAGAGAAATAATGTCGCAGAGAATACGGGAACAGATACGATATTTCAGCCGTCATATAGACCACCATGATATTTATTATTTTGACAGCGATTTCACTAATATCTATATGATAGTACTGGCTAATAAATTGTGCGAAGATCACTCTTTGGGAATGGTTACAAACGATGTCCCATGTTTTAATATAAGTAATACTGTTAGGTTGGGAAATCAAACACCAATACGACCTAAATACCTTTTTTTTAATAGACGTCCAAAAGATCATCAATTGGAACAAGGTCTATTGCTTAATTTTATTATACGCGGGCTTTCTATTTCCCCAGATACTACTCTTGCTGATATAGTTTCTTTCAAAAACCATCATCGAGATGAATTAGGGAGATTCAGAACACAACTTACTAAGCTTACACAGAATCTTGATGGAGATAGACCTATTGAAGTTTTGCAACAAGAGATAAGTGATTTATATAGCCATGAGTTTATGCCTGCATTTAACGATTTCAAGGCTGCTCTTGCGAGTTCACGGATTAAATGGTTTACTGAAACCTTCCTCAAGGTATCGTTGCTATCTGCAAGTGCGACAGGGGTACCGATGGCACTATTAGGAATGCCTGTAGAACAAGCAATTTTTGCTGGTATGGGGGTATCCGTTATAGCATCTGCAGTCTCTTATAGTATAGATAAAAAACATATTTTGCGAGAAAATCCGTACTCATACCTTTTATCCATAAATCGTGAGTGAACATGAAAGTAACTGGAATTTAACATCATTTGGCAAAATAATATTGTTATTGATATTTGAAAAACAAGGAGAAAGTGCTGGGAATCTGTAATTGATTCCCAGCACTTTCTTCTATTATCTGCTTATCTGCGAATCCTTGTAAAAATGAATTAAACGTCCTTGACAACCCGTTTCTGTTGGTGTGAAAAAGGCTATAGACATTCCAGCTTCCTTTTGAAATTTGAACAAGTCTATTACGCAATAAAAAATGGTTTTTGAACCAAATAAACTGAGATTTAACTAGTTCAAAATAAGAAAACCTTCTTTTCAGGATCTTCCGGACCGTTGCAACAAGCTGAGGAATATAAAGATACACTTACCCTTGTTCTTCAGGGGATGGCTGTGGTATCGGACGTTTCTTAACTTGTGAAAAGCAAATGGAGCATGCTATAATCAGCCTATCCTACCTGGAGGAAACCACCATGATACTGTATCTTCAAATGATTGATTCTTCAGAGGATCGGTCAAAGTTTGAACAAATTTACATCGAATACCGCGAGCTCATGTTCTACGTGGCCAACCGAATCCTTGACAATGACCAAGACGCAGAGGATGCCGTCCATGAGGCTTTTGTGAAAGTGGCGGAAAACATCCAAAAAATTGGGGAGCCAAAGTGTCCAAAAACCAAAGGCTTCGTCGTTACTGTAGTTGAGAACAAAGCGATCGATCTCTACAGAAAGCGCAAGCGGCGCCAAATTGTGGAGCTTACTGAAGAGATTCGGGGCTTCTCCCCTGTTTACGAAGGGCAAAACGCCTTGACTGCCTGCATCTTGAAGCTGCCTGCCAGATATCGAGAGGTGATCTTGCTACGATATCACCAAGGGTACAGCGTGAAAGAAGTAGCCTCGATATTGGGAATCTCCCTTGCGGCTGCATCTAAATTGGACCAGCGGGCAAAGAACAAACTAAAGGATTTGTACGAGAAGGAGGGAAACTTGTGATCACCGATGAAATGCTCAAAGCCGCCGCGGCAGAAGCTGACCAGACGATCCTGGAGGCACTTCCTCTTTCGGAGGATTGTAGACATTCTTTCTCTCTTGGGTTTGAGCGTAAAATGAAGCGCCTGATCCGAAGGAAATCCCATCCTGTAGCTTACAAGTTCTTACAGACAGCCGCCTGCATTTTGGCTGTGGTGATCCTAGGAGGGACCACCTGGCTTTCGGTGGATACCCAGGCCAGAGCTATGTTCTTTTCCTGGGTAAAGCAAACCTATGAATCGTATGTGTCCTATCGATTTGCGGGAGAATCCAGCTCAGAAGCTACTGCGGAAAGCTATGAGCCGTCCTGGCTGCCAGAGGGATTTACCCTCCACGCGGAGAACCATTCCGACAATGACACCTTCTTGGTCTATACAGACGGAGAGGACGACATGATTTCATTTATGGCAATCCACGGGTCCGAATCTGTTGGTCTCTTTATCACCTCGGACTATGAATCCGTGACTCCCACCATGGTTGGGGATGTCCAAGGCGACTATTATCAGGCGGAAGATCCTGAGAATGCCAACGGACTGGTCTGGCAGTCCACGAATCAAGACATCATTTTCTGCATCACGGCGCCACTTCCCAAAGAAACGCTGGTGAAGATAGCTGAAAGTGTAAGAACTATGGATTTGGACACATAGGCTTGGGAGAAAATGGATCGGAAGTGATAGAGATCGATGAAGACGGTGGATTCTATGAGAAAAGTAGCAGTTTGGGTTGTGGAAATTTCCATTACCGGACTTGTCATATTAATGATTGTGATGGGATACGGCGTGTATTTACTCAATGAGAGAATCATTTATATAACAGCGTATCTCGCTTTTCTCTGTCTGCTTCTTTTGGTGGGTGGAGCCATCTCTCTGCGCTTGGGAGGTTCCAAATGCCCTCATTGTGGCAAAAACCTTTTGCCAATGGACATCTATTGCCCTTATTGCGGGAAAAAGATTAAGTAGACAACATCCGGATCAAACGAAAAGTTCGCGGAAACTGAGTGCATTTCCACTTGGAAAGCCGGACAAAAACGCCCTGGAAAAGTGGTACAGGTGGGAGGGAACCGTATGAAAAGCAGACTGATTGGTATTCTATCTATGATCGCAATTGCAGGATGCTACCTGGTAGTTCGTTATCCGCTATTTGGCTTGCACGGCATGAAGGAATTTCCGCTGCTTCTTTGCGCTGTGGGGTTGGTTCTCATCTTCCTTACAGGACTGGTAAGAAAGAACAAGGTGCTTCCGCCTATCATCGCACTTGGCTACATCCTCGGGTTCGCCGCCGGAGCCCTGTTTGGGTATGACTACGGCGAGGGACTGAACAACCTTTGGATCATTTGGTTGTGGTGCTTTGTAACCATCGTCCTTGTGGGCGTTGTTGGGAATCTCTTTGTACAAAAACGCTTCCAGGAGAATAAAGAGGTGTTTTGTGGAACTGAAGGATTTGGAAAAGGCCCTAAAAGGGTCCAGCGATAAACTGAAACCAGCACATTTTTTAGAGGAGAACGCCTCCGGACATTGGTGGGTGGAGTTGGATGGTGCTGAGAAGACAAACAGCAAATGGCGGGCTTATATGTCCGAAGCCCTAAAAACGGCAAAGAAATTTGAAATCCACTGCTGGAATGAAGAAAGAGACTGTATCGAACTAGCGCTCTCCTACGGGAAACTCAAGGACACAGATTGGCCCTATGGAGTCATTATCGCCGGAGAGGTGACCCCAGAATTCACGGAGTTTTTGCTGGGCTTGCCAAAACCTGCAGATACGGAACTCTATCATAAAATGACTCCTTTCTTCACGATCGCATTGGATAACAACTTTTGGTCGGAACATTACGGTACGGAGCTGAACGGACAGCTATAAAGGTCCCGTGGTATGGGATTTTGTGCTGCTAATGAAGACCCATTTCCCTGGCTGTCGTGATTTAGTGACTAGGAATAGGATCTTTTGAATATCGAAGGGAGATAAAATGACAGCAGTAATACGGTATTTCGAGCAAGTGCTCATCGTGGCAATTCCAGCCGTACTGGTTTATTTGAGTTTTACTCCATACCGAATGAAAGCATTATCTGCAATGAATTTGCGCACTTCCCTGAAACGCGAAGTGGGTCTAGTTTTGTTTGTCATAGCAATCTTTGGAATTCTTGCTCTGACACTTTGGCCAACCTATGTTTGGGAGAATTCTCCCGGCATTTGGGGGGATCTTCGCATTTTGATTGAGCGGCCAACATGGAAATCTAACTTGAGCTTAGTTCCTTTTACGGTATTCGCAAACTATGCCAAAGATCTATTCAAAAGCCCTGTTTTTTTCTTCGTAACCCTCATCAACTTCCTAGGGAATTTGGCTATATT
The DNA here is from genome assembly GCA_019416455.1 of Clostridiales bacterium. Classification (GTDB taxonomy): domain Bacteria; phylum Bacillota; class Clostridia; order Oscillospirales; family Acutalibacteraceae; genus Acutalibacter. The sequence continues at coordinate 51,066 of DXXG01000025.1, read as the reverse complement.
TGTTCCGATTGGCCTATTTCCCGCTATGCTGTTCCGCAATGCAACTTGGAAACGGTCATTCATCATTGGCTTGGGTATGTCTATGTTTATTGAGGCTTCACAGTATTTTCTTATGAGAAACGTGGCTGTTGATGACATCATTCTCAATACAGCGGGAGCGATATGCGGCTATTTGATCTATCGATTCATCCGTTACCGTTGGCCTGCCTTTGCCAACAGTTTTGTATGCAAGTTTGAAAGAGAATAGCGATGAAAAAGGTAATGGCCGTAGTAATCGGATTATGTGTTCTGATCTTTTCTTAACGAGCACTTCATCCAGTGAAAGAAAAGCATATAAAAGGGACACAAGGTGAATGACCTTGTGTCCCTTTTGATCTGAATCTTATTCCTCTTTTTCAGGTTCTTGAGCAACTGGAGAGGGATCAGCGATTGCTGTTTCCACAGGATCTGCTGCCGGAGCAGGAGGCTCCTGAGTACTAGCGGCTACTTTTCCGCCGATCATTCCGGAAAGTAGGGCTTTCACGTCAATACCCATGCCCTGGGAGATACCCTCGGTGATTTGGGTAGTACCGTTAATGATGTCCTGCAGCAGCTTTGCGCTGTTGCCGTCACCATACATGGTAATCTTATCCACCTTAGACAGAGGTTCAGCCACATTCTTCGCAATGGCGGGCAGAGCGTTCATAACCATTTCAATGACAGCCGCCTGGCCGTATTTCTTCATGGCCTCAGCTTTCTTGTCAATACCTTCCGCCTCCGCCAGTGCTTTAGCTTGAATGGCCGCGGCCTCTGCCTTACCTACGGCAGAGATACCGGCTGCTTCCTGCTCCTTAGCGAAACGAGTGGCTTCCGCCTGCTTTTTCACAGCTTCCGCCTCTTGTTCCTGCTCGTATCGCTTAGCTTCAGCATCCTTCTGACGCTGGAACAAGGCGGCTTGTGCCTCTTGCTCCTTCCGGTAGCGGTCGGCGTCCGCCTTGGCACGGATCTCAGCGTCCAACGCTTGCTTGGCCACTTCTACCTCTTGCTTTTTCAGCTCAGCTTCCCGAGCAGTCTTGGCGATCTCCGCGTCCACCGTTGCGGTACCGATGATCTTCTGCTGGGCTTGGTTCTGGATCTCGTAGGCGGCTTCCGCTTCAGCCTTCTTGGTGTCTGCCGAGATCTTCAACTCCGCCTTCTTGATTTCCAGTTCATTCTGCTTTTGAGCGATTTGAGTTTCCGACTCCACCTTGGCGTCGTTTGCTGCTTTGTCAGCATTTGCCTGGGCGATGGCCACGTCTCGTTCCGCCTGAGCCTTGGCAATGGCCGCATTCTTTTTAATAAGAGAAGTATTCTCCGCACCCAGATCCTGAATCAGTCCGTTTTCATCCTGTACATTCTGGATGTTGCAGGAAAGGATCTCGATACCCAGCTTTTCCATATCCCGGGATGCCTTCTGCATCACCTGGTCCGAGAAAGAATCCCGATCTGTGTTGATCTTTTCCAGCGTCAGAGTGCCAATGATTTCCCGCATATTGCCCTGGAGGGAATCTCTCAGATCCAGGGCAATGTCATTGCCTTTCTTATTCAGAAAGTTCTTGGCTGCCAGCCGAATGCCTTTCTCCTCCGGGGAGATACGGACCTTGGCCACAGCATCCACGGAAACATTGATGAAGTCGTTGGTAGGGACTGACTGTTCCGTCTTGATATCCACCGTCATTTGACCCAGATACAATTTGTCCAGCCGCTCTAAGAAGGGGATGCGGATGCCCGCCTGCCCAATAAGGATTCGGCTGTTTTTTCGCAGACCGGAAATGATGTACGCCTGATCCGGCGGGGCTTTGACATAGCCCATGAGCAAAATAATGAGGATCACAAGAATCGGGATAATGATTGGGAGGTAATTCAATAGAAATTCCATCACATAACACCTGCTCTTTCTTCACACGTTGGAGAATTTAACGTCATAGGGCACTTCATGATTTTAGGTATCTGTGCCCCCTTTCGGTCGCTGTTTGTCCAAGATCCGCTGCGCTGCTTCAACAGATTCCTGGAGCGCTTTCTGGTTGCTTTCTTCCAGTTCTTGCAGATGTCCCTCCAAGTCCTCCTGCATGGAAAGCAGCGCCTTGGTGGTCATTTGAAACTGGCCTGGATCCTCCCCATGGGAAAGCCGCCAGTCAAACCATGCACTATATTTCTTCCGTTCTTTGGGCAGCATATAGACCAAAAGGCCATCCTGCTCTTTCCCCTGGGGATAGTAGGTGGGGCCATCCACCTGTATGTCCCATTTCTCCGGGGCGGCGTGGTACAAGGCCATAATCTGGTCAAAAGTTAAGAGCAGAATCTCCCCATTTTGGGAACGCTCCTGTAAATACGTTGACTCCCTTCGCAAGATGTGGAGTGAAAGAAGGGCCAAAATCGCAGCCAGCGCCACACAGCCCACCAGAATACCAATCGTGACCTGCGGATTCATAACACCCCTCCCCTTTCTGAAACTATCCTCAGTATAGCGGAAACAAGGCTTAATTACAATACATGTCAGTAGTTTAGAACACAAAACCTATACGTTCCTCAGAGATGAAATAATTACTGTAACTATTTGATGTCATACAATCAAATGGTATGTCGGTTACAGTGATCAGATACTCTATCGGCCCAGCAAAATCCTTGACCATTAACGAGATGATGGGAGTGCAGTTCAGGAAGAGGTTCTTGCTGGCGTCTTCGCGCAGTGCAAAACTTCTATCGTATTTATCCTTATCCACCCATAATATTTCCAAATATGGCGGGGTGACAATCTCCCCCTTGTTACCGACTCATACCTTAAATAAATCATGTCTTGCCAGAATAAGGCGCCTCTGATATACTGATACTAATTGATATCGTTTTCTTTCAGAGGTGATCCTATGGACGCAAAACTCTTTGCCAGAATGCTGGCAGACCCAACTATCATCGATTTGAAAAAACTTGGTTATAAATACCCGCAGGCATCGATTCGTGAATTTGCCGACCTGCTGCGGGATGGTTTTACAAAAGACCTTCCGCTTCGAGATTTTCAAGGAAACCAGGTAGTTTATCTTCCCGGTGTCACTCAGGTTCAGCTTTCCGCAGCCAAAGTGCTTCTTACTCCGCAGGACCGTATGCAAATCTACGGCAGGAAAGCTATGGAGGAGGAAATTTTGGCCACCTTTTCCATTGAACAGATTGACACGTCCAGGGAAAGTGTACGGAGGATCATGGCGGGTTACGCCCCGGATAGTGAGATAGAATACCGTGTGCAGGGTATGAAGCTGGGACTTGAATTTATCGCTGACACCACTCATGCCATCACGGAGGAGAACCTCTTCTATCTCTACCAGATGGTGGTAGGGCAGTTCCTTCCCCAAGAGGATCAGCTTCTGCCCAGTAACCTCTACCGCCATGACAGTGTGTACGTGGTGGGTAACAAAGTGGAGCACACAGGTCTACCTTGGCAGAAGCTACCCAGCTACATGGCAGAACTTATGAATTTCATCCAAGGAGATGACCCGGGAAACGACCTTCTCCAGGCAGCTATCATTCATTTTTACCTTGCTTATCTGCATCCTTATTTTGACGGGAATGGGCGCATGGCTCGTTTGCTACACCTTTGGTTCCTGACTCAGAGAGGTTATCCTTCCACCTTGTTCATTCCACTTTCGGAGTACATCCAGCACAGTAAAAAGCAGTATTATGATGCCTTTACCTTGGTAGAGCAAAATGCCCGATTCAGTGGAATGCTGGATCTCACTCCTTTTTTGATGTACTTTGTACGGCAGGTTTACGGCAAACTGGAACACGCCCTACCCGAAGGGAAAACAACGGATACCTTCCAGCAGGTTCTGGCAGGGGGAAAAATTACAGAAAAGGAAAAAGAACTGTGGCAGTTTGTGCTCTCTGCTTACGGCACAGAGGAGTTCTCTACTAAGCAGCTGGAAAAGGATTTTGGCAACGCAGCCTATGCTACCATCCGCGGCTTTGTACTGAAGTTTGAAGAACTGGGGCTGCTGCACTCTACTACCTATGGAAACCGAAAGAAATACCGGGTGATCGGCTGATTCATCATCTTCTCAAATACAAAATATAGCAATGTTATAGGGAAACATCTACACTTTCTCATTTATATAAGAACTTGGGAAGAACCCATAACGGCACAGGTTGTTATTCTTTTCAAAACTAACAAAATGCCCCAGAGCGCATGCGCCCTGGGGCATTTCTCTGTTATTGTGGTATCTGTAACATTTAGCAAATCAAGAACAGTACCCATAAACAATCGGGCATTACCTCAGCGAATTGTTCTTCGATCTTGCTTTAATGTATTTCATTTGTCATTGGTTTTTCGTTACAGAAACCGGATTTCCAGTGCGTCAATAGTGCCTCGCGACTTGCTGGCATATACCGGGTAAATTCCATCGCCATATCCGGAAGCACTGAAAAATCCCTCTTCAGTAAGCCATACATCGCCACAAGTGAGCTGCCCAATGAATTTGCCCCATTCATTGTCGGTATAGTCAGGTTTATTGTGAAAGAATCCGGCAAGTCCAGCGTCTACACCGATGGTCCCGATTAGTTCCATCTTTTTTTGAGGGGGGATCTCACCATTTCGGTAGATTCCGATGATTCCAACCATCGAATAAGCGTATTGCTTTTCCTTTTCGTTAGATCCTTCCATTTGGTACCATACAACACAATCATAGATTCCTTCTGCTATAGGAAGATTATTGATCCTGCAAAAGACATCCTTGTCATAACCAGGGTCCGTAATATCCACCGATCCGTGGAAATTTTTTCTTCCAATACGTTTTCTTCTCATTGATCTACCTCCAAAAACAATGTTTGTTGGGCCATCTATATTGTAGAAGATTTGAAAGTCATGAGCTTTTCCATCCTACTATATAGATATACCGTTTGATTGAAATCGCTGGTCAAAGGCGTTCTAGGCAGTTTGTGCGGTTCATGGTCCTGCCCGCAAACGAAACCCAGAGAACAAAAAAACAGCGTCAGAAAACACTGAGGCTTTCTGACGCTGTACGTCCTGAAACTATGATCGCACAAGGCAACCTTTGAAACTCTTTATTATAGTTTAACTCTATATAGTTGATATTGCAAGCCATCTTCCGAGATTGCTGCAGAAAGGATACACGAAATCAGAAAGAAGCGTCTGTTGGCAAGGAACAGAATATTCAGTCTGGTTCCCCTTCTTTAGAGGTCAAGGCTTCCATTTCCATGGGTATATTCACTGTCAACCCGTTGAATTCAACCCCTTCTCCCGCGGGAATAAGCAGGTACTTTCGGCCATCAATCACCCGTGTCTGGACCATGGAAGAGAAGTTTGACTCCAGCGTTACAGACACCTGGGGCGTCCTGATTTCCACTTTCCCTGGCTCGATAAGGTTGGCAGGGTTCAGAGCCACACCCTCTCCAAACTTCTCGTCACACAGAGATTGGAAAGTCTGAACACTTTCCTCCGGGACCTCACAGCCCCGAAGAATGTTCGCCAAATCCCTTGCGGTGACAGTGAGCGGCTCCCAGCTGCCAGTCTCCTTGTGCTCCTCTAGCATCCCGTCAAGCTGGCTGTAGACCACCTGAACCACGTCCATGCTGCAGGCCTGTCCCAAAGCCTCCGCCAAGGACTCCTGGAATGTTTCCTTCTGCTGGGCCGCAGGCATAGGCACATCGGTGTGAAATACATTCTCAATGAACTCCTGGGGCAAAGCGTCAGATATGCGGCAGTAGAACAGGGCGTTGTACAAATTGGCAACCCTCCCGTCAAAAGCGGGGAACAAAAACCCGTATTCGGGAGCAGCCACGGTCTGAGGCGCAAAACAGTGGAACTCGTTATCCCCGGCATAATAGCCCAATCCGGGCTTGCCCTCCTTCACAGGGCACACCGCACAGAGAAGGTAAGAAAACACAGTTTCCCCATCCTCCAGGGAGGAGTCATCCTTGGCTTTTGAAGGCACATCGTAAGTGTCGTGGGCCAGAAGCAACAAGTAGCTGCCTTCCAGATGCAAGCTCTCTACAGCTTTTTGATAGAAAGATTGGCGCACTTCCAGATCCTGAAGTTTCGAGTCCCGCAGGGACATCAGCAGCCGGTGTTCGTCACTTTCAGCCACCTGCTGGGTGGAGAACACTAAATCGATCAGATTCTTTTCCAATTTTCCGGAGAGGGTTTTCTTGAGCAGGCTGAAATACTGCTCTGCCTCTTCTTGGGGCATGAGAGCCAAAGGCTCGTCCAGGTCAGCGACGATTTCCCCACTCGTGTTGACATAGCAGCCGTAAATGTGTTTTACGGAGTTCTTTTCCACCTGCCACCGGCGGCGCAGTTCGGACACTTCTTTTTTATTCATAGAGACACCTCATTTCTTTGCGATAATATATGTTGTTTCTGATCGGATGGGCATTGTCTGCCCGAAGACCCTTATATTGTAGCGGAACAATCTTGGAAGCGTCAAGAAAATTGGAACAGGGAGATTGTGGCCATTGCGTCATGCACACTATTGAGTACGAAAAACAAATGGCAAAAAAATGGCACACTCTCCGCCGATGACAAGAACAAATTGCCATGCTAGAATAGTACTGTCCACAATTGGAGTTTGAGAAAACCTAGATCTGCAAGGAGCGATCGTCTATGAAATACTGTCCCTATTGTGGCGCCGAGATTCAGTCCGGCGCTTTTTCTTTTTGTCCGGAGTGCGGTAACCCCCTTTCCGGATCAGAAGAAAACCAGACACCAGTGGAAACCAAACAGAAAAAAAAGCAGAGGAAACATCCCCACTCGCGCAAGCCGAAGCGAGAAAAAAGCGCAGACAGAAACCAGCCGAAGGAAAGCTTCGTTCCTTCAACGGAAATCAATGACTATGATGGTTATTACGACGATGTTAAGCCCATAGATGCTGACCGTCAACGGGAGGGAGTGGATACCCGTCTGATTCTGAGAATGGTATTGTTGGTGGCCGGTGTTATCCTGGTGATAGCCGGATGTACATTGGCACTATTTTTGCTGTGAGAGTTGCAAACTGCTTGCCTCATCCGTGTAATGCAAGTAGAATTCTTCAAAAGGAGGGCCTGGATATGAAGTATATGTCCAAAGGTTATGTTATAGATGGTTCCACGGAACTCATTTTGAAAATCCGGCGTGGAAACGATGAGTTTCAGTTGACGGGAGCTAGAGCAGGCCTGTGGATCAATGGCAGGTATGGAGTGGCAGAGGCGGATGGAACGAATGCACTGTATGTAAAAGAGCTCGTCCATTTGAAGCGGATCGGTTTGGTCCAGCCAGTAGGAGAAGAGCCGGAGGGAGTTTTCCGTGCCTTAACCCAGTGCATTCCGGTGCCTGCTAAAGCTGGAAAGCTGCGGTTGCCCCTGAGCCCCCTGGAAAATCAGACCCTTCAGTGGCTTCGTGGGGCAGGGTTGCGCCTGACGATTGCGGAGCTGGTATTCCTACGGGAACACGATATCAATCTGGAACCGGAGCTTCTTGGCGAGGAGAACCGCCAGGCCCTAACGGAAACTATTTACACCCGGGAGAATATATTTGACAACGTACTGGAGGCCCAAATGGAGCACGCTTCCTGTAGGGACGAAATGGTGCGAGCCGTACTGGGATTGCTGAAGAAGAAAAGAATTGTTTTGCTGTGAGGTGTGTATGAAGGAAAAGCTGAAAAATCTACCGCCTCCTTTACGGAAACAGGCTCTTCTCCGGTTTGCTGGAGCGGGAGCCTGTTTTTGTTTACTGTTGGTGGTGATAATAGGGTTTCGCCAAATGATGTTGCGCCTGCCGTTTTTTATTATGGGCGCTTTCTCCGCTGGCAGCGGAGCCCTGATTGTATGGAGGACAAATCAGGGGAAAATTCTGATATTAGAAGGAGTGTGTAGGCAGGTTGATACCACCCTGTTCCGCCGCCGTCCAAAGGCTGTGGTTGTGAAGTGCGGTGAGCACTCAGTTAAGGTGTACCTGCGATACCGGACAGGGAATCTAGCTCCCGGGGACACTCTTCGGATCTATGTAGCGGACTCAACGCCTGTCTACGAAGACGACGGCCTTTTGGTTCTGAGTGGTTGTTTGGAGATGGAAAAAACCTGAAAACCGTTTGACACCCCGAACCCTGGGTGCTATAATGAGGCCGTAAAGTTTCCAGGGTTTTCCAAATGCCCAAAGTGACCTGTATGCAAAGTGTCAAGGAGCTATGTGCTCTTTGGCACTTTTTTTATTTTCTGGGTCCTTCCCCTCGAGGGTGGAAACTAATTTTTGAGCAGGCATAACCTGCAGAAAGGAGTTCAACATGATCAAAACTATCATCACAGGAGCGGTCATCTCCCAGGGGTACGAAAAATCCCCTGCCCTCAAGTTCTCTGAGAAAGGGGATGCTGTCCGGTTCCGCATTGGGGAGAAGGTTTACGATCCCAAAGAGGAAGGCAATCACCGGTGGATTAACCTGCCGGTAAAGGCCTTTGGGAATCTCTGTGACCGCATCAAGAAAATGAAGCTGCAGGCTGGTTCCGCCGTGAACCTGCTGGGTCGGCTGGACGAGGACGAATGGACAGACAGAGAGGGAGAATCCCACCACACTATGGTTGTTATCCTGGATGAAATTGAGTACGCTTCCGGGACAGGACAGAAAAAGGAACAAGGGCACACACCGACGGATGATGTCAGTCCTGCTGCAGCGGAAAAACCGAAGCAGGAGGGGCCCGCATTGTTTACCGGTTTTGAGCCGTTTTCCGGCACAAACCCTTTCTTCAACGATTAAAAATGAATCAGGCGTAAGTAACGCACAGGTGTTTTTAGATACCCTGTGCGTTTTCTTATGCCTAAAAGAAAGGAAAAACGCAGATGACGAAAAAAGACTGGCAGCGTCACATGGCCTATGAAGCTATGGTTATTTTCGGGGTTCTGGCTCTGCTCTTGTATGTGTGCAGACTGTGGCCCATTTTACTTTTGGCGATTTTAGGTATCTTTGTGGCAATGATTCGGCTGCTGTTTCTCGGTTCCCCCAAGGTGCAAAGTACCCAACCGGAGAAACAGGTACCGCAAGGCTCTTCGTCTTCTACAACCCAGCGTCCCATTCGGGATGTGGAGGACATTTTGTCTTTTGGGGAACTGCAAACCAATATTACTCAGTGGGTGCAGCGTGAATATCCCAATGCCCGGTGGGTGTGGAAGTATCCCAATGCCAAAGCTAGGTTTCAACGAGGTGAGGATCTGGCCATCTTGCTCAACCGGGCAGGAGGCTATCGAGAGGCGGAGATCCGCCTCCAGGGAAAACACCTTTTCGAGATCCTGTACTTGTGTGCGCCTGAGGAGAAGCCTTCACTGGAGCCTCCATCAAAGAACACACCACCCGATCCTCCTCAGCCAGAGCCGACTGAATCGACTCCCTCTTCTCCAGAGCCGGAAGACTTCAGCCTAACAGCCTTTGAGTGGGTGGAGTCCCACCTTGGAGAGCTAAACGAACTATATAACGAGTGTATTGCTCAAAATCAGGAATACCTTCTTCTTACCGGCGGAGACTTGCCGGAACCTGCAGCCTGGCCTGCTCTATGCCAGGAGCTGGTGGATAACGGATTATCCTGCCATTTTCAGGAGGAAGGAATTTATATCGAGATCACGCGGGAGAACCGCAGAAAGGATTGACTTAGTATGGCAACATCACTGACAAACCTGTTCAACTTTGGCAGGCCTCTTCCACCGCCATTCGACGTGCTGGCAACTAAAAAGATAAAAGGCACTGCCTCTAAGTATGGTGGGACAGAAGCGACCCTGTGCGCTCCTATCATCAAGGCAGTTCATGCCCTGTGCGCCTGCCAGAACGGTGGAGAGGGGGCTGTAGGAACGGTAATTCCCACCACCTGTGTGGCAGAGTACAAGTCCTCCATGGGGCCGGACGCCTATCACTTGGTGGTATACGATTCTGTTACCGGGAACTTGCAAGCCAGTGTCTATGACAAAAACACTGAGCTTATGGAGCAGTACACAGCCCATGCTACCGGAAGGGATGGAGCTGCCCTGTTTTTCGCCATGATGCCCCTGCTGTTGAAGGACGAGGAATTCAAAGAAAACTATCTGACCTACCAGAAACAGTACAAAAATGGGTATCCAGATCTTCTCAAAGCAACGAATGCTATGGGAGTCCTCTGTGACAATACCTACCGAAGGGTAAAGGACGATACCTGCCCCACACACCTGAAGGTAAACGTGGACCGGTCCGGCAACTTGATGCGGGTTTCCCGCGCTCAGCTGGACTCAGGAATATTCCAGCCCACAGAGGTGTTAGCCGGAGAATTCTCCATCTTCACCCAAAGTGGGAAGGCGGCTGTACACAGCCCTGTAAAGACGGTTTCCCACAAGGATTTTGTGGGGAAATATGTACTGGATCCCACCCGTAAGCTTTCCGCTGGAGAGCAGGCCCAGGTGCCCGTCCTCCCAGAGTGGTATATCATTCCCCCCGAGGCGGTGGACATCTGTAAGCACGCCAAGCTTACCACAGGGAAACCCACTCAGATGCGCAATTTTCTTCTCCGTGGTCCTGCCGGAACCGGCAAGACCATGGGTGCCAAGGCCATTGCGGCAGGTCTGGGACTTCCTTACATGAAGTACACCTGTTCAGCAGGATCAGAAATATATGATTTTGTTGGCACAGTGTTTCCCAATACGGAGGACTTTTCCACTGGGGACACAAATCTGGATCAAGAGCGGGAGCAGCTGCGAGCCATGGGAGGCATTAACTATGCCAATGTGAGCAAACTGCTGAAACTTCCTGACTTGGATGACATGGACTACGATCCAGCAGGGGTGTACCTTGCCCTCACCGGGGCAGAAAATCCCAACGCCACCTCCCAAGATTGTATGGGGCTGGTGTTGGAGAAAGTTACCGATAAGGTAAGGCAGCTCATCACCGTGCAGGAGGGTTCTTCTGGCCAGACGTACACCTATGTGGAAACGGATTTCATCAAGGCACTGAAGAATGGTTACTTGGTGGAGCTTCAAGAGCCATCTACCATCCTGCAACCCGGTGTGCTGGTGGGCCTCAACTCTTTGCTGGAGCAAGGGGGAACTATCACTTTGCCCACAGGTGAGGTGATCCGCCGCCACCCAGATGCGGTTGTGGTGGTTACCACCAATGTCAGCTATGAAGGATGCAGGGCTATGAACCAGAGTGTGGTGGACCGGATGAGCCTAGTCAAAGACATAGAGCTTCCCAGCCCAGAAGTCATGGCCCAGCGAGTCATGGCAGTTACCGGAGCTACAGACGAGTATCGGGTATGCCAGATGGTGGAAGTGGTAAATGACTTGGCCACGTACTGCCGGAAAAACAGCATTACCGATGGAACTGTGGGAATGCGAAGCCTTATCGACTGGGTAACCAGCGCGGAGATCTCTAGAGACCCCTACACTTCTGCGTTGGAGACTATTATCAGCAAAGCCACCTCTAATGAGGAGGACCGGGAAGCATTGATTACATCTGTGTTGGATCCGGTCTTTGCTCCCAAACGCAGGAAAACCGCGTGAGGAGGCAAAACTATGGCACGAGTCAATCATAAAAAGGTCAAACAGTTGATCCAGCAAAAACGAAGTGAGATCACCGATCAAGAGTTTTTTTCAAGCAAGCTCTTGGCTTACCATTTCGAGGATTTGGCCGCCGCACAGACGAAGCGCTATGGCGCCAGTCGTAGGATCCGTGTCAAACTCCTTTGGGAACCTGGCAATAGAGAACTTGCTTACACCGATAATCTGGTTATCACCATCAATCCTGGACATCCCTCCATCACTCTTTTTCCCTCCCGGGAAGAACGGTATCAAATGGTGTGTGGACTCTTTGCACACGAGCTCGGGCATTGCCTGTACACAGATTTTCTGGCACAGCAGACATATCGGAACAATCTGTCCGCCTGCCGCTGGTATCCAGAAAAGCCAAAATTGATCCGCACACAGGATGTAAAAAGTGAGCATGAGTTCTGGGAGTATGCCCAGGATGATCCGCAAAACCTTGCTCTGCTAGGGAGAGTTGCCCTAGAGATCGGCAATGTGTTGGAAGATGCTGCCACAGAGAACCGGGTGCTGGAACAGTTCCCGGGAACTTTGGGGCAGGCCTTGGATTTTGTAAGAACCTGGCAGTGGCGAGAGATGCCCACGGTCACCCAGCTCAAAGAGTTGGAGACTACAGGGACGCCCATGTTTTACAGTCTTCTCCAGCTGATACTTTCCTATGGAAAGTTTGGGGAGCTAAAATATGGAGAAGAGCCTCTCAGTGAGGAGCACATTCAAACCGTATTTGACTTGCTTCCTGAGCTAGATAAGGACCTGCAAACACGGTCCGGCAAAAACCGATGGATCACAGTGAATTATATCCTCATTCGGTGCTGGGAGCAGATCCGGGATTATCTGGAGACCCTGAAGGGCCAGCAGCAAGACAGTGGCTCAGAGGATGGCGGTTCCATCTTTTCTCAGTTGGAGAAGGAGCTGTCCGTTTTGGCTGGTGGTTCCACCAGAGGTGAGGGCTCAACAGCCCCTGTTTCGGAGATGGTAGAGGACCTTTCCCTTCCCCAGCCAGCAAAACGAGAGAAAACACGCACCCTAGCAAAAGAAAGTCCATTAGGAGAGGGTGACACTAGTGAAGAGAAGCTATCCACAGGGGATGCATCGGTTGGTGAAAATTCTGGCATCCCATCCGAAAAGCAAGAGATTACTCCCGACGAGGCCGGACGCTTACCCTTGGTGGAAACAGACCGTGTGTCTGAACCACTGGGCGGAGGTGTAGAGGTCAACCGAGAGTACACTCCAGAGTTGTCCGGAACGGTGGAGGCGGAAATGGAACGGATTCTGGATACCATGGCAGAGAAAACCGTTCTCCAGGAGCTGGAACAGGATCGATTACAGGAACTGAACCGCGAAGCTCAGAGCCTCTCCTACGGGGATATTCACAAAGGTGTATCCATCCGGATCAATCGAATCACAGAGGTGCCGCCGGAGATGATCGCACAGTATGATGCCATTGCCGGACCATTGCTGAATATATCCAAACAACTGCAAAAGAGTTTGCTCCAGCAATTTAAGGATCGGCAGCGTGGCGGCAAGCAGACAGGCCTGCTCATGGGCCACCGTCTGGATGCCCACACTCTGTACCGCGGAGATGGCAAGGTGTTCACCAAGGACTCTTTGCCGTCACAACCTCCGGATATGGCCGTGGGTTTGCTGCTGGACGAATCCGGATCCATGTCTTCCTGCGATCGAGTTACCTATGCCAGGGCCTCGGCGATCATTCTCTATGACTTTTGCCAGGCTCTTCATATTCCCGTGATGGTCTATGGCCATTCTACGGGGAAAAATGGTGTTGAGCTCTACTCATACAGTGAGTTTGACACCATCGACCGGGAGGATAAATACCGGCTGGTAGATATCTCCTCACGTATTGAAAACAGGGACGGCGCCGCCCTTCGCTTTGTGGCAGAGCGTTTGTCCAAACGATCAGAGGAGTTGAAACTGCTGATATTGGTATCCGATGGACAACCTGCCGATTCTGGCTACTATGGAACCGCAGCGGAAGAGGATCTGCGAGGTATCCGACAGGAGTACCGACGAAAAGGCCTTCTCTTCGTTGCCGCAGCCATTGGAGATGACAAAGAGAACATTGAACGTATCTACGGGGATTCTTTCCTGGACATCACAGACCTAAACCAACTTCCCGTGAAGCTGACCCAGGTGGTCAAGCGCTTCCTGCGGGTATAAATCACACGCTGCCCATCATGGGCGATCACAACGATCTTGACAGGTGGGCAGCACAGATGCGCCGCCCATTTTGTCTATTTATAGAAAGGACGGCAAATATGCACTTCTTAACGTTGATAGCTGTACAGGTATCTGAAATTGTGGAAGATCAAAAGCAAAATCAAATCATAGAAGACGAGAAAAACAAACTCAAAAAGGCCATACAGGAAAAAGGACGGGAATCTGTGATCGAGTCTGTATTTCTGCAGCGGCTTAACCACCTCAGTACCCCCTTTTCCCGGACAGTGGATTCGACTGTGGCAGAAAAGCTGGAACCATTCAGCACCAACACAGACGACCCCAGCTACCTGGAATTTGTTGACCAGACGGAAGAGTTGAAGCAGGAATATGAGCAAGGTACCGACTGTGTCAAGCTTCCCCAGGGAAAAATCGTCCCATTGGGATATGAGTCATATTATGGCCGCTATATGATCCGGGATGGAAAGGTCTTCGAGCGAGGAGCGGGCCCTGTCCGCCAGCCTCGACGCACTAAGAGGGCAAAACGTATGAAGGCGCTGCCAAATTATCCGTTCCGAAAGCTGTATCAGGATTTTCGCCAGTTCGTGGAAAAATGGGCGTTTACTGATTGGAATGAGGAACAGCAGGCGTACGGTTTTTACAGCAACCCCACCGCCCAATGGGACTGGTATTCCATCGGCGGTCGCTGGCCTTGTCAGCTGCTGGTGAAGGATACTTGTACCGAATATGACCGGGGCGAGTGCGACTGCAGTGAAGAAACCTGTCCTCAGCCACCGAAAGGTTATCAATGGGCCAGCGCGGCCAGAATGAAAGATATCCAATGGGACGCGATTCGGAAATACCATCGGAATCTTTTGACAGAACAGTATGATACACTGAAAGAAAGTTTCCATACTGGGGTGCTGCCCAAGGAATTCTATGGAATGTTGGTGGAAGACGGCATCGTCCAGGGAGGACAATTGGTTTTCCGAAAAGATGAATCCTTGGAGGAATACCTGATCCGTATGGATTGGTACCGCACCCGTAAATATCCCATTCCCGCCTGCAACTTTCTGGATTTGGACTATAACTGGAAGGGGGAATCCGTCTTTGGATGGAATCCATGTTCCCAGGATTGGGAAACAGAACAGGATTGCTTCCTATCGGAGCTTTCGCCGGAGGATGTGTTGGTGGTTGTTGACTGCCATATCTGAAAAAACGTATCAGTTGCGATGTGCGCAGTTGTTTATCTGTGCAATATAATAATATAATCCCATAATTATGTGACAGAAAGAAGCGATCATCATGCCTAGGATTATCCCCATCCGAGATTTGAAAAACACTACTCAGATCTCCCAGATGTGCAAGGAGTCCAAAGAGCCCATTTTTGTCACCAAAAACGGATACGGCGCCATGGTCGTTATGAGCATGGTGCCGTATGAGAAAAAATGTTAATGCTGGATGTGGAGGCCAAGCTGGCTCAGTCCTCAGCGGAATTCCGTGCTGGTAAGGGAATGGATGCCGGACAGTCTCTCCAGAAATTGAGGGAAAAGCATGGCGTGTAAGATCCTTACCACCATTTATTTTGAGCAGGACTTAGACGCTATCTTGTCATAAGCGCTTGTTTGGGCTACACTATGCTTAAAAGCACAACATTACAAAAGACAGGGAGGTCATTTTAATGGCACCGCCAGGAGAAAAAGGACGCTACACCTTCGCAGACTGCCTCACCTGGGACGAAAATGACCATGCAGAGCTGATAGGCGGGAAAATTGTCATGATGGTTCCGCCGTCCAGAGTTCACCAGAAAATCAGCGGGGAGCTATTCCGGCAGCTTGCCAACTTCCTAGAGGGGAAAAAATGTGAAGTGTATGCTGCCCCCTTCGCCGTGCGCCTTTTTGAAAAAAGCGAGGACACGCCCGCGGACGTGGATACAATGGTGGAACCGGATATTTCCATTGTGTGCGACCACGACAAGCTGGACAGCCACGGCTGTAAGGGTGCGCCGGACTTGGTGGTGGAAGTCCTCTCACCCTCCACTCAACGCCATGACCGCCTGGTAAAGCTGGACTTGTACCAGCGAGCCGGGGTGCGCGAATACTGGATTCTAAGCCCGGAGGAAAGGACAGCCCAGGTGTTCCTGCTGCAAAACGGTCAGCTTCTCCCCTGGGAGGTGTATGGCCCCCAGGATGTGGGAAAGGTCAATGTTCTGGACGGCTGCTTTGTGGAATTGAGCAAGGTTTTTGCCGAGTAAATACGTGGCAATTCCTTGACCTTGCCTCCTTCCTCTGCTATAATAAACCCGTAAGTTTCAGAGTTTGGCGGAAGCTGAACACAGTTTCTTCGTAGCAAAGTGTCATTTGCCTTTTGGCAAGTGGCACTTTTTTGTTTCCAGCCAAATTCTACAGGCATAAGCCGGCAACCCGTTGGGTAGCCGGCTTTTTTTATTGCGGGGAACCGCAGAAAGGAGCAACTATGCAAACCTGTCAAGACAACTATTCCACCGTTTTCTCCTCGTTTGGGGAGATGCAGACGTATCACCGGCAGCTGAGTCGAGATAGCCTATGGCGCCGGTGCCGTGTCCGGGATCTGACCATTGAGCCCCTGGACAACAAATCCCCTTTGGCAGAGAATCTTCCCGCCTTTGCTCCAGGAACTAGCCTCGAAGCGGTACAGGATACCATTCACGGCTTGGGCTTGGCTATGCGGGTAGAGGGAAGCCTCTATCCCATTCGGGATACCGCCTACAAAAGCCTGCTGGACCGGGCCAAACTTCGGGGCTCTGTGCTGCAAAAACTCAGCCGTCCCAAATTGGCCCGTACCCTCAACGACTGCCTCCAGGTATACTCTGCCGACGCCTTGGTGCTTATCCGTGATGAAAAGGTAGCAGCAGCTCACTCCGGAGAACCGGAGGACTATGCTGTGCTGCCTGCGGATGAGCTTCTTGAGACTCTTCAGAGAAAACTGGATGACCGTTTTCCTGGCAATCGCTTTGAAAAAGGATACTGGGACCACACCTTGACGTGCGCCTCCTGGACGTTACCTAATCAACAAGACGAACTTCTCAAAACTTATCAGAAGGAACTCAAAGCCCGGGGAAAAACCGGAGTCGAAAGCAAATTGATTCCTGCGATCCAGTTTCTCACATCAGACATCGGTGTGTCCTCCGCGAAAGTGGCTGCCCTTTTGGATGGAGGCAAGACCCCCATTCACATCGGCAGTTGCGTTGCGGTAGATCATCGGTGTGGAGCCAAGGTAAACGATTTTGAAAAATCTCTGGACCAGCTCTTTGCCCAGTTTCAGGACTCTGTCAAAAAGCTGCAAAAGCTGCTGGACATCTACCTGGATTACCCGATCAATGCAATGACTCGGGTGTGCAAAAAGCTAAACCTGCCTAAAAAGGCCGCTTTGGAAGCGATTCACCAGTTTGAGGAGACCTGTGGTGAAGGTCCTGTAACCGCCCATGATGTTTTTATGGCAATGCAGGAGATCCCCTTCCTCCTAAGTTGTGACCATGCTCCGGAAAGCAAACTGTTGTCTGTTTCCGAATCCATGGCCCGTGCCCTTACCCTTCGGTGGGAGGATTACGACCTTGCGAAGGGAGTGGAATACTGATGGCGAACCCTATCATCCTCTGCGACTGCTCGGGAATGACCAATGACAGATGGTTGGAGTGCCGCGCCCACGGTCCTAAGGGAAATATCCCATATACCGTTGGGGGAAGCGATGTAGCAGCCATCTTCGGTCTTTCCCCTTGGACCACACCCTTGGAGCTGTGGCTCATCAAGAAAGGCCGGAGAAAAGCTCCCGCTAAGAGTAACGAGGACCAGCTGGAAATGGGACACCGTGCGATTCGTTCCGTACTGAAAAGGTGCGGCACAAACTGTATCAGTTTGGAGAACTGATGATTCAAGGAGTGGAATGATGGGGTAACGCCCTGAAACGCTCCCCCTGATACTCCGACTGGCGATATAAGTGGAAACGCTAATCGTCAGAAGCTCGGTAAAGTCGGCTGAGAGTAACCGTCGTGAATAGCTATGCTGTACACACGAAAGCTATCCAGAGGTGGATGGTGTTACCTACAGGCCGGGGGTCTATAAAATACCCATGGTTAGAATGTTCTGTACGAACTGACGAACCTGCGAATGAAAGGGTCTATACCATTACTGCGTAGAAATGCGTAGGAGCATCAAATTGCGGTTAGTGTGGTTTAGTAAAACCTGGTGTCTATGAAAAACCATAGAGTGTTAATGGCACTCTCCAGCTAACAGGCCTAAAGCAGGAACCTAAAGGTATATGTAAAGATAGAATCATCGGAACGGAGAAAGGTATCGGATTTCACAAGGAATAAGCTGACGAAGAACAATAAGCGGCTGAACCGATGCCAAAAAGTAGAGATCGAACCTATGAAGTCTCTGTAATGGAGATGGAGGAATGGTCTCAAGTCGTTTGCAAAATGCTTGAAACATTCAGTCTTATAATGAGGATTTCGAGTACGACAAAAAAAGTCACTCAATTCACCATGAAAGGAGTGATGCCTTATGCCAAAAGGGAGCGCAGAAAGAACATTTTGCGTTGATGATTTGCGCCATGCGGAGTACTACGCAATGCAAGAGGTTTTTGATGACCTGTATGCTCGCAGTCAAAGTGGTGAGATATTCACCAATCTCGTAGAGTTAATCCTCAAAAGAGAAAATATACTGCTTGCCTATCGGAATATCAAGACCAATGATGGAAGCAATACGCCTGGCACAGATAAGCAAACAATCAGGGATATCGGGTGTCTAAGCCCGGAGGAACTGGTTGAAAAACTGCGATATATCATTCACGGCAGTCAGCATGGCTACCGCCCTAAACCTGTTCGTCGCAAAGAGATACCCAAACCCAATGGCGCAACCAGACCACTCGGTATACCCTGTATCTGGGACAGGCTGGTTCAGCAATGTATCAAACAAGTCATGGAGCCAATTTGTGAAGCTAAGTTTAGCGATAGCAGCTATGGCTTCCGCCCAAATCGATCAGTAGAAAATGCAATTGCAGAAACATATAAACATCTGCAATTGTCCCACTTGCACTATGTAGTGGAAGTTGACATCAAGGGGTTCTTTGATAATGGTAGACTGTTTAGTCTAAAGAAAAATGCAAACGATGGAACGCCGGATGAGGTGAAAGTCTCATATCCGGTGTGGAGCCGGGGAAAAGCCTGAGATAGTATCAGGGGCTTACCTATGGCTATTATTGGAGCCTATTGCCGCACACTGGTTCGAAAAAAAGACGGGAAACCTGGTGATGGACGACACCTTTCTCTACCAGCATCCAGACCACCCCTACGCCTTGGCCAACATTGACCGGCGGTATACCCGTCAAGAAGATGGAGAGCTGGGCATTCTGGAGTGCAAAAGCTGCACCTACCACAAGGCTGGAGATTGGGCGGAAGACGCCATTCCCCTCTATTATGAGTTGCAGCTTCGCTTTTATCTTGCTGTGTTGGATGTGGAATATGGGGCGTTCTCTTGTATCTGGGGCAATAATCCGGAAACCGACTTGGCCATGCCGGAGATCATTCGGGACGCTGCCAAAGAGGACATGATCTTCGAGCGTTTGGAGCAGTGGATCTGGAGCCTTGAGCACGATAAGCCCCCCACCATGGAGGACGTGAAACCGAAATTGGCTCTGGAGTCTCTGGCTCGAATCTACGGTGCCAGCCTGCCGGAGATGCCCACCGTGGAGTTCTCCCCCAAATACGAGCGCTCCCTGCGGCAGATCGCCCTACTTCAGGAAAAGATCGCAGCCTGTAACCAGGAAATCAAAACATACGAAAAGGAAGTGGAAGCGCACAGTGTGCGGATCGCCGAAGTCATGAGGGAGCACGAACATGGGGTGCTTGCAACCACAAATGACAAGCTCCTCATTGACTTCGTGACAAGAACAACAAAACGGCCTGATTCCAAGGCCCTCAAGGAAAAATATCCCACCGTGTACAGCGATGTGTTGAAAGTTTCCGAGAGCCGCAAACTAAAGGTCCATATCGAGCCGGCCTGAGCCGGAGAAAGGAGAACACCTTGCTGTGTAAGTTCAAACGGCTCATTTATCCCAAAAGCCCACCGGCAAAAGACACCGGTTACCGCATTGTGCTGTATCAGCCCTGTGAAAAGCTGCGGGACTCCTCTGGCCATCCTGTGACGGAAGTAAAGGCTGTAGGTTTTTTCCTCCCTACGGCGGAAAATCTTTCCTATGAACTCACAGGCCACTGGGCCCGCGATGGCAAGTACGGCGTCCAATTCGAAGTAGAGGATTATCAGGAGATTATTACACCCACGAAAGAAGGTGTTGTGGGCTACCTGGCCTCCGGCCAAATTAAAGGAGTTGGACGCAAAACAGCGGAAAAAATCTTTTCCGTCTTTGGAACAGACACTCTTCGTGTCTTGGACGAAGAACCGGAACGACTGCTGTCTATTCCCGGAATCAGTGAGGGAAAGTTGAAAAAGATCCAGGAATCCTACCTGGCCAACCGTGGTGCTCGAGATGTGGTGGGTTTTCTTGTGCCCCATGGGATTACACCCAATCGGGCAGTGAAGGTCTATCAGGCCTTTGGAAAGGAAAGCATGGACATTCTGCGGCACCATCCCTACCGGCTTTGCGAGGTGGCGGGTATAGGATTTCTCACCGCCGATCAGATTGCCCGTAGTCTGGGGCTGGATCCCCGCTCTCCGGAACGCGTGGACGCTGCTTTGCTTCACATCCTTCAAGAAGCGGAGCAGCAGGGGCATCTGTGTCTGGAAAAGACCGATTTACTTCAGAAGTCCTTAAAGTTGCTGCGTACGGATGGTCTGACCGAAACCATGGCCGCAGTGCGAGCCGGACGGCTGGTGGAAGGAAACAAGCTGGTTACCTACCACAAATGGGTATACCGATGGCCTGCTGCCCGGGCAGAGGGAAAATTGGCCCAGTGGGTGGCAGCGTTGCTTCAGAAAAAAGCGCTACCAGTTGACGAATCTCTATCTCAGAAATTGTCCTCGGTAGAGGAAGAGTTGGGATTGACTCTCAACGATCAGCAGCGCAAGGCGGTGCTTACCGCAGTCTGTCACCCGATGACCATTCTCACTGGTGGTCCCGGCACTGGCAAAACCTTGACGCAAAAGGCCCTATTGGCCCTGTACAAAAAACTTCATCCACAAAACACCGTGCAGTGCTGCGCTCCCACGGGACGGGCAGCACGCCGGATGGAGGAATCCACCGGCGTAGAGGCTGCTACCATCCACAAGGTACTAAAGCTGATGGCCGGCGAAGACGGCACTTATTCGGAACCAGAACCCATGGATGCCGACTTGGTCCTGGTGGACGAGGTGTCCATGCTGGACATCTACCTTGCGGAAAACCTGTTTCGTTCCTTGAAACAGGGATGCCAGTTGGTTCTTGTGGGAGATGCCGACCAACTGCCCAGCGTGGGACCAGGGGCGGTCCTGCGAGAAATGCTTGCCTGTGGCCAGATTCCGGTGGTGCGCCTGACCAAGATTTACCGGCAGGACGCGGACAGCCACATCGCCATGAATGCCGCCTTGATTCGAGCGGGTAACTTGCACCTTGAGTATGGCAATGATTTCCAGTTTATCGAAAGCGCAAACATTGAATACTCCGCAGGCATGATCGAAGAGCTCTACCTTCGAGAGGTAAGCCGATTTGGAGTGGACAATGTAGCGCTGCTTTCCCCATTTCGGAAAAAGACGGAAACTGGAGTAAACACCCTAAATCCCAAATTGCGAGAATGGATCAACCCCAAAACTCCGGGAAAACCGGAGGTTTCTCACGGGAAACGGCTATTTCGCCCAGGAGACAAGGTCATGCAGATTCGCAACAAAGAAGACGTGAGCAATGGCGACAGGGGGACAATTACCGCCATCACCCATGAGGACAGCGATTTCCTAGTAACCGTGGACTTTGGCGATGGACGTGTCATGGAGTATGACAACTCTCAACTGGAGCTGTTAGACCTGGCCTATGCCACCACCGTCCACAAAAGCCAAGGGTCCGAATATGACTCGGTCATTATCAGTATTCAGATGGCCCATACAGTCATGCTCAACCGGCCTCTGCTCTATACCGCCATCACCCGGGCGAAAAAACGGGTGATCCTGGTTGGAGAAAGAAAAGCCTTGTGCATGGCAATTCGGCGAACGGATACGGAACGTAGAAACACCCAGCTGGCCAGACGGATCTTGGATCAGCTACAGTAACTGCGAGAGGAGAAACACAATGGCAACCTATCTTGATGATTACAACAACCGTAAACTGAGCTTTGGTCCCCTGCTCCAGGCAGGAAAAATGACTCTTGGAGATTCCATGGTCTACCAGGAGCTCCTGTACCGGATTCAGGTGCTGGAAACCTGCCAAATGCTGTGCAAGACTGCCCCGGTTACCACCGATACCCGGGAACTGATCGGACACTATCAGCTGGTGGATGCTGTGCTGTTCTGTGCCGGGAGGGAGCACGCCTTTGGCCTTCCTGCCCAGGATCAGAGAAAGGCCCAACGAAAGGTCGCTGGAGAAAACCTGAGCAAGGTTGTAACTGACTGCCGGAAGCGCTTTTCCAGTTTCCAGGCGAAAAGCCCTGAGCAGTATCGGAAAAGCATCACCGCCATGGTCAGCACAGTTCTAGTGGCGTGGGTGCAGCTTCGCAATACCTATGTCCCCATTGGAGAGGAGACAAACAAGAAATGAATAACCTTGAGAACAAAGAGGAACAGTTCCGAAAACTCTGTGAGATCAACCGAGTGGAAGGATTTGACCCCGCTGCCTTTGCGGTGGAGTATACCGACATGAACACTGGGGAAGTACGTAAGCGTCTTCCCGTAATGATCCAGATGGCCTGGTTTCGGTTAAAGTATCCGGAAGGCCGCATCGCTGTGGATGTAACCCCCGCTAAAGATGGTTTTGTGGCGAGGGCCCGGATCTATCCCGACTACAGGGACGGGCTTGAGTGCTACCTGGCCGAGGCTACCGCCTCCCGGGGAGCTGATCCAGCCCATCCTTCTGTATCTCCCAGAGAGTGGGCACAGACTGCAGCCGTAGGAGTCGCCTTGCGAAACGCGGGCTTCGGCCTACAGTTTGGCGCGGCAGGTGAGGATTTTTCGGAGAAGGCTTCTCAGGAGTCGGTTCCCCAGGAGGAATCTTCTCTGGCTGAGGCTGTGGAAACCACCCATCAGGTAGAGGAACCCAGGACAGAAGAACCCAGCCTAGAGGAACAACTGCAGCGAGCTATGAGTGTTCCCTGCCCCATTTCTAAATACAAGGGTAGGACGCTGGGAGATATGCTCACCATTGATCCCGGGGCAATCGTTTGGGTGGCAAACAAGCAAACAGTTTCTCCACAGGCCGCAGCGGCGGCCAAACTGCTCTGCGAATATGCCCAGGGACAGACAACTTCATAAACGTAGGGGCAGCCCTGGAAAGGAGGAAACATGGAGTATTTTCACATGACCGACATCATCCCCCTGTTGGGGCTGCCCACCCCTCCCGCTGGGAAGAGCAACTATAACATTCCCTGCCCCTGCTGTGATGACAAACCCAAGGGGAAACATCTGAACATCAACCTGCACAAGGATGTGTTTCGATGTCCTCGGTGCGGATTTTCAGGCGGAGTGCTGGATCTTTACGCCTATTACGCCCGAGTTTCCCGGGAGGAAGCGTTGAAAGAACTCCTGGCACGGAAAAAGATACCTTGCCATGTCCCCAAGCCAAAGCTGCCGAAAGTGGAAGAAAGTCCTCTTACCGGCATTGAGGAGCGCCATGCGACGTATTCGGCCCTGCTGAAAGGTCTGACACTTGCTTCGGACCACCGGCAGAATTTGTTTTCCCGCGGGCTGAGAGAAGAGGAGATCCTGCGGCTGGGATACAAGACCACCCCAGTATTGGGCTTTTCCTCCTTGGCAAAGCGTCTGAGGGATGCAGGTTTGTATCTCGAGGGGGTCCCAGGTTTCTACAAAAAACGAGGCCAATGGACCATTCAGTTTCCCGGCAGGGGAATTCTCATCCCTGTACGTGATATAGCTGGCCGCATTCAAGGGCTACAAATCCGCCTGGACAACGCAGAAAAACGAAAGTTCCGCTGGCTGTCCAGTGCCGAGTTAGAGGAAGGCTGCGGCGCAAAGACTTGGGTTCATCTTGCAGGGGATCCAAGGCCTCTTGTCATTTTGACAGAGGGTCCCTTGAAAGCCGATGTGATTCACTTCCTCACTGGGCAGACTGTACTGGCAGTTGCTGGGGTAAATTCTCTGTCCCAGCTAAAGCCTGTCCTGGAAGAGTTGAGAGCAGCGGGAATGGAGAAAATCGTGACTGCCTTTGACATGGATTATCTGACCAATCCCCATGTACAAAACGGGCAGAAAAACTTAAACGACTTATTGGAACAGAGCGGGATTCCCTACAGCACCTACTTGTGGGACCCCCGCTACAAGGGATTGGATGATTACATCTGGGGCTGCTTATGCGGCCCAAAGTGAATGAGGGAAAGGCGGAGAAATCCGCCTTTTTCTTTTGCCCATTGTTCAAATGGGTAACATTGCAGTTTGGTTCACAGTTTATCAGCGAACGCAGGCTGCGAAACAACAAGGAGGTGTTGCCAGAGCGGGAGCCTAGGTGGGCGCCATCTCCGATTTATGAAAACAGGTTAAATGAACACGCATTGGGTTGCAAAAAGCGCACAGCACCAGTGTAATACAGACAAAGTCCAAATTTCAGGAGGAATTGACTATGATCATCGCAATTGACCATGGCAACTATGCCATTAAAACACCCCACACTTCATTTCTCTCCGGCCTTTCGGAGCACAAAGTTAAACCGCCCATGTCGGAAGAAGTGATGGAGTACGGGGGCAGCTACTGGACACTGTCCGGCAAGCGACTGCCTTACATGAGGGACAAGACCCGCGACAACCGGTTTTTTGTCCTCACGCTGTTCGCTATTGGCCGAGAACTGGAACGTCAGGGATTGCTGCTTCCGTTCGAGAAGATTGATTTAGCAGTAGGGCTTCCGCCCGAGCATTATGGGATGCTCCGAGATAAGTTTGCCCAATACTTTCGACGGGGTGTTGTGAAGTTCACTTACAAGGATCAACCCATTAACCTGGACATTTCTCGGGTAGTGGTTTATCCTCAGGCCTATGCTGCGGTGATCCCCCAGAGTGGGAAACTTTTGAAAACATCTCGAGTGTTTATCGTGGATATTGGCGGTTTTACCACCGACGTGTTGCTCCTCCGTAACGGAAGACCAGACCTGCAATTTTGCCGCAGTCTGGAGAGTGGTGTCATCACTATGGATAACGAGATCATTGGGAAAATCAACGCCCAATATGACATGATGGTGGACGACGAGCTTATCAGTGACGTTCTGCTGGGAAGAGATACGATTCTGCCCCAACAGGTAAAAGACGCCATCCAAGAGGCAGCCAAAACACACGCCAAAGACATCCTGGATCAATTGCGTGAGTTGGGCGTAGACTTGCGTACGAATCCTGCTATTTTTATCGGAGGAGGCAGCAGTCTATTCCGCCCCCTGTTGGAGGGTTCCCCCATGGTGGCCAAGGCTGACTTTGTGGAAGATCCCAAAGCCAACGCTATTGGGTATGAAATGCTGGCAGCCCACCAGCTTCGAGCATGAAAAAGAATGGAGCATACCGTTTCAATCTGCAGTTTCCGGCTGATACAAAGGAGCGCATCCGCGTGGGGGAGCTGCTGGAGAAGCTGGGAAAACGGAAAAGCAACCTGGTGGTTGCCGCTATAAATGAGTACCTGGACCGGCATCCCCAGTGGGAAACCACGGAGGTACGGATCAAAATTGAGCAGCAGTCCACTCTAAGTCGAAAACAGCTGGAAGAAATTGTGCGAGAGATGGTGGAGGAAAAGCTGGGCTCACTGTCGGCTATTCCTGAAAAACCGGAACTCTCTCAGAGCGATAAAATTGATCAGGATATCTCAGAAATGGTAGAAAATCTGGATTTGTTCCTATAAGCATAAAAAAACAGCTTGAAAAAGGATAATACAAACTATTTATACATAAACTCCATTTACAGTTTCTTTATTCTTGGCTTTTGTTTCACTACAATAAAGATAAGGGGACGATGTAAATGGATTATTGGCTGCTTGGAAAAAACATCCAATTTTATCGCAAACAAAAGGAACTGACGCAGGCACAACTAGCGGAGCTCTCTGCGTATTCACACACATATATTGGTTCACTAGAGAATGGGCGCTCCAAGCCCAGTTTGGAAGCAGTGATCCGAATCGCAAACTTGCTCAGTGTAACTCCTGACCAGTTGCTGCATGATTCCCTGGACTGTCCAGAAATTTATTATATGAGGAAAATTGAAACAAGGCTGAATCGCATGGAACTGCATTCCCGACATTTGGCTTGCGAAATGATTGAGAGACTTATGGACCTCATCGAAGAAGTACAAACGTAAGCGTAAGATGTTGACTAGCCGTTGTTTCAGATCGGAGAGGAGCTACAGATGTAAAGTTTCGCCCCGAAACATTGTAAATTGTCCCTCTTCTTTTAAGGGACCGGCGAACGAAAGAGAAAAATTAAATTTATTCTTGCGCTGGTACCTAGTGCAAGTATGTGCCATTTTCAGACAAAAGAACGGAAGGAAGCCTATTTCCTTCCGTTCTTTAATTTTATTCTGGAAAGGGGGTGATTCCCATGGGCATCTAATGGGCCCTGCCCAAGATATACTACCCCATACTTTGCCATGCCATCTTGGCATGCTGTCTCACTTGCTGGGATGGCATGGCCAGGAGGCATGAATCATGCAAAATACAGGAAATGACCCCTTGCGTGGAAAATTCACGCGGTTCCTACAATCGACCATCAAAAACGTTGTAACCGACTACCTTTGGAAAACCGAGAAACGACAATCATACCCTGACTGGTTCAGAATGGCTCCTTTTCAGGAAGAATACCTCGGGAGGAGTTTTAACTTTCATTGGGATGCCTTGGCAGAGGCCTATCAATCCCTGCCCAGGGCATACCAAGAGGTGCTGTTCCTGCTTTTGGTTAAGGAAATGACTCCACAAGAGACTGCTGAATATCTACATTGCTCTGTCCAGCAAATCTATTGTCGAAAATCGAGAGCACTGAAGCGTTTGCGGAACCAATTGGGAGGAAAAAGATGAACGATCTGCAATTTCATGCTGTACTGAAAAAGGCTGTACAGGGAGATCATACTGCCATTGAACAACTTCTGATCTTATATAAACCCATGATCAACCACGCCAGCTATGTAAATGGAAAATTAGATGAAGACCTCAGGCAGGAGATTCTTCTGAAACTTTTCCAAGCAATTCCTAAGTTTGCCAAGTTTATGGATTAAAAAGATCTCTGCCCATACATAAACGAAGGAGTGTGATAAAAAGAAGGCAACGTCCCCCCCTCCGCTCCACACAGAGTGTGTAGGGGGATATTGCATAGTTCCAGGAATCCCATTTATCTTCCATTTTGATCTACATTTGGAGATGAAAAAACACTGGCGGAGCTCTGCCAGTGTTTTTTTAAAAAATAATCATTATGTGATAGAAATCGTGAAATATCACTGTTCTTATATATGAAGGCATTCACAAAGCACCTTGAAAAAACAATAACAACCTGTCACATCCCCGGCTGGAGAGCGGTGCCTTGAAGAAGGCAATCAAATCGCGGGGGCGCCTGCGGGACGCAATGACCCAGCCGACTATAATGGTACTTCCGCCTTGGACGCCTCACAGCATCGGGCGGCCCGGCATCAGCATGCGGGGAGAGAAACACTCTATGGCCTGGTAGCTACAGGCAGCAGGTGATGAATCTTCAGCGGTTACGCTCCTTCGGATTGATTACTGGATTCAGCTGTACTATAATGAAATTGCTATTGCAGAAGGCTGGATTCCTCTGTCGTCCGATTGAAAGAAAGGAGGTTTTTCCGATCGGACATGTAAACTCAATCCATAATCCACCTGCAGACAAAAGGACGTACACAGTTGCTGAAATCATGTCGATACTTGATATCAGCAGAAAGAAAGCTTATGAGCTGTGTCACTCGGGATATTTCAAAATCGTCCACGTTGGAAGAAGTATCCGGGTTTCAAAGTCCTCTTTTGACGCATGGCTGGATTCCGAAGCATTTGATACGGAGGAATGAAAGCATATGACTAACCACATTTACTTGACAGGTCACCATGCATTAATACGTGGAGGTGATCTGTAATGGCCAGTATTATTTCCAGGAACGGTAAATATGCAGTCATTTATTATGAAGGCGATGACAGGCATTCCGTTATGAAATCAGGTCTTACAAAGACACAGGCGGAAAAACTGCGCGCCAAGAAAAACGCTGAGGAGAAAAAGTGGCGTGAACACCGCCGTGCTCAACGAAAGTTGGCTGCTGCTGAAGCCACACTGTTTGCATCCAACGCAAGCAAAACCGGTCCGATCTACGACGCTACACTTGCGGAGTTTATGGATGAATTCATCGTTCAGTACGGTTCTAAGCATTGGGGAGCGGCGTATTATGCCTGCTCACAGGCTCTGATGAACAACTACGTTTATCCCTACTTTGGACAACACAAAATCGTCGATATCACGACCAAAATGATCGACGATTTTTATACCTTCTTAGTCACGAAGGTTGAGTTAGTTGGGTCAAGGAGCGCTACACGCCGTTCTCAAACGGAGAAGAAGTATGTCACACCTTCGCTAGTTCAGGATATACACAAGATTCTTCGTACAGCTTTCAATCAGGCAAAACGGTGGAAATACATCCAGCAAAATCCGTTCCTTGATGCTGACCTGCCCGAATACAAAGAAAAGGAACGTCCGGCATTTTCTCCTGAGGAGTTTGAAAAAATCCTAAATTACACAGACGAACCCGAGGACTATGAACGGTTTACTTTACATCTTGCTCTTTGCATCCAGTATTACTGCACCACTCGAGGCGGAGAAGTCGTGGCATTGCAATGGAAAGACTATAGCTCGGAAGAGAGGACGCTGCATATCTACAAAGCGCTTGCTCGTATAGACAAGAAAAATCTTCAACTTCCCAAAATGAAGATCTACTATACCTTCCCCGCAATGAACCCGTACAATCGCACAAAGCTTGTTCTAAAAGCACCAAAAACAGAATCCACAGAACGTTACTGTGCTTTAAACCATTTGATGGTGGAAAAACTTAATCAAATGAAAGCAATGCAGGAAACGATGATAGAGGATGTTTTTGGCGGGGACTATCAGGACAATCAGCTTATTGTTTGCCAACCGAATGGGCGTCCCATGATGCCAGAGCAGCTCAACAAGAGGTTTAAGGATGTCATTGTGGAAATGAGGGAAAATGGATTCAGGTTTACCAGCGTTCCGGAAAACAAATTAGACAAAGTAGTTTTTCACAGTGTTCGCGCAGCCAGCGCAACCAAAAAACTCCAAGTCTCAAATGGGAACGTGAAGGCGGTTATGCGAGCAGGAGGCTGGGCCGAACCTGATATGGTGATCCGTTATTCCAGAGCCTACGACCAAGACCAAGTTGACATCGCTGAGAAGATGGAAAAAGGCTCTCAAAAAGATGGAAACACTGAAGTACCCCAGGATACTCAAGCGCTACTCAAGAAAATTTTGGACCATCCGGAGGTTCTCAGCCAGCTTCTTGAGATCATAAAACCTTAGCTCAAAGGAGTAAAGCTAAGGATTAAAACCTTAGCTTTGGAGGGCAAAGTTGACATAACAACAGAAAAACACCCCCAAAAACCTTAGCTGAAATTAGTCCAAATGAGACTAACAGAAATTTTGAGACCCATGAAAAAGCCAGGTAGAATGCGGGCTTCCGCCAACGCAAAAAAATCCCCAGGAAAACCTGGGGATTTGGAGCGGGCGAAGGGAATCGAACCCTCATATTCAGCTTGGGAAGCTGATGTTCTACCACTGAACTACGCCCGCGTATTTTCCAGTGCTTAGATATTATAGCGCTCGAAAGTAAAAAAGTCAATGCGGAGACAGAAAAAACTTTCCGACGTATCGCAACAGCCTCTTGTGAACATACTTCACTATACATCGCAAATTGTGTCGAATCGCTAGCTTTTTTGTCGAAGTTATTATATAATACATATCGCACTTGAAAAAGTGCTCCTTTTTTCGTGGTTGTGTGCCAGAGAATGGGATAAGCTAAACGGTGATGTTTCATTCAGCTTTATAGGCAGGTACACAAAAAGGAGAATGGGAGTTTTTCATGGCGAAAAGTTTCGGCGGAACCAATAGTTTTTTGGCGGACCGTTTGCGTCAGGCCCGGTTAAAGGCGGGCTATTCCCAGCAAAACATTGCCGATGCTTTGAACATGAACCGTGCCACGTATACTTATTATGAAACGGGTAAAACCTCTCCGGATCCAACAACACTGGGGAAGATTGCCCGCATCTGCGGCGCCCCCATTGAGTTCTTCTTTGAAGAGGAAGAGGAAAACGGTGCTCCGGTGATTCTGACGGATCGTGAGAGATGCCCCAAAAAGCCTTTCCCGGATCCCAGTACTATTGGAGAACTATCCCCCGATGAAAAAAAGCTGATTGCTCTTCTCCGGGCATCTCAAAGCATCACTGCGGAAGATATCGTGGATTGGGTACGGCGGCAGTTGGAAAATGGCCGTTGCGAATGAGAAAAGTTTTCTCTTCGACAAGATTCTCTTCTTTTCGCACCAGAGTCAAGCTATACTGTGAGCTGACTTCTGGAAGATTTAAAAAAGGTTGACTACCGCTTCTGCGGTTCTCATATATATTTGCGCTCGTAGCTCAGCTGGATAGAGTGACAGACTCCGACGGTTCAGGCCGATTCAGTTGAGACATTCCGAAAAAGCCAGTATTTATCGGGCTTTGCGGGTTCGGCAGAGAGAAAAAATCCTGCCGTTGACTACTGTTTGACTACTATTTTTCAAAAGGTTGACTTCCGCTTCTGCGGTTCTCATATATATTCGCGCACGTAGCTCAGCTGGATAGAGTGACAGACTCCGACTCTGTAGGCCGCTGGTTCGAATCCAGTCGTGCGCACCAGAAAAGCCAGGATCGTTTGATCCTGGCTTTTCGTTTGCTTTTTGAGAAAGAAATCTGACATAAAACATTCTGTACGTAACAAAGTCGCCCCTGCGCATGCAGAGAAAAGATTACTGTGCAGGAAAACGGAGCGCCGGTGGAAGGATCACCCCCGCCTGCGCGGGGAAAAGAAAAACGTACTCCAGAAATAGTGATTGCCATTGGGATCATCCCCGCCTGCGCGGGGAAAAGTGTCTTGGAAAACCGGGATATCTGAAAGCACAAGGATCACCCCCGCGCATGCGGGGAAAAGCAATCGTTTTGCAAAGAACAGCATTCCCAATGGGGATCACCCCCGCGCATGCGGGGAAAAGACTAAACGGATCCCCATTTTAAGCCATTATTTTCAGGTGAAAGATTCATTTTCATTTAGTTTCTCATAGAGAGAAAAAAGAATTTGACAATCGTTCAATGCTCTATGAGGAACTGAAACATCCAGTGAAAACCGAGTTGCCAGTGTGGTTAACTTAAAGTCTGGAACATCAAACACTTTCCTTCGAGCCAGGTTCAACAAGTCTACACAGTGATTTGTAGGAGGATGAATTCCACAGGTTCGACATGCTTCTTGTACAAATCTCATATCAAAAGTCAGGTTATACCCAACAATTGGATTCTCACCCACAAATTCCAAAAAGTCTGTTAATACCTCTTCCAAAGGTTGTCCTTCCTGCTCCACCAAAGCATTGTTAATGCCGGTAAGTGCTGTGATCATTTGGGGAACACCCTTCTCTTGGCGAATCAACCTGGAAAACATATCTATCTTTTGGTTTTCTCTTACCCGAATAGCACCGAACTCCAAAATCTTATCTTGTACGGGAGAGAGCCCTGTTGTTTCCAGGTCAATGATCACAAAGGATTGCTCCCCCTTTTCGGAAGCTCGGCGTTTACGGTTTACCATCTGGTGTTTTGCGGCTTTACTAAAACCTGGTTTTAACGTTTCTTCACCCACTGAAGAAGAAGGAAGTGGACGGCGAATCAGCTGGATACCTTCATAATCCACTGGTTCCCAAGAGGTGTTGTGCACTCGAAAATCCATTCGCTGCTCATTGTTCGCAGAGAAAACCATGGTAGCACGACCATTTTTCAGATTCTCGCAGACTCTCTCCCAAATTGCTTCCCTTACCCGTGAATTGACGTTGCCCACATACACACCGGTATTCACCTCTTGCAGCCATTTGGACAGATCTCCTCGCAGTTTGGGAGGGCAATCTGTCATTGTAATAACAACGATAGTGTGTTCCCCTCCTTTTCTTTAAGAATAGTTGATTCCATTTTCTACGGTTCCTCGTTGGTTGTCCCAAAGATAGACAGCATCTTCAGTGGTGTCCCTCTCCTCTTCCGGGAGCAGTAAGAAGCGAATATCATGGACCATACGCTCTAAAATATGCTGAGATACCATCACGTCCCGAACTCTCCGTCTGACAACAGAAGGTAGATCTTCTGGATCTTCTGCCGCAACCTCAAAAGCAATGGGGATTGTGATTTCCGCTTTATAAAGATCCGCAATATCGTAGACAAACGAGCGTTCATGCCCCACATGGACGAACCCAAGCCCGGGGGAACAACCTAGAGAAACAATGACAGCATAGGCCAACCCGTAGAGGCAGGCATGGCCGGCAGATAGGGCTTGGTTTACTTTGTCACTGGCGGAAAAATCCTCCGGCTGATACTCCCGCCCATTCCAAGGGACACCTGTCTTTTGAGAAGCTGCCCGATAGGCTCTGCGTACTCGACTTCCCTCTCGGCCTCGCAGCTGCTGCATCGTTAGCCCAGTAACATCCTCATCTGGGAACCGCAGCTGGTACATCTTTCGCACTACGCTTAAATGTTTTCTTGTGTTGCTCACTAATTCAGCCTGGCGCTGGAGTAATCCTGCTCTGGTAGTAAGAGGACGACCGTGGGCGTAATACCTCACTCCATGCTCTCCCACCCATACTACACCAACACCTGTATCACCCATAAGTTCCATAGCACGGTGGGTCACACGAGTGCCAGGTCCTAGAAGTAATACCGTGATGGCAGCGGCAGGAATATGCACAATCCCCTTTTCGTCTGTCACAGTGATCGCTCCATCCTGCCTGCCTAAGGTACAGTGTTCTAAATACAGGAAGGTCATTCGGTCCTTGACTTGTGGCAACGCCTGAAGCTCTGGACGAATGATACCAGGGATCTCAGCCATGGCTGGTTCCTCCCTTCATCACCGATAGAAGGCCTTGCCCATAGGCTTTTCCACGACCCATTCCCTCTCTCAGAACCTGTCGGAAGAGATCCGGCTCTGTCACCTCTAGTATGCCCTCATACACAACAGAAAGCAATGTGACTGGCCTTCCATGATGCCCTTTTCGGAACCGCAGCCACCGGGACCCTGTCACCTGTAAGCTTTTCAAGCAGAATCCGTGCTTTTCTGCCCGTGTCTGCAGCCACTTTTCCTGAAATTCCGGAGTGACATGGGCCTGTACTTTGCCCCTTTCCAAAGAGCCTGAAGAAGACACTTTACTGGTAGTGGGATTGGCTGCCAGTCGGAAGTGCCAAACACTGCCCGGTAGAATCCTTTCCAACAGGGGATCATATGATTTTGTTTCTCCCGGTTCCCCTGACCCGAACTGATCCTCGATACCTGACAAATCTGGCACATCCTCGCTGAGAATCATCAAATACAGTTTTTCTCCCAGTGGGTCCAGTCGCCACAACCGGCGACGGCGTTCTCCAGGAAATGCCTGTTCCACGGCTCCATGAAACTGCTGAGGATTTGCCAGGGCAATCATAGTGGTTCTCTTGTGAGGATCCAAGGAAACTCTTGATAAATACATGGAATCACCTCACAGTTCCGCAAAAGCATCATGCTCTGTGGAGAGCAGTCCTGTTGCCTTGTCCTCCCGCGCTAATCGATACCCAAACTGTCGGTGGGTCTGGCTGAAAGACAATGGGAGGTCCCGCTGAGGAACCACACCTGGTTCTCCGGGGGTGGCATCCAGTATCATTCGTCTCGCAGCAGGGTCTAGCTTTCGCCACGCTGACACCAATAGGGGCTCCTCTGTTAGGGCGGTTTTCAGATCTTTCTGCCGAATTCCCAAGCACAAGGGCATGGTGGGGGGACAGGAACGGCGTCCCAAAAACAGCGGGAACACGGGGTGATGAAGAGCCTGGACGATCTCCTGCAAAAAAACGTCGTCCTGACTTTCCAGCCCTACCAGAAAAATAGCATCCGACAGGTAGTGACGATACGTAATGTAAGGCGTTATTTTTACATTCTCTGCCTTACGTGTTTTTTCCTCTTTTCGAGCGACATGATAGTCCACCAGGAATTCCCCTTCTTGATCCACCCGTACTCCAAAGCGCAGTTGATTTAACGGGATTAGCTTTTCTGGTTCCTCCCGCACAATTCCCAAGGCAGCTGCCAAGAGTCCTACCACGCCGCTTTTGGTGGGTTCCCGGTTGGTTTTTCTGGTTTCAAATTTGGAGTCCATGCCCCAGGACTGCAAAGGTGCAGCCAATCGTAACAATAAGGTAGCCATTAGGACACCTCGGATTCACCCAGTTGCTGGGACACCGCCTTGGACAGCTCGGCCAACATAGCCTGCAAAGGCATGGAAGCAGCCAGGTCCTCCAATCCCTTGCCTACAGTAAAAGCGGTAGAAGGTTCCCCGGTAAAATCGGAATACACCTGCTCCGCATAGGAAACAAGCCGCTGCTTGGAGGGATCTACATACCCGCTGGCAGTAGAGGGTACCGCTTGCTCAAACGCCCCACACAAGTTGACAGGTTGGTCATCCCGCACCGTTACATAGACAACATCTGGCAAGGTGCGATTGGCAAAGGTGTTTTGTTTGCCTGTTGGCATAGAACGAATGAAAGCTTCTGTAAATACCTCTACCGCTTTGATCGCATCTTCTTTTCCCAGATAGCTTGCCAGTTCCAACACATTCACTGTGGCATAGCGGTACAACGTGGAAGAATTGTATTCCACAGTACCCAGGTGGCCAGCGCCAGCATTATCTTCTGGAGCGCAGTCATCCACAGCGGTGAAATAGTCATATTCATTCTGTACTCGGTGCGTAGAGATGCTGTGGGCAACTTGGGCCGAAGCGTCATAGTTCAGCGAAGGATCACTCGCTACCATACGCCCAAACAGCGCCATGTCAATGGAAGGGGCAGAATCCAGTGCTTCATGATAAGCTTTTTTGTCGGAAAAACCTTCCACAATCAGTTGTGCCAATGCTTTGGCCTGGAAATGACTGAGAAAGAACAGTGCATCCAGATCATTGGGGTTCTTTTTTGAAAGAGTCAGGCCTGCGTATTCCATAGCCTTTTTTGCAAGCTTTTCCCCATCTTGATCGGGAGCGATCTGTTCAATTTCCTCGGTGAGAATCTGTAGAACTTTTTTTGTGCGTTCTCCCATCTGTTCTGCACTTAACAGTTCCTCACGAAACATGTTTCTCATAGCGTGTTTCCAGGCCTGGGAGGAAACACGTGCTCTTCGGACTCCACCGTACATGGCAGTTTTGGGGCTGCCTGTGTCATCACGATTCACACAGCTGGGGGGGACAGTCTGCAATACATGGAGATCTACATAGAGACGCTTATTCATGGGAATCCTCCTTTTCTTGTTCATCCTGGGTTTCGTTGGGTTGATAGAAGTAGTCCTGTCCCCACCGCAGTTTTACTCGGGGGGCACTATCTGGAAATTGCAATTCAAATAAATCAAAGGCCAATTGGGGATAGTCTAACGGCAGACCTTCTCTCCTTAAGAGTTGGATCAATCCCCGAAGATGATGGGAAACCTCCTCTATATTGTCAGCCGTAATCAGTGCGCTGAAGCGCTTAAAGGCGCCGCTTTCCTGGGGATCTTCCTTCTGCTTGTTTGACAGCTGGCGCACCGCTTGCCCAATTCCCACACCGTCTGCCCACATGGATTTCTCTTGGCTTTGCTGATGTAATGCGAAAAGGGTCAGCGCCAAATAGACAGCCCACTCAGCTGCGGTGGCGTTGCCATTGTGGCTGAAAAACTCTGGGGGCATTTCTTGGAGAAAACTCCCCCAAAGTTCCGGCAGTTCTCCGGGTGTACGTCCTATACCACGCCGGAGATTGGCTAAGGCTGCCCTGCGGGGATGTTCCGGCATACCCTGTATTTGCCAGATGCGGCGTTCTACCAATCCGGCCACTTGCTTTGCAATCATGGCTGAATCCCTCCTTTTTCTCCGTAGATCTTCTTTAATTCCCATAGGAACCAGTGGAAAGCTTTCGGAGCTGCATGGTACACCTTGAACTCCTGATTCCCTTTTTTGATCTTCTCATATCGTCCTACCAAAGCGCTTGGGCCAGCCTCTTCCACGAGCTTTTGGCCCACTTGGCGTGCAATCCGTTTGGCCTGATTGCGCCAAGAGAGCACTGC
The DNA here is from genome assembly GCA_019416455.1 of Clostridiales bacterium. Taxonomy (GTDB): domain Bacteria; phylum Bacillota; class Clostridia; order Oscillospirales; family Acutalibacteraceae; genus Acutalibacter. The sequence goes on along the minus strand of DXXG01000025.1, from coordinate 14,864 downwards.
TTCGTCTATGTCTTCCTCCGGGCCCAAATCGGACAGCCATTGGCGAAAAGGTTGATCGACGGAGAAATAGAACCGCTCTTTCGCTGTTTTCATCAATCCATTGCCTTCATCTCCACAAGATTTCGAGATTTCCTTTGCTAGATCTCCTACACAATTGGCTATTTTTTCACAGTTTTGAATTTCTTGAACGACTTTGCTTCGAGAGATTCCTAGAGAATTGAGCACTTCCATATGGAATGAAAGAGTATCTGTGTAAGAATCAATCACTGTGGATTTTTGGCTGGGATCATACATGTTCGCAACTGCTAGCAAATTCAAGGAAGCTCTTCGAGGCAGAATCCCCTCTCTGGTCAGAACTTGGTTCCATTTCAGAACTCCTGGCTCCCGATCTTCAAAGAACACGGGAAATTCCCTCCATAGCTGTTTGCTGCTGTCATGGATTCTGGGATAATAATAAATTGGTTTGTTTTTGCTCTCCTTTGTCTTTCCCCATAGGGTTGCCTGTTCGATAAATGGCGCAAACTGTGTGGTGTCAATATAATCTCCACCCAACAGAGAATACCCCTTTACAAACTGACCTTGTTCTTCCCTTTCAAAAAGGATCCTTCGGGATTGCATTGTGAGTAACTGCGCCTGATTGTCGATCCCTACAAGTGGGCAGGACTGTTCCTCCCGAACCTTTTCATTTTCCCAACAGGGAGTAGGAGGACCATATAGTTCTTCTCCATCTTTTAGGAAAACTAGGTTTCGCAATAAGATTTCAAAGAGCGAGGAACCACGAATTGCTAGGTAGCCGATCTGGCCTAGCCAACCCACACCTTTTCTGGGAAGATTTCCTGGTTTTGGACGTCCTCCCTGCTCATCATAGCCATTGATATACAGCAGCCATCGCGCAGCCTGGGGATAACTTAAGTGTTCTTTTTCAAGCCCGGTATAACTGGAAAATAGCCGCACTTTATTTTCGCTTTGAGAGATCTCACCATTGAGCTTCTGAGCACCAAACTCAATTCCATTTTTGAGTGTTGCCACTTGATAGAAAGGCCGCTCTGGGTGAAACAGCCAAAACCGATCCCGCCAGGCTGCCAAGTAGTCTAAGATGGGTTTTTCGGGCAGTTGTTTTTTCTCCCACAACTGGCCCCAACGGTCTAGGGCTTCCTCCTCATCTGTTAACGGGGAAGGATTTCCTTCCCCATCCACTCGATAAAAAATAGTTTGCAGCACTGCCAGAAGCAATCGGAGGACAGCCACGTCCTGAGTGGGCAGTTCTCCAGCCAAATCGGCATACTCGTGGGCATGAAGCAATGCATCTGTGAGAGAAACTTCTTTTAGCGTGCAATCCGCTGTACGCACCCGAATCCACGGTTCCTCCAATAAGTTAAATTCAATCTCCTTCACAGGCCTCCTCCTTTCCATAGGTCAAACCACGCTCTTTGTCGTAGACAATTCTTGTTCCCGCTAATTTGATGGAGAACTCTTCGTCCAGTAACAAGACAAGTTCTCCACAGAGCATAGGCGCCTGTTGCCACTGGGCTAAGAAGCGGCGGTTTTGATCTTCCAATTCCCCAATCACCCCGTCAATGGTCCAACGGCGGCTAAAATAGCTGGGCAGCCTCAGACGCTGCCGGGCAATGGCACGGCTTTCCTCCTGGGAGGGAGGCCCGTCTGTGGCGATAGAAATACCTCCTTCCTGCCATGGAAGAAATCGCACGCTGCCATCTCGGTACTGCATCATGACCAGCACCTCGATAGAGGGATCTCCATCCCGTACGGCAGCGCGGGCCTGGGATTCGGAGTGAGCTCCCTCTTCCTTCATCCAATCATCCAACACCTCAGACTTGGTCAAAACCTTACGTTTTTTGGGTGGTAAGATAGTGAATTGGCTAGCCCTCTCTTGCTTAGACTTTTCCTCCAACTGATATTGTTTCAGTGCATGCTTGCTCTCCTCTGTTTCAGAAAGCGCATCTTGTTCCTCCCAACCATAGGTATCTTGTACTAAGGAGGAAATATCATCTGGAAGATGGACAACAGAAGGCAGTAACATCTGGGTGCGCCACAAGAGCCATTCCCCATACACAGCTTTGCTTCCTTCATCAAAACCGTCCTCCGCCGTCAAGACAACACACCTGGCCTCTCGCAGCCGAGGAGGACGATTGAGATCACGACTAGGGTGACGGTGTTCTCGTCCGATTCTCTGTAAAAGCAGGTCCATAGGACAGAGCTCAGTCACCAAAAAATCAAAGTCAATATCCAGCGACTGTTCTAACACCTGGGTACCCACAACAATAAGCTTGTCCCGCTGCTCAGGAGTAGACCGTTTTCCTAAGCGTTCTAGCAAGATTCGCTCCTTCTCTGCGCGATCCGGCATGAGAAACTGAGCGTGGAACAAAAACACTTGAAAATCTGGCATCATTTCTTGCAGCTGGCTTGCAATCATCTGTGCCTTTTTGACTGTGTTGACGATAACACCTGCGCAGCCCCCCTCTGCCAAAGCATCTTCCAACAACTGGGGAAGTGCGTCCTCTCGGGCGGTCTGCAGGGTGACCTGGCACTGCTTGGCAGAAAGTGCTATCACACGCTGCTGTACAGCGGTTCCCAAGGTCCAGGTGAGCAACGGATATCCCCGATTTGAGAAAAGTTCACGCTCCACATTTTTGGCTCCCAAATAGGCTGCTACCAGTTCTCCCCGGCGCTGGGCCGGTAATGTGGCAGAGAGCAAGATGACTGGTACGTGGTAACAACCTAGCCAAGACAGGGCTCTGTCAAGGTACGTGTTCATATAGGCATCGTAGGCGTGAACCTCATCGATTACTACGATTTTACCTGCCACTCCCAAATGACGCAACATCAGGTGCCTCTGCCGCAATGCCACCATCAGCAACTGATCCACAGTACCAATGACAAAATCGGCCAGCAATGCCTGCTTGTGGCCTTGAAACCAAGGGTGTACATAGACCCCTTCTTCGGGATCGTCTCTCTCAACAAGCGCTTTTCCAAGAAACAGCCCTCGATAGTCCTCGTTCAGTTCCGCCATGCCATGGGCCAATCGGATGGAGTGCGCGGTATCCTCCGACTGGGTTTGCGCCCAAGTAGTCAGCCGCCCAAAAATGCCGTTGGCAGTGGCCTGGGTGGGCAATCCAAAGAAAAGACCTCCAGCCCTCCATTTCGCAGCAAAGGTTTCCGCCGCAGCTAAAGCGGCCTCCGTCTTGCCCACACCCATTTGCGCTTCCATAATCAAAAGACCTGGTGTTTCCATGGAGGCTGTCACATCTAGTACCGCCTGCTGCACTTCATTGGGAGAAAAGCCAAAACGATTTTGAAAAGACTCTTTTTCCATGGGAATGTAGGATGACGTTTGCCAGGGATCCGGCAAGTGAATTCTCTCCCATCCGTTCCTTAAGCGTTTTGGATAGAGAGATTCACTGCCCAAGTCCTCTACAGAGAGTAACGGAAAAAAGCTGGTGTTGGAGGCAATCCAGTCCGCCATGATCAGCATCCCTGTCAACAAAAGCTCCTGGGGAATGGATAACTCGGGCAACTCTTCTACGGATGCAAACCCTGCACCCTGCAAATGCTGATCTAACATCTGTTTCCAAAGGGAAAACCAAAGGTCTTTTTCTCCCTTCCCGTAGTAGTTGTTTTTATAGAGCTCTATATTTTCATCCACATAGTCGTTCTGCCGATTCTCTTGCGGTTTCCCGTGGTGAGCCCCCGCGATGGAGGCAATCCCTTTTGGACATCCCAGTTGTAACAAAATGGCCTCACTTGCTTTGGCGTGAGGCGTTGCTCGGGGATAGACAAATGTCGCAGGAAAAGTGCACTGCCTGGATAACCTCTCCCGGGCCTCCGGTAAATGTTGCGTGATGTTACTTTGGAATAAGACAGTTGCCTTTCCTATGTCGTGGACAGCTCCCAAAAAGTACGCTGTTTTAGAAAGGGTGGCCTCTTCCAACTCCAAAGCTGCTCTAGCTCCATCGGAAAGCCAATTCACAGCCAGGCGCCGCATAACTTCAGCGGTATCCCGGCTGTGTATCCATAAGGGGAGCCAAAGGTCTACATTTTGCGGATCTGATTTTGCAGCTAAATATGGACTGAGGCGATGGTTCATCTACTTCACCTCCGTTTTTGAATGGTCATATTTGCTTAAATTAATTATATATTATATATAAAAAGACTTTTTTTCAAGCAAATAAAAGACTTTTTTGCCAGATGAGGATTGTACGATCCGTATATCCCACTTCTTACTTATTAATTTCTTCTATCTTGATTATCCCCTAAATTGATGATGGTAAGCTCTTTCTTCTCAGCACGTTTCAGTGTTGTTGCAGCGCCTCCCCAGTCGTGTGTTACGTAACAAATTGCGTAAGAAGAGTGATCAACCAGGTATCGGTTCCTTGCAGGAATTGCTGCCTTAAAGTGATATTTCAAAGCCTTCTGGGTAGATAATGGAGTCAAAGTATTTTGTTTCTGAGATGTTGAATGTGAGGTATGGGAGGACAAGGTAGTTCTTTATCTGCGGATAACTCGTTTTCAGCTCGCAGACAAGCTTCGCACACATCCAATCAAATTCGCCCATACCACCGTTTAAGAAGTCAGTGACTCCGAAACCAATTAACTTTACAATTTGTTTCCTGACTGCCTCAACGCGAACACCGAAACATTCTTTATGACCGATGAAGGTCGCAGTTGTTTCTTTACCCATTCCCCGGTACACCTCTTTGAGATACAAGAATAGCATATCCTTACGAACTAATCAACTCTAATAGCGTTGATTACTACCTTATAGAATGTGTATCAAGATAGATGTACCACCTATACTATGGGTGTGTAATAAACGCTGATAGGAGGTGTTGTGATGGGGCTTGAATCCATCGGCAAAAACATCCGTAAATATCGCCTGATGAAGAAGCTTCGTCAAGAAGACCTTGCGGAGAAAGCCGACCTAAGCATTAACTATGTGGGTGCGATAGAGCGCGGTGAAAAAACACCTTCTTTGGAATCATTGATTGCTATCATCAACGCTCTTGGCGTTTCAGCAGATATGATCCTGGTAGATGTCCTTGATCATGGATATGTGGTAAAAGATTCGCTTCTGGCTCATAAGCTCGACAAACTATCTGCTGAGGATCGTTCTCAGATTTACGATGTTATCGACACTATGATCAAACATTCAAAACAAATAAAACCCTAAAGAGTAAAAGCTCACTGGAATCTTGATAGGAGGTTTTAGTGAGTTTTTTCTTTGCTCCTTTGAGTTTACCCCCTGGAATTATCCCTGTTTCTGTTTTACTAGCGATGGAAATAAGAAAATTATTAAGATAAACTTTTTCTAACATGGTGGATCAGAAACTTTCATCTTGCGGTACGCAAAGCAGAAAAAGAAGAAGGTCATCTCCTTCGCTTTGGAGGAAGGAAGATGACCTTGTCTTCTGCTTCGTCTGGTTACACCCCCACCCGTCCCTGCATCTGGGCGCTGACTTCTCGCTTCTTCTCATCGAAGGCATGGGTGTAGATATCCAGAGTGGTGGACACCTGAGAGTGCCCCAGCAGCCCGGACACGGTGGCCACGTCCGCCCCACTGGAGATCATCAGGCTGGCCGCCGTGTGCCGCAGGCTGTGAACGTTCAGATCCAAGGGCAGGCCATGCTTCTTCAAGATCAATTTAAACCGCCAGGTAAAGGTGCTGGGGGTCATGGGCAGGTTTTCTCCGTGACGGCGGAAGATGTAGTCCTCCGGGGTCAGCTTTCTGCCCTCGTGGAGTTCCAGCTCCCCTTCACAGAAGGAGCGGTACTCTTTCAAGAGGCTGGCCATCTCCAGGGAGAAGTACACATACCGGTCCCCGGCAGCGGTCTTGGGTTCTTTTACAATGATGTTCTCTCCTGTGACTTTCACCACGTTGCGGCAGATGTGAATGGACTTCTCCGAGAAATCCACGTCCTTCCATTTCAGCCCGCAGCATTCTCCCCTCCGCATCCCCGTGGCGATGATGAGTTTGAAATAAGTTTCGTACTTGATGCTCTCCTCTTCCAGCGCGGCAATGAGTTTCCGTGTGGTTTCCTCGTCGGCCACATGGCGCTGCTTTTTCTTCTTGCCGCTGTATTTGTAGGTGCGCCAGGCCGGATTCTGCGACAAAAAACCGCCCTCCATGGCATCGCTGAGGATTCCACACAGACAAGCGTGGACTCCTTCCACGGTGCTCTCGGAGAGCGGTTTTCCAGTCACAGAGTTCTTTTGTTTCCGCAAGGCCGCGTAAAGATTGCGGAAGTGTTCGGGCTTTAGTTCGGTAAGTTTGTAGCTGCCCAGGGTCGGCAGGAACCGGTCAATGTCCTGCTTGTCCCGGGCCAATGTGGATTTCGCCAGCTTGCCGGGGGCGATATGTCCCAGCCAGTAGGTGGTGTACTCCGCCAGGGTGATGGATTTGTCCACGGTTAAGGGTTGGTTTTTGCACTGCCGCTCAAAGAGAGCGGCCTCCTCTTCCAGCCATTTTTCCTTGGCCTTTGGTGTTAACCCCTCTGGCGGGTGGACGGTTTTTTGCTGGGGCTTGCGGCGGTGGCCTTCCGGGTCGTAACCCATGGACACCACTAGTAGGTAGCTGTTTCCCCGTTTGCGGATGCTTGCCATCGTGAAGAACCTCTTTCCTGTTGTGATTTGCCCTGTGGAGGCAACCACACACTACTCCACGTGGGCTGGAAAGTCCAGCGCTTTTCTCACGTTCTACTTTTTGGACAAGAGGAGTAGGTAAGCCTGTCCACAACCTCCAGCAAGGTACCAGAATTACGGGTTGTGGAGGAGCAGTTGATCCATCTTTTCCGCCGCCTGTTCCTTCAAGGCCATCTGAGGATGGCAGTAAGTGCGCTCCAGGAAAGCGGTGTCCCCATGGCCCGCCATCTCGGCCACAGTCTGCTTATCCACCCCCTCGTGGAGCATGGCGGAGACAAAATAGTGCCGCAGGGTGTGGAGGTGGAAGTTGTCCGGGAAGCCGTTCTCCTCAAAGATCAGGCGCAAATGTTTTGTGAACGTGTCCGGGTGGATGAGCTGGCCCTTCTCGTTGACGAACAGGTAAGGGCTCAGTTCCCGTCCGTTTTCCATCGCTATCTCCCGTTGATAATAGCAGAACCCCTGCACCAAGGAGGTCATGTCCTCGGACAGAGCAATTGTACGAGAGCGGCCATTCTTAGTAGGTCCTTCCACCACACCTTGACCAGCCACCACAGTACGGGAACGGGAAACCGTGAGCACAGAGCGGTACTTCTCCACGATCACAAAGTCTTTCCACTGCAAGGCGCACAACTCACCCCGGCGGCAGCCAGTGTACATGGCCAGCACATAGAACAGCTTATAGTGGTAGGGCTCATCCAGCAGGGCCAGAATCAAGTCCTGTGCCTGCTGGTCCGTGGGGATGAACTGATGCCGGTGTTTTGTTTCCGGCAAGTCGATCATCCGGGCGGGGTTCTTAGAAATAATCTCGTTGCGCTTGGCGTCGCTGAGCACAGCGGACACCACGGTCAGGTACTTTTGCACGGTGGCCTCCTGGATGGGCTTGCCATGGCTGGTTCTCTTTCGTAACTCTATCATCATGTTTTCCAGGGCCATGGGCCGCAGCTCTCCCAGCTTGATAGAGCCAATGTAAGGGTAGACCACCTCCAGCATCCGCCGGTAACTGGCCAGGGTGCCGGGAGCGTATTTCACCTGACGGTCCAGCCATCGGGTAGCGTATGTTTCAAAGAGGGTGTCCCGGTCCTCGGAGTAGCCGGACTTCACCAGGCGTTCCAGCTCTTCCGCTTCGTGGGCAACGTACTGAGAGATGCCCCGGGGCTTCACCGAATCCGGCACGGTGATGGTCTTGGCTTTGCAGATTTTCTTCCCGTTAGGGCGGTAGCCGTTGCTAATGGTGATCTTGAATTTTCGGTCTGATAGTTTCTTGATGCTGGCCAAATAGGTTCTCCTTTCTTCAATCTTTAGCGCGATGTTTTGCGGTTTTGCGAGAGCAAAACGATGATTGCCTCCATTTGCCAAGAGAAACTTGGGGAGGGGACGTCTGTCACCTCCCCTCCATCTCTCAGTTATCTTTCTGCCATTTCAAGGCCTCGTCGAAAGAAATCATGCCATTGGTCTTGCGGATCTGCTGAATGCATTGGTTGCGCAAGCGTTCCAACTCCTGCTGGTCTACCTCGCAGACTGCGGCGAGAATGTTGGATATCACAGCCTGCTCCACTGCCAGCTTGAACAGCAGACGGCCCATGCGGTTGGAACTTTCATCCACGATTCCCTTCACCGTGGAGGGAATGACATCGGCCAGGTAGTCCTGGTTTGCTTGGCTAGAAAGGTATCCCATGTAGAACCGCAGGGCCTTTTCCATGAACTCGCTGCGGCTGGCGCAGTTGTCGCTTTTGTAGAGAGAATCCACCTCCTCCAGAAGAGAAGGGCGAATCCACAGGGCGAATTTACGTTTTAAATCTTTTTCTGCCATAGTTTCCTTCATCCTTTCGTTGACCCCGGCGGTGACACCCGGAAAAATGGCTTGCCACCGGGAAATTTCCTGTTTCTGACCCCGATCGTGACCCCAAGGCCTCCCAACCGACCCCGGATTTTTTTGGTGGTGGAAGAGGGCAAAAAGCCCGCAACGACCGGCTCTGCCGGGCGAGGTGATCCGGCTGGGGACGCTCCAGCGACCCCGAGCCTTTCACCTGCTCTTTTTTCACACCCCCAAATTCTCCCCAAACCCGGGGTGGTGGGCGGTTTCTTTGCTTTCTGCCAAACTGGACCCTGTGGGGCCCAAATCGCCCCGGAACGGGCGGGGACGGGTCGTTCCCCCACCTGGGGTCCAAACCGGCCACAACGGGCCGCACAGGGCGGATTTTTGGCTGGTGTGACCTTTCCTGGCTTCCCCAGGTGGAGCGGTTGCTGTGCGTCCTTTTGATCCTTCCCAAAGGGTGCAAGAAGGCAAAGAACCATGGAACACTCTTGGGAAATCACACAAGATGCAGACGATTTTAAGCCCGTGGACACAAGATAAGCAAGAAGCCCCCATCACAGATTACCCCCTTGCACGCTTCCGTCCGTCCTGCGCCACAGCCAGTCGTTGGCTACCCGCACCGACTGCACATAGTCCCGCAGGTTTCCCTTGGCGGACTTGAGAGTCCGGGCGGAGATGCCTGCCTGCTGTGCCAGGGAGAACATTTCCTTGGCGGGAACGGCGGGACGCCTGTCCAGGGTGTCCAGGATCAGCTCCTCCGCCAAGGTGAGTTTGGAGTCCTGGCTTCTTCCGCTGAGCAGCTGGTCCGCTGTGAGGGTTTCGTATCCCTTCTGCCAGTGGAGGGTGCCGTTCTGCAGAGAGAAAGCTCGGGAGGGTCCCTCCTCCGCCAGGGAGGATTTGTCGTGAACCATCACCCGGATGTCCCGGTCGTTTTTGACCCGGCCCACCAGCAGAACACTCCGGGCCGCTGCGCGGAAGTCCATGGAGCCCAGGCCTCGCTGGGCACTGTTGGCGCTTTGGGATTTGTTCAGGTGGCCTACCAGGACGATGGAGCAGCCGGTTTGGTTTGCCACTTTGGTCAGTCCCTTCATTACGGTGCGCACTTCGTTGGCCCGGTTCATGTCCACCTTCTCCCCCAGGTACGCCTGCATGGGGTCCAGGATCATCAGTTGGGCATGGGTTTTCTCAATGGCCTCCCCGATGCGTTCGTCAAGCATGGAGAGAGGGAAATCCGTTTCGTCGATGGTGTAGATGTGGTGCAAGTCCGCCTGGGATTCCAGCAGCCGTGGCTTGATGGTGTCCCCTAAACCATCCTCGGCAGTTTGGTACAGGACGGTGAGGGGTTCCCCAGTTTCCCCGCCGGGGAGGGCCAGTCCCCGGCTGCAGGCTGCCGCGATCCACAGGGCCAGGGTGGTCTTGCCTTCCCCCGGATCGCCGTGGAGGATGGAGAGTTTCCCCAGAGGAATGTAGGGATACCAGAGCCAGCGCACCGGCTCCACCGCCACGTCCTCCAGGGAGATGAGCTTCAGTTCAGGTTGATTTTTCGGCAAAGTTTTCACACTCCTTTCGTGACTCCCGATAAAAAGGTGGGAGTAGTATTCATATTGCGAAACGACACAGATTGGATGGTTTCAGGCAAAGCTGCCGGGCTGTGGGAGGAAGGGAGGATCAGCTGCTTTTTTCTGCCTATAAGCGTAGAGGAGATTGCTTCTTCTCTGTGCCTTTTCGCGTTTGCTGGGGATACAAAAATACCCACCTCTTTTTTGAAAAGGTGGGAGCAGTATCCATATAACCGGAACCTGTTATTGAGAAATCATTTCCAACACCTCGCAAGTTTGTCGGACAGGAAACACATCCCTGCCTCAAATTGTGTTCCTCATTGTAGAGAGAAGTCCAAAAGAAAACAAGGGGGGCCCCTGTCACCATGACAGGGGGGTACCCCCATATGTGGGGGTGTGATCAAAATAGTCTGCTTCTATTTTGCGGTTTTTGAAGAAAAAAGGAGCCTCAAAGTTAAATTGTCGCCTCACAAATGGATGGAGAGAAAGCCATCGTCTTTCAGTGATTTTGACGGTGTCAATCCGTGCTCAGTGATGAGGAATCTCCCCGCATAAAGGAAGATGGCTAGAATTAGACAGAAAAAGAAAAATCTCTGCTCTGAAGGAGTAGGGAAAACTGGAGGGAGAGTGTCCATCAGTTTGCCAACTCAAGTTGGCAACTAGTTGGCAAACGTGGCTTGATAGTTGGCAAGCTGTTGACAAATCCACAACGCTACAAGCGAACAATTTCTCTTGATTCAAATTTTTAAATTGATTTTTTGCAAATATTTTTCAAAAAGTACGGTTTAATATTGCATATTTGCGTTTTTAAGAGTATCCTATATATGAGAGGGAGTGAGATACCCATGTTACTGCAATTCAAAGTGAAAAACTTTCAGTCTATCAAGGACGAGGCAATCTTGAGCATGGTTCCTTCCACGGACCGCTCTCATCCAGAAAATCTGGCTCAGGAGGGAAACCGGGAAGCCATTAAGACAGCGGCCATTTACGGCGCAAACGCCGCAGGAAAAAGTGCGGTGATCCGCGCCTTTGTAGCGGCCATTATGGCTGTGCGCACCTCGGACACCCGAAACATCACCCAAAAGATTCCCGGAATGGTGCCCTTTAAGTTTGACGAGGAGACAGCGAAAGCCCCCTGTTCCTTCGAGTTTTTCTTTGTGGCAAACGATGGGATTCCCTACCGCTATGGGTTTACAGCCGATTCCGATCGTGTGCAGGAGGAGTACCTGTATTTTTATACCAGCGCTCGTGCTTCCCGTGTTTTCGAAAGAACCGGCGACGACTTTGACTTTAACCAGGCAAGTAAAAGCACATTTTCAGAGTATGAAGAGAAAAATACATCCAATAAATTTTTCCTTGCCACAGCCACCAACTGGGGAAATGCCAAAACGGCTCCAGCGTATCAGTGGTTGGCGAATGCTATTGATGTCTACAATCCCGAGTTAGCTATCCAGCCCACTGCGCTGCAAGCTTTTGAGCAGGATGAGCAGGGAGAGTTAAAACAGTTCACTCTTTCCCTGCTTCGGCAAGCAGATATCAACATTGACGATATCCAAGTAGATATCACCCCTTTAGGTAACCAGACAAAAGAGATTGTCTTTACAGACCAAGCGGGAAATCCTGTACCACAGGGCCAAGTAAAAGCGGTTCATATTCACGCGGGCCATCATGTGCAGTCCCAAAGTGGTGAGGAGGCACAATTCTTCCTGGATCTCAATGAGGAATCCCTGGGTACCAAGCAGCTTTTTTGGCTTTCTCCCATTTTGAAAGAGGTCTTTGGAAAAGGAAAAACCATGGTGATCGATGAACTGGACCGAAGCCTCCATCCTTTTTTGGTGAAGTTCTTAGTGGAGCTGTTCCATAATCCCGACCTAAATCAGACCAACGCTCAGTTGATTTTTACCACGCATGATACCACGCTCTTGTCCCTGGAAACATTCCGGCGGGATCAGATCTACTTTGTAGAGAAAGATCCTCACACCGCAGCCACGGAGCTCTATTCTCTGGATGAATTCTCTGTAAGAAAGAATGAGAACATCGAGAAGGGATACTTGTTGGGTCGCTATGGAGCCATTCCCTACCTGCATCCGGAAGGAGGGATCTGAGATGGCCAAAGGAAGCGAGCGGCGGTTTCAGGACAAACAGCGAGGCAAAGTCCGGCGCAAGAGAAAACCAGTGGTTCTTCTTGTCGCGGAGGGGCAAAACAAGACGGAGAAAAATTATTTTCAGCACTTCAGCACGTCTGAGAGCAAATATGCGGTAAAGGTGGTTTCCAGAGGGGAAACCAGTCCCCAGGGAATGTTAGATGCTTTGAAGCGGGAGTGTGTCGAAGAGGATCTTTCAGACACAGAGGATATTGCAGGTGTGATCTTAGATTTAGATTGCAGCCAAGAGCGAGCCAAGCAGCTGCGGGATTTGTTGAGCCAGGAGGAATATAAGCATTATAAAGCCGTTGCTTCCAACCCCTGCTTTGAGGTTTGGTTTGTGGCTCACTTTCATGAGTTGCGTGGAACATACTCGGGGTCTGGCCAGGTGTTGGAGGATTTGAAATGTCAGATTCCCGATTATGACAAGGGCAGAGACTGCTATCGGAAACTGAAAGATCACACGCAGGAAGCCATTGAGAGATGCAAGACGAAAGAGAGACAGTACAAAGCTTTTAACTGGCCCTCTGCGGATTGCAACCCTCGTACCGATGTGGCAGAGCTTGTTGAACTACTCGTCAAGTAACTATTTGGTTCAAAATACTATCCCGATTCAGTAACGCAAGAACACAGAATAGAACACAGAATTTTGTGAACTGGAACTGATCCCTGCCTTTGCTGAGGGGAATAACCGTGTGGGCCGCTTGTGGCATACGCTGCTACTGCCTAAATGGAATCCGGCATTTGCCTGGCTCCCTATAGAGTCCATCATCCATGACATCAGCAGGAGTATTATGATGCCATCAGCGCCCCTAATGCTGCCGGAGAGTCCACGATATTTATTGAGTTCATGTTGTCATCCATCAAGGTATCGCTCATAGAAGCCATCAATATGAGTGATGAAATGAGCGATGGAAAGATGGAGAAGGCAGCACTCCGCTAGGAGAAACTTGAGGAATCTCAAAACCGACGACTAAATCATAAATCCCGATGTGCGAGAGCAGTGTGAGGTGTCGGCGGTGACAGCGAATTAAATTCTCTCCAGTTTTGTTGAAAAGGAAAAGTTGTGCAAATGCCAGGAAAATGGACATCGGGCGTATAAATTAATGGGGTATAAATAATGAATAGCCAGAGAATAAAAGAATGCACCGAATTATCAGCAGAAATACTTAAGAATTTTGAATTATCAGAGTTACCAGTAAGTAAAATTATTCTCAAATGTCTTCGACTTTGTAGGCTCTTAGGCGATGAAGATGGTATTTTACTGTTTACCTATGAGTCTTCGGGATATCCCTCTGATACGACTGGTATGACAGCTGATGCATGGAGAATTTCAAATCTTGCAGGGAGAAGATACTTTAAAAATATAAAAACAAAATCAGGATCAGAGAGGAAAGAGTATTCTAACGTCCTATTAATTGCTGAGATCGAGGAAATGATTGCGGCTGAAAAACTTCGACTTTCTGCTGCGGCTGATCCCTATATTTCGTTATCGTCAGCCAATCCTAATCAATTTATCACGCCAGGACAAGGAAATGTACGAGAACGAAATAACATTGTACAGGATATTGCAAGTTACCAACGATGGCTTCAAAAAATTACAGGAAGTCTATATCAGTATGTCTTACAAATATATAATAAGCTTATGTACGGAAACATTATAGAAGATACGTTTACATCAGCACGCATGAGTGTAAATGATGTGCTTTCTAAAATTTGTCCCAATTCACTTGAAAAATTCGTGTCAGTATACAGTAATATGGACTCTGAAAATCCGGAGGACTGGGCAAACGCAGTTCACTCCTGTAGACGTATTCTAGTTGATGTCGCTGATGCCTTATACCCTCCCCAGGACGAACCGATAGTTATTAATGGGAAAAAGATAAAAGTCGGGCCAGACCAATATATAAATCGGCTTATTCAATTTATTTCAAGTAAAGAAGGAAGCAAAACATATAAAGATGTGGTTGGTTCGGATTTAAGTAGTATTGGCATGCGACTTGACGCAATTAATGACGCCGTATGTAAAGGAACACATGATACAGTATCCAAAGAAGAAGCAAGCCGATACATTATACACACATATCTTCTTATCAGTGATGTCATTTCTCTTCAAGGGACTGCAGAGTTAAAAACAATGATGAATAACCCCTTATCTTCCTAAAAATATTGCCTTTTACAATAAACACTAAGCCTCCTTGGATACGTTCGAAGCCTGAAAAGGCTTCGTTTACATTAGCGACGCTGTAATACCAGTCCCCAAGAAATGCCGATTGCTTTAATGCGGAAGTGTATTGAGAAGAATTTTTCGAACACAGAGGATTTCGCTGGTGCAGAAGAGTGATATGTGAACCACTGATCAAATAAGGGTCTGTGTTGGTTGCTTTTTTCTTTTTGTCCGCCCTCTGACTACTGTTTGACTACTATTTTCTCAAAACCGGAAAAGCCGTGGAAGCCCAGGCGTACCAAGGGCTTCCACGGTTTTCGCAAATGGGCGCTGAATTTGTGGGATGTACCTGAAACCCGCATAAAACCTGCGTTTTTTCTGATAAGGTAGAATAAGTTTCGCAAATTGAAAAGTAAATAAAAAGAGACATGGTTTGCAGATCTCTGGTAGAATGAAGTTGCGACACAAACATTCGAAAGGAGATAGCAAACCATGCCTGAAAAGATTGTACAGCTAAACGA
>DXXG01000024.1 GCA_019416455.1 Clostridiales bacterium | reverse complement strand
GAAGTTGCCATGTTCATCAGGTACAAGGGGTGTGTTCTCTCCGAAGCAGGCTTCCTTTCGCAAGTCATGGATCATGGCAACCGCTGTGTCATTCAGCGGCACAGTGCGCTTGCTGGTAGCAGATTTCAGTTTACCTACCTTAACATCACGACCTGGCTCAGCTTGCAGGCCATCCCGCCGCCACACCTCTTTTACACCACGCTCTAGGTGTAACACTCTGTTTTGCAAGTCGATATCGCTGTTAAGCAAACCCAGTAGCTCTCCCGTCCGCAGTCCGGTGTTCAGCATGAGGATGTAGGCTGCTGCCTGCTGATATTTGCGTTTACCATTGGCAAAGGTAGAGAATGCTTCTTGCTTGAACTTGGCAATCTCAGTGGGCGTGAATACCGTCACTTGTTCCTGCTCCGGCACACATTTCTTGTCCTGAGCAGCTAGAAAATTGCTGCGCTTCATCATGGGAACACTCTGCATAGTGTTCTTCGCAATAAAGCCTTCCTCTGTCAAATAGCGAAAGTATTCGTTCAGGAGAATATGCACCTTCTTCACCGTGGTGTAAGCGTAGCCCTGTTCCATCCAGTGGTTTAGGACGGATTTCAGATCGGCTGCCGTTATGTCACCCACGATTTTGTCCCCAACCAGTGGATACACTTGGTGGTTTGCGGTACATTCCAGACGGTCATAAGTGGTTCGTTCCACCGATGGGAACTTGAACACTTGCAACCAATGGGTCAGGCTCTCTTGAAGTGCTTTCTGGGATTCGTCTGAGTTACGCACCTCTTCGTTGAACTGGACGATGTAATTGGTGATCTTCTGTTGGGCTTCGGTCTTTGTCTTGCTGGAGAACACTTTCCGTTTCTTTTCTCCCTGTTCGTCAAAGTACCAGATCACGCTTTGCCAGCGGCCGTCGGTGCGCCTGAAAACATTGCCATTGGTGGTTAATCTCTTTTTCGGCATGGTGGTTCCTCCCCTCGGGTTGTTTTGTCAACCACCAACACTACCCTAGATGGCTGGTCTATGTCCAGCCGTATGTTCTGAACCATGTGGAGAAAAAGCTCCCTGCCTTTTGGTGGTTTTACACCCACCTTGGGCAGGGAGTTTTACGAAGTCCTTTTCTTTGTTTATGCGACGCAAATTTTGAGGTGGGAGTCCCCTCTTTGGGCAGAAGAAAAAAGGTCCTTTTTTCCCGCTAAAAACTCCCCCTGTAGGGGGCTGGGGGTGCCGGGGCCTCCCCGCACTTCGTGCCTGACGGACAGCCAGGCGCTCTGCTTGCCCTGCCGAAAGCAGGAAATTTCTGCAGCGCCTATCCTGACACCGTACAGAATGGCTCTACACCGGGGAAATCTGGCACCCACGACCCACAGCTTGACGCCAAAGCCCTTTTACCGACCCACACTTTTCCGCCCTGTTGGAACCTCCGAAAAAGCCCGTAGCGACCGGCTCTGCCGGGCGCTGTGAACCCGGATAGGCGCCGCACTTTGGCGCCTATCCTTTCTCCTGCTGTGAAATCACACCCCGTGATTTCTGCTTAATGTTCGAGATACGTGAGTTACCTTTGCGGGCTCGCCTGGGATTGCTTTTTCCTTTTCTGCCTGTCCCTGGACTTTCTCGCCATCTTCCTCCGAGTGGAGACAAAGCTGTTTTTTCTCACTTGGGATTGCTGCTGCCCTGGATTCGTCCACAACTGCCCCACTCGGGTCCAACAGGGCCTGTCTGGTGCTTTGCTGGTGTCGTTTCCCTACCCCGTTCCCTGATCCACCACAAATCGCCACAGGGGGCCGAGTCTGGTTTTCTCCCCAGAACGAGTTCACCCCTCCCCCTAAAGGGGGAGGGGCTCGGTATCATCTTTCTTGGGTTCGTCGAGTCTGCCTTGTTCGTTCACAGCTGCCCCACGCCGGCTCAACAGGGCCTGTTCGGGGCATCGCTGGTGTCGTTTCCCTACTCGGTTCCCAAAAATCGCACACAGGGCCACACGGGGCCGAGTTTGGGTTTATCGTTTTTTCTTGGTACCCTTTTGCTCTGACAGGGCTGTCAAGTCCTTTTCCAGCTTGTAATTCACCGCCTCTTGGATGGGTCGGATCATGCAAAGTAAGTTTCCGTTGCGCACTAAACCTACCTTAGTTTGGACTTTAGTAGGTCCCGTGTCGATTAGTCGCTTTTCTTCCAGCTGCCGAATGTACTTGGCAACGGTGTTGGCGCTCATGCCAGTATGCTGGCAGATCTTCCCGATGCTGGGCCAGCACTGGTGCGTTTCTCTATCCTCGCAAAAAATCAGGTAGGCGTAGACCGACAGCTCTCCAGGGCTTAATCCCAGCGTAAAGATCTCATTGGGCAAAAGAAAATAATGGCCCAATGGCCTTCGCTTCGTGTAAGTGTTTTTGATCTCCGTGATATTACCTCCAAAATGTTTTCCAAGATTTTACACCTATGTTCTAACCTATATCCATAGAGAAATTGGATTTTACACTTTGTTCACAGGCATATTTTTACAAACTCTCCTCGAAACTTTTTTGCGAAACTCTTTTCTTTGCTTACTGTCCCGCAAATTTTGAGGTGGTCACAGTCTTGCTTTGAGGTAATCAAAAGGCCGGGATTATTCACTACACTTGTCAAAATCTCTCTGCACTTTCTTGCATCATTCGATAAATCCCGGTATAATTTTAAAAACACAGGAAGGAGCTGATCTTCATGCCCGACCATGGCATCTATGAAAAAGTGGACATTCACGGGGCTGTCCCGGGATTTATCATCCGTCACACCAGGCCGGAAAGCGAGATCGTCAAAAGCCATTGGCATCAGGAGCTAGAGATCAACACGGCCTTTGAGGGCTCTTCGCGGTTCTTTATCAACGGCCGGGTGGAGGAAGTAACTCCTCAGCATGTGGTGTTGGTGAACAGCCGAGAGGTGCATTCCTCTATCCCCTATTTTCCCACAGACGGTTTTGCCGTCACCGGCATTACTCTTCAGATCAGCTACCCCTTCCTGAAAAGCTTGGTTCCCAACTATGATGACTACTACTTCGTCCTAACACAGGAGGCTAACGCGAAGATTCATTCCCTGATCCTAGCGCTCAACGAATGGTACGAACAGGAGAACACCCCTTTCCTGCAGGTGCTTGTTATCCGCCAGATCTGTGAGATCGTCTATATTCTGCTCTCCCAGTGCTGCCAAAAGCGGGACCAGACTAGGGAGGACACCTCACAGGAACCCTTTCAAAAGTTGGAGGGGATTCTATCTTACATTCACGAGCATTATAACGATCCTCTCCACTCCGCCCAGGTGGCACGACAGTTTTTCTTCTCCAAGGAATACTTTTGCCGCTTTTTCAAAAAGTACACAGGGGTCACCTTTTCTCAATACTTGGCGAAATACCGGGTTCTCCAGGCAGAACAGCTGCTTTCCCACACATCCAAAAAGATTTCCGAGATTGCCCAGGAAACCGGGTTCGCCGACGAAGGCAGCTTTATTCAACATTTTCGAAAATACTATGGCTTAACCCCCAGAAATTATCGAAACGAGATCATTCAAAACCCATTTTTCCGCCAAGAATAGTCAGTTTTCCCCAAAACAGCGGTCAATCTTACCATATTTTCTCAACCACCTCCATGGTATTCTAACAGTATAGCTGCAAGCGGAATGCGCGCACCGCCTGCTACATTTCTTTGACCTGGAGGGTTGAAAACATGACAGAGAAGAAACAAGACAAGCTCCCTGTGTCCCAAATGATCGGCTTTGCCCTCAACGGCTGCGGCTCCAGCTGCATCGCCGGCATTTTGGGTAGCTTTCTCACCGTCTATTTGACGGACAACCTACTGCTTTCCATGGGCTTCATCACAGCCATGATGACCGCCGCCCGCATCATTAACGCCGTCACCGAGGGCCTGAGCGGTTTTCTCATTGATATGACCCACACCAAGATGGGCAAGGCCCGGCCTTGGATCTTGGGCACCGCTTTCTTCGTGGCCCTGCCTGTGTTCCTGATCTTCAACACCCCTACCAGCTTCGGCCCCACCGGTCGTATGATCTGGGTGTTTGTGAACTACCTGCTCCACGTGGCCGTGTTCGGCGCCGTCATTAGCATCGCCACCGCCACCCTACTCATCAAGATGACCTCCAACTCTGTGGAACGGGCAAAGGTCACCAACCTGGGAAGCCTTTTGGGGCAGATCTCCAACCTGATTGTCAGTGCCTACGGCGTGCCGGTGCTCATGTACTTTGGCGGCTACGAAACGGGTTACTTCGGCCTGAGCCTGATTTTCTGCTCCATTGGCTTTATCCTGCCCTTCCTCACTGGCGTTATCTGCCGGGAAACGCCGGAAGTGTGGGCTGAGGCTGCCCAGCAGCTCAGCGCGGCTCGGAAGCGCCCCACCCTGCCCGTTAAAACCCAGCTAAAGTACGTTTTTGGCTGCAAATACGCCCTTCCTCTGTTTGGCATGTTCCTCACTTATAACTTTGCCGGGATGATTTTCGGCTCCATGGCCATCTACTTCCTGCGTGACGTGCTGGGCAATGCCGGCTATATGACCCAAATCAGCTACGCCAAGCTGGTGCCCGGCATTCTCTGCTGCCTCCTCGGCATTGTGCCCATTGCCAACGCCAAGCTGGGCAAGCGAAAAGTGCTGGTGTTGGGTTCCATGTTCCAGGTGGTGGGCTATGCCTTGATGATTGTCCCCAACCTGGCCTTCGTCATGATCGGCAATGCGATCTACGGCATTGGCAGCGCTTTCTTTGGTGTGCTGTTGGGCACTGCTACCGCCGATGTGGCTGACTACATCAACCTAAAAAACAAGACCGACCTCTCCGGTCTTTCCACCAGTATCGCCCAATTCGGCATGCGATTTGGAATGCTCCTGGGCAGTGTAGGCGTAGCGGCTGTGCTGGCTATTGGCGGATACAGCGGCGAAGCGGCCAACGCTGGTCTGACCCAATCCTCCTTCACTCTGGTGATGGAAACTGTGGGCTACGCCGTGATTCCCTTGGTGTGCAGCATCCTGCTGGTGCTGTTCAGCAGTCGGATGGACGCCGACAAAGAGGTGGCTAATATGAGAAAGGAAGGCGCACAGTAATATGGCAGACTTATTTGACCGTTTCTACCTTCCAGAGGACGCTGGCATCTCCTCCATCGCCATCGCCAACTTCCTTCAGGATTGCGATAAGATCCACTACAAGCTGCGGACGCTCCACATCATCCGTCACGGGAAAGCTGTGGTGGAAACTGCCCGCTATCCCTTCCGTGCCAGTGACAAGCGGCTGGTGTACTCGGTGAGCAAGACCTTCACTTCCACGGCCATTGGATTCGCCGTAGACGAAGGCCTGGTGAACGTGGCTGACAAACTGCTGAAGTACTTTCCCGAGTGCGAGGGCCTGGACATGGACCCCCGGGCAAGGGAGATCACCCTGCGGGACGTGCTGACTATGAGCACCGGCCATGAACGGGATACTGTGGGGGACATGTGCAACAGCGAAACCACCCCCTGGCCGGAAATCTTCTTTACCCGGAAAATGGCATACGAGCCCGGGGAGCACTTTGTGTACAATTCCGGCGGCACCTACATGCTTTCGGAGGTCATCAGCCGGGTAACGGGCAAGAGCCTGTTTCAGTGGCTTCAGGAAAAGCTCTTTGGGCCCCTGGGGATCACCGACGTGAGCTGGGACACAAACGGCAAGGTGAACACCGGCGCTTGGGGTCTGCTCATCGCCCCCAGGGACCTTTGCAAGGTGGGCATGCTCTACCTGAACAAGGGTCTGTGGAACGGCCAGAGGCTCCTTTCCGAGGAGTGGATTGAAGAGGCCTCCACACCCCATGTTTCCACCCTGAGCCAGGGCTGTGCCGGCTGGGGACAGCGGTACGGCTATCAGATCTGGGAGAACAGCCCTGGCAGCTATCGGGCGGACGGCGCTTTTGGCCAGTTTGTCATGGTGTTTCCTCAACAGGACATGGTGGTGGTCACCACCGCCGAGGAGATCGACGGCACCCGGGTTTTCCCCCTGGTGGAGCAGCACCTGCTTTCAAACCTGACAGACCCCCAAAAGGGCCGGGACGCCTGGGCTTACGAGCACCTGCAAAAGGTGCTGTGTCAATGGGAAACCCCCGCTATGTACCAGCCAAGCTCCTCCTACCTGCAGATACTGCTGCAGGACAAGACATACATTATTAAGGCGGTGGACAGCCAGGAGCAACATCAGCTCCGGCTAAAACTGGCAAACAGCCGACTGGCCATTACCGTGGACGGCATCCAGTCCCTGGAGAGCTCCTGCGTGACCGATCTGCACGGGGAAACCAAGTTTGCCGTTGAGATTCCCAGCAACAGCCCCCTGCGGGGGCCGGAACAGCGCTCCCGAGCCTGGGCTTACTCCGCCCACCACGCCTGGGTGGATCAAGACACCCTGCTGCTCACGGTTTGCTGGCGGGAAACAGGCCATTGCCAGACCTGGAAATTCCAGTTTGCCGGAGAGAAGCTCTATCTGTGGATCACCGACGGAGTGAAAGGAATGTTCCAGCTCTTCGGCGCCACCAGCGACCGGAACGTGTGCTTCCGGGACAGAACATTTGCCGGAGAAACACAAAAGTAATTTTGTTTCAGGTAGGCGGCGCTTTTCGCGCCGCCTACCTTTTTTTGAGGGTTTCTCAACTGCTGCGGTTTTAGGCAATAATAGACCACACTTCTGCTACAAGGAGCGAATATGTCATGGGAAACGAATGTTATTCAAATACCATCCGGTATTTTTTTGAGGGGGATTTTCTCCCCTATCGTCAGTTGTTCCAATCCCACTGTCCCCCGGCTATGAAGATGGAAAAGGATATGCGTGTCTGCGTCAGCGGGAAAAGCAAAAACTGGATGTACTACCTGTGCAAAGGCACTTTACGTGTCTATGCCACCAACATACTGGGAAACGAGCGCACCGTAGCCCTGCTGGGGGCGGATAGCATCGCCGGGCTGGACTGCTTGCTGCCGGACCAGCTCTCCCAGATGACCATCGCCTGCGTCACCGACTGCTGGCTTATTCCCTTTCAAAACAGCCTTGTAGAGGAACTTATCCGGAAGAAACCAGACTTTGCCGTAACCCTGACCCAGTACTACAGCAAGGTGATGCGCCAACTGTGCTTTGACGCTGCCACCCAGAGCATCCACAGTTCTTTCCTCCGGCTGTCCTATTTCCTGCTTACCAATTGGGATGGCAAGGAGAACAATTTGGTACGCTTAAGCCAGCAGGAACTGGCCTACGCCGCTAACTGTTCCCGTTCCAGTGTGGCACGGGCCTGCAAACTTCTAAAAGAAAAAGGAGTCATCTCCACAGAAGGGGTGGGCTTCCGCCTGATGAACCGGGCACGGCTGGAAGAGCTGGTCCTCCAAGAGACAGAGAAATCATAACAAAAAAGAGGGAACCCATCCGGGTCCCCTCTCTTTTATGCTCACATCATCGCTTACACTTTCAGGCCTGCCTTATACCCACTGTGGATGGCATCGTAGATTTTGCCAGTGACAGCGCTATCACCCACGTTAAACGTCTGAACGCCTTTTTCCAGCAATTGGTCATAAAGAGAGCGGTTGGGTTTCATGCCGGTAGCCACAAACACGTGGTCTGCCGGAATCACCTGGCGCCTACCCCTAATCTCCGTGATGACACCCTCATCTCCTATGGCGGTGACCCGAGCATTGGTATAAACGGTCATTCCCCGCTCCTCGATCCACTGACTGTAAACGGTGTGGTCACTGTCGCTGCAGCCATTCATGATCTGGGGAAGCATCTCCAAAATGGTCACATGGGTATTTTCCTGCTGACTGAACAGTATCGCAGTTTCCACGCCGATGAGCCCGCCGCCGATGACTACCACTTCCCCAATGGGACGAGGTCCGCCATCCTTCAATGCTTCCACGGCCAGGGTGACATTTTCCCGGTCCGCGCCGGGCAAACGCAGCCCAGCAGGAGAAGCCCCGGTAGCTACGATAACCGCATCGAATTCTGCAAGGTCATTCAACCCGGCTTCCTTCTCCACAATATGAACACCGTGCTTGTTCACTTGTGTCACCAAATACTTGTGGGCGTCCCGGATGTCGGCCTTGAAGCCTGGATAGGAGGCCTCGAATAGGTAGCCGCCTAAAGACCGTTTTTCAAAAAGAGTTACGTCGTGACCTCGGAGCGCAGCGGTATCGGCAGCTTTCAAGCCAGCAGGACCGCCACCTACCACGGCTACCTTCTTTTTCACCTCTGCTGGGCGGATAGCTAAAGCATCCTCAAATCCCAACAGGGGATTCATAGTACAGTTGATAGACTTTCCCAAATGGTTGCCTCGGTCCAGACATCCCTCGTTGCATCGGATACAGGGAGAGATGTCCTCAGCGTGGCCCTCCATGGCCTTTTTAGCCCAGTAGGGATCCGCCAGCAAGGGACGACCCATGCTGACAAAATCCGCCTTGCCGCTGGCCAAGATTTCCTCTGCATAATCCGGCTGGGTAATGGAACCGGTTGCGAACACTGGGATGTTTACCGCCTTTTTGATGGCTTCAGCCGCCCAGACGTTGTGGCCCCGGTTCAATTGCATAGGCGTCACCTGGTGGATCATCTGGTGGTGATCACCACCGCTAACGTCAATGGCGGCACATCCTAATTTTTCCAAGCGCTGGGCGTAGTAGATAGTGTCCTCAATGGTCATTCCCTCAGGCTCGTAATCCGTCCCGCTGAGACGCACAATGATTGGAAAGTCCTCCCCCACATACTGCTTGCACCTGGTAAACACCTGCTCCAAAAAGCGGAACCGGTTTTCCCGGCTACCGCCGTACCAGTCGGTGCGCTGGTTGGTAAATGGCGAGAGAAAGTTGGTGATGAGATAGCCGTGAGCCCCGTGGATCTCAACCACCTGGAACCCAGCTGTTTTCGCCCTGCGGGCCGCCTGGCCAAAGTCCTCCACCAACTGGTCGATCTCGTTCAAAGTCAGCTCCTGGGGAATAGCCGCCCGACCATACCGCTGGTACATCAAAGGCCACGGATTAGGGGATGCAGATTTCATGGGCGGACCCAAAAATCGCTGACGGCCACAATGCTCAATCTGGATGCAAGGCACACAATCCAGATTCTTCAAGGTGTCGGCGAGCCATCCCAGACCCACAATGTATTCATCATCGCAGATGCCCAGCTGGTTGGAGGCAGATTTGCTGCAATCCCGGTCCACAAAAGCGTACTCCACAATTACCATGCCTACCTCTCCCCTGGCAAGGTCCTCATAGGTACGCACTAAGCGAGAAGAGACTGAGCCATCCATATGGCTGAGGCCCGTGGTTTGGGGGGCTTTGCAGACCCGATTCTTAATTGTCACATTGCCAATCTTACAAGGGCTGAATAGAGTTGGATAGTAAGGATTCACAAAAAAACCTCCTTTTAGTTTATTTTCTACGCTATTCTATCATATCAACTCATGCTTTATCGTTACTATCCAATATCATTTGGTAAAAAATTCTTGTATCACGTGATACACTTTTACACAAATGTCAAAAACCACCCCAAACTATTTCGCAGCACCGAACTAGCACCCCACTTTGGCGGCTCAACTAGGAGAACCGGGCAACACTGTCCTTTCCCCGCTCTCTGGTGTGTTTCCCCACATCCACTCCAAAACCGCGTACCGAGGGGCGAATGCGTGCCAGTGGCACGCACGCTACGAGCCGACCGAAGCGGCAGCGCAGACCGAGTCCTTCTGCCCCTGCCACAAAACCGGCGGAAACACTGCGTTTCTGCCGGTTTTCTTTTTCCATGTGTTGTATGGTTGATGTGTTCACGCTGGTTCAGGCATCGAGTTTTTGCATCCGTTTGCATCCGTTTGCATCTGCCCGCACCTGCTCTCATTCCCTCCAGCACCTGGAACGCACCCGACTTCGGCTGTTTTCGCCTGAAATCGGGTGCGTTTCGCTGTCTTTTCCTCTTTTGACCCACAAAATTTCCGCGCTGGTTTTTGTGTACTCTGACTCATAGCGTTCACAGGTTGAAATCATTGGTGATACCCGCTAGCCGAGAGGTGTGTCCTTGTTTGTTTTCAAATTACATAAAAAATCTTGCAAAAACATCTCCAGCACGAAACTGCAATTAAAAAGTTTCTCTATTATATTACGTCACCCTACTATATATAGAGAGAAACTACTATTAAACATCCCAAAAGAAATATTTGTCACATTTTCATGCGCTAACAATAGGAGGGATAAAGGATGAACAAATGTAATTGGTGTAATCTATCCGACGATGAAAAAAAGTGGCTGCTTATTAAGACAGAACATTGGTCCGTCTACCTAGCCGATAAACAGGATTATATTGGACGTTGTATCTTGCTCTTAAATCGGCATTGTGGATGCCTATCAGAACTGACGGAAAGTGAGTAGATTAGCTTAAAACCAATCATTGAAAAGCTGGAAACCTGTTTCAAAGTTGTTCTGAGGGCAGAAATGTGTAATTGGAGCTGCCTGCTAAACGATTTTTACAAATCAGAAGAGCCTAATCCACATCTTCATCTCCATGTTCGTCCACGCTTCAAATCTCCTTTTATTTTGAACAGAGTTCACTATGTTGATCAGGAATTTGGCCATTATTACAACTCCCAAAAAGAAAACATACTTGGGTCCCATGAAAGGATTCTGCTATACAATAGATTGAAAAATGCCCTGAATGAATAAGAGATTCCATTTAAAACATCATGCATCACTTGTGACAGACCATTCCTTAACCACCAACACTACCCTATTATCCTGCCGGATATTCTGAATCGTGTGGAGAAAATCGCCACGCTTTTTGGAGATTGACGCCTACTTTGAACGAGGAGTTTTTTCACGGTTCTTTTCTTCTTTTATGCGGCGCAAATTTTGAGGTGGGAGTCCTCTCTTTGGGCAGAAGAAAATAATGGCCCAATGGGTTTCGCTTCGTGTAAGTGTTTTTGATTTCCGTAGCGTTACCTCCCTCCAGTGATTTTTCAAGATTTTACACCTATGTTTCTGCGCATGTCCATAAAGAAATCGGATTTTACAGCTTGTTCACAGGTACATTCTTGCAAGAATTCTCCAAATTCCTTTTTGTGAAGCCCTATTCTTTGCTTACTGTCCCGCAAATTTTGAGGTGACTCTCTCCTGCTTTTGGGTAAGCAAAAGGCCGGGATCTCTCCCGGCCTTTTTTTCGCTTATATTACACTGGAATACTGACTAGTTTTGTGGCCAGGCCCATGATCATGGCGGCCGCTTCCGCTCGGGTGGTGCTTCCACTGGGACGGAGGGTGCCATCCTCATACCCGTTGATCACCTTCAACCCGATTGCCCAGCTCATAGCTGTCTGTGCCCAGGTGCTTACCTTATTCCCATCTGGGAATTTGCTCAGATCACCCACAGGCGGCAGGATGATCCCCTTATACGATGCATAGTTGTACAGCATCTGCGCCAGTTCCTCGCGGGTAACTGCCTTCTCCGGATGGAAAACGTTGTTTTCGTAGCCTTCGGCTACGCCGGTGGTCCTTGCCCAATACACCGCATCAGCGTACCAAGCCTGAACGTTCACATCTGAGTAAGGATATCCTAGATTATCCTCAGGAAGGGGCGGCTGGCCCTCCAAATTGTAGAGGATCTGCACCACCATAGCCCGATTCAGAGTGCTGTTCGGCTTGAAGGTAGTTGCGCTAGTGCCGGCCATGATGCCATTTTGATAGACATACTCCACTGCAGCGGTGAACCAATCCTTCTCCTCAACGTCGGTGAAAGGAAGCCCATGAATCTCACTGTCAATCACAATGGCATATTGGCTAGCATGGCTCAAGGGAAGAATCGTACTACCGTCCTTGCCAATTCGAACACTCGCCTCAAAGTCCATGGTTTGGGTAACCTCATTATAATGATAAAGGTTTGCCCAACATCCCGCGTTACTCTCGCCCAGCGAGGTGGTCAAAGTCATAGTGAAACCAAATTGCCCGTTGTGATTCAGGGTCATTTGAACAGTGTTCTTTTCTTTGGCAACGGTATTGATCACATTCAGCGGAATACCGTTAGTACCCATGTTTACACCCAAATCCAAGCTGGCCAAATCAGTGTCCTTCGGCACATCCTGGCCGTTAATGGTCCAGGTAACGCCTTCGTCCAGATCCAGTTCCAGAGTCACATCCTTGCCTGCCACCGTTTCAAGAACCTTTGAGGGCATTTCAGTGGTATTATTCATACTGACCGCAATCGTGGTTCCCCCAGTGGACTCTGTCACCATGTCCTCAACCTGGCTCCAGCCCTCAGACTCGACAATGATAGGCTTGGTAGTGGGAGCGGGAGACGCGGAAGGCATCGGGGTTGCGGTAGGCACAGGGTTCTTAGTAGGCGCCGGGGTTGCGGTGGGCGCTGGAGGTGCAGTGGGCACAGGGGTGGGAGTAGACACAGTGGTCTCGCCGCCAGTGGACTGCTCCGTCCAATGGGCGTAAACCGTGGTGTCCTCCTCAAAGACGGTATTGGAAGTCACCTTCGTACCGCCCGTTGCCGCTGTGTACCAACCTCCAAAATCATAACCACTGCGGGTAGGCGTAGGCAAACTGGTGAGTTTCCCGTCCTTGGTGACGGATTCAGTCACATCCACGCTGCCGCCATTGGCGTCAAAGGTGATGGTGTACTCTACAAGCTGCCGCACATAGCCGCAGACATTGCAAGTTAAATCCTTAGCATTGTCATAGCTGTGGGCTTCGCCCTCGTCCTTTTCTCCACAGACGGTACAGACATGGTAGTGCTTGCTCTCATCCGCGTTTTCTGCAAGATAGGTGTCCGACCAGGTGTGTTCCAGTGGCGGGATGATCCTCCAGGCATCCAGGTCCTCAATGGGCTTGGTGCAGGCTTCATCCTCAAAACACTCGCCACATTCTATACACTCGTAATAGCCCTTACGTCCCTGTTCGGTACAGGTGGGATCTTTGCCGCCTGTATTCAGTGCGACTATATGGGAATGAGGCGTCACATTCACAGTGACACTGTCAAACTTGCTGGGGTCTTGTACGGATGTGACTGTGATTACCACAGCTTCCGACGTTTCATCCATGCCCACAGTAAACAGTCCGGTGTCGGAAATGCCGGTCCCTTTGCTCGTGGCTCCGGTCACGGTCCAGGTCAACGTTTCGTCGTACCATCCCTCTCCGCTTGGGAAGATCCGAGCATCGACCTGCTCCAGCTGCTCACCGGCCTTCATGTTGTTATCCATATCCGGCCATATCAGTAACACTTTTTCGATGGCGGCAGCTGCCGTCACATCCCCCAAATCGGTGATGGTGACCACACCGTTTTCCACATGAATAGTCAGATCTACCGTTTCGCTGGCGAAGTAGAGACTGCTGTCCTCACACCAGCTCTCAGTGTAGAACCGCAGGGTATAGTCATCGTCCTTCAAACCGCTGCTGCCGCCCAGGGGAACTGTCACTGTGCCGCTGCCACTATCACTCAGGCTGACTGTGCTGCCGTAATAGAGGGGCACGCCCGGCGCGGAGACCTTTTCCACCACATAGGCCAGGCAATTATTCTCTCCCTGGGTGCCGTTGTACTGGAAGGTCAGGCTCTCCCCCGCCTGGGCGGACCCGCCCATCATGGTCAGGATCAGGCTTTGGTCGAACAAAGTAAAATTCCAATCGGCATTCGCGCCGGGGGGTTTCAGCTGGCACGGAACGTAACTGTCAAAGGGCATACTGGATTCTCCTGCGGCAAAGAACAGATCCGAGATATCCAGATAAAAAGCCGGGCGCACAGCGTTGTTATAGCCGTCATCACCTGCTTCATACGACCGAGCATAGCCCTCCTTGGTTCCTCCATACACGTATCCGCCCCAATCCTCTTTCACTGTGGTGCGCAGCCAGTAATCCCAGTTTTTCTCCGTCAGAAGGGATTCGTCCTTCTCCCGGATGGCCTCATATTCCGATTTGGACAGGGGCCAGAAGGAGGCTGTCACGGAATTTCCGGTGATCTCGTCCTCCGTGGTCAGGGTCCGGCTGGATATCAGGGACTTTTCCTTGTCCGTAAGGCCCAGGGTGTCCCCCACCCCATCCATGGCAGTGCGCAGGGGGCTTTCGCTGTAACTAGTGCTGGTCTTTACAAGCTGGGACCCACCGTTCGGGTCAGGAAGGTTGGAGGCCGCGAACAGGGTGAGGGTGTTCGCCGGGCCTGCCACCGGGCCGGTCTCCCCCATGCCCACAATATACCAGGTCTGGCCTCCAAAGTACACCTCTCCGCCGGTAAGGGGGCTGCCCACAGTATCCTGTGCCACCGCCTCAGTTTTCACATACATGGCGGGACGGATGGCAAACACATTGGTTGCCGTGGAGGCTCGAGTACCCAATACACCTGCATCGGCTTCCCATCTCTCACTGCCGTCCGGATTATAAGCGAATACATTAAAGCTTTGGCAAGTAGGAATCGGCGTAGAGAATGGCTCGGGAGTAGGCGTGGGGACAGGAGTGGGGGTGGGAGTAGGCTTAGGAGTAGGATGATCAGGCGATGGTTCAGGGGTTACGAAAACGTCAGTAGCTCCTTTCCCCAAACACCCTGTACGCCCCCAGTATTCCGTGTCAAATCGAAGCATGGACACGTCAATGCTCCCAGCTTCCGTTCGGCCGATGGGCCACAACAGCTGGTCAGCCACCACATCGTTGGTCATTTTAAGCATGATATCGTCCAGAGTTTCCCGGGGAACGATGTTGGCTTTTTCCTCGTCGGAAAGACCATTGGCGATTTCCTCCAGCGAATGATACAGGTCGCTGTCCTTATAGCAGTAAGCTAAACTGTTATATATATCACCACCGTTTGCTTCCGTTCGGAACGCGGTGGTACCAAAGTCGTTGCTTTTGCCAAACAGGGTGTAGCAGCCCTCAGGAGCGGTGACGCCGCCATCTGCTGCATTATCGGTGCCGATGATGTACCACTCATGCCCGGCAAAAAAGACAGCATCACCGATGCCTAGGGGCTTCTCCTCATTCTGAGTGGGGTCCACCACCACAGTGGTATTTCCGTCGTTGCCGGGGATCACCACCACCACATCTCCGCCACCGCCAGGATTGACCTCCACAGTGGTGTCCCCACCATCGTCGCCGGGATCCACCACAACCACATCTGCCAACGCCATAGCGGGCAGCATGGTAAGGCATAGCGCCGCCACCAGGAACAGACTTATAAATCTTTTTTTCATAAGAACTCCTCCTTACCACACAGAGCGTTCCAGTATGGATGTTTCCATACTGGAAAAGGGCCATGACCCTTTCAATACTATTTCTATAATAAGTATAGCAGGATATCCGGAAGGGCACAATTACCCATTTTGAGGGTCAAAACGGGTAATTTTAGGGGTGATTTTCCCTCGATTTTCATGTGGAAAACTCCTGTTTTTCCCAGCGCCATGCGGTTTTTGGCACTATGCGAATTTCGGAAGAGAAACTGGGGGGAGGAGAAACAAAAAAGAATTTCTTTTTCCTCTACCCTAGTGTATTTGGAACGGCCTAACGCGCGGCTGGGCTTCCGTCACGCTACCTGTTACTTGCCCGGCTACACCTGGGAGGACATTGTGGGCTTCAGCCAAACGGAGATCGACCGCTATCAGCAGGTGATCGAATCCACCGCCCATTTGATTTTGGAATTCTCCCAAGAGGGAGGATTTGACCATGCCGCAAATCTTTAAGATCGGCTCCTATTGGGTGTTTTTCCGGGCTGACGAGAGCGACCCGCTGGAACCCGTCCATGGCCACGTCTGTGAAGGCGCGCCCAACGCCACAAAGATTCGGATCACTCGGGCGGGCAAGTGCTATCTCTGTCACAACTATTCCCGCATCCCGGAACCCACGTTGCGAAATATCATGAAGATCATCGAGTCCCGCAGCGAAGAGGTCATTCAGAAATGGAAAAGCTTCTTTAGCGAAGCAAGGTACGCAAGCTATGAGCCGACCGGAGCGGTAGCGCAGACCGAGTCCTTCTGCCCCTGCCACAAAACCGGCGGAAACACTGCGTTTCTGCCGGTTTTCTTTTTACATGTGTTGTATGGTTATGGTGTTCACGCTGGTTCAGCCAGCGGGTTTTCGCATCCGTTTGTACCCATCCGCAACCGCTCTCATCCCCTCCAGCACCCAAAACGCACCCGGTTTTGCCTTTTCGGCTCAATCTGGGTGCGTTTTCTCGTTTTCCTCTCTTTTGGATATGCTAAATTTCCGGGCTGTTTTTTGCGCAAGTTACCACATTATCGTTATAGGATAAAATCATTACTGATTCCATCCGGTCCAACCCCTTACTCCTTCTCCAATGCCAGCTATTTACCATATCTTCTCTTTTCAGAGTGAGAATTCATAGTTTCCTTGCTTTCACTATAATAGTCGGATTGATAAAGCCGGCCTTTCCGGCCGAATAATATTTTCCTTCTTGAAATTCTTTTGACTCCTCTGGCGGAACAACAGTTTCTTCCACAAAACGCTGCAACAGAAAACCGCGCTCCGCAAGCTTATTCAAATAGGAAGAAATTTTCCAATTACGGATGCACAAGCCTGCCCCTTCTTTTTCCATTTTTATCTCCTCTTCCTGCGTATATGAACGTTTCAAAAAGTACTCTCCATTATGCGCTTCCACACACCACATCAATGGATTATCCCAAGAGAAGATCAAGGTACCTCCCGGCTTCAGGTACTCCGCTACACGATCGAAAGTCGCGTCCAGATCGAGCGTCCACCCTAGGCCATAGATAGAATAAACAATATCGAAATACCCCTGTGGTATCCCAGGGTTGTGTTCCATTTGATCACAAAAAAGATGGCCTTGCAATCCATTGTCCTTTAGAAGTTTCCTGGCCTGAGCAATACGAACCTGTGAAATGTCTAAGCCCCAGAGTTCCCTGACACCATGTGTTCCCATCCACATCAGCGACTCCCCGCCTCCACATGCTAACTCCAGCACTTTTTTCCCTCTTACATCTCCAAACAAACAGAGAACATCCTCCGATGGTGTATAGGGCCCATAATCAGGCAAATAGGTGCCTTTCCATTTCGTCTCTGCCACCCGATTCCACCCTGTATGATTTAGTTCCAATACCTCGCCATAGGGAGAATTTTCTTCCTCACCGCAAAACAGCTCATCAATCGTCACTCCTAACAGCTTAGCAATTTGTGGAAGCAAAAGTACATCCGGATTGGTTTTCCCGGTATCACATAGTTAAAGATATTGGTGTCATTCAATCAATTTTGCCGATAAAGCGGTAGAAGATTTCTACCTCCTGTTCCCGGCTTCCGTCCTCACTTTTGACCGCTTCATGGACAAGGATTTTTTCAATCAGCGTATTCAGAAGTTCAGCCGTCAATTCTGTGGGATTGACATACTGTTTCATCAGACCTATCCACTTTTCAGCGTCAACCGCTGTCTGGGCGGCGACCTCCATCGCTTCGTGAAGCCGTTCAATTTTTGCGTCCAATTCTCGCTGTTCGCCCTGATACTTTTCGGACAGCATATTGAAATTGTATTCTGTAATGCGTCCGGCAGACCAGTCCTCATACATTTTTGCAAACAGGGTGTCTACTTCTGCTTTGCGCTTTTCCGCCTTTTTCAGTTCGGCTGTCTGCCGCTTCCTTGCAGTATTGCGTTCCTTGTCGCTGGCGTTAAGTAGCCGTTTCAGAAGTTTGTCCCCATCCTGCTGTGCCAGCACAGACCAGTATTGCAGACGGGAAAGGACATAGGCGTAAAGCACATCATAGCGGATATAGTGCATGGAACACTGGTGCAATCCTTGCCCGTACTTGCTACAATGGTAGTGGGCATAGGGATTTTTGTTCTGGCTGTTCACACCATAGGCCAGCGACCAGCCGCAGTCCGCACATTTTACCAGCCCGGAAAATATCTGTGTTGTGCCGTTCTTCTGCCGTCTGCGCCTGTTGCAAATCTGCTCCTGTACTTGACGGAACACATCTTCGGAAATAATCGCTTCGTGGGTGTTCTCCACACGATACCATTCCTCTTTTGGCTTGCGTACTTTCTTCCTGTTTTTGAATGAAATGTTGGTCTGCTTATTGTGGACGCTGTGTCCGATATAGGTTTCCTCTTTCAGAATACTTTTCACCTGCGCTATCGTCCACGCATAGGCTTTTTCCTCCGGCGCTCCGGCATAGATATTTGCGAAAGTGCCGTATCTCTGGAAATTCAGCCAGCCGGGAGTAGGCACTTTTTCTTCGACCAAAATCCGTGTAATGCTGGCGGCTCCCCGGCCATGAACGGCAAGGTCAAAAATCTTTTCGATAATCCACCTTGTTTCCGGGTCAATCAGAAGATGGCCTTTCTTATCCGGGTCTTTGACATAGCCCAGCGGGGCATAGGCTCCATAGTGTGCGCCATTTGCAAACCGTGTCCGCATGGCCGCTTTTACCTTTTTGCTGGTCTGGCGGGCGTGCATTTCATTCAGAATGTTGAGGAATGGGGCAAGCTCATTCTCTCCGTTGATGGTGTCCACATTGTCATTGACAGCGATATAGCGGACTCCTTTGCTGGGAAAGTAGATTTCCGTGTATTGGCCGGTCAGAATGTAGTTTCTGCCTAAGCGGGATAAATCCTTCGTAACAACGCAGTTGATTTTCCCGTCCTCAATGTCATCAATCATTCTCTGAAAATCCGGCCTGTCAAAGTTCGTTCCAGACCATCCATCGTCGATATATTCATCTATGACATTCAGGCCATGCTCGGCGGCATATTGCCGGAGCATCATGCGTTGTGTCTGAATACTCCCGCTTTCTCCTTGCAGTTCATCGTCCCGGCTCAATCTCATATAAAGCGCCGTGTTGTAAATCGTAGTATTGTAAGGTTGTTTCACCGTAAAAATCCTCCTTCTAAAGAAACAACCCACGCTTACAATACTTTTGCTCTATGGCAATTATATCATAAGCGTGGGCGTGTTATCAATGATGGGCTATCAGGTTGAAGCGGCTTTTTCTGCGGTATGCCGCACCACATCTACAATCAGATCACCGAGGGGCTTCCCGCCTGCGGCGAAGTGTTCGGAGATTTTTATACGGTTGTTCCCACATACAAAATACTGCGTGCCGTTCTCTGCTTGTATGACCTGCCCTGTCCGGGGTGTAAAAATATCGCTTTCACTTTTTGCCATCCAGTGTCCTCCATATTCAGTTTTCAAGGTACAATGCCGCACAGAGGCGGCGAAAATTTCTGCTTATATCTATCACCTTTCCTTTACCGTGTGCCGCTGCTGACGTTTCAGTTCCGCCAGTATATCCGGCGGGATACGGTCAACCAGCCGCTGTAAATTGTCCAGTTCGCTTTTCAGCTTTGCCCGTTCCATCGTATCTTTCATCTTTCCTTTTTCGCTGGCCTTTGCCCTTG
This sequence comes from Clostridiales bacterium, assembly GCA_019416455.1. Lineage (GTDB taxonomy): Bacteria > Bacillota > Clostridia > Oscillospirales > Acutalibacteraceae > Acutalibacter. Next base: position 260 of record DXXG01000024.1, on the reverse strand, counting down.
CTTCCAACTTCTCATTCTCCGCCAGCAGGTCATTGATTGTGACCTTGTACTTTTTCAACTGCCCGGAGAAATTCTCCATCTGCGGGAACCACTTTTTCAGCATGGAGAGGGCTTCCTCTTTTTTCTTTCCGGCGTTCAGCGGGTTAATGCCGTCCAGCGTAGCTTCAATGGCTCTGGCCTGTTTGGAGAGGGAAACCGCCTGTTTGAAAAGCCGGGTGGGGATATGCTTTCGGCCTGTCTTGCTGGCGCTCTCCCCACGC
>DXXG01000023.1 GCA_019416455.1 Clostridiales bacterium | reverse complement strand
CAGCATGAGCGCCAGAAGCATCGCAAGTGATTTCTTCAGAAACTTGCTTTTCTTCATAATTTCAACCCTCTTAAATTTTAGATTCTCACAGGGCTCTTTCCCCGTGAGTTGAAGTTATCTATAAACTCCCACCGGCGGATATACAACCCAAAAAGGCCGGTTTTGCTGGATTTTTTCTTGGGAAGAGAGGATAAAAGGCGTTGAATTTCAAAGAAAGGTCATCAGAGAAGGCAGGTGGACTGCTCCTTGCAATCTGAAGGGGGGCTGGTATAATAAGAGCAGAATGATTAAAGGGGTTTTGAGGATATGGAGACCTATAAGTTTTTGTTTGACGTGGCGCTGATTTTGTTGAGCACCAAGGTATTGGGACTGATCACCCGGCAGCTTCAGCTTCCCCAAGTGGTGGGAGCGTTGCTGGCCGGATTGATTTTCGGACCGGCGGTGCTGAACATTATCCAGCCCACAGACTTTTTAAGCAGTTTGTCGGAGATCGGCGTGATCGTCATCATGTTCGGGGCGGGCATGTCCACCGACATTAAAGAGCTGAAACACGCGGGGACTTCCGGTTTTCTGGTGGCGCTCATCGGCGTACTGGTACCGCTGGGCATGGGCACTTTACTGGGATTCCTGTTCTCTCCCGGTGAGAGCGATCCCAGCAAGATCCTTCAGCACGTATTCATCGGCACCATCCTTACCGCCACTTCCGTGTCCATCACGGTGGAGACCTTGAAGGAGATCGGCAAGCTGAACACCAAGGTAGGCAACACCATTTTGGCCGCCGCTCTCATTGATGATGTGCTGGGCCTGGTGGTATTGACCATCGTCACCAGCTTGGCGGGGGATTCCGTAAACGTGGCCCTAGTTCTTTTGAAGATCCTGCTGTTCTTCCTGTTCGTGGCGGTGGTGGCCTTCCTGGGAGTGAAGCTGCTCACTTGGTACGAGAACCGCTTTCAGAAAAATCTCCACCGGTTTCCTCTGCTGGCGTTCGTGCTCTGCTTGGGAATGGCCTTTTTGGCAGAGGTGGTCTTTGGCGTGGCGGACATCATCGGCGCGTTTGCCGCCGGTGTTATTGTGGCCAACACCCCCAGGGGCGCTTACATTGAGTCCAAGTTCCAGCCTCTGTCCTACCTGCTGCTGACTCCGATATTCTTCGCCAACATCGGACTGAAAGTTTCCATCCCTTCCATGAGCTGGCAGATCCTGGTGTTCGCGGTGCTGCTGGTTTTGGTGGCCATCCTGTCCAAGCTGGTGGGCTGCGGTCTGGGGGCCAAAGCCTGCGGGTTCAACTGGCAGGAGAGCCTTCAGGTGGGCCTGGGCATGGCCTGCCGGGGTGAGGTGGCTTTGATCGTTGCCAACCGGGGCGCTTCCATGGGACTGATGCCCGACGAGTACTTTGGGCCGGTGATCATCATGGTGGTGTGCTGCGCAGTATTCACTCCCATCGCTTTGAAGCTGGCCTTCCGCAGCAGAAAGACCGCTCTGGAAACAGATCCGGCCACGCCTCTGGTGGACCGCTATGTCATGGCGGAGAAACTGGGAGACATGAAAGACGAGGAAGCCGAGGCGGTTATGGCTGCCAAGGCGGGAGTAAAACCCAAAAAATAAAACCGTTTACACAGAAAAAAGGCTGTCGCGTTTTGCGACAGCCTTTTCTTTTATTTCAGCCGGTACCGCTTGGAGGCACCACGTCCGCTGGTCTGGATAAGACCGGCGTCCACCATGCTCCGGGCCACCAGGTACGCCCGGGTCCGCTTCACTCCCAGCAGATCTTGGAGTTCCTGGTCTCCCATCTCCCCGTATTCCCGGAGATAGTCCAAAACCATCTTCATCTGAGGGGTGATCTTCACCACACCCGAGGGCTCCTCTTGAGGATTCCCGTCCAACGCCTTGTTCCGGTTGGGGAGGATCAGCTTGAATACGTTGGGGGACAACTGGATCTGAGGCTGGATGGGACAGCCCTCGTAAAGTTTGTAGATCCTCCGGATCCCGGTGCCGTAGGATTCGATCAGTTTCAGCCTATGGAAGATCTCCGCCAAATTCCTGTTCCGGGGCTGGGAAATGCCGCTGCGGATGTCCTCCACAGACAGGCCGGGCAGCAGTCCTCCCAGAGAGATGAATTCCATGGCGGACCCGCTCACGTTGATAATGATGCTGCCGCTGAAACTGAAATCCCGGTGGACCATGGCGTTGAGGAGCCCTTCACGAAGGGCCTCTTCCGGATAATCAGGATTCTCCACCCGCTGAAGTCCCTGGAACGTGGCCGCGGTCCTGTTGCACAGCAGCAGATAGGAATAGGCGTCCTCCAGCTGACGGAACAGGGAACCCCCAAATTCCTTGGCGTCCTGAAAGACAGTGCGGCTGTCGTCAGCGAAAACGGCGATCTTCACCGTGTGCTGGCACTGGTCGGACAGCAGCAGAGCCAGGTTGGTGAATTGGCCGTCATGAAGGCTGCGCAGCCCCAAAGCCGCGAATTTGTCCGGGCCGAATTCCACCCCTTGCCGGGCGAAAGCCTCCTCCGCCCCTTGGAAGGTCAGGTCTTGGCGCAGAGAACGCATGGATTCGAAAGTGTCCCCGTCGGAGTCTTTGATCATCCGGCGGATCAGATCCGGGGAAGCGGGAGCGCTGGACGCCCCTTGACGCACGTATACCCCGCTAGGCTTCAACCCCTTGGACCGAAGGTAGTAAGGCTTGCTGCTGCCCTCCGCCACCTCCACCCGGATGACCCGGTCCTCTTGGAGCGTATAGTGGATGAACATGGTCACATCTGGCTGGATAGCGTCCCGAATCCCGTTAGTCAGGCGGGTGTAGACGTGGTCCACATCCTCTAGGCCCACGGGCTGACCTTCATCGTCCACCCCAAGATAGAGTACGCCGCCCCCTGTGTTGGCGAAGGCAACCACTTCCTTATAAATCTCCTCCGACAGCTGTGCCTTGAACTCTACTTGTTCGCTCTCAAACGCCATGACCATGCCTCCTTTTCACTTCTTGGGTCTATTATACACCGGTGTTCACATTTTTCAATGGGGAAAAAGTGAATATTCACATTTTTCACTTTCTCTTGTGAATTTTACAGTCCATCCTTTCATTCCTCGTAAGGAAAAAGCACCTGAACAACTGGCACCTCATGTGATTTGTTCCAAACCAGGAAAATCCAGCGTTCCAGACTGGAAAATTCAACGTCATTTATCCCCCTCTCCCTGAGAAAAAATCCAGCAACTCCGCCTTTTTGGGTCCCAATTCCGCCGGTGGGAGTTTATAGATAACTTCAACTCACGGGGAAAGAGCCCTGTGAGAATCTAAAATTTAAGAGGGTTGAAATTATGAAGAAAAGCAAGTTTCTGAAGAAATCACTTGCGATGCTTCTGGCGCTCATGCTGG
>DXXG01000022.1 GCA_019416455.1 Clostridiales bacterium | reverse complement strand
TCGTTTAGCTGTACAATCTTTTCAGGCATGGTTTGCTATCTCCTTTCGAATGTTTGTGTCGCAACTTCATTCTACCAGAGATCTGCAAACCATGTCTCTTTTTATTTACTTTTCAATTTGCGAAACTTATTCTACCTTATCGGAAGCAGTTCCTGCATAGCTTCCTTTTCCGGGAACGGACCTAGATCTTTCATCTGCTCCATCACATAGGTGAGATAATTGTAGGGTTTCAGCCCGTTCAGCATGGCGGTTTCCGTGATGCTGTATACAGCCGCGCTGGCCTGCGCTCCACGGATGCTCTTTGCGAAAAGCCAGTTCCGTCTCCCTGTCGCAAAGTTTTTCAGTGCACGTTCCGCTGCCAGATTATCGATGCTTAAGTGTCCGTCCTCCAGATATCTTTTCAGATAAACTTCCTGGTTCAGGGTGTACAGGACAGCTTCACCGATCAACGAAGACCGGTCTACGGAATCCTCCAGTGTATGAAGCCACTCAAAGAAAGCCTCTAAAAGCGGTTTCGCCTGCTTTTGACGCTCTTCATACCGTTCTTCCGGTGACTTGTCACGGATCATCTCCTCGATCTTATAGAGCATCCCGATCCGTGCCATTGCCTGATATGCGGTTGTCTCCTTCAGCTGCTCTTTGGTGAAATCCTTTTTCAGTACCGTCAGGGCTTCCTCAAATCTGCGTCTCGCATGGGCCATGCATCCCGTTACAGTGATCCTTTCCGGGAGACTGTGGTATGCCTGGTAACCATCGCAGGTGAAATATCCCTCAAACTGATCTCCAAGGAATTCCACCGGATGATATCCGGCGCGGGTCCTTTCATATTGGAAGAGGACCATCCGGGGTGAGCCGCTGTATTCATCGGTGAGATAGACCCACATCCAGTTCTGGGTGGAGCCCTTCTGGCCCGGTTCATCAATCACCTGGATCCGGGTTTCGTCCCCGTGTAAATATTTACTCCGGAGCAGCTCTTCTTTCATCAGAGCGTAGAGCGGCTGCAGATACCGGTCCGCGCATTGGATGATCCAGTTCGCCATGGTCTTTGTGGAAAGGTTCAGGTCGTACCGGGCGAATTCCCGTTCCTGACGTGCAAGCGGCATCCCGTTTACATACTTGGCATTCATGATGCCCGCCACCAGGGATGGCGTTGCCACGCTGCCTTTCAGAAGGGACGGTGTTTTTTCCGGCCGCTTCATGGCTCCGCATTTCGGGCAGCTGTATACAAAGGTCACTTCTTCCGCGACTTCAAACCGTGCGGGAACGAATTTCAGCCGTTTTACGGTTTCCTTTGTGACAACCTTGTATTTCGTATTGCAGTCCGGGCAGTAACGGTCTGCCCCTGCCAGCTTGTACTCGATCACTTCGGTTGTCTCAAAGGAGGAAAGGTCTTCCTCCTTTTTGCCGGAACGTTTCTTCCTCTTGTAAGAAGACGGATGGACCTCTTCCAGGTCCGGTTCCGGGGCATTGGGATCCGCTTCCTGCTCTGCCTCGTTGAAAAGATCCAGCTGGGTATACCCGTCCGCATATTTTTCGCTGGACGCCCCAAAGCGTTTCCTCTGGGCAAGGGTAAGGCGGTCCGAGAGCATGGCGTTCAGGAATTCCAGTTCCTTTGTTTTCTCTTCCAGGAGCTGGATCCTTGTTTCCTGTTTTTCCAGGGCCTCTTTCTGTTTCTGATAATGCCCCTGCATGATCTTTACCAGTGAAAGCATATCATCCCTGCTCATCCTGTTCAGTTGTTCCTCTGTAAAAATCGGATCCATCGTGCAGCCTCATCTTTCTGAAATCTCTATGGACAGTTTACCATAAAAAGGCGCGGATTTCTATTGGAAACCGCTTTCAGGAGTAGAGGAAAATCTGCGTAAAATCAAGGGATTTTCGGCTTTTTGCGAATTGACAGGAAACGGGATCAGACCACGATCTTTGGGTGGCGTTCTTCAAAAGCACCGCTGGGGTTCAGGGATAATCCATCGCACAGCCAGTGGATCTCTTTGAGAGTCACTTTCCGCAGTTCATCCGGTGTGTCCGGCCAATGGAAGGAATTCCGGTCCAGGCGTTTCATCAGGATCCAAAATCCGGAACCGTCCCACTGGAGGATCTTGATCAATGTGCGTCTGCGATTGCAGAATGCGAACATACAGCGGGAGTACGGGTCGAGATGGAATTTCAGTTTGATGATTGCGGCTAAACCGGTATAACTCTTGCGGAGATCCGTAACCCCGCACGCCAGATAGACCGTTGTGCTTCCTGAAAAATCAAGCATAGTTCTTCAATGCCTGCAGAAGCGCCGTCATCAGCCTGGAAGGACAGTCTGCCCCAACTTCAATCCGGATGTTTTCCGGAAGAAGGATTGTTACAGGAGGAGTCCCCGCAGGGGCATTGAACTGCAGCTCCTGTTCCGAAGGCAGTTTTGCGAACACCGGATCAGAAATACATTCCGTTTCTGGATCCTCTGATTGAATCTTTCGAATCCAATAGCCCAGAGTAGACTGCGGGATCTCATTCTGCTGACACCATTCTTTGCGGGATAGGCCGCTTTCCTGGAAAGCATGGACTCGATCAGCCCAGAGATCACTTTTTGAGATTTTATTGTCATCCATCTCTATTGGTATCACCTCCATCATTTGAGAACATCTTATCAAATGTAGGAAGGGATTTGAAGATACGGATGATTACCTACTTACAAAAGAAACACTCCAAAATCAGAAAGAGAGCGGCCAAGCACTTTGAGGGATTGGTCGCCTTGTTCACCCATTCAGCGGGACGGCGGGTGGCGGTCAAGGCCGGGTGTAAGCCCGTTCATTTCAGCCTTGACGGTTGCCCGCTGTCCTGTTACTTTTCCGGGAGTGTAGCCACAACTTCGGGACACTTTGTCCACAAGTCGGAGCGTAGGACGAGGGACGGGGGCTTTCATATACGCCCAGTCTGCTGTTGAAACCAGACCTGTGCTTACGGCTCTACGCCACGCAAGCACAGCCCTGTTTTCCTGCCGCTCCAAATGCCCTTGCCCTCCCCGGCGGCAACGGCATTTTCACGGCAACGCCGACAGAGCGTATAACACACTACACTTTGCTTCGCAAAGTCGTGTGCCAAATGGGGGCGTTGCCCCCTTTGGAAACCCCCACAAGAAAAGGCGGTACGCTACCCCTCCACGGGGCGCATACCGCCTTTTCTTGTTATCCAGCCCTCCGGC
>DXXG01000021.1 GCA_019416455.1 Clostridiales bacterium | reverse complement strand
GCCATCCTGGACTATGAAAACGGCTTGGAGCCCACCTTTTCCTCCCCAATCCTGGGCATGGCCTTCTCCTTTATCAAGGATGACCTGGACTACAACGCCGGGCAGTATGCCAAGAAATGCCAGCAGAACCGGGAAAATGTCGCAAAAAGGTGGAGTAAAAAACAAGAGGATGCGGTAGATACGGTTGTATGCGAGGGAGAAAACGCTGATACCAAAAATACGACCGTATACGAAGAAGAAAACCGTATACCTAATGATAGTGATAGTGAAGGTGATAATGAAAGTGAAGTGATATACACCCCCAAACCCCCTAAAGGGGACTTGTTCGAGCAGTTTTGGGCGGCTTACCCCAAGAAACGCAGCAAGGGAGCAGCTAGAAAGGCATGGGACAAGCTCCGTGTCGATTCCGCGATGCTGGCCACGATCTTGCAGGCGATCCAGCGGGCGAAGCAGTCCGATGACTGGCAGAAGGACGGGGGCCAGTATATTCCCTATCCAGCCACTTGGCTCAACGCTGAGGGATGGGAGGACGAAGAGCCAGGGCCAGACCCGCCCCCAGACCGTCCCCCTGTGGTGATGAACTGGGTGGTGCCAGACCCCGATTCTGACGACTGGAGGGACTTGGTGCCATGAGCTGGGAGGCGGAAATGTCCGTCCTTGGGGGCATGATGCTGGACCGGGAGTGCGCCAACCTGGCGGCGGACGCCCTGAGTGCGGAGATGTTCCAGGACGCTGATCTGCGGAAGATCTTCGGCAAGGCCCTGGACCTGTACTGGAAGGGCAAGCCCATTGACGGGGTGCTGCTCACCCAAGAGTTGCCGGAGCTGTCCGGGCTCATCCTCCGCACGGCGGAGTTTGTCCCCAAACTGGGGCACTTCGCTGAGTACGTGCAGATTGTGCAGGACGAGTGGCAATGGGGGAATATCCAGCGAAAGTTCCAGGACTTGGAGCTTTCCAACGGCTCCCTGGAGGCCAAGGTGGGACAGCTTCGGGAGCTGGTGGACGAGCAGGAGCGCATCCTGGGCGCACGGCAGGAAAAGGGCCTGGCTTCCTTCTCCGAGGCCTGCCAGGAGTTCCTGGCGTGGCTGCAAGCCTCCGCTCAGGCGGACGCCTTCACCACGGGGTATTCCACTTTGGACAGCGCTATGGGTGGTTTTATGCGGGGGACAGTGGCGGTGATTGCCGGACGTCCCGGCGGGGGCAAGACAGACTTTGCCATCAACCTGGCCATGCGCATGGGCCGCCGGGGGGCCACGGTGCTGTATTTCTCGATGGAGATGACCAACGTGCAGCTGATGCAGCGGGTGACCTCCTCCCTGATGGGGGTGGACTCCACCAAAATCCGGGACAGAAAATTGGCCCCCCAAGAGCTGGACAGGGCGCAGAAGCTGCTGGAGACCTTCGGCAAGTCGGGGAAGCTCCACTTCGTGCAGGAGCCCCGGGTGAGCGTGAAGCGCATCCGGCACTACATCGAGCTGGTGCACCCCGACGTGGTGGTGATCGACCACCTGGGACTGATGGACCGGCCACGCATCGAGAACCAGTACAAGGCCCTTGGCATGGTGTCCAACTCCCTCAAGCAGCTGGCCCTGGACAAGAACATCTGCGTGCTAGAGCTGGTGCAGATGAACCGGCAGATCGAG
>DXXG01000020.1 GCA_019416455.1 Clostridiales bacterium | reverse complement strand
TAGATGACACGCTCTCTTTGTCAAGAGGTAACCAAGAACTGGCACTCGATTCCGAGTAACCGCACAACAGCGTGTTCTGGAAGTAACGTAAGCGTGGATTTGGGTATAGTATCTTTAACTTTGGGAAACTCCCGTTTCCCATTTGGAAACTGTCTGTCTGGTCACGCTTAAGTGATCTGCCAGCTTTGCTTGTGTAATGCCTTTGTCCGTCCGTAGTTTGTACAATTTTTCGTCCAACGTCATATTTTTCACTCCGATAATAGCATGTTTTTTGACAAAAGAAAACCACTCGCGCATTGAAATTTGTCAATTTAGGCCTTGCATTTGCGAATGGTTCTTAATTTTCTGATAAATCTACTTAGTTAGTTCTTTTATAATATATGATTTTTCTTGAAACACAACCATTAACGCAAAACCAGCGTAAAAAACCTCCTCCAAGCAAGAACCTTGGAGGAGGTTGGTGCGCCCGACTGGATTCGAACCAGCGGCCTACAGAGTCGGAGTCTGTCACTCTATCCAGCTGAGCTACGAGCGCATATATCAGGAAAAACGCAATATAGCGTATTCCATCCTGTAAAAACTTGAACAACGTGCGCCTTTAAAAGGCCTCTTTAGCTTACACCCAATTCCACGCGAAAAAAGGCGAATTTTGACGAACAAAAAAACTTTTGTGAACCCCGCTACTCCTCGTTGCGAAGTTTTTTCCTTGCCTTGACCCAATCCACCGTCTCTTCCACGCTGACCTTTTGAGAGGCGCGCAGCAGGGCAATCAGCTGTTTTTCCTCCGCAGAAAGCTCTCCGATCCGGCTGGGATCCGGCATAGCTTTCTTTGGGCAACGCTCCCGGTCTGTCAAAAGCATTGGCGCAACGGGCTCTTCCTCAAAGAAAAACTCAATGGGAGCTCCGCAGATACGGGCAATCCTTCCCAGCGTTACAGGGTCCGGCGTGGTTTTTCCAGTTTCGTAATACGTATAGGTTGCTCGGTTTACATTCAAAGCATCCGCAATGTTTTGCTGCGAATACCCTGCCTGCAGCCGGGCCTGCCGAAGCCGGTCCGCCAAAAAGCCATTGGAGCCGCCAAAATTTCTACCCATAATTACGATCCCAGCGCCCTCCTCCTGTATCGTCTGTTTCCTACAGCGCCCTCAGATCACACAGGCTGTCATGCTTAGTATGTCCCGAGCTCTGTCAAACAACCGCTCAGAAAAGGCTTTCCATGTAACGTGCGGAATTTATTATATACCAGTTTTGATAGAAAAGCCAGCGTTTCTTCAAAGTTTGACTATATTGTGAACTATATTCACTTTTCTAGCAGATCCTTCCCGCGCGAAAAAATTTCCCAGGCGCATTGACTTTTCCTAGTTTAGGATTTATAATAGAAAAGTCCCAAATGTCCAGGGATGTTTTGCGGGCGTAGTTCAATGGTAGAACATCAGCTTCCCAAGCTGAATACGAGGGTTCGATTCCCTTCGCCCGCTCCAGCGGCAAACTGCCGCTCCCAAGTCGCGATCATCACTTTTGTGGTGGTCGCGATTTTTATTGCCCGCGTTTGCGCATGAAGTGAAATCCAGGGAATTTGGGAAGCACGGAAGGGGATGTTCCGGCACCCTCTACCATTTTTCGTGAACCATCGGGAAAAATCCCGCAATCCGAAGCGCGCTGCTTCGGCCCTCTGATTTTGAAAAGGGCCACCAACGGACTGTGTTGGTGGCCCTTTTTTCATACTTTTCTCAGCCGGATCGCCATGTACTCCTTCCCGGGCAGGGGTACCCGGAAGCTGCCGGAGAAGATACCCAGGTCGGTGGAGGTCATCTCCCAGGTGTCGATGACCTCCACCCGCCAGGAGCCCTCCTTCTGGAAGTTGCGGAAGCTGGGCCGTCCAAAGCCGTAGTAGTGGATTTCGTACTCCCCTTGGTGGGTGGGGGAATCGGGAACTGCCACCACGTGACAAAACAAAAAATGGCCCCCGAAGGAAGCCATTTTTTGTGTATGCAAAAGGTTTACTTGTTTGCGAAACTCTGATCAAACTGGGCCAGAATGCTGGCCGCCTGGGCGCGGATGGTGCTGCCTTTGGGGTCGATGGTGCTATTCTCATGGCCGTTGATCAGGCCGTTGCCGTTGGCCCAGCTCATGGCAGTCTCCGCCCAGCTGCTGATGGAAGCAGCGTCCGGGAACTGGGTCAAATCGCCAGCAGCCGTCAGGTCGTAGCCCTTGAAGCGGGCGTACTTGTACAGCATCACGGCGAACTGCTCACGGGTCACGTTGCTGTCGGGGTCGTACAGACCGCCGCCGATGCCCGCCACAATGTCGTTCTGGGCGGCCCAGGTGATGGCGTCCACAGCCCAGTGGCCGGAGGTCACGTCGGTAAAGGTGGAATCACCGGTCACAGCAGGCTGGCCTTCCAGGTTGTAGAACAGCTGGGCAGCCATGGCGCGGTCCAGCTCCATGTAGGGATCGAAGATGGTCTCGTCGGTGCCGGCCATGATGTTGTTCTCGTACACATAGGCAACAGCGTCATAGAACCAGTCCTTCCCTTCCGTCACGTCCTCAAAGGGCCAGGTGGGCTCTTCCGGCTCGGAGGGTGTGCCGCCACCGCCGCCGGGAGTTACCGGCGCCTCATATTTGGTCCAGCTGATAGCGAAGGGCGACAGGCTGTTTACATGGAAGTGCAGGCCGTCGGACTCCTTGCGCACGTCCTCGATAATGTCCACCTGACCAGCATTTTCGCCTGTGGTCAGCATGTGAGCCACAGTAAAGGTGTCGTTGGAAGTGGCTTCCGTATTGATCGTATCAT
>DXXG01000002.1 GCA_019416455.1 Clostridiales bacterium | reverse complement strand
CGGCGGGGACTTCTTCAAGCTGGAGCTGGACGTGAGCTTCCAGGAGGGGACGTCCACCTTCGGCCTGCGGTTCTACGGAAACCAGGAGACCGGGGAGAGCTACCAGTACCTGTTCCATGTGGGGGAAAACCGGGTGGTCTTTGAGAAGAGCCCCAACTGGCCCTGGCCGGATGAGCAGAACATCGGGCAGGAGCGGCCCATCCACTTGGAGCCCGGAAAGACCTACCATGTGGACCTGATCGTGGACGGCACCATCGCCACTCTGTATGTGGACGGCGTGGCCCTGAACGCCCGGGCCTACCGGAAGTTCGGCACGGCGGTCAGCGCCTTTGCCACGGACGGGACCGTGGAGCTGAAAAACATCACCCTTTCCCGGGACCTGAAGTAAAAATAGCACATCTCTGTATCGCGAAGGGTCCGGCCCCGCAGAAGGTATGACTGCGGAGCCGGGCCTTTTTTTGAAACATTTCCCGAAAGCGGTTTTTCTTAACGCAGTAGATGAATAGTCTCTCTTTCTGGAGGAAGGGAGGTCATCTTCAACATCTTCCTGCTGACCATGATGATCCCCACACAGCTGGCTTTGATCTCACAGTACACAGTGCTCAACAGCCTGCACATGATTGACAACTATGGCGGCGTGCTTTTGCTGTGGGGCGGCACCTGCGTGGCGGGGAACACCTTCTTTTACAGGGGCTTCTTCGAGAGCGTTCCCAAGGAACTGGAGGAATCCATGTTCCTGGATGGGGCCTCCCGCCTGGGGGTGCTGCTGCACTGCATCATCCCCCTGACCAAGCCCGCCATTGCCACCTCTGCCATTTTTGCCTTTAACGGCTATTGGGGTAATCTGTTTGATATTCTGACCTTTATCAAGACGGAGGAAAAGCGCACCCTTTCTGTGGCGTTGCAGCTGTTCCGGGGCCAGCACACCACAGAGTATGGCCTGATGTTTGCGGCGTCCGTCATTGTGATTGTGCCCGTCATCGTAATCTTCATCATCTTCCAGAAGCAGTTCATGCAGCAGGGCCTGGTAGAGGGCGCTGTAAAGGGATGAGAAAAGTAAAAGAAATAACACTAAAAAAGTAAAAATATTTCTAGGATTTTTGAGCGGGCCTGATAAAATTGGGACTAGCTCAAAACTGACAGGAAAGGAGAGAAAACAATGGCAATTCGAGTGACAGTGTGGAACGAGTACCTGCACGAGGTGCAGTTCCCAGAAGTGGCAGAGGTGTACCCCAAGGGCATCCACGGGTGCATCGCGGACTTTTTGAAGGACGCGGGCATGGAGGTGCGCACCGCCACCCTGAAGGAGCCGGAACACGGCCTGACCCAGGAAGTGCTGGACAACACCGACGTG
>DXXG01000019.1 GCA_019416455.1 Clostridiales bacterium | reverse complement strand
TCTTTCGAACTTCGTTCAAGTTCTCATCGTTACTCGCCTGAGTCGTCTTTCGAACTTGATTTACTTGAGTGAGCTCTCTCTCGAGCGCTTGACTATCTTACCACATTCGGTTTCGATTGTCAAGCCCTTTTTCAAGTTTTTTTCAAGTCTTTCGACTCAAAATTCAGGATCTGTTCGTTACTCGCCTGAGTCGAAACTCAGATCCTTTTTACTTGTTTGAGCTCTCTCTCGAGCGCTCAGATATAATACCATACCAGTTCCCAAATGTCAACGCTTTTTTTCAAGTTTTTTCAAATTTCTTTGCTACCACTTCTTATAGTGGTTTATTCCCCTTTCTTCTACTAGAAAGACCCTGTTTCTTTCCTTCCTGTGCAGTTTTTGCCGGGAGACTTTCTCCCCTACTTGGGTATGGTAGTCATAAAGATCTTTCTTTCCCTATTATATATAGATATAGCTTTGGAGTAAAGGAGTCGGTTTTATGCGATGGGAACGAACAAAATCTTTTCTGATGGGACTGTGGAAGGTAGTAGTAGTAGCTCTTGTAAATCTCATGGTGATTCTGATGCTCTCCGGCGGACAAGCCGCTTTCTAAATAGGATTGTCTTTTTAAAGACAAAAAAAGGCCCCCGGCAAACGCCAGGGGCAATTAAGAGGGTCAGTCCTGCTCGGCGACCATTCCACCCGCTCGGGCGATGGCCCGTTTTCGGATGAAGATGAAACACACTACCCCGATCAGTCCAGTGACCAACCAGGTTACCGAATAGGACAGGAACAGCATAAAGAAGGTGCGGTCCAAGGGGAAAATGGTATAGATCCAGATGACACGGAGCACGCACACGCCAAAGATAGACGCCACCATAGGTGTGAGAGAAGATCCCAGACCACGCATGGCGCCCACCATCACGTTCATGACACCGCAAATAGCGTAAGGGGCGCAGACCATCAGCAAGCGCTCCTTGCCATAGGCGATGACTTCCGGGTCTGTGGAATAGATGCTCAGCAGAGGCGTGCTCAGCAGATAGGCGCCGATGCCCAGCACCAAGCCTACCAGAGTCACCAGGCCCAAGTTATACCACACCACCTTGGTGATACGGTGGAATTTCTTGGCGCCGTAATTCTGTCCGGTAAAGCTGAGGGTAGACTGGGTAAAAGCGTCCATAGCCGTCCACACAAAGCCTTCGATATTGCTGGCGGCGGTACTGCCTGCCATAGCGATAGAGCCGAAGGAATTGATGGAGGACTGGATGAGCACATTGGAAATCGAGAAGGTAGCACCCTGGATACCAGCCGGGACGCCGATCTTGGTCATTTGCAGCAGTTTGTCTTTATAGATCCTCAGCTTCTTCAGCTCCACACGGTAGACGGTATCACTGCGGATCAGGCACTGGAGCACCAATCCGGCGGAGATGCACTGAGAGATCACAGTAGCCGTGGCAACGCCTGCCACGCCCATGTGGAGGGCGATGACGAAAAACAGATTCAAAAACACGTTGACCACGCCGGCGATCAGCAGGAAGTACAGAGGCCGCTGGGTATCCCCCACCGCCCTCAAAATGGCCGCGCCGAAGTTGTAGGACATCATGACAGGCATGCCCACGAAATAGATGCGCATGTACAGCACCGCCTGGTCGATCACGTCCTCAGGGGTGCCCATCATTTCCAGCAAGGGCCGGGACAAGGCCATGCCCACCACGATCAGCACAAGGCCGCTGATGACGCTGATAAGCACTGCTGTATGGACAGTCTCATGCAGGTCTTTCCGCTGGCCGCCGCCGTAATACCGGGCCACCAGCACGTTGACGCCGATGGACAAGCCGATAAACAGGTTGACGATCAAGTTGATCAAGGCGCTGGTGGAGCCCACCGCCGCCAAGGCCTGGCTGCCGGCGAATCGTCCCGCCACGATGATATCCGCGGCGTTGAATAGCAGCTGCAAGATGCCCGACAGCGCCAGAGGAATGGCGAATCGGACGATCTTCCCCAGCAAGGGGCCGTTTGTCATGTCGATCTCGAAAGTACTCCGGCGGGCGCCGGGGCGAAAAGGAAATTTCACAGCGTTAATCCTCCAAACCTAATGGGTCATGTTACATGCAAGGACCGGTCACGGTCCACCGGCGGTTTTCAGCGCCAGTTTCTTTTTTACGTGGGCCCGAACCAAGAAGAAGCACAGCAGGTCGCACCCGGCCGCCAATCCCCAAGTGATGGGATAGGACGCGTACAGCACGGTGAGCTGGGGCCACTGAGCGAACACGGTAAACAGCCACACCACACGGAACCCGCACACAAAGCCAATGGTGATGGCCATAGGCACAAAGGAGGCTCCCAGGCCTCGGAGAGTGCCCACCATCACGCCCATCATGCCGCCCAGGAATTCCCAGATACACACGGTGCCAAGGCGCAGCATGCCAAAGGAGATCACGTCCGCTTCCGTGGAGTAGATACTCAGCAGCTGAGGTCCCAACAGCCAGCAGCCGATGCCCAGCACTAGACCGGTACCGGTGACCAGCAGCAGGCAGAGAATAACAATGCGGTTAACTCGGTTCAGCTTGCCGGCACCCACATTCTGGCCGGAAAAGCTGAGGGCCGCTTGGGAAAAGGCATCCATGCCGGTGCTGACAAAGCCCTCCAGATTGGAGGCAGCCGTGTTGCCCGCCATGGCGATGGAACCAAAGGAATTGATAGAGGACTGGATGAGCACATTGGAGATGGAGAAAGAAGCTCCCTGGATCCCCGCGGGCAGGCCGATCTTCGCCATGCCCAGCAGCTTATCCTTTTTCACGCACAGTTCCTTCAGGTTCACCTGGTAGACCGTATGGCTGTGCATCAGGCACAAAAGCACTAACAGGGCGGAAACACACTGGGAGATCACCGTGGCCAAAGCCACGCCCGCCACGTCCAGTCCGCAGACGATAACGAAAAACAGATTCAGCACCACGTTCACCACGCCTGCCAGCAGCAGGAAATACAAAGGCCGCTGGGTGTCCCCCACCGCCCTGAGGATGGCCGCGCCGAAATTAAAGAGCATGGAGGCGGGCATCCCGATGAAGTAGATGCGCATGTACAAACAAGCCTGGTCCAGCACGTCCTCGGGGGTGCCCATCAGCTCCAGCATGGGAGCCGCCAGCGCCACGCCGATCACCAGCAGGATCACACCGAAGATCAGGCTGGTGAGGATGGAGGTGTGGACCGTTTCCCGCAGGTCTTTTCCCCGGCTGGCGCCGTAATACTGGGCCACCAGCACGTTGGTGCCTACGGAGAGGCCAATGAACAGGTTGACGATCAGGTTGATCAGGGCACTTGTAGAACCCACCGCCGCCAGGGCGCCCGGCCCTGAGAACCGGCCCACCACGATGATGTCCGCGGCGTTGAACAGCAGCTGGAGGATACCGGAAATCGCCAAGGGAATGGCGAACCGGACGATCTTCCCCAGCAGGGGGCCGTTTGTCATATCGATCTCGAAGGAGCTGCCCATGCCCCTTCTCAACTTTAAAAAGCGCAGTATGATGATCCAACTCCTTCCACGCCGGGGCGTTTCCCCGGACAAAACCCTCTTTTCTTTAAATAGGACCCAGAGGGGAACAGGTCCCAAAACTGTGGCTTAGTAGCCCAGTTCCTCCCCTACCAGCACCACCCGGATCCGGTCGGTACGCTGGTAGCCGGTGACCACATACTGACAGCACATCCGCTTTTCCGAGGCGCACCCGGAAGTCATGGAACCGTCGCACACGGCGCAGCGTCCCATGCGGGAACAGGGAGTGTGAGTCTCCAACCGGATACCGTTGGCGGGAGCCGCCAGGCACTTCACCCGGGCGATGGCCTCGTCCAGGTTCCGGACGATCTTATTCACCCCGGCCACCACGATCACCCGCTGGGGCCCGAAGATCAGCGCCGCCACACGGTTGCCGTTGCCGTCCACGTTGTACAACTCTCCATCCTCGGTGATGGCGTTGGAGCTGGTGAGGAACACATCCGCGGAAAAAGTCTTGCGGTAAGCCTCCTGGGGATCCATGGTCTCCCGGTCCAGGAACTCATACTCGCCGCTTTTCAGCAGGTCCCGCACCCCGGATTCCGCCAGGGTCATGGATCCGCCGCAGCTCACCACGTCTCCCGGCTTCAACATGCCCCGCACCGCTTCCACGGCCTCCTCCTTGGTGGCCACGAACACTGCCGGGATCCTGTTCTTGGCCAGGGCCTTTAAAGTCCTTTCCACTTGGGCTTCCCGTACTGCTTTCACATTTTGATCCATACAAAGATCCTCCCTCTCAGAAGGCGCCTCTCCCTGTCGGACAGGCCCTCCCACAATTAGTTGCTTCTGCCAGTATTGTACCGCAGCAGCTAGGTGAAATCAAGCCTTACCCAAAAACAAAAAAAGGCCCCCTTTTTCCAAAGGGGACCTAGTCTTACTTTTCCACATCAGGCCTTGAAATCCTGGAATAACTTGAGCACCCGCTCCTTCTGGGACACGTTCTGCTCGTTGGTGCTGGTATCGGTGTAGATCATCATCTTGTCCCCAGCCTGGTTCAAAGTGGCGGGGATCTCCTTATCCAGCAGCTCAAAGAAGCCCTTCTCCTTCACGCTGGAGACGCATTCCTGGCCCTGCTCGTTCAGGTTCTCCAGGTCGAAGCTGTACACTTCCACCTGCACAGTGCTGCCGTTAAGCAGGAACCGGTAACGGAATCCCCCGGCAGCGCCGATGGTCTCATAGGCCATTTCCGTGGGTTCGCCGGTGACACCCTTGTTCACTTCCAGGTACTGGCACAGCCCGTCCAGGCTGTCCTCAAAATCCTTGTCGGATACAGGCTCCAGTTCTTCGGTCTGGCTGCTCTCGGCGCCGCTTTCCGTGCCGCTCTCCGTACCGGAAGCCTGAGAGGATTCCGTGGTCAGGGTCAGGGTGGGAAGCTGCTCGGTGGTGCCGGTGCAGGCGGTAAGGGACAAAGCCAGGACCGCCGCCGCGGCCAAGGCGAGGATCTTCTTCATCATGGGGGAAACCTCCAAAATCTCTGGGTATGACGAACGCCGGACCCCAGGGATCCGGCGCTTGTGGTGACCCGGACGAGAATCGAACTCGTGTTACCGCCGTGAAAGGGCGGTGTCTTAACCGCTTGACCACCGGGCCATATGGTAGCGGCAACTGGATTTGAACCAGTGACACTTCGGGTATGAACCGAATGCTCTAGCCAACTGAGCTATGCCGCCATATCGCGCTCCGTCCTTCACGGATGGAGCGCTACTAATTATAATCGATTACCGGTGGATTGTCAAGTGTTTTCTTCCGGATTTTTTTGGAAAAATTGGAAAATCCTTCACAGCCCGTCAGGTCTTAGGGGATCTTAGGAATGATAGGTGTAGTTGGGAGCTTCCTTGGTGATCTGGATATCGTGGGGATGGCTCTCCTTCAGACCCGCGCCGGTGATACGCACGAACTGAGCTTTCTCATGGAGCTCCTCGATGCTGGCGCAGCCGGTGTAGCCCATGCCGGCCCGGAGACCGCCCACCATCTGGAACACGGTGTCGGCCAGGGGTCCCTTGTAAGGCACGCGGCCTTCCACGCCTTCGGGAACGAACTTCTTCTGCTCGCCCTGGAAGTAGCGGTCGCTGCTGCCCTTACCCATGGCGCCCAAGCTGCCCATGCCGCGGTACACCTTGAACTGACGGCCCTGATACAGCTCGTACTCGCCGGGGGCTTCCTTGCAGCCGGCCACCATGCTGCCCAGCATGACCACGTTGGCGCCTGCGGCCAGAGCCTTGACGATGTCGCCGCTGTACTTGATACCGCCGTCGGCGATGACGGGGATGCCTTGCTTGGCGGCTTCCTGAGCTGCGTCGAACACAGCGGTGATCTGAGGCACGCCGATACCTGCCACCACACGGGTGGTGCAGATGGAGCCGGGGCCGATACCCACCTTCACGCAGTCAGCGCCAGCGTCGATGAGGGCCTTGGTGCCTTCGGCAGTGGCCACGTTGCCGGCGATCAGCTGCAGGTTGGGATAATGCTTCTTCACCAGGCGCACAGCGTCCAGCACGCCGCTGTTGTGGCCGTGGGCGGAGTCCAGAGTGACCACGTCCACCTGAGCCTCTACCAGAGCGGCTACACGGTCCAGCACGTCCTTGGTGGCGCCGATAGCAGCACCGCACAACAGACGGCCGGAACCGTCACGAGCGGAATTGGGATAGCGCACGGCCTTCTCGATATCCTTGATGGTGATCAGGCCCTTGAGGCGCATTTGGTCGTCCACGATGGGGAGCTTCTCGATGCGGTGACGCCGGAGGATCTCCTGAGCGTCCTTGAGTGTGGTGCCCACAGGAGCGGTGACCAGGTTGTCCTTGGTCATCACGTTGCGAATGGGCTGGTCGAAATCGCTGCCCTCCATGAAGCGCATGTCACGGTTGGTGATGATGCCTACCAGCACCCCATCCTGGCAGATGGGCACACCGGAGATCTTGAAGCGTCCCATGATCTCTTCCGCTTCCTTCACCAGATTGTCAGGTGTCAGGAAGAAGGGGTTGACGATGACGCCGTTCTCCGAACGCTTCACACGGTCCACCTGATCCGCCTGACGCTCGATGGTCATGTTCTTGTGGATGATGCCGATGCCGCCTTCACGGGCAATGGCGATGGCCATGTCAGACTCCGTCACGGTGTCCATGGCGGCGGTCATGATGGGGGTGTTCAACCGAATGGTCTTGGTGAGATTGGTGGAGAAGTCCACCTCCGTGGGCAGAACGTTGGATTCCGCGGGAATCAGCAGCACGTCGTCGTAGGTGAGGCCTTCCTTCAAAAACTTCTGGCTGTACTCCATAAAACCACACTCTCTTTCTCCGTCAAGTATTTTCCACATCTGTTAAGTGATAATTATACCATCGGAAACGGTGTTTTGCAAGGAATTTTCTCACCCCAGCTCCCTCTCTTTTATTTTATCCAAAACCCATTGACAACTTCCCCATTTTGCTCTAATGTTTATCCGGTATCTATTTATAATTTGATACGTTCCATTCTTGAAATGAGGTGCCCAAGCTTTATGACTCGTTATCTCTCCCGTCTCACAGACACCGGCAAGCAGGCTTTGATCCTCACCGGGGTGAACAGCCTGTTTTGGTTCGCCTGGGCTTTCGGCTCCTATCAAGCGGTGTATCTCCAGCAGGTGGGCTTCTCCGCTTCCCAGCTGGGTCTGCTCAACGCCCTCACCTCCGCGGTGACCATCGCCTCCCTGGCGTTCTGGGGCATGATCAGCGACCGCATCGGCTCTTTGCGGAAGGTGCTCATCACGGTGCTGGCGGGAGGATCGGTGCTCTATGCCATCATCCCCTTTATTCCCACCGGGGTGCCTATCTCCTCCCTTCTGTTCCTCACGGTGATCCCCGTGGTGTATTTCTTCCGGGGTTCCATGTCCACCTACGCGGAGAACATCCTGGTCCGCAACTGCAACGAGCTCCGCCTGAATTACGGCCTGCTCCGCAGCGTGGGATCTTTCCTGTTTACCATCGGCGGCCTGATCATCTCCTTCCTTCTTCCCTTTGTGGGAGTCCGGTCCACCTTCTGGTTCATCGGCGTGCTGATGATCCCGGTGATTATTCTCACAGTGCTGGCCCGGGAACCTAACGCCCGGCCCGCCACAGAGAAAAAGAAAAAGGAAAAGCTGGACATGTCCGAGCTTTTCCGCAACAAAGCCTATGTGAGCTTTTTGTTTTTCGGGTTCCTCTTCTACATCGCGGTCAACTGCGAGGCAAACTTCCTGCCCTACTTCATTGAGAGCGTGGGCGTCTCTTCCGACTTGTACGTGGTGGTGCTCTCCTACCGGGCGCTGTTGGAGATCCCCTTCCTGCTGCTGATGGTACGTCTCCGGCAGAAATTCCCCCTGGGCCTGCTGGTGATGATCTCCGCCATTCTCATGGCCATGGAATGTCTCTTCCTGGGGCTCTTCGCCAACTCTCTGGTGTCGGTGCTGCTGTGCTCCACCTTTTTCGGCTTGGGCAATGGGCTGTGCATCGGCTCCTCCCTGAACTATGTGTACGAGCTGGCCCCCGCTCATCTCAAGGCCAGCGCCCAGGCTTTCTTCTCCGCGGTGTCCTCCGTGGCGGGGATCCTGGGCAACCTGGGTGGCGGCGTTGTGTTCGACGCTATCGGCGCCAAGCCCTTTTACCTGGTTGTGGCTTTGGTGTACTTCCTCAGCGTGGCTCTGTTCCTGTTCACCCAGAGAAAGACCCTGCTCCATCGGGCAGCTTAAACTGTCACTGATCCAAACGGGCGCGCTTTTCGGCGCGCCTTTTTTGCTGCCCGGAAGAGTTTCCCACAAAGATTTCAAAGTCTGTGGAAAACAGCGCAAAAAAGAGGACGGATCATTCCGTCCTCTTTTAGTTGTCCAAAAACATGATTCATTGGCAAACTAACCATAAACCCATGCATGCATAAAGGGAAACCCCCGACGAGGGGTTCTGCAGTCCGATGGACTGCGTCAAGAACCGACCGAAGCGGAGCGAAGAGCCCCTCAAAACAGTCCACCGGACTGTTTTTCACCCCTTCCTGCGTTATTGACGAAAAAGGTTCCGCTTTCTGCGGAAAGCGGCCAAAGGCGCTGCCTTTGGAAACCGCAAACCTTTGAAAAGGTTTGATCGAAACTTTTACGCTTGTATTTTTCATAGGAAAGGGATAAACCAAGAGGACGGATCATTCCGTCCTCCTTCTTTATGCCAAGTTAGTTTTACCGGATGGCGTCCTTGCCGCCCATGTAGGGCCGCAGAGCCTCGGGGATCCGCACGGAGCCGTCGGCCTGGAGGTTGTTCTCCAGGAAAGCGATGAGCATCCGGGGAGGAGCTACCACGGTGTTGTTCAGAGTGTGAGGCAGATAAGTTTCGCCGTCGCTGCCCTTGACCCGGATCTTCAGACGGCGAGCCTGGGCGTCGCCCATGTTGGAGCAGGAGCACACCTCGAAATACTTCTTCTGCCGGGGAGACCAAGCCTCGATGTCGCAGGACTTCACCTTCAGGTCGGCCAGGTCGCCGGAGCAGCATTCCAGCTGGCGCACGGGGATATCCAAGCTGCGGAACAGCTCCACGGAGTATCTCCACATTTTCTCGTACCAGTCCATGGAATCCTCGGGCTTGCAGACCACGATCATTTCCTGCTTCTCAAACTGGTGGATCCGGTACACGCCACGCTCCTCGATGCCGTGGGCGCCCTTTTCCTTCCGGAAGCAGGGAGAATAACTGGTCAAAGTCTGAGGCAGAGAGCTCTCAGGCAGGATGTTGTCAATAAACTTACCGATCATGGAGTGCTCGCTGGTGCCGATCAGGTACAGGTCCTCTCCCTCGATCTTGTACATCATGGCGTCCATATCGGTCTGGGACATAACGCCTTCCACCACATTGCCGTGGATCATAAAAGGCGGGATGCAGTAGATGAATCCCTTGTCGATCATGAAGTCCCGGGCATAGGAAATCACCGCGGACTGGAGCCGGGCAATGTCCCCCATCAGGTAATAGAAGCCGTTGCCGCTGGTTTTCCGGGCGCTGTCCAGGTCGATGCCATTAAAGCGCTCCATGATCTCGGTATGGTAGGGCACCTCGAAATCAGGCACCACAGGCTCGCCAAAGCGTTCCACTTCCACGTTCTCGCTATCGTCCTTGCCGATGGGCACGGAATCGTCGATCAGGTTGGGGATGACCATCATCCGCTTGCGGATCTCCTGGGTCATCTCCTCCTCTTTGCGCTCCATCTCTTCCAGTTCCCCGGCGATGGCCTGGACCTGCTTTTTCACTTCCATAGCCTCGTCTTTTTTGCCCTGGCTCATCAGCTTGCCAATCTCCTTGCTGATGATGTTGCGCTGCTGGCGGAGCTCATCGCCCCGGCCCTTGGAGGCGCGGAACTGAGCGTCCAGCTCCAAGACCTCGTCCACCAAGGGCAGCTTGTGGTCCTGGAATTTCTTTTTAATGTTTTCTTTTACCAGCTCCGGATTGGAGCGGATCAGTTTGATATCGAGCATGAGTAACCCTCCTGAGTCCCTGAGGACATAAATTGTTAAATGTGTCGCGCCGAAGGCGGATAAAAGTTTTTGGGGCGCCTTTTTTCAAAAAGGCGCGACCTGAAATAAGCCGCGAAGCGGCGTATCAACGAAAGTAGGAGAACAGCGAAGCGCCTTCTCCGGCCGTCGAAATGGCATTTTCAAAATTGTCCGCAGCTCCATAGCTTTGGATAGAGAAACACAAAGCCGTTGAAAACAAGCCCCGTAAACAAGGGCCCGGCCCTCCTACTCCCATTTTGCCAAGAAGCGCAAAGCCTTCCCAGCACTTTTTCCCGTTATTGGGAATATGGGGCTTATAGCCGAGGCTTGCGGTGGTGGGCCGCGCCTTGGCCTATGCGCTGTGCGCCGTGCGGCCTGCGGCGCTGGTTTTTTTGCGGCTGCGCCGGTTTTAGGTCGCGAGACTCTGGTCTCACCTGCCGGATCGGTCAGTGCTGAACGGTCGCCACCGGCGACCAGCACCTCGCGCTCTGCGGCCTTTGAAAAGGCCGGCGAAACTTTCACGCCGCTTCGCGGATCTTCTTAGTTCATATGCAGGTCATGGAGAAGGTTCTGCAAGTCCTCTTCTCCGTAAAACTCGATCTGCAAGGTGCCCTTCTTCTTGGTTCCGGCCACCTTTACCTTCCGGTTCAGGTATTCCCCTACCGCCAGCTGGGCTTCCTCAAAATACTGGTTCTTTCGGGGCGTTTTGGCCAGTGCTTCCTTTTGCTCGTTCAGCCGTTTGGCCAGGGCTTCCAGTTCTCGGACGGACGCTCCCTCTTTGGCCTTTTTAGCCCCCAGGCGCATGCCTTCCTCGGTCTTGAAGCTCAAAAGCGTTCGGGCGTGGCCTGCGGTGATCTCTCCCCGCTCCAGCATTTCCTGGATGTCCTCCGGCAGATTCAGCAGCCGCAGGGCGTTGGTGATGGCCGGACGGCTCTTTCCCACTGCCTGGCTCACCTCTTCCTGGGTGAAGTCCTGGGCTTCGATCAACGTGCGGTAGCCTCTGGCTTCTTCCAGGGGAGTCAAGTCCTCCCGCTGGAGGTTCTCGATCAACGCGAAGAGCATTTCCTCGGTATCGGTCATTTCCCGGATCACTGCGGGCACCTCTGTCAAACCTGCCATCCGGGCGGCACGCCAGCGGCGCTCGCCCGCTACTATCCGATAGCCCCCGGTGATCATAGGCCGCAGCAGCAGGGGCTGAAGCACTCCATGCTGGGAGATGGAATCCGCCAGCTCCGTGAGGGCTTCACTATCAAACTCCTTCCGGGGCTGATCCCGGTTGGGTTCGATCTCCCCGATGCGCACGTTCACTGCGCCTTCGGTGCTCTCTGCGGTATTTTCAGCAAAGATGGCATCCAAGCCCTTGCCAAGTCCTCGTTTCTTCAATGGATTTCCCCCTTTACCGGTCGTTTTTCAGGATCTCCCCCGCCAATTCTCCATAGGCATGGGCCCCTCGGGAGGCCCGGTCATAGTACAGCACGGGCTGACCGAAGCCCGGAGCTTCCGAAAGCCGCACTGTGCGGGGAATGACGGTTTTGAATACTTTCCGGGGGAAGTATTTTTTCACTTCCTCCACCACCTGCTGCGTCAGGTTCAGCCGGCCGTCGTACATGGTCAGCAGCACTCCTTCAATGTCCAGCAGGTCATTATACTGGCGCTTTACCCGGCGGACGGTATTCATCAGCTGGGAAAGGCCTTCCAAAGCGTAATACTCACACTGGATCGGGATCAAGATGGTGTCCGCCGCTGTCAGGGCGTTGGTGGTGATCAAGCCCAGAGACGGGGGACAATCGATGAGGAGATAGTCATACTCTCCCCGCAGGGACGCCAGAGCGTTTTTCAAAATAGCTTCCCGGCTTTCCAGGGAAGCCAATTCCAGCTCCGCCGCCGCCAGGTCCATATGGGAAGGGAGCAGCGTCAGGTTCTTGAATTCCGTTTTCACCAGGGCCTCTTTGGCCTTGGCCCCGCCGATGAGCACGTCATACACGCTCACCCGGCAGTTACGGCGGTCCACTCCCACGCCGGAGGTGGTGTTGCCCTGAGGATCCGTATCCACCAGCAGCACCCGCTTGCCCTTATCACCCAGGGCAGCGGCCAAATTGACGGCGGTGGTGGTTTTTCCCACGCCGCCCTTCTGGTTGGCCACAGCTATGATCTTTCCCATTGGACTTTGTTCCTCCCTTGTCGCGCACATTGGCATGTTTCCTGGTTATTATAGCACATGGGCCCCTGAAAGGAAAGGCCAAGCCCCGGTTTTCGCAAACTTTTTCCCAATGTTTCATGTGAAACATTCCGGTGGTTATCACTTGGTATACTATTCCCGCACAACGAAAAGAGGGCCCGGGATTACCGGGCCCTCTTTTCTGTGGGTAGATTTGAATGAAGTGCGTCGACCTCCGGCCGACGCACAGAGAAAACGGCCCGGAAGATCCGGGCCGTTCTCTCTGTGGGGAAATTTGAACAAAGTGTGCTGGCTCGTGAGAGCCAGCACAACGAAAAGACGGCCTGGATTAACCAGGCCGTCTTTTCTGTGGGAAATGAATAAGGGAATGGGTTAAACTTGTACTCTGTGTGATTTGGGGATGCGCACCGTACACTCGATATAGTCCTCGGTTTCCTTTTTCTCCGACTGGGCCTGAATGCCCGCGGTTTTCATGGCGTCCACGGCATGATCGATGGTATTGATGAACAGCCGAATATCTTTCGCCACAAAGGTGCGCTTTGGTTTGGGGCCTGTCCCCTTTGGCCGGATGGCCGCCTCTACCAGCTCCTCTGTTTGTGACACATTCAAGTGTCTCTCCCCCGCTGTACGGAGGATCTTCTGCCGGGTGGTCAAGTCATCCACTCTCAGCAGTGCTCGAGCGTGACGCTCGGTGAGCTTGTACTCCAGGATCTCGCTTTGCTCCTGGGGAGTGAGTTTCAGCAGCCGCAGTTTGTTTGCCAAGTACGACTGGCTGATTCCCAGCCGTTTAGCGGCCTCCTCCTGGGTGATATGCCACTCTCGCAGCAGATTCACCAGGGCGTTGGCTTGCTCGAACATTTGCAGGTCCTGGCGCTGGATGTTTTCCAGCAAAGCCAACACCGCGCTGTCCTGAGCGGGGCAGTCCGCTATCAAGGCAGGGATCTCTTTCAAGCCTGCCATTTTGCTGGCCCGTAGACGGCGTTCCCCGGCGATGAGGTAATACACCCCGTTATCCCGGCGGACCGTCACCGGCTGGAGAAGTCCGTTCTCCCGGATACTCTGAGCCAATGCTTCCAGCTCCTCTTGCCGGAATACTTTCCTGGGCTGGGAGGGATTGGGATGGACGCGGTCTACCGGCAGCCTTGTCAATTTCAGCTTGTCCTTAAAAAACATTTGCCGCGCCTCCCTTTCGTGATAGATTCTATCACAGGGGAGCCACGGCATTTGTTGTATCCTGTCGGCTGGAAAAAAACTTTACAGATATTTCTTGAAGCCCTTCACTTCGGAGAATCCCAGGGCGTGATAGAACTTGTGGGCGCCGGTACGATTCAGACCGGAAGCCAAGATCTCGTAATGGCAGTTCCACTCTTCTTTGGCCCACTTCTCGATGGCCTCGAACATCTTCCTACCCACGCCTTTGCCCTGGTAGGACTCAAGCACCGCCACGTTCTCCACCAGGAGGATGGGACGGCAGCTGTCGCAGATATCCTCGAACACCACCCCGAACAAACTGCCGCAGATGGTGCCCGTATGTTTGTCCTCCGCTACCATCAGGTATTTTTGAGGATCAGCGTCGATCTTTTTCAGCAATCTTTTTACGGTCTCCCGGTCACCGGTAGCGTCGCTGATGACCAGCATCACCTGGTCCAGACCGTCCAGGTCACGTTCTTCCGCCTTACGGATGATCAATTCCATGATTCGCTCCTCCTTACAGTGGATGTTTCGCGATGGTGCCCCCATGACGGGGATAACCCTTGGGGGTAAACCGCAGCTTCTGGACGATGACCAGATTCCGCTCCTCCCCGCCGGGCAGGGCCAGGGACATCACTTCCGGCTCCCCTGCGCCCAGGGTGTCCAGGGCGTTTTCCGCCTCTTCCAGTTCCTGCGCGGCGCCGGGTCCTTTCATGGCGATGAAAAAGCCTTTCATCTTCACCAGTGGCATACAGTATTCCGCCAGCACATTCAAAGACGCTACCGCACGGGCTGTGGCCAGATCGTACCGTTCCCGCATGGTCTTGTCCAAACCGGCCTCCTCTGCCCGCTTGTGGACACGGCGCGCGGAAATCTTCAAAGCCCCGCACACTTCTCCCAGGAAGTTGAGGCGTTTCATGGTGCCGTCTAACAGAGTTAGGTCGATATCGGGCCGGAGGATCTTCAAGGGGATCCCAGGGAAGCCTGCTCCCGTCCCCACGTCGATGACCTTCGCCCCCTGCTTCAACTTTTTCCACAACAGCAGAGTCATGCTGTCTAAAAAGTGCTTCTCCACCACCTGCTCCGGTTCCGTGATAGAGGTGAGGTTGATCTTCTCATTCCATTCCAACAGAAGCTCCATGTATGCCTGGAACTGCTGTGCCTGTTCCGGGCTCACCTTTACTCCCAGGGTCTTAGCTTGGCTTGTCAGCATCTCTCGGATGTCCGTCATCACTGGGCCCCTCCTTTATTGTGTTCCTCCCGCTCCTTGGCGGAGAGCCAGATCAGCAGCACGGAAATGTCTGCCGGGCTTACCCCGGAGATCCGTCCCGCCTGACCGATGTTTTCCGGCTTTACTTTATTCAGCTTCTCCCCGGCCTCCAAACGCAGCCCCTTGATCTGGGAATAGTCCACGTCTTGGGGCAGACGTTTCCGTTCCAGCCGCCGGGCTTCCTCGATGTCCGCCAGCTGGCGTTTGATGTATCCCTCGTATTTCAACTGGATCTCCACATCCTGGAACACCGCCTCCGGATAGTCGGGACGGTCCTTGTCCACGGGAGTCAGGTCCCGGTAGGTGATCTGAGGACGTTTCAGCAGGTCCGCCAGCTTCGCCCCTGTGGAAAGGGGAGATGTTCCACGTGAAACAAGTATGTCGTTCAACTCCTGAGAGGGAGCCAGGGTGGTGGTCTGAGCCCGCTTCAATTCCTTCTGAAGCTGGGCTTGCTTTTGCTGGAATTTCTCCCAGCGCTTGTCAGAAATCAACCCCAGCTCTCGACCGTAAGGGGTAAGCCGCTGGTCGGCGTTGTCCTGGCGCAGCACCAAACGGTATTCAGAACGGGAAGTCATCATCCGGTAAGGGTCGGAAGCGCCTTTGGTGATGAGATCGTCGATCAGCGTCCCGATGTAAGAACTGGCCCGGTCCAGCACGAACCGTTCTTTCCCCTGGACTTTCAAAGCGGCGTTGATCCCGGCGATCAGCCCCTGAGCGGCGGCTTCCTCATAACCGGAGCTGCCGTTGAACTGCCCCGCCCCGTACAAGCCCGGCCAATCTCGAAATTCCAAAGTGGCGGAAAGCTGCAAGGGGTCACAGCAATCGTATTCGATGGCGTAAGCCGTGCGCATGATCTCCACATGCTCCAAACCGGGGATGGTATGGTAAAAATCAAGCTGCACGTCCTCCGGCAGAGAGGAGCTCATGCCTTGCAGGTACATCTCCTCCGTATCCAGACCACAGGGTTCGATGAACAGCTGATGCCGGGGCTTGTCCGGGAACCGCACCACTTTATCCTCGATGCTGGGGCAGTACCGGGGGCCGATGCCTTCGATCTGGCCGCCGTACAGGGGGGAACGATGGATGTTCTCCAAAATTACCTTTTTCGTGGCGTCATTGGTCCAGCTCACGTGACAGACAGCCTTGTTTTCCAAAGGCTCTTCCGTGTCGTAGGAGAAGGGTACCACAGGCTCGTCCCCTTCCTGGACTTCCAATCCGGAGAAATCAATGGAGGATTTCAGCACACGGGCAGGAGTACCAGTCTTGAACCGGCGCAGGGAGATGCCAAGTTTTTCCAGGGAGTCGGGGAGGTAAGCCGCGGGGAACATGCCGTCGGGACCGCTCTCATAGGACACGTCTCCCACGAAGATCTTGCCGCCCAAGAAAGTGCCGGTTGCAAGAATTACCGCCTTGGCGTGGTACACGGCTTCCAACCGGGAAGTGAGGAGCCATTCCCCCTCCCCTTGTTCCAGCTTTACGATCTCCCCCTGACGGAGGGTGAGATTTGGGCAGGTCTCCAGCTTATGTTTCATCAGGCGGGCATAGTGGTTCCGGTCGATTTGAGCCCGCAGGGAGTGGACCGCCGGACCCTTGCCAAGATTGAGCATCCGGCTTTGGATAGTGCAGGCGTCGGCCGTCTTGCCCATCTCCCCGCCGAGAGCGTCGATCTCCCGCACCAGATGTCCTTTGGCTGTGCCGCCGATGCTGGGATTACAAGGGCAGTTGCCCACAGCGTCCAGATTGATGGTAAAGACAATGGTGGAGCAGCCAAGACGGGCAGCAGCCAGACCGGCTTCGATCCCGGCATGACCAGCGCCGATGACAGCAACATCATAAGAAGCGGCATTGTAAATCATATAGAAGAACCTCCAAACGCCGAAGGCGGGTAAAAGTTTTCGTAGTACGTCCGAAGGACGTACTTGCCTTCTTTCAAAGGCTGGCAGAGCGCGAGACAGAGTCTCGCGACCTTAATTGCAAACCAAAGGTTTGCAAAAAGGAATCCAGGGCCGTTGTCATACCGGGCCAAAGGCCCGTAAACAAGGGCCCGACCCTCTTACACAGAATGACCGGAACTCTTTGGACTTTCAGCCCTCCGGCCTGGGGTAAGATGAGTGCTGGGCGGCCGGCGAGGCGGCCTATCCGCTGCGCGGCGTGCGGCCGTCTCGCCTATTTTTATAATACGTCGCTTTGCGACTTTATTTAAGGTCGCGCCTTTTTGAAAAAAGGCGCCCCAAAAACTTTTACGGCGCTACGCGGTTTTCTTTATTTCCCTACACAGAATTCCTCGAACACTCGGTCCACGATCTCCTCGCTCACCTGTTCTCCTGTCAAGGCAGACAATGCAAGCAAGGCATCCTCCACGCAGACGGTCACAGCGTCCCAGGTCATCCCGGAGAGAAGGGCTTGCTCCCCTTCCTCCAGACTTTCCAACGCTCGCTGAGCGTCACCTCTTTGACGCTGGGTGAACAGCACGCCCTCCTCCGGGTGGAAATCTTTAGTGTCCAAGATTTCGGACAGTGCTCGTTCCAAGTCTTCCAAGCCTTCTCCATTGGCGGCGGAGAGGAACACTGTCTTTTCGAACCGGCTCTGGATCTCCTCCACGGCCATGACAGTGGGAAGGTCCGTCTTGTTCACCACGGCGATGGAAGGCACGTCTTTCAGGGAATCCATCAGCTCCCGGTCCTCTCTGGTCAGCTCCTGGGAAGAGTCGAACACCGCAAGCACCAGCTGGGCGGTCTCCAATCGTTTCCGAGCGGCGGCTACGCCGATGCTCTCCACCGGATCCTCCGTGTCACGAAGTCCGGCGGTATCCGCCAGCCTCAAGGGGACCCCCGCCAGCATGACCGTCTCCTCCACCACGTCCCGGGTAGTGCCCGCGTACTGGGTGACGATGGACTTTTCGCACCCGGAAAGCAAATTCATCAGGGTAGACTTTCCAGCGTTAGGCCGTCCCGCAATAACGGTGACCAGCCCTTCCCGATACATTCTGCCCCGCTCGAAACCCCGCAGCAATTCCCGGAGAGCTTCCTCCCCCTGGCGAATACCGGTGAGGAGCTCCTCCTCCTCCACTTCGGGCACGTCCTCCTCGGGGAAGTCGGCCCAGGCGGCCAAGTGGCTGGCCTGAGTGAAGAGCCCTGCTTTCACCTGCTGGATCTTCCGGGAAAGGGTGCCGGAACTTCCCGCCTCGGCGGCTTTCATGGCCTGCTCCCCGCTGGCCCCGATGATGCCCATCACAGCTTCCGCCTGGGCCAGGTCCAGTTTTCCATTGAGGAAGGCCCGCCGGGTGAACTCTCCCGGGCCCGCCGGAGAAGCCCCGGCGTCCAACACGGTTTGTAGCAGGCGCTTGGTCACGTACAGTCCTCCGTGACAGGAAAGCTCCACCACGTCCTCTCCCGTGTAGCTTTTAGGTCCCCGAAACACCAGGGCCACCACGTCGTCCAGTTTTTCTCCGGCGGCGGTGTAGGCTCCTCCCAGCTGGGCGGTGTAGCCTTTCATCCGGGCGGTGGGGGTGGAGCTGACGCCCCGGAACACCCGATCCGCCACGGTAAAAGCGTCCCGGCCGGAGATCCGCACGATGCCGATCCCTCCCGGCGCCGGGGCAGTGGAGATGGCGGCGATGGTCTTTTCCATAGGTTTTCCCCTTTCAAGGTCACAGTCAAAAGCGTGCAAAAATGGGGCCGCCTTCCCGGCCGCCCCATTGCTTGCTTATTTCTTTTCGATCCGCCCGTAGATGGGAGTGTTGGGATCGTCGGACTTAGGTCCCTCCGCCCGGGGTTTGGGATCGGGCCGGTTCCGGTCATTCCGGGGACGGCGGTTACGGTCGTTATAGCCTCCGCGGCTGCGGCCGTTCCGATCGTTCCTGCCGCCGCGGCGGTCGTTCCGCCGGGGCTGGGGACGCTCCCCGCCTTCCGGTCCGATGACCACATGACGGCCTTGATCCACGCCCTCGCTCCAGGACTTGGCCCCTTCCACGGTCTGGACCGCCGTATGGATGATCCGCCGCTCGTAGGGGTTCATGGGCTCCAAAGAGGAGTTCCGGCCGGTCTTTACCGCCCGGGCTGCCATCTTCTTGCCCAGGGATTCCAGGGTCTCTTTCCGCTTCTCACGGTAGTTGCCCACGTCCAGGGTCACCCGGAAATAGGAACCATCCACGTGATTGGCGACCAGGGAGGCCAGATACTGCAAGGCGTCCAGGGTCTCGCCCCGGTGGCCGATGATGAATCCGATATCCTCGCCGGAGAGGATCAGCGCGGCGCCGCCCTCTTCCCTCTGGATCTCAACGGTGGCTCCGGGCAGGCCCATCTCCCGCAGCACGCTCACAAGATAATCCGCGGCTTCCTGAGCCGGGTCGTCTTTTTCTTCAATAAAGGCCCGCACCTTAGCGGGGCTGCCGCCGAACAGACCGAAGGTCTTTTTCTGGGGCATCTCTAAGATCTCAAATTCCGCGTCGGTGGTGTCCACGCCCAGTTCCCGACAGGCGTTGGCAAACGCGATCTCAACGGTTTCGCCCTTGGCAATGGCTTCTCTGATCATAACGCTGACCTTCCTTTCGGTTCACTTTTTGGTGCCCATATAATCGCTGGAATTTCCAGAATTTCCCGAACCGCTCTTCTTCTTCTTACCGCCCTGCTTCTTGCTGGAGTTTTTCTCCTGCTTCTGCTGCTGGGGGGCGGATGCCAGCCGCTGGGCGATCTCCTGCTGAGCCGCCGGAGGCAGAGGCTGCACCTTGGCTTCCGCCAGCTCCAAAGTGACGGCCCGCTGGGCCTCGGATCTGGCGACCATGTGGTTGACGCTGAAATACTTGTTGGTGACCAGGGTCTGGGCAAAGCTGGTGACAGAAGAGATCACCCAGTACAGACCCACGGCGGTGGGCATGATCCAAGCCCAGTAAACGCTGATGAGGGGCAGCACGTACATCATGGCCTTCATGCAGCCGGGCTGGGTCTGACCGGTGGTCATCTTCTGAGTATGGGTCATGTAGAACTGGAACCCGAAGCTGGAGATCAAGGACAGGGCGGGGATCACCCACAGGAAGGTGAGGAAATCAGAGCCCTGAGGGGTGGCCAGAAGATCCAGTCCCAAGAACTTGAACCCGCTGGCGAAGGACCCGATCTTGTCCAGGTCCTCGGGGGTGAACATGGTCAAATGATCCCGCAGCGCGTCGAAGTTGCGGATCACTTCCATTTCAGAGTAGATGCCGCTGGAGGACATGGTGGACACCATGCCGGGGATGCGGCTGACAAAATCGGTGGCGGCCTGGATCCTGTCCGACGCGATGTGCAGGGTGTTGGACAGGGGCATGATCACCGAGTAGTAAATGCCAAGCATGATGGGGAAAGGAATCAGGGTGGTCAGACACCCGGCGCCGGGATTGACGCCTTCCTTCTCATAGAGCTTTGCCAGCTCCTCGTTGTACTTCTGCTTGTTGTTGCCGTAGATCTTCTGCAGCTCTTTCTGCTTTTCCGCCATCTTCGACTGAGAAGCCATGCTCCTCTGCTGCTTGATGGAGAAGGGGAACAGCACCACCTTGATGATGATGGTAAAGAAAATAATGGCCACGCCGTAGTTGTGGAAGATGTTATACAAAAACCACAGCAGGTAGCCCAGGATACTTCCGAAGAAATTGAAAATCGCCATCAACATAACGAACGTTACGCTCCTCTTTTAGCCCGAACTGGCTTTTACTTCTTCTTGCTCTTTTTCTCAGGGACCGGGTCGTAACCGCCCCGGCTCCAGGGGTTGCAGCGCAGAATGCGCCAAAGGGTCAGCGCTCCCCCTTTGAGTGCCCCGAACCGCTCGATGGCCTCCAGACCGTACTGGGAGCAGGTGGGGATGTACCTGCACATGGCAGGTTTGCGGGGAGAGATGGCGCTCCGGTAAAACCGGATCAGCCACAGCAGTACCCGCTTCATGGCTTGTCCTCCCGCAGAAGGCCGGCCGCCGCCAGCTGCCGCTCCAAGTGGCGGGCAACTTCGGTGCTTTTGACATGGGGAGTCTTGCCCCGGGCGACGAGAACCAGGTCAAACCCTGGTTTCACCCGGGACATCAGTCCCCGATAGGCCTCCCGGATCACCCGGCGTGACCGGTTGCGCGCCACAGCGTTTCCGATCTTCTTGCTGGTGGTGATGCCCACCCGCACATTTTTAGTGCGGTTCTTCATCACATAGACCACCACCACAGGGGTGACGTAGCTTTTGCCTCTCGAGTAGATCCGCCGGAAATCGTTGTTCCGGCAAATGGGAACGATCTTCTCCATGACACAAAAGCCCCCCTTTCCCGCCGGTGTTCCCCAAAGGGACGCAAAACAAAGAAAGGCCACGCTAAGGTGACCTTTGAAGCGTCATCAATAGGTAAGACGCACTCTGCCTTTTGCCCTGCGGCGTGCAAGTACCTTGCGACCGTTTCTGTCAGACATTCTCTTCCGGAACCCATGCTCCTTCTTTCTGTGGAGCTTCTTGGGCTGATACGTTCTCAGCATACAAAAACCCTCCTTTCGAGGTTCTATCCCTTGCGAGAAAACATTATACCTTAAAGCCGCCGCTTATGTCAACACCATTTTTTCAAGGTTTTACGGGGCGCCAAGAGAATTTTTTCAAACTTTTTTTCCAAAAGTTGTCTTTTGGAGGACAACGAATGGCAGATTTTCAGGGGTTAGTGAAAGGGACCACTAGGTCTTGTGCTTTTTTTCGGCAAAAAATCAGCTTGTAATGAGGGGGAAAAAAGTTTGAAAAAAAACAGGAACTATGATATACTTTCTTTTGAATATCGACCTTTTGAGGAACGGTATCAAAAGGGAAAAATAAGGGAATGGGAGCGGGACAGCCCGCCCAAGGCCGCGTTTACTTGGAGGGGGATCAATTTGGATTCATTCGATCAGGCTTGGGAGCTCATCTGCCAGTATTGCAAATCTAATATCACGGAGGTGGCCTACAACACCTGGTTCAGCCGCTTGAAACCCGTCAGCCTGGATTTTGACCGGGCCACGGCCATTATCGAGGCGCCCAACGAGTTTCACAAGCAGACACTGCTGCGGTGTTACAGCGATCTGCTGAAAGACGCCTTCCAGAACGTGTTCGGAGGGGGCATCTCCTTCCAGATCTGCGTCCATGAGGAGCTGAACGCTCAGCAGCCGGAACCTGATCCCTTCGATCAGGGGGACTACGAGCTGAACTTCGACACCTTCGTGGTGGGACCATCCAACCGGTTTGCCCACGCCGCCTGTCAGGCGGTGGCGGCCAAGCCTGCTTTGCTGTACAATCCTCTGTTCATCTACGGCAGTTCCGGACTGGGCAAGACCCACTTGCTCAACGCCGTGGCCAAAGAATTTAAAAAGAACTTCCCGGACCGGTCCGTGATCTACATCAAGTGCGAGGATTTCACCAACGAGATCATCGAGGCCATCTCCCGGGGCACCACCGCCGCCTTCCGTGAGAAATACCGGAAAGCGGACCTGTTCCTGGTGGACGATATCCAGTTCATCGCCGGCAAGAACTCCACCCAGGAAGAGTTCTTCCACACCTTCAATACTCTGTACGAGGCCAAAAAGCAGATCGTGCTCACCTCCGACCGGCCGCCCAAAGACATCGCCACCTTGGAGGACCGTCTCAAGACCCGGTTTGAGTGGGGCCTGACCGCCGACGTGCAGCCTCCCGAGTTCGAGACCCGGATCGCCATCATCGCCCGGAAGGCGGAGAGTTTGAATCTGGAGATCCCGGAATCGGTGTGCGAGTACATCGCCAACAAATTGAAGAGCAACATCCGCCAGCTGGAAGGCGCCGTGAAGAAACTGCGGGCCTATCACCTGCTGGAGAACAAGCCCATCAACATCGCCACGGCTCAGGCAGCCATCAGCGACATCATCAATAACAGCCAGCCCACTCCCGTCACTGTGGACAAGATCATCGAGGAGGTGGCCCGCACCTACGGCGGCATTACGCCGGAGGACATCCGCTCCCAGAAGCGCAACGCCAACATCTCCAAGGCCCGGCAGGTGTCCATGTACATCGTCCGGGAGATCACCCAGATGTCCATGGTGGAGATCGGGCAGACTTTCGGAGGAAGAGACCACTCCACAGTGGTTTACGCCGTGCGCCAGGTGGAAAAGGACCTGAAAAAGGACCCCCATACCAAGGCCATGGTGGACGACATCATCAAGAACATCAGAGATCGCTGACCCTTGCCCTCCCGTTTCCTATATAATATAGGGGCCGGAAGCGGGGGTCCCCTCTCTTTTTTTGGCCGAAAAGTTTTCCACACTTTCTTTCACATTCCCTCCACATCCTTCCACAGGCTGTGGAAAGTGGAAAGTTCTTTACTCACCCTCCACCGTTTCTCCACAGGAGATTTTGAAAAACTTTTCGCCCTCAAAGAAAGACAAAATCTGGGCTGGCGGGAATTTTCCACAAATTCACAGCCCCTACTACTACTTCTAAATCTTAGATATTAAAGAAAGGATATAAAGGGCCGGACCGGGTTTTCCTCGCTGGTTTTGGTCCAGAAAGGACGTCCTATGAAATTCACTGTGAATAAAAGCGATATCACCGAGGCCGTTGGCAATATCCAGCGTGCCGTTTCCACCAAGACTTCCATCCCCGCTTTGGAAGGCATCCTTCTGGGAGCCAGTGAGGAAGGCTTGGAATTGTGCGCTTACGACTTGGAGCTGGGAATCACTACCGTGATCCCCGCTTTTGTCACCGAGCCCGGTAAAGCGGTGCTCAGCGCCAAGATTTTCTCCGATATCGTCCGGAGAACTCCCGCGGAGACCATCACCGTCACCGTGGACGAGAAAAACATGGCCAGCCTGGAAAGCGGATACAGCCGGTTCTCCATTATCGGCATCCCTGCCGAGGAGTTCCCCGAGCTGCCCAAGCTCACCGATTCCACTCAGTTCTCCATGGCGTCCAGCGTGCTGAAAAGCATGATCCGTCAGACTCTGTTCGCCATCGCAGAAAGCGACGCCAAGCCCATCCACCAGGGCAGCTTGTTCAACTTGGAAAACGGTGTGCTGGATGTGGTCAGCGTGGACGGCTACCGTCTGGCCAAGCGCAGCGAGCCTTTGAACTTTGACGAGGAACTGAACTTCGTGGTTCCCGGCAAGACTCTCAGCGAAATTTTGAAACTGCTCAAAGACAGCGACGATCCGGTAGAGATCTCCGCTGGCCGTCGGCATATCCTTTTCAAAATCGACAACTACACCGTAATTTCCAGCCTGCTGGAAGGGGAATTCCTCAACTATAAGGCGGCCATTCCCCCGGACAGCCAGACGGAAGTGGTTTTGAAAACAAGAGAAGCCATCGACAGCGTGGAGCGTGTCTCCCTGCTGATCACCGACCGGCTGAAGAGCCCTGTCCGGTGCATCTTCTCTGACAACGAAGTGAAACTGAACTGCACCACCTCCATGGGACGTGCCAGCGACCAGATCGACGTGGAGATGACCGGCCAGAGCGTGGAGATCGGTTTCAATAACCGGTATCTGCTGGAAGCCCTGCGCAACGCCGAGTGCGACGAGGTGAAAGTGCAGCTGGGCGGACCTTTGAGCCCCATGAAAGTGGTCCCCAAGGAAGGGGACAGCTTCCTGTTCCTGGTGCTGCCGGTCCGGCTGAAAAACGAGTAAGGAGCGAGATCTTATGGAACAGATCCCCATCACAACGGAATATATCCGGCTGGATTCCTTTTTGAAGCTCACCGGCATGGTGGACACCGGCGGCCAGGCCAAGGTGATCATCCAGGACGGCCAGGTGAAGGTCAACGGGGAGGTGTGCCCTATGCGGGGCAAGAAATTGTACCCCGGGGACACGGTCTCCTTGGGGGACCGGGAATTCCAGACGGTCCAGGCCGGGTAAGGGAAACCTATGGTGGTAACTCGCCTGGCTTACCAGTGCTTTCGGAACCTGAAGGACGGGGAGATCTCCCCCTGTGACGGGGTGAACGTGATCTACGGGGACAACGCCCAGGGAAAGACAAACCTGCTGGAAGGCCTTTGGCTCTTTACGGGAGGACATTCCTTCCGGGGGGCCAAAGACACGGAGCTTCCCCGCCTGGACCCATCCACCGGGGAGAACGCTCCCTCTGCCGCCCTGGCTTTGGACTTTTTCAGTGAGGGCCGGGAGCAAAAGGCCCAGCTCCGGCTGGAAAACGGCCGCCGCAGTTCGGTGATCAACGGGGTAAAGAAGAAAACAGGCTCCGCCCTGGTGGGCAAAGTGTGCGCTGTGATCTTCTCTCCGGAACATCTGCTGCTGGTGAAGCAGGGGCCCTCCCGGCGCAGAGGTTTCTTGGACGGCGCCCTGTGCCAGCTGCGCCCCGGCTATGCCGGTACGCTGCACCTGTACCAGAGGGCTTTAGCCCAGCGGAACGCCCTGCTGAAAGATATCGGCCGGTTCCCGGAACTCCACGACACCTTAGAGGTGTGGGATACCCGGCTTGCCAAGCTGGGTGTGGCCGTCATGGAGGAGCGCCGCCGGTACGTGGAGAAGGTAGCCCCCAAAGCTCGGGAAGTATACGAGGGCATTTCCCGGGGAAAGGAAGAATTGACCCTCACTTATCTGCCCTCCCCCAAGCCTCCGGAGGATTGTACCACCCAGGAATGGGAAACACTATTCCTGGAAGAACTGCGCCGGGCGGAAAAGTCGGACATCCGGTCTGGGTTCACCTCTGTGGGGCCCCACCGGGATGATTTGGATATTTCCCTTTCCGGGCTGTCCGCCAGAATGTATGGTTCCCAAGGACAGCAGCGGAGCACCGTTTTGGCATTGAAACTGGCGGAAGCGGAAACGCTGTCCCAGCTTTCCGGGGAGACCCCTTTGGTGCTGCTGGACGACGTGATGAGCGAGCTGGACCAAAGCCGTCAGGATTACCTGCTGAACCATCTCCACGGCCGGCAGGTGTTCGTCACCTGCTGCAGCCCGGAAACGGTGAGTTTGCAGGAGACGGGAAAACGGTTCCGGGTGGAAGCGGGAGAAGTGTTTGAAGAGACCGTAGGCAAATAAACGGCAACGGAAACGTAAAAGTTTCGTCCACCTTTTCAAAGGTGGTGGGGTTTGGGGCAAAGCCCCAAGGTCTTGCCCTTAACGGCGAAGCCGTAAATGAAATGCAGAGCCGCAGGCCGCACGCTGCCGAAGGCAGATAGGCCAAGGCTCGGACGGTCCCCCCGAAAAGGAAAACTAGGACCAATGAGAGCGCAGCCCTGTAAACAAGGGCCCGGACCAACCCCACCCATTCAGACGGTTGGCCGCTGGTCCAAATGACTTCGCGAAAAGAAAACCCTCGAAACGACGAAAACAAAGTTTATCAGGTGGCAGACCGGTCCGCCCGGTCCCCCCTTGAAATAATTCCACAGAAAATCAAAAGACAGTTGAAAAAGCGTCCGCGCTTTCTCTGCACCGCAGGAGGTCATGATGTACCTGCATCTGGGACAAGATACCATTGTAAACGTTCGGGATATCGTGGGGGTGTTCGATATGGACAATTCCACCATCTCCCGGCATACCCGGGACTTTCTCTCCAAAGCCCAGCGGGAAGGCCGGGTGGTGAACGTGTCTATGGAACTGCCCCGGTCCTTCATCGTGTGCCGGATTAACGGCCGGGAGACCGTTTACATCTCCCAGATCTCTACCGCCACCCTGCTGCGCCGGGCTTCCGGCAGCTTGCCTGTGGGTTGGTGAGAGACCTTCTTTTAGACTACTGGGAAAGGCTGGTTTGGCTATGCAGTATTTCGGAATCCCCAAATGCCCCTATTGCAGGAAGCGGGTCAATCTGATCCGCACCTGGTCTTTGAAGCGTCAGGGCGAATATCGGTGCCCCCGGTGCGGCGGCATCTCCAATATCTTCCTGTCGCCTTTGGTGTATGTGTTCGCTCTATTGGCAGTGTTCTCCGGGGGCGCCGTGTATTTCTTCCACAAGTTCATCCTGGACGACATCGGCCTGACCACCTGCTTCCAGGTCTTTATCCCCTTCGCGGTATTCTTCCTGCTGAGCCTGTTTATGGTGTACCTGGCAAAGCCGGTGATCAAACGGGTCTCTAAGGAGGAGATGAACAAGAAAAAACAGCCCGCCAAGGCTGCCGCCGGCGCCAGAACCGGAGTTTCCGGTCAGACCGGCAGGATCTACGCCGATGGGGATGAGTATCTCCCCCAGAACGATTACCGCACGGGACCCTTCCCCCAGAATCCCCCTGTGAAAGCCCCTACGCCTCAGGCGGTGAAAGACGGCGCTCAGCCCACGGCTGTCATGCCTCGGGACGGCTCTCTGTCCCGCACCGCGGCCCGCCGTCCTGTTTCCCCCCAGGGAAGCGTGACTTCCCAGAGACAAGCGGTTCCCAGACAGGAGATCTCCCCCGCGGCCCAGCGCCGCAGGACTGCTCAGCAGACAGCGGCTCAAGGACAGCGGCCCATGGTCTCTCAGGCCACCCAGACCCAGGCCAGAGTGTCCGCCATTCGGGAGGAAGTCCCGGCTCAGCCGGTACGGCAGGCCGCGCCCAGAACTTCCCAGCCCGCTCCTCAGCGGCGAGAACAGCCCCAGGTCCAGGCACCTGTGGCTCCCAGACCGCAGCAGCCCGTCAGACGGGAGGCCCCGGCGGTCCGGCAGAACATCCAGGAGCCCCGGCAGGCTTCCCGGGTGGTGAGCAGCGTGGAGCTGCCCAACGTGGGCGGAGATTTCTTCGCAAAATATGACGATCCCGCTTACGTGGAGCGGCGGCTGAAAGAGATCCAGGAAAAGAAAGACAAAGAGAACAGCTGAGACGGCGGAAAGCCCGTCCTGATACCCGGAAATCCCCCGGAAAACGGGGCTTTTCCGGGTTTCTTTCGCAAGGATTTCACCGCAATTTATGTTTACAAAAGAAGTAAAATCTGCTATACTAATATAGAGTGAAAATAAAATTTTTTACCGGCAAAAGTAGAAATACCGTGTTCCCAAGCCCCCGACCCGTCCGGGTTCGTTCCCTGAGGGGTTGGGGGCAGGCGTTTCCTTTAGGAGGGTTCTTGCTTGGAAATCAACGAAATGACAGACATGACAAAGTCTGAAAAAGCCTACGACGGCGACCAGATCCAAGTCCTGGAAGGCTTGGAAGCGGTGCGCAAACGTCCCGGCATGTATATCGGCTCCACCGGTCCCCGAGGCTTGCACCACCTGGTGTACGAGATCGTGGACAACGCCATCGACGAAGCCCTGGCTGGCTTCTGCGACAAGATCGACGTGCGGCTGCTGCCGGGGAATATCGTCTACGTCTCCGATAACGGACGTGGCATCCCTGTGGGCGTCCAGCACAAGACCGGCCTGCCTGCCGTGACGGTGGTGTTTACCATCCTCCACGCCGGCGGCAAATTCGGCGGAGGCAGCTACAAAGTCTCCGGTGGTCTCCACGGCGTGGGCGCTTCCGTGGTGAACGCCCTGTCCACTTGGCTGGAAGTGGAAGTGGTCCAGGATGGGATCCTGTATTTCCAGCGGTTCGAGCGGGGTCATACCGTCACCGAGCTGGAAAACCGGGGACCTGTCACCGATGGCCGGACACGGGGCACCGTGGTGCGGTTCCAGGCAGACCCGGAGATCTTCAAGGAGACCACGGTCTACGAGTATGACGTGCTCCAGAAGCGTCTGCGGGAGCAGGCGTTCCTCAACGCGGGGGTGAACATCCAGCTCACCGACGAGCGGCCCCAGGAGGACCGTCCCGAGAGCGAGCAGGACCGTGAGACCCCCTACCAGAACACCTACTGTTACGAGGGAGGCGTGTCCTCTTTCGTGGAATACATCAACGCCAATAAGGACGTGATCCACCCGGACGTGATCCATTTTTCGGCGGTGGCGGAGGACGAGAACTCCACGGCGGAGATCGCCATGCAGTATACCGACTCCTACCAGGAGCAGATCCTCTCCTTCGCCAACAACATCCACACCACTGACGGCGGCACTCACGAGGACGCTTTCAAGCGTACCCTCACCCGCGTGATGAACGACTACGCTCGGAAATACAACATCCTCAAGGACAACGACAAAAACCTGTCCGGCGAGGACGTGCGGGAAGGCTTGACCTGCGTCATCAGCGTGAAGCTGAAGGAAGCCCAGTTCGAGGGCCAGACCAAGGCCAAGCTGGGCAACACGGAGATGGGCCCCCTGGTCAGCTCCATGGTGTACAACAAGCTGATGACCTACCTGGAGGAGAATCCCGCCACGGCAAGGACCATCTTCGACAAGGCCCTGTCCGCTTCCCGGGCGAGAGAAGCCGCTCGGAAGGCACGTGACCTGGCCCGCCGTAAGACCGCCCTGGAGAACACCACTCTCCCCGGCAAGCTGGCGGACTGCCAGAGCCGTGACGTGAACGAGACTGAAATCTATATCGTGGAGGGCGACTCCGCAGGAGGCTCCGCCAAGGGAGGTCGTGACCGGAAGTTCCAGGCCATCCTCCCCCTGTGGGGCAAGATGCTCAACGTGGAGAAAGCCCGTCTGGACAAGGTGTACTCCAACGAGAAGCTGATGCCTGTGGTGATGGCCCTGGGCACCGGTCTGGGAGAGGACTTCGACCTTTCCAAGCTGCGTTACGGCAAGATCATCATCATGGCCGATGCCGACGTGGACGGTTCCCACATCCGCACCCTGCTGCTCACCTTCTTCTTCCGGTTCATGCGTCCTCTGGTGGAGGAGGGCCACGTGTACCTGGCTCAGCCTCCCCTGTTCCGGATCACCAAGGGCAAGCGCCACTATTACGCTTTCTCTGACCAGCAGCGTGATCAGATCATGGCGGAGCTGGGCACCGGCTACGATATCCAGCGGTACAAGGGCTTGGGCGAAATGGACTCCGAGCAGCTGTGGGAGACCACTATGAATCCTGCCACCCGTACCATGCGCCGGGTAGAGGTGGACGACGCCATTGAGGCGGACGAAGTGTTCACCGTGCTCATGGGCGATAAGGTGGAGCCCAGACGGGACTTCATCATGAAGCGGGCCAAGGAGGCAAACTGGGACGTGTGAGTTTTGCAAAGCAAAACTCACAACAGAGAAACCCCTTGGGGATTTTCAAATCCCCATTTCGCTCCGCGAAACCGGGGTTTCTCTTGGGGAACTCGGCGAAAGGGTTTCCCTGAAAAGCTCCCCTATTTTCCACGGGAAAGGAAAAGCCTGTGGAAAAACATAGATTTACTTTGAGATAAGGACATTACGTATGGCATCCTTTCAATTTTCCTATACCCTGACTGAAGGAGAAGTATACGACGGGCTGCGGCTCTCCGGTATCTACAAGCAGAGCGGCATGCGCGCCCTGGTGGAGACTTTGTTCCTGGGGGCGCTGTGTTTGTTCTTTTTCATCTCCTTCCTCTGGGAGCGGCAGGCCTTCGACCTGGGCATGACTTTGGTCGCGGGGCTGGTGCTGCTGGCTCTGAATCTGGTCCCCCGGCTGGATATGAGCCGGAAAGCCAAACAGGGTCTGCGGGACGTGAAGCTGCGTCTTTACGCCAACAAACTGTACATCGACACCAAGGCGGGTACCCAGTCTCTGGACCTGGACGACTCCGCCTCCATCAAAACGGCCAAGGGCCGGGAGGGGCAGCTCCTCTTGGCACGGCTTCCGGAAGGCGGGCTGCTGGTTATCCCTGTGCGGGCCATCCCCCAGGAGATCCGGGGCCAGGCTCTGAACTTGCTTTTAAACGCCGGCCAGAACGGCGGGAAATAACAAAACGCGATTCATTCTGCCCTTGGGGCAAGAAAGGCAGTATCATCCATGGATCAAGAAACTCCTCAGATCATTAAGGAAGAAGCCGGCGGCAGCGTCATTGACGTGAGTCTGCGGAAAGA
This sequence comes from Clostridiales bacterium, assembly GCA_019416455.1. Classification (GTDB taxonomy): domain Bacteria; phylum Bacillota; class Clostridia; order Oscillospirales; family Acutalibacteraceae; genus Acutalibacter. Next base: position 14,851 of record DXXG01000019.1, on the reverse strand, counting down.
GATGGAGAAATCCTTCCTGGATTACTCCATGTCCGTCATCGTGCAGCGGGCTCTGCCCGACGTGCGGGACGGGCTGAAGCCTGTTCACCGGCGCATCCTCTACACCATGTACGAAAATACCCTGTGGCCGGAAAAAGCCTACCGTAAGTGCGCCGACACCGTCGGTTCCGTGCTGGGCCGGTACCATCCCCACGGCGACGCCTCCGTGTACGACGCCATGGTGCGTCTAGCTCAGGATTTCTCCATGCGCTACATGCTGGTGGACGGCCACGGCAACTTCGGCTCCATCGACGGCGACCCCCCTGCCGCCTATCGATACACCGAAGCCAGGATGAACAAGCTGTCCGTGGAGATGCTCCAAGACATCGACAAGGACACGGTGGATTTCATCCCCAACTACGACGACCGTCTGAAGGAGCCCACGGTGCTCCCCAGTCACTTCCCCAATATCCTGGTCAACGGCTCCACGGGTATCGCCGTGGGCATGGCCACCAATATCCCTCCCCACAACATGGGCGAGGTGATCGACGGCATGTGCGCCCTCATCGACAACCCCGAGGCCACCTTGGAGGACCTGATGGAGCACATCAAGGGGCCTGACTTCCCCACCGGAGGCATCGTCATGGGCCGCAGCGGCATCCGGGCCGCCTACGCTACCGGCCGGGGACGGATCACCGTCCGGGCCAGAGCGGAGATCGAGGAGAACGAGCGCACCGGCCGCTCTAAGATCGTGGTCACAGAGCTGCCCTACCAGGTGAACAAGGCCCGACTCATCGAGAGCATCGCCGACTTGGTGAAGGATAAGCGGATCGAAGGCATCTCCAACATCGACGACCACTCCGACCGCAACGGTATGCACATCGTCATTGACGTGAAGCGGGACGCCTCTCCCCAGATCGTTCTGAATCACCTGTTCACCTATACCCAGCTGCAAACTACCTTCGGCGTCATCATGCTGGCTATCGTAGACGGCGAGCCCAAGATGCTGAACTTGCGGCAGATCCTGGAAGAGTATATCAAGTTCCAGCTGGATGTGATCACCCGCCGCACCCGGTTCGACCTGAAAAAAGCTCAGGACCGGGCCCACATCCTGGAAGGCTTGAAAAAGGCCATCGACATCGTGGACGAGATCATCGCCACTATCCGGGCCTGCAAAGGCGGCCGGCCCGAGGCCAAGCTGGCTTTGATGGAGCATTTCGGCTTCGACGACCTGCAAGCCGACGCTATCTGCAAGTTCCAGTTGGGTCAGTTGGCAGGACTGGAAATTTTGAAGATCGAGAGCGAACTGGACGAACTCCATGCCCGCATCGCCGACCTGAACGAGATCCTCACCAGCGAGGGCCGGCGGCTGGCCATCCTCAAGGACGAGGCTCTGGAAATGAAGCGGAAGTTCTCTGACGAGCGCCGTACCGAGATCGCCGCCATCAGCGGGGAAGTGGACATCGAGGACTTGATCCCCCAGGAGGAGTGCGTCCTCACCATGACCAACTTCGGCTATGTGAAGCGCCAAAAGACCGACGACTACCACCAGCAGAAGCGGGGCGGCCGAGGGGTCAATGGCATGAACCGCCGGGAGGAGGACGTGGCCACAGAGATCTTTGTCACCGGCAGCCACGACTATGTGATGTTCTTCTCCACCCTGGGCAGAGTCTACAAGCTGAAATGCTACGAGGTGCCGGAAGGCTCCCGCACCAGCCGCGGCATGAATATCAAGAACCTGCTGCCTCTCCAGCCGGAAGAGGGCATCAGCTCCATGATCCGGGTGACGGAGTTCGACGAGGACAAGTACCTGGTGATGGTCACCAAGAACGGCGTCATCAAGCGCACCCGGCTCTCCGCCTACGATACCGCCCGGAAAGGCGGCCTGATCGCCATCGATCTGGACGAAGGGGACGAGCTGAGCTGGGTCCGTGTCACCAGCGGCCAGGACGACCTGATCGTGGCCACCAAGAAGGGCATGGCCATCCGGTTCCATGAGACAGAGGTCCGGGAACTGTCCCGTACCGCCCGAGGCGTCCGGGTGATGAAGCTGGAGGAAGGGGACTGTATCGTGGGCATGTCCATCCTCCGAGAGGGCGGCTTGGTGCTCACCGTCACCGAGACCGGCTTTGGACGGCTGTCCACCCCGGATAACTACCGCATCCAGAAGCGGGGCGGTAAGGGTCTCTTAAACTACCACACCGATAAGTTCGGCGACGTGGCCGCCATCAAGGTGGTGGATATGGAGGACGATATCATTCTCATCTCCGAGGACGGTGTCATTATCCGTATCGCCGCGGGCAGTGTCCGTGTCTGTGCCCGGCCCAGTAAGGGCGTCCGAGTGATGAAGCTGCAAGAGGGCAGTAAGGTAGTCACCCTGGCCCGAGTGCCTCATGAGGAGGACGAAGTGGACCAGGTGGATATCGAGGACGACGGCACCGCCGATGAAGGCGCCGATACCCCCGATGAAGTGGAAGAAGACCTGGTAGAAGAGGACGAAACTTAAAAGTTTTTGGTCCAGGTTTTTTCAAAAAGCTGGCGGTTGGTAAGGCGGAGCCTTACGGTCTTAAAAACGGCGAAGCCGTAAAAGAAAGTAGGTCATCCCGCCGCATGCGCCCGCAGGGCGGTAGGCAGGATGGCCGGCCCTCATACACCAAGCAAAAAAGGACATCCGAGTGTTCAGCTCGGGTGTCCTTTTTTTAGTTGAGCATAAAAGGTCCGCGCCTTGGCCTATCTACCTTCGGCAGCGTGCGGCCTGCGGCGCTGATTTCTTTTTACGGCTGCGCCGGTTAAGGCCGTAGAGCACGGTGTTGTCAGTTTTGGCTTGGTGCAATAGGTCCGGCCCTCCAGCCTACCGCCCTGCGGGCGCATGCGGCTGAAAGACCTACTTTCTTTGATTACGGCTGCGCCGTTTCAGACCTTGGGGCTTTGCCCCAAACCCCACCAGCTTTTTGAAAGAAAGCAAGTACGTCCTTCGGACGTACTGCAAAAACTTTTACGTTTCCTCTTTTTCTCGCTCGTCGGCGATCTGTTGGGCTTTCAGCTCTCGGTACTCCTTTTTCAAGTTGGCTTCCGCCTCGGCCTCCTCGTTCTTGATCTCCCAATGAAGCAGGAAAGTCAGCGCTGCCCGCAAAGCGATGATAGCTCCCACGATGGCGATCTCGCTCAGGTCACGGACGATCACGGTACGGAGGATCTCGCTGCCCAGCTTGAATTCCAGACACAGAGCCATGCCTTTGGCCAGATTCAGCCGCACCATGGGATCGTGGCGGATGTAATTCACCACGCCCCGGACGCCTGCGGCGATGAGCACGATCACACCTACCAGCTCGAACAGGTGGATGGCGTTGGACACCAGTACGTCCAACAGTTCCTCCATGAAAAATTCAAAGTTCTCCGCGATGGACAGCATCATGGCAGTCAACTCCTCGTAAAGCGGCGCTCCGCTTTTCAAAACTGACTTTAGTATACCAGATAGGCCCCTGTTTTACAACGGACTTTCCCCGGGGTCAAAAAAAGAGCCTGCCGGGTTCTCACAGCAGGCCCTGTTTTGTTTCGATGGCTCTTTAGCCTTGGGATTCCTCGTCGGTGGAGGGGAATTCCGGCATGCTGCCGGTGGCTTCGTACACGGTCTGGCACAATGCCTTGGCCCGGTCACGATAGTAGTTCATCACCGCTTGGGCGGCAGCCAGGCTGTCCTCGCTGTTTTCGTCCCGGATGGCCTGGATCTCGCTGTCCAGGCTTGCTTCCCAAGCCGCCTGTTCTTCCTGGAACTGGGTGAGGGCGTCCTGGGGAAGGGTCGCTTCCCCGGAGGCGCAGGCTGTGTCGATCAACTTCAGCCAGCGGCTGGTGGCGTTGTCGTAGGCCCGGGAGATCAGGGAACTGGATGTGGCGTACATCAGGTCCTCTTCCAGGGCGGCGTCAATGGGGTTCTCCTCAAAGGCGGCTTCGAAATCCCCGGCGGGAGAGGGCGTAGGCTCCTGGGTGGGTTCCACCGTGGGGGTGGGACTAGGCGTAGGTGTGGGAGTGGGCGTGGGCTCGTTTTCCACAACGCTTACAGAAGGTGTGGAAACCTGGGAGGAACTTTCTCCCTGAGTCTGGGCGCAGGCCCCGGCGGTGAGCAGCAGCCCGGCACAAAGGGCCAGGCACATCATGCGAAACAGTGGCTTCATAATCTCGCTCCTTTCTCCTGAGCAGGACGTTCCGCCGGGCGGGGAAGGGTTTACAGCAATCCCTTTTCCACCAGAGCGGCGGTCTTTAAGATCCCCACTTGAGTCTTGCTGTCGGGGATTTCGTTATTTAACACCATTTCCACGGCTTTGTCAAGAGGAATGCGCAGGTTCTGGAGGAACTCGTCGGGATCCAGATCCAGTTCTCCGGTCTCCTTGTCCACCCGGCAGGCCCACAGCCGGATGATCTCCCCGCAGTAGCCGGGAGTGGGGTACAGGTTGCCCAAAGACACGTAGTTCTTGCCGGTGGTGCCGGTCTCTTCCCGCTGTTCCCGCTTCATGGCCTCGAAGGGGTCCTCCCCCTTTTCCAGCTTGCCCGCGGGAAGCTCCAAAAGAATCTCCTTGTAGGGGCAGCGGAACTGCTTGACGAAGATCAGCTCGTTCTTCTCCGTGAGGATGGCCACGCTCACCCCGCCGGGATGATCCACGATCTCCCGCTTGGCCAGAGCGCCGTTTTCCAGCTCCACGTCGTCCAGGTGTACCCGGATCAGATGACCGTCGAACACGGTGGTCTCTTTCAGTGTTTTTTCCATCATGATGAGTTCGCTCCTTTTTGTTTTACAGGATCACAGTCCGGCGGGATCCGTCAGATCGTTCATCACCAGGCCCGTGATGAGCTTGGGATAGAAATAGGTGGATTTTTGGGGCATCTTCTCCCCGTTCGTGGCCACTTGGCCGATCTCCTCCACCCGGGTAGGGTTCAGCAGGAAGCAGCACTGGCTCTCCCCCTTATCCACCGACTCCTCCGCTTCCTGGGCGGAACGGGTGTAGGTCAGGTTCTTCTGGTTGGCCATGTTTTCCTTGTCGATGCCCAGCAGCCGCTCCAATACCAGGCTGTGGAGCACGGACACGTCCAGGGTCCGGTAGGCCTGGCTGGTTTCGGGAAGGATCTCCTCCATCACCGCCGGGTCTTTCAGGGTGAGCACCGTCCAGACGCTGCCGTCGTACAGGGCGAAGGCGTGTTTGCCCTCCTGGTAGAGACGCTCCAAAGCGGCTTCGCTCTCCTGGCGGTTTTCCACTGCCAGCAAGTCGAAGTGCTCCTGGCAGTCTGTGAGAAGCTGCTCGCTGTCGAAGCCCTCCAAAGCACGCACCAGACGGTGGGTGGGGAACACCACCAGCCCCGGGTCCGCCATGTCGGTGAGGGTCATGAGGATGTACTCGCTGCCGGGGAGGTATTCCCCCTTTTCCCGGATGGTGTCCCGATACCGCAGGCCGGTCTCGTACCGGTGATGGCCGTCGGCGATGTACAGCTTCCGCCCGGCGAAATCCTGGCGCAGAGCCTCGATGGCCACCGGGTCGTTGATGACCCACAGCCGGTGAGTCACCAGGCCGTCGGAAAACTCATACCGGGGCGGGCAGGACTTGGAAAGGTTTTCCAACCGCTGGGCGGTGACTCGGCCCTCGTCCTGGTACAGGGAATAGATGGAGCTGAAATTGCAGCGGGTGGCGGAAAACAGCCGGAAGCGGTCCTCCTTGGCCTTGGAGAGGGTCTCCTCGTGGGGGAGCACCACTCCGTTCTTGAAGTCTTCCAGCCGGACCCGGCACACCAGGCCCCGGACTTTTTTCGTCTCCCCCTGGTCTACCTTGGAGAGGAATTCCTCCTCGTACAGGTACAGACCGGGCTCCATGTCTAAACAGAGGATCTGCTCCTCCCGCCATTTTGCCAGAACGCGGCTGGCTTCCTCATAGGGGTCCTCCCCCTCTTTTGGGAGTTCCAAGCGGATCAGATTGTAGCCGTTGCGGGAGAGATACTCCTGCCGCTGTTCCTCGCTGATGATGTCATAAGGGGGGCAGGTCAGGTCCTGAATGTCCCCCGCCTTTTCCAGGTTGTAACGCAGTGCCCGAAAGGGCCGGATGTCTGCCATAGGGTCACTTCCCTTCTGTGTTTTGCGGTCTTGCTTTTATTGTAGTCATTTGCCCGCCCCCCGTCAACCAAAATCCAGGGAAAACACGCCGTGAAAGCAGGACCTGAGAGGGAAAGGATAACTGGGAAAAAGCCGACCTTTCGCGCAGCAAAAGCGGGGCCTTGCAGGCCACGAGGACCTTTCCGGAAATGCGATATTTCGTGTTTTTCTGCGAGGGAGAGGAAAACGGGGAGAAGATCGGTCTTTCGCGTCTTTTCCTGCGAGGGAAAGGCAATGGAGGAGAAAGCCGGTCTTTTGCGAAGCAAAAGCGAAGTCTTGCAGACTTCGAGGATTTCTCCGGGAATACGAATGTCAGTCCCCGTTTCGGGGACTGACATTTCGCATTCCCGTCACAGGAACTTCACAAAGCCCGGTTAAAATTAGGAAAACTGTGGTGCCAAAGGGGAAAACTCTTGCAAAAAAGCCCATTTTGCGGTACTATGGTGAAGTTACAGACGTCGGATGGCCCCTCCGAGGAAGCCCCCGGCGAAAAGACGGAAACAGGAGGAATCACGGACATGATAGAGGTCAAGAACCTCACCAAGCGCTACGGTCAGAACCTGGCGCTGGATCGCGTGAGTTTTAAAATCGAGGAGGGCACCATCGTAGGGTTCCTGGGACCCAACGGCGCGGGCAAATCCACCACGATGAACATCATCACCGGTTACCTCTCCGCCACTTCCGGCGAGGTGACGGTGTCGGGCAAGAACACTCTGGAGGAACCCAACGAGGTGAAGCGCCAGATCGGCTACCTGCCCGAGCAGCCGCCCCTGTACATGGACATGACGGTAAAGGAGTACCTGAACTTCATGTACGACCTGAAAAAGACGAAACTCCCCCGGGAGGAACACATCAAGGAGATCTGCCGGCTGGTGAAGATCGAGAACGTGTACAACCGTCTCATCGGCAACCTGTCCAAGGGCTATAAGCAGCGCGTGGGCATCGCCCAGGCCCTCATCGGCAATCCCCCGGTGCTCATCCTGGACGAACCTACCGTGGGTCTGGACCCCAAGCAGATCATCGAGATCCGCACCCTCATCAAGAACCTGGGCCGCAACCACACGGTGATCTTGAGCTCCCACATCCTGCCGGAAGTTCAGGCAGTGTGTGAGCGGATCCTGGTCATCAACAACGGCCGGATCGTGGCCGACGGCGCCACCGATACCCTGGCCCATGACCTGTCCCCCGACCATCGGCTCATCCTCCGGGCGGAAGGCCCCGAGAAGGAAATGGTCCACGCCTTGCAGAACGTGCCCGGCGTGGTGGATACCTATTCCCTGGGCGAGAAGGAGAAGGGCGTGTTTGAAATCAGCGTGGAATCCACCCCTGAGAACGATATCCGCCGTGACGTGTTCGCTCTGATGGCCCGTAAGGGCTGGCCCATGGTGGCTCTGCGCAACACCGACCTCACTCTGGAGGACCTGTTCCTCCAGCTGACCAGCTCCGACACCACCCTGCTGCCCCAGCAGGATGACGGTGCCCAGCTGGATCCCGACCAGGACCTGGAGTTTGACGACAAGGACCAGGAGCCTGAGGAGAAAGAGAAAGGAGATGAGGAGTAATGAAAGCGATCTTTAAGCGGGAAGTCCGCTCCTATTTCAGCTCCCCTGTGGGCTATGTGTGCGTGGCCGCTCTGATGGCCCTGTACGGCTTCTACTACTATCAGGCCATGCTGACCAGCTCCTCTACTTACATCTCCGCGGTGTTCTCCACCATGTTCAGCTTCAGCATGATGATCATCCCCATCATCACCATGCGCTCCATGACCGACGACCAGAAAAATAAGACCGACCAGGCCCTCTTGACCGCGCCTGTGGGAGTGACCTCCATTGTGCTGGGCAAGTTCTTCGCCTGCTGGTGTGTGTATTTCATCGCCACCACTTTGGGCGGCATCCTGCCCGCCATCGCCATGAGCTTCTTCTCCTCCCCCGCTTGGGGCGAGATCATCGGCACCTACATCGGTGCTCTGCTCTACGGCGCCGCCATGATCTCCATCGGCGTGTTTATCTCCAGCCTGACGGTAAGCCAGATCATCGCCGCCATCGGCACCTTCATCATCTCGGTGCTTCTGATGTACATCGACAGCCTGGCTTCCGCCATTTCCAACACGTTCGTCAGCAATATCGTCCAGTGGCTTTCCTTTAACGACCGTTACAGCACTTTCACCCAGGGCATGTTCAGCATTTCCAGCGTTCTGTTCTTTGTGAGCGTGGCCGCTGTGTTCGTCTTTCTCACCGCCCGTAAGGTGGAAAGCCGCCGCTGGAGCTAAGGAGGACACTGAATATGGATACGAAACAGACGGAAGTAAAGCAGCCCGAGGCCAATAAGCCTCAGGCCAAAAAGCCGGGGAAGAATCCCTTTGGCTCCAACCGGTTCAAGCGGGGCGGCATGGCCACTCTGCTCACCGTGGTGTTTATCGCCATCGTGGTGGCGCTGAACGTGGTGGTCTCCGCCTTGACGGAACGCTTCCCCTCCATGGACATCGACCTGACTGCCCAGGGTTTGAACACCCTGTCCGATCAGGCCATGGAGATCGCTAAGGGCGTGGATCAGGAAACCACCATCTACCTCATCGGCAGCGAGGACGCCTATGAGAAGAACCAGATCTATACCAACTACGGTTTGGAATACAGCCAGGTGGCCAACCTGGCCAAGCGTCTGGCGGAAGCCAATTCCAAGATCAAAGTGGAATTTGTGGATCCGGACACCAACCCCACTTTCATCAGCGAATACGCTGACGAGAACCTGTCCACCGGCAAGGTGATGGTAAAGACCGAGAGCCGTCACCGGGTGCTCACCGTGTCCGACCTGTTCTCCATGGAGCAGGACCAGACCACCGGCGCCTATAACAGCTATTCCATGGTGGATAGCGCCTTGGCCGGCGCTCTAGAAATGGTGAATCTGGAAGACGTGCCTGTGTTCACCATCGCCACCGGCCACAATGAGATGCTCACCAGCGACAACATGGGCAGCTTCCTGGGCCTGATGGAAGACCAGAACTTCGAGGTCCAGGAGATCGACCTGCTCACCGAGGAGATCCCCGAGGGCACCCAGGTGCTGATGCTCCCCACTCCCACCACGGACTACACCGCGGAAGAAGTGGATAAGCTGCGTGCTTTCCTGGACGATACCTCCCACAAAGATCCTGTCACCCTGCTGGTGACCTGCTATCCCACTCAGGGCTCCATGCCCAACTTCTCCGCCTTCCTGGAGGAATGGGGCGTGAAAGTGGAACCCGGCGTGGTGTATGAGAGCGATACCAACCGCATGGTGCTTGCAAACGCCAGCGGCGTGATCGTGGACGCTTCCGAGGAATACCTGGCGGACAACACCTACAACCGTCTGGTCACCTATGACAGCGCTCCCTTGACCATGGTGTTTGACGGCAACAGCAGCGTGGCTACCTACGAGCTGTGGACCACCGCCGACAGCGCCTATGTGGTCACCGAGAACACCACCCAGGAAGAGGTGGAGAATCCTCAGACCGATAAGCAGATCGTGGCCTCCCTGTCCAGCAAGTATGTGCAGGTGGACGGCTCCTCCGTGGCCCGGAGCGTGGCTGTGTTCGGTTCTTCCAACGTGTTCACCGATACCTTCATGAGCTCTACCTTCGGCGATGGGGATTACATCACCGATCTGATGCTCTATCTCACCAATAACGACGGCAGCAGTGTCACCGTCTCCACCGAGCGTGTGCAGACCAACACCGCCGACGTCACCGCCACCCGGAGCACCATCGACATGCTGGGCATCCTGTTTGCCGCTGTGATCCCTGTGGCGATCCTGGCAGTGGGCCTCGTCATCTTCCTGAAGAGGAGGCACCTGTAAGTCCATGAAGAAAAACCTGCGCTACCTTATTATCATGCTGGCGGTGTTGGTGGTACTGGGCGGCGGAGCGGCAGTGCTGCTGCTGACCCAGCCCACAGAGTCCGATGAGGATTCCTCCTCCACTTCCTCCACCACCACCGAGACCGTCATTGACCGGGAGGACAGCGAGATCGCGTCCATCCAGGTGAAGAATCCCTCCGCCAGCTTTACCCTTCTCCCCTTGGAGCAGGAGACCGCCTCCTCTGAGGAGAGCAGCGCCACCGAAGAGACGGTGCAGTTCACCATCGACGGGTATCAGGACTATGACGTGGATACCTCCGGAGTGACCAGCGCCGCAAGCGGAGTGGCCAGTGTTATCGCCTCCAAGAATCTGGGCGAGCAGGAGGACCTGGAGCAGTTTGGCCTGTCCGGAGACGCCGCCACCCAGGTGACCGTCACCTACAACGACGGCACCACAGATGAATTCACCGTGGGCAACGAAGCGGGAGAATCCGCCGGCCGGTATCTTTTGAAGGATGGCGTGGTGTACATCTCCTCCTCTTTCTCTGATTCTCTGCTGGGTTCTCCCCTGGACTTCCTCAGCAAGGAAGTCTACGCCGTGGATGACCTGGTGGAAGAGGTGACGGACGAGGATGGCAACACCACGGAAAACACCGTCACCGACGTGCTCTATCACATGGAGCTTACCGGTACTCATCTGGAAGAGCCCATCGTGGTGGAATATGACGAGACCAAGATCAGCACCTATCTCATCACCCAGCCGGTGATCGCTGAATCCGGCAGCAACCAGTTCAGCGAGATGCTCACCGCCCTCAAGAGCCTGACCGCCGATTCCGTGGCCGCTGTGGGCCGCACCCAGGAGAACCTGGAGAAGTACGGCCTGGCAGAGCCCTACACCCAGATCGTCTTTAACATGAACGGCGAGGATCACACCCTGGCTGTCAGCGAGAAGAATTCCGACGGCAACCGGTATCTCATTGCCGACGACAAGGACGTGATCTACGTGGTGGCCTCTGACACGGTCACTTCCTGGGCGGACGCGGATCTGATGGATCTGCGGATGAGCTATGTGTGGCTGCCCAATATCAAGGACGTCAGCGCCATGACCCTCACTGTGAATGGTGACACGGAGTACCGTTTCAGCGCGGAGCAGGTGCTCAACGAGGAGGAATCCACCGAGGAGGAGCCTGTCTACGACCTGAACGTGACCAACGCCGACGGTGAGACCGTGGATTACGAGAACTATCAGGATCTGTATCAGGCAGTGCTTTCTCTGGCTGTGCTCTCCAACGATAAAGTCACCTATGACGAGAACGCTCCCGTGCTGGAAGTCACCTATGAGTACTTCGACGGCAGCGATCCGGATACCATCACTTACTGCGCCGTTGAGGACCAGAACGAGCGGTACGCGGCTCTGCTCAACGGGGCGTATAACGGCTTGGTCCGCCGCAGCGAAGTGGCCAAGGTCCTGGAGTACGTGGAGCTCGTAAACCAGAACCAGCCTATCCAGTGAGCTCCGCTTGACAAAGAAGGCGGCGTGTGATTTAATGGAACAATCGGAGAGGAAAGGGGACCGCCCTGTTCCTCAAAGGTTGGGACAGTGCCGCCAGCGGAAATGTCCCTGCGACTCTGTAAAAGGGCCGCAGGGATTTTGCTTTTTCCCAACCAATTCACACAACGCGAGAAATGGGGGATCGCACATGAAAAAACTATTGCGCGTCATGCTGTGCCTGGCGCTTTGCGGGGCCGTTCTCACGGGCTGCTCCACCGGGGAGGGGCCTTCCCCCTCCCCCAGTCCGTCGCCGGAAGCCTCTGACCCGGCAGAAGCGGTCTATCAGATCGGCCTGGTCCAGTATCAGGAGCACACCTCCCTGAACACTCTGCGGGAAGCCTTCATGGGGCGTCTGGAAGAGTGGGGCTGTGATGAGACCCAGGTGGAGATCGACTACCAGAACGCCGGCGGAGATCCCGCCAAAGCGGAGGAGATCTGTCAGGGGTTCGTGGAGGATGAGGTGGACATGATCGTGGCCATCTCCACTCCCGCGGCTCAGGCCGCCATCGACGCCGCCAAGGACAGCGATGTGACGGTGGTCTACACCGGCGTGGCCAGCGAGAGCGCTCTGGAAGTGAGCGGCGGCTCGGTGACAGGTGTGGTTGCCCCCACCTCCGGGTCGGCTCTGCTGGATCTTGCCCGGCAGGGGAACGGTTCCCTTGCTACCGTGGGCTTGCTGTACAACCCGGACGAGCCCGGTTCCCAGGCGGAAGCGGACCAGTTGAAAACACTCTGTTCCGACCAGGGCCTTGAGGTGATCGAATCCCCTGTGACCTCCCAGGAGGGAGCGGCGGAAGCGGCTACCAAGCTGTGCGCCCAGGTGGACGCCGTATTCACCCCCGCCGACAACACCATTGCCCCGGTAGCTGACCAGGTGGCCGCGGCCATCAAAGAAGCCGGGAAGCCCTGGTATGTGGGGTCTGACGCCATGGTCCAAGGGGGAGCCTTGGCTTCCATCAGCGTGGCCAGCCGGGATCAGGGAGTGAAAGCCGCCGACACGGTGGTGAAGCTCATTGAAGGAGAGGACCTGGCCAACGTTCCTGTGTACACCTTCACCTCCTTCCGTACCTTTGTGAACCAGACCACCCTGGCCGCCCTGGAAGGTACCACCTTCCCTGAGGAGACCCTGCAAGGGGCGTTCCTGTACCAGTAAAAGACCTGTATGAACCTGATAAACCAGAGCGCTGCTGAATCACCTTCGGCAGCGCTCTTTTTTTGCCCTTTTCCCCTGTCCTGAGACGTATTTCTCCAAAAGGCTTTTAACCCCTGGAGCCGTAGGGGCGGTTTGCCTAGGCCTATCTTCCCCATCCTGCCTCCCCGCCCTTTTGGCGGCGGAGGTTTTTTCTTTGTACGGAAATCCCGTTTCCAGCCATTCAGCGTTCCTCAGACCTACCTTGACCCGTGGACGGTGCTAGAAACGGCTGGAAATCCATTTTCAGGAAATCCCCCGGTTTTTTCAGGTCCTGCCGGCATCTTCCCACAAGATTTTGCCCCCTCCCCTTTTCCACCATCCTTCGAGCTTTTTTTTCAAGATTCGACAAGGTTGAAAAAAAGTTGAACGGAAAAAAGTCATAAAAAGAGTGTTTGACACCGCGGGATTTGGTGGCCTATTCTAAAGGAATAATTCTAAAAAATGCGGTAAAAACGAACCCGCGGGAAGGAGCAAAAAATGGCGTATTTGCAGTCACGGAAAAACAAAGAGGGCGAAGTTGTCTCTTACAGCATCCGGGTGTATAAAGGGCGTGACCCTCGCACGGGAAAGCAGCTGACCCCCTACACGATGACCTGGCATGTGCCGGAGGGATGGAGCGAGAAGCGGGCCCGAAAAGAAGCGGAAAAACAAGCCGCCGTGTTCGAGAAGCAGTGCCGGGAAGGCTATCTCACCGATGGACGCCAGACCTTCGCCCAGTACGCGGAATACGTGCTGGAATTGAAGGAGCGCACTGGATTGAAGCATCTTACCCTGATCCATTACCGGCAGAGTTTGAAGCGGGTGCTGCCTTTTTTGGGGCATCTGCGGCTGGGCGAGATCCGGCCCCAGCACTTGAACTACGTGTACCAGCAACTCTCCCTGCCGGAAGCCCGGGAGGACAACGAAAAGGCCCTGGCCCGCCAAGCCTTGTGGCAAGTGGTGGAAGCCCGGGGACTGGGCAACTGTGTCACCGGCAAAGACGGCCGGCGCATCAGCCTGGAACGGCTCCGGAAGGGAGAACCGGTAAAACCCGCCACCGCCCACCGAGTAGCGGACGCCTTGGATCTGCCCTATTCCCTGCTGTTTTCCACGCAGCGGGAGGAAAAATGCCTCAGCGGCCGGACCATCATGAATTGCCACCTGGTGATCTCCATCGTCCTGGGCCAGGCGGAGAAGGAAATGCGCATCCCGTTAAATCCGGCCCACCGGGCCAGCCCGCCCAAGCGGGAGTCCTCAGATCCCAACTATTTCCAGATGGAGGAGGTGGCGGATATCCTGAAAGCGGCAGACGCGGAGCCCATCAAGTGGAAAACGGCGGTCCATCTGCTGCTGGTGTCAGGTTGCCGCCGGGGGGAGCTGCTGGGTTTGAAATGGGACCATGTGGACTGGGAGAACGGTCAGATCCATATCGACTGTACCCTGCTTTACGCCGGGGATCGGGGCGTGTACGAGGGCACCCCTAAAACCCGGGACTCGGTGCGTACCATCAAGCTGCCGGACGAGACCATGTGCCTTCTGCGGGAGTACCAGCTGTGGCAGGAGACCCAGCGAGCGGAGCTGGGAGAAAAATGGGAGGAGTCCCCCTATGTGTTCCCAGGAGAGCGGGGCGGAAGGATGAACCCCAGCCAGCTGGGGAATTGGCTGGTGCGTTTCCAACGGCGGCACCAGCTCCCCCACCTGAACCCTCACGCGTTCCGCCACACTATGACCAGTATGCTGTTCTTTCACGGGGTGGACAGCGTGAGTATCAGTCACCGCCTGGGACACTCCAGCGTGTCCACCACCACCAGCATTTACAGTCATGTGATGCAGCAGGCGGAAAGCCGCATCAGCGACTGTATGGCGGACGTTCTCCTCACCACCCGGGAGGGTGTGAAAGAGCCTGCGACCCCGCCTCCCGACGGTGAAAAAACCGGTGGAAAATCCGGGGAAAGTTGAACAAAAGTTGAGTTTTTTCGCATTTTTTCCAAGAGATACCCCTCTTTGCCCCAGAATTTTCCACAGCTTCGCCCTCCCATGTTGAAGTTTATAGATAACTTCAACTCACGGGGAAAGAGCCCTGTGAGAATCTAAAATTTAAGAGGGTTGAAATTATGAAGAAAAGCAAGTTTCTGAAGAAATCACTTGCGATGCTTCTGGCGCTCATGCTGGTCGTCGCAATGATTCC
>DXXG01000018.1 GCA_019416455.1 Clostridiales bacterium | reverse complement strand
CCCTTTGGCTGTCATACTGTTCCTGCAGTGCTGTGTAGTACTCTTCATCCGCCTGGCTTTTCTGCTGAAGCAACAGCATATCCCGATAATTCTTGTTGGTCCGCTGCAAATATTGATATCCAGTGAACAGAAGGATGTTGACCAAAAGCAGACCCAATCCGCCGCTTATCATCAAGACGCTTACGATATCAGGTAGGTTATTTACCGTAATACAGATAAAAAACAAAGAGAAAATCAAAAAAATGGAAGCAACAGAACACAGTGCCAAAAGAATCACCACTGGTGTGGGGAGCGCCGTTTCAGTTTCTTTCCCCTTGGCAATTCGCACATAGAGCCTGGTACATAAGAAAAAGAGAAGTTTACTAAAACTCGAGAACAATGCTAAGACAACGATATTGTTTTGGTACGCATCAAAATTTTGAAAAGCTATGCCCAACAACGTAACTGCCAGAAATTCTGTGCTTAGCACCAGTCCCGTCAAAAGAAGGGCGTGCAGCGCTGCACGCGTCCACCGTATCTGATATTCCAAGAGTAAAACAACCCAATTGCACACTGCAAAGAGCAGAGTGTTTACGGGGACTATGGAAACAGCAAAAGCCAAGTAGGCAACGGCATACGCCACCCCATACAAAACGCATCGTTCCCAAAAGGGTTTGCGGCTGGGGAACAGAGATCCAAAAAACTGCCAGGCGGTTAGCGCTTCAGCAAAATAGATAACAGCATACCACAATTTCTCTTCTATCATGATGTACTCTCCAAATACAGCAAAAAGGCGCTTTTAAAAGAGGAATAATTCCGTTTCGTCAAATATGCTGTATAATTTTGGCCGATGGGACTTGTCAGCTTTACGGTGTCTTTACTAAAAGAGGTCACATAGCGCATATTCACAAGAAAGCTGCGGTGGGTTTGATAAAAACAGCCGATCTGAAGCAAACTTTGCCAATCCCGCATAGGGAGAGGAGATTCATACACTTGGTCCACCGCCACAACCTGCGTCCGACGTTGGACCGCTTCGATATAGAGGATATCTTCCGCCTGCCGGACTACGAAACCATCCTTTGTCTCAATGGGAACCGGCTTTGTCTCCATTTCAATTTGATAGAGAGCTTCCTTCATATTTCGAAACAAGCGTTTCTTGTCGATCGGTTTTGAGAGGTAGCGGAACACGTGAAATTTCATGGCTTCGTCCAGATAGTCCATGTAAGAGGTGAGGATAAAAATCTTCATCCGAGGGTTCCTCTTTTTCAGCCGTTCCCCGGTATGGATACCGCTAAGTCCGGGCATCTCCACATCTAAAAAAGCGATCTCCCCCGTATCCTGGCTGTTCAGCAGTTTCTCACCACCGGTATAGCCGGCAATTTCCGGCTGAGAAAGACCGTACTCGTGAAAGAATTCTTTCAGCAGCCGCTCCATCTGGGAAAGGATGGCCGGATCATCATCACAAAGCAAAATCCGCAAAAAAACACCCCCTTTTCAGGGGGTATTATACCGCGGATCACCTGCCTTGTCCACTACCGGGAGGTGTTCCGGTCTGCCAGGAATTTGACAATGCAGGCAACGAGATCAATATCCGGGTCTGTGCAAAGGCGAAGGTGATCCATAATGTTCTGCGGGACGTTATTGGAATGCATGGCTCCCTCTAAAAGGTAGTCGGGTGTAGTTTTTAACGCATCACAGATTTTCACAAAACATTCAAGACTTGGTGCCACTTTACCGTGTTCGATACCAGATATATGGTTTCCATTTACCCCGACCCATTCTGCAAGCTGGTGTTGTTTTATTTTCAGTTTTTTTCGTTGCTTCGCAATTCTTCGTCCCAACTCCACCTTATCCAGTTCCATATAGCTACTTCCTTTCATGCTTTAGTTAAGATACTAGCAAGAAACAGAAGAACATTGAACATCCTTAAAACGAAATTATCGTTTTAAGATTAATTTTTACAAAAATTCATTCTCAAAGATTTTTTCGTTTTAAACATTGTTATAGAGCTCCAAAAACTTTTAAATAATTGTTTTTATACCAAAATCGCTCCTTTAGGTTAATATAACTGTTTTTATCAGCAAAACATGATAAAATATAACCAAATGAAAGGAGTGACCCAATATGTCGAACACCAAATCTTTTTTTTCCACCTTTGCCAAGGCAGCTGCATTTTTCTTCTCTGCTGTTCTTTGTGTAAGCGCTAACTCCGTCTCATCATGCATCTTCTACCAGCCAAAAACTCCTAAAACTCTTTCAAAATTCAGCAAAGTGAAATGATTCGAAAAGTCGCACATATCCTATCGAAATGGCTCCTGAAAACAGGAGCCATTTCTGAAGTTGACCTAGAACTGTATGAATACGGAATTTACTCTTTTCTCTTTACGCTAATTCCATTATTTGCAGTTATTGTACTCAGCTTTCCTCTGCATATAACCTTTGAAGGCATATTATTTATCATCCCATTTATTTTACTTCGTAAATTTACAGGTGGATTTCATTTTTCTTCCGCGTGGCTTTGTACACTTGTCTCAATAGTCGTTCTTTCTGCTTTTCTTCTGGGAATCAAGGTTCTTATCCCATCATCCCAAAGCATTCCCGCCTACGTTGCGGTGTACCTTTCACTGATTCCGATAGTGACTCTCAGTCCTATTGACTCCGTTAATCGCCGCTTAACGCATAAAGAAAAGGCTATCTTTCGAAAAATCGCAATCTGCCTCGGCATAATTTTTGAGGCACTGTTCACTCTGTTTATGCTGTTAGGAGTTCCTCACATAGCAATCCCAATCGGCGCAGGAGTAGTTCTAACAGCGCTTTTGCAGCTTCCCTGTCTTTGGGAATTGAGGAAAAACATTTCACGCGAGTAAAATTTCTTTTACTTCTCCGCTTCAGCGACAGAAAACCTCTAAGAAATGAAGGGACTTTCTGTAACTGATGACTTTTTTTGGGCCGTAGTCCACTCTAGGACTGCGGCTTTTTTTATACCCTTTTTTCGGATCCACCAAGGCGGCGTCCACTGCCGCTCACCTCCAATCTGATTTTGGTCAACCAAAAACCAAAATTCAGATTGGAGGAAAAATCATGTATTACGACCCGAAGGAATGTGGATTGCGCATCTCAAAACTGCGTCAGGAGTTTGGAACAACTCAGCAGCAAATGGCAGACAACCTGCATATCAGCCTGGATTACTACCGCGCCTTGGAAAGTGGGCGTCGCAGCGCCTCCCTGGAGTTGCTGGTGGCGATGTCCCTCACGTTTGAGGTTTCCTTGGATTACCTGATTTTAGGGAGGATGAAAAGCTCGGACAGCCAACGAATCCAGCGGGATCTGGAAAGAATCATAGCCTTGCTTGCTCGACTAAAGGATTCTATTTGATCAACCGTGACAAATAGATACGGTACCGTGACAACCAGGCACTCTGAAACCGTGTGGAAATCCGCTACAATAAAATCACAGCCAGGAAAGGCTGGGCACCTTGAAAACCGAACAAGTCAGTGTACGCATACGGCACCCTCTGACCAGGAGCCACCGGGAGAATTCCCAGCAGGCGGGCGGCACCCGCCTGGGCTGTGAGAGGTAGAGGGCATCGAGCACTTCCGTCCAGCCACAGAATCACGCAATGGGGGCGGCCGGGTGAGAACCACGCGGGGTGAGAGTCCATGAGGGCAGGCAAGCCGCTGTCCGTGTTGTACACTCCCTTCACTGAGGGGCGCGAGGCAAATTTTAGTGATTTAACCAAAATCAGATTCATGATAGAACAGATGGGCACAGTCGTGTTCGGCTGCGCCTATCCTTGTGTTATGAATTTCGAAAAGGAGGAAACCGCTATGTCATTGGAACGATCCATCAACTACTATTACGCTGTGCTGGCCCTGCGGCTCCTGTTGGAGCGTGGTCTCATCAGCGAGGAAGAGTACGGCAAGATCTGTCGATATAATGCCGAAATTTTCCGCCCGGAATGGGAGTACATCTAGTCCCATTGGGTATGGACTTGATCCCCAGATTCTGGTAATGTCCGTGGGTAGGAGGTGACAGAAATGGCCCAGGTGCAGATCATTCAACCCTATCAGCCTCAGTCGGAGGAACTGGAAAAGGTGGCGGCCTATTGCCGGGTGTCCACCGACTCCAAGGACCAGCTCAATTCCTACCGCACCCAGATCGGGTACTACACAAACTACATCGCCCAGCATCCCCGCTGGGAGCTGGTGGACATTTACGCTGACGAGGGCATCACCGGAACTTCCCTGGAAAAGCGGGACGAGTTCAAGCGTATGCTCCAAGACTGCCGGGCCGGGAAGATCCAGCGCATCCTGGTGAAATCGGTTTCCCGGTTCGCCCGGAACACTCTGGAACTGATTGAAACCACCCGGGAACTGAAAGAACTAGGCGTGGTGGTTGTGTTTGAGGAACAGAGCATCGACACCTCTCAAATGCTGGGCGAGATGCAGCTGACCCTCCTGGCCATGGCGGCCCAGGAGGAAAGCACTTCCATCTCCAAGAATATGCGGTGGAGTTACCAAAAACGGATGGAAAACGGCACGTTTTTAGGGTGTCGTTCCCCCTTTGGCTATACCCTTGAAGAGGGAAAACTTCTTCCCCATCCGGAACAAGCCCCAATTATTCAAGAGATTTTTGCGCGTTTTCTTGCCGGGGAAGGGAAACAGGCAATTGCCGATGACTTAACCGCACGCCAGATTCCCACTCGTTTCGGAAACACCCAGTGGAATATTGCGGGAATCCACTACATTCTTACCAATGAACGGTACTGCGGGAACGCACTGCTTCAAAAGACTTTCACTTCCGGTTTTCCAGCGCGAAAACAGAGAAACCATGGACAGGTAAATCAATACTACACCACGGAAACCCATACCGCAATCATTTCCGAAACTACTTTCCAAGCCGCACAAGAGTTGATCCGAAAAAGGGATAATGGACAGAGGACCCGCCTTCATGCGGAGCTCCCGATTATTTGCCCTGAGTGTGGATACACCTACCGAAAGCTAAAATCTCGTGGGAAAGAACACTGGGTGTGCAGTTTGCGAAATCGTGGTCAAAGCCAGTGCCATTCTTTATCGGTAGAAGGAAGTGCAGTCAAAACAGCATTTGTCAATCTTGTTGGTAAGTTATATCTTTACCAGACGGAACTTCTCTCCCCCACCCTCTCCCTTCTGGAAGAAATCGCCGCCCGGCAGGAGCAGGGCAACGCCAAGCTCTACGAGCTGAACGCAGCCCTGGCGGACTTGAACGAAAAAGCCCACACCCTCCAGCGGCTCCACAACAAGGGCTTTATCGAGGACAAGGACTTCCGAGAACAGAGCGATGCCCTGGCAGCCCAGCGAAAAAAACTGAGCAACCAGCGTGCCAAAGCCATCCACGGAAGCAAGGCATTGGAAGCCTTGGATAAGCTCCGGGAACTGCAAGAGCAGATGGAAGCCCTGCCGGAGATCCCCTGGGAGTTTGACATCGGCCTGTTTGACCAGCTGGTGGAAAAGATAATTCCCATCAGCGACACAGAACTGCTCTTCCAATTAAAGTGTGGCCTTGAGCTCAAGGAGGTGCTGTCGAAATGAGAAATCGAACGATCCCCTTCGGATATCACTACCAAAATGGCATCCTGGTATTACATCCCCAGGAAAGCCAGACCGTAAGGGCCGTGTTCGCGGCGTACCTCAGCGGGGAACCGCTGAGCAAGATTGCAGCCCACCTCACCGACAAGCTGGTGGAATACCTTCCAGGCTGCTGGAAGTGGGATAAAGCCAGGGTGAAACGCATCCTGGACAACATCAAGTACACAGGTGTGGGAGAGTTTCCCCCCATTATAAAGGAAGGGGACTTTCAGATGGCCCACCAGAAAAAGGAAAGCGCCAGCACCAATCATCATATGGACGAGGACATCAAGCTGTTCAAAAGTCTGGTTCACTGCCACCACTGTGGCGGTTCCATGGCGCGGCGGATGGACAGCCGTTTCGAGAATCCTGTCACATGGAAATGTCCTCAATGCGGCTACTTCCTCCCTCTGCCCGATGAGGAGTTTAAGCAGCGGGTGTTTCTACTCCAGAAGCGCTTGGTTGACAAGCCTCTGCTGGCAGAAAAAGAGGAAGAAGAACTCCCTGTGCCCTCCTTGGAGGTCCGGCGGCTCACCAACGAGATCTACCGCAAGCTGGACAGCGGCAATTTCTCCGAGGACGAGCTGGTAAACTTAGCTCTGCAATGTGCGGCGAAAAACTATGATACAATCACCAGCGCCCGACACATTACAGATAGATTGACAGCGACCCTGCTTCATGCCGGGCCGCTGTCTGCCTTTGATAGAGAACTGTTCCAGCGGACAGTTTCGGAAATACACTTAACTAGAAAAGGAGAGATCCTCTTGAAACTGCAAAACGGCGTGATCACCGGAGAAGGTGATCCTCAATGAAAATACAAGCCGGAAAAGAGAAAGTCACCATCATCCCCGCCAAAGCGCCGAGGAATGTTCCCGGCAAGCCCTCCAATCAAAAGCTGCGAGTGGCTGCCTACTGCCGGGTATCCTCGGAAAAGGACGAGCAGCTCAACAGCTTTGAGGTGCAGGTGAGCTATTACACGGAGAAGATCGGCGGCAACCCCGCATGGAAAATGGCGGGGATCTATGCAGATGAGGGTATCACCGGCACCAGCATGAAGCACCGGGAAGATTTCAAACGGATGCTTCGGGCCTGCCGGGAGGGACGGATCGATCTGATATTGTGTAAATCCGTATCCCGGTTTGGCAGAAACTCAGTGGATGTGCTTCGAACCGTCCGCGCACTCCGGGAACGGAATATTGGCATCATCTTTGAGAAGGAGGGTGTGGACACCCGCACCATGAACTCCGAACTGATTCTAGCGTTTCACTCAGCCTTCAGCCAGTCGGAATCGGAGTCCATCCGGGAAAATATCATTCGGGGCCTGCAAATGGCCTATGCTCAAGGGACGGTCACTCTGCGAGGGGATATCTACGGTTTTTGCAAAGGAGAAAACGGAGAGATCTCCATTGACCAGGAAAAAGCAAAAGTGGTTCAATCCATCTATCAATGGCTTTTGGACGGGAATGGTCTTCGTGTAATCAAAGAGCGGCTGGAAGCCCAAGGGATTCCCAGCCCAAAAGGGAAGGATCAGTGGAGCATCGCCACCATTCGGAGCATCCTCTCCAATGAAAAGTATAAAGGGGACGTGCTTCTTCAAAAGACCTATCGACCCAGCCTGTTCAGCGAAAAGGCGATGGTCAACAACGGAGAACTTCCCAAATACTACATCGCCGATTGTCTGCCCCATATTGTAGAACCGGAAATCTTCGACCGTGCCCAAGAGGAACTGGCAAAACGTGTTTCCAAACGGCCTGTGTCGGAAAATGCCAAGACGCCCTTCGGAAGATACAGCGGCAAATATGCCCTGTCCGCCCTGGTGGTGTGCGGCAGATGTGGCTCCCTTTACCGGAGAATCACCTGGCACCGCCGGGGCAAGGTGAAGGTGGTATGGCGCTGCGGCGCTCATCAGGACAAGGCTGCCAATTGCCCGGACTCCCCCACTATCGAGGAAACAGCCCTTCAATCCGCGGTGATGGAGGCCATTGCCCGACAGTACATCCACAAGGATGAAACGCTGGGAACCACCATGCAAAGCATCCGTTCTGTGCTGACCCCGGAAACTGCGGACAATGAGTACACGATCCGTACCAGGATCAATGACCTACAGAAGGAGAGAAAAGACCTCATCGCCAAAGCCCTGGATGAAAACGATGACGGCAAGTACGACTTTCAATTCACCCGGATCAAGCGGGAGTTGGAACAGCTTCAAGCTCAGCTGGATGGCATACAGGCGGTCCAAAAGACCCAGGCGGTGGAAGAATCACGGATGGAAGAAATCGCCGCCATCCTTAAAAAGTTCAAAGAGAGCGATCTTTCCTTCGATGATCTCCTGGTGCGCAAGGCGGTGGAAACTATACGGGTGGAGTCAGCGGAAAAGCTGGAAATTACGTTCAAGGATGGGAATCGGAGAGTGGTTCCCATCTCAGAGGGGAGGTGAGTTTATCAACCAGTATCAAGCAATGCGAAGCCGCCAACAAAAAGAGGTGGACGCTCTTCCTATGCGGTTTGCCTTCAATCAGGAACAATTCCAAGAGATGATGAAAGAGTGGGGGCTTCGGCCTAAAAAGGATCTGGACAAGATCGCCCGTCTTCCTTTTGGGGGATTTGTTCAGAAGAAGGATGTCCCCCTTATCCGGGATACTTTTTCCCGGCATCGGGAAGAACTGCAGGCTGCCATAGACGCTGATCCTATCGGAGAAGGGTTTATCAAGGAAATGTTTCTCTGTGAACTGGAAAATCATGAGTACAGCTACACCGGCACGTCAGAGGATGCCTTAGAGGCATTGGGACTCTCCTATGAGGACGTGGCTGCCAACCCGAAACTTGTTCATGGACTGGAGCTGGCGGAGAAAGAATGCCAGATCCTACAGGAAGGAATGTGGATGTAACTTCTTTCATAGCTGAAATGGTACGTGATCAAGAAAGTTTATATAACGCAATAGTCCTCCGCCGAAAACAGCGGGGGACTTTGCTATATTCAAAGACAGGAGGAACTTACCCATGCGATCCACAAGACAGAACAACCTGAAAGTCCGAGGTGTTGCTACCCAAGAGGTCTACATCAGTATGGAAGAAGCCTTCCATGCCCTTAAGGCCGGCCTGGGATTTGAGGATTCCTACAGCACTTTCCTCTGTGTGCGGGAGGGCAAACTCATGCGGGGCGAAGATGTAAGCCACCATGGCAGTCCCATATATGAGTACGCAGAGGTTTCCAACAATCCCAAATGGGCGGAGTTGTTCCAGGCGTTCCAGTGCCTGGAGGACTACGTGAAACACGCAGATTCTCCCCAGTGGGAGCGACATCTGGAACCTGAGCAGGAGGAAACCCAAGACAGACCGTCCATGACCATGTGAGTCAAAGCGTGAAGTACCCCTTCGCGCTTGTTTTTATGAAGGGATGTGATCGTATCGACACCACCTACACTTTCTTATTCACCCCAGAACAGTATGCTGCCCTTCTGAACAGGGCGGCGGAACTGGACGTCTCCCCGGAGAACCTGCTTCTCCAAGCCATTCAAAATCAAATAAAGGAGCGTGATCCCCATGCCTGACATGAAGGGCATTACCGTGAAAATCCCTGCGGATCTTCACGCCGAACTCAAAGCCTATATCGAGGCTCACGGCATGACCACAGGTGAGTTTATTGCCTTGGCCGTGGACAACGAATTACACCCCAAAATTCAGATCAAGGAGGAACAACCTATGGAAAACATGAGAACTTTGGCCTTTCAGGTACCGGAATCCCTGTTCCAGCGTGTCAAAGCCTACCTGGAGCGTAACCACATGACCCAGAAGCAGTTTGTCATCGGCCTGATCGAGGCCGAGCTGGAGCAAGACGAGGCCCAGTATCAGGCAGAACATCCCGAAGAACAGGAGGATGAGGAAGAATCAGATGAACAGGCAGAGGAAGAAACCCAGGACCAGTTACCCGCCCAGGAGGGCCAGGACGGCCCCGAACCCCAGCTGGAGGAACAATCCGCAGCCCAGGAAAATACCGACAGTGTGGCCGATGACCAGGCCGATTCCCCGGAGGATGACCAGACCGAGGAAACCTGGGAGGAAGAAACGCAGGAAGAGGAAGAATCCTGGGACGGTGAAACATCCAATGAGGAATCCCAGGACGAGGAAGAACAGGCATACCAGCCCAGTATGGGGTGGTAAAATCATCATTGTATTTCTCCAAAGTAACAGTCTGGTATTTCATATTCTCTTGATAAAGAATAGGTACATTTACGCTACTATACAGGCTTGAAAGTTTTTGATAAAATAATAGTAACATTGACCTAAGGAGGAAAAGCACAATATGCGTCAGGAAACAGCGCAAGAGAAGGCATATCACAACCTATTGCCTCCTGACTTAGGAGAAAGTTCCCATATTACATTCGAATACCAAAAGTATTTACGGAATATTCAAAGTCATTTACAAAACTTCTACGGTCAAAGAGCAGATTGGTCACAGTGTGTTACAGCCTATTTTAATAGTCAAGCCTATCGAGATTCTTGCCATAGTGCAAAATGTTGCGAAGATATACCGACCATTTCAGCAGATCAGCTCTATGCAATGATTCGAGAAGATGAGAACTATCATTCTAACGCTAAAAAATTTTTGGAGCTAAACCAGAAAATCCAAAAGGGAGACGGTTGTCAGGATGATATATTTTGTGCAGCAGCAATGCTGGGCATCTTACCGGATCATAATACATTTGAATTGTTTAACTGGCTCATTCGCCGGGAGGGCTTATCTGAACAAGAAACACAAGAGATTAAAGGTAAAATTACGGACAACATTGGATTATACGTAATGATCATTAGCCTCTTCTCAACATTGTTTGTACCGGGTATGCAGTTAACCTTTCCCTTTATTGGAACAGCCATGACTCAACAAAAAAACAAATATTTTTATCGCGGTGAAAGTGCCTTCTATGGCTCATCAAAGCCGGGTATGTTCCGTGGGGACAGTATTTCCTCAATGCAACGTTTAGCTAATTGGCTCATTTTAGATGAAGCCTGTATCTTCCTGGAGCAGTTTGATGCTGTCCGGAGATGGTCTCCTTCCAGCGTGAATTGTCCCGCACTAGCACAACATTATGGGATAAAAACTTCTTTGATGGATATTACGAGCGACTTAAAAACCGCACTGTTCTTTGCTTGCTGTAATTATGAAAACCATCAATGGCGGCCAATGGAGAAAAGGGACTTTGTATATAAGGAGGATAGAAATGGCGCAAAAGATTGTAGGTACGGCATACTATATCGAACACCTACAGAAATCACAGATATAAAGTGGGCATTAATAACCAACGAAACGGAGGGTAACCTGATTACTCCAATTGGTTATCAGCCATTTATGCGGTGTAGCGCTCAATATGGGTATATGATATATGCGAGAGATGAGTCATACAATTTATTGGAAGATCCTCTTTTTGATAAATTCCGCTTCGAACATGATGAGGATTTTTGTAGATGGATATTTGAGGAGATGGATTGCGGAAGTAAAGTGTATCCCCTCGATGATATTCCCAAAATAGAAGAGTATATGGAAGCAATTAGAGATACCCATATCATTTCCCGCACAACGTTTGAAACCCTAATAAAAAATGCGCACTATTCTGAGTACGAAGCTCGAGCTATCAAGCACAAACTCCAAAAGGAGGGATATACTATTTCTGCTGGGCAGGTTAAGTATATTCGCAACTACAATCTTAGAAAAATCAACAAAAAATATACTGTTGAGGTTGCCTATAGCAAACTAGACATTCCTCCTTCATCACGACCAATGGTTATACTTCCATCGAATACTTTAGTATAACAGGATGAGGATGGAAATTAGATTTTAGCTTTCAGTCAAAGATCGAGCTCTTGAAATATGGCAAAAGAATCGGACAAAACAACCCCCGCCTAACTTTTAGTAAACGCATATAATCAAAAACCATTAAAAGGGTGGTTTCATTTTCGTTCAATGAACGTTTTCCAAAGGGAGAAACGCTAGAAACCCGCATAAAACCTGGGTTTTTGATCTCATTTTTTGGTCGGGGGTTCATTTTTGTTCAGTACAGCCAGCAGCGTGACGCTGCACCCAAGTCGCGAATCTCACTTTCGTGGGGTTCGCGATTTTTGTTGCCCGCGTTTTTTACTTGCTCTGTTCCCGCTCTTTTGCCAAAAACGCACTTCACTTTTGTGAGGTGCGTTTCTTTTTTGCTTGGCTATTTTTGCAAAAGAAAATCGTGGATGCGTGACTTTGCTAAGATGGAACCTCCATGGAATTACAATACCAATCTGAAACGAAACCAGCCGTCGGTTAGATCAAATTGGCATACAGCTCCACTTTTTCGACAAAAAGCAGAGATGGACTGTACTCCAAGGCCATGGCCCTCCCTCTGGGCCACCGGTAGACCGTTACTGTCAAAGGTGATCCTCCCAGTACACGGGTTAGATATTTCCAGCATAACGCTGGGGCTTCCCATCATCTTGCAATGGATTTGTCGCTGATCCTGGGACAGTGCCAGATTTGCGTGGATGGCATTTTCCAAAGCGTTGGCCAAGACGATTGCCAATTCGCCCTCATCTACCGGCAAAGTGTCGGAGAGGGAGATTTTTGTCTCCACGGAGATCCCCTGGCGTTTGGCCTGGTCAAAATAGTAGGAAAACACGGCGTCCAACACAGGCAGCCTGCACCATCGAATTGCCTTTTGATCATTCAGGCGTCTTTGGGCTGCATCCAGAAAGTTCAGCGCCGCATCTGTTTCCCCGCGTGATACCAACTCCGTGACAGTCTGAAGCCGGTGGCGGAGGTCATGACGCTGAATCCGAACCCCTTCCTCCACTTCTTTCACTTTCTGCAATTTTTCCTTTAAGGCTGTGATTTGCACTGTCAGCAGCGCAGCACTATGCTGTTCCAGCTGAATGTGGTAGAGGTCGTAGAGGCTTTTGAATATGATTACATACACAACAATTATAAGAGGGATAGCGCTGTAGAGATAAACCATCTGCGTATAGTTTTCGAGATAACTGCCTGGCCAGGACGATACGAAAATCAAATAGGCACAGCACGCACAGGGGATCAAAGTGAGTACACCCCAGCGGGTGGGAATCACCTTAATCAGTTTGCGAAAAGGTTGTCTTAGAAAATGCACCTCCAAATAAAGGATGGTTCCATAGAACACAGCCATTATCAGAATGTTCATAAACGCGGAGAAATTGAAGAACTCCGTTAGCTGACGGATCATAGAAGCCAACAACGTAGACACCATGATCTGTGTCATGTAGTTAAAAACAGCCTGTGCAGGAGTGTCGTTGGCCGCCCAGTATGTAAGAATCGTAGCCGGAATTGAAATTGTGAAAAAAAAGAGACGCAGCAGCAACAATTCTCCCCCGAACCGCAGTAAGGCAAAGCTGGAACCAATCACCCATACGCTGTAAACCGCCACAATGTGAAGAAGTTTCCTGCGTCCAAAGCGAAATTCGGTCAAGCTTGCCATCATTCCCACGGTCATCATTGTGATGAAAAAGGTGCGGAAGACAAGAAAA
This sequence comes from Clostridiales bacterium, assembly GCA_019416455.1. GTDB lineage: Bacteria > Bacillota > Clostridia > Oscillospirales > Acutalibacteraceae > Acutalibacter. The sequence continues at coordinate 157,466 of DXXG01000018.1, read as the reverse complement.
AATATATTGTTCACTGTAAAATCTCCTCCAATCCGTAGTTTTCCCAGACCTTTTTAAAAGTTCGAATCATCACATGGAGGCATTTGCAGCATCGTCATCTTCTTTTCCGTAACAAAGCGCGAATTTTACGCAGAAAACAGCAGATTTTTAACAAATACTTTTCCGTTTTGCGGTGATTTGTATATTTAAATAGCATGGAACTGGAAAACCGTCAAGAGGGATTGAAGGAGCCTCTCTGTGCAAGACAGTGGCCCATCTGGATTCCGGTGCTGTGCTGGAAACCATCCCGCTTATTATAAAAATTTTGCTTATCCCCCACTTTTTAAATATTCTTTTATTCCTGGCAGTTTGTTCCTCTTTCATCTGGGGATTTAAGGTGGTGAAGGTCTCCTACCACGGAACAGTGGTAGATGCAGACACACTGTAGTAGGTTTTCAATGGGAATATATTTGGGGAAAGGTAGCTACACGCCATATCAATGTCGTTTGATGAGATTTTTTTCGGCGTACAAACAAGGAAGAATATTTGCTAATGGACTATCTCATGGTGGAACCTCCCTGCTTAATAATCTGCTGAGAAGCCAAGTGTAAAAAGGATGACTTATTTTTGGTAGTTTAGCGGAACTGACGATTAAGCACTTCAAAGACATCAAACTCCAAACTTATTCACTATAATACAAATCTCTGTTTAAAACATTTTATGTATTTCTTTATATTTCATTGACATTCAAAAACAGATATGCCATTATAGGGGCAGAAAATCAGGCCAGAAAATAAATCTTAAAATTGGCAAAGATTTTTCTATTTTGCCGGCCCAAAACCAGTATACTTTGCAGGTGTTTTCTAAATTTGGGGAGAGGAATGAAATGAAAAAGTATTTGGTGATTTGTTTAGACTTGATTCTATTATTCTGTATATCCGCTTGCGGGACAATGGAGAGTACAGAAAGCCGTACAAGTATTTCTGAAAATGTGAGTTCCAACACGGCTTCAAAAATAGAGTCTAGCAACTCTGAATCCAGCAAGGTAGAATCAATTACAGAAGAGTCTAGTTCTCTTGACGCTTCTGATCCGGTTGAGTCCCAAGTTACCAATGAATCACCGGAAAATGATCCCACTCAGCCAATACCGGAAGCAGGTGAACCAGTGACTGGAAAAATGCACTCCATGAACGATCGGGCTTTTTTACCTGACGGGAACGAATTTTTAACATGGGAACCAACTGAATTTTCTTTTTCAAAAACCTATTATGTAGATCAAAAAAATCCTGAAGCATCTGACAGCAACCCAGGCACAGAGGAAAAACCGTTCCTCACAATCAACCATGCGGCTCAAATTGTACAGCCGGGTGAACGTGTGCTGGTTAAATCAGGTGTATACCGTGAACTGGTCAGTCCTGCGCAAGGCGGCACAGACCCGCAACATATCATCAGCTATGAGGCGTATCCTGGCCACGAAGTGGCAATTAAAGGTTCGGAGGAACTGAAAGTCACTTGGGAATCTCAGGGAGATAATACCTGGAAGGCTACTATTCCCCGAGAATTGTTTGATGCTGGTTATAACCCCTTTGCCTCCAGCAACTATCCTCAAATCAACGACTGTGGTTGGTGGGAATGCAATACAGTTTTTCAGAAGAAAAATGCTGAAATCATGCTGCGCACCAGAGGACAGGTTTTTCAGGATGGTCAGCCTCTCAATCAAGTGGATCAAAAAAACGACTTAACGCAACAGGAAGGTTCCTTCTGGGTTGACGACGTAACAGGGCGTGATATTTATATCACCACCTTCAAAGATGTGGACCCTAATACCGTAAATTGGGAGGTTACCGTCCGCGAGCAATGTTTTGCACCCACGGTAAAAAATTGCAACTACATACGCGTAAAAGGTTTTACCATGGAGCACGCCGGAAATGCGCTTCCATTTCCCCAAAGAGGACTTTTCTCCACTTACTGCGGCAGCCATTGGATTATTGAGGACAATATTATTCGCCATGCAAACAGCATTGGTATGGATCTCGGAGGACAAGGTAATGATTATACCTCGCCGGTAGGAAATCACATTGTCCGCCGCAATACGATTACCGACTGTGGCATTTGCGGCATCTGTGGCGCACCTCTTCACGACACCCTGATAGAAGATAACCTCTTTGACAATAACGCATGGATGGACGTTGAGTGGATGGCAGAATGTGCTGCTATAAAAATTCACTGGAGTTCCAACATGCTGATTCGCCGTAATGTAGTGCGCAACTCTCCTCACGGCACAGGCATTTACTTTGACTGTCAAAGTGAAAACCTGAGGATCACCCAAAACACAGTAATCGGCTGCGGCTCAGTTAATGATATGTCTGCCGGTCCTGGCAACGGAGCGATTTACCTAGAAGCGGTTTCAGGACCTGCGAAAATTGATAACAATTTCGTGTGGGGCAGCACTTACACAAATGGCATTTACCTCTATTTCGGAGGACATACTGATATCGTGCACAATATGATCGGTAACTGTGTCGGCGGAGGCATGACGTTGATTGATGAAAGCGGCCGTCCAGATGGAAATACCGGCGGCAATATCAACCTGCGGAATAATATCTTCGTTGGAAACGGTTGGAATCTCGACCTGATGAACAAGGAAAACAACACTTCGGATTACAACGTTTACGGTAGCACGATCGGCACAGAAACAGCGCTTTCCCTGTGGAAAAAAGATCCCTACTTAATGGACTCGCTTCAGAATACGGTAATGAATACCTTTAGCAAATGGGATTACTACACGTTCCGCAGTACCTTTAACAATGATTTTAACCTTTGGGCAAGTGATCTGAACCTAAATTTTGCTGATTGGCAAAAAAAGACTCCTTTTGACCATCACAGCACTGAGTTAGGGATTACCGCAGAGCTTGACCCTGAAAAACTAACCTTTACCTGGTCGGTTGATGGAGAGCTTCCCAGCTGCCCGGTCTATTCTGGCAGTGCTGGATATGAGAGCTTTACCGGAAATGCGGCCGACGGCGAAACCGTCTATCCTGGTCCTCTCCATGCTGCGCCGCAGAACGGGACTGTCATTTCAGTGGACCCCAGAAAGCTTACGGAATAAAAGAATTTAGTATATGCTTGTCAGCCTATAAGGGAGTTCCGTTAGAAATTTTGCGGCGCTCCCTTATTTTATAATTCTCAAATTCTCAGAAGCAAGAGAAAAAGAGAAATCACAAAAGACATTCTTTTCTATAATTTTCCCATTTCACAACCATGTGTGCTGGCGGTCTCCACTGTTAAATAAAACTAGATCCTTGTGGAGGATTCACCGGGAATTTTAGAACAAGAAGGACCTCCCACACGATTAAACCTTAAAAATCAAAGAATCGATTTATTTGCAGAAAAATACAAATTTTACCCAAGTCCTTGTTTTTTATGCAACGATTTGGTATAATTTATACACAATTTTTTGGCCATTTGCGTCCAAACGATACTCTGCTGCTACATACGTCTAACATCCCTTGCATGATCGGCTGATGGAGGGACTGGGATGAACGAAGTGATGAGACAGGAAAAGAAATATTTGATGACCCTAGCGGACATGTACGGTCTCTCACACCGGCTATCCCAGGTGATGCTCTCGGATCAGCACAGCGGTCCCATGGGATACCGGATCCGTTCCCTGTACTTCGACACCCTGAACGAAGGCGACTACTATGACAAAATCGAGGGCATGGAACTGCGCCGAAAACTCAGGCTGCGGATCTACGACCCGGCGGCGGATTTCGCCATGCTTGAGATGAAGCAAAAGCAAGGCGCTTATCAGAAAAAGCGTTCTCTGCGCCTGCGCAGAGAAGATGCCCGGCTATTAATGGCCGGACGCTACGAGGTACTGCTGACCTATGAGGAGCCCTTCGCCGCGGAATGCTACGGCCTGATGAATGGGCTCTGCTATCTCCCTAAAACCATTGTGGAATACCAGCGGCTGGCTTTTATTGCCAGGGAAAACCGCATCCGTGTCACCTTTGATCACCACATCACCGCCACGGAAAGCCGCCTGGATCTATTCGATCCCGGTCTGGATCTGTACCCGGTGCTGGATCCCTTCCAAATGGTTATGGAAGTCAAATACAACGGTTTTCTACTCAGTTATATCAAAGCTCTGGTCAGTCAAGCGGATCGGTCCGAGCTGTCTGTGAGCAAATACTGCCTGGCCAGATCCGCCAGTCTCAGTTTCCAGCTGTAAAACTATCGGAGGACCCTGTATGCGAGAAACCATCTTAAAACTGTTTGATTCTACCGGTCAGTTGTCGGTGGAGACCATCGCTCTGCGAATGTCTGCCGCTGCCGTACTGGCCTTTTTTATCTTTTTGTCCTACTGGCTGTCCCACGACGGCAGCATATACAGCAAAAAATTCAACGTCTCTCTGGCGGCCCTGACTTTGATCACCACCACGGTGATGATCGTCATCGGCAACAACATCGCGTTATCTCTGGGCATGGTGGGTGCTTTGTCCATTGTCCGTTTCCGCACCGCCATTAAGGACTCCCGGGACACCATGTACATCTTTTGGGCCATTGTAGTGGGCATCTGCTGCGGTTCCGGCGACTATCTGGTGGCGGGCATCGGCAGCGCTTTCGTCTTTCTTATGCTGCTGCTGTTCGGGAGGATCCGTAACAACACCAGGATGCTGCTCATCATCCGTGCCGCCCGGACCAACGAAGAACAGATCGAATCCATCGTATTTCAGAAATTCTCCCGGAAAGCCAATCTCCGGGTCAAAAACACCACCCAGGACAGCGTGGAATTCATTTATGAAATGAGTCGGAAAGTCCTGGAACAAGGGAACCGAGGCAAAAGCATCACCCAGACCCTTTACGGCCTGGGCAATGTGGAATATGTCAATGTGGTAGCGCAAAACGATGAGATCAGCAGCTGAGTGGACCCCGAGGAAGGTGGCACGATCTGATGAAGTATCGGGTTTTAGGCTTGGTAATGACCGCGGTCATGGTGCTGGCGATGGCCGCGTTTTCCTTTTACAGTCCAGAAAACGGAGAACGGAGGATCCACCAGCACCTGACATCCAGAGGCCCGGACCAGGGATGTGACTGCGACGGCAGCCAATTATGCACCCATCTGCCTTTGGTGATCCTGGACACCGGGGGCGTGGATGTTCCCGGCGAGCCTCTTTCCTCTGACGGGACCCTCCTGAAACCAGAGGACCATGAATACGAATACACCCAAGTGACGCTGGCGGAGGACGGCAGCAAGACCATCGCCTGTCAGGTCAGCGTAGTGGATCATACGGACAGCAACAATCATCCGGGAGACGAACCTACCTTGCAGTCCGCGGCTCAGATCCGCATTCGGGGAAACACTTCCCGCCTCCACGACAAAAAAGGATATCTCCTCAGCTTGACCACAGATGACGGAGAATCCAACCGAGACGCGCAGATGCTGGGGATGGACCCCCACCATGAATGGGCGCTCCACGGTCCCTATCTAGACAAGACCCTGATCCGAAACTATATGTGGTACAACATTGCCGGGGAAATCATGGATTACGCTCCCAATGTGCGTTTCTGCGAAGTCATCCTCAACGGGGAATATCTGGGGTTATACCTGATGACGGAAACCATCACCAACGGAGAGGACAGCCGTCTGAAAATGACCATGCCCCAGGACGGTTCCGACGCCGTCAGCTATGTGGTCCGGCTGGACCGGGGCAGCAGCACTCCCATGAAGAATATCGAAACCTTCACCCAATACGCGTTGCGGACCTACAACGTGTTGGATATTGCCTATCCGGGGGCGGGCAATCTGACCCCGGAGCGGATCGAGTATATCCGGCAGGATTTCTCTGATTTCGAAAAAGTCCTCTACTCCTACGACTACAACACGGAGCCCTACGCCTGGTGGAACCTGGCGGACATGGACTCTTTCGCGGACTATTTCCTCCTCCACGAATTCACCTGCAACTACGACGTGGGATCACGCTCCACATACATGTACAAGGATCTGCGGGGGACCTATAAGATGTGCATCTGGGATTTCAACTCCGCTTGTGACAACTTCTACGAATCCCAGTTGAAGCCCCAAAGGTTCCAGCTGCAAAACATCACCTGGTTTTACATGATCTTGAAGGATGAGAACTTTGTCAATCACACCATAGAGCGGTATCGGGAACTGCGGACGTCCTACTTGAGCGAGGAGTACCTCAACACCTACATAGACGAGACCATCGCTTACCTTGGCCCCGCCATTGACCGCAATTTCTCGGTGTGGGGCTACACCTTTGAAGATTACCGCCCCCTCACTCCCGACAGCCGGAACCCTGACGATTACCTGGAGGCAGTGGATCAGCTGAAGGACTTCTGCCGGGACCGGGGCTATTGGATGGATGAGAACATCGACAAGCTGCTCCAGTTCTGCCACCCTTCCAAAAACAAGAAATTCAACCATTGAGAAACACAGCCGCAAAGGGTGAGGAGGGTGTGGAATGAAACGATTTATCGTGGCGGTCTGCGCCGTGGTGGTGGTGCTCTTCGCGGGGTATTACGCCTACTTCCACCTGGGACTGTATATCGACCTAAATCCGGACACCCCAGTGACCACCTTTGTAAAGACCGGCGGAGATACCATCTACATGGAGCGGGACGGTGAATATGTCCCCTTTGAGATCCGGGGCGTCAACTTAGGCGTGGGCATCCCTGGGAAGTGGGCCACCGACTACGCCATCGACAAGGAGACCTACTTTCGCTGGTTCCAGTGGATCCAAGAGCTGGGAGCGAATACCATCCGGGTATACACCATTCTTCAGGACGACTTTTACAACGCCTTTTATGAGTACAACACCCAGCGGGAGGAACAGGGTCAGGAGCCCCTTTGGCTCCTCCACGGGGTGTGGGTCAACGACTACGTCCAGAACTCTCACAGAGACGCTTTCGACGATGACTTCCTTCAAGCCCTGCTGGAGGACAGCCGGACGCTGGTGGACATTCTCCACGGAAACCGCAGTCTTTCCCTGGGACGGGGTCTGGGCTCCGGAAGATACCGGAAGGACGTGTCCCCCTGGGTGATCGGCTACATCCTGGGCGTGGAGTGGGAGGATGTGACAGTGGCGTACACCAATGAAAAGTACCCGGAAAGGAACAGCTATCAGGGCACTTACATGGTCACCACCCAGGACGCCACTCCTTTCGAGGCCATGCTGGCCCAAGCCGGGGACAACATTATTGAGTACGAGACCACCCGCTACAAACAACAGCGGCTGGTGGCCTTTTCCAACTGGCCCACCACAGACCCCTTTCTGTACCCGGACGCCATCCGTTTTTACTTCATGAAATGCGCCCAGGTAAATGTGGAGCACATCCAGACCACGCAGGCGTTCCTGTCGGGCCAGTTCGCGTCCTATCATGTCTATCCCTACTATCCGGATTATTTGAACTATGTGCTGAACCCTGTGGAGTTCGAGGAAGAGCCCGCGTGGATGGGCGTGCAACAGGAAGATCCCGGACAAAAAGACGGTGTCCCCATCGAGGAAGTTCTCACGGGAAATACCCAGACCGACTTTTACGACCAGACAGGGGAAGTGAACACATACTACGCCTACCTGAAGATGCTCAACGACTATCACACCATGCCGGTAGTGATCTCCGAGTACGGCGTGTCCACCGGCCGAGGCATGGCCCAGCGGGACATCAACACAGGCCGGAACCAAGGACATATGACGGAACAGGAGCAGGGTGAGGCCATCATCCGCTGCTATGAGGACATTATGGCAGCCGGAAGCGCCGGCAGCTGTGTGTTTACCTGGCAGGACGAGTGGTTCAAACGGACCTGGAACACCATGCACGCGGTGGATCTTGACAACACTGCCTATTGGAGCGACTACCAGACCAACGAACAGTATTTTGGCCTGCTGACCTTTGACCCTGGTGATGAGGAAAGCGTCTGCTATGTGGATGGGGACGCTTCCGAATGGAGCGGCGAGGATCTGGTGCTGGAACTGGACGACGGCAGTCTTTCCATGAAATACGATGAAAAGTTTCTTTACTTTTATGTGGAGTCAGACACCTTCGACCCCGCTCAGGACCGCTTGTACATTCCCATAGACACTGCCCCGGACACGGGCAGCCTTTCCTGCAAAAACTATGACCTGACCTTTGAACGACCCTGCGACTTCGTCATCTCCATGGACGGGACCGACAACAGCCGTGTGGTGGTACAAGAGCGGTACGAGGTGCTTCGGGCCATGTTCTTCCGGGAGATCGCCGATCAAGACCCGTTCATCGACCCGCCTCAGGAAGATTCTGCCCGATTCAAACCCATTGAACTGATGCTTCAGACAGCCACGCCGCTGCTCACCGGCAAATGGTCGGCCTACGCGGAGACTTACGAAACAGGGCTCCTCCGTTACGGCAACGCCGACCCGGACAGCGAGGATTTCGATTCCCTGGCAGACTTCATGTTTACGGAGAACGGCGTAGAGATCCGCATCCCCTGGCAGCTGCTCAACTTCGGAAACCCCTCGGAGATGATGATCCACGACGACTACTACGAGCATTACGGCGTGGAGTTCCTCCACATCGACCAGATGTACGTAGGATTTTCCTGGGAAACAGGAGGCGGACACACCGTCCCCATGGCGTCTTTCGACCTGGAGGGCTGGGGTCGGACGGTGACCTATCACGAGCGGCTGAAAGAGTCCTACTATATCCTTCAAGATCACTGGGCGGGATCGGATCCCTGATCTCCCCAAAGACAGGAGGCGAAACCTGTGGGCGGCGAGATTTTGTTGTACGCGTATGGCATCATATGCCTGAGCATGATCGCCTTCAATCTCATATACGGCCTGACCATCCGAGGCAGAGATACCAGAATGGAACGGCGCAGCGCCCGGCTCCAGTCCGCGGTGGAGCAGCAGCTGTGCCGCCTGTCCAAGGGACACCCAGTGGAGATAAGTCACATTCGGTGGCTGGGACGGAAATTGATCCATATCCGCTACCTGATGGCCTTCGACCAGACCCTGGACCGTCTGCATCAGGAAGATGGCCCACAGCCCGTAAGGCAGTATCTGATGCAGATCCGAGGGGTGATCCTGCGTCTGGCGGTGGTATACCGGGGACGGGAGAGCCTTCAGGCCGCTTACTTCGCCTACTTTCTCCGCCGTCACAAGATCGCCAAATACATGCCCATGGAGATGATCCAAAACATTTTGGTAGACTACATGAAAAAAGAAAGCCTCTACTGCCGGGTCAACGCCTTGAAAGCCTTGTGCGCCTTCGGCAGTTGGGAGCATATTTTGCAGGCGGTGGAAATTCAGGACCAAGGCGTAGGATTTCTGCATGAAAAGATCCTCACCGAGTGCCTGCTGACTTACACGGGAGATGTCTCCCGGCTCATCCAGAGCTTTTGGGAGCATTTAGATGAATTTTCCCCCCGGACCAAGTTGGGGCTGCTGAACTACATACGCTTTCAAAAAGGCGACTACTGCTCGGAGATGTTTGAGATCATGGTGGACCCCAAAGAGGACCGGGAACTGCACTTCGCGGCAATCCGCTACTTTGGCCGCCACCAGTATCCCCCGGCAAGGGAAAAACTGCTGGAATTCCTGGAAGAGGACGATGCCCAAAACTGGGAGTACGCCGCCATCAGCGCTACGGCTCTGGGGAGCTACGAAGGAGAGGACGTGATAGACGCCCTGGCCAAGGCCCTCCACAGCAGGAATTGGTATGTCCGTTACAATGCCGCGGCCAGCCTGGAAGCCCACCACCTGAGCCACGGGGATCTTTTGAAACTAGTGGGCCGGCAGGACCGCTACGCCCGGGAAATGATCCTTTACCGCATGGAACTGAGCCGTATGGAACAGACCTGGAAGAAAGAGACGGTGGCAGCGGTATGAGGGAAGTATTTCAAACATTTTTCAATGCTGTGGGCGTGTTTTTCGTGCTGTATATGGTGGGGTACGCCAGTTTCCTGTTTTTGTCCGTCACCATAGGATCCACCACTCTGTACAGCGCCAAAAGAAGAATGGCCATGAAAAACGAACTGGCCAACGACTACTATGTGCCGGTATCCATTTTGATTCCTGCCTATAACGAAGCGGTGACCATTGTGTCCGCCATCCGCTCCCTGCTAGCCTTGGAATACCGGCTGTATGAGATCGTCATCGTAGATGACGGCTCCACGGACAACACCGCTCAGGTGGTGCAGGACGCGTTCCACATGATCCAGGTCCTGCGCCCCATCCATCAAAAACTGCCCTGCCAGCCGGTGATAGAAGTGTACGAAAGCAAGGAATGGAAGGTGCCTATCACCTTGATCCGAAAAAGGAACGGCGGCAAGGCGGACGCCCTGAACATGGGGATCAACGCGTGCCGCTATCCCTATTTTCTGTGTATGGACGCGGACTCCATCCTTCAATACGATTCTCTGGACAAGATCGTTCGGCCTGTGCTGGAAGAGGACAACGTAGTGGCCGTAGGCGGGACCGTGCGCCCCTGCAATGGAGCGAAAGTGGAAAACGGACGGGTGGTCCGTTACCGGATGCCACAGAACCTACTGGCCTGCATGCAGGTGCTGGAATACGACCGCTCCTTCCTGGCGTCCCGGATCATGTTCGACAAGTTCAACGGCAGCATCATTATTTCGGGGGCTTTCGGGCTTTTTCAAAAGAGCGTGGTCGTGGCGGCGGGAGGATACGCCACCAACACCGTGGGAGAGGACATGGAGCTGGTAGTGAAACTCCACGAATTCTGCCGGGAGAACAGGCGCCCCTACCGCATTCGCTTCGCCACGGACGCCATCTGCTGGACTCAGGTGCCGGAACGGCTGCGGGATCTGCTGGGACAGCGCCGCCGGTGGCATATCGGTCTTTTTCAAAGCATGATCGGCCACAGAAGGATCCTGGCAAATCCCCGATACGGCATGGTCAGTTTTGTTTCCTATGTGTATTTCCTCATTTATGAGCTGTTGTCCCCCTACATCGAGGTGTTCGGGGTGCTGACCATGGCCATGGCGGCGGCTCTGGATTTTCTCAACCTCCCATTCATGCTGCTGTACATGGTCATTTATATCGTCTACACGGCTATCCTGTCACTGACAGCCTTTTTTGCCAGGGTCCATACCATCGACCTGAAGCTGTCACCCATGGATATTGGCAAGGCCATCGGCCTGTGCGCTTTGGAGGTCTCCTGTCTGCGGTTTGTCTTGGCTTGGGTGCGGATGATCTCCTTGTTTGGATACCGCCACAGAAAAAATCAATGGAAAAAGATTCAGCGAAAGAAGATCAACTTAAATTAAATCCGGTCAAAGAAAGGTGGAGGGTACTATGGATATGGAACAACTGAAAGTCGGATTGTTTGGGTATCAAAAAGACAGCGTCTATATGCTGGTGGCGTCCATGGAAGAAGCTTTTTCAGCCAAACTGATGGAAAAGGACGCTCAAAACGTCAAGGTCCTGGAGGAAGCTCAAGCAAAGATCGCAGCTTTGGAAGAAGAACTGCGCGCTCTGCGCTCGGAGCGGCAGGCACAGATCGAGGCTCTGGAAGAGGAATTGCGTGTCCTGCGGTCGGAACGCCAGGCCCAGTACGAACAGCAAGATCTTATTTCCACCACGCTCTTGGAAGCCCAGGCGTTTGCCCGAAAGATGCGGACTGAAACCCAGGAGCAGGAGGAGCGTCTCCGCAGTCAGCTCCAGGAAAAGGCCAAACAGCAGAAAGACACGTTGGAAGGATACGCGGACCAGATTCGCCAGCTGCGCGGGTCTTTCCAACAACTGCTCCAAACCATGGACGCCCAGACCGGGGAACTGGAACGTCAGGCAAAGGACTTGTCTGCCGCCGCTCCCGGGACGGGGGCCAATCTCTCCCTGCTGCCGAAAAAAACCGGAACGGAAGACTGAGGGAGGCCGGATAAATCCATCCGGTCTCTTTATCCCAAAAGGCGATGGATGCGTATCCCATTTACGCATAGAACCCTTGTGGGATCCATAATGGTAAAATGAAATGATATAAAAATGCTTTTTGGGGATCAAAGATCTTAAACGCAATGGGCTTTCCCTAGACATTTACAGCTCCGCAGCCAAATGATTCAGACAAGTTTATCGTCGATGAATCTGCAAATAAAATGGATAAACTATGTGGTCAGATTTTGAAGTAAAATCCCGGTATTGGTACCCTGCCCCTCATTTGTGAGGACTGAAAAGCCGTCCGCGGAAGAAAGCGCTGCCGCAAGCGAGGAGCTTTCTGGTCAGGCTACCATGATGCAAGCACTGATCAGCACGTTTAAGATCGGAGAAAATCCAAACCCCGGCAATGTTTCATTCGCTGACCAGGCTCCCCTGGAGGATACGGACTTCACAAGCGGATTTTATAACAAGTATTAAGGGGTAGCAGCTTTCATTTATAAAGAAGAAGAGCTCATTCTTTACGGAGTGAGTTCTTCTTTGCTTTTATGGCAACTCCTTTACTGTCGCCCGAGCTCCATCTCGACGGATCCACGGTTGTGTGCTATACTAGGTGGAAATTGACGGGATCGGAGTGTATTGGACATGACTAACATACTTTTTGTGTGCCACGGCAATATTTGCAGGAGCCCCATGGCGGAGTTCATTATGAAGGATCTAGTGAAGAAAGCCGGTCTGGAACAGGAGTTCCATATCGAATCGGCCGCCACCAGCACAGAGGAGATCGGCAACCCTGTCTATCCTCCCGCCCGGTGCAAGCTGGCCCAGCATGGCATTGACTGTTCCGGGAAAAGGGCCCGTCAGCTTCGCAGCAGTGATTATGAAAAGTACGACTTGCTCATCGGCATGGATCAGGCCAACCTGCGGAACATGACCAGGATGTGCGGCGGCGATCCCTCTCACAAGATCCACCTGCTGATGGACTACACCTGCCGGCCCGGCGAAGTGGCGGATCCCTGGTACACCGATGATTTTGACACCACCTGGCAGGATGTAGAGGAAGGCTGCACGGGCCTTCTTCGCCAGATTAGAGGGCATGGCCGGAACTGAGGAAACGCCGAAAGGAATGTGTTTAAGAAAAAAATAGCCCAAACTGAAACAAAAAGGGGAGGACGCGCCGGCCTGCGGCGTTCCTCCCCTTTTAACTCCCCATAAAGATTTCCCTCATCCATAGAAAAGGGAACCTGATACTTTTCTATCTTTCCCTAAAGCAGAAAGTTTTTCACGCTCTGCAAGGACATTATCTGGCATACAGCAGCCGGATAAACAGTCCGCCCTGGACGGTCCGATTTTGGAACTCCCGTGGCTTCGCCTGCCAGGCGTCCTCTGTCTGGTACCAGTCTCCCAAGGGGATTCGATTGGGCATGTTGTCATACGCGGCCCACAGGGTGGAGATCATCTTCTCAAAGTCTGGTTTGTCCATCATGGACGCCACCCACACCAGCCAATCCGATTTTGTGTAGCCAGCTCGGTTATCCAAAGGCATCCCATAGGGGTTCAGACGGGCGATATAGGACTTCAACTCCTTATCCCACGTGCCCTGGGGGAATATCTCCAGCCCCAGCAGTTTATCCCACACAGCGTTATACTTCATGCTGAATGTCCCCGGCTGATCGAAGGCCAAACGGTAAGTCCCGTCTCCATCATCCGCTTTTTCCACCCAGCGTTTCGCCATTTCCCGAGCTTCTTCCAACCAGCTTTCCCCGGAAGTCTCTCCCCGCTTCACAAGCATCCAGCCATAGGCCGCTATGCCCAGGATCGCCTTGATGGACAGGTTGCAGTTGTGGGCCAGATGACCTGCGAAATCATCCGTACACAGCTGGTTTTCCGGGTCCATCCCATTTTCCCGGAGATAGTTGGCCCAGGTGGTGAGCAGATCCCAATACTCCCCGGCAAAACTCATGTCCCCGCCAGCCGCGGCTGCCGCTGCCGTCATCAGCAGCAGATTGCCGCACTCCTCTACCGGCATTTGGTCTTTGGGGTTTGTTCCCCCGGAATAGACCTGCCCGTTCAACAGGGGGAACTGTCCCGCGTCATGGGGGGCAAAATCAAAGGGCCATGCCGGACTCTCAGCGTACCGCATCAAGGGACGCATCATGGCAAAAACAAGTTCCGGATTATACCGCAGGAACAGAGGAATGGACGGATAGCTGACGTCGGCGGTAGCCGCGCAGCCATTGGAGAAACACTCCTTGGAAATAAACAGCAACCGCCCCTCCGGGTCCTGGCAGAGTGTGTGGGCGCCGATCACCTGACGGTAGGCCAGCTGCAAAAGCTGGGCGTATTGCTGACCGCCAGCCTCCACGGCTTCTTTTTCAAGCTCCGCGGAAAATCCCCCGCACCGCCGGGCGATATCCTGGTGTTCCGCGAACGCCAATTCCAGCAGACCAGGCATGGTATCCCGTTCCCGTTTCCACAGAGGTTCCAGGTTTTCCCCAAAATACTGTATGGCGTACACTTCGTCGTAAGCTACGGCGAAAAGCGCCGCTTTTCCCTCTTCCAAAGTCCGCTCCGCCTGGACCGCCGCGCCGTCCCCGTCCTTCACACAGGACACGGAACCGCCTTCTTCTACCGCCAGATAGAAGGTCCCCCAATCAATACGCACATCGTCTCCCGAACGGTTCAGCGGATTCTGAACGGTGTTGGCCAATGACGCTGCGGAAAATCCCGGTCCTTGGATCTCACCGGTCTCCACCGGGCTTTCCCCGGGACGATCCAGGCACAAGGCTTCCTGGGCGGTGAGTATCACACTGGAGGGAGGCAGAGGTCTGCCGTTTCGGCCCTTGGCTTCCACGGTGATGTATGTGACAGGCCGGGCCAAGACCTTCAGATCGTCCAAAAGCAGTGGAGAGGTGAAAGTCACTGTCAGCAGCGCCTCCGGGCTTTTCAGCTGGTAAACGGTGGAACAAGCCGTCACGTCCACCGACACGGTCCCCATGGGCTGGGCTTGCGTGCTGCCCAAAAACCCGTATTCCCGGCTGCCCACTCGGAACACACCGGTAAGGGGCTGAGGGCTGCCGGTCCAATGACAGGTGTGGGACCGGTTGGGCACGTCGTCCATGGACCAAAGATTGAAATAAGGGGTATGATTGATCAAGGGCACTGCGGGATAACGCAAATTCATGAGAGAACACCTCAATTTCCATTCTGATTTTCCCCTAACTCTCTGCCCCACACCTCAAACTGGGTAAGGGCCGGGAAGGGGGATGGGTCATCCGCTTTGATCAAGTCGTGGAAGGTGATGGATCGCACCTGCCGGGGGGAGACCAGGAATTCTTGCGGAAGAGCCGTTTTCGTAAAGGCCAGAACCTGGCTGGAACCGTCGGAAAAGGTGACGGTCCCCTGGGTCCACCAAGCGTCGTGGGGGAAATCCGCCCGAAGGGTGATCCTCAGTTTTTCCACCAGAACGGTCCGGCCAAAATCGATGGTCCACGCCGCCTGAGGATCCCGGTTGATCCCCCAGCTGGTATAGGGCCAGCCCCCATGAGAGCTGTTCTCGTACAGGCCGTCGATGGCGTTCCGGGCCGCGAAAACCGCTTCTCCCCTGGTTTCCACATTGGCAAAAGCGTGAGGGAACATGTCCTTATTCTCATGACCGTCATAGGGGTTGAGGGCCAGGTTCCTAAGTCCTTCCACCTCAGAGGGCTGGGCCAGTCTGGCCCGCACCACGCTTGTCCCCGGGGAAAACGCCCGAGGGGAATACACCTGCCGTTCTTCCCCCTGAGGCAGCTGGTAGACCGCTTTCCCTTGGGGCAGGTATACCAGGGCAGGAGCCAAGGTATCCTCCAGCTGGATCACACAATAGGACCCCGGTTTTCCGCATGTCAGCACCACCGACCGCCCTCCGCTGGGCAGGATCAGAGACGCCGATTCTCC
This sequence comes from Clostridiales bacterium, assembly GCA_019416455.1. GTDB lineage: Bacteria > Bacillota > Clostridia > Oscillospirales > Acutalibacteraceae > Acutalibacter. Next base: position 141,654 of record DXXG01000018.1, on the reverse strand, counting down.
TTGCCCTGATTGTGCCAGAACCTGTCCCTTTTCGTCAAGTATTTCGCATAAGATCCAATTCATTTTTTCTCTCCTAAAAAAGGTCGGCTGCCGGACCCCCGAAGGACCGGCAGCCGCCTGCACATTTATCTTTCAGGATCAAGCAACTCCTGGAGTCCCATCACCCTTTACATTTTCGCTTTCCAACCGCCTTCCGCCACTTTGGCGTCGAACAGTTCCTGATCCAGTTTCAGGCCGAAGCCGTCCTCATCGGGGACCTGGATAGCACCTTCCCGCACCTGGTAAAGAGACGTATCGATGCCCTGAGCGTCTGCCACGTCCCACTCCGCAATGGCGAAATTGCTGGCGGCCGCGGCAAAATGCAGCTGGGCGAAATTCCCGTAAAAACCGCCGTAATTGTGGGGCGCTGCCAAAACTCCAAAGGGCTCCAGCTCGGCAGCCAGTTTCATCCAGCGGAAGAACCCATAGCCCCGCAGGTCATATTGCAGCACGTCGATCAAGCCTTTCTGGGCCCACTCCTCAATAGCTTCCGAAGCGTAACCCTCGCCGTCGGCGATCTTAGTCTCAATGCCCTGCTCCTTCATCCACTGGCGCAGCCGCCCGTAAAGCTGGTCGTCCTCATGGAACGCCTCTTCCATCCAGTACAGGTTGGCACTGGCGGTCCGGGACAGGAATTCTTTGGTCAGATTCAGGTTGTAGCCGTTGTTGGCGTCCGCCATCAGCTTGCCTTCCTTGCCCATGGTCTCCCGGATGGCCAGGATGGCGTCCACGTCCCGTTTCAGGCCGCTTTCGATCCCCATCCACATACCGGGACGTCCCACTTTCACCTTGAAGTTCTTATGTCCCCGGTCCAGGCCTTCCTTGACTTCCTTACAGAGGAACTCCACTGCTTTCTCATCGTCCTGGATATCCAGCTCGTCGAAATAGATGGTGGTATCGTACACCGGAACCGTGAACCCTGTCTGGGGGATCCCATCTCTGGCCACCAGTTTGTACACCGGCTGATGGAACTGGTTTCCCAGCCAGTCCAGGATGGCGAAGTCGATCCCGTAATACTGGGGACGGAGCATGCCCTCCTCATCGAACATTGCCCCTACCGGGACGCCCACCATTCTCTGGGCCTGATCCTGGGTCAGGGTGCACCAGCCGAAACCGTAGGTCCCCGCGATCTTGATCCGGGCGATGGGCACCTCGCCGCCCCAGCCGTGGACGCCCAGACGGGCATTGCACCCGGCGATGCGGGGGCGTTTGTAGGGCAGCTGGACCCAGGCGATCTCTTCCACTCTCCACGCAGGAGACATTTTTTCACACAATTCTTTCAGCAGCATAAGAAACACTCTCCCCTTTTTCGGCTTTTAGCCTTTGATAGCGCCCACCATGACGCCTTTAACGAAATATTTTTGAATGAACGGGTACAGGATCACAACCGGCAAGCTGGACACCACGATCACAGCGTACTTGACGGTCAAGCTGATCTGAGCCATTTCGGTGAAACCTCCTGTGCTCCCGCTGGAGATCTGATTGGCCATGAGGATATTCCGCAGGGCCAGCTGGAGGGAGATCTTCTCACTGGAACGCAGATAGATCAAGGCGTTGAAATACTGGTTCCAATGACCCACCGCGTAGTAGAGCACCAATACGGCCAGGATAGGCGTGGACAAAGGCAGCAGCACATGGAACATGAACCGGAAATGGTCGCAGCCGTCCAGGGAAGCCGCCTCTGCCAGTTCCTCCGGGATGGAGTTCTCAAAGTAGGTCCGCATGATGATCAGATTAAAGGTGGAAATGGCCGTGGGCATCACCAGGCCCCAAATGGTATCCACCATGTGGAGTTTGTCCACCACCAGGAAGGTGGGGATCAATCCGCCGTTGAAGTACATGGTAAAGACGATCAAAAACATGAGGATCTTTCTGCCCCGGAACTGCTTTCTGGACAGAGGGTACGCCAGCAGCGTGGTCAGGGTCATATTGATGGCCGTGCCCACCACCGTGTAGATCACCGTATTCTTAAACCCCACTACAATATCCTCATTTTGAAAAACTTCCATGTATCCGTCCATGGAAAGTCCCACTGGCAGGAAATACACTTCGCCGTTCATCACGGCCTCACTGGAACTGAAAGACGCGCTCACCACATAGATCAGCGGGTAGAAGGTGGCGCACAGGATCAAAAAGGTCAGGGTCACTACGCACCCCATGAACACACGATCCCCAAAAGAATCTTTGATTTTTTTCGCCGCGGTCTGTTTCATCCTACAACTCCCCCTTCCCTCAGAACAGACTGGTTTTTCCAAAACGCTTGGCGGCCCAGTTGGCGCACACCAACAACACAAAGTTGCACAGGGAGTTAAACAGCCCGATGGCCGAAGCGAAGGAATACTCCGCTCCCAAAATACCGCTGCGGTACACATAGGTGGAGATCACGTCGCTGCTGTCCATGTTCAGGCTGTTCTGCATCAGCAGGATCTTCTCGTAGCCGATGTTCATAATGGAACCGCACCGGAGCAGCAGCATGATGATGATGGTCCCCATGATGCAGGGAATAGACACGTGGCGGATCTTCTGCCACCGAGATGCTCCATCGATGGTGGCGGCTTCGTAGAGACCCGGGTCCACACCGGACAGGGCCGCGATGTACATGATGGCGTCCCATCCCATGCTCTCCCAAATGCCGGACCACACGTAGATATGCTGGAAATACTCCGGCTTGGCCAAGAAGTCCACCGTCTCAAATCCCAGCCGGCCCAAAACCATATTGATCACGCCGTTGGTGGGAGAGAGCAGAAGCTGCAAAATGCTCACGATGACCACCGCAGACAGGAAGTGGGGCAGGTAGGTCACGTTTTGTACGATCTTCTTATAGCGGACGCTTCTCAGCTCATTGAGCATGAGCGCGAAAATAATGGGAATGGGGAACCCGATGAGCAGAGAATAGAAGTTGATGCTCAGGGTGTTCCGAATGACTCGCCCGCAGTAATAGGAATTGAAGAAGCGCTCGAAATGCTTCAGGCCAACCCACTCACTGCCCAAAAAGCCTTTGGAAGGCATGTAGTCACGAAAAGCGATCTGAAGCCCGTACATGGGTACATACATAAAAATGATGTACCAGGCCACCGGAAGCAGAACCATGGCATATAATTGCCAGTTCTGCCGAAAATTCTTGGCAAGAGCCGCCCTCTTGGAAGTCTTTGGCAGCTGTATTGTATGTTCCATAATTCACCTTCCTCACCGGATTCACGAAAACAAATCCATCACGGATCCTGTTCCGAATGAAATAGGGAAGGCCGTTTTACGGCCTTCCCCTGTTCAAACACATCTGTTGGAGAACTAGCCTTTTACAGCGTTTGGTACTTAGGCAGACTCCTTCATACGGTCATACGCAGCCTGGAAGATCTCTTCCAGCTCGTGGATACGCATCTGCTCGCAAGTAGCAACATACTCATCCCACTGGTCAAAACTCATCTCGCCGGTGATGAACTTGGCCTCGCACTCTTTCAGGTAAGTATCCAGGTCACGGCGGATATCATTGACCACTTCCGCGTCCTCCACGCTGAACACGGGATAGGCGTAAGCGGGATCGGTCTGATAGTAGGGCTCGTACACAGGCACAGATTCCTGCACCTTCTTGGAATAGATGAAATCAGAGTTGTTTTCGTTTCTCCAGTAGGGGAATCCGCCGCCGGGGAGGGGGCAAACCTCGCCTACCGCCATGGAAACGCCCTTGTCACTGTTCAGGATCTCGTCGGAGTAATCGTAGGAGCCGTCCTCCATCTTCTGGCAGGTGACACCTTCCAGGTCGGGGCTGAGAGCGCCGATGAAGTTAGCGCCTTCCTCGGTGAAGAAGTAGTCGATCCAGCGCAGGGTGATCTCGGGAGACTCATCGGAACGGGTGATGACCATGGCCGCGCCGCCGTAAGCGGAGTTCAGGCCGATCACAGGGGTATCGCCGTTGCTGTTGGTGGGAGGCGCCAAGGGAGAATAATCCTGGCTGTAAGCGCTCCACAGGTCATCGGAGGAAAGGGCGAAGCTGCCGGAAACGCTGCTGTTGAACTTGGACAGCGCCACGTCGTTGGTCTGGGTGTACAGGGAGTTGTCCAGCAGGCCTTCGGTCCACATGGTGTTCATGAACTGAAGCACTTCCTTGTACGTATCGTCGATCACGTACATCTTGACCTTATCGTCCTGGATGGTGAGGAACTCATAGCCCAGGTTGTCATGGATCCCCCAGGATCCCAGGAAGATGTTCACTCTGGCCCGATGATCGCCGCCGCTGTATTCCACAACGTAGGGGATCTCGTCGCTGGGATCGCCGTTGCCGTTGGCATCCTCATCCCGGAAAGCCCGGAGCACATCCAGGTACTCGTCCAGGGTTTCGGGAGTTTCCAGTCCCAGGTTGTCCAGCCATGTCTGGTTGATCCACAGGTTTCTGTGGTTGGTCCGGTTGGGAACCAGGGTATTGATGTTGGGCACAGCGTAAATGCCGCCGTCAGGAGACTTGGAAGCCTCGTACACTTCGGGATACTGGTCATACAGAGACTTGATGCCCACCGAATACTCATCGATCAGTCCGGAAATGTCGATGATGGAGCCGTCAGCGGAAGTCTTTGTGATATCCGGCACGCCTTTGAGAATGGCGTCGGGCATGCTGTCGGAGGCCATCACCAGGTTCACTCGTTCGGAGAAACCATCGGAGGAGACCGCTTCCCACTCCACGTCCACGTTGGTCATCTCCTCATACTTTTGCAGGGTGACCATGTCATCGGGACTCCCGATGTGAGCGGGCTTGTTGATCATGAAATGCTTCGTGACCTTTTCGTTCACGATGGGGAACCCTTCGGCGTTAAAGTTGCCGTCGGTCTGGGACACCGTAGCGGAACTCTCCCCTCCCTCTTGGGACGTTCCTGATCCGGAATCCGAAGAACCGGAACAGCCTGTCAGAAGTGATGTTCCCATCAGCACTGCTAACAGGAGGGCCATTGGTTTTCTGAACTTTTTCATATTTACCACCTCTTCTGCTTAGTGTGTGAAATTATTGTAGCATTTCACCATTCTTCATGAAATTCTCTGTCTTTGGAATAAGATGATCGTTTTTTAGAAGAGGTGATGATCATTTTTTAGGTGTATCTTTGCCGGGGATCAACTCAAACTCCGAGATCCACTTGGCGGTGGCGTATTTGCGGAATTGGGTGGGAGTCATGCCCGTCACGGTTTGGAACAGGTTAAAAAAGTTGTTGTAATTCCGGAACCCCACCCTTTCAAACAAGTGGGTGGGCAGGGCGCCTTCCGTGAGCATCAGTTTACCCGCCGCGTACACCCGCACCCTGTTTATAAAGTGGATCACCCCGATGCCTGTCTCCTTTTTGAACAGCGTGCTCAGATAGGACTGGTTCAAAGAGCAGTATTCCGCCACCTCCGCCAGGCCAATGGGTTCCGCGTAGTGCTTCTGGACATAGCCGATCACCTGCTGTACCGGATCCGAATACTGCCGGCTCTGTTCCACATTGTCGATCAGGTCCAAAAACAGCTTTTCAAAATATTGCCGGGCTTCCTTGGGATCGTTCCCCCGAACGGCGTGCTGGTCCAGGTTGGGCACCGGCACCTGGTTCTCCCGATAGAGCCGGACCGCCAAGGAAAACAGATCCCCTACCAAAAGGGACAGCTCCACCGTATTTTTCGGCTCCTTCACGATGGGCGCGAACACGGAGGCCAGCACCTTCCGCACATCTCCCCTGTCTTTGGAAGCCACGTCCACGATCAGCTGCTGCTCCTGCTGGATGAGCAGATGCCCGCCACTATCCCCCGCCTTGTGGTAGACGTTCTCCTCCATGTCCTCTTTTTCCTGAGCGCAGAAACCGGGAAGCTCATGAAGGTCCTCACAACGGCCGCCTGTTTTCCAAACGATGTGGGTGCTGTGGTATTTCAGCACCGCGTCGTGAACGATATTCATGGTATGGGTGACTCGTTCCAGCTGAGAATCCTCGCTTTCGCTGGCCCGAGCCGAAAACAGGAACAACAGGAGAAAATCAGACAAATCAATAATACGGGTCCCCTGTTCCTGGCTGCACACCTGGACGCAGGTGGAGATCAGGGAATCCAACATGCTTTCCGAGTGGGACTTTCCCCCCTGCCAGTCCAGCGTGTCCAGCATGGAGGCCTTGATCTTCACGATCACCGGGACAGGGCGGCGAAGGGAGAGCAGCGCGCTGGGGATCGTCTTTCCAGCGCCCCGCAGGAAGGCCACCGTCTGGGAGTCCCGCAAGATCCCGTCGGGCTTTTCCACCGGCAGGGAAAGAGGCTTTTCCTGACTGGAGGCGGGAAAATCCAGCTCCTGAAGGGTCTTTATCAGTTCCTCCGGGGTGAGCTGATGTTTTAGAAGGTAATCCGAAGCCCCATACCGCATGGTTTCCCGCACATACTCAAAATCCGAATAGCTGCTGAGCATCACCACCCGGCAGTTGGGATAACGTTTATTCAGCTGGCGGATCACCTCGATGCCGTCCATATCCGGCATACTCACATCCAAAAACACCAGATCCGGCTGGCATTCTTCCATTTTCCGCAAAGCCGCTTTGCCGTTTTCCGCTTGGCCCGCCACTGTGAAGCCGTACTGCTCCCATGGGATCAGTCCTTTCATAAAGCTGCACACCAAAAACTCGTCATCCACCAGAAGCACTCTCTTCATTTCTGCCCCCCTTTGTTATTTCCCGTTTCCTTTTCTTCGATCACCGGCAAAGAGATCTCCACCGTGGTGAACACTCCCTCCTGAGAGAAAATAGAGATCCCGTATTGTTTTCCAAACTGCATTTTGATTCTGGCGTCCACGTTGCCGATCCCGATTCCGCTGAACCGCATTTTGTTTTCGTTATTCTTTTGGCTCATCACCTGCTGGATACGCTCCTCGCTCATGCCTACGCCGTTGTCCGTCACAGTGCAGATCAACTCCTTCTGATCCAGGGAATAGGCGCAGATCCGCAGCCGCTTTTCCTTTTGGGTGTCTGCCAGCCCATGGATCAGCGCGTTCTCCACAATGGGCTGCAAGATCATTTTCGGCACTTTCCAGCGCAGTGTTTCCGGGGAAATCTGATACTCCACCTGGATCTCCTGGGGGAAACGATACCGCTGGATATTCAAATAGCTTTTGCTGTATTTCAACTCATCATCCAGAGGGATGAGCTGGTCGTCCACGTTCACGGCCCCTTGAAGCAGATCGATGAGGGACATGGTGAGCACGCGGATATTGTCCACGTTTTGCAGCACCGCCAAATAGTTGATGGTGTTCAGGCTGTTGTAGAGGAAATGGGGGCTGATCTGGGCCCGCAGCACTTGGATCTCCATTTTCCGCTTCTGTTCCTCCCGCAGCCGGATGTCGTCCATCAGCCAATGGATCTGGTCCGTCATCCTTAAAAACGCTCTGTTCAGCTCCCCGATCTCATCGGAGGAGTCGATCTTGGCGAAATGGACCGTCTCCCCCGGCAGGATCTCCGTTCCGAACTGCCTCATATTTTCGGAAAGCCGCTTCAGGCTGAACGTGATCTTGTTGGTCACCACGGAGGAGATCACTGCCACGATCAGCACCATCACCAGAATGATGACCGTTGTTTGCAGGTAGGTAGTGGCGTTGATCTGGGAGATGTACTGGTTGGGGATGGCCAAGATCCCCCGGAACCCGGAAACCGCTGAGGTGTGGGACAGGGTAGTGTACGGGGCATCCTCCCCTTCCCCGGCGATGAGAGCGCTTTTCACCTCTTGCAGTTCCCCCGGGGAACTGTCATAGACAAGATTCCCTTGGCTGTCCAACAGCAGGATAAAACCTCCGGGGTAAGTTGTTTGTTCAAACACCCGCTCAAAGACAGAGTCGTTCATCCTGGTGATGATCACCGCCTGCTCCTGGTCGTTTTCCGCGATCACTCTCCCCACGTACAGATACCGCATCACTTCGCTGGACCGTTCCCCCCGGTCCTTTTCCAGGGAAAACACCACGCTTTCATTGGGTTTTCCCCAAATCTCCTGGGAAAGATGGGTGTCTTGAGGAAGGGAGGTAGTGCCAATGGTACAGGTCTCCCCGTTGGCCTTGAATATCCCTGTACCCAGCACGGTCCTGGACAAGTTCACTGTCATCAGTCGTATGGAGGAATAGACCTGATTGTACTTTTCAAACCACTCCTTGTTGGGCGCACGCAGATCCTGGTCAAACAAATAATCTGTGGCGGTGGTCTCGTAAATCAGGGTGGTGTGCATTTTCCGCACGTCCTCCACCGCGTTCTCCACCTGGGCCAAGGAACTGTCCAGACTCTTTTCCATACTGTCCACCAGGGCGGAGGTGGTGGAGTGTATGGTGAACTGGGACCAATACAGAGAAATAAGGGTGGCGATCACGATGGTCAGGCAGGAAAAAGAGACAAAGATCTTTGCCTTGATGCTTTTGTGGACCTGAAAAAAACTTCCCACGTTTTTTTGCAGCCATTGGACGATTCGTTTCACAGACCTTCCCCTCCTTCCTGTTATCGGTTAGACATCTTCCCGTATTTCTTGGGGGTGATCCCCACCATTTTGGTAAACGCCTGGACAAAATTGGTGTAATCGTTAAAGCCACTCTGTTCGCAGGCATCACTGACGGAGCAACCCGCTGTCAGCTTGGCCTTGGCAATACTGATCCTACGGGCGGTGAGATATTTGTTGATGGTGGTGCCTGTCTCCGACTTGAACAGACGGCTGAGATACCCCTCGCTCAAATAGAAGTGGGACGCCACCTCCCCGATGGTGAGCTTTTCCGTGATGCGGCTGTTCATGTAGTCGATCACTTTGGCCACTACTTCGTTGTGCTGGTAGCTTTCCTGCTTTTCCAAACCGCCCTCTTGGCTGAGGTACTTCCTGTTTACCAACACCATTAGCTCCAAAAAGGCGGATCCCTCGATCACGTCGGCCCCGAACCCCTGAGAACTGGTGATCTTATGGGTAAGATACAGCAGCTGGTCCCGTTCTTCCTGCGTCAGCCGCAGCCGGTGGGAATACTTGGGAGATCGCAGGGTGAAGCATCCTTTCAGATCCGTGGCCTCTGTGGAACAGGCGGACAGGTATTCCGGAGCGATGGAGATCACGATGCGCTCGTGGAGGCTCTCCACCCAGGACAGATAGTGGCTCTCATAATTGTTGATGACGAACAGGTCGCCGGGGGCCACGTCGTAACACTGGTCCCCGATCAAAAACTGCCTGCCTCCCGAAAGGGAATAGTAGATCTCAAAGCAGTCGTGTATGTGGATATCCATGGTCTTTTCCTCGCTGCACAGATACGCCACGGTAAATTTTTGGCTGCGCAGACACTCTTGGATGGCCTCACTGCAAGAAGAAAATGATTTCATGTTTCCACCTCCGATTTATAGCAGTTAATATATTATTAATATTTGGCAAGGTCAAACGGCTTAGATTTTCCACGGATGAGAAAGAAAAAGTGAGCAAAACAGGCAAAAAACCTGTGTTTCTCCGCCCGCATTTTCCCAAAACACATCAGGATATCCAATATATTAAAAAGGATTTCCCTATTTTTTCAAAATACAAACAGATATAATGAAGTTACTTAAAACCCAAAGGAGGCACTGCTCTATGGACATCCGCTATTCCGCAAACCCGCAGGATATCAAGCGGTATACAACCGAAGAACTTCGAAAGGAATTTCTGGTGGAGAACCTCTACCAGCCCGATACATTGACCGCCGTTTACAGCCATGTGGACCGGATGGTGGTCCTGGGATGTATGCCTGTGACAAAATCTGTATCCATCGATCAAGGGTTGGACATCTGGAAAAATTTCGGCACCAAAACCTTCCTGGAACGCCGGGAAGTGGGCATCTTTAACATCGGCGGCAGCGGCGTGATCACTGCCGATCAGGAAGAATACCCTCTCTCCTACAAAGACTGCCTGTACATCACCCAAGGGACCAAGGAGGTCTATTTCCGAAGCGACGACCCCCAAAACCCTGCTAAATTCTACATGGTCTCCGCTCCCGCTCACCGCGCTTACCAAACCAGGCTGATCACCATCCAGGACGCGGCCAAGAAGCCCTTAGGCGCCCTGGAGACCAGCAACAAGCGGACCATCAATCAGTTCATCCACCCCGACGTGCTGCAAACCTGCCAGCTTTCCATGGGCATGACTGAACTGGAGCCGGGAAGTGTGTGGAACACCATGCCCGCCCACACCCATGAGCGCCGGATGGAGATCTACACCTATTTTGAAATCCCGGAAAACGGCGTGGTATTCCACTTTATGGGACAACCCCATGAGACCCGCCACATTGTGATGCAAAATGAGCAGGCAGTCATCAGCCCCTCCTGGAGTATCCACAGCGGCGCCGGAACGGGGAACTATACCTTTATCTGGGCCATGGGCGGAGAAAACCAGGCCTTCGACGACATGGACGAGATCAAAACCACCGATTTGAAATAAGGGAGGAACACCATGGATCAATTTTCTTTGAAAGGCAAAGTGGCCTTGGTGACCGGCGCTTCCTACGGCATCGGATTCGCCATTGCGTCCGGTTTCGCAAAGGCCGGCGCTCAGATCGTCTTTAACGATATCAGCCAGGAGCTGGTGGAAAAAGGACTGAAATCCTACGAGGAAGCCGGGATCCCCGCTTATGGCGCCGTCTGCGATGTCACCGACGAGGATCAGGTGACCGCCTTTGTGGCGGATGTGCAGGAGCGGTTCGGTGGTATCGATATCTTGGTGAACAACGCCGGGATCATCAAGCGCATCCCTATGTGCGACATGTCCGCTGAGGACTTCCGGAAAGTCATCGACGTGGACCTGAACGCTCCCTTCATCGTCTCCAAGGCCGTGATTCCCGGAATGATCCAGAAAGGCCACGGAAAGATCATCAACATCTGCTCTATGATGAGCGAGCTGGGACGGGAAACGGTCTCCGCTTACGCAGCGGCAAAGGGCGGCTTGAAAATGCTCACCCGCAACATCGCTTCGGAATACGGAGCGTACAACATCCAGTGCAACGGCATCGGCCCCGGCTACATCGCCACCCCCCAGACTGCCCCCCTTCGAGTGGAAGGGAACCCCTTCAACGACTTCATCATCGCCAAAACCCCTGCCGCCCGCTGGGGCACCCCGGAGGACTTGATCGGTCCCGCTGTGTTCTTGGCCAGCGACGCCAGCAACTTCGTGAACGGACACATCCTTTATGTGGACGGAGGTATTCTGGCCTACATCGGCAAGCAGCCCTGATAACTTCCCGCCATAAAACTTTCTATGCCATCAAGGGCTCTCCCTTGGTGGCATTTTTTCGCCTTACCCCCGTGCTTTCAAAATTTTCCCTTTTTCTTCAGAAAACTGTTGACAAACAGGTGGGGGCCTGGTATATTAGAACTAGAATAATTCTAATTACTATTTTTGGCGGTTAAGGCATGAGATACGGCACTTTTATATTGGATATCATCAACGCATCGGAAGATCATATGACGGCGGAACAGATTTTTCTCGCTCTAAAGCAGACCCATCCTTCTGTGGCTCTGGCTACGGTGTATAACAACCTGAACAGTCTGCACCAAGAGGGTAAGATCCGAAAGATCAGTGTGGAGGGCTGCCCCGACCGTTATGACAAAACCGTCCGTCACGATCATCTGGTATGCCGCTGCTGTGGGAAACTCTCGGACGTGTACCTGGCGGATATCACCGCCCAACTGGAACAGCAGACAGGTATCTCCATTGACGGCTACGACTTGAAGATCCAATATCTCTGCCCCCAATGCCGCGCCAAGCAAGATTCCTGACCCAGCCTGAATAAGCCATAAGGCTTGCAGAAATATCACATTTTACAAGGAGGTTTACAGTATGAGAAGCATCACTACATTGGATTTGCAGTACGCCCACAGATTTTATGGTTTTAAGGGAGAAGCTCAGTATCTCCACGGTCACACCGGAGTTTTGACCATCGAAGTAGAGGACACCATCGAGCCCGGCGTCAACATGGTATTCCCCTGTAACGAGATCCAGAAAACCGCTTGGGCGGTGCTGAAAAACTTCGACCACGCTTTGATCCTCCGTGAGGACGATCCTCTCCTGCCCGCAATTCTGAAAGTCTATGAAGAGCAGGGCATCCGGGACGGCGCCCCTCAGAACCAGATGAAAGGCCCCGCTTTCAAAACGGAGCTGGCTACCGCTTATCCTGAGTGCCGTCTGGTGGTTACCAAAGAGACCCTGACGGTGGAAGGCATGATCAAGATCGTTTACGATCTGCTGAAAGACAAGCTGAACATCGCCAAGATCACCTTCACCAGCGGCGTGAACGCGGCTTCCGCCGAATTCACCACCAACAACAAGATCGATCGGTGTCCCCTGTGCGGCATCGCCTTGAACGAAAAAGGCGTGTGCCCCAAGTGCGGCTACAAGAAGGGATAAGGCTCCTCCCCTCTCCCGCGTCCTGGGGCAAATTGGGACCATGTTTGACAGTAGCTCCTCTGTCAAAAGCAGGATGCCACATGTCACTCTTTCAGACCGAAAGTGGCTGTCGCCAAATGCGACAGCCACTTTTTTGTTTCCCCTATACCGTCAGCATCCATACTCTGAAAAATAACAAAAGGCCGGGAGTTTTTTCTCCCGGCCCATGTTGTGTATTGTTTTAACTTACAGCTGGATAGAGGTAGTGATGAGATCTTCGTTGGCGGAACTGCTGCCGGCATAGATGGTGTATTCCATGTTCTCCAGCTTCCACTCCCGGCAAACGGGATCATACCACTTCAGCTTCTCCAGAGATACAGGGATCTCCACCTGCTTCTCTTCCCCGGCCTTCAGGCTCACCCGCTTAAAGGCACGGAGCTGCTTCACGGGACGGTCCACCGCGGAGTTCTCAAAGCCCACATACACCTGGACCACCTCGTCGCCATCCCGGTCGCCGGTGTTCTTTACCTTGACGCTGACCAGCACCTGGTCCTCCTGCTTCTGAGCGGAAACGTCGGAGAAAGCGAAGGTGGTGTAGCTCAGGCCGAAACCGTAGGGCAGCAGGGGTTTGATCCCCTTCTTTTCCAGACGGGTGTAGCCATGGTAGTACTCGTAATACTGATCCGTGGCTTCCCAATCCACCTGGGGCAGATCCTTTTCAGACACAGGCACCACATAGGGCAGCTTGCCGGAGGGGTTCACGTCGCCGTAAAGGATCTCCGCCAAAGCGGTGCCACCCTCCATGCCGGGATAATAGGCCATGATGACGGAATTGACGCTGTCGTACCAAGGGGTCATCATGATGGTATTGCCGCCGATGAGCACCGCTGTGGACTTGGGATTCACAGGGCCCACTTCCTTCAGCAACTGGATCTCATCTTCGTGGAGGCCCAGACTGAATTTCCGGTCGCCGCCCACAGAGCCGGTATAGTTGGTGTTCTCCTCGGCGGAAACGTACTCGCCCTCGTCGTCGTGGGTGTAGCCCACCACGAACACCACCGCGTCGGCTTCCGCCGCCAGTTTCTTGGCGCTTTCCAGATCGGAGCCGTCGTTCCACTCCACCTGGCAATTCTCATTGTACTTTTCCAAGCCCTCCTTGGGAGTCACCACGTAGGGCGGACGCACCCAGCTGGAGCCGTGGTCGCCGATGACCGCTTCGTTGGCCAGCTTGCCGATAAGGGCCAGCTTCTTGGTCTTTTCCTTGCACAGGGGCAGCACGCCTTCATTTTTCAGCAGGGTGATGCTCTTTTCAGCGGCTTCCTTGGCCACGGCGATATGCTCGGGGCATGCCACCACGGACATATCATACTCCTTGTGGTCCTTATCGAAGGCCAAAATGGTGCGGATGATCCGCAGAGCTGCCTCATCGATGTACTCCATAGGCACGAAGCCGTCCTCCACTGCCTTTACCAGCTTGGGTCCGAAGTGCTGGGTCCACAACATCTCCATGTCCTGACCGCCGTTGGCAGCTTCCACCGTATCCTTTACGCCCCAGCAGAAGTCGGACATGACAAAGCCGTCGAAATCCCACTCGTCTTTCAACACCTGGCGGAGCAAGTACCGGTTGTGGCCACAGTGGACGCCGTTGTAACGGTTGTAGGAACTCATGACGCTGGCGGCTCCCGCGTCCAAACAGTCCTTAAAGTGAGGCAGGAACACTTCCTTTTCCGTGCGCTGGTCACAGGTGACGCTCACCTTGAACCGGGCGTTTTCCATCTGGTTGAAGGCGAAGTGCTTCACGCAGGCCATCACGTCCTCGTCCTGGACGCCCCGTACCAGAGCGGCGCCCATTTGGCCGATTTGGTAAGTCTCTTCGCCGTAAGTCTCCTGGCTCCGGCCCCAGCCCGGGTTATAGGGCAGGTTGATGCACACACCGGCAAACAGGTTGCCGCCGAAAGCCCGGACTTCCCGGCCGATGCAGTGGCCCACCCGCTCTTCCAGGTCCGTATCAAAGGAAGCGCCCCGGGCCATGGAAACAGGGAAGCAGGTGGAGAGCCAGTTGCCGCAGACCACGCCTCGGGGGCCGTCCACAAACAGCATGGGAGGCACCCCCTCCTCTTCCAGACCGCCGGCGGCATAGGGAGTGATGTTATAGTGGTTCTCCCCTTCCAGGATGGTCATCATGAACTCGCCCAGCTGTTCGCTGGTCTTTTGGGTGACGTCGATGTTGCCGCACATCAGCCACACCTTTTGCTCCAAGGTCAATTTCTCCACGATCTTCTTCGCTTCCTCTGTAAAGGAAAGGCGATACTCTTTGTCCGCTCTCATTTTGGGAAACCTCCTTTGTTTTTATGCTCGCCCGCTTGCTCCACCGGCGGGTGTAAGTAAAACAGCCCGCACGGATCTCCGCGCGGGCTGTATTTTCCGATATGTTATCCCTTTACTGCGCCAGCCATCATACCTTTAACCAGTTTGTCCTGGAAGATGATGAAGAGGATCAGCATGGGAAGGACGGACAGGACCAGCACCGTCAAGATCAGGGGGATGTCCAAAGAATGCTCGCCCTTGAACTGGCCCAGCGCCAGAGGCAGGGTCTTGTTGGAGGGGCTCTGGATCAGGGTGTTGGCGAAAGCGAACTCGTTCCACATGGAAACGCCGTTGTAAATCGCCAGCGTGGACAGACCCGACTTGGACAGGGGCAGGATCATGGTGAAGAAAGTACGATACTTTCCGCAGCCATCGATCTCCGCAGACTCCTCGATCTCTTTCGGGATGGTAGACATGAATGCCGTCAGAATGAACACCGACATGGGCAGCGCGAAGGTCACATAGGGCCCGATCAGCGCCCACAGAGTGTCATACAGACCCATATCCGTAGTCATTTTGAAGATGGGGATCAAGGTCACGTGCATGGGGATGGACATCATAGCCACGATGCCTGCATACAAGAACCCACGCAGCTTGAACTTCATTCTGGACAGGGGGTATGCCGCGCAGGAAGCGATAGCCAGCATCAGCACCATGGAGATGGCCACCACGATCACGCTGCGCAGGAAGTAGCCGAAGAACCCGTTGGCTACCACGTTTACATAGTTTTCAAAGTACCAGGGGTCAGGCATATGGAACACGCCCTGGCTCAGCATGTCGAACTGCTTCCGGAAGGAGTTCATCACCATGAAGAAAAAGGGCACCAGCGCGATCACCAGCCAAACGCAGGCGAAGAAGATAGCCACGCCCCACGCCACACGGCTCTTTGTCCGTTCTTTGCGGTAATCGATCTCTTTCTTTACTGCCATATCAGTAGTCCTCCTTTACCACAAAGATCTTCTGGAACAGCAGAGCGATGGCCGTGATCAAAATGAACATGCCTGCCGCCACACAGGAGCCGTAGCCCATGTTGAACTGGTTGAACGACAGCTTATACATGTACGTGGCCATCAATTCCGTGCCTCCGTTGGGTCCGCCTCCGGTCAGGTTCCAGATCAGGTCGAAGTACTTCAGAGAACCGATCAAGGACATGGTACATGCAGTCTTGAAGATGGGCTTCAACAGCGGGATAGCAATCCGGAACAGATACTGCTTCCGAGTGGCACCGTCGATGACTGCCGCCTCATAGATGGAAGTATCGATATTGCCGTAGCCCGCGATGAAATACACCATGTAGAAGGGCGTGAACTGCCACGCCATAACTCCGATCACCGTATACAGTGCCTGGGGATTGCTGCCCAGCAAGTCCACGGTGGTCTTTTTGCCAGAGAAGATCGTGGCCAGAGCGGAGATCATACCGCCGTTAGTGGCCAGAGCGTAAGTAAACAGGAACGCGATTGCCACAGAGCTCATCAGATAGGGGAAGAACCACACGATCTTAAAGAAGTTGGTCTTTTTCCCGGTGGCGTCCAGGAACGTGGCCAGCAGCATGCCGATGGGAATCTGCAGCAGGATGGAGCACACCATCACGATTACGTTGTGGCCGAATGCGGTCCAGAACTGACTGTCCGCTACCAGCGTCTGCCAGTTTTGCAACCCGATGAATATCCGGTCGGACGAAATGCCGTTCCATTTATAAGCGCTGATGACGAAGGTATCGATAATGGGATACACCATGTACACGATGATCAGCAGAATGGTAGGCAGGAGAAATACGGTAGCTGCTATGGCTGTGCTTCTGGCTCGGACTTTCGCTAAACCATTTGTTTCTTTCATACCCATCACCTTTCCAGAAGGCCTCCCCGTTAGCCGTGGGCAGACCGCCGTTATTTTGGTCTTTCAAAAATCCTCCCGCAGGAAGCATCTCCCTGCGGGAAAATTTTCAAAATGCAAAGTTCAATTTTACAAAAGGACGTTTAGCTGTTCAGATACTCCTGCATAGCAGCGTCGTGGTTCTTGCCGATCTCCTCGGGAGTGGCTTCCAGAGCGAACAGAGCGTTCATGCTATCCTTGTGAACCTCGGTGACGTTGGCGGGCAGGTACTGGTCATACCACAGCTGCACGTTGGAAGCGTTGAAGAACACTTCAGCAACAGTCTGCATGTTGGGATCTTCCAGAGCATCCTCATAACCTTCGATGGAGGGGATGGTCAGGTTGTCGACCTTCTGCTGGCACCAAGTCTCGTCGTTGAAGAACTGAGTAGCCAGTACATAGCAAGCGTCCAGCTTGGTCTGATCCACGGAACCGTCATCGTTCCAGCAGTTGAAGGACCAGCCGTTGCCGATAGCGGTACCAACTTCCACGTCCTGAGGAACGCCGTTAGCAGCAGCCTCGGAATCCTCGGGGAAGCGGAAAGCGCCGATGTTCTCGGTATACCACTCGGAGCTGTCGGTGTTCATGTTGGTGGTTACCCAAGAGCCATGGAGCATCATAGCGCAGGAACCGTCATACATGAGGGCCAGATCCTGCTGGTCGTCAGGAGACAGGGAGTTAACGCCATCGGGGAAGTAACCCTTCTTGACCCAATCCTGAATCTTTTCGCCAGCCCAGATGAAGGCGTCAGAAGTGAAGGAGCCTTCCTGAGTGTAAGCAGCATCAAATTCCTCGTTGCCGGAGTGACGAGCCACCAGATACATGTAGTACATGGAGCCGGTCCAGCCGGGAGAGTTGGCCAGAGAGAAGGGGATGTAGCCAGCTTCCTTCACCTTATCGCACACAGCTTCCAGCTCGTCGATGGTGGTGGGAACTTCCACGCCAACTTCCTCAAAGATAGCCTTGTTGTAGAAGATGTCACAGCCGCTCAGGCCGTTGAAGGGGATGGCCAGGATCTTGCCATCATAAGTGGACTGAGCCACAGCAGCCTCGATGAAAGCGGGATGGTCGTAAGTATTGAACATCTCGGTGATGTCGTTGACAAAACCGGACTCATAATACTCGGCCATGGGGCCGCCGCCCCAGTGCTGATACATGTCGGGGCACTGGCCGGAGCTCATTGCCACGATCAGCTGCTGCTTGTAGTTGTCGTTCTGCTGGTTAACCAGCTCGATGGAGATATTGGGATAGGCTTCCTTGAACCGGGACACAGCGCCGTCATACTGGCTCTTGCTGGGTTCTTCGGTAGCGGTGCCCCAAACCAGAATGGACAGAGGCTCGCTGGTCAGCTCAGGGATGTTCTTGTCACTGGTTTCGCTGGTCTCGGCCTTAGACTCATCAGTGGTAGCCTGGGACTCCTCAGTGGTGGAACTGGTCGACGTTTCGGTGGTGGAAGAAGACTTCCCGGAATCGCCGGTGCAGCCAGCGAACGCGCCGACCAACATCGACATAGCCAAAACCATGGCTAAGAGTTTCCGTTTCATATTTTTGACCTCCTTGAATATAAATGACTCCGGCATTCACCAGAGAACGAGCCAATACAACTTCCCCACAAAAATTGCGTTTGAACCTCCGTGACACATTATTTACTTTAGCGATAAACAGAAATTTCAACCAACGCAGGTTTATTTAGTCCTCTGTATTACTGTACTCTATTTTCGCTAAAAAAATGTTACCAAACTGTGTCCTTGTTTATACATTCTAATCCTCGTTGCCATATTTGTCAATATATTTTTAAAAAATTTTGCAATTTGTAGTATTAATTTGTTATATTTGCTAGACTCCCCTAATTTTCCCTCTTTTTTTCACCTTTTACCCGGGATATTTACTTTTCTCGCATAAAAAACCCTCTATTCTGACTGCTTTTTACATTTAAGAAGTTCAAATGGTTTATTTTTTATTCAAAACTCATCATTTTGCGTTTTTTTGCGTAATATCTTAACATTTTGGGCTGAAATGGCGCTTGGATCTCTCCCCAACGCCGCTAAAAACCAGCTGTTTTCCGTATTTTGGAGCTATTTTTGGATTTTACTCAAAAATTCTTATGATGCACCCCTCTTTTCAAGGCTTTTAGCCATCTAAAAAGCGCAAAAAAAGAAGCCCTGTTTTTCAGGGCTTCTTTTCACTGAAACTCAATCTACTTTCTCGTGGTGTTTCTTGATAAGACCCAGAGCTTTCGCCAGCTCCATCACAACCAAGGGCACCAAGACCAAGCCCAATCCCGCCAGGTACAGCCAACCGGGTAACAGGGTCAGTTCAAAGGCCACCCGCAGGGGAGTGAACAACACCAGCGCAACCAAGGCCAGAGAGGCCAAAGCCGCCAGGTTCAGCCGTTTGTTCCCAAAGGGTCCAATAGCGAACAGGGAGTGTTCCGAACGCATGTTGTACGCCTGAACGATCTGAGTGAGGGCCAGCACCAGGAACGCCATGGTCTGTCCCCCCGTGATGGTGCCGGTGGACTGCTCTCCCAGGGCGAAGGCCCCCAAGGTGAGCAGGGCGAACATGCATCCTTGCAGCACCACACGGATCCCCAGCCCATGGGCGAAGATCCCCTCGTTTTTGGGCTTGGGCTTGTGGTCCATTACGTCCGGCTCCACCGCTTCCATGCCCAGAGAGACGGCAGGCAGGCTGTCCGTCACCAGGTTGATCCACAAAAGCTGCATGGAGAGCAAGGGGGTTTTGTGCCAGAGGATCATGGCGAAGAACACGGTGAGCACCTCGCCGATATTGGTACCCAACAGGAACCCTACAACCTTACGGATATTCTGGTAGATGCCCCGGCCTTCCCGCACAGCGTCCACAATGGTGGCGAAATTGTCGTCGGTGAGGGTCATGTCCGCAGCGCCCTTCGCCACGTCCGTACCGGTGATGCCCATAGCACAGCCAATGTCCGCCGCCTTCAGGGCGGGAGCGTCATTGACGCCGTCGCCGGTCATGGATACCACCTGACCCTGGCGCTGCCACGCCTTCACGATGCGGATCTTGTTCTCCGGGGAAACCCGGGCATACACAGCGATGTGGGTCACCTGTTTATCCAGTTCGCTGTCGCTCATAGCGTCCAGCTCCACACCGGTGATGGCTTTGTCTCCCGGCTGAAGGATCCCCAGTTCCCGGGCGATGGCGGAAGCTGTCTCCACATGGTCTCCGGTGATCATCACCGGCTTGATCCCCGCCTTGCGGCAGGTTTCCACGGCAGTCTTGGCTTCCGGACGAGGCGGGTCGATCATGCCCACCAGACCCAGGAAGGTCAGGTCACGTTCCAGCTCTTCAGAGGTGAGCTCCTCCGGCAGGGCGTCCAGCTCCTTATACCCTACCGCCAGCACCCGCAAAGCCTGGCTGCTCATTTCCCGGTTTTTCTCCCGGGCTCCTTCCAGGTCGCCTTTCACGCAGCGGCTGGCCATCATATCCACGGCGCCTTTGACGATGGCCACCAGCTTTCCGTCTATTTGGTTGACCGTGGTCATCAGTTTCCGGTCGGAGTCAAAGGGCAGCTCGCCTACCCGGGGATACTGCCGGTTCAGTTCCTCCTGCTCCATCCCGTTTTTATGGGCCGCCGCCAGGATGGATGTCTCCGTGGGGTCGCCGATGTGCTGTTCCTTGCCGTCCTTTCCGTAGGTGATGGAACCGTCACAGCACAGGGCGGCACACCGCAGCAGCTGCCGGGCTTTTTCCGAATTCTCCCCGGACACCGGCTCCAAACTGGGTTCCCCTCCCACCCACAGCTGGGTCAGGGTCATCCGGTTCTGGGTGAGGGTGCCGGTCTTGTCGGAACAGATCACCGAAGCGCTGCCCAAGGTCTCCACCGCAGGCAGGCTGCGGATAAGGGCATTGCGCTTCACCATCCGCTGGACTCCGATGGCCAGCACGATGGTGACGATGGCAGGCAGGCCTTCCGGGATGGCGGACACCGCCAGAGAAACAGCGGTCATGAAAATATCAAGGGGCGGGATGCCGTTCAGCAGCCCCACCACGAAGATGACGGCGCAGGCGCCCAGGGCCACGAATCCCAAATAGGTGCCCAGTTTGGCCAGTTTTCTCTGCAAGGGGGTCTGGGTGTCCCCTGCCCCTTCCAGCAGTCCGGCGATTTTTCCCATTTCCGTGCCAGTGCCTGTGGCGGTGACTACCGCCAAGGCGGTACCGTAGGTAATGCTGCATCCGGAGAACACCATATTGGCTCTATCGCCCAAAGGAGCGTCCTGGGGGATCTGAGCGTCGGCGTCCTTTTCCGAGGGCACGCTCTCTCCCGTGAGGGCCGACTCCTCACTTTTCAGGCTGACGCTCTTCAGCAGCCGGGCGTCAGCAGGGATAAAGTCCCCAGCTTCCAAACGGAGCACATCTCCGGGCACCAGCTGGGCAGCGTCGATGACCTGCTCCTTCCCCTCCCGGATCACCCGGGCGTGAGGGGCGGACAGATTCTTCAAGGCGTCCAGGGCCTTTTCCGCCCGGCTCTCCTGGACCACTCCCAGCACCGCGTTGAGAACCACGATCACCAGGATCAGCAAGGGCTCGAAAAATTCCAGGGGATCGTGACCGAAACAGGCCACTCCGAAGGACACCGCCGCTGCGGCTAAGAGGATGAGGATCATCACGTCCTGGAACTGCTCCAAAAACCTCCGGAGCATGGTTTTTTTCTTCCCCTCGGGCAGTTTGTTCTCACCGTACCGCTCCAAACGCTTTTGGACTTCCCCGGCGGACAGGCCGGTCTGGGGGGAAACTTCCAGCTGTTGAAGCAACTCTTCTTGGGAAACGCTGTAAGGCGTCATATGGATTCCTCCTTCCCTTTCTCTATTTGTATTATAGCAGGTTTCATACCAACATACAGAGCTAGCTAAAAAGTTTTTGAAAAATTTTGGAAGCTCCGTCTCTTGCGCGAAAATGTCCCCAGGTCTTATACTAAATAATATATAACACACAACAAGTCCGGACGATTTTTCCGTCCTAAAGAGGAACAGGAGAACACACTATGCGTTTTCAGCGAAACGGATCCATTGTGACGGCAGACCTTCACGGGGTCTATGAGCGGGACGCCCGAGACATCCTCACCGGCTGGCTGGACCGGGCCCCCGCCGACGTGACGGAACTGCGGGTGATCCACGGCTACCAAAGGGGCACCACTTTGAGGGACATGATCCGGGGAGAGTTCTCCCATCCCCGGGTGAAGTCGGTGCTCCCCAGCTTGAATCCCGGGGAAACAAGGCTGATCCTGGGGAAGAAATGAAGGGGGAGCGATGAAATGACTGCTAATGAATATCAGCGTCTGGCCATGGCCACTCTGAACCCGGACTTAAGCCAAAAAGAGATCCTCATCAACGGGGTAATGGGCCTGTGCGGCGAGGCAGGTGAGGCCATCGACGTGGTGAAGAAATACCTGGCTCAAGGCCATGAACTGGACCGCGACAAGCTGATCAAAGAACTGGGAGACGTGGCCTGGTATCTGGCGGAAACCGCCACCGCTCTGGATGTTTCCTTGGAAGAAGTGCTGGAACGGAACCTGGAAAAGCTGCGGGCCCGTTATCCGGAAGGATTTGACGCCCAGCGCTCCATCCACCGGGAAGAAACAAACGGGAAATAACGGAAAACGCCTGTGTGATACTCACACAGGCGTTATTATATAGCTGGAATTTAGCTGTGGTCGAACTGGCTGTTGTACAGCTCCGCGTAGAAACCGCCCTTTTCCAGCAGGGTCTCGTGGCTGCCCTGCTCGATAATGTGTCCGTCCCTCATCACCAGGATCACGTCCGCGTCCCGGATGGTGGACAGCCGGTGGGCCACGATGAAACTGGTGCGGCCCTTCATCATCTTCTGGAAGGCCTTCTGGATGCGGATCTCCGTGCGGGTATCGATGGAGGAGGTGGCTTCGTCCAGGATCAGCATGGGCGGCAGGCACAGCATCACCCGGGCGATGCACAGCAGCTGCTTCTGGCCCTGAGAGATGGAGCCTCCGTCCTCCCCGATGACCGTATCATACCCCTGGGGCAGCCGCTTGATGAAGCTGTGAGCGTGGGCAGCTTTGGCGGCCTCCACGATCTCCTCCAGGGTGGCGTCAGGCTTGCCGTAGGCGATGTTCTCCCGGATAGTGCCACGCTTCAGCCAAGTCTCCTGCAGCACCATGCCGTAATTCCGGCGCAGGCTCTTCCGGGTAATGTTCCGGATATCCGTGCCCTCCACCTGGATGGAACCCTTGTTCACGTCGTAGAAGCGCATCAGCAGGTTGATGACCGTAGTCTTGCCGCAGCCGGTGGGACCCACCAAAGCCACACGCTGTCCGGGCTCCACGTTCAGGTTGAAGTTCTCGATGAGGGACTGATCCTTATGGTAAGAGAAGGCCACGTCCTCCACGGACACTCTGCCCTCCACGTCGCCCAGCACCAAGGCGTCCTTGGCATCGGGGGTCTGGGCAGGCTCCTCGATCAGCTCAAACACACGACCAGCGCAGGCCAAAGCGTTCTGCAATTCGGTGACCACACCGGAAATCTCGTTGAAGGGCTTGGTGTACTGGTTGGCGTAGCTCAAAAAGGCGGAGAGCTGGCCCACAGACAGGTTGCCGTTTACCACACTCAAGGCGCCCACGATACCCACGCCGGTGTACACCAGGGAGTTGACGAACCGGGTGGAGGGGTTGGTGATAGAGGAGAAGAAAATGGCCCGCAGACTGCACTTGCGCAGCCGCTCGTTGATCTCGTCGAACTGTTCCAGAGAGGCTTTCTCCCGGCCGAAGGCCTGGACCACCTTTTGGCTGCCCACCATTTCCTCCACGAATCCGGTCTGCTCGCCCCGGACCTGGGACTGGAGCCGGAACATATCATAGGTGCGCTTGGCAATGAAGGCCGCTACCAGCAAAGATACGGGAGTGATGACCACCACCACGGCGGTGATGACCACATTGACGCTGAGCATGAAGCACAGGGTGCCCAGGATGGTGATAACCCCGGTGAACAGCTGGGTAAAGCCCATGAGAAGGCCGTCAGCGAACTGGTCCACGTCCGCGATGACACGGCTGACCACTTCGCCGGTGGGACGGCCGTCGATGTATTTCAGGGGGAGGATCTGGATCTTTTGGAAGGCCTCGTTGCGGATGTCACGCACTACCCGGTAGGTGATCCGATTGTTGATCAGGCTCATTACCCACTGGGACAGGGCCGCGATGCCGATGATGACCCCGATCCGCACCAGGATCTTCACGATCCCGGCGAACTCCACGTTTCCGGGGCCCACGATCAAGTCCACCGCGTCGCCGGTGAGGATGGGGATATACAGGGAAGCCGCTACGGTCACCGCGGCCAGCAGGATGGAAAGCCCCACGAAAAACCAATAGGGCCGAATGTATTGGAGCACTTTCTTCAAGGTGCCTTTTTTGGCTTTCTGGCCTTTCATACGGCTCCCTCCTTTCTCTCGGTCTGCTGGAACTGGGACTCGAAGATCTCCTTATACACCTGGCAGGACTCCAGCAGTTCCTCATGGGTGCCGATGCCCACGGCCTCGCCATCGTCCAGGACGATGATCTTATCCGCGTACCGAATGGAGGAAGCCCGCTGGCTGACGATGAACACCGTGGGTCCGCCCTCCATCTCCCGGATGGCTTTCCGCAGCCGGGCGTCGGTGGCGAAGTCCAGGGCGCTGGCGCTGTCGTCCAGGATCAGGATCTCCGGCTTGCGTACCAAGGCCCGGGCGATGGTCAGCCGCTGCCGCTGGCCGCCGGAGAAGTTCTTGCCTCCCTGGGCCACGGGCTCGTCCAGTTTGCCGGGCTTGTCTTCCACGAATTCCCGGGCCTGGGCGGTCTCCAGCGCCTGCCACAGCTCCTCCTCGGTGGCGTCGGGCTTACCCCATTTCAGGTTCTCCCGGATGGTCCCGGTGAACAGCATGGCCTTCTGGGGCACCACGCCCACTTTTTCCCGCAGGTCAGAAACTGGGTAGTCCCGCACGTCCCGGCCGTCCACCAGCACGGTGCCTTCCGTCGTGTCGTAGAACCGGGGGATCATGTTCACCAGAGAGGACTTACCGCTGCCGGTGCCCCCGATGACGCCCACGGTCTCCCCGGGCTTCACGGAAAAGCTGAGCCCGGACAGGGAAGCGTCACCAGCGCCCTTATAGGTGAGGCCTACGTTCCGGAAGGTGACCCGGTCCTCATTTTCCACAGAGCCGGTCAATGCCTGGGGAGAAGTGAGGGAGGAATCCGTATCCAGCACAGCCTGGACCCGGTTGGCGCAGGCCAGCGCCTTGGTGATGTTGATGATCAGATTTGCCAGCTTGATCAGCTCCACCAGGATCTGGGACATGTAGTTGAGCAAAGCCACCACAGCGCCCTGGGTGATGATGCCCGTATCCACCCGCACAGCGCCCACCCAGATCAGGGCCACGGCGGCCAGGTTGATAATTACATAAGTGACGGGATTCATCAGGGCGGAGACACGGCCCACATGCTCTTGAAGCCGGGTGAGGGCATTGTTTTCATTCTGGAAGGTTTCGGTCTCCGCTTCTTCCCGGCCAAATGCTCGGATCACCCGGACGCCGGTCAGGTTCTCCCGGGTGGTGCCCAAAACCCTGTCCAAACCCGCCTGTACCTTCTTATACCGGGGCATGGTCCACAGCATCACGCCGAACACCACCACCGCCAGCAAGGGAATGGTGACCACGAAGATCAGCGCCGCGGGCACGTCAATGGTGAAGGCCATCACCATGGCGCCGAACACCACAAAGGGCGACCGCAGCAGCAGCCGCAAAGCCAGGTTCAAGCCATTCTGCACCTGGTTGATGTCGCTGGTCATCCGGGTAATCAGGGTGGAAGTGCCGGTGGTGTCCATTTCCGTGAAGCTCAGCTCCTGGATATGGGCAAACAGGTTGTGCCGCAGCTTGGTGGCGATGCCCACCGAGGCCTTGGCGGCAAAGTACTGGGCGGTAATGGAGCACACCAGGCCGATGACGCCCAGGGCCGCCATAACCAAGCACATGCGTCCGATGTAGCCCCGGTCGCCATTGGCGATACCCACGTCAATGACGGCGGCCATGACCAAAGGCACCAGCAGCTCGAAGGAAGCCTCCAGCAGTTTGAACAGGGGCCCCAGGATGCATTCCTTTTTATAGGCCCCCATGAGAGCGAACATTTTCTTCACAGGGATCGTCCTTTCACGATGACAGAAATAACCTGTTAATTATACCACAAGACGCCACGAGGTAAAAGAGCGGGATTGTTCCGGACCGAACCTTTTTTCTACGGGATCATACCCCTATTGGGAACACTTTTTTGTGCGCTTTGCAAAAATGAAAAATGTTCTTAATTTTCCCTGTTGCTTTTTTCAGAGGATTCTGGTATCATAGCCTCACAAGGCCCCTGCGACTGACGGGCTGATGTGGATTTACCACAGGGGAGCAGGGAATTGGCCTTTTTTGCCGACCGTCTGGGCAGTGTCGCCGTGCGATGCTGCCCTTTTTTTGTGGGCAGCCGCCATGGCTTTTGGTTCGCCCTTACACCTGTTTTTGTTGGAAAGGATGGTGCCCTTATGAAGCGGCAGGAATGGAATGGATTTATCGGTGGCCTTTGGGAAGACGAGATCGACGTGCGGAATTTCATCCAGAAAAACTACACCCCTTACGGCGGTGACGGAAGTTTTCTCTGCGGCCCCACCCAGCGCACCCAGGACGTGCGGAAAAAGTTTGAGGAGCTGCTGCTGGAAGAACACAAAAACGGCGGCGCTCTCAAAGTGGACACCGACACGGTGATCACCGTCACCTCCTTCGGCCCCGGCTACCTGGACAAGGAAAAAGATATTATCGTAGGCTTGCAGACTGACGAGCCCTTGAAACGGGCCTGCAATCCCTTCGGCGGTATGCGCATGGTGCGCTCCGCCTGCAAGGCCTACGGTTATGAGGTCTCTGACAAGATCGAGCAGGAGTTCCGCCTCCACAAAACCCACAACGACGGCGTATTCTCTGCTTACACTCCCGAGATCAAGGCCGCCCGCCACGTGGGCCTGATCACCGGCCTGCCTGACGCTTATGGCCGTGGCCGGATCATCGGCGACTACCGCCGGGTGGCCTTGTACGGCATCGACCGGCTGATCGAGCAGAAGAAGGCGGACAAGATCGCTCTGGGCGACTGTGTCATGAGCTCTCCCTCCATCCGGGCTGCGGAAGAACTTCACGACCAGATCCAGGCCCTGGAGGACATGAAGACCATGGCCCAGATGTACGGCTTCGACATCTCCGGTCCCGCTAAGAACGCCAAGGAAGCTGTCCAGTGGCTGTACTTTGGCTACCTGGCCGCTATCAAGGAGCAGAACGGCGCTGCCATGAGCCTGGGCCGTGTCTCCACCTTCCTGGACATCTACTTCGAGCGTGACCTGAAGGCCGGCGTCCTCACCGAGGAGCAGGCCCAGGAGATCTTCGACGACTTTGTGCTGAAACTGCGCATGGCCCGGCACCTGCGCACTCCCGAATACAACGAGCTGTTCGGCGGCGACCCCATGTGGATCACGGAATCCGTGGGCGGCATGGGCGAGGACGGCCGTCCTCTGGTGACCAAGTCCTGCTTCCGGATGCTGAACACCCTGTACAACCTGGGGCCCGCTCCCGAGCCCAACCTGACTGTGCTGTGGAGCGCCCATCTGCCGGAGAACTGGAAGCGGTTCACCGCCAAGGTCTCCTGCGACACCGATGCCCTCCAGTATGAGAACGATGACGTGATGCGCCCCGTCTACGGGGACGACTACGCCATCGCCTGCTGCGTGTCCGCCATGCGTGTGGGCAAGGACATGCAGTTCTTCGGCGCCCGTGCCAACCTGGCCAAGCTGGTGCTGCTGGCCATCAACGGCGGCCGTGACGAGCTGAAAGGCGACCAGGTAGGCCCCAAGATGCCTGTGTGGAACGAGGAGTACCTGGACTACGACGCCCTCATCGAGCGGATCGACTTCTACCGTCCCTGGCTTGCCAAGACTTACGTCAACGCCATGAACATCATCCACTACATGCACGACAAGTACTCCTACGAGAAGAGCCAGATGGCCCTCCACGACTCCACCGTCCGGCGGCTGATGGCTTTCGGCATCGCCGGCATGAGCTGCATGGCCGACTCTCTCTCCGCGGTGAAGTACGCCAAGGTCAAGTGCGTCCGTGATCCGGAGACCGGCCTGGTCACCGACTTTGAGACCGAGGGGGATTTCCCCAAGTTCGGCAACAACGACGACCGGGTGGACCAGATCGCCTGTGAGCAGGCTGAGAAATTCTACCATGCCCTGTGCCAGTACAGCCTGTACCGTCAGGCCAAGCACACCCTGTCCATCCTCACCATCACCTCCAACGTGATGTACGGCAAAAAGACCGGCAACACTCCCGACGGCCGCAAACACGGCGAGCCTCTGGCCCCCGGCGCCAACCCCATGTCCGGACGGGACACCTCCGGCGCTTTGGCCTCTCTCAACAGCGTGGCCAAGCTCAGCTATGACTACTGCCGTGACGGCATCTCCAACACTTTCTCCATCACGCCCCAGGCTTTGGGCAAGACGGAGACAGAGCGGATCGACAACCTGGTGAGCATCCTCACCGGCTACTTCGCCCAGAGCGCCCACCACCTGAACGTGAACGTGCTGAACCGTGAGACCCTGATGGACGCCTACGAGCATCCCGAGAAGTACCCCAGCCTGACCATCCGAGTGTCCGGGTACGCTGTGAACTTCTACAAGCTGTCCCGGGAGCAGCAGCGGGAGGTCATTTCCCGGACCTTCCACGTGTCTCTGTAACGGGAGCCCGCCATGAAAGGAAGAGTCCATTCCGTCCAGTCCCTGGGGGCTGTGGACGGTCCCGGAGTGCGATACGTGGTGTTCTTGCAGGGGTGCCCTCTCCGGTGCGCCTACTGCCACAACCCGGACACCTGGGACTTTGCCGGAGGCACAGAGCGGGAAGCCGCTGAGCTTGTGAAGGAGATCTGCCGCTTCAAGCCCTATTTCGGCACCAAAGGCGGGGTCACCGTCTCCGGGGGAGAGCCCTTGCAGCAGGCCCCCTTTGTGGAGGAGCTATTCCGCCTGCTCCATGAGGAAGGGATCCACACTGCCCTGGACACCTCGGGCGCAGGGGATCTGGAAGCTGCCCGCCGGGTGCTGGAACACACAGACCTGGTGTTGGGGGACCTGAAATTCGCCACAGCGGAGGAGTACAATACCTACTGCAAGGCTGACATGGCCAAAGTGCTGGCCTTCTACCAGCTGGTCTCAGAGATGAAAGTGCCCCTGTGGGTCCGCCATGTGGTGGTCCCGGGGCTGAACGACACCCTGGAGGACATGGGGAAGATCAAAGCTCTGGCGGAGAGCTTTCCCACTCTGGAAAAGATTGAATGGCTGCCGTTCCACAACCTGTGTTTGGAGAAATACCAGCAGATGGGCATCCCCTTCCCCTTAGAGGGAACGGACAACATGGATGACCGGCGGCTGGAAGAGTTGATTAACCAGCTGTGACTGAAAAACGCCCCATTCATTAACGAAAAAAGGCCCGGATCTCCGGGCCTTTTTTGCGCCTGCTTTCCCCTTTTCTCCCTCCGGGTTTTGGGGTATAATAAAGCCTGAACGAAAAAAACAGTTTTTCCTGCGCGCTGCGTTTTATGCGCTTTTAGGAGCTTCTTTATGAAACACATTTTGCTTATTGCCACCGGAGGCACCATCGCCTCCCGAAAAACCGATCAAGGACTCACTCCCCAGCTGTCCCCTCAGGAACTGCTGGACTATGTCCCCGACGCCGCTTCCCTTTGCTCTATCGACACCATCCAGCCCCTCAATCTGGACTCCACCAACATCCGCCCGGAACACTGGCTCCTGTTGGCCAAGCTCATTGAGGAGCGCTATGACCAATACGACGGCTTTGTTCTCTGCCACGGCACCGACACCCTGGCTTACACCGCCGCGGCTCTCTCCTATCTCATCCAGCACACCCGGAAGCCCATTGTGCTCACCGGCGCTCAGAGGTCTATCGACGAGGACACCACCGACGCCAAGACCAATCTGCTGGACTCCCTGCGCTACGCCTGCTCCGGGGAGAGCGGAGTGTGCATCGTATTCGGCAGCCACGTCATCGCCGGGACCAGGGCTCGGAAGTCCCGGACCAAAAGCTACAACGCTTTCACCAGTCTCAATTTCCCGGACCTGGCTTCCGTTCACGAGAGCCGGGTGGTACGGTACATTCCCTGGACCGAGACCGGAGACCCTGTATTCTACCACAATTTGAACAGCCGGGTGTTCCTGTTGAAACTGACTCCCGGCATGGATCCTGCCGCTTTCGCCGCCGCGGGACAACTGTGTGACGGCCTCATCATCGAGAGCTACGGCGTGGGCGGTATCCCGGACGTGTATCTGGATGAGCTGGACAAGCTGATCCGCCAGGGAAAGACCGTCATCATGGCCACCCAGGTGCCTCAGGAGGGCAGTGATCTTTCCGTGTACCAGGTGGGTCACCGGGTGAAGGAGCGGTACCGTCTGCTGGAAACCTACGACATGACTCTGGAAGCCACGGTAACAAAGCTGATGTGGGTCCTGGGTCAGACCAGCGACCCCCAAGAGATCCGCCGTCTGTTCTGCGAGACCGTCAACTACGACCTGCTGTTTTGATCCGTTTTGCCTGTCCCCCAGTCCAGAGAAGGAAAACAAAAAAAGCCCGGAGCTTAAACGCTCCGGACTTTTTATGTCAGGAGTCCTCCTCCTGGCGGTAGGCGAAATAGTCGCTTTTCAAAGTGTCGAAGGACGCCTGCTCCCGGCGGCTCACTTCGGCGGAGATCTCCTGGATCTCCTGGGTCATTTCGCCCTGGTAGTCGCTGGTATAGTAGATCTCCCCGTCATACCAAGCGGAATTGGGGAAAAACACCACGCCGCCCTTATCGCCGAACATGTCGTCTCCCACGTAATACTCATATTCCGCGGGAAGATTGAACAAGTTGGCCACAGTGGGGGCCAGGTCCACGGCGGAGACATATTTCTCCACCTTCCGGGGCTCCTCTCCCTTGGCGTAGAAGAAGCAGGGAGTCCGGTACAGGTCCGGGCTGCTCTCCCCTACCCCTTTCAGCTGGCAGAGGAAAGACCGGTCCGTCATGTACTTGCCATAGTGGTCGGTATAGAACAGCAGCACCGTATCCTCCAGCCGCCCGTCAGCTTCCAGCCGCTCCACCAGCTCGCCTACAAATTGGTCGGTCTCCATGGCGTGGGCCACGGCCAGAGTGTATTCTTCCATATTGGCGTCACTGCCCGTCACCCCGGACTTGGCTACCGCCTCCTTAGCGGCTTCCAGATGGGGATCGGAGATATTGCTCATCTCGTCGGTATAGGGCCCATGACCGGAATAGGTGATGATGAAGCTGAAGAACTGCCCCTCCGGTACGATCTTGTCATAACCATTGACCAGCTGGCTGTCCAGCATGTAATCGTCCATTCCCAGAGTGGGAGCGTTGTTGTAGGCCTCGAATCCCAGATTGGTATGGACGCTGCCCCGGCTGTAAATGTCCGGGCTGGCGGAATGGAAAGAGTTCACGGTATACCCTTCCCCGGCGAAGAGATGGGCCAGAGAATAGGGGAAACTGTTGGTGGAATACACGCTGCTGGACAGGCCTGTCACCGAGGGCACCAGACCCGTCTGAGAGATGAATTCCGTATTAAAGGTGCCTGCCGAAAGGAACAAGGGCGTGTAGTGGTTCACGAAATCGGTACCCTCCTGCTGAAGCGCATACAGGTTGGGCATGTACTCCGGCGTGATAAGCCAGGTGTCGATGGATTCCAGCATCACCATGATCAGGCTCTTGTCCTCAAAAACGCCGGTCATCTCGTTCTCGCCGCTGACCTCCTGGGCCCGCTCCTCATAGTACTGGTCCAGGGCTTCCAGCTCCACCGGGTCTCCTCCCAAGCCGAAAGAGACCACGAAGTCCCGCACTGTGTACTGATACAGGCCGGTGATCATCAGGTTCCGGTTGGAATCGGTAAACTCCTTGTAAGCCTGCTCCTCGCTGCTGGGGTCAAAGGTGTTGCCCCACCACATGGTGTCCTCCTTGGGCAGGAGGGAATTGTGGGTGAGCATGATGCATACCGCCGAGAGGATCACCGCACCCCCAGCGGCGCTGCCCCGAATGAGCCACCAGCGCCGGCCCCCTTTCGGTTTCCCCGCCAGCACCGCTCCCAGAACCAGACATGCCATCGCCAGGAAAACACAGAGCAGGTAAGCCTTGCGCAAGTTGAAATAGGACCAGCTGAAAAACCGGGCGCCGTCTCCGGCGAAGTTGGTGTCGGAGAAGCTGAACATCTTCCCGAAAATGTTGAACATCACCCCATGGAGCAGGCAGAGAAACCCAAAAAACAGGGCGTACACCCCCATGAGGATCCTCCGTCCCAGCCGGGGGAGCAAAGCGCACACTACCGTCAGCGCCAGACACCAGGCGCCGGTGAACAGAAACGCTCTGGGGTCCAGGAAACGGGTGCTGCCGGCAAACCGGTAAAAATACCGCAGGGCTCCATCAAACAAAAACAGCCCCGCGAAACAAAGGGGCAGGCTGGTCCAAGTCAGCCTTGCCCGCAGGTCTTTCCAGCACTGGGCCAGAGAGAGTTTTTCGGTCATAAAAAATACCTTCTTGTTGTGTAAAATATCCGTTAAATCATAGCACATCTAAAGAAAAACCGCAAGGAACCTCACTTTTTTCTCTTGAAAAACACCGCTTTTTTCCCGGGCGGTTTTGTGATATGATAAATCTAACTTGAGTACAGGAAAGGTGTGATCCCACATGACAGGGAAAACCGTTGGATTTATCGGCTTTGGCAACATGGCGCAGGCCATGGCCAAGGGACTTCTGAGAGGCGGCGTGGAAGGCGGGAAGATCTTCGCCTGCGCCAAACGCTGGGACAAACTGCGTCAGACGGCGGAGGAACTGGGGATCGTCCCCTGTGAGGACAGCCTGCAAGTGCTGGAACAGGCGGATATCCTGATCCTGGCGGTGAAGCCCTATCTCATCGAGGAAGTGCTGGCTCCCCTGAAGGACAAGCTCACTGGAAAAGTGCTTCTCTCCGTGGCGGCAGGATGGCTGTTCGCCCGGTTTGAGGAGATCCTCCCCCAAGGGGTCCACCATCTGAGCACCATGCCCAACACTCCGGTGGCGGTGGGCGAGGGCGTGGTCCTGCTGGAACAGGATCATTCCCTGACAGAGGAAGAACTGTCCCAGGTGAAGGAACTGTTCTCCCTGCTGGGCTCCGTAGAGACAGTGACCGCCTCCCAGATGAACGCTGCCGGGACCCTCAGCGGCTGCGGTCCCGCCTACGCCGCCATGTTCCTGGAAGCCCTGGGCGACGCGGGAGTGCTCCACGGCCTGCCCCGGGACCTTTCCTACCGGCTGGCCGCCCAGATGCTGGCAGGCACGGGCAAGCTCCACCTGACCACGGGACAGCATCCCGGCGCCATGAAGGACGCTGTGTGCTCTCCTGGCGGGACCACCATCAAAGGCGTGGCGGCCCTGGAACGTCGGGGCTTCCGTGGCGCCGTCACCGACGCCATCACCGCGGTGCTGGAAGGCCGCACCTAAAATCTCACCAGCATAAAAAACGGCTCCCGCCTACATGACGGGAGCCATTTTTTCGTGTATCACAGCGCCTTTTCCAGCGCGTCGATGACGATCTTCAAGGCCTTGATCCGGGCATACTTCTTGTCCACCGACTCCAAGATATGCCAGGGGGCGTAAGTGGTGCTGGTCTTTTGCAGCATCTCGTCGATGGCCTGCTCGTACTGGTCCCACTTTTCCCGGTTGCGCCAGTCCTCGTCGGTGATCTTCCACTGCTTGGAGGGGGTGTTCTGACGCTCGGTAAACCGCTCCAGCTGGGTGTCCTTGTCGATCTGCACCCAGAATTTCAAAATGACCGCGCCCCAGTTGTGGAGCTCCTGCTCGAACTCGTTCATCTCGTAGTAGGCCCGCTGCCAGTCGTTCTCGGAACAGAACCCCTCCAGCCGTTCTACCATGACCCGGCCGTACCAGGTACGGTCGAAAATAGCGATATGGCCTGTTTTGGGCAGGCGGGTCCAGAACCGCCACAGATAATGGCGGGCCTTCTCGTGAGGCTCCGGGCTGGCGATGGGATGCACCTCAAAGCCCCGGGGATCCAGGGCGCCGGTCAACCGCTTGATATTGCCGCCCTTGCCGGCGGCGTCCCAGCCTTCATAGGCGATGATCACCGGCACCCGCTTCCGGTACAGCCGGTAGTGGAGCTGAGAAAGCTTGGCTTGCAGTTCTTTCAGCTCCCGCTTGTACTCCTCCTCGGACAATGTCTTGTCTAGGGGCACGTCTTTCAGCTTGGGCATCTTCACCAGGGGGAAGGCATTTTGCAGCAGGGGCACTGCCAGGCTCTCGTTGTGGAGGGCGGTCTCGATGCCCATACATAAGGTCTCCATCACCTGGAGCTCCGCGAACTTTTTGGACTTGGAGTCGATGATATACCAGGGGGCGCTGGGAGTGTTGGTATCGTCCAGATACCGGTCAAAGGCTTCCAGGCACTTGTCGTAGTGGCGGTTCTGCCACTGATCCCCCTCGCTCACCCGCCAAGCGGTATCTTTGTCCGCCAGCAGGGCTTCGATCCGGTGGGCCTGCTCCTTCTTGCTGATGTGGAAGAAGAATTTCAGCACCAAATACCCGTTGTCGGTAAGGGACCGCTCGAACCGCTTCACGCTGTCCACCCGCTGGGCGTAGGCTTTGTCGTCCAATCGGCCGTCCAGCCGCTCGGTCATGATCTGATCCATCCAGCCGGAGTCCAGGAAGGTGAATTTCCCCGCTTCAGGGATCTTCTCAAAAAAGCGGTACAAAAAGGGCATGCGCAGCTCCTCCTCCGTGGGAGTGGAGGGCATGGAGAACACCTTGAAAAACCGGGGGTCAATATTGCGGATGATCTGGCCGATGGCGCTGCCCTTGCCAGCGGCGCCCCATCCCTCGATAAGCACCAGCACTGGCAGTTTTTTCTCTTTCAGCTTCATCTGCTGAACGCTCAGCTTCTCCTGGGCGGCCTTCAGCCGCTGTTTTAATTCCTCGCTCTCGGGCTTTTCCGGGCGGATCCAATTTTTCAGCATCACTGTCACCTCGTGTCCGGGCTTGTCCCGGAAATTGTAGATACCGCTATTATACCAATTTCCTCACTTGATTGCATCACTTTTTGAGCAAAATTTTTAAAATTTACACAGAAAGATCCGAAAGCTTTTTGCGCCACAGGGTAACTCCGGAACTAGCCCGACTCCTGTGGGGTATGGGGGCCTGTTTTTTCACACGCCCCGGGAAGATTGTTAAATCTTTGGAAAACCCTTGACAGCCCTCCTCTCCCTACTGTAAAATGATACAGAAGTATTCCACTATCATTGTCAATTTAAGCTATATATTGTCAAACATGGGGCTTTCATGGCATGTCCGCCCTGGGGCCCGGTCGGGAAAGGAGCAAGCGTATGGCCGCTGTTTCGCCGGGAACGATCCTTCTGTTCGGGTGCCCTCTTTCAGGAGAGGTTCAGCCTATTTCCCACTGTTCCGATTCCACTTTCTCCCAGGGGATCGTGGGAGACGGAGCGGTCATCCTGCCCACCGATCCCGTATTGTACTCCCCCGCCGACGCCAAGGTGGATTTCTCCCTGAAGCATGCCTTGGGGCTTGAGACTGAGGAAGGAGTCAAATTTCTCATCCACGTGGGCACCGACACCAACCGCTTGCAGGGGGAGGGTTTTCAGCTGTTCGTCCAGACCGGCGAATCGGTAAAGCGGGGCCAGAAGCTGTTGTCTTTTGATCCCCAAGTGATGAAGGCCCATCACTGTTCTTTGGAAACGCCCTTCGTGTTCTGCAACTGCCAGACCGGCTGGAAGCTGGAACTGCTGAAAATCGGCCAAATCTCTGCGGGAGAGGACTTGGTACGTCTCACAGCCCTTTCTTGAAATTGAAAAAACTCTTACCGGAAGCCAACCGCTTCCGGTTTTCTTTTTGCCTGCCGGAGCCATCCTGTGGCTTATAGGCCGAAAAAACCAGGAAGAAACCGGCGCTTTGAGAAAAAGAAAAATCTCTTGCGTTTTTGTCTCCGGTGATGTATAATGCTTCTCGCGGAGGTAAGTTGCTATGGCAACATTTTTGTTATGGAACTGACGATCGAAGAATTTGACCTGCTCACCCGCTGTCCCCTATTCCACGGCATTGAGAAGGAGAAGCTCAAAGAGATGCTTTCCTGTCTCCATGCCCGACGGGAGACCTTTGCCCCCGGCGCTTTTCTCCTGCGGGAGGGAGACCGGGCCCAGGAGGTGGGGCTGGTGCTGTCCGGCCGGGGCCGATCTCTGATAGAGGACAGCCTGGGGGAGCCGGTGGTGCTCAGTCTTTTGTCCCCCGGAAGTCTGATGGGAGTATTTTTGGCCGCCAGCCGGGACCACAAAAGCCCGGTCTCCATCCAGGCCCAAGAGGAGCTCACCGCCCTGTTTTTCCCAGGGGACGCTCTTTCCTCCCCCTGTTCCAACAACTGCCCCGAGCACGGGGTGCTGGTGCGCAATTACCTTTCCAGTCTGGCGGAGAAATCCCTGGTGCTCAACAGTCGGATCAGCTGTCTGGCAAGGCGGACCGTCCGGGAAAAGGTGCTGGCTTACCTGACCCAGACCGCCCTCCAAAAAGGCGTAGACAGCCCCGGAGAGGAATTTTCCGTGCCCCTGGACCGAAGCGCCATGGCTGCCTATCTGAACATTGACCGCACCGCCCTTTCTCGGGAGCTTTCCCGGATGAAGCAAGAGGGGCTCATCGACTTCCACAAAGACCGGTTCCGGCTGCTGAAAGGCTCTGGGACCCGCTGAACGCCAGCAAGCGCGCCAAGGCGCGCAAGCCATACACCAGGCGCAGGCCCGCGGCGCCGATTACAGTTTGCGGGCAGAAAGGTTTGGATTCTGATGAAACGTGTTTTGTCCCTGGCACTGGCTCTTGCCCTGTGCCTGACCCTGTTCGGCTGCTCCAGCCAGACCGGCACTTCCAGCAGCCAGTCCTCCGAGACGGGCACCTCCTCCCTGGCCAGTGAGACTTCTTCTGAGGTCAGCGAGCCTGAGAGCCAACCCGCCTCTGAAAGCTCCGCCGCCGAAGAAGAGACCGCCGACCTGGGCACTGCCGTTGTGGCCGCTTTGAAGGGCCCCACCGCCATGGGCATGGTGAAGATGATGAGCGACGACAAGGCTTCCTCTTCCCCCAAGTACGACTTCTCCATCTACGCTTCCGCCGATGAGATCACTCCCAAGCTGGTGCAGGGAGAACTGGACATCGCCGCGGTGCCTGCCAACCTGGCAAGCGTGCTGTACAACAACACCGAAGGTCAGGTGCAAGTGCTGGCCATCAACACTTTGGGCGTGCTGTACATCGTGGAAAACGGTGACACGGTCCAGTCCGTGGAGGACCTGAAAGGCAAGACCATCTACGCTTCCGGCAAAGGTTCCACTCCGGAATACGCTCTCAACTACATGCTCACTCAGAACGGCATTGATCCTGAAACGGACGTGACCATCGAATGGAAGAGCGAGCACTCCGAGTGCGTGGCTGCTCTGACCGCTGACACTACCGGCATCGCCATGCTGCCCCAGCCCTTCGTCACCACCGCCCAGACTCAGAATGAGAATCTGCGGGTGGCGCTGGACATCACCGAGGAGTGGGAAAAGTTGGCCACTGAGAACGGCAGCGACGCCACCCTCATCACGGGTGTGGTGGTAGGCCGGAAGGAGTTCGTGGAGCAGAATCCTGACCTGGTGAACGCGTTCCTGGCTGAGTACGAGAAATCCGTGGCCTACACCGAAGAGGATGTGGAAGGCGCCGCCGCTTTGGTGGGCGAATACGATATCGTTCCCCAGGCCGTGGCTGTGAAGGCCCTGCCGGAGTGCAACATCGCTTTCATCGCCGGTGACGACATGAAGGCCAAGCTTTCCGCTTACCTGCAGACCCTGCTGGACCAGAACCCCAAGTCGATTGGAGGTCAGATGCCCGGTGACGACTTCTACTACGTCGGTTAAAACGAGAGAAAAACAGAACAAGCGCCGCCCTGGTGTGCGGCTGTGGGCGGTGGCCGTGTGGGTCATCGTCTGGCAGCTTGCCGCCATGGCCCTGGGACAGGAGATCCTTTTGGTATCTCCTGTTTCTGTTTTGCTCCGGCTGGGGGAACTTGTCCCCCATTGGGATTTCTGGGGGGCCATCCTCTTTTCCTTCTGGCGGATCACCCTGGGCTTTCTGCTGGCCTGTGTCACCGGCACAGTGCTGGCGGTGCTCTCCTCCCGGTTCTCCCCCGTCCGGGACCTTACCGCCCCTCTCATGAGCGTAGTGAAATCTATCCCCGTGGCGTCCTTTATCATCCTGGTGCTCATCTGGGTCCCCTCTCGGAATCTGTCCGTGGTCATCTCCTTTCTCATGGTCACCCCCATTGTGTACTCCAATGTGCTGGGAGGCATTTCCAGCATGGACAAAAAACTTACCGAAATGGCCGACGTGTTTCGGGTGCCCTTCCTCCGTCGGCTGCGGTATCTGTACCTGCCCCAGGTGGCACCCTTCTTCCGGTCTGCCTGCGCCGTAGGGCTGGGACTGTGCTGGAAGGCGGGCATCGCTGCGGAGGTCATCGGCCTGCCCGACGGTTCCATCGGGGAGCGGCTGTATGAGGCCAAAGTGTATCTGGCCACCCCGGATTTGTTCTCCTGGACGGTGGTCATCATCCTAGTGAGCCTGGTGTTTGAGAAATGCTTCCTGTTTCTGCTGGACCGGCTGGTCCACCGGCTGGAACAGAGCTGAAAGGAGGGCCTTATGGAGATCCAAATGAAAAAGGTGAGCAAATCCTTTGGGGAAAAACAGGTGCTGGGCGACTTTTCCCACACCTTCCCGGAAGGGGAGCTGACTTGCATCATGGGGCCTTCCGGCTGCGGCAAGACCACTTTGCTTTCCCTGCTTCTGGGGCTGGAATCCCCCGACAGCGGGGAGATCCTGGGCATGGAGGGGCGGAAAAAAAGCGCCGTGTTTCAGGAGGACCGTCTCTGTGAGAACGCCGGGGCGGTATCCAATATCCGGCTGGTGAACCCGGCCCTTACCAAATCTCAGGCGGAAGAGATGCTCTCCGCTTTGGGGCTTTCCGACAGTCTGGGGCAGCCGGTGCGTACCCTCTCCGGAGGAATGAAACGCCGGGTGGCCATCCTGCGGGCCCTGGCGGCGGAGTACGACGTACTCCTCTGTGACGAACCCTTCAAGGGTCTGGACGAAGAGACAAAAGCCCTGGTAATGGACTATTTCCTGGGAAAAACCAAGGGAAAGACCGTGCTGGTGGTGACCCACGACAGCGCCGAGGCAAAGGCTTTGGGCGGTCATTTATTGCTCTTGTAATCCGTCTCGTTCTGGAGTATGATGAACATAGACCTTTCGCCGGGGGCATTTGGTCCCCGGCTTTTTTATCTTTTCAGGTAAAGGAGAGTCTTTCCCATGCTGCCTAAACTGCGATACCATGTGGAACCGGACAAGGGCTGGATCAACGACCCTAACGGCCTCTGCTATTTTGGGGACAAATACCACGTCTTTTTCCAGCACAATCCTCACGCTCCCGTATGGGACACCATGCACTGGGGCCACGCCGTCAGCGACGATCTGCTCCATTGGGAGGAGCTGCCTATCGCTCTCTATCCCGATCAGCCTTACGAGAGCACTTTTGGATGCTTCTCCGGCTCCGCCGTGGAAAAGGACGGCACTCTCTATCTCTTCTACACCGCGGTGGGAGAGAACAACGCTCAGACCCAGTGCCTGGCCACCACCCAGGATGGGATCCATTTTGTGAAGCATTCGGAGAACCCTCTCATCCCCCAAAGCCCCGTAGACCCTAACAGCCTGGATTTTCGGGACCCCAAGGTGTTCCCCTGGACCGACGGCACTTACCGTATGGTCTGCGGCGTGGGCGTGAATGGCCTAGCCGCCGTGGTGCTGTACAAGTCTGCCGACCTGCTCCACTGGGAGTATGTGGGCAAGCTGTTTGAGACCAGGGAAATGGGCCCCGTATTGGAATGCCCTGATCTGTTCCCCCTAAAGGACAAATGGGTGCTGTGCTTCTCCCGCATGGACCAGCCCCAGAAGGTGCAGTATGTGGTGGGCCGGTTCGACGGGGAACGGTTCACTCCCCAAGAACTCCAGCGCCCCGTTCTGGGCCCCAATTTTTACGCTCCTCAGTCCTTCGTGGACCACAAGGGTCGGCGGATCGTATTGGGGTGGATGGCTCCCTGGGGCCAGCCGGAGGAGCCCGACGCAGTGCGCCGGGGCTGCTTGACCATCCCCATGGAGGTCACCCTGAACGACGCCGGAAAACTGTGCTTCTTCCCCGTAGAGGAAGCCCGGCCCTATCTCACCCAGAAAGATCCCCTGGTGGAACAGGGTCCGTGGCTGGTGAAAGTTACCGACGGGGAAAAGACCCTGTTGGAGCTGCCCGCTGGGGAAGTGCATGACGTGCAGATCCTGCGGGACACCCACACCTGCGAAGTGTTCCTAAACGGCGGCGAGAAAGTATGCGTCTTTTACTTCCAACCCTGAATCGTCACAGAACTACAAAAAGCCCTCGGCATTGCGCCGGGGGCTTTCTTACTGTCTTGGTTATTCTTCCATGGTTGAGAGCAGCTCCCACACCAAGTCCTGGAACCGCTGGGCCACACGGTCAGCCACTTCCTGGACCTCCTCATGGGACAAGGGCTTACCGCCCAGACCAGCAGCCAGGTTGGTGACACAGCTGATACCGCACACTTCCAGTCCCATATGCCGGGCCGCGATAGCTTCGCAGGCGGTGCTCATACCCACGGCGTCGGCGCCCAGGGCTTGGAACATACGGATCTCCGCCGGGCTTTCATACTGAGGACCGCTGGCCTGGAGATACACACCCTGTTTCAAAGGGAAATCCAGCTTTTGGGCGGCGGCCAGAGCCTTTTCCTGAAGCCGGGGACTGTAAATGTGGGTCATATCCGGGAACCGGGGCCCCAGCTGGTCCTCATTAGGTCCCACCAGGGGAGAGGGCACGAAACTGGAAATCTGGTCGGTGAGGAGCATCAAGTCTCCCGCTTCCAGCTGAGAACCGATGCCTCCGGCGGCGTTAGTGAGCACCAAACGCTTGGCTCCCAAAAGCCCCATGACTCTGGTAGGCAGTACCACGTCCTCCATGGGGTAGCCCTCGTAGTAATGGACTCTCCCCTGCATCACCACCACAGGTTCCTTTCCCACATACCCGAACAGGAACCGTCCGGCGTGGCCGGGAACCGTGGAAACGGGGAACCCTGGGATCTCTCCATACTCCACCACAGCTTCCTTCTGGAGCTTCTCCCCAAAGCCTCCCAAACCGGACCCCAAGATCAAAGCGGTATGAGGGACGAAATCTGTTTTTTCTCGTATGGCGTCTACGCACTGCCGCACTCTTTCAAACACATTTCCCATGTTTCTCTTCCTTTCTATGTAATCTGGGGACATGCCCCAGAGTGGTCGGGCTTTTTGGGTGACCGTCAGCATATTCTAGGCGGCCAGGAAAGGTGCTTCGCTGTTTCCCTGGTTTTTCTTTACGGCTGCGCCGTTTTAGACCTTGGGGTTTCGGTCTCGCCTGCCGGCTCGGTCGGTGCTAGACGGCCGCCACCGGCGACCAGCACCCCAAACCCCACCAGCTTTTTGAAAAAAGCTGGACCAAAAACTTTTACGTCAGTTCTCCGTTGGCTTCATCGTACCAGTATTTTCGGTCTCTGTCAACACTCCTCGATCCGCAGCAGACGGTTATACTTTGCCACCCGCTCTGTGCGGCAGGGGGCACCTGTCTTAATCTGCCCAGCATTCACCGCCACCGCCAGATCCGCAATAAAGGTATCCTCCGTTTCCCCGGAACGGTGAGAGATGATGGTCTTATACCCGTTGCGCTTGGCGAACTCGATACAGTCCAAGGTTTCCGTCAAGGTGCCGATCTGGTTGGGCTTGATCAAGATCGCGTTTCCCGCTCCTTCGTCCACGCCCTGGCGCAGCCGCTCCAAATTGGTGACGAACAGGTCGTCTCCCACCAGCTGGACCTTGTCTCCCAGCCGGGCGGTGAGGGCGGCCCACCCGGCGAAGTCCTCTTCTCCCAAGGGGTCCTCGATGGAGATGATGGGGTATTTATTCACCAAGTTCTCCCAGTACTCGATCAAGTCCTCCACCACATACTCTTTTCCCCGTTTGGGCAAGCGGTACCGGTTCCCCTGGACCCACTCACTGCCGGCGGCGTCCAAAGCCAGCTGCACCTTTCCGCCATAGCCTGCCTTCTCCACAGCGTTCAGCACTGCCTCGATAGCGGCCTCATCGCTGGGTAGGTCAGGAGCGAAGCCGCCCTCGTCCCCCACGCCGGTGGACAGGCCCTGTTCTTTCAACTGACGGCCCAGGGTGTGATAGATCTCCGCGCACCACCGCAGCCCTTCCCGGAAACAACAGGCCCCTGTGGGGACGATCATGAACTCCTGGATGTCGATATTGTTCCCCGCGTGGGCGCCGCCATTGAGGATATTCATCATGGGCCGGGGCAGCTCGTAAGCGGCGGCGCCTCCCAAGTAGCGGAACAGGGGCATGCGGTAATGGGCGGCGATGGCTCGGGCGCAGGCCATGGACACTGCCAGGGTAGCGTTCGCTCCCAGGTGAGCTTTGTTGGGGGTGCCGTCCAGTTTTTGCAGCACCCGGTCGATCTCCCGGATGGTCAGGCTGTGGACCTTTTCCAAGGCGGGAGAGATGATCTCCGTCACGTTCCGCACGGCTTTCAGCACACCCTTCCCTTCATAGCGGCGCTGGTCCCCGTCCCGCAGCTCGATGGCCTCGAATTTGCCGGTAGAGGCCCCTGAAGGAGCGGCGGCGGTGCCCATGGTGCCGTCGGTGAGCTGCACGGTTGCGCTGACGGTGGGATTTCCCCGGGAATCCAGGATCTCTGTGCCGAATACTTTTTGAATACGTACCATATGGATCTCCTCACTTTGCAAAGGTTTTGACGAACTCATCTTTAGTATTCAGCACGTATCCTTGGTTTAATCAAAAAGCTTCCCACAGACGAAAAAAAGCCGCCGGCTTTTCAGCCAGCGGCTTTCCCGCCAAGGAATTCCTCGGCGGTATATTATCAGTTCAAATTAGACCAATTCCAGGATGGCCATTTCGGCAGCGTCGCTCGCGCGCGTAGGAGCATAGCTCCTACAAAGAGAAAAAGCCCTTACCGCTTGCGCGGTGTGGGCTTTTCTCTGGGGTTCCCCCGCCGCCAAGGAATCCCTCGGCGGTTATATTATCAGTTCAAATTAGACCAATTCCAGGATGGCCATTTCGGCAGCGTCGCCGCGGCGGGGCCCCAGCTTGGTGATGCGGGTATAGCCACCGTTGCGGTCAGCGTACTTGGGGGCGATCTCGGTGAACAGCTTATTGGTCACGCTCTCCTTAGTGATGAAGCTCATCACCAGGCGCTTGTTGTGCAGGTTGTCCTGCTTGGCGATGGTGATCATCTTTTCCGCCATGGCGCGCACTTCCTTGGCGCGGGTCACGGTGGTCTCGATCTTGCCGTTCTCCAGGAAGAACGTCACCAAGCCCCGGAGCATAGCGGTCCGATG
The DNA here is from genome assembly GCA_019416455.1 of Clostridiales bacterium. Taxonomy (GTDB): domain Bacteria; phylum Bacillota; class Clostridia; order Oscillospirales; family Acutalibacteraceae; genus Acutalibacter. The sequence continues at coordinate 98,400 of DXXG01000018.1, read as the reverse complement.
GGCGGTCTCACGGCCCAGCTTTCTCGTTCCCGGCATGAATATTCACTCCTATCGTAGTAAAAGTAGGTTGCTTATTCGTCGTCCTTGCGCAGGCTGAAGCCCAGGGAAGCCAGCTTCCACACGACTTCTTCCAGCGACTTGCGGCCCAGGTTTCGGACCTTCATCATGTCCTCTTCGGAACGATTGATCAGGTCCTCCACAGTGTTGATGCCGGCGCGCTTGAGGCAGTTGAAGGAACGGACGGAGAGATCCAGCTCCTCGATAGTCATCTCAAGCACCTTTTCCTTGCCGCCTTCGTCCTTCTCCACCATGATCTCCGTGCTCTTGCCCTTATCGGACAGGTCCACGAACAGGTTCAGGTGGTCGGTGAGAACTTTGGCTGCCAGGGAAACGGCTTCCTGGGCGTTGATCACGCCGTTGGTCCAAACCTCCAGCGTCAGTTTGTCATAGTCGATGCTCTGGCCCACGCGGGTGCTTTCCACATTGAAGTTGACCTTGAGCACAGGTGTGTAAATAGAATCGACCGCAATCTCTCCGATCACGCCTTCCGGCATATTCTGCTTGTTGCGCTCGTTCGAGACATAACCCCTTCCCTTATCCAGGGTAAGCTCCATGTAGAGCCTGGCCCCTTCGCCCAGGGTGGCGATGTGCAGCTCGGGATTGAGCACTTCCACTTCGCTGTCGCTTTTGATGGATTCGGCTGTGACATCGCAGGGGCCTTCCGCGGAGATCTCCACGGTCTTGGGGCCGTCGCAGTGGAGCTTCGCCACCAGGCCCTTGATGTTCAGCACGATCTCCGTGACATCCTCTTTTACCCCGGGAATGGTGGAAAACTCGTGGAGCACGCCGTCGATCTTAATGGACTTGACGGCCACGCCCGGCAGGCTGGAGAGCAGCACGCGCCGCAGGCCGTTGCCCAGGGTGGTGCCGAATCCCCGCTCCAGGGGCTCGACCACGAATTTGCCATAAGTGCCGTTTTCGGAAATTTCCGCAATTTCGATCTTGGGTCTTTCTATCTCAATCATCCGCGATCCTCCTTTTACACAGTGCAAAAATATCGATGGTGCCTGCTAAATACGGAGCCCGCATTACTTGGAGTACAACTCCACGATGAGGTGCTCTTCCACGGGCAGGTCAATATCCTCGCGGACGGGCATTTGTACCACGGTACCCTTCAGGGTGTTCTTCTCCCGCTCCAGCCACTGGGGCAGAGTCACCAGGGGAGCGTCCTCGCCGGTCAGCTTGGAGAACTTCACGGAGGAACGGCTGGAAGCCTTCACTTCGATCACGTCGCCGGGCTTAACCAGGTAGGAGGGGATGTTCACCTTCTGGCCGTTCACGGTGAAATGACCGTGGTTGACCAGCTGCCGGGCGTCCCGGCGGGTGGAAGCGAAGCCCAGGCGATACACCACGTTGTCCAGGCGGCGCTCCACCAGGATCAGCAGGTTTTCACCGGTCTTGCCGGGCATGGTGGAAGCCTTCTCGTAGTAAGCACGGAACTGCTTCTCCAGGATGCCGTAAACGAACTTCACCTTCTGCTTTTCCTGCAGCTGCAGGGCATACTCGCCCTTCTTTCTTCTCATCTGGCTGCCGGGGTTGCGGTTGGTGTTCTTCTTCGCATAGCCCATAACAGCAGGAGAAATCCCCAGCGCGTGGCAGCGCTTTGCGATGGGCTGCATATTTTTAGCCATAGCTTTTTTCTCCTTTCAAGTTAGACGCGGCGGCGCTTCGGCGGGCGGCATCCGTTGTGGGGGATGGGAGTGACGTCCTTGATCATGCTCACGTCCAGGCCAGCAGCCTGCAGGGCACGGATAGCGGCTTCACGGCCGGCGCCGGGGCCCTTGACGTACACTTCCACGGACTTCATGCCGTGCTCCATGGCCAGGCGGGCAGCGGTCTCGGCGGCTGTCTGCGCGGCGAAGGGAGTGGATTTCCGAGAGCCTCTGAAGCCCAGCTCGCCAGAGCTTGCCCAGGAAACAGCGTTGCCCTGGGTATCGGTGATGGTGACGATGGTGTTGTTAAAGGTAGACTGAATATGGGCGGCGCCGCGCTCAATATTCTTGCGCTCACGGCGACGGCGAGTAGCGCCTTTCGCTCCTTTTTGTGCTGCCATTTAGAATCCCTCCTTACTTCTTCTTGTTCGCCATGGTCTTTCTGGGACCCTTGCGAGTGCGGGCGTTGGTCTTGGTGCGCTGGCCGCGAACAGGCAGGCCCTTGCGATGGCGCACGCCACGATAGCAGCCGATCTCGATCAGACGCTTGATATCGAAGGCAACGTCCCGGCGGAGGTCGCCCTCCACATGGCAGTTCTTGTCGATATAATCTCTCAGTTTCGCAGTGTCATCTTCAGAAAGATCCCGCACACGGATGTCGGGGTCCACGCCAGTGGCGGCGCAGATGTTGGTGGCGGTTTTGCGGCCGATGCCGTAGATATAGGTAAGGGCGATCTCGATCCGCTTGTCTCTGGGTAAGTCGATACCGGAAATACGAGCCATTCTTACACCTCCATGGTATTGCCCAGGCTATTAGCCCTGGCGCTGCTTATGCTTGGGGTTGTCACAGATGACCATGACTTTGCCCTTACGCTTAATGATCTTGCATTTTTCGCACATTTTCTTAACAGAAGGTCTGACTTTCATAATGTGCCCTCCTTATCAGTGGGATACGTCAGTGATTCTGTGGATTACTCTTATTTCGAGCGCCACGTGATGCGGCCCTTGGTCAGGTCATAGGGTGACATTTCCATGGTGACCTTGTCTCCGGGCAGGATCCGGATGAAGTTCATCCGCAGCTTTCCGGAAATGTGGGCCAGCACTGTGTGCCCGTTGGGAAGCTCTACCTGAAATGTGGCATTGGGCAGTGCTTCCTTCACGACTCCCTGCACTTCAATTACGTCCTGCTTTGACATAGGAAAAACCTCCGTACTTACTTTTCCGCCGCCCGGGCAAAGGGGGCCAGGGCGCCGCGTATTGCTCGATTGGTTTTCAGGGCCTCCTCTGGCAGCACGGTCCCCGTGGGAGCCAGATGGAAGAGCTTCTTCCGCTTGGGCCGCTCCAGGGGCCGGCGCTTTCCGTCCGCCACCACCGCGCAGGGCGGGGCGATCTCCAGCACCGCCAGGAAGCTGCCTTTATCATGGCCGGCAAGGGACCTTACCACCTGGCCTCGCTTCCACTCCATAACCCGACCTCAATCCAAAAGGGTCAAGGGCACGGGTCCGTCGGAAGTGATGGCCACTGTGTGCTCAAAGTGAGCGGAAAGGCTTCCGTCCTTGGTCACTGTGGTCCAGCCGTCATCCAGGATCTTCACCCCGGGTTTGCCCATGTTGATCATGGGCTCGATGGCGATCACCATGCCTGGCAACAGTCTCACGCCCCTGCCGGGCGTGCCGTAATTGGGAACGCTGGGGTCTTCATGGAGCTTCGCACCTACTCCGTGGCCGACGAATTCTCGTACCACCGAGTAACCGCGAGCTTCGACATACGCCTGCACCGCGTGGCCGATATCGCCTAAACGGTTGCCGGGCCTTGCCTGTTCAATGCCTAAAAACAGGCTCTGCTGTGTGGCGTCCAAAAGCGCCTGGGCTTCAGGACTGATCTCGCCGCAGGGGAAGGTCCAGGCGTTGTCGCCGTGAAAGCCTTCGTAATACGCGCCGATATCGATCCCCACGATGTCGCCCTTTTTCAGGATGGTGCCTTTGGAGGGTATGCCGTGGATCACCACATCGTTTACAGAAATACAGGCACTGGCCGGGTAGCCGCTGTACCCGAGGAAGCTGGGGGTTGCCCCTTCGCTCTCGATGTACGAGCGGACGATCTTATCGATCTCCCAGGTGGAGACACCGGGTTCTACCGCTTCGCCAGCCAGCCTGAGTGCTTTTTGTGAGATCTTGCCGGCTTTCCGCATGACGGAAAGTTCCCGGCTAGTCTTCAGCACGATCATGTCAAATCCTCCAGAGCCTCCATCACCAGGCGGGTGGTGTCCTCCACCTTATCCTGGCCGTGAACCACAAGCAGTTTGCCCTGCTTGCTGTAGTACTCTTTGAGGGGTTCCGTCTGGGTGTGATACACTTCCAGACGTTCTTTCACTGTATCCGGATGGTCATCCTTGCGCTGAACAAGGGTGCCGCCGCAGATGTCACACTTGCCCTCTTCCTTGGGCTGCTTATACAGCACGTGGTAAGAGGAACCGCAGCTTTCGCAGACACGGCGTCCGGACATGCGGGTGACGATGTCCTCGTCCGCCACCTCGATATCGAGGACGGCGTCGATCTCCACACCCATCTTATCCAGAGCCTCGGCCTGGGGGATGGTCCTGGGGAAACCGTCCAGGATGAAACCGTTCTGGCAATCTTCCTGGGCCAGGCGGTCCTGGATGATGCCGATGAGGATCTCATCGGGCACCAGCTGACCGCTCTCCATATAGCTTTTCGCTTTCAGGCCCATCTCCGTGCCGCTCTTCAGCGCTTCGCGGAGAATGTTCCCCGTAGAAATGGTGGGGATGTTGTTCTTCTGGCAAATCTTTTCCGCCTGGGTGCCTTTCCCGGCTCCGGGCGCGCCTAACAAAATCAGCTTCATAGCTTCATCCTCCGTTTCTGTTAATCCAGAAAACCTTTGTAGTGGCGCATCATCATCTGAGATTCCAGCTGCTTGACGGTCTCAAGAGCCACACCCACGATAATGATAATGGAAGTACCACCCATGGACAGGCCATACATGCCGGTCACACTGGTGTAGATGATGGGGACCAGGGCGACGAACGCCAGGAACAGGGCCCCGATCAGGGTGACTTTGGAAAGGATCTTTGCGATGAAATCTGCCGTGGGCTTTCCGGGACGAATACCCGGGATAGTGCCGTTGTTCTGGCGGAGATTATTGGCCATTTCCAGCGGATTATACTGGATGGACATATAGAAGTAAGCGAACATCAGGATCAGCAGGAAGTAAAGCACGATATACAGCCAGCCCTGCTGGGAGAAAGCGTCCAAAATGGCTTTCCCGAAACCCTCGGTGGGGTTTACGAACAGCTTGATGAACTGGGGAATGGACAGGATGGCGCTTGCGAAAATCACAGGCATAACGCCGCTCATGGCCACACGGACAGGCAGGAACGTGCTCTGGCCGCCGTACATCTTGCGGCCAACTACCTTCTTGGCGTACTGCACGGGGATCCGGCGCTCGGCTTCGTTCATGAAGACGATGACCCAGATAACCACCAGGAACAGCACGATGAACAGGGGAGCCAGCACCAGGTACTGGCCGGCGGAGGAAGCGCTCTCCATACCCAGCTGCATGTACTGCCACACGGTGCCGAAAGTGACCGGCAGCCGGGCGACGATACCGGCGAACAGGATGATGGAAATGCCGTTGCCCACGCCTTTTTCATTGATCTGCTCGCCCATCCACATGATCAGCGCGGTGCCGGCTGTGAAGGTGAGCACGATAACGATCCCGGTAAACACACCGGCAAAGCCGTCGCTGTACTCTACGATGTTATAGCTACGCAGGTACAGATAGTAAGCCACACCCTGGATCAGACCCAGGACAACGGTGACATACCGGGTGATGGTGGCGATCTTCTTGCGGCCGTCCTCGCCCTCTTTGGCCATACGCTCCAACGCCGGAATGGCGATGGTCAGCAGCTGCATGATAATGGAGCTGTTGATGTAAGGCGTAATGCCCATTGCGAACAGGGAGGCGTACTGGAAAGCGCCGCCGGTGAGCATGTTGATATATCCCAGCGCGGAGTTATCCGCAGCGGAGCTCATCAGCTCCGACAGTGCGGAAGCGTCCAGGAAAGGCGCGGGAATGACGGAACCGAAACGGAACACAACGATGATCAGCAGTGTATACAGGAGCTTCTTCCGCAGGTCCGGGATTCGCCACGCGTTTCGGATCGTGTTAAACACTTAGATCACCTCGGCCTTTCCGCCGGCAGCTTCGATCTTGGCCTTAGCGGCCTGAGAAAAAGCATTGGCTTTTACGGTCAGCTTTTTCTCCAGCTTCCCGTTGGAAAGGATTTTCACGCCGTCGCATTCCTTCTTCAGGATGCCGGCTGCGACCAACGCTGCTGCGTCCACAGACGCGCCGTCCTCAAACCGATTCAGGGAACCAACGTTGATGGAGACGATCTCTTTTGCGAAAATATTGTTGAAACCTCTTTTGGGGATTCTTCTCTGCATAGGCATCTGGCCGCCCTCAAAGCCGGGCCGCATGCCGTGGCCAGCACGGGCCTTCTGGCCCTTGTGGCCCTTACCGGCGGTCTTACCGGTGCCGGCGCCATATCCTCTGCCGATACGCTTGCGCTCTTTGGTAGCGCCGGGCGTAGCTGTAAGCTGATTGAGCTTCATTGTCACGCACCTCCTTAGCTTCTTTTTACTTGCTAACCTCGATCAGATGGCCGATCTTCTTCAGCTTGCCCTGAGTCTGGGCGTTGTCGGGCTGCTCGGTGGTGTCGCCCACCTTCTTCAGTCCCAGGGATTCGGCAGTGGCGATCTGATCCTTCTTGCTGCCGATCAGGCTTTTCTTCAAAGTAATTTTCAAAGCTGGGCCCTCCCTTACAGAATCTCTTTGGCGGTCTTGCCACGCAGCGCGGCAACTTCTTCAGCGGTGCGCAGCTGGGTCAGGCCAGCCAGGGTAGCGCGGACCACGTTGCAGGGGTTGTTGGAACGCAGAGCCTTGGCACGGATATCACGGATGCCAGCGCATTCCACCACGGCACGCACGGGGCCGCCGGCGATAACGCCGGTACCAGGAGCGGCGGGCTTCAGGATGACCCGGCCGGCGCCGAACTCGCCCACGATGTCGTGGGGGATGGTGGAGCCCCGCAGAGCGATGCGGGTCAGATGCTTCTTGGCGTCCTCGATGCCCTTGCGGATGGCGTCCGGAACTTCAGCGGCCTTGCCGATGCCGAAGCCCACGATGCCGTCGCCGTTGCCAACGACCACCAGAGCGGCGAACTTCATAACACGGCCGCCCTTAACGGTCTTGGAAACGCGGTTGATAGCCACGACCCGCTCTTGCAGGTCCAGAACAGTAGCGTCAATATTACTAGCCAAAATCATTTCCTCCTTACTTAGAAGTTGAGGCCGCCCTCACGGGCGCCTTCGGCCAGCTCTTTGACACGGCCGTGGAAAATATATCCGCCGCGGTCGAAGACCACATTGGTAATGCCTTTTTCTGCTGCCTTCTGGGCGATCATCTTGCCCACCTCGCGGGCAGCCTCTTTGTTGCCGCCGTTGCCGGAAAAGCTCTTGTCCAGAGTGGACGCAGCGCACAGGGTACGGCCTGTGGTGTCGTCGATGATCTGGGCGTAGATGTTGGCGCTGGAGCGGAACACGTTCAGGCGGGGCCGCTCGGCGGTGCCGCTGATCTTGCCGCGCACTCTCTTGTGGCGGCGCAGACGAGCCTTGTTTGTATCTGCCTTATTGACCATTTTTTCTCACTCCTTCTACCTTTACTTAGAGCCCTTACCGGCCTTGCCTTCCTTGCGGCGGACGAATTCGCCGGCATAGCGGATGCCCTTGCCCTTATAGGGTTCCGGCGGCCGCTTCTCGCGGACTTCGGCTGCGAACTGGCCGACCTTCTGCTTATCGATGCCGGAGATCACGATGGTGTTGGCGTTGGGAGCTTCGATCTTGATGTCCTCGTTTTCAGACACCACCACCTGATGGGAATAGCCCAGGTTCATAACCAGGTCCTTGCCCTGCTTCTGCACACGATAGCCAACACCCTGAACGTCCAGGGTCTTGGAGAAGCCCTCGGTCACGCCAACCACCATATTGTGGATGAGCGTGCGGGTCAGGCCGTGGAGCGAACGGGACTCCTTTTCGTCGTCAGGACGGGTGACCAGGATCTCATTGCCTTCCACAGAGATGTTCATCTTGGGATTGAAGGTCTGGTCCAGGGTGCCCTTGGGGCCCTTTACCGTCACTTCGCTGCCGTTTACCTTGACTTCAACGCCAGCGGGAATATTGATGGGTTTTCTTCCAATTCTCGACATGCTCTCGCACCCCCTTTTCTTACCAAATGAACGCCAGCACTTCGCCGCCGACGTTTTCTTTTCTAGCGGCCCGGTCGGTCATGATCCCCTTGGAAGTGGAGATGATGGCCACGCCCAGACCCTTCATCACTTTGGGCAGATCCTGCGCGTTGGAATAGATCCGCAGGCCGGGCTTGGAAACCCGCTTCAGGCCCTTGATAACCGGCTGCTTGCCGTTAGCGTACTTCAGGGTGATGGTAATCATCCCCTGCTTGCCGTCTTCCGTCACGTTGAAGCTCTTCACATAGCCCTCGTCCACCAGAATCTGGCAAATAGCCTTCTTCATGTTGGAGGCGGGCACCTCCACGGTGTCATGCTTAGCAGCCTGCGCGTTGCGGATGCGGGTCAGCAGATCGGCGATTGTATCTGTAACTTGCATGTTTTCGTACCTCCTTGATGATTTACCAGCTTGCCTTCTTCACGCCGGGGATCTCGCCCTTATATGCAAGCTCCCGGAAGCAAATACGGCAAATGCCGAATTTCCGAAGGTAGGCATGCGGCCGGCCGCAGATCTTGCAGCGGTTGTATTCCCGGGTGGAATACTTCTGAGGTCTACTCTGTTTTACTTTCATCGAAGTCTTGGCCACAATAATCCCTCCTTATTTCGTGAACGGAGCGCCCATCAGAGTCAGGAACTCGCGGGCCTCTTCGTCGGTGTTGGCAGTGGTGACAAAGCAGATATCCATGCCCCGCACCTTGTCGACCTTATCATAGTCGATTTCGGGGAAGATCAGCTGCTCGCGGATACCCATGTTGTAGTTGCCACGGCCGTCGAAGGAATTGGGGTTGATGCCCCGGAAGTCACGAACACGGGGCAGGGCCACGTTGAACAGGCGGTCCAGGAACTCGTACATCCGGTCGCCGCGCAGGGTGACCTTCACGCCGATGGGCATGCCTTCACGGAGCTTAAAGTTAGCCACGCTCTTCTTGGCCTTGCACACCACGGGCTTCTGGCCGGTGATCTTAGCCAGGTCGCCGCTGATGGCATCGATGGCCTTGGCGTTGTCCTTGGCCTCGCCGGCGCCCACGTTGATGACGATCTTATCCAGCTTCGGGATCTGCATCACGCTCTTGTAGCTGAATTTCTTCATCAGAGCGGGGGCCACTTCTTCTTTATAGAACTCTTTCATTCTAGCCATTTCTTATCCTCCCTCACAGCGACTCGCCGCATTTTTTGCAAATGCGTTCCTTGGTGCCGTCCTTCAGGATCTTGTGGCCGACACGGGTTGCCTTGCCGCAACGGGGGCAAACCACCTGCACTTTGCAGGCATAGATGGCGCCTTCGGCCTTGATGATGCCGCCGGCCTCGCCCATTCTGCGGGGCTTCACATGCTTCTGGACAAAGTTGGCGTTCTCAACGATCACTTTGCCTTCCTTGGGGCTGACCTGCATGACCTTGCCCTTTTTGCCGCGGTCTTTGCCGCTGAGGATTACGACGGTGTCACCGGTTTTTACATGAACCTTGTTATTCATTATCAGTGCACCTCCATTAAAGTACTTCGGGAGCCAGGGACAGGATCTTCATGTATTCCTTGTCACGCAGCTCACGGGCCACAGGCCCAAAGATACGAGTGCCGCGGGGGTTCTTGTCATCACGGATGATAACGGCCGCGTTCTCGTCGAAACGGATATAGGTGCCGTCCTCACGGCGCACGCCGGAAGAAGTCCGGACGATAACTGCCTTGACAACGTCGCCTTTTTTGACCACGCCGCCGGGTGCTGCTTTTTTAACGGAAGCAACCACCACGTCGCCGATATTGGCATACCTCCTGCCAGTGCCGCCCAGCACACGGATGCACATAAGCTCCTTGGCGCCGGTGTTGTCGGCCACTTTGAGGTAAGACTGCTGCTGAATCACAGTGCGTTCCTCCTTTGCTTAAAAGCCAAATAAAGTTATTTTCGTTGGGAAAAGTGCTTCTGCCAAAAATTTATTTGGCTTTCTCAATGATCTCCACCAGACGCCATCTCTTGTCCTTGGAGAGGGGACGGGTCTCCATGATGCGAACACGGTCGCCCACGCGGCACTCGTTGTTCTCGTCATGAGCCTTGCGCTTCACGGTGCGCTTAATAACCTTGTTGTAGATGGGGTGCTTCACGCTGTCCTGAATAGCGACCACCACGGTCTTGTCCATCTTGTCGCTGACGACGCGGCCAACCGCGGTTTTTCTCATGTTTCTTTCTTCGCTCACTTGTTAATCCTCCCTTCCCTTAGGCGTTGTCGGCGCGGAGCTCGTTCTCCCGGATGACGGTCTTGACCCGGGCGATGTCCTTCTTCACGGCCGAGATGCGCATGGGGTTGTCAAGCTGATTGATAGCGAGCTGGAAACGCAGGTTGAAAAGCTCAGCCTTCAGGTCGGCGAGTTTGCTGTTCAGCTCGTCAGCGGTCATTTCTCTGATTTCTGCAGCTTTCATCACTCACTGGCCTCCGTTTCTTTAGTTACGAATTTGCACTTGATGGGAAGCTTGTTAGCGGCCAGACGCAGAGCTTCGCGGGCAGTGGCCTCGGGCACGCCACCCAGCTCGAACATCACGCGGCCGGGCTTCACCACGGCTACCCAGTACTCGGGAGAGCCTTTACCGGAACCCATTCGGGTTTCAGCGGGCTTCGCGGTAACGGGCTTGTCGGGGAAGATCTTGATCCAGACCTTACCGAAACGCTTGCAGTAACGGGTCATGGCCACACGGGCGGCCTCGATCTGGTTGGAGGTGATCCATGCGGGCTCCAGAGCCTGCAGGCCAAAATCGCCATAGGTCACCTTATTGCCGCGCAGGGCCTTGCCCTTCATGCGGCCTCTCTGAACTCTGCGGTATTTCACGCGCTTAGGCAGTAACATTATCTGCGGCCTCCTTCCCTATTCCCAGAGGGGCGGCGGTCACGGCGCTCACGGCGGTCGTCCCGACGGTCCTCACGACGGGGACGCTCACGGCGCTCGCCGCCGCGGTTGTCGTTGAGCACCTCGCCCTTGTACAGCCACACCTTTACGCCGATGCGGCCGTAGGTGGTGTTGGCTTCAGCGAAACCATAGTCGATGTCGGCGCGGATGGTCTGCAGCGGAATGGTGCCGTCATGGTACTCTTCGCTGCGGGCGATCTCGGCGCCGCCCAGACGTCCGGACACCTTGGTCTTGATACCCTTGGCGCCCAGCTTCATGCTGCGGCCGATGCAGCCCTTCATGGCGCGGCGGAAAGAGATCCGGCGCTCCAGCTGAGAGGCGATGTTCTCGGCTACCAGCTGAGCGTTCAGGTCGGGCTGCCGCACTTCCACGATGTTGATCACCACAGGCTTATTCAGCATCTTCTCGCACTGCTGACGCAGCTTCTCGATCTCGGTGCCGCCCTTGCCGATGACCATGCCGGGCTTGGCGCAGTGGATGTGAATGCGCACCTTAGAGGCGTCGCGCTCGATTTCGATCTTCGGAACGCCCGCGGAATACAGCTGCTTCTTCAGCGTTTTGCGGAGGTTGTAATCCTCCACCAGGATATCGCCAAACTCATTGTCCTTGGCGAACCAGCGGGAATCCCAGTCTTTGATAACACCCACACGGAGACCGTGGGGATTCACTTTCTGACCCATAATTTGCCTCCTTACCGCTTACTCTTTTTCCTTCACCACGATGGTGATGTGAGAGGTTCTCTTCAACACCCGGAACGCCCGGCCGTGGGCGCTGGGGCGGATCCGCTTCAGAATGGGGCCGGGGGTGACATAGCACTGAGAAACATACAGGCTGTTCCGGTCCATATTGAAGTTGTTCTCCGCATTGGCCACTGCGGACTTCAGCAGCTTCTGAAGATCCTCGCAGGCAGCCTTGGGGGTGTGCTTCAAGATAGCGGCAGCAAGGTCTACCGGCTTGTTGCGGATGAGATCCAGGACGATGCCGACCTTACGGGGAGAGATACGGGTGTAGTTCAGTGTTGCTTTCGCTTCCATTGCTTTTCTCTCCTTTCTTCTTACTTAGAGGTCTTGGCGCCCGCGTGGCCCTTGAAGGTCCGCGTGGGAGCAAACTCGCCCAGCTTGTGTCCAACCATGTCCTCGGTGACGTACACCGGCACATGCTTGCGGCCGTCGTGGACCGCGATGGTGTGACCAACGAAATCGGGGAAGATCATGGAGGATCTGCTCCAGGTCTTGACGATCTTCTTCTCGCCGGCCTCGTTCATGGCCTGGATCCTTTTCAGCAGCACGGGCTGTACAAAGGGTCCCTTCTTTAAGCTTCTGCTCATAGTGTCTTTGCTCCTTTCCCGTGCGACTTACTTGCCGTTTCTGCGCTTCACGATGAACTTATCGCTGCGGTTGTTCTTCTTGCGGGTCTTGTAACCCAGAGCAGGCTTACCCCAGGGGGTAACAGGTCCGGGACGGCCCACAGGGCTCTTGCCCTCACCACCGCCGTGGGGGTGGTCATTGGGGTTCATAACGGAACCGCGCACGGTAGGCCGCCAACCCATGTGACGCTTGCGGCCGGCTTTACCGATCTTCACGTTCTCGTGGTCGATGTTGGAGACCTGGCCGATAGAAGCCATGCAGCTCTCAGGCACGTTGCGCAGCTCGCCGGAGGGCAGACGCAGCAGGGCCATGCCGTTCTCCTTGGCCATCAGCTGAGCCATGATGCCGGCGGCGCGGGCCAGCTGAGCGCCCTTGCCGGGATACAGCTCCACGTTGTGGATGAAAGTACCCACGGGGATGTTCTTCAGGGGCAGCGCGTTGCCGGGCTTAATGTCGGCGCCAGCGCCGGAAACCACCTTGTCCCCAGCCTTCAGGCCGTGGGGAGCCAGGATATACCGCTTCTCGCCGTCCTCATACTGGACCAGAGCGATGAACGCGGAACGATTGGGATCGTACTCGATGGACAGCACAGTGGCTTCCACGTCGTGCTTCTGGCGCTTGAAGTCGATGATACGATACTTCTTGCGGTTGCCGCCGCCACGATGGCGGACGGTGATGCGGCCATAGCTGTTACGGCCGGCTTTTTTATCCAGAGGAGCCAGCAGGCTCTTCTCAGGACCATTCTTGGAAAGGCCGGTGTAGTCCGTTACGGACATGTTCCGCCTTGCCGCGGTGGTCGGCTTGTAATTCTTGATTGCCATTTGGTTTTCACTCTCCTATATTGGCTTTGCGGGGGCGGCGTCCCCCATTCGTGCCCATTCTCACTTGGGCGATCTCACTCGCTCGTGAGGGTCCTCTAGCAGGACCAGACTTTAGATCATAGACTCGAAGAATTCGATGGTCTTGCTGTCCTCGGTCAGGGTGACGACGGCTTTCTTCCAGCTTCTGGTATAGCCTTCGTAGCGGCCCTGGCGGCGCAGATGGCCCCTGACATGGAGGGTGTTCACCTTGCTGACCTTAACGCCGAAAAGCTCTTCCACAGCGCGCTTAACGTCGATCTTAGTGGAATCCTTGCTCACCTCAAAGGTGTACTTCTTCTGGCTGTTGCCGTCCATGGTCTTTTCGGTGATGATGGGGCGGATGATGATATCCTGGGCTGCCATTATGCATACACCTCCTCGATCTTAGCGACTGCATCCTTAACGACGATGAACTTGTCAGCGCCCAGGATGTCATATACGTTCAGGGTGTTGACCTGAGCGGTCTTAACCCCGGGGATGTTCCGGGCGGAAGCGATCACTTTCTCGTCCATGGTGGACAGAACGATCAGGGCCTTCTTCTCGGAACCCACCGCCTTGAGCATGTCGGCGATGGTCTTGGTCTTATAGGAATCGGCAGTGATCTGGTCGATGACGATCATCTCGTTGTCACGCACCTTGGAAGAAAGGGCGGACTTCATGGCCAGGCGCTTCACCTTCTTGTTCAGGGTGTAGCGATACTCCCGGGGCTTGGGAGCGAACACGATGCCGCCATGGGTCCACTGGGGAGCGCGGGTGGAACCCTGACGGGCCCGGCCGGTGCCCTTCTGGCGCCACGGCTTCTTGCCGCCGCCGGAAACCTCACTGCGGGTGAGAGCGGACTGAGTGCCCTGGCGCTGGTTGGCCAGATAATTCTTCACCATGTCGTTCATCACGGACACGTTGGGCTCGATGCCGAACACGGCCTCATTGAGTTCCTGCTGGCCCACTTCCTGGCCCTGCATGTTCAAAACTGCGATACTAGGCATGCTTTATTCCTCCTTCCCTTACGCTTTCACACTGTCGCGGACAATGACGATGCCGCCGTTGGGGCCGGGGATGGCGCCCTTTACCGCGATCAGATTGTTCTCGGCGTCCACCTTGGCAACCGTCAGGTTCTGCACGGTGACGGTCTCAGCACCCAGATGACCGGCCATCTTCAGGCCCTTCCAAACACGAGAGGGAGTGGAGCAGGCGCCGTTGGAACCGCCGTGGCGGGCAACAGGACCGGAACCGTGGGTCTCCTTCAGGCGGCGGAAGTTCCAGCGCTTGATCACGCCGGCGTAGCCCTTACCTTTGCTCTTGCCGGTAACGTCCACGCGCTCGCCGGTCTCAAAGGTGTCGGCCTTGATCAGATCGCCCACGTTCAGGGCGCTGATGTCGTCCAGGCGGAATTCCCGCAGGGTCTTCTTGGGGGCCACATCGCCCTTCTTGAAGTGACCGGTGAGGGGCTTCTTCACCCGCTGGGGCTTCTGGTCGCCGAAGCCGATCTGCACAGCATTGTAGCCGTCGTTTTCCACGGTCTTCTTCTGCGTCACCACGCAGGGACCGGCTTCGATGACAGTGACGGGAATGACTTTTCCCTTTTCGTCGAAGATCTGCGTCATGCCGATCTTCTTGCCGATGATTCCTTTTTTCATCTTTCTTTTCCTCCTAATAGAGTTATTGGTTGGATCTCTCCAACATGACCCTCCTGCTCCGGAGTAGCTTAAAACCAAACTGTGTAACGTCTCACTACGGTCTCACCTGAGAGAAGCACGGTTTTTCGCGGAGCGAAAACGGAAACGTAAGTTTCCGAGGGCTTCTCTCATCGAGATCAAACTGTGAGGTCTCTTTCTCACAGTTTGATCTCGATCTCTACGCCGGCGGGGAGTTCCAGACCCATCAGAGCCTCAACGGTCTTGTTGCTGGGCCGGAGAATGTCGATCAGTCTCTTGTGGGTGCGCATCTCGAACTGCTCACGGCTGTCCTTATACTTATGAACAGCGCGCAGAATGGTGATGATCTGCTTCTCGGTGGGCAGCGGCACGGGACCGGAGACCCGAGCGCCGGTGCGCTTGGCGGTGGCGACGATCTTCTCGGAAGACTGGTCCACCAGCTGATGATCGTACCCCTTAATTCTGATTCTGATCTTTTCCTTGACTGCCACTCAAAATCGCCTCCTTAAATTTCTGTTAGGCGGGCTGGGTTTTTTCAACACTGTTCCGGGTGTTTCCACCCTGGACATAGAAAAACCGGAAATCCGCGAACCGCGGATTCCGGGGCAAGGACAAACCCATATCATCCTCTGAAGGGCACAAATTCGGCCTGCCGGGTGCGCCCGGTGGTTCCATCCCTTCAAATTCCTTCGCCCGGTTTCAAATCGGACATACTCCACGGAAAAACCGGCCGCATCTGGGCCGCAACCTCCCGCTTCATCGCATATCTGGCGTTCCCTTGTCTGGAACACCTGTGCAGTCACGCTTGATTATAATACCATACACCCCACTGTTTTGCAAGGTTTTTTCAAGTTTTTTCGAATTTTTTTCGCTTTTGCCCCGGAGAAAAGCAGAGAAATTTCTCCGGTTTTTTTGTGCACTTTTTTTCAGGAGTGACTTTCCTTCCCCTGAGTCTCTCCCCGACGCAGGCACACGGCGGCGGCTTTGGCGGAATCCGCCAGCAGATCAGAGAACGTGAACTTCTTCCGAGGGTCAGTCTCCAAAGGCAGGAACTTCTCGAAGATACACAGACAGCCCTCTTCCTTGGCAGTCTTGTACTCCTCCAAACTGCGCAGGGTCCAGCTCACCTCCTGGATGCCGAACACACGGCGGGCCAGGCGGAGAGAAGGATTGCGGCGGGTATGGAAATCGTAGGCCTCAAAGTGGGGCCGGGCGTAGAAGTTGGTCAGCAGATTCCGGCCGATGAAATCTTCCAGCTGGGTCATATCCTCCCGAGCCTTGCGGCACATGAGCTGGCCATGGATCACCTGGGGGAAATGCTGCCGGAACCACCGGACGATCCGGGGGTCAAAAGACTCCACGCAGTACAGGCCGGTGTAGCCTCGCAGCTGCTCCATGGTCTTTTGGCACAGCTCCTCCTGGCGGGTGTAGCTTTTCAGCTCCACGATCAGGGGCGTGCGGCCTCCTACCAGCTCCAACACCTGGGAAAACAGGGGGATATGTTCCTCTGTACCAAACAGCCGGTAGCCGGACAGCTCCTCATAGGTCATGTCGCAGATGTTCCGGTCCACCCCGCAGGTTCGGGAGATGGAAAGGTCGTGGTGGACCACGATCTGCCCGTCCTTGGTCAGCTGCAAGTCAAACTCCATGCCGAAGCCGCCCCGCACCGCCAGATCGAAGGCTTTCAGAGAGTTCTCCGGCACCCCTTTGTCCTTGTCGTGAAGGCCCCGGTGGGCGTAGTCGAATTTATGGAAGGCGGAGAAATCCGCCCGGGGTAGCTGGGGAGCAATGGCCCACAGCCACAGCACCAGGATCACTACTACAATCGCCAACAGGATCAAAAGGATGGTCATGCGTTTTCCCTCCCGATAGTCTCCGTCCGTCCTTGACGCCGGCGGAATTCCGTGGGCGTACAGCCCATGCTGTCTTTGAACACCCCGATGAAATAGCTCAAACTATTGAAGCCCGTGTCCAGGGCCACGTCCAGCACTTTCCGATCGCTTTCCAGCAAAAGCTCCATGGCGGCGGAGAGCCGCACCCGGTTGATATACTGCACTGGTGTTTTAAAGGTATACTTTTTAAAGAGCCGGCAGAAGTGGCCGTCACTCATATGGCTGAGCCGAGCCAGTTCCCCGATGGTGATCTGCTGCCGGTAATGGCCCCGGATGTAGTCGATGGCGGTTTTGATCCCCTGGGCCGGGGCTTTCTCCCCTTGGGGAACGCTGCGCTCTCCCCGCTCTGTCAGCCCGGCAAAAATCTCCAGCAGTCGGGCCCGCACCCGCAGCTCATACACCGGGGGACGGCGCACCAGCAGGTCCATCACCTGGTCGAAGGCTTCCAGCATTTGACATCCTTCCTCTCCGGCGGGCGAAGTGACCCGCAGAGGGTGGAGCTTTCCCTCCAGCACCGGGGCGATGTACTTCCGCCGGGCAATATCGCTCTGCTCCCCGCAGAGCATCTCCGGGCTGAACACCACCGCGGCGTAATCCAGCACCTGACCGTTCAAGGGCTGGGCGGCGTGGAGCTCTCCGCTGTTGAAGAACACCATCTCCCCCGCTTTGGCCTCGAAGTAATCACTGCCGCACTGGACCCGAGCAGTGCCCCGCTCCACTTTAAACAGCTCCATCTCGTCGTGCCAATGGCATTCCAGCTCCTGGTGAGTGAGAGAGTAGGGCGGCTGGACGCGGTAACAGTCCACCGGCAGGCTGATGTCCCCGTGCTGACGGTCCTCTTTCAGTTCCCGGTTGACCACCTGCCCACCGCCTTTCTCCAAAAAGATCAAAATAGTGAAACGAATTGTCCGTTTCCCACAAGCATTTCTCCCGGACGCCGCCTTAGAATGAATATACTATATACCATCGGGACCGGTTTTGCAACCGCGAGGCCTGTTTCTCCCGTTTCCCACATCAAAAAATCTGACCTGAAAGAAAGGATGGTCTTTTATGAAATTCACCAAAGGCTACTGGATGAATCTGCCCGGCGTGGAGAACGCCGACGTGGCTCAGATCCGGGAAGTCAAGATCTATGAGGACAAGGTATACCTGTACGCTGTGCCCTATTCCCAGGACGTGCGCGCTCTGGGCGGCCCGGTGCTGGAACTGTTCATCTCCTCCCCCAAGGCGGACATCCTCCGCACCCAGGCGTTCCACTTTATGGGCAGCGCCAAAAAGGAGCCCCAGTTCGAGCTGGACATGGAAGCCTGCCCCCTCACCGTGGAGGAATTTGACGGCGGCCTGTCGATCCAAAGCGGCAAGACGGAGCTGCGGATCACCAAGAACCCCGCCTCCTTTACCTATTATTATGAGGGCAAGAAGCTGACCAATGTGGGTGACCGGTTCGGCCACGCTATGATCAGCACCCTCACCACTCCCGAGGGCCCCTTCATGCGGGTACAGATGGACCTGGACATCGGGGAGAAGGTCTATGGCCTGGGAGAGCGGTTCACTCCCTTCGTGAAGAACGGCCAGGTGGTGGACATGTGGAACGAGGACGGCGGCACCTGCACGGAGATCTCCTATAAGAACATCCCCTTCTACATGACCAACAAGGGTTACGGCCTGCTGGTGAATACCAGCGGCAAGGTGTCCTATGAGATCTGCTCCGAGGCGGTGACCCGGGTGCAGTTCTCGGTGCCGGGAGAGAAGATCGACTTCATGGTCATCGGCGGCGGGGATGGCAAGACCGTGCTGCAAAACTACACCGCCCTCACCGGCCGGCCCGCTCTGCCTCCCGCCTGGAGCTTCGGCCTGTGGCTGACCACCAGTTTCACCACCTCCTACGACGAAAAGACCGTTCGCAGCTTCGTGGACGGCATGGCGGAGCGGAAGATCCCCCTCCACGTGTTCCACTTTGACTGCTACTGGATGAAGGAAAACGAGTGGTGCAACTTCACCTGGGACGAGGCCATGTTCGACGACGTGCCCGGCATGCTCCGCCGGATGAAGGAGGAGTGCGGCCTGAAGATCTGCGTGTGGATCAACTCCTACATCGGCCAGAAGTCTCCCCTGTTCAAGGAAGCCATGGAAAAGGGCTACCTGCTGAAGCGTCCCAACGGAGACGTGTGGCAGTGGGACCTGTGGCAGGCGGGCATGGGCCTGGTGGACTTCACCAACCCCGACGCCTGGAAGTGGTATCAGAGCAAGCTGCGGGTGCTGCTGGATCAGGGCGTGGACTGCTTCAAAACCGACTTCGGCGAGCGGATCCCCACCGACGCGGTGTATTACGACGGCAGCGATCCGGAGCTGATGCACAACTACTACACCTACCTGTACAACAAGTGCGTCTTTGAGCTGTTGGAAGAGTACAAGGGCAAAGATCAGGCCTGCCTGTTCGCCCGCAGCGCCACTGTGGGCGGTCAGAAGTTCCCGGTCCACTGGGGCGGCGACTGCTCCTCCAACTACCTGTCCATGAGCGAATCCCTCCGGGGCGGCCTTTCTCTGTGCATGTCCGGCTTCGGCTTCTGGAGCCACGACATCTCCGGCTTTGAGGGCACCGCTCCCGCGGACGTGTACAAGCGCTGGGCGGCCTTCGGCCTGCTGTCCACCCATTCCCGGCTCCACGGGTCCAACTCCTACCGGGTGCCCTGGCTCTTTGGTGACGAGGCCGTGGACGTGGTGCGGAAATTCACCAACCTGAAATGCACCCTGATGCCCTACCTGTACTCCGCCGCCGTAGAGACCCATGAGACCGGCGTGCCCACCATGCGGGCCATGGTGCTGGAGTTCCCCAACGACATCCCCTGCACCGACCTGGACCGGCAATACATGCTGGGCGGCGACCTGCTGGTGGCCCCTGTGTTCACCAAGAGCGGCGACGTGGACTACTACCTGCCCGAAGGCACCTGGACCAACTTCCTCACCGGCGAAGTGGTAGAGGGCGGCAAGTGGCGCCACGAAGTCCACAACTTTATGAGCTTGCCTCTCATGGCCCGGGAGAACTCCCTGATTGCCGTGGGCGCTGACGACCAGAAAGTGGAATACGATTACGGCAAGGATCTGACTCTCCACCTGTTCGCCCTGAAAGACCAGGCCCAGGCCGAGGTGAAGGACATGTACGGAAATCACCTGCTGAAAGCCTCCGCCAAGAACGTTGACGGCAAGGTGACGCTCACCTTTGAAGGTCGTGCGGAGAACTTGAAGGTGCTGCTGCGGAACGTCCACAACGTGAAGGACCTGACCGGCGCCACCGCTCAGGACACGGAGCAGGGCCTGCTGCTCACCGTAGACCCCGCGCTGGGCGACGTCTCCTACACCCTGTGATATAAACTCCATAAAAAAGGGACCGTCTCTAGGGACGGTCCCTTTTTCTTATTCAAAGAACGCTCAGCCCTCAGGCCCGCTGCCGGAAGCGCTTGCTCCTCCTGAGGAAGAGGATCCCCCGGACGGGGCAACGCTTTCGCCTCCGCCGCCTCCGGAAGTCCCTCCTGTCGGGGCTTCTACCGACGAACTCCGCTGCCCCTGCTGCTCTTCATCCGGGACCACGCTCTTGCACTTTTCCGGGTCCTCCTTGGTGCGGCGCATGGCCATGGCCAGCTGATACCCTTGGCTGTCGTGCTCCATCAGATAGCGCAGGTCCTTTAGGGGCACTTCGTCCCCCTTCATGATGCTTGCCGCGATCTTGGCGCAGGCCTTTAAAACCTCCATGGCATCTTTCAAAGCCTCCAGCTGGGAACTCTCGTTGCTGCTGGTCCCCATCTGCTGCTCCATGGCGGAAAGTTCCCACGCCCGCCGGGTCTGCTCCTCCAAATAGGCCAAAGACAATGTCAGCTGGTCCTGTCCACCGGGGGCAGCTCCTGCCAAGGGCACCTTAGATTCCCTGATCCCCGCGTTTTGATACAGGCCGAAAGCGCCCATTCCAGACGCTCCTCCTGGTTTACCGATCCCTCCGATCTGCACACGCTCACCCCTTTTCGTCAAAAACAGGCTGCGCTGGTCCGGATCCGGTCCCGTCCGGCAGCTTCATCACCGCGTAGGCCGCTTCCGCTTTGGCCCGGCGCACCT
Source organism: Clostridiales bacterium (assembly GCA_019416455.1). GTDB lineage: Bacteria > Bacillota > Clostridia > Oscillospirales > Acutalibacteraceae > Acutalibacter. Next base: position 77,588 of record DXXG01000018.1, on the reverse strand, counting down.
TTCGCTCCTCCCGGGTTTCCGTGTCGGGGATAGACTCCTCCTTCCAAGGCTCCCGGGCTTCTTCCGCCTGTCCCTTCTCTTGGATCCTTTCCCCGGCGGGGTCTTGCAGGCTTTCCTGAGGCCGCTCCACAGGTTCCCGGTCTTGATTCGCCTGGGCTTCCTCCGCCTCTGTGGGAAGCTGGGCGAATTCCCCGCTGGCCATAAAGCGCTGGGTGCTCTCTGCCACCGCGTCCACCTTGCGCTTCTCCCCCATGGCGATCTCCAATTTCTTCGCCATGGAGATGTGGGGATTGTGCTCGATGGATCGCACCACTGTCAGGGAGGCGTTGACCTGCTGGGTTTGCAGCCGCTGCACTTCCTCCTTGGTCTTGCACCGGCGCAAAGCCTCCTCATAGGCCTTCTGCTGACGTTCCTCCTGTACCAGCTCCTGATACGTCTGAGGATCCTTCGCCTGAAGGTATTCCCGTTCCTCGGGAGTCAGCTTGCCGCCCGCTTCCAGCTTTTGGTGGATCTCACGCAGCTTGTCGTCCCCATTTTCCCGCTGGGCGTCCACCTGGGCCTGGACCTGGGTAGCTTCCGCTGTTTTCTTCATGGGATCATCCAGCCACTGGTCCAGAGTTTCCCCCTTGGCGGAATAACTCCCGGTCTCCCGTTTCAAGTCCCACTGGGTCTGCATCTTCAGATTCTTCAAATGGGTGTTCAGATTGCCGATGATCGAAAAATCCATCATAAACCTCCCGCTGTAACACCTGTTCCCCTGCCGGGTTCCTCAACCGGCAAAGGGGAAGCAAATCCTATTCCTCTACTTACTATATCGGAATTTTCACCCAAAATCTAACGGATCCACGAAAAATTTTAGCACTCTCTTGATCGCAAAAAAATAGGGCCTGCCAGGCAGCGCCCAGCAGGTCCTACGATAGTTTTTGTTAAAACGCCAGTTCTCAGCAGAAGGGATTCTCGGTCTTGTAGAGCATGCCCTTGGGCTGGTTGAAGCCGATGTCCTGAATGCCCAGAATCTTGAACAGCTCGAACAGCAGCTTGCCGTAATGGCCGAAGGCCACGGCGCCGTGGTGGGGATAACGCTTCTCCACCAGGATGTGACGATAGAAGCGGCCCATCTCGGGGATAGCGAACACGCCGATGCCACCGAAGGAGCAGGTGGGCACGGGCAGGACTTCGCCTTCCGCCACGTAGCAGCGGAGCTGACCGTCAGCAGTGCTCTGGAGACGATAGAAGGTGATCTCGCCGGGAGCGATGTCGCCTTCCAGGGTGCCGCGGGTGAAATCGGGATCGGAACCAGCGGGCTCCAGCAGACGATGCTGGATGAGCTGATACTTCACAGCGCGGTCAGCGCACAGCTTGCAGCTGGGAGTGTTGCCGCAGTGGAAGCCCATGAAGGTATCGGTCAGCTTGTAGTCGTAGTCGAACTTGCCCTTGATCTGAGACTCGTACATGGAAGCGGGCACGGAGTTGTTGATGTCCAGCAGGGTGACGGTGTCACCGGAGATGCACATGCCGATGTACTCGGACAGAGCGCCGTAGATGTCCACTTCGCAGGCCACGGGGATACCGCGGGTAGCCAGACGGGAGTTGACATAGCAGGGCTCAAAGCCGAACTGGCTGGGGAAGGCAGGCCAACATTTGTCGGCGAAAGCCACATACTGGCGGCTGCCCTTGTGCTGCTCAGCCCAATCCAGCAGAGTCAGCTCAAACTGAGCCATACGAGCGGACAGTTCGGGATAATACTTGCCCTCGCCCATTTCCTGAGCCATGTCAGCGCAGACCTCGGGGATACGGGGATCGTTGGCGTGCTCTTTGTAAGCCACCAGCAGATCCAGCTCGCTGTTCTCCTCGATCTCGATGCCCAGCTGATACAGGCCATTGATGGGAGCGTTGCAGGCAAAGAAGTCCTGAGGACGGGGACCGAAGGTGATGATCTTCAGGCCCTTGATGCCGATGATAGCGCGAGCGATGGGAACAAACTCAGCGATCTTGTCGGCGATCTCGGTAGCGTCGCCCACAGGATACTCGGGGATGTAGCCCTTCAGGCCGCGCAGGCCCAGGTTGTAAGAGCAGTTCAGCATACCGCAGTAAGCGTCGCCACGACCGTTGATCAGGTCGCCGTCGCCTTCGGCAGCAGCCACGAACATGCAGGGACCGTCAAAGTACTTGGCGATGAGGGTCTCGGGGGTCTCGGGGCCAAAGTTGCCCAGGAACACGGTGAGGGCGTTGCAGCCAGCAGCAGTAACTTCCTCAACAGCCTTGAGCATATCTTTCTCATTTTCCACGGTGGTCTGAGCTTCGTAAACTTCCAGGCCCTTCTTGGCGCAGGCAGCAACCACAGCGGCCCGACGGTTCTGGGAAAGCTGGATGGGGAAGCAGTCACGGGAGACAGCAACGACGCCCAGCTTCACCTGAGGGATGTTAATCATTTTGGGTTCCTCCATTTTTTTAAAAATTCTGAAACCTTCTGCGCGGGACAGCCCATGACAGCGCCCCATTTGTACGCACATTTTTCACTCTCATGATAGCCCAAAACCGGGGAAATTGCAACCCTTTTTTGTAGGAAAACCCACCCGGTTCCGGAAAATCCATCCCGCTTTTCCGAAAAACAGGATTCGGAACAAAAAACAAAAAGGGAGCCCGAAGGCTCCCTCTGATACGCTTGTTCTTCTCAGCCCAGCTGCTGGACGGGTTCTTCCTGGCCGCTGTGACGGATACACCGCTTCAGCCAGTTCATGCGGTAATAGTAAACGATGAATACCAGCGCCGTGATCACCCAGGTAACGGGATAGTTCATGGCCACGGACTCCATAGTCCCCAGCAGAGGCACCGCGGTGACCATCCACAGGATCCGCAGGCCGCACACGCCGAAGCACACGATCAGCATGGGCTGCAACGCCTCTCCCGCCCCTCGGATGGCGCCGGAAAAGATCTCAATGAACACATAGGTGAAGTAGGAGGGGCCCAGCACCCAGAAGAACCGCTGGCCGATCTCGATAACGGTCTCGTCCCCGGTGAAGAACCGGAGCAGGGGCTCCATGAAGATCAGCAGCAAGCCGCTGAGGGCGATGGTCACGCCCAGGGTCATCAGCAAACACACCCGCACACTGCGCTTGACCCGGTCGTATTTCCTCGCGCCAAAGTTCTGGCCCACAAAGGTGGTGATGGAGATACCGAAGGCGTTCATCACCATCCAGATGAAGCCGTCGATCTTGCCGATGGCAGCCCAGGAGGCGATGGCATCGGTGCCGAAAGAGTTGATGCCCGCCTGGATCACCAGGTTGGACACGGAGTAGAGCACCGACTGCAAACCTGCCGGCAGACCGATGCGGATGACGTTTTTCAGGATACTCCGGTCGAAGCGGATCTTTTTCAGCTCCACCCGGTAGGACTCCCGAGTAAGCATAAGCCGCAGCATGATCAGCGCCGCGCTGACCACCTGGGACAGCACCGTGGCAATGGCCACCCCGAACACGCCCCACCGGAAGGCCAGCACAAACAGCAGGTCCAGCAAAATGTTCACCAGGCAGCAGACAATGAGCACATACAGAGGCATCCGGGAGTCTCCGATGGCCCGCAGTACGCCGGTGCCCACGTTGTAGATCATGCAGGCGATGATGCCGCAGTAGTACACGTTCACATAGGTCAAAGCGTCCCCCATAATGTCATCGGGCACGCCCAAGAGCCGCAGGGAAGGCTCAGCGGTGAGCAGTCCCAGCACCATGATGATGACTCCACCCACCAAGGCCAACGCCATGGAGGTGTGCACTGCTTTAGACACGTTCTTGGCGTCTCCGGCGCCGAAGAACTGGGAGATGATAACCGTGGCGCCGGAGGACACGCCCACGAAAAAGCCCACCAGCAGGTTGATCAGGGTGCCGGTGGTGCCCACAGCCGCCAGGGCCTGGGTGCCCACGTACTGGCCCACCACGATGGTGTCCACGGTGTTGTAGAGCTGCTGGAAAAAGGTGCCGATCAGAATGGGGAAAAAGAAGATCAGCAGCTGTTTCCAGATCACCCCCTGAGTGATGCTGTTTTCCTTCATAGTCTGCTCCATAGAAACTTCTTCCTCTCCTTTCTTATTCTTTCTCGTCAAGCGCGAAGTCCTTCCGTCTGGACAGGGCGCTCATTCGGATGTAATAGGCTGCCACCAGCAGCACCGCGGCGGCGGTCCAGGCGCCCACCTCAGCGTAATAGATGCCCTCCTGGCCCATGACCAAAGGCAGCAGCAGAGCCACGCCCACACGGACCACCATCTCCGCAAAGCCGGAGAACATAGGCACTACCGTATCCCCCAGGCCCATCAGACCGGAACGGTAGATGTGGAGCATGTACAAAATGGGCAGGCACACGCTCATGATAGCCAGATAGTGGTAGGCGATCTGAAGGGAAGCCTCCACTTCCTCCGGGGTTCCGGAGATGAACAGCTTCAAAAACAGCTTGCCAAAGGCCAGCATGGCCCCAGCGATCACCACCGAGGTGATCAAGGCAATGAGGGTGGCGGAGGTCATGCCCCGCTTGATGCGCCGGACGAACCTAGCCCCCAGGTTCTGCCCCACGTAAGAAGTCACCGCGAAGCCGTAAGAGGTGGCGGCGATCTCCAGGATGCCGTACAGCTTGTTGGTGGCAGTGAAGCCTGCGATAAACAGCATGCCGTACCGGTTGATTACCGACTGGACCACCATGCCTCCCACGGAGATGATGGCGTTTTGGATGGCCGCGGGGGACCCCAGCTTCAAAAGGGTCTTGGTCAGGTCCAGGGTCAGGCGGAAGTCCTCCCTATGGATCTTGAGGATGGAGATCTTCTTCACATGGAAGAAGCAATACACCGCCGATGCCGCCTGGGAGATCACCGTGGCGATGGCCGCGCCGGCGATGCCCCAGTGGAATCCCATGACGAACAGGAAGTCCAGCCCCACGTTCAGCAGGGCCGCCATGACCACAGCATACAGGGGCGTCTTGCTGTCCCCCAGGGCTCGGAGGATGGAGGCCAGCAGGTTATAGGCCATAATGGCCGGGATGCCGCCGAACACGATCCGCAGATAGAGCATGGCTCCGGGCAGGATATCGTCCGGGGTGTTGAGTAAGGTCATCACCGGACGGGCCGCCAGCTGGCTGGCCGCCATCAGCAGGACGGTGAACGCTAAACACAGCGTCACCGACGCTCCCACGCTCCGGGAAAGCTCCCGGTGATCCTTTGCCCCGAAGTGCTGGGCCATCAAAATGGCAAACCCCTGAGTCAAGCCCTGAATGATCCCCAGGATCATCCAGTTGAGCCAGTCTGCCGCTCCCAGGGCGGCCAAGGCGCTGACGCCCACCACTTGTCCCACTACGGCGGTATCCACCACCGTGTAGAGCTGCTGGAACACATTGCCCACCATCAAAGGCAGGGCAAAGGTGATAAGCAGCCTGGTGGGGGAACTCTCTGTCATACTGCGGATTCTCTGCGCCATACGATTTTTACTCCTTCCTGAATTGATAAAAATGGTCCACAGGCAAAAAGGGACGGCGAAGACAGATCCCCGATCCCTCGGGCTTCCGCGAACGCCGCTCTCTTAACTGCTATCTTAACATGTCCCCAGCCGGTTTGCAATCCATATTTCCCAGATTTTTTACATGCTTTTCAGGCCCGGCCGCCGTACTTTTCCAAAAAGCGTTCCATGGCCTCCTCACACCGCTGAGTAGCCATGCCGAAACTCTGGGCGTGGCCCGCTCCCGGCACCACCACCAGTTCTTTTTCCCCCCGGCATACCCGGTAATTTTCCTCCGTCATCCACAGGGGCACGAAGTCGTCCGCGTCTCCGTGGATAAACAGCACCGGCAGACGGCTTTTTTCCAAAGCCTTCCGGGTATCCGCCCCCTTCAGGGAAAATCCTGCCCGCATCCGGGCCAGCAGGTCCAGCAGGTACAAAAAGGGGAAGGGCGGCAGATGGAAATCCCGCTTGGCCACGTGGGCCATGATCTCCCAAGGAGTGGTGAATCCGCAGTCCGCGATCACGCCCCGGACGTTTTTGGGCAGGTCCAGCCCCATGGACATCACCACCGTGGCGCAGCCCATGGAGATCCCCGCCAGAAACAGGGGTTCCTCTTCCCCGAACCGCTTGGACAGATACCAGGCCCAATCCCGGCAGTCGCAACGCTCTTTCACCCCGTAGGTGACATACTTTCCCTGGCTCTCCCCGTGGGAACGCTGGTAGGGCAGCAGCACCCGGTAGCCCATCCGGTGGAAGAACTCCACTTCCAGGGCGAAGTCGATGGTGGCCAGAGACCGGTATCCGTGAAAGGCCAGAATGGTGCCCTTAGCCTCTCCCTCCACCGGCAGGTAGAGGGCCGTCAGTTCCAGACCGTCGAAGGAGGTGAGCTTCACTCGCTCCTTCGTGTGGGCCCGGATGTAATCCTGAGCCTCTTTCATCCGCTCCCGGAAGGGCAGCCAGATGGAATCAGGCTCCTCGTACTGCTCATCGGAACGCTCTACCTTGTACCGCTGGATGCTGAACCGGAAAAACGCCCAGGTCACTCCCGCCAGCACCAAAATCACCACAACAAGCGCCGCCAAAACGATCCATACCGCTGTCACAGATCTCACTCCTTTCTCTCCTGCCCTGAGGGCAGTGTCACCGGCCGTGCCTGCTCTTGTACCGGCCAGGTCGTTCCCGGACAGTTTTTTCCACAGCAGGCCGTTCCTCTGTTGAAATCCCTTCCACGCTCTCCATTCTGGGAGGTCTCCCCACCCCCAGCAGGGCGGGCAGCGCCAGAAGCAGCACACCCACCACCAAGATCACCGGGGCGCCCCACCAGGAGCCCAAAAACCGGTACACGGTTCCCGCTCCCGGCAAAGCTGCCGCCACCTTTCCCCGGATGACCCCGGGCGAAAGGAGCCGCTGTGTTTCCTCGCCTTCCTCTTGAACGATGAAGTCATCTCCGTTGGTGCCCACCAGCAGCTGGAAGCTGTCTTTTTCCTCTTCCCGGCATAGCACCGTCTCCCCCATGGCGTACTCCTCCCGGGGCAGGATCACCGCCAGATCCCCCTCCGCCAGGGTGGGTTCCAGGGAGCCGTCCTCCACCGGGCGGAGGATCATTCCGGCCACCGCCGTCTCCTCCTGATGGAACACCTGCCCCTGGACCGTCAGCCACACACTGACCCCCAGCACCAGGCACAGGATCAAGCCCAGCAGGACTCTCAGCGCTTTGATAGCGCCCATATCCATTCCTCCTCCCTCAGAGTTTTAACTCCATGGCGAAATTTTCCAACTCCACGCCCTGCCGGATCACCCGCTGGGCCGTGACCACCTGATACCCCCGCTTCTGGAAGAAAGGTTTGGCGGTCCGCGACGCGTGAACGGTCACCCGCTCAGCTCCCAGCCCCCGAGCGTAACCTTCCAGGGCCTCTGTCAGAGCCGTGGCCACACCTTTTCCCTGGAAATCCTTGTGGACGTACAGCCGGTCCAAGTAGCCGGTCTCATCCATGTCCCCGAACCCCAGCAGTTCTCCGTTCCGTTCCGCCACCAGGGTGTAGTGGGCGGTCAGACTCTCTCCCCAGGCAGCTCGATCCACGCTTTCCGGGGAAGGCGCCCAGGCCTCTGTTTCCTCCTGGGTGTAGTCCTTCAACGCCACCGTGCGGACCGTCTGGTAAAACAGCTGGATCAGCTCCTCCAAGTCCTCAGGCCGGTACAGCCGCAGCCGAAACTCTCCGGCTCTCTCTCCCAGGGCCAGGGCCGGGGCGGTATCCGCCAAAAGCCATTTAGCCACCCCGTTTTCCTCGTTCCCGGGGATCACCCAGTCCGCGGCCTGCTTCAGCTGGGGCACGGCGTTTGCCACGGCGCACCGCTCCTCAGCCGCTTCAAACAAGGGCAGGTCATTGAGCCCGTCCCCAAAGGCCACCATTCTGCCGCAGCCTAGACGCTCCGCAAGCAAACGGGATGCATTTGCCTTGGTGGCGCCTTGGGCCATCACCTCCAGCCAGAATTCTCCCGGCTGGTAGATTTCCTCCTGGAGCAGTGCCCGCAGGCCCTCCACCCGGCTCAGTTCCTCCCAGGCGGGCTCCAGGGCTTCCTTGTCCCCGATGCAGGTGAAGTAGAACACCTCTCCCCCGTAGAGGGAGCATTCCTCCTCCGCGGGCAGGAATCGGGGATCCCCCTTCCGCTTTGCCAGATAACGGGTCACCCCTGGGGTCTCGGACCCGGGACGCCAACGCACACGCTCTACTCCGTCCAGCAGGGTATACACCAAAGGAGAGATCCCGTGGCGTCGAAAGATTTCCCGGGCACTGCCTATCTGAGAGGGGAGGAAGGTCTCCTTCACCAGCAGTTCCCCCGTGTCTCCCCGGCGGACGAACGCCCCGTTATAGACGATCACCGGCAGGCTTTTGGTCAGCCCCTGGGTGACCACCTCCGCCGAGTTCCGGGATCGAGCGGTGGCGTAGGTGAATTTCACTCCCCGCCGGATCAGCCGGTTGAGCACCCGGACGGTAAAATCCGTCAGCCGCTCCTCACCAGTGAGCAGCGTACCGTCCAGGTCTGATACGTATAAAGTCTCACCCGTGGGTTCCAAACATTCCTTCATGGCAGCCGTCCTTTCCCGAATAATAGCTCTCTGAAGGTATGATAGCATAATTCACAGAAAAAAACGAGCCGATTTCTAAAAACCTCTTGACTTTGCCGGGGATTTCCGCTCTAATTAGAGAAAACGGCGGTCGGAGGGAGGCCGCTGAAAATGATTCAAAAACAGATGCCCCTTGGGGGCAGGAGGAGTTGCTATGACCATGAAAGAATTTCCCCGCACCACCGTGGGAGGAGTCTCTCTTTCCCGGATGCTTATCGGCACCAACTGGCTTTTGGGTTGGAGCCACACCAGTGCTTCCGCTGACGCCATGATCCGGCGGCGCTACGACAGCGCAGAAGCCTTTAAACCTGTACTGGAGACCTATCTGCGCTACGGTGTAGACACCCTGATGGCACCCTTGGGGGCCTCTCCGGAACTAATGACAGCCATCAAAGAGACCGAGCAGAAAATGGGCCGGGAGATCATCCTGGTGGACACCCCCACCCTGAACGTGGACGACAATCCCCAGGCCCGCAAAGAGGCCGAGGCCATGGTGAAGGAGTCCGCCAAGCGTGGGGCAAAGTTCTGCCTGCTCCACCACTCCTGCGCGGAGCAGCTGGTGAACAAGAACAAGGGCATCATCGACCGGCTGGACGACTACACCAAGATGATCCGTGACGCAGGGATGATCCCCGGGCTGTCCGCTCACATGCCGGAACTGGTGGTCTACTCCGACCAAAACGGCTACGACGTGGAAACTTACATCCAGATCTTTAACTGCATGGGCTTTTTGATGCAGGTGGAGATCGAGACGGTGGCGTCCATCATCCAAAACGCCAAGAAGCCTGTGATGACCATCAAATCCATGGCGGCGGGACGGTGCTCCCCCTACGTGGGGCTCACCTTCTCCTGGAATGCCATCCGCCCCTGCGACATGGTGACCCTGGGGGCTTTCTCTGCCCAAGAGGTGGAAGAGGACGTGGAGATCTCCCTGGCGGCTATCGAGCACCGCTTCCCTGACCTGGAAAAGCGTGGAAGTCCCAACCAGAGCCAGGCGGCTTTCGGATAAAGCTGTCCTTTTAAAAAACAAAAAAGCCTCCTGCCCGGAACTTTCCGAACAGGAGGTTTTTTGCGCTCATCCGACAAAGAGAACATGGTATCCCTGGTTCAATCTTTTGATTCTTCCGAAATATCCCAAGCACCCTGGGTATAGGTCTCATCCACCATATCGCTGATCCCCGCCAACAGCATGATGATTCCCTGTACCTTGTGGGGCTGGATAATATACACGCCCTTTTGGGAACTATCTTCCGCAATCAAATCCGCCGCCAATAACGGCTTCATATGATGGTACGCCTGTCCGGTAGAGCCAAAACCACAGTTCTCCACCAGCGCTGCCACCGTCTTTGGTCCTCGCAGTATCTCCAGCAAGATAGACAGGCGGTTGGCGTTTCCGATACAGGCCAGCACTTTGCTTGCTATGCCGCTTTCGATCTGAGAAAGCAGCCCGTCTGTGGACACTTCGTTGCGGATCCAGTTAGACTGCCTTCCCCCTGCGTTATACACACCCAGATATGTCACAAAGCCGCTGGTTCCGTCTTTTTCCGTTTTGCAGCAGAGCTCTTCCATTTGCTGGCTGAGCCGGCTATCCGGATGCATTTCGTGCATCACGTGCACTCGTTCCATCCGTTCCTCCCACGGCTTATTGGGAAAGGCCGCTTCCAGCTTTTTTCTCATCTCGTCCATTTTTTGCGGGAGGATCTCCTGGACCAACTCATTGAGCTGGTTTCGCAATTCGTCGATTTCCCGGCCATAATCTCGTGCCAGACCTTTCACCCCTTTTATGATATTCTGTAATTCCGTAATTACAGAATATCATACTGCCACAAAGAAATCAACCACTTATTAAAAAATTTCGTAATTCCGTAATTCAGGAAATAAATTGGGTTTATAAAGGTTTCACCAAAACCAGGCAGGGATTTTTTTCATCCCACAAAGTGGGAAAGCATTCCAAATCCAAAAATCCCATAGCATGGTAGAATTCCCGGGTACGGTCATATTCCGCACTGTGAGCCAAAGCATCCAGGGTTTTCACCTGCAAAAGCTTCCATCCTGCTTTGCGGGCATATTCTTCCGCCCACGCCATCAGCATTCTTCCTCCCCCTTTTCTATGCCAGTTGGGAAGGATCCCCAGAACATAAAGTTCCCCCGCCTGAGAAGCGGTTTGCTTTAAGGCACAAAATCCCACAGCGTCCTCCCCATGGTAAAGAGCCGCGAAAGGCAACGCCTTACAGCCTTCCACATATGCTGCCGTCGACTCGGGGATCCCGAACCATTCCGGAAGCGCCTCTAGTATTTCCCTGGCTAACTGTGCTTTTCTCTCCGGCAAAACCTGTTCTTGTATGGTATATTCCACGGTTTTCCTCCACACACAAAAAGCCTGGGAAAATCCCAGGCTTTCGGTTTAGTTTCTTTTTACAGCAGAGACTTATACAGCTCCGCGATCTCTTCCACGCTGGTGTCTCTGGGGTTGCCGGGACGGCAGGCGTCGTCATAGGCGGACTGGGCCAGGAAAGCCACATCCTCGGGCTTGACGATCTCCTTCAGGTCGGCGGGGATACCCACGTCCTGAGACAGGTGGCGCACCGCGTCGATGGCAGCCTTCCGGTACTCTTCCTGGGACATGTCGTCCACACCCTTTACGCCCATAGCGCGGGCGATCTCACGGTACTTCTCGCCGGTGGCGGGAGCGTTGTACTCCATCACCGTGGGCAGGATGATGGCATTGGCCACGCCGTGGGGGGTGTCATACAGAGCGCCCAGAGGATGAGCCATGGAGTGGACAATGCCCAGGCCCACGTTGGAGAAGCCCATGCCGGCCACGTACTGGCCCAGAGCCATGCCTTCACGGCCTTCGGGAGTGTTTTCCACAGCGCCCCGGAGGGAGCGGGAGATGATCTCGATGGCCTTCAGGTGGAACATGTCGGACAGCTCCCAGGCGCCCTTGGTGATGTAGCCCTCGATGGCGTGGGTCAGAGCGTCCATGCCGGTGGCGGCGGTGAGGCCCTTGGGCATGGTGGACATCATGTCGGGATCCACGATGGCCACAACGGGGATGTCGTGGGGATCCACGCACACCATCTTCCGGTTCTTCTCCGCGTCGGTGATCACGTAGTTGATGGTGACCTCGGCGGCAGTGCCGGCGGTGGTGGGAACAGCGATGATGGGCTTGGCAGGGTTCTTGGTGTCGGCCACGCCTTCCAGAGAACGCACATCGGCGAACTCAGGGTTGGCGGCGATGATGCCGATAGCCTTGGCGGTGTCCATGGAGGAGCCGCCGCCGATGGCGATCAGGTAGTCGGCGCCGGACTTCTCAAAGGCGGCCACGCCGGTCTGAACGTTCTCGATGGTGGGGTTAGCCTTGATGTTGGAGTAGATCTCATAGGCGAGGCCGGCGGCGTCCAGCACGTCGGTGACCTTCTTGGTGACGCCGAACTTCAGCAGGTCGGGGTCGGAGCAGATGAAGGCTTTCCCAAAGCCTCTGCCCTTGGCTTCATTGGCGATCTCCTGGATGGCGCCCTTGCCGTGGTAAGATGTTTCGTTGAGGATAAAACGGTTAGACATAACGCATGACATCCTTTCTAAAGCAGTTTCTAAATCGATTCCGTGAGAGGAACGCCCCAGACGTTCCCTAGTCTGATTAGATTGTAGCAAGAGGGGGACGGAAATACAAGTGACACTTCACAGGGAATGTCACAAAACTGCCGAAAAAATCAAAAAGAGACAGCGTTACACTGTCTCTTTTTCACTCTGTTTCACAGGCTCTCGCAGATCGGACAGCAGCCCTTGGAGCCGCTGGGGCATGGCCTCGATCAAAAGATCCGCCAGCTCCGGGATGGGACGCTCCATGCCGGTGGTGACCCATTCCACGGTCATCTGGATGGAGCCGCCGCAGTACATCTCCAGCAAAAAGGCGATATCCCCGGGCAGCCGTTCCACCCGGAGCTTCCGCTTCAAAATGGCGGTATAGAACTCCAAGATACACTGGTAATCGTAAGCCACTACGGAGTTGCAGTCGTTGGAGCGGAAAGCCTGGGTAAAGAAGGTGCGCTCTCCCTTGAGAAACTGGAACTTCTTGATGAGCCCTTCCCGCAGTGTCAGACTGACCCCCATCTGCTTGAAGGACTTCTGGGCCAGCTGCTCAAAATGCCAGTTCACCAGGTCGTATTTGTCCTTGAAGTTCCGATAGAAGGTCTGGCGGGTCACACCGGCCCGCTCCACGATCTGGGTCACGGTGATCTTGTCCAGGGAGGTCTGTTCCATCTCCTCCTTGATGGCCTGAGCCAGCTTTTCCCGGGTGCTTTTTTGGCTGTTCATTCCTGCTCCACAACCTTTTCCAAAAAGATCCGCTCCCGGTAGACACCGTTGCGCTGGGCCTTTTCTTCCTTGGCGTGACGGATCTCCCCGTCGGTCCAGCCGTGGACATGAGCCATGGCTTCCAGCACCTCCAGAATGTCCCCCAGCTCTTCCAGGTTCTGGTCCTCCAGGAACTCTTCCACTTCCTCCCGGAGCTTTTCTTCCAAGCAGCGGAGAAATTCCTCGTCCTCCAGGGCGCGGATCACCGGAGTCTCTCCTTTTTCCCGGATCACGTCCGGAATGTTGTCCCGCACCAGCTTGTTGTAGATCCGTTCTTTCATGGGAACCCCTCTTTCCGTCAGAATCCCTTACGCTCTTTCCGCCATCTCCAAGATCAGCCGCTGGGTGTCCTCCCAGCCCAGGCAGGGGTCGGTGATGGACTTCCCGTACACCCGCTCCCCTTCGATGGGCTGGCAGCCCTCTTCCAAGTAGCTCTCGATCATCACGCCCTTCACCAGCCTTTTCAGTTCGGGACTGTAATTGCGGCTGTGGAGCACTTCGCTGACGATCCGGGGCTGCTCTTTGAACTTCTTGTCGGAATTGGAGTGGTTGGCGTCCACCACCGCCGCCGGGAACTGGAGATCCCGCTTCTGGTACAGTTCCCAAAGGCGCATCAGGTCCTCGTAGTGATAGTTGGGCACGCAGGTGCCGTACTTGTCCACACCGCCCCGCAAAATAGCGTGAGCCAGCGGGTTGCCGGTGGTGGTCACGTCCCAGCCCCGGTACAGGAAGGTGTGGCCGCTCTGGGCCGCCTGGATGGAATTGAGCATCACAGACAAGTCGCCGCTGGTGGGGTTCTTCATGCCCACGGGGATATCCATGCCGCTGGCGGTGAGCCGGTGCTGCTGGTTCTCCACGGACCGGGCCCCCACCGCTTCGTAGGAGAGCACGTCGTCCAAATAGCTGCGGTTCTCCGGGTAGAGCATCTCGTCGGCGGCGGTGAGGCCGGACTCCTCCATCACCCGCAGGTGGAGCCGCCGGATGGCGATGATGCCCCCCAGCAGGTCCGGAGCCTTGTCCGGGGAGGGCTGATGGAGCATACCCTTATACCCGGCGCCGGTGGTCCGGGGCTTATTGGTGTATACCCGGGGGATGAGCACCAGCCGGTCTTTCACCTGCTCCTGCACTTTGGCAAGCCTGGAAACGTATTCCAATACCGCGTCCTCCCGGTCCGCGGAGCAGGGCCCCACCATCACCAGGAATTTGTCGCTTTCCCCCTGGAACACCTGCCGGATCTCCCGGTCACGTTCCTCCTTGATGACCCGCAGCTTCAGAGGAAGGGGATATTCCCCCTTCAGCTCCTCAGGTCCGGGAAGCTGTCGGTTATACTCCATTGCCATACGCGATCCACTCTTTTCTTTCAGTCTCCCCGTCTCAGGGGTTATTCCCGTTCCTTGTTCCCGGCCAGCAGCCGCTCGATGCCCTCATCGGTATAGGACAGCAGCTTGCCGTACCGCCAGGCGATGTCCCGGCGCTTTTCCGGGGTGTAGGTGCCTGTGGCCTGAGCCTGCTTCTTCTCCTCTTTCAGGTCCAGATATTCCTGGAGCACCTTTTCGTCCTGATAGAAGATCACGTTGAAACGGTCTTTGTTCATGGACACAGGGAACAGGTCGGTGATGAACCCTTCGTCCTCGTCGTACTGCTTCACATGGTACTCCTGGCAGAGCTTCTCATACTCCTCATGGAAGCTATCCCGCTCCTCCCGGGTGTCGCAGGGATGGGCCAGGGCGATCTTCTTCACGCCTGCCTCCACCATCTCGCAGAAGCAGTCCGCAGCGCCCAGTTTGTAAGAAAATGTGTCAATGGTCCTCATGATGATCCTCCTCGTTTTTTGTGATAGTATCAACGGTTTTACCGTCTTTTTTGTCTTTATGCTTTTTCAGTTTTATGGCAATGAAAACCGCCCCAAAAAGCGCAAGGAGCAAGAGCGCACAGATCCATATGGGCGACAGCACCCATAGCCAAGACCAACTGATATTTCCGGTCAGCTTTAAAACGATAAAGATCAGAGTCAAGACCCCGACAAAGCCCATTCCGCTTTTCCCGGCAGTTTCCTTTCCGTTCATAAAACACGGCACCGTCCTTTCCCGCTTGTCTGTCTGAGTGTTTGCTTACACGTTTTTAAAGGACCCTCCCCTTGCTTTTTGAAGCCCCCCTGGGAAACACAGGGCCTGAAAACCGTCCGTTCGGGCGGCTACAGCGCTGCGCGCTGATGCGCCGTCCTCACTGCTTTTCTTTTCCGGCTGCGCCGGTTTAAGGCCGTGGGGCGCCGCCCCACACCCCGCAGCTTTTGAAAAAGCTGGCAAAACTTTTACGTTTATCCTTTTTACACCACCTGGAAGATATAGAACTTCAAATAATCCGTTTCCGGCACATTCCACAGCACCGGGTGATCCGGGCCCTGGGCTCTGGCTTCCACCAGGCGGAGCTCCACCTGGGCGTCCGCTGCGGCGCTTTGAAGCATCTGACGGAACAGGGCGTCGGTCATGAAATGGGAACAGGAACAGGTGGCCAGATACCCGCCCCGGGGCAGGGCTTTCATGGCACGGTAATTGATCTCCTTGTACCCCCGCTGGGCGCTTTTCACCGTCTTGCCTGACTTGGTGAAAGCCGGCGGGTCCAAAATGATATAGTCATACTCCCCTGGGGTCAGGGTGGGCAGCAAGTCGAACACGTTGGCGGCTTCGTACTCCACGGAAAGGCCGTTTAGTGCGGCGTTCTCCTTAGCGCAGGCAATGGCGGTCTCGGAGATGTCCACGGAATGGACCCGCTTGGCCCCTGCCTTGGCGCAGTTCAGCCCGAAGGAACCGGTATGGGTAAAACAGTCCAGCACCGTCCTGCCGGGAGCGATCCGGGCAGCGGCGGCACGGTTGAACTTCTGGTCCAGGAAGAATCCGGTCTTTTGGCCGTTCTCAAAGTCCACGTTGTAGCGGATGCCGTTCTCCGTAATTTGGGTCTGGGTGCTTTGGGGCAGCTCCTTCCCAGCAAGGGGATACCATCCCTTGTTCTGGGTCAGCCCTTCCAGCTCCCGGATCTTCACGTCGTTGCGCTCATAGACGCCCCGGATCCTCTCCCCGTCCTCCTCCATAGCCTCTACCAGGGCCGGGAAGATCAAGTCCTTCCGCAGCTCGGTGCCAAGGCACAGGGTCTGGGTCACCAGGATATCCCCGAACTTGTCCACGGTGAGTCCCGGAAAGCCGTCCGCCTCCCCGAAGATCACCCGGCAGTTTTCCGTGCCCTCGGGACCCATGACGGTTTTCCGGTAGTCCCAGGCGTAGCGGACACGCCGCTGGAAAAAGGACTCTCCAAAGGTGTCGTTGGCGTTCTGGGAGATCATCCGCACCCGGATCTTGGAGTGGGAATTGAAATACCCAGTGCCCAGATACCGCCCCTTGGGGCTGAGAACGTCACACAGGGCCCCGTCCTCCGGAGTGCCCTTTACGTCGGTGATCTCGTTGTCGAACACCCAGGGATGACCCCCCTGGGCTTTTTTCGTCCCCCGGGCGTCGATGACCACGGCGGGATAGGCTCGTTCTGTTTTCATGGCGTCCCCTTTCTCCTCTGATAACCGTCAGGCGCAAGACTTTTCATTCCGTTTTCTAATTGCTTTATCATAACACAAGAAGGGGCAAAAAACAACTTTGCCCCTTCCCGTCTCAATCGGTCTCTTAGATTTTCACAATGCCCAAAGCGTCCAAAACAGAGGACACCAGGATCAGCACGATGCACACCGGCGCCACGTACTTGATCATCACCACGAACAGCTTCTCCCGCTTGAAAGGGGAGGAGCGTTTCACCTCGTTCACCACGGTCTTGGTCTTGACCACGTACCCCACGAACAAGCAGATGCAGAAGGCCACAATGGGCATCATCACACTGTTGGTGATAAAGTCGAAGAAATCCAACACAGACATGCCCAAAACAGAGATCCAGCTCAGGGGGCCGTAACCCAAGGAGGTGGGCAGGGCCAGCACCAGACAGCCTGCCAGCACCAGGCCGCAGGTCTTTTTCCGGCTCCAATGGAACTTGTCCTGGAAGATGGACACCACCGTCTCCATCAAAGAAACAGAAGAGGTAAGAGCGGCGAAAAGCACCAGTAGGAAGAACAATCCGCCGAAGATCAGCCCAATGGTGCCCGCGTCGGCAAACACCTTGGGCAGGGTGACAAACATCAGGCCTTTGCCCTGATTCAGGGCCGCCTCATCCCCGCCGGAGAAGGCGAACACCGCCGGAATGATCATCAAGCCCGCCACAAAGGCCATACCTGTGTCAAACAGCTCGATCTGCTTCACGGACTTTTCCAGGTCGTCCTCCCGCTTCATGTAGGAGCCGTAGGTCACCATGATGCCCATGGCCAAAGACATAGAGTAGAACATCTGCCCCATGGCGGCCAGCACGGTCATGGGAGAGAACCGGCTGAAATCAGGAATGAGGTAGTAGGCCACGCCGTCCAGGGCGCCGGGCCGTGTCACCGAGTAGGCCGCCACTCCCAGAGACAGCACCGCCAGAACAGGCATCATCACCTTGCTGGCTTTCTCCACGCCCTTCTGAACACCGAAAAACACAATCAGCGCCGTGACTCCCACGTAAACCGCCAGCCAAAGGATGGGCTCCACGGGCTGGGCGATGTAGTTGTTGAAATAGGAATCCTGCGCGGCCGCGGCTCCCTGACCGGTAATGTATACCGTCAGGTATTTCAGCACCCAGCCGCCGATGACGCAGTAGTAGGGGAAAATGATGATGGGCACCAAAGAGGTGAGGTACCCCAAAAAGGAAAACCGCTTGTCCAGCTTTTGAAAAGCCCCCACAGCGCTCAGTTTGGTCTTGCGGCCAATGGCCACCTCGGCCACCATCAAGGCAAAGCCCAGAGTGACCACCAGCACCAGATATACCAGCAGGAAGATGCCTCCGCCGTACTTAGCGGCCAAGTAGGGGAACCGCCAAATGTTCCCCAAACCCACCGCGGATCCCGCCGCGGCCAGCACGAAGCCGATCTTCCCTGAAAACATCCCACGTTTGTGTTCCATGTTCCTTCACCTCAATAAATCCCTAAAGTAGCTATGTTCCCTATTGTGACACATTTTCCCCGAAAACACAAGGAGGAAGATGGACAAACCTTGCCCTTCTTCCTCTCCTTGTTTCAGCCATTATTTTCTCCGGGACTGCCGCTTTTCAGCAGGCCTCCCCGGATCTTGCGATAGTACAGCATTCCCACGGCATCGGCCAGCATCCAGCCGATGGGCACGCTCCACCAGATCCCCGTCACGCCGATGAAGGGCACCGCCGACAAAGCGTAGGCCAGCGCCACCCGGGTGCCCAGGGAGATGACGGTGAGCACCAGGGATATCCCCGGCCGCTCAATGGCCCGATACAGGCCGTACAGCAGGAACAGCCCGCCGATGCCCCAGTAGAAAGCCCCCTCGATCCGCAGGTACTGGACCCCCACCGCCAGGATCTCCGTCTCCCAGGGTTTGACGAACAACAGCAGCAAGGGCTTGGCGAAGAGAATCACCAGCGCCGACACCAAAATAGAAAAGCTGACGGCGCAGATCACCGCGCTCTTCATGCCCTTGCGGATGCGGTCAGTCCGCTTGGCGCCGTAATTCTGAGCGATGAAGGTGGAAAAAGCGTTGCCGAAATCCTGCACCGGCATATAGGCGAAGGAATCGATCTTCACCGCGGCGGCAAAGGCGGCCATCACCACGGTGCCGAAGGAGTTGACCAGTCCCTGGACCATGAGGATGCCGAAGTTCATCACCGACTGCTGGACGCAGGTGAGCAGAGAGAACCGAGCAATCTCCCCCACACTCTCCTTCCCCCACCGCAGGTCCTGCCTGCCGGGGCGGAGTTGGGGCAGTTTCTTCCAGGCGTAGGCCAAAAGTCCCAGTCCGGACACCCACTGGGAAACAGCAGTGGCCAAGGCGGCTCCTCCCACACCCCAGGGGACCACTACCACCAGCACCACGTCCAAGACGATGTTCAGCACGGCGGAAATCCCTAAAAACAGCAGAGGCGCGGCGGAATTTCCCACCGCCCGCAGCAAAGAGGCGAAAAAGTTATAGAAAAAGGTGCCTCCGATGCCGAAGAAGATCACCCACAGGTACTGACGCATCAGGTCGTACACGTCCGCGGGAACGGACAGCAGAGCCATCATGGGGTCAATGAGGAGAAACACCAGCAGGTTCAGCACCACCGTGAACCCGGCAATCATTACGAAGGACAGCGCCATGCTGTTTTTCAGCTTGGGCAGGTCCCTCTCCCCATACCGAATAGAGAACACCGCTCCGCTGCCCATGCACATGCCCAGCAGGATGGAGGTGAGAAAGGTCATCAGAGTGTAAGAGGACCCCACTGCCGCCAGGGCTCCCGCCCCCAGGAATTGTCCCACAATAAAGGTATCCGCCACATTGTAGAACTGCTGCAACAGATTACCCAGGATCATGGGCAGGGCAAACCGCAGCATAGTGGCCGTAATAGGTCCGGCGGTCAGGTCGGTCTTTTGGGGCATGGAGTCCACTTCCTTTTTCTCAGTTTCACAGCGGGGACGGCGAAAGGCTGCCCCTTTCCCCCGTCTTATCTGTAGATGATCTCCCTAGCATCGCTCTCTGTCTCGTCATTCCAGGAGCAGTAGGCTTCCGTGTACCGGTCTCCCAAAAATACGGGCAGGTAATCTTTGAAATTGGGGGCCAGCTTCATACTGTCCAGGGAGTCCAGGCTGGTCCAGAACACAGCTCCTTCCTCCGTGGCGTCTGTCAGGGTCCCGGTGAAGTCCGTAGTCTTGTAAAAGTAGGTGAAGTACTTGTCCTGGGTCTTGTTGTTGAACCAATACATGAACCCACAGGGAGTCAAGCTGCGGACCGTCAGGCCCGTCTCCTCCCACACTTCCCGGATGGCGCTGTCGTAAATGGACTCCCCAGGCTCTGCGTGCCCTCCGGGAAAGGCGATGCCGCACCAGCTTTTCAACCGGTCCTGCACCACCACTTTCCCCGTGGTCTTGTCCTGGATCATCACCATATTGGTTATTTCAAGATTTGCCATGGTTCTCCCTCCTGGTCAGCCGCACCACGCATTCGATATGCTGAGTGTGGGGGAACATGTCCACGGGCTGGATCTTTTCAATCTGGTAATGGTTGGCTTGCAGGATCCCCAGGTCCCGAGAGAGGGTCTCCGGGTCGCAGGAGATGTACACCACCCGCTTGGGTCCGCAGGCGCACAGGGCGGTAAGGAATTCCTTGCTGGCTCCGGCCCGGGGAGGATCCATGAACACCACGTCCCATTTCTCTCCCTGAAGGGCCGCTTCCTCCAGAAACTCTCCCGCGTCGCCGCAGGTGAACCAGGCGTTCTTCATGCCGTTCTCCTTGGCGTTCTGGATGGCGTCCTTCACCGCGTCGGGGTTCACCTCTACTCCCAGCACCTGGCCCGCGCCCCGTTTGGCCGCCACCAGACCGATGGTCCCAATGCCGCAGTAGGCGTCCAGCACCTTCTCCTTCCCGGTGAGCCCGGCGAAGTCCATGGCGGTGTTGTAGAGGACTTCCGTCTGGGTGGGATTGATCTGGTAGAAGGACTTGGCGGAGATACGGAACTTGCACCCGCACAGCAGGTCGGTGATGGTCCCAGGGCCGTAGAGCACCTTCTCCCGGTCTCCCAGCACCATGGAGGTGCGCCGGTCGTTGACGTTTTGCAAAATGGTGGTGATCTCCGGGTGGAGCCGCAAAAGCGCCGCCACGAAATGCTTCTTGGCGGTGAACACGGGGGTTCCCGTCACCAGAACCACCATCACTTCCCCGGTGGAGAAGCCCCGTTTCACCAGCACGTGGCGGAGAAAGCCCCGGCCGGTAGTCTCGTCGTAGGCGGTGAGCTTGAAGTCTTTCAGCAGCCCCCGCACCGAGACGATGATCCTGTCGGCGGTCTCGTCCTCGGTCTGGCAGGAGTCGATGGGCACGATCCGGTGGGTGCTGGACTGGTACACCCCGGAGATGATCCTTCCCCGGCGCTTGTCAAAGCCAAACGCCGCCTGGACCTTGTTCCGGTAGTGATAGGGTCGGTCCATCCCCAAAATGGGGGAGACTTTCCCGAATTTCCCCAGCAGCTTCTGGCACCGGTCCTGTTTCCAGGCAAGCTGGCGGGGATAGCTCAGGTTTTGCAGCTGGCATCCGCCGCACTTGCGGTAGACGGGACAGGGAGTGTGGTTCGCTTCTTCCGGGGGCTTCTTTACGGGCGTGGAAGGCTGTGGGACTTTCTCACGGCGGGGCTCCCTGGGGCGGTCTTTCCGGGGACTGTGTTTTCTTTCCATGGCGGCTCCTTTCCAATAAAGGCAGGAAAAGGCTCGCCGGGGGATCTCCCCTAAGCGGGCCTTTTTGCTATTCAGGCGAATGTTTTAGAATTTCCGGAACCGCTGGTAGCGCTGCTCCAGAAGCTCCTCCACCGGCAGGGCGGAGAGCTGTTCCAAAGTGGCTTCCAGTTCCTCCTGGATGTGGGCGTAAGTCTGGGAGAATTCCTTCTCCTCAGGGATGACCTGTTCCACCACGCCCAGCTCCATCATGTCCTGGGCGGTGAGCCGCAGGCAGTCGGCGGCGTCCTTCACCTTTTTGGAGTCCTTCCACAAGATGGACGCGCAGCCCTCAGGGGAGATGACGGAATACACCGCGTTCTCCAGGATCCACACCCGGTCGGCCACGGCCAGAGCCAAAGCTCCGCCGCTGCCGCCCTCGCCGATGAGCACCGACACGATGGGGGTCTTCAAGCCCGCCATGGCCACCAGGTTCTCAGCGATGGCCTGACCCTGGCCCCGTTCCTCGGCGCCCATGCCGCAGAAGGCTCCGGCGGTATCCACGAAGCAGATCACCGGCCGGTGGAATTTCTCCGCCTGCTCCATGAGCCGCAGAGCTTTCCGGTAGCCCTCCGGGTTGGAAGAGCCGAAGTTCCGCTTCACCCGCTCCCGCATATCTTTGCCTTTGTCCATGGCGATGACGGTGACAGGCTTGCCGTTCAAGGTGGCGATGCCTCCCACGATGGCGGGGTCGTCGGCGAAGCGCCGGTCTCCGTGGAGCTCCACGAAGTCCTCAAAGATGTTCTCGATATAGGAGAGCCCGGTGGGGCGGTCCTTGGCCCGGGCCAGCAGTACCTTTTCGTAGGCGCTCATGATTGCGCCCCCTTTCTATGAAGCCGCAGCAGCTTCCCGATGGTCTCTTTCTGCTCCGTGCGGGGAGTGATCAGGTCCACAAAGCCGTGCTCCAGCAGGAACTCCGCTTTCTGGAAGCCCTGGGGCAGCTTTTTCCGGATGGTCTGCTCGATCACCCGGGCCCCGGCGAACCCAATGGTGGCTCCCGGCTCCGCCATGATGATGTCTCCGTCCATGGCAAAGCTGGCGGTGACGCCGCCGGTGGTGGGGTCGGTGAGCACGGTCAGGTAGAAGTTGCCCTCGTCGGAGTGCTTGCGCACCGCGGCGCTGGTTTTCGCCATCTGCATCAGGGACAGGATACCCTCCTGCATTCGGGCGCCGCCGGACACGGTGAAGCCCACCACAGGCAGGCCCTTCTCCGTGGCGTACTCGAACAGGCGGGTGATCTTCTCACCCACCACGGTGCCCATGCTGCCCATCATGAAGTTGGGGTCCATGACGAACAGGGCGCACTCTTCCCCGCTGATTTTGGCGGTGCCGCACACCACGCCTTCCTTTTCCCGGGAAGCCAGCTTGGCGTTGCGCAGCTTCTGCTCGTAGCCGGGGAAACTGAGCACGTCACGGCTCTTCATGTCCCCGTACAGCTCCTGAAAGCTCTCCTCGTCCACCAGGTACACGATCCGGTCCCGGGGACCGATGCGGAAATGATACCCGCAGGCGGTACACACCTGCAAGTTATCCTGCAATTCGCTCAAGGGCAGCTGTGCTCCGCAGTGAGGACAGGCGGTGCGAATGCCCGCGTCCTCCTCCGGTACCGGCTTGCCGCCCTTTTCCAGCTCGTTTTGAGGCGAGCGGAACAGGCCCATCAAATTCATACCTTGCCATCACCCTTCTCTGGGCGGGTCAGTTCCCCGCCTTGTGAAAATGCTTCATAAAATCCGTGTAGTAGTCGCCCTTCTTAAAGCGCTCGTCCCGGATGATCTCGATCTGGTCCTCGATATTGTTGTGGGTGCCGCCCACCACCAGTTCGCACAGGGCGGACTGCATCTTGCGGATGGCCTCCTCCCGGGTGGAGGAGTAGACGATCATCTTCCCCAGCATGGAGTCGTAATAGGGCGGGATGTCGTACCCCTGGTACAGGAAGGTGTCGAACCGCACCCAGGGACCGCCGGGGATGTGGAAGAAATCCACCTTGCCGGGCCCCAAGGCGTTGATGCGGCACTCGATAGCCGCACCCTGCACGTGGATGTCCTCCTGGGTAAAGTCCAGGGGCACCCCGGCGGCGATGCGGATCTGCCACTTGACGATGTCCACGCCAGTGACCAGCTCGCTGACAGGGTGCTCCACCTGCAAGCGGGTGTTCATCTCCATGAAGTAGAAATTCTTGTCCTTGTCCATGAGAAACTCCACCGTGCCGGCGTTCACATAACCGGAAGCCTTGGCGGCACGGGCGGCGGTGTCCATCAGGGCTTTCCGCAGCTCGGGGGTCACCGCCGGGGAGGGGGACTCCTCGATCAGCTTCTGGTTGTTCCGCTGGATAGAGCACTCACGCTCTCCCAGGCAGACGATGTTCCCTTCCTCGTCCGCCAGCAGCTGGACCTCGATATGTTTTACCGGATCCAGGTATTTTTCCATATACATCCGGCCGTCGCCGAAGGCCTTCTCCGCTTCGCTGGAAGCGGTCTGGAAGGCACGTTCCATATCCTCGGCGCGCTCCACCAAACGGATGCCCTTGCCACCGCCGCCGGCGCTTGCCTTGATGAGCACGGGATAGCCGATCTTCTCCGCGGCCTCCACCGCCTCCTGGGCGTCCTTCAAAATGTCGGTGCCGGGGGTGGTGGGGACGTTGTTTTCCTTCATCAGCCGGCGGGCGGCGTCCTTGTCGCCCATCTTGGAGATGATCTCCGCGGAGGGCCCGATGAACACCACCCCGTGCTTCTTGCACAGGTCGGCGAACTGGGCGTTCTCCGCCAGGAAGCCGTAGCCGGGATGGATGGCCTGGGCATGAGTGGCCAAAGCCGCGCTGACGATCCGCTGGGCGTTCAGGTAGCTGTCGTCGGCACGGGCGCCGCCGATGCAGATGGACTCATCCGCCAAAGCCACGTGAAGGGACTCCCGGTCGGCCTCGGAATATACCGCCACCGTAGCGATGCCCATTTCCTTGCAGGCCCGGATGATCCGGATGGCGATCTCGCCCCGGTTGGCGATCAGAATTTTTGTGAACACATTACTTCATCCTTTCCGTAAAAGGCGGCTGGGCCGTCTTATTCGGATTTTCCGGCCTCGGGCCGACTTATTCGGCCTTCACCAAAGCGAAGGAGAACTCGGCGCTGATGCACAGCTTGCCGTTCACCTTGCCGGTGCCCTTGGCGAAATAGAAGCTGCCCCGCTGACGGGTGATCTGGCACTCTGTCTCCAAGGTATCACCGGGCTTGACCTGTCCCCGGAACTTCACCTTATCCAGGCTGGTGAACATGGGGGTACAGCCATCGGCGGCGCCGCTGGCCAGGAGCACGCAGGCGGACTGGGCCAGCATTTCGCACTGAATGACGCCGGGCACCACGGGATTCCCGGGGAAATGCCCCTGAAGGAAATACTCGTCGCCCTTGATATGGCACTTGCCATGGGCCACGCCGTCGATCAATTCCACCTCATCCACCAGCAGCATGGGCTCCCGGTGGGGGAGGATCTTCTTGATTTCTTCTTTATTCATTGGGATTCCACCTATTAGAAAGTTGGGAAAGTAAAAGTTTTTGATCAAACTTTTTTCAAAAAGTTTGCGGGTTGCAGGGCGGAGCCCTGCGGTCTACAACAGCGCAAAGCGCTGACAAAAAGAGCCAGGCGCCGGGGGCGCACGCCGCGCAGCGGATAGCCCCAGGCGACGGCCCTCCAGCAGAGCACTCCCCCAAAAACGCCAGTGGGCTTTTCTGGGTTTGGTGGGTGCTGGGCGTCCGGCTCGGCGGCCTATCTACTTCGCAGCGTGCGGCCTCCGGGCCTGCATTTTCTTTACCGGCTTCGCCGGTTAAGGCCGTAGGGCTCCGGTCTCACCTGCCGGCTCGGTCGGTGCTGAACGGTCGCCACCGGCGACCAGCACCCTACACCCCGCAGCCTTTGAAAAGGCTGGCGAAACTTTTATGCGCTTCGCGTTGTTTTTTACGTCCGCGAAAATTAACGGCGCGGACGCGCGCCATCGCCTTACACAGGCGCGGCATTCAGCCGCCGCCCCAATGCGCGACTTGGGTCCAGCGTCACGCTGGTTATACAATTCTAAACAACGGCTGGTTATACTCTACCACCTGGCCATTGCCCACGCAGATCTCCGCGATAGTGCCGTCCACTTCGGCGGGGATCTCGTTCATCAGCTTCATGGCCTCGATAATGCACAGGGTATCCCCCTTCTTCACCTGGTCGCCCACTTCCACGAAGGGACGAGCGTCAGGAGAGGGAGCTGCGTAGAACACACCCACGGTGGGAGAAAGCACCATGGTGCCCTCCTGCTGGGTCTGGACGGTCTCCGGCTGGGAGACTACTCCCAGCGCTTCCGGTCCGGCCACCGGGGCGGCTGCCACTGCCACAGGGGCCGCGGCGATCACTTCCTGCTTGCGTTCCAGCTTCAGCACGCTCTCCCCTTCGGTGAGCTCCAGGGCCGTCAGGCCGGTCTCCTGCATCAGCTTGGCAAGACTCTCGATCTTTTTCACATCCATTGTCAAATCCTCCGGAAAGCAAGATAGGCGTTGTGGCCGCCAAAGCCCAAAGACGCGGACAGAGCCAGGTCGATCTGGGCCTCACGAGCCTGATTGGGCACGTAATCCAGGTCGCACTCCGGGTCGGGCTCCTGATAGCCGATAGTGGGAGGCACGATGCCCTCTTTCACCGCCAGCACGCTGGCGATGGCTTCCACCGCTCCGGCGGCGCCCAGCATATGGCCGGTCATGGACTTGGTGGAGGACACCATGCACTTGTGGGCGGCCTCCTCGCCCAGGGCCTTCTTGATGGCCTTGGTCTCGCCGG
Source organism: Clostridiales bacterium (assembly GCA_019416455.1). GTDB lineage: Bacteria > Bacillota > Clostridia > Oscillospirales > Acutalibacteraceae > Acutalibacter. The sequence goes on along the minus strand of DXXG01000018.1, from coordinate 51,496 downwards.
CGTCGTTCAAAGGCGTGCTGGTGCCATGAGCGTTGATGTACAGCTTGGAGGGATCCTCACAGCCGCCGGCCTCCTCCAGGGCCATCTTCAAAGCGGCGGCGCCGCCCAGTCCTTCCGGATGGGGAGCGGTGATATGGTGAGCGTCGCAGGTGACGCCGTAGCCGCAGATCTCGCCGTAGATCTTGGCGCCCCGAGCCTTGGCGTGCTCGTACTCTTCCAGCACCAGAGCGCCGGCGCCCTCGCCCATGACGAAGCCGTTGCGGCGGGCGTCAAAGGGCACGCAGGCAGCGGCAGGATCCTCAGTGGTGGACAGGGCCTTCATGTTGCTGAATCCCGCCACGCCGATGGGCAAAATAGCCGCTTCCGCACCGCCGGTGAGCACAGCGTCCAGATAGCCGTGCTTCACAGCGCGGTAAGCCTCGCCGATGGCGTTGTTGCCGGTGGCGCAGGCGGTAACGATGGGAATAGAAGCTCCCTGGAAATTGTATTTGATAGCGATCAGGCCGCCGGCCATGTTGATGATCATGCCGGGGACAAAGAAGGGGGACACCCGGCGGGGGCCCTTCTCCATGAGCACGCCCTGCTCCTCGGCGAAAGTTTTCATGCCGCCGATGCCGGAACCGAAGTAGGTGCCGATCCGCTCGGGGGGCAGAGTGTCCTTGATGCCGCTTTCCTCCACGGCCTGAGTGGCCGCGGCCATGGCGTACCAGCAGAACACGTCATACTTACGCAGGTCGGACTTTTCCATGTATTGCAGGGGATCGAAGTCCTTCACCTCAGCGGCCACCTTCACCTTGTAGTCGGTGGTGTCGAAATGGGTGATGGGTCCGATGCCGCATTTGCCGTTTTTAATGCTGTCCCAAAAAGTGGGCACGTCGTTGCCGATGGGGGTGACGCAGCCCAAGCCGGTGATAACTACTCTTCTCATATGGCCAGGCCTCCGTCCACGCGAATGGTCTCGCCGGTGATGTAGTCGGACTCGGGAGAGGCCAGGAACAGAGCCACGTTGGCCACGTCCTCAGGAGTGCCCATCTTCCGCATGGGGACCTGCACCAGCAGGGGGTTATCCTCCTTGATGTCCTTGGTCATAGCGGTCTCGATGAATCCGGGAGCGATGCAGTTGCAGCAAACTCCGCGGCTGCCCAGCTCCTTGGCAACGGACTTGCTCATGCCGATGAGGCCCGCCTTGGAAGCGGCGTAGTTCACCTGGCCCACGTTGCCCACCAGGCCCGCGATGGAGCTGATGTTGATGATCTTGCCGCTCTTTTTCCGCATGAAGTCACGATAGCAGGCGCGGATCATGTGGAAGGCGCCCTTCAGGTTGATGTCCAGCACCATGTCGTAGTCCGCGTCCTTCATGGTGACCATCAGGCCGTCACGGGTAACGCCGGCGTTGTTCACCAGGATGTCCACCTTGCCCAGGTCCTTCTTCACCGCGGCCACGGTCTCCTCCACGGCCTGCTCATCCCGCACGTCGCAGGGATAGCTGATGGCCCGGCGGCCCATAGCCTCGATCTCCTTGCAGGTCTCCAGCGCGGGCTCCTCCGGTCCCACGTAGATCACCGCCACGTCAGCGCCGTTTTCCGCCAGCTTCAGGGCGATGGCCTTGCCCAGGCCCTGAGAAGCGCCGGTGACCAGCGCGATTTTTCCTTCCAGCTTCATATGTCTGACCTCCTGTCCATTCCCCTCCCTTATCCTGTGGGGAACGGCTTCCTTACTTTTTAGTTTTGGATCTATGTTCTCCCCGCCGGATCACTCCGCCCGGGGCGTTTCCCAATTCTGCCGTGTCTCAGCCCTTCAAGGCCTCCAGGGCGGCTTCCAGGCTCTCCTTGTCCTGGACGTTCAGGGTCTTGACGCCCTTGACCGTCTTGCGGATCAGCCCGCACAAGGTCTTGCCGGGGCCGCACTCGATGAAGGTGTCTACCCCCAGGGCGCACAGGTTTTCCACTGTCTCCTGCCACCGCACCGGGTTCTTCACCTGCTGGGTGATCAGCTCCTTGGCGGAACCGTCATAGGGCTGGGCGGTGTAGTTTGCGTACACCGGCACCTTGGCCTCTCCCAGTTCCATGGGCTCCAGCACCTCTTTCAAGGTCTGGGAGGCGCTCTCCATAAAGGGAGAGTGGAATCCGCCGCTGACTGCCAAAGGCACGGCCTTGCCGCCAGCCTCTGCCACTTTGCCGCAGAACTCCTCAATCTGGGATTTCTCACCAGCGCACACCAGCTGGCCGGGGCAGTTGTAGTTGACGGGCCACACTTTCTCAAAGCCGGCGCACAGTTCTTCCACCTGCTCGTTCTTCAGCTTCAGCACCGCAGCCATGGCTCCGGGATTTTCCTCCCCGGCCTTCTGCATGGACTCAGCGCGCTTGCACACAAAGTCAAACCCCTGCTCTTCACTGAACACCCCGGCAAAGCTGAGAGCGGCGATCTCTCCTAAAGAGAAGCCCGCCACATAGTCGGGGGTCACGCCCGCTTCTTCCAGGGCCTTGGCGGCCGCCAGGTCCACGCAGTAGAGGCAGGGCTGGGTGTTCTTGGTGATGGACAGCTCCTCAGCGGTGCCGGTGAAGCACTGCTGGGAAGTGCCGGGACGCAGGGCGTCGGCGGCGTCAAACACCGCCTTGGCGGCAGGGCTCACCTCGCACAGGGACTGTCCCATGCCGCTGTACTGGGCTCCCTGGCCCGCGAAAACAAAGGCTATCTTACCCATTTGTCGGCTCCTTTCAGCACCTCTTCCGCCTGCTCAAACATCTCCTTGATGATCTCAGCCGCGGGCTGCTCTTTATTCACCATGCCGGCGATCTGTCCCGCCAGGAAGTCGCCGGTCTTTTCGTCGCCTTCCACGGCAGCCCGGTACAGTGCGCCGCTGCCCAGCTTCTCCAGCTCTTCATCGGAGATCTGGCTGTACTCGGCCTTGGCGTAATCCTTGGCGAACTGGTTCTTGATCTGCCGCACCGGATGGCCCAGCCGCTTGCCGGTGACCATGGTGGCGATATCGTTGGCCTTCAAAACCTTTTTCTTGTAGTTGGGATGCACACCGCACTCCTCAGCCACCAGGAACCGGGTGCCTACCTGAACGCCCACAGCGCCCAGCTGGAAGGCCGCCGCGATGCCACGGCCGTCGCCGATGCCGCCAGCCGCCAGAACGGGCAGGTCGGTGGCGTCTACCACCTGGGGGACCAAGACCATGGTGGTCAGGTCGCCCACGTGACCGCCGGACTCGCCACCCTCAGCGATGATGGCCGCAGCGCCCGCTTTGGTCACCAGACGGGCCATGGCAACGCTGGCCACTACGGGGATCACCTTGATGCCGGCTTCCAGCCACATGGGCATGTACCGGGAGGGGTTGCCGGCGCCGGTGGTGACCACGGCTACCTTCTCCTCGGCCACCAGCTTGGCCACCTCGTCAGCGAAGGGGGACATGAGCATGATGTTCACACCGAAAGGCTTGTCGGTCAGGCTGCGAGCCAGGTCGATCTGCTTTTTCAGATACTCAGCGTTGGCGTTCATGGCGGAGATGATGCCCAGGCCGCCGCCGTTGGACACGGCCGCCGCCAGCTTCCCGTCGGAGATCCAGGCCATACCGCCCTGGAAAATGGGGTATTCAATGCCCAAAAGGTCACAGATAGGCGTTCTGATCATAGGACTTCAATCCTTTCTACTCACTAAATGGTTCTTCTATATCAAAGCGGGAAAGCCCCGCCTGTTGCGCATGACCGCACGGGACAAGCCGCCTTCCTGCCTTTGGCAAGGACGGGGTGCGTGGCGGCACAGAGCTGACGACGCACAGCGATGTTTGGCGGTTCCACCGATGCTCTTCCGGTGGGATAGCAAAACATAGTGTTGACGACAGCCGCGGGGATGTTTTTCGGTTTTGGCGGGAATCCGCCAAAATCGAGGCGCTGTGCGCCTCGAAGGAAAACTCCCGGTTCGTTGGTGACCTCACCAACGAACCACGCTGGCTGCGGTGGAAAGTCCCCCGCCAAAAGCGGTGAGCACCACGTAATCCCCGGGCTGGAGCAGCCCCTGGCGGTTGGCCTCGTCCAGCAGGATAGGCTCGCTGGCGGAGGAGGTGTTGCCGAAGCGGTCGATATTCATCAGGAACTTCTCCGGGGCGATCTCGGGAATACGGCGCCGGGCCTCGTTGATGATCCGGTAGTTGGCCTGGTGGGGGATGACGGCCTTCACCTGTTCCCCGGTGATCCCGGCCTGCTCCATCACCAGCCGCACGTCCCGCACCATGGAGGTGACGGCAAACTTATAGGTCTCCTGGCCCTGCATGTGCACCACGTTTTTCCCAAGCTCCCTTTCGTAGAAAGGGGAGTTGTCCCACTTGGTGGGGATGGAGATCACGTCGTCCCCGCCCTTGGTGCTCAAGGTAGAGGCCAGGTAATTGTCCCCTTCTCCCAGCACAGCGGCTCCCGCGCCGTCACCGAAGATGACGCAGGTGCTCCGGTCGGTCCAGTCCATCAGGCCGCTCATCCGCTCGGAGCTGACCACCAACACCTTCTTCACCACTTTGCGGGCGAAGAATCCGGCGGCCACGTCCAGGGCGAACAGGAATCCGGGGCAGGCCACGTTCATATCGAAACAGGGGCAGGTGGCTCCGATGCGGTTCTGCACCATGCCCGCCAGACCGGGGGAAATGGTGTCCGCGCTGATGGTAGCCCCGATGATCAGATCCAGCTCCTCCGGGCGTACCCCGGCGTTTTCCAGGGCAGCCAGAGACGCCGCCACGCCCATGTCCGTATTGCTCTCGGTGGTGCAGACGTGACGCTCTTTCACGCCCACCCGTTTTGTGATCCACTCGTCCGAAGTCTCTACCATGGTGGAAAGGTCGTCGTTGGTGACGATCTTCTCCGGTGCGAAGCTGCCTGTACCCAGAATCTGAAAGCTCATATCCCGATCTCCTGTTACAATTCTAGTTTTTTCCGCCTTCTTCCCCTTGTTTTTTCCTGGCTTTTCCCAAGGGGAGCTTAACCTCTTTATTTTATAAGAAAAGGGAGGATTTGTCAAACCCTCCCCTGCTCCGGGACCCCGGAACGATTGCGTAAACTTTTTCCAAAAGACGCTCAGATCACCAGGCCGCCGTTGACCCCCAGCACCTGCCCGGTGACAAACTCCCCTTCCAGCAGGAAGGCGGCGGCAGCGGCAGCTTCCTCCGGGGAGCCGATCCGCTCCAAAGGAGTCTCCTCCCGAAGAGCTGCCAGATCCTCCGGGGACAGATCCCCGTTCATGGGGGTATTGATGACCCCGGGAGTCAGGCAGTTGACCCGGATCCCCGAAGGGCCCTCCTCCTTGGCAAGGGCCTTGGTCAGGCCGATGACTCCCGCCTTGGCAGCGGAATAGGCTGCCTCACAAGAGGCGCCCACCTCCCCCCACATGGAGCTGACGTTGACGATGCTGCCACGCTTCTCCCGGATCATGGGGGGCAGGGCACGGCGGCAGCAGAGGAACACGCTGGTCAGGTCGGCGTCCATCACTGCCCGCCAGTCCGAAAGGCTCATGTCGGTGAACAGCCCTTTCCAAGCGATCCCCGCGTTGTTCACCAGCCCCTCCAAAAAGCCGAAATCCCGCTCCGCGGCGGAAAACAACTGGTCCACCTGGGACTCGTCGGTCAGGTCCGCTCCATAGGCTTTGGCGTTTCCTCCCAGCCGGAGGATCTCCTCTTCCAGCTCCTTGGCTGCCTGAGGATGGGAACGGTACTGCAAGGCCACCCCCCAGCCCCGTCGGGCCAGTTCCAGGGCGACGGCCCGGCCGATCCCCCCGGAAGCTCCGGTCACAAGGACGTTTTTCACTGCCCGCCGCCCCCTTTCAGCTCCATATCCCCTTTCTGGTAAAAGACACAGGCCAAGGCTGCCAGGGGAGCCGTTTCCGTCCGCAGGATCCGGGGCCCCAAGGTCAGGACCTTCCCCCCCAGAGATCGGGCCAGCTCCGCTTCCTCAGGGGCGAATCCCCCTTCCGGCCCCACAAACACGAACAGCCTTTCCCCGGAAGTTTCCAGGGCGGCTTTCAGGCTCTCTTCCCCCCGCTCGTAGAAAAAGAGGATCTCCCCCTCTTTGGCGGCGGTCTCTAAAGCGGTTTTCAGGGAAACCGGCTGACGCACCTGGGGAATGGCTCCCCGCCCACTCTGCATGGCCGCTTCCCGGGCAATCTTTTGCAGCCGAGCGGTCTTTTTCCCGGCGGACTTCTCATCCAGCCGCACCACGCATCGGGCGCTCTCCACCGGCCAGATCTCCCAGGCGCCCAGCTCCACTGCCTTTTGGGTGACGGTATCCAGCTTGTCCCCCTTGGCGAGACACTGGCACACGGTGACCTTGGTCTCCGGCTCGCTGACGCTGGGGGAGCTCCCTTCCACCTGGACCAGAGCCCCCTCCCCGTCGCAGGAGACCACTTTGCAGGCGTAGTCGGTGCCCTCACCGTCACAGAGAGTCAATGCTTCTCCCGGGCGCATCCGCAGGGAGCGGGCAATGTGCCTGCCGTCCTCCCCACCGATGAAATACTGGCCCTCGGGCCTTTCGTCCACAAAAAATCTGGGCATGGTCCTCCCCCTTTCTCCCCTGATTCTATCCTCCCGCCCGGGGTTTGTCAACGAGCACTTGTCTCTGCCACACTTTGTTGATGATTTTTTCCCCACGATATGCTATAATGACAGAAAAATAATGGAACGAAAACTCGGGCGTCCTGTCGCATCCGGGCTTTTACGAGAGATGATACCGTTCCAGGAAGGGAGGCGTCCGCCCTAATGAGCAGGTCCATGATGAAAAAAATAGTATCTGCCGCGCTGGGAGCCTTGGTCTGTCTGGCACAGACCGGCTGCTCTTTCACCGGGCTGGACGCTCAGAACCTGATGTCTCCCCCCAGAGCCAACCTGGAACAGCAGGGCATTTACGAGCTGCTCCAGGAGGACCGCCAGGAGCTGAACTTTGTCTATCCCAAACGGGGGGATTACCGGTCGGCCATCATTATGCGGGACTGGTCCGGGGATGAGGTCTCCGACGCGGTGGGCTTTGTGGCCCTGGACAACGGCGTGGAGGTCTACTTCCTGGAAAAGCAAGAGGACGGCTGGCGCACCGCCGCTTCCTTCGTGAACACCGCCACCCAGGTGGATCTGGTATGCTTCGGGGACTTGAACGATGACGGCGCGGAGGACGTGCTCATCGGCTGGGGCAGCGCCTCCGGCACCACTGGCCGCACCGCTGCCGCGGCGGCCTACCTCTACCAGGATGGAAACGTGACGGAATCCACTCTGGGCACCTACGGAGAAGTGGCCTTGACGGACTTTGACAATGACGGCGTCTGCGAGGTGTTCACCGTGGACAAGTATCTGCCTGCCGAGGAGGAGGGCACCGAGGCCCTTCCCGCCCAGGCTCACATTTACGCCTGGCAGGACGGCGCCCTAAAAGAGCTGTTCACTGCCAGCGCTGACAATTCCATCACCAACTACACGGCCATTCAGTTCGGGGAACTGGGGAACGGCCTCACCGGCGTGGCCGTGGACGGCGCCAAAGCCGACGGCAGCATGACCACCCAGATCTTCTACCTGGAAAACAGCCTACTGAAAAACGGCCCTCCCGGGGTGAATACGGAGTCCTACCAGAACCCCTTCGCCCGGTCCTCCGCCGCGGTGTTCGTGAGTCAGGACATCAACGGGGACGGGATCCTGGAGATCCCAGTGGCCAACAGGTTGCCCTGCCTGCCGGAAAGCGTTTCCCCGGACTCCACCAGCTACCTGGTGAAGTGGAGCCATTTCAAAGCTCCGGGGGACTATACCGCCGTCCTTTCCGCCCTGGTAAACCTGGGGGAGCATTACTGGTTCTCCCTGCCGGAGGCTTTGGAGGGGAAGATCTCCGCCTCCAACAACACCTCTGCCCGCACGGTCACCTACACCGAAGTGGTCACCGGCGAGGACGGGTCCCAGCTTTTGGGATCGCCCCTGTTCACCATCCGGGTGTTCACCCAGTCGGCGTGGGACAGCCGGGGCGAGACCAGCGGCTATGAACAGCTGGCCGTCCAGGGGGATCAGGTGTACGGCATCCAGATCCTCACCCAGGACGAGAATTATTTGCGGGCCATCGCCCAGATCAAGCGGAACTTCCGGGTCCTGACGGAATAACATCCGGCAGGCGTTTTCACTCATAAGAAGGCATCCAACAAGCACGCGGCGGCAGCCGTGAGAAAGGGGGATCCTCTGTATGCGAAAGATCCTTGTCGCGGAGGACGAACAGAACATTCGGGAATTTGTGGTCATCAATCTGCAACGGGCCGGCTATGAGACCTTCGAGGCCGAGACCGGCGATCAAGCCCTGGAGCTCTATGACCAGGAAAACGGCAACTTCGACGTGGCCGTGCTGGACATCATGATGCCCGGGGAGCACGACGGTCTGGCGGTGTGCAAGGAGCTGCGGCGGAAAAACCCCTCCATCGGCATCATCCTCCTTTCCGCCCGCACCCAGGAGATGGACAAGGTCAGCGGCCTGATGATGGGCGCCGACGACTACGTGACCAAGCCTTTCTCCCCCTCCGAGCTGGTGGCCCGGGTGGACGCTGTCTACCGCCGGGTGGCCCTGGCCGCGGGCAGACAGGAAGGTGCCATCCGGGACGAGCTGGTCTCCGGGGAGTTCTGTCTGAACCTGCGCAACCGGTCTTTCCTCAAGGGCAGCAAGCCCATCGAGCTGACTCAAGTGGAGTTCCAGATCATGGAGTATTTCTTCTCCCATCCCGGGGTGGCCCTGGCACGGGGAGATATTTTGAAGCACGTGTGGGGCGCCGGGTACACTGGCGAGGAAAAGATCGTGGACGTGAACATCCGCCGCCTGCGCATGAAAGTGGAGGAGGAACCCTCCAACCCTCAGCATATCGTCACTGTCTGGGGACTGGGGTATCGCTGGGACGTATGACCCTTAAGTAAGGGTCATACGGAAAAAACCTCGAGATCGGAACGATCTCGTTTTCTCTTTGCGAAAATACAGGTTTTTCCAGGCTGAGCCTGGATTCAAGCCGCGCCTTGGGCCGTTCGCTAACGCTCAGGCTGCGTAATGCGTAAGCGCGCGTCCGCGCCGTCAGTTTGTGTGCTGCCTTATGCGCAGCTCCCGCCGCGGACACTGAGAAATCGGGTCCCACCGGGGTGAATAAGCGCAGCGCACGCCCCCGCGACTTAAAAGTTCTTTGCAGGCTTTCTTTCAAGAAAGCCGGGGAAAGGAGGAAGGAAGATGTTTGCCAAAGGGGTTTCACGGCGGTGGCTGGTGAACACCATCGGCGTGGTGCTGGTGATCCTGGTCATCTCCATCACCACTCTGTCCCTGATGGTCCAAAGCTCCACCTACAACGGCATGGAGCTGGCCCTGGCAGGCCGTGCGGACGAGCTGCTCAACTGGCTGTCCACCAGCGTCCAGTACAATACTTCCTCCGAATTCGCCGGCATCGTCCGAGACTACATCGAGGACTTCCGGGACAAGAACCAAATGGAGATCATGGCCCTGGACCAGAACGGTCAGGTGTTCATCACCTGCACCGGCTTCGAGCCCGACCACGACCAGGAAATGCCCGACTATGAGGAGGCCCTCCGAAGCGACGACGGCGCCGGGAAATGGGTGGGCCGCCTGAATACCGGGGAAAAAGCCATGGCCATCACCCGAGTGGTGCGGGACGACAGCGGCGCCCTCATCGGCTCGGTGCGGTACCTGGTGTCCATGGAGATGGCCGACCGGCAGATCTCCTTCATCATTTTCATGCTGGTAGCCGCCGGGGCCTTCATCATGCTGCTGCTCACCTTGTCGGGCATGTACTTCATCCGGTCCATCCTGGTGCCGGTGCGGCAGCTGAGCCAGAGCGCCCGGCAGATCGCGCAAGGTGACTTCGCCGTGCGGATCGACAAGGCCAAAGACGACGAGATCGGCGACCTGTGCGACGCCATCAACGACATGGCCGGGGAACTGGGCGCCGCTGAACAGATGAAAAACGACTTTATCTCCTCTGTCTCCCATGAACTGCGCACCCCTCTGACCGCCATCAAGGGCTGGGCCGAGACCCTTCAGGAAGGGGCCGACCCGGACACCGCCGAGAAAGGCATGGGGGTCATCATCCGGGAGTCGGAACGGCTTTCCGGGCTGGTGGAGGAGCTTTTGGACTTCTCCCGGCTGCAAAACGGCCGGATGAGGCTTCTGGTGTCCCGGCTGGACATTCTCTCGGAACTGGACCAGGCGGTGTATCTGTTCACCGACCGGGCCCGCACCGAGGAAAAACAACTCAACTACGAAGAAACCACCGTGCTGCCCCCTGTCTACGGCGACGTGGACCGACTGCGGCAGGTGTTCATCAATATCATCGACAACGCTTTGAAATACACCAGCCCCGGCGGGACCATCACCGTGTCCTCCCGGGAGGACGACGGGTGGGTGCGGGTCCACATCAGCGACACCGGCTGCGGCATCCCCGCGGAGCATCTGCCCAACGTGAAAAAGAAATTCTACAAGGCCAACCAGCTGGTCCGAGGCTCGGGCATCGGTCTGGCGGTGGCCGACGAGATCGTCCGCCTCCACGGCGGCACTTTGGAGATCGACAGCCAGGAAGGCGTGGGCACCAGCGTCACCATTTCCCTGCCCACCTGCGCCCGGCTGGAAAATGATCCCCAGCTCTCCGACTTGCCCGAGATCTCCAAATTCATTCAGGAAAGGAACCAAAAGGAACATGACTAAAAAGATCACCACCATCGGCGGCCAGGCTTTGATGGAAGGCATCATGATGGTGGGCCCCAAGCGCACCGTGGCCGCCTTCTGCGATGAGGACGGCAACATCTCCACCGAGGAGATCGCCACCCAGCGGCTCACCAAGAAATACCCCATCCTGGGCAAGCCCTTTATCCGGGGCATCTTCGCTCTCATCGATTCCTTCCGCATGGGCTACAAGGCTCTGTCCATCTCCGCCGACAAGCTCACTCAGGGAGACGAGGAGGAGGAACTCACCGGCATCGATAAGTGGCTCACCGACCACCTGGGCGATAAGATCACCGAGGTCATTATGACTATCGCCACCGTGCTGGGTGTGGCCCTTGCCATCGCCCTGTTTTTCTTTCTGCCCACCGTCCTCTTCAACCTGCTGGAATCCGCCGTCCCCGGGAACATCGCCGGGTGGCGTTCCGTGTTCGAGGGCATCCTCCGGGTGGGGCTGTTCGTGGGCTACGTGGCAGTGATCGGCACGGTACCGGACATCAAGCGCACCTTCCAGTACCACGGCGCCGAGCACAAGACCATCTTCTGCTACGAGAGCGACCTGCCCCTCACCGTGGAAAATGTGCGGAAACAGCCCCGGTTCCATCCCCGGTGCGGCACCAGCTTTTTGATCCTCATGCTGGTCATCGGCATTATCGTGGGATTTTTCATCCCCTTCTCCAACCCCTTCCTGCGCACCTTCACCAAGATCTTGTGCATCCCGGTGATCATGAACATCGGCTACGAGCTGCAAAAGGCCTGCGCCCGCCACGACAACCTGCTGTCCCGGATCATCACCGCTCCCGGACTGTGGATGCAGCGGCTCACCGTGAAGGAGCCTGACGACAAGATGATGGAAGCCGCCATCGCCGCCATGGAAGCGGTGATCCCGGAAAATGGCGAGGACTTGATCCAGTGACCTGCCGGGCGCTGTACCTGCTGGCACGGCAGCGGCTCCAGCAGGCGGGGGTGGACGCCCCTGGGGTAGACGCCGCCCTGCTGGCGGAGAAGTTCCTGGGTCTTGACCGGCGTGGGCTGGCCCTTCACGGGGAGGAGGAAGCCAATCCCCCTCAGGAGGAAGCCTTCCTGGCGGCCCTTACAGACCGGGAAGCCCGCCGGCCCCTGCAATACATTCTGGGAAGCTGGGAGTTTCTGGGAATGGACCTTTCCTTGGGGGAAGGGGTGTTGGTGCCCCGGGAGGACACCATCGTCCTGGTGGAAACCTTGGCTAAGGGGCTGGAAGGCATCCCCGCTCCCCGGGGGCTGGACCTGTGCGCCGGTACGGGCGCGGTCGCTCTGGGGCTGCTGACTTTGGTGCCGGAGTGCTCCGCCCAGTGTGTGGAAGTGTCCCAGAAGGCCCTGCCCTACTTGGAGAAAAACCTGGAACGGTACGGACAAGGCCGGGTGACCGCCCTTGCCGGGGACGTGCTTTCCCGGGAGACAGCGGCGGCCTTTGCTCCGGGGAGTCTGGATTTTCTAGCTTCCAACCCGCCTTACATCGCCACGGAGGAGATCCCCACCCTCCAGCCGGAGGTGCAGAGAGAGCCTGCCCTGGCTCTGGATGGGGGCCCGGACGGCCTGGTGTTTTACCGTGCCATCACAGAGCTGTGGCTGCCTTTAGTGCGGCCAGGAGGCGTGGTGGCCGTGGAGATCGGCGAGACGCAAGGCGCCCAAGTGGCGGACCTGTTCACTCAAGCAGGCTTGAAAAACGTGACCGTGACCCAAGACTGGTCCGGCCTGGACCGGGTGGTCAGCGGCAAAAAGGCGTGACGCAACAAAAAAAGGACACTTGAGTTTTCGCTCAGGTGTCCTTTTTGGTTTGGGGCAAGAGGGGCGGGCCACTCGCCGGGCTATCGTCTTCGGCGCATGCGCCCGGCTCGCTGTTTTTTTATGGCTCCACCGTTAAGGTCGTAGGGCGCTGCCCTACAACCCGCCAACTTTTTGAAAAAAGTTGGATCAAAAACTTTTACGCCGCTTTGCGGTCACGCACCGCAGGCGGACTTGAACTCGGTCCACACACGCTGGTGGACTTCGATGGCGTCAGCGCTGATGTTCTCGATCATCTCCATGCTGCCGGTGTCGATGTCCTCCGGCAGAGTCAGGAAGTCACGATACTCCTCGGAGATGTGCTCCTCCGCGTCCTTGTTGGTGCAGTAGTAGCCGATATACTCAAAGCACTGGGCGGAGATCTCCGGCCGCAGGATATAATCGATGAATTTATAGGCGCTGTCCGCGTGGGGAGCGTTGGAGGGGATGAACTGGGCCATGATGCCGAAGCCTACCCCTTCTTCCGGGAACACCACTTTCAGGTCAGGGTTGGCCATTTTGGCCAGGGTCACCTGGGAGGTGTACAGCACAGCGGCTCCCACTTCCCCGGACAGCAAATCGTCCTGGGTGTTCTGGTCTTTGATCAGCCGGATGTTGGGTGCCAACTCCTGGAGCTTCTCACCGGCAGACTCGATGGTGGCGGTATCCTCCGTGTTGTAGCTCTCGCCCAGCACCTTCAGAGCCATGCCGTCGATCACGCGGAAATTGTCGATGATGCCCACGTTGCCTGCCAGGGAAGGATCCCACAGGTCAGCGTAACCGTTGATCTCCACATCCACCAGGTTGGGATCGTAAACGATGGTCTGCACGCCGGCGCCGTAAGGCACGGTGTACTCGTTCTGGGGATCGAAGAACTGCCCCTGGTACACGGGGTTGATGCTGCCATAGTTCTCCAGCTTGGAGGTATCCAGCTTCTGGGCCAGACCTTCGGCGATCACCGTCTCGATGATGTAGTCGTCAGCGATGACCAGGTCGTACTCCCCGCCCTTGGCGGTCTCCAGCTTGGCCAGCATGGTCTCGTCGTAGTCGAAGTTGGCGTAGGTCACTTCAATGCCGGTCTCTTCCGTGAAGCCGTCCAGCACCTCCTGAGGGAACATCCCCTCCCAAGTGAACAGCACCAGCTCCCCTTTCTCCTGAGAGGAACCGGAACATCCGGCAAAAGCGGTCACCAGCAGCAGAGCGCTGAGGACCAGGGCTAAGATCTTTTTCATGGTTCGGTCACATCCTTTTTTGAGTCTTGTTTTTTAGGCGCCCTTCCCAGCAGGGCAGCCGCTCCGCACAACAGCAGAGTGGCGGCGAACAACAGGGTACACAGGGCGTTGATCTCCGGGGTGACCCCGGTTTTCAGCTGGGTGTAGATCTTCACGGGAAGGGTGTTGGTGCCCACTCCGGTGACGAACACGCTGATGATCACGTCGTCCATGCTCATGGCAAAGGCCAGCAGCATACCGGAGGCGATTGCCGGGGCCACCAGAGGCAGAGTGACGTCGAAGAACACCCGCGCAGGGGAAGCGCCCAGATCCTGAGCAGCTTCCGGCAGGCTTTTATCCATGCCCACCAGACGGGCTTTCACCAGCATGAACACATAAGGGATACAGAACGCCGTATGGGCAATGACAAGAGTGGTCATGCCGAAGGGCAGTCCGATGAGGGAAAAGAAGGCCATGAACACCATGCCCAGGATGATCTCCGGGATCATGATGGGCAGAGTGGAAACGTATTCCACAGCGCCTTTTAACGGGAATTTCACCTTGCTCATACCGTAGGCGCCCAAAGTGCCGATGACGGCGGCACACAGGCTGGAGAGCACTCCTAAGAGGATAGAATTCCACAGGGCCTGGAACATATCCTTATCCCGAAACAGCTCCTCATACCATTTCAGGGAAAATCCGCCCCACACGGAGCTGATCTTGCTCTCGTTGAAGGAGTAAATGATGACCAGCAGGATGGGGACGTACATCATGGCCAACACAATGCCCAGGTAGATGTTGGGCAGTTTGGTACGGTTTTTCATCAGCGTTCCTTCTTTCTCCGGCTTTTCTTTACCCGCCGGGTCTTGCTGATTTTTGCTTTTCTGTTCTTGGAGCGGCTGGCAGTAAAAGGCCGCTCGCCGGGCTACCGCTTTCGGCACGTGCGCCAGGGCTAAACTAGTGAGAAGGGTCCGGGCCCTTGTTCACAGGCCTGCGGCCTGGTATGACAACGGCCCTGCATCATCTTTACGGCTGCGCCGTCAAGACCGTAGGGCTCTGCCCTACGACCCGCCAACTTTTTGAAAAAAGTTGGATCAAAAACTTTTACGCCGCTTCGCGGTATTTACTAGACCAATCCTTCCAGGTCCTTTACCCCGGAAAGTTTCCGGTACAGCCAAATGATCACCGTGGTAAGCAACAGCAGCACCACTGCCAGGGCCGCCGCGAAAGGCCAGTTGTGGGCCTTCATCAGCTGCTCTTGGATCACGTTGCCCACCAGCACCACCTTGTTCCCTCCCAGCAGGTCCGCGATGAAGAACAGGCCCATGCTGGGCACGAAGGTGAGCACCACTCCCGAAAGCAGTCCCGGCAAGGTCAGCTTCAGAGACACGGTGAGAAAGGCCTTCATGGGGGAGGCTCCCAGGTCACGGGCAGCTTCCACCAGGCTGAAGTCCAGCTTTTCCGCGCTGGAATACACAGCAAAGATCATAAAGGGCAGCAGGGCGTACACCATGCCCACCACCACTGCCGGGTAGGTATACAGAAGCTTCAAAGGCTCGCTGGTGATGTGCAGCGCCATCAGCAGGGAATCAAACACGCCCCCCGCCCGGAAAATGATGATCCACCCATACAGCCGGATCAGAGAGCTTGTCCAGAAGGGGATCATCAGCAACAGCATGGTGCGGCGCTTCCACTTGGGCCCCAGCTTGGCCATGAAATACCCGAAGGGATAGCCGATAAAAATCACCAACAGGGTACTGATCACCGCCAGCCGCAGGGATTCCCAGAAGGTCTCCAAATACACTGGCTGGGTGATGTCCGCGTAATTTTTCAAGGTGAATTCCGGAATGGTGCCCCAGGTCTCCGCTCTGGTGAGGAAGCTGAGAACCACCACGTACACCAAGGGCCCCACCACAAACAACAAGGTGAACAGGATCAAGGGCAGTGTGGTGAGGAACTCCCCTCGGGCCTGACGTTTTTTCAAGGAGGATCCTTTCGCCATGGTCAGCCCTCCCCGTTTTCCGTCTGGGGCAGGTCTACCGGGCAGGCGTGCTCCGGCTGCCAGTTGATCCGCACCCGGTCACCGGGCACCAGTTCGGAGTCGATGCCGTGACGGCTGCAAATAAACTCCCCGCCGCCGGACAGCTCCACGGCAATGCGGAGCATCCCGCCGGAGAAGCTTTTTTCCTTCACCACGCCCGCCAGACCGGGGCCTTCTTCCCCTTTCACCGCCTGGGCCTGCTCTCCCCGGACCGCCAAAGTCACCGGGGAACCGGAAGTGAAGCTGTGTCCCCGGCTGCCGAAGGAGGCTTTTCCATCCTGGCCCAGGAACTCCACCATTTCCCCGGAAATGGCCCCCACCGTCCCCTGGACGATATTGGCGGTGCCCACGAACCGGGCCACGTAAGAGGTGCGGGGGGAATCGTACACCTGGGAGGGAGTGCCCAGCTGCTCGAACCGGCCGTCTTTCATCACGGCGATCCGGTCGGACATGTTCAGGGCTTCCTCCTGGTCATGGGTGATATAGATAAAGGTGATGCCCAGCTTCTTTTGCAGCCGCTTCAATTCCTGCTGCATCTGCCGCCGCAGCTGCAAGTCCAAAGCTCCCAAGGGCTCGTCCAGCAGCAGCAGCTTGGGCCGGTTGATGAGAGACCGGGCGATGGCCACACGCTGTTTCTGGCCGCCGGAGAGCTCTCCGGGCATCCGCTTCTCAAAACCGGACAGCTGGACCAGTTCCAGCATTTTTTTCACTTCTTCTTTGATCTCGCTCTTGGGCCGCTTCCGGATCTTCAAGGCGTAGCCAACGTTCTGCTCCACGGTCATGTGGGGGAACAGAGCGTAGTTCTGGAACACGGTGTTCACGTCCCGGCGGTTGGGCTCCACGTCGGTCATGTCCTTGCCCTCCAGCAGCACCCGGCCCTGGTCAGGGGTCTCCAACCCGGCGATGATCCGCAGCGTGGTGGTTTTGCCGCAGCCCGAGGACCCCAGCAGGGTGATGAACTCCCCCTGGGCCGCTTTCAGGCTCACGCCCCGCAGCACCGGAGTGTCCCCAAAGCTCTTATGTATCTCCTGCAATTCCAGGATGGTCTCGCTCAAAATGGACCGCCTCTTCCCTCTTGGATTCTCGTTTCAGGGAAACTATACTTAATCGGTATAGTTTCTTGCTTGATTATACTGACTCTCCCAGCCATTGTCAAGGCGAAGGATGCAGGTTAGTTGCAACTATCAGCAATTTTTGTCTTTATTCCGGGACGAAAAAGGAGGCGGCAGTATATGCCAGCTCCCTGTTTTATTCCATTTCCTCCGGCTGTCCCATGACCGCCCGGATCTGCCCGTAGGAGTAACCCAGCCGCTGAAGGGCCGCCACTGCCCGGCGGCGGACCTTTTCGTCCTCCCGCCACAGGGGATACCGCTTGGCAAGCACCAGGGCGATGTTCTCCTCTCCGGTGTCCTCCTCCAGATAGGGGGCCATCACCTGGTCGATCAGTTCCCGGTCGATGCCCTTCCGGGAAAGCTCCTGCCGTACCCGCAGCGCCCCGAACCGCTTCCGAAGGAACAGTTCCCGGGCATAGCTCTCCGCGAAGGCTTTGTCGTCGATGAGACCGATCTCTTCCAGCCGGTCCGCCGCTGCCTGAGCCGCCTCCCGAGAAGCCGCCGTCCGGGCGATCTTCTCCGTCAGCTCCCGCTTGCTGTGGCTCCGATGCTCCAGCAGGTACAATGCCTTTTCCCTGGCCCGGCGGGCGTCGGAACGCTCCATCAGCTCCGAAAGCTCCTCCTGGGTCAGCTCATCCCCGGGCTTCAACCGGGACAGGAGAAACACCTCCGTGTCCACTTTCGGCCCCGGTTCCCCGTCCAGATACAGCTGGGTCAGGTTTTTCCGCCGGGGCTCCGCCGCTGTCAGTTCCATCAGTCGTCGTCCACGGTGATGTCGATGCTCTTCTTGGCTGCCGCCTTATTGGCCGGAGCGGGGGCCTCCCCTGCCGGAGCCTCCTCCTGAGTGGGCAGCTCTACGGGCTTGGCCACGTCACGAGGCGCGGGCCGGTTGGGGATCTTGTCGTAGAGCTTATCCACATTCTCCCGGACCGCCTTCTCGATCTCGTCGGCAATCTCCGGGTGATTGGTAAGGAACTCCTTGGAGTTGTCCCGACCCTGGCCGATACGCTCCCCGTTGTAGGAGAACCAGGCGCCGCTCTTCTGGACCACTTCCAGCCGCACGGCCATATCCAGCAGTTCGCCCATACGGGAGATGCCGGTGCCGTACATCACGTCGAATTCCGCGGTGCGGAAGGGAGGGGCGATCTTGTTCTTCACCACTTTGGCCCGGGTGCGGGCACCGATGATGTCCGTGCCGCTTTTGATGACCTCCGCCTTACGCACCTCGATGCGTACGGAGGAGTAGAACTTCAAAGCCCGGCCGCCGGGGGTGACCTCCGGGTTGCCGTAGATGACGCCCACCTTTTCACGGAGCTGGTTGATGAAGATAGCCACGCAGTTGGACTTGGAGATAGCGCCGGCCAGCTTCCGCAGGGCCTGGCTCATGAGGCGGGCCTGCAAACCCACGTGGGAATCGCCCATCTCACCCTCGATCTCCGCCCGGGGCACCAGAGCCGCCACGGAGTCCACCACGATCACGTCGATGGCGTTGGACCGCACCAGCGCCTCGGTGATCTCCAAAGCCTGCTCACCGGTATCCGGCTGGCTCACCAGCAGGCTGTCCACGTCCACTCCCAGATTCCCGGCGTACACCGGATCCAGAGCGTGTTCCACGTCGATGAAGGCAGCGTTGCCGCCCCGCTTCTGGCCCTCGGCGATGCAGTGCAGGGCCAGGGTGGTCTTACCGGAGGATTCCGGTCCATAGATCTCGATGATACGGCCCCGGGGCATGCCGCCGATGCCCAAGGCCAGGTCCAGGGACAAACTGCCGGTGGGGATGGCCTCCACGTTCAGGGCGGAATCCTGCCCCAGCCGCATGACGGCCCCTTCGCCGAACTGCTTCTTGATCTGGGCCAGGGCCGTTTCCAGGGCCTTGGCCTTTTCGTCGGCGCCGCCTGCCGCCTTGGCTGCCGCCGCTTTCTTGCTCTCCGCCATATGTATAACCTCCTGTGAAGTGGTGATTTTCTGTTCTCTATTATAAAAGAATCCGCCGGGAAAAGCAATGGATTTCCCAAACTTTCCGAACAAATGTTTTTATTTCCCGTAGATCCCCGCAAGCTCCTCCTGGTCCGGGGCCTGGAACAAAACCGCCCAAGATTCCACATCTTCCCGGGTAATGGTGGAAAACACATCCTGCCGTCCTTCCCTGCCCCGTGCCTCCAGCCGACGGCAGAGCTCCTCCAAGGGGGCGTGAGTGTAGCGGATCTGGAACCGGGCACCCAGAGCCAGGGCTTCCCGGTATTTCTCCTCCCGCTCCTCCTTGGACCAGAAGCCGTAGTCCAAAATGACGCTGACCCCTTTTTGCAGCAGCTTTTTCCCCAAGTCCCACTGAAGGGCCTCCACCCGGCTGTGACGCTCATCGTGGAGGGCGTGCTCCTCCGGGTGGTGGAAATCGTCCCCGAACAGGAATAAATGCCACTCGTCCGGGGTGAACCGGACAGCGCCGGTCTCCTCCTCCAAGCGTTTGGCCAGGGTGGTCTTTCCCGAGCCGGGCAGGCCCACCATCAGGGTGAGCGTGGGCGCAGTTTCCATATGGATCCCTCCTTTTGGAAGTATCATAGGAGAGACCGCCGGGTTTGTCAACGTCTTTCCCGAAAACAGTTGACAAACCCTCTCCCCCGTGCTATCCTGTGGCTGATATCAAAATGAACGGAGTGGAAGGATGTTAGTATAAGCCTTGAGATCGGACGAGACCAATGTTGGCTTTCGGGCATGGCCCGGGGGCGGTTTCGTGCTGCCGGTTTTCGTGGCTTAGGACATCCTTTTTTCTATGGCTGGGGGTTATAGCCTCCTGCCTTTTCTTGGGATGCGTGGGTCTGTTCCGGCAGGGGAACAGGCCCTTTTTGTATCCTAAGGAGGCACTATGCTGCAAGTACGAGATCTGAACGTAACCATGAAAAAAGACCTGCGTCAGCTGCTGAAAGACTTCACCTTCGCTCTGAACCCGGGGGACAAGGCCTCCATCATCGGAGAGGAAGGCAATGGGAAATCCACTCTGCTAAAGCTGCTGTATGACCCGGCCATGGTGGAAAAATACGTGGAATATACCGGCACCATCCAAACAGACGGGATGATCTTAGGCTACCTGTCCCAGGAGCTGCCCCCGGACCAGGGGGAGCTTTCCGCCTACGAGTTCTGCTGTGAGGAACCCGCCTTTTTGGACGCCTCCCCGGGAGAACTGGCCTCCGCCGCCAAGGGGCTTCGGTTCCCCCTGGAATGGTTCTATTCCGAGAGGAAGATGTCCACCTTTTCCGGCGGGGAGAAGGTGAAGCTGCGCATGGCCCTTTTGACCCTGCGCCGTCCCGACTGCTACCTGCTGGACGAACCCTCCAACGACTTGGATATCGAGACCCTCACCTGGCTGGAGGAGTTCATCCGGGACTGTCCTGCGCCGGTATTGTACATCTCCCACGATGAAACTCTGCTGGAGAACACCGCCAATGTGATCCTCCACATGGAACAGCTGCGGCGCAAGACCCTGCCCCGTTGGACCGTGGCCCGGATGGGGTACCGCCAGTACGTGGAGGAGCGGCTCCACAAATTCGCCCACCAGGAGCAGCTGGCCCGGAAAGAGCGGGAGGAGGACCGAAAGAAGCAGGAACGGCTGCGGAAGATCCAGCAGAAAGTGGAGCACCGGCTGGACACCATCTCCCACGCGGAGCGGGACCACGTGGGGCAGCTTTTGAAAAAGAAAATGAAAGCGGTAAAATCCATGGAACGCCGCTTCGACCGGGAGCGGGAGGACATGACGGAATTCCCCGACAGCGAGGAAGCCATCCTGGTGGGGTTTGGGGAGGACACAAGCCTGCCTACCGGCAAGACGGTTCTGGACTTCACTCTGCCCCGGCTGGAAACAGACGAGGGCCTGCTGGCTCAGGACTTGCGGCTGTACGTCCGGGGACCGGAACACGTGGGGATCATCGGGCGGAACGGGGCGGGCAAGACTACCTTCCTCCGGACCCTTGCCAAAGAACTGCTCCCCCGTCAGGACCTGCGGGCTGCCTACATGCCTCAGGACTACGGGGAGACCGTGGACCAGACCCAGACCCCGGTGGAATTTCTGGCGAAAAACTGGGAAAAGGAGGAGCTCACCCGGGTCAAGACCTACCTGGGCAGCATGAAGTACACCCCTCAGGAACAGGAACACACTATCCGGGAGCTTTCCGGGGGACAGAAAGCCAAGCTGTTCTTCCTAAAAATGATCCTGGACGGGGCCAACGTGCTGATCTTAGACGAGCCCACCCGGAATTTCAGCCCCCTGTCCGGGCCGGTGATCCGAGGCATCCTCCGGGATTTCCCGGGGTGTATCATCAGCGTGTCCCACGACCGGAAGTATCTGGGAGAGGTGTGCTCCACCCTGTACCGCCTGGAACCTGAGGGCCTGGTGAAAACAGACAACCCCTGGGCTGCTGATAACTAAACGCGAAAAACCGCCGGACACAGCGTCCAGCGGTTTTTTCTGTGAGAGTTTATTTTTCCTCGGCGGCTTCGGAGAGCTCCTTCTTGTACAGGTACTTCTCCACATCCTCCACGATGTTCTGGGGGATCTTCCGCTCCACAGGCAGAACCTGAGCGTTGGCCATGACCTTGCTGAATTCCAGCACAATGTGGGTGGTCTTTTCCAGCGCCTGGGCGGAAAGGAAATCCAGGGTGTCGAACCGGTTGTGGATGTAGGACGCGCCGGGAGCGCCGTCACGGCTGAAGTTGATGCCGGGCACGCCGCTGTCGGCAAAGGGGATGGAGTCGCTGGAGTAAATGCCCTGCTTCACCTCCGCGGAGAAACCGTGGATCTTGGTGAAGTATTCCATAAAGGAGGCCAGCTTCTCCTCGGCGGTGGCGGTGATCCGGTCCACGCCCAGCACAGGGCCGCCCACGTCCACGTTGATCATCAGCTGATGGTCTTTCAGCTCCTCTTTATGGCCCTTCACATAGGCCCAGCTGCCTTCCAGACCGATCTCCTCAGAGCCGTACCACATGAACTTCAAAGTGCGCTTGGGAGGATTCTCCTGGAAATACCGCAGCACCTCCATATTGATAACGGAACCAGCGCCGTTGTCGTACACGCCCTTGGAGAAGTCCACG
Source organism: Clostridiales bacterium (assembly GCA_019416455.1). Classification (GTDB taxonomy): domain Bacteria; phylum Bacillota; class Clostridia; order Oscillospirales; family Acutalibacteraceae; genus Acutalibacter. Next base: position 29,541 of record DXXG01000018.1, on the reverse strand, counting down.
GAATCATAGTGAGCGCCAAAGGACACGATCTCTTCCGGCTTCTCCGTGCCCAGCACCGTGGCCACCACGTTGTGGGAAGTCCACTCCTCAGTGCGGCCCTTCAGGACCATCCGGGCTTTGCAGGCGCCCTTGCGGACCATGTCAATGGCGTCCAACACCCGGGTGTGGACCATGGGCACGTTGCCGAAAGCCCGCAGGGTACGGCGCAGCTTCCGGGTAAACAGGTCGGTCTCCTTACGGTCGTCCCGCAGTTCCCCTTCCATGGTGACGATGCCCGCCACGCCGGCCTTCATCAGTTTGCGGAACAGGGGCACCCGCATATAGCCGTTGACCAGCACGATCTTCCCCTTTACGTCGGCAAGATTTACCTCGGTGGCGTTTTCCACGTAGACGAACTCCGCTTCCAGACCGCCCTCGGGAGTGTTTTCCGCGCACTGATAACCTGTCACGGGATATTCCTGATAAAAGGGTTCCAAGATCTCCAGCTTGGCTTCCTCTACAATGCCCTGTTCGATCTCAAAGGGCTCGATAATGGCGGGAACGCCCATGGCGTCGCACTCCGCCTTCAGGATCTGGGCCGCTTTCTCCTCCTCCGGCGTGCCGGCCATCCGGGTGAACCCGATCTTCTCCAGCAGCTCCATTTCCCGCTTCCCACAGATTTCCATGGTGTGATCCTCCTTTGTTTTCCAAATACCACAAGACCCGGGGCGGTTCCCCAGGTCTTTGCTTTATTAAAGTTATACACCACAACAGCGTCTCCGTCAAGGGAAAGCGCCGGCTCAGCGCTTCCCGTCCGCTCGACGGGCTATCGCCTGGGGCGCGTGCGCCCGGCTCGCTGCTTTTTTGGCGGCTTCGCCGGGGTAAGACCGTAAGGCTCTGCCTTACCAACCGCAGCCTTTGAAAAGGCTGGCGAAACTTTTACGCCGCTTCGCGGTTTCTCCTTCTTCGGTCCGGGCGCGGACGCCAGGAGGCGGACTCATCAGGCGCGGCTTTAAGCCGCCGCCCCGAGGCGCGAAAAGTCCAGTCCGGTCACGGACTCACGTGCCACTCCACCCCGTTGGGGGTATCCTTCATCACCACATGGCGGGCGGCCAATTCGTCACGGATAGCGTCGGCGGTGGCCCAATCCTTGTTCTTCCGGGCCTCGGCGCGCTTGGCGATCAGCTCTTCGATCTCCGCGGTCTCCTCGGCGGAAAGTTCCTTCCCAGCGGGCTTCTGGGCTTTCTCCGCCGCTTCCAGCAGGCCCAGGGACAGCACCTGGTCGAAGTCCCCGATAAGGTACCGCTTGGTGGCGTCGCTCAAGTCGGCTTTCAGTACGTCGTACAGCACGGTCAGGCCCAGAGAGGTATTCAGGTCGTTGCCCAGGGCCTCCTTGAATTTCTCCTGGTAAGGCTTGGCGGCTTCCAAGTCGGGCTGTCCCTCTTTGGACAGGGACCCAATCCGGGCAGTCAGCTTCTGGTAGGCCTGGGCGGCGTTATCCAGCGTCTCGAAGGAGAAGGTCAGGGGCTTCCGGTAGTGAGACTGCAAGCAGAACAGACGGTACACCAGAGGATCGTACCCCTTTTCCTCCAGCAGGGACACGGTGAGGAAGCCTCCCTTGGACTTGCTCATCTTGCCCCGGGCGTCGTTCAGGTGGAGCACATGGAACCAGTTTTTGCACCAGGGATGGCCCAGGTAAGCTTCCGACTGGGCGATCTCGTTGGTGTGGTGGGGGAAGGCGTTGTCGATGCCGCCGCAGTGGATATCCAGGTATTCACCCAGCTCCTTCACAGAGATGGCGGAGCACTCGATGTGCCATCCGGGATAGCCCAGGCCCCAGGGGGATTCCCATTTCAGCTCCTGGTCGTCGAACTTGGACTTGGTGAACCACAGCACGAAGTCGGTCTTATTCCGCTTGTTGCCGTCCTCCTCCACGCTGTCCCGAACGCCCACCGCCAGGTCCTCCCCGGTCTGGTTGCCGAACACGTAGTAGTTATCCAGCTTGGAGGTGTCGAAATACACGTTGCCGCCGGCCTCGTAGGCGTAGCCCTTCTCCAGCAGCACCTCTACCATGTGGATAAAATCCTCCACCCGGCTGGTGGCGGGCACCACGGTATCGGGCTTGCGGATGTGGAGCTTCTCGCAGTCCTTGAAAAAAGCGTCGGTATAGAACTGAGCGATCTGGAGCACGGTCTTGTGCTCCCGGCGGGCGCCGGCCAGCATTTTGTCCTCGCCGGTATCCGCGTCGCTGGACAGGTGTCCCACGTCGGTGATATTCATCACTCGGTCTACTTGGTTCCCCTCATACCGGAGGAATTTCTCCAACACGTCCTCCATGATGTAGGTACGCAGGTTGCCGATATGGGCGTAATGATACACCGTGGGGCCGCAGGTGTACATCTTCACCTGGCCAGGGGTATGGGGCTCGAAGGGCTCTTTCTTCTGGGTGAGGGTATTGTAAAGTTCCATGATACATTCCATCCTTTCTTCCGGGCATCTCCGGTCGCGATCTTTTCCACCGGCGCGCTGCCGGATCTATTCCACTGTTGATTCTTCCTGGGGGCTCTCCAGGGTCTCCACCCGCCGCTGGAGCCGTTCCAGCTCTCCCCGGAGCCTGCACAGTTCCATGGACACCGGGTCGGCCACGTGGATCTGGTCCAGCTGCTGGCTGGGATGAGCCACTCTCTGGTTGCCGATCTTCACCACCCGGGCAGGCACGCCCACGGCGGTGGCGTCCTCCGGGACGGCATCCAGCACCACAGCGCCCGCGGCCACCCGGGCGTTATCCCCCACGGTAAAGGGCCCAAGCACCTTGGCGCCCGCGCCCACCAGCACATTGTTCCCCAACGTGGGATGGCGCTTGCCGTGATCCTTGCCGGTGCCTCCCAGGGTGACTCCTTGATACAGGGTGCAGTTATCGCCGATCTGGGTGGTCTCGCCGATGACCACGCCCATGCCGTGGTCGATGAACAGTCCCTTGCCGATCTGAGCCGCCGGGTGGATCTCAATGCCGGTCTTTCTCCGGGATCTCTGGGAGATCCACCGGGCCAGGAATTTCAGGTTATGGCGGTAACACCAGTTTGCCTTTCTGTGAGAGCGCACGGCCTTGAATCCGGAGTAGAGGAAAAATACCTCCCACCGGGAACGGGCGGCCGGGTCCCGGTCCATTACCGCGTCCAGGTCCTCTTTCAGAGTGCGAAACATGGCAGCATCCCCTTTCTCTCAAACGGGACCGGAAAATAAAAACGCCCCCGCAAACGCATATGCGTTTGCGAAGGCGATAAATCTCCCGCGGTCCCACTTCGCTTTTAGGCTCGTTTGGCTGATAACGGCTCCCGCCGGACAGGGATTTCCCCCTGTCTGCTCCGGAACGCATTTCTCCATCTGCCGGTGAAAGGGGTTTTCAGCCGGTGGCCCCTTCTCTCTGACGCCGGTTGGGACGGGTACTTCTTTCCATCTACGCGTGTACCCCTATTATATGCTCTTCCTCCCCATTTGTAAACCCCCAGCGTGACGCTGGGGCGGGTGACCCCGCAGGACAAGTCGCGTTTTTGGGGCGGCGGCTTGACGCCGCGCCTGTGGGAGACGTCACCTCGCGTCCGCGCCGGAAGTTCTCCGAAAAACCTTCTGTCGGTGCGGACGTGCATTCATGCCTTGCACTGCCCGAGCGAAGCGAGCGGCCCGGGGCGCGAATTGGGTCCAGCGTCACGCTGGGGCGGATGGCTCCGCAGGACAAGTCGCGCTTTTGGGGCGGCGGCTATTCGCCGCGCCTGTGCAAGAAAAAAACTCGCGTCCGCGAGGTAGTCCTCGGCGTGGACGCGAGCTATCTGTCTTTGCAGCGCGGGCGTAAGCCCGCCGCCCATGGCGCGAATTGGGTACAGCGTCACGCTGGGGCGGGTGACCCCGCGGGACAAGTCGCGTTTTTGGGGCGGCGGCTTAGCACCGCGCCTGTGCAAGAAAAAACTCGCGTCCGCGAGGTAGTCCTCGGCGTGGACGCGAGCTATCTGTCTTTGCAGCGCGGGCGTAAGCCCGCCGCCCATGGCGCGAATCGGGTCCAGCGTCACGCTGGCCCCTTAGAAGGTCAGTTGGGCGCCTTGCTGGAGGCTGCGCTCACGGCGGCGGCGCTCCAAAAGGGCGTTGATCTTCTCGTGGGGATCGATCATGGCGCTGACAGACATGTCATGGTTCATGGCGGAGATGAAATAAGCGATATACTTGGACACGTCCACCTCGTAGAACCAAGGCCGGTTCTTCAGCTCCTCGGTGCGGTAGGTCAGGTTGGAACCAAACACACCGTCGATGAGCCCATCCTGGTAGGCCTTATCAAAGGCTTCCAGACCATTGGTGAAGATGGCGTAGGTGGCGTAGGTAAAGATCCGCTTTGCCTTCCGAGCCTTCAGATTGTAGGCGATATCCAGCATAGAGTCGCCGGAGGAGATGATGTCGTCAGAGACGAACACGTCCTTGCCCTCCACGTCGGAACCCAGATACTCGTGAGCCACAATGGGGTTGCGGCCGTCCACGATCTGGGAATAGTCACGGCGCTTGTAGAACATGCCCAGTTCGCATCCCAGTACGGAGGCGTAGTACATGTTCCGAGTCAGGGCGCCCTCGTCAGGGCTGACCACCATGAAATCCTCCCGCTCAGTGGACAGGTCGGGGAAGTTGCGGAACATGGCCTTGAGCACCTGATAGGAAGGCATCAGGTTGTCAAAACTCATCAGGGGCACAGCGTTCTGCACACGGGGATCGTGAGCGTCAAAAGTGACCACGTTGTCCACGCCCATCTGCTGGAGCTCTTGCAGGGCGAAAGCGCAGTCCAGGGACTCACGATAGCTTCTCCGGTGCTGACGGCCGCCGTACAGCAGGGGCATCACCACATTGATCCGATGAGCCTTGCCCATGGCAGCCTGGATGAGCCGCTTCAGGTCCTGATAGTGGTCGTCAGGAGACATGTGGTTCTCTTTGCCGAAATACTTGTAGGTGCAGCTGTAATTGCCCACGTCCACTACGAAGTACAGGTCATACCCACGAACGGAGCTTTTCAGAATGCCTTTGCCGTCCCCGGAAGAAAAACGGGGGCAGCTGCAATCGATACGGAAGGTCTTTACGTCCATACCCGCCAGATTCGCCCACCGCACCAGGTGAGCTTCGATCTTGTCCGCCAGCTCCTGGGCACCTTCCAGAGCGACGATCCCCAGAGGAGCCACGCGGTTTTCAGGGCTGAAAAAAGACTGAGCCGATTGTTCCATAATGCAGGCCTTTCCTTTCTTATCCCATCTTTTTCAAACACAATAGGGTACTAGGGCGCCGGCAATCATGCCGCGCCCGGTCTCTTAATAGAATCTTAACATAGATTCCGACCGTTTTCTACAAAAAGTCTTGCCTTTTTGCATTTTTGCCGTACCGAACAATTTTTGCCTGTTTTTTTCCCCTAGTTTTGTGCTTCCCCCCTGGAATTATCCAAGAGATCCGGATTTTTTCCGGCAAAATACCTGACTGTCGTAGGATGCCAAGGCTGCTTTTTCCACCGGCTCCCCACAGAGGTTAGTGTACCCCGCGGGCAGTTCCACACACTGCTCCTGTCCGGAAAAATTCTGCAAAAACAAGAACTGCTCTTCCTCGTTCTCCCGCAGGCAGGCTTCCACCCCTTCCGGGCAAAGCTGGTCCAGAGCCCGCGGAAGGTCCAACTCCTGGGAAAGCTCTGTGTAGAAGTCCAGGTAGAACCCTTCCTCCGCCGGGGCCGCCATGTAATAGGCCCGGCCCTTGCCGAAGCTGTTCACGGTAAAGGCCGCCTCGCCCTGGTAGAAGTCCTCCCCGTAAGTCCCCAGCACTTCGGCCCCCCGGGGATGGATCAGGGCGCACAGCTCCCGCAATTCATAAGACCTGCCGTCGGTGAGCCGCAGGGTGTTCTTCTCCCCGTCCCACAGAGCGTCGGTGTCCTCATGCCACAGGCCGAACAGCTCCATCAGCCCGCCGCCGGGCCAACCTCCCAGATGGCACAGGTCGTTCTCGTTGACCAGGCCGGTGTGGTAAGTGCCCACCAAAGTGCCGCCCTGGTCCACGAAGGCTTTCAGTTTTTCCTCAAAGCCCGCCCGAAGCATGTACAGCATGGGGGCAATCACCAGATCGTAGCCGCTGATGTCGCACTCTTCGTCCACCACGTCCACCGGCACGCCCAACCGCCACAAGGCACGGTAATGAGCCCGCACCTGCTCCGCGTAGTGGATGCCGCAATTCCGGGGACCGGCGGCGTCCTCTATGGCCCAGCGGTTCTCCATATCGAACACCAGGGCCACCCGAGCGGGGACATTGGTGCTGCTCACCCGGTCGATCTCCTCCAGCCGGCGGCCAACGGCTTCCACGTCCCGGAACACACGGGTGTCGCTTTTTCCGTAGTGGTCCACCACGGCACCGTGGAACTTCTCAGAGGAGCCCCGGCTCTTCCGGAACTGGAAATACTGCACCGAGTTGGACCCGTGAGCCACTGCCGACAGGGAAGAAGCCATATGCATCCCCGGCTTTTTCATTTTGGAGACGGGGGTCCAGTTGGTGTAGCTGGGAGTGGATTCCATCAGCAGGAAGGGTTGCTTCTTGATGGAACGCATCACGTCGTGCCACAGGGCGAAATCCGCCGCCATAGGGGCGTTGCCCTCATTGCGCCACTGAGGATAGGCGTCCCAAGACACCACATCCAGCTGGTCCTTGAATTTGAAGTAGTTGTACTGGTAGAAGTCGTACATGAAGTTGGTGGTCACCGGGATCTCCGGATTCACCGCCTTCACCGCGTCACGCTCCACCTTCATAAAGTCCACCACCTGATCGGTGACGAACCGCTTCCAGTCCAGGGTCAGGCCGTGGACGCTGGTCTCTCCCAGAGGGCCGGGGGCATGGATCTGCTCCCAGTCGGTGATGGTATGGCTCCAAAAGGCGGTCCACCACTGGTGGTTTAAGTTCTCCAAGGTGCCGTACTTTTTCTTCAGCCACTGCCGGAAAGCCGCCTGGCACTGGGGGCAATAGCACTCCCCGCCGTACTCGTTGGACAGGTGCCACAAAATCACCCCGGGATGGCGGCTGAAACGCTCCGCCAGAGCGGTATCCATGGCCCGCACCTTCTCCCGGTACAGGGGGGAGGTGTAGCAGTGATTGTGGCGGCCGCCGGTCTCCTCATGCCGCAGGTCTGCCCGCATCCGGCGGATCTCCGGGTATTTCTCGCTCATCCACACAGGCTTTGCCCCGGAGGGAGTGGCCAGAACGGTGTAAACACCGTTTTCGTACAGCCGGTCCAGGATCTTTTCCAGCCAGTCAAAATCGTACACGCCCTCTTCCGGTTCCAGTTTGGCCCAGGCGAAAATGCCCACGGACACGCAGTTGATGTGGGCCTCTTTCATCAGGCGGATGTCCTCCTCCAAGATGTCGGGCCGGTCCAGCCACTGGTCAGGGTTATAGTCTCCCCCGTGAAGCAGGTGGGGGAATTTCGGCGTCAATGGTTCCATATGTGTTCCTCCCGTTTTTCCGGCGCGCTGCCGGGATCTTTCCCCCCTATTGTACCCTGTTCCCGCCCGGGTGGAAAGGGGAGATTTTTCACATTTTCCCCTAAAAAAATAGACACCCAGCTAGTGGGTGTCTATCTGCCTTAAAGGGCTGTATCACTTTTGAGGCTGCACCAAGTGGCAGGCCACGAAATGGCCGGGAGTGATCTCCTGCAGCTTAGGCTTGGACTCCTTGCACTGGTCGCAGACCTGAGGGCAGCGGCCGGCAAAGTTGCAGCCCTTGGGAGTGTTGATGGGGCTGGGCACGTCGCCGGAGATGATGATCCGCTTCTTCTGGGCCTCCTGGCTGGGGTCCGGGATGGGCACCGCGGAGAGCAGCGCCTTGGAATAGGGATGAAGGGTGTTCTTGTACAGCTCGTCGGAGCTGGCCAGTTCCACCACGTTGCCCAGGTACATCACGGCGATACGGTCGGAGATGTACTTGACGATGTTCAGGTCGTGGGCAATGAACAGATAGGTCAGGCCCAGACGCTCCTGGAGGTCGGACAGCAGGTTGATGACCTGAGACTGGATAGACACGTCCAGAGCGGAGATGGGCTCGTCGCAGACGATGAAATCAGGCTCGATGGCCAGGGCCCGGGCAATGCCGATACGCTGGCGCTGGCCGCCGGAGAACTCGTGGGGGAAACGGTTGGCGTGCTCGCGGTTCAGACCCACCATTTCCAGCAGCTCGTAGACCCGCTCCTTACGGCGCTTCTCGTCGTACATGTTGTGGATGACCATGCCCTCCTCGATGATGGAGGAAACGGTCATACGGGGGTCCAGGGAAGCGTAGGGGTCCTGGAAGATGATCTGAGCCACCTTGGAGTAGTTGAACCGGTCCTTGGCGTGCTTCAGGTTCACCGCTTTACCCTTGAAGGTGAGCTTACCGGAAGTGGGAGGGTAAATACCCATGGCCACACGGCCCAGGGTGGACTTACCGCAGCCGGACTCACCCACCAGGCCCACGGTCTCGCCCTTGTGGATGTCAAAGGACACGTGGTCCACAGCCTTCAGGGTACCGCCGGACACTTTGAAGTATTTGCAGATGTCCTCCAGGGAGAGGAGCACCTCGTTGGATTTAGTCGACATCTTTCTCTCCCCTTTCTTCCGCGCTGGGACAGTCGGGATGGAGCAGCCAGCAGGATGCCACATGGCCCTCGGAGAGGGTGAACTGGGGAGGCTGTTCCTCCTGGCAGATCTTCATGCAGTGCTTGCACCGGGCAGCGAAACCGCAGCCGTGGGGGGGTGCCAGCAGGTCGGGCGGAGTGCCCGGGATGGACACCAGACGCTGATCCTTGGTGGCGTCCACGGTGGGCAGGCTCTTGAGCAAAGCCTGGGTGTAGGGATGCGCGTTGTTGTAGAAGATATCCTGCACAGCGCCGGTCTCCACGATCTTACCGGCGTACATCACCGCTACCCGGTCGGCCATGCCGGCCACCACGCCCAGGTCGTGGGTGATGAGGATGATAGCGGTGTCGGTCTCTTCCTTGATCTCCGCCAGCAGATCCATGATCTGGGCCTGGATGGTCACGTCCAGGGCCGTGGTGGGCTCGTCGGCGATGAGCACCTTGGGATTGCAGGACAGAGCCATGGCGATCATGGCGCGCTGGCGCATGCCGCCGGAGAACTCATGAGGATACTGCTTGGCCCGCTCCTCGGGGTTGGGGATGTTCACCATCTTCAGGTACTTGATGGCTTCCGCCTTGGCCTCGGCCGCGGAAAGCTTTCTATGGTGCCGGATGGCTTCCACGATCTGTTTGCCCACAGGCTTGGTGGGGTTCAGGCAGGTCATGGGGTCCTGGAAGATCATGGACACTTCCTTGCCCCGGAGAGACTGCATCTCTTTTTCGTTGGCCTTGACGATATCATGGTCGCCCAAGCGCACCTCGCCCTGGGGGATGCGGGCAGGGGGCATGGGGTTCAGTTTCATAATGGTCTGAGCGGTCACGCTCTTGCCGCAGCCGGATTCGCCCACGATGGCCAGCACTTCGCCCTCATGGAGGGTGAAGGTGACGCCACGCACGGCCTTGACTTCGCCGGCGTAGGTGTCAAAGGACACATGCAGGTCGTTTACGTCCAAAACTACTTTCTTCGTATCTTTTGCCATGGTGGTCACCTCCTCAAGCGCGGGTCAAAGGCATCCCGCAGGCCGTCGCCCAACAGGTTGAAGGAAAGCATGGTCAAGCTGATGGCGATAGCCGGGATCCACAGCTGAGAGGGATACAGCTGGAACATGCCGGCGCCTTCCTGAGCCAGCATGCCCCAAGAGGGCTGGGGCACAGGCACGCCCATGCCGATATAGGACAGGAACGCCTCGGTGAAAATGGCGCTGGGAACTGCCAGAGTCACGTTGATGATGATAACGGACAGGGTGTTGGGCAGCAGGTGCCGGCTGATGATCCGGCTGGCCTTGGCGCCCATGGCTTCCGCAGCCACCACGAACTCCTGGTTCTTCAGGGTCAGGCACTGGCCGCGCACCAGACGGGCCATGCCCGTCCAGCCCACGGTGGCGTAGGCCACCACCATGGTGAAGATGCCCTTGGGCAGCACCATCATCAAAAGCACCACAACGATCAGATAGGGGATACCGTTGACCACTTCCACGATACGCATCATGATGTTGTCCACCATGCCGCCGAAGTAGCCGGAGATACCGCCGTAGATCATGCCGATGATCAGGTTGACGCTTACAGCGGCAAAGGCGATCATCAGAGACACACGGCCGCCTTCAAAAGCGCGGGTCAGCAGGTCACGGCCCAGCTTGTCGGTACCGAACACATGCATGGTGCCGGCTTTCTCCCCGTCGTTGCAGACGGTGAAAAAGCCCTTGTTCAATTCGCTCAGATGCTGCTCACGGCTGGTATAGGGGGAGAACATAGGCACCAGCACGCAGGAAACGATCAGCAGGACGATGATCAGCAGACATACCATAGCCACTTTGTTTTTCATCAAACGGCTCATGGCGTCTTTCCAGTAGGTCACGCTGGGACGGGCCATGCTTTCCCGCTTTTCCGGGTCGGCGCCCACCCAGGCAAACCTGCTCTTGTCGATTTTTTCCATAGTTTAACCCTCCTCCAGCTTGACTCTCGGGTCGATGATACCGTACACCAAGTCTACCACCAGGTTGGCGGCGATCAGGAACGCGCCGTAGAAAATGGTGGTGCCGGAGATCATGGTGTAGTCCATGGTCTGGATGCTCTGCACGAAGTAGCGGCCCAGACCGGGGATGGAGAAGATGTTCTCCACCACGAAAGCGCCGGTCAGAACAGCGGCGGCAATGGGGCCCAGCACGGTGACCACCGGGGTGATGGCGTTGCGCAGGGCGTGCTTCCAGATAATGGCAGGCTGGGAAAGGCCTTTGGCCTTAGCCGTCTTGATGTAGTCCTGGCCCAAAACGTCCAGCATAGAGGTTCTGGTCAGACGGGAGATCTGCGCCAGAGAGCCGAAGCCCAGAGCCAGCACAGGGAGGATCTTGGAGTTCCAGCTGTCCCATCCGGTGGCGGCGAACATGGCGCTCATTCCGGCGCCCTTCAGGGCTTGGGTCAGCTGCAGGCCCAGGAAATACTGAAGGATGGACGCCACAATAAAGCTGGGCACAGACACGCCCACCAGGGCGATGAACATACAAATGGTATCGGTCGCCTTGCCGCGCTTGATAGCGGCCACGGTGCCCAGCAGAACACCCAGGACAAAGGCAAAGATGATAGCCCGGATGCCCAGATCAAAGGACACCACAAAGGAATCGGCGATGATCGTAGTGACGGGACGGTTGGTTTGCAGGGAAAGACCCAGATCGCCATGCAGGCAATTGCCAAGATAGATCAAAAACTGCTCGGCCACAGACTTGTCCAAGCCGTATTTGGCATAGAGGGCGTCCATGGTCGCCTGGGGCAGAGCCTTATCACCGATAAAGGGATCGCCAGGGAGCATGCGCTGCAGGAAGAACGTGAGAGCCACCAGCACGAACAGTGTGACGATGGAGTAAGCGACACGCTTGAGCACGTATTTTAACATCTGCATATGGCAATTTCCTCCTTTCCAAAAATGTGATACAGGTGGGATGGGTTCCCAACGGGAACTCCCTATGGAGAAAAACGCGCGGATCCCGGTACGCCGGGTCAAAAGGCTGCGCGGACCGCGTGTTTTGGATGGTCCAAATCAAAAATATGGTTGCCGGGGCGCCATGCCCCTGTGCCCATTTCCATTCTTCCCCAAATCGCAGAGAGAAAAAGGAATAAAAATACCAAGGCGGCGAGGGCAACAAACGCCCTCGCCAGCGCTTATTCTCGGTATTTTGCTAGGTTACTTAGGCCAGAGTGGCGTAAGTGTAGTTGAAGTCCTGGAAGGTGGAGCGGCGAGGATCGGTAGCCAGTCTCTCGCTGGTGATGAAGGACTGAGTACGGTTGTACAGAGGCAGGATCATGTACTGATCGAAGATGATCTTCTCGGCCTGATAGAACAGCTCCTGACGAGCTTCCAGATCGGTCTCCACAGTTGCCTGCGCGATCAGGTTATCGTACTCCTCGCTGGCCCAGCGGGTATCGTTGTTGCCGCCGTCGGAAACCCACAGATCCAGGAAGGTCATGGGATCGTTGTAGTCGGGGCCCCAGCCGGTGATGGACATCTGATAGTTGCCGTTCTGACGGTCAGAAGCGCCCTGCTTGGTGACCTTGGGATTGATGGTCACGTCGATGCCCAGGTTCTCCAGCCACTGGTTCTGCAGGAACGCGGCCTGAGTCTGAGAGGCAGCGGAATCCTGGCAGTCGATGGACAGGGTCAGCTGGTCAGCAGTGATGCCCAGCTCGCTGAGAGCGGTCTCCAGGTAAGCCTTAGCAGCTTCCACGTCGCCCTCGGCGGGAGCCAGCTCGCCACCGTTCTCAGCGATGAGAGCGTCGGCGAAGGAAGTGCCGTCAAAGCCGTTGACAGCGGGGTTGGTGAAGGAGGTCATGGGAGAGTAGGGCAGGCCGATGGAAACATCGATGAAGCCCTGCTTGCTGTAACCCAGAGCCAGAGCGCGGCGCAGGTTCACGTTGCTCAGCTGAGGATCGGAGCAGTTGACCATCAGATAGAAGGAAGAACCGTCGTTGTAGCTCTTCACTTCGTAGCCGGCGCTCTCCGCCTGCTGCAAGGTCTCCGCGGTGCCCACTTCGGTCACGTCCAGCTCGCCTGCCAGGAAGGAGGTCAGAGCGGCCTGGCCGTCGGAGATGATCTTCATGTTCAGAGTGTCGATGGCGACACCGTCAGCCCCGTGATAGTTGGGATTCTTGGTCAGCACGATCTCACTGTCGTGAGTCCAGCTGGTCAGGTTGTAAGCGCCGTTGGTGCAGAAGTACTCGGCCTCGGTGCCGTAGTTGTCAGCGCCCACTTCCTCATAAAACTTCTGGTTGATGGGAGACAGGGTGCCGAAGGTGAACAGGAAGGGAGCATAGGGAGTGGGGTTCTCCAGCTGCACTTCCAAGGTCTTGTCGTCGATGACCTTCACGCCCACATCTTCCCAAGTCACTTCAGCGGGAACCTCAGCATCGGGGTTAGCTTCTTCCCATGCAGCGGGATCCAGAGCGTAGCCCTGATAGTTCAGGTAAGCCTCGGCGTTCTTGATGAAGAACAGGAAGTAAGCGTAATCGGCGGCCACGTTCACATCCAAAGCCTGCTGCCAAGCGAAGACGAAGTCGTTGGCGGTAACGGGATCACCGTTGGACCAAACGCCGTCGTCACGCAGGTGGAAGGTGTAGGTCATGCCGTCCTCGGACACCTCCACAGTCTCGGCGGCAGCCGGCTGGGGAACGTCGTTCTCGTCCAGCATGTACAGGTTCTCGTACATGTGCTTGAAAGTGGCGAACTCCTGAGAGTAAGTAGCTTTCAGAGTGTTCAAGCTGGTGGGTTCCATGCCCACGCGGATGTTCAGCGAAGAGTCGCCGGTGCTGCCGGTCTCGGCTTCGCTGGCAGATTCATCCCCAGTTTCGGTCTCGCTGGTAGTGCTGCTGGTTCCGCTGGTGGAGCTGGTGCCGGCATCGTTGCCGCAGGCGCCGAAGGTGGCGCACACCAGGGCCAGAGCCAGAACGACAGCCAGGATCTTTCTGAGCTTCATTCCAAATTCCCCCTGATTTTCAGAGTATAAAATTTCGTGAGCCGGTGGGGTCACCATCGACTCACATTGCCGTAATTATAATCCAATTCCTTCAATTTTGCAACCGTTATTTACAAAAAATTCAAATTTCCTTTTCACGCCTTTTTGTGCTTTTTGACGACGATTTCCCAAATCTTGGCCATAATGGCAGGAAAATATCTCAGTTTTGTAACCATTTTTTGCGATCCCAATCGGGATATTCCTCTTTTATTCAAGCGATTTCCACAATTCCATGGTAGACGGACACACGTCTTTTCGTCCTGTTTTTGCAACTTCCAATTTTGCGTTTTGCGAATCATCACTTTTACGCTCCCTTTCCCTAGTAAACAAGGCCTCTCTGTGATATAATACCTATAAGCAAGCCGCCTCGCAGTCTCAAAAGAGGCCGCGGCCAAAAGAGATCTTTCCATTTATTGGGGGACTTTCAAAGGGGGGGAGCTCTGTGAAGCTATTGAAAAAGCATCTGGGCTGGTTCCTGAAGCGGGTGGACAAGGACAGACTGGATTCCACCGCGGCCCACGGAGCTTTTTTCCTGCTGATCTCCTTTCTGCCTTTCGTGGCCCTGCTGCTGACCCTGATGCAGCAGATCCACTTTTCCGACGGCGTCTCCCTGATCGAGGCGGCGCTGGGCATCTTCCCCGACAGCGTGGCCGCCTATTTGGAGACCCTTCTGCCGGACCCCATCCATTCCAGCGGAGTGCTGCCCGTGGCGGTGATCACCGCGGTGTGGTCCTCCTCCATGGGTATGCTGGCGGTCATCAAGGGACTGGACCAGATCTTCCAAGTGAAGGAAACACGTGGATTCATCCATCTGCGGATCATTGCCGTGATCTATGTGCTCATCTTCGCGGCAGTGCTCATCGTGGCGGCGGCGCTGCTGGTGTTCGGCACCACCATCTATCGGTTTTTGCTTGCCCGCTCCTCCGCCTTCATGGCCAATATCCTGATCAATTTCAAGTCCTTGGCGGGCTTTGTGATGCTGTTCCTATTTTTCACCCTGCTATACAGCGGCGTGCCCCGCCGCCGGGCCAAGTTCCTGCATAACCTGGCTGGAGCGGCTTTCAGCGCCGCGGGCTGGGTATTGTTTTCCTTCTTCTTTTCCATTTTTGTGGAAAACTTCTCCGATTTTTCCATTTACGGCAGCCTTGCCACCCTGGTCATCCTCATGTTCTGGCTGTTCTTCTGCATGTATATCATGTTTTTGGGCGCCGAGGTGAGCATGTGGCTGGAGACCAGCGGTATCGGCATGGACCTGCACAACCTGAGCAAAAAATGGAAAAAGCACCGCCAGCGGAACAAGCGGGAACGTGCCCAGCGCCGGTCCACACATTCTTCCCATAAAAAGGAGTGAGCCTTGTGGCTTCTTTCTCACCGGATCTTTCCCAGCTGAAAGAGCTGTATGACCAATACGGGGCGGACTTGTTCGCTCTGTGCTACTTACAGGCGGGCCGTCCCGCCTACGCCCAAAACCTGATGGTCACCGCCCTGTGCGACATGGCGGCCAGTCCCCGGCTGTGGGAACTGGCGGTCAGCGGCAGGGAAGGGTTTCTGCGGGTGGGACATCTCAACTGCGTAGACGCTTCCCTCCGCAGGCCCAAACGGGTCAAACGAAAAAAAGGAGACCAGGGTGAGCCTGCCCCCCGGGCGGTCCTGCCCTTTTCCATGACAGACCCCCTGCGGAAGCTGATGAAGCTGCCCATCTCTCCCCGGACTGCCCTGTTCTGCCGGGAACGGCTGGGACTGTCCGCCCAGGAAGGAGCCCGACTGATGGGCACTTCCCCCGCTCGGTTCGACCGCCTGGCGGAATCCGGCCTGAAAAAAGCGGGGATCACCGCCGGTCAGGCCCGGGCCAACCTGGAGATCCTAACACTGGGCCAGGACACGCTGGAGGACATCTGGGAGGAATTCCTCTCCCAGCAGAGTCAGGGAGGTTTTGCCACCCGCCAGCGGTTCCGCCGGGTCCGCCGGACGATGGACAACATCGTGCCCTTTTTGGCCCTATGCGTCATCATCATTGGTGTGGCCGCTTATTTTGGGGTGGAATACGGCTGGTTCGGCAGCGACCCCAACGCTCAGATCCCTGTTTCCACCTCCTCCACCCAGGAAGAAGTCCAATGGGTGGGAGACGTGTCCGTGTTCGTGCCGGAAGAAGGGGGCTTCGCGGAATACGTGGTCCACAATACTCCGGGAGACCTGGAGGACATCCTCCGGCAGATGGTGTACTTAGGCGGCGCTCCGGAAGGGGTGAGTCTGCTCTCCGCCACACTGGATAGCCATGGTACCGAGACCCAGGAGGGCAGCACGGTGAACTATACCCTGGGGGACACCCTCACCTTGACGGTGGAACTGACGGAACAGGCCCTGTCTCTCTCCGGGGAGGAAGGCCTGCGGCTGCTCCAAGCCATGACGGCTACTTTCGAGAAGTATTCCCAGGCCGATGAGTTGTTCATTCAATGCGGCGGGACAGAGCTGACGGTGGAAGGTCATACCGCCCAGGAGTTCCTAGGTCAGGAGCTGACCATCACCCGCACCGTGGACACGGACTATCGGGAGTAAGACACTGTATATTAATATAAGGAAGGCAGTTGTTCCATGAAGCAGAAACGTATTCTCGTCATCGACGGCCAGGGAGGCCGGATGGGGGCGGCACTGGTGGGCCAGTGCAAAGCCGCCGGGCTCCCCGCCCAGATCATCGCCGTGGGGGCAAATTCCGCGGCCACAGCGGCCATGCTGAAAGCCGGGGCCGACGCCGCCGCCACAGGGGAGAACCCGGTGGTGGTCAACGCCCGGACAGCGGACATCATCGCCGGGCCCATGGGGATCCTCACCGCCAACGCCCTGCTGGGAGAGATCACCCCGGCCATGGCGGCGGCAGTGTCGGAAAGCCCCGCCCAAAAACTGCTGATCCCGGTGAACCGGTGTTCCGTCACCGTGGTAGGCGTCAGCCAGCTTCCTCTGGGGGAATACGTCCGACTGGCAGTCCAGGAGGCGACCGCCCTGCTGGATGAGGAAAAATAAAAAATTTTCCAAAAGCTGTAACAGTTTCCTCTTTGGAACGTCTAATAGAGGAAAAAGGAGTTCACACCGGGCCGCAGGCGGGAAACCGCTTGCGGTTTTCTGTGTTTTATGGTTTAATTAAGGTTACGGAAACGGGGCGTAAAAGTTTTTGGTCAAGTTTTTTTCAAAAAACTTGCGGGGTGTGGGGCAGGGCCCCACGGTCTTGCCCCTGCGGCGCAGCCGCTCAGAAAAACCAGGAAAACAGCACAGCGCCTTTTCCGGACCCCCAGCACCAATACCCCCCAACGAAAACAGCGAAAAACTATTGAAACTTGTGGAGTTGCCGACAGCCGATGCCTCAGAGACAAGGCTGCAAGGCCCCGTCTCCCACTCTGTAGCCTTTAAAAAGACAGGCGAAACTTTTACGCCGCTTCGCGGTATACCTCTTGAAACAAGGACGGTCATCATGGAACTTTGGGACTTATATGACGAACACCGCCGCCCTCTGGGCCGCACCCATCCCCGGGGCACTCCTGTGCCGGAAGGCACCTACCATCTGGCAGTGATCGTGGTCATCGTCAACAGCAAGGGAGAGGTGCTCCTCACCCGGCGGGCCCCGGTGAAAGCCGCCTGCCCCGGCTGGTGGGAAAACACCGGCGGCGCGGTGCTGGCGGGGGAAACACCCTTACAGGCCATCGTCCGGGAACTGCGGGAGGAGACTGGCCTTCTGGCGGACCCGGAGGAGTTCACTCTGCTCCTGCGGGAGGACTGCCGCATGGACTGCCACTTCGACATTTTCGCTCTGACCCGGGACGTGGCAGTGGAGGACATCCGCTTCCAGCCGGAGGAGACCGACGCCGCCCGCTGGGAGGACCGTCACACCTGGGAGACCATCGCCGGCACCGGCACCACTCTGTGCCCCGCCGGGCAGGAGGAATACAAGGAAGAGCTGTACCGCAGACTGGAGGAATACCTTCAGGGAAAGCGGGATTTTTCTGAAAAATAAGGAAGGAAGAGACACATGGCATACAAAGTAGGAATGGTCAGCTTGGGCTGCGCCAAAAACCAAGTGGACGGGGAAGTGCTGATGGCCTCCCTGAAAAACGCCGGTTTTGAGACAGTGGACGACGCCGCCATGGCGGACATCGCCATCGTGAACACCTGCGGCTTCATCGAGAGCGCCAAGAAGGAATCCATCGAGGAGATCCTGGAACTGGCCCAGCTGAAAAAAGAGGGGAAGATCAAAAAACTGGTGGTCACCGGCTGTTTGGGCGAGCGCTACCAGCAGGAGATGCACAAAGAGCTCCCCGAGCTGGACGCGGTCATCGGCATCGGCGCCAACGGGGAGATCGCAGAGCTTCTCACCAAGATGATGGAGGAGGACAGCTTCGTGGAGTCCTTCCCGGAAAAGAGCCAGATGCCCCTTTGCGGGGAGCGGGAGCTGACCACCCCCAGCTATTTCGCCTACGTGAAGATCGCCGAGGGCTGCGACAACCGGTGCACCTACTGTGCCATCCCTCTGATCCGTGGCGGCTACCGCAGCCGGACCATGGAGAGCATCGAGGAGGAATGTAAGGCCCTGGTGGACAACGGCGCCCGGGAGCTGATCCTCATCGCTCAGGACACCAGCCGCTACGGCATCGACCTGTACGGGGAATATTCCCTGGCCAAGCTGATGGAGCGTCTGTGCAAAATCGAGAAGCTCCACTGGCTGCGGGTGCTGTACTGCTATCCCGATTCCATCACCGACGAGCTGCTGGACGTGATGGCCCGGGAAGAGAAGATCGTGAAATACATGGACCTGCCCTTGCAGCACGCCTCCGGCCCCGTCCTGAAGGCCATGAACCGCCGGGGCGACCGGGAGAGCCTGACCGCCCTGATGAAGAAGATCCGGGAGCGGGTGCCCGGTGTGGTGCTGCGGACCACCATCATCGCCGGGTTCCCGGGAGAGACAGAGGAAGACTTTACCCAGGTGGCGGAGTTCCTGAAAGACGTGCGGTTCGAGCGGATGGGATGTTTCGCCTACTCCCAAGAAGAAGACACCCCCGCCGCCCTGCTTCCCGACCAGATCGATGAGGACGTGAAGGAGCACCGAGCGGAGATCCTCATGGGGGATCAGATGGACATCATGGACGCTCAGGGCCAGGAGCTGATCGGCCAGACGCTGGAAGTGCTGGTGGAGGGCTTCGACCGGTACGCCGAGTGCTGGTTCGGCCGCAGCTACCGTGACGCCCCCGACATCGACGGCAAGGTGTTCTTCACTACCGACGGCAAACGGCCCATGCTGGGCAGTTTCGTCCAGGTGGAGATCACCGACTGCATGGACGCCGACTTGACCGGCGAGCTTCGAGTCTGAGAAAGGGGGAGCTTTTGTGAATCTGCCCAACAAGCTGACCATTCTCCGGGTGTGCATGGTGCCGCCCTTTGTGTTCTTCATGCTGGCGGACTTTGTGCCCCATCGGTTCCTTTTCGCCCTGATCCTGTTCTGTGCCGCCTCCTATACGGACCACCTGGACGGGAAGATCGCCCGGCGGGACAACCTCATCACCAATTTCGGTAAGCTGATGGACCCCCTGGCGGACAAGATCCTGGTGATCTCCGCGCTGATTTGCTTGGTAAAGCTGGACCTGGCCTCCACAGTGTGCGTGCTTCTCATCATGATCCGGGAGTTCGCTATCACCTCCATCCGCCTGCTGGCAGTGGAGCAGGGGAGAGTGATCGCCGCCAACAACTGGGGCAAGCTCAAGACCATCTCCCAGATGGTGGCCATTATCGCCATCCTGTTTTTCCAGTATCTGGCCACGTTCCTGCCGGAGTTCCTGTACCCGGCCACGGTGATCGGCCACGTGCTGGTGGTGATCGCCACCCTGTTCACAGTGATCTCTGGTGTAATCTACGTGAAGGATAACGTGGATGTAATGAAAGGCTAAACGCCGAAGGCGGGGAAAAGTTTTTGATCTTCTCAGCTCCTGCTTCGGTCAGTCGCTAAGCGCGTCCCACCGGGACGCAGCGACCTTTTTTCAAAAAGTTTGCGGGTTGCAGGGCAGAGCCCTGCGGCCTTAACCGGCGCAAGCCGCAAAAAAGAAAGTAGTCCTTTCAGCCGCATACGCCCCCAGGGCGGTAGGCTGGAAGGACGGCCCTCTTACACAAAACCAAAAGGACACCCAAGTTTCAAACCTGGGTGTCCTTTTTTGCTGGGCGCAAGAGGGTCGGCTCAAGGGCCTATACGCTTCGGGTCTCGCTTTCTTTTTTAGCTCGGTGTAAAAGGGTCGGCCCCGCAGCCTATCTGCCTGCGGCAGCGTGCGGCTGGGGGCCTACATTTCTCTTGCTGCGCTTCGCGCAGCTTCAAGGCCGCGAGACGCTGTCTCGCGCTCTGCAAGTTTTTTGAAAAAAACTTGACTAAAAACTTTTACGTTTGCTTACCGCAGCCTTCCGGCGCCCATTCCAGGCTCTCCGCTCACCGGCGGCAACAGATTGTAATTATACCGGGGACGGTCGCCGGGCATATAGAAATACACAAACTTCACCGAGAAGATATCACACACGATGAAGTTATTCACGTTCTCGTCGTACAGCGTCACAAAGCTCCGTCCCACAAAGTACAGCATGCCCTGTTTGCGGATCATCTGCTCCGTACCGATAAGGAACTCGATGACCACATACGCCCCTATGTTCTGGGACAAAATGGCCTGCATGGACCCCTTCATCTCCTCCGAGTCGAACACAGGCTGGGGCGGCGTGTTGAAATTGTCCATGCGGTGGCTGCCGTCCGACAGCTCCTCAAAGTCGCTGCGGCTGCGCAGCCGATCCATCTGGCTGTGACAGGTCTCGGGCTGGTATCTTCTTCGTTCTTCCATAAGGTCCCTCCTTCGTTCAGGTCAGGGCGTAGGCGTCGGTGGGGTTGTAGAAGCAATGATCCCCCAACCGGATCACCAGCTGGCCCACCTTCGATGGGAAATTCTGCCGGCAGGTCACCGAGAAGGGGTTGTAAAACCACAGGGCAAAACCCAAGTTGGTCAGCCGGTTCCCGACGATGGCCCAGTTGGCAATGTCGTAGTGCACCTGGGTGGGCCGCATGTTATAGATGTTCTGGTAATTGTACTGGCCTCCCACGGTTTCCATGGCGCAGGTGAACTGTCCCTTTTGGAACACCACTTCCCGGATGGTATGGAGTCTGCCGTACTCGCCGTAGTCCACCTGCACCCGGTTCATCACCACGCTAGCCACGGCCCGCATGCCTGTATCCCCCTCGCCCCCGGCCTCACATTCGATGATCCTTGCCAAAAGCTCCAGATCGGAATAGGCCACCCGATCCCTCCCTTCCTCTTGATCTCCCTTATAAATATGCCTTTCCCCCTGTTGAAAAGCCCATTCCCGGGGTTAGAAATTCCGTCCTATTAAAGAAGTGAAATTTAGGGATTTTACCGAACGCTTTTCTGGCTCATTAGTATATAATCCCGCTAAAATCCCACTTTTTACGGAAAATTATACAGATTTCCCCAAAATTACAGGATACTTATCCACTCGGTAATAACAGCACAGAATAGCTTTTTAAAAAAATTCGTCGTGATTCTAAGATCTGTGGTATAATACTACATGAGGATAGGGAGAGGAACAAAGAAGAAAGGTGATTTTTTATGCGCTCGATCGAAGACATATCCAAGACCAACCCTGAAAAGCCCCTGGTACTGGAGATCGATGGGAAAAAGTATTACCGCTGCCCCATCCACACCCACTTCATCAAACCCGGCGAAAACCTTTCAGAACTGGTAGGCCAATACGTAAAGCCCTATTTTGAGGAGGGGGACGTGGTCTACATCAGTGAGAAGATCGTCTCTCTGTGCCAGAAAGACATCATCCCCAAGGAGACTTTGAAGATCTCCCGGACCGCCAAGTTCCTGTCCCGCTTTGCCAGCACCAACGATTCCGCCGGTATCGGCGTGCACAACGTGTACAAAATGCAGGTGGCCATCATGCTGTGCGGCAAGCCCAAAGTGATCTACGCGTCCTTAGCCGCTGGAGTTGGGAGGCTCTTCGGCAAGCGGGGCGTGTTCTATGAGATCACCGGACCCCAGGTAGCTGGTCTGGACGGATTTTACAGCACCTATTTTTCGGAGTACAAGCAGTTCGGCATCATGACCCCCAAGGATCCGGATAAAGCTGTGGCCAAGGTGGAAGAGGACACCGGCGTACACTGCTGCATCGCAGACATCAATGACTTTGGCGGGGACGTGCTGGCCGTCTCGCCCAAGGCGCCCTTCTCCAAGGAGCTGCTGCAAAAGCTTTTAAAGGACAACCCCGCCGGCAACGGCAAGGAGGTGACACCTTTTGTGCTTCTGCGTGAAAAGAAAGACTAAGTCAAACAGCCACAAGAAAAAACCGCCGGGAAACGCTCCCAGGCGGTTTTTTTCATAGTATCTCAGCCGCCGATGCTGGCGGTGAAGTATTCCTCGATAAAGTGGGCGGCCACGGCTCCGTCCGAGGCGGCGGTGACCACCTGACGCAGAGGCTTTTTCCGCAGGTCTCCCACGGCGAACACTCCGGGCAGGTTGGTGCGGGTGGTCTCTCCCGCCAGCACGTAGCCAGCCTCGTCCAGATCCACCTGGCCCTTCACCAGCTCCGTATTGGGGATGTACCCCACGGCCACGAACAGCCCGTCTACGGGGATCTCTCGGCTGTCTCCGGTGCGCTTGTTCTTCACCTTCACCCCGGTGACCGTGTCCCCGTACAGGATCTCTTTCACTTCGCTGTCCCACACGAACTCCACGTTCTCCGCTTTCTGGAGGGGATCCAGATACACTTTGGACGCCCGCAGCTCATCCCGGCGGTGGATCAGGTACACCTTTTTGCAGATCCGGGAAAGGTACAGCACGTCGGCCACAGCGGTATTGCCGCCGCCCACCACAGCCACGGTCTTGTTCCGGTAGAACATACCGTCACAGGTGGCGCAGTAGGACACTCCACGGCCCCGCAGTTCCCGTTCTCCGGGAAGTCCCAGCTCCCGGGGCTGCGCCCCGCTGGCCAGCACTACGGTATGGGCCTGATAAACGCCCTCCGGGGTGACCACCCGCTTGGGGGAGGTCTTCAGCTCCACGGCGGTGACTTCGCTCAGCTTCGTCTCGGCCCCGAAACGCTCGGCGCCCTGCTTCATCTGCATGGCCAGGTCGAAGCCCCCGATACCCTCGGGGAAGCCGGGGTAATTGTCGATCACGTCGGTGGTGCCCATCTGACCTCCGGGGGTCAGCTTTTCCAGCACCAGCACCGACAGGTTGGCCC
The DNA here is from genome assembly GCA_019416455.1 of Clostridiales bacterium. Classification (GTDB taxonomy): domain Bacteria; phylum Bacillota; class Clostridia; order Oscillospirales; family Acutalibacteraceae; genus Acutalibacter. Next base: position 6,627 of record DXXG01000018.1, on the reverse strand, counting down.
GGGCGGCGTAAAGGGCCGCGGTGTAGCCTCCCGGCCCGCCGCCGATGACGATCACGTCATAGAGTTTTTCCGCCATATAAATCAACTGCTTTCTCTTACTTCATCATAGCTTCCAGCCGGGCCTTGGACTGCACGCCCACCAGGACCTCTTTGGGCTGGCCGTTTTCGAACAGCATCGCGGTGGGGATGCTCATCACACGGAACTGAGCAGCCAGATCCGGCTCCTCGTCGATGTTGATCTTGCCCACTTTCACTTTGCCCTCATTCTCCTCAGCGAACTCATCCACGATGGGGGAGAACATTTTGCAGGGGCCGCACCAGCTGGCCCAGAAATCCACCAGGACGGGGACGTTGGAATTCAAAACTTCCTGCTGAAAATTGTCTTTGGTAATGGTAAGAACTGCCATATTCAATCATCCTTTCCAATGCTTCATTCTAGGGTATTACTTGGTCTGTGCCTTTATGATACCCCAAAGAAAGGGTTTTCGCTGTTGCAAATGCCACAATCCAAAAATTTTTTTGACTTTTTTACAGCCCTGCGTATTCCATAAAGTCCCGGAAGGTACCTTGGGGCACGCCGCTGATGTCCTGACCAGAGGGATTCAGCAGACAGTCGGTGGTAAGGTACACGGAGATCCCTGCTTTCAGGGCGGCGGTATCTTCCAGAGCGTCGTTGCCCACCATCAAACATTCCTCCGGCCGCTTCCCGGTATTTTGAAGGATCTCGGCGTAATAGGCCGGGTTGGGCTTGCAGGTAGTGTAGGTCTCATAGGAGGTAACGTGGGAGAAATCCTCCGGCGACAGCCCCACCCAAGAGAGCCGGGTTTTCACTCCCACCAGGGGGAAGATGGGATTGGTGGCCAGGATCACGTCATAGCCTTTGGCTTTCAGTCCCTCCACCGCCTGTTTGGCCAGGGGATTCTCTCCACAAGCGGCCTTGGCTCCGTGGAATTCCCGGGCGTAAAAGTCGTCGAACTCCGGCCGGAGGGCTTTCACGTCCTCACCCAGCTCCTGGGCGAAGGTATCCCAAAAGGCCTGGTCATTGGTGCGGGAACCGTCGTTTTTCACCATGGCCTTGGTGCCCTTCCACACCGCCGCCACCAGAGGTTCCGGCTGATAACCGAAGGGAGCGGCTTTTTTGGCCAGCAGGCCGAAATAAGTTTTGGTAAACGATTCCAACTCCATGGGAAGCAGGGTGCCGTCCAAGTCGAACAGCACCGTTGTGATCTGTGGATCCAACATAGGTTCCTCCTTATGTTTGGCGGCCCGCCTTTTCCGGGACAGGCCGCTGTTACGCTTTATGGAAGAGAGCGGTCCTTGAGCAGGCTAGTCCGCTCTCCTAGGTTTGGCCTCTGCTAGACAGCCGGGAAAGGCGCTGCGCTGTTTCCCTAGTTTTTCTTTTCAGCTGCGCCGAAGCAAGGTCGCGCCTTTTTGAAAAAAGGCGCCCCAAAAACTTTTATCCGCCTTCGGCGCTTTTCGTTTTTAATCCACGCTCTTGGTGGCGATCACATCCACGCCGGTGCCTCCGGCGTTCTTTACCACCACGTCTCCCAGCCTCACCGGGGCTTTCACCGTAGCCCGGCGGATATCTGCCATGCAGTCCCAGATCTTCCCCTTGGGAATGGGTCCCTGGGTGCGCACGCTCACCAGAGGCGCGCTGCCGCCTTCCACTTTCACGGTGGAGGCCACCATCCGCTCCGGGGCGGTGACTTCCTTTTTGCCGTAGAGTTCCCCGCGCTTGCAGGTATTGCCCGTCACCCGGACCACCTGGCCCGCTTCGTCGGTCTCCACTTTCAGGGGACAGCCCAACGGGCAGCTGATGCAGGTAAGCTCGATCACCGCCATATCACTGCGCCTCCTCTTCTTCGGCCACCACGCGGATCACGTTCTCCCCGCCGGTAAGCCATGCTTTCTGAAATACCACCTGCTCCATTTCGCCGGGGGCCATCACAGGCCGCTTCCGGGAGTAGAGCAATTTGTCATCGGCGTAGACCTTCACCACGCCTTTCCGGATATTCCGTCCCACCCGGAACCGGATGACCACATTTTCTTCCATCCGCTGGGGGCTGATGGTCACGGGCACGGTATACCGGGCGGCGCCCTCGGGCTTCAGGGGCAGTTCCAAAACCTCCTGCTCCTTGCCTCCGGCAGCCACGAAAGCCGCCGCGTGGCGACCCGCCTGCTCCGCCTCCTCAGAGACGTAGTCCACCAGATCGTGGACATGGAGCACGTTGCCACAGGCGAACACGCCGGGGATGCTGGTCTCCAAGCTCTCGTTCACCTTGGGGCCGTTGGTCACGGGGGAGAGTTCCACTCCCACCGCCTTGGAAAGCTCGTTCTCCGGGATCAGACCCACGGAGAGGAGCAAGGTATCGCAAGGGATGTATTCTTCCGTGCCGGGAATGGGCTTCATACGCTCGTCCACCTGGGCGATGGTCACTCCGGTGACCCGCTCTTTGCCCTGGATGTCGATGACGGTATGGCTCAGCTTCAGGGGGATGCCATAGTCGTCCAGACACTGGACGATGTTCCGCTTCAAGCCTCCGGAGTAGGGCATCAGCTCGGCCACGCACTTGACTTTGGCCCCTTCCAGGGTCATGCGCCGTGCCATAATCAGGCCGATGTCGCCGCTTCCCAGGATGACCACTTCCCGGCCAGGCAGGTAACCTTCCAGGTTCACCAGGCGCTGGGCGGTGCCGGCGGAGAAAATGCCCGCGGGACGGGTGCCGGGGATGTTCAGGGCCCCTCTGGGGCGCTCACGGCAGCCCATGGCAAGGACCACGGCCCCCGCTTCCACCACCTGCAAGCCACGTTCCCGGCTGACGCAGGTGACGAACAGGCTGTCCCCCTGGCGGCTGAGATCCACCACCGTGGTGGACAGCCAATAGGGGATCTCCATCTCCTGCACTTTCTCGATGAACCGGGCGGCGTACTCCGGTCCGGTGAGTTCTTCCTTAAAGGTATGCAGGCCAAAACCGCTGTGGATGCACTGATTCAAAATGCCTCCCAGCTCCGGTTCCCGCTCCAGGATCAGCACGTCCTGGGCGCCGTTTTCCCGAGCGGCGGCCGCCGCGGCCAATCCCGCCGGCCCTCCGCCAATAATCACAATGTCGTGTTTCATGTTGTCATGCTTCATGACGATCCTCCCCCCGGGTCTTTTCCAGCACGATCTGGGCATCTTTCCCGCTTTTGCGCACCTGGGTCAGGTCCAGGTCCAGCTCCTTGGAAAGCAGGTCCATCACTCTGGGGGAACAGAACCCCGCCTGGCAGCGGCCCATGCCGGCTCGTGTGCGCCTCTTCACCCCGTCCAGGGTCTTGGCTCCCAGGATGCCGTGGATAGCGTCCAGGATCTCTCCCTGAGACACCTCCTCGCACCGGCAGACGATCTGCCCGTAGGCCGGGTTTTCCCGGATCATCTCCGCCCGGCGCTCTGGATCCATCTCCTTCAGCTTGGGCACCCCTTTGCGGACGGGGTCGAAGTCCTGGTTTTCCTCCAAACCCAGCTTCTCCCCGATGAGCCCTGCCAGGTACTCCCCGATAGCCGGGGCGCTGGTCAGGCCGGGAGACTCGATGCCCGCCGCGTCGAAGAAGCCGGGAGCGGTCTCGCCCAGCACAAAGTCGTCCCCGTCCTCGTGGGCCCGCAGACCGCTGAAGGAGGTGATCACCTGCCGGGTAGGAATATTTTTCACTCCCAGGGCAGATTTCTCCACCACTTCCGCCAGACCGGCGGCGGTGGTGGCAGTGTCCTCTTTCTCCTGGATGTCCGCCGCGGTGGGTCCCAGCAGCAGGTTCCCGTGGACGGTGGGGCTCACCAGCACGCCCTTGCCGTATTTCCCGGGTAATTGGAACACGGTATGGGACACATGGTTTCCTGCGGTCCGGTCCAGCAGGCAGTATTCTCCCCGGCGGGGAGTGATGTGGAGCTTTTCCTCACACACCAGGTTGTGGAGCCAGTCGGAGTACACACCGGCGGCGTTCACCACCGCCCGGGCTCCCAAGTCGCCCTTGCTGGTGTGGAGGACCCAGCCCTCCCCTTGACGCTCCAGGCCGGTGACCTCTGTGTCAAAGGAGAACTCCACCCCGTTTTTGGCAGCGCTCTCCGCCATGCCCAGGGTCAGCTCGAAGGGACACACGATGCCGGAGGTCTCCGCCAGCAGGGCGCCCGCCACTTCTTCTGAGAGGTTGGGCTCCAGGGCCCGGGCTTCCTCCCCGGTGAGCAGCTTCATGCCCGTGACGCCGTTTTTCACGCCCCGGTCATACAGCTCCTGGAGCTTCGGAAGCTCCTCTTCGGCAAAACATACCACAAAGGCTCCCACCCGCTTGAAGGGGATGTCCAGCTCCTCTGAGAGCTTGTCCATCATCTGGTTGCCTTTTACATTCATCTTCGCTTTCATGGTGCCGGGCTCCGCGTCGAAGCCGGCGTGGATGATGGCGGAATTCGCCTTGCTGGTGCCCTCGCACACGTCCAGGGCACGCTCCGCCACCAGGAATTTTCCCTTCCTGCGGGAAAGCTCCCTGGCCACCGCGGAACCCACAACTCCCGCGCCCACCACGATCACATCGTACTGTTCCATTCTTTTCTTTCACCGCCCATATTTGTTCTCTGATTCCGGTTGAAATCAGCTCAAAACCGATAGTATTAGAATAGCACAAACTCCTCCCTGCCGCAAGAAAAGAAATCGTGAAAAAAGGCGCCTTCTCCCTTGACAGACCCCTAAAAATCAGGGAAAATAAGAGGTAGATTGTACTGACAAATTCCTCCCTTTTGGGGGGCAGAGAAAGGACGCGAAGTATAATGGAATATTTGATTGGTATTGACCTGGGCACCAGCGGTACCAAAACCGTACTGTTCGACCGGGAAGGTCATGTGATGGCCAGTGCCACCGTGGAATACCCCATGTATCAGGAGCACAACGGCTGGGCTGAGCAGGAGCCCGCTCACTGGTGGGATGCCTCCTGCCGCACCATCAAGACCGTCATCGAGAAGAGCGGCGTGGACAGCGGCGATATCAAGGGCGTAGGCATCTCCGGCCAGATGCACGGCCTGGTGATGCTGGATAAGGAAGGCAAAGTCCTGCGCCGTTCCATCATCTGGTGCGACCAGCGCACCGCCGCCGAGTGCGAGGAGATCACCCAGAAAGTGGGCGCCCAGCGGATGATCGAGATCACCGCCAACCCCGCTCTCACCGGCTTCACCGCCTCCAAGATCCTCTGGGTCCGGAACCATCAGCCCGAGATCTACGCGCAGTGCGCCCACATCCTGCTTCCCAAGGATTATGTCCGCTATGAGCTGACCGGCGAGTTCGCCACCGAAGTGTCCGACGCTTCCGGTATGCAGCTGCTGGACGTGCCCAACCGCTGCTGGAGCCAGGAAGTCCTGGAGAAGCTGGACATCGATCCCGCTCTGCTGGCTAAGGTGTACGAGTCTCCCGATGTCACCGGTTATGTCACTCCCGAAGCCGCCGCTCTTACCGGCCTGAAGGCCGGCACCCCCGTGGTGGGCGGCGCTGGCGACAACGCTGCTGCCGCTGTGGGCACCGGCGTGGTCCGTGACGGCAAGGCCTTCACCACTATCGGCACCTCCGGCGTGGTGTTCGCCCACACCGATAAGATCTCCATCGACCCCAAGGGCCGTGTACATACCTTCTGCTGCGCTGTTCCCGGCGCTTGGCACGTCATGGGCGTGACCCAGGGCGCAGGCCTGTCCCTGAAGTGGTTCCGGGACAACTTCTGCTCCGCTGAGAAGGAGACCGCCCAGGGCATGGGCGTGGATCCCTACTACCTGATGGACAAAGAAGCGGACCGTTCTCCCATCGGCTGCAACCGTCTGCTGTACCTGCCCTACCTGATGGGCGAGCGTACTCCTCACCTGGATCCCGACTGCCGCGGCGTGTTCTTCGGCCTGTCCGCCATGCACACCAAGTGGGATATGCTCCGGGCCGTCATGGAAGGCGTGACCTATTCTCTCCGTGACTGCATGGAAATCCTCCGCGGCATGGGCATCGACATTGGCGAGATGCTGGCCTGCGGTGGCGGCGGCAGCTCCCCCCTGTGGCGCCAGATGCTGGCAGATGCCTATAACTGCCCCGTTAAGACCGTGAAGTCCAAGGAAGGCCCCGCTCTGGGCGCGGCGATCCTGGCTGGCGCAGGCGCTGGGCTGTATCCCTCCGTGCAGGAAGCCTGCGACGCCATGATCCAGACCAACGAGCCCCAGGCTCCCATCGCCGAGAACGTTCCCAAGTATGAGAGCTTCTATCAGGTCTACAAGAGCCTGTATCCCGCTATGAAGGAGAACTTCAAGCTCCTGTCCAAGGCGGAGTAATTGTTTTAAACAGAATAAAGTTCCAGTCCCCGGCTTGGGTAACCCCTGAGCCGGGGACTTTTTTGTGTTTTTAGTCTGTTCTGAGTCGTCATAGAAGGGAATTCAACCTTCTTTTTATTTTAAAACGCTTTAGCCCAGGCAAACACTGGGAAAATGCGCCCATCTTCCGCCGGTGGGAGTTTATAGATAACTTCAACTCACGGGGAAAGAGCCCTGTGAGAATCTAAAATTTAAGAGGGTTGAAATTATGAAGAAAAGCAAGTTTCTGAAGAAATCACTTGCGATGCTTCTGGCGCTCATGCTGG
>DXXG01000017.1 GCA_019416455.1 Clostridiales bacterium | reverse complement strand
GGATAGTCCACCACCTGTTTAATTTGTAATTGATAGGTTGGCATGGCTTTCTCCTTTTTATATATAAGGTATGAAATTGAGTTCGCCAACGAAAAAACCGTTGACTTGAATATCTTTGAGGCTTATGCTATACTTGTTTCTGTATGAATCCGCAAGATAATCCTGCGCGGGACTCATACAGGCTTTACTGCAAATGGGGCAATTTTACAATGGCGTCTTTGAAAACAATGTAGCCATTTACTGTGCCAATTTGAAGTCGATATTGAGCCGATTTTGTGCCAATACAACTTTCTACAACTTTTTTACAACTTTTGCCCCGAACCAGACGGCACAGGAGGACATCCTATGGAATCCAAAAAGTTAGAAAAACCTCGTAAAAATGGTGCTTTTTCAACACGTCAGGCCGTGATGAGACCGGATGAAGAGACCGGAGGGGTGTTCCCTACCATGAAACCCATTGACTAAAGTGGATATAATGAGAGCGGCTTCTCTGCTGAGAGGCCGCTCTTTTTTATGTTTATATCCATTACAGGTTTGATTTTTACCATGGTCAACCCATTCCAGAGTTGTGGGCAAGAGGGTTGGTTATCGAAGGTACCGGGATAGTATAGAGGATGCTTGTTTGAGTCTAGGATAGGCGTACTCAAAAAACATTTGGTAGCTTTCGCAGTAGTAGTTATGAGGTTGGTCTCCTGCGGTATAGTCCCTGCGGCAGCCGCCGCGGCAGAGGAAATACCACTGGCAGTTTCGGCACTGTTCGGTCTTTTCAAGAGATTCCTCCACAAAACGGATCGCGTGCCGCTGCGTGTCCATTTGTTCCACCGTGTCTGTGTTCAGGTTACCCAGACGGTACGGGTCAAGGGCGTAGAAATCGCAGGGGAAAACGCTGCCGTCCGCTTCCACCAAGTAATAAACGTTGCAGTGGCCCATCATTGCGCAGTTTTCCGGGGGCAGACCTTGAAGGATTTGCAGAAGATTGTCAAAATAGCGGATGGATACCATTAATCCCTGGCTGAAATCGTGATACCATAGGTCAAACAGTTTTTTGAGAAATTCCCCATAGGCTTTGGGTTCGAGAGAGTATTCATTCCCGCCCCGCTCCTCTTCCAGAGAGTCCATACAGGGGATATACTGCTGATACAGCCAGCCGTTCTTTTTGTAAAATCCGTAAACTTTGGTGATATTCCGGGCCAGTTGGGCCGTGACCACCGTTAAGATGTTAAAGTCCACATGATGAGTATTCATCAGCTGTGCAGCCCTCAGAACCGAGGCGTAACTGCCTTTCCCGTCGCGGCATAGACGATAACGGTCATGGGTGTCCTTGATGCCGTCCAGGGACAGCCCCACTAAGAAATGATGTTCGGCGAGAAAACGGCACCATTCCTCATCCAGCACCATCCCGTTAGTCTGCAAGGCGTTCGTCACTGTCAGACCTGGGCGGGCATATTTCTTTTGGAGAGCTACCACCTGCCGGAAGAAGTCCAGGCCAGCCAGCGTGGGTTCACCACCTTGGAACGCGAAAGAACAACTTCCTCTGGCGGACCCCATAAATAGGGCGACAGCCTTTTCCAACACCCGAGGATCCATGATTCCATAATTGGGGATCTCTCGAAGGGAAGCCTCGTCGGCGTAAAAGCAGTATTTGCATTGCAGATTACAGCTGGAGCTGGCGGGTTTTATCATGACGCTGATGGGATGCATATGCTCTCCTCCTGAACGGTGATGACGATCATGCAAAATTTGAAGGATTCTGTCCTAGTTTCTGAACGGGAATTTTAGGAAAGTGTAACACACTTCTCCCAATGGTTCAAGTGTTTCCCACAAGCTGCGGGCGTTGGCTTTACAATGGATTGTAATAGAACAGTATATTTGTAAAATAAAGTTTATCCCGGCTTGTTTTTTTACCCAGTGTAGATTACAATGAGGAAGGAATTTTGTGGACACGGTACAAGCTTAGGCGCCCTGTTGTCTGTCCACATCAATGCGAAGAGGTGGAAACATGAAAGCAATCGTCATTTTGATGGATACGCTCAATCGGCATATGCTCAAGCTCTACAATCCAGAAGCAAAGGCAGAGACCCCCAATATTGACCGGTTGGCAAAAAGGTGCGCTGTTTTTGACAGTCATTTTATCGGGTCGGCGCCTTGTATGCCGGCACGGAGGGACATGTATACCGGGCGGCTTAATTTCCTTGAAAGAGGATGGGGTGGTATCGAACCATACGATGTGACCTTGCAGGAAACGCTGCGGATGAACGGGATCTATTCCCATATCAGTACCGACCATACCCATTATGTAGAGCTGGGTGGGGAAGGATACCTTCAGCAGTTTGATTGCTGGGATATCATCCGCGGTCAGGAGATGGACTGCTGGATCTCCCGGGTCAACCGGCCATCTACACCCGAGCCTCATTATGGAAAGGTCAATCCCCAGTATTGCCTGAACCGGACAGCGTTCCACACCGATGCGGATTTCCCATCTCCCAAAACCTTTGCCAGCGCAGTGGATTTTCTGCAAAACAACAGGGATGCGGACAATTACTTTTTGATGGTGGAGTCTTTCGATCCCCATGAGCCCTTTGACACAACGGAAGAATTTCAGTCTATGTATCCGGACGATTATCAGGGCCCCCATTTTGATTGGCCGGGGTATAACACCGTAAAGGACGAGACGCCCGAGGCCATAGACCATCTGAAAAATTGTTACTGCGCTACGCTTTCCATGACGGACCGCTGGCTTGGGAAGCTGCTGGATGAGTTGGACGCCCAAGACGCTTGGAAGGATACCATGGTGATCTTGACTTCTGACCATGGTCATCTGTTAGGGGAACACAATTTCATAGGGAAAAACCGTACCCACGCCTACAATGAGATGGCGCATATTCCCTTGATGGTGTATCACCCCCATCTGCCCTGTGCGGGACGGAGGATTTCAGCGCTGACGCAGAACATCGACATCATGCCCACTTTGCTGGAGTATTTCCAGTGCGAAAAGAGGGTGGAAAACGCCCCGGCCCTCCACGGCAAATCTTGGATCCCCTTGTTAAGCGGTTCTCAAGAGAAGATTCGTGATTATGCCATTTACGGGTGGTTTGGGATGCCGGTGAATATCACAGATGGGCGGTATACCTATTTCCGAAGCGGCGTGCCTCAGGGGAATCAGCCTCTGTACGCGTATATGTCCATTTGTTCCAGCCTATGGCGGTATCTGGGAAGAAACTGTCCGGAAAAACTGGAAATGGGCAGATTCCTGAAATATACTCAGTATCCGGTATATCGGATGCCGGTGGAAACAGATGATATCGAATTTACAAAAGATACGCTGCTGTTCGATATGGTTTCTGACCCTGGTCAGCTTCATCCCTTGCAGGATCCCGCTGTGGAAGAAAAAATGTGCCTGGCACTTTGTGAGATGCTTGCGGCGCACGACAGTCCGGACGAGCAGTTCATCCGGCTGGGGCTGACAGCTGGAAAATGAGCATAAAATCTGCCCGTCGGTAACGTAGAAAAGAGAGGCTGCTTTTTAAAAGGCGGCCTCTCTTTGTGTTGTGGTTTAGTTTCAAGCGGGGCTTTTTATAGGGAGAAAGTCACGCGCCCGGCAGCAGACCGGCGTACCCGGCAGCGATCCCTATCACGGCAGAGCAAACGATGAGCAAAATAGGGTGAACTTTCTTCCAGTGGGCGATGATGATAGCTGCCAGAAGGACAGCGGCGGCGATCCACTGGATCCATCCGGCGGAGAGGGGGAAAGCGGATCCCATCACGGAGAGCAGGGAAGCGGCGATCATTCCCACCACAGTGGGACGCAGACCATTCATGCACCCTTTGATGATCTTGTTTTCCTGGAAGGCTTGGTAGAATTTCGCCACCAGCAGGATGATCAAGAAGGAGGGCAGTACCACGCCTAAGGTGGCACAGACAGCACCAAGAAGTCCGGCGGTCTCAGTGCCCACATAGGTGGAAAGATTGACGGCCAGGGGGCCTGGAGTGCTTTCGCTGACGGCAACGAAATTCACCAGCTGTTCCATATTCATCCAGCGATGAGCAAGGACTTCCTGCTGGATCAGGGGAAGCATGGCATAGCCTCCTCCAAAAGTAAACGCGCCGATCTTGAAGAAGGTCAGAAAAATCTCCAAATAGATCACAGCTTCATCCCTCCAATCTTAAACTTGGAGGCAGCCAGTCCAACCAAGGCGCAGGCAATGAGCACCAGGATGGAATTGGCCCCTAGCAAACCCACCAAGATAAAAGCTGCTCCGGCCAACAGATAGGACATGATGTTTCTGGGACATTCTTTGGCCATGGACACTAGAGCGCTGAGCACCAAGGCCACCACGGCCACGCGGATCCCCCAAAAAGCGTATCGCACGACCCGCAGTTCCTCAAACTGACGCAGAACAAAGCTCAATGCGAAAATGATGAGGAATGAGGGAAGCACCACGCCCATGGTGGCAGCTGCAGCGCCCCAGGGCCCTGCCAAACGGTAGCCCACAAAGGTGGCGGTGTTCACAGCGATGGGGCCGGGGGTGCTTTCGCTGACGGCAAGGATATCGAAAATACTTTTGTCGTCGATCCAACCCTCACGCTGAGCAATCTCCCGGCGGATCAAGGGGATCATGGCGTAGCCGCCCCCGAAGGTGAACGCACCGATCTTCAGGAATTTTAAAAAGAGTTTTAGGCACAGAATCTGTTTGCTATCTTTCATGGCGTAACCCCTCTTCATGTTGTGCCTTTATTGTACGCCAAAGCGTTTACATTTTCAATTCTTATGATAAAATGGTATCTATATAGAATTACTTATAGGAGGTGCCCATGACAAAACACCATTTGGAGATCTTCGTAGAGGTCTGCCGCCATATGAATTTTTCCCAAGCTGCCCAGGCGCTGGGTACCACTCAGCCTGCGGTGAGCTTGGCGGTCAAGGAACTGGAAAGCCACTATGGCGTCAAACTTTTTGAACGAATGAATCGCCGGGTCTATCTGACTGCCGCCGGCCGTACGCTTCTGGCTTCGGCGCAAGAGATCTTGCAAGGCTTTCAGCAAGCGGAAGCTCTTCTGCGGGACGGTTCCAGCTCTCTCAGAGTGGGAGCCAACGTCACCTTTGGGGCTGCACGGCTTCCTGCTGTCTTGTCGAAGCTGAAGGAGCGTTTTCCAAAGGCAGAGCTTTCCGCTTTGGTGGTCAATTCTCGCCGTGTCCAGGAACTACTGCTTGCCAACCAGCTGGATATAGGCGTGGTGGACGAGGTGAATTTTTACCCTCAACTGCGCACATTCCCTCTGTTTCGGGAAGATATGGCAGTGCTGTGCGCTCCGTCATTTGCGCCGCAGCCCTCCACTTTGGAGGAGCTGGCTAGGCTTCCACTGCTGCTTCGTGAGGAGGGAAGCGGCACCCGGAAGTCAGTGGATTGGGTTTTCCAGGAACACGCTATGTCTCCCCGTCCCTTTTTGGAGAGTATCAGCACCAATGCGCTCCTAGCCGCCGCTGAAGCAGGATTGGGAGTGACCATCTTGTCGCCTACCTTGGCCAAGACTTCTTTGGAACGAGGAACGTTGGTGCGTGTTCCTATGGAGGGAGTGTGCTTCCCCAGGCAGTACAGCTGTGCACTCCACCGGCAGAAAATTACCACTCCACTGCTGGAGGAGTGCATCAGCTTGCTGCGTCAGGGATAAAAAGCTATCCGTTCCTTTATTGAGACTTATAGAATTTTCAGGAAAGGAACTTCCGTCATTCTCAAGTTAGAGCATCCATAGGGGATCAAGGTGACAGCCTGAGGCTCTCCCATTGGAACCCGGCTTTCCGGTTGAGGATCACAGACGCCGTGGTGGAATCCCCAGGGGATCTCCACCATTGTGGCGGTCATCAGAATGGGAGGCCGCTTTGTGGAGAAGGGAGCGTCAAATTCCTGCTCGGTCACTTCAAACTGATCGCTGACATAGGCGTAATTCCATTTCGACTCCGGATACACGCAGTAATCGCAGTAAGGGGCTTTTCGCTCCACGCCGTTTTTTACATATTCCCTTGCTTCCCAACGCTCTTTGATGGCTACCGAATAAAGCAGGGGACCTCTCCAAATGCATACCATATCTCTGGGGCGGGGTTCCATACGGGTTTCAAATTCCAGCTCTACGGTTATGGACTGGGTCCCGCTCCATTCCTGACGGATGGGGTAGAGGGTACCTGGCTTTGCGGGAGTTTCGTCAACAAAGGCCTGTTTCGCGAAAATCGGAATGCGAATGGTAAATGTAAAGGTTACCGGAGCGTCGGTGGTGATGGTATAATGAAGAGTATTGCGGAAGGGGTACTGGGTATCCAGCGTGCAGGTGACAGGGATATCATCAATGACAGTGGTGACCTGGGAAGGAGCCAGAGCGCCGGACAAGATCCCGTCTTTGTGATGGAAGAAGGTGGAGAGGGTAAATTTGGGCCATGCCTGGTTAAAGTTGGCAGTGCAGCACCCAAAGTCAGGTTCCAGACCAAACAGGTGAGACTCCGGCCCGTTTGTCCCAAACACAACATGGTCTTTTGGCAGGATGGAGCATTCCACCTGGTTGGTCATCTGGTCATACTGGTGGGCCCACATATCTGACGTTACAGTGGCGGGGAAAGCGTTGTATGCCAGCTTTTCCAAGCGGTCCAGCCAGTGGGGATCCCCGGAGACCGCGAAGAGCCACTCATAGGAATACATAGCTTCCGCTACGGAGCACAATTCGCTGCCCTGGATGGGGCTGTTGCCCGCAAGACACTCATCACCGGCAAAATGTCCCACTGCCATTCCATGGCAGGCTTCCAGCTGTTCCAGTGCTTCCCGTGCGAAGGCTTCCGGATCTTCTCCGGTAAGCAGAGAAAGCAGCGCTTCTGATTTCAGCATCATTGCCATGTTCACCACATGGGTCAGGTGGGTCCAATGGCGTTGGGGCTTTTTGGCGAGCCCAGAGCGAATGACCTGTTTCCAGTCAATGCCCTGGATCCGCATTTTGTGTACCAACCAGAGCATCCAGTCCTCAGGATCTCGCTGGTAGAGCCAGAAAATGGGGATCAGAGCTTCGAACCATCGGTCAGCGCCCCAGTTAAACAGAGTGTGTTTATCGATATGAAGATAGAATTGGTAGAGCATTTTTTTCAGCGCGGGCTGGATCCGCTCATCTTGAGAGCAGTCGGCATAGACCGTGAGCACTTTGGCGATGAGGATGGCGGCCCACATGTCGTAGGTGGCCCGTTCATTCTCAGCGCAGGGGCAGATCCAACCATCCTCCTGCTGGCGGGATAGGATAGCGTCAATGTAGGTTTTCGCTGTTTGGATCAGCTCCTTGTCCTCCAATAAGTAGGCCAGAGGGATCAAGCCGTCCAGCCAATAGGGTACCCGTTCCCAGCCTTCTCGGTCTCCGCCGATCCAGGCACTGTCACGGATGTCCGGCCACATCTTGTGAAGGTTTCCACTGAGCCCCTTTGCCTGGATTTCCAGCTGGCGTTTCAGCCATCCGGCGGGCTTCAGTTCGTTGGGGGTAAAAGGAGTGTACGCTGTCTGTTTGAGTTCCATTTGAAAATCCTCCCTGGAAATCTAAAATTCCTGTTCTCAGGATAGTACATTTTTCAGCGGAGGAGAAGTCAAAAAATCGACCGAAATATTGCAAAAATCGACTTTAATAGGAGGAGACAGATGTATCTGAAATTTGATCCGCTGCCCCAGTTTTTGACCTGTTCCATGCGGGTGTTTTATCCGGGAGAGTTCCATGTTTCCAGGACCATCCCCGAAAATGTGCTGCTCCTATTGTTTTCAGGTGTGCTATGTTTTTCGGAAAACGGGGTTCCTGTTTCTCTTTCTGCTGGGGATTGGTACATCCAGCGAGGCGGACTGAGCCAGACGGGAGAAGTTCCCAGCCAAGTCCCCAAATATTTTTACATTCATTTTACCGGGGAATTTTCTCATAAAGAGGGCTGTCCGCTCTCTGGCAGATTCTCCGAGGAGGACATGTTGGCAGAACTGCTGAAACTGGACAAGTACTACCGGCAACCCCAGTCCAGTCCGTTCGCAGTGAACGGACAGTTTTTATCGGTGCTTGAAAAATTGTACCAGACCTCCCATAAAGTGACTGGAGAATCGGCCTTGGCGGAAGAGATCGCGGAATATCTCCGTGTTCATTGCACTCAGCCGGTGGATCTGGCATTGCTTTCCCGGCAGTATTCCTATACGCCTGACCACCTGATCCGTATCTTCCGGAAAAGATATGAGATGACGCCTCACCAGTATTTAAAAATGCTGCGGATCAACCATGCCAAACAGCTCTTAGTTTCCACCAACCGTACCCAGGAAAGCATTGCCCGGGAGTGCGGATATCAGGATAATTCCGCCTTTTATCGCGCGTTTGTCAGCAGCACTGGATGCGCCCCTGGAAAATGGAGAGGGAACAGTGGCAGAAACTAAAAATGTAGGGATCATTTTAGTTTTTGAAATTCGATGGATGGAAACCAGAAAGTGGTGGTATGAGACGTTGTTTATTGTCAAGAAAATCGAAGTTAAATATTTACTTATCAGAAAAGTGCGAGTATAATCGCATTGATTCCACTAAATCGAATCGTTAGGGGGAGGTATTTATGTACATACCGCGAAAAGAGCATCCCAATCCTCAGTGGGAACGGGAGCAGTGGCAAAATTTAAATGGTCTTTGGGAATTTGAGTTTGACTTCGGTTGCAGCGCGGAAGAACGGCGTTTGTGGGAGAAGGAACAGTTCGACCGGGAGATCCTGGTGCCCTTCTGTCCGGAGAGCCGTCTTTCCGGGATCGGCTATACCGACTTTATCAGCGGTGTCGCTTACCGCAGAAAGTTCACGTTGAGCGAGGCAGAAATTGCCGGCAGGGTGGTTCTTCATTTTGGGGCGGTGGACTATGAAACTTTCGTCTATGTGAACGGCACTCTGGTGGGCAGTCATAAGGGAGGATATACCTCCTTTTCCTTTGACATCACTTCCCAGGTGTTCCCCGGGGAAAATATCTTGTTTGTCGCCGTGAAAGACGATGTCCGCGGCGGTTTGCAGCCCAAGGGCAAGCAGGCTCATTTCTACGCTTCCTCCGGCTGCGATTACACTCGTACCACGGGGATCTGGCAGACGGTGTGGCTGGAATTCCTGCCGGAGAGCTACATCAAATCCGCCCACTACTATCCTGATCCTGAAAATGGCAAGGTGACCATCACCGGTCAGGTACAGGGAAAGGGAGTCCTGGAGCTGACTGCTTTCTGGGAGAATGAAAAAGTAGGTAAGAAGTCTCTTACCGTGAAGGACGGATTTTTCACTGCGGAAATGGAGCTTTCCCAGGTCCATCTGTGGGAGCCTGGAAAGGGCGGCCTTTATACTCTTGAGCTTTCCTTTGGGGAGGACAAGGTGAAAAGCTATTTCGGCCTGCGTACTGCCAGGTTTGAGGGAAGAAAGTTCCTGGTCAATGGGAAGTCCCTCTTCCAGCGCATGGTGCTGGACCAGGGATTTTATCCCGAAGGAATCTATACAGCGCCCACAGAGGAGGATCTTGTCAAGGACATCCAGCTTTCCTTTGCGGCAGGCTTTAATGGTGCCCGGCTCCATGAGAAAGTGTTTGAACCCCGATTCCTGTACCACTGCGACCGCTTGGGTTATCTGGTGTGGGGAGAGTATCCCAACTGGGGTCTGGATCATAGCGATCCCCTTTCCACAGAGACTTATTTGAATGAGTGGAGCGAAGCGGTAGAGCGGGATTTCAATCATCCTGCCATTATTGGTTGGTGTCCCTTCAACGAGACCTGGGGCTACTGGGAAGGCCAGGAAAAGAACGCGCTGCTCAGCAGCATTTATAAGCTGACAAAGCGTTTGGATCCTACCCGTCCCTGCATTGATACCAGCGGAAATTACAGGGTAATCTCCGAAGTGTATGACATCCATGATTACGATCAGGATACCCAGAGTTATAAAGCGCGGTGGGATGGACTTTCTCAGCGGATCCAGGAGACTGGCGGGCACATCCCAGCTGACGATCCCTTCTTCAATTCTGCTCCGGAAGGGATCAGAGGACGAGCTCCCTTCTTCAACCAGCCCTACGATGACCAGCCCATTTTTGTGAGCGAGTACGGTGGGATACGCTGGCCGGACGAGTCGCTGGAAGGATGGGGTTATGGAAACGCTCCCACCACACCGGAGGAGTTTTTCGCCCGGTATCGGGGCTTGACCGAAGCGATGCTTCAAAACAAGGATATCTGCGGTTTTTGTTATACTCAGCTTTATGACGTGGAGCAAGAGGTCAACGGTTTGTATACGTATGGTCGGAAGGAGAAATACGACATTCGTATTATCCGGGAGATCAACCAGCAAAAGGCCGCCATCGAGGATTGAGACCGGCGGCATTATTGGGAGGCATCGGATATGAAGATCCAGCGAATGAAAGTAAACCGCATTGAAAACCCACTGGGGTTTGAGCTGAACAGCATTTCTCTTTCTTGGACGGTGGAGGATACCTCTGCCCGTAAGCAGAAATGGGCCCGAGTAGAGGTGGCTGACGATGAGGAGTTTCGCTCTGTTTTGTGGGATTCCGGGGAGGATCCAACTCTCTCGTCGGTAGATTGCCCTGTCTCGTTGGAGCTGCGTCCTCGGACCCGTTATTGGTGGCGGGTCACGGTGTGCGGCGACAATGGGGAGCAGGCTACAAGCGAGTCCGCTTGGTTTGAGACCAGCAAAATGGGGGAGGACTGGACCGGAAAATGGATCGCTCCCGCCCTGGATAGCAGCGTCCATCCTTTGATGCGCCGCAGCTTCTTGCTAGAGAAAAAGCCTGTGCGAGCTAGAGCTTACGCTGTGGGTCTGGGACTTTATGAGCTTTACACTAACGGAGAAAAGGCAGGGGACGAGTATTTGGCCCCTGGCTGCACTGCTTATGACCGGTGGCTCCAGTATCAGACCTATGATGTGACGCCCTTGCTCCATGAGGGCTGGAATACCATCGGCGCCATGCTGGGGAATGGTTGGGCCAAGGGTCGTTTCGGCTTTGGAGGGATCCCCGCCAGCTACGAGACCAAGGAAAAGGGGTTCCCGTCTGAGGCTTTTGCAGAGCAGTTCCTGTTCCGCATGGAGCTGCGGGTCACTCTGGAGGATGGCACCGAAGTGGTCCTTGGAACGGATTCCCAGTGGCAGTGTGCGCCTTCGCCGGTGACTTTCAGCAGCATTTATGATGGGGAGCGTTACGAGCAGGCGAAAGAGATCCCCCAATGGGCGTCTCCTCAGGGGGATGCTTATCCCTGGCTGCCTGTGGAGGAAGTTGTTCCCAGCCTGCCTTTGGCAGAGCCTTCTCCTAGACTGAGCCTTCCCGTTCGGCGGAAAGAAGAGTTCCATCCGGTGCTGCTCCACACGAAAAAGGACGAGTGGGTGCTGGATATGGGACAGGTCATCACAGGTGGTTTCCAGCTGCGTGCAGACTTGCCCAAGGGGACCCAGCTGCGGCTGCAATTCGGGGAACTTCTCCAGGACGAGTGCTTTTACCGGGACAATATGCGTTCAGCGCTTTGCGAGTACCGCTATGTGTCCGATGGCCGTCCGGGGGTGATTCGTCCCTATTTCACCTTCTACGGTTACCGCTATATCAAAGTGTCCGGCTGGCCGGGTGGTAAGCCGGATGAGTCAGCCTTTGTGGGATATAGTTTGTATTCCGACTTGGAAGAGATCGGCTGGCTGGAGACCGGGAATGAGAAGGTCAACCGGCTCATCCTCAACGCTAAGTGGAGCCAGAAGGACAATTTCGTGGACGTGCCCACGGACTGCCCCCAGCGTGATGAGCGCATGGGTTGGACCGGAGATGCCCAGGTGTTCAGTTCTACGGCTTGTTTCGTCATGGACTGCGCCGCTTTTTACGATAAATATTGCCGTGACATGTGGAAGGAGCAAGAGATCCGGGACGGCAGTGCCACTCATATAGCGCCTGTGATCGCTCGCCCCGGTGGAGATTTCCAGATCCTCAGGGACCAGGGGGCTTGCGGTTGGGCAGACGCTGCTGCCATCATCCCCTGGAACAGCTACGTGTATAACGGCGGTAAAGAGAAACTGCGGGAGCATTTCCGGGCTATGAAGGCCTGGGTGGACTGGGTCCGCAAAGAGGATGCCGCAACTGGGAACAGCCGGTTGTGGGAAGCCGTGAAGTTCCATTATGGAGATTGGCTTGCCCTGGATGGTCCTCGTTACGGCATGGACCCAGAGGCGCGGTTGGGAGGTACGGACAAGACTTTCCTTTGCTCGGTGTATTATTACCGCTGTGCCGGGATTGTTTCCAAAGCGGCTCAGGCGCTAGACATGGCGTCGGAGCAGAAAGAGTATGCCCAGTTGGCAGAAGAGATCAAAGCAGCTATCCGGAAAGAGTTCTTTACCGCAACGGGACGGTGTGCCGCCGCCACACAGACGGGTTTGGTGTTGGCGCTGATGTATGGGCTGGTCCCGGAGGGGTATGAGGAGAAAAATCGAAAGGCTTTGAAGGAACTGCTGGAAGGCGCCGAAATGCACTTGAAAACCGGATTCTTAGGTACGCCTGTTCTGTGCCGCGCTCTTTCTAAATGTGGAGACAGCGAGACGGCTTATACCTTGCTTCTTCAGGAGGAGCTGCCCAGTTGGCTGTACGAGGTGAACATGGGGGCCACTACCATTTGGGAGCGTTGGAACGCTGTGCTTCCCAGCGGCGTCATCAGTGGGATCAAAATGAATTCCATGAACCATTACGCGTATGGCTCCATTGTGGAATGGATGTACCGCAACATGTGTGGGATCAATCCTCTTGAGGAAGCCCCGGGATTCAAACGGGTGCGGCTGGCTCCGGAGCCGGATCGCCGTGTGGGTATGGCGTCGGCTTCTGTGGATTCTCCCGCTGGGCGTTATGAAAGCGCATGGCGTTATGAGGAGGACGGCAGTGTGAACTATGCATTCACCATTCCCTTTGACGGTCAGGCGAACCTGGTCATTTATGGAGCAAATCTGGAACAGCTGACAGTCAATGGTACCCCTGCGATCCAGGCAGACATCAGCGCACGTCAGGATGGGGGAGACGTTAAAGCCGTTCTTAACGCGGGAACGTATGCCATTGTAAATGCGGCGCCTTGCTGAATGGATAAGACTTCCCTAGAATAAAACAGAAAAGCGGGTACCCTTTACGAAACAGGGTACCCGCTTTTTGCGGTTTTGTCCTTTATTAAGTTAGAAAAGGGATCTCTGGGTTACCGAAAGAGCTGAACTGGCCCGAAAATACCTTGGGGCGGTACGGGACGTTCCTGGGACATGGCATCGGGGACCACATTGGTCAGCGTTGTTCCAGTCTCTATTTTCAAGGTGTTGGTCCCATCGGTCGTCAGTTCCTGGACGTTGAAACGATAGGGGTAGGAAATGCGTGTGCCTGCGGATACTCCGTTGACGAACACCTCCACACCGTCGTAACACCGGCCAAGAGAGATCTCCTGGCACTTTCCTTGGAAGGTGGTCTCATAGCGGATCTTCCCGCCAAATCCAGGTTTCAGCAAAGCCACGTCTTCCAGTTTTTCCATGGTAGTTAGCGGTTCGAATTGGTCCATGTGGGTATGGTCTGCCACGGAGACAGCAAAGGTTCCTTGGAAGGGGATCGCTTCCATGTCTTTCTGGACAGATTCTTTCACTTCCGGCAGGTCATCCTTGTCGCCCGCCAAGAACAGGACGGATTCCCCGACATCCAGTTTCAGCGCTATATTTCCAACCTCGTCTCTCTCAGGAGTAAACAGCTGCTGGTTCAAAGCGTCGTACCCCACCAGGCTCTTTGTCCTCAAAGGCAGTGTGACTTTGGTGTTCACACGCTCGGTCATAGAGGAATTGAGGAAGTAATAGATGGTGAGCTTGTCTTGCTCATAGGGGTAAAAACGGAGCCATTTTTCAGGCGCGGCTGTGACGCACTGGCGATACTGCTCCAGCTGAGACAAAAGCTCACCGCTCTGGATCAGCGGGATCTCCGGGGCTTCTGCGCCATGGATTCCCACAGGCGCCCGGTCCACAAAGATAATATTTGCCCCTTGCTGTTGTAAACGGCGAAGCAATTCCAAACCCTCGTCAGGCAAGAACTCCACTTGGTCCACCACCAGGGTTTTGTATGCTGCAGACCCGACACAGATAGCGCCGTCTTTTATGTCCGCAGTTTCCAGAGTATCGATACACAGGATGTCGTAGGGGATCTGGTGCTGGATGCACAGTTTCGCAACCCGTCCCATACCAGCGGATGTGCCGATCCAATCCGCCTCGGCGGGGAAGAGCACTGCCACATCCACCAAAGCCCGGCCTCCATCCAACAGATGGCAAACGCGATTCATATACCGGAACAGCACTTCCATGTAACTGAATTGAGGATCGTGTCCGTTTGCGTAGAAATGGGGCGGGTTATCCATGTCAGGAAAGGCCTTGCAGGAGAAAGCATGGGGCACAAAATAGTTGATCCCGTGGACCATCATGTAGTCCGCCATCCACTTCATCAGTGTCAAGCCTTCCGACCATCCGAAGGCGCCGAATATTTCACACATGGCCCGTCCGCCCATTTTCACGTTTTGGCGGGCAACCGACGCTGCCAGCATAGGCAACTCATAGTGGTAAAAGGCGTTTTCGTCCCAATCAGGCAGCAATCCATTGAGCACCACATCGATGCCGCCCATATGTTGCCCATGAAGAGCGCGGAAAAAGTGTCCAGTACCAGCGCCCAGATTTCGGTTGTAATGTCCGTCCTCTAACACATGGCCGATATATTCTACCCCGTGATCCTCGCACCACTGGCCAAGCTGGTCGGAGAAGTTTTCCTGGTACTTTCTGGTGATGATATCCATGTAAACGTACCGGGTCTCCCGTTCCTGTCCTCCTAGTTTGTGGTACAGACCAGGCAGAGCGCACATCCCGTTTTCCAAACGGCCGGAAAGCTGTTTCGCTACGTCATCCGTCCAAGGAAGGGGCATGTCTGTGCCGATGCGGCCCATTTCATAGGGGCTGCCGGTGGTATTGTAGAATCCGGGCTCGTCGGAGAAGAAACCGGCAAAGGTCTTTCCAAAATCCGCTCCGTAGTGCTGAAAATGAGGCTCATACACGGCGTCGATCAGCAGCCGCACAGAATCCTTTTCCAAAAAGGAAATGGAATCGTTCTGGGCAGCGGCAGTCCCAAGCTTTTTGGTGTAAATGAACAGGCGGAAATCGCCCTCTGGGAAATCATGGTACAGCCAGCCTGCTTCGTTTACCAGAGAAGTCAGGTCCTGGACGTCTGTCAGGGAGAGTTCACCGTGGTCATTTTCTGACACTTTTGCGGCAATGACTGCCACCAGTTCTTCTCGGTGGTAGTCGCCAAACTGGTAACCACCTTTATCGGTGAAATCATATCCCAGACGTGTTGCAATGGCAAACTTGCATCCTGTGGTGGGACCGTGGAAACGGATTTGCCGTTCTTTGAGCGCCCAGCGCTTCAGGTGGTCCGGGGCGTTCTTCACCGCGCCGTTGGCGTATCCCGTGGGGAAGTGGGAATCGTCTAAAACCCAGACCAGCATGTTCCGACGCCGGGCTTCTTCCATGATGATGTCCATATCGTGCCACCAGCGGGGCCCAGCGAAATCAGGGTGAGGGCGGGACTCCACACAGACCGCACCAATTCCGCTGCGATCCATCTGTTCCATATAGTCACGCAAGGTTTCCTCACTGGCTCCCTGCTGCCAGAAGAAGGGCATCAGGTGATTGCCGGGGTGGCCGGAAAGTACTTGTTCCAACCGTTGATTCATACAAATCCTCCTGTTTGGACCTTTCACTGGCCGACCTATCTTATTGGCCGACTTTGTCCATTCGTGGCCTATTATAGGCGGCGGTTCCAGGAAAATCAAGAACCTGATTAAGATAAAATAGAACCTAATTTCTAGGGGGAAGAGAAAGCCTTTGTGTTTTGAACATAAAAAAGGGGCTCCCCGCAGTACCCAGGTTCAGGAGGAGGAATGGTACTGCGGGGAGCTGTATATCATTGCTTGCCTAAGGTGTACTCTAAAGTAAAGGGAAGAATTACTTCTTCTGGACGTACTTCAAGCAGTCCAGCATAACGGCTACCAGAATGATGATGCCGGAGAACACGAACTGCAAGTTGGTGTCAATGCCCAGAGTAGTCAGTGAATAGGTGAGAGCGGTGAAGATGAACACACCAGTCACCACGCCGGAGATCTTGCCGATACCGCCGGTGAAGGAGATACCGCCCACCACGCAAGCGGCGATGGCGTCCATTTCCCAACCTTGGCCGTAAGCGGCGGAACCGGAACCGACCATGCGGATGCATTCCAGCCAAGAACCGAAACCGTAGAGGATACCGGCCAGGATGAAGGCGCCCACAGTAACGCGGAACACGGAGATACCGGACACGGCAGCAGCTTCAGCGTTGCCGCCCACAGCGTACAGGTTCTTACCGAAGGTGGTCTTGTTCCAGATGAACCATACCACCACGACCGCGGCAACAGCCCAAAGGATGATGGTGGGGAAGGTGCCGAGCCGGGGGATGATCATGCTGGGGATGCTGGGATCGATAGCACCGAAGGAAACGCCCTTGGTGGAATACGTGACCAAACCGAAGATCACCAGCATGTTAGCCATGGTGGAAATGAAGGGGTGCATCTTGAACTTCGCCGTAAAGAAACCTGCGATGGTAGTAAAGATGGTGCACAGGATGATGCAGATGACCAGAGCGAAGATGATACGAAGGGGAAGAGGCATCCCGGAGAAGTCGAAGATCAGGCCGAAAACGGAGCCTGTGTTGGGGCCCTGGTGCATGATGATCGTTGCCACGGTCATGCCCATGCCCACCATTCGGCCGATGGACAAGTCAGTACCTGCAAGCAGGATCAATCCGGCAACACCCAATGCCAGGAACATTCTGGGAGAAGCCTGCTGAAGAATGTTCAGCACGTTGTTCACCGTAAGCAGAGGAACGTCCTTGACAATGGGGGTGATGATGCACAGTGCTACGAAGATCACCAGGATTGCCAGGTACAGACCGTTTCTCAGCAGGAAGTCACGGCGGTTGAAGGTGTAGCGGTAATTCTCCATCCTCTGGATCATGGACTCCGCGAAGGTGAACTTGGACATGCGGAGCAAGTCGATCAGATGATAGCGATGGTCAAAAGCCGCGTGACGGCGGTCCTTAAGGGCCTGAATGTCTTTGGCCAGCTGCATTTTGGCGTCGAACAGCCGGTTTTTATGAACGTACTTCTCGTCTTTGATCTCGTGGGGATCGCTGAGCTTGGAAAGAGTCTGGGCATGCTCCTGTTTCAACTGTGCCACAGTGGCCCGGTATTTTTCCTGAGCCAGGACTTTTTCCTGCTTACAGCTTTCCACCACCACTTGATAATACTCTTTGTTGAAGTGGGTATTGAGGTAGGCTTCCGCGTCGCCGATCAGCTTGGAAATTTCGGCTTTATTTTTCGCTTCCACTTCCTTAGCTTTTTTCAGCTCCACTTTTTTCTGAGCGGCGATCCGGTTTTTCTCTTCCTGAGTATAAATGCGGTCCCGCTTCAGGCTGTCCAGATCACTCTGGATCTTGATGACTTTATCGGTGCCATCTACCCGTAAAGCGTCGATTTTTTTCTGAATACTTCCAACGTACTCATCGATTGACTGGCGGAGTTCCATTTCCTGCTCAGTCGTAAGAACGTTTGTCTTGACCGATGCCATAGCAATTCCTCCCGTTATAAGTATTTAGCACTGAGTCTCAAAAGCTCTTCCTGATTTGTTTCCTTGGTGTTCACGATGCCGGAGAGATACCCGTTGGACATGACTCCGATGCGGTTTGTGATACCAAGGATCTCAGGCATTTCGGAGGAGACCACGATAATGGTCTTGCCCTGCTTGGCCATATTGATAATCAGTTCGTAAATCTCATACTTAGCGCCCACGTCGATGCCTCTGGTGGGCTCGTCCATCATAAACAGCTGGGGATCACGTTCCAGCCACTTGCCGAAGATGACCTTCTGCTGGTTGCCGCCGGAAAGGCTGGAGATCATATCGTCAGGTCCCATACACTTGGTGTGCATCACCTTGATCTCCTTGTTGGTGGCTTTCACCATTTTGGGAGTGGACAGCGCTATGCCCGATTTATATTGGTTCAGGTTAGCGATGGTCGTATTGAAGGTGAGGTCACACTTCAGGAATAGACCGTTGGCCTTTCGTTCCTCGGTAATCATGGCAAAACCGTGGTTGATAGCTTCCTTGGGCGTGTTGAAGTTCATCAGCTTTCCTCGGAAGTATACCCGGCCCGCGGCACGGGTCCGCACACCGAAGATGGTTTCCAGCAGTTCTGTACGTCCGGCGCCAACCAGACCGTACAGTCCGAAGATCTCGCCCTCTTTCACGTCGAAGGTGACATCCTGCAAATGGGGGGCGTACTTGGTGGAAAGGTGCTGCACCGACAAAATGGTGTCTCCAGGCACGTTGTCCACAGGGGGGAATCGGCTTTCCAGGGAACGTCCCACCATGGCGCTGATCAGCTCGTTCATGCTGGTATCTTGGGTGGGTTTCGTCATGACCAGCTTACCGTCCCGGAGAACGGAGATCTCGTCACAGATCTGGAAGATCTCGTCCATCTTGTGGGAGATGTAGATCAGGGCGATGCCTTGTTCTTTGAGCATCCGCATCATCTCGAACAGCTTGTCTACTTCCTGGACCGTCAGGGAGGAGGTGGGCTCGTCCAGAACGATGACCTGGGAATTATAGGAGATGGCTTTGGCGATCTCGCACATCTGCCGCTGGGAGACGGACATGTTCCGCATGGGCTGAGTCAGGTTGACGGTGATGCCCAGCTTTCGGAACAGCTCGGAGGCTTTCTTTTTCATACTGCTCTCGTCGATCATACCCATGGAATTGAGGGGATAGCGACCGAGGAAGAGGTTATCGATCACGTTGCGCTCCAGGCACTGGTTCAGTTCCTGGTGGACCATTGCGATGCCGTTTTCCAAAGCGTCCTTAGGTCCGGAGAAATTGATTTCCTTGTCATTGAGGTAGATTCGACCCTCGTCTTTTTGGTAGGTGCCGAAGAGACACTTCATCATCGTAGACTTGCCGGCGCCGTTTTCACCCATAAGGCCCATAACGGTGCCGCGTTTCACGTCTAAGTTGATGTGGTCAAGCACACGGTTCCGACCAAAAGACTTGCTCATACCACGGATTGACAGGACAATCTCGTCTTTTGTATCTACCATGTTAGCAACTCCTGTTTCATACCGGTAGGCAGGATCGCTAAACGAAGCTGCCTGAGATTTTTACGATAAAATTAGGGAGAATTCGTTCTACCGAACAGGATGGTTTTTCTCCTGACCGGAGAATTCCTTCTCCCTAATAGCGTCATAACTTGTTATTAGCGAACTGGAATTTTAAAAGCTGCCGTTTGAAATCATTACTGATTCAGCAGAGCGGTGTAAGAAGCGGAGTTGTCGGTCTTAACCATGTTGATTGCGAAAGCGTCGTAATCGCTGGGGTTGGACAGACGGTTGGTGATGTTAGCCTCGGTCTGGCCGTCGCCGCCGATGTACTCAACTTGCAGGTTCAGCAGATCGTCGTACTTCTGGAGCAGGGGCTGATAGGTAGCGCTGAGGAAGTTATCAGCTGCGTTGTAGATGTTCAGCCAAACTTTCTTAGTGGGATGGGAAGAAGCATCCAGCTGCTTGGAAACGGGCTCGAACACCTTGGTGGAGTCCATGAAGTCCTCATAGTTCTCAGAAGTGACAGCCACGTTCAGAGCGTAGTAGGAACGATGCTCCTCGTCATAGTAGTATACATCTTCGCTGAGAACGTTGCCTGCATCGTCAGCAGTGCCGATACCGGTGTCGATGTCCACGCCGTCCAGAGAGTTGCGGAGCACACGGAGGGTCAGGTAAGCCTGAACGTCAGCGTGCTGGCTGATGGTGCCGCCGTATCCTTCTGCGATAGCAGCCACGGCGTCAGCGTTAGCGTCGTAACCGAAGGTGGGAACGTTGTTGGCTTTGGACCAAGAGTTGAACATGGACATGCCCATGCCGTCGTTGTTGGAAGCGATCACGTCGATCTGATCACCGAAGGAAGAAGCCCAGGTGCCGATAGCGTTGCCGGCGGTAGCAGCGTCCCAAGTGGCGCCAGCGGCGTTCTTCATTTCCTGAGAAGCCAGCTCACGGATGATGTAGGTCTTGCCGTTCACTTCCAGGGAGCCGTCCTTGACGATGGTGGACTTGCCGTCAGCGTTGGTGCCAACAGGCTCGCTGTTGATGGAGCCGTCCACTTCCACGGCAGTGTCCAGAGCCTTGCGGACGCCGCAGGTACGAGCGATGGAGTCGTTGTGGCCGATGTCGCCGATAGCCAGAACGTAACCGATGATGCCGTCGCCGTTGCGGTCAATGGTATCGATGTTGGCCTTGATGTAATCCAGAACCATGGTGCCCTGGAGCTCAGCGCCCTGGTTGGCGTCGAAGCCCACATAATAGGTGCTGTCGTTGAAGCTGAGGGCGCTCATGTCCAGCTCGCCGGTGGAGCTGTTGGAAGGCTGGCGGTTGAACCACACAAGGGGCTTATCCTTGTTGGCCACGGGGCCAGTCTCACCAGTGGTGGAAGTTTCGCTGGTCTCACTGGTTTCGGAAACGGTGGAAGTGCTGGAAGTCTTTTCGCTGGTGGTGCTGTTGGAGGGCTGATTTGTGGTGGACACGCTGCAAGCGGTCATGCCCACTGCCATAGAGGCGGCCAGAAGTAAAGCAAGCACTTTTTTCATGATGATCTCTCCTTATCTAGATCCGTTGTTTGGGGACGTTCTGTACGTCCCTCCGTCTGCTTACATGGTAACGGAAAAAAAGGGTAGAAACAAGATGAAAAATCACCGCAAACAGGGTAAAAAACCATTTTAAGTGAACACTATGCATCAATAATATTGATTGTTTATGTGCATATCGCTTAAATAGAGGCTATTCAAAGGCGAATAAAGCCTTCTGGCTGTCGATGGAAAAAAGATTTTCACGGTCTACGATTTGGGTGGAAGTGTCAACAATTTTTTCCAGTTCGCCTCCTTGACCGTTGAGCAGTTTGTAGGCGCTCTCTACCCCTAGATACCCCATGGCATAGGGGTTCTGGACGATCAAAGCGTCTACGGAGCCGTCCTGCAATCCATCCACGGACGCCACATTAGAGTCGAAGCCCACCAGAAAGATAGAATCTTCGCTGTTGAGATCCTGGATCGCCATAGCCGCGCCCACACTGGTAGGTTCATTGAACGCCAACAGGACATCGATTTCCGGATGCTGCTCCAACAGTTCCTTTGTGTCGGCCTTTGCTTGCTGGGCTTCCGCCAGAGTGTTGATTACGGAGACGATCTCAGCTCGGCCGCTTTCTTGGAACGCGTCCACGGCGCCCTGTTCCCGTTCCTGGCCATTGGCACTGCTGATGTCATAGTTGATGATCCCCACTGTAAGATCGCCTTCCACTCGTTCCAAAGCAGCCTGAGCGGCCATCTGTCCGGCGGCGTAGTTGTCGGTGCCGATGTAGGTGCTGACCGCGTCGGAAGCCACGTTGCTGTCAATGGCGACGATCTTGATGCCGCTTTGAGCCGCCGTGTCGATGGCTTCCGAATTCTCGTCATAGTGGATGGCAGAAAAGATCAGAGCTTCCGTGCCGTTGTCCATGGACTCTTTCACCATATCGTTCTGGGTCTCGTAATCTTCCTCTGTCTCAGGACCCACGATGTTGAGCTTCATATTGTACTCTGTGGCGGCAGCTTCCGCTCCGGCGAACACGGACAGCCAGAATTCTGTTTCCGTAGATTTGGCGATCAGTGTCACGGTGTGCTGGGGAGAATCGGTTGCAGAGGCGCAGCCGAACATTAAGGACAAGGCCATAACGGCAAGAAGAAGGATGGATTTATTTCGCTTCATAATGGCCCTCCTTTACTTTGGGCATACGGATCTCCACACGGGTGCCCACATCCAGCTGACTGGTGATGTGCAAGCCGTATTCTTTGCCGAAATAGATCTTCAGCCGGTCGTTCACATTGCGGATCCCGATGCCTGTGCGGTCTTTCGGGCCGTGTTCCATAATAGAGACGATTTGTTCCTGGCTCATGCCTACACCGTTGTCTTCCACGCAGAATAGAATGTCCTCACCGTCCTGCTGTACGTAGACATCGATGCGGCCCTCGTCTACCAGAAGATCCAGGCCGTGATTGATGGCGTTTTCGATGATGGGTTGAAGAGTGATCTTGTTGCAGAGGTATTCCAGGCAGGCTTGGTCCACATGAAATTCATAGGTGAATTTGTTTTTGTAGCGGTATTTTTGGATCTGCAAATAGCTTTCCGCGTGTTCGATCTCCTTGGCGATGGGGATCAGCTCGTGACCCTTGCTGATGCTGATGCGGAAAAGGGTAGCCAGCGCGTGGACCATTTTAACGGCGTCCGTGTTGCGGCCCTGTTCGCACATCCAGGCGATGGAGTCCAGAGTGTTGTATAAAAAATGGGGGTTGATCTGGGCTTGCAGCGCTTTCAGTTCGGTTTTGCGAAGGTTCACTTCTTCCTCTCTCACGGTGGTCATCAGTTGCTGGATGCGCATCACCATGTGACCGAAAGAGCTGGAAAGCTCCTGCACTTCCCGGGTGCCGCCAACCGGGTGATATGTAAAATGATCGGCATCGGACTCGAAGCTTTCCATGGCGGAAGCCAGTCCGCGCAGAGGACGGTCCAGCAGCCGGGAAAGCAGCCAGCTTGTGAACCAGGCGGTAATTAGGATGATGACCGCCAGCAGACTTAAAAGCTGGATCATTTCCTGCACGGTCCGGTTGACCTGCTCATCCATATAGCTTACGCCCACCACTCGCCAGTCGCTGCCCTCCACACTGGTCAGGGAGTAGATCACAGTGTCATCGGAATAGGTGCCGTCAGAAAAGGCAGCCAGCTTTTCAGTGTCCTCAGATTTCAGACCAGAATAGAGCAGCTGCTGTTGAGGGTGGTACACAATATTCCCGTCCTTGTCCATTAAGAAGCAGTAGCCGTGCTGGCCGATACTCACGTTGTTGATATGGCTGGAGATGCTGGAGAAGCTCAGGTCCAGAGAGACCCAGGCGATCTCTTCTCCTTGGGGGAGAGGGGCCGTCAAAGTGACCACCCAAGGGTAATAGCGTTCAAAAATACTTTCTACATGGGGTAGGGAAATAAAGGGAGAATTAGTGGCATGGGCCTGTTCCAAGTTGAAGGAAAGGTTCTGGTAGATATTTTCCCGCAGTGTATGGCCAGGGGACCAGCATTGCAGCAGTTCCCCCTCGGAAGAATAACTTGTCACAGCTACTATGTCGGGACGGAAGGTGAGAAAAGCGTTCATGAGTTCGTCCCGGTCTTTTTCATTTTCGGACATGGATTGTTCCACCATCTCCATGGCTTGATTCATATCTGTCAGGTAGTTGGAGACAGTGTTGGAAACTTGAGAGACCGACTGAGAACTGGTGGTGCGAGCTCCCTGCATCACGGAATTCCAGTAACGGTTCATAAACAGGGAGATCAAACAGCACAGGGTGACAGCTACGATCCCCACTACCATGAACACCAGGATAGTGGTCACCCGCAGCCCAGTGCGGTAGATTCTTTCTTTGATCATGTGGCTTTCTCCTTTTCCAATTCCAGCCGGCGGCGCATGGCGTTGGGAGATTCACCGCAGTACTTTTTGAAGCAGTAGCTGAAATAATGCTGGTCTGAATACCCGCACTTTCGAGCGATGTCTTGGATCTTCATATTGGAATTGACCAGCAGGTCCCGAGCGGCTTCCATCCGTTTGCCGATCAGAATATTGATGAAAGTCTCCCCAGCGTATTTCTTGATGCAGGCGCTGAGATGATTGGGACTCACGTCCAGCATACTGCTCAGAGAGACCAGGGAGAGATCCTCCTCCATGTAACGCTGGTCCAGGGCTTCCAGGGCGCGTTTGCAGAGCAAGCTCCCACCTTTGGCGGCAGGGGCGAGATCGTTGATGAACTGAACATAGTTTTCGGAGGAGTCCACTTGACGCAGCGCTTCCATAGCTTCCTTGTAAGCGTTGTGAAGGGAAGTGAGGGAATGGGTCATGCGGCTCACGCCGATCTTGCACCGCATCCCCAGGATACGGGAGGCCATCTGAGGGATCTCATCGGCAAGAATGTGAAGGTATTCCTCAAAGTCAGAGGGGTTCCCCATGAGGACGGAGATAACTTTTCCCGCGGCGAAGAAATTCACTCCTCGAAAATATTTGGCCGACAGAGTATCCACTGGGGCGACGAAAGAAGGAGCGGTTTTGTTTGCACCGGTTTTGTCCAACAAAGCGGAAACCATCACTGTGTAGCAGGGTTTGTCCAGTTCGTCCCGCAGCAGACCACAGTCTCTGCCGTAGGCTTCCGCCTGGGAATCGTCCCAGGCCTCCGCGTAATCGTCAAGCACCAGGGGCATCAGCATGGGGGTCCGAAGGTCCTGACTGGCTGTCTGTGATTCCGCCTGGCGGAACAGTTCAAACTGGGCGTCGATCTTTTTGCGGATGATCCGCAGTTCCGCCACTAGGCCTTCCAAGGTCAGCGGTTTCAGCATGTAGCTGATAATGTTGTACTGGATCGCTTGCTTGGCGTACTCGAAGTCATCGTACCCGCTGAGAAACGCGATGTTGGTGGCAGGACGTATCTCACGAACGTGGCGGGCCAGTTCGATTCCGGAGATAAAGGGCATACGGATATCGGTGAGCAGCAGGTCAGGCTCATACTGCTCCACCATCTGCAAGGCGTCCAGACCGTTGCTGGCGCTGCCCAATAGCTTGAATCCATATTCCTGCCAAGGGACCATGGTACAAACCGCCTCGCGGAGTTCGTCCTCATCGTCGGCGACAATCAGCGTATACAGAGTTTTTGCGGCCATGGAGCACCATTCCTTTCCCGGAACAGCGGACAAAGGAAGTTATGTGAAACGTTCCCTGAATCCGCTAAAAATTTTCCACTAAAACTGACTTGAATATAGCATATTCGCGTTTAGAGCACAAATATTTCCTGAAAAAGAATTAAGAAAAATGTGAGGCCGGATTCCGTTTGAGAGCCAGCAAAAAGCCGCGCCACATGCAGTGGAATAACTGCTGTGGCGCGGCCATTATGATTTACGATATTGATTTACAGGTGGTACTCCATGGGATAGGTGAGGTAGCAGTGAGGATCCAGCTGATCGCAGGTGACGAAGCCAGCAGGAGCATTCAGCAGTGTGGGAATCCGGTTTACGATGGTGGCGCAGGTGTGCTCCACAGTGGCGGGCTTCACTACGTGGTATTCCGTGTTGGGCTCGCCGGTGATCCACCAGTCGCACTGGTCGCCGTCCTCGGGGCCGTACACCTTGCCGATGGTCTCCTCTTCGATGGTGATTCCCTGCATGGTCTCGATAGTGACCACAGCGGACATGCCGATGCAGTTACCGGCTGTGATGGTCTTGCCCAGGGTGGAACTGTATACGTCGTGATCCACAATATAGGGCACATGCTTCTGATCGATGGACTTGATGGTCAGACCCAGCTTGCCGCAAATGGCTTCGCTGGCGTTCCAGGCGTAGGAAGGCTCGAACTCGGCGGGATGGGCGATCTGGGCCTCAAATTCCTCCGGAGTCAAGTTGCAGCCATGGGCTTGGGCCAGAGCCAGTCCGTAATCCTCTACATTGTAGCTGTAAGCGCCTTTGATCTTCTCGATGCGGTTGCAGCCGCTGGCCACCATCGCCACCATGTTGATCCAGAAGATATCCTGCATGCCGGAGCCGGTAATGGTGCAGCCGGTCTCTTTGGCCAGAGCGTCCAGCTTGTTGATTTGTGCCGCGGAGGTGGTCCAAGGATAGATGGCCTCCTCGCAGGTGGTGATCACATTGATGCCCCGGGAGACGCATTTCTCCACGTGGTCGTAGATGTCCCCGATAAAGCTGAACAGCGTGACAATAGCCACATCAGCATCGCACTCGTCCAGAACTTTGTCAGCGTCGTTGGAGATGATGACACCGGTCTTCAAACCCAGCCCAGCGAAGTCGCCCACGTCCATACCGACCACTTCCGGGTTGACGTCGATAGCGCCCACGATCTGAGCGCCGTGCTCATAAAGATAGCGCAGGGTATATTTTGCCATTTTGCCGCAGCCGTACTGAACCACTTTGATCTTTTCCATGGGAAAGCCTCCTTTGGCTGTTTGAAGTTGTGAGGGCATCTTAGGATCCCTCTCCTATTGATGCCAGTATAAACCCTCATGTAGGAGGAGGGTCAAGAGGCTTTTTGTGAAAGAATTCACATTTTTTCAGAACCGGCTTTTTGGAAGGTCACGGGGACCTGGAGACGGAGGAACATGCTGCGGGGATCGCTGTCAAAAACGTTGAATCCCGTCATCACTTCACAGATGTAATCCCCCGCGATGTGGTAGTCGTTTGAACGGCAGTAGTCCCGCAGTTTTTTTGCGCAGGAGATCTCATCGTCGTAGTTGTCTAGGTAGACACAGGCGTACATACCGCTTTCCACCGTCTGCAAAGAGGCACGTCCATTTTGATCACGGTGACTGGTGAAAATGAAGATCTGACTGGCTGTAAAGCGGTCGGCTTCATAGTCCTCCCGGGTGATGGAAGTGCCAATGTTATAGGAGTGGATCTGCTGGAATCCGTTTTCCTCCAGCTTCAGCCGCAGATCCCGCAGGAGCCGCTCGTAGCAGTGGATTCCACTGCTGTAAAAATTGGAGGAACAGGGGATCCCCCAGATGTACCGGCGGTCGATATATTCCAGAGAGAGGGTGCCGGTAACGGGGGATTTGCGGTACCGCTCAATGGACATGATGGCCCGTTCCACCGCGTCGTGCTGGGCTTGCAACTGGCGCATTTGCTGGTGGATCTGCTCATTTTTCTGGGAGAGCAGTTCCTCGATGAGGGACATGTCCTCCTTTTGCAGTGCTTGGGCGATCTCCGAAAGGCTCATGCCCAGTTCTTTCATGTACACGATCATATCCAGGCGGGCGTTTTGGCTGATATCGTAGTAGCGGTAACCTGTTTCCGGGTCGATATATCGGGGCTTTAGCAGTCCCTTTTCGTCGTAGAGCCGCAGGGTGGGGATAGAGACCCGATTGAGCGCGGCCATCTTGCCGATAGGAAGCAGATCTTCTTTCATTGTGACCCTCCTAAACTCTCATCTTTATAGAGAGTTTATCTTGCTGGTCAAAAAAGGTCAAGAGGCGTTTTGAAAGTTTCCCAGCATTTATTGTGCTTTTTTGGTCTAGAAAGACGTGGCTTCGTAAATTTATGTCGGTGTAGGGTAACTATATAGGGAATGGATTAGATGTATTTGACTGTATTTTGCGATTTTTGAAAAAATAAATAGTTAAAATGTGTGATTTGGTTGCGGATAAAGACGAGTTATGGTAACATAAATCATGCGATAGTTTATCCTGCTGTTTTGGAATTGCCAGAACAGAGAGGAGGAAAAGGAGGGATCGTATGAAAAAGAAGGGGAAAAGGCTGTGGCTGCGGCGGTGCTGCGCCGTGGTGATCGCCGCGGCGTTGGTGGTTCCGGTGCGGGTCATCGCTACCACTATTGACGAAGTCCAACAGCGGCAGGAGGAGTTGGCTCAGGAAAATGAAGATCTGCAAAAAAAGATCGACGCACTAAAAGAAGACGAGGACGCGGCCTTAGCCTACCAGGCGGAGCTGACGGGCAAGATCGACCAGACAGAGCAGCAGATCGACGACGCCAGGGCCACCATTGAGGACTTGAACCTGAAGATCGGAGCCCTGGAGGACAAGCTGGAGCTTTCCGAACAGGAGTATCAGGACACCATCGACCTGTTCAGTCAAAGATTGCGGGCGGTGTATGTCAGCGGTGGCCGGTCTGTGGGCACACTGGAGATCCTCCTCAATTCCAGCAGCTTGTCGGATTTCTTCCTGAAACAGAGACTTTTGGAAGTCACCGCCCAGCACGATCAGTCCCTTTTGGACCAGCTCAATGAGTACATGGAAAAGACCCAGGGGGACAGGGCGGATCTGGTGGAGGCCCAGGAAGAAGTAGCGGAATCGAAGAAAGCCATCGAGGCAGCCCAAGAGGAGTTAGAGGTGCTCTATGCTGAAAATGATGCGTTGGTAGCCAGCTTGGAGACCCAGCAGGCGGACGCGCAGGAGCAGATCGCTCAGAACGAGGCTGAAGACGCCGAGCTTCAGGCCAGGCTCCAGCAGCTGATCGAGGAACGAAACCGGGAAGAGCAGGCGAAAAAAGAGCAGCAGGCCCAGGAAAACAGCCAAGGCACCTCGGAGAGTGGACAACCTTCCGATATCACCGGCGTGGATCCTGTCACGCCCGGACTGCAAAGCGGTTTCTCGCCCATGTGGCCTTTGCCTGGGGTGGGAGTGGGCTCCATCTCCGGTCACTTCGGTGATATGTATTTCAACGGCCCTCACAATGGCCTAGATATCGCAGCTGGTTATGGAACGCCCATCGTGGCGGCTCAGGCGGGGGAGGTCATCCAGGCGGAGTATCATTGGTCCTGGGGCAACAACGTGCTCATCTGGCACAACGAAACTTTCGCTACCCGCTATGCCCATTGCAGTTCTTTGGCGGTCTCGCCGGGACAGTATGTGGAGCAGGGACAGATCATCGGCTATGTGGGGAGCACGGGAGAATCTTTTGGGAACCACCTTCACTTCGAGGTGTACTATAATGGTGTCCGAGTGGACCCTGATCCCTATCTGGGAATTTGATGGAACAGCAGTAAGGACAGTCCTGTGTGGGCTGTCCTTTTCTTTTGCGGCCATTGACAGGGCTGCTAGGTGGGCGGTATACTCAGCATAAAAGAACCGTGGGAAGGATCGAGAGGTGAAAGGTATGAGCAATGCGGATTTCAGTCAGGAGATGCCGACGCCGCATCTGGATGTTCAATGCAATGGTTACGACCCTTCCTCCAACATGGAACGTACTCATTATCATGACTGTTTCGAGGTCTACTACCAGATCTCCGGGGATCGTTATCTGCTCTCCAACGGGAAATTCACTCACCTGGAAGCGGGGGATATGCTTTGGATCAAGAGTTTCGATCTGCATCAGTCCTTTCAAGGGCAGAATCCCACTGGTATTCGGGCGGTGATGTACTTTTCCGAGGAATACATTCGGGAAGTTTTCCAGGAGCGGACGGATGAACTTCTTGCTTTGTTTACCGGTCCCTTTCGAGTCATGCGCCTTGACACTCCCCAGCAGCGGAAGGCCTTAGAGTTGCTTTATGAATTAGAGCAGGCTGTGGGACCTAGTCAGGAACTGTACGCCCGATTTGTTTTTGGTCAGTTGCTTTTGCTGCTGGAAAACTGGTCGAAAACGGGACTG
This sequence comes from Clostridiales bacterium, assembly GCA_019416455.1. Classification (GTDB taxonomy): domain Bacteria; phylum Bacillota; class Clostridia; order Oscillospirales; family Acutalibacteraceae; genus Acutalibacter. Next base: position 7,418 of record DXXG01000017.1, on the reverse strand, counting down.
CCCCTGCCTCAGGAATCGGCCAGCATCGATCCTAAATATGACAGGATCGCCGGTGTGCTCACCTATTTAAAAAGCCACCGCAGCGAAAAGCTCCGTTTAGAAGAAGTGGCAAAGGAGTTTTTCGTCACTCCCAGTTATTTGAGCCGCAGTTTTAAAGAGTGTATGGGGATCACTTTCGTAAGCTATATCAACCATTTGAAGATCCAGCGGGCCAAAGAGCTTTTGTGCCGAGAGAAAAGTGTCACTCAGGTGAGCATGGAACTGGGTTTCGATACCCTTACCCATTTTGAGCGGGTGTTCAAAAGCATCACTGGGATGTCGCCCACGGCATGGAAGAAACAGTGGATCCCGACCCTCTAAGAAGCATGGAACGTTCTCACTTTGCATAGGACAAAAAATGTTGAATTTCTCCTTTCCACAACGAAAAATGCATAGAGTTTCGCTGTGATTTGTTTTATCCTGTTACGTGAGATATTCCCCCGCGGTGGGTAAAAGACCGCGAGAAAGGAGCTTGTCCTATGAAAATGGGCTTGCGCTGGTTCGGCGAAGGATACGATACAGTCTCTCTGGAAAAAATCCGTCAGGTGCCTGGAGTCAGCGGTGTGATCACCACCCTGTATGGTGCCATGCCGGGGGAGGACTGGGAAAAGGAAAAAGTCCTGGCCCTGAAACGGTCGGCAGAGAATGCCGGCTTGGAGATCCTGGGTATCGAGAGCGTGAATATCCACGATGACATCAAGATCGGGCTTCCCACCCGTGACCAGTACATCGAAAACTACATCAGCACCATCCGTACCCTGTCGGAGTGCGGCATCCATCTGATCTGCTACAACTTTATGCCGGTGTTCGACTGGACCAGGACCGACCTGGCGAAGCCTCGTCACGACGGCTCCACAGTGCTGGCCTACGATCAGCGGGTGATCGACCAGATGGACCCGGACAACCTGTTCGCTTCCATGGAGGCCCGGTCCCAGGGGCACGTGCTGCCCGGCTGGGAACCGGAGCGGCTGGCCAACTTGAAAGAGCTTTTCGAGAAGTACAAGGACGTGGACGAGGAAAAGCTGTGGGCCAATCTGAAGTATTTCCTGGAGGCTATCATGCCTGCCTGTGAGAAATACGGCGTGAAGATGGCTATCCATCCTGACGATCCGGGTTGGAGCGTTTTTGGTCTGCCTCGCATCATCACCAGTGGGGAGAACCTGCGGCGGATGGTGGACATGGTGCCTTCTCCCTGCAACGGAGTGACCCTATGTACCGGTTCTCTGGGCACCAACCCCAACGCGGACCTGCCGGGGATCATCCACCTGCTGAAGGGGAAGATTTTCTTCGCCCACGTGCGGAATATGGAGCACACCGCTCCCGGACAGTTCGAGGAGAGCGCTCATCTGTCCAGTGACGGCTCCTTTGACATGTTCGCCATTGTAAAAGCGTTGTACGATACCGGCTTCGACGGCATCATGCGGCCCGACCACGGCCGGATGATCTGGGGCGAGCAGGCGATGCCCGGCTACGGTCTGTATGACCGTGCTCTGGGCAGCCAGTACCTGCTGGGCCTGTGGGAAGCCATTACAAAAATGAGTCATTGATGAGGAGGAACCATCCATGCTGAAAATTGCTGTTGTAGGGACCGGTAACATTGCCCCGTCCCATGTAGAAGGTCTGCTTACTTTTCCGGAACGCTGCCAGATCGTAGCCCTGTGCGATATCTACCCCGAGAAGGCCCAGGCCATGAAGGAAAAGTATAACCTTTCCTGCGAGGTGTTCGACGACCACCAGAAAATGCTGGCCTCTGGTCTGGATATTGATGTGGTCCATGTGTGTACCCCGCCTTATACTCACACCGAGATCGCGATCCACTCTATGGACGCGGGGAAAAACGTGGTGGTGGAAAAGCCCATGGCCACTTGCCTGAAAGAGTGTGACGAAATGCTGGAAGCCGAGCGGCGCAACGGCGTCACTATGGGATGCATCGCGCAGAACCGGTTCCGTGACTCCATCTACAAACTGAAGGAGACCATGGAGAGCGGTAAGGCAGGTAAGCTGCGGGTTGCTCATGTGAACTCCCTGTGGTGGCGGGGCCACTGCTACTACGACCTGTGGTGGCGTGGTCTGTGGGAAAAGGAAGGCGGCGGCTGCACCCTGAATCACGCTGTCCATCACATCGATATGATCAACTGGTTCAAGGGAGAGCTGCCTCAGAAGGTGACCTCTATCCTTTCCAACGTAATGCACGATAACGCTGAGGTGGAGGACCTTTCCTTCTCTACCTTGCAGTACGACGACGGCTCCGTGGCCCAGGTGACCGCTTCTGTGGTCCACCACGGGGAGGAGCAGGGCATCGTTCTCCAGTGCGAGAAGGCGAAACTGGCCGCTCCCTGGAGCTGCTATGCATCTACCAGCAAGGGCAATGGTTTTCCGGAGCGTAACGAGGAGCTGGAAAAAGACCTGACTGCTTACTATGACGAGCTGCCTCACTTGCCTCACGAGGGCCACACCGGAGAGATCGACAACTACCTCACCGCCCTGGAAAACGGCACTCGACCCATGATCACCGGAGAGGACGGCCGCAAGACTATTGAGCTGATCACGGCAATTTACAAGTCCGGCGCGCTGGGTCAGACCGTGACTTTGCCCATCGCTCCTGAGGACGATTTTTACACTTTCCAGGGCCTGCTGTCCCACGTGCCCCACTTCTACGAAAAGACCGGAAGCGTGGAGAATTTCGCCCCCGACGCCATCACCGTGGGCAACTATGAGGAAAAGAAATAAGGGAGGAGACCATCATGGCATTAAAAGAAGGAATGAATTACGCAGCCAAGGGTAAGCCCGATCCTGTGGTGAAGCCCGGTGAGTTTGTATTTTCAGTGATTGGCCTGGATCACGGCCATATTTACGGCATGTCCAACGGTTTGCTGGATGCCGGCGCTACTATGAAGTGGGTGTACGACCCCGATCCCAAGAAGGTAGAAGCTTTCTGCAAACAGTACCCTCAGGCACAGGTTGCCTCCTCTGAGGCCCAAGTTCTGGAGGACGAGGAGACCAAGCTGATCGCCGGTGCCTGCGTCACCAGTGAGCGTGCCGCTTTGGGCATCCGTGTGATGAAGGCGGGGAAGGACTATTTCACCGACAAGGCCCCTCTTACCACCTTGGAGCAGCTGGAAGAAGTGAAAAAGACCATCGCCGAGACTGGCCGGAAGTATGCGGTAAATTACAGCGAGCGTCTCCAGGTGGAGTGTGCCGTCTACGCTGGGGAACTGGTGAAAAGCGGCGCTATCGGCAAGGTGGTCCAGGTGATCGGCATGGGACCCCACCGGCTGAGCGCTCCTTCCCGGCCCGCCTGGTTCTTCAAGAAAGAAAAGTACGGCGGAATCCTTTGCGATATCGGCAGCCATCAGATCGAGCAGTTTCTGTACTATACCGGCGCAAAAGACGCCAAGATCGTCAATGCCAAGATCGCCAACTACAACCATCCCGACTACCCCGAGCTGGATGATTTCGGCGACGCTACCCTGGTGGCGGATAACGGCGCTACCGGTTATTTCCGGGTAGACTGGTTCACTCCCGACGGGCTTTCCACTTGGGGCGACGGTCGCACCTTCATTCTGGGTACCGACGGCTACATTGAGATGCGCAAATATGTGGACGTCTCCCGCAGCCAGGAGGAGAACAACCTGTACTGGGTGGACCAGGAAGGCGAGCACTATCTGAACTGCACTGGCAAGACCGGGTTCCCCTTCTTTGGCCAGTTGGTGCTTGACTGCATCAACCGTACGGAAAACGCCATGACCCAGGAGCATGCCCTGAAAGCGGCGGAACTGTGCGTGAGAGCTCAGATAGAAGCCGTAGATCTTTCCAACCGGGGATAAGCCTATATAAAGGGAGGTAAACTGCAATGAAGCTGGACCGCAACGCGCTGCAAGAACTGGGAGCTAAGGGATACACTTTGCCCCGGTATGACCGGGATGAGATGATCAAAGCCACATTGGAAAATCCCACTTGGCTCCATTTTGGAGCGGGAAACCTGTTCCGGGCTTTTCACGCCGTGCTGAGCCAAAGACTCCTGGATGAGGGGCTGACGGACAAAGGGGTTATCTGCTGTGAGGGTTACGACCAAGAAGTGGTCACCAAGTTCCTGCGGCCTTACGACGACCTCTCCCTTGTGGTGAGCCTTCTTGCCGACGGGACTATGGAAAAGGAAGTGGTGGGTTCCATCGCCGAGAGCCTGGCTCTCCCGGAAGACGGCGACCGTGTGGGGGAGATCCTGAAAGCTCCTTCTTTGCAGATGGTGTCTTTTACTATCACAGAAAAGGGATACTCTGTGCGAGGCGGCGATGGAGAACTGCTGCCTGCCGTGAAAGAAGACTTGGAGCACAGTCCCCAGGAAAGCAAGACGTTCCTGGCTCGGCTGGTTTGGTATTGTTTGGAGCGGTTCGAGGCCTGCGGCGCGCCTTTGGCCTTGGTGTCTACGGACAACTGCTCCCATAACGGTGAAAAACTGCGGCAGGCGTTCTTCCAGATTCTGGACGGCTGGAAAGAGAAAGGGTATGTTTCCCAAGCGGCTTATGAGTACGCCCAGACAAAACTTTCCTTCCCCTGGAGCATGATCGACAAGATCACCCCCCGTCCCCATGAAAGTGTCCAGAAGGCTTTGACCGATGACGGCCTGGAGGGTATGGAGATCCAGGTGACAGGGAAGAATACCTATATCGCCCCCTTCGTGAACACCGAGAAGCCCCAGTACCTGGTGATCGAGGACGACTTCCCCAACGGACGTCCGCCCCTGGAAAAGGCGGGGGTACTTTTCACCACTCGGGAAACAGTGAACGCGGTGGAGAGCATGAAGGTTTGTACTTGCCTGAATCCCCTTCACACTGCTTTGGCTATTTTTGGCTGTTTGCTGGGTCATACCTCTATCGCCAAGGAGATGGCTGACCAGGACCTGAAAGCGCTCGTCTACAAAATGAGCCGTCAGGAAGGTATGCCCGTAGTGGTGGATCCCGGTGTCATCGATCCGGAAGCTTTCCTTCAGGAAGTGCTCACCCAGCGGTTCCCCAATCCCTTTATTCCGGATACGCCCCAGCGTATCGCTACCGATACCTCCCAGAAGCTGCCCATCCGGTTTGGAGTGGATATCCAGCGCCACTGGGAGCGTGGTACTGCGAAGGACTTGGTGCTGATGCCCCTGGTGCTGGCAGGCTGGCTCCGGTATTTGAGAGGGATTGACGACCAGGGGAATGCCTTTGAGTGTTCTTCTGATCCCCGCTTGGCGGAGTTCCAGCCCATGGTCCAAAAGCTGGACTTTGGAACCGTTGCCACACAGGAGAGTTTCGGCGCGCTTTTAGAGGATAAGACCGTCTGGGGCGTGGATCTGAAAGAGGTGGGTCTCAGCGGTTTGGTGGTGGACTATTTCAACCAGTTGAACCAAGGTCCCGGCGCTGTCCGAGCTACCCTTCGGAAATACACGATATAAACGTATAAAAAAAGCTCCCTTCTTTATAAAGAGGGGAGCTTTTTTGCGGTAAAATCTTGAAAGGGGAGAATTTTTCGAAAGAAGAGAAAACTTCCCAGAGTAGGGGAGAATAGAATGGAGGATGAGGAAAGTTGTTTGGGCGTTTGGCAAAATGATCCGACTGAAAAGGCACTTAAATTGAGGCTTGGGAAGAAAGAAAAAAGATTTCCCTGAAAAAACGGTGAAAAAATAAGGAAATACGCTTTGGTTTGTGCTATAATCACTCTGACGAGAAAATCCCTTCTATTTTTACTCAACTCAGGAGGTACCCACAATGGGACGTTATTTCGGAACAGACGGCTTCCGGGGAGAAGCCAATATGAATTTGACAGCAGACCACGCCTACCAGGTAGGCCGGTTCTTGGGCTGGTATTATAACGAAAAGCGGGCACGTGCCGCGGAAGAGGGAAGAGCCGCTAAGGATGGACCCGCCCGGATCGTTATCGGCAAGGATACCCGCCGGTCTAGCTATATGTTTGAGTATGCCTTGGTGGCAGGTCTGGTGGCATCCGGCGCGGACGCCTATATGCTCCACGTCACCACCACTCCTTCCGTGGCCTACATTGCCCGGGTGGACGATTTCGACTGCGGCATCATGATTTCCGCCAGCCATAACCCCTACTTTGACAACGGTATCAAACTGATCAACGATCAGGGAGAGAAGATGGACGAAGAGACCATCGCTCTGGTGGAGGATTACCTGGACGGCAAGCTGGTTGCCTTTGGTCAGGAGTGGCCGGAGCTGCCTTTCGCCCATAAAGAAAAGATCGGATGCACCGTGGACTACGTGTCCGGCCGTAACCGCTATATCGGCTACCTGATTTCCCTTGGCATGTATTCTTTCCGTGGAGTGAAGGTGGGTCTGGACTGTGCCAACGGTTCCAGCTGGAATATTGCCAAGGCAGTGTTTGACGCTCTGGGCGCTGATACCTATGTCATCAATAACCAGCCCAACGGCTTGAATATCAACCTGGATGCCGGCTCCACCCATATCGAGGGATTGCAGAAGTTTGTGGTGGAGAAGGGTCTGGATGTGGGCTTCGCTTACGACGGCGACGCGGACCGGTGCCTGTGCGTGGACGAAAAAGGCAACGTGATCTCCGGTGACCACATCCTGTATATTTACGGCCGCTATATGAAGGAGCGGGGCAAGCTGGTGACCAATACAGTGGTGACCACGGTCATGTCCAATTTCGGTTTGTATAAGGCCTTCGATGAGTTGGGTATCGAATACGCTAAAACCGCGGTAGGCGACAAGTATGTGTACGAATATATGCAGCAGAGCGGCGCCCGGATCGGTGGCGAGCAGAGTGGCCATATCATCTTTTCTAAGTATGCCAGCACCGGCGATGGTATCCTCACCTCTCTGAAGATGATGGAAGTGATGATGGCTCAGAAGAAGCCCATGAGTGAGCTGGCAGCTCCTTTGAAGATCTATCCTCAGGTGCTGAAGAACATCCGGGTAACAGATAAGACCGCAGCTCAGAACGATCCCGCTGTTCAGGCCATGGTGGCCCAGGTGACCCAGGAACTGGGGGACACAGGCCGCATCCTGGTGCGTGAGTCCGGCACCGAGCCTGTCTTGCGTGTCATGGTGGAGGCTCCCGAAGAGGAGATCTGCCAGAAGTATGTGGATGGTGTAGTGGAAGTCATCCAAGAAAAAGGGTATGTGGCGGAGTAAATTCCGTAGAACGAAAAGGTCCTTTCCAGGGCCTTTTTTGTTTTCCTATGCAAGAGGAAGATGTGGAACTTTTTTACTTGCCATTTATAGGGTGCAATAGTATAATAGGGAACACACGGGGGTTCGGGACAGGAAAAATCGCAAGAGGGCGCCCTCTTCTGTTGTGGTACCACAACAGAAGAGGGCGCCCTCTTGCGATTTTTCCTGTCCCGAACCCCCGTGTGTTCC
>DXXG01000016.1 GCA_019416455.1 Clostridiales bacterium | reverse complement strand
GCCATTTATAGGGTGCAATAGTATAATAGGGAACACACGGGGGTTCGGGACAGGAAAAATCGCAAGAGGGCGCCCTCTTCTGTTGTGGTACCACAACAGAAGAGGGCGCCCTCTTCTGTTGTGGTACCACAACAGAAGGTCCCCTGTCAGCGAACACCGTAGGGGATATTTGAGGAAAAGGTGGGGTTCTATGAAAAAGTACTGGATCGTATTCGCCAAGTCGCTGAAATCGGAAATGACCTACCGTTTTGCCGCGTTGGCAGGAGTGGTCAGCGCGTTGCTGGGGTTTCTCATCCAGATCTTTCTCTGGAAAGCACTGTTGGGTACAGGTGTTCAGCAGGACACCAGCTTTTCTGATATGCTGGTGTATGTGCTGATCAATTCCTTTATGATGGAGCTCACCCGGGCGAATGTGGCCTCACGTGTTGAGAACGCCATGGTGGACGGCACCGTCTCCCTGGAACTGCTGCGGCCCATCTCCTACAAATACTATATGTTGGCAAACACCTTCGGAGAGAACCTCTACGGGACTATCACCCGCACGGTGCCTATCCTTTTGGTGGGGGCGTTCTTTATTTCCGCCGGTTCTCTGCCGGACCCGGTCCACGGCGCGTTGTTCGTTGTGTCTGCGCTGCTGGGAGCGCTTCTGACGTTTCAGGTCACCTATTTGGTGGGGCTGCTGGCCTTTTGGCTGCAAAGAAGCTGGTTCATCAGTTTCTACCTGGGGGGCTTCATGAAAATCTTTGGCGGCACCGTGGTGCCCCTGTGGTTCTATCCTCAGTTTCTGGTCACCGCCAGTTATTTCCTGCCCTTCCGCTACATGACCTTCGAGCCTATCAACCTGTTTTTAGGAAAGACAGCTGTGGAGGACGCTTGGGTACCCATTCTGGCGGCGGCGCTGTGGCTGGTGGTATTAAGCATAGCGGACAAGCTGGTCCTTCAGGCGGCGGTCAAAAAGCTGACTGTCAACGGCGGTTGAGGAGGTGGATGCGGTGAAAGATTTTTGGAGATTGTTCTCGTCCTTTTTCCGAGTGGCCCTGCGCCGGGAAATGGCTTACCGGGGCACGTTTTTGGCGGGTATTGTGGGGCAGTGGATCGGCTACGGCGGCACGTTTTTGTCTTTGTACATCCTTGCCACCAGCTTTCAGCAGGTGGGCGGCTGGAACAGCGCGGAGATCATGGTGTTGTATAGTCTGTCACTCATGTCCTACGCCATTGGGGCTTCCTTCTTTTTCAATTTCTCCACGGGTTTGACCCGACGGATCCGTTCCGGGGAGTTTGACGCTTCCTTGATGAAGCCCATCCATCCCTTTTTGCATGAGGTGTTCTCAGCGGGGTATAACGTGGCTTACATCAGCCATTTTTCCATTTCCTTTGTGATCCTGGTGGTGTCCCTATATCAGCTTCACTACACACCAACGGTGTGGAATATAGTTTTCCTGGCGCTGATGGTGCTAGGCGCCGCCTTGATCCAGGCCGCGGCTCTCATTGCCTCCTCGGTGATGTCCTTTTTCACTGTGGGGCGCAATCCCATCGCGGACTTTCTGCTGTGGGACATGAAGGAGTTCACTAACTATCCCATCACCATTTTCCCCAAGGCTATTCAGTTCATTTTGACGTTCCTACTGCCCTTCGCTTTTTTGAATTTCTATCCGGCTGCCGCTCTTTTGGGGAAAGCCATCCCGGAGGGGTATCCGGCCATCCTGCCTTTCCTGAGTCCGTTGGTAGGGGTGTTGGTGTTCGCGTTGAGCGTTTTGCTTTGGAATTGGGGATTGAAGCACTATAAGAGCACAGGCTCTTGACAGGAGGGAAGAACCATGAGCTTTATCGAAGTAAAAGATCTTTGCAAAGACTATCGGATCGCCAAATCTGGGAAGGGCATTTCCGGGGCGGTAAAGTCTTTGTTTCACCGGGAGTATATAGTAAAAGAAGCAGTGAAGAACGTTTCCTTTTCCATCGAGAAGGGGGAAATGGTGGGGTACATCGGCCCTAACGGCGCGGGAAAATCCACCACATTGAAAATGCTTTCCGGGGTCTTGATCCCCACCAGCGGCACCGTGGACGTAGGCGGTGTGGTCCCTTACCGGGATAGGAAAGAGAACGCCAAGCACATCGGCGTGGTGTTTGGTCAGCGCTCCCAGCTTTATTGGGACCTGCCCATCTCCGACACCTTTCAGCTTTATGAGAGTTTCTATTCCGTTCCCAAGGAGGTCTTCCGGAAAAACCGGGACTATTTCACGGAACTTCTCGACATGGGAGAGTTTCTGGATCAGCCGGTGCGGCAGCTCAGTCTAGGTCAGAAAATGAAGGCAAACATCGCTATCGCGTTTCTTCACGAGCCTGATGTGGTCTACTTGGACGAGCCCACCATCGGCCTGGATGTGACCAGTAAAAAAGTGCTGCGGGACGCTCTGAAAGCCATCAACGAAGAAAAGGGGACTACCATCATCCTAACCACCCACGACATGGACGATATCGAGGAGCTATGCCATAGGATCATCATGATCGACCAGGGCAAAAAGCTGTTTGACGGTACTCTGGAAGGGTTCAGAGAGCGGTATGGCAGCGGTGTTTCTCTAAAGCTGGAGTTTGAGGACGGCGCTCCGGATTGGAAAGAGAATGGAATGTACTCCCTGTTGGAAGCCACCGATCAGCAATGGGTGATCAAAGTTCCGGAGGAAGTGTCCGTAAAGGAAGCCATGATCTATTTGATCCAGGCGTATAACCCCACAAACCTTCACGTGCAAGAGGAGCGCATTGAGGAAGTAGTGCGCCGCGCCTATGTGAACCTGTAAGGCCATGAGCCGTTTCCAGTGAGTTTGGAACATAACAGAGAAGAGATCTAAGGAATCGAAACACCCCCGGCTGGACACTTGGCCGGGGGATATTTGTTCTATGGCTTTTTTCTATGGAAAAGCATAAGATATAGGTATTCGACATGAAAGCGCATCTGGGTTATACTGGTATCAAAATCGTTGGAGGAGGCAACAAAAATGGATCGCAGAGATAGGACGGAAGAGAAAATGCAGGAGTTGTTCCATACCCATGCTGCTGGCAAGGAGGGGAACGACCCTGAGTTTATGCAGATCCTTCAAGGGTTTATTTTTGGGGATGTGTGCTATACCGGTAGTTTGGATAACCGGATGCGGGAATTGGTGACCATTACCGTGCTCACCACATTGAGCACTTTGCCTCAGCTGAAAGCCCATGTGCAAGCGGGGTTGAACGCTGGGTGCACTCCTGTGGAGATCCGGGAAGCTGTATATCAGTGTGCTCCCTTTATTGGGTTCCCAAAAACTCTCAATGCCATAGATACCATGAATCAGGTGTTTCAGCAGCAGGGAATTGCACTGCCTTTGCCGGAGCAGAAAACGGTTTTGGAGGATCAGGAACGTTTTGCCAGAGGGCGGGAGCTGCAAGCGCCTATTTACGGCACAGAGATCGCCGACCGGTACACGTGGCTGCCTGGAGAATTCTCTGAGGCGGTTCCCCGGTTTTTGACGGAGCTCTGCTTTGGGGATTTCTCCACCCGAACCGGCCTTGATGCCAAGACGCGTGAACTGCTCATTGTGGTGCTTCTGGCCTCTTTGGGAGGGGCCGACGTTCAGGTGAAGAGCCATGTTGCCGGTGCCTTAAAAGTGGGGAACACCCGGGAAGAAATTGTATGCGCTCTGGTCCACGCCAGCGGATATATGGGCATTCCCAGACTGTTCAACAGTTTGAATGCCTCAAAAGAACTGCTGGCCCAAGAATAACGGGTCAATGGGAAAAACAGTTGTTTGCAAGGGATACTCCAGCAAACGGCTGTTTTTCTTTATCTATAAAAAGCGCTGATGTCCCTTGACGACGTGCTGGACTATGGGTATAATGAACATTGTTCATATTGAGGTGATTGAATGAATACTGTCGTAACATCGAAAGAGGAAATCTTAGAGGCCAGCCGGGAATTGATCCGACAGCAAGGATGGTCTGCGGTCAATATTCGTTCCGTTGCGTCTGCCTGTGGTGTTTCTGTGGGATCTATCTACAACTATTTTGATTCCAAAGCAGATCTGGTAGGGGCCACAGTGGAAAGTGTTTGGCGCCAGATCTTCCACAGTCCTGAAAATGAAACTGTATTTCAGGATACACAGGCTTGTATCGTTTGGATGTACGAACGGTTGGCTTTGGGCTGTAAACAGTACCCAGGTTTTTTCACGCTCCATTCTCTGAGCTTCATGGGGGAGGATAAGTCGGACGGAAAACGCCGGATGCAGCAGACTTGGGAGCATATCACCAATGGACTGTGTTCTGTTTTGAAGCAGGATCCTAAGATCCGGTCTGATGCTTTTTCGGAACAGTTCACAGTGGAGAAATTCGCAGATGTCTTGTTTTCGCTTATGTTGTCCGCTTTGCTTCGGCAGGACTACGATCCCTCCGCTGTGCTGGAGATCGTTCAGCGAACTCTTTACTAAATTTCAAGGCCGTGTTTTTTATCCCATAAATTGAACGACGTTCAATAAAGGAGACAAGTCATGAAAGTAAAACGCAATACACTGCTGCTTCTTGCCTGCCTGGTATGGTGCGTGGCAGGGTTCAACATTCTTCGCATTGGTCTGCTGGCCTATCCCGCCTACTGTACCATGTTGAATTTTCTCTTGTCTGTGCTGGTGTTTGTAGTGTTTCAAATATTTATTTTCGGGAAACTGGTAAAGAAGCATACTGCTAGGATCAGCGCATATGAGGAGAAACGTCATTTCTTTCTCAAATTCTTTGATGGAAAGTCTTTTGCGATCATGGCTGTGATGATGACGGGTGGTATTGGCCTGCGTGCAAGCGGATTTGCTCCGGAACGATTTATCGCCGTCTTTTATACGGGTCTGGGCGCTTCGCTTCTGCTGGCTGGATTGCTGTTTGGCCGTAACTTTGGAAGAGCGGTATTTGCCGTCCCCAGGGTTCAAGATATAAATGAGGATAAAGGAGAATGAACTATGCAAGCAATCGCTGAGACATTGTTTGATGCGGTCTATCTGATTTCCGTCATCACCATCGGGGTCCTGATGATCCGTGGAAGCAGGGAAATGGCACAGTTCCGACTTTTTGGCTGCATGGCGGTTGTCCTGGGAGCGGGAGATGCCTTCCATTTGGTTCCCCGGGCTTTGGCCCTGTGTACCACTGGCCTGGAGAATTACACCGTGGCGCTGGGGCTGGGAAAGTGGATCACCTCTGTCACCATGACCGTTTTTTACGTGTTGCTCTATTATGTTTGGCGGCAGAGGTACCAGATCAAAGGACAGGGCGGTTTGACCGCTGCCGTGTACGTTTTGGCAGGCATTCGGATCGCGCTGTGCATGATGCCCCAGAATCAGTGGCTTAGCGCTGAAGCGCCGCTCTCGTGGGGTATCTACCGAAATATCCCCTTCGCGTTGCTGGGGCTTCTGGTGATCGTGCTGTTCTACCGCAGTGCGAAGGCCCATAAGGACCGGGCATTCCGTTGGATGTGGTTGACCATTGTGCTGAGCTTTGGGTTCTACATCCCGGTTGTATTGTGGGCGGATGCTGTTCCCATGATCGGGATGCTGATGATCCCTAAAACATGTGCCTATGTGTGGACAGTTCTCATTGGCTACTTTGCCATGAAACAGGAATGTAAATAAAGGAGGAATAAGTATGAAACGATATGGAAACACAGCGCTGCTGTATGCCATTCTCGCGATGATCGGCGGCGTATTTTATCGGGAATTCACCAAATTCAATGGCTTTACTGCCAAAACCACCTTGGGAGTGGTACATACCCATTACTTTCTCATGGGCATGGTCTTTTTTCTGTTGCTGCTTCTGCTGGAAAAGAATTTTTCCTTCACCAGTGCTAAGACCGGTCGGGTGCTGGCTGTCTACCATGTCGGCCTGAACCTGACTGGTGTGATGTTTGTGGTACGGGGAGTGATCCAGGTGCTGGGTACGGAGCTTTCCTCTGGTATGAGCGCAGCAATTTCTGGGATTGCTGGGATCGGGCATATCTTGCTAGGGATCAGTTTGGTGCTGATACTTGTGCAAATCAAGCGAGCGGCATCAAAAGAATAAACTCTTACTGGCATGCTGCCAAAGGAAACGGAAAAAGGCAGCGCACAGATCGGAACTAGTAGAAGAAAAAGTCCTCTGACTGAGAATTGGGTCAGAGGACTTTTATTTATGCCTAAGAGCAACCCAGCTAACATAGGCAGCTGCTGTCCGTCTGGCTGCTTGTGACAAAGAAATCATAAGAGTTGCTGGGTCTCTTTATATGTCTCCAATCGCCCATTGGATGGGGAGGGTGGAACGGCGCTTACAGAAAATCTTCCCGCATGGGGGTGAAGAAGTCGATCATCACGCCGCCTTCCAGACACACACAACCATGTTCCACGCCGTTTCGTTTCAGCAGAGTGTCCCCGGGTCCTACTTCCCGCACTTGATCTCCCACAGTGAAACGGTAACGACCCGACACGATGTAAGTGATCTGAGTGTGGGGGTGATGGTGCATGGCTCCCACGCCTCCTGTCTGGAATACGTTTTCCACACACATGGCATCTGGTCCGTAGGCCAGTACCCGACGCACGACACCTTCTCCTGCCGGTTCTGGGGCGATGTGCTCGTGAGGTACAAATACTTGGTTTTCGTGCTGCTTTTCCATGATCCTCATCCTTTCTTTACAAATGTAGAAGAAAAATATCTATGGTCGAGATGGAAATGTTTCAAAACAATGACTACTTTTCGTTGCTCTACTATAGATGTTTTAGAGTAAATTTACGCTATCGTTTGCGCTAAAATATATAGGCACGTTACTCCCAAAGAAAAAGTAGAAAGTAGTTGCTTGAAAAAGCTATTTGATCTGACTCTCAGTATACTGTTGGGTCTTCGGTTTGTCAAAGATTTTATTCTTTGAACGTTTCTGATTTAGGGGTGCACACAAATGAGTCACTAAAAATTTGTAAATAAGCGCTTTTTTTGCGGCAAATATTATGATTTTGCGTTTTTGTTGCGCTTTTTATTGACATTCGCTGCTGGCTTTGCTATTAATTAATAATAGAGAAAAAATAGAACGTTTTTTCCAGGAAGGGGAGAAATTTACGTGGCAAAATCTGTAACGCTTGCCGACGTAGCGAGAGCAGTTGGGGTTGCGCCTTCCACAGTTCAACGGGCTCTTTCCGGAGCTGCGGGAGTCAGTAAGGCTAAGAGTCAGGAGATCCGGGAAGTGGCCCAGCGTATGGGTTATCATAGAAACGCTATGGCCACACTGTTGAAATCTGCCAACAGGGATATCGCGGTGATCCTGCCCAAGCGGGAGTATTATTCCAACGAGCTGTGGGATGGAGTCCAACAGTTTTTTGAGGAAAACGCTGGTTTTGGATTTAATCTGTGCAAGTACACTTATACGCGGACCACAGACGGTCTTGTAAACGCCTTACAGACAGCGTTTAAAAACCATGGGACAGGACTGTGCGGTGTACTGACAATGGGAGAGGAACTGCCGGAAGCCCGTGAGGTTTATCAAAAATGGATGGCGCAGCAGGTGCCTGTGGTGTTCGTGGGTACAGACAGCGCGCCGGAGGATCGGATTTGTTGCAGTTTAGGCTATGACGATCTGGCGGGGAAGATGGCGGCGGATCTGCTGCTTTTGGCGGGCCGGAAAGAGCACATCAAGATCCTGATGACTGGTGACTTTTCCATTGCGGATCAATACTACAACATGCAGGGGTTCGAGAAAGTCATCATGGAACAGAAAACCGACTGTGAGATCCTGAAATTCAGCCGGCGTACCACATCTCATTCTGTAAAGGATACCCTGTGTTCTTATCTTGAAAAGGACCCCGCCATTACCACGATTTACTCCACCAGCGCCCGGAATACGGTGGCCATGTGTGAGGCAGCGCTGGAGACGGGCCGGTGGGAGGAATTGCGGCTGATCGGGAACGATCTGTTTCCCCAGAGTGAGCAGTTCTTGAAAGACGGAGTCCTCGACGCGGTGATCCATAAACTTCCCAAGAATCAAGCGTACAATGCGGCTCAAGCCCTGGTCAATTTCCTTGTACATGGGCAGCGTCCGGTGGACCTGGTGCACTGCTGTCCTGTGGTGGTGACCCGCAGTAACTGTGAGGTCATCGATTGATGAATTGCGGGGCGTATGTCACAGTATGATAGGTATGCTTTGCAAACGACTTGCTCTCATGTTTGGGGAAGGGGAAAGACAATCAAGTTGAAAGGAACGATCCAATGAAGTTGGCGGTGATTGCGGACGATCTTACCGGTGCCTTGGATACGGGCATCAAATTTGCGGGTGGTTCTACCCAAGTGCAGGTGTGGGCCGGAGAACTTCCGGGGGAGCTGGCGCGTTCGGCGGATATTCTGGTGGTAGATGGGGAACTGCGGCACAGCTCTCCGGAACAGGCGTACAAGGACTGTTATGATATAGTTCGCCGAGTATTGGACGCCGGGGCAGAGCGGCTCTACATCAAAACAGATTCCGCTTTGCGGGGAAATATTGGCCCCATGTTTCAGGCGGCGTTGGATGCTTCCGGCTGGGATTTTGCCGCCTTTGTTCCTGCTTTTCCGCAGATGGACCGCGTTACCCGAAAGGGGGTCCATTACATTAGCGGTGTGCCTGTCCATGAAAGCGTTTTTGGCAAAGATCCCTTTGAGCCGGTGCGTTCTTCCCAGGTCGCCGATCTGTTTCGGGGCTTGAAGGTGGAAACACAGCTTTTCGAGAGAAGGGATCCTTTAGCGCCTTTGACTGGCCGCTCCACCGTGGGAATTTTTGACGCAAAGAGCAGCGAGGATCTGGACAGGATTGCTGGAGACCTGAAAAATGCAGGACGGTTCCAACTGTTGGGAGGCTGCGCGGGCTTCGCTTCCCGGCTAAGCGGTCCTTTGGGCTTGGAACAAGACGTTCGCAGTCTCGCTCCGGACGAAAGACCGTTGCTGGTTCTTTGCGGTAGCCTTAACCCCATTTCTAAGGACCAGCTCGCGTTTGGGGAGAGCCGGGGCGGTATCCGTTTGTCTCTGGACAGTAGGCAGTTAGTTCCGAAATATGTGAACGGTCCAGAAGGGAAGAAATTGGTGGACCGGATTGGGGAAACCATGAGATTGGGCCGGGACGTTTTGTTGGACACTGCTGGGTCTATGGACCAGAACCAGGAAAACGGTTGTCGGGAGACCGTGGCCCAGGCACTGGGAGCTCTTATGTACCGCCTGCTTCACAGCCCTCATATTGAGAAGTACCAGCCTATGGTGATCGGAGGCGATACCCTGATGGGGTTGATCCACCATCTGCCTGTTTCCCAGATTTCTCCTTTGGCGGAACCAGTGCCGGGAGTGGTGCTATCTCAGATCCAAGTAGGGGACGGGCAGACCAGAACGCTTCTATCGAAATCGGGAGGATTCGGACAGAAAGAACTGCTTTCGCGGCTCCATGAGGCTTTGGCCAAGGGGGTAGTGCGGGGACCGTTCCAAGGATAAGTCAAGTGAAGGTGCATTTTTGACAGTGAACCATTGAGAAAGGAATGAGCTTTATGAGGAAGATTATCGGCATCACCATGGGAGATCCTGCCGGTGTTGGACCGGAGATCACAGTGAAAGCCTTGAGAGATCCGGCAGTTTATGAGAAGTGCAAACCTTTGGTCATTGGTGATAGGGAGATCTTGGAGAGGGCGTGCCGTTTGGTGGGAGCTGAGGAGATCCGGATCCATCCTGTCAGCGACCCTGCTCAAGGACTGTACCAGGTGGGGACTATCGACCTGTACGACATGAAGCTATTGACCCCAGAGGAGTATGAGTTGGGCAAGGTCTCGGCCCAGGCGGGCAACGCCGCTTTTCAGTATGTGCGAAAGACCATCGAGCTTGCCATGGAGGGAAAAGTGGATGCCACAGTCACCAACCCTCTCAATAAGGAAGCGATGAACCTGGCGGGTTACCATTTTTCTGGCCATACCGAGATCTACGCCCATTATACCGGCACCCAGCATTACACCATGATGCTGGCCCACAAGGATCTGCGGGTAGTACATGTCTCCACCCATGTTTCTCTGCGGGAGGCTTGCGACCGAGTGAAAAAAGACCGGGTGCTGGAAGTGATTCGCATCGCGGACAAGGCCTGCCGGGATATGGGGATCGAAAAGCCCCGGGTAGGCGTGGCGGGACTCAATCCTCATTGCGGGGAAGGCGGATTGTTCGGCCAGGAAGAAATCCAGGAGATCGGACCGGCCATCGCCCAAGCCCAACAGGAAGGTATCGACGCCCAGGGTCCTGTTCCTGCTGATACCATCTTCTCCAAGGCACAGGGTGGTTGGTACGATATCGTAGTGGCCATGTATCACGATCAGGGACATATTCCTTTGAAAGTGGTGGGGTTTGTCTATGACAAGGACCTGGGGCAGTGGAGCGCTGTGGAAGGAGTAAACATTACCCTGGGACTGCCTATTATTCGGACCAGTGTGGACCACGGCACCGCCTTCGACCAGGCTGGTACCGGCAATGCAAATGAATTGAGCTTGAAAAACGCTATCGACTATGCCGTCAGCTTTGCGGCTACTCGGAGCAGTTCTCACCAATAAACTAAAAAAAGCCTGGCAGCTTTCAAAAACCTGCCAGGCTTTTTTTATTAGAGAAAAACGGTTCTCTTCCGAGTGAGGAAAAGGGTAAATAAAAAGGCCGGGCTCAGGACGCGACTTGCGTTCTGAGCTCAGCCTGGTGCCGCTGACCGGACTTGAACCGGTACGGTATTGCTACCGAGGGATTTTAAGTCCCTTGTGTCTGCCGATTTCACCACAGCGGCGCGGGAAAAGGGATGTGAATTAACTAAGTTATATTATCATAGCTTTCTTAGAAAATCAAGAGGGTTGGCTGGTAAAAAAACATGGAATTTTCTCTAAGAAACATTTACTTTTGGCATTGGTTTATAGTATACTGATAATCGATTGGGGAGACCCCAGAATTTCTGCTGAAGGAGCAACTGCTATGTATTATCTCGGAATCGATCTGGGCGGTACCAATATCGCTGTTGGGATCGTAGATGAAAACAATCAGATCATTGCCCGCGCGTCTTCCAAGACCAAGACGGAAAACGCCGAGCAGGTGGCCGACGCTATGGCGGAGACCGTCTATGCCGCTTTGAAGAATGCCGGCATTACCCTGAATGATGTGCCTTGGGTCGGCTTGGGCTCTCCCGGGACCATCAATAAGTCTACAGGTATCATTGAGTTTGCCAATAACCTGCCTTTTAAAAACACCCCCATGGAGAAAATGCTCTCCGAGCGGTTGGAGGGCAAGAAGATCTATATGGAAAACGACGCCAACGCTGCGGCTTATGGCGAGTACATGGCCGGCGCGCTGAAGGGCGCTGACAACGCTATCGCCATCACCCTGGGCACCGGCGTGGGCGGTGGTATCATCATCGACCACAAGATCTACTCCGGCAGCAACTACGCCGGCGCTGAGCTGGGCCACACCGTGATCGTGGTGGATGGCCGTCCCTGCACCTGCGGTCGTTTGGGCTGCTGGGAGACTTACGCTTCCGCTACTGGCCTGATCAAGACCACTAAGGAGCATATGGAAAAGGCTCCTAAGGATTCCGCTCTGTGGACCTTGGTGGACGGAGACATCAACAAGGTCAGCGGCCGTACCGCTTTCGACGCTATGCGCCAGGGCGACCCCATTGGCAAAGAAGTGGTGGACGAGTACGTCAAATACCTCAGCGTGGGTATCATCGATATGGTGAACATCTTCCAGCCCGACATCCTGTGCATCGGTGGCGGCATCTCCAACGAGCGGGAGACCCTGATGGCTCCTGTGCGGGAGTATGTGGAGAAGGAGCAGTACGCCATGAACTCCTCCAAGAAGACTGTGATCTGCCGTGCTGAGCTGGGCAATGACGCAGGCATCATCGGTGCCGCGCTGCTGGGCAAGGAGGCTTGATTATGTCTGTGGAGAAATCTGTTTTCGGGAAACTTCCTGACGGCCGTGAGGTCGCTCTCTATACCTTGAAGAACGCTGCCGGCATGACTCTGGTGGTCACTCCCTATGGCTGTCGGATCATCCAGTTGCTGGTCCCCGATAAGGACGGCAAACTGGGAGACGTGGTGCTGGGCCATCGTACTTTGGAAGAGTACTATGGCGCCAATTTCCAGGGCACCTATGTGGGACGCTACGCCAACCGGATCGGTGGGGCTGAGTTCACTCTGAATGGCAAGACTTACACTCTGTCCAAGAACGACGGTGCCAACACTCTGCACGGCGGTCCCGGGGGCTACCATCAGGTGCTGTTCGACGCCCAGACCCAGGATGGGGAAGAACCCTCCATCGTTTTCACTCACGAAAGCCCTGATGGGGACGAGGGATACCCCGGCAATCTGAAGGTGAAGGTCACCTATACTTTGAAGAAGGACAACACCCTGGCTCTTCAGTATGATGCTGTTTGCGACCAGGCAACTCCCTTCAATCCCACAAACCATTCTTATTTTAACCTCACCGGCGATCCCCAGAAGGAAGTGCTGGATACTTACCTGACTCTGAATGCCACCAAGTCTACCACTGTCTCCGAGGATTTGATCCCCGACGGCGGCTTCGTGTCTGTTCAGGGCGGTCCCCTGGACTTTACTTCTCCCAAGAAGCTGGGCGACGATATGTTCGCTGACGACAAGATGATCAAGCTCTGCGGCGGTTTCGACCACAACTTCTGTGTGGACGGCGAAGGCTTCCGGAAGTTTGGCGAAGCCTATGAGCCTGAGAGCGGTCGTGTGATGGAAGTGTGGTCCGATCTGCCTGGTGTGCAGTTGTTTACCTTCAACGCTGTCGCCGACGGTCTGGTGGGCAAGGATGGCAAGCCTATGAAGCCCCATTCTGCTCTGTGCCTGGAGACCCAGTTCTACCCTGACTCGGTCCATCACGAGAACTTCCCCTTCCAGTATCTGGAGCCGGGAGTGCCCTTCTCCACCAAGACCGAGTACCGTTTTTCTGTAAAATAAAAGAGCTTTTTAAGGGGACGCCTGGGTCCACGCCTGGGCTTCCCCTTTTTCTATGAAGATTTCTCAAAGGAGGTCATCACCTTGAAGAAAGAAAAATCCTGCGGCGCCGTAGTCTACCGCAAAGGAGACAGCGGCCTGGAGATCCTGCTGATCAAGCACAAGAACGGCGGCCACTGGGCGTTCCCCAAAGGTCATGTGGAGAAGAAGGAGACAGAAACTGAGACAGCTCTGCGGGAGATCCGGGAAGAGACCGGCTTGAAGGTGAAGCTGGATACCGGTTTCCGGGAGATGGTGACCTATTCTCCCAAGCCAAATGTGATGAAGGATGTGATCTATTTCGCAGCCAAAGCGAAAGAGGATGATGCTCGGCCTCAGCCGGAGGAAGTGCTGGAGATCTGCTGGAAGGCGCCGGAGGAAGCGCTGGAGTTGGTCACCTACGCCACGGACCGGGAGATCCTGCAAGCGTTCCTTACGTATCGGGAACAGCGCTCCAAGGAGAAATAATAGAAATTCATAGATTGAAAGCCTCTGCCATGCGGCAGGGGCTTTTTTGCCGCCCTTCCCTTTTGGGGGAGGGCGGTTCTATTTTGGAGGCCCTGTCCATAGATATGAACATCTCATGGACAAAGGAGGAAAGGCCATGGAACCTTCCGGTTTTGATTATGTGGCGGGGCAGATTCCTCTGTACCGGAACTTGCTGCTGTCGCTTCCGGAGCGGGTGAAGGCCCAGGCTTTCGATATTCATATTGCCAGTGGTCAGCCTGTTTCCATCTGCGGCAGAGAGGGAACATTGTTTCTCGCTTCCGGTGGGGAGACCGTTCGGGTGAGGGAGCGGGGGATCATCACCACGCCCAGACAATTACAGGAGCTGTTCCTTCACGCCTGCGATCATTCCGTGTTCCGCCACGAAGAGGAAATACGCCGGGGATATGTACGGCTGGGGGAAAACTGCCGGGTAGGTATCTGCGGGACTGCCGTGGTGGAGAAAGGACACATCCAGAGCGTACGGGATGTGACTAGTCTGGTGTACCGTATCCCACGTCAAGTGGTGGGGTGCGGGGACAGGCTGTTTCTGGAAGGGGTCCCTATTGATCGGGGTGTGCTTGTGGTCGGACCGCCGTCCAGCGGAAAAACAACTTTCCTGCGGGACGTTGCTCGATCTTTGTCCTTGGGAAAGTTTGGACCCAGCCGGCGGGTAGCAGTGGTGGACGAGCGGGGAGAGCTGGGCGGGTTCGATCTGGGTCCCACCGCGGACTTGCTTCGGGGGTATCCCAAGGCGGCAGGGATGGATGTGGCGGTGCGGATGCTTTCCCCGGAAGTGATTTTTTGTGACGAGCTGTCCTCCGGAGACCTGGAGGCTGTGATGTTCGCAGCGGCGTCAGGAGCGGCCCTGGTTGCCTCTGTTCATGGAGAAGCGGAAGAGCTGTTTCGGCGGCCTCTGTGCCGGGCTCTTTTGGAGACAGGGGCTTTCCGAACGGCAGTGTGTTTGTCTGGACGGAATTCTCCCGGGGAGATCCGAGCGATTCTGACGATTTCTCCGGAAGGGGGTGAGGCGTCCTGTGGAGGTTTTGGGAGCGGCCCTGCTGATTCTCAGCGGGCTGTTGGCAGGGATTCTGGCGGCAGGCCGGTTAAAGCGCCGGGTACGGTTGTTGCTTGACTTGAAAGCTCTACTTCAAGGCTTCCAAACGGGGATCCGCTACACCGCGGGCAGCGTGGCGGAGCTGATCCTGGAGCGGGAGGACTCTCCCTTCTGCCGGCTGGCGGAACGTGATGGAGAATTCCTTCTGGATCCGGTAGGCGCTCTCAGCCGGGCCGGGGAGTGTCTTTTGTGGGATGGGGGCGACCTGGAATGGTATCGGGGATTCACGGCAGGGCTGGGAGTCAGCGATACCCAAGGGCAGCTGGAACATATCGGGCTTTACCGCTCTCTTTTGGAGCCTCGTCTAGCCCAGGCGCAAGACGAGGCAAAACAGAAAACGAAAATCTTCATTGCGGTGGGGCTGTTTGCCGGCGTGACATTATGCCTGCTGCTCATTTAAGAAACGGACTGGAAAGGGAGGCGCGTCCTCGTGGAAGTGGATCTCATATTTCAAATCGCCGCCATAGGCATCATCGTCGCAGTGCTGAATCAGCTCCTCATTCGTTCGGGCCGGGAGGAACAGGCCATGATGACCACTTTGGCAGGGCTCATCGTAGTGCTGATGATGATCATCCAGGAGATCGACGCCTTGTTCCAGGCGGTCAAGTCCATCTTTTCCTTGTAGCCATGGAATTGTTTGGTATTGGGATCCTGGCGCTGTGCGCTGTGTTGTTTGCCGCTCTGGTGCAGAAGAGCAACAAGGAATACGCCCTACTCATCAGTCTTGGTGCATCGGCGGTCCTTCTGCTGCTCATCCTGGACAAAGCATCTCCCTTATTTCAAGAGCTTCGCTCCATGGCAGGCAGCGGCGCGTTGGAAGGGGACGCCATCCAACTGATGCTTCGGGCTGTGGGCATCACGGTGGTGGGACAGGTGGTGTCTCGGCTGTGTAAAGACGGGGGAGAGTCGGCCCTTTCCTACACGGTGGATCTGGCCGCCCGGGGAGCGGTGCTGGCGGCAGCTTTGCCTGTGGTGGGGAAGATCTTGGAATATCTGGGCGAGATCGCCACGATATAAGGATGTGAAACTGTGCGGACGAAACGGATATTGCTACTGGCGTGCCTGGTTCTTGTTTTTGTTTGTCTGTTTCCTTGTTGCGCCAGTGCCCAGGAGGTATCCGGCGTTTATGAAAAGAGCGGAGCGGGGGAACTGTATGATGCTCTGGACGGAGAGACACAGGACCTGCTTTCTCAAGCGGGCGCGGAGGATGGTCTGTGGGAAGGAGACAGCGGAGAAGCGCTGTTGGATACGTTTTCTAAGCTGCTGCGGGAGAAATTGGCGGCGCCAGTCAAGGGGCTGGCAGCGCTTTTGGGGGTGGTGATCCTCTGCCGGTTGGCTGGGTGCTTCGAGGAAGAGGGTGACTTTTCTCTCTTAGCAGGAACTTTAGCCTGCGCAGGGATCTTGACGGCTCCCCTTTTGGAACTGATCCAAGCCTCGGAGGAAGTGGTGGAAAGCGCTTGCGTATTCCTAGGTGCCAGCGTGCCGGTGTACTCCGCTTTACTGGTAGCGTCGGGGAATACTGTTGTGGGCGGTTCATACAGTTTCCTGACTCTTTTGGTGGGCAGTGTGATCCCCGCTATCTCTTCAGCGCTGCTCATGCCGCTGCTCCATGTTTTTCTCATGCTGTCTTTGGCCACGTCCCTCTGCGGCGCCAAGTTTGACCGTCTCCTTTCCAGCTTGTACGGTTTTACCAAGTGGCTTTTGGTGCTGGCAGTGACTCTATTTACCGGGATCCTCTCAGTACAGACCGTGATCAACGCTCAGGCGGACGCAGCCACGGGAAAAACGGTAAAGCTCATTGCTTCTTCCGCCATTCCCATTGTAGGAGGGGCTTTTGGGGACGCAGTGGCAGCTATCCAAAGCAGTGTGCAGATCGTGAAATCTGGAGTGGGAGCTTTTGGTATCCTAGCAGCTATTTGCGTGTTCGCCCCCACAATGATCCAGGCGTCTCTCTGGATGGGGGTGTGCCTTCTGGGGCAAGTGGCAGCGGATCTGTTTGACACGCCCCGGCTGGGTTCCCTGTTTGGAGCGTGTGCTTCTGTGACTAGGATGATCTTGGCGATCCTTGTCAGCGTGTGCGCTGTGGCGGTGGTTTGTGCGGCTTTAGTGCTCTTTGTGAAAGGAAGTCTATGAATACTGTATTGAAAAGCGTGCTGACCCTTTGCACGGTGTTGATCGCCACAGAGTTGGTACGAAAGTTCTGCCCTGAGGACAGGATGACCCGATTCGTGGGGAGCCTTGTGGCGCTGAGTCTGCTGATCTCGGCAGTGGGAACGGTCTTGTCCCTGGATGTGGAGTTTTCCCTCTCTGGTGTGGAGGTGGAAAGACAGCAGGAGGAGCTCTCTTCTTATGTGGAGGAGCAGGTGAAACAGGCTGCTCAGCAGGATGTTCAGGCGTATGTGGAGGGGCTTTTGGCTACGGCGGGATTAGAAGCAAAAGAAATCCTCGTTTTGACAGATAGAAATGAGGAAGGCAGCATAGTATTGACTGAGGTGGCGGCTGCTTTCACCTATCCCAGTGAGGGGGAGCGGGCGGAAGTTCTGCTCCGCAATGTGCTGGGAGAGGAGGTACGTGTCACAGTGAAAACAGATGGTTAACGCCCCGGAAAGGAGAAAGAATGGACTTTGCCCAATGGAAACAGTCGTTTCTGGGATTGTTTCGGAAAGAAAAATCCTTAAAGTTGGTGGTGCTTTTGGGGATCTGCGGCATCGCTCTGATCGGGCTTTCCTCTTTCTGGGAGCCTGGCGGCGATGAGGAACCTGCTCCGGAGACTTCTTCCAGCAGCGACGCGGAGAGCTATCGCCAGCAGCTGGAAGCGGATCTTTGCCGGATCGTGACCGCGATCACCGGAGAGGAGAACCCCACGGTGGTGGTCACGCTGGAGGACAATGGCCGCAGCCAGTACGCGTCCGATGAGCGGAGGAGCACCCAGCAGGAGGAGGGAGCCTCCTCTGAGGAGAGGGAATCATCCCACATCCTCATGGAGGACGCTCAAGGCAATCAGTACGCTCTCACGGTGACCCAGACCCAACCGGGGATCCAAGGCGTGGTAGTGGTCAGCCGATTCGCTGGAAATCCGCTAGTCCAGGAAAAACTCCTTTCGGCAGTGTGCACCGCGCTGGATGTTTCTTCCACAAAGGTGTGCGTCACCGGGAGCGGTTAGCCCGTAGACAGAGAACGATGAGAAAAAATTCTTGGAGGGATCGACCATGAAATTTGGAAAAAAGCAACTTGTACTGGCGTCTTTGGTGTTGGCCCTGGGGGCAGCGGTATACTTGAACTGGCAGTTTGCCGGGACAAATCGCCTGCCGGTGGGGGATTCCGCTTCAGAGACCAGTCAGTTAGGAGCTGCCCAGCTGGTAAACAATACCTATGTGGAGACCGTCAATGACGACTTGGAGTCCGATGACTCCACGGAGACCGCTTCCACCGATGTTCTTTCCCAAGCCAGAGTGGACCGGCAGAATTCCCGAGACGAAGCCTTGGAGCTGCTGGATGAAGTCCTGAACAGTGTGGAGTCGGACAGCGCGGCCAAACAGCAGGCAGTGGATCAGGCTTCCGCTATTGCCCAGAACATTTTGGATGAGTCCAACGTGGAGAGCCTGTTGGAGGCCAAGGGATACAGCGACTGCGTGGCCTACATCAATTCGGAGGAGTGCAGTGTGGTGATCGCGGGGACTGTGGAGGAAGCAGATACCTTGATCGTCCAGGAGATCGTTATTGAGCAAACTGGCTTGACAGCTGACAAAATCAAAATCATCGGAACAAACTAGTTGGTTTTCTGAACCGGTTGTGTTATAATAGCAGCAGTTAACGGATGGCGCGGTGTGTCTGCCCCAGGGCTGGGAGATTCCAGCTATGGGGCAGGGAAAAGCGCGGGCGGCGAAGCCGTGTGCGCGACGCGCCCACCGCAGGTGCAGCTTGAAAACGCAATCGAGAAAGGGTTCTAATGTTTGCAAAGGCTCACCGTGGAAACGGCGGGCCTTTTTTATGATTCTGGGAGGTTGACTCTATGACGAGACGGGAAGCAAGGGAACAGGCGTTTATTTTGGTGTTCGAACAGGCGGTGCGTGGGGAAGCTATGGACAGCCTCCTTCACGATGCGGCCGAAGCGCGGGATCTGGTGCCCAGCGCGTTTGTGGAACGGGAAGCGTTAGGCGTGGAAGAACATCGGGAGGAGATCGATCAAGTCATTGAAAAGCATATCCGGGGCTGGAGCCTGCGGCGGCTTTCTAAGGTGGCTTTGGCGCTGCTCCGATTGGCTGTGTACGAAATGATGTGGGAAAAGTCTATCCCTTACAGCGTATCCATTAATGAGGCGGTAGAACTGGCGAAAGTTTACGGCGGAAAAGATGACGCCGCCTATATCAACGGCGTACTGGCTTCTGTCTCTAAATCCCTGCCTGCGGACGAAAAGGACAAGTCCCATGAGTGATCGCTTCCTGGGCATCGACACCAGCAACTATACAACATCTTCCGCGCTGTACACAGAGGGACAGGTGCTGGAGAACCGCAAGAAACTTTTGCCGGTAAAGCCGGGGGAAAAGGGGCTGCGGCAAAGTGACGCGGTGTTTCACCATGTGCGGCAGCTGCCGGAGGTGCTGGGGCCAATTTTGGAAGGTTTGGAAGAACCGCCCAAAGCGATTGGTGTGTCGGTGTCTCCTACGACGGAGAAGGACTCCTATATGCCCTGCTTTTTAGTGGGCAAAAATACCGCTCATCTTTTGGGAAAAGCTTGGGGTGTACCGGTGGAGGAGTTTTCCCATCAGCAGGGACATATCGCTGCGGCGCTGTATTCCGCAGGAAAACTGGAGCTGTTGGAGCGAAAGTTTTTGGCTTTCCATGTTTCCGGCGGCACTACGGAAGCTCTTTTAGTCACGCCCGGGGAGGACGCCATGCCCCAAGTAAACTTGGTAGCTCGTTCCCTGGATCTAAAAGCTGGTCAGGCGGTGGACCGAGTGGGGGTCATGCTAGGGTTACCCTTCCCCTGCGGCCCGGCACTGGAAAAACTGGCTTTGCAGTGGGAGGGGAAACTTTCCTACCGTCCTGTGCTGAAAGGCTGCGATTGCTCCCTTTCCGGGATCGAGAATCAGTGCAAAGCACTGTTGGATAAGGGTGAGCCGCCGGAGAAGATCGCTCGGTTTTGTTTAGAAGCCATCGCTTTGGTGTTGGACAAGATGTGCGGTAAGCTGTTAGAAGAGCTGGGAGATCTGCCAGTGGTATTCTCCGGGGGTGTGTGCTCTAATTCTCTGCTGCGGCAGCGGTTGGGCCAAAAGTACGGGGGGCACTTCGCTGCGCCGGAGTTTTCTTCCGATAATGCCGCTGGAGTGGCGGTTTTGGCATGGAGAAAGAGGTGGGATAGATGAGAAACACTGTGCTCACCGTATCTCAGGTGAATTTCTTTATCAAATCCCTCATCGAGGGAGACGGACGGCTCCAAAGCGTTTTGATTTCCGGGGAAATATCCAACTTTACGGACCACTACCGGTCTGGGCATCTGTATTTCTCTCTGAAAGATGATAAGTCGGTGCTGAAAGCGGTGATGTTCGCCTCCGCTGCCCGACGTTTGAAATTCCACCCCTGCGACGGCATGAAAGTGCTTATCCGGGGAAGAATCTCCGTATATGAGCCGTCGGGACAATATCAGCTGTATGCTGAGGATATGCAGCCCGAAGGCGTGGGCGCTTTGAGCTTGGCATTTGAGCAGTTGAAAGAACGCCTGGCGGAAGAGGGCCTGTTTTTGCAAGAACACAAGCGACCTATTCCGGCGTACCCGGAGCGGATCGGAGTGATTACCTCGCCCACGGGAGCGGCCGTCCGGGATATCTTGCAGATCACTGCCAGACGCTGGCCTTTAGCGAAGATCGTGTTGGCGCCGGTGTTGGTTCAAGGTGAGCAGGCACCAGGGCAGATCGTGGAAGCTCTCCGGGAGATGGACCGTCAAAAGGCCTGCGACGTGATCATCCTGGGCAGAGGCGGCGGTTCTTTGGAGGACCTTTGGGCCTTTAATGATGAAGCTGTTGCTCGGGCAGTGTTTGCCTGTTCCATTCCGGTGGTGTCGGCAGTGGGCCATGAGACGGATTTCACTATCTGCGACTTTGTGGCGGATCTCCGTGCGCCCACGCCCAGTGCCGCGGCGGAGCTGTGTACCCCTGATTGGAGGGAGCAGCTCTCTCAAGTGACAACTTATCAAAGATATTTCCGGGAAGAAGGTCCCAAACTGATAGAGTATCTTCGGCAAAGTCTGGATCTGTTGGTGCAGGATTCCCCGCTGGCATCGCCCCAGGAGTTTCTTCTTAAGAGAAGAGAGAAAGTCAATGACCTAGCTGTGGGCTTGGAAAATGGGCTTCAGCGCCGGTTGGAAAGGGAGCAAAAGCGGCTGGCGGTACTTTCCGGCACCTTGGACGCGCTGAGCCCTTTGAAAGTGCTTTCCCGTGGCTATGCCGTGGTGATGGGCGAACAGGGCGTGGTGCGGAAAGCGTCGGAAGTAGACCCGGGTCAACGAGTCACCATCCGTTTGGCGGAGGGATCCCTTTCCGCCCAGATCCTAGACAAGGGGGAATGAGTTTTGCCAGCGAAAAAACTGAAATTTGAGGAAGCCATGGAACGGCTTCAGGAGATCGTGGAAAAGCTGGAGAGCGGGGAAGAGACCTTGGAAAGCTCCATGAAACTGTTCGAGGAAGGGGCTAAGCTCTCCGCCCAGTGCTACCAGTTGTTGGATAAAGCGGAACAGCAGGTGACGGAACTGACCAAGATCAGCCAGGAGGAACAACATGAAGGAGATCTTTGAAAACTACCTGTCCCAAGTGGAAGAAGCACTGGACAAATCCATGCCCACTCCGGTGGGAGGTTCTCGCACCGCTTTAGTGGAGGAGTCCATGCGGTATAGTCTGCTGTTGGGCGGGAAACGGATCCGCCCAGTGCTGACCTTGGCATTCTGCCGTCTTTGCGGCGGTGATCCGAAACTGGCGCTGCCTTTTGCATGCGCGGTGGAGATGGTCCATACCTATTCCTTGATCCACGATGATCTGCCCTGTATGGATGACGACGATCTGCGCCGGGGCAAACCGGCCAATCACAAAGTCTACGGCGAGGCAATGGCTCTTCTGGCGGGGGATGGCCTTTTGACGAAAGCCTTTGAGACCGCATTGGAGTTTGCTGGCCCCAGCGCTGACGCAGTGCGTGGCGCGAAGATCCTGGCTCAGTGCGCCGGTGCCGCTGGTATGGTAGGCGGCCAGTGTATTGATCTGGATTCTGAGGGCAAAGATGTGGATTTGGATCTTCTGCGGGAGATGGATGAGGGCAAGACCGTGGCTTTGATCTCTGCTGCCTGTCAAATGGGCTGCGCAGCTGCGGGAGCAGGGGAAGAGGCCCTTCAAAACGCCCGCCGTTATGCGGAAGGGATCGGTATGGCGTTCCAAATCCGGGATGATATCCTGGACGTGCTGGGGGACGCGGCCACCCTGGGGAAAAATGTGGGGATGGACTCTGCTCGAGATAAGCGCAATTACGTGTCCCTTTTGGGGGTTGAGGAAGCTCAGCGGTTGGTGGAAAGTTTCACTGCCCAAGCAGAGGAAGCCCTTGACGCATTTCCCGGAGACACTGCTTTCTTGAGGGAACTGGCTCGTTCCCTGGCGACCCGGAACAAGTGAGACGTTCCGTATCATATACCGTGCCTTCTCAGTGGGAGGGCCGTCCTGTAAAAGAATTCCTTCGGCGTTATTTAGGTCTTTCTGCGCGGGTGCTGGTAAAGCAGAAGCAGACGGAAGAAGGTCTTCTGAAAAACGGCTTGCCTTGCCGCAGTGTGGATCTTCTTTCCACCGGAGATGTATTGGAGCTGCGTTTCCCAGAGGAATCCGTCAGCTACGAGCCGGTGGAAGGGCCTCTTACCGTTTTGTGGGAGGACCAGGACTTTCTGGTGGTGGATAAACCACCCCAGATGCCGGTCCATCCCTCTCCCGGCCATGACAGGGATAGCCTGCTGAACCGTGTGGCCTATTATTACCAGCAAACTATGCAATCGCCAGCGTTTCGACCTCTGTACCGCCTGGACAGAGATACCAGCGGGGTGCTGGCCATTGGAAAACACCGTGTTGCGGCATCCTCCGCTCAGGTGGAAAAGCGCTACTACGCCGTCTGTCAGGGTGTGCTCTGTGGAGAAGAAACAGTGGATGCACCTATTGATCTGGCACCGGGAAGTAAGATCCTTCGCCAATGTGGGGAAGGGGGACAGCGTGCCGTGACCCATTGGCAAGCGCTGGCGGCCGGGGATGGCCATACGCTGTTGGAATTCCGTCTGGAAACAGGACGTACCCACCAGATCCGAGTGCACATGGCTTCTCTAGGCCATCCGTTGGCAGGAGACGATCTGTACGGCGGCTCCCGAGAAAAGATCCTTCGGCAAGCGCTTCATTGCGGAAAACTTACCGTTCTTTGTCCACCTTTGGGAACGGAACTGTCTGTGAACAGTCCTTTCCCAAAGGATTTGGTAGAAGCCTTCCCATGGATCGAACCTTTTTCACCGAAATAAACTTGACCCTTTTGCAAAGGAGATGACTATATGCCCGCTTGTTTGACCCATTATTGTTTCGCTCAGCGTGTCCGGGAGGATCTTGAGGAAAAAGCATCCTTGGATCCCTGTGCCTATGCCTGGGGCGCCCAGGGACCGGACTTCTTTTTCTGCCATCGGTTCCTGCCCATATGGAAAGGACCGTCTCTCAGAGAATATGGTGACCGGCTCCATCGGGAGACGCCTTCCAAAGTTTTGGGCGCTCTGCGAGAGTACCTGAAAGAGCATCCCGATCCGGTGTATCGTTCTTACATAGAGGGCTTTGTGTGCCATTATTCCCTGGACTGCACTGCCCATCCCTACATCAACTGGCTGGCCAAGAAGCTGGCATCTCAGCGTTCTTGGGAGAACCCGTCCACCATGCACGGGGAAGTGGAGTCTGCTCTGGATGCCATCGTGCTCCGTTCTGAGACGGGAAAACTGCCTTCGGAAGTGTCACTGGGGAAGATGTTCCCGAAAAACGAGGCGGTGCAGCGGAAGATCGCCCACCTGTACCACCATGTGTTCCTGTCCCTTTACGGAGAGGATGTACCAGAAGAGGGACTGTTCCAAGCTACCAACGATACTCATTATGTCTTTTCTCTGGTCACTGATCGGACTGGTTTAAAGAAGCGGTTGTTTGAATTGCTGGAAAGGAAAAAGCCTAGCTCTATTGGGAGCCATATCGTGCCTCTTACAGAGAGAACGGAGATAGACTACGCCAACCTTCAAAACCAGCCTTGGGGCGGTGAGGGTTCCAGTCAGAGCTTTTTCGAGCTTTACGGGGAAGCTGTGGGCGTGGCAGGGAAGATCCTGGCCGATTTTATGGAAGGGGATCTGTATGCCCTTACGGAGGAGAAACCTTTCGGTTGATCAAAAAAAAAAAATGACAAAGAAAAAGGGCCATTCCCTACATGGGAATGGCCCCTCATTTCTTAAGCCGTGGTAATCCGGTGTGACAAAGCTTAGACAGCGCGAGTCACTTTGCCGGAACGCAAGCAACGGGTGCAGGCGTACACGCGCTTGGGAGTGCCGTTGACGACAGCCTTCACACGCTTGATGTTGGGCTTCCAGGTCCGGTTGGAACGACGATGGGAGTGGGAAACCTTAATGCCAAAGGACACGTCCTTGCCGCAGAAATCACATTTTGCCATATCTGCACCTCCTTAAAAGCGAAATAACTCCAAATTTGCAACGATAGGAATTATAGCAGATTCTGAGAGGAAATGCAAGTTTTTTTTTAAAAGAATTGAGTTTTTTCCTGAAATAGGGTATAATCCACTATGATAAAGGAGGTGCCCTATGTTTTTTAGCGTGATTCGCAGCCTGCTGAGTGGTCAGCAGGTGGATGCTTTGGGTGTGCTCGCCCAAGTGATTTCCATTGTGTTCGTCATTCTGTGTATCCTGCCGCTCCATGAATTTGCACACGGATGGGTTGCCAATAAGCTGGGCGATCCAACAGCGAAATTGGAAGGGCGGCTGACATTTAACCCCCTTGCCAGTGTGGATCCTATGGGTGCACTGGCGCTGATCTTGTTTGGTTTTGGCTGGGCCAAACCAGTGCCGGTAGACAGCCGGTATTTTAGAAATCCCAAGAGAGATATGGCAATCACCGCGCTGGCAGGTCCTGTTTCAAACTTGATCGCGGCGCTGGCCGGTGCTATTCTGGTAGCGCTAATGGAGGCTTTCGCCCCCTACAACTGGTTGACTAGCTTTGTGTTTAACGTCCTATATTACTATGTGGTGGTCAATATTTCGCTGGCTGTGTTCAACCTTATTCCCATGCCGCCTCTGGACGGATCCCGGATCGTAGCGGCGTTTCTCAGTAACCGGACCATGATGACCTATTACCGGTATCAGAACGTGTTTGTCATGATCATGTTTTTCCTGCTTCTTTCCGGCGCTCTTTCCGGACCTTTGGCCACGGCGCAGAACTTTTTCGCCAATATCATTTTTACCTTGGCGGAAGCACCCTTCAAGCTGTTTGGAGTCCTGTAAAGTATGGAGAAGCTGGAATATCATCTGGAGGTCTTTGACGGACCTTTGGATCTGTTGCTGAACTTGATCGCAAAAAACAAGCTGGACATTTACGATATCCCCATCGCGGAACTGCTGGACCAGTATATGGAACAGATCGCTCTGATGCGGGAGGAGAATATGGACGTTGCCAGCGAGTTTCTGGAAATGGCGGCAAGGTTGGTGCAGATCAAGGCGGCGTCCCTACTGCCCCGCCACGAGGAGGAAGAAGATCCTCGGGCGGAGCTCACCGGACAGCTGCTGGAATATGAACAGTGCAAAAAGGCGGCGCTCAGATTGGCCCAGCAGTGTTCCTTCGACCTGCTGACCCGTCCGGCGGAGCCTTTGCCTGTGGACGCAACCTACAAACGGATCCACGACCCTAGGGAGATCGCTCAGGCGCTTGTGTCTGCTTGGGGGAAAGGCAGAAGCTTGCTGCCGCCCAAACCGGAGAATTTCTCTGCCTTGGTGTCACGCAAGATCGTTTCTGTGGCCTCTCAGGCCATTGGGATCTTGCGGCGTCTTTGGAAGAAAAAATCTATGTCCTACCGAGCGCTCTTTGCCGGAATGAGCGACCGCTCCCAGCGCGTGGCCGCCTTTTTGGCTGTGCTGGAGCTGGTGAAGAACCGCCGCCTTCGGGTGGAGGGCGACGGAGAGGACAGCGAAGTGAGATTGTTGGACTGGGGGGAGAAACACTGAAGCAAGAGGAAATGATGGGCAAAACGGAAGCGATCTTGTTTGCCGGCGGAGAGCCTGTCTCTCTGGAAAGAGTGGCTCAGGTGCTGGGAGTGCGCACTTCCGTAATCGAGCAGGTGGTCACTGCCCTTCAGGAAAAATACAATACTCCCAACAGCGGCGTACATTTGCTGCGGCTGGGAGGCAGCGCGCAATTCTGCACCAATCCAGCCTTTGTGGAGCCGGTGCGGGAAGTGCTGGATCTGAAACGCAATACGCCCTTGTCCCAGGCAGCGATGGAAGTGCTGGCAGTGATCGCCTATAACCAGCCGGTGACTAAAGCCTTTGTGGAGCAGGTACGCGGCGTGGATTGCTCCGGTGTCATCAGCAGTCTGATGCAGAAAGATTTGCTGGAAGAGCGGGGACGTTTGGAACTTCCCGGCAGGCCTTTGCTTTACGGCACCACCGATACTTTCCTGCGCTGTTTTCAGCTTTCCTCCATCGAGGAACTGCCTCCGCCGCCCCAGCGGGAGGAGGATGAGCCCTCCGGGAAAGAGGGCCAGCTCACCTTTTAGAAAGGCGGTGAGGCCATGATTCCACTGTTGGTGACAGGTGCCGTCCTATTACTGCTGGTGGCCCTATTACTGGCTCCGGTCAGGTTGGAGGTACGGTTCCAAGAGAAGTTTTCCGTTACAGTGAAATACTTGTTTTTCTCTTTTCCTTTAACAGGGGAAAAAGCTGAAGAACCGCCGTCCCAAGAAACTCCGGTGGAGAAGGTTGAAGAGCCCTCCGCTGAAAATGGGTTTGGACAGAAGCTGAAAGTTTTGGTCCACCAGGAAGGCCTTAAAGGCTTTTTGCGGTCTTTGCAGGAACTTGCACGTGACGTAAAAAACGCTTCCCAGAATCTGCTGAAGCATGTAAAGCTGAAACACTTTGAACTGTATGTGTGTTTAGGTGGCAAAGAGGATGCTGCGCAAGCTGCTATTTTGTATGGTCAGGTGTGCGGAGTGGTCTACACTGCTTGTGGGACCTTGTTTGGTCTGTTTCCTTGCCGCAAAAAAACAGCGACGGTGGACTTGGACTATAACGTAGAGAACCATCGGGTGGATTTTTTTGGCGCTGCGTCTATTGGAATGTTGTTTTTATTGAAAGAAGGGCTTATACTACTTTACAGAGCGCTTCCCTTTTTCAGAAAGCTCCAAGCTGCTGAAAAACAGAAAGAAAGGATTTCGCGGACGCGAAAACAGGGTGAATCGAAATGAGTGACAATCAAGTGAACAATTTGCTGGGCGTGACCATGGACAAGATCAAGCAGATGGTGGACGTGAACACTGTGATCGGCAGCCCGGTCACTACTCCGGACGGCACCACTGTGATCCCCGTTTCCCGGGTCAGCTACGGATTTGCGTCCGGCGGTTCCGACCTGCCCTCTAAGACTCAGCCTTCTTCCGGGCTTTTCGCTGGAGGCAGCGGTGCCGGGATCACCATCAGCCCCATTGCGTTCCTCACCATTCATGAGGGACATGTGCGCGTGCTCCAAATCGAGCCCTACCTCAGCTCTGTGGATCGGGCTTTGGAAAAGGTGCCGGATGTGGTGGACAAGATCACCTCTTTGTTCCAAAAGGAGGAAACTCCCGCAAAGGAAGAGACCCTGGAGAATGCCCCTGCGAAGCCCACAGAGGACACTCTTTGACGCATAGCGTTTCGCCCGCCCGCATAGGTTTTTGCGAGGCGGGTGATTTGTGTTGAAACGAGTTTTTAAACGATGGATCGCGCTGTGCCTAGGCGTAGTTCTTTTTGTGGCGAGCGCGTCTCAGAGCCAGGCGGCTGCCCCTCCGGTGGAAGTGTCAGCTCAGAGTGCCATTTTGATGACAGCGGATACTGGAACAGTGCTTTTTGAAAAGGACAGCCGGGAGCAGCTCCCTATGGCCAGCACTACCAAGATCATGACCGCTCTGCTCACTTTGGAGGAGGCGGAACGTTTAGGGGATCCAGTAGTGGAGATCACAGAGGAAATGGTGGCTGTGGAGGGCTCTTCCATGGGGCTGATGGCAGGAGACAAGATCTCCCTGTCAGGTCTTGCGGCAGGGATGCTGCTGGCTTCTGGAAATGATGCTGCCAATGCCGCGGCCATCTACTTGGCAGGCTCTTTAGAGAAGTTCGTAGAGAAGATGAACCAGCGCGCCATGGAAATTGGCATGGAAAACACCCATTTTGTCACACCTTCAGGCCTGGACGGGGAAAGTGATGACGGCCTGGGCCATTATTCTACCGCCTACGATATGGCGCTTCTGGCTCGAGAGGCTTTGAATAATCAAGCGTTCCGGGAGCTTTGTTCCAGCAGCAGTTACAGGGTGAAATTTGCGGAGCCTGTAAAGGAAGTTGCCTATACAAATCACAATAAACTGCTGACCCAGTATGAGGGTTGTATCGGTGTGAAAACCGGTTACACCAAGCAGGCAGGACGGTGTCTTGTTTCCGCGGCGGAGCGTGACGGGACGGCTTTGATTGCCGTGACCCTCAACGCTCCCGATGATTGGAAAGACCACACGCTCCTGCTGGACTACGGTTTTTCCCAGATGGAGAGCTATTCCTTGATGGGCGGAGACGTACAGGGCCGAGTGCCGGTGGTGGGGTCTGAACAGCAGACCATCAGCTTTTATGGGCAAAACGGCGGTACGGTGTCCATTCCAAAGGGAACGGCCGGAGAGGTTTCCAGGCAGGTATATTTGGAGCCTTTTCTCTACGCGCCAGTGAAAATTGGCGATACAGTAGGTGAGGTCCGCTGGTATTTAAATGAGACCTTGTTGGGCAGTGCTCCCATTTTTGCGGGAGAAAGTGCCAGCTTTCAAGAAAAAAAGGAAGGATTCTGGGCCGGGTTGTTCGGTGCAGGATCTTAAAATAAAGGAGTGAGTGTTTTGCCTGAAAAGAGCAGGCTTCAAAAGATCTTGGCTGCCAGCGGTGTATCGTCCCGGCGAAAGGCAGAGGAGATGATCTCCGCCGGCCGGGTGACGGTCAACGGAAAGGTAGCCCACTTGGGAGACAGCGCTGTTCCTGGTAAAGATAAGATCGCCTTGGACGGCCAACCAATCGAGAGCTCCAAAGAGAAGCTCTACTTTGTTTTGCACAAGCCACGGGGATTTGTCACCACCCTTCATGACGAGCGGGGTCGGAAATGCGTGGCCCAGCTGATGGAGGATGTAGGAGAACGAGTCTATCCCGTGGGGCGTTTGGATAAGGATTCCGAAGGTCTACTCCTGCTGACCAACGACGGAGAATTTGCCAATCAGATCGCCCATCCCAAGAAGCACATCGCCAAGACTTACCGCGTGACCGTGCGTCCTGCTGTAACCGATGATCAGCTGAACCAGATCGCGACCGGTATTGTCATAGAGGGCAGACGCACTGCTCCGGCCAAAGTGCGGGTGCTCCAGCAGGAGCTGGGCCGTGTGGTTTTGGAGATCATCCTGTATGAAGGGCGTAACCGGGAGATCCGCAAAATGTGTGAGGCTTTAGGTCTGGAAGTGGCCCGTCTGAAGCGTGTGGCCGTAGGTCCCGTGCGATTGGGCATGCTGCCTCAGGGGAAATATAGGGAACTGACCAAAGAAGAACTGCGGGCTTTGTCCGCGGAGATCAAGAAAGGGGAAAACAGCCGTGATCCAAGTGAAGGCAATGGAAGACCGGGAAGAGGAACAAAAACTGCTGGACGCCGCCGGCGCTGAAGGAAGAGTCCTACTGATGAAGGACGGCGGAGAGCCGGTGGGCTCTGTGATCGTGGATCTCAAGGATAATACCCTTCATCTGGTACGTTTCTCTGTAAAGGGGTATGACTTTTCGGAAAAGCCTCAGGGGGAAGAGATGTTTATCCTGGATACCCTGATGCGTTCTGCCGCGTCTTATGGTGAGGATCACGGAGCTCAGGAGATCGTTACCGATTTCCCTGATTTCTTCGATTTCTTCCGGGGGCGGGGCTTTGACGTGGACGAAAGCCACGCGTTCACGCCTATGAGCACCATCGTACATTATGAGCTGGGCGGGATGTAAGAGAATCTGCCAAAGTCGGATAGATTCTTAAGATTCTGTGAAATCCAGTGAAATCAGTTGCATTGACTGGTGTGGAATGGTAAAATAATTCGATAGTGGATCGTTGCCGATCCGATGGCTTTTAAAGACAGGAGGATGAAAAATGCTCCGAAGCATGACCGGCTATGGCCGGGGCGAGGCCACCATTGGCGGCCGCCGCATCATTTTTGAGATAAAATCGGTCAATCACAAATTCTTCGAGTTCAACTCCCGGATCACCCGGGGCTACCTGTTTTTGGAGGACAAGCTGAAGGCCTATGTCCAGGAGAAGATCTCCCGAGGCAAGGTGGACGTGTTCCTTCAAATCGAGACCTTGGAGGAAACCGACGTCCAGGTACTGGTGAACCACTCTCTGGCGTCCGCCTATGTCCAGGCACTGCGGGAACTGAAAGAGCGGTATCAGCTTGCTGACGATGTATCTTTGGCGCTGCTCTCCAAATATTCCGACGTATTTTCCGTTCACAAGGCTCCTGAAAACGAAGAGGCCGTGTGGGAGGCTGTGCGCCAGGTGGCGGATATCGCCATCGATTCCTTCCTGAAGATGCGGGAGGCGGAAGGCGAACGGCTGAAGGCGGATATCTTAGAGAAGGCCCGGGATATCATCGCTTTGGTGGATCAAGTGGAGCAGGTGACGCCTGAAACCGTTGAAAATTATCGGGAGCGTCTGCGTTCCAAGATCGAGGAACTGCTGGGTGACAATCACATGGACGAGCAGCGGGTGCTTACAGAAGTGGCCATCTTCGCTGATAAGGTAGCGGTAGATGAGGAAACTGTCCGGTTGCGCAGTCACTTCCAGCAGTTGCAAAAGCTGGTGGATTCCCAGGGCCCTGTGGGCAGGAAGATCGATTTCCTGGTGCAGGAGATGAACCGTGAGGCGAATACCATCGGTTCCAAATCCGTCAATTCCAAGATCGCTTACCTGGTAGTGGATATCAAGGCTCTCATCGAAAAGATCCGGGAGCAGGTCCAGAATGTGGAGTGATCCCGGAAAGGAGCGTGTTTCGTGAAACTGGTGAATATAGGCTTTGGCAATCTTGTTTCCGCGGATAAGGTGGTAGCGGTGGTGAGTCCGGAATCCGCCCCCATCAAGCGGATGGTCCAGGAAGCCAAGGAGCGGGGCATTCTTATTGACGCTACTTTCGGCCGCAGGACAAAGGCGGTCATCATCATGGACAGCGACAACGTGGTGCTTTCGGCAATCCTGCCGGAGACCGTTGCCGGACGCTTCAACGGGAAAGAGGAGCCTGTCCTTGAAGAGGAGGAAAAACATGGATAAGGGGTTATTACTGGTGATCTCGGCGCCCTCTGGGGGCGGCAAGGGCACCATTTTGAAAGAGCTTTTTGCCCAGAACGACAATCTGCGGCTTTCTGTTTCCGCCACCACCCGTGGTCCCAGACCGGGCGAGGAACATGGTAAGCATTATTACTTCCTGGGTCGTGAGGAGTTTGAAACGCTCATCCGGGAAGGGAAAATGCTGGAGCACGCCCAGTATGTGGGCAACTACTACGGCACACCTCGGGAGCCGGTGGAGAACTGGATGGACCAGGGCAATGACGTGGTTTTGGAGATCGAGGTGAATGGTGGGGCTCAGGTGAAAAAGTTGATGCCGGAGTGCGTGTCCATCTTCATCCTCCCGCCTTCCATGAAGGTGCTGGAAAAGCGTCTGCGGGGCCGTGGCACTGAGGATGAGGAGACCATCCAGAAACGGCTGGCTACCGCCCGGGAGGAGATCCCCCACGCCAAGGAGTATGACTACATCGTGTATAACGATCGTCTGGAGGACGCGGTCAGTGACCTTCAGGCTATTATCAAAGCGGAGAAACTGAAGTTCTCCCGGAATGTCAATTCAATCGAAAGGGTGCTGGAAAATGCTGAAACCGTCTGAAAACATCATCACTGTCCCTCACAAGAGTACCTATTCCCTGGTGATCGCCGTTGCTAAACGCGCCCGGCAGATCGCCCAGAAAGCAGAGGATGAGGGAACGATCCTGGTAGATAAGCCTGTGGATATGGCTGTGCAGGATTTTGTCCAGGGAAAATATATCATCATCGAGCCCGATACGGAGCCTATCCCGGCAGAGAATGAATGAGGAGCTTTACGCCCAGGTAGCGGTGGAGAACACCATCTACCATTTTGATAAGCTGTTCACTTACCGTGTCCCGGAATCTCTGCGAGAATCGGTGGTTCCCGGTGTACGGGTCAGCGTGCCTTTCGGCGCGGGAAACCGCCGCCGTGTGGGGCTGGTGTTTTCTCTGTCAAAGGAAGGCGGGGAACGGGCCAAGGACGTGGACAGTGTATTGGATCGAGAGACCGCTCTGTCTCAGGACATGCTGGACCTTGCCAAATGGATGAAGGACCGGTATTACTGTACCTTGTTCGAGGCGGCCAAGCTGATGATTCCTACGGGGTATCATTTGAAGCTGCGAGACAGTTATGTGCTGAGCAGTGATTTCAAGGATTTTGACCGAGAGAACTATACCGACGGCCAGTGGCGGGTGATTTTACTGCTGCGAAACGCCGGGAAGTCTCTTCCTATGGAAAAGCTGACTGAGAACACCGGTCTGCTGGAAAATGATCCGGAGTTCCAGCAGCTTTTGGAGCGTGGGATCATCCGCAAGGTAAATACCGCAATGAGCCGTGTCAAGGACGCCACCTCTAAAATGGTGCGTCCTATTCTGGATTTTTCCGGAACTTTGACGCCTCGCCAGAGAGACGTGTATCAAACGCTCCTGGACGCGGGAGAAGCCTCTGAACGGGAGCTGTGTTATTTTACCGGAGCCTCCTCCTCAGTGGTTCGGGCCCTGGTGGATAAGGGGGCGGCGGAGGCCTTTGAATATGAGGTGTACCGCCGCCCGGATCTTTTACAGGATGAGGAAATTCCCGGGAATGAATTGGTGCTATCGCCCTCCCAGGAACAGGTCTTGGAAGATCTTTGGACAGAGTACCAGTCTGTGGAAGGTCCCCGCAGCGCGTTGCTTTACGGGATCACTGGCAGCGGAAAGACTTCCGTGTTTCTCAAGCTGATAGAACGGGTGCGGGAACAGGGGAAAGGCATCATCGTCATGGTGCCGGAAATTTCCCTTACCGCTCAGACCATCCGGCAGTTTCACCGTTGGTTTGGAGACGGTATCGCTTTGTTCCACAGTGGTTTGTCTCTGGGAGAACGTCTGGACGAGTGGAAGCGTGTGCGCCGGGGAGAAGCTACCATTGTGGTGGGGACTCGCTCGGCGGTGTTCGCGCCAGTGAAGGACTTAGGGCTCATCGTCATGGACGAGGAGCAGGAGCACACCTACAAGTCTGAGTCCAGCCCTCGTTACGACGCTAGGGAAGTGGCCCGTTACCGTTGCTGGAAGGCGGGGGCGTTCTGCCTTTTTTCCTCGGCTACACCTTCGGTGGAGACCTGCCGTCAGGCTCAGGAAAAGCGCATTGGGTTCCATAAGTTGGACGCCCGTTTTGGAGACGCTGTTCTGCCTCAGGTGGAGCTGGTGGATATGAACCAGGATGCGCCTTTCGGGGAGACCGCCATTGGTCCTACCATGGCGCAGGCGTTGAAGGAAAATTTCCAGGCGGGCCGTCAGTCGATTCTGCTGCTGAACCGCCGGGGATATCACACCTTTGCTTCCTGCCAGACCTGCCATGAAGTGGTGAGCTGTCCTCATTGCAGTATTTCTCTCACATACCACAGCGCCAATGGCCGCTTGATGTGCCACTACTGTGGTTACTCCGTGCCGTTTTCCAGGCATTGTCCTTCCTGTGGCAGCGACACGGTAACATTCCGAGGAGCAGGCACCCAAAAAGCGGAGGAACAGCTTCAGCAGTTGCTTCCTCAGGCTAGAGTGCTGCGGATCGACACCGACTCCGTGGCGGTAAAGTTCTCTTTGGAAAAGAAGCTGGACCAGTTCGCCCGGGGAGAGTACGATATCATGGTGGGCACTCAAATGGTTGCCAAAGGCCTGGATTTTGAAAAGGTCACTTTGGTGGGAGTGCTTTCCGCTGACCAAGCCCTGTTTAGCGACGATTTCCGCAGTAACGAGCGGACCTTCGACCTGCTGACTCAGGTGGTGGGCCGGGCGGGAAGGGGAAAGTACCCCGGCCGGGCCATTATCCAGACATACGCTCCGGAAAATCCTGTGCTGCATCTGGCGGCCGATCAGGATTACTTCGGATTCTACCGCCAAGAGATCGCTTTTCGTCAAGCCATGCTCTATCCGCCCTTTGTGGACATTCTTGTCATAGGCTTTGTGGGAGAGAAAGAGCTTGCGGTGAAGCAGGCGGCGGAGATGTTTTTAAGGATCCTCAGTCAGCTGGCCCGAGAGGAGTATGGAGACCTGCCCTTGCGAGTGCTGCGGCCTTCTCCAGCGGCAGTGGCCAAGGTGAGTAACAAATACCGTTATAAATTATTGATCAAATGCCGGAACACCTCCCGTTTGCAGGAGATGATCTCCCGGCTGCTTATACAATTCGCGTCTCTGCGGGAATTCCAGCAGGTGACAGCGTACGCCGACCCAAACCCCTATTGGATCTTATAAGAGAAAGGAATGGAAAACATGGCAATTCGGAAGATCGTAAAATTCGGTGACAGCGTTCTGGAAAAAGAGTGCCGCAAGGTGGAGAGTTTTGATAAGAAGCTCCATCAGCTTTTGGACGATATGAAAGCCACTCTGGCCGATGCCAATGGTGCCGGACTGGCGGCTCCTCAGGTGGGGATCCTGCGCCAGGTGTGCGTGGTGGACGTGGGAGACGGCCCCATCGAGCTGGTGAACCCGGAGATCATTGCCACCGAAGGCGAACAGAACGGTGCCGAAGGATGTTTGTCCTATCCTGGGGAGTATGGTCTGGTGAAGCGGCCTATGAAGGTCACTGTTCGGGCTCAGGACCGCAACGGCAATTGGTTTGAGAAAACCGGCGAGGAGCTTTGCGCCCGGGCTTTCTGCCATGAGATCGACCATCTCCACGGCATTCTGTTTACAGCCCATGTCAGCCGGATGCTGACCCAGGAAGAGCTGGAGAATGGGATCATCGAAGAGGAATGAGGAAACTGTTATGCGCGTGATTTTTATGGGCACTCCGGATTTCGCTGTGCCTTCATTGGAGAAGCTCCTGGAAGCCGGGTATGAAGTCTGCGCCGTATATACCCAGCCTGACAAACCCAAGGGACGTGGACATAAGCTCCAAGCATCTCCTGTAAAGGAACTTGCCTTGCAACATGGACTTCCTGTGTTACAGCCGGTCACTTTGCGGAAAGAGGAAGTACAGGAGGAGCTCCGCGGTTGGAACGCTGACGCCATCATTGTGGTGGCCTACGGAAAGATCCTTCCCAAGGCAGTGCTGGATATGCCGCCCTATGGGTGTATCAATGTGCACGGTTCCCTGCTTCCCAAGTACCGGGGAGCTGCTCCCATTCAGTGGACGGTGATTAATGGGGAAAAAGTGGCAGGCGTCACCACCATGTATATGGGAGAGGGCCTGGATACCGGAGACATGCTGTTGAAGGCAGAGACCCCTGTGGGCGAGGAAGAAACTGCCGGAGAGCTTTTTGACCGTCTCAAAGACTTGGGAGCTGATTTGCTGCTGGACACTTTGAAGCAGCTGGAGCAGGGGGAGCTGAAACCCACTCCCCAGAATGAAGAGGAAGCCACTCGGGCACCTATGCTGTCCAAAGAGCTGTCTGTTATCGATTGGACCAAGTCTGCTCAGGAGCTCCACAACCTGATCCGGGGATTGAATCCTTGGCCTTCCGCTTACTCCTATTTGGAGGGCAAGAAATTGAAACTCCATGCCTCCCGGGTTCGGGAAGGTTCTGGCCAGCCGGGAAAGGCGTTCACCCAGGATGGGAAACTGATGGTCTATTGTGGGGAAGGCACTTTGGAGCTGGTGGAGATCCAGACGGAGAACGGAAAGCGCATGGACGGAAAAAGCTATTTGCTGGGCCATCCGTTGCAGGATGGGGCCTGTTTTACTACTCAAAATTCATAAATAGATAGGAAGAAATTATGAAGGCAACCGCCAGACATACCGCATTGCAGGCTTTACTGCAAATGGAGGAAAACGAGGGATATTCCAATATCGTCATCGACAAAGCGCTTCGAGCCGCAGGGTTGGACCAGCGGGACGGAGGGCTTGCTTCCGCCATCTTTTACGGGGTGTTGGAGAAACGGCTGCCTCTTGAATTTTTTCTGAGAAGCTGTTTGAAAGACCCAAAGAAAAAGGTGGATCAAACGGTATGGATGCTGCTGCGGTGCGCCGCTTATCAGATCTTGTACCTGGACCGGGTCCCCGATTCCGCCGCGGTGAACGAAGCGGTGAACGAGGCAAAGGCGTACAAAAAGGGCACCTACGCTGGTTTGGTAAACGGAGTGCTTCGAAACTTGGGCCGCAAGAAGGAGACGTTAGTTTTACCCCAGGGAGAGGATCCTAAAGCGCTCAGCCTTCGGTATTCCATTCCACAGGAACTAATCCTTCTTTGGAGGAAATCCTATGGGAAAGAGCTGACCGAAAAGCTGCTGGAAGCGTTCCAACAGCGGCCTGCGCTGTATATTCGGGTCAATACTCTGCGTACCAGTATCGAGGATCTAGCCAAGTCGCTCCCTGAAAAGGGATTTAACTTAACACCTTTGTCCTTTCCTAAGGATGCCGCAGTATTGGAGGGGGAAGGATCCCCGGCGGCGCTGCCGGAATTTCAGGCAGGCCTGTTCCATGTGCAAGACCTGTCGGCCCAGCTGGCTTGCACTTTGCTGGAAGCCCAGCCTGGCCAGACACTTTGTGACTGTTGCGCCGCACCCGGAGGAAAGACGTTCACTCTGGCAGAAACTCTGGAAAACCAAGGTCATGTCTATTCTTTTGACCTGTACAAAGGACGAGTGGGGTTGATCCGTCAAGGCGGGGAGCGGCTGGGACTCTCCTGTATCCAGGCGGAACAGCGCGACGGCCAGAAGCCCTATGAGGGACTTCCTCCGATGGATGGGGTGCTGTGCGATGTGCCTTGTTCCGGATATGGGGTCATTCGGCGGAAACCGGAGATCCGCTATAAGCCTCTCGCTTCCGTCAAGGAGCTGCCGGAGCTTCAGTTCCGGATTTTGGAAAATGGCGCGTCTCTCGTGCGGCCAGGGGGATTGCTGGTATATGCCACTTGTACTCTCAACCCTCAGGAAAACGGCTGCGTGGCGGAACGTTTTCTGCGTGCCCATCCTGAGTTTGAACCTGCTCCCTTCTCACTGCCGGGAGTGGATCGCCTGGTGGAGGAACCTGCCCACACCTTGACTCTATTGCCCTTTGCCGGAGGCTCCGACGGTTTCTTTGCCGCCCGCTTCCGCAGAATAGGAGATTTATGAACACTGAGTTTTTGAACCCAAGGGATATCAAGTCAAAGAC
Organism: Clostridiales bacterium; assembly: GCA_019416455.1. Taxonomy (GTDB): domain Bacteria; phylum Bacillota; class Clostridia; order Oscillospirales; family Acutalibacteraceae; genus Acutalibacter. The sequence continues at coordinate 28,978 of DXXG01000016.1, read as the reverse complement.
ACTGCCTGAGCTCCGAGAGGAGCTGGGAGAATTGGGATTGCCCAAATACCGGGCGGAGCAGGTTTACCGATGGCTCCATCGGGGCGTGACGGATTTTTCTCAGATGTCCGATCTGTCCAAAGCGCTTCGGGAAGAACTCTCTCAAAAGTATGACATTTACTACGCTCAAGTGGAGCGGAAACAGGTCTCCAAGGATGGAACCGTGAAATATTTATTCCGTTTGCCCGACGGGGAGTACGTGGAATCTGTGCTGATGCACTACCATCACGGAAGTTCTATTTGCATTTCTACCCAGGTTGGGTGTAAAATGAATTGCAGCTTTTGCGCTACGGGCAAAAGTGGCTTTTCCAGGAACTTGGCCGCTTCGGAGATCCTCTCCCAGGTGCAGGCTGCGTCCCTGGACGCAGGGGAGCGCATTTCCCATATCGTTTTGATGGGCATGGGTGAACCTTTGGATAATTATGAGAACGTGCTGCGTTTTTTGGAGCTGGTCACCTCGCCTGAGGGTTTGAACATCGGCATGCGGCACATCTCTCTGTCCACTTGCGGGTTGGTGGATAGGATCTATGATTTGGCGGATAAGCGCTTGCAGCTGACGCTTTCCATTTCACTGCACGCTCCCAACGATGAGATTCGTTCCCAGACCATGCCAGTGAACAAACGATGGAATATGGAAGAGCTTTTGCGGGCCTGCAAGTATTACAGTGATAAGACAGGCCGGCGCATCTCCTTTGAGTACGCCATGATCAGCGGCGTCAACGACATGGACTGGTGCGCCAAGGAGCTGGCCGGAAGATTGCGGGGGATCTTGGCCCATGTCAATCTTATTCCCGTCAACGACGTGACGGGCACCGGCTATAAGAAGAGCGGCCTGGACCGGCAAAAGCGCTTCGTGGCCCTGTTGGAAGAGAGAGGCGTTACAGCTACTGTGCGGCGGACGTTGGGATCGGATATAGACGCTTCCTGCGGGCAGCTTAGAAGGAAAGTCGAAGGAGGGACCGAACATGAGAGTTGAATTCGAAACAGACGTGGGCGCGGTGCGCAGTTCCAACCAAGACAGTTGTGACTGCGGATTGTTTTCCCCAAACAGCGCCTGGGCCATTGTCTGTGACGGCATGGGTGGCGCGAACGGTGGAAACGTAGCCAGCGCCGTTGCCGTAGAAACTATTCGGCAGCAGATCCTTTCCGGCTTTAATGAGAACATGAGCAAGCCCAATCTGAAAAACCTGATGATCAATGCCATTAATCGGGCCAATGACGCAGTGTACCAGATGTCTCTGGAACAGCCCGACCTGCGGGGAATGGGCACCACGGTAGTGCTGATGATCGCCACGAAAGGCACTCTCCATGTGGCCCATATTGGAGACAGCAGAGCCTATCTTCGCCATGAGGAAAATGTCAGCCAGATCACCATGGACCACTCCTATGTACAGGATCTGGTGAACTTTGGACAGATTACTCCGGAAGAAGCAAGAGTGCATCCGAAACGGAATATCATCACCCGTGTGCTGGGTGTTCACGAGCTGGTATCCTGTGACTATGCCGCTTGGGATTTCTCGCCCGGCGACTTAGCTATGGCCTGTTCCGACGGGCTCTCTAATTACGTGGATGAGGATCTGCTGGAAAACTACATGGAGCGGTTTGGCCAGGAAGGTCAAGGACTGCCCCAGGAGTTGATCCAATTCGCTGTCAAGTGCGGCGGCTCCGACAATATTACGGTGGCTGTCATACACAACGGTTGAGTTCCCAGGGATTTTACAGAAAGGTTTGGTAACTGTTTATGGATAGATTTATTGGAAAGCGCCTGGACGGCAGATATGAGATCCACGAGCTGATCGGCGTGGGCGGCATGGCCTATGTGTATAAGGCTTATGACCGTGTGGAAGGCCGCTGGGTGGCTATCAAGATCTTAAAGGAAGAGTTTTCTAACAACAGCGATTTCCTGCGCCGTTTCCGCAACGAGTCCAAGGCTATTGCTGTGCTGTCCCATCCTAATATCGTCAAGGTTTATGACGTGAGCTTCGGGGATCAGATCCAGTACATCGTCATGGAATTTATCGACGGCATCACCTTGAAGCAGTATATCGAGCAGGAAGGTGTCATTCGCTGGAACGAGGCTGTCCACTTCACCACCCAGATCCTGATGGCTCTGGAGTGCGCTCATGAGAAGGGGATCATCCACCGGGACATCAAGCCCCAGAACATCATGCTTCTCCAGGACGGCACTATCAAGGTGGCCGACTTCGGCATCGCCCGATTCCTCCAGAGTGAGACCACCACCATGACCGACAAGGCCATTGGTTCAGTACACTATATCGCTCCTGAGCAGGCCAGCGGAGATTATATCACCGACAAGGCGGACATCTACTCTGTGGGTGTGATGCTCTATGAGATGCTCACCGGCAAGCTGCCCTTTGTGGCGGACAACGCCGTTTCCGTGGCTTTGATGCAGCTTCAGGCCAAGGCTGTTATGCCCCGAGAGCTGAACCCCTCTATTCCGAGAGGTTTGGAGCAGATCACCATGAAGGCCATGGAGAAGAACCCTGTGGACCGTTTCCAGTCCGCCGGGGAAATGCTGGATGACTTAGATCAGTTCCGGCGCAACCCCAATGTGGTGTTTCATTATGATCTTCAGACTGCAAATGCCCGGTATGACGCGTCCCGGAGCATGGAAGCGTACGACTCTTCCCGGCAGGCTCCCTCGTATAATGACGATTACGAGTATGAGGAGGAGCTGGTCAGGTCTCGGCGCAGCGCCAAGGGGGCCATGGTGGTCAAAGGTGTCTTGGTGGCGGCCATCATTGTGGGTTTGGCAGTGGCGGCTATCTATTTCCTGAACTATTGGAACAACCTTCCTGAGAAAGAAGACGACTTGATAAAGATGCCTCAGTTGGTGGGAGAACTCTATGAGGACGTAATCGCCAACGAGGAATACGCCGGATTCAATATTACAGTTGTAAAGGGCAACGATCCTGATAAACAGCCCGGCGAAATCATGAAGCAGGATCCCGAAGCGGGAATCATGGTGAAAAAGACGGCTGACGTGGAATTGCTGGTCAATGGAGGCGTGGACCAGGTGGAAGTCCCTGACGTTGTAGATAAAACCATGGAAGACGCTCAAAACGCCATGACGGAAGCCGGCCTCCACAGCAAGGTGGAGAACGTGGCTGACGACAAAGTGGAAAAAGGCCGAGTGGTGTCTACCGATCCCACAGCTGGTACTTCTGTGGACTCCGGCACGGTGGTCACATTGAAAGTGAGCACTGGTCCCGCGGATGAAAAAGTGAAAGTTCCCACCGGTATGGAAGGCGAACTGCTTTATAATGTCACTGCTATGTTGGAAGACGCTGGTTTGACGGTGGGTTCTATTACAAAAGATGATACCAGTACGCTGCCTGCGGATACGGTCATCAGTGTGACTCCCGGAGAGGGTTCGGAGGTCTCCAAGGGTTCTGCGGTGGATATCACGGTCAGCTCCGGCAAGGGGGCTACAAAGACTTTGTCCACCAGTATCCCGCTGCCCAGCGGTGTCAACGAGGACATCACTTTGAAGGTTTACCGCAACGGCGCTCAGGTTGTTTCTGAGGTGGTCAATCCTGCCTACGCCAGCAGCTATTCTATCAGTTTCACCGGCACCTCCGGCACAGAGCCTGTGGTGGTGACTCTGAACGATCAGACCTATATGGAGTATGAGTTTAATTTTGATACTCAGAGCACTCAGGTGACTCGCACCTATGAGTTCGTTTCTTCCGGCGGCGGTTCTGGTAATGGAGATTCCGAATCCAGCGATGAAGGCAGTTCGGAGGAGGGAGGAAACTCCTCTTCCGACGAGGGGGAAGTTCAGTGACAGAGCCGAAACACTTGGAAGGTTTAGTGCGCAAGGGCATCGGTGGCTTTTACACCGTGGAGACTTCTGAGGGCTTTTACACTTGTACTGCCCGAGGAAAGTTTCGAAAGGAACGGATCTCCCCTTATGCGGGCGACCGGGTCCGCATCACCGGAGAAGAGGACGGCACAGGCGCTTTGGAGGAGATCCTGCCCCGAAGAAATTTCTTGGTGAGGCCTCCCATTGCCAATATCGATCAGCTGTTCATCGTGGCGTCCCTGCGTCATCCTTTCCCAGAACCTTTGATTATTGACAAAACCATCGCTGTGGCAGAGATGGAGGAGATCCAGCCTGTTCTGGTGTTGACGAAAACAGACCTGGAGGACGGAGCACAGCTGAAAGCAGTCTACGACTTAGCTGGCGTGCCCTGTTTGGTGGTGTCTTCCGTCACTGGCCAGGGGGTGGACCAAGTTCGGGAATTGCTGCGGGGAAAGATCTCCGCTTTCACCGGGAATTCCGGTGTAGGAAAATCCAGCCTGCTCAATGCTCTGTTCCCGGAATTCCAGCTTAAGACGGGTGAAATCAGCCAAAAGCTGGGCCGTGGCCGGCACACTACCCGTGAGGTGGAGCTATACAAACTGGAAGACGGCGGCTATGTGGCTGACACTCCGGGTTTTTCCACCTTCGATATCGAGCGGTACCGGCTGACGGATAAAGAGAAGCTGGTATATGGGTTTCGTGAATTTCTTCCCTACCTGGGAGAGTGCCAGTTCACCTCCTGTTCTCACACCTGCGAGAAAGGCTGTGCCATTCTCCAGGCAGTGGAGGAGGGCAAGATTTCCCGCTCACGCCACGAGAGTTATTGTTCCATGTATCAAGAGGTAAAGGATGTCAAGCAATGGCAACAAAAAAACAAGAATGTATGATCATTGGTGCCTCGCCCATTGAGAGTGAAGCGATTTTCCAGGAGTTTGATCCGGAAAAATACTACGTCATCTGCGCTGACGGCGGTTATGAGACCGCGGTGAAGTATCATATCGCCCCTGACCTGATCGTTGGGGATTTTGATTCCACTAAGGCTCCGCCGCAGAAAAGCCGCAAGGTGGTCACTCTCCCCGTGGAGAAAGATGTGACTGACACCATGTACGCGGTAATGAAAGGTTTTGCCAAAGGGTTCCGCAGCTTTTTGCTGTTGGGTTGTCTGGGTGGACCTCGTTTTGACCACTCTCTGGCGAACCTGGAAGTGCTTCAGTTTATTCGGGAGCACAGCGGGCATGGAGTCATCGCCGACGAACACACGAAAGTGTTCCTTATCCGGGACAGTCTTCTCCGCCTGACGGAGATGAAAGGAGCTACGGTCTCTGTGTTCCCCTTTGGGGATTCCAGTTGCACGGTAACTTACCGGGGACTGCTATACCCCCTGGACCACGAGACCCTTACCAGCGGCGGTGCACTCATGGGAGTGAGCAACAGCATTGTGGGCGACACGGCGGAGATCCGTGTCCATTCTGGTACTGCGCTGATCGTGGTGTACCAGGAGTAACACATTTTTTCCCTTTGGATATACTGGTTAATGAACGAGAAAACCGGCAAAGGGAAAGGTCGATGTTACGTGATGCGCTGTGATTGCTCTTGTTTTAAAAATCGTCAGAACAGGTGTATGTACGCGGTCTGTTTTGGCTTGGGAATGTCCCTTTCCTGTTTTTGCCCCGTGGGGCTCACCTTGTTTCTTTCCGCGGTGATCTTGGTAGCCCTGGGGTTTTCGTTACTACGCTGTGGAAACGGGAGGCAAGGGCGATGAAGGTAGTTGTGATCGAGAAGCGAAAAGGCTTTTTGGGTATGTTTCTGCGGAAGCTCTATGGCATCCGAAAGATCGAAGAACCGTAAAAACCAACATAAGAGAAAGGCGTCTGCCGGGGAATGTCCCCAGCGGGCGCCTTTTTCGCATATTCTCCTGTCCCGCGCATAGATATGGGGTAAGAACAGCAAAGGAGAGGATCAGTATGCAGGCAAAGCGAAAGACTCAGCCACACGATTATTTCGACCCCGTATTCGACGGCTCTTACGAGGTGCCCATAGATACCGAGTACAACCTTCCTGATTACTGCGCGGATATTCAGAAGGTGCTCAAATGCAGGGTGGTACCGGAGATCATTTCTTATGGCATCAGCGAAGATACCCTGCGGTGTGAGGGCGTGTGCGACATCCGGGTGTTATACCTGGACCCCAAGGGGGACGCCCTGAAATGCTGCGACTTTACCAAGGAGTTTTCCGCGTCCATCAAGCTGAAAAGCACGGAGGGTTCTGCCGTAGCTTGGGTCCGGGCAGCGGTGGAGCATATGACCTGCCGGGCAGTCAACGCCAGACGTCTGGACCTGCATATGGCAGTCAATCTGAAAGTGCTTGCGGTGACGCAGCGGCAGGAAAAGATCACTTGTGGTCTGGAAGGTGATGGGATCGAAAAGCGGGGCAGGCATTGCCGGGCATCCCAAGCGGTGAACGCCATCAGTCATTCTTTTTCCATAGAGGACCGGCTTCCCTTAAAAAATGGCAAGCCTCCCATGGAGAGTATCATCCGCAAGGAAGTGAACTGCCGAGCCACAGACTGCAAGCTGGCCCAGGGACAGCTTTCGGTGAGCGGGCGGGCGGATATCTCCTTCCTGTATCTGTCGTCGGTGGATGGGGCGTTGGAAAAAATGTCCGCATCCTTGGACTTTAACCAAGTCATCGAATGCGGGGGAGCGGGGGAGGATTGCCTCTGTGACTTGCGAGTCACCGCCGGGGAAAGCCGCATCCAGCCTCGAGAGGATGATGTGGGTGAATATACCAGCGCGGATGTGTCTGTGAAAGTGTTCCTCACAGCCTTCCTGTATCAGCCTTGCGAGGTGGAGATGATCGATGACGCCTACTCCATCCAGGGACCCTTGGAATTGAAATACGCCCAAAGTTCCCTGCTGGAAGCCCAGGAGATCTACACGGAGGTCTTGAAAAAGAAGTGTTCCCTCACCATTACCGAGGAGGAGATCCAAAAGGTGGTGGATTTGTGGTGTGAGCAGGAAAATGTCCAGTCCTCTTGTGAGGATGGGAAGCTGACTTACCGTGTGCGGTATACCATCTGCATGTTGTATCGGGGTGCTTCCGGGAGGATTCTGTACCTGGAAAAGACCTTCGACAATACCTTTACCACGGAACTGGAAAGTTCTCATGGGAAGCGCAGCGATACCATATCTTTGACGGATCTGTGGGAATACCGTATCGCCGACAAGAATACGGTAGAGGCTTCGGTGGAGACCTGGGTATCCAGCCTGATATACAGCCGGGAGACAGTCAAATATCTGGCTTCCGCCGGGATGGGCGAAGACGCCAAAGCATACCCTCACGAGCCCCAGCTGCTGGTTTATTACGCGTCTGCGGGGGAACGACTCTGGGATATCGCTAAAAACCATCGGGCTCTGCTTTCTGACCTACGGGAACAAAACGACCTGTACGACGATGTGTTGCCCGAGCCCCGGCCTTTGATCATCTGCAACCGATGAAGACAACATTTGCGGTAGAGAGGTAGAATATGGAAGGATTCAACGTTTACAAGGACATACAGGACCGCACCAACGGAGAAATCTACATCGGGGTGGTAGGACCGGTGCGTACGGGGAAATCCACCTTCATCAAAAAATTCATGGACACAGTGGTGATCCCCCATATCCCCGACGGTATGCAGAGGGAGCGAGCCATTGATGAGCTGCCTCAGTCTTCTGCGGGTCGTACCATCATGACCACGGAGCCTAAGTTCATCCCTGAGCAGGCGGTGGACGTTCAGATCGACGAGGACGCTTCCTTCCGGGTGCGAATGATCGACTGTGTGGGCTACATTGTGCCTAGTGCTATCGGTTACATCGAGGAGGACCAGCCCAGGATGGTGCGCACTCCCTGGTACGAGGAGCCCATCCCCTTCAATATGGCGGCTGAGATCGGCACAAAGAAGGTAATCACGGAACATTCCACCATTGGGTTGGTGATTACCACTGACGGAAGCATCAGCGATATTCCTCGGGAAGAGTACGAGGAAGCGGAAGAACGGGTCATCGAGGAACTGAACCAAACCGGTCGTCCCTTTGTGATGCTTCTCAACTGTGTTTACCCGGAGAGCCCGGAATCCCAGGACCTGGCTGCCCGTTTGGGAGAGAAGTACGGTATCCCTGTGCTGCCTGTGAACTGTATTGACATCACCGAGCAGGATATCCGGGATATCATCGCAAGTCTGCTGTATCAGTTCCCTGTTCGCGAGGTGGCTCTGGATCTTCCCGGATGGGTCACGTCTCTGGAGTCGGATCACTGGCTCCTTTCCGGAGTGCTTGCCGCGCTGCGGGACTCCTGCGGCATCCAGAAAATGTGCCAAGTCAAGGGCATGTTGGAAAGCTTGAAGGTCTGCGAATCAGTGAAGGCGGTCAATGTCCGGCGCATCGATTTAGGCAGCGGCCAGGGAAGAGCGGAACTGGTGTTCGATCAGTCTCTGTTCTACAAGATCCTCAGCGAGAAAACCGGGATCGAGATCCAGGACGACTCGGAGTTGATGGCACAGCTGGTGGAGATGACAGCCATCAAACAACAGTTCCAAAAACTTCGGCAGGCTTACGAGGATGTGCAGCAGACAGGATACGGAATCGTTATGCCTGATGTGGAGGAGCTGACGCTGGAAGAACCCCAGATCCTGAAACAGAACGGCAAGTACGGCATCCGCCTGAAAGCCACGGCGCCTTCCATACACATGATGAAGACTCAGATTCATACAGAGATCACTCCCATTGTAGGGTCCGAGCAGCAGTCGGAGGAGCTGGTGATGTACCTGCTCAAGGAATTCGAGGAAAACCCGGTGGCTATCTGGGAGTCTAACATCTTTGGGAAATCCCTTCATTCTCTGGTGAATGAGGGGCTTCACAACAAGCTGTACCGTATGCCCGTGGACGCTCGGGAAAAGGTGCGGGAGACTATCGAGCGGGTCATCAACGACGGGTGCAGCGGCCTGTTGTGCATCATTTTGTAAGCTATGCAGGATCTGGAAAAACTTCAGGAGATCGAAGAGCTAGGGTTGGAAGAAGAGGAGGATACTCTCTTTCCGGAGCCGGAAAGCGGAAATTCCAGCGGGGTCCCTTTGATGCAGGCCGCTTTGTGCCTGATAGCGTTGGTAGCGCTGCTTGTCCTACGCTACTCCGATTCCCCCATCTATAAGACGTTTGAGGAGTGGTATCATCAGGAAGCGTCCCAGGAGATCCAGCTGCCGGAATGGGAGGGAACGGCCCCATCGCCGTCTCCCACTCCTTCCGTGTCTCCTGAGCCCACTCCCAGTCCTGCCGCTTGGGAGACAGACGCTTCTCTCCAGCGTGTATGATCCTTTCCTTTTCTGTAAGAGGCTGCCGTGTCTATGTGGGATTTTCCTGTTTCGCATTGGTGGCCTTTTGCTGTCTCTTTCTTGGGGCTGGAAGCAGCGCCTATTTTCTGGCGGCGGCAGCCTGCCATGAAGCAGCTCACATTCTTCTGATGTTTCTGCTGGGGGCGCCTCCTGCTCTCGTAAAACTTACCGCTTTAGGGTGCCGCATGGTTCCCAACAGGGAGAAACTTCTTTCCTACGGTCAGATGGCTTTAGTGTCTTTCGCGGGGCCAGGAATCAATTTGCTCTGCGCCGGTGGGATGCTCCTTTTAGGGCTGGAGGGACACCCATTCTTTGGAGCAAATTTGGTGCTCGGAATGCTCCACAGTCTGCCCATTGAGCCTATGGATGGAGGCATGGCGTTCCACGCTCTGCTACGAGCCCATATGAATGGGGAACGGGCAGATAAGCTGTGTTTCGCTGTTTCTCTGGGGTTGCTCCTGCCAATGGCAGTGCTGGGGTTTGTGATCCTGCTCCGCACGCGGTACAATTTCACTTTGCTTGCCATGAGTTTGTATCTCATGCTTTACCTGGTACTGAAACGCGATCTCTTCTCCGGATAAAAGGGGGCTTGCCGTGGGCAGGCTCCCTTTTTTCGCTGGCGAAGGCCTGGACCCTGTGATATAATACTGAAGTAAGTTCCTAACGACGAAAGGAGGGACGCCGCTGTGCATGTGATTCTTTGTCTGGATGACCGGGACGGGATGTTGTTCAATCATCGCCGGCAGAGTAGGGATCGAACAGTTTTGGAGGATATATTCCAGAATTTGGAGGAGCGGCAGTTGTTGATCCGTCCTTTTTCTTTGAGTTTATTTCGAGAATATGGGGATCAGGTTCAAGTGGAGGAAGCACTTCTGGAAAACGCTGGGCTTGAGGCCCACTGCTTCGTGGAGGATCTTCCTCTGGTACCTTGGAAGGACAAGATCCAATCCATAACTGTATACCGATGGAACCGTCACTACCCAGCGGACGTTTCTCTGGACCTTGACCTGAAAATGGAATGGCACCTTGTATCCCGGAGAGACTTTCCCGGCCATTCTCATGAAACTATCACAAAGGAGGTCTATCAGCCTTGAGAAAACGTCTGTTTGTTCTATTACCGCTACTGTTGGCCCTTTCTGTGCTGATGGCAGGATGTCAGTTGGAAATCTCTCCTTCTGAAACTTCCTCTCAGCCGGCGGTCGTTTCCCTGGAGGACATCCCTGCTTATGACGGGTTTCCCTATGTGGAACTCAACGGGAATCAGCCGGAGTTTACAGAAGAGGATCTTTCCCAGGGTTCTTTTGAGCAGTACAGTCCTTTGGATTCTTTAGGCAGGTGTGGGACAGCGTTTGCCTGTATTGGGGAGGATCTGATGCCCACTCAGGATCGGGAAAGCATCAGCGAAGTCCGTCCTACAGGCTGGAAGACTGCCGAATATGATTTTGTAGACGGCGGTTATCTGTACAACCGCTGCCATTTGATCGGTTTCCAGTTGACGGGAGAGAACGCCAACGAGGAAAACCTTATCACTGGTACCCGATATTTGAATGTGGAGGGAATGCTTCCCTTTGAGAACATGACTGCGGACTACATCAAGGAAACGGGGAATCACGTGCTCTATCGAGTGACGCCTGTGTTTCAGGGTGACGAGCTGGTAGCCCGAGGTGTGGAGATAGAGGCCTTGTCCGTGGAGGACGATGGGGAAGGGATCTGTTTCCATGTCTACGTGTACAATGTCCAGCCAGGAGTGGAGATCGATTACGCGACCGGAGACAGCTGGGAAAGCGGAGAATCAACCAGTTCCGCTTCACAGGAGAGTCAGGCGGTGGATGGAGAAGAGGAACACTATATCCTCAACACGAATTCTCACAAGTTCCATCTTCCCAGTTGTTCTTCCGTGGACTCAATGAGTGAGAAAAACAAAGAGGACTATTACGGGACACGGGAAGAATTGATCGACCAAGGGTACGAGCCCTGCGGCAGCTGCCAACCATAGCCTGTTAGAAAATGTATTAGATAGGGAGACGTGACACCATGCTGACCAAACGGATCGTAGCAGTTTTGATAACCGTGATGCTGGCCTGTAGTTTTTCCGCTTGCGGAGAACGGGAAAATACCGTGGAGAAAGAGAACTCCGTGAAGGAAAGCTCTCTTGTGTCCGAGTCTGTTAGTACCGCGCCTGAGTCTGCTCTTCAGACCAGCCCTTCTCCTTCACCCACAGCTTCACCTACGGCCTCGCCGGTGGAGAGCGTGGTTTCTTCCACTGGGGAAACGCTCCTTAGGATCGATGTGGGAGGGCAGGTTTTTTACGGGGAGTTTCAGGATACGGAAGCAGCTAAGGCTTTGGAAGAGATGCTTCCCATGTCTTTGGAAATGACCGACCAAGAGGGTGTCTCCAAGCGTTTTGATCTTCCTAGCGTTTTGCCTCAAACGGAAGAGACGTATACTTCCATCCAGGAGGGAGAGCTGCTTTTGAAGGGGAGCGGCACGCTGTGTTTCTTCTATCAGGAGGACAGCCAAGGAGGAAACTATACTCCCATTGCCACTGTACGGGAACCGGAAGGCCTTTCTCAAGCTTTGAATGGAGAGAGGGTGGAAGTGACTTTTCAGGTGGTAACAGAATAAGCGAAAGCGTTTCAATCAACGAATATCTTTTAAGGGCTCGCCGTGTTTTGCGGCGGGCCCTTTGGTTTGTCTGTCTGTGATAATAGGGTAAGGGGGTATTTTATAGCTTGGAAAATAGCGGAATAAGTCTATTGTCTTAATTCAAAAAAATGTTTTTCATCATCTCTATTGACAATACCCACAGGGGGTATTATACTAAGGTTCAGAAAGATACCCAGTAGGGGTATTTTCAATGGAGGTAGATAGTCATGTCAGAGACAATAGAAGGCAAAGAAATTTGCACGGGAATGTGTTGTCCTCATCATAAATCCACGCCACGCAGCGAAAAAGAGCTGAGGCAGCTTCAAAATAGACTGAAACGCATGATCGGCCAGCTCAATGGTATCCGAAAAATGCTGGATGATAACCGTTACTGCGGGGATATCCTTATCCAGGTGGCAGCGGTGGAGAGCGCTCTGCAATCTTTTGGTTACTTGGTATTGCAGGATCATTTGGAGACCTGTGTTGTGGAGGAGATCCAGAAAGGAAACACCCAGATCGTAGATGAAGCGGTGGAGCTGATCAAGAAATTGAAGTAAGGGTGGTGAAAGACCATATGAAAACAGAAAAATACAATGTGACCGGCATGACCTGCGCTGCCTGTCAGGCGAATGTCACCCGTTGTGTCTCCAAGCTGGAGGGCGTGGAAGAGGTGAACGTCAGCCTGCTGGCAAACCAGATGACAGTGTCATATGATGAGACACAAGTCAGCCCAGAGACTATCGTGGAGGCGGTAGAGAAGATCGGCTATGGAGCGTCCTCTCTTGATAAGAGTGCTGATAACAAGGTTGAAAAACGAGGCTTCCGAGTGGAGTGGCAGTCCCGTCAAGAACAGGCAATGAAGCACCAGAAAGAAATGAAACACCGTTTGGTCGCATCGGTCCTTCTGCTGGTTCCTTTGATGTATATTGCCATGGGACACATGCTCTTTCTTCCTGTGCCCTGGTTCTTTGTGGGAGAGGAAAACTCCCTTGTGTCTGCTTTGGCTCAGCTGATTTTGACGGTACCGGTGTTGTTTATCAACCGTCACTTTTTCCAAACTGGCCTAAAAGCCCTTTGGCACCGGGCGCCCAATATGGATTCCCTGGTGGCTATTGGTTCTGGGGCGTCTTTGGTGTATGGTCTGTTCGCCATGTTCCGGTTGGCGTATGGGTTCGGCCATAGAGACATGGGAGTGGTCCACGAGTATGCTCATGCTCTGTATTTTGAGTCTGCTGCCATGATCCTTACCCTGGTGACGGTGGGAAAATATTTGGAGGCTAAGTCTAAGTCAAAAACAGGGGATGCTTTGGGTAAGCTGGTGGACCTAGCGCCCAAGACCGCAGTGGTCATTCGAAATGGCCAAGAACATACCGTGCCGGCAGAAGAAGTGGTGGCGGGAGATGTTGTAGTCATTCGTCCAGGCGAAGGCATCCCGGTTGACGGCGTAGTGATGGAAGGCCGTGGCTATGTGGACCAGGCAGCCATTACCGGAGAGAGCATCCCTGTGGAAAAGGGACCGGGAGACCAGGTGATCTCCGCCACTATCAACAAGAATGGTTCCTTCCGATTCCGGGCTTCCAAAGTGGGAGAGGATACCACCTTGTCTCAGATCATTCGCTTGGTGGATGAGGCCAGCAATTCCAAAGCGCCTATCGCCCGGTTGGCAGACAAGGTCAGCGGCGTGTTTGTACCGGTGGTTATTGTGATCGCTCTGGTTACTGCCATTGTCTGGATGATTGCAGGGAAGGGGTTTGAGTTTGCATTGTCCAATGCTATCTCTGTATTGGTTATTTCCTGCCCCTGTGCTTTGGGCTTAGCTACTCCGGTGGCGATCATGGTGGGAACAGGCAAAGCGGCAGAAATGGGGATCCTCATCAAGTCTGCAGAAAGCCTGGAAAACCTCCATAATGTGGATACGATCGTTTTAGACAAGACAGGCACGATCACTTCTGGTCATCCCTCTGTGACGGATGTATTAGTGTTGGACGGTGTTCTTTCCGAAAAGGAGTTTCTCGCAGAAGCGGCAGCGGCGGAACAGGGAAGCGAACATCCCTTGGCTCAGGCTGTGGTAGAGTACGCCACAAAAGAAAAACTGCCTATGCCTCAGGTGGAGTCCTTTGAAGCTGTGGCAGGTCGTGGAGTTTCCGCGTTGGTGGGAGGCAAGCGATATTTGGCGGGTAACTTGGCTTATCTGCAAGAGACCGGGGTGTTATCTTCTAAAGAAGATTTGGAAAAGGCCGCTCGAGAGGTGGAACGGTTTGCCCGGGAAGGAAAAACCCCTTTGCTGTTCGCTAGAGAAGGAAAGCTGGCAGGGATTATCGCTGTGGCGGACACGGTTCGGGAGACCAGCCGTGTTGCTCTTGCTCGGTTCCGGGAAATGGGACTGCACGTGGTCATGCTTACCGGCGACAACCGGGTGACGGCGGAAGCTATTCGGAAAGAATTGGGCATTGAAAAAGCTGTGTCTGACGTACTTCCCACAGAAAAGGAGTCTCACATTCGTGCTCTCCAAGAAGAGGGTCACAAAGTGGCGATGGTGGGGGATGGTATCAATGACGCTCCTGCGTTGACAAGAGCGGATATCGGCATCGCTATTGGAGCGGGCACCGATATTGCCATAGAATCGGCAGACGTAGTGCTGATGAAGGATTCTCTGGAGGACGTGGCTGCGGCTATCGAACTGAGCAGGGCGGTGGTGCGGAACATCCACATGAACTTGTTCTGGGCCTTTTTCTACAATGTGCTGGGGATCCCGCTAGCGGCGGGAGCTCTGTTCCCGGCCTTTGGTTTGCGGCTGAGCCCTATGATCGGGTCCGCGGCAATGAGCCTCAGTTCCGTGTGCGTTGTGACCAATGCGCTGCGTCTGCGGTTTTTCAAGCGGAAAAGTGCTAAAACGGAGGTGCTCCCTCTTGCGATGGAGATCTCTCATACAGAAATACAAGATCAACAAACAACTATCCCGGTGGAATCAGAGCCGGAGCAAAAGAAAGGAATGGTTGCTATGAAAAAAGTTTTGATCGTAGACGGTATGATGTGCGCTCACTGCCAGGCTCATGTTCAGAAAGCATTGGCTGGCGTAGAGGGCGTTAGTGAGGCGGTCGTAGACTTGGAAAACAAGAAGGCCACCGTCACCCTGTCACAGGATGTAGCGGATCAGGTCCTGATGGATGCTGTGACCGAAGCTGGTTATACTCCGGTGAGTTGTGAAGTGGAGTAAAGCGCGGCCTTGACGGCAACTGAAAAAAACGCTATAATTTAGAAAGAAGAAACGCGGTGTTGAGGGCTTTCTCAGCACCGCACTTTTTTGGGATTTTGAAACAAAAAGGAGCAAGTCCATGTACCGATTGATCAAACAGGAAGGTGCCGCCCGCCGGGCTGAATTTGAGACCGTTCACGGTACGGTCCAGACGCCTGCCTTCATGAATGTTGCCACTGCGGGAGCTATTAAAGGCGCGGTGTCCGCTTACGATTTGAAAGATCTCCACTGCCAGGTACAGTTGTGCAACACCTACCACCTGCACCTGCGGCCCGGAGATGAGACGGTGAAAAAGTTGGGAGGCATCCGGAAGTTTACTGGCTGGGACGGCCCTGTTCTGACGGACAGCGGAGGGTTCCAGGTGTTCTCTCTGGCAAAGCTTCGGAACATCAAAGAGGAAGGTGTTACTTTCGCCTCTCATGTGGACGGTCACCGTATCTTTATGGGTCCTGAGGAGAGCATGCGCATCCAGTCCAATCTGGGATCCACGATCGCTATGGCGTTTGATGAGTGTGTAGAAAACCCCGCCACATACGAATATGCCAAAGCCTCCTGCGCCCGCACGGCCCGGTGGCTGGAGCGATGCAAGAAGGAAATGACCCGCCTCAACAGTTTGGAGGATACTCTCAATCCTCACCAGCTATTGTTTGGTATCAACCAGGGCTGTACTTTTGAGGACCTTCGGGTGGAGCACATGAAGCGGATCGCGGAGATGGATTTGGATGGCTACGCCATTGGCGGGCTGGCGGTGGGGGAGCCTACTGAGGAAATGTATCGGATCATTGAAGCTGTGGAGCCTCACATGCCCAAGGACAAGATCCGCTATCTCATGGGAGTTGGAACGCCCGCCAATATTTTGGAAGCGGTCTATCGGGGGGTGGATCTGTTTGACTGTGTCATGCCCAGTCGTAACGCTCGTCACGGCCACGCTTTTACCTCTCAGGGCTGCCGGAATCTACACAACGCCAAGTACGAATTGGATCAGGCGCCTCTGGACGAGGAGTGCCAGTGTCCTGTCTGCCAGAAATTTACCCGAGCCTATATCCATCATTTGTTTAAGGCGGGCGAAATGCTGGCCATGCGTTTGACTGTGATGCACAATCTCTACTTCTATAACCATCTGATGGAACAGATCCGGGAGGCACTGGATCAGGGAAGGTACGAGCAGTTCTATCGGGAGAAGGTAGAGATTTTAGGAAAACGGATCTAAACAGAAAAGTTTTTTTCTATTTGCACGCAAGTTTGCTTGCAAGTTTGCCATGTTCTTGTTATAATCAAAGCATTAATTCGGAGGTGCATTGACAAAATGAATCAATTTATGGCTCTCGACACAACTGCTGCCACCGGCGGCGGTCTCCAGATGATCATTATGCTGCTGGTGTACGGCGTTTTTATCGTGGCGCTGTATTTCATCTTCTTCCGGCCCCAGAGCAAAAAGAAGAAGAAGGAAGCTGAAATGCGGAAGAATGCCCAGGTAGGTGATGAGATCACTACCATCGGCGGCGTGTGCGGACGTATTGTCGCTGTGAAGGACGAAACCGATTCCATCATCATCGAGACCGGCAGTGACAAGTCTAAGCTGCGTGTGAAGCGCTGGGCTATCGGCAGTGTGGATACGGTCCACGAGGACGATCAGGCTTAAGTCAGAACTTGAATATATTTTGAGAAGGGGTTTTCGGACCTCTTCTTTTTTTGTCCTAAAATCATCAGGTCATACATATGATTCACTGACGAGGAAAGGGGAGAGGCGTCAGTGAGAAAAATAAAAGGATTTCTTTTGTCCCTGGGCGTAACGGCCGCCGCTTCATTGATGGTTTTCGGCATTGCGTCCCTTGTGATCGCGAAAACAGGAAAATTGCCTCAAGAACCTTTACTAGCGGTTCTAGTGACAGTGTTCTCCTGCTGTGCTGTTTTTTTAGGGGGATTTGCCGCTTCATTATTTACAAAGGAAAAAGGCGCTCTTATGGGCGGAGCTTGCGGTCTGTTTTTTGCGTGTTGTGTGTTTGCTTGTTCTGCTGGGATTGTAGGTGTTTCTTTTGGAGTGGGAGGGATTGCCCGATTAGCAGCTATTATTTTAAGTGGTTGTACCGGCGGGATCTTGGGCGTGAACCGCAAAGGACGGGTGAAATTTTAATCAGGAGAAAAGAGAAAAATACACACGGTCTATCCGTGTGTATTTTTATGCGCACAAGATTTTGTGGAGAGAACATAACTTCCAACAGAGAATATACATCGGTTAACATAATAAAAAATACATAAATTGAAGTGGTTTAAATAAAATCGAAAAAATATTCGCTATTTTGCTTGCAAAATCTCAAAACTTGTATTATAGTATATATTCACAGGGAGAAAAAACGCTCCTTCCGAGCCGGTCGTGGAAAAACCGGTTAAAAACATGAGGAAACATAAGCTTTAATTGGCCTGGTGCCTTGTCAGAATTGCGCTATAAAAACCCAAGATATTGCTTGTTTAAAGGATAAGCGCTGGTATATTTTGAGGTTTTATGAAATGTATGGTGCGCGTTTCTTTCTGACTGAGCGGTTTTGAGTTTTTTGCTTGCATAGAATGTACTCTTTTTGTTTGGTTTCCAGATAAAGAGAACTTAGGTTTCCTGTAATTTTTGAGCATCTATTCATTGACCTTAAGTCAAGCGCATAGTTGTGTCTTTTCTTTCATATCCATTGGACAAAGACCACTGGTCTTATTTGGATGGAGAGGATGTGTGCGCTGTGAAACGTGGTCTGAATGGACAATTTACCAAAAACGCTTCCCCAGAGGACGATGCGGTATTCTGGGAGCGCTTTTTAAATCGGAAGGCATTTTTTCTGTTGTTGTCCGTGTTGTTGACGGGCGTCGCCATTGGGGCGGCGTGCGGGGTATTTGTTCCCCTGTTTCAAGACCGCTGGGTGCTCCCTTTGCAGTTCTCCGGGATCCCTGTAAGCGGTTCAGGTTTTTTCTCCTGCTTTTCCACTCTCTTGCTCAATGTGCTGATTGGCCTGATCCCCCTGTTCCTGCTGGGGGTCACCGCGTTTGGGGTATTCGCGGTGCCTTTGTTTCTCTTTTTTCGAGGAGTGACAGTGGGAATCGGTGTTTCCTTCTTTTTGTGGGAGGACGAGCTTTGGGGTCTGCTACGATCCGCATTGATATATACACCGGCCGCGGCGGCTGCGGGAGCGTTGCTTCTGCTGTTTGCTGTGCGTTCGCTGGTTTTTTCCGATCATCTGGCAAAAGTCAGTTTTTCTTCCCGCGAGGGCAGTTTGGATCTCAAGCTGTACTTTCACGACCTGCTTCTGTTTATGAGTTTTGCGGTGGGGATCTCGCTGATCGGTTGTTTGCCGGCAACGGTGTATTCGGTATTTCTTTAAGAGAAAAGAGGGTGGCAACAGAGCATGAGCGGCGCAAGCGATTACTACTCCTTGTTCAGCGACTATTTGACGAACCAGAAGGCTAATTCGGCAAACACGCGGGAATCGTATTTGCGGGATACGTTATATTTCCTGGAGTATTTGTCTCAGGCGGATATGGATCCTTTGGAAGCGGACGAGCAGGTGATCCAGGGCTATGTGGATCATCTCCATGATCTCAAGCGTTCGCCCACTACCATTTCCAGAAATCTGGCTTCGGTGCGGTGTTTTTATAAGTTTTTGATCTTCCGCGGGGAGATGGATCACAATCCCGCGAAAGGGATCAAGCTGGAAAAGACAGTGAAAAAGCTGCCCCAGGTGCTCTCCGGAGAGGAGATCGAACAACTGCTGGCACAGCCTGATATCACCGAGCCAAAGGGCTGCCGGGACAAGGCGATGCTGGAGCTGTTATACGCCACTGGTATTCGGGCATCCGAGCTGATCAATCTGAATATCCAAGACCTGAACCTGCGTTCCGGCGTGCTGTATTGCCGGGGCAGCAAAGGGGTGCGGTCCATTCCTGTGTATCCGTCTGCTGTGGTGGCAGTATCTGATTACATATATCGGATGCGGGTCCTTATCACGGGGCCGGAGAGCGGGAACGCTTTGTTCGTCAACCTCAACGGCGGACGGCTTACGCGTCAGGGATTCTGGAAGATCGTTAAGAGTTACGCCACAGAGGCAGGGATCACCAAAGAGATCACTCCTCATACGCTGCGGCATTCTTTCGCGCTCCATCTCCTGGAAAATGGAGCGTCTGTCAAGGACATCCAGACTATGATGGGACATGCGGATATTTCTTCTACACAAGTTTATGTTCAGCTTCTGGACAGCCATGTAAAACAGGTGTATAATGATTGTCATCCCAAGGCGAAATTGGGATGAACCATAACGTTCTGTGGAAATGGAGTTGGTTTTTTGGCCTTTCTCGGTATTTTTGGAAACTACAATAAACCCGGTCCGGGTGTAAACAAGGACGACCCGCCTAAATCCCCTCCGGTCAGATTTTTTGAGATCCTGCTGCGAAAGTTCGGTCAGCTGGTACAGCTCAATCTGATTTTTCTGATCCCCTTTGCGGTAGCTGTGGTACTGATGGTGTTGCTCTTCTTGTCGCCAACCCACTTTATGCTTCAGCTTCCTTCGGGCGATGGAGCGGTCCAGGTAGACCTGTGGGTGATGTATGCCGTGCCTCTGCCGCTGGTCCTGTTGGCGCCTTTCACGGCGGGTCTCACCTTCGTGACCAGGAACTACGCACGAGAAGAACACGCTTTCGTGTGGTCGGATTTCTGGGAAAACGTGAAAGGGAACTGGAAGTACTTCCTGCTCAACGGATTTATCGTGTATGTAGTATATGTGGTCCTGAGTTTTTCCATCATGTACTATTACAACGGTACTTCCCGGAACTGGTTCTTCTACATTCCGTTCTGGCTGTGCTTGGTGTTGGCGGTGTTTTTCCTGTTCGCTCAGTATTATCTGCCGGTGATGTTCGTCACCTTTGAGCTGAAATTCAGTCAGGCCTATCGCAATGCGCTGATCTTGGCGCTGGCTGGTTTGGGCAGAAATATTCTCATCACGGTTATCTTGGGCGGTCTGGGCTATGTGCTCTATGCCGTGGTGCCCATGGTGGGCCTGACGCTCTTCATTTTGCTGGCGCTTTTGATTTTCCTGCTGTTTTCTCTGGTAAGTTACTTCATCAACTTTACTGTGTATCCTCTTGTGGACCGGTATTTGATTAAGCCTTATCAGCAGAGAATGGAAGAAGAAAAGAATGGTCCCGTGCCTGTGAAGGAAGATCCTGAGGAAGCTCGCTTCTTTGCTCCGCCGGAGGCGGATGGGGAAGAGGAAGACGACGATGACAAGATGGTCTATGTCAACGGTCGTTTGATGAAAAAATCTCAGGCTAAAAACCATTTACAAGATGAATAAAAAAAGGAAGCGTTTCCAGTTGGAACGCTTCCTTTTTTGTTTTGGTTGCAGTTACTCGTCATCCTCCTCATCATCAGAGGATCGTTTCTTAGCAGGTCTTGTTTTTCGGTCTGTTACCTTGGCCAAAGGGTTGGCATTGATAGCTTCCTCCATTTGGGTGCTGGACGTGTGAGTATAGATCTCTGTGGTGCCAAGATTGGCATGTCCTAGGATGTCCTGAAGCACACGAATATCTACGTTGCCATAGCGGTACATCAATGTGGCAGCTGTGTGGCGCAGCTTGTGGACCGAATACCCGGGACCGCCTAAACCGATTTTCTCCAGGTATTTTTTGACAATGTACTGCACGGTTTTGGGGCTGATCCTAGTACCCCGGTTACTGAGGAATAAGGCGTTGCGGTCTTTCACATCATCTTTGGGACGGACCACCAAGTAATGATCGATTGCCTCTAAACATGCTTGATTCAGGTAAACGATCCGTTCCTTGTTACCCTTGCCCAGGATCCGCAGCGTGGAGTTATTATGGATCACGTCGGTGAGGTTGATGGATACCAGTTCTGATAGACGCATGCCACAGTTGAGGAACAATGTGAGGATACACCGGTCGCGTTCGGCATCAGAGCCCTCTACCGCTGACAGAAGTTCGATACTTTGTTCGAGTGAAAGGAAATGGGGTAGAGCCTTTTTCTTTTTGGGAGGAGTCAGGTTCTCAGTGGGATTTTCATCCAGCAGCTTTTCGTGGACAGTCAGGTATTTAAAAAAGGATTTCAGCGAGGATGATTTCCGCTGTCGAGTGGAACTCATGTTGTTGCGCTCGTCGGCAACGAAATTCATAAACTCGAATATATCGTAAGTTTTGATCTGACGGATCTCATCCAGAGTGACGTCCATCACAAGGATCTCGTCTAAAGGCGTGTCCTTTAAGTCACGGCTTCTTAAAAACCGGAAAAACGTTCGCAGGTCCATGCAATACTCATCAACTGTTTTCGCGGAAAGCCCGCGAATATTCCGCAGGTACATAGCGTACTGCTGGACGATCTCCGGCATTTCGTCTTTAATGGAAAAACTCATAAAAACGCTTTTTCTCCTCCCCCAAATTATACAAAATATTAATTTTGTATAATTAAGTGTTTTCTTTTTCAGGCCCCCTTTTGGCTCAATGCCTTTCCAGCAACGGCAGTATGCCGCCTACGTCTACCAGAGGGCCTTTTTTCAATTCAATGGCTGTAACACCCTGTTTCTCTAAAAACGCTTTGATACGCTCTCCATCAGGATGGTTGGAAAGCTCACCTGTAAACGCCAATTCATTTGGTCCCAGTTTTCCGCAGCAGCCGCCTAGAAAACCTGTATCGTAACCGGGCAACTGGATATATCCTGGACGGATCACCAGCACTTCAAAACCGTTATTCATCAATTCACGTGCAAGGCCTTGGTCTGCTGTGATGGCAGAACGCTCGTCCACTAAAGCTGTGGAGCAAGCTGTATAGCCTTGACGCACCCACAATGGCTTCAGGCCAAGATCATGGGCTGCTTCCTGGATGGATTGATCGATTCCCTTAGGGTTTCCAATCAAACGTTCTCCCCACAGGAATCCACCGCACAATACGTCTCCAGGATATTGCGGCGTTGGTTCCGCCATAGTCTTTGTCACATGAAATCCCAGTGTGGTGAGAGACTCCCTTAGACTATTTCTTTTTAAAACGAACATTTGTTCAAACAAAAAGGGACACACTTGCAGATCGGGATGGAACTGTACAGGTTCTGGAAGCCGATGGTCAGCCACAGTTGTGAGGGATTGGATCCCCCGCTGCTTTAACGCGTCTTTTAACCAGGGGTATTCCCCGGAAATCAAGGCCAAAGATACTAGTTTCTCTGGCAGCCGGGGATGGCGCAGGAATCCATTCATGTAGCGGCCTCAAAGGCTTCTCGGATGTTTTTCGCCCCTATAATCTCCATTTCCTGCATTCGCGCGGAATTCAATCCTTTCAAGCCATGGTACGGCAGCACACAACGGGTAAAGCCCAAGCGAGCCGCTTCCCCGATACGCAGATCGCTGTGGCTGACACTGCGCAGCTCTCCTGCCAGGCCAATCTCCCCAAACACCACTGTATCTTCCCGGATGGGTGTATCTTTCAAGCTGGAGATCAAGGACATGGCAACGGCCAGATCCACGGAGGGCTCGTCCAATCTAAGCCCACCTACCACATTTAAATAGGCGTCCAGGTTGGAGAAATAATATCCTGCCCGTTTCTCCAAAACCGCCAGGATCAACGCCATGCGGTTATAGTCGAAACCAGTGGACATGCGCCGGGGATTGCCATAACCGGAAGTGGTGGCCAAGCCCTGGATCTCCGCCAAAATAGGCCGAGTGCCTTCCATCACCGCAGTGACACAGGTGCCGGAAACGTCCTTGGGACGGCCGGAGAGCATTGCCTGAGAGGGGTTTTCCACCTGATGCAGCCCATTCTCCCCCATATCGAACACGCCGATCTCATTGGTGGAGCCGTAGCGGTTTTTCACAGCCCGCAGGATCCGATAAGTCATCTGCCGATCGCCCTCAAAATAAAGCACAGCATCCACAATATGTTCCAGCACTTTCGGACCGGCGATAGCTCCGTCCTTATTGACGTGTCCCACCACAATGATGGGAATATCCAAAGATTTGGCGCAGCGCATCATGGCATTGGTGCACTCCCGAACTTGGGTGACACTGCCTGGGGACGAATTCAGATCGGTGTGGTTCATGGTCTGGATGGAGTCGATCATCACCAGGTCAGGGCGTTCACTTTGGATCTCTTCCACCACATACTGAACATCTGTTTCCGTGAGGATCAGCAGATTGGAGCTTTCCACGCCTAGGCGGGATGCCCGTAGCTTGATCTGACGGGCGGATTCTTCCCCGGACACATACAGGATGCGCAGCGTTTGGCCTAGGGTTTCGCAGATCTGGAGCAGCATGGTGGATTTGCCAATGCCCGGGTCGCCGCTGATAAGGATCAGGGAGCCTTTGACAATGCCGCCACCCAGCACCCGGTCCAGCTCGGAAAGACCTGTGTGATAGCGGGCCTCCTCCTGGGTGCTGATCTCATTGATAGGAGTGGGGCGAGATAGTCTACCTCCGCCGATGCCTGCTTTTTTTACCGGTGTCACAGGTTCTTTGATGGCTTCTTCAAAGGAGTTCCATTCCCCGCAGCTGGGGCACTTCCCCATCCACTTGGCGGACTCGAAGCCGCATTCCCTGCACTGGTAGATCAACTTGCTTTTTCCTGCCATGCTATTGTCTCCTGTCTGGTCTAAGGTTTTTCATAATGTTCTACAGCTATTATATCACAGATCCGGAAGGAGAAAAATACTTTATGCGGGCTCATCTTCCCTTTGTTCCAAAAAGTCGATGATCCCGTTGTAGATAGCGGCTGCCATATCGTTTTGATAGGTTTCCTGTCCCAAAAGTTCTGCTTCCCGGGGATTGGACAGGAAACCGCATTCCACCAGGACTGCCGGGACTTGGCAATGGGTCAGCAAATAGATCTCCTCCCCTGCCTCTTTATTCTGCCGGGTATTTTCGGGTTGGAGAGAGTTAACAACGCTTTGACGGATACACTCCGCCAGCTGAGCGCTTTCCTCATTGTTGGGGGAATAGAACATTTGGGCGCCGCTGTATTGACTTTGGGAAAACTGGTTTTGATGGATACTCACCAAAAGGCAGTCGCCAGTTTCTTCTACCAGGCTGACTCTGCGCTTTGTATCGGAGCGTTTTCGTTCCGCCACAGTGGAAAGACTCTGATCCCCCACAGAGTAATCTCCATCTCGAACTAACACCACGTCGAAATTATTTGCTTTCAGGTCCTCTGCAAGAGCCAACGCGATAGCCAGGTTGATATCTTTTTCCACCAGACCGTTTACCCCTACCGCTCCGCCATCTTCCCCTCCATGGCCCGCGTCAATGACAATGGTGCCTTTTTTCTCAAAGAATTCCGCGTGAAATGCCACCACACCAAATGCTTCCATGGTCTGGGCGCAGAAAAGCACTAAAGAAGCGCAGAACAACACCCAGAAAAACAGTTTTCGCTTCATGGGATCCCCCCTTGTCACAGTAGGAATATGAGGAAAGTTTTTCGGGTATTCTCTTTTCAATTATTTCGTTACATGATAAAATAATAAAATACATTTTTATAAAGAAAGAGACCGGTCATCCAGAAAGGTGTGATCTATCATGAAAATCAAGGAGCTTCTTCACAGGAACGACAAGAAAGTAACTTTTTCCTGTGAGATTTTTCCGCCCAAAAAAGACATCCAATTCAGCGGTATTTTTGAGACCGTAGACTCTATCCAGGCCTTGGGACCGGATTTTATCAGTGTCACCTATGGGGCTGGCGGGAGCACCTCAAAAAAGACGGTGGAAGTCGCTTCCTACATACAGAACACCCATAACATCCCCGCGCTGGCCCATCTCACCTGCTGCGACTCCACCAAGGAAGATGTGCAGCATCGCTTAGAAGAGATGAAACAGCGGGGCATTGAAAATATCCTGGCACTTCGGGGTGATCTTCCCAAGGACTATGTTCCGGGCCCCTATACCTATGCGATCCAGCTAATCCAGGACATCAAGGCTCAGGGAGATTTCTGTGTGGGCGCCGCTTGCTATCCTGAGGGACATGTGGAGTGTGAGCACAAGGAAGACGACATTGCCTTTTTGAAAGAAAAAGTGGATGCCGGGTGTGATTTTCTCACCACCCAGATGTTCTTTGACAACAACGTCTATTACAACTTCCTGTATCGCGTATTGGCGGTTGGCATCAACGTGCCAGTTATCCCGGGCATTATGCCGGTGATCAACGCCAAGCAGATCAAGCGCAGCTGCGAACTTTCCGGTTCCATGCTGCCGCCCCGGTTCAAGGCCATCGCGGACAAGTTCTCTGACGATCCTCTGGCCATGGAGCAGGCCGGCATTGCCTACGCAACAGACCAGATCATCGATCTGATCGCCAACGGTGTAAAATACATCCATCTGTACACCATGAACCGCCCCAAGACCGCGGCGAAAATCATGGAAAACCTGAGCCATATCCTGCGGTGATCGTCTATGGATAAAAAAGAGATCCTCCGTTATCTGGGGGCTGGAAACAGCGATCCTCAGCTGGACCAGTTGATTGTCCGGGCGGAAAAAGAACTGATACAGGCGGCCACGCCACGGTATGTGTCGGGAAAGTTCTCCCTTTCTGTAAAGGATGATGGCGCTGTGATCGGCGGGACTTATCTTCCCAGCAAAACGCTGGCCGCCCACTTGAAAGGCTGCCAGGAAGCGTTCCTGGTGGCTTTTACCCTGGGACCAGGAGTGGATGCCCTTATTAGGCGGTATGAGCTGGTAGAGATGTCGCTGGTGCCGGTATTGCAGGCTTGCGCTGCTGTTTACACCGAGGAACAAGCTGACCGGGCCCAAGAAGATCTGGAGGAGTACGCGAAGGAAAAAGGGCTGTTCCTGCGTCCCAGATACAGCCCAGGTTATGGGGATCTTCCCCTTTCCAGCCAACGTTTTTTATTTGACGCTCTCCAAGTCTCGAAAAAGATCGGCGTCACTTTAACGGACACCTTTTTAATGCTCCCCATGAAATCTATTACAGGTGTGGTGGGGCTTTCTAAAGATCCCTCTCTCTGCCATGTGGGCAAATGTATGAGCTGTTCAGCGAAAAATTGTCCTTTCCGCAAGGGAGAAGAAAATGAGACGCGTACAAAGGAGGAATGAGCATGAGTCATGTACTGAGTATGCTGGGCGGTAAGCTTTGCTATTTTGACGGCGCCATGGGCACCATTTTGCAGTCAAAAGGATTGCAGCCCGGAGAACTACCGGAGCTTTGGAACCTTTCCCATCAAGAGGAGCTGGTGGAGATCCACCGTTCTTATCTTGATGCCGGAGCGGATTTCATAAAGACCAATACCTTCGGAGCCAATCGTTTCAAGCTGGAAGGAAGCGGCTATTCTGTGGAGGAGATTGTGATAGCGGGCGTTCAAAACGCTTTGAAGGCTGTGACGGACTGCGGAAAGGGCGTTGTGTTCCTGGATATCGGGCCTACGGGCAAGCTGCTGCGTCCCATGGGAGAATTGGCTTTTGAGGACGCTGTCTCCGCCTTTGGAGAGATGGTCCATGCAGGCGTGATGGCTGGAGCTCAGGCCATCCTCATCGAGACGATGAGCGATATCTATGAAGCGAAAGCGGCATTGCTCGCCGCCAAAGAGGGTTCCGACCTGCCCGTGTTCGTCACCATGACCTTTGACGAGAGCGGCAAGCTCCTCACTGGCGGTGATTTGGCGGTAGCGGCCGCGGTGCTGGAAGGACTTGGGGCAGACGCAATAGGGTTCAACTGTGGGCTTGGTCCCAAACAAATGGCGGCACTGCTGCCAAAGCTTCGAGAGCTTACCAGGCTCCCCATTGTGGTAAATCCCAATGCAGGGCTGCCTGTGGAGCGTGACGGAAAGACCTGTTATGACATAAGTCCTGATGAATTTGCTGGTTGGATGGGTGAGATCGCCCGGGAAGGAGCCTGGGTGGTAGGTGGATGCTGTGGCACAACCCCGGAACACATCCAGAAGATGACTGCTGCATGTGCCGGGCTGCGCTGCCAGCCTCTTCCCGCTCCGTCTCGTACCATTGTCACTTCCGGGCTGCGTTGGGTAGAATTTGGCAAGGCTCCCGTGATCATTGGGGAGCGGATCAATCCCACAGGAAAACCTAAATTCAAGCAGGCTCTTCGAGATCACGATATCCCCTATCTGCTGCGGGAAGGAATCGCTCAGCAGGATGCGGGCGCCCATGTGCTGGACGTGAATGTAGGCCTTCCTGAGATTGATGAACCTACTTTGATGTGTGAAGTCGTTCAGGAGCTACAAGGGGTCTCCCCTCTGCCCTTGCAGATCGACACGGCGGATCCTAAGACCATGGAGCGGGCTATGCGCCTGTATAATGGTAAACCCTTAGTGAATTCCGTTACGGCCAAGGCTTCGTCCATGAAGGCAATTTTCCCCTTGGTTAAAAAGTACGGCGGTGTGGTGATCGGCTTGACCATCACTGAGGAGGGGATCCCTGAGACGGCAGAAGGACGGTTCTTGGCTGCCAGACGGATCGTGCAGACAGCCCTCTCCTACGGAATTCCCCGACACGATATCATCATCGATCCCCTTACCATGGCAGTAAGCGCAGGCCAGGATGCCGCTCTAGTGACCCTGGAGGCCCTGGAACGTATCCGAAAGGAATTGGGAGTGAAAACATCCCTGGGAGTGTCCAACATCTCTTTTGGGCTGCCTCAGAGGGAAAATATCACTTCGGCCTTTTTCCTGATGGCTCTTCAGCGTGGGTTGGACGCTGCCATCATGAATCCCAAGTCGGAGCAGATGATGCGCACCTATCGTTCTTACTGTGCTCTGAGCGGCTGGGATGAAAACTGCATGGACTATATCGCTGTCTATGGTCAGGAAAAACAAGCCGCTCCTGCTGCTTCCACAGCTGCGTCCTACACGCTGCGGGAAGCTATCGAGAAGGGACTGAAGGATTCGGCCCACCAGGCGGCCCAGGAAGGCCTAAAAACCAAGTCAGGGCTGGATCTCATCAACGAGGAGATTGTGCCCGCCCTGGACGCGGTAGGCGATCGTTTCGAGAAGAAAACCCTCTTCCTCCCCCAGCTCCTGATGAGCGCTGAAGCGGCAAAAGCTGCCTTTGAAGTGATCAAGTCCCAGTTGAAAGGCGAGGAAGATACCAAACGAGGACATTTGACCATCGTCATCGCCACAGTCAAAGGCGACGTTCACGATATTGGCAAGAACATCGTGAGAGTGCTTTTGGAGAACTACGGATTCCATGTCATCGATCTTGGAAAGGATGTTCCTCCCGAAACAGTGCTGGAGGCGGTCAAAAAGGAAAAGGCCCAGCTGGTTGGGTTGAGCGCTTTGATGACCACCACGGTGGTAAATATGAAAGAGACCATCGAACTGCTGCGTAAGGAAACGCCTCACGTAAAAGTCATGGTAGGCGGTGCGGTGCTCACCCAGGAATACGCTGACAGCATTGGAGCGGATTTCTATGGTAAAGATGCCATGGCTTCCGTGCGTTATGCCACGGAGCTGGCAGAATCTATATAAGTAAGATAAGTAAGAAGAACCGGTCAACACAGAGATTGTGGCGACCGGTTCTTTTTTGCGCTGATAAAGTCAATTAAACAAAAAAAGAACGCTTCCTCTAAAGAAGCGTTCTTTTTGGAGGTGACACCCGGATTTGAACCGGGGAATCAGGGTTTTGCAGACCCATGCCTTACCGCTTGGCTATGTCACCATCTTGAAGAAAAGACGCTTACTTTATGAGCAAAATAAGCGTCTTTTCCACGTCTTGGAGCGGAAGACGAGGCTCGAACTCGCTACCTCCACCTTGGCAAGGTGGCGCTCTACCAGATGAGCTACTCCCGCAATGGTGCCTCCGATCGGAATCGAACCAATGACACGGGGATTTTCAGTCCCCTGCTCTACCA
>DXXG01000015.1 GCA_019416455.1 Clostridiales bacterium | reverse complement strand
CCGTCATCCCTCACGCGGCGTTGCTGGTTCAGGGTTTCCCCCATTGACCAATATCCCTCACTGCTGCCTCCCGTAGGAGTCTGGGCCGTGTCTCAGTCCCAATGTGGCCGTTCAACCTCTCAGTCCGGCTACCGATCGTCGACTTGGTGGGCCGTTACCCCGCCAACTATCTAATCGGACGCGAGCCCATCTTTCAGCGGATTGCTCCTTTGATCACATCTCCATGTGGAGTCGTGATGTCATGCGGTATTAGCGTCCTTTTCAAGACGTTATCCCCCTCTGAAAGGCAGGTTGCTCACGCGTTACTCACCCGTCCGCCACTAAGATAAACAAGAATCTCTAGCAAGCTAAATCATCAGCGCTTATCTCCGTTCGACTTGCATGTGTTAGGCACGCCGCCAGCGTTCGTCCTGAGCCAGGATCAAACTCTCTAAAATATGGTATCTAAAACCTTTCGGCTTTAAATCAAATCTTAGAGCTTTTGTTAAGCTCATTTCGAAGCGTTAGCTTCATTTACGGATTTTTTTAGGTTCCGTTTCCTGTAATTCCTTGAGTTAAAACTCTCAGAAATCACGGGTCCTTCTTTCGTTTCGTTGTTTAATTTTCAAGGTCCTTCGCTCTCGAGCTTTTCTCTCGAGCGCTTGACTATCTTACCACATTTGGTTTTGTTTGTCAAGCACTTTTTTCAAGTTTTTTTCGAAGTTCTTTCGAACTTCGTTCAAGTTCTCATCGTTACTCGCCTGAGTCGTCTTTCGAACTTGATTTACTTGAGTGAGCTCTCTCTCGAGCGCTTGACTATCTTACCACATTCGGTTTCGATTGTCAAGCCCTTTTTTCAAGTTTTTTTCAAGTCTTTCGACTCGAAATTCGGATCTGTTCGTTACTCGCCTGAGTCGAAACTCAGATCCTTTTTACTTGTTTGAGCTCTCTCTCGAGCGCTCAGATATAATACCACACCAATTCCCAAATGTCAACAGCTTTTTTCAATTTTTTTGAAGTTTTGTTTTCATCTGGATATACCCCCTAGAACTGGCTTCGCCAAAGTCCTACTGTACAAGGGTATTTCCCCTATGGTATAATATCTGCACCCTATAATGGTTTAGAAAGCGACAGTGCCGCTTCTCTTTTTCCATTATATGGCGCCTCATTTCTATGAGGTTGTTCTATTATACCATTTAATCTGCCAAAAGGTCAACTGATTATTCTTCCTCTTCAAGAGTTCTTTCTGTTTCTACCCTTTCTGGCTGATGATCCTATTTTTGCTACTATATATAGAAAGGCGTGATCCCATGCCCATTCGAATTCAAGCAGACCTTCCTGCCATTGAGGTATTAGAAGGCGAGAACATCTTTGTGATGACTCATGAACGAGCCAATCTTCAAGACATTCGTCCTTTAAAGATTGCCATTCTGAATCTAATGCCTACTAAGATCGAAACAGAAACGCAGCTTCTTCGTCTTTTAAGTAATTCCCCCTTGCAGGTGGACGTGGAACTTCTCCATACGGCCACCCACGTGAGCAAGAACACAAGCTCCTATCATTTGAATACCTTCTATAAGACTTTTGAGGACGTGAAGGACCAGAAGTTCGATGGCATGATCATTACCGGCGCCCCTGTAGAGCAGCTTCCCTTTGAAGAGGTGGACTATTGGGACGAGATGTGCCGGATCATGGAGTGGAGCAAGAGCAACGTCTATTCTGTGCTGCATATCTGCTGGGGAGCTCAGGCGGGGCTGTACTATCATTATGGAATTCCCAAGTACCCTCTGCCCGAAAAGCTGAGCGGCATTTATAACCATACGGTGCTCAACCCTTACCATCCTTTGATGCGGGGCTTTGATGACAACTACTTCGCGCCCCACTCCCGTTACACGGAGGTGCGGCTGGAGGATATCAAACGCCATCCGGAACTGATTCCCCTGGCGGTATCCGATATGGCGGGGCTCCACATTGTCACCGACCGGGATGGACGGCAGATCTTTGTCACCGGCCACGCGGAATACGACCGGGACACTTTGGCAAAGGAATATTTCCGGGATATCAATAAAGGATTGAACCCCAAAGTGCCCTATCACTATTTCCCCGACGATGACGACACCAAGACTCCGCCTTTTACTTGGCGGAGCAACGCCCATCTGTTGGTTGCCAACTGGCTGAATTACTATGTGTATCAGCAGACCCCTTACGACTTTTTGACCTGATCTCCAAAATGAAACGGACCTCGGTTGGGGCACCTTCCGTAAGGAAGGTGCCCCAATGTTGGATTTTGGTATCAAAATCCGATGCTCGTTATACCTGTGGACACAACCGTACTGGTATAATCCCATATTCTGAATTTCTTGATAAACGGGAGGTGATGTAATCTATTCAAGCCATTGAATAAAAGCGGTTTTATCACTACTGTTATAGCCTGCATTACGATAAAATTTAAGTGTTGCATCTTCCTTTGAACCAGTGAGCAACATCATTTTATAACAATTTTCCTTTTCTGCAATTTTTTTTGCATAATTCAAGCATTCCGTCGCATACCCCTTGCCACGGTAATCTTCACGGGTAACAACATTTTCTATCAATGCGTACGGTCTGACATTTCTTGTTAAATTTGGGATAATTACGCAAACACAAGAGGATACTATTTTATTACCAACCTCATTTACAATAATGTGATGATTTTTATCTTTCATAATCGTTTCCCATGTGTTTTTCAACTGTTCAGTAATTTCCGGCACAAATTTCTCATGTAAATATAAATACAAATTTAACAATTCGTTTAGCTCGTTTTCTTTAATCTCTCTAACCATATAGAACCTCCGCAAATTTCCGCTTGTCTTACCATGAGTATAGCGCATAACGAGAATTGAGTCTATACAACTTTCGGCAAGTCATCATATTTTATAACAACCCGAAGGATGACAAAAGGGATGCATCCTTACGAAGTGACTCCCTTACGGGGCCCGTTTTTTGGACCTTTCTTGAAAACTACCGGGACATTCGCTATAATAGAGGGCAGAAACTTGCAAGAAGAAAGGAGTTACTCCATTGAGATACGACAGCATCTTATTTGATCTGGACGGCACCTTATGGGATGCCACAGAGGCCCTCCAGATCTCCTGGGCCATGGCGCTGAAGGACGCCCCCGACGTGGAGGCCCCTCCCACCAAGGAACAGTTGGAAAAGGTCATGGGCATGACTGCGGAGGACTTGATGGCCACCTTGTATCCCAGCTTATCCCCTCAGCGGCACATGGAGCTTTTCCAGCGGTGCTGTGAAGTGGAGACGGATTATCTCCGGGAACACGGCGGCAGGCTCTACCCCCAAATGGAGGAGACCTTGGAACAGCTCTCCCGGAAAGTACCCCTTTTCATCGTCAGCAACTGCAACACAGAATATATCCCCAGTTTCCTGGACGGCCATAAACTCCACAAGTATTTCCAAGATTGGGAATGCATCGGCCGCACCGGCAGACCCAAAGGGGAAAACATCCGGCTTATCGTAGAACGCAACGGTCTGGAACGTCCCGTCTATGTAGGGGATACCATCCTGGACCAGGAGGCTTCCGCGCAAGCCGGAGTGCCTTTCCTTCACGCGGCCTATGGCTTCGGGAAAGTCACCGGCGCTCAGGAAGTGGAAAGCCCCCATGCGCTTTTGAAGCTTTTGGAGGATTGATTGCTCAGCAGAAAGGAGACGGCGCTGTGAAAAGCTCCTTGTTGTTTTCCAGTTATCCCTTTATCAGCAGCGAAAAAGTCACCCTGACCCGTGTGACAGATATGGATCTGGACGCTCTTTGGCAGATCCTCAGCGACGAGGACAGTCACCGGTTCACCCCGGAGGCCGCTTTGGTAACACCCAGAGAGTGCGGCGCCAAGCTGCGACAATTCGAGGCCATGTTTCGGGAGCGCCGGGGCGTAGTGCTGGGGATCTACTCCACTCTGAACAAACTGGTGGGGTTGATGGAGATCTCCCACATTGACACTCAGATCCAGTGCGTCACTCTGTCGGTCATTCTCAGCCAAGAATTCACCGGTCAAGGATACGCCTCTGCCGCGGTGCGGGCCACAGTGGATTACCTATTCCAAACCGTAGGCGTCCACCGGATCCAGTGTTACGTCCTGCCCATCAACTACCGGGCAGTGCTGGTTCTGGAACGGTGCGGCTTCGTGAAAGAAGGTACTATCCGGGAAGGGTTCCTGTGGCCAGACAAGGGCATCGTAGACCTGACCCTCTACTCCCTGCTCCCCACGGACCGAAAACCCAAAAAGTCCGGGACATCCTATTATCTGTGAATCAAAAACGCCTCGCCTTTCCTTGAGGGAAAGACGGGGCGTTCTCTATTGGTCGAAGGCAGCGCGCATGTACGTGAGAAGCTTTTTCTCCCGGCGGCTGACCTGCACCTGGGTCATACCCAAAAGATTGGCGGTCTCTGTCTGGGTCTTGCCCTGGAAGTATCGGTACTGGATCAGCTTTTGGTCCCGCTCCTCCAAAGTGCGGATGATCTGATACAGGGTGAGCCGTTCGGTCATTCGCTCCTCAGGGGCCTCCACCGGTATATCCAGGTCACCGCCCTCCTCGCCGTCAGTGAGAGAGACGGGAGCTTGACCTACCCCCAGAGCCAGCGCGGCTTTCTCCACGGACACCTCCAGCCGTTGGGCGATCTCCACCACGCCAGGGCTTTTTCCGGTCTCCTGCCGGAGGCGGTCCGCCTCTTCCAGAGCGCGTTTCCCCAAATCCCGCAGGCCCCGGGAGACCCGCAGAGCGCCCCCGTCCCGGAAAAGGCGGCGCACCTCGCCCAGGATCACCGGCACAGCGTAGGTGGAGAACTTCACGCCCCGGGTGGTGTCGAAATTCTCCGCAGCTTTGATCAGCCCTACACACCCCGCCTGGAACAGGTCGTCATACTCCACTCCCCGTCCCATAAACCGCCGGGCACACAGGTGGACCAGGCCGATGTTCTCCTCCACCGCCCTGCGGCAGGCATCCCGGTCACTCTTTGGGCTCAAAATACTTGGTCAGGGTCACGCTGGTGCCCCGGCCCACCGTGGAGGTCACCCGCACGCTGTCGCAGAAACTCTGCATTACCGCGAAGCCAAGTCCGGCCCGCTCCTCTCCTCCGGTGGTGTACAGAGGCTCCATGGCCTTCTGGATATCCGGGATACCGCAGCCCTTGTCACGCACTCGGACCACAGCTTTGCCGTTTTCAAAAATCTTCACCGTTATGTAAACGATCCCCAGCTTGTCCCGGTAACCGTGAACAATAGCATTGGTCACCGCCTCGGACACAGCGGTTTTCATGTCGGTGAGATCCGCCACCGTGGGATCCAGCTGGGCCAGAAATGCCGCCACTACCGCCCGACCAAAGCTCTCATTGACGGAGTTGGAAGTAAAACTGATCTGGGTTTGATTCAGGGGTTTCATCAGCCCGCCCTCCTTTCAATAGCCGCCAGGTTACCGATGCCTGAGAGCTCCACCATCTTCCCCAGATTGGGAGAAAGCCCTGAAAGCACCACCCGGCCCTTCCAAAATTGCAGCAACCGCACCCTGCCTAAGATCAGCCCGATTCCGGAGCTGTCCATAAACGGCACCTGGGAAAAATCCAGCCGCAGGCATTTGGGCTTCACCTTTTGGGCCGTATCGTCGATGGCTTCCCGCATCTCCCGGGCGGAGTGATGATCGATCTCCCCGGAAAGCCGGGCGGTCAGCACCCCTTCCTTATAACTGAGCTGTACACTCATGTTGTTCCTTCCTTTCCTCTTCACGTTCCAAATAAGCAAAGAAAAAAGGCTTTTGCAAAAGGGTTCACCTTTTCCAAAAGCCTTTGTTTCGCCCTTTGCGTCTATTTTACAAAGGGTCTCTTAAATTTTTTGCCAAAGTCTGTCAGCCGCCATGGAATTTCTCCATTTTTTCCCGGAGCATCTCCCGGATCTCCCCGGCCAGGTAGAAGGACCCGCACACCACCAAAGCGCCGTCCTCCCCCATGGCACGCACCGCCAAAGCCAACGCTTCCCGGCAGGAACCAGCAGGGATCACCTTGGGACAAAATTCCCGGGCCACTTTCGCCAATTCCTGAGCCGGCAGGGCCCGCAGGCCTTCCGGCGCCACGGCTACGATCTGGGAGAACAAGGGTCCCAAAGTCCGCAGGGTCTCACGGCTATCCTTGTCGGACATCATTCCCATAATGGCCACCTTCCGCTGGGGCACGAACTGCTCCAAGGCATCCCGCAGAGCCATGGCGCAGCCAGGGTTGTGGCCTCCGTCCAGCAGACACAGAGGCTTCTGGGAAATAACCTCCATTCGGGCGGGGATGAAAGCTTTCTCAAAGCCATTCCGGATTCCTTCCTCTGTGACAGGCCAGCCCCGCTCCTGGAGCACTCGCAGCACCTCCAAGGCGGTGACGGCATTTCTTACCTGATGCTCTCCCAGGAAAGGCGTGCGCAGCGTCAGATCACCCACCTGGAAAGTGGTGCCGTGGATGGAGCGGTCCAGTTCCTTCACTCGGGACAGATCCGGCACCAGCAGCTCCACATGACGCTCTTTGCAGATATCCTCCAACTCTTTCCTGACCTCCGGGGCCTGCTGGGGATACAGCACCAGGCGGCCGCCCTCTTTCAGGATACCCGCTTTTTCAAATGCGATCTTCTCCAAAGTGTCACCCAAAATGGCAGTGTGGTCCAGAGAGATGGACATGATGGCCGCCACTTCCGGCACATCAATGATATTGGTGGCGTCAAACCGGCCACCCATGCCCACTTCCAGCACCACGATGTCGCACTGCCGCCGGGCAAACCAGTGAAGGGCCAAGGCGGTGATGTACTCAAACTCCGTCACCTGGTCCCCGTTCCGCTCAAACTCGTCGGCGATGGGTGCCAGCGTTTCCACTTCCTGGACCAGCTCTTCCTTGGGGATCATCTCTCCGTCGATCTGGAACCGTTCCCGGAATTCCAGCACGTAAGGCGAGGTGTAAAGTCCCACCCGCAAGCCGCACTCCTTCAGCGCGGAAGCCGCCAGAGTAGAACAGGTGCCCTTGCCGTTGGTGCCCGCCACGTGGACGAACTTCAACTTCTTTTGTGGGCTGCCCAAACGCTCCAACAATGCGCCGATGCGCTCTAGTCCCGGCTTGATGCCGAACACCAACCGGCCATATACATTATCCAATGCCTCTTCGTAGGTCATGGTCATTTCCCTCCTGTCAATCCGGCCGCCCGCAAAAAAGGGCAGCGCCGCAAGCGGCACTGCCCAGACGGACGGCATTTTTCGGCGTTTTCCCCGCTCCCCGGTGGTCTCCCACCTGCCCGTCAGTCACGGGGGCCATGCTTGTGAAAGTATAGCACAGGGCGGCGGAAAACGCAAGGACACACCGGCCTGTTTATTGCAGAGCTTTCAAAGACTCTTCGATCATACGGACTTTCTCCCGCAGCTTCTCGGCGTTGTCCTTCACGCCGTCGATAACCTTCTGGGGAGCCTTGCTGATAAAGGACTCGTTCTGGAGCTTAGCTTCCGCGGTGGCCAGCTGCTTCTTGGCGCCTTCCAGCTCTTTTGTCAGCCGGGCGGTCTCCGCTTTCTTGTCCACCAGGTCATCCATGGGCAGATACCCACGGCAGGCGGCGGTCACCACGGTGACGCTGCCTTCGGTCTGCTGGAAGCTCTCGCCCACTTCCACCCCGCTGCAATAGGCAAGCCTTGCAATGGCTTCCGCCTCGGTCTGGAACGCTTCAGGGGAAGCGGTCTCCACATACAGATGGGCTTTCTTAGAGGGGGGCACGTTCATCTCACTGCGGCGGGTACGCACAGCAGTGATCAGCTCCATGACCTTCTTCATCTCAGCCTCGGCCTGGGGGAAGGCATGGCCTTCCTCATATTCAGGCCACTGGGCGACGATCAGGGCCTCCCCTTCGTGGGGCAGGCTCTGCCAGATCTCCTCAGTGACAAAGGGCATGAAGGGATGGAGCAGCGCCAAAGTATTGGTCAAGGTCCACACCAGCACCTGCCGGGTGTTCTGAGCGGCCTGTGCATTTTCGGAGTTCAGCGGGCGCTTGGCCAGCTCGATATACCAGTCGCAGAAATCGTCCCACAGGAAGTCGTACAGCTTGGACACAGCCATGCCCAGCTCGAACTTCTCCAGGTTCTCGGTGACTTCCTTGGCCACGGTGTTGAACCGGCTGACGATCCACTGGTCCTCCAGAGTCAAAGTCTCAGGCAGGACGCAGGGCACGTCGTGGCCGTCGATGTTCATATGGATAAATCGGGCAGCGTTCCAGATCTTGTTGGCGAAGTTCCGGCTGGCTGCCACTTTCTCCTCGCTGTAACGGGCGTCGTTGCCGGGGGAGTTACCGGTGACCAGGGTAAAGCGGAGCGCGTCGGCACCGTACTGGTCGATGACCTCCACAGGGTCGATGCCGTTGCCCAGGGACTTGCTCATCTTCCGGCCCTGGGAGTCACGGAGCAGGCCGTGATACAGCACGGTGCTGAAGGGAGCCTTGTCCATGTGCTTCATGCCGGAGAAGATCATCCGGGCCACCCAGAAGAAGATGATATCGTAGCCGGTGACCAGGGTATTGGTGGGATAGAAATATTTCAGCTCTTCCGTCTCATCGGGCCAGCCCAACGTGGAGAAGGGCCACAGAGCGGAGGAGAACCAAGTATCCAAAGTGTCCTCGTCCTGATGGAGATGCTTCCCGCCGCACTTGGGGCAGGTGTCGGGATCGGTCTCGGAGACGATGGTCTCGCCGCAGTCCTCGCAGTACCAAGCGGGGATCCGATGGCCCCACCACAACTGACGAGAGATGCACCAGTCCTTGATGTTCTCCATCCAGTTATAGTAGGTCTTTTCCATGCGCTCGGGGATGAAGCGGATGGTACCGTCCTTCACCACGTCGATGGCAGGACCGGCCAAGGGCTCCATCTTCACGAACCACTGGGTGGACACACGGGGCTCCACCACGGTATGGCAGCGCTGGCAGGTACCCACATTGTGCTTGATGGGCTCGATCTTGATGAGGTAGCCGCCCTCTTCCAGATCCTTGACGATCTGCTTCCGGGCATCCATGCCGGACATACCGGCGTACTTGCCGCCGTTCTCGTTGATGGAACCATCCTCGTTCATCACGTTGATGACAGGCAGGTCGTGGCGCTTGCCCACCTCAAAGTCGTTGGGGTCGTGAGCGGGAGTGATCTTCACCACGCCGGTACCGAAGTCCATTTCCACGTACTCGTCGGCGACCACGGGGATCTCACGGCCCACCAGGGGCAGAATCACGTTCTTGCCCACCAGGTGCTTGTACCGCTCGTCCTCGGGATGGACCGCCACAGCAGTATCGCCCAGCATGGTCTCGGGACGGGTGGTGGCCAGCTCCACATAGCCGGAACCGTCAGCCAGAGGATACCGCAGGTGCCAGAAGGAACCCTCCTTCTCCTCGAACTCCACTTCCGCGTCGGAGATGGCCGTCTTGCAGTTGGGGCACCAGTTGATGATCCGCTCGCCCCGGTAGATCAAACCCTCGTTATACAGCTTGACGAACACGTGACGCACAGCCTTGGAACAGCCCTCGTCCATGGTGAAACGAAGCCGGTCCCAGTCGCAGGAAGACCCCAGCAGCTTCAGCTGTTCCAGGATGCGGCCGCCGAACTTGTCTTTCCAAGCCCAGGCCCGCTCCAGGAAGCCGTCCCGGCCCAGGTCCTCTTTGGTGAGTCCTTCTTGCCGCATGGCCTCTACGATCTTGGCCTCAGTGGCGATGGAAGCATGGTCCGTGCCGGGGAGCCACAGGGCAGAGTAACCCTGCATCCGCTTCCAACGGATGAGGATGTCCTGAAGGGTCTCGTCCCAAGCGTGACCCATATGCAGCTGCCCAGTGATGTTGGGCGGGGGAATGACGATGGTGTAGGGTTGTTTCTCCGGATCGGGCTCGGCGTGGAAATAGCCGCCCTTCATCCAGAAGTCGTAGATGCGGCCTTCCACCTCCTGGGGCTCGTAGGCCTTGGCAAGCTCTTTGCTCATGGTGTTCCCTCCAATATGATCCAACTCCGGGAAAATTCCCGGTTATCTTTCCGTGGAAAATCCTCTAAAGGTTAATTATTTCATCTTCTGTCCTGTTTGTCAACTAAAAAAGCTGCAAGTCCCTCCTTTTTCCCCCATTTCTCCCGGGAACGGAAAAAGCCGCCCCGAAGGACGGCTTTCACAAGGTCATTTTAGAGAGCTTCAAGCGGCCAAATCCCCAGACTCATCCAACAGCGCGGCGAACTTGACGAACACCACTGCCGCTTCACTGCGCAGGGTATTGCCTTTGGGGTCAAACCGATCGTTTTCCTTGCCGCTGATCAGTCCGAAGGAATAGGCGTGATAGACGCCTTCTTTGGCCCAATCGGAGATGGAAGCGTCGTCGGAGAAAAGATAACCATCATATTCCGGGGTCACTTGCAGCACCTTTGTGGTGTAGTTGTTGACGATCACGCACATCTCCTCCCGGGTAATGAAGGCGTCGGGGGCGAAAAGCCCATTGCCCTTGCCGGTGACCACACCAAGCTCCGCGGCCCAGTTCACCGCTTCAGCATACCAAGCGTTCTGGGACACATCCTGGAACTGGGACTGAGTGAGAGTATAGTCAGGGGCCACCGTGTTGTAGAGCACCTGAACGAACTGGCCACGGGTGATCTTACTGCCTGGATTGAAAAATCCCTTCTCATCTCCGGCAAAAAGTCCCATACTCGCGGCAGTTTCCACATACTCATAATACCAGGCGCTGCGCTTCACGTCGGGGAACCGCAGCGGCTCGTAACCACCCGGGACGTATTCATAAGCCTGCTGGTTTTTGGTGGGATACCGGAAGGTGACATGGTTCAGCTCGCTGCTGTCCTCCCAGGGGCTCTGCTCCACATGGTCCTTTTCCTTATAGAACTCAAAACCGTTCACCACGGTCCGGGAACCAATGAGGAAATAGTCGTAGTAGATCTGAGAATCGTCGCCGTCGTCCCAGGTCAGGTCCAGGTTGTACCAATCACCGTCATCCATTTTGATGTTGTTCCACATGTGGGTCTCGCTGTTCACCAGGATACAGGGGATCTCTAGCAGATCGCA
Organism: Clostridiales bacterium; assembly: GCA_019416455.1. Lineage (GTDB taxonomy): Bacteria > Bacillota > Clostridia > Oscillospirales > Acutalibacteraceae > Acutalibacter. The sequence continues at coordinate 156,279 of DXXG01000015.1, read as the reverse complement.
TACCACTTTCATGGCCTTGGCGTAACCATCGCACACCGGCTGGTACTCATCCCCAGGCACCAGGCAGCTGTACGCCTGGTGAGACAGGGAGGCCGCCTTGCTGTCGGCGGGATCGTAATTGTAGCTGCTCTGGGCCGCCAGAAGATCATGGACCTGCTTGACCTGATTGTAAAGATCCGCGCTTTGGTCCACCTGATCGGCAATGGCCTGAGCGCTGGCCATCTGCTGGTCATACATTTGCCGTTCCTGGCCGTCGTACATCAGATCAAAGGCAAAAACAGCGTTCCCAAAGGAGACCGAAGTGCCGTTAGAGGACTGCCAATACAGACCATAGCGCACGGTAGAGAGCCAGAACGCCTCAGGCTGGTCATAGCGCAGGGCAACGATCGCCGCGCACAGATCCGTATAGACGGACCGATAGAGGCTCATAGAGGGGGCATCCGGGATGAAGGTGCCACCGCTAATGGTCCCTGTCAAAGTGAGCCCATACAGAGAATCCACCCGAACGGCCACCTGACGAAAACCGTCGACTTCCGCCGCGGTGAGAATCTGACTGAAGGGGATGCTGGCTAAAGCGTCATAACAATCCTTCTGCCGCTGGGTCAGCTGACCATACATAGAACCGTCGTCGTAAGAGCCAAGAGGCGCGCCGAATACCGACGCCTCGCTCTGACCGATGACAGTGCCGCCTCCCAAAGTATCCTGGGTCTCCAGAAGAGCGTATCCTGTTTCACCATCTCCCCACTGGTAGGCTACATTCTCCTCTTGAGACGCGTCTCCCTCTTGGGCTACCGCCCCGGCAGGGACCACCATGAGCAGGAGCAGCCCCACCAAAAGCAGGCTGCACCACCGTTTGAGCATCCGTTTCATCTCCAAAACCCCTTTCTTTCCAAAAAACGCCCTATCCAGGAGCGCTTTTTCTATATAACTATCCTCATTATCGCTGAATCAGAGAAGCTTGTCAATGCCGCTTTCACAAAAGCCTGAACCGGGAAGTATTTGGCATTTTGTCCCATAGGGTTGCATCTTGGGGAATTTTGTGGTAAACTGTAACAGATTTGTAACCTTTAGAACTGACACACCAACCTGCTCTTCATGGGGCAGAACGCCCGGTTGTCCGGGCAAGGTTCTTTTTGCTTAGGAGGAATGTCTTTTGATGAAACATATGGCGAAACCCACCCGCCGGCCGGCCGCTCTGCTGCTGGCTGTGGCGGTCCTGTTTACCGCGTTCTGCGCTCTCCGCCTTCCCGCCAAAGCCGCTGGCACACCCACTTCCCTGGGACTGGGCGAACACGGCATCATGGCATATGAGGACGGCTGGCTGTATTCCTACGGCGGCAAAGGCGAGACCAATTCCAACGGCGTGCGGGTCTCCGACTGTGCCGGATTGATCTACGCCTATTTCAAGGATCTGGGCGCCGAGGCAGGTTGTTACGCTGGGGCAACTTCCCAAGTGACATACAACTGCGTGTTTTCCGGTGACGTTGACGAGCTTTACGGTATCCCCCGTATCCACGGTCTTGTGGTGACCATGCCTGACTACAACGATCCTGCTACCGGCATTTACAGCCACATCGGTATCTATATCGGTAACAACATGGCCACAGACAACAGCGACTATAACGTGAACATGGTCATGGACGAAGTGGTTGGCAGCGGCCGTGGCTGGACTGCTTGGCACGTGTTTGACAACGGTATGCTTTACCCCTCCACTGGCTGGTACGAGTTCAATGGCAACCTGTACCATTACACCGACTGCCAGTATGACGTGGACACGGTAGTGGACGGATTCACCATCGGCAGCGACGGCATCGCTCTGGGCACCGACGGAAATCCTCTTACCACCAGTTCTCCCGAGGCCCCCGCTCTCAGCGACAGCTATGTATCCGCTTCCACCGTGGCCCAGCAGCTGAAGAGCCTGGGTTACAGCGGCAAGGACAGCACGCAAGACCTGGTCAACGGCGACGATGTCCCCTCCGACGACGAGCTGAATGGACGGATCACCGCCAGCGGCGTACGGCTGCGTAAGGAAGCTACTACCCAGTCCGCTCAGGTCGCCACCCTTTCCAAAAACGACCAGGTCCAGGTGGTGGAGACTGTTTCCGGAGAAAAGCTGACCATCGACGGCGTCACCTCCGATCAATGGTATTCCGTCATCACTTCTCGGGGACTGAAGGGGTATGTGTTCTCCGCCTATGTGGAAAGAGAATCCACCCTGACAGTTCCCGTGTTCACCCTTTCCGACAGCGGTGATCTGCTGATCACCGCCGGGGAGGGCTGTGACATTCGTTACACCACCGACGGCACCCATCCCACCGCAGAGAGCACTCCTTACACGGGTCCCATCTCCCTCTCGGGCACTTACCGGGCCATTGCCGTCCAAGATGACTGGACAAGCCCCATGGCCACCATCACCTACGCGGGAAACAAGCTGTTCACTGATTTTACCTCTGAGGATTGGTACTTTCAGCATGTGGACCAAGCCGTGGCGCTGGGCCTGTTCAGCGGCGACGGCACCACCTTCTCCCCCACCAAGTCCATCACCCGTGCGGAATTCGCCGCGTCTCTGGCCAATCTGGCCGGTGTGGACGTGGCTGACTACCGTGGGACAAGCTCCTTCTCCGACGTGGGAGACGCCTGGTACAATGGCGCTGTGAACTGGGTCTCCTCCATGAATATCATGAGCGGCATGGGCGACGGTACCTTCCGTCCCAACGATCCCATCACCCGGGAACAGCTCTGTGTGGCTATGGCCAACTATGGCGGCCTCATTTACAGCGGCAGTTCCGCTGCCTTCGCGGACGACAGCTCCATCTCCTCCTGGGCCAAAGACGCTGTGTACGCCTGCAAGGAGCTGGGGATCATCAGCGGCATGGGAGATAATACCTTTGCTCCCAAAAGCAACTCTCAGAGATGTCACGCCTGTGTCATCGTCCTGAACGCCTACAACAAAGGACTGTAAACCACTTTCAGAACATAGAAAAGGGCCTCCGGCGGTTCGCCGGGGGCCCTTATTGTATTTGCAACTTGCAGCAGGCAGATCCCTTACTTGCCCAGACGGATCACGTTCCAGGAAGCCTTGCCCAGACGACTGGTGAGAATGCCGTCTTTCAGCTCATCCCGGTCGTTCACGGTCTTGGGAAGCACGGTCTGCTTGTCAGCGGAGTTCACAGCCATCATGTCGTCATGCTCCAGAACGATGTGCTCCAGCACACGGTAGCCCACGAAGGAGCGCAGATCAGCTTCCAGCGGGATATCGTCGTTCAGATCACGGTTCACAGCGAAGATGGTGACTTCATCCTTTTCGTCGTCCCAAACCGCCACGGAATCCACGTCGTCCACATCGGTGAAAGAACGAGTGTCGTGCTTGGAAGAACGGAGAGCAGGATTCAGAGCCACGCCTCGGCCATACTTGGAAGCATGGAGGTAGGGATAGAAGATGGTCTGCTTCCAGGCGGGACCGTTTTCCTCAGTCATGATGGGGGCGATCACGTTCACCAACTGAGCCAGGCAGGCCATACGCACACGGTCGGAGTGCTTCAGCAGAGTGATGAGCAGCAGGCCCACCACCAGTGCGTCCTCAAAGTCATAACGGTCCTCCAAAAGATGGGGAGCCACAGACCAGGGACGGTTCTTCATGGTGTCATCATCGTCATCCTTGGCATGGAACCACACGTTCCACTCGTCGAAGCTGAGCATCATGTCCTTCTGAGACCGCTTCTTGGCCTTAACAAAGTCACAGGTGGAGATGATGGTACGGATGAACCGGTCCATATCCACGGACTGTGCCAGGAAATCGGCGGTATCGTTCATGGGATTGCCGTAGTAGCTGTGAAGGGAGATGAAATCCACGTTGTCGTAGGTCTCCTCCAGCACGGTGGCTTCCCACTGGGGATAGGTAGGCATCTTGGTGTTAGAACTGCCGCACACCACCAGCTCCACGCTGGGATCGATCTGCTTCAACGCTTTAGCGGTCTCGTCCGCCAGATGACCATATTCCTGAGCAGTCTTATGACCGATCTGCCAGGGGCCGTCCATTTCGTTGCCCAAGCACCAAACCTTGATGTTGTGGGGATCCTTGATACCATGAGACACACGCAAGTCACTGTACTTGGTACCAGAGGGATGGTTGCAGTACTCCAGCAGATTGCAGGCAGCCTCGATGCCCCGGGTGCCCAGGTTCACAGCCATCATCACTTCGCTGCCAGCCTTCTTGCTCCAGGAAACGAACTCGTTGACGCCCACCAGGTTGGGCTCGGTGCTGCGCCATGCCAGTTCCAGCCTGCGGGGACGCTGTGCCACAGGGCCCACGCTGTCCTCCCAGTAAAAATTGGAGACGAAGTTGCCGCCGGGATACCGGACGATGGGCACACCGATCTCCTTCACTAGATCCAGCACGTCCTTGCGGAAGCCTTCCTCATCAGCGGAGGGATGACCGGGCTGGTAGATGCCGCCGTACACAGCGCGGCCCAAATGCTCGATAAAAGAGCCGTACACACGCTTGTCCACACGGCTGATCTGAAAATCTTTGTCCAGGGTGATACGGGCAAATTTCTGATCCATAGTATAAAACCTTCCTTCCCAAAATTGTCCGTACAATTTTACGCTACTATCATAGGAGAAATGAATGGGAAAGTCAATGCGCTTTGAGAAATTTTTTTGCCTTTTCCCATGGCCCGATGATACAATGGGAATACCGCCGCCTTTCCCCCTTGTCACGGAGAGATAAATCAGGTCCTATTTTTCAAAAAACGGGACCTGTTTTTCCCAGGGCGTTCGCGGTATGCTGATGCTGAAAAAGAATGAAAGGAAAGGGATCTGCCATGGAATTTGACCAACTGTATCAGGAGGCCGTCTCCGTCTTGAACCCCCGTCGTATTTCAGAGGACATCGAGGTGGGAGGCGTAGCCGCCGCTTTAGTGACGGACAAGGGCAACGTGTACCGGGGCGTATGCATCGACACCGCTTGCAGCATGGGCTTCTGCGCCGAGCATGCCGCCATTGCCGCCATGGTCACCGCCGGGGAAAGCCGGGTGGAAAAGATCGTGGCCATCGACTGGCAAAAACGTGTCCTTCCCCCCTGCGGCCGCTGCCGGGAATTCCTCATGCAGCTGGGAAACCCGGACACTTTGGTGCTGGTAGCGGAAAACGCCCCGGTCAAGGTGAAAGATCTGCTGCCCTTCTATTGGCAGGACGCCCAAACTGAATAAGACTCGCGTTTAAGGAGGAATTGTTTTGAGAATCACCCATCTTCGTACCAACCATGTGGAAATGCCTTTGGGGCTTTTTCTGAACCATCCTGTATTTTCCTGGGTAGCGGAGGACACCGCCGACAAGCGCCAGGCCGCCGCTGAGATCCAGGTGCGAACCGAGAAAGGAGAGATCGTTTACCAAAGCGGCAAACGGGAGGATATCTCCTCCCTGGGGTTTGAGGCGCCAGTGGAGCTTCTCCCCCGCACCCGGTATCATTGGACCGTCACCGTTTGGGGCGACGGCGGGGACAGTGCCTCCGCCTCCTCCTGGTTCGAGACCGCCAAGCAACAGGAGCCCTGGCAGGCCCAGTGGATCGCCGCTGACTTTCAGGACAAGGAGATCCAGCCCCTGCTGGCCAAAGACTTCACCCTCAGCGGAGAAGTGGAATCCGCCAGAGCTTACGTCTGCGGCGTAGGCATTTACGAGCTGGAAGTCAACGGTCAAAAAGCCGGGAACGAATACCTGCTGCCCGGGTATCACTGCTACGATTTCCAGCTGGAATACCAGACCTTCGATATCACCTCCATGCTGCACCAGGGCGAAAACACCCTGGGACTTTCCATGGGTCCCGGCTGGTACAAGGGCGATATCATCTTCGACCGATACCATGATCTGTACGGCGACACCATGCAGGCCATCTGCGAGGTTCACGTGACCATGAAAGACGGCTCGGAGCAGGTGGTAGTCTCCGACAACACCTGGAAGAGCTACCCCTCCCCCGTCACTTTCAGCAATATCTACGACGGGGAACATTACGACGCCCGCAAGGAAATCCCTGGCTGGTCCTGCCCCGGATGCCAAGCTGCCGCCAGCGGAGTGCGTCCCGGCACGGAAAGCCTGGAAAAGCTCACCGCCCGGATGGGCCCCAAGATCGTGAAAAAGGCCAGTTTCACCCCCACTCTGCTCCACACCAAGAAAGGGGAAACTGTGCTGGACTTCGGCCAGAACATGACAGGCTGGGTGGAATTCGATGTAAATGAGCCTGCCGGCACAGAAGTGGTGCTGAGCTACGGCGAAGTGCTTCAGGATGACTGCTTCTACCGGGACAACCTTCGTTCCGCCAAAAGCGAATACCGCTACATCTCCAACGGGACCCCTGCCCATGTCCGGCCCCATTTCACCTTCTATGGCTTCCGCTATGTGAAGGTGGAAGGCGTCTCTCAGGTGCGGCCGGAGAACTTCACAGCCTGGCACATTCGTTCCGATATCGACCCCACCGGTTCTATCGTCACAGCGGACGAACGGGTGAACCAGCTGTTCCACAACGCCATGTGGGGCCAGTTCGACAACTTCCTGGACGTGCCCACCGACTGCCCTCAGCGCGACGAGCGCCTGGGCTGGACCGGCGACGCAGCTATCATCTCCGGGACCGCCTGCAAAAACTTGTACATGCCTGCGTTTTTCCATCACTTCGTGCACAATGTGGGCCTGGAAGAAGGCTACTACGGCGGGGCGGTGCCCTTCTTCGTACCGGCACCCAAAGCCCCCGACGAGAAAGACGCCTTCTGGCTCAGCGGTAATGTAAATGGCTGCGCTATTTGGAGCGACGTGGCCACTATGATGCCTTGGGCTGTCTACGAATGCTACGGTGACTTGACCCAGCTGCGGGAGGAATATCCGGTGATGAAGACCTGGGTGGACCGCATCCGCAAAGACGACGAAGCCGATGGTGGTCGAGGCCTGTGGCTGCGGGGAAGCCAGCTGGGAGACTGGTTGGCTCTGGATCGGGAGGACGGAGACACCCAGAACCCCTTCGGCGCCACGGATCTGGCCTACACCGCCACCGCGTTCTACTACTACTCCGCCAGTCTCACTGCCAAAGCCGCGAAAGCCCTGGGTTATGAGGAGGATCAGCGGGAATACGAAGCCCTGTGTCAAAAGATCAAGGGTACGTTTTTGGAGGAATACTTCCAGGAGGACGGCACCTTGAAGATCCATGTGACCCAGACCGCCTGTGTATTGTCCCTGTTCTTCGGACTGTATCCCCAGGGGAAACGGGATGCTGTGCTGGATCAGTTGAAGGAGCGGATCCAGGCCAGGAACATGCATCTGGACACCGGTTTCTGCGGCACTCCTTTCCTGTGCCGGGCCCTTTCCGACAACGGCGCCAACGATCTGGCATACACCCTGTTCCTCAACGACGACCTGCCCAGCTGGCTCTACGAGGTAAACATGGGCGCCACCACCGTATGGGAGCGGTGGAATTCCATCTTGCCTGACGGTTCTATCAGCGGCACCGGGATGAACAGCTTGAACCATTACGCCTACGGCTCCATTGTGGACTGGATGTACCGGAACCTGTGCGGTCTGAACCCGGTGGAAGATGCCCCCGGTTACAAGAAGGCGGTTATCCGTCCTATGGCGGATCGGCGCATCCCCTGGGCAAAGCTGCGCCAGGAAACTGCTTCCGGCGAATACCGGGTGGAGTGGCGCTGGCAAGGCGAAGAGCTCCATGGCTCCGTCACCATTCCCTTCGACTGCCAGGCGGAACTGCGCCTTCCCACTGGGGAGACCCGGACCCTGTCCGCAGGAACTTATGTATTTTAAAAAGGAGGGATCCACTTGCTGAGTTTTCGTGAGATCGATCGGAACAATTTTCGGGACGTTTTGAAACTTTCCGTGGCCGAGAGCCAAAAGGATTACGTGGCAGACAACGCCTATTCCCTGGCCCAGGCAAAAGCCCAGCCGGAATGTGTGCCTCTGGCGGTCTATGACGGGGACACTCTTGTAGGGTTCGCCATGTACGCCATGGATGTGGAGGACAAAGAGTACTGGATCAACCGGCTGATGGTGGGACAACAGTTCCAGTCCCGGGGCTATGGAAGAAAGATGCTTGCCCTGGTCCTGGACCGGATCAAACAGGATCCCGCTCACCACATGGTATATCTCAGCTGCAACCCTGAAAACGTCTGGGGCAGAGCTCTGTATGAAAGTGTGGGCTTTCGTCCTGACGGCCGGGATCATCACGGTGAGATGGTCTACCGGCTTGACTGGGAATAAGGATAAAAAAATGGACCGGCAAATCTGCCGGTCCATTTTTTATGTTGGTTTCTTACTCAGCTGCAGAAACAGAAGACTCGCTCACTTCGGAGGTGCTCTCCTCAGCAACGCTGGAGGTGTTGTCCTCAGAAGTGGTGGAATCGGTCCCCTCGTCAGCGGAGACAGTGGAGCTGGTGCTGGTGGTAGAAGTTTCGCCAGTGGAGCTGGTGGTATTGCCACCGCAAGCAGCCATGCTCAGAACCAGCATCAGAGCCATCATAGAAACAATCAGTTTTTTCATGTTAAGTTTCCCCTTTGAAAATTGGAATTTGCTCCAGGCAACCAGGATGGTTACCTTTCGCCGCCAGACGGAAACCCATCCGGCTGTTTCACGTTACAGAGTGTAAGAGGAATTTATTACAGAAAAACCATAGATTTCTTTACGAGTTTCTTACAAATGGAGGTATAAATATTTACAATGTTTCCATAACTGTATTGTGCAAATCTTCCATGACCGCCTTTATTTACCGGTTTATTCCGTGCACGGAAATTTTAACTAGAACATAAATCAGTTTACATAACGCGAGCATTCCCGCATTATATCTCTTTTTGTCGGAACAAAACGAAATAAAAAAGGCCGCCGGAATAGGTTCCCGACGGTCTTGGTTTATGTAGCTTTACTTTTTCCGCACAAAGGCCTTCTTGGGCATTTTACAGATGGGACAGGTCCAGTCAGCAGGAAGCTCCTCAAATCCAAAGTTAGGATCCTGATACACGTAGCCGCACACCGAACACACAAAGCTCTCCCCGCTGCTCTTATCAAAGGTCTTTCCGGGAGGCAGGAAGGTGGGGGAATTCTTGGGGGACGCGCCTCCCAAGCGCTCCACGTAGTACTTATAAGTCATAGGGGTACCCACCGCCTCGTCGCTTCCGGCGATGATCTCCGCCACAAACACCACTTGCTCCTGCGTCTCCACTTGCTCCTTCACCTTGCACAAGAACCAGCAGCAGGTGTTTTCCTTCACCACCGGCACCCCTTCAATGAGCACCTTGTGCCGGATGTTCTCCAGCTTATCGGTATGGCGGCCGGAAACGAATCCCAGCGCGCCGATCACCGTGGCGGGAGTCTCTTCGGACAGCACCGAAATGGTGAAGATTCCTTCCTGCTGGATGCACTGACAGCTGTAATTGGCCTTGTTCATGGTCACCGTCACCAGAGGCTGGGCGGTGGGAGTGGCTTTGGAGATCTGCATCACCGTGTTGACGATGCAGGCGCTGGGCTTTTTGCCGTCCTTTACGCCGATGGCGTACATCCCGTAGGAAAGATTTCCCAAAACCAAGGGTTTCATTGAAGGTACCTCACTTTCACGAATTGCCTGTTCTGTTCTATCATACAGGCTTTCAGGCTCCATTATGCTTGATCTTGTCCCAATAGGCCCGAAAACTCTGTTCGGTCTTGTTGTCCCCGTACTGATAATACTGGGTACCCACCAGGGGGTCGGGTAGATATTGCTGAGGCAGCCAATGATTGGGGGCGTCATGAGGGTACTGATAGAACTGCCCTTTCCGCTCCACCTCGGCGCCGTCAAAATGCTTGTTTTGCAGGTTTCTGGGGATGGGACCCGCTTTCCCTGCCCGAATATCCTCCACGGCCTTATCCAAAGCTGTGTAAGCGGAGTTGGACTTGGGTGCCAGCGCCACCAGCACCGCCGCATCCGCCAAGGGAATGCGTGCCTCTGGCAGTCCCACCATCAGAGCGGAATCCACCGCCGCCTTCACAATGGGGATGATCTGGGGCCAGGCTAGCCCCACGTCCTCACAGGCGCACACCAACAGTCGGCGGCAGGCCGAGGGCAGATCCCCCGCCTCTAAAAGCCGCCCCAGGTAGTGAACTGTCCCGTCCGGATCCGAACCACGCATGGACTTTTGAAAAGCGGACATCAGGTCGTAGTGCTCGTCCCCGTTTTTGTCATAGCGTATGGCGCTTTTCTGGGTCAATTCCCGGGCGCTTTCCAGGGTGACCTCCACTGCCGGGCCGCCTGTATCACAGGCCAGGGTGGAAAGCTCCACCGCATTCATGGCCTTGCGCACGTCGCCCCCGCAGGCGGAAGCAATATGGCGGCACACACCTTCCTCTGGAAGGATCGGTCTGCCCTGCTCCTCCGCCAAGCATCGGAAGGCCCGTTCCACCGCTTTCTGGATGTCCTCTTTCCCCACAGGCTTGAACTCGAACACCGTGCTGCGGCTGAGGATAGCGTTATACACGTAGAAATACGGGTTCTCCGTGGTGGAAGCAATCAGTGTGACGCTGCCGTTCTCGATAAACTCCAGCAGGGTCTGCTGTTGCTTCTTATTAAAATACTGGATCTCGTCAAGATATAACAGCACCCCACCGTAACCTTCCAGGGTATTGGTGGCGGCCACGGCCTCTTTGATGTCTGCGGTGGAAGCGGTGGTGCCATTTAGCTTCACAAGATGCTTTTGGGTGTTCCGGGCGATGATGGAAGCCACAGTGGTCTTTCCCACGCCGGAAGGACCATAAAACACCATGTTGGGGATGGTCCCCGATTGGAGGATTCGCCGCAGGGCCCGGCCCGGGCCTAAAATATGTTGCTGGCCCACCACGTCGTCCAAAGTGCTGGGACGTACACGGTCCGCTAAAGGCGCTGTCAAGGCGATCTCCTCCTTTCTCAACAAATATTGCTATCTTATGGTTCAGTATACCATTTTTCGAAGAAATACGCAACTATTTTACACAAACAAACGTTTGAATCTCTCTAACAAAAAAGGCCGCGGGAGATCCCGCAGCCTTCTTCCATCCTTTGAGCTTTCTTATTGATAGAGAGGATACTTCTGGCAGATGTTGTCCACACGGGTGCGGATGGCGTCGATCTTCTCCTCGAAGTTGTCCTCCATGGCCATGGCGATGCAGGCAGCGATCTCGTCCATGTCCGACTCCACCAGGCCCCGAGTGGTGACAGCGGGAGTTCCCAGACGCACGCCGCTGGTGGTGAAGGGGCTCCGCTTCTCCCCGGGAACGGTGTTCTTGTTGGCGGTGATATACACTTCGTCCAGACGGCGCTCCAGTTCTTTACCGGTGAGCTCCATATCCGTCAAGTCGATGAGCATCAAATGGTTGTCCGTGCCGCCGGAGACCAACTTCACGCCCCGGTCCATCAAACCCTTGGCAAGAGCAGCAGCGTTCTTCACGATCTGCTCCCCATAGGACTTGAACTCAGGCCGCAGCGCTTCGCCCAAGCACACCGCCTTGGCGGCGATGATGTGCATCAGGGGACCACCCTGGGTGCCGGGGAAAATAGCCTTGTCGATGGCTTTAGCGAATTCCTCTTTGCAGAGGATCATGCCGCCTCTGGGACCACGGAGGGTCTTGTGGGTGGTGGTGGTCACCACATGGGCGTAGGGCACCGGGTTCTCATGGACCCCAGCAGCCACCAAGCCAGCGATGTGGGCCATGTCCACCATCAGGTAAGCGCCGCAGGCATCGGCGATCTCCCGGAACTTTTTGAAGTCGATAGCCCGGGGATAAGCGCTGGCGCCGGCCACGATCATCTTGGGCTTCACTTCCAGAGCCTGCTCCATCAGCTTGTCGTAGTCGATACGGCCGGTCTGGGCGTCCACACCGTAAGCAACGAAGTTGTACAAGGCGCCGGACATATTCACGGGAGAACCGTGGGTCAAGTGACCGCCCTCGGCAAGATTCATGCCCAGCACGGTGTCACCGGGCTGGAGCAAAGCGAAGTAAACCGCCAGATTAGCCTGAGCGCCGGAATGGGGCTGGACGTTGGCATGGTCCGCGCCGAACAGCTTGCAGGCACGGTCCCGAGCGATGTCCTCCACAATGTCCACACACTGGCAGCCGCCGTAATACCGCTTGCCGGGATAGCCCTCGGCGTATTTGTTGGTGAGCACCGTGCCCATGGCGGCCATCACCGCAGGGGAAACGATGTTCTCCGAAGCGATCAGCTCCAGGTTCCGCTGCTGGCGGGCGAACTCTTTTTCCATGGCCTGGCCTACTTCCGGATCTTTCCCGGTGACAAAGCCCAGAGTATCCATCAAATCATTAAACATGGCTATCGACTTCCTTTCTCTCCTGATCCTGCCAGAAACCCGTTCGATGCCGCCCGCGTTTCCATCGCCAGGTAAATTTCTAATATTATACCAGAAAGGATTCCTCCCTGACAAGCGTTTCAGCCATTTGTTCCAAAGAAAAGAACGGGATCTTTTTCCATGGCAAGATAGAGGCAAACCATAGAGGGACAGCCTTGTCAAGCGAAGGAAAACAGAGTACAATGGGACCACCACAAGATCCTACGGGAAGGAGCGCTCTCTATGACAAAAAAAGAATTGGCCCTGCTGGCAGTAGAGGCTTTGAAAAAGGAATATCCCGACGCCATTTGCTCTCTGGAGTACCGTGACCCCCTCCAGCTGCTTATCGCCACACGGCTTTCCGCCCAATGCACCGACGCCCGAGTGAATATGGTCACCCCGGACCTCTTTGCCCGCTTTCCCACCCTGGAAGCCTTCTGCGAAGGCACCGAAGAGGAGATCGGCGAACTGATCCGCTCCTGCGGGTTTTACAATACCAAATCCAAGGATATCCTGGGCATGTGCAAAATGATCCGGGATGAGTTCGGCGGCCAGGTGCCGGACACCATCGAAGAGCTGACCCGCCTTCCCGGTGTGGGACGTAAGACCGCCAATCTGGTGGTGGGCGATATTTACGGCAAGCCAGCCGTGGTAACGGACACTCACTGCATCCGCATCACAGGGCGGCTGGGGCTGACCAAAAACACCGTCCCCGTAAAAGTGGAGGATGACCTGCGGGCTGTGCTGCCTCCGGAGGAATCCAACGACTTCTGCCACCGGCTGGTGCTCCACGGACGAGCCGTATGCACTGCTCGGAAAGCCTACTGTGAGAATTGCTGCATGGCCTCTTTCTGCAAACGGACCGGAGTAGGCCCCAACGGGGAGAAAAAAGAATCCAAGAAAAAAGCCACCGCCAAATCCAAAAAGGAAACCGCTTGACTTAAAGTAGGGTTTATCCCTTATACTGACAAGACAATAAAGAAAATATTTCAAGAATTCCCCGGGAGGCATTCACATGGAAAAATCCAAAGTGTATTTTACCAACCTGCGTACCACGTTTGACAGCAACCTGCTGCAAAAGCTGCGGAAGCTGATCCTGGCCGCCGGCATGGATACCATCGACTTCAAAAATAAGTATGCCGCAATCAAGCTCCACTTCGGCGAGCCCGGCAACTTGGCGTTCCTCCGGCCCAACTACGCGAAAGTGGTGGCCGACCTTGTAAAAGAGCTGGGAGGCAAGCCCTTCCTCACCGACTGCAATACTCTGTATGTGGGCGGCCGCAAGAACGCTCTGGATCATCTGGACAGCGCTATGCAGAATGGCTTCTCTCCCCTTTCCACCGGCTGCCAGATCCTCATCGGCGACGGCCTCAAGGGCACAGACGAGACTCTGGTCCCCATCGACGGCGACTATGTTAAGGAAGCCAAGATCGGCACTGCTATCATGGACGCGGACGTGTTCATCAGCCTTACCCACTTCAAGGGCCATGAGGCCACTGGTTTCGGCGGCACCCTGAAAAACATCGGCATGGGCTGCGGTTCCCGGGCCGGCAAAATGGAGATGCACAGCGCCGGCAAGCCCCATGTGGATCAGGACCGCTGCGTAGGCTGCGGCTCCTGCCAGAAGGACTGCGCTCACAGCGCGATCACCATCACTGACCGGAAGGCCAGCATTGACCACTCCAAGTGCGTGGGCTGCGGCCGCTGCATCGGGCGCTGTCCTGTAGACGCCGTGAACGCCGCCGGCGACGAGGTCAACGACATCCTCAACTGCAAGATCGCTGAGTACACCTGGGCCGTGGTAAAGGATCGTCCCTGCTTCCATATCAGCCTGGTTATCGATGTCTCCCCCTACTGCGACTGCCACAGCGAAAACGATCTGCCTATTGTTCCCGACGTGGGCATGTTCGCCTCCTTCGATCCCGTGGCCCTGGACCAGGCCTGCGCCGACGCCGTCAACGCCCAGCCCAGCGTGCCCGGTTCCGTGCTGGACGAGCGTGACCGCTGCCACCATGACCACTTCACCGACACCCATCCCGAGACCAACTGGGTCAGCTGCCTGGATCACGCTGTAAAGCTGGGCATGGGCACCCGGGAGTATGAGCTGGTCACTGTGAAGTAAGCAACAGCCTGCCAAAAGCTTTTTCTTCCACAAATATTGACAAAATTCAGCAAGAGGACGATAATGATTGTGTTGAGCAGACAAAAATCATGTCGTTCTCTTGCTATTTTTGTGGATGAATTTTTTGTGGAGGTTGATAAGCGATGAACTACGATTTTGAGACCCTGGTAGACCGCTCCCATTGCGGATCCGGAAAATGGGACGAAATGAAAGAGAAAAATCCCAATGTGGAAGCCGGCATCGTGCCTTTTTCCGTGGCGGATATGGAGTTCAAGAACGCCCCGGAGATCGGCGAAGGCCTGAAAGCCTACATGGACACCCACATCCTGGGCTACACTAGTCCCACAGAGGAGTACAGGAATACGGTTTGCCAGTGGATGAAAGAGCAGCACAACTGGGAGATCAAACCTGAGTGGATCTGCTGCACTCATGGTGTGGTGTCCGCTTTGTTCATGCTGGTGGACTCCCTCTGTGATCCCGGTGACGGCGTCATCATCTTCACTCCTGTTTACTATCCTTTTTATAGAGCCATCGAAACCCATGGCTCCAAAGTGGTCAAATGCCCGCTGATCCACGAGAACAATGCCTATACCATTGACTACGACCTGCTGGAGAAACTTGCAGCCGACCCCAAGAATAAATTGATGATCTTTTGCAGCCCTCACAATCCTGTGGGCCGTGTTTGGAAGCCTGAGGAGATCCGGAAAGTGGCTCAGATCTGCCATGAAAACGGCGTGAGGATCATCAGCGACGAGATCCACTTTGACATCATCCTTCCCGGGCATCAGCACACCGTGTTCCCCACTGTGGTGGATTTCCCCGAGGAAGTGATCGTCTGCACCGCCCCCAGCAAGACCTTCAACCTGGCCACCATGCAGACCTCTAACATTATCATCCCCAAGAAAGAAGACCGTGAAAAGTTCCAGGCCTCCCGGTCCCGTTCCGCGGACCATGATCCCGGCGCCCTGGGCCTGGAAGCCTGCCGCATCGCCTACACCCAGTGCAAGGATTGGATGAAGGAGATGCTCCAGCAGATCGCTGACAACTATGAGTTCGCCAAGAGCTTCATTGAGGAACGTCTGCCCCAGATCAAGGTGACTCCCCTGGAGGGCACCTACCTGATGTGGCTGGATTGCACCGCTTTGGGCAAGACCAAAGAGGAGCTGGAAGATCTAATGGTGAACAAGGCACAGCTGTTCCTGGACGAAGGCTATGTCTTTGGCGACGAAGGCATCGGTTACGAACGTGTGAACCTGGCCTGCCCCAAGTGGGTCTTGGAAGCTGCCTTGGAGCGTCTGGAAAAGGCCGTCAAAGAAAACTGCTAAACAATATCTTTACTAAACACTACAAAAAAAGCGGACACGGGAAAAGATCCTGTGTCCGCTTTTTCGCGTCGTTCTCTATATGCCCACCTTATCGGGCGGACTTTTCCTTTCCCAACGCCCGGCGGGCCAGCTGGTCTGCCAAATCGTTCCACTGGTTGCCGGAGTGGCCTTTCACCTTGACAAAGGTAAGCTTCAGCCGAGTCATGGCCTGACGGCAAAGATCCGCGTAAGCCCGGGTACCAGCTTTATTGGCTTTCCACATACCGGTAGCCCACTTGCCCACGCCCTCATAGTCGTGATGGATCTCCAAGGCAGGGATGCCTTTTTCCAAACAGTATTGGATCACCGCAACCGCCCCCAGGATCTCCCCGGCCACGTTGTGCATATCGGCCAGGTCAGGGTCCGTATACTTTTTGGAAAAGAGGACTTTCTCCCCTTGCCAGAAAAGCACAGCCCCACAGGCGAATTCTTTTGTCTGGGCAGAGAAACTGCCGTCCACGTAGGCCACGGCCACTCCCTCCCGTTCCGGTTGATCCTCCCGGGCATCCTCCTCCCGGCTGGTGGAATCCGCAGCCGTCTGGAGAAAGCCCTCCGCTTCTCCCCTGGAAGGGAAGCTCTTGTAGACCACGCCCTTCACACCGTGGACCTGAGCCTTGCAGGCGTCCCAGGTCTCGTAGATGCCGTCACCGTCCTTACCATTTATCACCGCGTAATACTTTTTCGCCATCTCCCGCTCCTTCTCATTTTGATTTTATTCGACAAGTTATACAACTTTACACAATCTAAAGATGATAGAATTCAAGTCAACAATAAAAAAATAAATATAAAGTCATCTAGCTTTACATATCTTGAAATCATTCCCCAAACAGCGGCGTGGAGAGATACCGGTCTCCTGTGTCAGGCAGGAGCACGACAATGGTCTTTCCGGCATTTTCAGGTCGGGATCCCACTTCCGACGCCGCCCACAAAGCCGCTCCGGAAGAGACGCCCACCAAGATCCCTTCGGTCTTGGCGAATTCCCGAGCAGCGGCGTAAGCCTGGTCCTCGGTGCAGACCAGCATCTGGTCGTAGATCGTTCTATCAAGCACCTTGGGAACAAACCCGGCTCCCATGCCTTGCAAACCGTGGGGACCGTTTTTTCCTTGGGTCAGCACAGGGGAACCGGCAGGCTCCACCCCCACGATCTGGATCTCCGGCTTTTTCTCCCGGAGGAATCTTCCTGTTCCGGTAAGAGTACCGCCGGTACCTGTACCCGCTACAAACAGATCCAAGTTCCCGTCAGTCTGCTCCCAAAGCTCGGGGCCAGTTGTATCATAGTGGGCTTGGGGGTTGGCTGGGTTTTCAAACTGGCCGGGAACGAAACTCCCGGGAATAGACGCCGCCAATTCTTCCGCCTTGGCAATGGCTCCCGACATACCCTTAGCGCCCTCTGTCAGAACGATCTCCGCTCCGTAGGCTTTCAGCAGATCCCGGCGTTCTTTGCTCATGGTCTCAGGCATGGTGAGGATCACCCGATAACCTCGGGCCGCTCCGATGGCCGCCAAACCGATGCCCGTATTCCCCGATGTAGGCTCTATGATGGTGGATCCTGGAACCAGCGCTCCAGTCCGTTCTCCTTCCCGGATCATCCACAGAGCAACCCGGTCCTTGACGCTTCCAGCGGGGTTCAAATATTCCAACTTTGCTAAAAGCCGGCAGGAAAGGCCTCTGGCCTTCCCGAAACGGACCGCTTCCAGCAAGGGCGTGCGTCCCACAAGTTCTGTGATATCTCTGGCGATCTGTTCCATGAAAGCTCCTCCTTCTCAGGCGTTTTCTCTACTATAAAGTGGCAGGGCCGGAAATGTCAAGGGGAAGAAAAAAACGCCCTAACATTCACAGTTTCTACCGTCCTCACGTTCACATAATTTTAAGGTTTTTTTCGTTGCCAAAACACCCCATATAAGGTATAATGTTATGGAATGTTCATTGACGTTGATTTAAGGAGCTTTCTGCCATGAAACATACATCAAAAAAACCTCTCTTGATCGTTTTAGGATGCCTGCTGGCGCTGCTGATTGTCGGGTTCTGCCTGTGGTTTTTCTGGCTGCGAAACGTCTGGGGCGCTGCCGGCGCTTCACCGGTGTACGTGGAATCTGTGGCCAATATCGCAGGATTGAATTCAGGCTCGGTCCCCCGGTTCTCCGGAGTGGTTGAGCCCCAGGCCACCTATGACATCAAAAAGGACGACAGCAAGACTGTGGCGGAGATCTACGTTACGGAAGGCGACCAGGTCACCGCTGGCGACGCTTTGTTCCGTTACGACAGCGCGGAGATGCAGATGCAGCTGGATCAGGCCAAACTGGATCTGGAAAGCATCTCCAATACCATCACCACTTTGAAGAAGCAGAAGTCCGACCTGGAAAAAGAGAAAAAGAACGCCAGCAAGGACGAACAATATTCCTACACAGTGCAGATCCAGGCTGTGGAGCTGCAGATCAAGACTGAGGAATACAACAGCGACGTGAAGCAGCAGGAGATCAACCGGCTGAACGAGTCTCTGGCCAATACCGAGGTATACAGCGAAGTGGAAGGCACCGTCAAAGAGATCAACGAGACTCCCTCCACTGATGCCAGCGGCCAGCAGAAGCCCTTTATCAGCATCCTTTCCTCCGCCGATTTCCGGGTGAAGGGGACCATCTCCGAGCTGAACATTGGCTCTCTCTATCAGGGCCAGGCTGTGACCATCTATTCCCGAGTGGATAGTTCCCTTCAGTGGAGCGGCGTGATCGACACCATCGAAACGGAACCCACTCAGGACAACAACAATAACAACATGATGTATTACGGTGGTGGAGACAGCGGCCAGCAAAGCTCCAAGTACAACTTCTACGTGACTCTGTCCAACCGCGACGGACTGATCTTAGGCCAGCACGTGTACATACAACCCGACCTGGGGATCGACGCTCAGCCCGAAGGTCTGTGGCTGCCTGCTTTCTACATCGCCCATGACGATGCGGGCAGTTACGTATGGGCGCAAAGCGAGAACAACACTCTGAAAAAACAGACCGTGATTTTGGGAGAATACGACTCCGGCAATGACCGCTATGAGATCGAAGGCGGCATCACGGAAGAGGACTATATTGCCTATCCTGAGGAGGACCTGAAAGAAGGCGTTCCCACCACCTCTGACATTACCAAAGTTCCGGTAGAGGATCCCTCAACGGATGATTCCACCGGTGACGGCACCACTGACAGCGGCACAGTTGACGGTGGCATGGTAGACGAGGGCTTCGGCGTGATGCCTCAGGTAGCTCCTGAGGAGGACACCGGCGCTGTTGCGGAAACGGAAGAAGTGGACCCCGAGGATGGTGAAGGCGTGGCCAGCGATAGTCTGGACGGTTCGCCCATGGAGGGCCTGGCGCGATGATGCTGGAACTGAGAAACATCTGCAAAACCTATAATCAAGGCAAACTGGACGTACCGGTCCTCAAGGATATTTCCCTCACCGTGGAGGAGGGGGAATATGTGGCCATCATGGGTCCCTCCGGTTCCGGTAAGACCACCTTGATGAATATCATTGGCTGTCTGGACAGTCCCTCCTCCGGCAATTACCTGCTGGAAGGCAAGGACATTTCCCAGAGCAGCGATTCCAAACTGTCTGACGTGCGTCTGCACAGTATCGGGTTCGTGTTCCAGAGCTTTTATCTGCTGTCCCGGCAGTCTGCTCTGGAAAATGTGGCCCTGCCTTTGCTCTATGCCGGCGTGCGCCGCAAAGAGCGCCTGGAGATTGCACGCAAGGCCTTGGAACGTGTGGGCCTGGGCGAACGAGTGAATTTTAAACCCACTCAGCTCTCCGGCGGTCAGTGCCAGCGTGTGGCCATCGCCCGCGCCATTGTAAACAACCCCAAAGTGCTGCTGGCCGACGAACCCACCGGCGCTTTGGATACCAAATCCGGTGAGCAGATCATGGAGATCTTCCAAAAGCTCAACGATGAAGGCGTCACCATCGTGATGATCACTCACGAACCGGAGATCGCCGCTCACGCCCAGCGGGTGCTTCACATCCGCGACGGCCGGCTGCTGGAAGCACAGACGCCTAAAGAGGAGACTCCCAAAGAAGAAGGTCCCTCCCTGCCCGCGGATCTTCTCCCGCCCGAGGAATTCCATTTGGGTCAGAAACCTCAGGAGACTCCTCCCCCGGCTCCTGCCCAAAAGGAAACCTTGCCTGCTGAGGAGGAAACGGCCGCTCCTGTTCAAAAGGAAACTCTGACTACTGAGGAAAAACCGGCTGTCCCTGTTCAAAAGGAGATCCTGGCAGCTGAGGAAAAGCCATCTGCTCCCACGGTGGAGCGTTCTCAGCGAACAGCCAGCCGGGCGGGCAAACATAGTTCTGGAAGCTGGGCGCCTAAACTCCCCAAAATGGAAAAAAGCGCATCTTCCCGGAGGCCTCGTCACGGCGCGTGGATCTCTCCCGCTCCGGCTGCTGCTTCCGGAGAGCGCCGCCGCGCTCCGGAACCCGCTCCCATGGACAAAACGGCGGGAACTGTCCTGTACGAGGAACTGAACGCCCTTTTGGCGGAAGAGCTTACCCAGCCTGCCGCGGCAAGGCCTGCGCCCAGAGCTGAATCCCCTGTGAAGAAGGCTCCTCCCAAGGCGGCCCACGCCAAAGAAGGTCATCCTGCCCACGCTAAACGGGGCGGATTCGGAGAGCCTATCCCCACGGATCTGGGAGCGTTTTTCCAGCGCCCGAAACGGGAACAGTCTGAAACGCCTCAGCCTTTGATCCCCCGTACAGAATTTTGAATCTCCACGTTTTCGTCCCATCGTTGGGGAAAGGAACGGTTAATCATACATGAGCATGAACAAAAAGACCAAGAAAAACCTGATCATCGCCAGTGTCACCGCTGTTTTGGTGGCGGGCTTCGCACTGGGACTCTGGTTTTTCGTACAATATCGCGCTGACAGGCGCACAGTGGACGTGGTCCCCATGATGAATGTCACTACCCAGTACTGGGGAGATCAGACCTACTCCTCCGGCACTGCCGCCAGCGACTCTCTTCAGGAGATCTACCCCACCACTGACAAGACTATCTCGGACATCTACGTAGAAGAAGGCCAGCAGGTAGCTGTTGGCGATCCTCTGCTCCAATACGACAAGACCAAGCTGGAGCTGGATGTGGAATCCAAGGATCTTGCGGTAAAACAGGCGGAGATCGAACTAGATGACGCGGAGAAACAGCTGAAAAAACTCCAGAACACCACTCCTGTCACCACTCCCAAGCCTGGTACACCCACCAACCAGCCGATCGTTACCCCCAAGCCTACTGCCACTCCCACGCCTACACCCACTCCCGCCCCTACGATCAAGCCCGCAGACGTGACTTTGTACCGCCGGCTGGATGTGGACTCCAAGCCCTATGCGGGCAGCGGCACTTCGGAGGATCCCTATGTGTTCCTGTGCACTGATGACTGTGTGATGACACGGGAATTCCTGCTGCGGCTGCTGGGTGACGGTTCCGGCGCCACTCCTGGACCGGACGACGTGCTGGCTTCTCCCTTTGCCGCCATCTTTGAGGTGCGGGAAGGGGATTCCAATTACGGCGATCTGCTCTGGTCCTTTAAGCTGGATGGCACAGACCTTTCCGGCAATTTCCAAGTCTCTGACCTGCTGACCGGCTCCAACACTTTAGAATCCGTAGAAGAGATTTTCGATGCCACTTCCACCAAGGCGACGCCCACTCCCAGCAACGACTATGACGACATGGGCTACACCAAAGACGAACTGAACGCTGAGATCGAAAAGAAGCGGCAGGAGATCAAAAATCTGCAGCTTAAAGTGAAGCAGGCAGAGCTGGACCTGGAAAAGTCCAAATTGGCACTGGAGAACTCCACCATCCGCTCCACTGTGGACGGTGTGGTCCGCACCCTGACTGACGTAGATACTGCTACCGCCAACAATTCTCCTCTTTTGGTCGTCTCCGGCCAGGGTCAGTTCACCATCAAGGGAAGCATCAGCGAGAGCCTGCTCACCAGCGTACATGTGGGCGACGTGGTCAACGCCATGAGCTATGAGAACGGCATGAGCTACACCGCCACCATTTCTGAGATCTCCGATTATCCTCTGGACGCCAATTCGGGGGGCATGTACGGCAGCACGGGAAATCCCAACAGCTCTCAATACGAATTTACCGCCGTGGTAGATGATTCCGAAGGCTTGACCAACGGCATGTACTTAGAGATCACCCTGAACGTACAGGGCAGCGCCAGCAGCGATGCACTCTACTTACAGAAAGCCTACATCCGGGAGGACGAGGCCGGCAGTTATGTGATGAAAGCCGGCATAGACAACCGGTTGTACAAGCAATATCTGGAGCTGGGCGCTACTATTTACAGCGGCGAATATGTGGAAATCATCAGCGGTCTGACCATGGACGATTACATAGCGTTCCCCTATGGCCCGAACGTTCAGGAAGGTGTAAGGGCTGTGGTGGAAGGCAGTGAAGATCCGCCTCATTCCGAAGAAGGCACCGGTGAAAGCTCCGCAGGAGATTCCTCCAGTACGGACGGTTCTCTGGACGCTGGTGTCGCCCCGGCTGACGGCGCTGTCATGGAAGGAGAGGTGATGGTGGGATGATCGAAAATATCCGTCTTTCTTTCCAAGGCATCTGGGCCCACAAGATGCGCTCCTTCCTCACTATGCTGGGCATCATCATTGGTATCGCGTCCATCATTTCCATTGTGTCCACCATCAAAGGCACCAATGAACAGATCAAACAGAACCTGATCGGCGCGGGCAACAACGTGGTTCGAGTCCAGCTGTACCGTACCGACTACGATTATGTGTACGACATCAATGAGGGCATCCCGCAGGGCATCTCCCCCATCGACGACGATCTCTATCAGGAGATCCTGGAACTGCCCCAAGTAGAGGACGCCGCCGCATATACCCGCCGGCAGTATGCCAATTCCTTCTATTACGGCAACAAGGAGCTTTCCGGCTGCCAGATCTATGGCGTGGACAATTCTTATTTCTCCACCTGCCGGTACGTGGTGGATAAAGGACGCACTTTCGTGCCCAAGGATTTTCAGGAATTCCGGCCGGTGGTCATCATCGACAGCGACACCGCGGAGCTCCTGTTCCAGGGAGAAGATCCCATCGGTAAGACCATTGAGTACAATTCCACCGCTTTGGTGGTGGTAGGCGTAGTGAAAGAGTCCAACGAGTTTGAGCCTGTGATCAACTCCATTGAGGATTATTACACCTACATGCAGAACCCCACTGCAGGTAAAGTGTTCCTACCTTACTCCATTTGGCCCTCCATCTTCGCCTATGACGAGCCTCAGGAAGTGGCTGTGCGGGCATCCAGCACCGAAGCCATGTCCTCCGTGGGCACCAGCGTGGCGGACCTGCTCAATGAGCAGAACTTAAACGAGAATGTCAAATACCGGGCTGAGGACGTCCTCCAGCAAGCCCGGGATCTGCAAGACCTGTCCAACGCCACAAACCAGCAGCTGATCTGGATCGCCAGTATTTCTCTGCTGGTAGGCGGCATCGGCGTAATGAACATCATGTTGGTGTCGGTGACGGAACGCACTAGGGAAATCGGCTTGAAAAAAGCCATCGGTGCGAAAAAGAGCCGCATCTTGTGGCAGTTCCTCACAGAAGCAGCTGTGCTCACCAGTTTGGGCGGCCTGATCGGCGTGGGTGCCGGCATTGGCCTGGCGGAACTAGTCTCCCGTCTCACCCAGGCTCCCGTGGCCATCAGCGTGCCCTTTATCTTCCTGGGCTTGCTGTTCTCCATGTTTATCGGCGTGCTGTTCGGGCTGCTGCCTTCCATCAAGGCCGCCAACCTGAATCCCATCGACGCTCTGCGTCACGAATAAGGGGTTGCACCCCAGGCAAGTCGCGCACGCGCCTTAACGGCGCGGATCTTGGGGTGGTTTTCTCCCCTTATTGCCCGCGTTGACGCCTTGCTGTATGTGACACCTCAGTAACCAGCGTGACGCTGCAACCAGTTTCACACACGCTGTATCAAAGCTAAAAAAGAAAAAAGCACTCCATTTGGGGTGCTTTTTTTGCAAGGAGGACACTCCATGTATATAAACAGCATTGAACGCAAGGCAAATACCTTTACAGAAGAGGACGAATATTTGAACGGTATTCCGGCCATTTCCGAGCTAGACGAGCTTTCTCTCACTCAGCCTGTCACCTTTCTGGTGGGGGAAAACGGCAGCGGGAAATCCACTCTGCTGGAAGCCATCGCCGTGGCTTTTGGCTTCAATCCAGAAGGTGGTTCCCGAAACTACAACTTCTCCACGACAGACACCCATTCAGGGCTGTACCGCTATCTCACCCTTCACAAAGGCCCCTACCGGCCCAAGGACGGCTTTTTCCTCCGGGCGGAGAGTTTCTACAACACCGCCAGCGAAGTGGAACGGCTGGCCCAGAGCGGCCTGACTTCCTCGGATGCCTTTTACCAAAACAACTACGGTGGGAAGTCGCTCCATCGCCAATCCCACGGGGAAAGCTTTCTCGCCTTAGTCCACAACCGGTTCTGGGGGCAGGGGTTGTATCTCCTGGACGAACCGGAAGCAGCCCTTTCCCCTGCCCGGCAGCTCACCTTACTGGCGGAGATCCACCGGCTGGTGGAAGAAGGGTCTCAATTTCTCATCGCTACCCACTCCCCCATCCTGATGGCCTATCCCCAGGGACAGATCCTGCTTCTGGGCGAGGGTCCCATCCACCCTGTGGAATACCGGGAGACAGAGCATTATCAGATCACCAAGAGCTTCCTGGACGATCCACAGCGGATGCTCCGGGTACTTTTTGAAACTGACGAACAGGAGGAAACACCATGAATCACTGGCCGCAGGAAGCCGAAACCATCATGAAAGACCGCTTCGGAAAAGACTCCGTGATTGCTCTGGCCACCCAGGGGACTGACGGCCCAGGGGTGCGCTATGTGAACGCTTACTATCAAGATGGATGCTTTTACATTATTACATATGGTCTGTCCCGAAAGATGGAGCAAATCCGCCAAGACCCCAGAGTTGCCCTGTGCGGCGACTGGTTCACCGGAGAGGGAATCGGAGAAAGCCTGGGCTGGTTTGGCAGCCAGGAAAACCAGGAGCTTGCCGCCACGCTGCGCCAGTCCTTTGCCCAGTGGATCGACAATGGCCACAACGACTTTACCGACAGGAACACCATCATCCTGCGGGTGAAGCTGACCCACTGGTTGCTGCTGTCCCACGGGCGACGCTTTGAGAAAACAACAGAATAAAACAGCATGCAAAAATCCCCCCGGGAGCTTGTCCCAGGGGGATTTTCTCAGCTAGAAATGGTATTCAGCGGAGACTTAGATCTCAGCGAAATACTTGATGGTGCGGACCATCTGGCTGGTGTAGCTGTTCTCGTTGTCGTACCAGGAAACAACCTGAACCTGATACAGGCCGTCGCCGATCTCGGTGACCATGGTCTGAGTGGCGTCGAACAGAGAGCCATAGGTGATGCCGATGATGTCGGAGGACACCAGCTCTTCCTCGGTGTAGCCGAAGGAATCGGAGGAGGCAGCCTTCATAGCGGCATTGATGCCTTCCTTGGTGACGTTCTCACCCTTGACAACAGCCACCAGGATGGTGATGGAGCCGGTGGGAACGGGCACGCTCTGAGCGGAGCCGATCAGCTTGCCGTTGAGCTCGGGGATAACCAGGACGATAGCCTTAGCAGCGCCGGTGCTGTTGGGAACGATGTTCACAGCGGCAGCGCGAGCGCGGCGCAGGTCGCCCTTGCGATGGGGGCCGTCCAGAACCATCTGGTCGCCAGTGAAGGCATGCACAGTGGTCATGATGCCGCTCTGGATGGGAGCATAGTTGTTCAGAGCGTTAGCCATGGGGGCCAAGCAGTTGGTGGTGCAGGAAGCGGCGGAGATGATCTGATCCTCAGCGGTCAGGGTCTTCTCGTTCACGCTGTAAACGATGGTCTTCAGGTCGTTGCCGGCAGGAGCGGAAATAACAACCTTCTTAGCGCCAGCGTCGATGTGAGCCTGGCTCTTAGCCTTGGAGGTGTAGAAGCCGGTGCACTCCAGAACAACGTCCACGCCGATCTCGCCCCAGGGCAGATCCTTGGCGTCCTTCTCAGCATAGATCTTGATGGTCTTGCCGTCCACAGTGATGGAATCCTCGCCGGCCTCGACCTTATCAGCCAGAGCATAGCGGCCCTGAGCGGAGTCATACTTCAGCAGATGAGCCAGCATCTTGGGGCTGGTCAGGTCGTTGATGGCAACGATCTCATAGCCCTCGGCGTTGAACATCTGACGGAAAGCCAGACGGCCGATGCGGCCAAAACCATTGATAGCAACTTTAACAGACATTGGTAAAACCTCCTGTAAATTGTATAGGGTTTTAAGCTTCTTCTATTCTAAAACATTTTTTAGAATATTACAAGAGTTTGACAGAAAAATAACGTCAATTTCTTCCCGCCTTTACGGATGTGGAGAAAAAACCTCATTCTTCCTTGAACCGCCGGGCGCTGTGGCGGGCCTGGGTAGACTCCACTCCTCCCTTGGGAGTGCGCCGCAAACTGTACTTTCGGAACGTCACCAGGAACACCAGGATGAACAGGTCCACAAGCATAACGGCGAGCTGGGCCGACGGCGGGATCTCCCCGGAATAAGTGCGGCCCAAAAGCAGCAAGGACAGATTGGAGAGAGAGTAGGTCAAGCCGAAAACCACGGCAAAGATCCCCGTGACATAAGCCCGCTTGGCAGCGCCTTCCTCATCCACTCCGGCCAGCAGCTTGCACAGATAAAACAGGCAGAGCAGCATGGCAGCACCGCTCATAATGGCGAAAAAGTTCTCCACGAACGAGGAGGATTTAGCGTAGAACACGTAGACCAGGATCAAGTAGGAAACACCCCACAGCACGCCCACTAGGTAGAGCAGGGGTGCCTTAGCCAGATAGTTCTTCCCCACGAAGAACCCTACGGAAATGAACAGCTGCACCAGACCGAACAGGCCGCAGCAGATCAAAAACAGCATATGGAGCACCCAATATTCTCCGTCGGCGGCAGGCTGAACCTGAATCTCCATCCACTGCATCACCCCGGACAAGAGGAGCACGACGCCGGACAAAAGGGACGCCACGCCGGTCATGATGTTGCGCCGGGGAGTGTAAGGGCCGAAATACCGGCGGGAACGGAAGCACATCCAGGACGCCAGCAAACCGGTGACCACCGGCACCAAAAGAGAGATCCAGGCCATCACCCCGCCGTCGGTGTAAAAGCCGGTGTCGTAATCGAAGAAGTAGAGCATCTGCACCACGCGCAGCAGCACTCCGGCGGCGAATCCCACACAGGTGACTTTCAGCGCGTTGCCTACATTTACAAATTTCATGTCATTTAGTCCTTATTCTGTATTTCCCCAAAAAGGAGAGACCCTGGGTTTCCTGCCCCGGGCCTCTGAATTATAGCATATTTTTTACCATTTTCCAATAGAGATTATAGGGAGGACACGCTCCAGGAGAGAAATCCTCTCACTGGCGCTGGTCCAAGGGCACATAGCTCTGGCTCATGGGCAGGGCACGGTAAGCCGGCCGCATGATCCGTCCGCCAGTGGTCAGCTCCTCGATACGGTGAGCGCACCAGCCCGAGATACGGCTGACGGCGAACATGGGAGTGAACAGATCCTGAGGGATCCCCAGCATTTCGTACACCAGCCCGGAGTAGAAATCCACGTTGGCGCTGATGACCTTATCTTTGCCCGTCACCTTAGCGAAGGCTGCGGGAGCCAGCCGCTCCACCATTTCATACAGGGCCAGCTTTCCGTCAAAGCCAGTCTTTTTGGCCAAGCCCTGAGCTTTCTCTTTCAGGATCACCGCCCGTGGATCGGACAAGGTATACACCGCGTGTCCCATACCATAAATGAGCCCACTGCCGTCAGCTGCCTCACCCCGGAGGATCTTCTCCAAGTAGGCTTCCACTTCGTCCTCGTTTTCCCAGTTCTGAACGTGGGACATGAGATCGTCCATCATCATGCGGACCTGGTGATTGGCTCCGCCGTGCTTGAAGCCCTTCAAAGAGCCCACTGCCGCTCCGATGGCGGAGTAGATGTCCGTCCCCGCACTGGTGAGGACCCGGGTGGTGAAGGTGGAGTTGTTACCGCCGCCGTGCTCCGCATGAAGCACCATGCACAGATCCAGCAGCTTCGCTTCTTCATGAGTAAACTTCCGGTCCGGCCGCAGAGCGTTGAGAATTGCCTCGGCGGTGGAATGGTTGGGTTCGTAGGGATGGAAGAACATACTCTGTTTGTCAAAGTGACGCCGCTTCACCTGATAGGCGTAAGACATGATGGAGGGCATCCGAGCGATAAGAGAAAGACTCTGACGCATATTGTTTTCCAAGGACTGGTCATCGGGGCTGTCGTCGTAGGAGTACAGCGCCAGCACAGAACGGGCCAGCTTGTTCATGATGTTCTTGGAGGGCGCCTTGATGATCATATCCTCGGGGAAATACTCGGGCAGTTCCCGGTTCTGGTAAAGGATCTGGCAGATTCTCTCGTACTGGTGCCGGTTGGGCAGCTGACCAAAGATCAGCAGCCAGACCACTTCTTCGAAACCGAAGCGGCCTTCCGCCTCGCAGCCCCGCACGATATCCTCCACATCGATTCCCCGGTAGGTGAGCTTGCCCTTGTCCGGGATCTTATCGCCGTCGGCGATGAGATAACCGTGGACATTACACACGTGGGTCAAGCCCGCCATGACGCCGGTGCCGTCGGCGTTGCGCAGGCCCCGCTTCACCCGGTGGGTCTCATATTCCTCTTTGGTGATGACGTTGTTCCGCTTATATTCTTCACACAGCTCCTGAATGGTGGTGCTGCCGGGCGTTTCGTTGTTGAGCCTCTGCATAACGCTTCCCCTTTCTTCAAACGATGATTGTTTGATTGTACTCCGTTAAAGTGGGAAAGTCAACGACTTTTTGCAAGATTCCTCTTGTAAAATTTTATTTTAGCCAGAATATCGTGAAATCTACCCTTGATTATGAAATTTTAAATTCTAAATTATGCAAAAAGAAGGTGCAATCATGTCTCCTCAGTTTCGCAGAAGAACCCGTGGACTGCTGGCGCTGTTTCTGGTCCTCTACCTTTCCTTCACGCTGATCCCCGGCGCGGTGTACGGGGCATATCGCGTGCAGGAAAGAAACCCGTCCTCAGCCAGCCCCACACCCCTTCCCACAACGCCTACGCCTGTCCCCTCTGGGGAAAAAACCGCCGGCTTCCTGGACGAACGCTCTCTCCCGGAGGTCTCTCCCCTCCCAGAGGAAACAACTGAGGAAGATGTATTCACCCTGTACGACACCTCCACCGGGGAGACCTTTGACGTGACCGCCGAGGAATTCCTCCCCGCCGCCCTGGCCTGCGAGATGGATCTGTTCGCCCCGGAAGAGGCCCTGAAAGCCCAGGCAGTGGCCCTGTACACCTTCTACTCCTACCAGCGGGCGGGGAATGCCGGTGAAGAAGCGGACTTTGCCTGTGACATGGGAAATTGGCTGGTATACGTGCCCCAGTCCGCCATGGAGGAGCGCTGGGGGGAGGATTTCTCCTCCTATTATCAAAAACTGCTGGATGTGGTATCCTCTGTGCAGGGGCAGCTTCTCACTTGGGAAGGAGAACCCATCTGCGCGTCCTTTTTTTCCATTTCCGGAGGGAACACCGCTTCCTCCCTGGATGTATGGCAGCAGGATTTTCCCTATTTGCAAACCGTGGCAAGCCCTGGTGACGCCTTCGCCGGCGGATACCTCTCCACTGTTACTTTGACGGCTGAGGAGCTGCGTCAAGCCGCCGAAAACTCTTGGCCGGACGAGGTGGACTTCTCCGGTGAGGAAAGCTCCTGGCTCACGGCATTGGAGACCGCTTCCTCCGGTTACGTGACCAGCGCTCAAGTAGGAGGCCGGACCTGCACCGGAGAGGAACTGCGGGAAGCCTTTGGTCTGCGCAGCACCTGTTTCCAGTGCACCTATGACCAAGGGATCTTTACCTTCACCGTTCGGGGCTGGGGCCACGGGGTGGGAATGAGCCAGGCCGGGGCCATGTTCCTAGCGGAGCAGGGAGCGGACTACCAGGAGATCCTTGCTCACTACTACCCTGGAGCCACGCTGGAAGAAACGGAAACTTCCTCTGAGTCGCAATAATAGGACGCAAAAAAGGACAGCCGAAGCTGTCCTTTTTTTATTTCTGAGAAAGGTGTACATCCAGCTGAGGATAAGGAATGGAGATCCCCTCCCGATCGAACGCGGCCTTGACTCCTTCCTGCATGGCGTAATAAATGGACCAATAGTCCTCCTGCTTACACCAGAATTTCGCCACCACTGTAACGGAGCTGTCCTTCAGTTCCCCCACTGCAATCAAAGGTTCTGGATCACGAAGAACACGAGGCTCAGCGTCCACCAGCTCCTTCAGGATCTCCTTTGCCTTTACCAGATCCGCCTGATAGGACACTCCGTAGCTCAGATCCAGCCGGCGAGTGCCGCTGCTGGTGAAGTTCACCACCACGTCGCTGGTGATCTTGGAATTGGGAATGATCACTTCTTTGTTGTCAAAGGTGGACAATGTTGTGGCCAGGATCTCGATGCGCTTTACCGTGCCCTCATACGTCCCGATGGAAAGGTAGTCCCCCATGCTGAAAGGCTTGGTGAAAATGATCTGCATACCGCTGACCAGATTGGACAAGCTCCCCTGCAAAGCAAAGCTGGCTGTCAAGCCTGCAGCGCCCAACGCCGCCACCAGGGAAGTGATGTTGATCCCCAGCTGGGCCACAGCGCTCACCGCCGCGATCACCAGCACCAGGGCCTTTACCAAAGAGCCAATAAAACTTGCCACCAGAGGGTCTAACTTGCCTTTGGAAATGGCTTTTTTCGTCAGTTTCGCGGCGAGTCGGGCCAAAAACCAGCCCCCGAAAAAGATAAGTGCCGCCAAGACAAGGTTTCCAAAGAACCCCGCTAACCCGTGCAGGAAATTGCTCCAGACTGTCTGCCAATCCATAGTTTTTCCATCCTTTCCCGGCCGCGCCGTGTTGATTTGGGATATAGTATAGCATAAAACCAGAGAAATAGCGCCCGTTCTCCAAAGTTTTTTCTTTCCCCCCAAAATCCCTATGCCAAATACAAAAAATGTGATATAATGCTTTTTAATTATTGCGTCTGTGAAAGTGAGAGCGTGAACATGGAATCCAACGTCACAACCAACGCCATGAGCACAAGTCTGCTGGCCCGGCACGTGTACTGCGTCTGCTTTACCGATCGGGACAGCTTGGATATTCTGCGAGGCGAACTGGCTCTGGCCAGGGAGAAATTCTTTACCAGCGGCCAGAAGGCACTGCGGGTGGGCAAGAAACAGATCATCCGGGGCTTTGACGGAAAGCTCCAGGGAAAGATCGCCCGCCGTTCCTTCTATTGGTGCAAGTCCGTTCGCAACGTGGCCGGAACCGGCCGTCTGGCATTGGAAGAAGCCTTTGATCAGAAGGGCGGCTACGTGCTGGTGAACCGGGATTTCCGCAGCGTCATTACCAGCCGGGTGTTTTTCGACAAGTCTCAGATCTGGCTGAAATCCGAATATTACGAACCTTGGGACCCCCACACGGCACGAGTCATTTTCAAGCCGGTGGATTCCGCCGACACGGTGGAACGCTTCGACTGGGACCCCGCCAAGAAATTGTACCGCTCCACCATGCTTTTCCCCGTGCCCTACCTGGAAGGCAAAGCGGAGCAGAGCCTGCTCAACGCCCAGTTTGGAGAGCCCAAGCTGCTGATCTCCACAACCGAGGGGATCTTCTGCTACTGTCCCCAGAAAGAGGCTCAAAAACGCAATGAAGCTCTGAAAGACTTAAAGAGCGGCACCCTGGTGATCCTCCCGGCGTGGGAAGTGAAAGAGGGTTCCCTTGCCGGCGAGCGTGATGACGACGGGATGGAGGTTTCCTTCCCCAGTCTGGAGGAATACGCCAAAGTGGAGATGCCCCAGGACCTGAAAGCCGCTCCTCTTACAGAGACTCCTGCCCCGCCTTTCCAGGAAGGGGAGGAATTCGCCCCGGAAGAAGAGGCAACCGTTCCCGATGAACCTTCCCCCGTCCAAGAGAAAACGGAAGAAAAACAGGAGGACCAAGCGTCCCCGGAGGAGGAGCAGGCCACCACACAGGAAGAAGCGGTTTCCCATCCGAACGAGCCTGCTGACCCGGAGAGCCGGGCCATCCTTCACGCGGCAAGACTTGCCGCCCAGCAGGACAAAGAGAGCCAGCCGGACTCGTCCCCTGAGCCGGAGCAGAACACCGAGGAAATCCCTGCCGAGACGCCTTCCATTCAGGTGGTGGAAGCGCCCCAGTTCTCCTCTCAGGAGCCTGGAGTGAGGGTGGCAGCTTCGCCCTCTGACGCAAAAGAAGCCCTCGTTTCCCAGACAAGCCCCTCTTATCGGGGAGAACTGCAAGAGGGCAAGCCCTGGGGCCGGGGCCGCACGGAACAAAAGGACGGCCTCACCTCCTACGAGGGAGAGTTCCGGGATGGCAAACGGGAAGGCTTCGGCGCTTACTATTATAAAGACGGCAATCTGTGCTACGCCGGGTCCTGGAAAAATGACAAAAAGGACGGTCTGGGCGTTTCCTTCCGGGACAGTGACCA
This sequence comes from Clostridiales bacterium, assembly GCA_019416455.1. Taxonomy (GTDB): domain Bacteria; phylum Bacillota; class Clostridia; order Oscillospirales; family Acutalibacteraceae; genus Acutalibacter. The sequence goes on along the minus strand of DXXG01000015.1, from coordinate 123,856 downwards.
CGCTCTTCATGTGGCCCGCTGGAAAGAGGGCGCTCCGAAGGAATTTGTCTCCCTGTTCGATAAGGACGGCAACCTGCGCTACGGAGGTCGGATCCAGCAGGGCAAGAAGCAAGGTCCCGGGGTCTCCTACAACACTGCCGACGGCACCGTGTTCGTGGGCAAATGGCTGGACGGCCAACCCACCGGGCTGGGCTCTGTGTTCGACCGGGAAGGCAACCTGATCTATTACGGCGGCTGGAAGGACGGTAAACGCTGGGGCCACGGCACGGAATTCGACCCCTCCGGCGCCATTATTTTCGACGGAGAATGGAAAGACGGCAAATACTTCAACGGCATCCTCTATCAAAAACGGGACCAGGAAGGTCTCCCTGACACGGACACCACCGGTCCCACCTGGGAACTGTAACGGGAAAAGAGCGCGCCTGTGAACTGGCTGGAACTGGTGAACATGGAATATGGGGAATGCGTGGTGCTGGGAGGTCAGGACCGAAGCGTCCTCATGGTGGACTGCGGCAGCGTCAGTCAAAAACTCCGGGAAGGAGACGTGCCCCTGGACCAGTGGGTGGAGACCATCTCCCACCGGTATGACAGTGCCATGGACCGGTATTTCCTGCTGACCCATTATCACCGGGACCACCTTTCCGGGTTCCAGAAGCTGCTGGACTGCCGTGAAGGATATTTCAGCCGGGTGTTCCTCCCCAGAACGCCTTTGGACAGCCGGGGAGCGCCTGTACTGCTGGAATTCGCCCTGTTCGCCTACCTGTTCGCCCAGCCTCAAAGCGATTCCTTCCAGGTGAACACCTGGTGCGTCAAAGCGTTCCGTACCCTGGGAGAACGACTGGGCCAGGACAGGATCTTCACTCTGGGCGCCGGGGATACGTTCCACTTTGATGGGGTGGAATATGAGGTCCTTTGGCCCCGGGTGGAAAATCATCCCTTCGATCCCCAGCTGGGAGCAGCTTTGGAAGGACTGAACGTGCTGTTCTCCTCCCCCTTCCAGCCTGCCTGCGTTCAGCGTTTCCTGGAGCTGAAAGAGTCGTTCCTCACCCTGTACTGCAAGTGCTGTGACGCCTTCGCCGCTTCCCATCGGGCGGTGCCAGAGAAACGCCGGGCCTACCTGGAACATTTGAACGGTGTGCTGAAAGAACTGGAAGCCTTGCGGGAACAGCTGAACCTGACACCCGAAGCTCACGATGTTCGTGAAACCTTGGAGAACCCCATCAACGCCGGCGCTTACACCAGCGCTGTCAATGGGGCGTCGGTGGTATTCCATAACCGGCGCAAAGGCGGCCCCAGCGAGCAGGATATCCTCCTCACCGGCGACGCCACCCCCGAGACCATGCTTGAGATCATGGACCAGCTTCACGACGGGTATTTCATTTTGAAGGCACCCCACCATGGCACCGCTTCCGGATACAGCAGCCTGTTCCGGGACATGAGCGCCGCGCACCTACTCATCAGCAACGGGGAGTACCACGCAGGTGGCGCGGTAGCCCAGGAATACATCGACTGGGAAGGGGCAGTGCGCCATTGCACGGGCACCGGAGCCTGCAAGTGGTTCAAGGCATCTCAGGGATGCTGTAATCGATTAAGCTATTGCTTCGACCAGCAAAACGGCCCGGGGCTGGTGATCAAATGTCCCGCCGCCGGAAACAAACCAGGAAAGCTCCCCGGATGCGCTATCCGGGTGGTAGGACCACGGGGAGAACGTGGCTGTCTGTGCGACACGTTCCCCACCGCTTAAGACATCTGAAAGGTGATCGCTGTGAAAAAAGAAGTGCGGCTCTACAATGTCTTTTTCCCCTTGTGGTTTTTAGTGTTGTTCTGGCCCCTGCTGGTTCCCAGCGTGCCCATTCTTTTGCTTCTTCTGCCCCTTAACTTCGCTTTCGACAGCATGGTTTTAGTGGTCACGGCCAAGTACCTGCATCTGGAGCATAAAACCCGGCTCTGGAAAAGGAGCATTCTGCCCGTCTGGCTGCTGGGCTTCCTGTGTGACTTTCTGGGAGCCGGCCTGGTGGGCCTGCTCATTTACCTCATTAACGGCGGCCTTACCGGAGAGACGCTTTTATTCCCTGCCGCCACCCTCTACGGTCTGCCGGGAGTGCTTTTTGCGGGAGCGCTCATTTACACGCTCAACCGCTTTCTCTCCTTCCGCAAAAGTGGCTTAGAGAAAGGAAAGCTCCACCGGCTGTGCCTGAGCCTGGCCATTTTCACTGCCCCTTACGTGATGATGATCCCCATCTTCTACGGATAACACCACCGGACTCGATCTAAAAACTACATAACCCGTTACGAAAAACCGACAGACAGGGCATTACCTGTCTGTTTTCTTTTTTAGGGGTTCATGTTACAATATGTATAAACGGGGGACCGGGTATTTACCCCGATCCCCCACAGAACTTTCCGCGAAAAAGACGCGGCGTCCGTTTTGGAAAACACCGTGGCGCGCTACTTTCCGGCGTTACCGGAGCATCTTCTCCACGTCGCCGATGAGAGCTCCCATGGAGTGCATGGCCTTACCGGCGCTCTTGCGCATGTGGCTGGCTTTTTTGTGCCCGCCGTTCATCACTTTGCTGCTGACAGCGGCCACAGCCACGCCGGCCAGCACCCCCATGCCGATCCCTTTCGCCACGTTCATCGTCTGTTTCACCATCGTTTTGAACCTCCAAACTGTGAGTATGCATTTGACCAGCTGAAACGTTGCTGTCATGGTAAGCATGCCCGCCGCCCCCTTTGATTATTCCGCGGAAAGCCTCCCAAAGAAAGGTAGTTGAACTTCTTTGCCAAGCCTCAACATTGTACTGGTAGAACCTGAGATCCCCCAAAATACGGGGAATATCGCCCGCACCTGCGCCGTTACCGGCGCTGCCCTGCACCTGGTGGGACCCATGGGCTTTAAGCTGGAGGATAAAAAACTCCGCCACGCCGGGCTGGATTATTGGCCCTATCTCACACTTTCCACATATTCCAGTCTTTCCGAGTTTTTCGAAAAAAACAAAGGGAATTTTTTCTTTTTCTCCACCAAAGCCCAGCACCGTCACACCGATGTCTCCTACCCGGACAACTGCTATCTGTTTTTCGGGAAGGAATCCGCCGGACTGCCGGAAAAGCTGCTGTTCGACCATCCGGACCAGTGCGTGCGCATCCCCATGCTGGACAATTTCCGCAGCCTGAATTTGGCCAATTCCGTGGCCATCGGCGCCTTTGAGGTGCTGCGCCAGTGGGATTTCCCAGAACTCTCCTGCTCGGGAGAACTGCGTTCCTTCGACTGGGCCGCCGCAAAAAGCGCTCATCCAGACTCGGAGTTCCTCTAAAAAATTGTTCACAAACTGTTGAAACACATTTCATAGGATGGGCCTATGCTGATAGGTAATCTGGTAAGCTGTCTCCTGAAAGGGGTTTTACAATGCCGCATTTCATAGAATTTCACGACGTTTGCAAGTACTATACCATGGGCGAAAACCGCATCGCCGCCGCGGACCACATCAATTTTTACGTGGACGAGGGAGAGTTCTGCGTGATCGTGGGCCCCTCCGGCGCGGGCAAAACCACGGTGCTAAACATGCTGGGGGGGATGGACACCTGCGACGAAGGAGAGATCCTCCTGGATGGGAAAAAGATCAGCGAATACAACCCCAAACAGCTGACCACCTACCGTCGCTACGACGTGGGGTTCGTGTTCCAGTTCTACAACCTGGTTCAGAACCTGACCGCCTTGGAAAACGTGGAGTTGGCCAGTGAGATCTGCAAAAATCCCCTGGACGCCAAGGAGACTCTGGTGGAGGTGGGGCTGGGAGACCGGCTGCGCAACTTCCCTGCCCAGCTTTCCGGCGGTGAGCAGCAGCGGGTGGCCATCGCCCGAGCCCTGGCCAAAAATCCCAAGATCCTGCTGTGCGACGAGCCCACCGGCGCCCTGGATTACAACACAGGCAAGGCCGTGCTGGGCCTTTTGCAGGAGACCTGCCGCAAAACCGGGCGCACGGTGATCGTCATCACCCACAACAGCGCTCTGACGGCCATGGCGGACCGGGTGATCCGCATCAAGAGCGGCAAGGCCATTTCCAGTGAAGTCAACGACCACCCCACCCCGGTGGAAGAGATCGAGTGGTGAGCGCTTTGAATAAGACATATGGAAAATCTATTTTCCGCACCATACGCAGTTCCCTTTCCCGGTTCATAGCCATACTGGCCATCGTGGCTTTGGGCGTGGGATTTTTGGCGGGACTTCTGTCCTCTCCGTCAGACATGCGCACCTCTGCCGACCACTACTATGACAAGACCCGCATGTACGACGCTCGGGTGGTCTCCACCCTGGGTCTGACTGAGGAGGACTTGGAAGCCGTCCGGGAAGTGGAAGGAGTTCAGGCAGTGATGCCCGCCTACGACACGGACCTGGTGCTGATCGCGGAAGGGGAAGACAACACAAACTATACCACTCGGATGCACAGCCTGCCTCAGGATACCTCCCCCGAGGCGGGGGACTACCTGAACCAGCTGGAGCTGGTGGAAGGCCGCATGCCGGAAAAAGCAGGCGAATGCGTGATCGTCCAGACGAAATCCTTCGATCAGGACACAGAGTGGATCGGCCAGACTCTGACCCAGAACCCGGAACTGGAAAAGGTGGAAGGCCTGGCGGAGGAATTCACCGTGGTGGGCACGGTGACCAGTTCCCTGTACCTTTCCATGGAACAGGAAAGCACCACCGCCGGCAGCGGAACCTTGAACCTCATTGCCTATACTGTGCCGGAAAGTTTTGACATGGATTATTACACCGCCTTTTACCTGGCGGTGGAGGATACGGCAGACCTGGACACCTTCTCCAAGGAGTACGAAGACAAGGTGGACCAGGTGATCCAGGCCTTGGAACCCTTAGGCGAGGAGCGTTCTCAGATCCGTTATGAAGAGCTGATCGATGACGCCACCCAGGAGCTGGAGGACGCCAGAGCCGAATACGAAGAGGAAAAAGCCGACGCCCTCCAGGAGCTGGCGGACGCCAAAAAGGAATTGGAGGACGGCGAGGCTGAGCTGGCCGACAGCGAACAGCAGTTAGCCGATGCCAAGCAGGAAATCGACGATGGCTGGGCGGAATTGGAGCAGCAAAAGGCTTCCTTTAACAGCCAGATTGCTTCCGCTCAGCAGGAGATCAACGACGGCTACGCCCAGGTCAACGACGGCCAAACCCAGTTGGATGCGGGCTTGAGCCAGATCGAAGAGGCCCAGACCAAGCTGGACGCAGGTTATGCCCAGTTGGCGGAAAGCGAGACCACCCTCAACGAGAGCAAGGCACAGCTGGATGAGACCAAGTCTCAGCTGGATGCCTTAAACCAAGGGAAAGAAGCCCTGTGGCAGGCAGCCGCTTCCATGGGGATCCAAGTCACCGACGCCTCCGATGCTGCCGCTTTGGCCCTCATCGCCCAGGCGGAACAGCTCTATCCGGACCTTGCACAGCAGCTGGCTCCCCTGAAAGCGGGGCTGGAAGCCCTGGCCGCCCAGGGGATGGACACCACCTCCGCCATGGCCGCCTGGGAAGCGGGCAATGCCCAGTACCAAGAAGGTCTGGCCCAGTGGGAAGCCAGCAAAGCGGAACTGGATAAGAACCAGGACGAATTGAACGTTCAGCGGAAAGCCCTGCAAGATAAACAGGTGACTTTGAACAACAGCAAAGCCCAGCTAGATCAAAGCTCGGCCCAGCTGCAAAGCAGCATCGCCACGGCGGAGCAGGAGTTCGCAAACGCTGAAGCTAAACTGGCCGATGCTCAGGCCCAGTATGACGACGGCCTGTCCCAACTGGAAGAAGGCCGCCAGGAGCTGGAGGACGGCTGGAAGGAATACAATGACGGCGAAGCGGAGGCCCAGGAAAAATTCTCGGACGCTGAAGAAGAACTGGCCGACGCCGAAAGCGAGATCCGAAAAATCGAAACAGGCGAATGGTACCTGTACGTCCGGGAGGACAACACCAGCTTTTCCAGCTACGGCTCCAACGCCGACAAGATCGCGGCCATCGCCACGGTGTTCCCCCTGTTCTTCTTCCTGGTTGCCGCACTGGTAGCTCTCACCACCATGACTCGTATGGTGGAGGAAGAGCGCCAGCAGATCGGCACTTTGAAGGCCCTGGGATATTCCACCGCCAAGATCGCCGTGAAATACCTGCTGTACGCCGCCCTTGCCAGCATAATCGGCAGCGTAATCGGCCTGACAGTGGGCACTCGGCTGTTCCCCTATATCATCATCAGCGCCTACAACATCATGTACGACATCCCGGAGATCTTGATGCCCTTCAATGTGCCCTATGCTCTGCTCTCCTCTCTGAGCATGATCCTGCTCACTCTGGCAGTCACGCTGTGGGCCTGCTGGTCGGAACTTCGGGAGGTGCCTGCCCAGCTGATGCTGCCCAAGGCCCCCAAGGCAGGCAAGCGGATCTTCCTGGAACATGTCACCCCCATTTGGAGCCGGATGAAATTCACCAGCAAAGTCACCGCACGAAACTTGTTCCGCTATAAAAAGCGGTTCTTCATGACCGTGGTAGGCATCGCCGGATGCACAGCCCTGCTGGTCACCGGATTCGGCGTGCGGGATTCCATCTCTGACATCGTGGCCCTGCAATACAACGAGCTGACCCATTACGAGCTGACCCTCGGCCTGATGGATCCCAGCGCTTTGGACGGGAAAGACCTCCAGTCTATCCTGAACGACTCCTCCAGGGTCACCGATTCCATGGCGGTCATGCAGGCGGAAGCCGATGTGGTCCCCACAGGGAACAAACCGGAGGACAGCCTGGTGGTATTCGTTCCTCAGGACGTGGAGACCATGCCGGAGTATTACCAGTTCCGTCACAGGACCAACAATGACCCTGTCACTTTTGACGAGGACGCGGTGATCGTCACGGAAAAACTGTGCGAACGCCAAGGCTGGAAGGTAGGCGACACCATTACCCTCCGGGACGGCGACGGTGTGGAGGCTCAGCTCACCATCACCGACATCTGCGAGAACTATATTTACCACTACGTGTATATCTCTCCCAAGACCTACGAAGAGGCCTTCGGCAAGGAGATGAAGGTCAACTCCCTGCTGTGCAAGCTGCCCGAGGACATCACCTCCCAGGAGGAGGAAGCCCTTGGCAGTGACCTGCTCCGGTGCCGTGACGTGGTCAGCGCTCAGTTCTCCGACACGCTGGCCGAGAGTTTCCAAAACAGCATCAAAAGCATCAACACCATCGTGGTGGTGCTGATCGTCTCTGCGGGAGCTCTGGCCTTCGTGGTGCTGTACAACCTGACCAACATCAACATCACCGAACGGGAAAAGGAGCTTGCCACCATCAAGGTGCTGGGTTTCTACGACGGAGAGGTCTCCGCCTACATCTACCGTGAGACCGCCCTGCTCACCCTGATCGGCACCGCCTTCGGACTGTTGCTGGGCATCGCCATGCACCAGTTCGTCATACGTACCGCCGAGGTACATATGGTGATGTTCGGCCGCAGCGTGTACGGGATCAGCTTTGTGTGGTCGGCGCTGTTGACCATCCTGTTCAGCGTCATCGTCAATCTGGTCATGCATTGGAAACTGAAAAAGATCAGTATGGTGGAAAGCATGAAGGCTCCTGAATAAGCCTTTTTCCCCACTTTCTCGGCCCGCTCCCGGTCCTCCGGCGGCGGGCCTTTCTTTTTTAAGGTGGGAAAAAAACTTTCTTTTCCCCGCTTTTTGACTTGAAAAGGGCCGAAAACTAGGGTACAATTAGTTTTGGTAATTTGTGCAAACTTTCACAATCCACCATTTTGTATAAAGGAGTGCACTGAACATGAGCTTACTCAGCAAAAAGACTATTGACGACATCGACGTAAAAGGCAAGCGGGTCCTGGTCCGTGTGGACTTCAACGTCCCCATGAAGGACGGCGTTATCACTAACGACAACCGCATTGTGGCAGCCCTTCCCACCATCAAGAAGCTGGTGGCCGACGGCGGCAAGGTGATCCTGTGCAGCCATCTGGGCAAGCCCAAGAATGGCCCCGAGGCCAAGTTCAGCCTGGCCCCCTGCGCCGTGCGCCTCTCCGAACTGCTGGGGCAGCCCGTGGTCTTTGCCGATGACGATACTGTGGTTGGCGAGAACGCCAAGGCCGCTGTTGCCGCTATGAACGACGGCGACGTGGTTCTGCTGCAGAACACCCGTTTCCGCAAGGAAGAGACCAAGAACCTGGAGCCCTTCAGCTCCGAGCTGGCCAGCCTGGCTGAGGTCTATGTGAACGACGCTTTCGGTTCCGCTCACCGCGCTCACTGCTCCACCGCCGGTGTCACCGACCACATCAAGGACACCGCTGTTGGCTACCTGATGAGCAAGGAGATCGACTTCCTGGGCAACGCCGTGAACAACCCCGTGCGTCCCTTCGTCGCTATCCTGGGCGGCGCCAAGGTTGCGGACAAGCTGAGCGTTATCGAGAACCTGCTGACCAAGGTTGACACTCTGATCATCGGCGGCGGCATGGCTTACACCTTCCTGAAGGCTCAGGGCTACGAGGTTGGCACCTCTCTGGTGGACAACGAGAAGATCGACTACTGCGCCAACATGCTGAAGGCTGCCGAGGAGAAGGGCGTCAAGCTGCTGCTGCCCATCGACACCGCTGTGGCGGAAGCTTTCCCCGATCCCATCGACGCTCCCATCGAAGTGAGCTATGTGCCTTCCAATGAGATCCCCGCTGACAAGATGGGCCTGGATATCGGTCCCAAGACTCGCGAGCTGTTCGCTGAGGCTGCCAAGGGCGCTAAGACCGTGGTTTGGAACGGGCCTATGGGCGTGTTCGAGAACCCTGTTCTGGCTGAGGGCACCAAGGCTGTTGCTAAGGCTCTGGCCGAGACCGACGCTACCACCATCATCGGCGGCGGTGACTCCGCTGCTGCTGTGATGCAGCTGGGCTACGCCGATCAGATCTCCCACATCTCCACCGGCGGCGGCGCTTCTCTGGAATACCTGGAGGGCAAGGTGCTGCCCGGCATCGCCTGCATCGCCGACAAATAAAACCAGCATTGGAAATGCGGCGGCCCCGGTCGCCGCATTTTTGATAACTCCCTCGACTCAGGAGAAAACCATTACTTTTAAAGGAGAGATTCTCTATGAATAAAGCACTGCGCAAGGTTGTCATCGCTGGCAACTGGAAAATGAACAAGACCCCCGCTGAAGCTAAGGAACTCATTGCCGCCATCGCTCCCCTGGTAAAGGACGCTGACTGCGACGTGGTCGCCTGCACTCCCTATGTGGACCTGTCCGCTGCTCAGGAAGCCGCTGAGGGCACCAACATCCAGATCGGCGCTGAGAACTGCCACTGGGAAAAGAGCGGCGCCTACACCGGCGAGATCTCCGCTGAGATGCTCACTTCCATGGGCGTGAAGATCGTCATCATCGGCCACAGCGAGCGCCGTCAGTACTTCGGCGAGACCGACGTCACCGTGCAGAAGCGTGTCCGTGCCGCTCTGGATGCCGGCATGACCGTGATCCTGTGCGTGGGCGAGACCCTGGAGCAGCGCGAGCAGGGCATCACCAGCGAGCTGGTGGCCATGCAGACCAAGATCGCTCTCTGCGGTGTCACCGAGGAAGAGCTGAAGCGGATCATCATCGCTTACGAGCCCGTGTGGGCCATCGGCACCGGCAAGACCGCTACTGCTGAGCAGGCCAACGAAGTGTGCCACACCATCCGTGAGACCATCGCCGCTGTGTACAGCCAGGCTGCTGCCGACGGCATCACCATCCAGTACGGCGGCTCCATGAACGCCGACAACGCTGCCGAGCTGCTGGCTCAGCCCGACGTGGACGGCGGCCTGATCGGCGGCGCTTCCCTGAAGCCCCAGGACTTCGCTACCATCGTAGAAGCTGCTACCAAGGGCTGATCCCCTGAAGCACCTCAAGGCGCGAATTAAAGCTCTTTGGCCGACTTTCTCGAAAGAAAGCTACTCGGGAAATCGCTGTAAATCGTTTCCGCTCTATCTTTTGGCGCGGACGTGCTCCGACGTTTTTCTCAGCCCGAGCGCAGCGAGCGGCCCTAAGCGCGAATCAAAGTTCTTTGGCCGGCTTTCTCGAAAGAAAGCCGGGGAAAGGAAGTCACTTCATGAAAAAACCTCTCGTTTTGATGATCCTCGACGGCTTTGGCATTGCCCCCACTGAGGGCAACGCCATTGCCGCCGCTAAGAAACCTAACCTGGACAAGATCTTCGCGGAGAATCCCCACACCCAGATCGGTGCTTCCGGCATGGACGTGGGCCTGCCCGATGGCCAGATGGGCAACAGCGAAGTAGGTCACACCAACATCGGCGCTGGCCGCATCGTGTACCAGGAACTGACCCGCATCACCAAGTCCGCTCAGGACGGGGACATGGACAAGAACCCCGCTCTGGTGAAGGCTATGGAAAACGCCAAGAACAACGGCAAGGCCCTGCATTTCATGGGCCTGCTGTCTGACGGTGGCGTCCACAGCCACAACTCCCACCTGTACGCTCTGCTGGTAATGGCAAAGCGCATGGGTCTGGAGAAAGTGTATGTACACTGCTTCATGGACGGCCGTGACGTGCCCCCTTCCAGCGGCAAGGACTATGTGGCTGAACTGCTGAAGAAGATGGAAGAGATCGGCGTGGGCAAAGTGGCCACTGTGATGGGCCGCTACTACGCTATGGACCGTGACAACCGCTGGGAGCGTGTGGAGAAGGCTTACGCCGCCATGGTGTACGGCGAGGGCGAGCATGCTGACTGCCCCCTGTGCGCCATGCAGAACTCCTATGACAAGGAAGTCACCGACGAGTTCGTGATCCCCACCGTGTGCAAGGGCGCCGAGCCCATCAGCGAAGGGGACTCCGTGATCTTCTACAACTTCCGTCCCGACCGCGCCCGTGAGATCACCCGCACTCTGGTGGATCCTGATTTCACTGGCTTTGAGCGGAAGAAGGGCTTCTTCCCCCTGACCTACGTGTGCATGACTCAGTATGACGCTACCATGCCCAATGTGGACGTGGCCTACAAGCCTGAGAGCCTGGACAACACCTTTGGTGAGTATATCTCCAACAAGGGTCTGACCCAGCTGCGCATTGCTGAGACGGAGAAGTACGCTCATGTCACCTTCTTCTTCAACGGCGGCGTGGAGAAGCAGTATCCCGGCGAGGACCGGATCCTGGTCAAGTCTCCTGCTGTGGCCACCTACGACCTCCAGCCCGAAATGAGTGCCTATGAGGTCACCGACAAGATGGTGGAAGCCGTCAAATCCGGCAAGTACGACGCTCTCATCCTCAACTACGCCAACTGCGACATGGTAGGACACACCGGTGTGTTCGAGGCCGCTGTGAAGGCTGTTGAGGCTGTGGATACCTGCGTGGGTCGGGTTGTGGAAGCTGTCAAGGAAATGGACGGCTGCATACTGCTCACTGCCGACCACGGCAACGCTGACCGGATGGTGGACACCGACGGTTCTCCCTTTACCGCCCACACCACCAACCCTGTTCCCTTCTGCGTCATCAACCATCCTTGTGAGCTGCGGGAAGGCGGCCGCCTGGCGGACATCGCCCCCACCATGCTGAAGATCCTGGGCCTGCCCCAGCCCGCCGAAATGACCGGCGAAAGCATCATCAAGTAAGAAACGCTTTCAGTCCCTCCCCAACTGGGGAGGGATTTTTTTATGCCTTCTCGCAGACCTTCTATCCGGAGAAAAAATCACCCCGAAAAAGCTTTTTTCTCCCTAGGAACAATAGCCCGCTTTTCTCTGTGTATACTAAAATTTGTTCTTGCCGCTCCCATTGGGGAAGACTTTAAAGAAACGATCCAGGCTGGGCCAGGCCCGCCTTTTTACTTTTTTCGGGAATGGGGATACCATTATGTGGAAACGGCTTCTTTGCGCGACGCTGTGCGTGCTGCTTTGCTGCCTGTGCTCTGGGTGCAGCAGCTATAAATCGGATCAAACCTTTACTTACTTGCTCTCTCAGAACGTGACGTCCTTAGATCCCCAAACCGCCTCAGGTACTGGAGCGGAGATGGTGATCGATTCTCTTTTTGAAGGCCTATGCCGCATTGATGATGAAGGAGAAGTAGTCCCGGGTGTAGCTACAAAATGGAAATCCAATGAGGACTCCACGCAGTTCACCTTCTCTCTGCGCACCAACGCCCAGTGGAGTGACGGCACCCCTGTTACTGCTCAAGATTTTGTCTTTGGCATCACTCGGGCTCTTTCCTCCAGCACAGGCACTGCGGCAGAGGAACTGATGATGATCCAAAACGCGGCAGCTTTTGCCAGCGGCGAGGCGGATGCCTCTGCCCTGGGTGTAGTGGCAGAGGATGACCACACCTTAGTGATCCGCCTGGAAGAGAGTAATCCTGATTTTCCCGCGCTCACCGCGCAGGCTCCTTATATGCCCTGCAACCAAGCCTATTTTGAAGCGTGTACCGGCCACTACGGCCTTTCTTCCGAGTATCTTATCACCAATGGTCCTTTCACCTTCGCCAATATTTACGCTTGGCAGACCGACTCAGGAGAGCGCTCCATTACAGTGACCCGTTCGGAGAGCTACCATGGAGACAGGAAGGTACAACCTGCCAGCGTCACCTTCCTCATCGATTATGACAGCGCTCTGGACGCAGATCCTGTGGGGGCGCTGGTGTCAGGCCAAGTGGACATTCTGCCTTTGACAGAGACTCAGGCCACACAGGCCAAAGAACAAGACTGCGGAGTGATCACCTTGGACGACGCTGTGACCGGTCTGCTTTTGAACCCCCAGTGCGACAAACTGGAGGACACCACCCTCCGCTCCCTGTTCTTCAAGACCTTGACAAGGGCTGACTTGGTGGCCCAGCGTCCAAACGCTGTGGAAGCTCAGGGCATCATGCCCGCCTGCGTCACTCTGGACGGGGAACCTTACTACGCCCAGGGCACCCAGGCGTACACCCTCCAAGACAGCGAGGCCACTCAGGGACTTTCCTCCCTGCTGCGTCAGCTGGATCTGGAGCAAGTGCCCAGCATCACGGTAATCTGTCTGGACGATCCCTGGTCGGTGGCGGTCACCAACTGCTTCCTGGCAGCTTGGAACGCCACGCTTGGCAATGCCTTTAATTTGGAGCGGCTGTCTTACAGCGAGTTCCAAAGCAGGATCGCCTCTGGGGATTACGAAGCCGCTTTGTACACTCTTCGGGCGGGGGGCACTACGCCTTACGATGTACTGCGGGCTTTTGAGAGCACCGCTTCCCCCACGCTGCTGCAAAACGATGCTTATGACCAAGCATTGCTATCTATGGAGTTCGATCTGGCGTCTTACCAGGAGATGGAAAACCTGCTGATGGAAAATTACGTGTTCTACCCCATCTTCCAAGATCAAACCTACTACGCAACAAATCCGGACGCCCGGGGAATCACCGTCTCTCCGGACCAGAGCATCGACTTCACCGACGCTCGGAAACGCTGAGAACAAGGACTGCCGAGGGACATTCCGTCCCCTGGCAGTTTTCTTTTTTCCCCATAAAAATCCTGTCCCAGCCGCCCGAACCCCCAAAAACAGGACCCTTGACAACCTGGGGAAATTCCGCTACCCTGAAATAAATGTGCCCGGGAAGGAGGAGCTTTGTGAAAACCATTGCCATTATCGAGGACGATCAACCCATTGGAGATTTGCTGGAGGAAGTGCTGGAAAAGGAAGGCTACCAGGTAAAGCGCGCTTACTCGGGAACGGAAGCGCTGTACCTGCTTTCCAAACAGCTGCCCGACCTGGTGCTGCTTGATCTGATGCTCCCCGGCCTTTCCGGAGAACAGGTATTGGAAAAACTCTCCGGCGTGCCGGTGATCGTGGTCAGCGCCAAAGTGGGAGTGGACGATAAGGTGCGGCTGCTCTTGGGAGGCGCCGCAGATTATATCACCAAGCCTTTCGAGATCAAGGAGCTGCTGGCCCGGATCCAGGTACAACTGCGGAAATCCCCCTCCCCTGACGCGCCTGTCTACCGCGCCGGGGACCTTACCCTAGACACCCTTTCCAGGGAAGTGACCCTGGGAGGAGAACCGGTCCACCTTACCAAAACGGAATACGCCATATTAAAGCTGCTGATGCAAAATCCCACCCAAGCAGTGGCAAAGTCGGTCATTCTGGACCGCATTGCTCAGGACACCCCCGACTGCACGGAAAGCTCCTTAAAACAGCATGTGAGCAACCTGCGAAAAAAGCTTCGGGACGTGGGAGGCAGGGACCTGATCCAAGCCGTGTGGGGCATTGGTTTCAAGCTAAACCTGGAAAGGGAAGAAGATTCCCTCTGAGCCAGACTGAAAACTGCTATCTTTACTCTTTCTTTACGATTTTCTTGACCGCTGTCTTGACCTTTCCCCTGTAAGATACTCCCAGATCCACAAGGAGGTATCACGATCATGGAATACGTTTTGGAAACAACGGGCCTTTGCAAGCATTACCGCCGCTTCAAGGCCCTGGACAGTTTGACGATGCATGTGCCCAGAGGTTCCATTTACGGCCTGGTGGGAAAAAACGGCGCAGGCAAGACCACCCTCATCCGGGTGGTGTGTGGGCTGCAAGACCCCACTGCCGGAGGCTACACCCTTTACGGCAAGCGCTGGGGCGAAAAAGGCCTTTCCAAAGCACGGCGTCGGATGGGAGCCGTAGTGGAGACACCTTCTCTTTACCCGGACATGACCGCTGTGGACAATCTGAAAATGCAGTGCCGTGTGCTGGGGCTTCCCGACGACAGGGAGATCCCGGAACTGCTGCGGCTGGTGGGGCTGGAAAACACCGGAAAGAAAAAAGCCAGGAATTTCTCCCTGGGTATGAAGCAGCGGCTGGGTATTGCCGTGGCGCTGTGCGGCGATCCCGACTTTCTGGTACTGGATGAACCGGTCAACGGCCTGGACCCTCAGGGCATCGTAGAGATACGGGAGCTGATCCTGAAACTGAACCGGGAACGGCAGATCACTGTGCTGATCTCCAGCCACATCCTGGACGAACTCTCCAAGCTGGCCACCCACTACGGCTTCATCGATGGGGGCCGTATGGTGCGAGAAGTGAGCGCTCAGGAACTGGAAGCCGCCTGTCGGAAATGCGTCCGGGCCCAGGTGACCAACGTCCAGGCGCTGGTGTGGGTGCTGGACCGCCAGAAAATGGAATACAGTGTGGTGGATGACACCTCGGTGGACATCTACGGCACAGTGAACATCTCCCAGCTAGTGGAAGAACTGAGCAAAGAACAGTGCCAGCTTCTCTCCTTAAAAGAGCGGGATGAGTCTTTGGAGAGCTACTACATCAATCTGGTGGGAGGGGAACGAAATGAGTGACCTTCTTTCCGCCAACTTTTACCGGCTGCTGCGAAGCAAAGTGTTCTACGCGGGACTTCTTGGCGCCGCGGGAGTGGAGCTCTACACTCTGCTCTCTAGCTACAAGGGAATCTTAAACTGGAAAGGCGGTCTGGAGGAAGCCTTTTTCTTCTACCCCATGCTGGCAGTTTTGGCCATGCCCGCTTTCTGCGGCATCTTTCTGGGTTCGGAATACGCCGACGGTACCCTGCGCAGCAAACTGACGGCGGGGATCCCCCGCTGGAAGATCTACACTGCCGACCTGATCCTGGCCGTCGTGGTCTCTCTGTCGTTTTCCGTCGTGGCTATCCTCACAGGCCTGGCTGTGGGGATCCCTCTGGTGGGGGGATTCCACCTGAGCGCCCAAGCCTTAGCCGCCTATCTCGTCTGCTCTTGTGTGATAGGAGTGGCGGCAGCCTCTTTTTCCACCATGCTGGCGATGCTGGTCTCCAACCGAGCGGTGGGCTTGGTGGTGGGCATCCTGCTGGCCTTTGCCCTGCTGTTTGTGGGGCAGAGCTTGATGACCGCACTGCTGGAACCGGAACTGGTGCAGGAATCCACCCAGATCCTGGAAAACGGACAGGTGGGTTATCTCACGGAATACGGTGCTCCCATGGTGCCAAACCCCAACTATCTTCAGGGACTGCCCCGGACGCTCTGCACCTTCTTCCTGTACTTTCTGCCCACCAGCCAGTGTTTTGCGGTAGCGTTCACCGCCTTGGATCATCCCTTGCTTTTGCTGGCTTTGGGCATGGTGTTCACCGCTCTGACCACCGCCGTGGGATTGATCCTGTTCGTCCGCAAGGACGTGAAATAAGGAGGTGTGCGTAATGAGATCTTTACTTTCGGCGGACCTGTACCGGCTGGTCCGCAGCAGATCCCTGTATATGGGCACGCTCTGTCTGGCCCTGCTAGAGGTATGGCTGATGAAAAACTCCGCTCAAGGAGCAAACGCAGCACAGGGCATGGAACATCAGAACTTCTTCTCCTTCACCATGTTCCTGCCCTTCGCGGCCGCCGCGTTCTGCGGGCTGTTCATTGGGGCGGACTTTTCCCATAAAACCATCCGCAACAAGCTGATCTGCGGCCACACCAAAGGACAGATCTACCTGTCCCACGCTCTGGTGACTGTCCTTGCCACTGTGTGTTTCTCCGTTGGGCCTATGGGAGCCGGAACGGTGTACGGTCTACTGGACGGGCGCATGTTCACCCTGAGCTGCGAAGCTTTGCTGGGATACATTCTCTGTTCCCTGATATCGGGAATCGCTGCCGGAGCGTTGGCAGTGCTGGTAGCCGCCCTGTCCTCCGATCGGTCCACAGGCATCATCTTCGGCCTACTGGTGGCGTTCGTCCTGTTCGGCACCTCGCAGATCATTTACAATTCTTTGAGTGAGCCGGAGACCGTTCCCCAATTTACCCAGCAGACCCTGGGTGACAATGTCACCATCTACACCGCGGACCCGAACCTGCCAGAAGTCCCCAATCCGGACTACCTCACGGGAGCCCCTCGGGCCGTCCTGGAATTTCTCTGGAACTTCCTCCCCGCCTGCCAGGCCGTTCAATTCACCATGGTCCAGGCGAATACCTTTGGGGCCTTGTTGCTTTTCAGTGCCCTGTTTTTTGCCCTAGTCACTTTCATTGGCCTTACGCTGTTCCGTCAAAAAGATATCAAATAGGGGTGTTTTTATGATCGCCGTCCTGTGGACTGTCATCCTGCTGCTGACTATTGCCTTAGCCGCTTTAGGGGTCAAGGTGTATTTTCTGCGCAAAGGCGCCCGGCAGCTGCGGGAAAGTCTGAAGGAACGGCTTACGGAAGAAACCAACACTCTGCTCTCCCTCTCCACTCGGGACCGGGAGATGCGGCGGCTTGCGTCCTGTCTCAATCAAGAACTACGAGACCTGCGCCGGGACAGGCTGCGTTATCAGCAGGGAGACCGGGAACTAAAAGAAGGCGTTGCCAACATGTCCCACGACCTACGCACACCACTCACAGCCATCTGCGGGTACTTGGAGCTGCTGAAAGGTCAGTCCCTGCCCCCGGATACCCTTCGATACTTAGAACAGATCGAAAACAGGACTCAGGCCATGAAACGGCTGACGGAGGAATTGTTCCGCTACTCTGTGGCGGCCTCCTCCCAGGAGCTGGACCTTCGGACGGTGGACCTGGGCCGTGCCCTGGAAGAGTCACTGCTCTCCTTTTACGGCACTTTTGAAAGCCGCTGCATCACTCCGGAGGTGACACTTCCCCAAACCAAAGTGGAGCGGCTCCTGGATCCCAGCGCACTGAACCGGGTACTGGGGAACATTTTGGGAAACGCTTTGAAATACAGCGCCGGAGACTTGGCCGTCACCCTGGACGAGACAGGGACCATCGCCTTTTCCAACCTGGCTCCCGGCCTGGACCAAGTTGCGGCCGGACGACTTTTTGACAGGTTCTACACCGTGGAGGCCGCTCGGAACTCCACTGGTCTGGGACTTTCCATTGCCAAACTGCTGACGGAACGGATGGGAGGTACCATCGGCGCGGCATACGGCGACGGCCGGCTGACCGTGACCCTTTCCTTCCCATCCAGCAGTAAGCCACACGCATAACTCAAGAGATGCCACTCTCCTTTAAACAGTAAAAAGACGCCTTGAAAGGTCTGGATACCTTTCAAGGCGTCTTTTGCCCCGTTTTATTCCGGCAGAAAAACATTCCGTGCGGTAAAGCTGCTTTGCTTTCCACAATGGGGATTATACACCCAGCGAAAAAACATTGTCAAGATTTTCTGCATAATTTTTATCATAAAAATTCAAATTCACAAAATTATACGAATATTTTCTTTTAATACAGATGTTTTCCAGAAACATCTGCAAGCGTAACTCACTCTTCCTGCAATTACACTGTATCAAAAAAGTCATTTCATCCGCTCATCATCCATGAGTAAAAAGGAGCCGTTGATCCAACATTTTTCTCCCCCACTGCCTTGACAGGCCCTCAGCCTTGTTATATTATAATAAGTAAGCAGTCTTTTTTGCTCAAATTTTTGGACAAATGGAGGAGTTTCGCAATGAAAATTTATGTTGCTGCCAACGCTTTCCGGGACGGAAATGGTTCTCAGGAAAGACCTTTTAAGCACATCAACGATGCTGCTAAGATCGCCAAGCCCGGCGACGAAGTCTTAGTTGGCCCCGGTGTCTATCGGGAATATGTAGACCCCCAGAACGCCGGCACCGAGGACGCCCGGATCACCTATCGCAGCGTGGAGCCTCTGGGAGCTATCATCACCGGTGCTGAAGTCATCAAGGGTTGGGAGCCCTATGAGGGCAACACCTGGGTCTGCCGCGTTGCCAATGGCATTTTCGGCGACTACAACCCCTACACCACCTATGTGTACGGCGACTGGTACTTTGCCGGCCGCAGCAAGCACACCGGCTGCGTGTACCTCAATGACAAGGCCATGTATGAGGCCGGCAGCATCGAGGAGTGCGTCAAGGGTGAAGTGTACAAGTGCTCTTGGGAGCCGGAAGCCAGCACCTATAAGTGGTATGCTGAGCAGGACGGGGATTACACCGTGATCTACGGCAACTTCCAGGGCAAGAACCCCAACGAGGAAAACGTGGAGATCAACGTGCGTCGTGAGTGCTTCATGCCCTCCAAGACCGGCGTTGGCTACATCACCGTCACCGGCTTCAACATCAACAAGGCCGCAACTACCTGGGCTCCTCCCGCCGCTTACCAGGACGGCATGATCGGCCCCCACTGGTCCAAGGGATGGATCATTGAGGACTGCGAGATCAGCAACTCCAAGTGCGCCGGTATCTCTCTGGGCAAGTATCTTGACCCCGATAACGACCACTATTTCACCTATAAGCATGTCAAGTCCCCCACCCAGATGGAACGGGACGCTGTCTGCCGCGGTCAGTATCATGGCTGGCTGAAGGAAAACGTGGGCAGCCACATCGTGCGCCGCTGCAACATCCATAACTGCGAGCAGGGCGGCATCATCGGCCGTATGGGCGCTGTGTTCTCCATCATCGAGGACAACCACATCCATCACATCAACAACATGATGGAACTGGGCGGCGCTGAGATCGCCGGCATCAAGCTCCACGCCGCTATCGACGTGATCTTCCGCCGCAACTGGATCCACGACTGCACCATGGGCATCTGGTGCGACTGGGAAGCTCAGGGCACCCGGATCACCCAGAACGTGCTGTACAACAACCAGAAGCCTGCCTTCGCTGACCGTCTGAAGGGCGGCATGATGAGCCAGGATATCTTCGTGGAAGTGAGCCACGGCCCCACCCTCATCGACAACAACATTCTGCTGTCTGACGCCACCCTGCGTTTCGCCACTCAGGGCGTGGCCATGGTCCACAACCTGATCTGCGGCGCTCTCACCTGCGTGGGCGGCGGCACCTATCCCCGGTACACTCCCTATCATATCCCCCACCGCACCGAAGTCATGGGCTTCATGACCTTCCTCCACGGTGACGACCGGTTCTATAACAACATCTTCGTCCAGAAGTGGCCTAGTGATCCCATCATCACTCCCCACGACAGCGACGATGGCCACGACGAGGAGAACCGTGAAGTGGGCACCCATGTTTGGGACGAGTATCCCACCTACGAGGAGTGGATCGCTCAGTTCGACATGGACTCCGAAACTCCCAACATGAGAAAGCTGGCTCCCGCCCACGATTCTCATCTGCCTGTGTGGTCCAAGGGCAACGTGTACTTCAACGGCGCCAAGGCTTGGAAGCACGAGGAAGACGGCCTGGTGGACAACGAGCATCAGGTGACCGTTGAGATCACTGAGAAGGACGGCAAGCCCGTGCTGACCACCAACGTGTATGATTTCCTGGAAGGCTTCAAGGACGAGATGGTGTACACCGGCACTCTGGGCAAGGCTTTCGAGCCGGAAGAGTACTTCGAGAACCCCGATGGTACTCCCATCACCTTCGACCGCGACTACTTCGGCGAGCATCGCGGCGCCGACGTGGTGCCCGGCCCCTTCGCTTCCAAGGAAGACGCTGGGAAGAACCTGTGGTAATCTGATTTCCTAAAAACATACTGACTGGGACCGACCCTCCCCGTGAGGAGCGGTCCCGGTCTTTTTTTGTCTCCGACTTCCCGGAACAGTAGACGAGGGCATTCCCGCGTGGTACAATGTTTGCAGAAAAAAGAGAACGGTGTCGAAGTAAAGTTCCCATCGTTCTTCTCGAGAGGAGATTTTGTCACCATGCCCCACGATACAGCTTCCCTGGCCTCCCTTCTGGGACGGCTGGAACCCCCAAAAGGCCCTGTGGACGTAGTCCTGGATACAGATACCGCCAACGAGGTGGACGATCAGTTCGCTCTCTCCTACCTGCTGGCCTCTCAGGACAAACTCCATTTGAAAGCCATCTACGCTGCCCCGTTTTTCAATGACAAATCCACCGGTCCAGAGGACGGCATGGAAAAAAGCTACCAGGAGATTCTCCGGCTGCTGGAGCTGTCCGGCTGCTCCCTATTCCGGGATCAGGTATACCGGGGCTCCAAAGCCTACCTTCCCGACGAGACCACCCCGGTGATTTCCCCCGCGGCGGAGGACCTTGCCCGCCGGGCTATGGAGTATTCCCCGGAGTCTCCCCTGTACGTGGTAGCCATCGGCGCTTTGACCAACGTGGCTTCCGCCCTGCTGCTGGAACCCGCCATTGCTGATCGGATCGTTCTGGTGTGGCTGGGCGGCAACGCTTGGGACTGGCCGGACAATCAGGAGTTCAATGCCCTGCAAGATGTGGCCGCGGATCGAGTGCTGTTCGACAGCGGCGCTGCTGTGGTACAGCTACCCTGCATGGGTGTAGTGTCCGCTTTTCGGGTCAGTGATCCCGAACTTCGCCAATACCTTTGGGGAAAGAATCCCCTGTGTGACTACCTGGTGACTTTGGTGGAGGAATCCCAGAAGGCGGAGGGCGCCGGTCCCTGCTGGTCCAGAGTCATTTGGGACGTGACCGCCGTGGCGTGGCTCCTCCCCGGCTTCATGGAGGACCGGCTGGAAGCCAGCCCCATTTTCCAGTATGACCACCATTACAGCTTTGACAAGTCCCGTCATCCCATGCGGTATGTGTATCACATTCACCGGGACGAGCTGTTCGAGGATCTGTTCCGGAAACTGGCTTCGCTGGGAGGCGACCAGTTGTGATACGTCAATATCTGGGCAAGGCGACCGCTTTCGCCAAGGGAGAGGTGGTCCTCACTGCCGCCATTGTTTTAGCGGTGATCTCAGCCTTCTTCGTGCCCCCCAGCCCCGCTTATATCTCCTACATCGACTGGAACACCCTGGCCCTTTTGTTCGGCCTTATGGCGGTGATGAAAGGCTTCCAAAAAGAAGGCCTCTTCGAGTTTCTGGGCACTGCCCTGCTGAAACGGATCCGAGGCACCAGAACTATGCTGGCCGTGCTGGTATTCCTGCCCTTTGTGTGCAGTATGGTCATCACCAACGACGTGTCCCTGATCACCTTCGTGCCTTTCGGAATCGCTGTGTTGAAACTGTCCCGCCGGGAACCTTTGGTGGTACCCATGGTAGCCATGCAGACGCTGGCCGCCAACCTGGGCAGCATGCTAACCCCTATGGGAAACCCTCAGAATCTATACCTGTACTCTCAGTCGGGCATGAGCTTCTGGGAACTGTGCGGGACCATGCTTCCCTATGTGGCACTGTCCGGGATATGCCTGGCTGTGATGCTCTTTTTCAGCGCGTCACGATCTGTCCGCCAGCTCCCTGTAAAAGCTAAGCTGGGAAACACTGCCAATCTGGCGTGGAGTGCCGCGGGGTTCGTTCTCTGTTTGCTGGGAATCTTTGACCTGATCCCACCCCTGGCCATTGCCGCTGTGGTATTTCTGTTTCTGCTGTTCAAGGACCGACAGCTGTTAAAGTCAGTGGACTACGCTCTTTTAGGCACCTTTGTGGCGTTTTTCGTATTCATCGGCAATCTGTCGGCCATCTCCTGGTTCCAGGACCTGCTGGTCTCGGCTCTGGAAGGACGAGTGACCGCCATTGCTGTGGCAGCAAGCCAGGTTATCAGCAATGTGCCCGCCGCGCTGCTGCTCTCCGGCTTTACTCAGGAATGGGGCGCCCTTCTGATCGGGTGCAACATCGGCGGCTTGGGAACACTGATCGCCTCCATGGCCAGCCTGATCTCCTACAAGCAGGTGGCCCGGGAATATCCTGAAAAAAAGCGGAAATATTTTATCTGGTTCACTGTGAGCAATTTAGTCTTTTTAGCCCTCCTGCTCCTGGAATATGGGCTTTTAGAATGGCTGTTTTAAGCCATTTTCACCGCAAGTCCTATAAAACGGACACCAAAAACTTCTGCGTTAAATTTTTGTAAAAACCAGAAAAAATAACTTGTGCTTTTGTAAAGTCCCCCGTATAATGGTTTTGTAAGTATTAAAAATGCGGAAATACGCAAGGAGAATGGTCATGGATCTCGCCGGAAATGGCACTGCCGCGGTCAGGTTCTCGAAACGGAACTAGTTTAACAGTCGCACGACTCAGCGCCGCTGTCTTAGACAGCAGGTGCCAGTCGTGCTTTTCTTTTTTCGCGGCAGTATATAAGGCCTTTCCGGCCAACGTTCTTAGAAAGAAGGGGAAATTGAGGTATGACGATCGCAAATGTTTTGATGCTGCTGGGCGGCCTGGGACTCTTCCTGTACGGTATGCAGATGATGGGTTCCGGTTTGGAAGCCGCCGCCGGCAACCGAATGAAACGTATTTTGGAACGACTCACGTCCAATCCCATCCTGGGTGTGTTCGTGGGCGCGGGCATCACCGCCGTGGTGCAGTCCTCCTCCGCCACTACGGTCATGGTGGTGGGATTCGTTAATTCCCGCATGATGACCCTGCGGCAGGCTGTGTGGGTCATTATGGGCGCTAACATTGGCACTACTATCACCGGCCAGCTCATCGCTTTGGATGTGGGTGAAATCGCCCCTCTGTTCGCCTTTATTGGCGTGGTTCTGGTGGTGTTCATCAAGAAAGCCTCTGTCCGATATTACGGACAGATCATTGCCGGTCTGGGCATCTTGTTCATCGGTATGGACATGATGAGCTCTTCCATGACCCCCTTGCGGGAATCGGAAGTGTTCGTGAACGTCATCACCAAGTTCAGCAATCCTCTGCTGGGCATTCTGGCGGGCGCTGTCTTTACGGCTATTATCCAGTCCTCCTCCGCCTCTGTGGGCATCTTGCAGGCACTGGCAGCTAGCGGAGTCATCGGTCTCCACAATGCTGTTTACGTGCTGTTTGGCCAGAACATCGGCACCTGCATCACCGCCGTTCTGGCTTCTATCGGGACAAGCCGCAACGCCAAGCGCACCACCATCATCCACCTTATGTTCAACATCATCGGTACAGTCTTGTTCACGGTGGTATGTGCTTTCACGCCTCTCACTTCTCTGGTGGAGAGCTGGGCACCCAGCAATCCCTCTGCGCAGATTGCCAACATGCACACCCTGTTCAACGTTGTGACCACTCTGCTGCTGCTGCCCTTTGGTTCCTATCTGGCCAAGCTGGCCACCCTCATCCTGCCTGAAAAGGCCACTGAGGAAGATGCGAGCGGCGAGCATCAGCTGCTGTATATCAAGCCTGTGGACCAGCTTTCTGCAGAGCATCATGTGGGCACTTCCGCCATCGTGCTCAACGGTGTTCAGCACGAGTTGGCCCGGATGGCGGAAATGGTCCTGAAAAACGTGAACGAGAGCTTTCAGGCTGTGATGGAAGGCACCCCTGCCCGCTTGGAACAGGTGGAGGAAACCGAGGAATATATTGACTATCTGAACCAGCAGATCTCCCGGTATATCTCCCACATCATCGTGTTCGAGACCAACGCTGAGGACTCGGAACAGGTGAGCGCCTTCTTTAAGATCTCCACCAATCTGGAACGTATCGGCGACCATGCCGTAAATATCTGTGAATACACCCAGCTCTTGGACCAGAAGCATATCTCTTTCTCCCAGCAGGCCAAAACAGAAATCCAGGCCATGCGGGAAACCAGTCTTGAGGCTATCCGCGCGCTGGGCGACATGAGCCGGATGGACCAAAACGCTCTGAAAACCATTGAGGATTTCGAGCAGAAGATCGACGACATGACTTTGGAATTCCGTCAGAACCAGATGATCCGTCTGCGGGAAGGAAGCTGCTCCGACGAGGCATGTACTCTCTATTCCGAGATGCTCACCGACTTCGAGCGTATCGGCGACCACATCCTGAACATTGGTCAGGAGCTGAGTCCCAAAGACGCGGTTCCTCTGAAAGCGTAACGAAAACAAACACTGAAAGCCTTCCGGCAGATGACCGGAGGGCTTTTCTGTTTTTAGAGTATTTTTAAAGAGCCGGGACACACTAAGAGGTGAAATAGATTTGAAAGGGGGATCGCTATGATCGAAGAAGATACCATCAAACTGCTGCGGGAATGCAACGCCGGGATCAAGATGGGCGTGACCTCCATTGATGAGGTGCTGCCCAAGGTGAAGGACAGCAGCCTTCGGGAGTCGCTGGAAAAATGCCGGTCAGCTCACGGCAAGCTGGGCGATGAGACCCACGCCATGCTGGCCCGTTACGGCGACGAGGGCAAGGAACCCAGCGCCATGGCCAAAGGCATGTCCTGGATGAAAACAAACGTGATGCTCTCTTTAGAGCAGAGCGATAAAACCGTGGCGGACCTGATCACCGACGGCTGCAACATGGGGGTCAAGTCCCTGAGCCGCTATCTGAACCAGTACGAGGCGGCGGAGGAAAAGGCCAAGGACATCGCTAAACGGCTCATCTGGCTGGAATCCCATCTGGTCCAGGACGTGCAGCCCTATCTGTAAGCATGTTCCGAGCCTTCCCCGCGTATACTGAGGATGGAAGAACTTTGGCCCCTGCCTGAAAGGATGGATTTCCATGATCAAGTTGAAACCGCTCTTGGTCAGCCTGCTGATCAGCCTAGGAACAGGCGGACTGTCCGCGCTGCTGACCCGAGGCTCCATGGAGCATTATGTCAGTTTGAACCAGCCGCCCCTTTCTCCGCCGGGATGGGTGTTCCCGGTGGTGTGGACCATCTTGTTCGCCATGATGGGCATTGCCGCTTACCTGGTGTGGATGCGGGACAGCACCGGACGCAACGGGGCATTGGCTCTGTACGGCACTCAGCTGGTGTTCAACTTTATCTGGCCGCTGCTGTTCTTCAACCTGCAAAACTATGCCCTGGCCTTTTTCTGGCTGCTGGCTTTGTGGGTGCTGATCCTGCTGACCACCCTGCGGTTTTTCAAGGAAACTCCTGCCGCTGGCTGGCTGATGGTCCCTTACTTGGTCTGGGTGACTTTCGCGGGGTATCTCAACGCGGGCGTGTGGCTTCTCAATCCGGTATAAGAAAATCGCTGTGCGGTCCGCTTACGCACAGCGATTTTTCATGGGAACTATTTCCGGTTATCCCCAACCAAACACTCTGGCCAACCCAGCGATGAGGAAACACAAGGTCAGCCCGAACGCGGTAGGCAGCAGACAGGAGAATACCGTCCATCCCAGGCTTTTGGTCTCTTTCCAGATGGTCCAGCAGGTAGTGGAGCAAGGCCAGTGGAACAGGGAAAACACCATGACACACAACGCGGTGACCCAAGTCCAGCCGTTTTCAGACAATAACGTGAAAAGGGCGGAAAGGTCGTTCATTTCCACCAGCGTGCCCTGAGAAAGGTAGATCATCAGCAGCAGAGGCAGTACCAATTCATTGGCGGGAAGCGCCAGCAAAAACGCCAGAAGGATGACCCCATCCAGGCCAAACACTCGGGCGAAGGGATCCAGAGCGCCGGCGCACCAGGACAAAAGACTTTGCTCCCCCCATGTCACATTTCCCAGACACCAGATGACCACTCCCGCGGGAGCCGCCACTGCCGCCGCCCGCCCCAACACGTACAGGGTGCGGTCCAGCACCGACCGGGCCAGCACCTTCCCCACTTGGGGGCGACGGTAAGGGGGAAGCTCTAAGGCAAAGGAGGAAGGCATCCCTCGAAGGATTGTTTTGGAAAGGAGTCGGGAAGCTGTCAGGGTCATGACGAAGGACAGGACCATCAGTCCCGCCAAAAATAAGGCTTTCACCCCGCCGCCTGCTGCCCCAAAAAACAAGGCAATCATGGTAATGAGCAGAGGCAGCCGTCCGTTGCAGGGAGTAAAGCTGTTGGTCAACAGAGCAATAAGCCGCTCCCGGGGAGAGTCGATGATCCGGCAGCCCACCACCCCAGCGGCGTTGCATCCAAACCCCATGCAGGTGGTGAGGGCTTGCTTTCCGCAGGCTCCGCAGCTTTGGAAACACCGGTCCAGGTTGTAGGCCACCCGGGGCAGATAACCTAGATCCTCCAGCAATGTAAACAAGGGGAAAAAGATGGCCATGGGAGGCAGCATCACCGCCACCACCCAGGACAAAGTGGTGTAGGCTCCATCCAGCAGCACACCGGTCACCCAATCGGGGACGCTCCACAGGTCAAACAGCTCCCTCAGCCGTTCCCCTACCCAGGAAAAACCTTGACTCAAAAGGTCTGAGGGCACATTGGCCCCTACCATGGTCAGCCACAGGATCCCCAGCAGCAGCAAGGCCATCACAGGAAAGGCGGTCCATTTCCCAGTGAACAGTCGGTCCAGCCGTCTATCCCGGGGACTATACCCCCGTTCCAGCCCTGTGACAGTTCGCCTTGCCAAGTCCCGGGCGTGATCTGCCAAAGCCCCGGCAATGGCATCAGAATACTCCTGAGGAGACCGCTCCTGCCACAGCTCCTCCAGAATCCCAGCGATACCCTTTTCCTGCTCCGGCACCGTCTGCTCCCCTTCCAACAGCCGGAGACACAGCCACCGGGCCGGGACATCTTCTCTCCACCGCTTCACCAAAAGCAGCAGCCGGTCCACGGCAGCCTCCACCGAATGAGGATACCGTATGTAAAGGGGCTCTTTTTCCTGTGCGTCCTGAGTGGCGGCTGACATCAGCTGGGAAAGTCCTTTGCCGCTGCGGGCGGTACAACCCACCACCGGAACACCCAGCAGCCGGGACAGTTTTTCCAGGTCCACCCAAACGTCTTTCCGTTTGGCTTCATCCAGCAGGTTGACACACACCACCGCTTTTGGGGTGATCTCCAACACTTGAAGCACCAGGGAAAGTCCCCGCTCCAAACAGGTGGCATCGCACACCACGATGACAGCGTCCGCTTCCCCGGAACAGAGGAATTCCCGGGCGGCCTGCTCCTCCGCTGTGGAGGACAGCAGAGACACGCATCCCGGCAGATCCATCAGCAGGTACTCCTCCCCCTGGAACCTGCACCTGCCTTGGGCGTTGGTCACGGTCTTGCCCGCCCAGTTTCCCGTGTGCTGGCGCAGGCCTGTCAGGGCATTGAACACGGTACTTTTCCCCACATTGGGGTTCCCTGCCAGAGCAATGGTCCTGGCTCCGGGTTCCATGGGATTGCCCATGATCTCACTCTCCTTCCCGATTTCCAGAAAAAACGCCCGGCCGGGTCTCCCCACACCGGACGCTCTCTCACAGGGGCCGGATCTCTACCAGACGGGCGTCCCGCCGGCGAAGAGCCACCACCGCCCCTCGAACACCATAGGCTCTGGGATCTCCCAAGGGACTTTTGCCCAGGCATTCCACCTGAGCCCCAGCGACGAACCCCAGATCCTGCAACCGGCGGCGCATGGCTCCCTGAGCGGAGATCTCCTCCACCAGGCCCCGGCTGCCGGGCATCAGTCGGTCAAGACTTGCGCCTTCCTCCATTTTCTTCCCTCCCCGCCAAAGGGGAATCCCCCTTTACGCCACTCTATTCCCCAAGCTCAAAAGGTGTGACACTTCCATGAAGAAATCCCTCGACCTTTTCTTCTTTCCCGAATAAATCGCCCTCTTAGTTATTGACATATGTTCAAAACTAGTGTAAGATAAACCATGGTAAAAACGTGCGGAAGGAGGGAGCTGTTTGGCCAGGCCAAGCAAATGCCGGAGCATCTGTTCCATACCCCAGGTGACGGAGTTTTTCCCCACTGGAAAGACCCAAAAAGAGCCTGTGGTCATCGGATTGGACGCTTACGAAGTCATACGGCTGTTGGACTACAAGCATTTCACTCAAGAGCAGTGCGCGGCGCGGATGAACATTTCCCGCACCACTGTCACGCGCATCTACGAGGAAGGGCGCCAAAAGGTTGCCCAAGCCCTGGTGGAAGGCCGACGCCTGGTGATCGCGGGCGGAGACGTGGCGGTGTGCACCGCCCCTCGGCCGGAATGCGCCGGGGAACCCTATTGCTGCCACAGGCAGGGAAAGGAAGTATAACATGAAGATTCTGGTGATCGGCGGTGTGGCTGCCGGTACGAAAGCCGCCGCCAAATGTAAGCGGGAGAACCGGGCCGATGAAGTGATGGTCATCACCAAGAGCGCGGACATCTCCTACGCAGGTTGTGGGCTGCCCTACTATGTAGGCGGCTCCATTGAGGATAAAGCTGAGCTCATTGTAAATACGCCCCAAAAGTATCAGGGACTCACTGGTGTGGAAGTTCGCACTCTGCGGGAAGCCACCCACGTAGATCCGGTAGCAAAAAAAGTGACCGTAAAGAACCTGGAAAACGGCCAGGAAGAGATCTACGACTATGACAAACTCATTGTGGCTACCGGCGCTTCCGCTGTAAAGCCTCCCATCCCGGGCGTGGATCTGCCCGGTGTATTCCCCATGCGGGCTCCTGAGGACGCCATCACCATGCGGGACTACCTGACCCAGAACGATGTGAAAAAAGCGGTGGTCATCGGCGGTGGTTTCATCGGCTTGGAGTTGGCAGAAAACCTGGTGGACCGGGGCATTTCCGTCACCGTGGTGGAAGTGGCTTCCCAGCTGATGCCCGGCGTACTGGACCCTGAAATGGCTGGCTACGCCAAGCGTCATCTCCAGCAGCAGGGCGTGCGGGTGCTCACCGGCACCAAGGCCCAAGCAATCCTGGGTGAGGGCGGCGTCACTGGCGTTCAGACGGAGAGCGGTCTGCTCCCCTGCGGCGTGGTTGCGCTGTCTGCTGGCATCCGCCCCAATACCGCTTTCCTCAACGATACTGGCCTGGAAATGTTCAAGGGCACCATCCTGGTAGACGAGGAGCTGCGCACCAGCGTGGCGGACATCTACTCCGCCGGCGACTGCGCCATGGTGAAGAATCGTCTCACCGGAAAGCCCCAGTGGTCCCCCATGGGCTCCTCCGCCAACCTGGAGGGCCGCACTCTGGCCCTGGACCTCAACGGCAAGGGCAAGAGATACCCCGGCGTGCTGGGTACCGGTGTGGTGAAGCTGCCCGGTCTCAACTGCGGCCGCACCGGTCTGACGGAAGCCGCTGCTCGTGAAGCTGGCTACAATGTGGAAACCGCGTTGGCTATCACCGACGACAAGGCTCACTACTATCCCGGTGCTTCCTTCTTTGCCACCAAACTCATCGCCGACAAAGATACCCATCAGCTTTTGGGCGTGCAGGTGCTGGGCGCCGGCGCCGTGGACAAGATGGTGGACATCGCCGTCATGGGCATGTCCATGAACGCCAAACTGGAGGACTTCGAGAACCTGGATTTCGCCTATGCTCCTCCCTTCTCCACCGCCATTCATCCCTTCGTGCAGGCGGTGTATATCCTGGAAAACAAGCTGTCCGGTGTCATGCAGAGCATGACTCCCGCCCAGTACGCCAACGGCGAAGCGGAAGGCTATAAGGTCAACGACGTGAACCCCCAGCCCACCATCCGTGGCGCTGTGTTCGTAGACCTGGCCAAAGTCAACGGCCCCCTGGAAGGCATCAGCAAGGACGAGAAACTGCTGTTGGTCTGCGGCCGGGGCAAGCGTGCTTACTTCCTCCAGAACCGCCTGAAGTTCTATGGCTATGAGAACACTCTGGTGCTGGAAGGCGCCACCACCTTTAACGAAGTGCGTGTGAAGGCTCCCGGCGCTGCCGTTTCACCCGAAGAAGTGACCCGGGTCAAGGCTCTGGGCTTCCTGTGGGACAAGAACACCCCCGATTGCTTCAACGGCCGCGTCATCACCCGCAACGGTAAGATCACCGCTGAAGAGATGCGCGCCATCACCGAAGCTGCCGAGCGTTACGGCAACGGCCAGGTGACCATGACTTCTCGGTTGACTTTAGAGATCCAGCATGTTCCCTTTGACAACATCGAGCCTCTGCGGGAACTGCTGGCCCAGAGCGGTCTGGAGACCGGCGGTACTGGTTCCAAAGTGCGGCCTGTGGTCTCCTGCAAGGGCACTACCTGCCAGTACGGCCTGATCGACACCTTCGCTCTCAGCGAGGAGATCCACGAGCGGTTCTTCCACGGTTACAGCAGTGTGAAGCTGCCTCACAAGTTCAAGATCGCTGTGGGCGGCTGCCCCAACAACTGTGTCAAGCCCGACCTGAACGACCTGGGCGTTATCGGCCAGAAAGTGCCTCTGATCGATCTGGACAAGTGCCGCGGCTGCAAGGTATGCCAGGTGGAGAAAGCCTGCCCCATCAACGTGCCTGTGGTAAAGGACGGCAAAGTGATCATTGACGACAACGCCTGCAACCATTGCGGACGCTGTGTAGGCAAGTGTCCCTTCAAGGCTCTGGAAGGATTCGCCAGCGGCTATCGTGTCTATATCGGCGGACGCTGGGGCAAGAAAGTTGCCCGCGGCCGGTATCTGGACAAGGTGTTCACCGACAAGGAAGAAGTGATGCAGATCATCGAGAAGGCGATCCTCCTGTTCCGCGAACAGGGCAAAACTGGTGAGCGTTTCGCTGACACTGTGGAGCGTCTTGGCTTTGAAAATGTTCAGGAACAGCTTCTTTCCAACGATCTGCTGACCCGCAAAGAAGAGAACCTGAAGCTGGACGTGAAAGGCGGCGCTACCTGCTAACCGCCTGCGGCGGGGCAAGTCGCGCACTGCGGCTTCGCCGCAGAAGTTTTCCGAAAGGGAGGGCCCAACTGCCCGCGTTAAAAACTCGGAATCAGTCTGAGATCGAATGAACTACGTGACGTTGTGCCCCATCCATGTATGAAATGAGAGAGGACCGTGGAAACGGCCCTCTCTTTTTGCGTTTATTGATTCTGCAAGTTCCCTCGATTGCATCCTGCAAAGCCTTGGGGTATAATAAAGGTCAAGAAAGCAATCGGAAAACATGAGAAAGGAGACACTATGGAAAAATATGTACGGGACTCCTACACCGAGCAGGTGCAGATCTTATCCCAATCCAGTTTGAACGGCTACAAACGTCTATTCGGCGGCCGGCTCATGGAGTGGATCGACGTAGTGGCCGGCGTTGTGGCACGTCGCCACTCCAACCGGAACGTGACCACTGCCGCGGTGGATAATCTCCGGTTTGAAGGCCCCGCCTACGGCAACGATACCATCCTGCTGTGCGGGTACATCACCTACACCGGCCGCACTTCCATGGAGGTATGCGTGCGCACTTATGTGGAAGAACTCAGCGGAAACAAGCGCCTGATCAATGTGGCCTATCTGGTTATGGTCGCTCTGGACGAAAACGAGCGGCCCGTGGAAGTACCCCGGCTGGTACTGTCCACCGAAGAGGAGCGCCGGGAATGGGAAGCCGCTCAGGAGCGTACCCGCCTGCGCAAAGAACGGCGCCAGGCTGAAAAAGCCGCTGGCATGTGATTTAAGACAGCTTACAAAAAAGAGGTTGTTGCAATGTTGCAACAACCTCTTTTTTATTTACGCAGCTTCCTGAAAAAGTCCTGAAGCAGTTTTTTCGCTTCCCCCTCATAAAAGCCTCGGTATACTTCCGGCCGATGACTGTAAGGGAGAGAGAACAGATCCACCGCAGTGCCGCAGCAGCCTGCCCGGTCGTCATCCACGCCGTAGATGACCCGGTCGATATGAGAGTTGATGATGGCCCCAGTGCACATAGGGCATGGTTCCAAGGTGACATACAGTTCGCAGCCTGTCAGCCGCCAAGTGCCCAAGGTTTGACACGCCTGGGAGATTGCCTCTATCTCCGCGTGAGCCAGAGCGTTCTTCCCGGCCTCTCGGCGATTACGCCCCTCCCCGATCACGGCGCCATCCTTGACCACTACTGCCCCCACAGGGACCTCCCCCGCTTCGGCGGCTTCCTCCGCCAAGCGGAGCGCTCGCAGCATGAACTCTTTCTTAGGCAGGAATACAGGTTCCAGGATCATAGCACAAAGAACATGCTGGCGGTGTAGATCAACACCACACCTACGATCACCCAAAACACAGGCGCCCGGACAACAGCCACAGCGCTTTCCCCTGCTGACAGGGGCTGAGCAGGACCGTCATACCGAGGAGAGCGGTAAGAGATGAACATATCCCGCTTGGTCAAAACAAGAAGGATCAACGCCAGGATACCGGCTCCAATGGGTACCAGCATCAGCAGATTGTCGGCCAAATAAGCCATGTCGCCGAAGAAGTAATCTGTATGGGAACCGAAGGTGGCGATAAAGTTGTTCAGTCCATGGATTATGATCGTCAGCCACAGGTTATTGGTCTTTGCGTAAATAAAGCCGAAGGCCAAACCAGAGACAGTGGCGAAGATCACGTTGGGGAGATCCAGATGAGCCATGCCGAATATCAGCGCCGATGCCATAATGGAAAACCCGATCCCGTACTTTCGCAGAGCGGAAAGGACCACTCCCCGGAACACCAATTCTTCGATGAAGGGCACCAATATGACCACCACTGCGATCTCCAACAGGATCGCCTCCAGGGAATCGGCGTTGGATGTATAGGAAGGGGAAGAATCATAGCCGAATTGTCCCAGAAGATTACTGACGAAAAACGCCGGGTAATTCCCCAAAAGGGAGATGGCCAATCCTCCCAGCACGCAAAGCAGTCCGCCGGAAAAGCCCACTTTTTCAAACTTCAAATAATCTGAAGGGTCTTTCTTTCGGAAAATCAGATAAGCTACAAAGGGCAGTCCCGTGGACAAAGGCACCAAAATACCGGAAAGCCACATGTACCCTATGCTGTTGCTGTAAATATCCACACCCAGCATCATCAGAAGCGTAGTAAAGGGGATGGACCAGAAGAATGACAACCCGATCATAGCCAAAAGCAACAGGCACATCCGGTTCATTGTCCGGCACGCTCCCTGTTTTCGGGGATCCTTGGGGGACTTTCCTCTATTGACCGCGAAGGGTGGAGCGTAGCTCACACCAGACCATCCGGGGTCGGGATAAGAACTCCAGGCCATGGGCGGCCCACTTTGGGGATACCCCTGGAACGTTCCCTGAGGGGGCATGCCTTGTGGATACCCCTGGAACGCTCCCTGAGGGGGCACGCTCTGAGGATACCCCTGGAACACTCCCTGAGGAGGCATGCTCTGAGGATACCCCTGGAACGCTCCCTGAGAGGGAATGCCCTGAGGATAGCCTTGGAACGTTCCCTGAGGGGGCACGCTCTGAGGATACCCTTGGAACACTCCCTGAGGGGGCACGCCTTGAGGATACCCCTGGAATGTTCCCTGAGGGGGCATGCCTTGAGGATACCCTTGAAACGCTCCCTGAGGAGGCATGCCTTGAGGATACCCTTGAAACGCTCCCTGAGGAGGCACACCTTGAGGATACCCCTGGAAAGCTCCCTGAGGAGGCATACCTTGGGGATATCCCTGGAATGTTCCCTGAGGGGGCACGCCTTGAGGTGTATCCTGTGGGGGGATACCTTGAGCGTTTACTTGAGCCGTTGCCTGGGATGGCGAATCTTGTGGACCGCCCTGAGACACAGTGTATTGAGGCTGACCTTCCGGCGAAACAGGACCACCGGGAGAAGGGGGAAAGCCATAGTTCACGAGATCGACCTCCTTTGCCATAAGATCATTGATCGTAAATTACAGAAGCTGGCAGAGCTTCTGAGAAAATTCCGAGGGATCCTCCAAAGAGATGCCCTCAATGAGCAATGCCTGGTCATACAGGACCTCAGCGTAAAGCTTCAAGCGGTCCTTGTCGTTCTGATACAGGTCGCACAACCGCTGGAAAATAGGATGTTCCCCATTGATCTCCAGCACCCGCTGGGCCTTGATCTTCTCCCGGGCGGGCATGGAATTGAGCACCTTTTCCATCTCGGTGGTGATCATGCCGTCAGTGGTGATGCACACGGCATGGCTCTTCAGCTTTCCGGAAACCCGCACGTCTGTCACTTTATCTCCCAAGGACTCTTTCAGGAAGGTGAGCAGATCCTTGTTCTGTTCCGCCAGCTCCTTGGTCTTTTCCTTTTCTTCACTGGTTTCCAATTCCAGATCGTCGGAAGAGATGTTGCGGAACTCCTTGTCGTCATACTTCATCAGCATCCGCAGGGCGAACTCGTCCACATTGTCGGTGAGGCACAGCATCTCCAAGCCTTTTTCCTTCAGAGCTTCCGCCTGGGGCAGGCCCATCACACGTTCCACGGTCTCGCCGCAGCCGTAATAGATGTGTTTCTGCTCCGGCTTCATCCGGGAGACATACTCTTTCAGGGTGACGGGCTTCTTCTCTGTGGAGGAATAGAACAGCACCAGATCCTTCAGCTCGTCCTTCTTGGCGCCGTAGTTGTCGTACATGCCGTATTTCAGCTGGAGGCCAAAGTTCTTGAAGAACTCCTCGTATTTCTCGCGATCATTGTTCAGCATGGAGGTAAGCTCCGAGGTGATCTTCTTCTCCAACCTACCAGCAATCAGCTTCAACTGCCGGTCATGCTGGAGCATCTCGCGGGAAATGTTCAGAGACAGGTCCTGGGAATCCACCAGACCCTTGACGAAGCTGTAACAGTCAGGAAGCAAATCAGCGCACTTGTCCATGATGAGCACGCCGCTGGCATAGAGCTGCAAGCCCTTTTCATACTCCCGGGTGTAATAGTCCATGGGAGCGGTCTTGGGGATGAACAGCAGAGCCGTATAGGTGGCGGCACCCTCGGTGGAGGTACGGATCACCTTCAAGGGCTCCTGCCAGTCGTAGAACTTCTCTTTATAGAAGGCTCCCAGCTCCTCGTCGCTGACCTCAGAACGGGACTTCTTCCAGATGGGAGTCATGCTGTTGAGGGTCTCGGTCTCCACGGTGGTCTCGTACTCCGGGTCCTTACCGTCCACGCCGGTGCCTTCCTTCAGCTTGGAGCGCTCCACATCCATGAGAATGGGATAGCGGATGTAATCGGAATACTTCTTCACCAGCTGCCGCACCCGGAACTGGTCCAAAAACTCACTGTACTGCTCATCCTCGGTATCGGGCTTCAAGTACAGGGTGATGGTGGAGCCATGGCCTTCCTTGGAACCGGGAGTGATCTCATAGCCGGAAAGGCCCTCAGATTCCCAGTGCCAGGCTTCCTCAGAGCCGAAGGCACAGGTGTCCACCGTGACCCGCTGGCTCACCATGAAGGCGGAGTAGAATCCCACGCCGAACTGGCCGATGATATCCACGTCCTCCTTCTTTTCCGCTTCCTGTTTGAACTGGAGCGAACCGCTGCGGGCGATAACACCCAAGTTCTGGTCCAGCTCCTCCTGGGTCATGCCGATGCCGTTATCGGTAATAGTGATGGTACGGGCTTCCTTGTCCAGTTCCAGGCGGATAGAGAAATCCTCCCGAGAAAGACCGGTAGCGCCGTCCTCCAAAGTGCGGTAATACAACTTGTCAATGGCGTCGCTGGCGTTGGAGATCAGCTCCCGGAGAAAAATCTCCTTGTGGGTGTAGATGGAGTTGATCATCAGGTCCAAAAGACGTTTTGATTCCGCTTGAAATTCTTTCTTTGCCATACTTACAGTTACTTCCTTTCGATTATAAACAGACAGCCCAAAGGCTGAGTGCAAACTAAACTTAAACCGTTACCCCTTGTTAGCCGCCACCAAAAGCATCATGGGCCGGCGCAGCTCGTCCTTCATGCCGGGGATCTCCATCATCCGCTCCGGAGGTTGGGGCTCCACAACCCGGCGCAGTGAAAAGCCATGGGTCAACAGGGTGTCCAGATAGGTGGTCAAGGTGCGGTGGTACTTCACCACGTCCTCCCCCAGAAAATTGGCCTTCCGCTCCCCTTCATAAAAGTAACGGTCCACCGGGAAATGAAGGATGTTCCCTTCCTGGTCCCGATACCAGTCCTGCGTTCCGTAGGCAGTGAAAATGGGGTGCTCCACGGAAAAGATCAGATCACCGCCAGACTTGAGCCAGCGTCCGACCTTGTCCACAAAATCCTGAAAGGACGGGAGATAATGAATAGCCAGAGAGCTGAACACCACGTCAAAAGAGGACTCTGGGAAATCCACGTCCTCCATGGCGCCCCGAAGGTATTCCACCTGGGGGAATCGAGTCTTTTCACGGGCTACCTCCAGCATCTTTTCGGAAAGATCCACCCCGGTCACATGGGCAGCCCCATGCTCCGCGGCGTAGATGCAGTGCCAACCGTAGCCGCAGCCCAGATCCAGCACTATTTTCCCCTGAAAATCCGGGAGAAGTTTTTGAAGATCCTCCCATTCCCCAGCACCGGCCAACCCCATTTGAGAACGACTCATTTGACTGTATTTTTCAAAAAAGACGGGGTCGTCGTACTTGTTCTCCTTCATAATCACACCTCATAACATCTTCTCTGAAACACAAAAGCAAAGATGATTTCATTGTAATACAAAACCGCCCTTTTCGCAAGGGCGGTCCTGGTTTCTTTACAATTTGGAAACAGTGTTGTCACGCTTATTTCAGCTCCGCGATGGTAACGCCGCTTTCTCCTTCGCCATAGGTGCCAAGGCGGAAGCTCTTCACCTGAGAGCACCGCCGCAGATGCTGCTGCACCGCTGTCCGAAGAGCGCCTGTTCCCTTGCCGTGGATGATGGTAACCTGGGACAGATGCATCCGGGAGGCACGGTCCAGGAAGGAATCCACTTCCATCAGGGCCTCCTCTACCGTCTGGCCCCGCAGGTCCAGACTGGAAGAAGCCTCCGGGGTGGAGACCGACTTGGTCACAGTCCGGCCGGGATGCTTCTTTTTCATCTGCCGTTTGCTCAGCAAACGGATATTGGACAGCGGCACTCGGGTCTTGATAATCCCCGCCTGGACCAGCACAAAGCCGTCCTTGGGTGCTTCCAAAACTGTGGCGTCTTTGTCGATATCGTAAATGAGCACGTCGTCTCCCGGCACCAGCTCCCGAGGCAGCACGTAGTTGTCATCACGCCGCTGATGGACCGGGTCGGAAAGACCTTCCAGCTCCTTCATCCCGGACCGCAGCCGGGCCTTTTGCTCAGCGGAAAGCTCCTTGTTCTTCTGGCGGCGCAGCTCTTCCAACTCATTCACAAGAGCGTCCGCCCGCTGCCGTGTTTTCTGCACGATCTGAGCGGCTTCCTGCCGGGCACGCTCCACTTCCTTCTTAGCCTGGGCTTCCGCTTCTTCTTTCAGCCGCTCCGCCTCCTGGGCGCTTCGTTTGGCCTGGGCAGCGGAAGCCCGCAGTTCCTCCATCTGGTTCTCCATGGCCCGACGGTCCTCTTCCAGACGTCCCACCACCTGCTCGAAAGCATTGCTCTCCTGGCTCACCAACTCCCGAGCCCGTTCCACAATGCTTTCCGCCATGCCCAGTCTCTGGGAGATGGCGAAAGCGTTGGATTTACCCGGCACGCCGATCAGCAGCCGGTAGGTGGGCCGCAGGGTGGCCACGTCGAACTCGCAGCAGCCGTTCTCAACCCCCGCCGTCTGGATGGCGTAGGCTTTCAGTTCGGCGTAGTGGGTGGTACAGGCCAGTCTCGCCCCCTTGTACCGCAGTTCCTGGATGATGGCTTCCGCCAGAGCGGCGCCCTCTACCGGGTCAGTACCGGCGCCCAGCTCGTCCAAGAGGATCAAACTGCTGTTGTCCGCCACTTCAAAGATTTTGATAATGTTCACCATGTGGGAGGAGAAGGTGGACAGGGACTGTTCGATGCTCTGTTCGTCCCCAATGTCTGCCAGGATGTGCCGGAACACCGATACCCGGCTGCCCTCTCCCACAGGGAGCATCAAGCCGCACATGGCCATCAGCGTCAGCAGGCCGATGGTTTTCAGAGCCACGGTCTTACCGCCGGTGTTGGGACCGGTGATAATGAGGGTGTCGAAGTCCACACCCAAAGTGATGTCCGTGGGCACCACTTTCTCCTTGGCAATTAGGGGATGCCGGGCGCTGTGGAGGACGATCTTCCCGTCCTCGCCCACCTGGGGCACCACTGCTTTCATTTTGTAGGCCACCTGGGCTTTGGCGAAGATCAGGTCCAGCTGCACGGCATACTTGTAGCTTTCGATGATGGAGTCCGCGAAGGAACCAGCTTCTCCGGAAAGCTCCAGCAGGATCCGGGAAATCTCCTCCTGCTCGTCAGAGCGGAGCACTCGGATCTCGTTATTTGCTTCCACCACGCTCATAGGCTCTACGAACACAGTGGCGCCACTGGCGGAGGTGTCGTGAACCAGGCCCGGCACTTCTCCCCGGAACTCCGCTTTCACCGGCACCACGTATCGTCCCCCACGCTGGGTGACGATGCTCTCCTGCAAGTGGCGCTGGTGAGCGGGAGAATGGATCAACTTGTCCAGTTGATCCCGCACCCGCTGGGAAGCCGCCCGGATCTTCCGGCGGATGTTGGCCAAAGCAGGCGAGGCGTTGTCCGCCACCTCTTCTTCGCTGACGATGCAGGTGAAGATCTTCTCTTCCAAATATTTGTTGGGGGCCAGCACCTCGAACCGGCCGGTAAGGGCAGTCCTCACGCTTTCGCTCTTGCCCCACCATTGGGTCAGCCCGCGGATGGTCCGCAGGGTAGCGCCGATATCCAGCAGTTCCCGCAGGCCCAGTCCGCCTCCTGCCTGGGCACGGCGCAGGGGACTGGTCACATTTTTCATCCCGTAGAAAGAGGGGGCTCCAAATTTGGCCATGGCCACAAAGGCGGCATCCGTCTCCTCCAAAAGCCACTTGGCTTCGGCAGCGGTGGAAACAGGCTCCAGCTCTCGGGCAAGCTGGGCCCCGTCGGCGCTGGAAGCCTCTTCGGCTACCATCTCTAAAATTTTATCCAGCTCTAAAGCTCGGCAATGTTTGTCCATCATATGTATCCTCGTAGTTCTCGTCGGTTAATTTATGTCAATTAACATCTGGAACATGCCACTGTTTCACCAGCATAATTCCAGATCACTGTAAACTATAATAAAAATCCAGCGTCTTGGGCCGCTTTTGCAAGATATGTACGGTGTAGGCCTCGGCAGCGGCGGAAAGTTCCTGCTGTGCCCCGGCAGACACCGAAAAGGAAAAGATCCGTTCAAAGTCGGCAAAGACGATATGACGCATAGCGGTCAGCGCCGCGGGAGACAAAGAAGCGCAGGGATCCCCGTTATCCAAGTAACAGTCCTTACAGTACAAGGTTCCTCGGTTGATTTTAAAGTACATCCGCTCCGACTCGTAAGCGCCGCACTCGGCACAGTATGCCAGGTTGGGCATATACCCCGCCTCGGAGAGCATCCGCAGCTCTACAATAGCCTTGAGCACCGGCTGGGGCCGGGTACCCTTGCAGAGAAAGTGGAGCGCGTTGAGCACCAGCCGCAGGTATTCTCCTGACTCCACCCCTTCCGGCACCAGCTCCGCCGCCAACTGACAGAAATACTGAGCCAAGGCCAGGGCCGTCACATCTTTGCGCAGGTCGAAAAACACCTCCAGGGGAAAGGCCTCGTTGATGTTGTAGGCTTCTTTCCCCTTGGAGAGTTTCAAACGGGAATAGCACAGAAGGCCGGTAGCGGCGTTCTTGCTGTCCTTGAGATTCTTGGCCCGGCGAGCGAACGCCCGCACCACGCCTTCATCCTTGGTAAGAACCGTTACCAGCCGGTCGCTCTCTCCCACCGTCTGTTCCTTGATGATCAGTCCCTGGGTCTGTACCTGCACCCCACACCTCTTCTTTGCCGCGGTTTTCCACGCTGTTTTTGATCTGTGTATA
This sequence comes from Clostridiales bacterium, assembly GCA_019416455.1. Lineage (GTDB taxonomy): Bacteria > Bacillota > Clostridia > Oscillospirales > Acutalibacteraceae > Acutalibacter. The sequence goes on along the minus strand of DXXG01000015.1, from coordinate 83,666 downwards.
TCGAATATAATCCTGGATCCGGCCTGTCCGGTAAAAACTTTCCCAAGCTCGTTTCACATCCACAAAAACTTCCCCCTTTCCAAAGGCGATGCGCCCTGGTCTATAAGAAAAGTATTTGCGGAACTTTCCCCGCCTATGACAGGAAAAGATTTGTTTGTTCGACGCCCTTCGGCAAAATCCCCGGACGGTTTGTGCTATGGGAGGGCGATCAGACCCTCTCGCCGGACACAAACCCCTTACATTTCCAGATCTTTCTCAGAAAAGCCCAGACTTTGCAATGTCTCCGGACGCTGGCGCCAATCCTCTTTCACCTTGACCCAAAGCTGCAAATTCACCTTGCAGTCAAAGAACCGCTCCAGGTCCTGCCGGGCGGCGGTACCGATCTTTTTCAGCATGGCTCCGCCTTTGCCGATCAAAATGCCTTTATGGCCGCTCTTCTCACAGTAGATGGTCACGTCCAGGTCCAGGATACCGTCCCGGTCTTTCATACGCTCCGTGACAGCAGCCACGCCGTGGGGCACTTCCTGGTCCAATAGCCGCAAAACCTTCTCCCGGACGATCTCCGAAGCAATGACCCGCTCCGGCTGGTCGGTGAGGGTGTCCTCGGGGAACAGGTGCCCGCCGGGCATACACAGCTTCTTCAGTTCTTTCATCAGATCCTTCAGACCACTGCCGTCCTTGGCAGAGATAGGCACCACCGCCTGGAAATCGTACAGCTGAGAATACTGGGCAATCTGCTCCATGATGGGGCTCTTATCCTCCAGCAGATCGATCTTGTTAATAGCCAGCACCGCAGGGACCTTTCCTCCCTTGAACCGGCGGATCAGTTCTTCGTCAGCGTGGGATACTTTAGCCCCCGCTTCCGTGACCAGCAGACAGGCGTCCACGCCGTCTACCGTGCTGGTGACGGACCGCACCATGTAATCTCCCAGGGAGTTTTTGGGCTTCACCAGGCCGGGAGTATCCAGAAACACCAGCTGATCCTCCCCCTCAGTGACCACACCCATGATCCTGGTCCGGGTGGTCTGGGGCTTGCGGGACACGATGGCGATCTTCTGGCCGATGAGTTTATTGAGCACCGAAGATTTCCCCACATTGGGCCTGCCCACGATAGCAATAAACGCCGAACGCTGTTGTGCGAAATCGTTCATAGGTTCTATTCCTTTCCACGCAACACAAGGGGCCCCACGAAATCGCGGCGCCTCCCGTTGCAGTCTTTTTCATTTCTTACGGAGCTTTTCCAGACGCTCCTCTACCCAAGCGGGACCCAAAAACACGAATCCCGCCGCCACTACTAGAGAAAGAAGCAATATCCCCAAAGCCACGGGATGAGCGATGATCCTCCACAGCAGAGCCCAAAGTGCTGGCCGGAACAGGATCACCACGCCCACCAGCAGAGCAGCAATGGCGGACAGCAGCACCGCTCCCGCGGCCATGTCCTTGATGACCCGGATGTAGCGGTTGAGGTTTTTCTGGTTGAAGTCGCAGAGCTTTTCCACAGCGGTATTCAAGGTCTCTGCGGTCATCACCCCGCCGATCGCCAAAAGCAGACAGGCAAATTCTCCCCGGCTCAGGGACAGCTGGGAAGCGAAAAACAACACATAGGCGGTCATCACCAGATGGACCCGCATGTTCCGCTCGGATCTGACACAGTCCCCGATCCCTCGAAAGGCGTCGGCGAAGCTATGCCACATCCGCCGCTTTCCCACAGGCGGCCTGTTAATCACGGGGACGAGTGGCGTAGCTGGCGCTGGCGGGCAGACCCAGCTCCCGCATGACCTGCTCCTCTTTCTCACGCATGCGCACGCGTTCCAGACCGCCGGCCTCGTGATCGTAGCCCAGCAGATGAAGCATGGAGTGAGCAGTCAAAAAGCCCATTTCCCGCTCGAAGCTGTGGCCGTAAGTCTTGGCCTGCTCCATGGCCTTGGGGACAGAGATGACAATGTCTCCCAAGATTTTGGCGCCGGTCTCATGGTTCACGTCGTAATTTCCGTTTTCGCCCATGGGGAAAGAAAGCACGTCGGTAGGGGCGTCTATATTCCGGTATTGCCGGTTCATTTCCTGGATCTGATCGTTGTCCACAAAGGAAACGCTGATCTCCGCGGAATCCTTAAAGCCTTCCAGCTGAAGCACCGCGTGGCAGCAACGGCGGATGAGCATACGGATACCAGTAGGGATCTTCACCGCCTTTTGCTGATTTGAAATGATGACTCTGATTTTTTCCATTCTCTGCACCGTTCCTTTCTGTGGGGGTTCCCCGAAATTTTCACCCAATCCATCCCATTCCCATTTCAGGAGGGGGTTCTCACGATTTATTTCCGGCCCTATTGGCCCGTTCGTAGGCTTTGATGATATCCTGCACCAGCTTGTGGCGCACCACGTCCTTTTCCGTGAACCGGAAAATGGCGATATCTTCCACGCCCTTCAAAATGCGCACAGCTTCCTTCAATCCGGAACGCTTTCCGTCCGGCAGGTCGATCTGGGTGACATCGCCTGTGATAACCATTTTGGAGTTGAATCCCAGACGGGTGAGGAACATTTTCATCTGCTCCCCGGTAGTGTTCTGGGCCTCGTCCAAAATGATGAAGCTGTCGTCCAAGGTGCGGCCCCGCATGTACGCTAAAGGCGCAACCTCGATGTTTCCCCGCTCCACATAGCGCTGGTAGGTCTCAGCCCCCAGCATGTCGAACAGGGCGTCGTACAAAGGACGCAGGTAAGGATCCACTTTCTGCTGGAGGTCACCGGGAAGGAATCCCAGTTTTTCTCCTGCTTCCACCGCCGGGCGGGTAAGGATGATCCTGTTCACCTGCTGGGCCCGGAAGGCGTTCACTGCCATGGCAACGGCAAGGTAGGTCTTGCCAGTACCGGCAGGCCCCACCCCGATAGTGATCGTGTTGTCCTTGATATTGTCGCAGTAGGTGCGCTGGCCCACGGTTTTGGGCTTGATGGGTTTGCCCTTGCTGGTGATGCAGATGCAGTCCCCGGCAAGGCGCGCCACCTTGTCCTCACTGTCCTCCCCCACCATGCGGATACAGTAACGCACGTTCTGCTCGGTGAGGGTCTCCCCGCTGCCGATGAGGGTCAGCAGGCTTTTGACCGTGCGGGAGGCTTTGTCTACCGCTTCCGGGTCATCCCCGGTGACTTTCAGCTCTGAATCCCGCACTACCAGAGCCACGCCGAATTCTTTTTCGATGAGCCGGACGTTTTCATCGAAGCTTCCAAAAAGCGCTTCCGCCTGGCCCAATCTGTCCAGATTGATCTTCTGCTCCAAATACGCTCTCCTGTTTCCTGTTAAATTGCCGTTTCCAAATTGTAAAGGAAACAGCTACATTTCACTCTCATGGGCTATGATACCACACCTGCGGTGGGCAGATCGCGCCATGGGCGGCGGGCTTCGCCCGCGCTGTTCTGTACGCCAGCGCACATCCGCGCCGCTACATCAGTGTTTGCGGATATTATACCACAGAAAGCGGCCTTTCTTCAAGCAAAAACTCTATGAATATTCAACAAAATCAATTCCCACAGTTGTACTATTCAAACGAAATCTTTTTCACCACGCCGATCTCCTCCTGACAGCGGCATTTTGCCGTCAGCACGCACACATCCTCTTTCAACTGATAGGACAATGTCTCCTCCACCACTTGACTGCCCTGAGGAAGCTCTTCCTTCTGGACACGGCGCAGTTCCAGAAGAGCCGCTTCCTTCCACGCCTCCTCTTCCAGGACCCGGGTCTCCTCCTCTAAAAGCTCATAGGTGGTAGTCTCCCAGCTGAGAGGCAGCGTTCTGCCCAGAGGATCCCAACTTTCCGTTTCCGTCCAGGCTCTGTATTCCCCCTTGGGAACGCTGTACAGTCCCAAAGGGATCCGCACTCCGAAGATTACCAGGGAACGGGCTTTCCGGCGCTGTCCCGTTGGGACCAGCTCCACCTTCTCTTGGGGGATCTCCACTGTAAACTCCCGGTAAGTCAAAGCCTGAACGCTCCCTCTCGCCGCCCCCAGGATCTGATACAGTTCCTCCGGTACAGGGGAGTAGGGATCCACCTCCTGCTGGTACAGCCCGGCGATCAACAGCTGGCCCGCTTCCACCGTCTCTCCCAGTTCCACTTCTGGTCTACCCCGCTCCGCTTCTACAGAGATCACCGTCCCCGCCCGGGACGCCACAATGTTGGACCACTCCCCATCATCCACCACGTCCGGAGCAGGCAGCGCTTCCCGAAGAGCCACCTCTACAAAACAGCCGTCCGTGTTCACTGAAAGCCAGGTAGCTTCCGGCAAGGCGTTTTGAATAGCCAGAGCCGCCTCTTTGGGATCCAGATTCCGAAGGGACGCTCCCACAAACACCCCTTTTTCCGCCGCGGTTTCCAGCACATGAGTCTTTGTGAGAACTTCGGTCCCTGTCACTGTGACCCCCCAGCAAAAACCGCTTAAAAAGATATAAATAGCGGTCCCGCCCAGAGCCCCCAATACCATCCCTTTATGCTTCCAGATCCGAGCCCTCAAAAAGGGGAAACCCCGTTTTTGCCGGATCTTTGATCGGACCCCGCACCGGCGGAAAAGAGGTCTCAACCGTTTGTAGTCACTGGGGGTTCCCCGGAGGATGGTGTGGTCTCCTTCCCGGTGGAATCCCCAAAACTCTATCCCAGTTTTCGCCGCGGCGTTGAGGAAACGCGGCCCGCTTCCGGAGATCTGGAACTCTACCCATCCTGTCAGGTAATGGGCTATCCGCTCTACCATTAGGTTCCCTCCTTCATCCACGCTCTCCATAGGCATAGCTCACCTGATGGATCCGGCCCTGGATCACAGCGGAGCTTTCTGTCAATCGAGTCAGCCGCAAACCTTCCCCCTGGATCTCCAAGGTCAGCCGGCCTGCACGCAGAACCACCTTTTCCTGATCGTAATCTACGATGCCGTCACAACCATCCACCACAGCCCGCCGGTTGCCTTGAAGCTCTACCACCGGGCCTCCCTGTCCCTTTTCCATGGGTGTCCCCCCTTCTTTCCTACTCACCCATCCATATGAGCCGCCTTTGGAATGTATCACCTTCCCCTTTCATAAGGATACAGTAAAAACGCCTTAGGAAGGAGCCGCTATGGAAACCCTTCTCCCCGTCAAAAAAACTGCCCTTGTTATATCCACCCTGACCTTTGTCACCTTTGCCATTGCGCTGTTGGTCTATCCCGCTCAGGTGCGGGGCAGCGTGGCCGCCAGCGCTCTTTACTGTCTTTCCTCCCTGGTGCCGTCCCTGTTTCCTTTCATGGTCTTAGCCAGCTTCGGCGTCCGCTCCGGAGCTGGAGACGTTTTGGGGCGGATCCTAGCGCCTGTGACCCGTTATGTGTTTCGTCTGCCCAAAGTCTGTGGGGCAACGGTGCTTCTCAGCTTTGTGGGAGGATATCCTGCCGGGGCAAGGGCGGTGTCCTTGTTGTTGGAAGAGAAAAAGATCACTCCGGAGCAAGCGGGGCGAATGATGACCTTCTGTGTGGCTCCGGGAGCAGCTTTCGTAGTGACTTTCTTGGGCTGCGGCGTTCTAGGAGATCTGGCGGTAGGCTGGCTGCTATTTCTGTCCGTGACCATATCCGGCCTGTTGTTGGGAGTCATTACCAGTCTCAGGAAGCCTCTTCCTAAAGAATCCTCCCCGGCTCCCCAGGAGACAGCTGGGGGCGCTTTGATCCGCTCTGTGGGCGACGCTTCTTCCGCCACAGTGAAAATGTGCGGATGCATTCTTTTATTCGCGGGAGCCATGGCCATCCTTCAGGGCAGCGGAGTGTTTCAAACCTTGGCGTCCTTGGCAGCAGCCACTGGTCTTACGGATCGCAACAGCGCTATGGCATGTCTCTCATTTTTGTGGGAGGTCACCGGCGGCACCGGGGATGCCGCTCGGCTGGGAGTGACCCCCGTCTTGTACGCTTTTGGGCTGGCTTTCGGCGGGTTGTGCGTCCATGTACAGGTATTTTCTTTTTTTCCGGAATTTCCCCTGTCAAAAGGAAAGTTTCTCCTGTTTCGGTTCCTCCACGGACTGCTCTCCGCTGGCATTTTCCGCCTGCTGGCCCCCCTTCTTCCCATACCTACCCAGGCGGTGTGGGCCGCCGCTAGTCAGCCTGTTTCCTATGAACTTACTGCTTCCACTGCAGCAGGAGGCCTTTCTCTACTGCTGATGTGCGGCGCTTTTCTGGTGTTCCTGGGGAAAGGTCTTTCCTCAAAGGATCCCCAGTCCCCATCTTGCACGGGGAAGTCCAACGTGGTATAATATTTAAAATTGGCGGCCTTAAAGCCGCCTGCGCAGCTTGCCCACCGCAGATGCAAAGCATAAATATTTGCACAATGGTGGCCGCGGGCGGTGAGAGCATGTCCACAGCAAGACCGGCGGCCCTAAAGCCGCCTGCGCGACTTGCCCACCGCAAATGCAAAGTAATTAATATTTGCAGAATGGTGGCCGCGGGCGGTGAAAGCACGTCCACAGCGAGACCGGCGGCCCTAAAGCCGCCTGCGCGACTTGCCCACCGCAGGTGCGGCAGAGATCATGGAGAAGTGAGGATGTCATCATGGGTTGGTTCCGAAAAAAGAAAAAGCAAACACTGTTCGGTGGAAACATCCAGCCCAGCTGCGCCTACTGCCAGCACAACAGCGCCAAAGAAGGGGAAGTTGTCTGCGCCCTGCGCCAAACTCCCCAGGATGATTCCTGCAAAAAATACCAGTACGACCCTTTACGGCGGGAGCCTAAAGTGGCCCCTTCCCTGCGGACCTCTCAGTTCCGACCGGAAGATTTCCAACTGTAACAGTGCGCCCCGCGGGATCCCCGTTGGGGCGTTTTTCACAGGAGATCTTTCCCAAAAGGGTCTCCTAAAACCTAAATAAAGCGAGGTGCTTTCCCGTGGGAGAATTTATCAAAGGCAAAGATCTATGCTGCGGCTTTTTCTTTGACGTAGCCAAGCCCATTCTGGACCAGCAGTTTCCCCAGCTGAGCTATACCGCAGGCCTTTTGGGCTACGGATCCGACGTACTGGGCTACGATGACCCGGTCTCCACCGACCACATGTGGGGTCCCCGGTTCTACCTATTCCTGAAACGAGAGGATATCGGGCAGAATCACGAGATCCTGAAGGCTTTCTCCGCCCAGTTCCCACCCTTGTACAAGGGATACAACGTACACTTTTCCCAGCCCGACCCCAACGATCAGGGGATCCGCCACGCTGTGGAAGGCGTCCCTGGAAAGGTGGATCCGCTGATCTTCTTCTACACACCGGAGGAATACCTAGACTTCTATATGGGCGCTCACCAGTTCGACTCCCTCACGGATCTGGAGTGGCTGTCCTTCTCCGAAAACAGACTGCTCACCCTGGCGGTAGGAGAATTTTATGTAGATGACCTCCACCTGGCGGAACGGCTGGCACCCTTAAAGTACTACCCGGAGAACGTGTGGCTGTACCTGATCGCCTCCAACTGGGGGATGATCTCCCAGGAACAGGCTTTTGTCAAACGCTGCGCCACTCGTGGGGACGACACTGGCTCCATCCTGGTGTGTGCCCGCATCGCTGAACGTCTGATGCGTCTGGCCTTCCTCTACTGCAAACAGTACGCCCCTTACAGCAAATGGTTTGGCACCGCTTTTCAGCAGCTGCCCATCTCCCCCCAGATCAAAGAAACTATTCACGACGCTTTGACGGCTTCCACCATCTCCCGACGTGAAGAGAAGATCGTGCTGGCTCAGCAGCTTCTGGCAAGACTCCACAACAGCTTATCCATCACAGCACCTGTATCGGACAAGTCCGTGTCCTATTTCAGCCGGGACATTCAGGTGATCTACGCGGACAAGATCGCTGAGGCGGTCCAGGAAAAGCTCACCGGCCCGCTGTCCCACGCGCCTCTCATCGGGTCATTGAGCCAAGTATCCAGCTTTGTGGAACTTTACGAGGACGCGTCCAAACGTCCCGCCATCGAATCCCTTTACAAATAATGAAAACCAGCGCTCTGGTCCATGGCCGGGGCGCTGGTTTTTTTCGCAAAAAGAAGGGACAGATCACTCTGTCCCCTCTCAAAACCCTTATTATAACCTTTGCAAATCAGATAGACTTATTTGCCGAAGTAACGAGCCAGCAGGCCAGCGAAAGCCTTGCCATGACGGGCCTCATCGCGAGCCATCTCATGCACGGTGTCATGGATAGCGTCCAGGTTCAGAGCCTTAGCCTTCTTAGCCAGCTCGGTCTTGCCCATGGTAGCGCCGTTCTCGGCTTCCACACGCATCTCCAGGTTCTTCTTGGTGGAATCGGTCACCACTTCGCCCAGCAGCTCAGCAAACTTAGCGGCATGCTCAGCCTCTTCGTAAGCAGCTTTCTCCCAGTACAGGCCGATCTCGGGATAGCCTTCACGATGAGCCACACGAGCCATGGCCAGATACATGCCAACCTCAGTGCACTCACCCTGGAAGTTCTCGCGCAGACCCTGGAGGATCTCCTCGTCAACGCCCTTGGCAACGCCCACCACATGCTCGGCAGCCCAAGTCATCTCGCCGGCCTGCTCCACAAACTTCTCAGCGGGAGCGCCGCAAACAGGGCACTTCTCGGGAGCAGCGTCGCCTTCGTGAACATAACCGCAAACAGTACATACAAACTTTTTCATGATAAATACCTCCATGTTGATAAATATAGTAGTAAGGTGATTTATAAGTCCATTTTGTGGAACTGCGAATCAAATATTCTGAAAGCTCTACAACTTTACACACAATCCCGCATATTGAAAAACACCCGATTTTCCTGGATTTTCCAATCTGCATCAATTTTACATCCGTAAAGTGACTTAGCTTTTCAGCAAATGTGTTCCTTTTGGCACTGAGGGCATACGCCCTGGAACAGCACGCTGGCGCTGTCCACTTTGAGATGGAATTTAGCGGAAAGGCTATCCAGCTCTTCCTGCCGGAAAAATTCCTCGGGAATGTCCAGCACCGCTCCGCAGTGCCTGCACACAAAGTGAGCATGGGGCTCCACTCGGCCATCAAAATGTTCCTGCCCGTTAATAACCCCAACACTGACCGCTTTCCCTGTCTCGCAGAATTTTTTCAGGTTCCGATACACGGTGCCCAGGCTGAGATTGGGGTACCGGGGCTTTAGTTTGGCGTAGACCCAATCGGCTGTGGGATGAACGGTGGTCTCCTGCAAGGCGCTGAGGATGGCGATCCGTTTCCTGCTGAAATTCTCACGCTTTTCCAAAACCAAGCCTCGTTCCTTTCTCTCGTATTTTCAGGCGGCTAAGAGTTTGTTTTCCTCATCTCGTCTGACTGTGACCATAGTATAGCACAGCTTTTCTCATTTGTAAAGTAGTAATTGTTATTATTTTTGATTTTTTCACAATGTCTCTGCCAATGCCCGCATAAGGGCTTTTTGACTCTTCTCCTCGCTCACGGCGACCAATTCGTCTCCGGCTTGGAGAATCGTGGAACCATTGGGAATGGTAAGCACGCCCCGGCGAATCAGGGAAATGACCAGCGTACCGCCAGGCAGGCTGATATCCTTGAGGGCCACTCCATCTAAAGCAGTGTCAGCGGGCAGGGTCATGGAGCAGATGCCCGCCTTGCCTTGATTCAACGTGGCGATCAAATGCATGTGAGCCAAGTCTGCTTCCTGTTCGATCATTTTCGTCAGGATATCCGTGCTGCTGACTGTATTCTCAATGCCCAATACCCGGAAGGTTTCGATATTTCTAGGATCATTCACCCGGGAGATCACCTTTTTGGCATGGAAGTGATCTCTGGCCAGCTGGCAGGCAACCAAGTTATCCTGATCGCTGCCAGTAACGCACATGAAGCAGTCAGCGTCCTGAGCGCCGGCGGCTTCCAGCACCGCCACGTTGGTACCGTCTCCTCGGAAAATAGCCGCATCCAGATCATCAGCTAAACGCTCACACCGTTCACGATTCTTTTCGATCAGGCTGACGGTATGTCTCCGTTCCAGCAGGATCCGGGCTAAGTTCCACCCAGCCTTTCCGCCGCCTATGACCACCATTTTCATCTTTGGTCCCTCCCCTTAGTCGATCTTCCTACTGCACACCAAGGAATCCCCGCTGTCCAGGTAGATCTCCTCGTTCTTGCTTTTCAGCAGAAAACTGCCATCCTCTTTGATAACGCCGAACAGGCCATCGCCCTGGCGCAGGTCCACACTGGCGGTGGTATGTCCGAAATAGCGGTGCTCCACAGGGATCACCACCAGGGAGACCGTGGAGGTCCCAAACGTGATCTGCCGGCTTTGCCAAGGGCTAGTCAAAGCCGTTACCAGCTTGTCTCCTGCCATATTGGTAGGGCAAACTGTCTGAAGGCCGAAACGTTCAAAAATATTTTCTCGATAGGGGTCGGAGATCCGGGCGATTACCTTGGGGATGCCGAATACATTTTTAGCGATCTGTCCCACGGTGATGTTCAGGTTGTCGTCCGGAGTGGTGACGGCTACGGCGTCACAGCCCTCGATTCCCGCGGACCGCAGGCTTTTGATATCCATAGGGAACCCAACAGCGGTCACACCACTGAAATCCGGGCTGAGCAGAGCGAGATTCTCCTGGCTGGCGTCGATCAGAACCACGTCGTGACCCAGCTCATCCAGCGTCTCCGCGGTTTTACGGCCCAAAAGTCCGCCGCCAACGATCATAATATTCATATTGATTTTGTCCTTTCCTCATTACGGCGCGTCAAATGATCCGCCGGGTAAAAATAGGCCCAGGCAAAAACCTGGGCAGGAAAAAGAAAACGGCATTATTCGCCGTCCTCGGTGTCCTCTGAACTGGTGGAACTTGAACTGCTGCCGGAATCGCCGCCCTCAGGTGTGGGCGTGGGCGTAGAAGAAGCGCTGGTATCCGAATCCCCATTGGAATCACTGCTGGAATCGCCCCGCAGCTGATTGTACTCGTCCAAAGTCACTTCAATGACCTCAGCATAATCCGCGGAAACGTAAGCGGTTTTGCCATCGTATTGAACCTGATACCAACCGTCCTGAGCATCTTCCATCATCAGCGCAAGCCGGTCACCGCTTTCTACCAAACCCAGGATCTCACTGTCAGTAGAAGCCTCTGCGCGGACATTCAGCCCGGAATCTGCCGTGACCCGCAGCGCTTTCGCGGTTTGAGGTTCCGGCGTAGGACTGGGGCTTGTTGTGGCGGGAATGTCGCTCAGACCGCTGGAACTGTTCTCATCCCCCTTATCATTTCCACAGCCGCACAATACAAGGGCGATCATGCAAAGCATCAAGGTAAGACAAACCAACTTTTTCATCTGTAACAACACTCCTTTTTCCCCAATGTATTATGTAACTTTATTGTAGCATAATCCGGAGAAAAGTCCACAGGTTTTTCCCCATTTTCACAGATTTTCTCTTCCCCTTCCGCCCCCTTCTCCCCCTTCTTTTTGTACGCCAAAAAATCATCCTCCAAAAAAATTTAAAAAATTTTATTTTATCCCTTGACTTTCTACTAGACCTGAGCTATAATAATCGAGCGCTGAAAAATCCGCTGGTGTAGCTCAGTTGGTAGAGCAGCTGATTTGTAATCAGCAGGTCAGGGGTTCGAGTCCGTTCACCAGCTCCACTAGCAGACATGCCTAGCGCATTTACATACCCAGCCGTCCGGCATGGGGCTTATATGGGAGAGTTCCCGAGTGGCCAAAGGGGGCAGACTGTAAATCTGTTGTCGACGACTTCAGTGGTTCGAATCCACTCTCTCCCACCACGAGAAACCGATACCATCAGGTATCGGTTTTTTGTTTTTCCCTATGCAACAGCTCTCCAATACTTGTTTTCAATCAAATCCTGTTTTGGTCGTGCTTTTTAGATATTATGAAAGCCCCCTGTTTTCCAGGGGGCTTTCAGTGCTTTATTCTGTTATGTTTATTCCCAGTGGCCTACTTCCTCTACCCAAATATTCTCAGTTACCCACTTCCACTCATACTCGCCTTCTTTGTCAACTACCCAGTATTTTTCACCTGTGTAAATCGGATCGCTGCTAATACGGGTATATCCACCACACCCGGTTGCTCCCTCATCAGTCCAAATAATCGAATCACGAATATGCTTATCAATCTCTTCTTCAGTTTCAGCAACATATCCGCAGGTATTGCAACGGTACTGCCAAACAGTATACCATTCCTCTTCCCAATGCCCTACTTTCGTTCCCGGAATAAGGACCTGTTCCCATTTCTCAGTCGTAATAAAGTGTCCAGCCTCATCTACCACCCATGCCGCGTCAGTCGGAGGAGTATCCACCTGAGTGGCAAGCAAGTTCTTCGCATTGTAGAAGATTTGGGCGGTTTGCGCTCGGGTAGCCGTTCCCTGAGGAAGCAGCTTCCCATCGCTGCCGCTGAGGACTCCGCGGGTAACTGCCCAAGCCATAGCCTGCTGGGCATATTCGGAGGTGCTCAGCCAATCCGGGAAAGAAAGCAGCTTATCGGCGTCCACACTGGTGTCTGCCCCCACGGTCTTGGCGTACTTGTAAAGCATAATAGCCATTTGTTCCCGAGTGATAGCTATTCCAGGACCAAACTTGCCGCCTCCGATTCCACCTACGATCCCCCGTTCCCATGCCCACTCTACATAAGGGGCGTAGTAGTCCCGGCTGGTCACATCTGTAAACGAACCAGCGGCATACTTGCTGGGGTCTATCTCAGCGAACTTGCCCAATACCGCCACAAACATTCCTCGAGTCATGGCTCGTCCCGGTGAAAAAAGATCTTGAGCCGTACCGCTGAACAACCCATCTTGGTACACATAGTCCACTGCGTCATAATACCATGCATTCAACGCAACATCCTGAAAAACCGGATGATGTGCCGGCTTCTCCGGAGCAGGTTCTTCCAAAACGGGCTCTTCCAACTTGATCAAGATACAATAAGAACTGGGTGCCGGGGGCGTTATAACGCTGATCTGGTTGCCTTCGGTCGGTTCCAAATTGGTGTGCCACATTTTATCCTCACTGGGAGAGTCTCCCCAAAAGAAACCAATATGGTTATCTTGACTGTCTACCCCAGGCGTTTTGCTCCAATACATAAGGATGATATCGCCTTTTTCCGCTCGGCCACTGGAAAGCAATTCCTGCTTGGTCCGAAACACGTAAGCCGTCAGGTTCCCATTTTCCACTAGATTCTTAAAGTTATCCGCATTGGCAAGAATATCGTAAGGTTTCCCCGATCCATACTGGTTTGTATTTCCTGGAACCATCTTGATCACTTGCATCGCCTTTTGAGCGTCCAACCCTACTTTGCGCAGTACATAGGCAACGAACCCTCCGCAATTCATACCTGCCGAACCATTGTAAGAGGTATCCCCTTTGGGTGATTGCCAATCCCCGCCTTTATAAGGAGTTCCCAGATAATAATCGTCGGACTCATGAGCCTCCAGCTCTCCCACAACTGCCGCTCGGCTGAGACCGTATTTGGTCAAATAGTCTGTTCCCCCTTCTACCCGCCGCTTGACTTCCTCAAAATCATCCTGCACGAACACTTCCGGACTGTCTGTTTCCTCCTGGGGATTTTGCAAAGCGCTCTCCGCGGCATCTTTCGGTAGAGGTTGTTGAGCCTGGGCAGTCAGCGGGGCGCAAAGCAAAGCTGCCGCCAACAGAATTCCCGCAAAACCTTTTTGTCTCTTTTTCATTCCTTTTTCCTCCTATACCCTGTTTTCCTTTTTATAGCTAAAATTCAAACTCCCTCGGGTTTTTATCCACCTCGCTTCTCCAAGGTGTATTATAGTCTGAATCTGCCCGTTGTTCAATCTGTAATAAATCACCTTTTTACCCTCACCGTCTCTCCGTTGGGGAATATGTGCCGCCTCAGCAAAGTCTTTTCTCAACGCACAAGTGCGTGGAATAAGCAACCCAAAAAGTTTGTAGTTAAATTTATCAAAATCACTTGTAAACCAACAAGAAATATAGTAAGATAAAGATAAATAACACATGTTATTTATTAAAATGGAAAGGAGCTTTCTATGCCGCCGCGAAAACGCATCTTTCGTGAGGATATTTTAAAGGCCGCAGCAAGCGTGGTTCAAGAACAAGGAGTCTCGGCTCTTTCGGTCCGGAACATTGCCGGGAAATTGAATTGTTCCACCCAACCGATCTATTCGGAATTTGAAAGCATGGAAACTCTCCGGGACGAACTGATGGCTTATATCCGGGAAAATTATCTGCGTGAGGACGCGGACAGCTATAAGCAGGTCGCTCTCTCTTTCCTCCACTTCGCGCGGCGGGAAAAGAATTTGTTCCAGTTGGTCTATCTGCGCCAGCGGGCTCCCGGCGAAACATTCTTTGAAGATCCCAACCAAGAACAGACGATCCACAAACTGGAAACAAACCTGGAACTTTCTCGGGAACAGGCTTCCGAAATGCACCGAAGAATGCAGTACTACTGTTACTCCATGGCAGTTATGATGGCTACCGGTTACCTGAATTTCACCGAAGAGGAACTCAGTGAAGAGCTTACGGAATATTACTGTATCATTTTAAGCTACTATAAGCAGGCGAAAAGCGAAGAAGAATTACAGCATTGGCTGAAACGTTCGCGGAATCTGCTGGTATAAACTCAAAGGAGGTACACTATGGCAACAAAAGCAAACAAAGCCTATGACGTGGTCGTCATAGGCGCAGGCAATGGCGGACTGGTTGCCGCCATCCGGGTCTTGCAGGCTGGGTATTCCTGTCTGCTCCTGGAAAAGCATAACCTGCCCGGCGGTTTTGCCACCAGTTTCAAGCGGGGACGTTTTGAATTCGAAGCGAGTCTGCATGAATTGAACGATTTTGGTTCTCCCCAGGAGCCGGGCGATGTGCGCAAGCTGTTCCGGGATTTGGGCGTGGAGGACAAAATCGATTGGGTGCGCATCCCCGAGGCCTACCATCTGATCACCACCGACAAGAAATACGACTGTGTAATGCCTTTCGGCCAGCAGGCGTTCATCGATAAAATGGTGGAATACTGCCCCGAGTCCCGCAAATCCATCACGGAATTCTTTGAATTGTGCAACGAAGTGCGGGATGCTCAGACGTATTCCAACTCTGTAAACGGCAATACCGACTCCACTTATATGAAAAAGAATTTCCCCAATTTCGTGAAAGCCGGAAGCTATTCGGTGAACCAAGTTCTGGACGCTTTGAAAATGCCTCAAAAGGCCAAGGACATCCTCAACGCCTACTGGTGCTATTTGGGCGTGGACTGTGACCGCATGAGTTTCCTGCATTACGGTTCCATGGTGATCCGCTATATCACCCGCGACGCCTGGATGCCTAAAATGCGCTCTCACGAGATCAGCCTTGCGCTGGATACCCGCATCCGGGAATTGGGCGGAGATATTTGGTACCAGGCTGAGGCAGAAAAGATCCTGGCGGACGATGCCGGGAAGATCTGCGGTGTACAGCTCACCGACGGCAAGGTCATCGAGACCCGCCACATCATCGCCAACTGCTCTCCCCATCTGGTGTTTGGCAAAATGCTGGAAAAGAAAGCCGTCACCCAGCAGATGGTGCGTGCTACCAACAGCCGGAAATTCGCCGGCCGGGGCTTCACGCTCTTCCTGGGGCTCAACAAGTCTGCGGAAGAACTGGGCATTACCAGCCACAACTATTTCATTTACGACACGGCGGATACCGTTAAACAGTACGATCTGATGAAAAAGGTGAGCACCAACCATGTGCAGGCCACGGTATGCCTGAACAACGCCTATCCCCAGTGTTCTCCCGAGGGCACCTGCATGATGTATTTCACCACCATGTTCATGTCCGACGACTGGGGAAATGTTTCCGAGGAAGAGTATTTCAAGATGAAAGATCAGGTGGCCGAGGATATGATCCGTGTATTCGAGCGGGAGACCGGCTGCAAGATCAGGGACGCTATCGAAGAGATCTGTGTGGCCTCCCCCACCACCTACGCTCGCTACTGCGGACACCCGGAGGGCGTGATCTACGGCTATGAAACTGCCAATTGGGACAGCCTGATGCCCCGCATGATGATGATGAAAGAGGACGCCCTCATGAGTCCCGGCCTGCGGTTTGCGGGCGGTTACGCCATGCGTTCCAGCGGTTATTCCAGCGCGTACATCTCCGGCGATCTTTCCGGACGTCAGACTGTGGGCGATTTGAAAAAGGAGGCGCAGGCATAATGAATTTCAAGAAACAGATTTTCGGATTTATGGATATGCTGCGGTTCAAAAAAATGGTGCCCACCCGGCGCCAGATGCTGGCTGAGGGTCCCAGCACCCCGCTGCCTCAGGAATACCGCACCAACACTTTGGCGAAAAAACTCCACCCCGGATATATGCAGGTGGAACTGACCGGCGTCCGCCCTCTCACAGATACCATCCGGGAGCTTACCTTCAAACGAGTGGACAGCGGAGAGTTTCCCTTCTTCCGGGCAGGACAGTATGTGTCCATCCAGATCAAGATCGGAGACAGCCTGGTCAGCCGCCCCTATTCCATTGTCTCCACACCCCGGCAGGCCCTGGAAAACAAGCTGGTGCTGGCGGTGGAGAACGTGGGTTTTGTGTCCGGTTATCTCAATGAAACGGCAAAGGTGGGCGATCGCTTTGTCATGACCGAACCCTCCGGCGAATTCCACTACGAGACCTTGCGTGACAGCCGGGACATCATTTGTATCGCCGGCGGCAGCGGGATCACGCCCTTCATGTCCATGGCGGGCAGCCTTGCCGAAGGGGATGAAAATTACCACATGACACTTTTTTACGGTGCCCGCACCGCAGCACAGCTGGCCTATCGTGAGGAACTGGACGCCCTGGCAGCCCGCTGTGATCATTTCAAAGTGGTGTATGTCCTCAGTGATGAGGAGCAGCCCCATTGTGAAAAAGGGTTCGTGTCTGCGGAACTGATGAAGAAATACGCAGATCTCACCAACAGCACGTTTTTCCTGTGCGGTCCTCAGGCCATGTATGACTTCATAGGGAAAGAACTGGCGCCTCTGGGCTTGCCCAAAAAGGCCGTGCGTCACGACGCGTCGTGCTGCGGCGACTTGCCTATGGAACATCCCGGCGAATTCAAACTCACCGTTCATATGCGGGACAGCGTGTATGTGGTTCTCGCCAGAGAAAACGAGACTCTGTTGACAGCTATGGAGCGTGCTGGTCTTAACGCCCCCAACAAATGCCGTGCTGGTGGATGCGGATTCTGCCACAGCAAGTGGTTATCTGGCAGCTACCGCGTAGCGGACGGCCGTGACGGCCGCCGTGAAGCTGACCGCAAGTTTGGATTTATCCATCCCTGCGTCACCTATCCGTTGGAGGATATGGAGATCGATGTGCCCACAGCCTACTGATAATAAGAAGGAAACCTTGGGTAAGAGAGCGCTATGATCCTACCACGTCAACAGGGACACCAGCCCAACGCATTAGGATGCGTCTCTCCGTATAGCCCTACCCGCACCTCATCTAAAAAGGCCGATACCAAATGGTATCGGCCTTTTGTGGTCCTCTCAGGTATTGGCGACACTTTAAAGTTGAATGTTAGTTTTCAAAAAGAAGCGGAGTCTCCCTCTGAACCCCCAGAAGGAAACTCCGCTGATTTATTTCATCCCTGATCTTATTTCAAACCGATAAGCTCTTTGAAAACCTCTTCCGCGTTTTCCATAGGTTCCGCGTTGCTGACTAAAAAGATGCCGTACTCTTGTTCCCCGTAGATCTCATCGAACTGGGAATCCCCTGTGATAGAAATACCGCAGGACGGAGTAAATTCCCCAGTGGGATTTCCTTCATCATTCACCATCTCAAACGCCAGCAACCTGTCTTGATACTGGGAAAGCTCTTCTTCGGAAAGCACCTCCTCTACCGGGACAAACATTTCGCCCCGAGCAAAACGAGCAGCGTTTTCCGTATCGCAGACGATCACGTCCACCTCTTTGGCGGTCACCATGGCAGAAACTTTCGCAATGTTGGCTCCCGCATAGGGATCGGTTTCCGGGTCCCCGAAACTGATGGAGGTGAATCCCACTGCCGTTTCTTCCTCCTGCCAGCCGGGATGAGTGGAAAGAAGCGACTCCTCACAGGCGGTCAGACTTTCCTCACTCACATAGGTATTCCCTACCAGTATTTGAATGGGAGGCAGCTTATCCGAAGTGCATCCCGCAAGAAGAACAGAACAGGCCACAAGCAAAGAGACCAAAGCGGCAGTCTTGAAGAAGCGTTTACATTTCATGGAACAACGATCCTTTCTAAAAATAATATGATTTATTCTTCCGCAAACTGACTGTTATACAGTTTGGCGTACAATCCGTTTTGTTTTAAAAGTTCCTGGTGAGAACCCACTTCCTTAATGTCTCCATCCTGCATATAAAAGATCTGATCGGCATCTCGGATGGTAGACAGACGGTGAGCGATGATAAAGCTGGTGCGGCCAGCAGTCAGGTTTGCCATTGCTTTTTGGATGAGTACCTCCGTGCGGGTATCCACCGAACTGGTGGCCTCATCCAAGATCATAATGGGGGCGTCAGACAGCAACGCTCTGGCAATGGTGAGCAGCTGCCGCTGTCCCTGGGCCAGATTCGCCCCACCCTCCTGCAATACCATTTGATATCCCCCGGGCAGGGTACGGATAAATTCGTGAGCGTGAGCAGCTTTCGCGGCGGAGACCACCTCCTCATGGGATGCTCCTGGTTTTCCGTAGCGAAGGTTCTCCTCAATGGTCCCTTGGAAAAGCCAAGTATCCTGTAAGACCATGCCGAAAATCCCTCGGAGTTTCTGCCGCTGCATCTGACGGATATCCACCCCATCTATAGTGATGGAACCGTCATCCACATCGTAAAACCGCATGAGGAGATTGACCAAGGCGGTTTTCCCAGCTCCCGTAGGACCAACGATAGCCACCTTTTCTCCGGCATCCACCGAAAAACTGACATCATGCATCAGCGTATGGTAGGGAAGATAGCCAAACCTCACATGATGGAATTCCACTGCTCCCTGAAGGGGTTCCGGGAAACCGGCGGGGTCCGCGTCCGGAGTTTCCTCTTCCTCATCCAGAAACGTGAAAACTCTCTGGGCCGCCGCTGTGGTAGCCTGCATGATGTTGGAAATCTGTACGGTCTGGTTGATGGGCTGGGAAAAGTGCCGGAGGTACTGGATGAAAGACTGGATCATCCCCACAGAAAGGCGTCCTCCCACCACCAGGCATCCACCCACAACTGCCACTGCGGCATATCCCACATTGGACATGCTCTGGGTAAGGGGCTGAAGCATGCTGGACAAGAACTGGGATCTCCAGCCGCTTTCAAACAGGTCACCGCTGATCTCCTCGAACTCCTGAATGACAGATTCCTCCCGGCCAAAGGAAGCAATCTCCGTCTGACCGGAATACATTTCCTCTACGTATCCGTTCAGCTCGCCAATAGTATCCTGCTGAGCTTTGAAAAAAGGCTGGGCTTTTTTCATCAGCTTTGTGGAGAGAAACAGTGCCACAGGGATGGTGACCACCCCTACAAAGGTGAGTACTGGGCTGATAAGGATCATCATCACCAAAATGAAAACAACCGATGACGCCGCGTTAACTACCTGTTCCACGCTCTGCTGCAAGGAATTGGAGATGGTGTCGATGTCGTTTGTCATGCGGCTCAGGGTATCGCCGTGAGGGTGGGTGTCAAAGTAATTCAGCGGGAGTTTTCCCATTTTCCGATCCACCTTTTCCCGAAGATCGGCAATGGTTTTCTGTGACACCCGCACCATGAGCCGGACGCTCAAAAGTTTCGCTCCCTGCGCCAGAAGATAGCACAAAGCCAGCAACACCAGCAGGGTAATGAAACGCCTCCCGCCGTCATCTCCAAAGGCAATTTTCGTGAGGGCATCCGTGCTTTTCCCCAGAACGAACGGCGCCAGATTGTTGAACAGGGCGGACAAAACAATGAGCGCCACCCCTGCCACCAAACCCCTGCGGTATTTCCCCATAGAGGCATACAGCCTGGTCAAAACAGCTTTGCTGGTGGGCTTCCGGCTCATTGCTCTTCCTCCTTTCGAAATTGAGATCGAACGATCTCCTGGTACACTTCGCAGCTTTCCAAAAGCTGCTGGTGAGTGCCCTGACCTACGCACACACCTTCTTCCAGCACCAATATCCGTTCCGCATGCTGAATGGTGCTGACTCTTTGGGCCACAAGGATGGTAGTCTTTCCCGCGGACTGTTCTTTCAGCGCCTTGCGCAGAGCCGCGTCCGTTTTAAAGTCCAGGGCGGAAAAACTGTCGTCGAAAATCAGGATCTCCGGGTCACGGACCAAGGCCCGGGCAATGGCCAGTCGTTGCCTTTGACCGCCGGACACATTGGTCCCTCCCCGGAAGACTGGGGAATCAAATCCCTCTTCCTTCTTCTCGATAAATTCCAGACTCTGGGCAGTCTTGGTTGCTTGTTGCACTTCCTCCGCCCCAGCGGTCTCACAGCCAAAGCGGATGTTTGACTGGATGGTCCCGGAAAACAGGAAATTCTTTTGGGGAACAAAGCCTATCTTCCGCCGCAGGTCATGGAGGGAATAGGCGCGGATATCCTGGCCGTCCACCAGGATCCTGCCCTGGGTCACGTCATAAAAACGCAGGATCAGGTTGGCAATGGAGGATTTACCGCTGCCCGTACTCCCGATGATGGCTGTAACCTCACCAGGTTTTGACGTAAAGCTGATATTTTGCAGCACCGGCTTATCCGCGCCAGGGAAAGTGAAAGACACATTTTCAAAGCAGACCGTTCCCTTCTCTTTTGCCGGGGCAGAGCTGACCGGCTCAAGGATGGAACAGGTGGTCTCCAGCACTTCGTTGATGCGCTGGGCGGAAACGATGACCCGAGGGTAATTGATCAAGGCGATGGACAACAGGATAACCGACATATTGATTTGCAGCACATACTGGATCACCGCAATCAGATCCCCCACTAAAACCGAGTCGGGGACAGCGATCATCTGCCACGCGCCAAACGCCAAAATCGCCACGGTGGTGCTAGTCATCACCAATCGCAAACTAGGTTCCATGCTGCCCATCCACCGTCCCAAAGATGAAGCGGTACAGCGGTATTCCTGGTTCGCCTGACCGAACCGCTCTTCCTCATGAGCTTCCATTCCAAACGCCCGAGTCACCCGGACGCCGGAAAGTTTTTCCCTTGTCACAAGATTCAGCCGGTCCAACTGCTTCTGCATGATCTGGGAAAGAGGCGTGGACTTTCGGGCAATGATCCAAATGATGGTCAGCATCATGGGCAGGGAAATCAGCACGAACACAGACAGGGACGGACTTTTGCAATAGGCCATCACCGAACCCACCACGCAGATTACCGGGGCCATCAGACAAACTCTCAGCAGCATGGTGACAAAATTCTGCACCTGCATGATATCGTTGGTTGTGCGGGTAATGAGAGAGGAAAGGGAAAAACGGTCCACTTCCCCTTTGGAAAAATAGATCACTTTACGAAACACTTGATCCCGCAGTTCTTTCCCCAAAGAAGCAGACACCCTGGCCGCCAGATATCCGTTTACCAGCAGGCAGAGAGCCCCTACCAAGGCCAGGACCAGCATGATCCCACCGGACTCCAAAATGTTCCCCATGTCCCCCGCCGGGATATGGACGTTGATCATTTTCGCCAAACATGCCGGCATCAGCAGGCTGGCGGCCGCGCTCAGCACCACACTGACAACGATCAACACCAACGCGGCAGGATGTCTGCCCAGCCTTTTTAAAATGATCCTCATACTTTTCCTACCGCCTTTCCACAAACTCAAGGCCACGGCAGATCCACCTGTGGCTCTGCCCTGTCAAACCGGGAACAGAGTCTGCCTGTTTGTTTCTCCATTCTACTCACAGTCATGGGGTTTGCGTAGGGACAAAGACGGCCACTTGTGCGAAAATCGGACAAACTTCCTAATTTGTCCGATTTCCGTACATAACCCCTCCAATGTGAAGTGAAAATGGGGCGCTTTTCTGTTATGCTTTTTTCCGCGGGAAACCGAAACCACAAACAGGGAGGAACACTTTATGGAACCAGCAGCCCCCTCTCCGGAGCTTCAAGCGTACCTGTTGGAGCATCAGGACAATCTGGTCACACATATCATCCAATTCAACGAGCTGATGAGCAGGTATCAAGCGGCTGTCAAAGAGGTATCCACCAAACTTGAGATCTTAAAAAGTGACTTTCAAATCCGCAACCGTCGCAGCAGTATCGAAAGCATCCAATCCCGGATCAAAAAACCTGTCAGTATCCTAAAGAAGCTGAATGGTCGAGGCATCGAGGTAAGCCTGGAGACCATTCGCAGCGAGTTGAATGACGTGGCGGGGATCCGGGTGATCTGCCCGTTTATCGACATCTACATGGTAGCGGAAAAACTTTCTGTACAGGACGACATCCGAGTCATCGAGGTAAAAGATTACATACGAAACCCTAAACCAAACGGATACCGCAGCTACCACATGATCGTTGAAGTCCCGGTGTTCTTTATGGACGCCAAAGAATCCATGCGGGTGGAGGTACAGCTGCGGACAGTGGCCATGGATTTCTGAGCCAGTCTGGAACACGAGATCAAATACAAGAAGGAGATCGAGAACGATGGGCAGCTGATCCAGGACTTGAAGGACTGCGCGGATGTGATCGCGGAAACAGACCGTAAAATGCTGGAACTGCGGGAAAGAATGCGCCGGGACAGCCAGGGGACCTTCCAGAATACGATAGACGAACAGCAAGAAAAAGCCCCCGACACTCCCACATAAGCTGTGGAAACGTCAGGGGCTTGGCTCCCGCAAAAAAGCTGTTAGGATTGATCGTCTTTTTTCGCCTCATGTTCCAGGGCTAGGATCTTGTCGAAGATCTCCCCGGAAAGCAGGTCTTGCAGCATCCGGATCACTGGTTCCGGCTGGGCTTTCATGCCGCTCTTTGCCCAATTTGACACCACTCCGGTAAGGCCGAAAGCGTAAAAATTCGAGGTGATGCGGATCTGCTTGGGGTCCAGGACCTGATCCGCTTTGGCGTTCAGCAGAAGATTCCGCACCAAGTTGGCGTAGAAGTCCATCAGGCACTCTGAAAAACTGTTCTGTCCCTGTACCTGGAGCACCTTGATATAGAAATCCTTGTTTTCCTGCATGTACCGGCAAAGCGCCAGCAGTCCTTCCCCCCAGTTGTCGATCCGGTCAGAATCGCCCATGATAGGGGTGATCTCCGTGTAGAAGATCCAGGTGATGACATCGTACTTGTCTTTGAAATGGTAGTAAAAGGTATTTCTGCTGATGCCGCAGTGCTTTGCGATCTCCCCAACAGAAAGATCCTCAAAATCAGTAGTGCGCAAAAGCTGCTTGACGCCCTGAGCGATCATACATTTCGTAAATTCGGAAGCAGACACCTTTTTGCCACCTTCCCTTCTGCCCTTATTCTACTCTGACTTAAGAGTTTATTGTGCCTGACACACGGCAGGCAGGCGCAAAATTTCTCTCCACCATTTATGACTTGAGAGTCACCGGGTCTGTCTCCTTTGATCCCCGTTCTTTTCGCTCTGGGGCTGCCGGTCCTTCTGTTCCCGCATGGTGAGAGAGATCCGCTTTTTTCCCTCATCCACGGAAAGCACTGTCACCTCTACAATGTCTCCCACTGAGAGGGCTTCCGAGGGGTGACGAATGTACCGATCCGTGATCTGGGACACATGGACTAGACCGTCCTGATGCACGCCGATGTCCACAAAAGCGCCGAAATCCACCACGTTCCGCACAGTCCCGGACAGCTTCATGCCGGGCTTTAGGTCGGAGAGCTCCATCACGTCTGTCCGCAGCAAAGGCGGAGGCAACTGGTCTCGAGGATCTCGGCCCGGCTTTTGCAGCTCGCTGACAATATCCCGCAAAGTGGGCACCCCGATGCCGCACTCTCCTGCCGCTTTCTCTTCCCCGATCTCTTCCAGCCGCTGAGGGAGCTGGGACAGTTCTCCCACGTCCTTCAGGGAATACCCGCACAAGGTAAGCAACCGCTGGGCCGCCTCGTAGGATTCGGGATGGACTGCCGTATGGTCAAGGACGTTGGAGCTTTCCATCACCCGAAGGAAACCGGCGCACTGCTGGAACGCCTTTGGCCCCAACTTAGGCACCTTTAAAAGCTCTTTCCGGCTTTGGAATCCTCCGTGTTCTTCCCGATAGGCTACCACGTTCTGGGAGACCGTGGGAGTGATCCCCGCCACTCTCCGAAGCAGAGAGGGGGACGCGGTGTTCAGGTCCACACCCACACCGTTGACGCAATCCTCCACCACCCCGTCCAGGGCTTGGGAAAGCCTTGCCTGGGGCATATCGTGCTGGTACTGTCCCACGCCGATGGCCTTGGGGTCAATCTTCACCAGCTCCGCCAAGGGATCCTGAAGCCGCCGGGCAATGCTCACTGCGGAACGGAGAGACACATCGAAGTCGGGGAACTCCTGCGCTCCCAGTTTCGAAGCGGAGTACACCGAGGCACCTGCTTCACTGACCACCATGTAGGAAAGGGGCTTATCGTACTCCTTGATAAACTGGCTGACGAACATCTCCGACTCCCGGCTGGCGGTACCGTTGCCGATAGCCACACAGGTAACTCCATGCTTGTCGCACAGCCGCCGCAGCACCTTTTTAGCTTCCTCCACTTTGTTATGGGGCTTGGTGGGATAGATCACGCCGGTCTCCAACACTTTGCCGGTGCCATCCACCACTGCCAGCTTGCAGCCGGTGCGATAAGCCGGGTCGAAGCCCAACACCACCTGGTTTTTCACTGGAGGCTGCATCAGCAGAGGGTGAAGATTCAAAGCAAAGGTATGGATGGCCTGCTCGTCCGCCATATCCGTCAGGTCGCCCCGGATCTCCCGTTCCAGAGAGGGAAACAGCAGCCGGGACCAAGCGTCCTCTGCCACCTGCCGCAGCAGCTCCGGGAAGGGGTGATTTTTTGTCAGAGCCTTTTGAAGGATTCGGGGAACAGGGCTCTCCTCTCCCGGCAACACTGAAACTTTCAGGAAGCCCTCCTTCTCCCCCCGGTTGATGGCCAGGATCCGGTGGCTTTGCAGCCGTTTGAGGGGCTCAGAGAAGTCGTAGTACAACTGGTACACGGAATCCTCCTCCTTGGCGGCCACGGAGCGGAGAGAACCGTTCCTTTGGAGCATGGCCCGCAGGCTCTTGCGGATGGCCGCGTCGTCGGAAAAGTCCTCCGCCAAAATGTCCATGGCACCCTGCAAGGCTTCCTCCACGGTCTCCACACCCTTCTCCGGGTCCACATACTCCGCCCCCAGCTCTTCCGGGCTCTGACGGAGGTTCCGTCCTTCACCGTCCTTGCCGGTGAGAAGCAGCTTTGCCAGGGGTTCTAATCCTTTCTCCCGGGCCACGCCTGCCCGGGTACGGCGCTTGGGACGATAGGGCCGGTACAGGTCCTCCACTTCCGCTAAGGTGGACGCCCGGTCGATGGCCTCCGAAAGCTCGGGGGTCAGTTTCCCCTGCTCCTCCACAGCGGCTTTGACCTCCTTCCGTCGATCCTCCAATCCCCGGAGGTAGGTCAAACGATCCGCCAGTTCCCGGATGGTCTGGTCGTCCATGGCGCCATGACGCTCCTTCCGGTAACGAGCGATAAAGGGCACCGTATTGCCCTCATCCAGAAGTTCCACCACAGCCTGCGCGTGCTCCGGCCGCACGTGGAATTCCTGGGCTAACATGCCGATCAACTGATCCATAGTCTGTCTTTTCCTTTCAGTGGGTGATCTCGTAGAAACAGATGTGCAGGCCGTCCTCTTCCTCATTTCCTTCCCCGATAAACTGGTTCTGGTGCAAATAGGGCGCCAGGGCCTTGCTGTCGGTATAGAAGGTAGGAACGGTGCGGAAAGGCATAGAGAACTGGCCTTCCTGGAACCAACCGTTGTTCTCCACATAGATGTGGGCATCCTGGCCTTCCAGGTCTTTTCCGGTAAGCATGTACCGGGCGCTCATGTGGCGCACTCCGGCCTGGTTGAGCACCTGGGTATCCACCCCGCAAGGCTCCACGATCCCCTGGAAGATCTCCCCTTTCACGCTGCCTTTAAAGGGGATCATGACCACTTCGCCCAGCTCGCTTTTCAGCTGACAGCTGGGGCTGTCCATCTCGATCTTCACGTCCAAAATCTTTTTGCCGTCCATTGTATCGCAGCCTCCCTGCCTATCTTGACTCCGCCATCCGGCGGTAACGTTTATTATACTTCTTTTTGCCTGGGATGGGAAGCAATTCTTGGAGGAGAGAAACTTTTCCCTCCAGCGAAAAAGTCCTTGACTTAAAGTAAACTTCAATACTTATAATGAAGAAAACAGATTTTGGAAAGGAAGTAAGGACCATGAAAAAACTTGGTTTTGGATTGATGCGCCTGCCCCGGCTGGACCCTAACGACGCCAGCAAAGTGGATATTGAACAGCTCAAAAAAATGGTGGACCTGTTTTTGGAGAAGGGCTTCACCTATTTTGACACCGCCTGGATGTATAACGCTTTCGCCAGCGAGAGCGCTATCAAGCAAGCCCTGGTAGATCGTCACCCCCGTGACAGCTTCACCCTGGCCACCAAGCTTCATTCCGGTTTCTTCGATTCTTTGGAAGGCCGGGACGAGATCTTCCAGGCACAGCTGGAAAAGACCGGCGCCGGCTATTTTGACTATTACCTGATCCACGGCATCGAAGCGGGCAGCTATCCCAAATATGAGAAATTCGACTGCTTCAACTGGCTGCTGGAGAAAAAGGCTCAGGGCCTGGTGAAGCACGCCGGCTTCTCCTTCCATGACACTCCGGAGCTGCTGGATGAGATTCTCACCAAGCATCCCCAGATGGAATTCGTCCAGCTGCAAATCAACTACCTGGATTGGGAGAGCCCCTGGATCCAGGCCCGTGGCTGCTACGAGGTGGCCCGCAAGCACGATGTGCCTATCATCGTCATGGAACCTGTGAAGGGCGGCACTCTGGCCCAGCTGCCTCCCGCCGCCGAAAAACTGTTTAAAGACCACGACCCCAGCCTGTCCGCCGCTTCCTGGGCCATCCGATTTGCCGCTTCCCTGCCCGGAGTAATGATGGTCCTCTCCGGTATGAGCGACCTTCCCCAGGTACAGGACAACCTGAGCTTCATGGAGGACTTCCAGCCCCTCACGGAAGAGGAAAAGGCCATGGCCTTCAAAGCTGCTGAGATCATCAACGGGCAGATCGCCATCCCCTGCACCGGCTGCTCCTACTGCACCGAGGGCTGCCCTCAGCACATCGCCATTCCCCAGTACTTCTCCCTGTACAACGAGGACATGCGTGAAGCGGAGAGCAAAGGCTGGACCATCAACTTCACCAACTACGACACTTTAGCCAAGACCTTCGGTCGTGCAGCCGACTGCATCGCCTGCGGTCAGTGCGAAGCTGTATGTCCCCAGCATCTGCCCATCATCGAGACACTGCAAAAGGTCTCCCAGAGATACGACCAGTAACAAGAAAACCAGAAAACGCCGCGAGGTTCGCCCCCGCGGCGTTTCTTTTTTTACATGCTTCCGGTCAGCGGGATCCTTTCCGCTCCCGGTACTCTTTCCACACGTTTTCAAACCAATCATCTGTTTTGGGAAGAGGACGCACCTTTTCGAACTGAGACTGGAACGTTTCTCCGTCCCACACAGTCCGCACCCAGTCCTCCCGATGAGCTCCGTTCCCCGGACGGAATCGACAGGCTTCCAGTTCCTCCTCTCCGGTGAATCCAAGGGCTGAAAACTTCTCACCCTCGGGGTTTGCGACTAAAGCGGAACCACGGCTGCCACATTCCTGCCCGGTCAAGCCCATGGCGGACAGCATCGCCAGCTGGGTCAGGAGCATGTCCCGGTTTTTTAGAGCTACCGGGATTTCCAGAGGAGCCGCCACACTTGTCTCCTCCCAGAAATGTTCCAGAGTCTCCTGAACACGATCCCCCAACGCCGCCATCTCCGGCAAAGAGCGGAGATGCCCTGCCCACAGGCTCATGCTGTTTTGGAATGCCTTTCTCTGTTGACGGAAGTTTTCCTTTTTCCCCAGCAGGGAGCCCATCTGGACCAGAAGGGTTTCCACCGCTTTTTCAGTTTCTGTGGAAAGTTCTTCCGCCGGGACCGATTCCTGACAGGTGTCGGCGATGTGCTCCGCTGCCCGCTGTGACCCCACTTGTGTGGAGTTCAAGGCACTGCCTCCCGGCCGGGCGATACCGAAAGTGCCTGCGGCCTCTCCAGCAGCATACAAACCAGGAACTGTGGTCTGCCAGTTCAAGTCCACCGCCAAGCCCCCATTGTTGTGCTGGGCGCAGAGAGCTATCTCCAAAGGCTCCCGGTACAAATCGATCTGATGGGCGGCATAAAGCTCTACCGCCCCTGGGTTCATATGGGCAAGCCGCGCGATAGGGGTCTCCTGGGTGGCACCGGAGCGTTCCAAATACTCCCGGGCTTCCTGGGACAGCTTGCCGAACCCCTCCTCCAACCCCTGGGGGTCAGAGCGGAAGCCCAGAAACACCCGATTTCCCTTGTGGAAGATCTCATGGTAAACGATCAGGTCAATCAAGGAAGAACCGTTCACTTTCTGAGTGTCAAAGGGCCACTGGTAACCCTTCAGAAACACCAGGTTCAACGCCAGTTCCGGGGAGGAGAAATACTCCGGCAGAAATTCCCGCTCCCGCCCTTCCTTATCCACAGCGATATACCGGGGCAGCACTTGCTGGTAAGTACCCGACACGTTCCAGCGGAATTTGGTGGAGGCCAACCCGTACTGCCACTCCTGAAGATTACAGGCCGCCGCTCCCGCTTCCAGGGCCATGCCAGTCATGCCGGTCTGGCTCTGGGGATATACCGACGCCCCATAGACAATGGCGGGGCCGCCGGTGGCCAAGATCACCTGGTTGCACAGGAAAACCGTCACGCCCCAATCCTCAGAGGAAAGGCGGGCCTTGTTCAGGGCAATCACTCCTCGGATCTTCCCTTCTTCCGTCAGGAGCCGCACCGCCTCCATTCTGTCAAACAGGGGGATATTTTTGCCTTTTACGGACGCTTCCAGCTTCTCTGTCATCACCTTAGAGGTAAGGGGGCCGCAGGAGGTCGCCCGCTGTCGGGGATCGTGGTCGGTCTTGTAGCCCACATACTCTCCGTAACGGTTGGTGGGAAAGGGCACACCCAGATTCACTAACTTCATAAAGGAACGCAGTGACCCGGCTGCTTCCGCAAGGGCCGTGTCTCCATTGACGCTTCCCCCCTGAAATAGGTTCTCCGCCAGCTCATACACGCTGTCGGCGGCATCGGAACAAAGGGACAGCTTGTAGTAAGTCTGCTTGTCACTTCCGGTGTTCCGGGAGGTGCCCATGTTCATTCCCTCCGTCAGCAGGGCGATGTCCCGGCGTCCCAGGTCAAAAAGGGTATCCACAGCATTGAACCCGGCGCAGCCAGAACCGATCACCAGGGTGTCCAATGCGTAAAGGTCCACCCGTTTCCCGGAAATCTCTAGGGTCCTCATGGTGCTCCCCCTTACAGCCTTTGCAGGTGGAATCCGCCATCGGCGTTGAGGACGGTGCCGGTGCCGAAATCCAGCAGACCGGAGCAGGCGGCCGCCACGCAGTCCGCCACGTCCTCAGGTCGGCCGAACCGTCGGATCGGTGTGACGCCCTCCTGGATGAGCTTCTCATACTTTTCATGGACGGGGGCGGTCATATCCGTGGCAATGATGCCGGGCCGCACCTCAAACACAGGAATGCCGTACTCCGCCAAACCGTCGGCGAACAGTTTCGTG
The DNA here is from genome assembly GCA_019416455.1 of Clostridiales bacterium. GTDB lineage: Bacteria > Bacillota > Clostridia > Oscillospirales > Acutalibacteraceae > Acutalibacter. The sequence continues at coordinate 53,988 of DXXG01000015.1, read as the reverse complement.
ATCATGGAGATGCCCGCCTTGGAAATACAGTACTCGCCCCGGCTCACCGAGGAAGTGTACGCGGAGATGGAGGAGATGTTCACGATCCGGGGCTTGTAATCTTCCAACCCTTGGTCCAGGCAGGCAATCATCCGGTTGGCCGCTCCCTGGCACATGAAGAACGTCCCCTCACAGTTGATCCTCATCAGCCGCTCGAAGCTTTCGGGGGTGGTCTTGAGGATGTTTAGCCGCTCCTTGCAGGCTACTCCGGCGTTGTTCACCAACACATCGATCCGCCCGAACCGCTCCAGCACCTGATCCAGCAGGGCTTCCCGGTCCTCAGGCAGAGAAATGTCGCTGGCGATGTAGTGGGCTTCTCCCAGTTGGTTCAGTTCCACCATCAGGTCCTGGACCTGGGATGTCTCTGTGGTGGCGCAGAGAACCACCGTGTAACCCTCACTCAAAAGTTTTTTGGCAATACCTAAACCGATACCCCTTCGGGCTCCGGTGACAATGGCGATCTTTTTCATGTTGACAACTCCTATTCCAAATCAAGTTATTTTCCCGCTTTTTGAACAGCTTCCCGGTACAGGTCCGTATAGACCGAATCCCGCACCACACACCCGGCCATGGAGCCGAACCGCATCAACTGGCTGCACTTGCCGCAGGCGATGCAGCACTTTTTGGGGTCCAGCCCCTGCTGGGAGAACATCTCCTTGGCGAACTGGGGATAGGCAAAAGCCATTCGGCCAAAGCCTGCTATGGAGAAGCACCCCTCCGCCATGGCTCCCGCCGCCAGCTGGGGAGTGAACTGCCGCAGGTAACTGAGCCCAGAGCCGATGACTGTCAGTTTGGGATAGGCCTGCTGGATGGTCTTGGCGCACTCCACGATCCGGGCTACGCCCACCAGAGGAGACTCAGGCAAGTCGTAGGGCTGAGCGTCGGCGGGACGATTCACATGGGGATTTACATAGGGATTGCCGATGGTCACGTCCAGCAGATCCATACCCAGTTCCTGGTGAAGGATCCCCGCCAGCTTTACAGGCTCGGTGAGGTCCGGGGTCAAGCCGCCTTCCGGACTGACGCCGAATCCGTAGGGATAGGGGAACCCGTCGTAAACATTCAGACGGGAAGTGACCAGGAACCCAGAAGTGACGGCGGCTTTGGCGGCCTGAACGCTCTCCCGAAGGAATCGGGTCCGGTTCTCGAAGCTGCCGCCAAAATCACCGGGACGGGTGTAGGCGGAAAGCAGTTCGCTTCCCAGATACCGGTGACAGGACTTGATATCCACCCCGTCAAACCCAGCCTTCTGGACCAACCGGGCTGCCTCCCCCATGCGCTCCACCAGACGATGGAGATAGTCATCGGAAACGATCCGGTCTGAGGAGATGGGAGCGTCCTTTTCAAACAGGGGATTGTTATAGGCGATCAGGGGTTCAGGCACACCATGGGGCTTACTGTACCGGCCGGAGTGGGTGGCCTGAAGGATAAGCACCGGCGCAAAACCGTTTTCCTTCATGGAGATCTCCCGGATCTTCTCGTTCATCCGGCGGAAATCCTCCACGTTCTCTTCCCGGATCCACAGCTGGCGGGGGTTAGCCCTGCCTTCCTCCCACACGGCGGCAGCCTCCTCCCAGATGAGCCCTGCGCCGCTGCGGGCAAATTTTTCATACCGCCGCAGGGTGAGTTCTCCCGGTTTGCCGTCGGCGGTACCGTCACAGCCCTCCATAGGCTGGATGGCCACCCGGTTAGGGATGGTCACGCCTTGGACTTCCACCGGTTCTCTCAGCGGGGAAAGATCTTCCCCCATGGGCAGATGGAGCCCGTTTTCCCTGGCTTCTTCCAGGATCTCCTGAGTGGTAGTGTATCGAAACATGTCGCAGCCTCCCGTTTCAGCAAAAGACATTTGTCTCTTTGCATTTGTGTTGGTCTCATGATAAAATGAATCCCAGTAAAAAGCTAGGCTTTCTTTTAGGAAAACCATGCAAAATTTGCTTTTCCCTTTTTTAAAAACAAAAGACAAATTTTGCATATGATCCCGCAAAAAATCACAACACCAACTTTACAAAACAATTTATACTAGATAATTGTAGGATTATATCGTTTTTTCGGGAAAGGAAGGGCAGCCATGTTCCATCTGAAAACAGGATTGACCTCGGTGACTTTCCGGCAGAAGTCTTTGGAAAAGATCGTCTCTCTTGCTGCGGAGGCCAAGCTGGATGGCATCGAATGGGGTGGGGACATCCACGTGCCCGCCGGTGACACAGACGCCGCTCAATCCGCCGGACGCATGACTCGGGAAGCCGGGCTCACCGTATTCTCCTACGGCTCCTATTTTCGGGGGGATGCTGGAGAGGATTTTAGCCCAGTGCTGGAAAGCGCCAAAGCTTTGGGCGCTCCCCTGATCCGAGTATGGGCAGGCAGGACCCCTTGGGAAAACTGCGCTCCTCAGGAGCGAGAAAGGCTTGCCGGTGTTTTCCGGCAGGCGGCGGACTTGGCGAAAGAGGCAGGGATCCGGCTGGCGTTTGAATATCACCGAGACACGGCCACTCAGACCATCCAGGGAGCACTGGAACTGCTAAACGCTGTGGACCGCTCCAACGTGGAATGTTACTGGCAGCCCAATCCGGACATCACCCAGGAGGAACGGCTGGGAGAGATCCGTGCTCTGGGGCATCATTTAGCGAATGTCCACGTGTTCACCTGGACCAAGGGAAATGTTCGTCACCCCTTGTCCCAGGGAGAACCACAGTGGAAAGAATATCTGGCCGCCCTGAGCGAAACAGGCAAACAACCTTGTCTGATCCTGGAATTCGTTCAGGACGACAGCGAGACCGCTTTCCGGCAGGACGCGGCAACGCTGAAAAACTGGGCCGCTGATCTTGCGGGGAAAGGAAATGCACAATGAAAGAGCACGCCTTATTCATCAACGCCAGCGGAGAGAACCATTTGCTTTCCGCCTACGATCCGGAAACCTTTGAGCGCTTGTGCCGGACTCTGGACCTGCCACGCCAGGAGGTCATTTGGGAGGAACGTGACAACCACCGGGAAGCCCTGGCGCAAGCGGATTACTTGTTTTCCACCTGGGGTATGCCCGCTCCGACAGAGGAGGAGATCCGGGAATATATGCCCCGGCTGAAAGCTGTGTTCTACGCTGCCGGATCGGTGCAGGAATTTGCCAGACCCTTTTTGAACTGCGGCGTAAAAGTGTTCAGCGCCTGGGCTGCTAATGCCGTGCCTGTGGCAGAATTCACCGTGGCCCAGATCATCCTTTCCGGGAAAGGATTTTTCCAGGGGATGCGCCGGATGGAACGAAGCGGCCGGGATGCCTTCGCAGGATACTCCCGTTCCTTCCCCTGCAACTATAATGTGAAAGTGGGCATCCTAGGAGCGGGGATGATCGGTTCCCTGGTGCTTCGCATGCTCCAAGGCTATCAGCTGGAGACCCTCTGCTATGATCCCTTTGCCAGCGACGAGAAACTGGCGGCTCTTGGGACGAAGCGGGCTTCTCTGGAGGAGATCTTTTCTCAGTGCCAGACCATCTCCAATCACATCGCCAACCGGCCTGCCACCCAGAGGATGTTGGACTACAAGTACTTTTCTCTCATGAAAGAGAATGCCACGTTCATCAATACCGGCCGAGGCGCCCAGGTGGTGGAAGAGGATCTGATTCAGGCTTTGAAGGAAAAGCCCGACCGGACCGCTCTGTTGGACGTGACCTGGCCGGAGCCCCCGGAGGCGGACAGTCCCCTGTGGACCATGGAAAACGTGATCCTGTCTCCCCACATTGCCGGGAGTATGAACAACGAGGTTGCTCGGATGGGAGCCTATATGGCGGACGAGTACGAAACCTTTGCCCAAGGCAAACCCTGCCGCTATGAAGTCACCCTGGAAAGCCTGGAAACCATGGCCTGATCTATGGAGAAAACTATGCTCATATCCCAAATGCATTACAGCCAAGACGATGGCCCCCTTCACAACCACTATCACCTCTATTCTGAGATGGTGTTCGTGGAAGAAGGCGCGGCGGAATTCACCATCAGCGGAAAGAGCTATGTGGCGGAAGAAAACTCCATCGTTTTCGTCAGCAGTTACGAGCCTCATCAGATCCGCGTGACTCGCACTCCCTACCGCAGGTACTTTGCCATGGTCAAGGCCGCGGAATTGGAACGGGCTTATCCCTCCTCCGCGCTGCCGGGGATCTTCAAGAACCGGCCGGAGGGCTTCAACCACTGTGTCTCCCTAAAAGACTTCGGTGAAGAGCCGAAGCACGTTCTGGCCAGGCTCCTGGAAGAGTTCACCGGAGACGCGCCCTTTGGGGAACAGATGCTGAAATCCCTGCTGGCTCAGCTGCTGATCTTTGTCTACCGGGCCTGCCCGGACAATTTCGCTGTTCTGGAAAGCGGAGCCAGTAGCCAGGTACGGGACATCCAACGGTACATCGAAGCCAATTTCTCTCAGGACTTGAAGATCGCTGATCTGGCCCAGCGATTCTACATGAACCACTGTTACCTCACCCATTTGTTTAAAAAGCAGGTGGGATACAGCCCCAAGCAGTACCTGCTGCTGAATCGCCTTTCCTACGGCCAGGAGCTTCTGGAGACCACCGGTCTTTCCGTATCTCAGATCGCTTTTCGCTGCGGCTTTGGCGACGCCAACAATTTCATCCGAGCCTTCCGGGAGAGCTTCGGCATCCCGCCTAATCAATTCCGGCAGCGCAGCCTTGCCTATCACAAACAGTCCTCCCCTACTCAGCTCAAAAACCCTCCCTCCTGATCCTTTAAAGAAACAAAAAGCGGAAGCCATTCTCACGGCTTCCGCTCTTTTTATCTCCTTTTTTCCTTGTTGCTTTGTCTAAGGTTTGTCCCCTCAACGAGGATCCAGCATCTCTACCAAAGCGGGATCAGACACAAACAAGGGAATGCTGTCCAGAGGCGCATCCACCAAAATAGTCTGACCACCCATAAATTCCTCTCTGGTCCACACGTTAGTCCACACAGCGCCCTCAGGCAGGTACACTTTCCGGGAAGTCCGCCCCGCATACATCACCGGAGCCACCAGAATATCGTCCCCGTAAAGATACTGGTCCTCCACCTCCCAAGCCTGGGAGTCCTGAGGATATCCATAGAACAGCGGCCGCATGACAGGTGTGCCCTTTTCGTGGGCCTGAGTCATGGTCTTTTCCGTGTAGGGACGCATCCGCTCCCGCAGGAACAGATATTTTTTGCAGATCTCGTAGGCTTCCTCGCCAAAGGACCACACCTCGTTATCCCCGCCGGAGGGGCATCTTCCTCCCCGCTCGGTGCCAAGAGGCTTCTGGTGGGGCATGCGGTCCCCGTGGAGCCGCATCACCGGGCAGAAGGCGCCGTACTGGAACCAGCGCACCAGCACTTCCCGGAAAGCAGGATCCGAGGGATCTCCCCCGTGGAAACCACCGATATCCGTGGTCCACCAGGGGATACCGGCCATTCCCATATTCAAACCGGCAGCAAACTGATTCCGCAAGCTCTCAAAGCTGGAATGGATATCTCCGGACCACACCAGAGCGCCGTACTTCTGAGACCCAGCCCAGGCACACCGCAGCAGGTTTACAATATTTTCCTGGCCCTGTGCCTCCATGCCCTCGTAGAAAGTCTGGGCGTAGCATTTGGGGTAGATGTTGCCGATCTGCACATTGGGCCCCAGATGGTAGCGGTAATTGTCAAAATCGTAAACGCTGTATTCCGGTTCCGCTTCATCCAGCCAAAAGATCTTAATTCCCTTGTCGTAGTAGTTTTCCTTGATCTTCCCCCACACGTACTCTCTGGCGCCGGGATGGGTGGCGTCGTAATGGAGGGAGTCGTTCAGGAACCGCAGCCCGTTGGGGAATCCCCGGTCCGCATTGATGAGATATCCCTTTTCCTTCATCTCCCGGAAATTCTCACTGCGGTAATCCACTGTGGGCCAAACAGACACCATCAGCTCGATGCCCATCTCTTTCAGCTCCCGCACCATGGCGTCCGGGTCGGGCCAGTATTCCGGGTCGAATTTCCACTCTCCCTCATAGGGCCAATGGAAAAAGTCGATGACAATCACCGAAATGGGAAGCCCGCGCCGCTTGTATTCCCGGGCAACAGAAAGCAACTCCTCCTGGGTCTGGTAACGGAGCTTGCACTGCCAGAAACCCATGCCGTAGTCAGGCATCATGGGAACTGTGCCGGTAACGGCAGCGTACTGTTCCTCGATCTGAGCGGGAGTGTCCCCCGCGGTGATCCAGTAATCCAGCACCTTGGTGGACACCGCCCGCCAAACGGTCAGGTTCTTGCCGAAGGTGACGCTGCCCACGCCAGGATTGTTCCACAAAAAGCCGTAGCCCAGAGAGGACACCAGGAAAGGAACACTGGCCTGGGAGTTCCGATGAGCCAGTTCCAACTCACAGCCTTTCAGGTTCAGATAGGGTTGCTGATACTGTCCCATACCGTACAGCCGTTCGTTAGGGTCGGACTCAAATCTGGCGGAGAGAGAATAGTCCCCGCCCAGAATGGGTTTGAACTCTCTGGCGTCAATATCCAAGGCGCTGCACTTGGGAGAGTGCATGTCGCTGCGGTTGCGGACGTACTCTTCCAGAAGCACTTTCCCATCCTGGTTCGCAAAGGTGAGCACTCCGGCACGGGACACCTTGGCAGTGATCTTGCCGTTTTGGATGGTGGCTCCGTGATCGGTGATCTGGATCTTGGCCGGGTGATTTCCCTGATTCATCAGAGCCCAATCCTCCTTGGGCATCTGGCTTTGTTTGCAGGCCCGCACGCGCAGGGCGTTCTCACCCCAGGGCTCGATCCACATGGTCTCGTTATTGAAACAAACGGTCAAACGCCCGTTTTCTTCTTTGATGATGGACATCCGTCATTCACTCCTTATGTTTCTTGGATATATGTGACCCCATAATCGTTTCAAAGCGTCTTATTCCTTCACAGCACCCAGCATGATGCCTGTGACGAAATACTTTTGCAGGAAAGGATAGATCACCAGCATGGGGATCATGGCGATGAACACCTTCGCGGCGTCCAAAGAATCGTTGGACAGCTTATCCAGCTGCTCGATCTGGTCCATGGTCAGGTTTCCCGCCTGGATGTTCACCACCATCTGCTTGATGTAGGTCTGCAAGGGATAGTGGGTGTCTCCTGTGGTGAGCACCAGGCCCTGGAAGAATTCGTTCCAATGATACACGCCGGTGAACAGCACGATGGTGGCCAGCACCGGCACCGAGCAAGGCACCACGATGCTGAACAGGATCCGCCAGGGACCGGCCCCGTCCACCACAGCGGCTTCTTCCAGATCCTTGGGAAGGCCGCGGAAAAAGTTCATGATCAAGATCAGGTTGAACACGGGAAGGCCGCCTGCCAGCACCAGTCCCCAGATATTGTCGATGAGGCCGTACTTCTGCATGGTCAGATACCAGGGGATGGTACCGCCGTTAAACACCATGCAGAACAGGATGACCCACATCAGCACGTTACGGGAACGAAATTCCTTTTTCGTCTTGGAAAGAGGATACCCCACCAGGATCATCACCAGCAGGGAGACCACGGTCCCTAGCACGGTCCGCTGGATGGAGATCCAGAAGGAGTTGAAGAATTTCCAGTCGCTCATGATCTCCTTGTAGGAGGCGAAGGAAAGACCTACGGGATAAAAGCTGACCATGCCTGCGTTGGCGGCGGATTTGGAGGAAAGGGACAAGCAAAGGGCGTACCACAGAGGGTACAGACAGCTGAGGGCCAGAAAACCCATTACAATAATGTTGCACACGTTAAAGATCTTCCAGCCAAGGGATTTGTTTTGTACCATGTTTCTCTCCTCCTCTTAAAAGATCTTGTAATTGGCGAATTTATAGGCCAGGCCGTAGGAGGTGACAATGAGGATAAAGCTGATCACCGATTTAAACAAGCCTGCCGTAGTAGCCAAAGAGAACTGCACATCCACCAAACCCATGCGGTACACCCAGGTATCGATGATGTCGCCGGTGGAATAGACCAAGGGGCTGTACAGGTTGAACACCTGATCGAAACCGGCGTTGAGCACGTTGCCCAGGCCCAGCACGCCCAGCAGAACCACGGTACCCATAATCCCGGGCAGAGTGATGTGCCACACAGACTTCAGCTTGCCGCAGCCGTCGATGGCGGCAGCCTCGTAAAGGTTGGGATTCACTCCGGTGAGGGCTGCCAGGAAGATCACCGCGTTGAAACCGAATTCTTTCCAAACGTCGGTTGCCACCAGAAGCTGTCTGAAACAGCTCTCCTCGCTGAACCAGATCACCGGCTCGGCGCCGAACAGTCCCAAAAACTGGTTCACAACACCCCGATAGCCGAACAGGTTCAGGATGATGCTGGCCAGAATAACCCAGGACAAAAAGTGGGGCAGATACACTACCGTCTGGACCAGTTTCTTGTACCGGAGATTGGTCAGCTCGTTGAGCAGCAGAGCGAAGATCAGGGGAACGATCAAATTCAAAACCACTTTGGATGTGGCGATGATCAAGGTGTTGGTGATCACCTGGAAGGAGTCCCCCAAAGTGAATAAGTACTCAAAGTTATCCAGTCCCACCCAAGTGGATCCGAAATAACCCAGCGCTGGATTGTAATCCTGGAAGGCCATGACAATGCCGAACATGGGCACGATATTGAACAAGACCAGCCAAACAACCGCGGGCACCGCCATGATATGGTAATGCACCTGGGTGCTTACCCGTTTGCGGACCTTTCCTTCTGTATGCATATTCTTCCACCCTTTCCTAAAAAAAGTGGGCGGCCGCTCCGTGAAGAGCCAACGGCCGCCTCTTTTTTCATGGCATGTTGCTGAATTATGATTTCAAGCGCCGGATCACTCCAGCTCCTGCACTTCCTGAAGGATCTCCTGTCCGCCCTGAGCGTTCCAATCCTCCACAAACTCATCAAAGGCGCTGACATCGGTCTTGCCGGTGATGATCTTCAGCATGACCTCGTCCTCCAGCTTTTGCAGGTTGGACCACTTGGTCTCCATGGTGGGAGTCATGGCGTAGGTCTTGCTGTAAACCTTCTTGTCGGGTTCCTCAGTAGCGTAGGGCCGGTCGCCCACCAGCAGAGAATACATCCGCTGGAAATCACCGAAGTTCTCTGTGCTGAAATCTTCCACGCTCAGCTCTTCGCCGGGAGTGTAGCCGGTGACAACGTCCTTCACCTTGGAAACGTCGTCATACAGCAGCTTGTAGGAAGAGTTGGGATCGTTGTAATCCTCGGGATCGGCTTCGCCGTTGAGGACCTTGATCAGCTGCTCATAGGTGTACTCGCACTCGTCGGCAGGAGCCTGCAGGTTACGGATGGGATACCAGTCGGGGGCAACGGACACGTCAAACTTGGACTCGTCCCGCAGCCACACGTTGCGCATGATGATGATAGCCTTCACGGTATCCTCAGCAGCGTTCTTGTTCACGATGGTATAGCTGGTGGTGGTGGTCATCATGTGGGTGTTCCAATCGCCGTCATCCGTGTAAACGGGATAGGACTGCCAGTTGGCGTCGGGCTCGTTGCGGTAGGCGTCGCCGATGCCGTAGCCCACGATCCACCAGGGGCCGAAGAACATGCCCACTTTGCCAGCGTTGACCATTTCACCGGGAGTGTCCCGAGTGCCCATCTCCGGGTCGATCAGGCCCTGCTCGTACCAGCTGTTCAGCCGGGTGAGGGCTTCCTTCATCTTTTCGTCGGTGGAACCATAGGTCACGGTGCCATCCTCGCCTTCCAGCCAGTAGCCGGGATACACATCGTAGGCGGAGAACACCGGATCAAAGCCGTACTGCACACCACCGGAGCTCAGGAAGGTACTGTAAGGTTTGGAGGATTTGCTGGGCCCCAGGATCGGGATAGTATCCTCGCCGCCGGGCTTTTTCTCAGCGAATACCTTGGCCACTTCCTCGATCTCGTCCAGAGTGGTGGGAACTTCCAAGCCCAGCTCATCCAGCCAGTCCTTGCGGATGTTCAGGTTGGAGATGCCGCCGCATTCCACTTCGATGCCCAGCAGGGCCACCATCTTTCCGTTATAGGTGGCATCCTCATAGGCCCGGCCTTCGGTGGAGTCCATGATGCCTTTGGCCTGAGGAGAGCAGTACTGGTCAAACAAGGTGGTCAGGTCATAGAGCATGTCAGACTTGGCCGCCCGGAGCATGTACTGACGGCCGGTGACAACAGCGTCCGGCAGAGAGTTACTGGCAATGCACAGAGCCACTTTCTGCTCGAAATCGCTGCCGTTGGCGGCGGTCCAGTCAGCCACCACTTTAATGTTGAAATTATCCAGCAGGTAACGGGTGTACTGGTTGTTGTCCACACTGTCCCCTTCCGGAAGGGTGGTGTCCAGGGGATTGACCCCCTGGCCCACATGGACCTCCACCGGCTCATCAAACTTCATAAACGCCCGTTCCTCATTGGTCATGCCGTCGTCCTCGGCGACCTGGGAAACAGTGGAAGTCTCCCCGGAAGAACTGGAAGTCTGAGAGACTTGAGAAGATCCTTCCTGGGGCTTACAGCCTGTCAGGATCGTGGCGCAGAGAGCCGCCGCCAGGAGCATAGCGACACTTCTCTTTTTCATAGTTTTTTCCTCCTATCCTTGCGGATTTTTGATGATTTCATTCTATCCGGGAAAAGACTTTTTGAAAACCTGCCTTTGTCTCCACAATCCCGTCCGTTTTCTGTTCTGTCTCCCCTTTCGGAGATGATCGGTCTTGGAAAAGTGAACAAACCTCTTACTTTTTCCGGCCCTGAGACATTTGTCTCCAGTAGGCGGAACAAGTCATCCCTGTCTGCTCTTGGAAGATACGCCCAAAATATTTGCTGTCCTCATAGCCTACTTCAGCGGAAACGTCACCCGGCAGAACAGCGTTTTGCTCCAAAAGCTCCTGCGCCAAAAATACCCGCTGACGCCGCACGTAATCATTAAAAGTGAGTCCGGTATGTTTTTTAAAGGTAGTGGAAAAATATCCCCGGCTCATGCCCACAGCTTCCGCTACCAATTCCGCTTTCAAAGGTTCCCGCAAATGCTCCTTGATATAAAGCACCGCCCGAAGCATACAGGAAGGGATCCCACCATCCCCCTCTCCTTGACGATACAAAGCAGATCGGGTATCCTTCAGCCAATGCAGGCATCCTTCCACGGAATCGAACCGGTCCGGCAAAGAAAAATGTCCGCCAAAAGCGCTCTCTAACGCGGAAGCAGTCCAAGCGGCCAAACGCTCCGCCTGAAGAGGAGAGATCCCCAGCTTCTGCAAACGCTCTCCTTGTTCCTGGAACCGGGTGTCGTCGTACACCCACTGAAGGGATTCCCACTCCTGCCGCAACTCCTCCAAAGTCTGAGAGGACACACCTTCTTCCGTACTTCTGTCGCCTTCCCGGCATCCCAGAAGTCTTGCCACCCGCATAAAAACTTCTTTGCAGTCCTCTTGTTCCAAACGCAGCTTGGAGATATAATCCACCGCTCCCAGCCGCATGGCGCCCTGAACATACTCGAAACTCTCATGGAAACTGAGGACCACATACTGAAGCTCGGGATACAGCCTCCGGCTCTCCCGGATGAAATCCATCCCAGAAAGCACGGGCATGGAGAGATCCACCACAGCCAGATCCACGCTGTGGGATTTTAAGAATTCCAGCGCCGCCATACCGTTGGCCACATCTCCCACCACCTCCATGCCGCACTCTTCCCACGGCACGATGGAGATCAGCCCGTTGCGCGCAAGCTTGTCGTCGTCTATCACCAACACTCGATACCTCATTCTGCCCTCATCCTTTCCTCTGATTATCTTTCGCCTTCCCCTTCACCTTGCCGCCAATTCCGCAGCGGAACCCGGATCGTCACCGTGGTGCCCACTCCCGGCGTGCTTTCCAGTTTCATCACCCCCTGGTCTCCGTAAAAACTCTCCAAGCACCGGCGCACATATTGCAGCCCGATACCCTTATTGTTCCGACTCTTGTCAGAAGGGGTTTCTCCACTGTCGTCAGGAGAATCCACCACAAAACCTTTTCCATCGTCCCGGATCTCCATGACCACCCAGTCCTCATCCTCTCGCTTCATGGTAAACCAGAGCGTGCCGAATTCGTCCATATTGTGGCACACGGCATTTTCCGCGATAGGCTGGAGGATCAGCCGGGCACAGGGGTAATCCAGGTAATCCCCCGGCTCCACCTGGAACTCCGTCTTGAAATCATACCTCTTTTTTTGCAGTTCCAAATACGCTTCCAATGACTGCAGCTCTGTACGGAAGGTAGCTTTCCGGTTGGTCTTGCCCAAACTGTATCCCAAAATATAATTCAAGTAATAGATGAACGAGTCGATCTCCTTCTGCCCCCGGGTCACCGCCATCCAGTGTACGGAATTGAGAGCGTTCATCAAAAAATGAGGGTTGATCTGATAGTACAGATTGGAGAGTTCCAGCTTTTGTTTCTGCTTTTCCTGCTCCCGGATGTCATCCATCAGACCGGAGATCTCCTGTTTCATCACCTGGATCCTTTCAAAGAGCACATCGAATTCCTGGATGTTCAGCGGGCAGTGACGGGACATGGACAGGTCCCTTTTTCCCACTTGCTCAATCTCTTTCTCCAGAATGTGCATGGGACGGTAGATCAGTCTGGATACCAGCACAAGCGAGATCACCACCGCTGCTGTCACCAGAATAACCATCAGAAACAGACTGCCCGTCCAAAACCAAACTTCACCGCTGTATTGTTCCAAGGGAGCCAGCAGCGCCGTCTGATAGCCAAACCTTCCCTGCTCCATCAGACAGACGTACTGCTTCCCAGCCGGGTCCCTGGTCACAGTGATCTGACCGTTTTCGTGAAGTTCCAAAGTCTCCCCCAAGGGAAACGCGCCATTGGAACTGTATCGGATCTCATTTTTATCATCCAGTTGGAGCAAGGAATATTCCAGATCCTGTGTTTCCGCAGCCTTCTCCAAAGTATCCAGCACCGTGGAGTAAAGTTCCACGTAAATGAGAAACCGGTCCCCGGTATTGAATTCCATGGGCCGGCACACAGAGACCACATTTTTATCCACAAAACGATTCTGCGACCGGTGAAGGCCGTGGAATGTAAGCTCGTTTGTTTGGAGCAGGACCGGTTGATCCTCTATCTCAAAGGTGTCCCTTTCCGGAAAGGTGGAAAACCATGGCTTTGCGTCCTCTCCATTTTCTCCTCCTTGGTAATAACCTACCATGGTCACATCTGTACTGGCAAACATCATGATGGAAACACTGTTGGAAAGCTGCTTGCCGTATTGGATCCTGTCGTAGGCATCCTGACTCTGCCAAAGATCTTCCGCAGTGCTTCCCACATTCCCTGCAGGCATCATCTGCTGAGAAATCTGAAGAAGCAGATAGTAGGAATCATCAAAAGCGCTGGATAAACTTTGAACGTTGGATTCCATGGCTGCCTGGACTCGGTTTTCTTCCATCATCCGCACTACTGTATAAAAAAAGGCTGTCAAAAGCAGCAGACATAAGCCCACACACAGCCCCATACACAAAATGATCCTCTGGCGAAGAGTGCCTTTCATAGCCCGTCCTTTTCTCCCCTTCATAGCCATCCCTCCTAGAAGAAACCCGCATATACTTATCTATTTTATATGATATCATTAAATTTTGCAAAATTCCTGTGAGAATTGTTCGCAAAAATGGGAACGATCACCACTATAAAAAGAAAAGAGAGTGGATATCCACTCTCTTTTCTTTTCGTGCCACAACCTAAATAAAGCAATCCAAATTTAGCGATCAGGCGAAAAAGAAATCAACCTTTCGCTTTCGCGCAAAAGATATCAAGATCCTTTTGTGTGCCCCCCACCATGGATATAAAATTCTTCCAAAGTGTCTAAACACAGACACCCAAGCTGTCCGCCATATGCGCAGCCACAATCGATCGCGATTTGATTTGCTCGGCGGAAAATGGTATCGGACGAGGATTTCCCTAATTGTTTCCATAACAGGCGGGTAGGGGTATGCCCGTAAACAAGATACTGGTGGGGGTAAAATTCTTGGTCTATGTCAGGACGGCAGAATAAAAAGTCCTCCAGATCATACTCTTCCAAAGGCTTGTCTGACTCAAAGTGATCCAACCCGGCATGGACAAGAAGAAAGGATCGGCCCCCAGCTTCTACCTGTGCGTAGAGTTCCATCTCCCGAAAGTAATCCAAAAGCTCCCGCCGCTCCTCTTTCGTCAATTCTTTCATTCCCTGGAGTGTGGGCGTGCCACCATTGAAAAGCCATTCCTGCAACGCAGCCATACGAGTTTCATTCAGAGCCGCCAAGCTGCGGTCTGTGATTTCTTCTATCATCCAAGAAAGACAATATGCCGCGGTGAACTCGTGGTTCCCCAGGATAGGGATCACGTTGGGCCGCATCATCATATCCTGAAGGATCTTCACCCCATCCGGTCCCCGGTCGATCACATCCCCCAGGACATAGAGAGTATCTTCAGGTTTCAGGGAAATACGAGCCAGAAGAGCAGTATAACGGTCAAAATCACCGTGGATATCAGAACAAACGTAAAGCATAACTTCTCCTTCTTTATACCGGATCGGATAGGTTTAATTTCCTCAAAACAGCAACAGCTTCTTTAGATATCTTTTTTTCGCTCTCCAAATGGATCAGTTTTTCCACGACTGCTTCCATGGAGTTGAACCTTTCATCTGTGGCCAGAACATCTACGATGACATCGTAGTCATCCGATTTTTCCAGTGTGGCGATCCGCAGCATGGCCACCATGAACTTTCCTCTGCGCCGGATACAATGATTGACATTGTTTGTGAAAATTTTAAATTCATCAACATGCTCCTGGTCGTAAATACGCGGAAAAACCTCCTCGCAGCCTCGATCCAGCAAGACGTTGTGGCTTGGAAACAGCGGAAGCACATCATAACGTTCATCCACATAATCCCAGAGGAAAAAGGTATTGATAAACCTGTTAAAAGAAATTCCCGCGTTTCCAAGCCAATCGTGACCGTCGCCATTAGTGCGCAGATCGTGCAGGGACAGGTCCCAGTAATCCCTCAATTTTTTAGATTTTCCCCGGCAGCCGTTATACCCATCCGGCACCAGAACAAAGTTTCCAACGCATCCAGTCCATTTGGCGTAGTCTTGCAACACGTCGAATTTGTGGTCATCCTGTTTTTTGCTCTCTATGTACGCGTGAAAGCTGGATGTATAATCTTTTTCTCCCGAAAGGGCGTTAAATGTATAGGCAAAGGAGTTCATGGTATCTCCACCAAATCGTTTCCTCATATCAGATAAGCCCCAGTTGTCCTCCCTATCCCGCCAAAGGACATCGTAGATTTTGTCTGTCAGATCGCTGGTTCCGTTCCAGCTATCACAGTCAAAGCGTCTGCCCTTGAATGTCTTGTCCAGTTTTTTGTACGTATACCACAGCTTGATAGGATCATTCTCTGCAGGAGGGACATCCATGGGATCTTTTTCCGCAGGGTCTATATCAGGCTCTTCCTTAAGCCACCTTTCCCTCATGGTTCCATATTTGCTAGGTGAATAGTAGCAATAATATTCTTTCATCAAATATTTGAAATCGTACTGATGGGCCTGGATATCTTTTATAAGAGTTTCTTCCAAAAAGTTATTCAGCAATTCGTTCTGGTGTTTTATCTCCTTTTGAGTCACGCAAATCCCTCCAACACAATTTTGTTTCATCACTGACTTGGTTTTATATTCCATCTTTTTCAAACACAGCTTCTACCCTTTGCCGCACACCAATCCTCCCCAAAATCCGCCTGGAATACGAGTTCCAAAGTTCGGCACAGTTCCTCCTGAAACACCAGATCTTTATCGTATTCCCGGCCTTCCAGGGCGAAACGTTCTTGCGCTGCTTTAAAGTAATCCTTGCGTTGTGCCATCATTTTCTCGTCCGGGTAACATTCCAGGTAGAAGGGTACCAGCCCTCGGCGAAACTTTTCATAGAGTTCTGGATCGTTCTCCATCAATTCGAAGGCACATTCAAAAAAGATCAGGTTGGGATTCAGCTCTTTCCATCGGGGCACCACCCCAGGCTGTTCATATCTTCGGAGAAAAAATTCTGTTTCCAATAAGATCTGTTCCTGTTTATAGGCCGCTTCAGGTTCCGCTTCCAGCAGCGCGGCAGCGTATCTCCGGATCTCCTTCATCCGCCGGGTAGTGTATCCCAGGCCATCCTGTTCGGGAGCTCCTTTGGGCGCCTGGTTGAAACATTTTGTCTCTACATACTCTCCCAACAGCTCCCGTAACTGTTCATAAACCCACTGGATCACCACATACACGCGTTTACTCATTCTGCAGTTCCCCCTTTTTAGTTCTTCTTTATTCTGTTTTCAAGGTTCTCTTGCCCAACTGCATCATGATTATACCGCGACCTAACGCGATAATTATCCGCATCTCTAAAATTTATCACAAAAATAAGACTCAAAATCTTCCCGCAAGGCGGCATCCACTTTTTTCGCAACTTCCTCCGGCTCCAACACCCGTACCCGGTCTATGTACTGCCGTACAAAGGGCACCATTGCTCCTGGCAGACATTTCACCCAGACTTCCACTTCCTGATCGTTCTCCGTTTGACTTATAGGCTCCCAGTATTTCCCAAAATTGTCTTGGAGGAAGGTCAAGCTGGCTTCTGGTTTTCCAGGGATTTTTTTGACACGCAGTCGGATCCGCTGGGAGCGTTCCCCCGGACGCTCATAAAACATATACAAATGAGAAGTACGATAATCCTCGGCCGCGATCTGGTTGATCCGAAAATCCCGCTGGTGGTCCTTTTCCATGGAGACCTCCACTCCGCGAATACAGCTCATCAGATCCACACGGAAATGGGAAGCATCCTGCCGTCCTGAAAAGAATCCCACAAGATAACGATGACCGTAGGCTTCAAGGACTCGGACAGGGTACACATCCCGGATAATTTTTCCGGTTGGATGAAGTCGATGGTCGGAACCGTAGCCATTAAACTGGAACGACAGAAGCCATCGTGTTGTCCTTCCCTCCCTATTCCGTTTTATGGCCTGTTCAATTTTCTGAAGATTTTCCTGAAGTTGCCCAGATATCTCTGTCTGGCAATAATAATCAAATTGATAGGACCTTCCCTCTTTTGAGCGCTTGCAGCAAATCTTTTCTGGGCCAGGATAATACTCCATCAGATCTTCCAAAATATCCTTTACGGAATCACGATGGGTGGCAATATCATATTCCGACTTCAACCGCTCCACAATCTTGGAAATAGAGATTGGATTTCCTAGACTTGTACTTGTTTTTAATATTCCCAGCACAGCTAGGGTTGTTCGCCGTGTACCAGTTCTACTTCGCCTTTGGTCAGACATAGGATCTCCTCCTATTGATATCCCTATTTTTCATTATTGCAAGTATAGCATGAGCTCATTTTATTGGTCCAGAAGCATTTTGCTCAGT
Source organism: Clostridiales bacterium (assembly GCA_019416455.1). GTDB lineage: Bacteria > Bacillota > Clostridia > Oscillospirales > Acutalibacteraceae > Acutalibacter. Next base: position 36,584 of record DXXG01000015.1, on the reverse strand, counting down.
GATGCTTTATATTCAGGTTCAGCCAACTCTTCCAGCATGAATTTTGTTGTCCAACGATCCCGTGGGTTCGAATCCCGCCAGTGGGGAACTGCATTACTTAAAAATAGAAAATAAAATCGCGAATCCCACTGAGATGAGATTCGCAACTTGGGAGCGGCAACTTACCGCTGATTTGGCTGATTGAAATGAACCAAAGTAAAAACGCGGGCAATAAAAATCGCGAACCCCACTGAGGTGAGATTCGCGACTTGGGAGCGGCAGCTTACCGCTGATTTGGCTGATTGAAATGTACCGGAGCAAAAACGCGGGCATAAAAGAAACGCACTCCACAAAGTGAAGGTCTCGGCTGCCGCCTCGGTCAGCGCTAAACGGTGTCCACCGGACACCAGCGCCGCGTCTTGGGTCCAACGTCACGCTGATGTCCGTACTGAAATAAAACTGCACTTAAAACGCGGGCAATAAAAATCGCGAACCCCACTGAGGTGAGATTCGCGACTTGAGAGCGGCAGCTTGCCGCTGGCTGGGCTGGCGGGATTCGAACCCACGGGATGACGGAGTCAAAGTCCGTTGCCTTACCGCTTGGCGACAGCCCAGTATGGAGAACACGGAGCCTAATTTCAACAATTAAACTCCGTGTTCGATGTGGGGTGGAAGATGGGATTCGAACCCACGGTCTCCAGAGCCACAATCTGGCGCTTTAACCGGGCTAAGCTACATCCACCATATTGGCGCGCCAAAAGGGACTCGAACCCCTGGCCTACTGCTTAGAAGGCAGTTGCTCTATCCAGCTGAGCTATTGGCGCATCTTTTGGCCCGCACATTTTTGGAGCGGGTGATGGGAATCGAACCCACACGACCAGCTTGGAAGGCTGGGGTTCTACCACTGAACTACACCCGCACATTTTGCGACGGTGATTATTATAGCACACCGTCCCCCTTCCGTCAAGGGATTTTTCAGACTTTTCTGGAAATTCACAAGAAAAAACGTGGGACCGAATTTTCGATCCCACGTTTCGCGTTTCATTTATTGGGGCAGGCAGTTCAGCTTCAACTCTCCATCTTCCATAGAGAGAGCCACACCCGTCAAGGAGCCTTCTCCACGCTCCACCAGCAGCATGGCAAGTTTATCCTCCACCATGCGGCGGATGTTGTTCCGCAGGTCCCGAGCGCCGCTCTGGCCGTGAATGGACTTCTCCGCCAGATAGTCACAGACCGCCTGATCAAAGGTGAGGGCGATGCCCTTTTCCTTCAGGGAACCCACATACTCGTTCAACATCAGGGCTGCGATCTTCTTGTAATCCTCCACGTCCAGGGGACGGAACACGATCACCTCATCGATACGGCTCAAGAACTCCGGACGGAGGAACTCGCTGAGAGCTTTGGTCACCTTTTCCCGGCTCATGTCCGCGGTGGTCTTGGCAAAGCCTAACGCACTTTCCTTCCTATCGCTGCCCGCGTTGGAAGTCATGACGATCACGGTGTTTTCAAAGTTCACCGTGCGGCCATGAGCGTCGGTGATGCGGCCCTCGTCCAGGATCTGAAGCAGAATGTTCAGCACGTCCGGGTGGGCCTTTTCGATCTCGTCGAATAGCAGCACCGAATAAGGACGGCGGCGGACCTTTTCCGTCAGCTGGCCGGCCTCGTCATAGCCCACATATCCGGGAGGGGAACCGATGATTTTAGAAACAGAATGCTTTTCCATAAACTCGGACATATCCAAGCGGATCAAGGTCTCCGGAGTGTCGAACAGCTCCTGGGACAGCACCCGTACCAGCTCTGTTTTCCCGGTGCCGGTGGGGCCCACAAAGATGAAGGACGCCGGATGACGCCGGGGACTGATCTGTACCCGGCTGCGACGGATCGCCGCGGAAATGGCGTTCACAGCCTCGTCCTGGCCGATGATCTTCTTGGAAAGCACCTGTTCCAGATCCGCCAGTTTGGCCAGCTCGTTTTCCGCCACGCGGGAAGCAGGGATACCAGTCCACAGCTCGATGACCTTGGCCACGTCCTGCTCCTCTACCTGAGCAAACACGCCCTCGCCTTTCAACTTATCCAGGCTCTCCTCCAAAGTGGCGATGCGGTAATGGGTCTTGGCCAGTTCCTCATAGTCCACTGTTTCCCCGTCAGCGGGGTTGGAAAGGTCCTGCTCACGGACCCGCTCCTTGGAAAGGGCCAGTTCCGTATTGTCGTATTCTTCCAGCTTCTTGTTCCGCAGAGCGGCGCAGGCACAGGCCTCGTCCAACAGGTCGATGGCCTTGTCGGGCAGATAGCGGTCGCTGATGTACCGCTCTGCCAGCACCACCATCCGCCGGACGATCTGGTCCGACACCTGGACACGGTGATACGCCTCGTAATAGCCCTTGATCCCGGTCAGAATTTGGCAGGCGTCCTCGATGGAAGGCTCCGCGATGGTCACCGGCTGGAACCGGCGCTCCAAGGCTGCGTCCTTTTCGATATACTTCCGATATTCCGCGAAGGTAGTGGCACCGATGACCTGGATCTCTCCCCGGGAAAGAGCAGGCTTCAGGATATTGGCAGCATTCATACTGCCCTCTGCGTCTCCGGTGCCCACCAGATTGTGAACCTCGTCGATGAAGAGGATCACATTGCCGTCGGCTTTCACCTCGTCTACCAGGCCCTTGATCCGGCTCTCAAACTGGCCCCGGAATTGGGTGCCCGCCACAAGAGCGGTCAGGTCCAGCAGCTGGACCTCCTTGTTTCGCAGCTTAGCCGGTACTTCCCCCCGGGCGATGCGCAGAGCCAGCCCCTCCGCCACAGCGGTTTTACCCACGCCAGGCTCACCGATTAGGCAGGGGTTGTTCTTAGTCCGGCGGGAGAGGATCTGCACCACTCGCTGGATCTCCTTCTCCCGGCCGATGATATTATCCAACTGGCCGTTTCGAGCTTTGGCAGTCAGGTCGGTGCAGAAGTTCTGAATATGCTTCCGCTTCTTCTTGTGGAAGTTCTCCTTCTTCTGCTGGGTCCCTGCTCCACCGGCGCCGCCGTTCTCCCCGGGCCGGCCACCCAGCATCTGGTCCACCGGCATGGTAGCGGCCCCGCCGGGAGCGAACAGGTCATCCCCGTCACCGTCGTCGCCATCGTTGTTCAGGTTCATCAGTTCGGTCATCTGGGCGGTTGCCGCTTCCAGCTCCTCGTCCGTGATGCCCATTTTTTCCATAATATCGTTCACCGGCTTGATCCCCAATTCCTTGGCGCAAACAAGGCACAGCCCCTGAGGCTCGCTCCCGTTCAGGCCATTGGACAGAAATACCACCGCCGGGCGTTTTTTGCAGCGTGTACAAAGTAACATGGCGCTTTCGTTCCTTTCTCTCGTCTCAACACAGGCAGCGTGACGCTGCACCCAAGTTGCACACTTCACTTTTGTGGGGTGCGTTTCTTTTTTGCCTGCGTTCTAAACCCGGTTCATTTTCGTTTCGTACAGACACCAGCGTGACGCTGGACCCAAGATGCGCACTTCACGTTTGTGTGGTGCGTTTTCTTTTTTGCACGCATTTTTGACATGGGTTCATTTTCATTCAATAAAGCCAGCTTTCCCATTAAACCGAAAAAACATGTCCGGAATATGAATCCGCCGTGAAAAAAGCGGAAACTCCCCCAAACAGACGGAGCTTCCGCGGTGTGCTTTATCATCCTTTCCGCTTCTCCCGCACCGTCTTGGCACGGATTTCATCGTGAAGGGACAGTTCATACCTTTGGTCGTTGGAGCGAAGGATCTTTAGGAAGATCTGGAAATACTTCACCGCGGAATAGACCATCATCACCGCTGTCAAAATCAGCAGCACATTGGAGATCACATTAAAGACCATTCCCTCCACATGGAAGAAACCGTCCATCACCACGATGGCCGCTACCGAAACGTAGAACAGCACCGTAGCTACCTTGCCGTACCATTTGGCGGCGCAGGGCCGCTTCTGCTTTTTCAAAAGCACCACCGCGCAGCAGAGCATGATCAGCTCCTTGGCAATGAACACCAGCAGCACCGGACAGATCACCGGGAACTTGATGGCAAGGCACAAAGCTACCACGCCCTGGGTCAGCTTATCGGCGAAGGGGTCCAGCATCTTGCCCAGCTCCGTCACCTGATTGAGCTTGCGGGCCAGCATGCCGTCCACCATGTCGGACAGGCCGGAAAGCACTAGAAGGGCCACGGCCACAGGCAGCTGATCCGCCATGAAAAACCAGGCGAAAAAGGGCACGATCAGAATGCGCAACAGCGAAAGCGCGTTGGGCACCGTTAAATTTTGATTGATAGGTTTCTTCTCCTGGGGCATGGGTCTACTTTCCCTCTTTCTCACAAATCTCTTCACTTACGATCCCTTGAAATCCTCTAAATCAGCCCCACCCATGCTTCCTCCGGCGCGCCGTTCCCACAACACGCTCCGGTCCTGGGGAAGCCTTCCGCAAAACATCACTGGAACATGATCCCCAAGGGATTCCAGTGAACGATGAGGCCCGCCACATAGGACTGGCGAAGCGCGTCCTCTACCTGAGCCTGGGTATCCGCCGCCAGCATGGGAGTAAACACCTGGATCGCCGCCAAGACGATCCAAATGGACACCACCGCCAAGCAAAAACCAAACACGCCGCCCAAAATGCCGTTGACCGCATTGAGGAGGGGCAGATGGAACAGGGTTGCCAAAGCGTTGGAGGCGATGCGCACTAAGACCATAAACAAGGAGAACAGTACGATCACTGCCAGCACCTTCAAAAAGCCCACGAATACCGGCGCCAAAGCGTCAGCAATGAGCGCCGCGGCCTGACCCGACTGGTCAGCCACAGACTCGGTCACAGTTACAGCGGTGATCCCAGCCGACTCCAAAGCTCGAAGCACGAAGTCAGGCAGAGAGGCGAACACTTGCTGGACTGCCGTATAGGTGTCCCCGTTTCCCAAAGTGGTCAGGGACTCCCCGATACGCTCTATCAGACCAGGACGGAACAGAGTGTCGAACACCCACTGAGCTAAAGGCCCGCCCAGCAAAGACGCGAAGCAGGCGGCAAGGATGGCGCCCAGAAAATGGGCCGCCGAACGGATGAATCCCCGATGGGCACCGATAGCAACAAACAGAACACAGACAGCTACAAATACCACATCCCATATATAGCCCACGGTTCATCGCTCCCTTCCGCTGAAATTTTCGCTACCTGATAAATATAGCACAAACCCGGCGTTTCCACAAGCCCTATCCCTCTTACGGAAATCTTAATCCACGGCTTTTTCTTGCAAAATCCCCTGAGAGATCCTATAATCAGTATATCCTGAGAAAAAGATTTCACACATTTCACAGAAAGGACTTGATCCAATGGCTGTATACGCCGCTGTCTTTTCTCCCACCGGCACCTCTCGCAAAGGCGCCTGGGAAATGGCTTCCGCTTTGGGAGAGGCCGTCCTGGTGGACGTGACCTGCGCCCCCGCTGCCGAGACCACATTTACCGCTGACGACTTGGTGGTATTCGGCGTTCCTGTCTATGGAGGCCGGGTATTCCAGGGTGCCCTGGAACGCCTCTCCCCCCTCCGGGGCCAGAACACCCCCTGCATCGTCACCGTCACCTACGGCAACCGGGATTTCGATGACGCCCTGCTGGAACTGACCGATTTCTGCCGGGAGCATGGCTTCGTTCCCTTTGCCGGCGCCGCTCTCGTTGGGGAACACACCTACGGGACCATCCAGGTGGGCCGTCCCAACCAGAACGACCTGATGGAAGACCGAGCTTTCGCCCTGGAAGCCTGGGACGATTTCACTGCTGGCTGGGAGAATTTCTCTCCCACAGGAAACCATCCCTACAAAGAGGGTGGCAAGGGCGGCAGCTTTATCCCCTCCACTAAGGAAAACTGTGTCCACTGCGGACTGTGCCGCCGCCAGTGTCCTATGGGAGCCATTCAGGAGGACTGCGTCACCATCGACGGAGAAAAGTGCATCTCCTGTTTCCGGTGCGTCAAATCCTGCCCCGTACAGGCCAAAGGATGCTTCACCCCGGAATACGAGAATTTTGCCGCTGCCTTCTCGGAGCGGTTGAAAGACCCCAAAGAAAACCGTTACTTCCTTCCCAGAGGCTAACAAAAAGGAGAGCTGCTTATGCAGCCCTCCTTTTTTATCTCTAAAATTGTACTTTTCGGATCTCGCTGACTCCCAGCACATACGCTGTGCTCTCGTTTGCCAGCGCAATGCTTTTGGCGTCGCCGCCAGCGTCGCCCCGGGCCAGCTCCTTGCCAGTGGAGGAGTCGTAAAGGATCAGCTGCTGCCCAACTAAAGCTCCCACGGACCCGCCGGACACCGCCAGCGCCTGCACCCGTTCTTCCACTTGGATCTCCACAGGATCCTCTAAACCGCGAAAAGTCAAAAGCGTACAGGCTCCAGCATGCTCATAAGCGGAGACGGACAAATACAGCTGCCCGCCCGCGAACTGGAACGCTGTGGGCGTGCGGCCCTGATAGCTGTACTCAGAAAAAGACAACTCCGAGGACCGAGCCCGCACCAGGGAAACATCCCCCACAGCGTACAGGATGCCGTTGGAACCCCAGTAAGCGTCCATCAACAGGTTTCCCCGTGACTCATACTCCCCGACAGGACTGGCCTGGTTCAAGTCGAACACGGTGATCTTGGACACCAGCTCGCCGCCCTGGCTCCGGACAGTACAGACCATGGCCCAAGTGCCGTCAGCGTTCAGAGCTACAGAGGTGATGTAATCCTGGGCGAAATGATAGGTAAACTGTTCTTCTCCGGTGGCAAGGTACACGGTCAGCGTGGAAGCGCCTTCCTCTCCTTCAGTGGCGAGAGCGTACCGGCCATTGGGGGCCATGGCCCCCGCTAAAATGTTCTTCTCAGCGGTTTTTTCCAATTTTTTCTCTGTGCCGGTGACCACCATATACCCGGTGCCATCCTGGTTATGGAGCAGATAGTGTCCTGAGGAGGCTTCCAAAATGGGCTGGTTGAAACTGTGCCGCAGAGAAAGCACTTCCTGCCCTGACGCCCCTGTCATCGTCAAAGAGGTATCGCTAAGGGCCACCACGCTTCCATTGTCAAAGAGAAAATTTCCCGCCGTTACCTGAGAACCTGTGATGGACACTGGGAACCCGTCGCCTGCTCCGTCGCCGGCAACCTGGACCTGAAGCCAGCTCCAGATCTTTTGAGGCGTCAGGTTGTCACGGTTGACCCAGAGCGCCAAGCCCAAAACCGCCACCAGCAGCACCACCGCAGCCCGATAAAAGGCTTTGGGTGCCTGCCATGCCTTCTTGGCATCCTGAGAGCCAGGCTCGTCCTCATATTCCACGGAGACCTGGGGGCCTTCCTCCTCCGGCTGGTCCTGCCTTGGCTCTTCCTTTTCAGGCTGCCGTCCTGGCAAATGGTCTTTCAGCTGGATGATCTTCCGCTTTTCCTGGGGTTTGCTGTGCTTAGCCATGGGTCACGCTCCTTTCCCACTGGTTCTTCTTAATAAAATACCCGGTTGAGATACAGCCCGCAGGCTGGGGCCGTGGGACCGGCAGCTTTCCGATCTTTAGCCGCGATGATCCCCGGGATATCCTCTGGAGAAAATTTCCCTTGCTGCACCCGCAGCAGCGTCCCTACCATGATCCGCACCATGTTGTAGAGGAAACCGTCCGCGGCCACGGTGAAGGTCACAAGGTCCCCAGACCGGTCCACCCGGGCGGTGGTCACGGTACGGGTCAAATCCCCCTTCTCCCGCTTATCCAGGGTGCAGAAAGAGGAAAAATCGTGGCGCCCCACATAGTGGGCTGCCGCCCTGTTCAGCAGCTCAGCATTGATGGGGTACCAATAGTGCAGGGCCCGGTCTTTGAGGAAAGGGTCCCGCACGGGGTGGTTCCAGATCTGGTAGACGTACTCCTTCCCTTGACAGGAATATCGGGCGTGGAAATCCAGGGGCACTGTTTCGCAGGATCTCACTGCCATATCCTGGGGAAGATAGTGGTTCAAAGCCGCCAGCAGCCGTTCCGGCGCGATGGGGCTCTCTGTTTTCACACTGACGCAGAACTCCCGGGCGTGGACACCAGTGTCCGTGCGGGAGCAGGCCTTGATGTCCTCCTGCCGTCCGGTGATCTTGTAAAGGGCCTCTTGAAAGACTTCCTGCACAGTCACAGCATTTTCCTGGATCTGCCAGCCGTGATACTGGGCGCCGTCGTAGGAGAGCTTGATAAGCAGATTTCGTTCCATACGTTCCTCCCTGTCACGGCCGTCCAACAGCGGGAAACAGCATGTTCAGTGCCACGAATCCCGCCAGGACCACCAGACTGGCCAGAATCACCATCCAGTCGTCCCGTCCAAAGCGCAGCGTTTTCATTTTGGTGCGGCCATCGCCCCCGTGGTAGCAGCGGCTCTCCATAGCGGTGGCCAGATCATAGGCCCGGCGGAACGCCGACACAAACAGGGGAATGAGCACCGGAACCAGAGCGCGGATCCGCTGGGTAAGCCCGCCGCTTTCCATGTCAGCGCCCCGAGCTTTCTGAGCCGCCATGATCTTGTCCGTCTCCTCCAGCAAAGTGGGCACGAACCGCAATGCGATGGTCATCATCATGGCGAACTCGTGGATGGGCACATGCACTTTAGAAAGAGGCTTCAAGAGTCGCTCGATAGCGTCGGTAAGCTGGGTGGGCGACGTGGTAAAGGTGAGCACCGAGCTGGCAAGGATCAGTGCCACGATACGCACCGCCACAAACACACAGGTAATAAGGCCGTTTGCGGTGATCCGCAGGATGCCCCACTGCCACAAAGGCTCGCCGGTGCCGTAAAAGATATTCAAGATACTGGTGAAGGCCACCAGGAACAGAATGGGTTTCAGACTTTTCAGGTAGAGCTTCAAGGGGATGCGGGAAAGCGCCATTCCCAGCCCAATAAAGGCCACCGCCAGTGCCAAGGAAGCAAAGTTTCCCGCCACAAACAGCAGTACGATGGCAAAGATCACCAGGCAGATCTTCATTCGGGGATCGGCTCGGTGCATCAGGGACTTTTGGGGAAAATACTGCCCCAAAGTGATATCGGAGATCATCGCAGCTCCTCCTTCCGCTTCAAAATGGGGATGAGCTGGTGCAGAGCGTCGTCTACCGTCAGGGTGGAGTCGCCCACGGGCAGGCCTAGCTTTTTCAGCTCCTGCAAGATCTTGGTGATCTGGGGCACCCGCAGGCCCATGGCTTCCAGCTCCGGGCCACGGGCAAACACGTTTTTCGTGGTGTCCAGCATGGCGGCGTGGCTGCGGTTCATCACTAAGATCCGGTCAGCGGTGCGGCCAATGTCCTCCATGCTATGGGAAACCAGCAGCACCGTATTCCCTCTGGCTTTATGGTACTGAGTGATCTGGGCCAGCAGCACGTCACGGCCCCGAGGGTCCAAGCCCGCGGTGGGCTCGTCTAGGATCAGCACGTCCGGGTCCATGGCGATGACCCCGGCGATAGCTGCCCGGCGCTTCTCGCCACCGGAAAGCTCAAAGGGGGATTTCTCCAGCAGCTCCTCCTTCAAACCAGTAAAATGAGCCGCCTCCCGTGCCCGCTCCTCCGCTTCTTGGTCAGACAATCCCTTGTTTTTGGGGCCGAACATGATGTCTTTCAGCACCGTCTCCTCAAAGAGCTGGTATTCCGGATACTGGAACACCATGCCCACCTTGAAGCGCACTTGGCGGATCTTCTTGGGTTCGGCCCAGATGTCCTTCCCGTCCAGCAGGACCTGACCGGAGGTGGGCCGCAAAAGGCCGTTAAGCATTTGGATCAAGGTGGACTTGCCGCTGCCCGTATGGCCGATGACTCCCAAGAACTCCCCTTTCTCCACCTGGATGGACACCTGGTCCACAGCGGTCTTTTCAAAGGGTGTGCCGGGGCTGTACCGATAGACCAGCTCCTTGGTTTCTAGAATCGCCAAAACTCGTTTCCCCTTTCCTTTCCCGCTGTTTTCAATGAGTCTCCATGCGCAGGTAACGCCGGAACATCTTCACGCACTCCTCCACGCTTAAGGGCATCTCCGGCAGCTTGATCCCTGCCGCCGAGAGCCGGTAGGCAAGCTCCGTGGCCTGAGGCACGTCCAGATCGTGGCGCTTCAAAAACTCCACATCGGAGAACACCTCTCGGGGAGTGCCGTCCCGCAGAACGTTCCCCTCGTCCATCACAACCACCCGGCCCGCCTGGACCGCTTCGTCCATGTAGTGGGTGATGAGCACAATGGTGATGCCCTTCTCCCGATTCAGCCGCTGGATAGTCTCCATCACTTCCGTCCGGCCTCGGGGGTCCAGCATGGCGGTGGGCTCGTCCAGGACGATACACTTTGTCTCCATGGCGATGATCCCCGCGATGGCCACTCGCTGCTTCTGTCCGCCGGACAGTTTATGGGGGGCATGTTCCCGGTACTCGTACATGTCCACAGCCTTTAGGGCCTCGTCTACCCGGCGGCGGATCTCCTCCGGCGGGACGCCCAAGTTCTCCGGGCCAAAGGCCACATCCTCTTCCACCACGCCCGCTACCAGCTGGTTGTCGGGGTTTTGCAGCACCAGGCCCACCTGACGGCGAACGTCCAGCTGAGTCTCCTCCACGCTGGTATCGATACCGCCTACCAGGACTTTCCCCGCCGTGGGGATCAGCATCCCGTTGAACAGCTTGGCCATGGTGGATTTCCCGCAGCCGTTATGCCCCAGCAAAGCCACGAATTCCCCTTCTTCAATGGAAAGATCCACACCGTGGAGCACCTCTCTGGCGTCCACTGTTTCGGCATCGTAGGAAAAACGCACTTGCTGTGCCTGGATAAAGGACATGGAAAATCACCTCGAAACAAAAATTCCCACCGCGGCGCGGCATAAAGGCTTCTTTTACTTGCTCTCCCAAATAGCGGTGCTGCCGCAGGGGAGAGTAAGCCCTGTGCTGGTGACCGGCAGACCGATCTCGTCAGAGCTGATCTTTCCGCCGAAGCGCTTCTGCAAAAGCACTCCCAGCAGATATTCCATCACCGAGGGGGAAAGCCCTGTGGTGTAGGAGTTCAAAATAAAGAACAGGGGCTTCTCACTCAAAATGGGCACGCACATATCGATGAGCCCATAGAGCTGCTCTTCCAGCTTCCACACTTCGCCCCCGGGTCCCCGGCCATAGGAGGGCGGGTCCATGATGATGCCGTCATAGGTGCGGCCCCGGCGCTGCTCCCGCTGGACAAACTTCACGCAGTCGTCCACCAGCCACCGCACCGGACGGTCCGCCAAGCCGCTGGCCTGAGCGTTCTCTTTGGCCCACTGGACCATTCCTTTGCTGGCGTCCACGTGGGTCACCACGGCGCCGGCTTTCATACAGGCCAGGGTGGCGGCGCCAGTGTAGCCGAACAAGTTCAGCACCCGCACCGGGTCCTCCGGAGAACGGTTTGCATTGCGGATCTTCTCCATGGCGAACTTCCAGTTCACCGCCTGTTCTGGGAAAATGCCCGTATGTTTGAATCCCATGGTCTTTAACCGGAAAGTAAGGCCCTCCCACTGGATCTTCCACACAGGGGGGACCTTTTGAAATTCCGTCCACTTGCCCCCGCCGGAACTGGACCGCTGATACCGGGCATGGGCTTTTCTCCACCGGGGATCGGTCCGCTCCCCCGACCAAATGATCTGAGGGTCCGGCCGGATCAGGAGGATGTCCCCCCACCGTTCCAAACGCTCCCCTTCCAGGGTATCGATGAGCTCATAGTCCTGCCATTGTGCCGTACGCATGGCTCTCCGCCTTTCTTTTCTGTACTACGTTTCTATTCATTCCCCGTTCAGGGTGAGCTGATCCTCGTCCCGCAATCTGCCGGGCACCGGGAATCCCAAGTGCAGGTACGCCGCCGCGGTTGCGCAGCGTCCCCGGGGCGTGCGGGTAAGGAATCCGATCTGCATCAGGTAAGGCTCGTTTACGTCCTCGATAGTGACGGCTTCCTCTCCGATGACCGCGGCCAAGGTCTCCAGACCCACAGGGCCGCCGTTATAATTCTCAATAATGGCCCGGAGCATATTCCGGTCGCTGGCATCCAGGCCCAGTTCGTCGATCTCCATCCGGTCCAGGGCGATCTTGGCGGTGTTCAGAGTGATGACTCCGCCGCTCATCACCTCGGCGAAATCCCGCACTCGCTTTAAGAGCCGGTTGGCGATACGGGGAGTGCCCCGGGAACGGGACGCGATCTCCAAGGCGGCATCCGCATCGATCTGGGCCCGCAGGATCCCGGCGCTGCGTGCCACGATCTTCCCCAGTTCCTGGGGAGAATACAGTTCCAGCCGCAGCACTACGCCGAACCGGTCCCGGAGAGGAGCGGAAAGCTGTCCGGCTCGAGTAGTGGCCCCCACCAAGGTGAACTTGGGCAGGGGCAAATGGTAGGAAGCCGCCATTTGGCCTTTGCCGGTGATAATGTCCAGCGCGAAATCCTCCATGGCCGGGTAAAGGATCTCCTCCACGGTGCGGGGCAGGCGGTGGACCTCGTCGATGAACAGCACATCCCCCGGACTCAGGTTGGTGAGCAGAGCCGCCAGATCACCCGGCTTCTCAATAGCGGGACCGCTGGTGATCCGCAGGTTCACTCCCAACTCGTTGGCCACGATCCCTGCCAAGGTGGTCTTGCCCAGACCGGGAGGGCCGTAAAGCAGCACGTGGTCCAAGGATTCCTTCCGGCTCTTGGCAGCCTCGATATAGATTTTCAAGTTCTCCTTAACTTTGTCCTGACCCACATATTCAGAAAAGGTCCGGGGACGCAGAGGATTCTCCACTGCCTGGTCCTCCGGAGTGTAGCCCGGTTCCATCATGCGGTTTTCAAAGTCCAGGTCGTCGTCCCAATCCGTTTTCCCGCCGTAAGGCTCCACAGGCATGACGATTCCTCCTTTCGTTATCTCCCTTTACAGAACGGTCACTTGTTGCTGCCAAAGCCCTTTAAGGCCAAACGGATCAGTTCCTCCGGGGGAAGGGTGGAATCCAGCCTTCCCACAGCGGCAGCAGCTTCGCTGGCGGAATAGCCCAGGGTCACCAAAGCGCCCACCGCCTGGGCGGCGTTTCCCGAAGCGGAAGGCCCGCCCGGCTCCGGCATTCCCTCCAAAGGCGCTCCGCCGGACAAGTCCTTCACCTTATCTTTCAACTCCAGCACGATCCGCTGGGCCAGCTTCGGTCCAACGCCATTTGCCTTGGTGAAACGCTTGGCGTCTCCCGCGGCGGCAGCCAAGGCCACGTCCTCCGGGGTGAGCTGGGACAAAATGGCAAGCCCCACCTTGGGCCCCACTCCGCTGATAGACGTCAGCAGCCTGAAGCAGGAAAGTTCCCCCTTGGTGGCAAAGCCGAACAGATCCAGTGCGTCCTCCCGGACGTTCAGATACGTGTATAAAGTGGTCTTTTCCGAGAGCTTGGGGAGACTGCGCAAGGTGTTCATGGAAGTCATGCACCGGAAGGCCACGCCTCCTACGTCTACCACCGCCGCTCCCGGCTCGGTAACTACTAAAGTTCCTGTGACGCTGTATATCATGGGATATCTCCTTCCCGTTTTATGGCCGGGTTCAGATCACCTGATCCGGCTTGTGCCCCCTTTGCAGCAGCACCCGCCGCAAAGGCGAGCCCGCCGCCTGTCCGTGACAGATCGCCAAGGCCAGGGCGTCGGCGGTATCGTCAGGCTTGGGCACCTTTTCCAGGCACAACAGCCGCCGGGTCATCTCCTGGACCTGGGGCTTCAAGGCTTTGCCGTAACCGGTGACCGCTTGCTTCACCTGCATGGGAGTGTACTCGTACAAGGGCACCCCCGCCTGGGCCAAAGCCAGCAGGATGACCCCACGTGCCTCCGCCACTCCGATACCCGTGGTCTTGTTGTTGGTGAAGTACAGCTTTTCCACGGAGGCAGCCTGAGGGGAGAGCCTTGTGAGGATCTCATTCATGCCCTGGTAGATTTCCTCCAGCCGCAAGCCGAAATCCTCCCCAGCGGCCGTGGTGATAGCGCCGTATTCCAAAGGACGGTATCTGCCGCCGCTTGTCTCAATGACGCCGTAGCCCACAATGGCATAACCAGGATCGATCCCAAGGATCCGCAAAATTCTCCCCTCCCCGATAGAATATCCGTATTATTATAGCACAAACCGCTTTTGGGGTAAAGGGAATTTCCCCCTATTGTCACCTATTGAAAAAGGGAAGGAGCCCTTGCTCCTTCCCTTTTTCCCGTCCTGTTATCGGCCCGCTCACGCCTGGGGCCGGTAAGAAAACTGTTCAAATGTGGCCTTCGCGCCGGGCTCTCCCTGGCAGTACATGCCAAAGAAGCATCCGGTGAAGGTGCAGATCATGCACTCAGTGGAGATGAGCTGCGTGGAGGCTGTTCCCAAGGACTGAGGTTCGCCCCCCTCCGTCTGAACGAAGAACTCAAAAGCCAAACGGCCCGCCTGGATGGTGAGGGTCAGCTTGCCCTCTTCCGGCAGGAACACAGGCTGGGACTCCACCAGCATATCAGCGCTGCGCCGACGCAGGAACGCTACCCGTTTTCCTTCTCTCCGGGTGACCACCAGATCATAGTGGTGATCCTTGGTATGGAACACCGTGAGACCAGCTTCCGCCTTCTCGCTTTGAGGAGCGAACTCCATCACGGTCTTCACGGTGGCATCGAAATGCTGCTGACGACGCCCCAAGAAGGTGGGAGACCCAAGGCTTTCCAGGTCGTCTTTCCCAGCGGTGAGGATCAGGCCCTGGTCCAGCTGGTAGTTTTCCTCATAGGGGTTGCGCAGATAGGACCACAGAGGAGAAAGCTCCTTGGCGGTGGTGAAGTCATCCTCCTGAACGAAAGTATTCTGGACCGCGAAACCATCGGGCAGGGTCTGCTCCGGAACGCCGGGGCCTTCCATCTCCCACTGGATGGGCTTGCCTTCGCCCACCACAGGCCAGCCTTCTTCATCCCACGTGACAGGGGCCAGCATGGTCTCCCGTCCCATGTGATGGAGCATGAACTGAGAGGGACGGATGCCGTGGAATACCATCCACCAGTTACCCTTTCCGTCCTCCACCAGGTCGGCATGACCCAGACCCTGAGCTTCTCCGTTCCGGGGATTCAGGTTCCGATGGGTCAGGATGGGATTGCGGGGGCAGCTTTCAAAGGGACCCCAAATAGAGTCGCTGCGGGCGATGGTCTCCATGTGGCCGTACTCCGTACCGCCCTCGGCAATCATCAGGTAGTATTTGCCGAAAATCTTGTAGATATGGGGACCTTCGGGGCACTTGCCGCCGGTGCCGTACCAAATAGGCCGCACCTCAGACAGCACCTTGCCTGTTTCCAGGTCTACCTCAAACTGGCCGATACACTGCATCCCCTGGTCGTCCGTATGGGTGCGCTGCATGTAAACTTTGCCGTCCTCGTCCCAGAACAGGGAGGGATCAATGCCACCCTGGTCGATCCATACCGGCTCGGACCAAGGACCCTTGGGGTCGTCGGCAGTGACCACAAAGTTTCCTCCGTGGGTGACGTTGGTGGTGATCATGTAATACTTCCCGTTGTGGAAACGGATGGTGGGGGCGAAAATTCCCCCGGACACTCGGGAACCATCCAGCTCCAGCTGGCTGCGGCGAGTGAGCACATAACCCAAAGACTCCCAGTTTACCATGTCCCGGCTGTGCCACAGAGGCACTCCGGGGAAGAACTCGAAAGAGCTGTTGACCAGGTAATAGTCCTCCCCCACACGGCAGACACTGGGGTCCGGGTAAAAGCCGGGAAGCAGCGGATTGCGGTATTTCATAGCACATTCCTCCCTAAAAATTCTACTTTCATCATACCTAAAACCGGGACAATCCGCAAGGGAAAATATTCTTTCCCACTTTCAATTTTTTGACATAAAAAGGGACACGCCGGAAAAATAACGGCATGTCCCTGAAGAATCTGGTGTCACAGCTTCAGCTGCTCTCCGGTATTTTCCTCTCCATCGGGCAGCGCGCCCAGAGCGGGAAGATTTTTTTTGTAGCGGTTGGGATTCTTCAGCATCCCTTCCTGATACAGTTGGACGTTCATGAGCCGCTGACCTTTTTTCAAGTTCATGGCCTGAACACCCTGGGTGTTTTTAGTGGTTTTGGGCTGGATGAGCCCGGTGTGGAACAGCAGCATCCGGCCGGAGGAAGCAGTGAGAAGCATTTCCTGATCCTCCTTCACGTACAGCGCCACCGTCAAGGGCGACTTGTCACTGTAAGCGTTCAGCAGTTTTTTCCGGTTCTGCTTTGTCTGGTAAGCGCTCATATCCACCTTGGCCACCTTGCCGTTCTCAAAGAAGAACAGCATATACCCGTCGTACTCATGGGTGACAGCCATATACACCGCTCGCTCGTTTTCGTCCATCTGGGCTTTGGCGGGGATATACTCGCCAAGGACGCTGGCCTTGGTGTCGGCGAAATCGCTGGCCTTCATCTTATAGACCTGACACTTGTCGGAGAAGAACAGCAGCTCGGCGCTGTTTTGCTCCTCCATCTGCTGAGCGATCTCGTCCCCTTCTTTCAGTTTCTGTTCCCCGCTCATCCGCAGGGACTGGGGAGTGATCTTCTTGAAGTAACCTTCCTTGGTGAAGAACAGGTTCACCGGGTACTCCGGCACCTCCTCGGTGATCTCCACCTCTTCCACCTCGTCGGCGTAGAGGATCATGGACCGGCGGGGCTGGCCGTATTTCTGGGCCACTTCTTCCAGCTCCTTGACGATGATGCTCTTCACCTTGGCTTTGGAGCTGAGGATGCTCTCCAATTCTGCGATGGCTTTTTCCAGCTCCTCGATCTCCTGGGTGCGCTTTAAGATATACTCACGGTTCAAGTGGCGCAGTTTGATCTCCGCCACGTACTCCGCCTGGGTCTGGTCGATACCGAAGCCGATCATCAGGTTGGGCACCACTTCGGCTTCCTCTTCCGTCTCCCGGACGATGCGGATAGCTTTGTCGATATCCAGCAGGATCACCTGCAAACCTTGCAGCAGGTGGAGCTTTTCCTTTTTCTTGTTCAGGTCGAAATACGTGCGGCGGCGGACACATTCCACCCGGAAAGCCGTCCACTCCTCCAAAAGCTCCCGCACTCCCAACACACGGGGGGTCCCCCCGATGAGCACGTTAAAGTTACAGGCGAAGCTGTCTTCCAGGGTGGTGAGCTTGTAGAGCTTCTGCATCAGCTTGTCGGGATCGGTGCCCCGCTTCAAGTCAATGGTGATCTTCAAGCCGTCCAGACCTGTCTCGTCTCGGATGTCTGCGATCTCCTTGATCTTCCCCTGCTTCACCAGGTCGATGACCCGCTCCACGATCACTTCGATGGTGGTGGTAGGCGGGATCTGGGTCACGTCGATGCAGTTGGCGCTCTTGTCGTAGGTATAGCGGCAGCGCACCCGGAAACTGCCCCGACCCGTCTGGTAGATGCTCCCCATCTGGTCCCGGTCGAACAAAATCTGCCCGCCGCCGGGGAAATCGGGAGCCTGCATTGTCTGGAACAAGTCCGCTTCCGGGTCACGGATCAAGGCGATGGTGGTGCGGCACACCTCTGCCAAGTTGAAGGGACAGATGTTGCTGGCCATGCCCACGGCGATGCCCGTATTGGCGTTGACCAGCACGCTGGGGAAGGTGGCTGGCAGCAGGGTGGGTTCCTTCATGGTGCTGTCGTAGTTGTCCACAAAGTCCACGGTGTCCTTGTCGATGTCCTGGAACAGTTCCTTGCAGATAGGGTCCAGCCTTGCCTCTGTGTATCGGGAGGCGGCCCAGGCCATGTCCCGGGAATAGAACTTACCGAAGTTGCCCTTGGAGTCCACATAGGGGTGCAAAAGGGCCTCATACCCGCGGGAGAGACGCACCATGGTGTCGTAGATAGCGGCGTCGCCGTGGGGGTTCAGTTTCATGGTCTGGCCCACGATGTTGGCGCTCTTGGTCCTGGCAGAACCTAGAAGGCCCATCTTGTACATGGTGTAAAGCAGTTTCCGGTGGGAAGGCTTGAAGCCGTCGATCTCCGGGATGGCCCGAGACATGATGACGCTCATGGCGTAGGGCATGAAATTCTGCCGTAAGGTGTCGCTGATGTCCTGCTGGACGATCTCTCCCGCTCCAGCGATAAAGCCCTGCATCTTGGAGGATCCGCCCCGAGCGGGCTGCTGTCGTTTTTTTGCCATACTCTGTGTTTTCCTCCTTCTCTCAGGACACGTCCAGGTCGTCCAGGTATTCGCTGCCGTGCTGGGCGATGTAGTCCTTCCGGCCGGTCAGGTTGTCCCCCAGCAGCACGTCGAACATCTGGGCTGCCTGCTCCACGTCCCCGGGCTTCACCTGGATCAGGCGGCGGGTCTTGGGGTTCATGGTGGTCAGGTTCATCATATCCGGGTCGTTCTCGCCCAAGCCCTTGCTGCGCTGGATGGTGAACTTCTGCCCCTCCAGCTCCTGGAGGAACTGTTCCTTCTCCCGCTCGTTGTAGGCGAAATAAGTCTTGTCTTTGGAGGTGATCTCATACAGAGGGGACTCCGCGATGAACACCTTGTTCTGCTCGATCAGATCCGGGGTCAGCCGGTAGAGCATGGTCAGCAGCATGGTACGGATATGGAACCCGTCCACGTCCGCGTCGGTGCACAGGATGATCTTGCTCCACCGCAGGGCGTTGATATCGAAAGCGCCGATCGATTTGTTAGCCTTGCTCTTCACCTGCACGCCACAGCCCAGCACCTTGATCAGATCGGTGATGATCTCGCTTTTGAAAATCTTGTCATAGTCCGCCTTCAGGCAGTTGAGGATCTTGCCTCGGATGGGCATCACCGCCTGGTAGTTGGGGTCTCGTGCCTGTTTAACCGAGCCCAGAGCGGAGTTGCCCTCCACGATGAAGATCTCCCGCTCCTCCACGTCCTTGGAGCGGCAGTCCACGAATTTGGCCACCCGTCCGGTGATATCCATCTTGGCGGTGAGCTTGCCTTTCAGGTTTAACCGGGTCTTTTCCGCGTCCTCCCGGCTGCGCTTGTTTACCAGCACCTGATTGCCGATTTTCTCCGCGTCCAGGGGGTTCTCGATAAAGTAGACTTCCAGGTTGTGGCGGAGCATCTCCACCATGGCCTCCTGAATGCCCTTGTTGGTGATGGCCTTTTTGGTCTGGTTCTCGTAGGAGGTCTGGGTGGAGAAGGAGGAGATGACAATAACCAGGCAGTCCTCCACGTCCTGGAAGGTGATCTTGCTCTCGTTCTTATTGTACTTGCCGTTCTGCTTCAAATAGGCGTCGATCTGATACACAAAAGCGTTGCGCACCGCTTTGTCGGGAGCGCCGCCGTGCTCCAGCCAGCTGGAGTTGTGGTAGTATTCCGTCATGTGGACTCGGTTGGAGAAGGCCGCCGCCACGTTGATCTTCACGTTGTACAGGGCCATGTCCTCCCGGTCCTTCACTTTCTTCTCACTCTGCCAGAACTGCACCGGGGTGAGGGCGTCCTCACCCGCCAGCTCCTTGGCGTGGTCCAGGATGCCGTTCTCATAGCAGAAGTCGGTGGTCTCGAATTTACCCGGAGACACTTCGTTTTTCAGGTGGAAAGTGACCCCGGCGTTGACCACAGCCTGGCGCTTCAAGATGTCCAGGTAGTAATCCAGCGCCACGTCGATATCGGTGAACACTTGCAGGTCCGGCTTCCATTTGATGAGCGAGCCGGTATCCTTTTTCCCGTAGGCTTCCTTATGCAGGCCGCCCACGTTCTCTCCCCGTTCAAAGTGGAGGGTGTACCGAAACCCATCCCGGCGGATATCCACGTCCATATACTCCGCGGCGTACTGGGTGGCACACAGGCCTAAACCATTCAAACCCAGGGAGTACTCATAGTTCTCCCCGGAGGTGTTGTTGTATTTGCCGCCGGCGTACATCTCGCAGAACACCAGCTCCCAGTTGTACCGTTCCTCTTTGGTGTTGTAGTCCACCGGGATGCCTCGGCCGTGGTCCTCCACCTGGACGGAATGGTCCAAAAACCGTGTAATGGTGATCTCCTTGCCATACCCCTGCCGGGCCTCGTCGATGGAGTTGGACAGGATCTCGAAAATGGAGTGCTGGCAGCCGTCGATACCGTCGGAGCCAAAAATCACCCCAGGCCGCAGACGCACACGGTCCGCGCCTTTCAGGCTGGTGATACTGTCGTTGCCATAGGTCTGTTTTTTTGCCATAGTTCCTCCTGTATACCCGTCAAGCCCTATCGCTTTACATGCTTATAAACAGCAAGAAAGGGAATGTGACCATTCCCTTGGTTGCCATGTTCTTAAAAATCAGACTTCGTCTCCGGGAGCAGCGTCGTCCTCCGCCTGAGGCAAAGCCTCTTGAGGCTGAGCGTCCTGAGGCATGGTGGGGATGGATCCGCTGGGAAGCAGATTGCCGTCCATCACCTGCTGGAACTCCACGCCGTCCACTTTTTCCTTCTCATAGAGCACACCGGCCAGCCGGTGGAGCTCATCCATATGATCCTTCAAGATCTTCTCCGTCTTTTCATAAGCGGTGGAGATGATGCTCTGGATCTCTTCGTCGATCTCGGAAGCGGTCTGCTCCGAGTAGTTGCTGATGTGACCCATCTCCTTGCCCAGGAAGGGGTTGCTGTCGTCGGTGCCGTAGGTGATGGGACCCAGCTTGTCGCTCATGCCGTACTTGGTCACCATGGCACGGGCGATCTTGGTAGCACGCTCGATATCGTTGGAGGCACCGGTGGAAATGTCATCCAGCACCAGAGCTTCCGCCACACGGCCGCCCAACAGCACCACCAGTTCTTCCCGCATTTCCTCACGGCTGCGGTAAGTCCGGTCCTCCGTGGGCAGATGCATGGTATAGCCTCCTGCCATGCCACGGGGAATGATGGAGATCTGATGGACAGGGTCCTGAGTCTTGCAGTAGTAAGTGGCGATAGCGTGGCCCGCCTCATGGTAAGCGGTGAGCTTCTTTTCTTTCTCGCTCATGACACGGCTCTTCTTCTCCGTGCCCACCACCACCTTGATGGTGGCCTCTTCGATCTCCTCCATGGTGATTGCCCGATGGTTTTTCCGGGCTGCCAGGAGGGCGGCTTCGTTCAAAAGGTTCTCCAGGTCCGCGCCGGTAAAGCCAGCAGTGGACTTGGCGATGGTAGAGAGCACCACGTCGGGAGCCAATGGCTTACCCTTGGCATGGACCCGCAGGATCTCTTCACGGCCCTTGATATCGGGATAGCCCACCATCACCTGGCGGTCGAACCGGCCGGGACGCATCAGGGCGGGATCCAGAATGTCGGGACGGTTGGTGGCGGCGATCATGATGACGCCCTCGTTGGCGCCAAAGCCGTCCATCTCCACCAGCAACTGGTTCAAGGTCTGCTCACGTTCGTCGTGGCCGCCGCCCAAACCAGCGCCTCTCTGCCGGCCCACAGCGTCGATTTCGTCGATGAAGATGATGCAGGGGTGGTTCTTCTTGGCTTTGTCGAACAGGTCACGGACACGGGAAGCGCCCACGCCCACGAACATCTCCACAAAGTCGGAACCGGAAATGGAGAAGAAAGGCACGCCTGCCTCGCCGGCCACGGCTCGGGCAAGCAGAGTTTTACCAGTACCGGGAGGGCCCACCAGCAGCACGCCCTTGGGAATACGAGCGCCCAGGGTGTTGTACTTGTTGGGGTTCTTCAGGAACTCCACGATCTCTCGCAGCTCTTCCTTTTCCTCATCGGCGCCGGCCACATCGGCGAAGGTGGTCTTGCGCTTCTCGTCGCTCATCTGCTTGATCTTGGCCTTGCCGAAGTTCATCTGCTTGTCGCCGCCCATGCTGCTGCCGAGCCTTCGCATCATGAACATCCAGAACACGATCAGCCCGACAAACAAGATCAACGTAGGCAGCAAGCTGATAAACCAGCTGGTCTCCACAGGACGGATGATATCCTGGACCATTTTGGTCTCATGGACCTTGTTATACGCCTCGATGTCATCCTTCACGTCCATGTAGAACAGATCCACACTGGGCAGCACGTAGCTGACTGCATCGCCGTTCTCCAGCTTGATGGCCATTTCCCCGGTGCCCAGATTCAGCTTGTATTCCGTCACTTCCTGACTTTCGAAGAAGTTGATGATATCGGAATACTTGTAGGTCGCTGTCCGAGGTGTCCTGTTGCTGAACAGGAAGATGATGATGAAGAGCACCACCACCGGGATCCCGATATACAGCAGCAGGTTTCGAATCTTTTTCTGATTGCTGTCCAAGAATTTGTCCTCCTATATCTTTCAGTAAAACTCTATCCGCTTTCTTGGCCCTTTATTCATAGACGGAAGGTTTTAACACCCCCACAAAGGGCAGGTTGCGGTATTTTTCGTCGAAATCCAGACCGTAGCCCACGATGAAGGCATCGGGGATCTGGGCGCCCACGTAGGTGGGATGGACTTCCACCTCACGGCGTTCGGGCTTGTCGAACAACGTGCAGATGCGGATGCTCTTGGGGCCCCGGGACTGGAGCAGCTCCATCAGGTAGCTCAGAGTCTTGCCGCTGTCCAGGATGTCCTCCACGATGACGATGTCATATCCGGCAAGTTCCAGGTCCAGGTCCTTGACGATCTTCACCACGCCGGAGGTCTTGGCACCGGAACCATAGCTGGAGGTGGCCATGAAGTCGATCCGGGCGGGGATGGTGACGGCCCGCATCAAGTCGGCCATAAACACCACAGAGCCCTTCAGCACACTGACCAGAAGCAGGTTTTTCCCCGCGTAGTCCCGGGAGATCTCTCCCCCGATCCGCTGGACGATCTCCTGGATCTGTTCCTCGGTAAACAATACGCTTTCAATGTCGTTCCGCATATCCAGTTCTATTGCCATATTCCATTTCTCCCTTATTCCCGCGATTTCTCAAGCATGTTTCCCTCACGGACCTCCACCAGCAGCGCCCGTTTCGTACGGTTCGTTACCTGGAAGCCCTCAGCAGGACCCACTCCCTCGCAAAACACCAGACACCCGTCCGCTTCCAGCAGCACGGTCCGGTTCCTCTGGGAAAGTGGGACCTTATTTTCCTGAAACAACTGTTTCAGACTTTTAGACACCCGCCGCCCCGCCGGGGAAAATCGGTCTCCCGTAAGACGAGAGCGGGCCCTTAAATTGCCTGTAATTATATCATAGTCCAAAGCGTTTTTAAACAACAAATTATGAATTTTTGGCTTATCTGGCCCCTCTGAGAGGCTTTTTACCTCCAAAAACAGCTTCTTCCCACAGGGAAGAGGGGTGCATCCCAGGGATACGTCCCTGGAAAAGCCTTCTTGTCCTCCCGGTTTCTCCAAGGACAGCACTCCCTGAGACATCCGGGCTCGGACGCCGCCGGGCAGGTCCGCTTCCCCGCCCCGCTCCAAACAGCGGAACAGAGCGTCCATGTGCTTCTTTTCCAGAGCAGATCCTCCCCACTCTTCCCAAAAAGCCAGCAAGGCCCGGCTTTTCAAAGCGGAAGGTGCATCCCGGAGCAGCCGTCCGTCCAACCCCCAGGACACACGGCACCGCTCCAGCAGAGCCCGCGCCTCCCCTTCCAGGAACGTCTGGTCTTGGGAAAGTGTCTCCACCATCCGGGACACAGCCTCAAGGAACCCCGGATTCACTTCCTCCAGGGCTGGCATGGCTTCCAGACGGATCCGGTTTCTGGCGTACTCCGGGGACAGGTTGGTACTGTCCGTCACGTAGGAAAGCCCCTGTTCCCGGCAGTATCCCTCGATCTCCTTTCGGGACACCCTTAAAAACGGCCGCAGGATCTTTCCCCGGCAGTAAGGGATGCCCAAAAGCCCGGGCAAAGATGTTCCCCGGCACAGGTGGAGCAGCACCGTTTCGGCGTTATCGTTGGCGTTATGAGCGGTGAGGATCCGGTCGTTCTCCCCTGGGGTCAGAGACTGAAAAAAGCCGTAGCGCACCTTCCTGCCGCACTCTTCCAGCCCTAATCCTTCCTGCCGGGCCAAAGCGGCCACATCTTCCCGGAAAACAGCAAAGCGAAGCCCGAACCGTTCGGCAAACTGCCGAGCGGCGGCTTCGTCTCGCTCTGATTCTTCCCCTCGCAGCTGGTGATTCACATGGGCCAGCACCAGCCGGGCCGGATCCACCTGACCCATCAGCCAATGAGCCAGAGCGGTGGAATCCGCCCCGCCGGAGAACCCCACCACCACCAGTCCTTCCTGGGGCAGACCGGACAGGTCCCCTCTGAGCTGCTCACTCATGACGGATGACCTCTCTGGAGGTATAACGCATGTATTCGCCCTGCCAATGGACAGGGATGGATTTCGTTTCGCCGTGACGGTTTTTCGCCACGATGATCTCCGCCGCGTTCTGGTCCATATCCTCCGTGATCTGGCCGCCTTCGCTGGTGGCGTTGTAGGCTTCCCGGTGGAGGAAGATGACGATGTCGGCGTCCTGTTCGATAGAGCCGGAATCTCGCAGCTCGGACAGGCCGGGACGGTGGTCCTTGGTCCGCTCTGTGGGACGGCGCAGCTGGGAAAGAGCGATCAAGGGCACGTTCAGCTCCTTGGCCAGCACTTTCAGGTTTCGTGTGATCTCCGAGATCTCATTGACACGGTTGTCGTTTTTCCGGGTGCCGGTCATCAGCTGCAAGTAGTCCACCACCACCAGGTCCACATGGTCCAGGCGGCGCAGCTTGCCCTGCATCTCCAACACGGTCAGGCCGGGTGTATCGTCGAAATACAGGTCCGCCCGGCGGAGAATGTCTCCCGCCTCAATGAGCCGGGCCCATTCCGCTTCCGTCAAGTCCCCTGAGCGCAGCTTGGTGCCTTCCACCAGCGCTTCACTGGCGAGCAAACGGGAAGCCAGCTGTTCGCGGCCCATTTCCAGGGAGAAAAAGGCCACCCGGCGGCCCGCTGTCACAGACACGTGCCGGGCTATGTTCAGCCCCAAGCTGGTTTTGCCCACGCCGGGCCGGGCCGCCAGGACGATCAAGTCCGAGCGGTTCAATCCGGTGATGGTGTTGTCCAGCTCTTTGATCCCCGTGGGCAGACCCTTGTATTTGTCCCGGTCCACGGAGTTCAGCTTGTCCAGCCGGTCGAAGGTCTCCAGAAGGATCTCCCGCACAGGCTGCAAGCCCTGGTCGCTCTTCCCCCGGCGGATGTCATAGATCCGCTTTTCCGCGGAATCCAGCAGCAGGGAGGTTTCCCGCTCCCCGGAGGTGGCGTCGTCCAGAATGCCCCGGGCGGCCTGCATCAGAGTACGCAGGTCATATTTGTCCCGGACGATCCTGGCGTAGGTCTCCACATGGGAAATAGAGGGCACCAGCTGGGCCAGCTGGGTCAGGTACACTTTCCCTGTGGCTTCGTCAAACTCTTTTTCCTCTTTCAGACGTTCCAGCACGGTGACGAAATCCACCGGCAGGCCCAGGGCAAACATCTCCACCATGGCGCCGTAGATCAGCCGGTTGTTCACCGCGTAGAAATAATCTTTCCGGGGCAGGATGTCCACCACCGTAGCAAGACAAGAGGGTTCCAGCAAAACGGCTCCCAGCACAGACTGCTCCGCTTCCAGGCTGAAAGGCATATTCATTCCCGGCTGGGCTTGGGTATCCAAATAGCCGTCAGGACCGTACTCCATGGCAAACGCCCCCTTTCCCGAAAATCCCCTTTACAGGGAGGATGGTCAGTTTTTCTCGCAGACAGCCACGCTCATGGAGGCGGTGATGCCGGCGTAGAACTTCACTTCGAACTGATAGGTGCCGAAAGCTTTGATGTCCCCGGAGAGGACCACCTTTCGCTTATCTACCTCGACGCCAAACTGCTTCTTGATCTCCTCGGCGATCTCCTTGGCGGTGACGGAGCCGAAGATTTTCCCTGCCTGGCCAGGCTTGGCGTAGATCTTCAGAGTCTTGCCGGAGAGGGCCTGAGCGCATTGGTTAGCGTGGTCGGTCTCAGTCTTGATCTTGTATTCCCGGGCAGCCTCGGCGTTTTTCAGCTCGTTCATGGCCTGAGCGTTGGCCTCCTTGGCCAACTTCCGGGGCAGCAGGAAGTTCCGGGCGTATCCGTCGGACACGTTCACCAGTTCCCCTTTTTTACCAATGGACTTCACATCTTGCAGCAATACCACTTTCATGGCTGTTCCCTTCCTTTCCTAAGGCGGCAGACTGTTTTCCCGCCGCCGGGTTATCACAGTTAGTTTTTCACCGAAGTTTCTTCCAGCTTGTCGTCCAATTCACGGATCAACGCCCGCCGGGCGTCCCCTACGGTGATATTCTTCAACTGGGCGCCGGCCATGGTGAAATGGCCGCCCCCGCCGAATTCCTCCAAAATGACCTGGACGTTCACATCGCCCAGGCTGCGGGCGGAGACGTTCACGTCCCCGTTAGAGCGGTACAGCACAAAGGATGCCCGCACCCCCATAATGGACAGCAACTCGTCTGCCGCCTGAGCCGCGGCCACCCGCAGGTCTCCGTGTTCCCAGTTGGAGGTGGCGATGGCACAGCCCTTGTAGATCTCCGCCCCGGACACCAACTGGGCTTTCTGCTTGTAGGTCTCCAGGGAATCGGAAAACAGTTTCTTTACCGCTACGGTGTCCGCTCCCCGCCGCCGCAGGAACGCGGAAGCCTCAAAGGTGCGCACACCGGTTTTCAGCACAAAATTCTTGGTGTCCAGCATGATGCCTGCCAAAAGCGCTTGGGCGTCGGCCCCGTCAATGGCGGAAGCCTTGATGTACTGGGCCAGCTCCGTCACCATTTCCGAAGCGGAGCTGGCATAGGGCTCGTGGTAGAAGATGAGAGCGTTTTTGATGTGGCTCACCATCATTCTATGGTGGTCGATGACCACCACTCTGGCCACCCGGTCCAAAAGCTCCCGGCTCTCCACGAAGTTTACGGAGTGGGTATCCACCACGATCAGCAGAGAGCGCTCCGTGGCTGACTGGAGAGCTTCCAGGGGGCTGATAAACAAATTCTCCCCGGGATAGGCCTTCTCGGTCATCTCCACCAGGGGACCAGCCAAGGTCTGGTTCCGGTTCAGCACGATGTGCACCGGCTTTTCCAAGCCCTTATGAAGAGCCGCCCAAATACCCACGGCACTGCCCACGCTGTCCAGGTCAGAATTCTTATGGCCCATGACAAATACCTGGTCACTGGCCTTCACGTGATCGGACAGGGTGGCGGCAATAACTCTGGTACGCACCTTGTCACGTTTTTCCACGCCTTTGGAAAGACCGCCAAAGAACTCGTAGGAGTCGCCCTCCTGCTTCACGGCCACTTGGTCACCGCCCCGGCCCAAAGCCATGTCCAAAGCCTGCCGGGCCCAGCGCTCGCTCTCAGCGATATCTTTAGCGCCTCGGCCCACACCGATGGAAATGGTAGCGCTCATATTGTTCCGGGCACTGCGGATAGTGCGAACTTCATCCAGCACATGGAAACGCTTTTGTTTGGCCTGCTCGATGTGGGCATCATCCACCACGAACAGGTAACGGCTGCTGTCCAGCCGACGGACGAAACCGTGCATCTCCTGGATAACCCAGCGACGCATCACTTCGTCCACCTGACCGGTGATCCGGGAATCGTCTCCGCCGAAGCTGTCCCGGACCAATTCTTCCCGGTTGTCGAAAGAAGCCAGGCACACCACCGGACGGCGTTCCCGGTACTCTTTGGCAACAGTCTTGAAATAGGTGTCGTCTACGAAATAGAGGATGTACCCTCCTTGGGCCCGGGCGCCGTAAACGGTATATTCCCGGCCGTTATGGCTGACAGCGGCGCCCCGCTCTCCCATCACCTGACGGAAGGTCTTGGGGTAGATATATTTGAGCACATTGTCCCCCAGGAAATTCTCCCCGCCGCACAGCGCGCCCGCAAAGGCCTCATTGGCCCACACGATATCCCCCGCGGGGGCCACCACAGCCACCGGCAGGGCGAACGCCTGAAAAGCGGCTTCCTCTTCTCCGGTGAGCACCCGTTTGGCGCTCTTCACCGTGGTAGAGATATTCCGCCGGTACAGGTAATCAGACACCAGCACCGCCAGCACGGACAGCACTGCCACTGTGCCCTCTACCAGAAACAGGATCTTATTATAGCGCCAGCTAGCCAGGGCCATCAGCACCATGGCCGCCGCCATGAGATAGAGCAGGGGGGAAACCACCCACACCTTTTTCCTTCGCACCTTGTCTCACATCCTCGTCAGCCTTGACTCAAAGGGTCCGTTCCCGGATCACACCTCCATGATGATAGGCAGGATCATGGGGCTGCGGCGGGTCTTTTGATACAGGAAGCGGGAGAGCTCGTCTTTGATGCTCTGCTTCATGCCGCTCCAGTCCCGCACGTTGTTCCGGGCGCATTCCTCCAGTGTATTATACACCAGATCCCGGGCTTCGTCCATAAGGGCTTCCGATTCCCGCACGTACACAAACCCGCGGGAGACGATGTCCGGTCCGGACACCACCCGTCCGCTGGCCGCGTCGATGGAGCACACCGCCACGATCAGGCCGTCCTCGGAAAGGTGACGCCGGTCACGCAGCACGATGCTGCCCACGTCGCCCACGCCCAGGCCATCCACCATGACGCTGCCAGCGGGCACATCCCCCAGCTGCTTCATGTGGTCCTCGTGGAGTTCCAGCACGTTGCCGATATCCCCGATGAAGATATTCTCCCGGGGCACGCCCATCATCATGGAAAGGCCGGCGTGCTTGCGCAGGTGTTTCTGTTCCCCGTGAACAGGGATGAAATACTTAGGCCGAGTGAGAGCCTGCATCAGCTTCAGTTCTTCCTGGCAGGCGTGGCCGGAGACGTGCACGTCGTACATGCTCTCGTAGATGACGGTGCAGTCCTGCTTTAACAACTCATCCACCACGGCACCCACGGTCTTTTCATTGCCGGGGATAGGCCGGGCGGAGATGATGATGAAATCGTTGGGATTGATGGCCACCTGACGATGATCGGAAAAGGCCATCCGAGTCAGGGCGGACATAGGCTCGCCCTGGCTGCCGGTGGTGATGAGCACCAGCTGGCCGGGCTCATAGCGGTTGATCAGGTTCAGGTCCACCAGCACGCCGTCAGGAACGTCCAGATATCCCAGCTCACTGGCAATGCTCATCACATTGACCATGCTCCGGCCGGAAAGGGCCACTTTTCTGCCATACTTCACCGCGCAGTTGATGATCATCTGCACACGGCTGATGGAAGAGGCGAAGGTAGCCACGATGATCCGCTTCCCCTCGGCCCGCATGAACAGAGAGTCCAGGGAGTTGTTCACCGTCTGCTCGGTCTGGGTGAACCCGGGCCGCTCGGCGTTTGTGGAGTCGGCCAGCAGGGCCAGCACACCTTCCTTGCCCAGTTCCGCAAAACGGGCAAGGTCGATCATCCCGCCCTCGGCAGGGGTCATGTCGATCTTAAAGTCACCGGTATGGACGATGGTGCCCGCGGGGCTGTGGATAGCCAAGGCTACCGCGTCGGCGATGGAATGGTTCACATGGATCAGCTCCACGTCCATGCAGCCCAGCTGGATATGAGACCCGGCAGGAGTCACCTGGAGCTTGGCGGACCCAGTGAGGTTGTGCTCTTTCAGTTTGCCCTCGATCAGGCCGATGGTCAGCGCCGTGCCGTACACAGGCACGTTCAGTTTTTTCAGCAGGTAGGGTACTGCGCCGATGTGGTCCTCGTGGCCGTGGGTAATCACCACGCCCCGGATCCGCTCCCGGTTCTTCTCCACAAAGGTGAAGTCTGGGATGACGCTGTCCACGCCGGGCATATCCTCATCGGGGAAAGACAGACCGCAATCCACGATGATCATGTCGTTCTGGCACTCGTACAGAGTAAAGTTCTTGCCGATCTCGTTGAGGCCCCCCAGAAAATACACCTTGATAGGCGGTTTCTGGGTCTTTTTTGTCCGGCCGCGACCCTTCCGGGCAGCCCGCTTCTCCTGGGCCTCCTGCTGAGCCTTGATGGCCTCCACCTGGGCTGCCGTCTGGCTGATGGCGGGACTCTGGGCCTTACGTCCTCCCCGATTGGAGGACTTGCGCCCTGTGCTGCCCTGCTTCTTTCCAGCAGCGGCCGTTTTCTTCTCCGCAGGATTTTTCGCTTCTGTTTTCTTGGCGTCAGACTTCTTGGTCTGGGTCTTTTTGGTTTCTGTCTGCTTTGTTTCCGCCTTGCCCCGAGAGCGCTGCCCGCTCTTCTCCGAAGTTTTTTTCGGGCCGGCGATCTTCCCGATCTTGGGTGCGTTTTCGGCGCCGCTCAGGACCTGGTCCTGCTGACGGCCCATATCTCCTGTGGTGGGGAGACGACGCGTTCTTGTACTCTTCTTTTCTCTTTCTGCCACGTATGGTTCCTCCTTGCGCGAAGTGGTAATCACATCTTAAACTCTTCCGTGAAAGAGGCAGACGGCTCCCCGGGACTTCCGCCTGACAGGCGGTTTTGGGACGCGAAAGGCGTTCGGCAGCGCAAGCCCCGGACACACATTCCGGCGCTGACCTTCCGTTCCCGATTCCCGGGCCGCAGGAGCTTCCCCGCTCCTCTGGACGGCTCTCTCCGAGCACGTCCCTGTTTCCGTTTCTGTCGGCCCCTTTTTCCGTTCTATAAAAAATAAAGACACGCGGCCATAGCCGCGGCGATGCCATAATAAATGATGTCCCATACCAAGCCTTCCAGGCCAACTGGGACAAAAGCGAAAAGCCACGGCTGTGCCGCGGCCGTTCCCCCGTGGGTTAGGCCATTTATCTGCCTCCCTGGGGATCCACGTGCCGGAGGCGCTCCCTCCGGGTAATATAGTTATTGTACCGTTTTGACCCTGTGCTGTCAAGCCGCAAGCCCTGGGCCTTTCCAGATATTCCTAGTTTAGGCTCGACCGGCTCTCTTTATTCCGCGTCCGCCGTCCTTTTCTCTCCGCCGGGAGTTTCCTCAAAAAAGAGACGAAAAATATTTTGGAAAAGCTCCTTCTGGGTATTGAAAAGTATACTAAAATGATGTATATTTAACTCGTCCCAAACAAATACTGGGGGAACGGACAGGTTCCTTCCCCTGTTTCACGTATAGAAAGCAAGAGAGAAAGGATGGAATTCACATGAACAGAAAGGTCTACGCGGACAACGCCGCCACCACTGCCGTTTCTCCGGAAGTGTTGGAGGTCATGCTCCCCTTTTATAAAGAAATCTACGGCAACCCCTCCAGCCTGTACGCTTTAGGGCAGGAAGCCAAAAAGCCTTTGGAGGAGGCCCGGGCCACCGTGGCCAAATGTCTGGGCGCCCAGCCGAGAGAGATCTACTTCACCAGCTGCGGCACCGAAAGCGACAACTGGGCCATCAAAGGCGCTGCCCACGCCATGAAGAAAAAGGGCAAGACCCACATCATCACCTCCGCCTTCGAGCATCATGCGGTGCTTCACACCTGCCAGGCTCTGGAGAAGGAAGGCTTCACCGTCACCTATCTGGACGTCCATGAGGACGGCCTGGTCCGGCCTGAAGAGCTGGAAGCCGCCATCACGGAAGAGACCGGCCTGGTGACCATCATGTACGCCAATAACGAGATCGGCACCATCCAGCCCATCCCGGAGATCGGCGCTATCTGCCGCAAGCACGGAGTGCTGTTCCACACCGACGCCGTTCAGGCCGTAGGAAATGTGGAGATCGACGTGGCGGCCCAGAACATCGACATGCTGTCCCTCTCCGGCCACAAGCTCCACGCCCCCAAGGGTATCGGCGCTCTGTACATTCGCACCGGCGTTGTGATCCAGAACTTCATGGACGGCGGCGCTCAGGAACGGGGCAAGCGTGGCGGCACGGAGAACGTGGCCTACATCGTTGGCCTGGCGAAGGCTATGGAACTGGCCTGCTCCACCATAGAAGAGCGTCGGGAACGGCTCACCGCCATGCGGAACAAGCTGATCGACGGCATCCTGAAGATTGACCGCTGCCGCCTGAACGGTGACCGAGTTCATCGGCTTCCCGGCAACGTCAGCTTCTGCTTCCAGGGCGTGGAAGGAGAGTCCCTGCTGCTGATGCTGGATCTCAAGGGCATCAGCGCTTCCTCCGGGTCCGCCTGCACCAGCGGCTCTCTGGATCCCAGCCACGTGCTGCTGGCCATCGGCCTGCCCCATGAAGTGGCCCACGGCTCCCTGCGGCTTTCCTTCGGGGACTACAACACCATGGAGGACATCGACTACATTTTGGAGACCCTGCCCCCCATCATTGAGCGGCTGCGCTCCATGTCCCCCCTGTGGGACGCCATCCAGACCGGCAAGGTCAACTACGACGCCTACATGAACTAAGTTTACAACCATTGATATAGAAAGGAACGATTCGTTATGGCATACAGCGCAAAAGTCATGGACCATTTCGCAAATCCCCGGAACGTGGGAGAAATGAAGGATTACAGCGGCATGGGAGAAGTGGGAAACCCCAAGTGCGGCGACATCATGCGGATGTACATCAAAGTGGAGAACAACGTGATCACTGACGTTTCCTTTATGACCTTCGGCTGCGGAGCGGCCATCGCCACCAGCAGCATGGCCACCGAGATGATCAAAGGCAAGACCATCGACGAGGCTCTCACCCTCACCAACAAAGCGGTGATGGAGGCCCTGGACGGTCTGCCGCCGGTGAAAGTCCACTGCTCCGTGTTGGCCGAGCAGGCTATCAAAGCTGCCGTGGCCGACTACTACAAGCGCCAGGGCATCGACCCCACCCCCATTGTGGGCGAGCTCACCGAATGTGAAGAATGCGCCTGCGACCTGTAACGCGAACCCGCCGGAAGGAGCCTCGGCCCCTTCCGGTTTTTGCGTTTTCTCCTGTTTTTTCAGAAAATTTCCTATGTTACCCTGGGTAACCTATTGCTTGTGACCTTGGGTGATAGGCTATGCTCAGGGCAAGGAGGTGAGTTCTATGTCGCTTTACACCACCGGGGAAATGGCCAAACTGGCAGGAGTCTCCGTGCGCACAGTCCAATTCTACGACGGGAAGGGGCTCCTGCCCCCTTCCCAGCTCAGCGAGGGAGGCCGACGGCTCTACTCCCAGGAGGACCTGGGAAAACTCCAGCGGATCTGCCTGTGGAAAACCATGGGGCTGTCCTTGGATTCCATCAAGGGTATCCTGGAAAGCCAGAACGCCGACAAAGTGCTGGGGCTTCTGCTGGAACAACAGGCTGCCGCGCTGGAGGAAGACATCCAGGACCGGCAGCGGCAGCTGCAAGCCATCCGAGCCTTAGAGGAGAACCTGAAAAGCGCGGAAAAGATCCCGGTCAATTCCATCTCCGACATGGAACAGCTTATGAAAAACAAGAAAAAACTGCGGAAGATCCATGGTGTCATGATCGCCTGGGGAATTTTTGCCGATCTGCTGGAAATCGCCGGTCTGGTCCTTTGGATCGCCAAAGGTGTATGGCAGCCTTTTGTGGTGGGGCTTCTTTTGGCGGGCCTTATCAGCGCCCTGCTGACCCGGTACTACTACCGGAACACCGAGTACCTCTGCCCTGCCTGCGGCACTCGGTTTAAGCCCAGAGTCAAGGAATTCTTATTTTCCAAACATATGCCCAAGACTCGGAAGCTGACCTGCTCCCACTGCGGAACAAAGGACTACTGCGTGGAAGTGGCGGCTCCGTAAGCCTGAGAAAATCCAAAAGAAAGAGGGCATTTCTGTCCTCTTTCTTCTTTTTTGTGCTACAATAGTTTCCAACAAGGCAGGACACTATCTTTTTCAATGAAGCAGGAGGTCCTATTCATGAAAAATCAGATCCTTTTGCCGGAATCCGGCTATTTCAAGGCCAATCTCCACTGTCACACCACCCTTTCTGACGGAGAATTCACTCCCCAGCAGATGAAAGATGCCTACAAGGCGCAGGGATACTCCATCGTAGCCTTCACAGACCACCGGAAATACGTCCACCACACGGAGCTCAACGACGAAAGTTTCCTGGCGCTGGCGGCCTTTGAGGCAGACCTGACTCAAAGCCCATCCCCCGGCCGGGAATGGCCTGTGCTGAAAACTTACCACCTGAACCTATTCGACACCGATCCTCAAGAGAATGCCGCCGCCAAACAGGCCACCCCTCTGCCCGAATGCGTCTACGGGGACTTAGAGGGATTGAACCAATACATCGCCCGGATGAACCAGCTTGGCTTTTTGGTAAGCTACAACCACCCCTATTGGTCCCTTCAGGACTGGCGGGATTACAGCGGGCTGAAGGGGTTATTTGCCATGGAGATCTACAACCACAGCTGCGAGCACGACGGCTTGTACGGCTTCAACCCCCAAGTCTATGACGAGATGCTCCGCAGCGGCCAGCGGCTGTTCGCTTTGGCCACCGACGACAACCACGACCGGTTTCCCCTGGGCCATCCCTTGAACGATTCTTTCGGGGGCTTCGTGATGATCGCCGCTCAAGAGCTGACCTACCCCTCTGTGATGGAGGCCTTGAAGGCGGGCCGGTTCTATTGGTCCCAGGGCCCCCAGCTGCGGGGCATCTCCTTGGAAAACGGAGTGGTGAAGGTCAAGACTTCCCCGGTGGAGAAGATCTTCCTCACCCTGGAGCACCGGGACTCCTACAAGGCAGTGGTCTCCCCGGGAGAGACCCTGACAGAGGCGGAATTCCCCCTGGACGGGAAAGTGGGCTGGTTCCGGGTGCAGGTCCGGGACAGCCGGGGACTTTTTGCCGGGAGCAACGCCTATTTTCTGGACCAACTATAACCCTAGCTACACAAAAAAGGACCGGAGAGCAAAAGCTCCTCGGTCCTTTTTATTGTTTAACTAGGCTGGCTCAGCTTTCCGGCAGCCATACTCGCATTTGATTCTCTCCACGGTTACCCCAGGTGTAGTAGGGCACCAACTTGATCTCCACCGGCTCCCGCTGGGGACGCTGACGGCTGTACAGTTCCTGAGTAGGACGGACTTTCCAGCCCTCCGCCGTCAGGGGCACCACACCACCCAGCAGCTGGGGATCGTATCCTTTCTCGGTGATGGTCCCGTCCGCTTTCAAAGAAAGGGACAGCACATCGCCCTCATTGTCCACACCCTCGGCGCAGTAGACCACGGGCCCTCTCTGGATAGCGGCACATCCCGTATCTGCCGGGACCTTGCTGCTGGCGTAGACCTTATAGGGAGTCATGTCGAAGGACACACAGATCTTGTCGCCTTCCTTGAAAGAGCCAGTCACGTAAGCGTAGCCGTCCCGGAGACAGGCAGCCAGATCCAGCGCCTCTCCGTTGAGAGTGAGTGTGGTCTTTTGGCTCCATGCGGGGATGTGGAAGGCCAAAGTGGTCTCCTTCTCCCCATGGAAAATAAACTCCGCCTCTCCCTGACGGGGATACTCTGTACGGCACTCCAGGGAATATCCCAGAGAACTTTCCACCGTTCCACCCAGATACAGGTGGACAAACAGGGTGTTGTCTCCTTCCCCGTAAGCGTAACTTCCGATGGAGGACAGCAGTCTCGCCACGTTGGGCGGGCAGCAGGCACAGGCGTACCAAGGGGGACGCTGGGGCAGGTCATGGAGCTGGGTTGCTGCTTTGCCGGAGATCCCCGGCACCACTTCCAAGGGGTTCACGTAGAAGAACCGCCGGCCGTCCAGCTGCATGCCTGCCAGAACCGTGTTGTACAGCGCCCGCTCCATCACGTCGGCGTACTCCCCTTTCGCTTCCATCTGAAGCATCTGCCGGGCGAAGAAGATCAGCCCGATGGAGGCGCAGGTCTCGGCATAGACCGTGGCGTTGGGCAGGTCGTAGTCCACGGTGAAGGCTTCTCCCAGCACTGTGGAGCCAATGCCGCCAGTCACGTACATCTGCCGCTGGGTAATGCTCTCCCACAAGGCTCGGCAGGCATCTTTCAGGGTGTCGTCCCCGTTCTCCGCCGCCAGGTCCGCCATGGCGGTATACAGGTACACCGCCCGCACCGCATGGCCCACAGCGTCCTTCTGCTCCCGCACAGGGAGAGTGCTCTGTGTGTAGTCCGTGTCGATGCTGGCGTTGGCATTGCCCCAAACGGTCCACCCTCTGGACTCCCTTTCCTCCACAAAGTAATTGGGCTTCTGACCCCGTGCGTCTAGAAAGTGAGCGCACAGATCTTTATAACGCTGATCTCCCGTGGCGCGGTACAGCCGCAGCAGTGCCAGCTCCACCTCCGGGTGACCGGAATAACCGAGAGTGTTCTTTTCCGTAAACTGCCGGTAGATGCAGTCCGCGTTCCGCTGCATAATTTTCAGCAGGCTGTCCTTGCCGGTAGCTTCATAGTAAGCGCAGGCGGCTTCCATCAGGTGGCCTGCGCAGTAGAGCTCGTGGGCCTCCTGAAGGTTGGTCCACTTCCGCTCCGGTTCCTTCACTGTAAAATAGGAATTGAGATAGCCGTCTTCCTGCTGGGCTTTCCCCAGCAGTTCGATCACACTGTCCACTTCCCGCTCCAGCTCTGGGTCGGGACACTGTCCCAAGGTGTAGGCGGCGGCCTCCAGCCATTTGGCAACATCACTGTCCTGGAACACCATGCCGTAAAATTCCTCTGTCAGTTCCTCACCCTTGTTCTTTCGGGCAGCCAAGCGGAGATTCTCCAAAGCGTGGCTTTTCTCCACGCCCTCCTCCTTGTCGTCCAGCACCCGGTACTGGTAAGGGATGACCACCTCTTTGCCACAATGTCAAGTGATGAATTCAAAAAAGACAAGCACTATCCAAAGAAAAACTTCTTTTATGGTATCTGCCTATTTTGTTTTCGATAGTTTTAGCTGTGATACATTTAATTTAGGGTGCAAAAAAGCAGGAGA
>DXXG01000014.1 GCA_019416455.1 Clostridiales bacterium | reverse complement strand
TGTATGACAACGAGATCACCGTTGGCGATGAGAAGGGCAACTTTAATCCCGACGCTAACATCACCCGTCAGGAAGCTGCTATCTTCCTGGCTAAGGCCTTCGAGGCCACCGGCACCACCAGTGAGACCTTCACTGACGATGCCAAGATCGCTAGCTGGGCTAAGAGCTTTGTTTACGCTGCTAAGGCCGATGGCCTGATGAACGGCGATGCAAACGGAGCTTTCCGTCCCAATGATAAGCTTACAAGAGCTGAGGCTGCTTCTGTTATGGTCAACGCTGTTGACAAATAAGGTTTCAACTCTACTTAATTTTATGATTACCCCATAGGCAGGAGGGACAGCGAAAGCTGTCCCTTTTGTCTGCAATGTGGGGAATGAGAAAAGGCTCCTGAGCAAATTGCTCAGGAGCCTTTTCATGTTTGTAGGTACTTAATGAGATAGTTTTCGGATACTATGTTTCAACTAGATCGTTTTGACTTGTGGAATAAACCCGGACTTTTGCACGGGTGCGGTCTTACCCCTCTATACAGTGGAGCCATGGTATTAGGACTTTTTAAGTCACGCTTGATAATATGTCTTAGACTCCTATGGCGGTATTCAAGCAGCATTAGTAGCTAAGCTGAAAAGTACATAAAAGCACGATCAGAACGAAACACAAATCCCGCTGTTTGCAACTCTAAACAGAACAAGGGCGCTGCCGGAGCAGCGCCCTCATCCTATGGGGTAATCATAAAATTAAGTAGAGTTGAAACCTTATTTGTCAACCGCGTTGACCATGGCGGACGCGGCTTCAGCTCTTGTAAGCGTATCGTTGGGACGGAACTTGCCATCGGTATCGCCGTTCATCAGGCCAGCAGCCTTAGCGGCGTAGACGAAGCTCTTAGCCCAGCTGGCGATCTTGGCGTCATCCTTGAAGGTCTCGCTGGTGGTGCCAGTAGCCTCGAAAGCTCTGGCCAGGAAGATAGCGGCTTCCTGACGGGTGATGTAAGAATCAGGATTGAACTTGCCCTGATCGTCGCCCACAGTGATCTGCTTCTCATACAGGAAAGCGATGGAGACTACGCCGTAATCGTCATCAGCCACATCGATGAAGGGAGACACAGCCTCACCGTCATTGCTGTTGCCCATGGCCTGAGCCAGCATGATGGCGAAATCACGACGAGTGATGTTGTTCATGGGACGGAAGGTGCCGTCGGAGTAACCGGACAGGATGCCCAGCTCCACAGCGCGCATCACGTTGTCATAGTACCAAGCACCGGGCTGCACGTCGCTGAACTGAGCAGCTGCGTTTACAGTCACAGTGTACTCAACGGTCAGCTTGGTATCCTCGGAAGTGACATACAGCTTCACGGGATGAGAGAAGTTCACAGCGGTCTTGCCACTCTGGAGCTCAGTACCAGTGGTAGAAGAGTTCAGACGGACCTTAGCGCCGGAAGAAGCGGTAAAGGTGGGGATCAGACCCTTCAGGTCGGTGCCGAAAGGCACGGTGACATTGATGGTACGGCTCTTGTCGTTGGAGTTGTCGATGGTGCCGCGAGAATTACCAATGCTGAACGCGGTAATGTCTGCGGTGGTGTTGGGCTCGGCCCACTTCAGGTTGAAGTAGTACTTGTTCACGCTCTTGGTAGCGCCGGTATCCAAACGGTCCTCGGCTTTGACCAACAGTCCGTCGATTTCAGTAGTAGCGTCATTGCCAGCCTGATACACTGTCACAGTGTGGTCAGCATTGCGCTCGAAAACCAGCTTATAGTTGGTATAGGGGTCGTTGCTGACGATGACATCTTCCTCGCCGTCGTTGTTGCTGTCGCCATTGGGATAGAAGACAACAGTAGTATCGGAGACAGAGCTGTTGAAGCTGCCCATCTGAGCATAGGGGCTGATCTCAAAATCAAAGAAGGTGGGGTTAGCACCAGCCATGGTAAAGGATCCGCCGTTAGAGGAATCACCATTATCGGTGGTCAGGCTCCAGGGAATAGTGCCGGAAACGGTATACTCGTTCGGGCTGCTGCTATCCATCTTGCTGGTAACAGTGAAGTTGAAGTTACCAATGGACATAGAGGTCATGGAAGCCGCATGAGAAGCAGCGTTCTGGTTGTTCTCTACGGTATAGATGGTGCCCTCTTTGGAATCGGCATCACTCAAAATATACCCGGTTGCGCTAGTCAAGACTTTACGAGCGGTCTCTTCGGGCAATACGATGATGCGATCGAATACATTGCCATTGGTGGCGGTATTGTTAGAACCATCGGTGTCGACATATTCCGGACTGATATGGCTACCGGTAACAGGAGTGCTTACTTTATCGTCATTCACAGTAGCAGTAATGGGGAATACGATATACTCAACACCAGTATTTTCATACTGAATACCAAACACCACACCGCCGTTATCGCCGGCATAGTCGATCACAGTGTAGTTATTGTCAGAAGTGCTAGCTTTATCGTACAGGCTGAAGGGCACATTCAGAACGATCTTGCCAGCAGTAGTGCTGGTTTCGCTGATATCGCCCACAACAGTGTTGGTCTTGTCGATAGCGCGGAAAACTTCCTTGTCGGTGTCGTGATAGATATCATCGGGCTGAGCGGTGATGTTCAGCTTGGACAGGGTCTTACCGGTCTTGGCGGTGGTCAGGTTGACGACCACGTTGTAGATTTCCTCCACAGAGGGAGTGGTCTTGTTCACAGCAGCAATCTTGCCCACAGTAGTGGTACCCTTGTTGCCCTGAGCGGACAGAGGAACCTTACTGTCGCTATTAGAATCCCACAGATTTACTGCTTTAGTGGTGCCGTTCACAACAATGTTAGCAGTATCAGCGTGATCCTTACCATCAGAACCAGTAGTCACACCAGCGGCATTGGCACCAGCAACGGGAGTGGCAAACACTTTCCAGCCGGCAATGTCGGGGGTCATGTAGGGCACATTATTGAAGGTGATGGTGTGATCAGTGATCTGACCCTCGTACTTCACATCGCCGTTGGTGAGGTAGACAGCAGTCAGTCTGGCAACGGTGGTGTTGGAAGCGACAGTAGCGGACAGGTTGTAGTAACCGATGTCGCCATTCTCCGCAGTGACGGTGATGATCTTGGAAGAGTTCAAGTTGACATTAGCAGTATCCCAAATCCAAGTCTTTTCGCCGTTAACAGCGGAAGGATTGGGAACATCAGCTTCAGTATTGCCGATAACCACCTTTGTCACACTGGCAGGAGTGCGCAAGGTAACCTTCACATCGTTCAGCACGCCGGCAGTGTTGGGCAGCTCGGCAGTGATGTTCTGGCCCTCAATGGTAGCCACCTGATCATTCAGCTGGGCATAGTTGATGGCAGTGGTGGTATCAGCAGCGAACTTGATGACCAGGTCATACTCCTGGGGCACACCTTCGCAGGTCATGGAAAGCTTTGCGCCAGAAGTGATTTCTTTGGGAGCATCGCTATTAGAAGAATCTGTCAGCAGTCCAAAGAAGGCAGACTCACTGCTCTTCACAACCTGGGGATTCTTTTTTGCGGCAGGAATGGTGGAAGAAGTATCAGCCACACCCCAGATCTGGATCTGAGCAGTGTTGCCATAGGTGGCGAACTCCACAGGCAGTTTGGGATCTTTGACAGGCTCGTTGTAAGTCTCGTCCAGCACAGAAGACTTGGGCAGAGTCACGGTGACAGTGTCGGGAACTGCATTCACATCGTTGTCTTCGTCGGTGATAACACCTTCCACACCATCGATGGAGAAGTTCTGCAGAGCGTCCTTCACAGTGACCTTAATGGTGTATTCAGCCTCGTTGTCACCGGATTCGGATTTGACAGTGAACTTACTGTCAGTGCCATAAGCAGGAACATCCAGAGTGGCGGTAGTGCTTCCATTGATGGTAGCGCCATCAGCGCCGGTCACAGTGATCCTAGCGCCAGTAGTAGTGGCACCGGGGGTATAACCACGAGCAGCGATCACGGTGACGGTCTGAGAAGCGTTGTTCACTTCCACAGCGTACACACCGGTGTTCTTCACGGGAGCGCCGGAAGCCAGAGAAGCGGTAACATGAGAAGTTACCTGGGACAGCTTCACAGTGTACTCTTCCTTGTTCTCAGGATCGTCGTTGGCAACCAGCACCAGCTTCATGGTGACGGTGGAATTTTCGACCTGAGCATACTTGGAAGTCTCGAAGTAGTTAGTGCCATTCAGCGAAAGAACAGGCTCATCAGCAGTAACTTCCTTCTTTTCAGTGTCGGAATTGTTCTGCATGACGTACAGCTTCGCGTCTGTAAACGCCTGGTTCAGCCGCAGAGTAACGTAGTCCTGTCTGAAGTAGATCTCATCAGAGAACACGTTACTTCCGTCCACTGTTACAGGCGACCCATTAACATAGAGCATGTCCATGTTGGGCAGCGTAGTAGCAGCAGAGGCGCTGAGCGGAATCATTGCGACGACCAGCATGAGCGCCAGAAGCATCGCAAGTGATTTCTTCAGAAACTTGCTTTTCTTCATAATTTCAACCCTCTTAAATTTTAGATTCTCACAGGGCTCTTTCCCCGTGAGTTGAAGTTATCTATATAATAATCTTTGTCCCAGAAAAATGCAAGCCCTTTTTTCAAGTTTTTACGCAAATCTCAACATTCCTGTGGAAAACCTGAAAACGTCGGAAAATGGCGGTTTTAAGCCATTTTTGGCGTTTTTTTCATGTGTGCCTTTCTTACAAATTGGAGAAATCCCCATATTTCCCCTTTACATTGTGGCTTGTTTTTGGAGGTTTTGCTACCAGCCTCTGGAATGCCCGCAAACGTTTGTGCATCTGCTCGAAAAAGGGCCCTATTGGCTGGCCGGCCTTTGGAGGACTTGTCCAATTTTCCACATTTCCACATTTTCGCGGCCGCTATTTTTCCCATTTTTTGTATGTTGACCCACTCCTGAAGAAAACTCCGCAAGGCTCATTCCTTTACAGCTCGTCCCTTTTTCTTCAGGAAAGGCCCCGGGAGATCCCTCCCAAGGCCTTCGCGCGTCATTTGCCCCATAGGACTCCACCCAGTTCTCCCACCGCGTCCGTAGACAAACAGCGGCCGTGTTCCTCACAGTAGGCGTACAGCACCGGGCTGGCTCCTAAAAAGGCTCCATAGCGTGCCGCTTTCCTCCGGATCTCCGGACGCTGCCCCAGGGTCGCGCCCACCTTTAGATAATAGGCGCCCCGGTACAGGCAGAGGGAGGATTCCACCTGGGGGAACTCCTCATACAGCGCCACGGCGGCTCCGCATAAGGGCGTCACCCCGGCGATTCGGAAAACAAGGGGCTGCGCGGGTCGTTTCAGTCGCAATGGCAGCACCTCGCATGGTTTTTATTCCATACTATGGCGACTGCTTGGCTCTGGTGTGGATTTACAGGCTCTCGCCCCGGAGCATCACCATGGCTTCCGCCGGATCCTCCGCCCGGAACACTCCGGTCCCGGCGATGAGCACATCCGCGCCCGCTTCCCGGCAGCGAGGGGCGGTCTCCAGATTCACACCGCCGTCCACTTCCACCAGGATATGAGGGAAGCGCCGCTTCAGCTCCCGGATCTTCCGGAGAGGCTCTTCCTGGAGCTTCTGTCCGCCAAAGCCTGGTTCCACCGTCATGATGATGACACTGTGGAGCCTGTCTCCATAGGGGAACAGCTCTTCCACCGGCGTGGAGGGCTTGATGGCCAGGCCGGGCTTGGCGCCGCTTTCCTCGATGGCCGTCAGCACTTTGCCGGGATCATCGGCGCACTCGATATGGAATGTGATCCAATCCGCGCCGGCATCCCGGAACACACTCACGTAAGGCAGGGGATGCAGGAGCATCAGGTGAACGTCGAACACCTGCTCTGTCTTGTCCCGCAGGGACTTCACCACCTGGGGTCCCATGCTCAGGTTGGGGACGAAATTGCCGTCCATGATATCAATGTGCAGGATCTCCGCTTCCCGGACCCGCTTCACTTCCGCTCCCAGGGCGGAGAAATCCGCCGCCAGCAGCGAGGGCGCCACATAAGCCATAATGATCCCATCCTTTCCCAGTTTGATCTTACCCATATTGTACACGATGCCTTTTGATTTTTCAACGGGGAGAAGATTCACATTCCTTGGTTTCCACGGCGGCGCAAAAAAAGAGAAGCAGTCCTTCCGAACTGTTTCTCTCTCTATATATACTATATATATTAGTATAACAAGCTTTCAATACAAGAACTCGCATGCGGTCTGGGCCAGCACCGTCATAATGGGGATGGTGATCACGGAAAGAACCGTACTTACCGCCACGATTTTGGAAGCCAATGGGGAATCCCGTTTATACTGCACCGCGAACAACACCGCGTTGGCTGCCACCGGACAGGAAGCCTGGATCACACTGGTGACGAAAAGGGTGGGCTCCGGCCGGATAATCAGCAGGCAAAGCAAAAACAACAGGGGCGCCACCAGCAATCGAAGAGCCGCCACCTTGTACACCTGCAAATCCGACACAAAGGAGTGGAGGTCCACCTTGGCCACATAGCTGCCGATGATGATCATGGCCAAAGGGGTATTCAAGTCCGCCAGGAAGCCCACAGGCTCGGTGATCACCGGGGGCAGGCTCAGCTTCAAAAAGTAAATGGGCAGACCGAACACCAGACCGATGATACCGGGATTGAGAAGCAGCACTTTTACGCTCATCTTCTGTCCGCCGCTCATCATGCGGAATCCGTAGGTCCAGCAGAACACATTGAACACCACGATAAAAAACGAGCCGTACATCACGCCTTTGCTTCCCACGATCCCTTCCACCAGGGGAAGGCCCATGAAGCCGGCGTTGCTGAACGCTGTGGCGAATCGCAGCACCTTTTTCCGGTCCTCTGTCTCCTTGCGGAAAAAGAACAGGCTGACCACAATAGCCAGGGAAATAGCCAGAGCGGAAGTAAACACGGACAGCAGCAGTTCCCCCACAGAGAGGGCGTCCTCCGAGGTCAAGAAGGAATTGACGATCAGGCAGGGAGTGACGATCTGGAGCAACAGGCTGTTGATCTCTCCAGTGCCCCGGTCGGTGAGAATTCG
The DNA here is from genome assembly GCA_019416455.1 of Clostridiales bacterium. GTDB lineage: Bacteria > Bacillota > Clostridia > Oscillospirales > Acutalibacteraceae > Acutalibacter. Next base: position 10,301 of record DXXG01000014.1, on the reverse strand, counting down.
TTTTTTGGTGATGACATAGCCCACCATGATGAGGATGAGCATGACACCTACTTTGCTGACGATGGTAAGCATTGCTTCCACGACGCGTTCCGCCTCTTTCCCTTCCGGCCTGGCCGGGATTTCACTGACTGTTCCCCGCGAACGAGCGAATGTTACTTGGAGCCGCCGTCCTCAGGCGGATCCTTGGGAGCGGCATCCCGTCCCTTTTTCCGGTATTCCTTCACGAACACCGCTATCAGCACAGCCAGCACCACAGCGGTGAAACACTTGAAGCCGATGCCCCAAGCTCCCGCGAACAGGTCAATTTCCGGCAGAGCAGCGTTGGCGATCCACCAGCCGCCCATCACCACGAAATAACCTCCCGCCAGGTAAAAGATCTTGTTCTCCTTGGAAAGGGAAAAAATCAAAATGAGACCGGCGATCACCATCACGCCGCCAACCAAATAATCCATGGGACGTCTCCTTTTCGATCGATTTCTTTTCATTATATCGGATAGCGACTTAAATTACAAGAGGCAGCCCAGAGGCTTTCCTCAGGGAAACAAAGCAAACAGGCATCCATCCCAGCCTTTTCCTCTGTGGATAGATGCCCGTTTCCCTAAGACGGCTGTTTTCGGGAATGGTTTTATGCCTATCCCCCAACTGCCGCTTTTCTACTTATAAAACTGTCTCCCACTGCCCCCGGATCTCACTCCTGAGACAGCTCGCCCGCAAGATCCAGAACTTCATTCAGGTCACAGGCGGTGAGCAGAAGATCCGCGTCCACCAGCAGGATCACCGTATCCTTCTTGACGATCCCCATCAGATAATCCGCCCCATGCGTGTCCTGATGGGGAGGCTGGCAGATCTCCTCCGGCATGATGGTCTCCACATTGTTGATGGAATCAACGATCATGCCCACAGACCTTCCTTGGATCGTGACGATGACGATGCAGTTTTTACTGCTGTCTACCGTCCCATCCTTTCCCAGCTTCATGCGCAGATCGATCACAGGGATCATTTCGTCCCGCACGTCGATGACCCCCTTCATATAGGAAGAGGATTCCGGAAGAGGCGTTATGGACGGAACACGGATGATCTGGATCACCTGGCGGATCCCAATACCGAACATCTGACCACCGCATTGAAACGTCAAATACTTGGTATTCGCGTCCGTTTCTTCCTCATCCAGTGGTGACAATCCCTGAAGATACTCCCAGACCGCTTCAGCCTGTTCCGCGGACAAAGCGGATAACCGCGAGGCCAGCTCCTGCTGGATCTCATTGTTCTGCATGATACCTTCTCCTTCGTTCAGCAATGCCTATGCCCCCACAGGAGCAAGACCGCCTTTTAGTCAGTACTTCTCACCGGTCATATCGAAAGCCTCTTCTTCTCCCATCATTCTTCCCAGAACGGGTTCGGAAGGGCCGTCCCCCAGCTTGAAGTGGGCAACCTGCTGGCGCATCATATTCGCCTGGCCGGACAGCTCTTCGCTGGCGGCAGCGCTTTCCTCCGCGGTGGCGGAATTGGTCTGCACTACATCGGCGATTTGGTCCACGCCTCTGGAGATTTCCACCAGCTTATCGGCCTGATCGTGATAAGCCTGCGCCACTACCTCAATGGTTGCGGTCGCTTGTTTTGTCCCATCAGCCACGGCCCCCAAAGAACGCGCCGTCAGTTCGGTCAATTCCTCGCCACGTTTTACGGCTTGTACAGAATTTTCGATCAGCTCATTGGTCTTTTGCGCCGCTTCCGCGCTCTTGCCCGCCAGACTGCGGACCTCATCTGCCACCACAGCAAAACCTTTACCGGCAGAACCTGCTCTGGCGGCTTCCACTGCCGCGTTCAGGGCCAGGATATTGGTCTGGAACGCGATATCGTCGATGGTCTTGATGATGGTGCGGATAGCGGTGGACTGTACGCTGATGTCCTGCATGGCCCTGCTCATGGTTTCCATCTGCCCATTGCACTTTTCCACTTCGTTTTTGATCTGTTCCAGGAATTTTCCGGCATCCACGGCTTTTTGAGCTTCCGCTGTGGCCTGCGTGGAAAGCTCCTGTACCGCGCTGGACAGCTCCTGTACGGAAGAAGCCTGTTCCGTAGCACCCTGAGCCAATGCTTGAGCGCCGCTGGCAATCTGATCGGCGCCGGAGTTCACCTGATCCGCCGACACCGCGATAGAGGTAAGGGTCTCAGTCAAGGTGCTGCGGATGTTCAGCAGCGCCTCCTTGATCTTGGAAAACTCACCTGCGTACTCATGATCTAAATGGAACACAAGATTTCCCTTACCAATCTGATACAGCACGGAGGAAATCTCGTCGATGTACAGGATGTACTCTCTCAAACGCTCCACGATCCGTTCAACATTAGCGCCCACTTCCGCCACTTCGTCATGGCCGTTGGTCTCCACGACCACATCCAGCTCACCATCAGCCAGCTTGTTCACGGCCGCATCCAGCCGCTTCAAGGGCCGGGTAATGGACAAAGCAATGATAATGCAAATGATAGTCAACAGAACAGCGCAGCACATCATGCCGCCGATCAACACGCTTAGGATTTTTGAAGTGTAAGAGGTATATTCCGAAGTGAGCATCACGCCCAGCACCATATATCCTGAATCGCCCGCGGGCATCGTGCTGCCGTAATACTCGGTGGAACCACGGGTATAACGCATGGACGGGGAATCTTCCTTATTCAGGATAGCATCCAGCATATTGGACGAATAGTTGGCCTCTTCCGCATTTGTGCCCACTACGGATTCGTCCGGATGGAAGATGATCTTGTTGTCCAGATCGTACACGGTGACATAACCGCTTTCACCGATGGTGATCTGTCCCAGCAGCTGTTTTAAATGCTGGATATTCAGGTCCACGCCTATCACGCCTTCGATGGTGCCATCCACCAGAACAGGACTGGCCACCGTGATAGCGTCGGCATCACCATTGGCGCTGGCGTATGTTTCCGTGGTGATGGTATCCTTTTTGTCCATGACCAGTTTATACCAGGAACGGTTGGCGAAATCGATGTCCCCCGATTTGAACAGCGTTCCATCGCTTTGCAGCAGTTCCCCGGTCTCCAGATCTGCCAGCCACACATAGTCAATGTTTTGGGCATCATCTTCCTGGACCAGTTTCAGGGTTTCCAGCAGGCTATCATACAGGTCGTTCCCCGCGATGCCCCCTTTTCCCTGGTCCGTGGTGACGTCCCGAACGATCTGGGTAGCAGACAAACACTCCGCGACCCCATAGTAGCGGTCCAAAAACGCCTTTACCTGATTGGCCGCCGCGCTGGACTGCGCTTCCAGCTGTCCGCCCATGACCTCGTCTACGATCTCTGAGCCCTTCACTCCTAAAAACCCGCTCATGATCGCCATGGAGACGATCAAAGGGCACAGAATTCCCAGAAGCAGCTTTGGAGTGATCCCAAACTTTCTCAGTTTCTTTTCACCGCTCACATTTTCCTTACTCATAATGTTCCCTCCAGCTTTTTCCGACTTAAATTAAAAATTATATATTAATAAATAATATACATTTTTATAGTTCCTTGGCAGGTCCCTTCCCCCGAAAGCTCCCAAAACGTCGTAACATCATGTTTATTCTGTTATGAACCGAACATTAATAATAGTTTCATTATACACAGTTCTTCAAATTATTACAAGGCGTTTTTTCCTTAATTCCACATATTTTTCCTTCTGCTATCGTGACATTTTGTTTCAATAGTAAAAACCAACACAACTAAACAACCAGATCCCCAAGTTTTTAGATCCTGACATAACAAGCTGGTGAGAAAAAGTACAACGTGGCTTGTCCCGCCTGTTTTTGCTGCGTTTTTATGATTCCAGAACATTTATTTAGTCGCCCACATAAAGCCACAGCAAATTTATACTATTTTTAGCGCCCTAAAAAGCGAATCCTGCCTGATGTACTACCACAGAATGGAAAATATGTGACCACAAGCACCCATTTTCTCATCTGCCGCCAGAGATCCTTTTGACGGACAACAAAAAAGCAGACAGCGCATTTGCACTGTCTGCCTCTTTCAGCAAATATTCAATTTAAGAGATGCGATCTTGGATCCTTTTTCTTAGGAAAGGATATAAACGTTCATGGTGCGGCGTCCGATCTGGCTGCACTCCTCGATGGTGTTGTAGCACAGGTCCGCGATGATGTCGCCAGCCATGCAGGCTCCGCCGGTGTCTCCGGCCACGCCGTATCCGTAGACCACGCTTCCGTCAGGAGAGGTGATGTACAGCTTGGTACCGTAGGGGATAATATTGGGATCCACCGCTACCACGCCGTAAACAGCGTCCCAACCCAAAGAGGTGGTGCCGCCAGGCACGGAGTAAGCAGTGCAGGTACCGGTGAGCATGGAGCTGTAAGAAACGGTGTTGCCGTACATGTCCACGAAGGTGCCGGCGGACACTCCGGTGCCGTTGCCTCCGCTCACGTCAGGGCCGGTAGAGGTGTCCTCTTTCTCAGCCACGCCCCGGAGGATCACTTCGTTGACAGGCTTTTTCACCACTTTCTCGGAATCGGCCTCCCGGCTCTCTTCCTTGCCGTCCACGTAGGTCACCTTGTAGGTGACTTCCTTTTCACCAGGAACACCCACGGTCTCCACTTCGGTCTCTCCCTCGTAGAGGGACTGGGTGTCCTTATACTCGGTCTCATAGGCGACCTCTTCGGTCTTGACCTCTTCCTTCACTTCCACCCGGTGGACGATGATCTCCATGCCATCCTCCACCTTCTCGGTGAGTTCCGGCTCCACCCGGTCGTCCTCGTCCAGCTCCACGCCGCACTTTTCCAGGGCGTCTTCCACGGTCTGGGCGGAGGTCATATACTCCTTGGTCTCCCCGTCGGCGGTGATCTTCACCTTCATCTCACGGGTGACCCGGATGTGCATCTTGTCAAACAGGGGCTTGTCCAACTCGTAGTTCAGAGAGTCTTCCTCGCCCATGGTAACGCCCGCCGCTTTCAAGGCATCCTCTACGGTGCCGCCTTGCAGGGTCACTTTCTTGCTCTTGCCGTCGGCCATGACAACCACCTGGCAGGAACGGCGGATCTCTACGTTCATGTCCTCTTCCAGGACGGTGTCCTGGCTGGGGATGACTTGGTCATCCTCTTTCAAAACGATGCTGTTGTCCAGCAGCGCCTGACCCACCGTGTCGCCCTTATAGGCTGTCAGCTGAGTCTCACGACCAGCTTCGGTGACGGTCATGTTCACGCCCCGGCGCACCACCACAGTGGTGGTGTTCTCCACCCGCTGGGCAATATCCAAGGGGCCAAGGGGTTCCATGCCCCGCTCTTCCGCTTGGGCCAGGATCTCCTCCAGGTCCGTGCTGCTCATATTGAAAGTATAAGACTGGTCTCCGTCGATCACGTTAGCGGAAACCGTGTTAGCCATCACAGTGGCGAACGAACATACACTGAGCGCCAGGACAAGTATCAGCGCGGTCACTCCCCGGATGACGAAGAGCTTGGGCGCTTTCTTCATGTGTCTGCCGTGCATATCGATGCTCCTTTCGCCGCCCTTTGGGCGGTATCCAGAGACTAGTATAGTAAAAAATCGACGAGGTGTCAAAATTTTTCGCCGGTCTGTTTTGTACACTTTTGCTAAATCTGAATAGACCATTCCTTGACATAATCCTGCGAAAAACGGGTTTTTTTCGAGATTTTCCGGTTTTTCCCGAAATTATGGAAACACCAGGCTGTGCAAAATGTATCAAAACCGGACCAGGCATGTGGTCTCACACCCGAAAAATGAAAAATTTCTGTATATTTATTAATTTTTTCTCTTTGAAAAGTAGCATTTCCCTAGATTTTTCGTAAACCACGTGTATAAAACCAAAAATCTCATACACCGGCAATGCCCTGAAAAACGCCGAAACCGTGGGCTTTTTACCCCTTCTTTTGGCGCAAATGGTCAAATTCTCACCAGTTGCAAAGGCAACCCGAACACACGTTCTATTTTTTGCATGAACATGCAGGTTTCAGGGCCGCGGGCAATAAAAATTTTTTCAAAAAATCCAATCCACTCCCTATTTTCCCTGCAAAAAGCAGGCTCCGGTGGGGAACAGCCGACAAAACCCGCCTATCTTCTCCGGACTTTTGGGGACAGGTTCCCAGACAGTCCTGTTTCAGGGCAGCAAAAAAGCTCCCACAAGGGGAGCTTTTCTTTCTGACAGTTTCCAGACGGTAAACAATCAGCGCTTGCTGAACTGGGGAGCGCGACGGGCAGCCTTGAGGCCGTACTTCAATCGTCTGAGCGATGATTTTCCTTGATATTCCGGGCTTTTTTGAGCCTCGGCCCCTCGGTTGTCCTATTCCTTAACCAAAAAACAGGCCACTTTTACGAGGGGACAGCTTGATGAAATGCAGAATTTACTACATCGAATAGCTGTTCTGGTTTATTATACTTTACTCTTGCATAGATGTCCATAGTTGTCTTGCTGTTCTCATGTCCGGCAAGGTACTGGACCGTCTTGGGGTCAACACCTGCATACAGAAGATTGGTGATGTAGGTATGCCGCAGCAGGTGCGGTGTCACATCGAAGTCCAGGCTATACACAATGTTGGGATTGTTTTTCTGATGTCCTCCCAGACTCGGCTGAACAGTGTACTTGATGCTCTGTCCGTTCACATACTTATAATAGGTACGCTCCTTGGTAGACCGAACAACGATGTACTGCCAGACACGTTTGAACTGCGAATATGACAAGGGCTGTCCCTCACTATCGGCAATCACATATTCCGATTTGGAGGCAGCCTTGGCTTCCCGCAGACAATTCACAAGGCATTTGGGAATGGGAATATCCCTTCTTGCTGCTTTCGTCTTAAGCGTTGTAGAGATAACCGGTCTGTTATGCTCTGATCGCCATGCGCGCCGCACAGAGATATATGGAGTGGGTGCATCGAGGAACACACAATCCCATTGCAAGGCGAGAGCTTCTTCTCGGCGCAGACCGGCATATAAGCCGATCATGGTAAACAGATACGGCGGAAGTCCTTTGACGGTTTCCAGCAGCACTTCCACCTGCTGGTCTGTCAGCGAATCTTTCTTTTGGGTCGGTTTCCCTCCTTTTGCCGAAATCCCCTCACACGGATTGTATTCCAGCAACTGGCTCCGCTCTGCCGAGTAAAAAATGCACTTGAGGAGCATATTCACCGTATTGTGCAGGCTCTCGGACTTATTGGACAATGGGATCAGCGCCAGACGAATATCATCCGCTGTTACTTCCTCCATATACATATCTCCCAAAGGCTTGATAATGTAGTTCTTCATATTGGAGGCGTAGCCCTTCAGTGTAGCCGGCGACACTTTTGCGGATTGCATCAACAGCCACTTCTCACAATACTCGGCCACAGTAGGATGCTCCCGGTGGAAGATGATCTCCGCTACCTGGCGTCTCGCCTCCTGCTCTTTATCGTACAGTTCCTCGCAGGTAGTCCCATACAAGCTCACCTGCTTGCCGTCTGCGTCCAGAATCCGGGTTCTGTAATACAGGACACCCTTTCGTGTGACGGTTCCATATTGAGGTATGTTTTTTTTCTTCTTTGCCATAATTAATTTCCTTTCTCGCGTGGTGATGTATCTACACCTCCTTTTTATCAGAGATTTCAAATTGAATCAAAGATACGGCCAAGGAAAAACTAAGAGCGAGACATCCTTGTCTCGCTCTTACTTCATTTTCTGAATTGTTCGGAACTTACACAGCGTCCCATAAGTCAAAGGCACAGCCCATTGCTTTGACAAGATCATCCGGCCTGTTGTATTTGACCTTTGCGTAAATGTCCATCGTGATTTTGCTGCTTTCATGGCCCGCCAAATATTGTACCGTTTTGGGGTCCACCGAAGAATGAATCAGATTGGTGATGTAGGTGTGCCGCAGCTGATGCGGTGTCACTTCAAAATCCAGGCTATATACCACATGGCCGTTATTCCTGGCTTTTTCTCCAAGTTTCGGGTAAAGCATATATTTTACATACTTTCCGTCCACAAGTTTTCTGGCCATTCTCGGCTTTGCAGTCCGCGTCACAATATACTGCCACAGCCGCTTAAACTGTGTATAGGATAGCGGATCACCGTCCCGATTGGCAATCACATAATCCGAAGTGGATTTTTTCTTTGCATCTTTCAGACATTCAACCAGACAGACCGGGAGAGGAATGTTTCTTTGTGCCGCTTTGGTCTTTAGCTCGGTAAGAATGACCGGCCTGTTATGTTCTGTGTGCCATGCCCGCCGTACCGTTAAGTACGGAGCCTCTGCATCCAGATACACAGAATCCCATTGCAGCGCCAGGATTTCTTCCCGGCGCAGACCGGCATATAAACCGATCATCACAAATACATAGGGCGGCAAATCCCGGATCGTGTCCAAAAGCCGCTCAACCTGTTCATCCGTCAATGCCTGTCTTTCTTCCTGGGGAACTCCTCCCTTTGCATCCAGGTATATGGTCGGGTCCTCGTCAATCACATGGCTCTCCTTGGCCGCCCGGAAAATGGACTTGCAGAGAATCACCACAGACTTATAAACCGAAGCCGACTTCTTGGAAACAGGTACGAGGGCAAGTTGGATGTCATCCAGGGATACATCAGCCATTCTCTTGTCTCCCAGCCCTCCAATAATGTGCCGCCGCACCTTAGAGGTATAATCTGTCAAGGTGGTGGCCCGAACATGGACGGACTGCATCAGCAGCCACTTCTCACAGTACTCAGCAACCGTAGGCGATCTTCGACGAAACGTAGTACTGTCAATCTGCTCTAACGCCTCCAGTTCCTTGTCATAAAGCTTTTCGGGCGTCTTTGCATAAAGCGCCACTCTGTTTCCATCCGAATCTTCGACTCTGGTTCTATAATATTCAATGCCGTTAAGCACGACCGTACCATATTGAGGAATTGCCCTTTTTCTTTTTGCCAATTCCGTCACCTCCTAAGAATAATGTCCAGCGCTGTACCTTTGTTTTATCAGACATATTAGGTTCCAGCAAGGATACGGAACAGCTCAAGCTCGGACACTTCGCAGCTTGCGGTATGTAGCGCTTTTTTCCACTGGCTTTGCACGATGGGTGCATTTTGCGATATACTCCTGAAGGCCAGCATCTGTAAAGTACACGCAACCATTTTGCACATACTGAACATAGGAAATTAGCCCACTGTTTCGAGCTGCATCCAAAGTGGCAATGCTAATCCCCAGTAATTTGGCAGCCTCTTTCCGCGAAATCAATTTTTCCATAGGTGGTCCCCCTTTCTGTCAAAGATGTGGTTGTTGCTTTCAAAATCACATGAATGCGCTGGCAACCGAAGCTGCCAGCGCATGGTATCTGACTTTGAAAAATTTACTCGCCACATTTGCCACGCACCCCTGGCGATGGGGACATTCCGGTCTCCGCTGGCGCGGCTGTCATAACTCCACAGCGTCGTTTTACTCGTGCGCCGCAGAGTTCCCCCCAAGTCTTTAGGAGGCCGTGAGGAAGTATCTTTAACCCCTATGCAGTCATCGCGCCCTGAAATGCCACTTTCGGGTATCAGGCTGACGTGGATCGCTCGGAACAGTCCTATTCATCACCTCCTGGGGCTGTCCATCTTCGCGGCGTGCCTGATTCGCTCGTACATAGGTTATGTACCGGAAATGCCGTCTATGAAATTGTCAAGCTCCACATTGGGAGAATGTTCTTCCCTCAATGGGTAGGCACTGATACGCTTCATTTGTTAAGTGTTATTCAAAAATTTTTTTATTTTTTTAAATCTTTGTGCAACAGCACTTCTGGAACAATGCCAAAGACGTGCTACATCAATTTGACGATAACCATCCACAAAAAGTAATGTCAATAGCTCCAAATCTTTCTTCGACAGCTTCTTCAATCTCAACAGTAGTTGTTCGTTTTCCACCGAAGCCAACCATCCATATCGCGTTTGATCAATCTTATCAACATCCCATTGATAAGATAACGATGCAAACTTTCGGAACAGCTGTGATTGACCACATACTTCATCATATTGTTCACAAGGTATTGGTTGCGTATGGTTTTGAAAAACCCTTTGACTGCAAAACCATGCCCAGTCATATTCTTTCATGGCAGCAATCTGTTCTTCGCTCATCCCTGCATCACAATACTCAACTTCTAAACGCTTCCATCTACTATCAAACTTCTTTTTCTCATATCCATAATTAAATCCCATTATTAGATAAGGTAGAATAAGTTTCGCAAATTGAAAAGTAAATAAAAAGAGACATGGTTTGCAGATCTCTGGTAGAATGAAGTTGCGACACAAACATTCGAAAGGAGATAGCAAACCATGCCTGAAAAGATTGTACAGCTAAACGA
>DXXG01000013.1 GCA_019416455.1 Clostridiales bacterium | reverse complement strand
ACAGTTGGTGTTGATTGCCGCGAGGGTCCACCCGTTCCCATCCCGAACACGGAAGTTAAGCTCGCCGGCGCCGAAGATACTTGGCTGGTGACGGCCCGGAAAAATAGGTTTTCGCCAACACAGATTGAAACCACTCGCGGTTGCGGGTGGTTTTTTTCTTTTGTTTCAAAGCCGCTTTTTCGCCAATATTTTCCCGCTTTTCCCTTGACTTAACCCCCCATATGACGTAAACTTAGGATACTGGAATTTTGTAAACCAAAAGGGGGATCCACCCATGCGAAAAGGTCGTTTTGGCATTGTATTATGTCTCTATCCCATCCTGGCTTTTGCCTGCGTGATCATCGGTCAACCCATCCTTTGCGCCCTGATTTTTGGCGTCGCTCTCTTCGCTGAGCGGGATGAGTGGGCCAGCCGTCAGACACTCCAGGCTCTGGTCCTGTGTGCGGTCACGGAATTGGCTCAATCCGTGCTCCTTTACGTAGTGGATCTCTTCCCCAAATATATCACCGTTTTCCGTCTGCTGGGTATTTTGCTCAACATCCTCTCCGGCGTCATCTATCTGGGCGCTATCGTGTTCAGCATCCTGGCCATCCTCCGGGTGATGAAAGACCGGGAAGCCGATCTTCCCCTGGTGGCCGACCTGGCTTTCAAGGCCTTCGGCAAACGGAAGCCCCGTCCCGTGCCTCCTGTGCCCGGGCAGTTCGTCCCCCCTTATCCGCAGCAGGGTCCCGGTCAGCCGGTTCCCCCTCCCTATCAGCAGCCTTACCAGCAGGGAGCTCCTAACCAGCCTCCCTTCCAGCAGGCCCCTCCGGTGCAGCAGCCGCCTTTCCAGGCGCCCCCCCAGCCCGGTCAGCGGCCCGATGATACTAACAATTCTTAAGCAGTCACTCTATCGAGGGATGTAACGGGGAGCCCTTCGGCTCGTAGTCGGGTCGAGGGGCTTTTCTTCCCTCTATTTGTCCAAATATCTCCGTAGGAGGGTTCGGCGTGGTATTTTCCTCCCTGGTATTCCTGTGTTTATTCTTCCCCCTGCAAATGCTCTTTTACTACCTGGCTAAGAGCATCGAGGCCCGCAACACGGTGCTGATCCTGTTCTCCCTGGTGTTCTACGCCTGGGGGGAACCTTTCTTCATCGTCTTGCTGGTGTTTATGTGCTTCGCGGACTGGGTCATTTCCCAGTTCATCTACAAATACCGAGGTACCGGGAAAAGCAAGGCCTTTTTAGTCCTTGGCTGTGTCATTGACCTGGGCCTTCTGGCCTTCTTCAAATACACCTCCTTTGTGCTGGGAGAGACCAACCAATGGTTCGGCTTCCCCAGTGTGGTGCCCAAGATTGCTTTGCCCATCGGCATCAGCTTCTACACCTTCCAGCTGCTCTCCTACATGGTGGACGTTTACCGAGGCGAGGTGGCGGCTCAGCGCTATTTCCGCCGGCTGCTGCTGTACGTGTCCCTGTTCCACCAGTGCATCGCCGGGCCCATCGTCCGGTATAAGGACGTTTCCGAGCAGATCCTCTCCCGCCACGTGGACGGAGAGGACATGCGTAACGGTATCAACCGGTTCGCCTCCGGACTGGCCAAGAAAGTGCTGCTGGCCAACGTCTGCGGCTCCATCGCCAGCAAGACCATTTTAAGCGGCGCTCTGGCGGACCAGGCCAAGAACCTGCCCACTCTGGAAAACGCCTCCGCTTTGACCCTGTGGCTGGGCTGCTTTGCCTACGCTTTGCAGATCTACCTGGATTTCTCCGCCTACTCCGACATGGCCATAGGCATGGGCCTGATGGTGGGCTTCCGTTACAAGGAGAATTTCAACTATCCCTATTTGGCAAATTCTATCACCGATTTCTGGCGGCGCTGGCACATGAGTTTGTCCTCCTTCTTCCGGGATTATGTCTACATCCCTCTGGGCGGCAACCGGAGAGGAAAAGCCCGTCAAGCTTTCAATCTTTTGGTGGTTTGGTTCCTCACCGGCATGTGGCACGGCGCCGGTTGGAACTTCATCCTCTGGGGCCTTTACTACTTCCTGTTCCTGGCCTTGGAGAAATTTATCTTCCCCGGCCTTCAGAGACTGCCGGCGTTCTTCGCTCATCTGTACACTCTGGTGGTGGTGTTCTTCGGCTGGGTGCTGTTCTACTTCACCGATTTTACTCAGGGCTTGGTGGTGCTCAAAGGGCTTTTCTGCCTCAACGGCAACCCCCTGATCAATTTCGAGAGCCAAAACATGGTGCTCAATTACCTGTTCTTCCTCATTGTGGCTGTGATCGCCTGCACGCCCCTTCCCCGGCTGCTCTATCACCGGGTGTGCTCCTCCACCAACGGGGGCGCCATTGCCTTGGGCACGGTGCTGGAATGGTGCCTGCCTGTGGCGGCGCTGGTCTTTTCCATCAGCTATCTGGTAGGGGATTCCTACAATCCCTTCCTCTATTTGCAGTTCTAACTTTTGAAAAGGAGCGAATGCCATGCGTCACGCCAAACAGTACAAGCGGGGCTCACGGGGAAAAGCAGCGATCTTCTTCCTGGCGCTGTTCGCCTTTGGGATCTTCTCTATGCTCCTCCCTCTGCGGCCCACAGAATCTATGATGGAAAAACGTAAACTTACTGAGTTTCCCAAGTTTTCCGTGGAAGCTCTTGCCAACGGCGATTACACCAAGGGCATCGACACCTGGTTCGCCGATACCTTCCCCTTGCGGGACACCTTCTTCCAGCTGAACAGCTGGGTCCGGTCCTTGTACGGGATCAAGACCGTGGAAATCGTCGGCACTGTGGAACAGGGCGACGAGATCCCCGACGGCCCCTTTATTAAAGACGAATAATTCTTTTGATATAACTTGAGAAAGGAGCATACCCATGCCTAATAATTACACCCCTCGCCGGGGTACTCCCGTCCATGGCTCCAGCACCCGGAGCTCCAGCGCTCGGCGCCCTTCCTCCTACTACGCTCAGGAAAATGACCGCTACATCCCCCGTTCCACCCGTCGTAAACGGAGAAACGGTCCTCCTCCCATCCTGTATGTGGCGATCCTGGTACTGGTAGTGCTGATCGTGGCCATCGCGCTGCTGGCGAAGTCCTGCTCCTCCAAGCCGGAAGGCGGCGACACTTCCTCCAATTCCTCTCAGACCAGCTCCCAGACAAGCTCTGTGGACGGAACTTCTCAAGATCCCAACACTTCCTCCACCTCGGATGGTCAGACTTCTTCCACTCCCTCTGAGAGCGAGCCCACTCCCGCTCCCCAGGAAGAGCCTGATGCCGATCCTGAGACAGTAGGCGCTCTCATGGTGGTAGGCGACACCGCTTATGAGTACTACAACTTCAGCACAGACCTGGCAAACTCCTACATCACTGCTGTGGCAGACGCCGGTGAAAAGCTGTCCGGCACCGCTACCTTGTATGATATGGTAGTGCCCACCAGCATCGATATTATGCTGCCGGAAAGCTACCTGGAAAAGAACGCGGACAAGATCAACACTTCCGACCAGCGGAAGGCTATTGAGGAATATATTTATCCCTCCATCCAGGCCAACAACTCCAGCGTTAAGACCGTGTCCACCTTTGACACTCTGAAGGCTCACGCCAACGAATACCTGTACTTCCGCACCGACCACCACTGGACCCAGCTGGGCGCCTACTACGCCTATACTGAGTTCTGCAAGGTCCGTGGTTTTGATCCGGTTCCCCTGGAGGACTTTGATAAGAAGGAATACACCGGTTATCTGGGCAGCTTTTACAGCTCCAGCTCTGAAGCCGCCGCGGCTCTGGGCGGGAATCCCGATACCGTGGAAGCTTATATCCCCAAGGCCAATGTGACTCTGAACGCCACCCAGAGTGACGGCCAAGTACTGGAAAACTGGCCTCTGATCGCTGACGGCGACGAGTACGGCGAGACCATGAAATACCTGATCTACGCCGCTGGTGACCAGCCCTACGAGGAAATCACCAACAACGATATGGAGGACGGTCCCTCCTGCATCCTGGTGAAGGAATCCTTCGGCAACTGTTTCATCCCCTTCCTGGTGAACCACTACAAGAACGTGTACGTGGTTGACTACCGCTACTACACCGGCACTGTGACCGCTCTGGCCCAGGAAAAGGGCGTAGACGACGTGCTGCTGCTGAACAACATCTCCATGACCCGCAACGAAGGCCTGATCGACAATTTCTCCAACATCTTCTAAAATGGATTAAGAAAGCGAAACCCCCGACAGAATGCATCTGCCGGGGGTTTTTGTTTTGCGCGTCACTTCTCTTGAGACAAGGTCACATCCACCTGGATCACTTTCCCGTCCAGCTTTTGCGCCACCAGGATCAGGGTTGTACCGCCTTCCTCCTGGGATTCCGTCACAAGGGAACTATCTGACACCAGATTACCTTTTTCATCATAAGTGGAACCGATCTCCCAGCTGTCAGACACACCGAATAAGGCCTCCTGCTGGCCGCTGAGAGCCTCATAAAGGGCAGTCAAGTCCTCTCCCTGGGCTGTGAGTGTACAGGAGGAAAGCAAGTCGTCCTGGAAGGTAACAGAGGTCTCAAACTGCTGATCCTCCAAAGTACGGGGACCGGCGTCGTAGGTTGCGAGAGTATAGGATCCATCAGGGGTGGAGACCTGCTGGATCTCTTTTTGAGTGAGCAAGGACATGCCCTCGGTGACCAAGAACACCTCCACTGGCATTTCATAGGCCAAGCCTGGAAGGATAAAACCTCCATTTTCGCTCAGAAGGTCCTGGAAGGCCAGTTTCTCCTGCTGGGCATATCCTTCCTCCTCCAGAGTGGAAGAGGGCTCTTCCTGGGCCTTCTGGACAACGTCAGAGGAAGCTGTGCTGCTTTGGGAGCTTACGCTTTGCTGATCGGCATTGCTCTCAAGCTCTGACACGCTCTCCACAGGCTGTGAGGACACTTGGGAGGAAGGTTCCTCTTTGTTCTGACAGCCAGCAGCTGTGAGACACAGGATCAAACACAATAGGATCCACAGAGACGGGCGTTTATAGCTTCTCATAATCTCCCTTCTTTCCTGCTTTTGAGTGTATCTTAGCAGAGACAGAGGAAAATAGCAAACAAAAAACCGCCGGGCGGCACACCTGGCGGTTTCTGAGGGTTGAACTGGAGGATAACAAAAAAGGCCATCCGACTGGATGGCCTCTGTACCCTGAAAACTGAATAAAGCTGAAAGGGAAGGGATCGAGAAGCGCATTTCATGCTGATCCAAGAGAAACTTGGTCAAGCCCTCGGCCTATTAGTACTGCCAAGCTGAACACGTTACCGTGCTTACACACGCAGCCTATCAACCTTGTAGTCTACAAGGGGCCTTACTAGCTTACGCTAT
>DXXG01000012.1 GCA_019416455.1 Clostridiales bacterium | reverse complement strand
CCCGGAAAAGGGTCCAATCCCCCACCCGTGGAGGCAGCGGCCGCCACGCGCGAAAGGAGGCTTGATCCATGCGCACCACAGGATTTCGTTCCATGGTCCTCTATATCCTTCTAGCCGCCTTTTTGGGCGGACTGGGCTACCTTCTGGTGAACTTCGCCCTCAATGGAGGAAAGTGGGCCATGCAGCCCTATAACGGCCACATTCAGTCTGAGAACTCTACCGTGAAACTGGGTGACATCACCGACCGAAACGGCAATCTTCTTGCCACCACCGAGGACGGTGTCCGCCTGTACAGCCAGGATGAGTCCGCACGCCGGGCCCTGCTCCACACGGTGGGGGATCCCTACGGTTATATTAGCACCAGCGTCCAGTCTACCATGAGCAGCAAACTTTCCGGCTACAATATGGTCACTGGGCTCAACGATACCATTTTCAACCGCTTGGGCAGCGACATTGCCCTGACAGTGGACCAAAGCGCCTGCACTGCTGCCTACAATGCCCTGGGAGGCAAAAACGGCGCGGTACTGGTCTACAATTACAAAACAGGGGAGATCCTCTGCAAGGTGAGCGCGCCCACCTTCGATCCTCAAAACATGCCGGAGGATCTGGAGACCAACGAGGCATACAAAGGTGTTTACCTGGACAACACTTTGTCCAGCTCCTTCACCCCCGGATCCATCTTCAAGATCGTCACCGCAGCTGCGGCTATGGAACGGTGGCCCGACAGCTGGAATACCATCACCTACACCTGTAATGGGGCAGTGGAGATGGACGGCAGCGATATTACCTGTTTCCACGGCAACGCTCATGGCACCCAGGATATGGCCGCCGCGCTAGGGAATTCCTGCAACGTGTACTTTGCCCAGTTGGCCAACGAGCTGGGAGCGGAAGCACTCCAGGTCAAAGCCAAGGAAATGGGCTTTGACGTTTCCTTCGATCTGGAGGGAATTTCCACCGTGGAAAGCACCATTGACCTGACAGGTGTCAACTCCAACCAGCTGGGTTGGGCAGGCGTGGGCCAGTATACAGTGCTTACCAATCCTTACCACATGATAGTCCTTATGGGGGCCATCGCCAACGGCGGGGAGTATGTTCAGCCCCGGCTGGTTCAGGGGACCGATCTTCTGGAAGGTCTCTCAAACAGCAACCGTCAGCTGGTTTCCAGTGAGGAGGCCTCCCAGCTGAAAGAGCTGATGCGCAGCGACGTGGAATACTATTACGGGGACTATCTGTTCCCCGAGGGGATGAATGTCTGCGCGAAAACCGGCACCGGCGAGGTGGGGGATGACAAAGGCCCCAACTGCTGGATGGTAGGTTTCTGCGATTCCACCACATACCCCTACGCTTTCTCCGTAGTGGTGGAGGACGGCGTGGGCGGCATCGAGAGCGCTGGCTCTGTGGTCAGCGCGGTGCTCAGCGCTTTAGCATAAAGGAAGGCAATAAAAAAACGTCCCGTCCGGGCAAACCGGACGGGACATTTTTTATAGTAAAGAAGGTTGAATTCTGGAAAAATCAAAGTGGATCGCCCCCAGAGGGGAATACGTTACACGGGAAGCTGTGCCAGCAGTACGCCGCCCAGCAGCCAGCTGAAAAGGTTGGCCAGCGCGGCATAACCCAGAGCACGGCGCTTGCGGTGCTCCTTGAGCAGCAGGCTGAAGGCCATCATTTCGATGAGCAGCACCAGAATTTCCATAGGTGTATACAGGAAAAATCCCATCCAAATGGTCAACGACAAAGTGGCCGCCGGAGCCAGCAGGAGAATGACCAAGTTCACTCCCAGCTGGGTGATCAGGTTCACCAGGAGAAACACCACCCAGCTGCGTTTCTGACGGTAGCCAAACAGGAAAAAGACCAGGCCCTCCAAAAGGAGGGTGAGGATTACCCGCAGAAAGACAAGCAGCGGCTGACGCCACCAGGGCTGACCCGCAGTTAATGTGCGGGAGGAAAGGTCCAGGGACATCAAATTGTTGTACCGGGAAAAGCCCGTAGGGTCAATGGGCAGAGAGAAAGTTTCCTCTCCCGTGTTCACTACCAGCTGGGCGCCGTTTAGGCTTTCCGAGCCGTTGTCCCGAAAATCGGAACCGTGATAATAGAGACGGTAATACCCCTCCCAGGATTTGGATTCCCGGAAAAGCTCCACTGGCTTAAGCGAAAGGCCGTTGTCAAACTCCACAGTGAGAGACAGGTCCTCTGGCGGGCGCTGCACCACTATGGTGAGACAGGGCGGTTCCGCCGAGTTGGCGGAGGCGGGCAGGGGCAGAAGCAAACAAAAGAGCAGCGAGAGACACAAAACAAATGCTTTCTTTTTCACAAGGGATCTCCTCCTTCCCCAGGGACAAAAAGGTTTGCGTTTTTCCCAAAAATAGTATACCATAAAGGGAAGAATTTGTCCCGTGACAGTGTTGTAACAACGGATGACAATCTTGCAATGATTGGAGGCTGTGACCCATGAAATTGGAAAAACTCTCGCCGGCTTTTCAGGGGTATCTTTGGGGAGGTACCAAGCTGCGGGACGTGTACGGCAAACAGTGCGATCTCCCAAAAGTGGCGGAAAGCTGGGAGCTTTCCACCCATCCTGCCGGGGAGAGCCGGATCGACAGCGGGGAATTTGACGGTCTGACTTTGGGTGAATATGTGGAAAAGGTAGGGGAAAAGGTCCTGGGGAAAAACACGCTGGCCTTTGAGCGTTTTCCTGTACTCATCAAGCTGATCGACGCCAAGGACCCTCTTTCCATCCAGGTCCACCCCAGCGACGAGTACGCCTTGAAAGTGGAGCATGAATACGGCAAGACGGAAATGTGGTACGTGATGGACTGTGATCCAGGAGCCTTCCTCTATTTCGGCGTCAACCGCCCGGTGACCAAGGAGGAATTCCGCCAGCGCATCGAGAACAACACCGTGTTGGAGGTGCTCAACAAGGTGGAAGTCCATCCCGGGGACGTGTTCTTTATCCAGTCCGGGACCATCCACGCCATCGGGGCGGGGATCTTGATCTGCGAGATCCAGCAGAATTCCAACTGCACCTACCGGGTCTACGATTACGACCGCCGGGGTGCGGACGGCAAGCCTCGGGAGCTCCACGTGGAAAAGGCGCTGGAAGTGTCCAGTTTCCAGCCCTCGGACACCTCCTCTCATGTGGGAGCGCCGGAGACCATTCCCGGCGGGACGGCTCAGAAACTGGGATCCTGCAAGTATTTTGCCGTGGACAGGCTCCAGGTGGACAGCGCCACAGAGCTGGAGGTGGGGGAGGATTCCTTCGTCTCTCTGATGGTGACCCAGGGCAGCGGTCTTTTGGAAGGACCGGAAAACACTTTGAAATTTCGTCCCGGCGACAGCTTGTTCCTTCCCGCGGGAGCGGGAAAGGTGCGGGTGTCCGGGCCTTGCACCCTGGTGCGGACTGTGATCCCGGAAAGCCGGGAGTGAACCGGTGAGATAGGTCAGGAATTGATTTTTTCTTTTAAGGAGGGGCATACTTATGAAGATCATTTTGATGGGAGAGCCCATGGGGCTGTTCATGGCCAATGAGACCGGGGCTCTCAGTGAAGTGGATAGTTTCAGCGTTTCCATCGCGGGAGCCGAGTACAATGTTGCAGTGGGCCTGGCCCGGCTGGGCCACACGCCTGCCTACTGCACCCGGCTGGGCTTCGACCCCTTGGGGGAGCGGATCCTTCGGGGCATGCGGCAGAACCACATCGCCACCGACCTGGTGATGCAGACCGAGTCCGCCCAGACCGGCTTTATGATGAAGAGCTCCACCAGCCAGGGAGACCCGGACATCGCCTATTACCGGAAAGGGTCCGCCGCCTCCCAGATCTCCACCCACGACATCGACGGACTGGACCTGTACGGTTGTGAGCGGCTTCATGTGACGGGTATTTTTCCCGCTGTGTCGGAGACTGCCCTGGCCGCCACCAAGCGGCTGATCAGCCGAGCAAAAGCGCTGGACCTGCCCATCACCTTTGACCCCAACCTGCGGCCTCAGCTGTGGGAGAGCGAGAAGAAAATGGTGAACACCCTCAATTCCCTGGCGGAAGGGGTAGAGACCGTCCTGCCCGGCCTGGGCGAAGGGAAGATCCTCACCGGCCGGGACACTCCCGAAGGCGTGGCGGAGTTCTACCACGATCTGGGAGCCAAATACGTGGTGGTGAAGCTGGGCAAGGAGGGCGCCTATTTCTCTGAAAAGGGAGGCAAGTGCGGCATTTCCCCCGCTTTCCCTGCCTCTAAGAAGGTGGACACCGTGGGAGCCGGAGACGGCTTTGCCGCCGGTGTCATCAGCGCGTTGGCGGAAGGGGAGACTCTGGAGGAGGCCACCTTCCGTGGCAACGTGATCGGCGCCATCCAGATCACCCATCGCAGCGACAACGAGGGCCTTCCCACCCGGGAGGAGCTTTCTAAGATCATTTTGGCGGGCACTGCCTGAAAGGAGACTCTTATGGAGTGGCAAGAGATCCTCTCCCACGTGGACCACACCCTTTTGAAGCAGGAGGCCCGGTGGGAGGACATCCAGAAGATCGTGGACGAGGGTATCCGATACGGGTGCGCTTCC
Source organism: Clostridiales bacterium (assembly GCA_019416455.1). Taxonomy (GTDB): domain Bacteria; phylum Bacillota; class Clostridia; order Oscillospirales; family Acutalibacteraceae; genus Acutalibacter. The sequence continues at coordinate 51,513 of DXXG01000012.1, read as the reverse complement.
GTGTGCATCCCGCCCTCTTATGTGAAGCAGGCGGCGGAGTACGCCCAGGGAAAGGTGAAGGTGTGCACCGTTATCGGGTTCCCCAACGGCTATAACACCACCGCCGTCAAGTGCTTTGAGGCTTCCGACGCTGTGGATAACGGCGCCGACGAGATCGATATGGTGGTGAACCTGGGCTGGGTGAAGGACGGACTCTACCAGCAAGTGCTTTCTGAGATCCGGGCGGTGAAGGAAGCCTGCCGTGGCAAGACCTTGAAGGTGATTATCGAGACCTGCTTGCTCACCCAGGAGGAAAAAGAACAGCTATGCCATGTGGTGTCGGAGTCCGGAGCGGATTATATCAAGACCTCCACAGGATTTTCCACAGGAGGAGCAACCGCCCAGGACGTGGCTCTTCTCAGGGAGCACAGCGCCCCTGAATTGAAGGTGAAAGCTGCAGGAGGCATCTCCAGTAAGGAGGATGCCCAGGAGTTTTTGGCCCTGGGCGCGGACCGTTTGGGCACCAGCCGCCTTGTGAAGCTGGCTCAAAAGGAGGGTTTGTGATGGAACAGAAAGAAGCGTTGCGTCTTGCCTTGGTTCAGCGGGCCAAAGAAGCCCGGCAGAACGCCTACACTCCCTATTCCGGTTTTGCCGTGGGAGCGGCACTGCTTTGCGCCGACGGTTCCGTTTACGCCGGGTGCAACGTTGAAAACGCAGGCTTCACCGCCACCTGCTGCGCCGAGCGCACCGCCTTTTTCCGGGCGGTGAACGATGGAAAGCGGAGGTTCTCCGCCATTGCCATCGCCGGGGGAAAAGCAGGGGAGGAGCCCAGCCAGTTCTGTGCTCCCTGCGGTGTGTGCCGCCAGGTGATGGCAGAATTCTGCGGCCCGGAGTTTGAGATTTTGCTCACCGATGGCAGCGCTGTAAAAGTGTATACTTTGGAGGAGCTGCTGCCCCAGGCGTTCGGCCCCGGGAACTTGGACCAGTGACCCCATAGGACGATCCACGCCATAAAGTGGCCGCGGTACAGAAACTCTCTCTTGCAAGCTGAAAGGAGCTTTTCCCATGAGCAAATTGGAACCCAGGACCTATACCCTGAAAAACGGCGGTACTCTTTTGTTGCGGGAAGCCGTTCCCGACGACGCTCCCAAGGTCCTTGCCTACCTGAATAAGGTGGGCGGTGAGAGCGATAACCTGCTGTTTGGAGAGAACGGCTTCCCCATGTCCGAGGACCAGGAGCGGGCCTTTTTGGAGCGTCAGCAAAGGGCGGAGAGATCCATTATGCTGGCCGGTTTCGTGGGAGAAGAGGTGGTGTCAATCTCTTCTGTGAACGCCTTGACCGCTCGGGAGCGGGTGGCCCACCGGGCCGGTGTGGCTATCTCCGTGGGAAAGGCCTATTGGGGTCAGGGCGTGGGCAGAAGAGCCATGGAGGCCTTGATCGACTTTGCCAAGAGTTGCGGTCTGGAGGTGCTCCAGTTGGAAGTGCGCTCCGACAACGCTTCCGCTATCGCGCTTTACGAGAAAGTTGGCTTTGAGAAAATGGGTCTCTATAAAAACTTCATGAAGGTGAACGGCCTGTCCTTTGACGCCTGGTATATGAATCTGTACCTGAAAGAATCCTTGGCAGTTCGGCCGGTGACCGAGGAGAAATTGGAGTCCTGTCTTTCGGTGATCCACCAGTCTTTTGCCACAGTGGCCAGAGAATTTGGGCTGACAAAAGAAAACTATCCGACTCACACCAGTTTTTTACCCCGGGAGCGTTTTCGCCAAGCCTGGGAGGAACAGCAGATCATGGGATGCTTGGAACTGGAAGGAAAATCGGTGGGATTCGTGTCCTTGAAAAATGAAGGGGAGGGCACCTTCGAGTTGAAGCATTTAGCGGTTTTGCCCCAGTACCGCCATCATGGCTATGGAGAAACATTGATGCGGTGGGCAGAACAACAGGCTGTTCAGCAAGGAGGCATTTTGCTGAAGGCGGGGATCATTGAGGAAAGCAAAATATTAAAGGATTGGTATTGCGGTTTTGGATTCCATGAAACTGGGACACACCGTTTTCCTCATTTGCCCTTTACTGTGGGATTTTTAGAAAAAACGCTTTGTTGATCGTTTTCGCTGAAGGAGAATATGCTTATGCGCATGTATGATATCATCCACAAAAAGCGGGAAGGGGGCGAGCTGAGCGGGGAAGAGATCCGCTTCTTCGTTCAGGGCTATACCCAAGGGGAGATCCCTGATTACCAGGTCTCCGCTTTGCTGATGGCCATCTTTTTCCGGGGGATGATCCGCCGGGAGACCGGGGATCTGACCATGGAGATGGCCCATTCCGGGGACATGGTGGATCTTTCCTCCATCCCCGGGGTGAAGGTGGACAAGCACTCCACCGGCGGGGTGGGAGATAAGACTTCCCTGATCTTGGGGCCCATCGCCGCGGCCTGTGGGGTGAAGATCGCCAAGATGAGCGGCCGGGGCCTGGGTCACACCGGAGGCACCGTGGACAAGCTGGAAAGCATCCCCGGTTTCCGCACCGCCATCCCTCGAGAGGAGTTTTTCCAGATCGTCCGGGAGACGGGGCTCTCCATCATCGGACAGTCGGGGAACCTGTGCCCCGCGGACAAAAAGCTTTATGCTCTGCGGGACGTGACCGCCACTGTGGAAAGCCTGCCCCTTATCGCTTCCAGCATCATGTCCAAGAAGATCGCCGCCGGCGCGGACGCCATCCTGCTGGACGTGAAGGTGGGTTCCGGCGCTTTTATGAAAACTCAGGAGGATTCCCGGGCGCTGGCCCAGGAGATGGTCCGCATCGGCGCCCAGGTGGGCCGCCGCACGGTGGCTCTCATCACGGACATGGACATGCCTTTGGGACAGTGCGTAGGCAACGCCTTGGAAGTCATGGAGGCCTGCCAGGTGCTTTCCGGAAAGGGGGACCACCGCTTGAGAGAGCTCTGTCTGGAGCTGGCCGCAAACATGGTCTACCTGGGCGGAAAAGCTTCCACCATGGAAGAGGCCCGGCAGCTTGCCTCCCAGGCGGTTGCTTCTGGGAAAGCGCTGGAGAAGTTCCGGGAGATGGTGGAGGCTCAAGGCGGGGATGGAAGTTACATCCTTGACCCGGAGAAATTCTCCCTCTCTCCTGTGATGGTGGAAGTTCCCGCTCCGGAGACTGGATACATCACTCGCCTGAACGCCGAGGAGTGCGGTTTGGCCGCCGTGGAACTGGGCGCTGGCCGGGAGACAAAGGACAGTCCCATCGACTACGGGGCTGGCATCGTCCTGCTGAAAAACAAGGGCGACGCTGTGACGAAGGGAGAGCCCATTGCCCGGCTCTACGCTCAGAGGTCAGACCTTTGCCAGCGGGGCCGGGAGCGGTTCCTCTCCGCGTTGAAGGTGGGACGGGAAGCCCCCGTTATGGGTTCCCTGATCTTGGAGCGTATCGAAGAGGTGTAAAAAAAGAGAGGCCCGAGGGCCTCTCTTTGAAAATTATTTGTGTGCGGGCAGGTTTCGTGGCAGAGCTTCACTCCGCGGACAACGAGCTTTACTTTTCCCACGCTGGGAGTAAGCGAAGCGCACGTTCCCGCGACACGCCCGGGGCGCAGCCCCCTTAGCCGTGTTCGGGACCGGTGACGGGGTCGGGGTACTCTTCGCCGAAGGTCTCCACAGTCACTTTCTCCATGATCTGATCCTCATAGGGACGGTCGGCACGGTCCCGGGGAGCGGATACGATGGCTTGAGCGGCTTCCATACCGGAGGTCACTTTGCCAAAGGCAGCGTACTGGCCATCCAGATAGGGTGCGTCGTCCACCATGATGAAGAACTGGCTTCCGGCAGAGTTGGGCCGCTGGGAGCGGGCCATGGAAATGACGCCGGTGGTGTGCTTCAGGTCGTTCTGGAAGCCGTTCATGGCGAATTCGCCCTTGATGCCGTAGCCGGGACCGCCCATGCCGGAGCCTTCCGGATCACCGCCCTGGATCATAAAGCCGGGAATGACACGGTGGAAGATGGTGCCGTCATAGAAGCCACGCTTCACCAGGTAGATGAAATTGTTTACCGTGTTGGGAGCCACTTCGGGATACAGCTCCACAGTGATGGTGCCCTGGGTGGTCTCAATGGTCACGATGGGATTTTTCATGGATAATCTCCTCCTTAAACGCGTTTTTCGCAGGTGCGGCGGACTGAACCCGCTTTTGGACCGCCTGCTTCCACTCAAACTGAGAGAGGCGGTATCGCGGGTGAGCGCCGCAAGTTTGCTAATAGTTTCATTATACCATGGACGCTGGAAAAATACTTTAAAAAATTTGAAATTTTCCCCGGGATCTTGGGAGATCCTCTGGTATTTGGGGGAAGGGAAAGGATGATGGGAACATGAAGCTGGTCTCCTGGAATGTCAACGGCCTGCGGGCCTGTATGGGCAAGGGGTTTGCCCAGTTTTTGGAAGAGGAAGCCCCGGACGTGATCTGCCTGCAAGAAACGAAAATGCAGAAAGAACAGGCCGACTTCGATTTCCCCGGTTACTATGAGTATTGGAATTCCGCGGTGACCAAGAAGGGGTATTCCGGCACGGCCATTTTCTCCAAGAAAGAGCCCCTGGACGTGACCTATGGCATGGGACTTCCTGAGTTCGACGGAGAGGGAAGAGTCATCGCCGCCCGGTATGAGGACTTTACCCTGGTGACTGTGTACACTCCCAACTCCCAGCGAGATCTGGTGCGTATCGATTACCGCATGGCTTTCGAGGACGCTTTCCGGGACTACTTGGCCGGCCTGCGGGAGAAACAGCCGGTGATCGTCTGTGGGGATATGAACGTGGCCCACCGGCCCATCGACCTGAAAAACGCCAAGTCCAATGTGGGCAATGCCGGGTTCTCCTACCAGGAGCGGGGGAAGTTCTCCGAGCTTCTGGCCTCCGGATTTGTGGATACCTTCCGCCATTTCTACCCGGATCTGGAAGGGGTCTACTCCTGGTGGAGTTATATGTTCAACGCCCGGAAAAATAACGCCGGGTGGCGTATCGACTATTTCCTGGCAGATGAACGGCTGACGCCCCGCTTGGAGGACAGCCGGATCTTGTCAGAGGTGGAGGGCAGCGACCACTGCCCGGTGGAACTGCTTTTGAAAGAAGGAGGGGACAGGCTGTGACACAGGAGGAGACCTTGCGGAAATGGCTGGAGGAAAGCAAACGGACCATTTTCCTGGGCGGGGCAGGAGTGTCCACCGCCAGCGGCATCCCGGATTTCCGCAGCGCACATGGGCTGTACCAGCAGAAAAAAGAGGGCCGCTCCTATGAGGAGATGCTCTCCCATACCTATTTCGTCCGTCACATGGGGGAGTTTTACGACTTCATGCGGAACGTGATGCTTTACCCTGACGCCAAGCCCAACCGTGCCCACTACGCCCTGGCCAAGTTGGAGCGGGAAGGAAAGCTGCGGGCGGTGATCACCCAGAATATCGATGGGCTCCATCAGATGGCGGGGAGCAAAAGTGTCATCGAGCTTCACGGCAACGAGAACCGGTACTACTGCCTGTCCTGCGGGAAGCGGTACGACATGCGCTGTGTTACCGAAACCACCGGAGTTCCCCGGTGTGAATGCGGCGGCACCATCCGGCCGGACGTGGTCCTTTACGAGGAGAGCCTGAACGAGAAAGATCTCCGCCTTGCCATCCGCTACGCTCAGGAAACAGATCTGATGGTGGTGGCGGGCACTTCCCTGGTGGTGTATCCTGTGGCGGGGTTGGTGGAATATCTCTCTCCCGGGGCCCGATTGGTGATCCTCAACCGGGATCCCACTCCCTACGATTCCCGGGCGGATCTTGTGATCCGGGAGGACCTGGTGGAGGTGCTGGCTCACTGTGCCGGACTGCCGAAAGAAGAATGATTCGAACAGGGAAGGGCTTCCTTCTTTCCCAGGCGGGAAGGGAGGAAGCCCTTGACAAGTAGAAGAAAATACGGTATCATCAAAACTAATATGTAAAAAAGGATGTGATCTCTTTTCATGGACAGTTCCAGTAGTGACGATTGTACACCCTGTCATAATGCGAACCGTAATTTGGATCTAGTTTTCATTGTGTGTAACATACCTGTCCCCCTGGTGCGTTTGCGGGAATAGGTGTGTTTTTTGTGTTTATTTTGGAATTTTATCGAATCTGACGCAATGAAAACGAAAGGTAAGGAGTTTCTTCATGTTATCCAATGAACTGCCCAGCATATTGATTATGCTGTTCTGTATTATGATGTCCGCCTATTTCTCCGCCACGGAGACCGCCTTCTCCTCTATGAATTCCATCCGCTTGAAGGTGCTGGCGGACAGCGGTAATCGCCGGGCACAACTGGCCGCCCGTTTGGCCGAAAACTACGACAAGCTTATTTCCACCATTCTCATCGGCAACAACATCGTGAATATCGCCGTGTCCTCCATCGCCACCCTGTTGTTCGTGAAGTTCTACGGCGACATGGGCGCCACCCTCTCCACCGTGGTGGTCACCATCGTGGTGCTGATCTTCGGCGAGATCACCCCCAAGAGTGTGGCAAAGGATTTCCCCGAGAAATTCGCCATGTTCAGCGCCCCTCTCATCAACCTGCTGATCATCATCCTCACGCCTCTCAACTTCCTGTTCTCTCAGTGGAAGAAACTGATCTCCAAGCTGCTCAAGACCAAGGAGGACTCCAAAATGTCCCCCGAGGAACTGATGATGCTTTTGGAGGAAGCCCAGCGTGACGGCAGCATTGACAAAGACGAGGGTGCCTTGCTGAAAAACGCGGTGGAATTCCGGGATCTGGAAGCTCAGGACATCCTCACGCCCCGAGTGGATCTGATCGCTGTCAGCGTGGACTCCACCAAGGAAGAGATCGCCCAGAGCTTTACCGAGTCCCATTTCTCCCGGTTGCTGGTGTATGACGACGATATCGATAAGGTGGTGGGCGTGATCCACCAGAAGGATTTCTACACCGGCAACGGTGTCACCCAGAAGCCTATCCGGGACATCATCACCCCGCCTATTTTCATCCATCCTACCGAGAAGGTCAACGACCTGCTGAAACTGCTCCAGTCTAACCAGTCCCACATCGCTGTGGTCATCGACGAGTACGGCGGTACCCTGGGTATCGTTACCATGGAGGATATCCTGGAAGAACTGGTGGGTGAGATCTGGGATGAACACGACGAGCAGGAAGAGTCCTTCCAGCAGCTGGATGACCATACATATCTCATCGACGGCGACCTGACCTTTGACGATTTCTGTTCCTATTTCCACATCGAGGACGAAGCCGACAGTGTTTCCCTGGGCGGCTGGATCATGGAACGGATGGGCAAGGTGCCCGTGGATGGGGATTCCTTTGAGTACAGCGGCCTTTCCATCAAGGTGGAAGAAGTCAGCAACAACCGGATCCAGAAGGTCCGGGTCACCAAGCTGGAACAGCCGGAAGAGGAAGAAGAAAAGTAAATAAGGACCTTAGCGCTGTCAGCCTGAAATGGGCTGGCGGCGCTTTTTTGTTTGCTTTTGAGGGCAGAAAAAGGGCCGCCGCTTTGTAGCGGCAGCCCTTGGAACAGCTTATTTTTGATTATTTGGCAGGGACCCGCTGTTTTTTTGCCTTGGGCACCAGCTGCCGGATCACTACGCTTTCGATGCGGTGTTCTTGGATCTTCTCCACATGGAGGGCCACGCCGTTGACTTCCAGGTCAAGTTCCTCCCCGTCCTTGGGAATGGCGTTGAGCCGGGTCACGATCATGCCGCCCAGAGTGTCGTAGTCATCGCTTTCCGGCAGAGGCAGGTCCAGGTCGTCCACCAGACTGCTGATGGGCGTGGAGCCGGTGACCCGCCATTCGTTTTCTCCCAGGGGCACGATCTCCGGCTGTTCCGGTTCGTCGAACTCATCGTAGATATTGCCCACGATCTCTTCCAGCAAGTCCTCCATGGTGATGATGCCCTCGGTGCCGCCGTATTCGTCCACCACGATGGCGATGTGCACCTTCTCCTTCTGCATCTCTTTGAACAGGTTGTCGGCCTTGATGGTCTCCGGAGCGAAGTAGGCGGAGCGCAACAGTTCTTTCAAGGGGGTGTTTTTCCCGGAGTTCCGGTCCAGCAGGAAGTCTCGAGCGTTCAAGATGCCCAGGATGGTGTCGATGTTCTCCTGGTAGACAGGCATACGGCTGCGGCCGCACTCCCGGATCATCTCCAGGATCTCTTGGTCGTCGGCGTCAATGGGAAGGGCGTCCACATCGCTGCGGGGGGTCATGGCTTCCCGCACGGAGATGTCTCCAAAGTCGAATACGTTCTGGATCCACTCCTGTTCGTCCTCGTCGATGGCGCCCCGTTCGCCGCCCAGGTCCACCATCATGCGGATCTCATCCTCGGTAACGCTTTCCTCTTCCGCTTCCACTTTCAGCCGCAGAAGCCGCAGCACAGCGTTGACGGAAACGCTCAGCAGCCAGATCACGGGCCGGAGGACAAAGGCCATCACTCGAATGACTCCGCAGGCCAGCTTGGCCACCTCATAGGACTTCTGCATCGCGATGCGCTTGGGTACCAGTTCACCGAACACCAGGGTAAAGTAGGAGAGGATGATGGTGATGATGATGATGGAAACAGTGTTCAGGGCAGACAGGGGAAGAGCCTGGAAACCCAGGGTAGTATAGAGCCAGTCGGACAGGTCGCCGGAGAAGTTTTCCGCGGCGAAGGCGCTGCCTAAGTAACCTGCCAGGGTGATGGCCACCTGGATGGTGGACAGGAAAGCGGAGGGTTCCTCCACCATTTTCAGCAGTCGGGAGGCGGTCTTGTTGCCGTCCTCTTCCAGTTTGCGGAGCTTGGTGCTGTTCAGGGATACTACCGCCAGTTCTGTGGCGGCGAAAAAGGCGTTGATCAATATAAGGACTACTTGCAGTAAGATCTCCAAAATTTGTGCACTCCTTTAGATGTTTTGACAAGGTGGGTAGATTGGCTCAGGCCTCTAGTTCCGGGGATGGAACCATCCAAAAAAACACAAAAAAGCATAGCCTGCCGGGGTAAAACACGGCAAGTTATGCTTTCTATCCGGATGGGTTATGGGGGTTAAAGTGGCGCTGGCAGGGTGACTGTCACCGTCGTCCATGATGGATGAAACCTCTCTTTGCAGTTTGTAGTGATTCCATTATAGGGAACATTGAGCAGATTGTCAACGGGTATTCCCTTTCAAAAAGTCAGGTCGTTGCGTTCCCGGGGGAAAGGGGTGTATACTGGCGGCAAAAGGAGATGATTGCATGAAACGAACGTCTACGGGAGTCCTCCTCTTTGTGCTGGCTTTTGCGCTGGTTTTGTGTTTGACTCTGGGAGTGGTGGTTCTCCAGCTTTTCTGGGGCGGAAATGAGAAAAGCAGTCCCCTGCCCCAAGTTCTAGGGGTGACATTGACGGACTCCACCCTTTCGGAACACTGGGACGAACACGGCTGGATGGGGGACGGCACCGAGTACTGGAAGGTGGAGCTCTCACCAACAGACGCCGCCGTCCTGGAACAGACCGCCCAAACCGGGAAGGGATGGAACGCCCTGCCAGTAAATGGGGACGGAGAAATTTTGCTTTACGGCCGGGAATCCGTGGGGTTCTACCTTACCGGCAAGGATGGGGAGCCTCTGCTTCCTCCTGTGGAGGAGGGGTACTGGTTCTTCTGGGACGACCAGACTCACAGCCCGGAAACCGCTGGGGTGCTGGGCCGGGGCTCCTACAATTATACCGCCGCTGTGTATGACGCCAAAACCTGCACCTTGTACTGTGGGGAGTTGGACACCTGAAAGGCAAAAGAAAGCACAGCATTGTACCGAAGGGTCAGGAGTGGTACAATGAGAGTGTGGGGGGACATTTCCTCCCTGTCGGAAGTGAGTTGTGTGCAAAGATCCGTGAAAAAGGAGGCATAGCAGATGAAGAAAGAAAACAGAAATCGAGTAGTTGCCTTTTTGTTGGCGCTGGTGTGCGTCTGCGGATTTGCCGCCTGCCAAGGGGAGCAGTGCGACGATCAGTCTGAAGAACAGTACGATGCAAAGCCTGTGATCTACCTTTACCCAGAGGAGGAGACTCAGGTCACCGTGAAGCTGGACTATGCCGGGGAACTGACCTGCACTTATCCTGCGTACCATGATGGCTGGACGGTCACCGCCAGTCCGGAGGGAACTTTGACAGACGCTGACGGCCAAACTTACAACTATCTCTATTGGGAAGGCCAAGATCAGGTGGAGTATGATTTCTCCCAGGGCTTTTGCGTAGCCGGGGAGGATACCGCCTCTTTCCTGGAGGACGCTCTCAGCCGGTTGGGCCTTACCCGGCAGGAAGCCAACGAGTTCATTGTCTATTGGCTGCCCCAGATGGAACAAAATCCCTACAACCTGATCGCGTTCCAGTCCGATGCCTATACGGAAGCAGCGAAGCTGACTATGGAACCCTCCCCCGACACGTTGCTGCGGGTATTTATGGCGTGGAAGCCCCTGGATGAGCCAGTGGAGATCCCTGCCCAAGAGCTGACCGCTCTGGAACGCAACGGTTTTACGGCAGTGGAATGGGGCGGCTGCCAGGTCAAGTAAGTGATAAAGAAAAACGAAACTCCTCCGCGTGAGTACGGAGGAGTTTTTTTATCCAAGATAGCGTTTCAGCCGCTCCAAAGGAGGCAGGGTCAGTTTCAGCACCAGCCCGGTGAGCAGGCCCGTGAGAACTCCGAACACCAGCAGGAAAGGCACGTAGAACATCACGCTGGTGCTGGTGAGGAAGTAGGCCACGCAAAGCTGGGCGGCGTTGTGGGCCAGCGCCCCGCAGACCCCTACCACTCCCAGGGAGGATTTGGTCTTTTTCAGCAGCAGCCACATGAACAGAGTGCTGACCACCCCTCCTGAAAGGCTCATCATCCCTGCCATGGCGCCACGGGTCATCAGGGCGAAGAGTCCTTTAAACACCGCCAAGAACAGTGCGCTGGGCAGACCCAGGCTCCCGGCGGCATACATGGAAGCAATATTGGAAAGCCCCAGTTTGGCTCCGGGGGGCATCATGGGCAGAGGGGGCAGCAGTCCCTCCAAAAAGGAGAGGGCCAGCGCAAGAGCCGCCAGCAGCCCGGTAAAGGCCACCCGGCCGGACGCTCGTTTCATGGCGGACCTCCTTTCCTCAGTACACCGTGGCGTCTACGGAATCCCCGCTGCCTTCCAGCCGCAGGGTGATTCTGGCGGGGAGACACACGGCGGTTTCTCCGGCTTTTGTCAGGGTCCCGGTGCGCACGCACACCTGATCGGGACAATCGGACGCTATCACCGCAGCTCCCTGGGGAGAGAGCTCCACCGTCACTTCCAGGCCCTGTTCCCCTTCCAAAGTGAAGGTCTCCGGTTCTGTCAGCTGGGCCAGATCCCGTTCCAGGACCACTTCCCCGCTTTTTTCCACGATGGCTTTTGTCCCCTGGGGAGACAGGGACAGCCCCAGATACAGCCCTCCCGCCGCCAAGACTAGGATCCCGCAAAGGATCAGGCCCAAGGGGGAGAGGAATCTTTTTTCTTCCATAGGCGCCTCACAGGGTCCCGGCCAGGGTGTACTGGTCCGAGGCCAGGGTGAAACTGTCCGCTAGATTTTCCGTGACGTAGATCTCATGGTCCTCGGTGATGAACACCGCGCCGCTGTCAAATGTTTCCAGTAGTGCCAGGCTGTCCTCCATGCCCAGCACGAAGCAGGCAGTGGACAGGGCATCGCTGAGCACCCCGCTATCGCTCCACACCGTCACCGACACCAGACCGCTTTCCGCCGGGTAACCTGTATCCGGGTCCAAAATGTGGTGATAGGTGACTCCGTCCTCTGTGAACTGCTTTTCATAGCTGCCCGAGGTGGAGAGGAATCCGCTCTGGATGGCAAGTTCCCCCAGGGACCCTTGAGAATCCGGATCACGCAGGGCTACCCGCCATGGTTCACCGGAGGGCTTTTCGCCCCAGACGCCCACGCTGCCCCCCACGGAGACCACAGCCCGCTCCACACCCGCTTCCTGGTAGGCGGACACAGCGGCGTCGCAGGCAGCTCCCTTGCCCACAGCGCCCAGGTCGATGGCAGTGGCGTGGGTCTGGAGCGCGGCGGTGCCGTCCTCCAGCAGGGAGACGTTCTCATAGTCCACTGCGGGCAGCAGGGACTGGATCAGGTCGTCGGAAGGGAGTTTGGGATCTTCGTCGAAGTCCCACAGCCAGCTGATGGGGGCGATGGTCACGTCAAAGGCCCCGCCGCTGGCTTCGCACACCTCTAAGGCGGTGTGGAGCACGTTCCAGGTGCGCTCATCGATCTCTATAAATTCTGTACCGGCGGCCTGGTTCAGTTTTTCCACGTCGCTGTCCTCGATCCGCCAGGAGATCAGGTTTTCCAGCTCCGTCACTGCGGAAGAGGCTTGTTGGGCGGCTTCCTCCCGGCCCTTGCCGTAAACGGTCTGCTGTACGTAGGAACCCATGGAATAGGTGGTCAATGTGTAGCTGTTGTCCAGCCCGCCAAAGTTGATCCACAGGGCGGCTGCCAGCAGCAGGATCCCCCCGGCTAGAAAGCACAAAGCCAGTATCCGGGCGGTCTTTTCAGAAATTCGGTCCAGCAAATGTTTCATAGAAAGCTCCTTGTTGTCCGCGGAAAACGGCGGTGGGCCATGTCCGTGCCGCTGTATCGATGTTTGCGGATATTATATCATGGTTTGCCCTGTTTGGAAAGAAAAAGCCGGGAGGGGGAGGGCCTTACACCCTCCCCCTCCCGGTTTCAGGGAATATAGGGGGTCGCTTAAGCGTTGTACACAAACCTTATTTGTCCAGCATTTTGGCCGCGTCGATCACCATGTCCACCGCCAGATCTATGGAGAACCGAGAGGTGTCGATGGTCAGGTCATAGTTGAGCAGATCGTCCCAGCGGTTATTGGAGTAGAAATTGTAGTAGTTGGCCCGCTGTTTGTCCTTTTTGGTGACAAAGTCCGGGGCTTTTTTCTCCTCGCAGTGGCCCAGGCCAACGATCCGCTTGATCCGCGCGGCTTTGTCGGCGTGGACGAACACATTCAGGCAGTTCTCGTGCTCCCGCAGGATGTAATCGGCACACCGGCCGATGATGACGCAGGGGCCTTCCGCGGCGGCCTTTTTGATGATGTCCGACTGGATGATGAACAGTTTGTCGTTGATGGGCATCTCATTGATGCTGGGCACCCGGGCGCCGAAGGCGTAGCTGCCCATGACCATGGAATAAAGAAGGCTGCTGGCGGCTTTTTCGTCAGCGTCCACGAACACTTCCTCGGAGATGCCGCTCTTTTTCGCGGCCATGGCGATGAGGGCCTTGTCAAAGAAGGGGATCCCCAATTTCTTGGCCACTTTTTCCCCCACTTCATGGCCTCCGCTTCCGTATTGACGAGCGATGGTAATGACAGGCAGCATATGGATTCCTCCTTATAAAAACGATCCAATATTTACAGATGTAACTCTTATTTTTATAGATAATATCTCTAGAATTATCATACCCTCTTTTTTCCAAAAAGTCAACTGCAAATCCGGCTCCCGCTTGAAAAAAAACTGGGCCTGGGCTATACTTAAAAGAAACAGAAACGCTGGTGACGGCGGGGATTTTCCCCCTTTTCGGGGAAATTTCACCGGTCCTTCACAGAAAGACGGTATACTGACAAAAAACGATCCCTTTGGGGGGAACTTGATTCGCGAAAACGGGGGTGGACATTATGATCCGAATTTTAGTGGTAGACGATGAGGATATGATCCGGGCGCTGATCCGGAAGTACGCGGAATTTGAAGGCAACCAGGTCACCGAAGCCCAAAACGGAATGGAGGCCGTAGAGCTGTGCCGGCGTCATCCCGACGCTTTTGATATTATCATCATGGACGTGATGATGCCGGAGCTGGACGGTTTTTCCGCGGTGAAGGAGATCCGCAAGACTTGCAATACTCCGGTGCTGATGCTTTCGGCCCGGGGGGAGGAGTACGACCGTATCCACGGCTTCGAGCTGGGAGTGGACGACTACGTGGTGAAGCCTTTCTCTCCCAAGGAATTGATGATGCGGGTCACCGCCATCATGAACCGGGTGCGGCCCCAGGAGACGGAGCCCAAGCGGAACGTGCTCACCTTCCAGGGGCTATCCATTGACCTGGATGCCAGGATCGTCACCGTGGACGGCGTGCGGGCGGAGCTTTCCCCCAAGGAGTACGACCTGCTGGTGTATATGGCCCAGAACAAGAACATCGCCCTGACCCGGGAGATGCTCATCACCAATGTGTGGGGCTACGATTTTTACGGAGATGACCGCACTCTGGACACCCATATCAAGCTGCTGCGCCGCAGCTTGGGACCGTACAGCAAGTTTATCGTTACCCTGCGGGGCGTGGGCTATCGCTTTGAGGGGAACTGACCATGAAAAAGCTCAGAATACGCCCCATGGGCATCGGCGGACAGATCCTCCTGGGCTTTGGGGTGTTTATCCTGGTGGTGGGCGCTCTGTTGTGGCTGTTCCAGATCGTCCTGCTGGATCCTTTCTACCGGGCGGTCAAGACCACCCAGGTGAAGGCCACCGCGGAGACGGTGGAGCGGTATCTGGACGATGAAGATCTGGACGACCAAGTGAAGGAACTGTGCCTGAACACTGGGATCAACATCATGGTCACCGACGAGTTCGGAAAGATCTATTCCGGGTGGAGATCCTCCCAGAAAGAGAGCTTCCTCAATAACATGACCCGGCCCGGCAGGGCGGAGCTCTTTAACGATGTGAATTTCCAGGGCGGTTACTTGCTGACCAGTTACCGTTCCCCCTTTGTGAACCGGGACGGTACCCAGGACGAGGTGATCCTCTACGTCACCATTACCCGGACGACCTCGGGGCTCAACCGTATGGTGCTGCTGGAAAGCGAGATCACCCCGGTGGACTCCATCAAGGAGACGCTGCTGGTGCAGGTGACGACCCTCACGGCGGTGATGGCCTTGCTGGGCGTGGCCCTGGCCTTGGTCATCGCCCGGAAGATCTCCCGGCCTTTGACGGCCATCAACGAGTCTGCCAAAGTGCTGGCCCGGGGAGACTACGCCATCCGGTTTGGAGAGCGGGGCGCCCGGGAGGTCCGGGAGCTGGCCCGCACTTTGAACTACGCCGCCGGGGAACTTTCCAAGGTGGAGGGACTGCGGCGGGATCTGCTGGCCAATGTCTCCCATGACCTGCGCACACCTTTGACCATGATCAAGGGCTACGGCGAAGTGATGCGTGACCTGCCTGGTGAAAATACCCCGGAGAATGTCCAGATCATCATTGATGAGACGGAGCGGCTGACCAACCTGGTCAATGACCTGCTGGATCTTTCCAAGCTGGAAGCGGGTGTTCTGCCCCTGGAAAAGACCAGGTTCAACCTTACGGAAAGCATACGGACCATCCTGCACCGGTATGACAAATTGGCGGATTATCGCTTTGAATTCCGTTACGAGGATGACGTTTGGGTGGATGCCGACGAGTTGAAGATCTCCCAGGTGGTGTACAACCTGGTGAACAACGCCATCACCTATTCTGGGGAGGACAAGACCATCACCCTGAGCCAGAAAGCGGAAGGAGACAAGGTGCGCATCTCCGTCACCGACACGGGGGAGGGTATCCCTCAGGAAAAGCTGAAGGACATTTGGGAACGGTACTACAAGGTGGACAAAGAGCACAAGCGGGCCCAGATGGGTTCCGGCTTGGGGTTGTCCATCGTGAAGAATATTCTGGATATGCACGGCGGACAGTACGGGGTGGAGAGCCGGTTGGGACAAGGGAGCACTTTCTGGTTCGAGCTGCCGGTGAGTGAGGAAAAGAGCATAACGTAAAAGTTTTTGATCCAACTTTTTTCAAAAAGTTGGCGGGTTGTAGGGCGGAGCCCTATGGCCTTAGTCGCCTTCCCAAGCGCAGGAAGGGCAGTGAAACGTTACGATGGAACGTTTCACGCGGGGAACCCTCGCCGGGGGTTCCCCGGCTAAAAGCCGGCGGGACCTGCGATGAACGAGTACGAATCGTCCGCGCCTTGGCCTATGTGCTGCGCACCGTGCGGCCTGCGGTGCTGCTTTTCTTTTGATGTCTTACGCCGTTCAGACCTTGGGGCGCTGCCCCAAACCCCGCAAGTTTTTTGAAAAAAACTTGACTAAAAACTTCTACGTTTTGCGGTTATGGCACCACAGAAGGGGCAGCGCATTGCCACTTTACTTTTTTAAAAAAAGGGGTACAATAGAAGAGTGGGCAGTGCCCGCCCAACGAGAAAGGATGAGTCAACAATGAGCGAAAATTGCACCCATGATTGTTCCAGCTGTGGGATGGACTGCCCCTCTCGGCAGAACCCCCAGAGCTTTTTGGAAAAGACCAATGACCTGAGCCACGTGAAGAAGGTCATCGGCGTGGTCAGCGGTAAGGGAGGCGTGGGCAAGTCCCTGGTCACCTCTCTGCTGGCTACCACTCTGCGCCGCCGTGGAAATGAAGTGGCTGTGCTGGACGCCGACATCACCGGCCCCTCCATCCCCAAGTGCTTTGGCATGAAGCAGCGAGCTCTCTCCGATGAGACCGGCATCTATTCCGTGGAGACCAAGACCGGCATCAAGGTGATGAGCATCAACCTGCTGCTGGAGGAGGAGACCAACCCTGTGGTGTGGCGTGGTCCCGTGATCGCTGGAGCTATCAAGCAGTTCTGGACCGACGTGATCTGGGGCAACGTGGACTACATGTTCGTGGACATGCCTCCCGGGACCGGCGACGCGCCGCTGACCGTGTTCCAGTCCCTGCCTCTGGATGGCATCATCATCGTCACCTCTCCCCAGGAGTTGGTGAGCATGATCGTCTCTAAGGCCGTGGAAATGGCTAAGATGATGAACGTGCCGGTGCTGGGCCTCATTGAGAACATGAGCTACATCACATGTCCCGATTGCGGCAAGGAGATCCATGTGTTCGGCGAAAGCCACATCGACGAGGTGGCCGCAAAGTATTCCCTGAAGGTGCTGGGCAAGCTGCCCATGGACCAGAAGCTGGCTTGGGCCTGCGATAAGGGAGCCATCGAGCTGTTCGAGGGCGATTGGCTGGACGGTGCCGCCGACCTGATCGAGAACCTGCCGGAGAAGGAAAATTAACCGGGATATTTTTAAATCTGAGACGAAAAGCGCAGCGGGCTTTCCGGCGGTGTGCCGGGCCTGCCGCGCTTTTTGATTTTTGTAAAAAAGGGGGATTTACCTATGAAGATCGCCATTGTGTACCAAACCATGACCGGAAACACCGAAGCTGTGGCCCAAGCTATCCGAGAGGCTGTGGCTGGGGAAGAAGTGGTCTATTTCGGCAAGCCGGGCCAGGTTCCGGAAGCGGATCTGTACCTGGTGGGCTCCTGGACCGATAAGGGGCTGTGCCATGAGAGTGTGGCGGAATATTTGAAGTCGCTGGAAGGAAAGACCCTGGCCTATTTCGGCACGGCAGGCTTTGGGGGCTCCGACGAATACTATGGCCTGCTGTTTCAGCGGATCAGCGCTTTGATCCCCCAGGGGACTCGGGTGCTGGACAATTTCTACTGCCAGGGAAAAATGCCCCAGAGCGTGCGCCAGCGGTATGAAAAGCTGCTGGAGGAACATCCGGGGAACAAGCAGATGGAAGAGAACCTGGAAAACTTTGACCGAGCCTTGAGCCATCCTGATGAAAAGGACTTGGATCAGGCCAAAGAATGGGCCAAGCGGATGGTTTCCCTGGCGGAAAACAGGGATTGAACCTCTCTTTTTCAGGGGGATCATTCCCGGCTGGAAAAGACGGTTTTGCAGGATTTGAAAGAAAAAATTTCAAAATACCCGTTGACAAGATGGGAAAATGGTGTTATTTTAATTTGCGGAAAAACGTTAGGACGCGGAGTAGTAAGCGTTGGATCCTGTCAGAGAGGTGCCGGATGGTGCGAGGCACTCAGGAAGCCAAATGCCGAACTGACCGCTGAACGGCGGCCCGAACCAACACAGTAGGAGCCGACGGGGTTGCGCCCGTTATCAGCGCAGGGGTATCAAGTTGAGCCATGTGGCCCAGCCCGTACCCGCTAAGGTGCATTTCGTTTTGAAATGAAGAAGAGTGGTACCGCGGAAGCTTTGCTCTTTCGTCTCTTCTGTCCCTGTGGGCAGAAGAGCGAAAGAGCTTTTTTTGTGCCCTGGGAAAACCAAATTTTCTCTCAGGAGGTCGTATTATGAACAAAGTGTCCGCGAAAATCCCCTTTATCACCCTGTTTTCTGTGGGGGCGGTGTTGTTTTCCGCCCATGCGGGAGGCGGCTTCGCCACCGGCAACCAGGCTCACACCTACTACGTAGGTCTGGGCTGGCTGGGTCCCATCAGCGCCATCGGCGCCATGCTGTTGCTCACCGCTGTAATGCGGGAGGCCATGATTATGTACAACACTCGTGGCCTCTCCTCCTACAAGGACCTGTTCCAGACTTTGTACCACCCCTTCGGCAAACTTTACGTGCTGTTTGAGATCTTCTTCTACATCATGGTGCTCATGGCGGTGGCGGCGGCTATTTCCGGCGCGGCGTCGGCCTTGGCGGATTATTTCGGCCTGAACTACTACGCGGGCATCGTTATCGTGGGTTTGGTGGTGCTCAGCTTGACCATCTTCGGCGCGGACTTGGTCCGGGCGGCCAGCACCTACATGGGTATCGCCATTTTGGTGACCGCCGTGGCTATCTACGCTGTGGGCGTGGTGTACAGCGGCAACCTTCAGGAGACCCTCTGGAAAGATTTCGAGACCCAAGGCTTCGGCAACGTGCCCCAGGCCATTTTGAACTGCTTCACCTACGCCGGATTCCAGTGTGTCACCCTTCCCACCATGATCGCCTGCGGCGTGCCGCTGACCACAAAGAAGGCCTGCTCCCGGTCCATGTGGATCTCATTCGGAATGAATTCCGTAGCGTTGGTGCTGTCCATCTTCATGCTGATCTCCTGGCAGGGAATGTACACCTCCGTGGAAGGCGGCACTGTGATCCCCACCCTCACCGTGTGCAAGGAAATGGGCATGGGCTGGCTGACCGTGGTTTACGGCGTGTGCTTGCTGCTTTGCCTCATCTCCACCGGCGTGACCACCACCTTCGGGTTTGTGGCCCGGTTTGAGAAACTCCCCATGTTCCGGAAGATTTCCTACGCTCCCGCTCGCAGTGCTGTGGTGGCGGCGTTCATCATCATCCTGTCCATGACTATCTCCTTGGCGGGACTTTCCAACATCATCAAATACGGCTACGGCTACTGCGGCTATTTCGCCATTGCAGTGGTGATCGTTCCCTTCCTCACCGTGGGCGTGTATAAGAATCGCAAGTACCTGAAAGAACATCCGGAAGTGGAAGGCCGCTCCCATGAAGAAGCGGCAGCCATCCAGGAGGAGCAGGAGGAAGCTCTCCCGGAAGGTCAGTTCCAGCAAGTTTGAGCACAAGCATCCCCATTGTGAAAGGAAGGTTTTCACCATGCAAGAGACATTGTTTCCCGGTTACACCATAGGCGAGGACGCCTATTCCAATATTCCCGCCGTATGTGCCCCCTTCGGCAGAAAGGCGGCCATCATCGGCGGCAAGCGGGCTCTGGACGCGGCGGAGGAGAAGATCCGCAAAGCCGTGGAGGGTTCGGACATTGAGATCACCGGCACGTTCTGGTACGGAGGCGAGTCCTCTGTGGAGAACATCGAAATGCTGCGGCCCCAGGTGGCGGACGTGGACATGATCTTCGCCGTGGGCGGCGGCAAAGCGATCGACACCTGCAAGGTGCTGGCCCACGACACCCACCGGCCCTTCTTCACGTTCCCCACCATCGCTTCCACCTGTGCTTCCTGCACCAGCCTGGGCATCCTGTACCACCCGGACGGCAGCCTGCGGGAATACTCCTTCTCCAAGGTGCCGCCCACTCATATCTTCATCGATCCCCAGATCATCGCCGACGCCCCTGTGAAATACCTGTGGGCCGGCATGGGGGACACCATGGCAAAGCATTTCGAGTGCACCATTTCCTCCCGGGGAGATGTGCCCGCCCACTCCGACGCCATGGGCATCGCCCTGAGCACCATGTGTGCCGAGCCCATCCTCCGCTGGGGCCAGCAGGCTATGGAGGACTGCAAGGCTCACCGGGTCACCAAGGAGCTCACCGAGGTGATCTTGGGCATCATCGTGTCCACGGGACTGGTGTCCAACTTCGTCCAGGTGGACTACACCACCGGCTTGGCCCATGCCATCTACAACGGGTTCACCATCCTGCCCAGCACCGAGGAGAACCACCACCTTCACGGGGAAGTGGTGGCTTACGGGATCCTGGCCATGCTCACCATCGACAAGCAGTTGGAGGAGCGGGACAAGGTGATGCATTTCAACCGGTCCATCGGTCTGCCCACCAAGCTCTCTGACATCCACGCGAAGCACGAGGACCTGACCGCTGTGGCGGAAAAGGCCCTCAAAGGCATCGACGTGCGGAAGTGGCCTTATGAGGTTACCGTGGACATGATCGTGAAGGGTATCGAGCGGCTGGAGGCGTACAGCGAAACTTTCGCTGGATAAAAATTGCAGGAAGCTCTTGACATTCTTTCAAAATTGGTGTACTCTGTTTAGGAACCACAACTCAATAGGCTGTGAAAAAGCCAAAGGAAAGGCTGTGACGAAGACGGTCCGGCTGTCCTTTCTTCAGAGAGCCGGCGGTTGCTGCGAGCCGGTGAAAGGCGCCTTTAGGATCAATCCCTTCTGAGCCGGAAGCCCCAAATCCCTTTTTGGGAAAGTAGGCGTTTCCCGTGTATGCTGCGTTAGTGCATAGGGCTTGCTGGAGCCCGACGAGGTGGCGCGAAAGCGCAATTTGAGTGGTACCGCGGATGATCTAGTCCGTCTCAGAGATGTTTCTTTGAGACGGACTTTTTATTTTGACAAATTTCGGAATCCAGCGCCGGAGAAAGCAGGCGCGTTTCGCGCAGAAAGGGGAACCAACATGGAAATGGAAAAAACTGACCTGAAAACACAGCTGGCCGAGGTGGCAGAGCGTATCCGCACCATGCGGGAGATCACTGGTCTTTCAGAAGAGGAAATGGCCAAATGCACCGGCGTCTCCAAAGAGGAATACCAGCAGTGCGAAGCCGGCGAGAAGGATTTCAGCTTCACTTTCATATATAAGTGCGCCAACCGGTTCGGCATTGACCCCACAGATCTGATCAAGGGTGTTTCTCCCACCCTGTCCACTTACACCGTCAACCGTAAGGGCGACGGTCTGCCTATCACCCGGCGACAGGGCTTCAAGTACCTGAATATGGCCCCTCTGTTCAAAAACAAGACCGCCGAGCCCTTCTTCGTCACCATGCCTTACTCCGAAGCGGAGCAGAACGTGGCCATCAAACTGTCCACCCATGTGGGTCAGGAGTTTGACATCGTGGTGAAGGGCGCCATGAAGATGCAGGTGGGCAGCCATGTAGAAGTGCTCCATGAAGGCGATTCCATCTATTACAACTCCGCCACACCTCACGGCATGATCGCCACCGAGGGGGAGGAGTGCCAGATCTACGCCATCGTCCTGAAGGGCGCCGAGGAATTCGCCCCGGAACAGGACCGGTTCCAGAAGCTGATCGATCAGCACCTGGCTCGTCAGGACCGGGAGACCGTTTCCTCTCCCTTTATCAAGACCACTCTGGACGAGAACGGTATCCTCAATGGCATCCAGTTCACCAACGAGGAGAAGTTCAACTTCGCTTTTGACATCGTGGATAAGCTGGCGGAGAAGTCTCCCGATAAGCTGGCCATGCTCCACGTTTCCCGTGACAAGGTGGAACGCCGCTTCACCTTCTCCGACATGAGCCGCTGGTCCTCCAAGACCGCTAACTACCTGGAGAGCCTGGGCATCAAGCGGGGCGACCGGGTCATGGTGGTGCTCAAGCGGCACTATCAGTTCTGGTTTGTGATCACCGCCCTTCACAAGATGGGCGCGGTGATCATCCCCGCCACTAACCTGCTGATGGAGCACGACTTCGACTACCGCTTTAAAGCCGCTGGTGTGAAGGCTATCCTCTGCACCGCCGACGGTCAGGTGGCCGACGAGGCGGAAAAGGCCGCCAAGAACTGCCCCTCCGTGGAAGTGAAGATCATGGTGGGCGAAAACCGTCTGGGCTGGCACGACTTCGACAAGGAAGTGGAAGCCTTCCCCGACACTTACGAGCGCAAGCCTGACGCCCCCTGCGGCAGCGATCCCATGCTGATGTTCTTCACCTCCGGCACCACCGGCTATCCCAAGATCGCCGAGCACAACTATAAATATGCCCTGGGTCACTACATCACCGCCAAGTATTGGCACAACGTGAACCCCGACGGACTCCATTTCACCATCTCCGACACCGGCTGGGGCAAGGCGCTGTGGGGCAAATACTACGGTCAGTGGATGAACGAGGCGGCCATCTTCACCTATGACTTTGACAAGTTCGACGCTCACGACATCCTGCCCATGTTCGCCAAGTATCATATCACCACCTTCTGTGCCCCGCCCACCATGTACCGATTCTTTGTCAAGGAGGACCTCTCCAAATACGACCTGTCCTCCATCGAGTACTCCACTACCGCCGGTGAGGCTTTGAACCCGGAAGTTTACGAACAGTGGAAGCGTGCCACGGGCCTGTCCTTGATGGAAGGTTTCGGCCAGACTGAGACCACCCTGACTGTGTACAACCCTGTGGGCACGGTGCCCAAGACCGGTTCCATGGGCGTGCCCAGCCCCCTGTATGACGTGGATATCGTTCTTCCCGACGGCACTCCCGCCCCTGTGGGCGAGACCGGCGAGATCGTGGTCCGCACAGACAAAGGCACTCCCTGCGGCCTGTTCATGGGTTACTACCGGGACGAGGAAAAGACCAAGGAAGCCTGGGACGAAGGGGTCTACCACACCGGCGACACCGCTTGGCGTGATGAGGACGGCTACTTCTGGTATGTGGGCCGTACCGACGACGTGATCAAGTCCTCCGGCTACCGCATCGGGCCCTTCGAGATCGAGAGCGTCATCATGGAGCTGCCTTACGTGTTGGAGTGTGCCGTCACCAGCGCACCCGACCCGGTCCGGGGTCAGGTGGTGAAGGCCATCATCGTGTTGACCAAGGGCACTGAAAAGAGCGAGGAACTGAAGAAAGAGATCCAGAACTACGTGAAGAAGAACACCGCTCCTTATAAGTATCCCCGCATCGTGGAATTCCGGGATGACCTGCCCAAGACTATCTCTGGTAAGATCCGCCGTGTGGAACTGAAAGGTTAAATCCCGCGAAGCGGCGAAAAAGTTTCGCCAGCCTTTTCAAAGGCTGCAGGGTGTGGGGCAGCGCCCCACGACCTTAACCCGGCGCAGTCGGAAGAAAGAAAACCAGCGCCACCGCCCGCACGGCGCGCAGCGCATAGGGCAAGGCGCGGCCCTCCCGTACCGACATATACGCGAAGCGCATCAATAAACCAGGAAAACCCGACTGTACACCCTCAGGGCGACAGCCGGGTTTTTTGTTGGAGCCATCTCGCGAAAAACGCTCTACCCAATTTTTTCAGAACGTGCTATACTATTTTGTACAGATAACCACTTCTTTTGGAAAGGAAGGATTCCCATGAGCAAGATCGAAGAAAGACTGGAAGCCCTGGGCCTGTCCCTGCCCACTCCCCCTGCAAAGGCTGGTTCTTATGCCCCGGCCAAGAAGTTCGCAGGCAACCTGTACTTTATCTCCGGCTGCGGCCCCTCTATCGGGTCCCCCATTACCGGGTGCCTGGGTAAAGACGTCACTGCTGAGGAAGGCTATGAGTACGCCAAGAACTGCATGCTCAATGTGTTGGCGGTGCTGAAGCGGGAGATCGGCGACTTGGATAAGGTGAAGAACGTGGTGAAGGTCACCTGCTTTGTGGCCTCCACCCCTGATTTCTACGCCCAGCCTCAGGTGGCCAACGGCGGCACCGAGCTGCTGATCCAGCTGTTCGGCGAAGAAGTGGGTATGCCCAGCCGTTCCGCTGTGGGCGTCAGTGCCCTGCCCCTGAACATGCCTGTGGAGACCGAAGCTCTCTTCGAGGTGGAAGAATAAAACAGGCAACAGAAAGAGCCGTCCCAGGAGGGGCGGCTCTTTTTTTATTATGGAGTTTTACGGGGTGGTGTAGATTTGAGTAGGACCGTCGGCGCTGCCGATGATGCCCACGGAGGGACTGCTTTGCAGGGGAGTGTAGTTTTCGTACGGACTCATGTCGTAATTGAAAGTGCGGCAGATCTCCGGGTCATCGATGGTGATCTGGGAAACGGCCATAGAAGCCACTTTGCCCTCTTCGTTCCAGGCGTCCAGCATCAGCAGGATGCCTGTCTCCTGGTCCACATACATCCGGAACTGGACGGCTCCGGTCTGGGCAGCGTAGCTGCTGTCCAGTTTGCCCACAATGTCCCAGCACTGGCGGCCGCAGTGTTCCACTGAGCCTTCCACGGCCCATAAGTCTTTGTCCGACAGATAGCCGAAAGTGTACTCCTGGGGAAACAGGCATTCATTGGCGCCGCCGGCATTGGTGGGGTCGCTCCGGTAGCAGTAGTGGGGATCACCGTTTTCGTCCACGTAGTGGCGCTCTTCCAGTCCGGGCCAATCCTCCTCCAAAGTGCGGCGTTCCTGAATGCTGCCTGCGGCAAAAACGGTTTTGGACTGGTTATCGTATTCAAACACGTTGGAGCCGTCGGCGTAGGTTTCCTGAGAGAAATTGGGGTCGATGGTGGTCGTAAGGGTCTGGTGGGCGATGCCTGTGTCCAGGTTGGTTTCGATCTGATAGTTCCAAGTGTGGTCGTCTCCCGGATACTGAACCGAGAACTCCACCCGGGCAGTGGAAAAATAATCCACGCTGTTGAGCATCTTATCGTAGATCTCATCCTGGAGACTGGAGAAAGAGGCGGTGTTTTCTTCAGAGCCGGGCAGCTCCACGGTGAAGTCTGCTGTGGGGAAGAACTGGACAGGGGACTGCTCTCCCTGGGTCAGATCGGTAACGGTAAGGCGCAGCGAACCGGAAGTAGTCCCTTTCAGATCGTTTTGCTGTAAAAAATCATATGGGATCGGAATGGTCACCTGCGCGCTCTGATAGGTGTCCTCACCTATCTCCGTCCACTGAGACAGGGTGTCCAGACTTGCCCCGGCGTAATTGCCGATATCCACATCCTGGGCGCCGTCCTTTCTCAAATACAGGCTGTAAAACCAGGCGTAGAAAAGCTGCTGAGAGGTTTGGTTAGCCAGGTCCATGTCGGTGCTGGCTTCCAGAGTGAGGACCACAGCATGGTTTTGCTGGTCAAAAGCGGCGTCGGATACGGTGAGGTCGAAATAGGTGGCAGTGGCGGGGGCGAAAGTGTCCTGTGGCTTGGGAAGATCCACGGTGAAGAAGGTTTCCGCCATCAGTTTTTCCTCCCGGGTGCCGATGGCATTTTTCTCCCCAAAGTACACAAAGAAATCCAGGTTTAGTTCCTGCTCGCCGATCAATAAAGTTTGGGCCTGAAATACCGGGTCTACCTCTAGGGTGACGTTCTCACAGCGGTAGGTGTCCTCCCCGGTCTCGGTCCAGTGGGTCAAAGCTTCTTGATCCAGCCCGGCCAGGCTGTGATGGGTGGAACCTGTGACCTGGCCCACATAGGCGGTAAAGTCGTACCCGGTAGGGGCGTCGGGATGATCCAGATCCAGGTCGGTCTTGGCTTCCAGGTCCAATACTATGGCCCATTTTTTCTTGTCGAAGGAGGCGTCTGTCACGGAGCATTCCAGATAGGTCCCGGCAGGGAGCGGTCCCGGGCTAAACATGGAAATGAGCATGGGCCGCAGGGAGATCCCCATCCCGGCAATGACAGCCAGCGCCAGGCAGGCGGCCAGCACGGCCCAGGGCCGGCGACGGCGGGTCACAGGCGCTGCCCATTCTTCCTGGGCGGGAGGACGTTTGGCAGGCTGTTCCAAGCCCAGTTTTTCAAAGGTCCGGGCGGCAACGGCTTTTTTGTCTACCAGGGCGGGAGGGACCTTTTTCAGATCTTCAGAAAAGACATTGGTCAGCAATGGGTCCAGGTTTCTCATGGTCATTCCTCCTTTTTCAAAATAGCCCGCAGTTTCTCGCGGCCCCGTTTCAGCCGGCTTTTCACGGTGGACTCCTTCATGTCCAGTTCTTCAGCGATCTGCCGGACTCCCTGCCGCCAAAAGTAGTGGCGCAGGAAGATCTCCCGGTCCTGGGGGTCCAGATGCTGTACGGCGTCCCGCACTGCCTGGGCTTCCTCCCGGCGCTCCCAAAAACGGGTGGGAGATTCCTCATCCCCGGAGAGGATCTCCTCCTCCAGGGGCAGCTCCAGCCGCAGGGAGCGCAGATGCTTCAGGGCTCGATTTCGGGCCACCACACCCAGCCACAGTTTCAGGTCGCTGTCCTCCCGAAGGGTCTCGGCGTTCCGCCACAGGGACACGAACACGTCGGAGGCCAGTTCCTCCAAGTCTTCCCAAGTACCCAGAGTCCCCAGCACTTTGCGGATCACTCCGGCCACATAGGGGCTGTAACGGTCGATGGCGGATTCCAATCCCCGAGGATCCTGCGCTTTCAGGGCAATGAGCAGTTTGCGGTCAATCTCCTTTTTCAAATCCATCCCCTCCTTTGTCCTTCCGTCTATAAGAACCCTCGATGATGCCTTCTGGTTGCAAAAAAGGCGGCCTTTTTGGGCCGCCTTCGGGTTCTTTTATAAAAAATTACTTGTGGTACAGCTTTTTAGACTGGTATTGAGGCTCGCAGGTCAGATTTACGCCCAGCCGCCGGAAAATATCTTCGTCCACGTGGGAGAGGATCACCGTAGAGTGGACCTCACTGCCCCGCAGTTTGGGAAGCTGCTGCATGGCCAGCTCCGCGGTGGGATTGGTGGCGGCGCAGATGGACAGGGCCAAAAGAATTTCGTCGGTGTGCAGCCGGGGATTCACACTGCCCAGATGGGTAGTTTTCAGTTTCTGAATGGGTTCGATGATGATGGGGGAAATCAGGTGAATGTCCTTCTGGATACCGCCCAGTGCTTTCAAGGCGTTGAGCAGCGCAGCGGAGGAGGCTCCCAGCAGGGGAGAGGTTTTGCCGGTGACGATCCTACCGTCGGGCAGCTGGATGGCCGCCGCGGGCAGACCGGTCTCCTCGGCCCGTTTCAGGGCGGGAGCGATGACAGGACGGTCCTCGGGAGAGACGCCCGCTTTGTTCATCAGCAGCTCCACCTTGTACACTTCGTCCCCGGAAAGAGCGCCTTCCTGGCGCTGGTCGCACAGGGCGTTGTAGTACCGGCGGATGATCTCCTGGCAGGCGGCTTGGCAGCAGACTTCGTCATCCACGATGCAGTTACCTGCCATGTTCACGCCCATGTCCGTGGGGGACTTGTAGGGGGACTCCCCGGCGATCTTTTCTAGCATGGCGTTGAGCACCGGGAACACTTCCACGTCGCGGTTGTAGTTGACCGCGGTCTCCCCATAGGCTTCCAGATGGAAGGGGTCGATCATGTTCACGTCGTTCAGATCCGCGGTGGCGGCTTCGTAGGCCAGGTTCACCGGGTGGTTCAGGGCCAAGTTCCAAATGGGGAAGGTCTCGAACTTAGCGTAACCAGCCTTTACGCCCCGCTTGTACTCGTGGTAGAGCTGAGACAGGCAGGTGGCCATTTTGCCGCTGCCCGGGCCGGGAGCGGTGACCACCACCAAGCTGCGGCTGGTCTCCACATACTCGTTTTTGCCAAAGCCTTCGTCGCTGACGATGAAGGGAATATTGGAGGGGTAGCCGGAAATGGTGTAGTGCCGGAACACCTTCACGCCCAGAGCTTCCAGCCGTTTTTGGAAGGCCTCGGCGGCGGGCTGGGCGGAGAACTGGGTCAGCACCACGCTGCCCACGTACAGGCCGATGCCCCGGAAGGCGTCGATGAGCCGGAGCACGTCCACGTCGTAGGTGATGCCCAAGTCGCCCCGGACCTTGTTTTTCTCAATGTCCGAAGCGTTGATGACGATGACGATCTCCGCCTGATCTTTTAATTGAAGCAGCATGTTCACCTTACTGTCCGGCTTGAAGCCAGGCAGTACTCGGGAAGCGTGGAAGTCGTCGAACAGCTTGCCGCCGAATTCCAGGTAGAGCTTGCCTCCGAACATCTGGATGCGTTCCCGGATCTTCTCCGACTGCATCCGCAGGTATTTTTCGTTGTCAAAACCGATGTTGTTCCCCATGCCCATTCCCCCGCTCGTAGTGTTCTTTCAAGAAAAACAGACGCGGTATCCGCGCCTGTACCTTATTATAGCAGATTCCAACCGCCGCGACAAGGCGGGGAAGAAGAAAATCCCTTGCCAAGGAAAGGCTTCCTGAAAATTTTTCACGAAAGCCGGGAAAACAGGTGCAAAATGAAATGGAGTATGGTAAAATGTACGTACCAGTTTATTTGACTACGGGAGGTCGTTCCGACTATGAAATTTGAAGAGATCAAAGAGGCAGTACGCCAAGGCCAGGCTGTGCTGGGCATCGAGCTGGGTTCCACCCGGATCAAGGCAGTGCTCATCGGGCCCGATCACGCTCCCATCGCGTCCGGGGCGTTCGACTGGGAAAACAGCCTGAAAGACGGCGTGTGGACATATCCCATGGAGCAGGCCTGGAAGGGCATCCAAAGCGCTTACGCCCAAATGGCTCAAGAAGTACAGGAGAAGTACGGCGAGCCTTTGAAGCGTCTGGGCGCTCTGGGCTTCTCCGCCATGATGCACGGCTATCTCCCCTTTGACAAGAACGGGGAGCAGCTGTGCGAGTTCCGCACCTGGCGGAACACCATCACCGAGACGGAAGCCGCCCAGCTGACGGAGCTTCTGGGCTTCAATATCCCCCAGCGGTGGAGCATCGCCCACCTGTACCGGGCCATCCGTCTGGGTGAGGACCATGTGGATAAGATCGGCTATCTCACCACCCTGGCCGGATACATTCATTGGAAGCTCACCGGAGAAAAGGTGCTGGGCACTGGCGAAGCCTCCGGTGTGTTCCCCATCGACAGCAATGCCGCCGGCTTTGATATGGCCATGGTGGAGAAATTCGACAAGCTGGTGGAGGACAAACACCTGCCCTGGAAGCTGATGGATATCCTGCCCAAGGTTGTACCCGCCGGCGGCGAGGCCGGATGTCTCACCGCGGAAGGCGCCAAACTGCTGGATCCCACCGGCACTTTGGAGCCCGGCGTGCCTCTGTGCCCCCCTGAAGGCGACGCGGGCACGGGCATGGTGGCCACCAACAGCGTCCGGGTCCGAACGGGCAACGTGTCCGCCGGTACTTCCGTATTCGCTATGGTGGTGCTGGAGCGTCCTCTTTCCAAGGTGTATCCCGAGATCGACATGGTGACCACCCCCGACGGCATGCCGGTGGCTATGGTCCATGTGAATACCTGCACCTCCGATCTGGACGCTTGGGTGCGGCTGTTTGACCAGCTGCTGGAAGCCGCCGGCACCAAGCTGAAGAAATCGGAGCTGTACGATCTGCTGTACTTCAAGGCCCTGGAGGGCGACACCGACTGCGGTGGTCTGGTAAGCTACAACTGCTACTCCGGCGAGCCTGTCACTGGCCTGGAGGAAGGCCGTCCCATGCTGGTGCGTCAGCCGGAGAACAAGCTGACTCTGGGCAACTTTATGCGTGCCCAGCTGTACGCTGCTATGGCCACTCTCCAGATCGGCATGGACATCCTGTGGGAAGAAAAGGTGGAAGTGGACAAGCTCTACGGCCACGGCGGTTTGTTCAAGACCAAGGGCGTGGGCCAGCAGCTGCTGGCGGGCGCTCTGGGCGTGCCGGTAGCCGTTATGGAGACCGCAGGCGAGGGCGGCCCCTGGGGCATGGCTTTGCTGGCTGCTTACCGGAAGAACCGTCAGGAGGGCGAGACCCTGGCGGATTATCTGGAGAAGAAGGTGTTCGCTGGCGCGGCGGGCGACTGCGTGGCGCCCAAGGCCGAGGATCAGGAAGGTTTCGGCCGGTACATCCAGCGTTACAAGGCTGGCCTGGCTGCGGAAAAGGCTGCTGCGGAAGCGCTGAAATAATTTAGAAGTATTTGTAAAGAGGCTCTCCTGAGGGGGAGCCTTTTTTCTTGCGGAGAGTTCCCGTTTGGAGTATAATGAAAGCCATCGCGTCAAAAAGGAGGAGATCCCATGAACGAAAAAGAAGTGGCGGAGATCCGCCGCCGGTTCCGGCCGGAAAAGAGCAGCGTCACCCATGTGCGGGGGTGCTATGTCAGCGAGCAGGGAGAGATCGTCTCCCAGTTTGACCAATCCCTGGCCCTGATGCCTCAGGAGGAGGGGGAGAACCTGCTTTCCCTTCTGCGGCGGACCCTGTCCGGCGGGCTGGGGCGGAACCTGATCAACTTGTCTTTTTCCACTTCCCAAGTGGTGGACAGCCCCGAGCACAAGCTGCTGATGGAGCTGAGGGATTCGGAACTGCGGAACGAGGAAGCAGTGGCGGCCTTTTTTCAGCAGGTGGCGGAGAGCTTCCGGCTGGAGGAGAGCGGCTATCTCATCCTGCTGGCCTACGATTCCTACGACGTGCCCTTCCGGGGCAAGGACG
Organism: Clostridiales bacterium; assembly: GCA_019416455.1. Taxonomy (GTDB): domain Bacteria; phylum Bacillota; class Clostridia; order Oscillospirales; family Acutalibacteraceae; genus Acutalibacter. Next base: position 21,048 of record DXXG01000012.1, on the reverse strand, counting down.
GTGGCACTTTGGAGGATGCTTCCGACACGGTGTACTCTTACATCCTGTGCAGCCTGTGCCCGGTGAAGCAGACCAAGCCGGTGCTCAGCTATCACATCCCCGAGAACCTGTTCCGCAACCGGGACGTGGACTGGGTGGTGTCTCCTCCGGAAGCGGGGTTCCTTTTCCCCGCCTTTGACGACCGGTGCGCCAACCTGTACGAGACCTTGTACTACACCAAAAACACCGCCGAGAGCCATCAGGAGCTGGTGGATGTCCTGTTCCGCCGGGAGCTGCCCCCTCCTGCCGACACTCAGAAGGAGACTTTCCAGTCTCTGCTCACGGAGACCCTGGAAAGCGACTGCAACATGGAAGTGATCCAGTCGGTGCAGGGGCAGATTGTGAACATGATCGAGGAGCACAAGGAAAACAAAGACCCGGAACCTCTGGTGCTGTCCAAAGGCGCCTTGGAGCAGGTGCTTTCCGCCAGCGGCGTGGAAGAGGAACACCGAGAAGCGTTCGCCCAGCGTTTCGAGGAGGAATTCGGTGTGGACGCCCGAGTCTGCCCCCAGAACCTGGTGGACAAAAAACAGTTTGAGGTGCGCACCCCAGACGTGACCATTAAGGTCAACCCGGAGCGCAGTGACCTGGTGGAGACCAGGATCATCGACGGGGCGGGGTATATCCTCATCCGGGCCGAGGGAGGCGTGGAAGTAAACGGCGTGCCCATCCGGCTCACGGAGGAGTGAGTTCCAGAAATCTACGGCTTGACAATCGACAGGTTTCCCGATATACTTAACTTGTCATGGGATAGTCCTGAAAAGCTCCATGCAAATATCTTCTTTTAGACCACCCAGCGCGCTGGGTCAAGGCCATACGGACAGCCGGGTCGATCGCCGAAGGACGAAGAGTAGCGTCAGAATGGGAACGCCGCCGGGTTCGTCGTTATTGATTGAGTTAGAAGCTCAATTTTATAAGTTGGTCACTTTATAACCGGCGCATTTGCTGCGCATCAACTTGTAAAAGGTCAATAAGCGTGGTACAAAGTGAGTATTTGCACTGGAAACCAGAAGGATGCCCTCCGCGGCCCTTGCCTAGAGGAACAGGGGAAAAGCGGGGTTTGTTCCCGGGCGCTTTCTAAAAATACCATGGACTTTGCAAGCGGTGCGTCTTGAGCGCACCGCTTTTTTATTTACTACTTCACTCAAAGGGGTTTGGGGTATGGGAGAAAAATTGAAGCTCTACGGATTTAACAACTTGACAAAGGCGCTCAGCTTTAATATTTACGACGTGTGTTACGCGAAAACGCCCCGGGAGCAGCGGGATTATATCGCCTACATCGACGAGCAGTACAACTCTGAGCGGCTCACCAATATCCTTACCACCCTGACGGAAAAGATCGGCGCCAAAGTTCTGAATATCGCCCGGCAGGATTACGATCCCCAGGGGGCTTCCGTCACCATCCTCATCGCCGAGGGTTCCATGGTACCGGTGGGGGAGACCCAGCTGGCTCATCTGGATAAGAGCCACGTGACGGTGCACACCTACCCGGAGTATCATCCGGAGACCTGCCTTGCCACCTTCCGGGTGGATATCGACGTGGCCACCTGTGGGGAGATCACCCCTCTGTCCACTTTGGATTATCTGATCGGCTCTTTTGATTCCGACATTATCGTGATGGATTACCGAGTCCGGGGCTTCACCCGTGACCTGGACGGGAAAAAACTGTTCCTGGACCACGAAGTGGCCTCCATCCAGAACTATATCGATCCCGACACCCTGCGCCGTTACGACGCGGTGGATATCAACGTGTACGAAGCCAACCTGTTCCACACCAAGATGATGGTGAAGGACATCGACTTGCAGAACTACCTGTTCAATACCGACGTGTACGAGCTGCCTCCCCGGGTGCGGCTGGAGATCATGCAGAACCTGCGCCGGGAAATGATCGAGATCTTCAGCGGCAGGAACATCTATTGAAAAGGGGGAGAGACATGCTTTCACAGGAGCGGGCGCCTATTTACGAGGCGCTGCGGGAATTTGAGCGCCGCAGGGTAGTGCCCTTCGACGTGCCGGGCCACAAACGGGGACGGGGCAACCCGGAACTGGCGGCCCTTTTGGGAGAACAGTGCGTCCGCATGGACGTGAACTCCATGAAGCCTTTGGACAACCTGTGCCATCCCGTGTCCGTGATCCGGGAGGCGGAGGAGCTGGCGGCGGAAGCCTTTGGTGCGGCCCACGCCTTTTTGATGGTGGGAGGCACCACCTCCGCAGTCCAGGCCATGATCCTTTCCGTGGCCAAGAGAGGGGAGAAGATCATCCTCCCCCGGAACGTCCACCGCAGCGTCATGGGAGCCATGGTGCTGTGCGGAGCGGTGCCCGTGTACGTGGACCCGGCCTGTGATGACCGGCTGGGGATCCCCCTGGGCATGCGCCGGGAGGACGTGGAGATGGCCATCAAGAAGCACCCCAACGCCAAGGCGGTGCTGGTGAACAACCCCACCTATTACGGCATCTGTTCCGACCTGAAAGCTATCGCCCAAATGGCCCACGAACACGGCATGCTCTGCCTGGCGGACGAGGCCCACGGCACCCACTTCTATTTCAGCGACCAGCTGCCTGTTTCGGCCATGGAGGCCGGGGCGGATATGGCCGCCGTGTCCATGCACAAGTCTGGCGGCAGCCTGACACAGAGTTCTCTGCTTCTCACTGGTCCCGCCATGCAGGAGGGCCACGTGCGGCAGATCATCAACCTGACCCAGACCACCAGTGGGTCTTATCTTTTGCTTTCCAGCCTGGATATCTCCCGGCGGAACCTGGCCCTGCGGGGAAAGGAAGCCTTTGCCCAGGTGGTAAAACTGGCGGACTACGCCCGGGAGGAGATCAACGAGATCGGCGGGTACTACGCCTTCTCCAAGGAACTGATCAACGGGGACAGCGTGTTCGACTTTGACCGGACCAAGCTGTCCGTCAACACTCTGAACGTGGGCCTGGCAGGCATCGAGGTCTACGACCTGCTGCGGGACGAGTACGACATCCAGATCGAGTTTGGCGACCTGGGCAATTTCCTGGCCTATCTGTCCATCGGGGACAGGCCCCGGGAAGTGGAACGGCTGGTAAGCGCCCTGTCGGAGGTGCGCCGCCGGTTCGGCAAGCCCGACGCCGCTGGCCTGATGCGCCAGGAGTACATCGAACCGGAGGTGGTCCTCTCTCCCCAGGACGCCTTTTACGCGGAAAAGACCAGTTTGCCTCTGGAGGAGACCGCGGGCCACGTGTGCAGCGAATTCGTCATGTGTTATCCCCCGGGGATCCCCATTTTGGCCCCCGGAGAGCGGATCACGGAGAGGATCGTGGAATATATCCAGTACGCCAAGGAAAAAGGATGCAGCATGACCGGCCCGGAGGATCCGGATATCCGGCGGCTGAACGTGTTGAAGGGAGTGTATTGACCCAGTGGAATTTTGGTTTTCGGAGCACCACACCCCCCATGTAAAGCTCTCCATCCGGGTGGACCGGCAGCTTTACAGCGGGAAAAGCGAGTTTCAGCGCATCGACGTGTTCGATTCCCCGGAGTTTGGCCGGTTCCTCACCTTGGACGGCTACATGATGTTGACGGAGAAGGACGAGTTCATCTACCATGAGATGATCACCCATGTGCCTATGGCGGTCCATCCCCGGGTGAGGAAAGTGCTGGTCATCGGCGCGGGGGACGGAGGCGTCATCCGGGAGCTGACCCAGTACGCCGACCTGGAGCACATCGACATGGTGGAGATCGATCCCCTGGTGGTGGAGGTGTGCAAGAAGTACCTGCCTAAGACCGCCTGCCGGCTGGATGATCCCCGGCTCACCATCCACTTTGAGGACGGGCTGAAATATATCCGGTCCCGGAAGGACGAGTATGATCTGATTATCGTGGACTCCACCGACCCCTTCGGCCCCGGCGAGGGCCTGTTTACCCGGGAGTTTTACGGCAACTGCTATAAAGCCCTGAAGGAGGACGGCATCCTCATCAACCAGCATGAGAGCCCCTTCTATCCCGAGGATGCGGCGGCCTGCCAGCGGGCCCATAAAAATATCGTGGAGAGTTTTCCCATCAGCAAGGTGTACCAGGCCCATATCCCCACCTATCCCTCGGGCCATTGGCTGTTTGGGTTCGCCTCCAAGAAGTACCACCCCTTGAAAGACCTGGACGAGACAAAATGGAACATGCGGGGCATCCCTTGCCGGTATTACACCACTACCCTGCACAAGGGAGCCTTTTACATCCCCGCTTATGTGGAGGAGCTTTTGAAACATGTGGAATAAAAACGTGGAAACTTTTCTCTGCTGCGATAACGAGTTCGAAGAGGCCAAGACGGTGCTGTTCGGCGCACCCTTCGACTCCACCACCTCTTATCGGCCCGGCTCCCGGTTTGGCAGCAGCGCCATCCGGCGGGAGTCTTACGGCATCGAGAGTTACAGCCCTTACCAGGACAAAGACCTGGAGGACTGCCCTGTATTTGACAGCGGGGACATCGAACTGCCCCTGGGAGACGCTTCCCTGTCCTTGGCTCAGATCGAGGAGCGGGCGGGAGCGATCTTGGACGCAGGCAAGCGGCCCTTCCTGCTGGGGGGCGAGCACCTGGTGACTTTAGGAGCTTTCTGCGCGGTGTACGAGCGCTGCCCGGAAGTGCGGATCCTCCACTTTGACGCCCACGCCGATCTGCGGGACGACTACCTGGGAGTAAAGCTCTCTCACGCCTGCGTGCTGCGGCGGTGCTGGGAGCTGACCGGCGACGGGAAGATCTTCCAGTTTGGCATCCGTTCCGGAGACCGTGAGGAATGGCGTTGGGGAAAGGACCATGTGTCCACCCATAAATTCAACCTGGAAGGCCTGGAGGAGACCTTGGACCAGCTGGGGGATGTGCCCCTGTATTTCACTTTGGACCTGGACGTGCTGGATCCCAGCGTGTTCCCGGGCACCGGCACCCCGGAGCCTGGCGGGGTCAGCTTCGATACCCTCCGGAAAGCGGTGACCCTGGTATGTGAAAAAGCCAATGTGATCGCCTGCGACGTGAACGAGCTGAGCCCCCCCTGTGACCAAAGCGGCGTGAGTACCATGGCGGCTTGTAAGATCGTAAGAGAAATGCTGTTGGCTTTGAAATAAAAGAAAACCGCGAAGCGGCGTAAAAGTTTTTGGGGCGCCTTTTTTCAAAAAGGCGCGACCTTAAAAACCGGCGCAGCCGGCAAAAAAAGCAGCTCCCGGGGCGCACGCGCCGAAGGCGATAGCCCTGGGAGCTGACGGTAAGCACCCAGTTCCCCCTGGGCTTGCTCGGTGTAAGTTGTCCGGGGCGCGCGCCTACCGCCCTATGGGCGTATGCGGCTTCGCCCCTGCTTATTTCTTTACGCTTGTAAGACCTTGGGGTTTCACCCCAAACCCTGAAAAACTTTTTGAAAAAAGTTTTATCAAAAACTTTTACGCGCTTCGCGTGCCTCTATTTCTACATACATTCTATAAAGGAGTTGTTTTCCATGAGCAGAGTATTGATCATCGGCTGCGGCGGCGTGGCCAATGTGGCTATCCGTAAGTGCTGCCAGTGCAGCGACGTGTTTACCGAAATCTGCATCGCTTCCCGTACCAAGTCCAAGTGCGATGCCTTGAAAGCCGATCTGGAAGGCAAGACCGCCACCAAGATCACCACCGCCCAGGTGGACGCTGACCATGCCGATCAGGTGGCCGCCCTGATCCGGGAATACAAGCCCGACCTGGTGATGAACATCGCCTTGCCCTACCAGGATCTGGCCATCATGGACGCTTGTCTGGAATGCGGCGTCAACTACCTGGACACCGCCAACTACGAGCCCGAGGACATCACCGATCCCGCCTGGCGTGAAGTTTACGACAAGCGCTGCAAGGAAGAGGGTTTCTCCGCTTACTTCGACTACACCTGGCAGTGGGCCTACAAGGAAAAGTTTGAGAAGGCTGGCTTGACCGCTCTGCTGGGCACCGGTTTTGACCCCGGCGTCACCCAGGCTTACTGCGCCTACGCTCAGAAGCACCTGTTCGATCAGATCGACACCATCGATATCCTGGACTGCAACGGCGGCGACCACGGCTATCCCTTCGCCACCAACTTCAACCCGGAGATCAATCTGCGGGAAGTGTCCGCCCCCGGCTCCTATTGGGAGAACGGCCATTGGGTGGAGATCCCCGCCATGAGCATCAAGCGGGAGTACGATTTCGACCAGGTGGGCCACAAGGACATGTACCTCCTGCACCACGAGGAGATCGAGTCTTTGGCCAAGAACATCCCTGGCGTAAAGCGGATCCGGTTCTTCATGACCTTTGGTCAGAGCTATCTCACCCACATGAAGTGTTTGGAGAACGTGGGTATGCTCTCCACCGAGCCTGTGGAGTTCGAGGGCCATGAGATCGTTCCCATCCAGTTCTTGAAGGCCCTGCTCCCCGACCCCGCTACCCTGGGCCCCCGGACCGTGGGCAAGACCAACATCGGCTGTATTTTCACAGGAAAGAAAGACGGTGTGGAAAAGACCGCCTACATCTATAACGTGTGCGACCATCAGGAGTGCTACAAGGAAGTGGGCTCTCAGGCCATTTCCTACACCACCGGCGTGCCCGCCATGGTGGGAGCCATGATGCTCCTCACCGGCAAGTGGACAAAGCCCGGAGTGTATACCGTGGAAGAGTTCGATCCCGATCCCTACATGGACGCCCTGAACAAGTGGGGCCTGCCCTGGCAGATCGACGATGCTCCCGCCCTGGTGGACTAAATGAGCGAGAAACTGCATACCCCTTATTTCCTGGTGGATGAGGGGCTTTTGAAGAAAAATCTGGAGATCCTCCGCCGTGTTTCGGAAGAGGCCGGCTGCAAGATCCTCCTGGCACAGAAGGCTTTTTCCATGTTTTCCTGCTATCCTCTCATCAGCCGGTATCTTTCCGGCACCACTGCCAGCGGCCTGTTCGAGGCACGGCTGGGGAGAGAAGAGTTCCCCGGGGAGGTCCATGTGTTTTCTCCGGCTTACCAGGAACAGGAATGGGAAGAGCTGCTCACTTATGCCGACCACTTTGTGTTCAACTCCCCCAACCAGCTGCGGCGGTTTGGGGAACGGGCAAAGGCTGCCGGCAAGCAGGTGGGGCTTCGGGTGAACCCGGAGTGCTCTACTCAGGAAGGCCACGCCATTTATGACCCCTGTGCCCCCGGTTCCCGGCTGGGCACCACCCGGGAGAACTTTGACGAGTGCCTGCTGCCTTTGCTGGATGGGCTCCACTTCCATACCCTGTGCGAGCAGAACTCCGACGACTTGGAGACTACTGCCGCTGCTTTTGAGGAAAAGTTCGGGGAGTTTCTGCCCCGTATGAAGTGGCTCAACCTGGGAGGCGGCCACCACATCACCCGGGAGGACTACGACATCCCCCGGCTGATTCGGGTGGTGAAGCATTTCCGGGAGCGTTACGGGGTGGAGGTGTATCTGGAACCGGGCGAGGCTGTGGTGCTCAATGCAGGTTTCCTGGTGTCCACTGTGCTGGAAGTAGTCCACAATGGGATGGACATCGCCATCCTGGACACGTCCGCCGCCTGCCACATGCCTGACGTGTTGGAAATGCCCTACCGTCCTCCGGTGAGGGATTCCGGCAAGGCGGGGGAGAAACCCCACACTTACCGGCTGGCGGGCCCCACCTGCCTGGCAGGAGACGTGATCGGCGACTACTCCTTCGACCAGCCCCTTACCGAGGGAAGTCAGATCGTGTTGGAGGATATGGCTCTGTACACCATGGTGAAGACCAACACCTTCAACGGCATGAACTTGCCAGCTATCGCCTATCGCCATGAGGACGGACAGGTGGAAGTGGTAAAGACCTTCGGGTACGAGGATTTCAAAAATAGATTATCTTAAAAGAAAAAGGACGGCGGAAAGCCGTCCTTTTTTGGCGCGTAAAAAAGAGCCTCGGGAAATCTCCCGAAGCTCTTTTCGTTTTTAAAATAGTTTACAGGGAAGCCACGATGGCGTCTTTCAAAGCCTCCAGCTGGGCCTTGCCCTCGGCCTTCAGGGAGGACTTCAGGGTGACAGTGGGCTCCAGGATGGTCATGTCCTTGAGAGCCTCCAACTGAGCCCGCATCAGCTTGCCGCTGACAGGCGCCCAGCTGCCGTTTTCGATGATGCCCACAGTGCGGTTGCGCAGCTGCAAAGCGGCCATGTCGTGGAGCAGGTTGGCCATGGCGGGATAGATACCGTTGTTGTAGGTGGGAGCGGCGAACACGATGTGGCTGCACCGGAAGATCTCCGCGATCAGATCGGAAACATGGGTGGAGGACACGTCGTACAGCTTCACGTTCTTCACACCGGCCTGGGCAAGGGAATCCGCCAGCAGGTTAGCGGCGTTCTCCGTGTTGCCGTACATGGAAGCGTAGAAGATAGCCACGGCCTTCTCTTCCGGCTCGTAGCGGCTCCACAAATCGTATTTGCCCAGCAGATAGCCCAGATCGCTGCGCCAGATGGGACCGTGCAGAGGGCAGATGGTGGCAATATCCAGGCCGGACAGCTTCTTCAAAGCGGCCTGCACCTGCTGACCGTACTTGCCCACGATGTTGCTGAAATAGCGGCGGGCATCGAAGAGCCAGTCTTTGTCAAAGTCCACTTCGTCGTTGAACAGAGCGCCGTCCACGGCTCCAAAGGTGCCGAAGGCGTCGGCGGAGAACAGGATCTTCTCCTTCTCCTCATAGGAGACCATCACTTCCGGCCAGTGAACCATGGGAGCGGTGTAGAACCGCAGGGTGTGCTCGCCCAGTTCCAGAGCGTCCTCTTCCTTCACAACCACGGCATGCTTGTCCACGTCGAAGTCGTAGAACTGACGGATCATCTGAAAGGTCTTCTGGTTGCCCACGATCTTCAGGTCGGGATAGTAGGGCAGCAGCATTTCGATGGTAGCGCAGTGGTCAGGCTCCATATGGTTGACAATGAGGTAATCCAAAGGCCGGTCGCCCAGGGTCTGGCGAACGTTCTGGATGAACTGGATGGCGATGGAGGAGTCCACTGTGTCCAGCAGAGCGGTTTTCTCATCCAGGACCAGATAGGAGTTGTAGGAAACGCCCCGGGGGATGGGGAACAAGTTCTCAAACAGGTGGAGACGGCGGTCGCTGCCGCCTACCCATACTACGGCGTCGCTGACATTTCTCGTATAGACCATAACGTTGCTCCTTTCGGCGTTGGGGAAAAGGGAATTCCCCAAAAAGCGCGGGTTACTTTGATAAATTTTTGTCATTCGCATGCCCCAAACCGGGGCGGAGATTTACTAGAAAAAGAGTACCATATTTTCGCCCAAATGGCAAGGGAACGGCCAGGACAGGGATGGAGATTTTTCGGGGAAAAACCGGGAAACTTCTTGGCAAATGGCCGATATCACCTGGAAAGAACTGCCGGAGGTGAACTGTGATCGAAAAAGTCAGCAGCCGCGATTTGGGGTATTTTTATGAAAATACAGTTTTCTTTTCCTAAAAAAACCAGTATACTAGAAATCAGAAACTAGGAAAGAGTTTCAGGTATTTCCCGGAACCATAAGGAGGATTTGTATGCCCACCATTGAAATTCAAACCAACGTGGAAGTCAATCAAACCGCTGCGCAAAACATCAAGAGCGCTTTGGGGCAGATCATCACCTGCATCCCTGGCAAAACGGAATCCGGCCTGATGGTCCTGGTGGAGGACAAGCTGCGCATGTGGTTCCGGGGGACCGACGAGACCCCCATGGCCATTGTGGAAGTGAAGATCTTCGGGAACCAGGTGGACAAGGAAGGCGCCCAGAACATGACCAGGGAAGTGTGCGCTTTGCTGGAAAAGGAACTCTCCCTGAATCCCAAGGACATCTACGTGCGCTACTTAGCGTTACCTGATTGGGGATGCAATGGCAGCAATTTCTAAACGCGCTGGATACCGAGGGGGGTGAGGACTGGTGATAGATCTTCTCATCTCCCTGCCGGTGGTAGCCTTGGGCCTGCTGCTGATCCTGCGGTGTTTGGAAGCATGGGGTTTTTCCGGCAGGTTTTCCCGGTTGTTCCTCGCCCCGGCGGAAGGGAATGTTCCCTTTTCCCAGAGCGTGCCCCTTTGGAAAGTCTTTTTGGGGGCTTTAGGGGTACGGGCAGCCCTGCTGGGAGTGGGAATCATCGCCGTGATGATATTTTCTCAGGGAGGTATCTCCTGGGGGGACTGCATCCGGCGGCTCTGCCTGCGGTGGGATGGCAACCACTACCTAAACCTGGTGGAACAGGGGTATCAGGCCTACCAGGAAAACGGGGAGCACCTGTTTTTGGTGTTTTTCCCAGGCTACGTGTGGGCTGTCCGGCTGCTGCGTCTGGCGATCCCCAGTACTTTAGCGGCGGGGATCACTTTGTCCTGGCTCAGCTTTGGAGGCGCCTGCTGCTTCCTCTATAAACTGGCGGAGGACTACTACGACCCCAAGACTGCCCGAGACGCTTTGGTATACTTGTGCCTGTTCCCTTATTCTTTCTTTTTTGGCACCATGATGACTGAGGGCTTGTTCCTGTTCCTTACTACGGGAGCCTGCTGGTACGCGCGAAAGAGACGCTGGGGGCTGTTCGCCCTGTTTGGGGCGGGAGCCGCCCTCACCAGGATGACCGGCGTGCTGGTTATCGCCCCGGCCTTGGTGGAGCTGCTTTCCCAAGAGTCGGTCCCTTTGCGGCACTCTCCGGGCCGCCGTTGGACGAGAGCCATAGTCCGGCTGCCCTTGGTTATTTCTCCTCTGCTGGGAACGGGAATCTATCTGGGGCTGAATTATGCCGTGGACGGGGATCCCTTTGCCTTTGTCACTCACCAAGAGCACTGGCATCAGGGGTTTCTGTGGGCCTCCCGGGTGATAGAGCGCATATGGTATTACTTCTGTGAAAACCTGAGCGGTTCTTTCGGATGGGCCACCTGGTTCCCGGCTTTGGCGATGTTCCTGGCGGGGATGACGCTGTTTTGGTGGGCCAGCCGACGGCGGGAGAATCCTCCCAGTATGCTGGTGTACGGGTTCGGGCTGTTTCTGTCCGTCTACTGTCTTTCCTGGCTGCTCAGCGCAGGCAGATATTTGGCCTGCTGCTTCCCGCTGTTTTTGTTTCTGGCAAGATTGACCCGTGACAGGTCCAGCTGGCGGACAGTCCTTATGACAGGCGAAGCGATGTTTTTGGGCGTTTATTATTTTGGTTATATTTCCGGCGCTCAAATCCTGTGAAGGCAAAAAAAGCGCGCCGTCCAAAATTTGGAAGCGCGCTGGTGAGAGGGAACATATAACGAAATGAAATTGAAAAGAGGCTGCCGAAGCAGCCTCTTTTTGTTGTGAATTATTCCGCCAGCGCCCGACTCAGCCAAGCCTCGGCAATATCCAGGGCCAGGTACAGTCCGTTTTTCTCGCTGGTCTTGACGATCTGCTTCCGGGTGCGGATCTCCGGGTCTGTATACATCAGCTGGACCGTGACCTTGTCGGCCACTTCCAGGTCGCCCACTTTCTTTTTGGACTTGATATCCATCTTGATGACGTACTTATCCTTCATGCTGCCATAGTAGATGGTATCCCCGCTGCGCACCAGGGGCTTTCCCTTGTAGGTGGGGAAGCTCTGCTTTTTCTGCTCGCTCAAAGAATCACCGCTCTTTCTAAGTTTGCTTTACAAGATCACTCGCCCAGGTAAGAACGCACCATGGCTTTCAAAAGCTCGTCGCGGTCGATCCGGCGAATGAGGCTGCGGGCGTTATTGTGGGTCGTGATATAGGTGGGGTCTTCCGAGAGGATGTATCCCACGATCTGACTGATGGGGTTATACCCCTTTTCCTTCAAGGCATCATACACCGTCAGCAGGATCCGCTTCATGTCTGCCTCGCGCACATCTTCCATGGAAAAAGTGATGGTGTTATTGGAATAATCTTCCGGCATGGGGAACACCTCCGTATCATCCTAAAATCTGCTACCTTATATCATACAGGAATTACCCTGGGATTGCAACCCTTTTTTGTTCCTCCTGGGAGAAGGGCTCTCTTAAGAACGGAGGACAGCGCCCACTTTGCCCACCTTTTCCACGATGGCGTCCACCCAGGGCTGGACCTCTTCCTTGGAGAGGGTGCGCTCCCCGGAGGAGAAGGCGAACCGCAGAGTAATGCTCTTCATGCCGTTCTGCTGGAAGGAGTCGATCAGAGTCACGCCGGTAAGGGTGTCGGGATCGATGTCCTCCCAAGCGGGGGTGAGCTGAGCGAAGGTCAGGCCCTGAGGCATTACCAGAGACAGGTCGATGTCGATGCCCGGGAACCGGGAGGGCTCACGATAGGCGATATCGGTGTTGGGCAGGGAGGCGAAAGCGTCCATGTCCAGCTGGGCGCAGACCACAGCGGCCTTCTTGTCCAGCTTGGCGGCAACTGCGGGATGAAGGGCGCACATCCAGCCCAATTCCTTGCCATTAAAGGACACAGAAGCAGTGTTCCGGGGATGCTGCCAGCCATGGCGGGGCTCCACGTTCTGGAAGGTGAACTGGGCCCGCTTGATGTCCCGTCCCAGAGCGGTGAGGATCTCCAGCAGTTCCAGGTACAGTTCCTTCTCGCTGCGGGTGCGGCTGTACAGGGCGATGCCCAGCTTCTTCCGCTCGTTGCACAGGCCGTCCTCTTTCACGCCTTCGCACACACGGCCGATCTCGTAGAGGCCGAAATCCGGAGCGAAGGACTTGTTCTCGTTGACAAAGGACAGCAGGGTGGGACCCATGTTGGTACGCAGGGTTTCCAAGTCCGGGCTCTGGGGGGAGAGCAGCTTCACGTTCTCCTCCAGGGCGATGCCCAGATCCTTGCACTTCTTGGCGTCAAACCAGATGTAGGAGTGGAGCTCGTGGAGGTGATAGCGCTGCACAAGAATATCTTTGGCAAAATTGTCGGCTTTATTTCCGGGGCTGCGCTTTTCAGGATAGAGAGCGCTGTGGGTGGTGGTGATCTGGAAATTGTCGTAGCCGTAGATACGGGTGATTTCCTCGATGATATCCGCCTTGATGGTCACGTCCTTGGTGGCCCGCCAGGAGGGGACTTCCACATGGAACAGGCTGCCGTCGAACTCAGCGCCGAAGCCCAGAGCATGGAGGGTCTCCAGGATGCGGTCGTTGCTGATCTCGATGCCGGTGTACCGGTCCACATAGGCCTTGTCGAAGTCCAGGGAAACGGTGGGATACCGCTTGCAGTACACGTCCGTCAGCCGGGAGATCACCTGGGCGTCGGGGTCGATGTCCAGCAGCAGCTTCAGGAACCGGCCGATGGCGGTGGGGCACATCTCCGGATCCAGGGTCTTTTCATACCGCATGGAAGCGTCGGTACGCAGGCCCAGCCGGGTGGAGGACTTCCGCACGCTGACAGCGTCAAAGTTGGCGGATTCCAGCAGCAGGCTGTCGGTGTCGTCCTCGATCTCAGAATCCAGGCCGCCCATGATGCCGGCAATGGCCACAGGCTCACCCTTGCAGCAGATCATCAGGGTGTTCTCGTCCACATGGCGCTCCTGACCGTCCAGGGTGGTGAACTGGAAGGGAGCCTCAAAGCGCTTCACTTCGATCTGGTCCACCTTGGCGCAGTCGAAGGCGTGCATGGGCTGGCCCATTTCCAGCATCAGGTAGTTGGTCAGGTCGGCCAGCAGGTTGATGGCCCGGCTTCCGCAGTAGAACAGGCGGATCCGCATGTCCACGGGGCTGACCTTCTTCTGGATGTTCCGCACCTTCAGGCCGGAGTAGCGGTAGCAAAGCTCCTGGTCCTTCACATCGATCTGGATGGGATCCAGCTGGTCGTAAGCCTCCAGGGAGACGGTCTCCAGGGGCTTGAGCTCCCGACCGGAAAGAGCGGCAAACTCCCGGGCGATACCGTAGTGGCCCCATAGGTCGGGACGGTTGGTCAGGGACTTGTTGTCCACCTCGAACACCGTGTCCTTGATGGCGTAAAGCACACAGATGTCGGTGCCCACAGGGGTGTCCTCGGGCAGTTCCATCAGGCCGGAGTGGTCCTCGGAGATGCCCAGCTCTTTTTCGGAGCAGCACATGCCGTGGGATTCATACCCGGCGATGGCGGCGCAGGTGATCTCCTGGCCAGCCACCATGCCCCCTTCCTTCACGAAGGGGATGATGAGCCCTTCCCGCACATTGGGGGCGCCGCAGACCACATCATAGATCTTGTCGCCGCCGTCCACTTTCAGCAGGTGGAGCTTTTTGGAATCAGGATGGTTTTCCACAGAAAGGATCTTGCCGGCGACCACGTCCCGGAGATTCTCCCCCATGTGGTAAACGTCCTCCACCTCGGCGGTGGAGAGTGTGAAGCGATGGATCAGGGCCTCCAGGTCCAGGCCGGACAGGTCTACGAAATCCCCGATCCAGTTCATAGAAATCAGCATGGTATTCTTCCCCCTCTCTTATTCGTGCTTGAACTGGCTCAAGGCCTTCAGGCTGCCGCTGTTCAGGTCCCGGATGTCCTTGATGCCGTACTTCATCATGGCCAGACGGGTCAGGCCCAGACCAAAGGCAAAGCCGGTGTACTCCTCGGGATCGATGCCGCCCATTTTCAGCACGTTGGGGTGGATCATGCCGCAGGGGCACAGCTCCAGCCAGCCGGAGTTCTTGCAGGAGGGGCAGCCCTCGCCGCCGCAGATCAAGCAGGAGATGTCCAGCTCGAAGCCAGGCTCCACGAAGGGGAAGAACCCGGGACGCAGCCGCACAGTGATGTCCCGCTCGAACACTTCGGACAGCATGGTTTTCATGAAGTAGATCAGGTTGGAGATGGAGATGTTCTTGTCGATCATCAGGCCTTCCATCTGGAAGAAGGTGTTCTCGTGGCAGGCGTCGGTGGCCTCGTTGCGGAAGCACCGGCCCGGGAACACCGCCCGCAGAGGAGCGCCGTACTTCTTCATGATGGCGTTCTGGGCAGCGGAGGTGTGGGTCTTGAGCAGCTGGCCGTTGTCCAGGTAGTAGGTGTCCTGCATGTCACGGGCAGGGTGATGCTTGGGGATGTTCACCGCCTCAAAGCACTCGTAGTCGGTGACGATCTCTTTATAGTCCTCAATGGTAAAGCCCATGGAGGAGAAGATCTCTTCCAGCTGGCGCTGCACCAGGGTGATGGGATGATAAGATCCCTCAGACTGGTCCACGGGCAGGGTGACGTCATACTGTTCGGCGGAAGCGATCTGCCGCTCTTCCTCGGCGGCCCGGATGGTCTCCACCTGCTGGGCGATGCCCTCTTCCACCTGACGCTTCAGCTGGTTGATGAGCTGGCCCATTTCTTTTTTCTGGTCGCCGGCCACGGCCTTCAGGCCCTTGAGCAGCTCGGTGACGGAACCTTTTTTGCCCAGGTAAGCCACCCGCAGTTTTTCCACGGTGTCGCTGTTCTGAGCCTCCCGCAGCTCGCTTTCAAAGCGCTGCCGCAGGGCTTCGATGGTTTCTTTCATGTACTGACCTTCTTTCCTGATTGTGGGAGATTTTGGGGACAAAAAAACTCCGCCCCCAGCAAAAAGGGGCGAAGTGACTTCTTCGCGGTACCACCCAAATTCAGCGGGAAACTTTGCTAACAAAGAAAAGCCTCCTGCCCTTTCCGGCCTGTAACGGGACCGTTCCCCGTCGGCGCCTACCGGGCCGGAGGACCCAGCCGTTCAGCGCCGCCGCTCCGAAAGGAACTTCCCCCCGTCTGCCTCAGGACCACGCTTTCAGCCGGTGACGCGGTCTCTCTGGCCGGGCGGGGCGGGGGTACTTTCTTTCATCCGCGCGTTTTGTCTATCATACCATAAAAGACCGGGAAAATTCAAGAGGGACGGGGCATTTTATAGGGGAAAAGGGAAGGGGGAAGCCTGGGCTCGAGAGATCCGTATTCTTTTTATCTCGTTCACAAAAGTTTTATTGAATCCTGAAGAAATTTGTGGTATGATACATCCCATGGAACGCCGGACCGCTTTTTGGCGGGCGGCGGAGCAATGAAAGGATGGAATCAAAACAATGGGTGACGTATTTATCGAGCGCATGATAAAAAAGAAATTTGAATCCACCGACATGCTGATCCTGGTGGGGATCATCGTGGCGATGATGGTTTTGGTATTCGCCGGGTTCGTAGTGGGAATGGTGATTATGCCCATGCCCATGATTACCTTACTGGTGGCAATGGGCGCGGGCTTCGGCGGCTATAAGCTGCTGACCATGCGGCTTTTGGAGTACGAATACAGCTTGACCAACGGCTATGTGGCGGTGGATAAGATCATGAACCGTTCCAGCCGGAAGCGTATGACCGCTTTCGAGTGCAGCACTGCCGAGGACATCGGCCAGTACAACCAGAACGAGGCCCGGCTGAAGAACCAGAGTTTTGACGCTCGCATCTTCGCCACCCAGTACAGCGACCATCGGGACTCCTGGTACATGATCGTGCGCAGCCAAAAGACCGGCAAGACTCTGGTGGTGTTCGACCCCGACGAGGACCTGCTGGAAGGGATCAAGAAGTTTATCCCCCGGCCTTTGAAATTCGAAAAGTTCGGCAGAAATTAAGGGACAAAAAACGGTCAAGCCCATAGGGGTTTGACCGTTTTCTTTTATGTTCGTTTATTTGATGGTGCCCTTGATCAGGGGAGAGATCCGCTTGTAGATGGCGGCGGTGAGCAGAACGCTGCACATAGCCTTGCAGAAGGTGAAGGGCAGGTTGAAAATCAGCAGCGCCTGGGGCAGCGTTTTGACCCAGGGGAGGATGGCCTGGTACAAGGCCATGATCTTGTCTGTGGTCATGTTATAAAACACGCCGTAGGCCGGGTAGCTGATGAACAGGTTGATGGGAAAGCTGAGAATGGCCATCACCACCGCCCCCACCAGGGAGCCCACCAGTGCGCCGGTCCTGTCCTTCCGGTACTTGTAGATCAGCCCCGCCGGGACCACGAAGGTGATGCCCATAAGGAAGTTACACAGTTCGCCGGCGCCGCCGGTGGAGGTGGTGGGCAGATTCACCAGGTTCTTGATGAGGCACACCGTGGCCCCGCTGACCGGCCCCATGGAGAAGGAGGCGATCAGAGCAGGCAGCTCGGAGAAATCCATAGCCAGGAAGCCCGGGAGGATGACGGGGATGCTGAAGCTGAAGAACATCAGCACGGTGGCTATGGCGCCCAGAATGGCGGTCATGGCAAGGGTTCTTACGTTTACTTTCTTTTGCATGGAACCATCCCTTTCGGAAAAATTAGGTTCGCAAAAGACCGGTGGGGTGGAAAAAAGGCGAAAAAATCCCGGAGCCGTCAAAAAGACGGTCCGGGGCCTTCGCGATGAAACTGGAATGGGTAAAAAACAGCTGTTCCCAATCTTCTATCATCCGGACTTTGCCGCGGAAAACGCGGTTCACCGTCGGTACCGGAATTTCACCGGTTCGGCGGAGAGAAACCTCTCCGTTCGCAGACTGTACTGCCGGTCAGGAATTGCACCTTGCCCCGAAGATCATTTGCTGGTATCATTTTAATACAGAGATCCGTGCCTGTCAAGGAGGAAGAAACATGAAGCTGTTTTGCCGCGATGAGATGCAGCGCCTGGAAATGGCCGCTGTTACAGCCGGGGTCACCCTGGCCCAGCTGATGGAAAACGCCGGGGCCGCCCTGGCCCAAGAAGTGGAAAGCCGCTGCCGTCCCATCCAGGGAAAGCGGGCCGCGCTCCTGTGCGGGAAGGGAAACAACGGCGGGGACGGCTTCGTGTGCGCCGGTCTGCTGGCCCAGCGGGGCATGGCCTGCACGGTGATCCTCACCCAGGGAGAGCCCACGACTGATTTGGCAGGGGAAGCCTTTTCCCGGATGCCGGACCAGGTGCGGGTGATCTCCGGTACCGAGGAGCGGGAGCAGGCGGAGACCGCCATGACCGCCGCAGACGTGATCGTGGACTGCGTGTTCGGGTTTAGCTTCCGGGGGGAGCTTTCCGGGGTGCCCGCCAATTTTTTGGGCTACGCCGGAAACCTCACCTGCCTGAAGATCTCCGCCGACCTGCCCAGCGGCGTGGAATGCGACAGCGGCCGGGTCAGCGCCGGGGCCTTCCGGGCGGACGTGACCGTTACCTTTACGGGGAAAAAGCCTGCCAACGTGTCTTACCCTGCCAAGGAGTTCTGCGGAGAGACGGTGGTGCGCCAAGTGGGGGTCCCCGCTGCTTTGGTGGAGGGAGCGGAGACAAGGCTTTTCGAAACCGACGATTCCTTCCCCGTCCCGCTGCTTGCTCCCGCGGATCCTCAGAGCAACAAGGGAGACATGGGCAAACTGCTGCTGGTGTGCGGCAGTTGGGGCATGGCGGGGGCTTGCGTCATGGCGGCGAAAGCGGCTTTGCGGTGCGGCGTGGGGCTTTTGCAGATCGCTGTGGAGGAGCGGCTCTATCCCATCCTGGCCCAAGCGGTGCCCCAGGCGGTGTTCCTCATCCTGGACTGGGAAAACCGCCGGGAGGAGAGCGAATCTCTGCTGCTGGACGCCTTGAGCAGATGCACCGCAGTGGTCATGGGCTGCGGCCTGGGGGAGCGCTCGGAACTGGTGTGCCCCCTGGTGTTTTCCCACTGTCAGCGTCCCTTGGTGGCCGACGCGGACGCCATCAATTTCCTGGCGAGACATCCCGGTTTTTTGGAAAGCGTCTCCGCGCCCCTGGTGCTGACGCCTCATCCCGGGGAGATGGCTCGGCTCTGTGATGACACCATTCCGGAGATCCAGTCGGACCGGCTGGGGGCTGCTCGGCAGAAGGCCAAGGAGACGGGAGCCGTCGTGGCTCTCAAGGGCGCGGCTACGGTGATTGCCTCTCCTGACGGCAGGTGCGGGGTGAACCCCACAGGAAACCCGGGTATGGCGAAAGGAGGCAGCGGCGATGTGCTGGCAGGCATGGCGGGAGCCTTCCTAGCTCAAGGGATGCCGCCATTTGAGACCGCTGTGCTGGCGGCGTACCTTCACGGCAGGGCGGGGGATCTGTGCGCCAAGAAATATACCCGGCGGGCCATGCTACCCACAGATCTCATCGACATGCTGCCGGAAGTGTTCGCGTCTTTCCCGCCGGAGCAAGGATGACGGTGAAGTTTTTCAGCAAGAAAGATTATTGAGGGAGAAGGACACATATAGATGAAAGACTACTTTCCCTTTACAAGGAAAGTGGGATCTGCTAGACTGTTTTTATCCCGGGGTTTTTCGACGGTTTCCGGGAAGTTTTTTGAAATAGGGGAATGTGGATGTATACATATCTTTGGAGTTTTTTCCTGTTTGCCTTTTTAGGGTGGTGCGGGGAAGTGGTTTTCGCCGCCATTCAGGAAAAACGTTTTGTGAACCGGGGCTTTTTAAATGGCCCTTTGTGTCCCATTTACGGAATCGGCGTAGTGACCATGGATTTCCTTTTGCGGCCCTTCGGGACCAATCCGGCGGTGCTGCTGATCGGATCCATGCTGCTGGGATCAGCTTTGGAATGGCTGGCCGGCTTTTTGCTTGAGAAACTGTTCCACCAGAAATGGTGGGATTATTCTGACCACCGCCACAACCTGAACGGCTATATATGCCTGAGGTTCAGCATCTTGTGGGGCGTGGCCGGATCTGTGGTGGTCCGGTATCTGATGCCCTGGACCCACCGGGTTTTCTCCTGGATGCCCCAGCCTTTGGGATGGATCCTGCTGGCAGTTTTGGGCGGTCTGCTCCTGGCGGATTTCCTGGTGACAGTCATCGGCTTGGTGGGCCTGAACCGGAAACTGCGGAATCTGGAATACGTCACCAGCAAGCTGCGTCAGGGGTCTGACCGGCTGGGTCAGGATCTTTTCAAGGGGGCTACCACCCTCAACGAAAGACGTCTGGCAGGGAAAAAGGCTCTGGAAAAAGATTGGCAGCGGGAAGCTGTGCGGCTCAAGGAGAAGTACGAGCAGAACCTGCAAAACAACTGGCTGCGCCGCCGTCTGCTGAAAGCTTTCCCGGATCTGCGGGTCCTGAAGCACAACGAGCAGTTGGAAGAGTTTCGCCAGAATATGGATGTGCTGCGTCGCCGCTCCTGGGAAGCTATGCGCAAGCGCAACGAGGACGCCCGGGCTGCCTACGAAACTCGGCTGGCTCCCGGGGAAGAACGGCCTTTTGCCTTTGGGCTGTGCTATTCCAAACTGTTTTGGATCTTCGTCACCGGCAACGTGGCGGGCTTTGTGCTGGAAACGCTCTATGCCTTAGTGACCACCCATGAATTTCAGGTGCGTGTAGGACTGGTGTTTGGTCCCTTTATCCCGGTGTACGGTATGGGAGCCGTGGTCATCACCTTGGTGCTTTCCCGACTGTATAATCAGAAGGACATCATGATCTTTTTGGCCAGCATGTTTATCGGCGGAGCTTTCGAGTATCTGTGCAGTTTTTCCCAGCAGGCGGTGTTCGGTACGGTCTCCTGGGAGTACAGCGGTTCGCCGTTGAATATCGGCGGACGGACCAACTTGATGTATTCCTTCTTCTGGGGCATTTTGGGATTGATCTGGGTGAAGGACTTGTACCCCGCCCTTTCCAAACGGATCCAGAAGATCCCCAAAAAGACGGGACGCATCGTCACCATTGTGGTGAGCATTCTGATGGCAGTGGATATTCTCCTGTCTGTGGGGGCCGTGTACCGCCGCAGCGAGCGGGTGAACGATATTCCCGCAACTAACCCGGTCCAAGTGTTTTTTGACACTTACTTCCCGGATTCTTATTTGGACTTTATCTTCCCTCATATGGAATATGTGGGTAAGCCGGAATTGCCCCAACTGCCTCAAGAGTAACGAATCTCTCTGGGACAAAGGGCTCCGGTAGAGTATTGAATGGGAGAGAGAGCGTTGCTTTCTCTCCCATTTTTTATCTAAACAAAGAAGGGGCTGCCGCAAAACACAGCAGCCCCTTCGGGTATGGGAAAATGTTTTGGCTTATACTCGGTTTCGATAGGCACCTTATACCTTAAACATAAGGTCCCCATAGGTGGGATAGGGCCAGAAATCAGCGGAGGTGTCCACTTCCATCTGGTCCACCACAGCCCGGATGCCTTCCATGGCGGGGATAATAGCATCCTTGTAATAGGTGGCCACGGAAAGAGTGTTGCGGCTTTCCGCCTTGCCGTCC
>DXXG01000011.1 GCA_019416455.1 Clostridiales bacterium | reverse complement strand
GATGCCGTATTTGCAGTACCAGCGTACGGCCCACAGAATGATGTCACGCTGAAAATGCCGGCCTTTGAATGGGTTCATGTGCAGCTCCATCAGCAAAAGGGGATGATAAGTTTATCACCACCGACTATTTGCAACAGTGCCACAGAAAATTACCTGAACTGCGTCAACTCGGAGTCTGGCCGCGTGCGCGTGGAAGCAAAGCGGGCGAGCGAAGAATACGGGCGAGTGCTGCGGCGCTATCCGCTGAAACCCGGCGAGACGGTCGAGCGTCCGCAACGCGGGGAAGTCGTCAGCAGCTCCGGGGTTCTCCCCCCACTGGACCCAGGCGAATACTAAGCGCGGCGGTGTGTAATAGACGGAGCGCGAGGCGACTACTGGTCAGGGTTTGCGCAAGGCGGGTGTGTAATAGACGGGAGGGGATCGATCCGGCGATCCAGCCTGTGGATAGTCCGTCTATTACCCACCCGGTTCCGTCGTTTACCCACCCAACCCCGTCTATTACCCACCGGAAACCGTCTATTACCCACCGAGGGGTTCTATAAGCAACTGATAATGAAGGTAAATTTTGCCTTCTGATTCCCTAAAACTCTTTAAAACAAAAAAAACATATATAAAACGTGTAGCCCTGGGGAAAACAGCCCGTGGAATTATGGACAATCCGGCAAGCCGGATACCTGCCTAACCGCTTCGCGGTTCCCCATTGACAGGCCAGGGACAACCGCGAGCGGTTGCCCCCACCCTGCCAACAGGTCGGCAGTTGCCCACAATACCACCGGCTCAAGCAACAGGATTTTTTTATATTTTTGTTTTTAAAAGAAAAAAGCGGCCGTGCTCTAGTGGCATGGCCGCGTTACGTGGTCCTATCAGGGGCTTGTGGCTCTTGCGCCTCCTCGGATCGACACAAGTGCCGATCACTGCGGCGGGGCGCTCCTGGCTCAAGCTGAAAAGCGATCAGTATCCGCACCAGTGGCGACGGCGTTCCCTCCACGCATTCGGGCCGGGCCTCCACTCAACGGCTAACCCCTCGGCCATGAGGGTTTGCCCCACGTCCCGCCCGTCGATCAGCAGGTGAACAAGGCGGCGGTCGTACTTGTCGGCTTGGCCGGAATCGACAACCTCGATGCGCTGAGCGTTGGCAACCAGTTCGCGGAGGCGTGCGGTTGCCTCGCGGCCCTTCGTCAGCTCGGCGTCGCACCTGGGCTTGTAGGTTTCCGGGGTGTCAATCGACAGCAGGCGCAAGCGTTGACCGTTGTATCGTAACCGTCCGGTGATTCCACCTTGAGCCAAATCGCCTGCCGACCAAAAGGCTCGAAGCTTACCACCCGGTCGATTCCGGTCAGATCCAGAAACGCCTCGTCGATGGAGTAGACATCCACTCTCGATGCCAGAGCTTCCAGGGTCGTCATCACCCGCCGGCTTATATCGCCATTTGTGTGGAATAGAGAATCAATTGGAACGGGGGCTTTGCTCGCCCCCCCTTGAACTTCTCATACCCAACCTGTTTGGCTATAGCTACTGAGGAGATCGCGGTGGCCCACCAAATCTTCCGGTCATCCTGTTCAATTACACCGCTAGCCGTACCCAGGAGGTGCCGCAGCGCCTCCTGGAGGCAGAAAGGCGTCGAGCGTATAGGTTGCTGGGCATGCGCGGCGCAAGTTCATCAGAAAACTCAATCCAAGGGCAAGATCGGCCGAGCGGAGATGGCACTGACTCTTATCAACAAGCTCTACGGCATCGAGCGCGACATGGAAGAGGCGGGCGATGCCCAGCGATACCAGACGCGCCAGTCGCAAAGCCAGGCTTTCCTGGAGCAACTGAAAGCTAGGCTGGACAAAACCCCTCCCCAGGTCACGTCGTCAAAGTGCCTTGGGCAAGCAATCAATTGCCTTGCGAGCAACTGGTTAAAGCTGATCCGCTACATCGAAAGGGGGACACCTGCCCATCGACAACAACCCTGCCGAGCGGGCGAGCCACCTTCTCATGTACATATGACCAAAGCGTCGCCCGTCTCCTCCCGTTATGTCATGCCTACCCACGACGGAGTATTGACGGTCTCTGTGCGCCAGAGCATAGTTTTCCCGAAGGGCGCTTAGGTACATATCTTCATGTGCTGTCCAGGCGCAGTTGCGTTTAGAGTACGTGTCCAATCAGTTTTAAATGGGTGTGAACATGAGAGCAGAAACTGAATCGCGGATTTTTTCGGTGGATGAATATGTTCGTCCGTCTAACGGCGAACCGATTCGTTCGGTTGTTCTGGAAACCAATGACTCTGTCGTCGTTGTTTGGCACGCCCACCCTGGGCAGGAAATAGCTTCCCATGTACATCCTCACGGCCAAGATACTTGGACGGTTATCTCAGGTGAAGCCGAATATCATCAAGGTAACGGCATAGTCACTCATCTTAAAGCTGGAGATATTGCGATCGCAAAACCTGGGCAGGTACATGGTGCAATGAACTCTGGCCCCGAACCTTTTATATTTGTTTCAGTGGTTGCGCCGGGCAATGCCGGTTTTGCGTTGGCTGAGAAATAGGCGAAAGGCCTGAGAGGAAACTGATGAATACACGATTATTTACGTTCGCTGGTGGAGAAACGGGTGTTTGGCGCGTTGTTCGGATGGATGCCGTGGCGGGAGCCCCTCTCCCTGGAATCCCCCGGCTCGACGTAGCCGCTGGCTCTGTTTCGCCGCAGCCTTTGGGCACCAAATGGCTTCTTCGCGGGATAACGAGTAACGAGCGTTATGTCGTGCGTGAAGAGAAGGATCGTCTCGTGGCGAAGCAGCCAAGTTTGGGTCGAGCAGAGGCCACCTGTGCCGCCCTGATCCCTATCCGGAAAAACCCCTCATGGTGGGGACTGGCTCAAGACGAACGCCGGAAGATTTTTGAGGAGCAGTCCCGTCACATTCACATTGGGCTCCAATATCTCCCTGCTGTGGCCCGTCGTCTCCACCATTGTCGGGACCTGGGCGAGAGCGAACCCTTCGACTTCTTGACGTGGTTCGAATATTCCCCGTCTGATGAGCCGGGCTTTAACAGGCTTTTGGCCGAACTCCGGGCCTCGGTGGAGTGGAAGTATGTCGACAGAGAAATCGACATCCGGCTAGTGCATGAGCCGGCCTAGTATCAGGTTTAACTGCGATCTCCGTGCGGCATACACCTGCGACACCCGCAGCCCAGCAAAGCCCGGAAAATCTAGTGTGTCTAATAACTTAGGAGTAACACGACACGTATGCCTAGCGAGCCACCAGTCGCTTGGGAAATTTTCTACTTATGGCCTCCTCTTTCTCTCATCGATCTCCCAGGGCATATCCTGCCGTCTAGAGTTGGCACCTTGTCCAGCTTTCGAAGAAGGCTCTCCATACACGTCCGGCCTACACCTTGTTAGGTATGGCCGGTTTCCAGTTGTGGGGCAATAGCTCGTCGATGGCGTTGTTCTTCTGTGTCGGCAGGCGAGTCAGCACATCCTTCAGGTAGGCATAGGGATCATGCCGATTCAGCTTCGCTGACTGTATTAGGGTCATGACCGCAGCCGCACGTTGACCACTGCGCAGTGAACCCGCAAACAGCCAATTGCTGCGCCCCAGCGCCCAGGGTCGGATCTGGTTTTCCACCCAGTTGTTGTCGATGGGCACAGCGCCATCGTCCAGGTAGCGCGTCAGCGCTTCCCAACGTTTGAGGCTGTAATCCAGGGCTTTGGCCGTGCCGGAGCCATCCGGCACTTTCTGGCGATGGGCCAGCATCCACTGATGCAGCGCATCGGCAAGGGGTTTGGCTTTGGTTTGCCGGATTTCCCGCCGCATATCCGGTGGCAGATCTTTGGTTTCCCGCTCGATCTCGTAGAGTCCACCGATGTATTCCAAGGCCTTGGCCGCCAATTCGCTCTTGTTGGCCTCGTGCAGGTCATAGAACTTGCGCCGGGCGTGGGCCATACAGCCGATTTCGGTAATGCCGTTGCCGAACCCGGCCTTGTAGCCAGCGTAATCATCACAGACCAGCTTGCCCCGCCAGTCACCCAGGAAGGTTCGGGCGTGTTCGCCTGCACGGCTGGGTGCGAAGTCGTAAATAGCTGCCTTCAGGTCGGCAAACGGTGTGGTGCAGTAGGCCCAGACGTAGGCCTTGTGGGTTTTCTTCTTGCCCGGGGCCAGCATGCTGACCGGGGTTTCATCGGCATGCAGAACACTGTGTTCCAGCAGAGTATTTCTCAACGCATCCACCAGCGGCTGCAACTGCACACCACAGGCACCCACCCATTCGGCCAGGGTGGAGCGCGGGATTTCCAGGCCGGCACGGCCGAACATGCGTTCCTGACGGTACAGCGGCAGATGGTCGGCATACTTGGCCACCAGCACCTGGGCCAGCAGGCCAGCGGTGGGGATGCCTTTGTCGATCACCTGCGGTGGCACCGGTGCCTGGATCAACGTCTCGCAGCTGTCGCAGGCCCATTTGCCCCGGATGTGACGTTCAACGGTGGGCACTGTTGCAAAGTTAGCGATGAGGCAGCCTTTTGTCTTATTCAAAGGCCTTACATTTCAAAAACTCTGCTTACCAGGCGCATTTCGCCCAGGGGATCACCATAATAAAATGCTGAGGCCTGGCCTTTGCGTAGTGC
>DXXG01000010.1 GCA_019416455.1 Clostridiales bacterium | reverse complement strand
GTATAACACACTACACTTTGCTTCGCAAAGTCGTGTGCCAAATGGGGGCGTTGCCCCCTTTGGAAACCCCCACAAGAAAAGGCGGTACGCTACCCCTCCACGGGGCGCATACCGCCTTTTCTTGTTATCCAGCCCTCCGGCTGTATCGGTTGAGCAAAAGTCAGCATGGGATTGGTGTGGTATCTTTAATTATGTGAAACTCCCGTCTCCCATTTGGAGATGGTCTGACGGCTGACGCCCAGCTTTTCCGCCACGTTTTCCTGTGACAGACCGCTTTTCTTTCTGGCATGATACAAACTGCTTCCCAAACTCACACTATTCACTCCTCTCACTATTTTCGCTAACCAGTATACCCACCACAGGGGAAAAAGTCTACCAGCGGAAGCCGCCACTTTCGCCCGTTTTCTTAACAAGGCATAAAGGCTGTGGGCAATACCACAAAAACAGCGCCGAGCCCTGCTAATTGGACCCGACGCCGCTTGGATTCTTGAAACTTATTGGATTTAAAACTGGAAATACACAAACGCCTGAGGATCGTATCCCTCTCCGTAGGAGCCAAACAGTAAAATAGACACTACCAGCAAGAAATAGATTCCATACCGCAAGGCAACCGTCTGGTTGAGACGATGACCGATCTGAAAACGAGCGGACAACCAGTCTACCACAGCCAACACAATGGCACAAACAGGAAGAAGCATGAGAGCCTTTATACCGATCCCCGCGAACGAAGTCAAAGTGCCGTCCAAACCGTTAAAGGGAAGTGTGCAGAGAGCGCGATAGGCCGTGAGAGCGTCAGTCAGGGAGTTAGCTCGGAATAGCACCCAGGCCATGCAAGTTAGGAAAAAGGTGCAACACACCCGGAACCCTTTCACAAAAAGATTGTCCCCGCTGAGATGAAGGGCTCCCATCACTTTTTTGCGTAGAGGATCCAACAGCAAAGAGACCACCTGATACGCTCCGTTGAGCAATCCCCATGCCACAAAAGTGAGTGCCGCTCCGTGCCACAAACCGCTGACAAAAAACACAATCATCACATTCAAGCAGGTGCGTCCTTTTCCACACCGGCTGCCTCCCAGAGGAAAATAGAGGTAATCCTTGAACCAGCTGGAAAGGGAAATGTGCCACCGGCGCCAAAAATCTTTGATGGAGACGGCAAAATAGGGACAGTTGAAGTTCTCCATGAGCCGAAAGCCCAACATTCTTGCAGATCCTCGGGCAATATCGGAATAGGCGGAAAAATCGCAGTAGATCTGAAACGCGAAAGCAACTGTGGCCACCAGGAAAGCCCCTCCTCCATGCTCCTGAGGCGCGTTGTACACCTGATTCACCACCACGGCGAAATTGTCAGCAATGACCACCTTTTTGAATAGCCCCCAAAGCACCGGCAGGAAACCTGCTTTCAGGTTTTCGTAATGGAAGGGGTGGTATTCCTTCAACTGATGAAGCATATTGCTGGAACGTTCGATGGGACCAGCCACTAGTTGAGGGAAAAAGGAGATGAACAGGGCGTAGTCAATAAAATTCTTTTCTGCGGGAACATGGCCCCGGTATACATCGATGGTATAACCCAACGCCTGAAAAGTGTAAAAAGAAATGCCCACAGGCAGAAGTACGTCTAAAAGAGGAACGTCCATCCGCAGGCCCAAAAACTCCATACCACGGGTCAGAACGTCCGCGGCGAAGTTGTAGTACTTGAAAAAGAACAACACGCCCAGGTTCAACACCAAGCTAAGGGCCACCCACAACCTGCGCTTCCCCAAAACGCCCTGTCCCACCAGCAGACCACAACCATAGGTCACAGCCGTGGAAAACAGCATTAAAAGGGCATAGGCTGGATTCCAGCACATGTAAAAATAATAGCTGGCAAGCAGCAGCTGCACGTTCCGAAAACGCTGGGGCAACAGATAATACAGGGTCACATTGACCGCCAAAAACACAATATATTGCAGCGAGTTAAAATTCACAGTCTGAGCTCCTTTCCCTGAG
The DNA here is from genome assembly GCA_019416455.1 of Clostridiales bacterium. Taxonomy (GTDB): domain Bacteria; phylum Bacillota; class Clostridia; order Oscillospirales; family Acutalibacteraceae; genus Acutalibacter. Next base: position 151,546 of record DXXG01000010.1, on the reverse strand, counting down.
GATCATTCTGCCGCTCCGCTGAGTTCCAAGGGCCGGCTGTCTGCTTCGTCCCGCAGCGTGTGAAAATGCTCCACTCGCTGATCCCACAGCTCTTTGTCCTCGTTTTGGGTGTCAGCCAGATCCTGCTGAGCGATCCACTCCCCCAAATAACGGGAGAATTTCTCCGCTCCCCGATAATTAAAATGAGATATATCAAAAAAATCTGTGCTCAGGTCGATCCCCAGCTCCTGAAAATTCTGGTTGCACTCCCAAAATTCTCCACCCAGCCCTGTAATGTCCGCCTCCATGCGCTCCATTTCCTCATCCATGGGACGGTTAGCGTTGGGCACCACGAAAAAGATGGGGCGAATCCCCTCCTCTTGGCAAAAATCCAGGATCTTCTTCACATATCCCAGATTCTCCTGATAGGTCTCCGGATCCTCCTCCATATCCCGCACTTGCAGCTCCTGAACGGGCAAGACCTCCTCCAAAAAGGTATATCCTGCCAGCGGATCGGGCCCATAACCAAATAAGCCCTGCCCTATTTCTTCCATGGTGAGCTCCGACCAGCGGCTGTGATAGGACGCGAACGGAAACAAAAGCCCCGGCCACTCATCCGGTGTCGCCTCTTGAAATGTCAAAGCCAGACGGTCCAGACTCCACGGCATGTAGCAGATATTGATCTGGGTGGAACGGTTATGCTCAGGGTAAAACAATCCCGTTGCCTCAATAAACACCATCTGCGGACTCTGGGTTTTGCAGGCCTGCTTGAGATACCGCCAAGTGATAGGCATGGTCTGCTCAGGGCCAGCCATCACATAGGCAGTATGCCCTGAAGTCTCATAGATCACCGAGGGAATCACATTGCAATACGCCAGCGAGGAACCAAAAAACATCACGTCTACCGTGTCCCTATCCTCTTTCAAATACATGTCCCAAATGGCTCCATAATCAAAGCGCTTGGGGAGGAGCACCGACGATGCTCCAAAGCAGAAGATCGTCAGCGCCAAAAGGAAGCATACTGCCCCCACCAATTCTTTTCGCCATTTTTTCTTCTTACCCACGTTACTTCCCCTTTATATTCTCTTCTAAAAAAACATCCACCGAACACGACCGATCTCCTGTTCTCTTACAACATGGAGGATCTTCGATAAAACACGAAAAATATTATAATAGATGCAGTGACATATTGCAAGGGTCTCCCGGGACGCTTCGTATATCGCACAAAAGGATGCCCTAGGATATCCGCAAGCCGGTGAAAGCCTCCGCTCTCCCTCTTTTTCTAACGAAAAGTAAAATCTATTTCGTCCCTGGATCAAAGATATTGCAAAATTCCGCGAAATTTGTCATAATAGGGAAAAAGAAAAAAGGGTCATGTTTGGGAAAGGGGTCAGTGGCAAATGAAACTTTTGGAACAGCGTATTTTGGAAGAAGGTCAAGTCCGCGCCGGCAACGTGCTGAAGGTGGACTGTTTTTTGAATCATCAACTGGATGTGGCTCTGCTGGATGAGATCGGCGGGGAATTTTACAGGATCTTCCAAAAGGACGGCATCAACAAGATCCTCACCATTGAGGCTTCCGGTATTGCCATAGCTTGTATGACCGCGCAGCATTTTCACGTTCCTGTGGTATTCGCCAAAAAAGCAAAAAGCAAAAATCTGGACGGGGATGTGTTCACGTCCACTGTTCATTCCTACACCTACGGCCGGGATTACGACATCACCTTATCTAAGAAATTCCTTGGCCCCCAAGACAAGGTTCTGATCGTGGACGATTTCCTGGCAAACGGCAAAGCCATGCGGGGGCTCCTGGATGTATGCGGTCAGGCGGGCTGCTCTGTGGGCGGCATCGGCATCTGCATCGAAAAAGGCTTCCAGCCCGGTGGCGCGGAACTGCGTCAGGCCGGATACAAACTGGCCAGTCTGGCCATCATCGACAAAATGAGCGATACCGGTTTGACTTTCCGGGAATCAGACTTTTAAAAACAACAGGGCCCTTCTCCAAATAAACAAGAAACCGGCACAGCTCAGGCTGTTCCGGTTTTTTCTTTTCCATACGTTCTTGACATGACATCAGGAGAACTCATTCAAACATGCTTCACCATGACGAAGTCGTCCATTACATAACCGTTCCCAATGTCAGACTCTACCCATTCCACGGTCTTGTACCCATAATGCTCATAGACTTGAGCGGCATGGGTATTTTTCTTGTTCACCGTCAGGCGGATCTTGGACAGGCCTTCTTTTTTGGTCTCTTCCTCCACCAGCTGGAACATGGCCTTCACCACACCTTGGTGACGGTATTTGGCAAGAAGATACACCTTGCTGAGATACATCTCCTCCTCCCCCTGATACCGGGGCGCAAAGCCTACAAAACCGGCGTATTCTCCCTGGAGTTTCGCCAGGTAATACCGGTAATTCTGATGGGCCATCTGGTCCTTCACAGCGTGGTCGGACTGGAACTTGTCGATCATGTAGTCGGTCTGGCCTTCCGGCAGGATAGAATCGAAGGTCTCGTGCCAGACTTCTTTGGCGATACCGCACAGGGTATCGATCTGTTCCTGAGTCTCCACTCGTTCCAACTGTATGTCCTTCATGGATGATCCTTCCTTTCACAAATACTTCTATGGTTTACAGCTCGCTGTAATTTCCCAAAAAAGAAAACCTAGGCAGCTCGTCGCAGAGAGCGCAGATCAAGTTCAATGTGGCGGTCTGGTGGATATTTCCTGTGAAATCCAGATAGAAATCGTACTCAAAATTCTTCCCAGGCAGAGGGCGGGACTCGATCTTCGTCAGATTCAGGCCAGCCATGGCGAACCGCTGGAGCACGCTGGAGAGAGACCCTGTCACATGAGGCAAAGAGAAGCACAGGCTGATTTTGTTGGCGTCCTGGGGCAGGATGGCATCCCGGGAAATAATGACGAACCGAGTGGTGTTTTCCGCTTCATTCTGGATGTTCTCCGCCACAATGGTAAGGCCATATTCCTCCGCCGCTTCTCTGGAGCAGATCGCCGCCACACCGGGAGGGCACTCCTGAGATACATACCGTGCAGCGGCAGCGGTGTTAGACCATTCCATAGCTTTTAATCCATGGACTTCCAGATAATCCCCGCACTGAGACAGTGCCTGAGGATGGGACGCCGCAGCAGTCACCGTACCGGTGTTTTCACCCACAGCCAAACAGTGTTCCACCTTCACATCCACTGCTCCAACAATATAAAAGCGATATCTCAAAATCAGGTCGTACACGCCGGTGACCGATCCCACAGCGGAATTCTCCACCGGGAGCACACCGAAATCCACTTTTCCCTGACTTACGTCCTCAAACACCTGCTTCCAGGTAGGCTCGAAACCGGGCTGGATATTCCCAAAAAAGCTGAGGGCCGCTTTATGAGAGAAGGCCCCGGGCACTCCCTGGCACATGACCCGGACCCCTTCCGTCTTAAGGGTTTGGGCAGCAGTGGCTTCCAGTTCCCGGATGGCTCCGCCGCTTTGGAGCATGTTGTGCTGCTTCGCGCGGCTGATAGCCATGATGGAACTGTACAGCGCCGCGGCGGCGTCTCCATCCTCTCCTCCCCGCTCACGAACCTTATCCAAGATGGCCTGTTCTCTCTCCGGGCTAAACACCGGCATGCCCGCTTCCCCTTTCAGCTGGGCAACTCGCTGAGAACAGCCCATGCGACGCAAAAACAAGGGCAGCAGCTCTCCGTCGATCTGGTCGATCTCTTCCCGGAGCTTTCCCAGCCGGGCCTGGTATTCCCATGATTCCACAGGCGATCTTCCTTTCTCTCAGTTATTCCTAAATAAACACCTTTACAATAGGCCGCTTTCCGCCAAAAGCTCCAGCACCGCCACACAGGCGGCAGCCTCTACCGCGGCGGCGGCTCGGGGCACGATACAGGGATCGTGCCGTCCGTGGATCACCAGTTTGGCGTTTTGACCGGTGGTCAGATCCACGGTATCCTGCTCCTTAGCAATAGATGGGGTAGGTTTGAACGCCGCCCGGAACACTAGTGGCATCCCGTTTGTAATGCCTCCCAAAATACCGCCGGACCGGTTGGTGCGTGTCCGCACCTTTCCCTCCTGGTCATAGTAGAAAGAGTCGTTGTTCTGGCTCCCCCGGAGTCGGGAAACTTCAAAGCCCGCGCCGAACTCAATGCCCTTCATAGCCGGGATCCCGAAAGCCAAAGAGGAGATCAGATTCTCCACGCCGCCGAACATGGGATTTCCCACCCCCACCGGCAGTCCGGTAATCATACACTCCACGGTCCCCCCCACACTGTCACAGTCCATGCGGGCGGCTTCCACCACAGCCCGCATCTCCTCGCGTTTCGCCGGATCGATCACTGGGAAGTATTCACTGGAAAGCCGTTCCAGCAGTCGGGGAGAGACATTGACTGGGTCGAAACGGGTATCCTCCACATCTCCGATAGACGCCACATGGGAAGCTACTAGGATCCCCCGGCGGCGCAGCATTTGCCTGGCTACCGCTCCGGCAAATACCAACGGAGCGGTAAGTCTACCGGAAAAGTGACCGCCGCCTCTTACATCGTGGTGATTACCGTACTTCACATAGGCGGTGTAGTCGGCGTGGCCGGGGCGGGGCAGCACCCGCAGGTTTTCATAATCTTTGGAGCGCTGGTTGGTGTTCTCAATAATAGCGCACAGTGGCGCGCCTGTGGTCACTCCGTCGAGGAGCCCGCACAGCACCCGGGGCTGGTCAGCTTCTTTCCGCTGGGTAGCGGTGGGATCCTGACCAGGAGCCCGGCGGGCCATTTGCGCCAGGATCTCCTCCCAGTCAATGGCTTCCCCGGCTGGAAGGCCGTCCAGATTTACGCCGATAGCCTCCGTATGGCTTCCGCCAAAAATGGACAATTTGATGCACTCACCCCAAGTCGAGGACATGGGCAGACCCTCCTAATACTGTAAAATCTTGGAAAAATCCTGGGTAGGACTTTCGGATGCTGTGGGCGTCGGTGACCACCAACGGCTCTTTGGCGCGAAGAGCCGCGGCCGCCATTGCCATAACCACCCGGTGGTCATTTTTCCCCTGGACAAGACCACCCCGCAGCCAGGGCACGCCTTGTATCACCAGGCCGTCCGCTGTGGCGTCTACCTTTCCCCCAACAGCGCAGAGGGCTTCCGCCATGGCAGTCAAACGGTCGCTCTCCTTCAACCGCAGACGCTCAGCGTTGATGATGCGGGTCTCGCCACGGCTGAGCGCGGCACACACTGCCAGAGCGGGAACCATATCGGGGATTTGGGAAGCGTCGATAACGAACCCCTGCAATCCTCCAAAAGGTTCCCCCGCTTGGGGATTCCACGCAGAAAGAGACTCCCCATGCCAGGACACCCGCAGTCCGAACCTGCGGAACAGTTCCACACAAGCTTTGTCCCCCTGAAGGGAATCCTGGCGAAGTCCTCGGATCTCCACAGGAGCCCCTGTGGGAGAAAGTGCCGCCATGCAGAGAAAAAACGCTGCCTGAGACCAGTCCCCTTCCACCTGACAATCACAAGGGGTATACCGCTGACCGCCGGGCACCTTCCACCCCTGGGCGGTCTCCAAGATCTCCACACCATACTCTTTTAATGTGGCAATGGTGAGATCCACATAGCCTTTGGATTCCAAATGGGAAGTGAGAACAACCTCACTGTCTCCCTCCAACAAAGGCAAAGCCAGCAGCAGCCCTGTGATGAATTGAGAACTCACATCCCCAGGCAAGCGGTACACACCCCATTTCAGCTTCCCCGAGATTTCCAAAGGCAGCCCGCCCTTGGAACGGAACTCCACCCCGTGAGCGGGAAGCAGTTCCCCGTAGATGCCCAAAGGCCGCTGAGGCAGCCGCCCCTTGCCTAAAAAACGGGCGGAAGCGCCCAACGCCGCCGCGATGGGAATGAGGAAGCGTAGGGTGGATCCGGACTCGCCGCAGTCGATGACCGCGTTCTGACGGCCTAAGGCAGACGCGTCCACTTCCAGAACGCCTCTTTCTTCGTCAAACCTGGTCTGGACTCCCAAGGCGTTCACCGCTGCCACAGTGGCTTTGATATCCTCGCTCATGTCCACATGGGAAAGGGTGCATTTCCCCCGGGAAAGGGCCGCGCAGAGCACCTGCCGATGAGCTACGCTCTTGCTGGGCGGGATGTGGACGCATCCCCCGGTAAATTCGTTCTCATACATCACTTGGGCCACAGGGAAACCTCCTTTACAGCAGTTGTTTCAGTTCGTCTCGTGTCATGGGACGGATCACGCTCTCCCCGATCTTGGAAAGCAGGATCACCCGCAGAGTAGCACCGTCGCTTTTCTTGTCCAAGGCGGTGGCGTCAACTACCTGCTCCCAGGTAAACCCGTCCTGCGTGGGCAAGCCGTAGCGTTCCAACACAGCCATGACACGATCCGCCGTGCCTTTCGGCGTCACCCCCAGCCGCTCTCCCACACGACAGGCCCAGATCATCCCGATTCCCACCGCTTCCCCGTGGGTCAGCTCCTTGAAATCGTGGAGCTTCTCCAAAGCGTGGCCAAAGGTGTGGCCAAAGTTCAGGATCATCCGCCGGCCGGTGTCCTGGGTATCCTCCTCCACCAATTCCTTTTTGCATCGGACGCACCGGGTGAGAAGATCCTCCAAGTTCGCCAAAGCTGTCCCCGCTTCCAAGGCTCGGAACAAGGGTTCGTCAGCAATGCAGCCGTATTTGACCACTTCCCCCATACCATCCCGAAAAAAGTGGTCCGGCAGGGTTTTCAGTGTCTCCGGATCGGTGAGCACAGCTGCGGGCTGATGAAAAGCTCCCACCAGGTTTTTACCGAAGGGCAAGTCCACGCCGGTCTTGCCTCCCACACTGGCATCCACCTGAGAGAGCAGCGTGGTGGGCACCTGGATGAACTCCATGCCCCGCAGGAACGTAGCCGCAGCAAAGCCTCCCATATCACCGGTGACGCCGCCTCCCAAGGTGACGATGAAATCCGTGCGGGTAAAGCCATTTTCCGACAGAGCTCGGTACATCTCACACACAGTGGAAATCTGTTTGTAGCTTTCTCCGGCAGGGAACACAAACTGGCTCACTGGGAATCCCGCACGCTCCAAGGACGCTTTTACCCGCTCCCCATACAGGGGGAACACATTGCTGTCGCTGATGAGCATAGCCTTGGAGCCAGGCTTGCGAGTCTCCAAAGCCAGTTCTCCCACCCGGTCCAGCAGACCGTTTTCTATGATGACGCTGTAAGGCCGCGCCGTTTGCACTTCCAGTCTCATGGGAACCATCCTTTCTCAGATCTCGGGAGGGCTCAGCCCACTTCCCGCTTGATCTGTGCCGCTGTTTTCAAGAGCTGTCTTAGCCCTTCTTCGTCCGCCTTGTCCACCGCGTCCCGGAACTTCTCCAAGTTTTCTAGGAGCTGGTCCAGTTCTTCCACCAAGCATTCCCGGTTATCCAGGAAAAGACCCGTCCAGAGAGCATCATTGATGTTGGCCACTCGAGATACATCCCGGTAACTGCCTGCGGAAAACCCCTGATGTTCCCGGCACCGGGGACTGAGCACATAGGCGCAGGCCAGCACATGGGGCACCTGGGAAGTGTAAGCAATGTTGCGGTCGTGCTCTTGGGGCGTGACCTTTACCACCCGGCCAAAACCCATCTGCCGGGCCAAAGTCTCCACAGTCCCTACCGCCTCCGGGGAAGCCTTCCCCGGCACCAATATATAGGAAGCGCCCACGAAGATACTGGGGTCGCTGGCAGCGAATCCGCTTTGCTCTTTTCCCGCCATGGGATGGCCCGCCACAAACTGGTAAACGGCACCTTGAGTAAGTTCCTCCATGGCCGCGCAGATCTCGCCCTTAATGCCGCAGGCATCGGTGAGGACACATCCCGGTTTTAACCTGCTGCCGTATTCCCGGACAAAATCCAGAATCGCTTCAGGATAGATGGACAGATACACCAAGTCGGCATGTTCCAGGTCAGAAGGCGCCGCTTTCCCGTCGATGGCCCCGCAGGAACAGGCGTCCAGCAGCACATCCTGATCGATGTCCATTCCAAGCACACGGTGAGAGGTGTTTTGTTTGATTGCTTTTGCGATGGAGCCTCCAATGAGCCCCAATCCTACGATAACGATCTCCATAGCGCTTACAGGTGGTGCACCAGGTCGGAGACCTTGGTCACCTTCTTAGCCAGAGAATCGAACTGAGCGGGAGTGATGGACTGGGCACCGTCGCACAGGGCGTGGCTGGGGTCGTTGTGGACCTCGATGATCAGACCATCAGCGCCGATGGCAGCAGCTGCCAAAGCCAGAGGCTCGATGAGCCAGTTGATCCCGGAAGCGTGGCTGGGATCAACGATCACAGGCAGGTGGGACAGCTTCTTGATCACCGGCACAGCGGAGATATCCAAGGTATTCCTGGTGAAGGTCTCATAGGTGCGGATGCCCCGTTCGCAGAGGATGACCTGCTCATTGCCTTCCGCCATGATATACTCGGCGCTCATGAGAAGCTCGTCGATGGTGTTTGCAAGGCCACGCTTCAGCAGGATGGGCTTGCGGAGTTTGCCAAGCTGCTTTAAAAGCTCGAAATTCTGCATGTTCCGAGCGCCTACCTGGATGATGTCCACATCGTCGAACAGGGGCAAGTGTTCGATGCTCATGATCTCGGTAACGATGGGAAGGCCGGTCTTTTTCTTTGCTTCGGAGAGCAGCTCCAGCCCCTCGGCTTTCATGCCCTGGAAGGCGTAAGGAGAAGTACGAGGCTTGAAGGCGCCGCCACGCAGGAACGTGGCTCCGGACTTTTTCACGCTTTCCGCCACACCACAGATTTGCTCCTCACTTTCCACGGAACAGGGACCGGCAATGAGGGCCAAGCTGCCGTCACCGATCTTCTGGCCGCCGGGCAGCGTAATGACCGTGTTGTCGGGATGGAATTTCCGGTTGGCTTTCTTATAGGGCTCCTGCACCCGTTTGACGCTCTCCACGAAATCTTGAGCGGCAATGTATTCACTGTCAATGGCAGTGGTATCGCCGATCAGGCCCAACACCGTGCTCTGGGTACCTACCCAGGTGTTCACCTGAACGTCGTAGTTGCTGGTGAGCTTCTGCACGAAACTGTCGATCAGCTCCTGTTTTTGATTGGGTTTCAATACGATGATCATGAGAGTTCCTTCCTTTCCTTAAAAACACATAAAAAAAGCGGGGCCCAACGGCTCCGCCAACCTTACAGCATGTTTTCCCGAATCGCCGAACTGTACCGGAAACAAAACGCGCCGGACCTTTTCAGGCCTTGCTCGTTCCACGGGTGCTGACGCCCCCGCTTCCGGACAGCCCGCGTTCATGCTATGAGCAAACGCAGCCGTTGTTATCTTTCCAAGCGAAAAAAGCCTGGGCCATAAATCGCAGGCTCAAGCTAAAATAATAGCTAAATCGTTTTTCGCTGTGGAAAACCATACCGTCTGTGTTCCTCCGCATCAACTCTCGGGTTATAGATAGATGTTACTCCTCAATGAAGAATTTGTCAAGACATTTCTGCTTCATCTCCAAAAAGCGGTAAAGTGATCCCTTTACTGGAACCGCTGAGCTACCCGTTTCGCCACTACCACCGCAGGGGCTCCCCCATCGATCACCAGATCCGCCGCGGCGCGGTACAACGGACAGCGCTTTTCCCAAAGCTGGGCAATAAACTCCCGACGATCCGGTCTCTGAAGCAAAGGGCGTCTCTTGTCGTTTTTCAGCCGTTCCTGAAGGGCTGCCACCGGCACGTCCAAAAAGAGGATCTTCCCTCCATGAGCGTGAAAACTGTCCACATTCTTCTGGGAGAGCACTGTGCCGCCTCCGCTTGCAATGACCAGTCCCTGCCGGGCAGCAACCTCTTCCACTGCTTGAGCTTCACGGGCACGAAATCCTTCCTCTCCCTCTTCGGCGAAGATCTCCTTGACGGTCATGCCCGCCCGTTCCTCAATATAGTGATCCAGGTCGCAGAACTGCCGGTCCAGCAATTTGGCTACCCGTTTTCCCACACTTGTCTTACCGCATCCCATAAAACCGCAAAGGATGATATTCCCTGTAAGGGGCGTTTTGGCAGTCCCTTGTGGCGCTCTTTTCCGCCGGGGCCGTCTACGGGGTCTCGTGTTCCCTGTCTCGTTCAAGTCCGCTCCTCCTTTGCAGTTTCATTCCCCGGGAAAAGCCGGGCCATTTCCTCCTGGGCGTCGGCGCAGAGGGCATCCAAGTCCTGCTGCCGGAACTCCGCGTCGTACCAGATCTCATGGGCAGCCACTGCCTGGTAAACCAGCATTTCCATGCCCCCCACCAAAGTAGCTCCCGCCTCTTTCGCCAATCGGAGCAGTTCCGTTTCCGCTGGGTTGTACACGGCGTCAAACACTGCGGCGCACCGTGAGATCACCTCTTTTGAAACAGGGCTCACGCCCCCATGAGGGAACATACCCACGCTTGTGGCGTTGAGCAGCAGATCGAAAGAAGTCTGTTCCATTTCCACCTGGGGGTAAGTTACCGCACGAACGGAAAAGTTTCTGTCTTTCAAATATCGGGCGTATTCCAAAAGTTCCTCGCCCAGTGCCTGAGCTTTCGCAAGACTGCTTTCCCGGCAGGCAATCGTTAGTCTGGAACCGGACGCCTGCTGGACCAGCTCAAAGGCAAGGGCACGGGCAGCGCCGCCGTTTCCCAAAAGAAGTACGTTCCCCCCAAGGGCAACCCCATGGTTCTCCAGGGCTTTGCGGCAGCCGGGACCGTCAGTGGTGTAACCGATGAGTTTCTCCCCCACCCGCCGCACCGTGTTCACCGAGCCGAACCGCCGAGCCTTCTCTTCCAGCTCATCTATGAAGGGCAAAATAGCGCTTTTATGGGGAATAGTAATATTGAAACAGTCCAGGCGGCGCAGATCCTCCATGGCGGCTGAAAGGTCCGGAACATCCAAAACCTGGTAAGTAAAAGGGATCCCTTCCAGCTGAAACAGGCGCCGGTGGATAAAGGGCGACATGGTGTGCCCGATGGGATGGCCGATAACTGCCGCGTTTTGGACTTTCATAGTGATCTTCCTTTCCTGGAATCTCCAAAAATTTTCAATTCCTAGTTGACAAAGCAGAACGGACTCAATACAATGTAGGTGAAAGATACAGCCGGGGCGCGTGACGCCGGGCCTTTTGGATTGTATCACAAAACGACGGGTTTTGTCCATATGCTTGAATACCCGTAGCCCCCAAACATTCCAGAAGAAAAATTTAGGAGGAACTAACAATGGTGTTTGAAAAAGTCAAGTCGATTCTTAGCGAGCAGTTTGATGTGGAGGAGGATTCCATCACTTCGGAAACCACGCTTGCGGACGACCTGGGCGCGGATTCCCTGGACGTTGTGGACTTGCTGATGTCCATTGAAGATGAGTTTGAGGTGGAGATCCCCGACGAAGAGGTGGAAAACATCAAGACCGTTGGCGCTTTGGTGGAGTACATCGAGGGTCATTCCAAGGTTTAAGCTCAATTTTTAGCTGCGTACACTTTTGCCCGGGCCAACGCCCGGGCTTTTTTCTGCCTTTCTTCCCTTAGAACGGCTCTTTTTCCTTGCAAAATACCAACTGCCCATATATAATGGACGGAGAAATGAAATCTGCCCGAAAGGATTTGTTTTTATGGCACAGCAAAAAAAGATGGTGGAGGACATCACCTCCATGGACGAGGACTTTTCCCAGTGGTATACCGACGTGGTGAAAAAGGCTCAGCTGATGGACTATTCCAGCGTGAAAGGCTGCATGGTCATCGAGCCTTACGGTTACGCTATTTGGGAAAACATCCAGCATGACCTGGACGCCCGCTTCAAGAAAGTCGGGGTTCAGAACGTGTATATGCCCCTGCTTATCCCCGAAAGCCTGCTCCAGAAAGAAAAGGACCACATCGAGGGATTCGCTCCCGAGTGCGCTGTGGTCACCCAGGGCGGCGGCGAGGAACTGACGGAAAAACTGTTCATCCGCCCCACCAGCGAAACTCTGTTCTGCGAGCATTATCAGAAGATCATCCAGTCCTACCGGGACCTGCCCAAGCTGTACAACCAGTGGTGCTCCGTGCTGCGCTGGGAAAAGACCACCCGTCCTTTCCTGCGCTCCTCTGAGTTCCTGTGGCAGGAAGGACATACCATGCACGAGACCGCCGAGGAAGCCCGTGACTTCACCCTGACCATGCTGAAAGTCTACGAGGACTTCTACCGGGAGACTCTGGCCATCCCCGCTGTGGTAGGCCAGAAAACCGAGAAAGAAAAATTCGCCGGCGCGGAAGAGACTTACACTATTGAACCCATGATGCACAACGGCGTGGCTCTCCAGGGCGGCACCAGCCACTTCTTCGGAGACCACTTCGCTAAGCTGTTCGAGATCACCTTCACCGGCCGTGACAATAAGCTCCAGACTCCCTACCAGACCTCTTGGGGCGTTTCCACCCGTATGATCGGCGCGGTCATCATGGTCCACGGCGACAACAACGGCCTGGTGCTGCCTCCCAAGATCGCTCCCATCCAGGTGGTGATCGTTCCCGTAGCTCAACATAAGCCCGGCGTTCTGGAAAAGGCTCGGGAACTGTACGAGCAGCTCTCCAAGAAGTACCGGGTGAAACTGGACGACAGTGACAACTCCCCCGGCTGGAAGTACGCTCAGTATGAGATGCAGGGTGTGCCTCTGCGGCTGGAGATCGGTCCCAAGGACATCGAGCAGAATCAGTGCGTCCTGGTGCGCCGTGACAACCGGGAGAAGCAGTTCCTGTCTTTGGACAACCTGGAGGAAGCAGTAGAGACTTCTCTCACTGCTCTGCATGACGCCATGTATCAGCGTGCCCTGGAAAACCTCCAGAACAAGACTTTCACCGCCACCACCTACGAGGAATTCCTGGACACTGCCGAAAACCGTCCCGGATTCATCAAGGCCATGTGGTGCGGCGACAGCGCCTGCGAGGACAAGATCAAGGAGGACACCGGCGGCGTGAAATCCCGCTGCATTCCCTTTGAGGAGGAACATCTCTCCGACGTGTGCGTGTGCTGCGGCAAAACCGCCAAACACATGGTCTACTGGGGCAAACAGTATTGATTTTGCGCTTTGTTTTTTCCGTGATTTTACTAAAAAATCACCGGAAACTTTTCCAATTCTTAAGGGAAACTCTCTTTACATTTGACGGAACCTGTACTACAATAATCTCGTAAAACAACACACGCGTTTTGTGTGTGGAACATATTAGGAGGAGATCCCAATGGCAAAATTAAAGATCGGCTTTATCGGCTGCGGCGGTATCGCCAATGGCAAGCATTTCCCTGGCATGGCTCAGCAGAAAGAGTATGTGGACATGGTCGCTTTCTGTGACCTGATCCCCGAGCGCGCTGAGAAAGCCGCCAAAGAATATGGCACTCCCGATGCCAAGGTGTACACCGATTACCACGAGCTGCTGGCTGACCCCACCATCGACGCCGTGCACGTGCTGACCCCCAACGTGGCCCACTGCGAGATCACTGTGGCCGCTCTGGAAGCCGGTAAGCATGTTCTGTGCGAGAAGCCCATGGCTGCTACTCCCGCTGACGCCCAGAAGATGCTGGACGCTCGGGACCGCACCGGCAAGATGCTGACCATCGGCTATCAGTATCGTCACTTCCCCGTGAACCAGGTCGCTAAGGCTGTTGTGGACGAAGGCTGGCTGGGCGATATCTACTACGCTGAGGCCACCTATCTGCGTCGCCGTGGCGTTCCCACTTGGGGCGTGTTCACCGACAAGTCCAAGCAGGGCGGCGGTCCCCTGATCGATATCGGCACCCATGCTCTGGACCTGACCCTGTTCCTGATGAACAACTACGACGTTGACTATGTGGTGGGCACTTCCTTCGAGAAGCTGGGCACCCTGCTGGATCCTGAGAACCAGGGCCAGGTCAACAGCCGCGGTCAGCAGGATTCTTGGAACAACAAGACCTACGACGTGGAAGACTCCGCTGTGGGCATGATCAAGATGAAGAACGGCGCTGTTATCAACCTGCGCGCTTCTTGGGCTATCAACATGAGCCCCGAGTCCGGCGCTAACGGCGAAGCTCACACCATGCTGGCCGGCACCAAGGGCGGTCTGGACACCCTGTCCGATCAGGTTCGCCTGAACCATGTTGTGGGCCATCAGCCCGCTATCACCATGGTGGGCAACAAGGTTGCTTCCTACATCCCCGGCTTCAGCCAGGGCCCCGCTCCCGTTTCCAAGGAGCATGAGATCTGGGTCAAGGCTCTGCGCGGCGAGGGCGAGCTGTTCGTCACCGCTGATCAGGCTTTCGTGGTCACCAAGATCCTGGACGCTATCTATCAGTCCTCCAAGACCGGCAAGCCCGTTTACTTCTAAGAAACGGCTTTCACGGCAACGTAAAGTTACAAAAGAGCTCTCCGTGGAAACGCGGAGAGCTTTTCTTTTTATTATATCGTAGCCGCCTTTCTCCAAAACTCGGGTGTAACACTTTTCTCCCCCACCCGTCTAATAGATGAACGCGAAAGGAGGGGGATGTATGACAGACCTTGTACGGAAATCAAAACGCGGAGACAAGGAAGCCTTTGCCCTGCTCATGGACATGCATCGGAATCTGCTCTACAATACGGCATTGCTGACCTTGCGCCAGGAAGACGACGCCCTGGATGCCATCCAGGACACTATACTGGCCTGCTGGGAAAAGCTTCCCACCCTGGAAAAGGACAAATATTTCAAAACTTGGCTGGTACGCATTCTGCTGAACAAGTGCTATGACATTCAGCGGCGGCAAAGCCGCTTTTCCTATGGGGACACCATGCCGGAAAACGGAGAGGAACCCGATTGGGATACCGCCATGGACGTGCGCAGGGCTTTAGGAAAACTGGGAGACCAAGACCAGCTGATCCTGTCCTTGTATTATTACGATGATTTCACAGTCCGTCAAATCGCCCAGGCGCTTTCTCTTTCGGAAGGCCGCTGTCCGGACCAGACTCACCCGCAGCCGGGACCGGTTCAAAAAACTTTATTGTGAGGAGAAAGGAGAAGCGCTATGAAACACGACACTATGTTTTTGGAGCAGCTCCACCAAGAGGTGCCTCGGAGGAACCTGTCCCCCAAAGCCACTCAGCGCTTTGAGGACACCTATCGTATGCTGGGGGTCCAGCAGGAAGCCCCTGTACGCCGACGCCGCCACAAAGCTTTGTGGGTCACCGCTACCGCCGCCTGCCTGTGCTGTGGGATGATGTTCGGTGTAAACGCCGCGTTCCCCGCTTTCGCAGAGAGTTTGCCCTTGGTGGGAGGATTTTTTGAATCGTTCAACGGGAAGAACTTCTCTACTGTAGCTTCCCAAAAAACTGCCCACGGAGCCTTCTTGGACACTTATGATGTTCAAGACGTGAACGTCACCACCGCCAGCGCGGACGGTGCCATCGAACTGAACATTTCCCAAGGGTTCAGCGACGGGAAAATGCTTTCCTTCACGCTGGATGCAACCCTTCCTCAAGAACTGGCCGACAAGTACGCCTATATTGGGCCCCATGAGGACGCTGTTTTTTCCTTAAACGGCACTGCGGCTACCCCTAGCTCCAGCATGGCTTTAAACTCTCAGAACAACGGGCATTTTACAGGAGTATTCACCTTCCCGCTTTCGGAAACTCTTTCCGATGGCGACCAGATCTCCGTGGATGTTTCCATCCCCACTCTGTACGGGTACCCCTACACAAAAGACTATGAGACCAAGGGCCAGATCGAGGACATTTCCGGTGTAGATCTCCAAACCAGTTTCACCGTGGATGTGGACACCAGCAGCAACCTGAACGCAACCATTGACAGTGACAGCAGCAACGGCGCTCAGGTACAATCGATTGATGTCTCTCCCACCAGAACGCTTGTCACCGTATCCCTTCCTGATTGGGGTGAGGCAACCCCCCGGATGTACACCATGGATGGTCTGGATGTCCGGTTCAACCTGGCAGAATCCCATGAACAGGGTGAATTTTATCCTTGGGAGGATGGCGGTGCCCAAACCTGCACCCTGTATTTTGACGGTGTGCCGGCAGGGACCGATCAAGTTGTGCTGCGGTTTTATCAGAACATCCAGAAAGGCAAAGTTCTTGCGGAATTCACCATCGATCTGAGCGACCAGACAGCTGTCTCCTCTACCACGTATCAAGATGGCGGCGTGCTGGATCTGAACGGACCTTTCCTCTACTATAGTATCTCTTGGGCAAAAGAAGGGGAACCTTTCACTTCCCCTGACAGCGGCACCATGGAATTGACTTCTGTTTCCTACACGAAAGGGAATCGGTTCGGGATCCGTGTGCATACTCAGGACGCTTATCGCCAGATCGAAGCTGCCGTGTACACAGCGGACGGAACCTTGTTAGGTACCACGGTCTCCAAGCATGAGACTCCCACAGGAATGGGCAATGGGTTCTACGACGAGAACTGCTATTTCTGGGGAGGCTGGGGCAGTATTCGTCAGTACGACCTGTTTGTCATCCCGGACATCAACTATTTGCCCGCTTGGGGCGAAACAGTCACAGTTGTGATTACTGACAGCGCCTCCGGAGAGGAGCTGATCCGTCAGGATGTTCAGCTGAGCGACCGCTGGGTAGAATAAACTTTCAGCATTAAAAAAAGAGAGATGGGAGACCATCTCTCTTTTCTTTTGCCCATTTTTATTTCAGCTTCAGCGCCATGGCCACCCAGCCTTTTTCTTCCCTGCGCTCCAGCACCTGGAAGGTGGGCTCCAGGGCGTCAAGCACGTCCTGTTCCCGGGTGTCGATGATGCCGCTGACAATGTAGGTGCTGTCCTTGTCCAGGAACCGAGGAGCGTCCTGGCTGAGAAGGATCACGATGTCTGCCACGATATTGGCCGCCACCACCTGAAACTTGCCAGTGACCTTTTCCGCCAAGTTACCGCAAATACCGGTAAAGCGATCCTCCACTCCGTTGGTCTGGGCGTTCTCCACGGCTGTCTTTACCGCCAAGGGGTCGATATCCACACCCACGGCGGACTTGGCTCCCAGCAGCAGGGCCGCCACGGACAGAATACCACTGCCGCAGCCCATATCCAGGAAATCCACGCCGGGCGTGACGTACTTTTCCAGCAATTCCAGACAGAGACGGGTGGTCTCATGGGTACCAGTGCCAAAGGCCAGGCCAGGTTCCAGGTGGAGCACTGTGCGGCCCTGGGCGTCGTACTCGTCCTCCCACAAGGGGCGGATCAACAGCTTCTCCCCCACGGGGATGGGCTTGAAGTATTTCTTCCAGTTATTGATCCAGTCCTCTTCCACACAGGAATCCTGAGAGATAGCGAAGGGGATGTTCTCCGCCCGGAAACGCTCCTCCAGGAAAGACACCGCCTCAGCGGGGTTGGCCTCGGGGCTGATGTAAATGTGGATGATGGCCTTGGTACGGTCTTTTTGAAGCAGCTCCTCATCGATCAGGTCGATGTGGGCGATCTCCATGGTCTCCTCTTCTAAATGGGAATAGTCCTCCATATAGATGCCATAGGGCACCACCATATTGGCGATGGCTCCGGCCAGGTCCCCCTGTTCCGCAGGGACTTCGATCTGCAATTCGGTCCAATTTTCCGTCATGGGATGTTCCTCATTTCCGGCAGCGCACCTTTCGGCCCCCTTGGGCTGGCGCCGCTTATTTCTTGTTGTATTATACCCTATCCCCCATTCCATTGCAACCGCGGAGGCGCTATGACCAAGCGAAAATTCCTGCTCCAGGGTGCCATTCTCACAGCGGTATCCCTGTTCTTACGCACCACCAATATGGGCTACCGATCCTTTCTCTCCCAGGAGATGGGTTCTGCCGGCATGGGGCTTTATCAGTTGATTTTCTCCATTTTTATGTTGACCGTTACCCTCTCCACCTCAGGCATTAGCCTGGCAGTAACTCGGATGGTCTCCGCCGCCATTGCCACAGGCCAGCGCCAGGTGATCCGTTCCACGGTAGCCAGGTGTTTCGGATTCTGTCTCACCATCAGTCTATCTATCGCCGCGCTGTTGTTCTTTCTGGCAAAACCCGCGGCGGAACTCTTCTTGGGTGACCTTATGGCGGCCCCTTGCCTGCGGATCCTGGGAGTGGGGCTTCCCTTTATGTCCCTTTGCACCTGCATGAAAGGCTATTTTCTTGCGGTGGACGAATCCCTTTGCACCGCCTTTTCCGACACCATCGAACAGATCCTCACCATCGGGGCAACCGTGTTTTTGTTCTGGCAGTTCGCACCTCAAAGCCTGGAAGCCGCTTGCCTTGCTGCTATGGTTTCCTCCACCTTGGGAGAAGCGGTCTCTTTCCTGTGCAGCTGGGCATTTTACCGGCACAGCTTGAAACGCAACACGCCCCAAAAACGAGAAAAAGCTCAAGGAGTGCTTCGGGGGCTCTCCCATATCGCTCTGCCCTGCACCCTGAGCTCTGCCGCCCGCAGCGCCCTGAACACCGGGGAAAACCTACTGATCCCCAAAGAGCTACAACGGTTCGGGCTGGGATACTCCGCCGCCCTTTCCCAATACGGACTTCTGCAAGGCATGGCCACGCCCATGCTCTACTTTCCTTCCTCCCTGCTCTCCTCCTTTGCCTCCCTGCTGATTCCCAAGATTGCCAAGGAACGGGAACTGGATCACCGTCGGGCAGTGGCTCACATCACGGGAAAAGCGGTGCGGCTGGCCTTGGCCTTTGGGATGTTTTTTTCCGGGGTATTTTTCCTGTTCGGGGACGGTTGGGGCATGGCTTTTTACAATAGTCAAAGCGCGGGAGCCTATCTGCGAGTGTTAGCTCCCTTAGCGCCCCTGATCTACTTAGATGTGGTAGTGGACTGTCTGCTGAAAGGTTTGGATGAGCAGTTCAACTCCATGAAGTACAACTTCGCCGACTCCCTGATCCGGGTAGTCCTGGTGTTGTGCCTGCTGCGTTTCTTCGGCATGGAGAGCTACGTGGGAATTCTGTTTTTCAGCACCATTTTCAATGCAGCTCTTAGCCTCCACCGCCTACTGAAAGTGGCACAGGTACGCCTTTCCTTGGTGTGGCATGTGGTCTTGCCCCTGCTGTGCGCCGTTCTATCGGTAGGGTGCGGAAAACTGCTGCTTCACGGGGTCGTGTTCCAGACGCAGCTATGGGAATCCGTCGCTCAGACCTTAGCTTCCGGGGCTATTTTTGGCCTGCTATATGGAGGTCTATGCCGACTAGACACCCGCCGGCAACAAGGGGCGCAAAACAAAAAGTCGGCCCATATTAGGGCCGACCGCGTTCACGATTTATAAGACTTCGCCAGGGATTTTGCCCGTTCTCGAAGCTGTTCCGCCAGCTTTTTGGGCCCAACCAACCGGACTTCGCCGCCCATTTGGAACAGCCACGCAAAAAGAGCCGGTTCCACCCCAGTTTTCACCGAGGCACGCAGCTTTCCTTTTCCCTGCTGCTCCACAAGAAGATGTCCCTCAAACTGGTCGGCCACCTGGGGCAAGATCTCCTGGGGAAATTCCAGAATGATCTTCTCCGGGTCGGGCAGAGCTTTTTCACCCTCCCGTGGCTGAGACAAAAGCTGCACCTGACTCATCTCTTCCAGAGGAAACCACCGAAGCCGCTTTTCTTCCCCATCGTAAGCCAGCAGTCTTGCCACACCTTCGCGCCGGGAGATCTGCCAGGGGCTGACCGTCACCGTTTGGGAAACACGTTTTAACGTGCCGCTGGGAGACAGTTTCCAACCAGGTGTTTGAAAGATCACCTGAACGTCCCGCTCCATGGCCCATCGAAGCATTTCTTCCGTTGTAAGGGCCTCCTCTTTTCCAGATACAGCCGGAGCAGGCTCTGGGATTTCCCGTTCGCCCTCTTCAGAGGACGCTGCGTGCCGTAACTCTTCCGCCTGATATTGGCTGCCTAGACCAGCCAGCTTGTCCACTAATTGAGCGGCCTTTTTCTGGGAGAGAAATGGCGCCTGCCGCACAGCATCCGCTAAAAGTGCCAAATCAGCGGTGGAGAATCGGCGCTCTGAAAGGTAATACTCAAAAGTGCGGGTCTTGCGGGTCTGGATCGGAAATCCAAAATGCCGCAAAGTCTCCAAGTCGTCATAGAGACTTTTCCGTTCTGCGTGAAGCCCATGGGCTTCCAGTTCTTCCAACATTTGGGGAAGCGTCACAGCATGTCCCTCGTCGGTCTTTTCCAACAGCATTCGCGCAATATACAAAAGCTTCAATTTCTTTTCCGACACATTGGGCATGAACGCTCTCCCCTCCCTTTTTACTCCCCGGCTGTACCGGGTCCAGAACTGACCACCACTGTGACAGTGGAGCCGTAATCCAAGGAATCGCCGGCCTGATAATCCTGATAACGGAGCACGTAACCGGCCTCCACATCTTCGCTGGCTTCGTCCACCCGGGTGGGAACAAAGCCGTTGTCGCTGAGCAGCTGCTGAAGGCTCTCATAACTGACACCGTCATACTCCGGCAGAGTCCGCTTGGCACTGCCCCGGCTGACGGTAATCGTCACGGTGCCGTCCTCAGGGAGCGGCTCTCCCGCAAAGGGGTTCTGACTGCTGATGCAGCCCTCCGCCACTGTATCGTTGAACTCCTGGGCGGAAACTTCCACCTTGAAGGGATACTCCCCGCTCTCCACTTTTTCAAGGACTTCCTCGTAGTTCTGGTTGACTAGATTAGGTACTTCTTCCACTGCCTGAGAAACACCGCTCTCGGGCAAAAGCTGGGTCAAATCTCCAAAGGACATGCCCCGCTCTCCCAGCCACAGGGAGGCAACGATGATAAGCGCTACAAAAGTAACGATTCCAGAACCGATGAGCCACACGAAAGGCGGCAGACCCCGTCCCTGAGGGATGCTCAGATCCAGAGGAGGAATACGGCGGATGGCTTCGGTCTGGTCCACCTCGTTGACTATGGTGGGCGCCGCGGCCAGCTCTGTTTTGAACCGTTCAAAGCTGGTGGTACGTTTATCCGGGCGAACCTGCAACGCGTTGGCGATAGCGGTGACCACAAAAGGTGGCAGCGCGTGCAGCACCTCTTTGGAAATCATCAACCGCTGGTCTTTCAGCCGCCGGGGCGCTTCCTGAGCCACCTGGCCCGTGAGCATGAACAACAGAGTGGCGGCAAAACCGTACACGTCGCTGATCTCTCCACAAGGGGCCTTGGAACTGTACTGCTCCAGCGCTGCAAATCCAAGGGTCAGGTCAGGCTCCAAATCCGTACCTGCCCGCCGAGCCGCTTTGATGCAGAAATTTGTGATCAAAAGAGTATTGTCCTGGGTTACCCGGAGGGAATCCGGGGAAATGCCCAAATGGGAAATGCCCAAAGAATTCATCAGACCCAAAGCGGACATCACCGGCTGAAGCAAACGGTTTGCAGTATTCCAGGAAACAGAACCGCCTGCCTTTTCCACATACCGTCGCAGAGTGATGGAAGGAACATATTCGTACACGGCATAGGCGGTACAGTTCTCCTCGAACAGGTCCAGCACAGAGTGGACCACAGACACTTCCCGTAAACGGCTCACGTTCTTCACCAGAACGATGAACTCATCCAAATGCTGGTCAAAAGCCGATTCCTGTCCGGAAACAGGGGTAACGGTACCGTCATCTTTATTGCGGTTCGCCAGAGAAAAGGGAAAAAACTCCCGCAGCTCCACCAGTTTCCTTGTGGTAAGGTCCAAAGCGGCGTAAGTGATCCCCTCGCCGTTCATGGCCTTGACCCGCCCAACCTGGTAACGGGAAGCCACAACCGTAAAGCAGTCAAGAGCTTCCGGGGGCTGGGGCTTATGATTGTCCCAGCCGCAATCGGGGCACTGACCGCTGGCGGTTTCCAAGTCGGCAAAACAATTCGCGCACAGCTTGCTGTCCATTTCTTCCTCCACGTTCCGCTCAAGTTCCGAACGGCTTTTCCCGCCCAATCCCAACTTTCTGGGGCTGGGCACAAAATGATAGTTGGATTATACCACAAGTCTGTGGAAAATACAAGAAAATCACCTAAAAACAGGAAAGGACGGTACGAAAAACCGTACCGTCCCAGAAATGATCCTATTTTTTGATGGCCGGAAACCCTTAGGCCTTGCCAACGGAACCGAACAGCTCCATCTTTTCCTTCACGGTCTCCTTGATAGCCTCTACGCCGGGAGCCAGCAGCTTGCGGGGGTCAAAGCCCTTGCCCTGCAGGTCCTTGCCTTCCTCGATGTACTTCCGAACAGCGGCGGAGAAAGCCAGCTGGCATTCGGTGTTCACGTTCACCTTGGACACGCCCAGGGAGATAGCCTTCTTCACCATCTCAGCGGGGATGCCGGTGCCGCCGTGCAGAACCAGAGGCATGGTGCCGGTCTTTTCCTGGATCTTGGCCAGCACGTCGAAGTTCAGGCCCTGCCAGTTTTCGGGATACACGCCATGGATGTTGCCGATACCAGCAGCCAGCATGTCCACGCCCAGATCAGCGATCATCTTGCACTCTTCGGGATCGGCCACTTCGCCGCCGCCGATAACGCCGTCTTCTTCGCCGCCGATAGCGCCGACTTCAGCTTCCACGGAAACACCCTTCTCAGAAGCGATGCGGATGATCTCCTTGGTCTTTTCGATGTTTTCCTCGATTCCATAGTGAGAGCCGTCGAACATGACGGAAGAGAAACCGTCGTCCATGGCCTTCAGAGCGGCATCATAGGAGCCGTGGTCCAGATGCAGAGCCACGGGAACAGTGATGTTCAGGGTCTCGATCATGCCCTTCACCATACCAGTGATGGTGTTGAAGCCGCACATATACTTGCCGGCACCCTCGGATACACCCAGGATAACAGGAGAGTTCAGCTCCTGAGCGGTCTGCAGGATAGCCTTGGTCCACTCCAGGTTGTTGATGTTGAACTGGCCAACAGCATATTTGCCGGCCTTAGCCTTGTCGAGCATTTCTTTTGCGGAAACTAACATATAGCGTGCCTCCCAAAATGGTAGAATTTTGACTAGATTCATTATACTGGACAAAGCAAGAAAAATCAACTCCCACAGGGGAGAATGTTGTCCTTCTTTTTTATTAGGCCGCTTTTTGCCTGTTTTCCTGCCTCTTGACGGGGCTCCTCTTTGGTGATAGATTTTAGAAAATGATACTTTTCCCGTCAACACTGTTCGACTCAGGAGGTCAAAAGGATGCAACAGACATTTCCTCAGCGGATCTATCATCTTGTGAGCCTGATCCCTTCCGGGAAGGTCTCCACCTATGGACAGCTTGCCCTGCTGGCAGGAAGCCCTCGGTCAGCCCGGATCGTGGGGGCGGCTTTAGCCAAAGCTCCGGCAGGCCTTCCCTGTCACCGGGTCCTGTACCGGGATGGCTCCCTGTGCTGCGATCAGGCTTTTGGTGGAAAAGACGTACAGAGAAAATTGCTGGAACAGGAATGCATCCCCTTCCTCCCAGATGGACGAGTGGATCTGAAGTGCTGCCTATGGCAGCCTGAGATGGAATTTGAGGGAGCCTTGTAGTCTCCCTATTTACGTCAAGCGGACCACAACTACCTCCGGGCGGTTGTTGACCCGCAGAGGCATACTGTTTCCAAGGCCCCGGCTCACCACCATCAGGGTGTCCCCTTCTCCATCGGAACCGTGGTACAGCCCGCTGTCATATTTCGGAAAATACCCTTGGCCGTCCGCATAAAGACCTCCTATAAAGGGCAAGCGCACCTGGCCTCCATGAGCATGGCCGCTGAGCACCAAGTCGATGTCGAACTGCTCATAGATCTCAATATATTCGGGCCGGTGGGCCAAAAGGATGCGGACTTTGTCATCACTGTCCTCTCCTTTAAAGGGCACCAGCTGCTCCAAATGATTGGTCAGGATGGTTTCAGGCGACGCGTCCGGGTCGTCCCGCTGGTCAACCGCCGGATCATCTAAGCCGATCAGCTCAATGGGAACGCTTTCCAGATCCACTGTCTCATTTTGCAGGATCGTGATCCCACGTTCCTTCAGTTTGGCGTCAAGATCCGGATAAGCGTCATAGATCCAGGCTTCATGATTCCCCGTTACAAAATATACCGGCGCGATCTGAGGAGCCTGTCTCATAAAATCCAGCGCGGCCGAATCCCGGGTTGGACGGTCGATAAGGTCCCCTGTCACGGCAATAGCATCGGGAGAGATCTCCTCCAGCAAAGAGAGAAGCCGACGATTCCCCTCCCCAAATTCACTGTTGTGAAAATCCGAGACCTGCGCGATCACGTAATCTTCTTCTCCCGGAAGGAGATCCAGCTGGATCTCAGTGACCATCAGCGCGGTATTTCCCCACAACAACCATGCAGTAAGCACCAAAAACAGGAGGGCCAAACCTCCCCATAAGAGACAAAGTTTTCTTTTATGCGTTAAACGCTCCATGGTTTCTCCTTTCCTATATATGATATCCCCACAGTCATCGTATCATAGAGACTGTTTCACGTCAACAAGGGGGATAAATTTGCCCCGCGAAAAAAATTTTGAAAAATTTGAAAAAAGGGGTTGCATTTTTCAAATTTATCGCTTATAATAGACCACGTTGTCCGGGTGTGGCGCAGTTGGTAGCGCGCTTGACTGGGGGTCAAGAGGCCGTGAGTTCAAGTCTCGCCACTCGGACCATGAAACGCACTTCGTTTATACGAGGTGCGTTTTTTCTTTTTCATTTTTCCATTTCCAACTTTTTTTAAAAATTTTTTCCATTCTTGAATGGATCTGCCTCTCTGGATCGTATTGTAGGTGAAAGCGCTCAAAAAGAGCCAACAACTCACAGGAGGTAATTCATTATGAAAAAAATCGTAGCAACTATCATGGCAGCAGCATTGGTCCTCACCGTGGGCACAGTCAGTGCCTTCGCAGCTGGTCCCAGGTTTGTGGACAACAACTCCGACGGTGTATGTGACAACTGGACCGGCACCGGTAATGGTCAGGGCAACGGCAACGGCCAGGGCTTTGTGGACGAAGACGGCGACGGTGTGTGCGACAACTGGACCGGTACCGGCAAAGGCCAGGGTAACGGTAACTGCCAGGGATTTGTGGACGAAGACGGCGACGGTGTGTGCGACAACTGGACTGGTACCGGCAAGGGCCATGGCAATGGCAACGGTCAGGGCTTCGTAGACGAGGACGGCGACGGCGTATGTGACAACTGGACCGGAGCTGGCAAGGGCCAGGGCAATGGTAACGGTCAGGGTAACGGCAATGGCAATGGCAACGGTAACGGCCGTCGCATGGGCCGGAATTGGTAATATCAAGACATATAAAAGATAGGATTTGTTTTCAATGCGGAGCGAAGAAGAGGTAACCAGAGCGATCCAGCGGTATTCCGACACAGTGAAACGGATCTGCTTGGTGCATTTGAAAAATAGCGCGGATACCGAGGACATATTTCAAAACGTGTTTTTGAAGTACGCCCTGAGCTCCGCTGTGTTTGAAAATCCGGAACACGAAAAAGCTTGGTTCATCCGGGTCACCATGAACGCCTGCAAAGACCTATTAAAAAGCTTTTTCAGGAACCACATGGTTCCCTTGGATCAAGTGGTGGAGCAGGCCATAGACCCGGAGGACCAACGGAGCGAAGTGCTCCAAGCGGTCTTGAAGCTGCCGGAAAAGTACCGAAGAGTGGTCTATCTCCACTATTATGAAGGCTACACAGCGCCTCAGATCGGGAAACTGCTGAACAAGAACGTGAACACGATCTACACTCTGCTGACGCGGGCACGGCAGCTGCTGAAAAATGACCTGGGAGGTGAGTACGATGCGTCCTGACATTCGAGAGGCTTTTGATTCCATCCACGCGGATGAAACGCTGAAAGACAACACCCGGCGGTTCGTGTTGGAGGAGCTTGAAAAAAGACAGAAAAAGCAGCGCTCCCTGGGTTGGAAAATGGCCTACACTGTGGCTGCCTGTCTGGTAGTATGCCTAGCGTTGGTGGGAGGACATCATCTGTACTTCTCCCCCACCTCTATCATCAGTATCGACGTGAATCCTTCCATTGAGCTGAGTGTCAACCGCTTTGACAAGGTTGTGGCTGTGGACGGTTACAACGAGGACGGAGTAGCTTTCGCGGAGACTCTTGACGTGCTGTATCAGGATTATCAGGACGCCGTAGAAGAGATCCTGGAAAGTGATACCATCACCCAATGCCTTGCCAGAGAAGAATTGCTCTCCGTTGCTGTGGTAGAGATCGACGAAGTCCAGGGCGAAGCCATTTTGGAGTACGTGAGCCAGTGCACCGCCCACCAGGAAAACACCTACTGCTACGGTGTAACCTCGGATGAAGTGGAAGAAGCCCACTCCCTTGGACTGTCCTATGGAAAGTACAAGGTTTACGCGGAGATCACCCAATATACTACCCAGCTTTCTCCTGAGGAAGCCAACAACATGACCATGCGTCAGCTGCGGGATTATCTGGAACAGCTGCAAGGCGAAGAGGAGACCTCTTCCGGCTCGGAGGAAAGTTCTTCCCATCAGGGGAATGGAAACGGCCAAGGGGCCGGCAAGGGGCAAGGAAACGGCGCCGGGAATGGCCAAGGCCTCGGTATGGGTCAAGGGAACGGTCAAGGTTCCGGTATGGGGCAAGGAAACGGCGCTGGAAACGGTCAAGGCTCTGGGATGGGCCAAGGCACCGGAACAGGCAACGGTTCTGGAAATGGACAGGGCTCCGGCGGAAAAGGACAAGGTCAAGGCGGAGGACGTCAGTACGGGAAACAAGGCAATTCTTAAAGCTCCGATGGGCTGTCGCGAATACGCGGCGGCCCTCTTACTTTTTGCAAAAGAACTAGCGGAGAACCGTTTCTTTTCTATGGAGCGCTGTGGTATAATATCCGCAAGCACCTATACAGCGGCGTGAGCGAAGCCCGCCGCCTAGGACACGGCCTGCCCATCGTAGGTGTAAGAACCAAATTTCAAAAAGGAGCGTTCGGCCATGGCCAACGAATTCAAAGAGCTGTACCAGCTCTATCTGGAATGTTTCCCCCAATACCCCATTAAAGAAGAATGGTTTTACAACCTGTTAAAACCGGAAAAAGCCACCTTGTTCCAAGAGCGCAAAAACGGTGAACTCGTGGGCTTTTCCATGATCCACGGCAATTCTATCCCGCTGCTGTGCGTGAAAGAATCTTTCCGTCGACAAGGAATCGGCAGCAGCCTGCTTGCCAAATCTGAGGAACACATTCGAAAGAACGGCGGCAAAAACATAGTCCTGGGCCAAGCACGGTGGTACTTGCTCCAAGGAGTGCCTCTGGAAAACCCAGAAGCTGTTCCCTTCTTCGAGCATCGTGGCTACTCCGCGGAGTGGACCAGTGTCAACATGCTTTTGCCCCTTCACGGGTATGATCCCCAAGCGTTTCCCATCCCCCCTGCTCCCCAAGGACTTACCTTCCGGCTGCTGGAAGAACAGGACACACCGCAGCTTCTGGAAGCAGTGGAAAACGCTCAGCACTACTGGCTGGACTGCTTCCACGACTATCATGGTCTTGTACTGGCTGCAGACCTGGATGGAAAGATCGTTGGATTTGAAATGGTGGACCCGGAAGGCGGACGGTTCATTCCTTCTTCGGAAAAAGTGGGGTCCATCGGCTGCGTAGGCGTGGTGAAAGAAGCTCGGGAAAAAGGCATCGGCATGCAGATGGTCCTGGAAGGGATCAAATGGCTGCAAAGTCAAGGCAGCGGGTCTGTGGAGCTGCTGTACGTTGCCCTTGTGGACTGGTACCAGAAACTGGGATTTCAGGTCAACCAGAGCCAATGGATGGGCCAAAAAACGCTTTAAGGCGATCATCCTCACGAAATAGGACGAGCGTCCCTAGGATCATCCCTGGGACGCTCTTTTGTTACCGCCGAAGCATCAGATCTTCCGCCATGTGACGAAGATCCTCCTCGCTGTGGATCTCCTCTTTGTGTTCCTCAATGGCAGCCCGCACTTCTTCCGGAAGCTCGGGCTCGATATCTCTAGCAAACATCGCAAAGTTCAAACCGGACGCGCCGTTGTACGGCGTACCGCCCCAAAAATACGGAAACATACAAAAATCACCCCCGGATCTAGCTTGCGCGATCCGGGGGCGATTACTCACCACGCTGCTTTTCAATTCCTGGCAAGTGCTTTCCAGAATTTGATCAGCGGCGTTTTTTATTGATTCTGGAAGAATTTCTCGTGGATAGCTTCCACGGCGCGATCACCGTCGGCCTTGTTCAGCAGCACGGAGATCTTGATCTCGCTGGTGGAGATCATCTGGATGTTCACGCTGCGGGAGAACAGCGCTTCGAACATCTCCGCGGCCACACCAGGATGGGATTCCATGCCGGCGCCCACGATAGAGACCTTGGTCACATTGTCATCGGACACGATATTGGAAGCGCCCCACTTCTCCGCGTTCTGATGGAGCAGATCCATGGTGTCGTCCATCTTGTTCTTCTCCACAGTGAAGCTGATATCCTTGGTGCCGTTGCGGCCGATGGACTGAAGAATGATGTCCACGTTGATCCCCTTGGCAGCCAGATGAGAGAAGATCTTAAAGGCCAGGCCCGGCTTATCCGGCACCCCGATGATGGAGATGCGGGCAATATTGTCGTCTTTCGCCACCCCGCTGATGAGCATTTTTTCCACGTTGCTTTCCTCCTTCACGATGGTACCTTTCCGCCGGGTCAGGCTGGAAAGGACTTCCAATTCAATGTTGTATTTCTTTGCCATTTCCACAGAACGGTTGTGGAGCACCTGGGCGCCCAAGGTAGCCAGTTCCAGCATCTCATCGTAGGAGATGGAGCTGAGCTTCACAGCGCCGGGGATCTTCCGGGGATCAGCGGTATACACGCCGTCCACGTCGGTAAAGATCTGGCACAGGTCCGCGTGCATGGTGGCTGCGATGGCCACGGCACTGGTATCGGAACCTCCACGTCCCAGAGTGGTCATATCGCCGTACTTGTTAACGCCCTGGAAACCGGTGACCACCACGATCCGCCGCTTATCCAGCTCCTGCTTGATCCGG
This sequence comes from Clostridiales bacterium, assembly GCA_019416455.1. Lineage (GTDB taxonomy): Bacteria > Bacillota > Clostridia > Oscillospirales > Acutalibacteraceae > Acutalibacter. Next base: position 122,674 of record DXXG01000010.1, on the reverse strand, counting down.
GAGGCGTCCACTTTTTTGATGCGGGCGTTACCGTAATCAGAGGTGGTATCGAAACCAGCCTGCCACCCCAGCAGGGAGACCACAGGATACCCCATGCGCTCGATGGCCATAGCCAGCAGCGCCGCGGAGATCTGCTCGCCCGCGGAGAGGAGCATATCCATTTCCCGCTTGGAAGGCCGTTCGTTGATCTCAGCAGCCTTTTCGATGAAATCATCAGTAGTGTCGCCCTGAGCGGAGACCACTACCACCACATCGTTGCCCTCCTTGTAGGTGGAGGTGACGATGTCCGCCACATTGTTGATGCGCTCGGCGTCCCGGACGGAGGAACCGCCAAACTTCTGTACGATCAGTGCCATACACATTCTTCCCTTCATCCCGCCCAAACCAGGCGGGTCATCTCTGACAAATTCATATCCCACAGCCATTGTATGCTGTTTCCGGGCCGGACGGACCGTTCTTTACTCGATGACGATCTGGGCTCCTTGAGGCGCGGCGGAGAGGATCTCCACACGCCAGCCGGTAATGCCCTTATCCTCCAAGTGAGTGACACAGTTTCTGCCGAAAGCGTCCGCATTGTCCGCGTCGATCATAGCGATGATGGTGGGGCCGGCGCCGCTGACGTAAGTACCCAGGGACCCCAGCTCGTAGCTCATGCGGAACACATCGTCGTAATGACCGATAAGCCCGGAGCGGTAAGGCTGGTGGATCCTGTCCTGCACTGCCACACGCAGGTTCTGCAGTTCCCCGGAGAACAGGGAGGCGGTCATTAGACCAGAGCGGGACAGGTTGTAAACTGCGTCCTCCCGAGAATAGGTCTTGGGCAGAGCAGCACGTGCTTCCTCTGTTTTCAGCTCAAAGGGCGGGATCATCAGGGCAAATCGGATCTTATCCGACACAGGCACGCTGACGCTGTACACCCGTTTTCCCTCCATGGCCGAGGCCACCAAACCGCCGGACAGGGCCGGGCTGGTATTGTCCGGGTGTCCCTCGATCTGGGCTGCCAGGTTGATCAGATCGCTGTGGGACAAGGGGTTGCCCATGAACCGGTTGGCCCCCAGGATCCCCGCCACGATACAGGCCGAGCTGCTCCCCAGGCCCCGGGCCATGGGGATATTGTTCTCCTGGATGATCTTCAGACCGGGCAGCTTCTTGCCGCAGATCTCATAAAGATGGCTGGCCGCCCAAAAGATCAGGTTACTTTCGTCGGTGGGGACCTTTACCCCATCGGTGCATCGGATCTCCAGGGTATCGGATTCCTCCATCCACACACGGTTCTGCATGGTCAGGGCGATGCCCAGAGAGTCAAAGCCGGAACCCAGGTTGGCGCTGGTAGCCGGCACGTCGATTCGGATCATTTCCTATCTCTCCCCTCTCAAAAATCCGCGATGGTGATCCGGTTTTCCAGCTTCAAGCCACGTTCCTCCAAAGCGGGGATCTTGGCCTTCAGCTGGTTTTCCGTCACATCCGACAGGGTAAATCCTGTCTCGCCCTGCTCCTCATCCCGGCGGATGAGCCGCACGGCTTCGGGGAACACCTGCTGGACAAGGTCGAACAGGCTGTCGCTGTCCTCTTTTCCACTGACTCGGACGAACAGATCCTGGGGAGTGTCCTCCCAAGGCTGGACGTAGTCGGGCTTGGAATCCTCCCAGAAGAGGATCTTCCGGTCAGAACGGAGATGGCGTACACAGTCGATCACATCGGCCACCACGGCGCTGGCGGTGGGCAATTTGCCTGCGCCCTTGCCGTAAAACACCACGTCTCCGGTGGCGTCGCCCCGGACCAGGATACCGTTAAACACGTCGTCCACATTGGCCAGCTGGCTCTCCCGGGAAATGAACATGGGAGCCACCTGGATATGCACTCGGCCGTTCTCCAGCTTCTTCACCTCGCCGATGAGCTTGATCACACCGCCCCAGGCGTCTGCGTAACCCACATCCTCTTTGGTGATGGAGGTGATGCCCTCGGTGTGGACACTGTCGGGATACACATGGGTACCATAGGCCAAAGAGGCCAGGATGCAGATCTTCCGGCAGGCGTCGATGCCTTCCACGTCAGCGGAGGGATCACGCTCGGCGTAACCCAGTTTCTGAGCCAGAGCCAGAGCGTCGTCAAAGGCCATATGCTCTCGGATCATTTTTGTCAAAATAAAGTTAGTGGTGCCGTTGAGGATGCCGGCAATCTCCGTCATCTCATTGGCGGCCAAACACTGGCTGATGGGCCGGATGATGGGGATACCGCCGCCCACGCTGGCCTCGAACAGGAAGTTCAGGTTGTTTTTCTGGGCCAGAGCCAAAAGCTCCGCGCCCTTCTGAGCCACCAATTCCTTATTGGAGGTGACCACGCTTTTGCCGTTTTCCAGGCAAGCCTTCACGTAGGAGTAGGCAGGCTCCAAACCGCCCATGACCTCCACCACGATCCGGATCTCCGGGTCGTTCAGGATGTCGTTAAAATCCTTGGTGAAGCAGCCGCTGTAAGGCAGATCGGGAAACTCCCGCAGATCCAGGATCCGTTTGACGTGGATCTCCTCTTTGGCCCGCTTTGAAATGCTGTCTGTATGGGACAAGAGCACCTCCAGCACGCCGGAGCCCACTACGCCGTGACCCATCACCGCGATCTCAGCCATTGATACCATTCCTTTCTATTCACAATAGGACGTTTTAGTCCACAATGCTGTCGATCTTGATCACGCCCTCCACCTGCTTCAGGCTTTCCAAAAGCTCACCGGGAGTTTGCTCCATTTTGTCGATGCGGGCGGACACCGAGACGAACGCCCTACCCTTCACGGGGATGTTCTGGTTCACCGTGAGGATATTGGCCCCGGCCCGGTAAAACACGGTGAGCAGGCTCACCAGCACGCCGGGACGGTCCGTCAAGTTGACCTGCACCGTTAAGATCCCCGAGGACGCTTTCTGGGTGTAAGGAAACACCGCGTCCCGGTATTTGTAATATACGCTGCGGGAGATCCCCGCTATGCGCACCGCCTCAGAGGCAGTGGCGGCCTCCCCGCTTTCCAACAGGGCATTGGCCTTGACCACCTTTTGATACACTTCCGGCAGTGCCTTTTCGTCAACAACAAGATAAGAATCGCTTTTCATTGTTCACCTACAAAATACGATTGTATTGTCACAGCGAACAGTTTACCACAGTTACGCGGAAAAATCAAGCCCCCTCGATAAAACAAAAACCGCCGAAAAGAATTCACATCTTACGGCAGTTTTTGCTGTCTTATCCAGTTGTTGCCAACACAGGCCCTTTAACCTTCCACCGCGCCGTCGCTGCTTTCAGGCGGAGCAGTCTCTGGTGTAGACTCCGGTTCCGTAGAACTCTCCGGTCCGGGAGGCGGCTCGGGTGTAGGTTCTTCAGAAGGCGCAGGCGTGGGCGTATTCTCAATATCGGAAACATCCGAAGAAGGATCGGAAGAAACTCCGGAAGAGGGATCCTCCGAAGGTCCAGGAGATACAGAAGGCTCCATAGACGGCGAAGGCGACACACTGGGCTCCGCGGAAGGACTCACCGAAGGAGACGGCGAGGGAGACGCGGCAGGTCCGGCAATATGGTCGGAACCACCGTTGCAGGTCCCGGGCAGATTGTCGGAAGAATACCAGCCAACCGCTGTGTCATAGCAGTTGGGCCCGGCCAGCTTGCCGCTGCTGCGGCAGAACGTATACTGGGTCACATTGTCGCTGAGCACCCAGCTCTTTCCGCTCCAATCGTACTGCAGCAGGTACTGGATCGCTGCTTTCCAAGTCACCTTGGCGGTGTCAGAATCCCACAATTCCGAGGGCGTAGGATAACCATTCCAAATACCCGCCACACAGAAGGGCGTGCCACCCACGAAGGTCAAGTCCTTGGTATCGTTGGTGGTACCGGTCTTGGCGTAAAGATCCACGCCCAGGTCCCACATCATCGTCGCGGTACCGTTATACCCCTCCACAGGACGGTGGAGCAGCTTATTCATGATGGTGGCGTTCTCAGTGGACATCACCTGCTCACCCACGTTGTCCCGGTTGTCCAGGATCACGTTGCCATCATGGTCTTTCACGTAAGTGTAAGTGTAGGGCTCGTAGTAATAGCCGCCATTGGCGAACACGCAGTAAGCCGCTGTCATCTCACGGACCGTGACACCTTCCGTCATACCGCCCAAAGCCATAGCGGAAAGACTGTGAGAGTCCTCTTCCGTAAGAGTGGTGAAATGCAGCTTTTCAGTAAGCCACTGGAAGCAGGACTCAGGAGTGAGCTCTTTCACGAGCCATGCCACAGGGGCGTTCTGAGACACCTCGATGGCCTCGTCCACATTCATATACCCAGTGTATTGCAGCGAGAAGTTAGAGGGACCGTCCTCCGTGGAGCCGGGGCCATAATACTCCGGCACAGGCTGGTCTTTCAGCACGGAGCCATAAGTGATGGTCCCCGTTTCCAGTCCCAAAGAATAGGCGCTGACAGGCTTGAAAGACGAACCAGGCTGACGCTTGGAGTCTGTGGCGTTGTTCCAAAGACGAACACCGTCACGTTCGTACCGGCTACCAATGACCGCGATAACCCGGCCAGTATAGGGATCCATGATGAACATACCTGCTTCGATGTCCTCATCCTCAGGCATGCAGTCACCATTGATGAACAGGTTTTCCAGATCGGACTGGATCTTCGGGTCCATAGCGCAATGGATCTCAAGACCGGAGTTGTAGACCATGTCCACAGCTCTCTCATAGGAATACCCATAGGTCTCCTGGAGATCAGATACGATGTCCTCAAACATGGTGTCGATATACCAGTTCCAATCGTCCAAGTCTTGCTGTTCTTCCACGCTTTGGGTCTCTTCCACTTCCACGTTCCCGAAAGTCATGGTCTCAAACTCAGCAAGAGCCTGTTTGTATTCCTCTTCTGTAATAGTCTCCAACTGACCTTCCAGCTCACTGGTCACTACCAGCTCGTCGTTGCTCTCGTCCCCGTCGGACAGCTTCCACAGACGATCCAGCACCACTTCACCCCTGTTTATGGCCTCGTCAGGGAAAATCAGCGGGTTAAACTGGGAGGGGTTCTGGGTGATACCGGCAATCAAGCAGCATTCTGCCAGAGAGCATTCCGAAATGCTCTTGCCGAAGTACGCCTTGGCAGCCGCTTCCACGCCTTCGTTCTGACCGCCGTAGTTTACCACGTTCAGGTAGGCTTCCAAGATCTGCTGCTTGGAATATTTCTTCTCCATATTCAAAGCCGTGAAGATTTCCCGAACTTTTCGCAGGATACTCACTTGCTTCTCACCAGTGATATTCTTGATGAGCTGCTGGGTCAGAGTGGAACCGCCGCCTCCGCCTCTGTTGGTGAACAGCTTGAACACAGCGCCTGAGGTGTTCCACCAGTCCACGCCGTTATGCTCACTGAAACGGTGGTCCTCAATGGCCACCTGAGCAGTTTTCATATAAGCGGGGATATCATTGAGGGAGACCCATTCACGGTTGGCATCCTTATAGATGGTCATGTACTCCGTGGAATTGCCTTCCTCATCGTCCACATACACGAAACTGGAATAGCTCAGTGACATGGCGCTCAGATCCGGGGGCTCGGTGTCACGGAAGCTGAGCAGAAACGACGCCACCGACAGAAAAACCAAAAGCCCGGTGACACACATGATACAGAACACCGTCTTGAAGGCTTTCCAAACCATGCCGCCCACTGACTTAGCAGTGGCTCCGGCAGACTGAGAAAGTTCCCCTTCCGTCCGTTGGGAAGGTGTCCCAATGGACGTGGTGTTGTATTTGTTCAAGTCCTTTTTATCTAACACGGTTTCCTCCTTGGGGCGCAAGGCGCCTTAGCGGTGGCATAAGTTGGAAAAAAATGCCCATACTTCTGCCGAGGTGATTTCTTTGGATGATAAAAAGCTGAAAGATTACAATAAGCCCACCATACTGGCTTTGCTCGTCACAGCGGCGGCCCTGCTTGTGTCCCTTTTATCCTTTACACTGCGGGGTGGGACAGCAGTGCCTGTCCAGGGGGAGCCGACCGCAAACGGTACGGTATATTATACCCCAAAGCCCTCCGCAAGTCAAGAAACGGGAAATTCCCCCGCGCCCCAGGAGGAAGGCCCTTATCGGGTGACGATCTATCAGGGGAAAATTGGGGTATTCCGCCAGGGAGAGACAGAGCCTTGCCTAGTATCGGATGTGGATGTCTACCTGCTGCCCCAGAAGGATATCGCCCTGCTGCGGGAAGGCTTTACCGCCGATACCTTAAAAGAAGTCCGCGCTATTTTGGAGGACTATGAGTAAAAAGCGAACGCCCTGCCGAAACCGGCAGGGCGCTTGCGTGAAGAAAGAATTTACTTCATATTCTTCTCGTAGGACTCGATCATCTTTTTGACCATCTGGCCCCCGATGGAGCCGGCCTGACGAGAGGTCAGGTCGCCGTTGTAGCCCTGCTTCAGGTTCACACCCACCTCAGAGGCGGACTCCATCTTAAAGCGGTTCATTGCTTCCTTAGCTTCGGGTACCATGCTGGAATTGCTCTTCATTTTTGTTTTCTCCTTCGCAAAAGTTTTCTTGCGTTTGCATTACCTAGTGTGACTCCCATGCTCCCGCTTATGAATGACAATTCTTGCTAGTTTCGGAGAAAATGCCCATTTAAAAGAACACCAGCTCAGTCCTGCTTTTCGTAATACACGTTGACACCCAGAAGTAAAAGAAACAAAAACAGCTCCACTCCGCAAAGAGTGACCGCCATGGGAAGCAGGAATTCCACGTCAAACCGGGAATACACCCAAAAGGAAACAATCGAAACCAGCAACAGCACCTTATTAAAGATCCCCAAGGCTGTACGGCTGGATTTCATTGCCAGATATATGTCCCGTTCATCTGCCTGGCCTGAAACGCGTTCCTCTATGGGGCCTTTGTGGAACGCCTGATAAAGTTCTGTCATAGCCCAAACCAGCACAATAAACCCGGCAGCCAGCAGACGACCATCCTGATCCTTAAAAAAATACGCTCCAAGGCACACCAGGCACAATACCGCCATAAGGCTTCCAATTACCAGACTATGGGCGTTTCTCACTTTGAGTTTCATAAATCTCTTTCTCCTTTCATTCCGATTGCTCTTCTTTCTCGGCTTCTTCCTTTTTCAAATTCTCCTCCAGGCAGCACAGTTCCTCCACAGTGACTCCGAACACCCGAGCCATGCGGTATGCCAGCATCAGCGAGGGGCTGTACTGTCCCTTCTCAATGGAAATGATGGTCCGGGAAGAGACGCGGACCATCTCTGCCAGCTCCTGCTGGGTCATGCCCCGCTGGAGCCGCAGCTCTTTAACTTTTGTTTCCACCCGCTCCCTCCTTGATATGAAGTTTACTTCACGTGAAGCTAGCTTCAGTTTACACCCTTTCTTTGCTGTTGTCAATAGAAAAAGCCATCCTTCTCTCAAAAAGAAAAGGATGGCTTTTCAGTTCTAAATGATATCAGTTCAAAGCCAGCAGTCGGGCAATGTTTTCCATGGTCAGGGAAAGATTCTCCTCCGCGTGATAACGGGACTCGGAGAAAGGCTGAGCTGCCCGGTTGATACTGAATACAGCTGTCAGCCCCTGCTGGTACATCAGCTCGAAGCCGTCACCGATCTGTCCCACCACCGCGATAACGGGAACACCTACCTTTTTGCAATGGCCGGACACACCGGAGACTACCTTGCCCCGCACACTCTGGGAGTCGATCTTCCCTTCGCCAGTGAACACCAGGTCAGCGGTTTGGAGAAGCTGGTCAAATCCAACTGTATCCAACACCACATCGATACCCATTTGCAGCTTCGCTCCACAAAAAGCCGCCATGCCAAAGCCCAAGCCACCGGCAGCACCGGCACCCGGAAGCTGGGAAAGATCTTTTCCCAGGCATTTTGCGCTCACCTCACCCAAATGACGCAAGCCCTGATCCAGCCGTTCCACCATGGGAGCGTCCGCACCCTTCTGGGGACCAAACACGTAGGCAGCGCCGGTCTCCCCGAACAACGGGTTGTCGATGTCACACATGACAGTGAGCTCCACCCCGTCTAAAGCTCTCTGGATAGGCTCCACGTCCAAGGAAGCAATCTCCCCCAACGTGCCACCGGTGGGGACGAACTCTGAACCATCCGCCCGTAGGAATCGGCCACCCAGAGCCGCCGCGGCTCCCGTGCCGCCGTCATTGGTACAACTTCCTCCAAGGCCCAGGATCACCTTCCGGCAGCCTTCCTTCCTCGCTGCCAGGATTAGTTCCCCCACGCCGTAAGTAGTGGCCTTTTCCGGATCAAGCCGCCCCTCGGCCATGGGAAGCCCGGCGCAGGCTGCCATTTCGATGACCGCGGTTTCACCGTCCTGCAAAATACCGTAGAAACTCTCCACAGGCTCCCCAAAAGGCCCTGTGACCGTAACGTTCATCCGGCGGCCTCCCACAGCCTCCAGGAACGCATCCACGCTGCCTTCTCCCCCATCGGCAACCGGCAAGGAACGGAGCCGCGCATCCGGGAAAAACCGCTTCAGCTGCTCTGCCATCAGCTGGCAGACCTGTCGGGACGAAAGGGTGCCTTTAAAGGAGTCAGGCACAAGAAGGATCTGTTTCATAATGTGATATCCTTTCCAATACAACTTTAATAATGACAACCGCCTTGCGGTTTAACTGCCTTACAGTTTCAACTTCATCCAGCTGCCCTTGCGGAACCGGAGAAACGTGAGGAAGAACCGAACAAACTGGTCCGCGGCGGTGCCCAGCCAAGCACCCATCAGGCCCAAGCCCACGGGATAGCACAACAGCCAGCTGACGCCGGGACGGATCAAGGTCACGCTGAACAGGGACACCAGAGCGGTAAACTTGGTGTCGCCAGCACCGCGCAGACACCCAAACAAGGTCACCTGCTCGATCTGCATGAACAGGATAATACTCAAGATCCGCATGATCATGGCACCGTAATCCAAAATGACAGGGTCCGTAGTATACAGCAGGAAAATATCCCCGCCGAAGAAGAAGTAGACCACGCCCATTACACAGGCGCACAGCAAGCCGATCTTCTGGCACACGTTGCCGTAGACCTTGGCCATATCCGGACGCTGACGGCCCAGACTTTGGCCGATCAACGTCACCGAAGCCACCGAGAGGCCGTCTCCAAAGGAGAAGGACATGCTCATCATGTTCATGCCGATCTGATGAGCCGCCAGTTCGATGGTACCCAAATGGGCAACCGTCATGGAGAACAGCAGGAAGCCGATCCGCAAGCAGACCTGCTCCACCAGAGAACTGGACCACACATTGCCCATGGATTTCATGCTGACTTTATCGGCGATCCATCCTTTCACACAGCGGAGATTTACAAAGCTGTCTTTGCGCAGAACGGACATAATGCTCAGCACACAGGCGCACACCGTACCCAGGACCGTAGCAATAGCCGCGCCCCGCACTCCCAAGGCCGGGAAACCGAAGTTGCCGCCGATCAGTAAGTAGTTGAACACCACATTGACACCGTTGGAGATCAAGTTGGTGACCATGGCGATGCGGGTATTGCCCGCTCCCCGCTGGGCGGCGTTGAGCACCAGCGAGATAGTGGAAAACCCCTGGCAGCCCATGATGATCTGGAAATACTCCACTGCGTACTCATGAGTGTCTGCCTGGGAACCCACCAGTTGAATGATCGGACTGGCAAATGCTACGAAAAGCACACTGGTCAGGGCTGTCAGCACCACGGTGAGCAGCAGCGCCATGCGCACCACCCTGTTGGCGCTTTCCCGATCTCCAGCGCCTTTGCGGCGGGCAACGATGGCGGAAACGGCCACGTTCAAAGACAAGAAGATGGCCAGTCCCAGCATTTTCGGCTGGGTGGTCAAACCCACCGCGGCGATGGCGTAGGATCCCAGCGTACCCACCATGATGGTGTCCACCACGCCGGCCAGGTTGACGAAAAAGGACTCCAGCACCGAGGGCCATGCCACGGTGAGGGTGTCGCGAATGATCTCACGGTCTGAGGGAAATTCCCCCAGTTCCATGCCTTTGCAGACCTTCGCGGGGTTGATAAATCGCAAAACTGTTCCACTCCTCCAAATGGTTGATCGTGCAACCATTGTAGCATGCCCTGTACCACTTTGCAAGGGCTGGTCATGTTTATTTCAAAAACACGAAAAAAGGAGCCCGGCAAACCGCCGGACTCCTTATAAAAACAATCACTCGCCAAACAAGTCTTTCAATTTTCCGAAAAAGCTCTTACGCTTTTGGTAGTTCTTCTCATCGGAGGTTTTATCAAGCTCCGCCAAAAGTTCCTTCTGGCGCTTTGACAGGTTCTTGGGCACCTCCACGGTGACCTGAACATACTGGTCACCCCGTATCCGGGAGCTGAGCCCCTGGATGCCCTTGCCTTTCAGCCGGAACACATCCCCGGGCTGAGTGCCCTCGTGGACATGGTAGCTTACCTTGCCGTCCAAAGTGGGGACTTCCACGTCAGCGCCCAAAGCAGCTTGGGTGAAGGTGATAGGCATCTCGCACCAAACGTCGTTGCCTCTGCGCTCGAAGATGGGATGGGGCCGCACGGAAACATACACGTGCAGGTCTCCCGCCGGGCCGCCGTTGACGCCGGCATTGCCCTTACCTCCCACGTTGAGGATCTGCTCGTCGTCGATGCCAGCGGGCACCGTGATCTCCAGGCTCTTGTGACGGCGGACACGTCCTTTGCCGTCGCAGGTCTTACAGGGAGTCTCCACGATCTTGCCGGTACCTCCGCATCGGTCGCAGGTTTGGGTGGACTGAACTACACCAAAAGGCGTACGCTGGTTGATCCGCACCTGGCCCGTGCCATGACAGTGCTCACAAGTCTTGGGAGAGGTTCCAGCTGCCGCGCCGGTACCATGACAGTCCTCGCAGGTCTCGATCTGGGAATAGGTGACGGTCTTTTTGCAGCCCTTGGCCGCCTCCTCAAAGGAGATGGCAATATTGGCCTGCACGTCGCTGCCCCGCCGGGGGGCGTTGGGATTGGCCCTGCGGGAACCGCCTCCAAAGCCGCCAAAGAAGCTGTCGAAAATGTCGGAGAAGTCGAAGCCGGCTCCCTGGAAGGGGTTGCCCCCTGCGGCGCCGCCCCCAAAGTTGGGGTCCACTCCCGCGTGACCGAATTGATCGTAGCGTGCCCGCTTGTCGCTGTCGGACAGCACTTCGTAGGCTTCATTCACTTCTTTGAACTTAGCTTCCGCGTCTTTGTTCCCGGGATTCAAGTCCGGGTGATACTGCTTCGCCAGTTTTCGGTATGCCTTTTTGATCTCGTCCTCCGAGGCCCCTTTGGCTACGCCCAGCACCTCGTAATAATCCCGTTTATCCGCCATGTATCCATCACTCCCAAACGGCGAAACCCGCCGCTGATCTCAAACCAATTTTTCCAAATTCTCTTTCCGAAACTCCAAAAGATGCAGGGACAGCCACTGCCCCCGCATCCTGGAGTCTTTTCCCTTGGGCTGTGCCCAAAAGTTTTAGTCCACTTCTTTATAGTCCGCGTCGTACACGTTGCCGTCGCCGCCGGGGTTGCCGCCGCCAGGATTGCCGCCGTTATAGGGAGGCTGCTGGCCAGGGTCGCCCTGAGGAGCGGACTGCTGATACAGCTTCTCGCTGACCGCATACACGGCCTTCTGCAGTTCGTCCATACCAGTCTTGATCTGGTCCACGGTGCCGGTCTTGAGAGTCTCACGCAGAGCGGCTACCTTGGTGTTGATCTCGTTCTTATCAGCATCCTGGAGCTTATCGCCGCTGTCGTTGACCAGTTTCTCAGCGGTGTAGCACAGGTTTTCAGCGTTGTTCTTGGTGTCCACCTCTTCACGGCGCTTCTTGTCTTCCTCGGCGAACTGCTCGGCAGCCTTCACAGCGCGATCGATGTCTTCCTTGCTCATGTTGGAGCTGGAGGTGATGGTGATGTGCTGCTCCTTGCCGGTGCCCAGGTCCTTAGCGGACACATTCACGATACCGTTAGCGTCGATGTCGAAGGTAACCTCGATCTGAGGGATGCCGCGGGGAGCGGGAGCGATGCCGTCCAGCTTGAACAGGCCCAGCTGCTTGTTGTCCCGAGCGAACTCACGCTCACCCTGGAGCACGTTGACTTCCACCTGGGTCTGACCGTCAGCAGCGGTGGAGAAGATCTGGCTCTTCTTGGTGGGGATGGTGGTGTTGCGGTCGATGATCTTGGTCATGACGCCGCCCATGGTCTCAACGCCCAGGGACAGGGGAGTCACGTCCAGCAACAACAGGCCCTGGACTTCGCCGCCCAGCACACCGGCCTGGATAGCAGCGCCGATAGCCACGCACTCGTCGGGGTTGATGCCCTTAAAGGGATCCTTACCGATGAAGTTCTTCACAGCTTCCTGCACAGCGGGGATACGGGAAGAACCGCCCACCAGCAGCACCTTGCTGATCTCATTGATGGACAGGCCGGAGTCGGACAGAGCCTGGCGCACGGGGCCCATGGTCTTTTCCACCAGGTCGGCGGTGAGCTCGTTGAACTTGGCACGAGTCAGGGTCATATCCAGGTGCTTAGGACCGGTGGCGTCAGCGGTGATGAAGGGCAGGTTGATTGCTGCGCTGGTCACGCCGGACAGCTCGATCTTAGCCTTTTCAGCGGCTTCCTTGATACGCTGCATAGCCATCTTGTCGCCGGACAGGTCGATGCCCTGCTCCATCTTGAAGGTGGAGAGGATCCAGTCCATGACACGCTGGTCGAAGTCGTCGCCGCCCAGCCGGTTGTTACCAGCGGTAGCCAGAACTTCCTGCACGCCGTCGCCCATCTCGATGATGGACACGTCGAAGGTGCCGCCGCCCAGGTCGTACACCATGACCTTCTGGTCGTTGTCCTTATCCACGCCGTAGGACAGAGCCGCGGCGGTGGGCTCGTTGATGATACGCTTCACTTCCAGACCAGCGATCTTGCCGGCGTCCTTAGTGGCCTGACGCTGAGCGTCGGTGAAGTAAGCGGGAACCGTGATAACAGCACTGGTGACAGGCTCGCCCAGATAGGCTTCCGCGTCGGCCTTCAGCTTCTGAAGGATCATAGCGGAGATTTCCTGGGGGGTGTAGCTCTGGCCGTCGATGGTCACTTTATAGTTGGAACCCATCTCACGCTTGATGGAGGAAACGGTCCGGTCAGGATTGGTGATAGCCTGACGCTTTGCCACCTGGCCCACCATGCGCTCGCCGGTCTTGGAGAAAGCCACCACAGAGGGGGTGGTGCGGGCGCCTTCAGCGTTGGCGATCACTACGGGCTCGCCGCCCTCAATAACTGCCACGCAGGAGTTTGTTGTACCTAAGTCAATACCGATTGTCTTTGCCATAATAAACTACCTTCCTTTGCTCTCAAAGATATGGTGTAATGGAATGTTCTATCTCAAAAATTGCGGATCTGCTTTGTTTTAGTTGGCCACCTGAACCATAGCGTGACGGACCACCCGGTCCCCCAGCTTATAGCCCTTCTGGTACACCGCGGCGATGACGTTCTCGCCCAGGGATTCATCCTCAATGTGGGCCACAGCGTTGTGGAAGTTGGGATCGAAGCTCTCACCCACCTGACCCATTTCCGTCAGGCCCAATTTCTCGAAGCAAGCCTTGATCTGGTTCTCGATCATCTCCACGCCCTTGCGCATATCCTCCGCTGAGGCGTTCTCCTGACTCAGGGCTCGCTCAATGTTGTCAGCAATGGGGAGAATGGCCTGCACCGTATCGGACACAGCGTTGTTATAGATGGCGTTTTTCTCGTTCTGAGTGCGCTTGCGGAAGTTGTCATACTCCGCCAGCACACGGAGATGCTGCTGTTTGTGCTCCTCAAATTCCTTTTGGAGTTTTTCCAGTTCCGTCTCCTCCGAAGCCGCTGCCTGTTTGGCCTCTTCCGGCTTCACTTCCTGCTCCGGGGCCTCCGGTACCGTCTCCTTTTGAGGCTCCTTGTTTTTCTCTTTAGCCATGTTCCCGGCTCCCTTCTGAAAATCCTATGGTTCAGCGGGTTGCCCCGCGTTGTTTTTATTCGTCTCTCATGAGCACGGTGAGCATTTGTCCCACCTGCTGGCTGACATATCGCAGCACCGCTGTCACTCGGGGGTAATCCATCCTCACAGGCCCCAGCACTGCCAAGGCGCCAGCGTCCTGACCGTTCACCTGGTAGCGTGCCACTGCCAGGGAAGTCTTATCCAGCTCCGGCTTTCCCAGCTCCCGGCCGATCAGGATCGTCACCTGACCGGGACGCTGCCGCAACAACGTGGCCATGTCCTCCCGGCGTTCCAGAAAATCCATGATCCGTCTTGCTCCGCCGTGTTCCAGCTCGGGATAGAACAGCAGGTTCATCTGGCCGTTCAAAAGCACCTCTGTGCCCATGGTGTCCCGGGCCGCTTCCAGCAGAGCCCTCAGCGGCGCTCCCACCAGCACGTACATCTGACCCAGGGAAACCCCGATCCCCTGCAAAAACGCGGGGGTGATGTCCGAAACGTTCTTTCCGGCCAGCTTTCCGTTGAACACCCGGAAGAACACACGGAGGATGTCACTGGTCAGATCGAAGTCGCAGTGGAACACTCGGTTCTTCATGGTCCCGGCGGAGCTCATCAGAATGAGCATGGCCGTGCGGCGGCTGGTCTGGACGAACTGGACCGCCCTCACCTGGGCCGTATCCCCGCTCGGGGTAGTGACCACTGAAGCGCATCGGGTCACCCCGGACAGCAACCGAGACGCCCGAGTGAGCAGCCCTTCCGGCTCGTAGGACCCGGAGAGAAGCATGGAATCGAAGGTGCGGCACTCTTCCTCCCGGAGCTGTGGAACCTCCATCAGATGGTCCACATATTCCCGGTAGCCCTTTTGGGAGGGGATCCGCCCCGCAGAGGTATGGGGCTGTTCCAGCAGTCCCAGCTCTATCAGGTCGGCCATTTCGTTTCGTACGGTGGCCGAGGAGACTCCTACCTCTTCCGCAATGGCCTTGCTCCCCACTGGTTCACCGCTTTTTACATACCCGGCGACCACGGAGGACAAGATCCGCTCTTTCCGCGGCGTCAGTTCCATTCCCTTTCACCTCCGCCATCTGTTTTAGCACTCTTTTGATCCGAGTGCTAATCCATGCTTATAATGTACCACTTAGGTCAGCAAAAGTCAAGAATCATTTTGTAAATAGTTTATGAATGGGGACTGCCCTCAAAAATAGCAGAAAAAAAGCCGCCAAACGGCGGCAATTCTTAAAGTTCCTCGATCTTGATCCCCAGAGCGGACAGTAAGTTGACCGCCTCCGGCAAAGAGAACCGGGCATCCTTTACTCGGTTTCCTTCTAAAGAAAAGAAATAATCCACGGCGCCCCGGAAATCAGCACCGGTCATGTCGTTCTGGGAAAAAGTGGTGCCTTGGAGCTGGCATCCGGCAAAGCTGGCCTCTTTTAGACCGCAGTCGTCAAAAAAGCTGCCGGAAAGATCAGCACCGGAAAAGTCAAACCCTTTCAGGTCCAATCCAAAAAACACGCAGTGGCGCAGGGAGCAGTCTTTCAGACTGTCAAAGGGCATGAATCCCATTTCCCGCTTGCGCTGGTCCAATAGCGCGGACCAATCCACCCCCGAAAGGTCACAGCCGGCAAAATCACAGGAAAGCATTTGACTTCCCCGGAATTTGGGCGCGGTGATCTTGCAGTTCTCGAAACGGCAGCCGGAAAATCGGCAGTTGATCAGAGTCAGCTCTGTAAACCGGCAGCCTGTGAACAGACAATCCTCAAACAGAAGGGTGGAGACCTCCTCCCCCGCTCGCTGGAGCTTGGAAAAGGTCTCCCCGCAAAATTCTTTCATAGAGTTCTCCCTCAGATCTCGAACTGGCCGTTTTCCAGCAGCTCAACGATCACGTGAAGGGAATCGGTGGCATCCAAATAAGCATAGTGGCCGGTGTTCCATCTGCCCCGCTGGAGCAGCTTCATACCCATCTCCTCGCCCAGGCGGATCTTCTCCTCCATGTCAGTGATGTGAAACGCCACATGGTGAAGGCCTTCGCCCTTTTCTTCCAAAGCCTGACGCCAGACACTGGGTTCATGGTCGGGCTCGATCAGTTCCACTTCCAGGTCACCATAATAGAAGAAAGCCTGCTTGCAGCGGGCCTTGGTGGGCTGGCCCAAGTACTGGGTGTGGGCGTCCTCATACGCGCCGGTCATCTGCACTGGCGGTACCGGCACACCCAACAGGGCGGCGTATTCCTTCGAGCTCTTTTCAATGTCGTGGACCAAAATGCCTAACTGCGTGCATTTTTCAGTTCCGAATACAGGATTTCCTTTCATTCCTGTGTCACTCCTCTCCAATACTACTCTCACCTTCGGTGAGCAGTTTTCAGGCAGCGCGCTTCACGCTGTAAATTTTCCTTTATTATAGCATGCTGCAACGAAAGCACAACCCGCCGCTTTTAAAAGTTTTGCGCCTCTGTTTTGTAGAAATTGTCCATACAAATTTCAGCACTTCAAGTCCGCCTGGCATCACACTCAATCCATGTGCTCCTAACTTCTCCAAATATAAACAGGACTCCCGTTTAAAACCCGACTCCCCTGTGGTATACTGGACAGGTAAACACGCCAAGAAAAGGAGCGATTCAACCATGGAAACAGCGCCGGTGATCCTCCTCGCGGTGAACCCTTACGGAAAAAACGTCCTCGGCCCCCTCACTCCGGAAGAACACCTGGCCGAGATCACCCAGATTCAGTCCATCAGCGCTTCTATGGAAAACATCCTGCTGGCCGCCACAGGAAAAGGGATCGGAAGCCTGTGGATCTGTGACATTTATTTCGCCTACGACGAGCTATGCCAATGGCTGGGGACAGACGGTCAGTTAGTGGCTGCCATCGCCTTGGGGTACCCCGGGGAATCCCCTTCGGCGCGGCCTCGAAAAAGTTTGGAGGAAGTTGTGGAATGGCGCAGCTGATCCCAAGCTTCTGCAAAACCTCAACATATATTGCAGGTCACAAACTGTTTAACGGGATTCCTCCAAGGTCCAGCCAAAATCGTTGTGGTAGATCATTTGGCGGGTCATGCCTCCGTCGATGCAGATATTTTCACCTGTGATGAATCCGGCTTTCTCCGAACAGAGGAACAACACCATATGGGCGATGTCCAAAGGATTCCCCACCCGACCCGCAGGCTGTTGAAAAGCGTCGGGGCCCTGGTATACGGTGTAGTCTGTGTCGATCCACCCGGGAGAGATGGAATTGACTCTGGCCTTTCCGGACAGGCTCACTGCCAGAGCGTGAGTCAAAGCGGAAATGCCGCCCTTAGCCGCGGTGTAGCTTTCCGTCTGAGGCTGGCTCATTCTGTCCCTGGAAGAGGAAATATTCACCACCGATGCTCCCGGCGCAAAATAGGGCGCCAGCAGCTTAGTGAGGTAAAAAGCCGCTGTCACGCCTACCCGCAGAGCATAGTCAAACTCCTCATAGGAACAAGTGTCGATGCCTTTCATCATAGGTGGCGCGTTATTGATGAGATAGTCCACTCTGCCATAGTCCTGGATGACCTTCTCCGCGAAGGATTCCAGGACTTTTTTCTCCCCGATATCCCCCACATAATAGTGGTTGTCCTGAACATCGATGACACACACGTGAGCGCCGGCTTCCCGGAACTGCTCCGCAATGGCTTTACCGATGCCATGAGCACCTCCTGTGATCACTGCGACTTTGTCTTGAAACATAGCGATCTCTCCTCCCTATTTTGGATGTGCTCTCATTATACCCAGCCTTGATAGGAACCACAAGACAAATTATCCGCCCCAAACTGGTCAGGACACCTTTCCTTTTCTTGTCAGAAAGGCGAAAGAAACTTGAAAGAAATACCCCTTGACGCATTATACTATGCGATGTATAGTATAAGTGATGACAGAGGAAAGGAGCGATGGAATGGACGCCCAACTGAAAAAAGGACTGCTGGAAGTGTGCGTGCTTACAGCGCTGCGCTCCCAAGATTCCTACGGCTACCAGATCATCAAGGATGTGTCTCCCATCGTGGAGATCTCGGAATCCACCTTATACCCCATCCTCAAACGCCTGGAAGCGGCAGGTTTCGTGACCACCTATTCTATGGAACACAACAGCCGCCTGCGTAAATACTACCGGCTCACTCCGGCAGGACAGCAGCGTATCCGGGATTTTCTCGTGGAGTGGCAGGACGTGATGCGCGCCTATCATTATATCGCTGCCCAAGAGACAGGGGAAATTTCTGAAACGGGGAGAAAGGATGAAACACCATGACAAAACAGATCTTTCTAAATGAACTGGCAGCAGCCCTGCACCAGCTGCCTAGAGAGGAACGCTACCGGACCTTGAGTTACTACGACGAGCTCATCGATGACAGGATGGAGGACGGCCAAGGAGAGGAAGAAGCCGTTGCCAGCCTTGGAGATCCGGAACAAATCGCTCGGGAGATTCTGGGAGAAGAAACCGAGGAACAGGAAACCAAAAACACGGGACGAAAAGTGTGGCTCATTGTGCTGTTGATTCTCGGTTTCCCTCTGTGGGGCACCCTGTTGATCTCCGGAATAGTGATCCTGCTGTGCGTGTACATCTGCCTGTTCATCCCCGTAATCGTACTGGGCGCACTGGCTATCGGCTTCCTGTTGGCCGCTATCCTGGGCGCGGTGGGCCTTCCCTTTCTTGTCCTGGATGTGGGTCTCATGGCCGGTGGGCTTCCTGCCGGGCTGTTCCAACTGGGGCTCTCCATTACCCTGCTTGGGCTCAGCGTCCTGTGCGCATTGGGATTTTACTTCACCGGAAAAGCCACTGTTAAGGCAGGCCGAGAATTGTGGCGGCGCTTCCGCCGCAGCATTTCCAGAAAAGGGAGGGTCATAGCATGAACCAGCGCAAAAGAGCTCTCAAACTTATTGCCATCATTGGATGTATCTTGACAGGAGCTGGCGTCCTCCTGTCAGGGGTGGGGTTCGCCGCCATGGGATTCAACCTGTCCGCCTTCACCTATCCCCGGGACGGAATGGTGCAACAGGATACCACCTGCTACACAGAAATCCCTAAAAAGGTGGAAGTCCACACCTCCCTTGGGAACGTGACCATCGTAGGAGATCAAGAGAGGCTGGAGGGTCCCCAAGTGGATGCCGCCACCAACGCTTATCAAATCACCATGGAACAAGGCACGCTGGTGGTAAGCCTTACGGACTCCTTTTTACCGGGAAACGGCAAAGGCGGTTGGAAATGGTACCAGCTGGTAAAACTATGGGGAAACGGGAATTATGACGTGACCATTTCCCTGCCCGATACTCTGCTGGAAAGCGTCTACGTGGAGAATGACATGGGTCAGGTGGAGCTCTCCCAACTGGATGCCGGCGAAGTGACCGTATACGCTTCCAACGGCAATGTGGACGCAAAAAATATCACCGCTTCTGAAAGCCTGGAGATCTATTCCTCCATGGGGCAATCTCTTGTGGAAAATTGCTCGGGAGGACAGCTGACAGTGGAAAGCAGTATGGGCACCTCCACTGTGAAGGACTGTGAATTTCAAGAAGGAAATGTCACCAATAGTTCTGGCGATGTTGTTATGAAGGACAGCCACTTTTCCGCACTCTCTGTATCAAATGATATGGGGGTCTGCTCCCTTTCCAAAGTAACGGCTGAGACCACCGCCAACTGCTCCACAAGTATGGGAGATATCACTTTAACGAATCTGCAAAGCCCACAGATCACCCTCTCTACTGATATGGGAAATGTTTCGGGCACACTTAAGGGAAAACAACAGGATTATCAGATCCTGGTGAGCACCGACATGGGGAATTCCAATCTAAAAGACCAGATCAGCGAGGGGCCTAACCGTTTGGAAGTCACCACCGGAATGGGCAATATCGATCTTAATTTCACGGAATAAAAAGCTGTTGGGAAAACCGACCTAAGAAGTCTTGCATAAAGTCTCTCCCGAGGGCCGTGACCCATAGGCAGGAAGATGTCCTGAGAACAAAAAAAGGCTGTCGCACTTTGCGACAGCCTTTTTGCGTTGGAGCTGGAGATCGGACTTGAACCGACGACCTGCTGATTACGAATCAGCTGCTCTACCGACTGAGCCACTCCAGCGTCTTATGATCCACTCTGTTTTGACAGGCGATCATAACGCTCAATTATTATACAGGAAAACAAGATGGGAGTCAAGATGAATTTGCGCTTTTTTCCCGGCGGATTCTGTGCTATAATAGTCGCAGTTTTTTTACTGTATGAATGTTTGTGGGAGAGAAAATCGACATGGAATATACCTTACAGATGGGGCTGTGGAACAGCGTATTCGCAGTGCCCACCGCCCTGGTGGATCGATATTTGAAATTTGCGGGAAAAGAACAACTTCAGGTGCTGTTGTGGATGCTGCGCCACGGCGGAGAATCTGTTTCCCCGGAGTTACTGGCTGAAGAGCTGGGACTGGATCAGGACAGCGTTTTGGACGGGTTGGAGTATTGGGTCCAGGAAGGACTGCTGGCGGGAAAAAGCGGAGAGTTCTCCCCCGCCCCAGTCCAGGAAGCCCCCCGTCCCGCTCCCGTTCCGGCAGCTGTCCCTCAGAAGGAGCCGGACAAGCTGCCCCCCAAAAAACGTCTGCTTAAACCGGACACCCAGCATCTCACCGCCCGGATGGGAGAATCCCCAGAGATCCGCTTTCTCATGCAGGAGGCGGAGACCACCTTCGGCAAGACCATCTCCCCTGCTATGGCCTCCACGCTCCTCACTATCTGCGATGACTACGGCCTGCCGGTGGAAGTGGTGGTAATGCTCATCCACTACGCCAAAGAGGTGGGAAAGACCGGCACCTCCTACATTGATTCCGTGGCCAGGGACTGGGCCCAGAGCGGGATCTTCACCCTAGAAGCTGCCGAAAGCAAACTGCAAGACTTGGACCAGCGGCGCCAAGCCTGGGCAAAAGTGCAGTCTGCCGCAGGACTCCCCCGCCGTTCTCCCTCCAAAAAAGAGGAAGACGCCGCGTTCCGCTGGGTATGGGAGTGGAAATTCACTGTTGAGATGCTTTCCGCCGCTTATGAACGGTGCGTAGACAACACGGGTAAATTCAATATCAACTACATTGACAAGATCCTGGACGGCTGGCACAAGAACGGCGTGCGGAACCTCCAGGAACTGGAAATTCTGGACGCCAAGAAGAAGGAAGATCGGGAGAACACAAGAACTTACGATATCGAAGAGCTGGAAAAGATGAGCTTTTTCGATCTGCCGGAGGAGCTGTGATCCATGGGATACGGAAACAAAACTTATCAGGCCGCTTTGCAGGAACTGGAAATGCGCAAACGCCAAGCAGAGGAAAAGGCGGATCAAGCTCGGGAGCGTTTTTACACCCTGTGTCCCCGGGCTAAGGAGATCCGGGAACAGATGGCCCAAAACGCCGCAGGAGCCGCCAAGGCAGTGCTGTCCGGCGGCGACGCCCGGGCGGAGATCATGCGGATGAAGGACCGCGGCCTTGCCCTCAAGGCGGAATACAGCCGGCTGCTGGAGGAAAACCACTTCACCGAAGCGGACGTAAACCCCCAGTATCAATGCAAGCTTTGCCGTGACACTGGTTTTGTGGACGGGCGGATGTGTTCCTGCTTGAAAAATCTCCAACGGCGTCTTGCTTATGACAAACTGAGCATGAGCGTGCCTCTGGAAAACTGCACCTTCGAGAGCTTCTCTCTGGACTACTACAAAGAGGACGAAAAGATCTACCGTCAAATGGAAAAGGTATTCCGCGCCTGCCAAAGCTACGGAGAAAAGTTCCGCGCGGACTCTCCCAGCCTGCTGTTCAAAGGCGGCACAGGCTTGGGCAAGACCCACCTTTCCCTGGCCATTGCTGGAAAAGCTATTGAAAAGGGCTTTGGGGTGATCTACGGCTCCGCGCAGACCTTCGCCGTGGCCTTGGAGCGGGAACGGTTCGACCGGGACACGCCCCAGGAGGAGGATACCAACGCCCAGCTGATGGAATGCGACTTGCTCATTCTGGATGACTTAGGCACAGAATTCCCCTCCACTTATGTAAACGCAGCGCTGTACAATATCGTCAACACCAGAATGCTCACCAACAAGCCCACCATCATCAGCACTAACCTTTCTCTGAAAGAACTTCAGGACCGGTATTCCCAGCGGTTCGCTTCCCGGGTAACGGGATACTACGGAAAGCTGGAATTTCTGGGGAAAGACGTGCGGGTCCAGCAGCGGCTGCGCCGGGCTCAAGTCAAACAAGGCACTTAACAAAAAAGACCTTCCTCCTTGATCGGGAGAAAGGTCTTTTCATTTAGTTTGAGGTGGGCGGATCATCCTTGGGAGAAGGATCTTTCTTTTCCTTTGCGGGGAACCGTCTGGCCAATTCCTTTGCCAAAGGCTCCGACAGGAAACAAAACAGAACAAAGCAAAGCAAGGCCATCATCCCAGGCACGAGAGAATGATCTCCATTTTGGAACAACAGACCGTTGAAGGAATTCCCTCCGCTTCCGCCTTCCCCACCTGTCCCCGACCCATTCACTGTACCCACCACAGCGGTGGTGTCGTGCTCAGGGGATTGGGAAGTTCCGTTGCCCGGTTCGGTCTGAGACACATTGTTCCCACTGGAAGGATCCGATGAGGATGGTTTTGAGGAACCGGACGGCCCGGAAGACGAGTTTCCGGAAGAACTCTCCTCCTGGCGATAGACAGTCACCTCATACACCGTCTTGGTCTTTTCATCAGCGGCTGTGACAGTGATGGTAAAAAGCGTTTCACTTCCTCCGGCTCCCAGGTTCTTCCGATTGACCCGGTAAGAGGCTCCTTCGGCCGTTTCCGCAGAGAAGCTCATGGAAGTCACCGAAAAAGGTACCGTGACCGTGTAGGAGAGCTGATCCGGGGAAAAAGCAGGAGTCAGCGTACCTGAGGACGGCGTCAAAGACAGGAGCCTAGCGTCACTGCTGAGGACAGGGTCCTCTCCTTCCTCTTTCTCCTGACGGTGCACCGTGACTTCGTAGACGGTCTTGGTCTCTCCGTCCTCCGCTGTGACTGTAATGGTGAACAAGGTATCGCTGCCGCCCGCTCCCAGGTTTTTCCGGTTTACTCGGTAGGTTGCCCCTTCCACTGGTTCCGCGGCAAAAGACATGGTGGTCACTGAAAAGGGGACTGTGAGCGTATAGGAAAGCCGGTCCGGTGAGAACGCGGGACTCAGAGTGCCCGTTTCCGGCGTCAGGGACAAAAGCCTTGCGTCATCGCTGAGAAGAGGTTCCTCTTTCTCCTCACGGTGGACGGTCACTTGATATATGTTTTTCGTCTCGCCGTCTTCCGCTGTAACTGTGATGGTAAATACCGTATCACTGCCTCCGGGGCCTAAGTTCTTTCGGTTCACCCTTGAAAGAGCTCCCGCTGCCGGTTCGGCAGTGAAAACCATGGTCTCCACTTCGTATGGGACCGTCACCTTATAGGCAAAACAGTCTGGATCAAAGTCAGGGGCCAGCGTTCCGTGATCCGGCACCAGCGACAAAAGTCTGGCATCATTGCTGGGAGGCTCCGGTACTTGGAATGTGAGGGAAACATCTACGTTTTCTAAAACAGGCTGAGGTTCCGGCGTCGCGATCTCGTAAAGAGACACATAGAGAAAAGTAGATCCCGCCGGGGCATCCTCCATCACCCGGAAACGCAGAGTAACCGACTCTCCTGCGGTCATGTAAGGACCGTCTCCCGGAGCCGTGTACACGCTCGCTACTTTGCCGCTGCTCTCCAACGTAGTGACCGTTCCTTGAGCCACCGCCTCGCTGCTTTGGAAGCGGACAAACTGGAACACCTGAGAGTCGAATTCCACATCCACCCGAAAGGCGGCGATCTCTCCCCAAGAGCCGTCGTAGGGGATCGTCACTTCCACCAGGTCTCCCGGTTCCCCTTCTTCTACGGAAAGGCTGGGTGAGAACCCGGCAGCCTGGGCGGCAAAGCCCCAAATGGACAGCAGCACTGTCCAGCAGGCCACACATAACGCCGCCTTCCATCCTTTCACAGGCTCTCCCCCCCTCAAAAACACTTTCTGACTATAAAATTATTATACCACAACCCCCAAAACTTTTTCCATTTTCTTCCATTTTTCTTTGCGCATCCTTTTGTTTTTCCTGTTTTTCTCGGGCGGACAGTTGACAGAAGGGGCCAGTTCGTTTACCATTATCAAAGATAGATGGAAAAAGGATGGTCAGGCTATGGAAGAGGGCAACAGTATCTTGGAGCTTTCCTTTCAAATGGGAGAAGTTCTGCTGCGCAACGGTGCGGAGATTTCCCGGGTTCAGGAAACCATGGAACGTGTGGCGCGGGCTTACCACGTGGAACAGTTCGACGTCTACGTACTGACCAACGCCATTTTTGCCGTGGGAGTAGAACAGGGCCAAGAACGCTCCGTACAACTGCGGCATGTCCCCAGCACCACCACACATATGGGCCGCATCTGTGCAGTGAACCAGCTTTCCCGGGAGATCGCCCAGGGACAGCATACTCTGGATGAGGCCTTTCAGATTCTTGAGAAAGTCCGAGAGATCCCCTACTCACCTCTGCCCCTAGCCACTTTGGCCTGTGGCGTGGGCAGCGCCTGTTTCAGCTATTTGTTTGGCGGGGACGGCTTTGACGCTCTCACCGCCTTTTTCTGCGGCCTGATATTAGAATTGTTCCTCTACTGGGTCGGCAAACACAACATGTCCAAGTTTCTGACCAACCTTTCCGCCAGCGCGCTGGTCACCCTGTGCGGGGCGCTGCTGCTCCTGACCGGATTGGGACACAATATGGACATGATCATCATTGGCTCTATTATTCGCCTGGTGCCAGGGGTAGCACTTACCACCTCCATCCGGGACTTTTTCCACGGGGATTACCTCAGCGGCGCCATCCGCATGCTGGACGCTGTACTGGTAGGCGGCTGCATTGCCATGGGCGTAGGCGTTGTGGTAAGAGTGCTGTCCTTACTGATGGGAGGTGCTCTGCTGTGATCGATCTTCCTTTGCTGCTCAACTGGGCGTTTCAAACGGCTGTGGCCTTTGTGTCCACCATCGCCTTTGCCATCATCTTTCACACCCCTCGCCGGGAATACCTGTTCTGCGGGATCACAGGTGCTATCGGCTGGCTGGGTTATATTATCGGCATGCATTTTGAGATCGGCGTGGTGACAGCGTCTTTCTTCGCCACAGTGGCATTAGCCTGGGCTTCCCGCAGTTTCGCCTTTCTCCGGAAAACGCCAGTGACCGTGTTTCTGATTACCGGCATTTTCCCCCTGGTGCCCGGAGCCGGTATCTATTACACCGGCTACCATTTCTTCATGAGCGACAATACCCAGGGAATGCTCAAGGGTTTGGAGACTGTAAAGATCGCCGTAGCTATCGCACTGGGCATCGGCATCGTGCTCTCCCTGCCCGCCTTTTTCTTCACCCTGCACCGGTCTCCTAAGAACGGTCCAGGACAATCTAAATCGTAAGGAGGCGGTCCCATGCCCCGAGTGGAAGTGACCATCGGAAAAAACGACGGGGACCAGCGGGTGGACAAGTTTCTCACCAAAACTTATCCCAACCTGCCCCAATCCATGTTATATAAAAGCATCCGCAAAAAGGACATCAAGGTGAACGGACAGCGCTGTCAGATCTCCACACGGCTGAAAGAGGGAGACGTAGTATCCCTGTTCCTGAAAGAGGAATTCTTCCAGAAAGAGGAGAAGCCGGAAGATTTCCTCAAGGCTCCCAAAAAACTGTCCATCCTTTACGAGGACGAAAACGTGATGCTTCTGGACAAAAAGCCGGGACTCATCGTTCACCCGGACGAAAACTACCACTTTGACTCCCTTATTGCCCGAATCCAGCACTACCTTTACGACAAGGGGGAATACGATCCCAAGGCAGAAAACGCTTTTGCTCCGGCTTTGGTAAACCGCATCGACCGGAACACGGGCGGCATCGTCATGGCGGCGAAAAACGCCGAGGCGCTGCGGATCCTCAACCAAAAGGTGAAGGATCGGGAACTGCACAAGTTCTACCTGTGCGTAGTGTGCGGCCACCTGAAAAAGAAGGAGGATCTGCTCACCGGGTACTTGGAAAAGAATGAGTCCCAGAACCGGGTGTACATCTCCCAGAAACCCAAGGAAGGCGCCAAGACCATCCGCACCCGCTACCGAGTGCTGGAGGAGCGGAGGGATTTCTCTCTGGTGGAGGTGGAGCTGCTCACTGGCCGCACCCACCAGATCCGAGCCCATTTTGCTTCTATCGGTCATCCTTTGGCGGGAGACGGGAAATACGGCAAAAATGCGGTGAACAAAACTACCGGTTTCCCCTACCAAGCGCTGTACTCCTACAAGCTGCGGTTCGATTTCCAGACCGACGGCGGCGCTTTAGCCTATTTGGACGGAAAGGAATTTACCGCCGGGGACGTTTGGTTTCTCCCGGAATTTGAAGCCATGCCGGGCCTTACGTGACCCGGAGAGTTTGTTGAAAATACGCCCGATGCGGGCAGAATTTGGAAGTGACTCCATGCGTGTGATCCATTTGATCGGCGGCGGCGATACCGGCGGCGCCAAAACTCATGTGCTGAATCTGCTGAAAGAATTGAACCAATTCATCGACGCCCGGCTCTTCTGCTTCCGCAAAGGGGATTTCTCCGAGGACGCGGCGAAAATGGGCATCCCCATCGAGGTGATTGAATCCGGCAACCCTGTGGTGGGCCTTCAGGAACTGAAGCGCCGGCTGGAAGGGGAAAAAGTGGACATCATCCACTGCCACGGCGCCCGAGGGAACCTGATGGGCAACCTGATCAAAAAGCATCTGGGAGCCCCGGTGGTGACCACCGTCCACAGTGACTACCGGTTGGACTACCTGGGCCGTCCTGTGGCAAGACTCTCCTACGGCACCACCAACATGGTCGCCTTACGGCGGGTGAACTTCTATATCGGCGTATCCGATCCCATGACGGACATCCTCATCGAGCGGGGATTTCCAGCCGGGCGGATCTACACCATCTACAACGGCATCGACTTTAAGACCCCCATCCACACCGTGTCCAAGGAGGAATTTCTCCAGAGCGTTGGCATGAAGTGGGAGCCTGACGACGTGATCGCCGGCATCGCCGCCCGACTGTCTCCGGTGAAGGACATCCCTACTCTGCTGCGGGCCATGGCTATCGCCTGCAAGAAAAACTCCCATTTGAAGCTGCTGCTGGCCGGTGACGGCGAGGACCGAGAAAAGCTGGAAAACATGGCTAAGGAACTGGGGATCGCCGACAAGGTCTGCTTTGCAGGCTGGCTGGGAGACATCAACTCCTTCTATAACGCCATTGACATCAACCTGCTCACCTCTCTCTCCGAGACTTTCCCCTACTCCCTGACGGAAGGCACCCGGATGCACCGGGCCACCATCGCCTCCAACGTTGGCGGCGTGCCCGTGCTTATTGACGACGGAGTGAACGGGCTCATCTTCCAACCGGGAGACGAAAAGCAGCTTGCTCAGCATCTGCTGACGTTGGCAAACGACAAGGAGCTGCGGGACACTTTTGGGGAACGGATCTACGAAAAAGCCTCCCGGGAGTTCTCCATCGACCGGATGGTGGAGCATCAGTTGGAGATCTATGAGAGCATCCTCCGTCGGGACGCCCGACAGAAAGCCAAAAAGAGAGACGGCACCATCATCTGCGGTGCCTACGGCCACGGCAATGCCGGAGACGACGCTATTTTGAAGTCTATCATCCAATCGGTACAGGAACTGGACGACACCATGCCCATTACCGTGCTGGCCAAGAATACCCAGAGCATCAAAAAGCGGTATCGGGTCAACTCGATCTACACCTTCAACCTGCCCAAGATGTTCTCCGCCATGCGGAAATCCGTGCTGTATATCAACGGCGGCGGCACCCTGATCCAAAACGCCACCAGCCGCCGCAGTTTGTGGTACTACCTCTTCACCCTGCGGCTTGCCAAGTTCCTGGGGAACAAGGTGGACATGTATGGCTGCGGCATCGGACCGGTGCGGGGAGACCGAAATATCCGCCTGGTGAAAAAAGTGCTGGACCGCTCCGTGGACACCATCACTCTCCGTGAGAAAGACTCCATGGAAGAACTGGACGGCTTCGGCGTCAAGCGGCCGGAGATCTTGCTCAGTTCTGATCCTGCTTTGGTGCTGACGCCCTCTCCGGATCTGGATGTGGACATCTACTTGAAAAAGAACGGTCTTGCGCCGGATGGCCGGTATATTTGCTTCATGCTGCGGAATTGGCAGGGCTTTGAGAGTAAAGCCGCCGCTTTCGCCGCTTGCGCCGACAACGCCTACCAATGGTACGGCCTGACTCCGGTATTTCTGTCCCTGAACATTTTCCATGACACCGCGGCAGCCCAAAAAGTGGTTCGGCACATGAAATCACCCTATCACATTTTGGATGACCGGGCAGAACCGGAGCTGCTCATCGGTCTGCTGGGAAGGATGGACGTGGTGGTCTCTATGCGGCTCCACGGACTGATCTTTTCCTCGGTGAGCGGAGTTCCTCTGGTGGGTGTCTCCTACGATCCCAAGATCGGATCGTTCCTCAAATACCTGGGAACTGGAAGCTGCATCGACCTGGGGGCTGTCACGAGCGAGGATCTGGATCAAGCAGTGGAGCAAGCCTTGAAATCCCTGCCCGATCGGAAAGCGCTGGAACAAAAGGCCAAGACCCTTCAAGACGTGGAACGTCAGAACATCCAAGCGGTGGCTCGACTGTTGGAAATGTCCGAATAAGACTAAAAAAAGAGACCCTTTCCAGGGTCTCTTTTTTGCTGTAGTCGAAGGAATGTTGTCTTTTCGTGGAGATCATCCTCCACCAGGCGAGTCACGGTCTAAAAAAGCCTTTCCTTACTTTTTGTTCTTGGCGATGACCAGGAAGCGATGTTCCAGATTGGGAATAAAGCCCAAAGTTTCCACTTGGTCCTGGAGCTGGAACAAGACTTCCTTACACCCATCCACCGAGAACCCGGGAAATTCCCAGGGACAGACACTGGCCTGAAAACACAGTGCCCCCACGTCCAGAAACCGGCCCTGGACAAAAGCCTGGTCGCTCACCATGATCCGAAAGCCCGCCTCCCGAAACTTAGGCAGCTGGTTCTCCAGATTAAAGCCCACAAAGTTTCCTTCAAACCCGGGCAGAAGTCGTTTCGCCAGAGGTAGGCTATTTTCTCCACCCACCTGCTGGGTGACAAAAAAACCTCCCTTTTTCAACACCCGGTGGATCTCCTTGAGATCGTAGCTCTCGTGACGATCCAACACCAGGTCGAAACTGTCGTCCTCAAAGGGAAGCACGTCGTTCTGCTCGCTGTCGTAACCCTTGACGGTAATCCCCAAAGGCTCCAGCTTTCGGCGGCACAGCTCCAAATTCGGAGGCCACCCTTCTGTGACGCTGGTGAGCTCATAGGGGTGATGGAAGGAAAGAAGCAACTCTCCCCCACCAGTCCCTAGGTCCAACAGGCGCACTCCCGGCCGGAGGAACTCCTTCACCCGCGCCTGGTAATCCCAAGGAAGGGGGTCCGTTTCATACCGGCAAACTATGTGGGAAAAGTCCCACCCAGACATGCCTCTGGCAGCCTCTTCCCGCCACT
The DNA here is from genome assembly GCA_019416455.1 of Clostridiales bacterium. Taxonomy (GTDB): domain Bacteria; phylum Bacillota; class Clostridia; order Oscillospirales; family Acutalibacteraceae; genus Acutalibacter. The sequence continues at coordinate 93,176 of DXXG01000010.1, read as the reverse complement.
GGTTCAGCAGTTCTTCCCGGTTCATGTATTCTTGTCCACCTGATGGAAGGTCTTTAAATTTCCCTGCTTCTGATGACGGCGGGCAAGCTCCGCTTCCACCTCTTCAAAGGGAATGCCCTCATTGACCATCAGCACCGTAAGATGATACAGCAGGTCGGAAATCTCCCCCACGGTATCCTCTTTTTTGCCGTTCTTGGCGGCGATGATTACCTCGCTGCATTCCTCGCCGCACTTTTTCAAGATCTTGTCCAGACCCTTCTCGAACAAGTAACAGGTGTAAGAGCCCTCGGTCTTTTCCGCCCGGCGGCTCTCCACGGTCTGATAAAGCTCATGCAGAATATCCATGTATTTTCTCCTTATCAGGGGATGTTCAATCCCGAAGTTTTTTAAAGAAACAGCTGTGATTCCCCGTATGGCAGGCAGCTCCCTTCTGCTTTACCCGGAGCAGGAGGGTGTCGTCGTCACAGTCGGAATAAATGCTGACGATCTTCTGGGTATGGCCGGAAGTTTCTCCTTTGTTCCAGAGCGTCTTGCGGCTGCGGCTGTAAAACCAGGTGTATCCCGTCTCCAAAGACCGGCGGAAAGATTCCCGGTTCATATACGCCATCATCAGTACCTCATCGGTGTCGTCGTCCTGGATGATGGCAGGAATCAGATCCGACTTGGCAAAATACAGGTCCAATTCGTCGTCAGGCATCTTCTCGGGCGCCTTGCCTGAGATTTTGTGGCAGGCCACAATAGCCGCCCGCAAGTCCAGATCCCCTGTGTACAGGGATTTCCCCGCAATGGCACCGTACAGGCCCAAGTCATAGATGTTCACGATATCCAGCAGGCTGGACACGCCGCCGCTGGCGATAATATGGCAGTTTACCGCCTGGTTCAGCTTGTCCAGCATCACCAGGTTGGGGCCATTCATGGTGCCGTCCCGGCTGATATCAGTACAGATCAGGTAATGGACCCCCAAAGATTCCATCTCCTTGGCAAACTCCACATAGTCCACCTGGCTCTGTTCCAGCCAGCCCTCGGCGGCCACTTTGCCGTCCAAAGCATCGATGCCTACCGCAATCTTCTTCTCAAAACGGCGCACCGCTTCCCGGACAAATTCTGGGTCGCGCAAGGCGGCAGAACCCAGAATGATCCGGCTGACGCCCCGGTTCAAATAGTATTCCACCGTTTCCATATCCCGGATGCCCCCACCCACTTCCACGTGGAGGTCCGTGTTTTCAACCACGTCGAAGATCAGGTGGGAATTGGCGGGCTTTCCTTCCTTGGCGCCGTCCAGATCCACCATGTGGAGCCAACGGGCACCCTGTTCCTGAAAGCGCTTGGCCGTGGTCAAGGGGTCCTTGGCCACCACCTGGGCAGTATCGTAATTTCCCTGAAACAAACGGACGCATTTTCCTTCGTGCAGGTCGATGGCAGGCAGTAAGATCATGGATGGTTCCTCCCCTTCTTCAATAGCATAAACCTCAAGCAAGCCCCCGGGTCGGGAGCTTGCCAATACACTTTCCTTTTACAGCACGCCTTTGGAAGAAAGCAGCACACCTTCTTCCTCCTGAGAGACAGCGTCTCGCAGAGCATGGGCTGCCGCTTTGAACAGCGCTTCGATCATATGGTGGGAATTTTTCCCGTACTCGCACTTCAAATGGAGGGTCACTCCGGCGTTGACGGCGAAGGCTCGGAAAAATTCCTCAGTCATACAGGAGTCGAAATCTCCAACCCGCTCCTGAGGAAACTCCCCCTGGAACACCAGGAAGGGCCGTCCGCTGATATCCGCCGCGGCAAAGGCCAAAGCCTCGTCCATGGGAATAAAGGCGTGGCCGAACCGCTTGATCCCCCGTTTGGTGGGCAGGGCGTCGGCAAAGGCCTTCCCCAGCACGATGCCCGTATCTTCGATGGTGTGGTGGCAATCCACCTCCCAATCACCCACCGTGTGTACTTTCAGCCCAAACCCGCCATGGACCGCAAAGGCGGTGAGCATATGGTCAAAGAACCCCACCCCGGTGGAGACGTTTCGCTCTCCCCCATCCAGGCAAAGTTCCACAGTGACTTCTGTTTCGTTGGTTTTTCGGTGCATGGATGCGTAGCGTTCCATGGTATCATTCCTCCGCTGCCGGCATTGCGGCAAAATACTGGGCCATCTCCTCCAGCACCGCCTGATTTTCCTTGGGAGTGCCGCAAGTGATCCGCACCAGGCCTCCGGTATACCGAATAGAGATGCCCCGCTCCCCCAGATAACGGTACAAGCGCTCTCCGTCTTTCATCTTCATGGCGGCGAAGTTGGTGGCACAGGGCAGCAATGCGAACCTACCGGGATACTCTTTGGCTAGATCCTCTATGCCGGAAATCAGCTGGTCCCTGGACCGTAGGATCTGCGCCAGGGCATCTTTCAGGATCTGGGGATGACGCAGCACCACAGTGCCCAAAGTTTGGGACAAAGTGTTCACGTTATAGGGGGACTTCACAGCTTTCACCGCGTCGATCAAAGGCTTCTGCCCCACAGCAAACCCCAGCCGGGCGCCGGCCATGCCGATGGCCTTGGAGCAGGTGCGAAGAATCAACAGGTTGTCGTATTCTAGAAACTCCGGCAGAAGGCTCTGGTCAGAGAAGTCCATGTAGGCCTCATCCAACACCACCAGAGCGTCCACACCCCGCACTAGGCGGCGGATCTCCTCCCGAGGGCACACCACGGAAGTGGGATTACCCGGGTTGCTGAAGATCAGGAGCTTTACATTCTCATTTTGGCAGGTTTCTATCAGCTTGTCAATATCCAGCGAGTAATCTTCCCGTTTCGGCACACAAATGTGCCGGGCTTCCTGGAGGTATCCATTGAAAGCGTACATGGAGAAGTCCGGCTCCACGGTGACGAAAGCGTCTCCCCGCTGGAGAAATCCGGTGAACAGCACGGTGATCAGCTCGTCGGAACCATTGCCCGCTGCCACATTCTCCACCGGAACCCCGTAATACTGGGCAAAAGCCTGGCAAAGCTCCCTAGCAGCCGGATCTGGATAGCGGTTAAAAGCAGTTTGAGGCAGAGTTTGTGCCAGCTCCTCCAGGATCGCAGGAGGCAGCGGCAAAAAAGACTCGTTGGCATCCAAATGGATGCGGAACCCTCCCTCTACCGGATCGTAGGGCTGCAAATCTTTGATCTTATCATTCAAGCGGTACATGGCAGACTCCTTTTAGTCCTCCACCCGCACCCGGATGGAATTAGCGTGAGCGGTGAGCTCCTCAGTCTCCGCCAAACGAATGATGTCTCCGGCGGCCTTTTGGAGCTCTTCCTTGGGATAGTAGATAAAGCTGGACTTCTTGATGAAATCGTCCACGGACAGGGGTGAGAAGAACCGGGCGGTACCGCCAGTAGGCAGGACATGGTTGGCCCCGGCGTAATAGTCGCCCAAAGGTTCAGGGGAATAGTGTCCCATAAACACGGAACCAGCATTGTCCAGACGTCCCAGATAGTCAAAGGGATTCTGGCAGCAAATCTCCAGATGCTCCGGTGCAAGCTCGTTGGCGAAGTCCACGGCCTCGTCCATGTTTTCGCAGACGATAACTCCTCCGAACCGGTCCACGCTTTCGGCAATGATCTCCTTGCGGGAAAGGGTCTCCATCTGGCGGTACAGCTCCTCCACCGTTGCCTGTGCGATCTGGGCGCTGGGAGTGATGAGGATCGCGGAAGCCATACGATCATGCTCCGCTTGGCTCATCAGGTCGGCGGCCAGGAAGCGGGGGTTGGCGGTTTCGTCCGCCACAATGAGGATCTCGCTGGGCCCGGCGATCATGTCGATATCCACCACACCGTACAGCTGCTTTTTGGCCGTGGCCACAAAGATGTTGCCCGGCCCCACGATCTTGTCCACCTTGGGGACGCTCTCCGTACCCAGAGCCAAAGCCGCCACTGCCTGAGCGCCACCCATAAGGAACACCCGGTCCACACCGGCTACCAGCGCTGCCGCCAGGATGTTGGGGTCAGGGCGCCCAGTGCGGCCGGGAGGAGTGACCATGACGATCTCCCCTACCTCCGCCACCTGGGCGGGGATCACGTTCATCAGCACGGAAGAAGGATACCCCGCCGTGCCCCCGGGGACGTAAACACCCACTCTGTGGAGGCCCCGTACCCGCTGGCCGGTGATGATGCCGTTGGGCATGGGATCGATGCGGCTCTGCTGCTTCTGCCGCTGATGGAAGGCCCGGATGTTCTCCGCGGCCCGCTTCAAGGCAGCAATAAATTCAGAGTCGCACTGGGTAACGGCCTGTTCCAGCTCCTCCCGAGAGAGTTCCAGCTTCTCCGGGGTCCAGCCGTCAAACTTCCTGGAATATTCCTTCACGGCGCTGTCGCCGCCGGTACGCACGTTCTCGATGATCTCCCGCACAGATGCCTCAATCTCTGGGGAGGTCTGGCCCACGCGGCTTTTCAGGTCCTCTACAAAGGACTGGCAGGTCTGCCGGTCCCCTTGCACCACTTTGATCATTTCCCTTGCTCCCCTTTCCTGATCTGTTCCTCCAAAAGGGCTGCCAAGCCCTCGATCTCCTGTTTGCGCAGCTTCAAGCTGGCTGCGTTGACGATGAGCCGGGCAGACACCTGCACAATAGGCTCCACCACTTCCAATCCGTTTTCCCGCAAGGTGGCTCCTGTCTCCACGATGTCCACGATGCCGTCGGACAAACCCAGCAAAGGAGCCAGCTCCACGGAACCCTCGATCTTGATGATCCGCACGTCCATCTGTTTGCTCTCAAAGAAACGGCGGGCTACTTTGGGGTACTTGGTGGCGATGGTCTTTACCCGATAGCCGCCGTAAAAATCCGAACCCTTAGGCGCCGCCAGAGCGAATCCGCATCGGCCGAACCCCAGGTCCAAGATCTCAAAAAAGTGGCTTCCGTTTTCCATGATGGTATCCTTGCCCACCACACCCATGTCACAGACACCATGCTCCACATAGGTGATCACGTCAGCGGCTTTCGCCAGCACCGCTTGCAGGGAACCGTCCCCTACCGGGAGGATCAGCTTCCGGCCTTTTTCCCGCAGACTGGAACAATCCATGCCCGCGCTTTCAAACAGGGCCACTGTGGATTTTTCCAACCGGCCTTTTGTCAATGCGATCCGCAAAGGCTTCATTGCTTCTCTCCCCCTTCCGACAGATCCAGCTCTCGGGTGGTCTCTCCCACCAAGTACACCTTGGGGATGCCCCGGCGCTTGGCGTAAAGGATCGTCTCCTCCTCTGTCTCAAATACTGAATTCTCGCAGAGAGTCCCCTGGCTGGTCAAAACATCCACCAGCTTCTGGCCGTGGATCTCATATCCCGCTTCGCCGAAAACCAATGCCTTTACCGGTACATCTCCCTCCTGTACCGCAGGCTGAAGCTCCGCCACAGCGTCCAGGTCGAGAGAAAATCCCACAGCGGGCATGGGGTCGCCGAACTTCTCACACAAACTGTCATACCTGCCGCCCAAAAGCACCGCGTCGCCATGCTGATGGACATAAGCGGAAAACACCACGCCGGTGTAGTAATCGTTGCGCTGGACCAAACCCAGGTCCACCATCAACCGTCCTCCCAAGCCCAGCTGGCCCAGGGCTTTATACAGCCGCTTCAAGTATTCCAGGATCTCCCGGGTTTCCCCGTCCTGGAACCATTTACCCGCTTCATTGAGGGCTTCCTCTCCGCCGAACAGCCGGGGAAGCTGAGCCATGGCCCGAGCCGCGGGCAGATCCCCCAAGGGATCCAGCAATTCGCTGAGGGCTGCGTAGTTCTTGGACTCGATGGTGTCCCGCAAGATCTCCTTCTCTTCCAAAGACAGGGGCAACTGGTCCGCCAATGCCTGGAAAAACCGGGCGTGACCGATCTCCACCCGAAAGTCCGGCACACAAGTGGAAAGGGCTGCCACTGCCACGGAGATCGCTTCCAGATCCGCGCGCAGACCGCCTACTCCCATAAGCTCGATCCCCATTTGGGCGGATTCATCGCTGCGGCCGGAAAGGTCGGGACGGTTGCGGTAGATGGTCTGGCTGTAAAAGAACCGCAAAGGCTTCTCCTGACCTTGCAGCCGGGACGCCGCCATCCGGGCGATGGGCAGAGTGGAGTCCGGGCGAAACACCAGTAGTCTGCCGTGGTTGTCGGTGCATTTGTACATCTCCTGCTGGGGGATGGCGGTGCCGGGCAGGTTAAACACGTCGAAATACTCCAACCCGGGCGTGAGGACTTCCCGATATCCTCGCAGGGCAAACAGCCGGGATAGCCGAGACTGCACCTCCCGGCGGGCGCGGCATTCCTCAAAGAGCAGGTCTCGCGTTCCCTCTGGGGTGATCTTGCTGTAAGTTTTCATGGCAGCGGATAGCCGGCCTCCCTTCCCTGTGGAAAACCGGCTTCCCCCTTTCTCTATCACTTTAGTGTGCTAATATGATAATGTAATAAATCCAATTTGTCAAGTGTTAAAACAGAGTGGTCTGGCTGCTTTCCGGCAAACCTGCCAATGCCCCCGCTTCACGGAGAGTATCGATAACCGCCGAGGACACCTTGGAGCGAGCCTGGAGATCGTCGATAGAGATATACTCCCCGCCAGAGTCCCGGGCTTCCCGCAGGCTGAATGCGGCAGCTTCACCAACGCCCGCCAGGGACGAGAAGGGCAGACGGATCTCTCCCTCTTCCACCACAAACTTTTTAGCTTCGGACCGATACAAATCCACCGGACGCACACTGATCCCCCGGGCCAGCATCTCGTTGACCACTTGCAGAGATTCGAACTCGCCTTCCTCTTTCTGGGAGGCTTCCCTGTTCTTGATCTTCAAGTCCAAGTCCTTCATCTTACGGAACACCGCTTCCTTGCCCTTGACGGCAGTGACTCCGTCAAAGTCGTCGCTGCGGACGGTGAAATAGGCTGCGTAGTACTCCAAAGGCCGATGCACCTTATACCAACCCAAACGAAGGGCAGCAATCATATAGGCAGCAGCGTGAGCCTTGGGGAACATGTATTTGATCTTAAAGCAGGAGTCGATGTACCACTGGGGCACATTGTGCTCCTTCATGGCCTGGATATGCTCTTGGGTCAGCAACTTGGTGGCCTTGCCCTTTCGCACGATCTCCATGATCTTAAAGGCCATCTTGGGCGGCAAGCCCTTGTTCATCAGGTAGGTCATAATGCTGTCTCGAGTACCGATAACATCGGAAATGGTACAGGTACCTTGTTGGATCAGTTCCTGAGCATTGCCCAGCCACACGTCCGTGCCGTGAGACAGACCGGAAACCTGGAGCAGGTCGGAGAATTTCTTGGGATGAGACTCCTCCAACATGCCCCGGACAAAGTTGGTACCCAGTTCGGGCAGAGTGAGGGTGCCGGTCTTGATGCCGCCCAGATCCTCCTCAGTAACGCCCAGCGCCGCCGGGGACTCAAACAGGGACATGACCTCTGGGTCACTCATGGAGACTTCCATCACAGGGATGCCGGTGTAGTCCTCCACATAGCGGTAGGTGGTGGGAACGATGTGTCCCAGTTCGTCCAGCTTACACACGTTGTCGTGGATGGAGTGGAAGTCGAAGTGGGTGGTGATATTGTCGGATTTCTGGTCGTTGGCCGGGTGCTGCACCGGGCAGAAGTCGTAAACTTCCATACCCCGGGGAATAACGATCATGCCGCCGGGGTGCTGACCGGTAGTACGCTTGATGCCCGTACAACCCACGGCCAGCCGTTTCTCCTCCGCTTTATGGAAGGTGACCCCCTTGGTCTCTGCGTATTTCCGTACAAAGCCCACGGCGGTCTTGTCTGCCACTGTGCCGATGGTTCCGGCCTTAAACACGTTTTCCCGACCGAACAGCACTTCCGTGTAACGGTGGGCGCTGCTCTGGTATTCGCTGGAGAAGTTCAAGTCAATATCGGGAACCTTGTCGCCGTCGAAGCCTAAGAAGGTTTCAAAAGGAATGGTGTGGCCGTCTCGATCCATGGGGGCGCCGCACTCGGGACAGTCCTTGGGAGGCAGGTCGAAACCGGAATCGATGGTACCGTCGGTGAAGAACTCGCTGTGTTTGCACTTGGGGCACACATAGTGGGGCGCCAAGGGGTTTACCTCGGAGATACCCGACATACTTGCCACCAACGAGGAGCCTACCGATCCACGAGAGCCCACCAAGTAGCCATGGGCTTCGGAATCCGCCACCAGCTTCTGGGCGGTCATGTACAGCACGGAGAAGCCGTGCTTCACGATGGAGTTCAGCTCCTTATCCAGACGCTCTTTCACGATCTGGGGCAGGGGGTCGCCGTACTTCTTCTTGGCCCGCTCCCAGGTGATGGACACCAGCTGCTCCTCGGCCCCTTCGATGAAGGGCGGGAAGTTGCCCATGGGCACCGGACGGATGTAGTCGATCATATCGGCGATCTTGTTGGGGTTGGTCACCACTACCTCGAAGGCCTTCTCTTTCCCCAGGTACTCAAACTCCTTGAGCATCTCAGGCGTGGTGCGCATGTACAAAGGCGCCTGCTGGTCCGCGTCGTCGAAACCACGGCTGCCCATGATGACCCGGCGGTAGTCCGCGTCCTTGGGGTCCTTGAAGTGGACGTCACAGGTGGCCACCACCGGCTTGCCCAGCTTCTCGCCGATCTTCACGATGGTACGGTTGTATTCCCGCAATCCTTCCACGTCTGTGTCCCCGTTGCGGACCATGAACATGTTGTTCCCCAGGGGCTGGATCTCCAGGTAGTCGTAATAGGAGGCGATCTTGCACAGGTTCTCGAAAGACTCCCCCTTCACCATGGCCCGGAACAGCTCGCCCGCCTCGCAAGCGCTGCCCACCAGCAGACCTTCCCGGTATTTGTTCAAAATGCTTTTGGGTGTGCGGGGATTGCGGTAAAAATAGTCCAGATGCCCGGCGGAGATAAGCCGGTACAAGTTTTTCAGGCCGGTGTTGTTTTTCACCAGCAGGATCATGTGGTAAGAGCGCAGCTTCTTGGGATCTCCTCCCGCCAGGGCTCCATTGATCTCGTCCACCCTCTGGATGCCCTGGCCGTTTTGGAGCCGCTCCAGGAAGTTCACGAAAATCTCTCCCAACACCGCGGCGTCGTCCTCCGCCCGATGGTGGTGGAAAGGCTTCAGCTTTAAGTAGTTGGCAACAGAGTCCAAGGTGGCTTTCTTCAGATCCGGCAGCAAAGAGCGTGCCATGGTCACCGTATCGATGTAGGTGTTGGGGAACTCTTTCCCTTGACGCTTCAACGCCGCCCGGACGAACCCGGCATCGAAAGAGGCGTTGTGAGCCACCAGCACCGCGTCCTCCCCGCAGAAATTAAAGAACTGCCGGAGGGCTTCCTCCTCTTTGGGAGCGCCCTGAACCATCTCGTTGGTGATGGAGGTGAGCTGAGTGATTTTCTCCGGGATAGGCCGCTCCGGGTCCACAAAGGTATCGAACCGGTCGGTGATCTCCCCATTGTGAATGCGCACGGCGCCGATCTCTGTGATCCGGTCATGCTGAGCGCTGAGGCCAGTGGTCTCCAGGTCGAAGCAGATAAAGTCCCCGGTCAAGGGATGCTGGCTGTCGCCGGTGACGGCAGGCACCAGGTCGTTGACGAAATAGGCTTCCGTGCCGTAAAGCACTTTAAAGTCCGCGCCGCTTTTCCGGATATCCTCCACGGCGTTCATGGCTTCGGGGAAGGCCTGGGCCACACCGTGGTCAGTGATGGCAATGGCCTTCTGTCCCCACTTGTGGGCCTGCTTGATCAGGTCCGTGGCAGAGCTCATGCCGTCCATATCAGACATGTTGGTATGTAGGTGCAGCTCCACCCGCTTCTCCAAAGCGTCGTCCACCACCTGGACCTGGTCCACCGTGGCGATAGCCCGGGGCCGCATCACGTTCTCGCGATCGTAGGTGTCGTAGGTCACGGCGCCTTTCACCAGGATGGTCATCCCTGACTTCAGCTTATCCAGCCCCTGGCAGTCCTGGGCGTCCTGGATCACCTTCAAAGTGATGGAACCAGTATAGTCGGTGATATCGATGGAATAGATCTTCCGGGATTTATCCCGAGTCTCCTTGCTCTCCAGTCCGAAAATCTCGCCCCACACCGTGATATTTCCCAGGTCCACCGTGGCTTCCCGGAGAGGCGTAGTCTTGCCTCTGGGGATTGAGCCCAGCACAGGCTTGGCAGTCTCGGGGATAATGGAAGGCAAAAGATGCTCCTCGTCCCGGATGCTGACCTGCCTGCGGCTGGCCTGCTCTTTCATGGCTTCCTCGTATTCCTCCATCTCCCGGACAGCAGCCTCCCGCTCCTTGCGGACCTGCTCGGTGCGGGCTTTTTCCACCATGACACCCTCTCCCGCCTTCACGGTGAGCCGTCCCACAAATTCCACGGAGACCGCCAGACCGAACCAGTCTTTGATGAGGGCTTTCAGCTTCACGTCAGTGTTCCGGGCGGCAAGCAGGTCATACCCGCCATGGGCCAGGCGGATGGACAGCTTCCCGTCCTGATAGACCGCTTCCGCTTGGTTGAAGGTGCCGTTCAAGGTGGCGTCCCGCTCTTTCAACGCCGTCACCAGGGAGTTGATACAGGCTTCCGAAAAAAGCTCCGGGGCAAAATGAGGCTGGATCCGCACCGCGCTCAGACCGAAAGCAGGACCTTCCAGCACGTGTTCCAGCTTTTTCAGTTCGCTGTAATCCACCAGCCGGGGAAAATGCACCGCCATCTGCACAGAACGATCCGAGCGGTTCACGGTGATCTGAATGATCTCACCTTCCCGCAGCTCTTGGGAAAAGCTCTCCCCGTTTATCTCTTTTTGAAAAAAATGACCCAGTATATTCAACGTCTCCCAGACCCCTTACTCTGTTTTTCGTTCTTTCCGCTCACCCAGCAGGGAAAGACTCAGGGCAGCTTCTCCACTTCTTCCAAAAGGGCGGCCAAAAGCTGGTCCTCAGGCACTTTCCGCAGGATCTTCCCCTTCTGGAACAGCAGGCCTTCCCCATCGCCCCCAGCGATGCCCAGATCCGCTTCCCGGGCCTCTCCAGGGCCGTTCACCGCGCAGCCCATCACCGCCACAGTGATATCTTTTTGGCAGTCCTTCAAGGCGTTCTCTACCTTGTTTGCCAAGCCAATCAGATCAATGCGGGTACGGCCGCAAGTGGGACAAGACACAAACCGCACGCCCTTTTTCATATCCAGGGCACGGAGAATATCCTCTCCCGCCTGGATCTCCTCCACCGGATCGGCGGTGAGGGACACGCGGATGGTATCTCCGATCCCCTGCTGGAGCAGGCTTCCGATGCCGATAGCGGACTTCACCAGTCCCATACGGGCAGTACCAGCTTCCGTCACCCCCAGGTGCAGGGGATAATCACACTGATCCGCCATGAGCTGATAAGCCCGGATCGTGCTGTCCACCGAGGAGGCTTTCAAGGAAATGACGATGTCGGTAAAGTCAAACTTTTCCAGCAACGCCACATGGTACAGAGCGCTCTCGCACAGAGCCTCCGGCGTGGGAGAACCGTATTTTGCCAAAATATGCTTTTCCAGGGAACCGGAATTCACACCGATACGGATGGGGATCCCATGGACACGGCAGGCGTCTGCCACAGCTTTCACCCGGGAGTCCTCCCCGATGTTGCCGGGATTGATACGGATCTTGTCGATACCTGCGGCCACCGCTTCCAAGGCCAGCTTATAGTCAAAATGGATATCCGCAACCAGAGGGATGCTTACCTTCTCTTTGATGGCGGGGATCAGGGCCACAGCCTCTTTATTGGGGATAGCAGCCCGGAGGATCTGACAGCCTGCCTGTTCCAGACGCACCGCCTGGGCCACACTGCCGGGAATATCCGTGGAGGGCACATTGAGCATGGACTGCACCGTCACCGGCGCGCCGCCGCCAATGGCCACGCCTCCTGCCATCACCTGTTTCGACTTCCTGCGTTCCATAAGGGGTTCCCCTTTCCCATGTTTTTTTAGTTTAAAAAGGGAGGCCCGATGGTACGGGCCCCTCTCTTTGGGTTTCGTTTCTATCCTTGTACAATCCGGACGATGTCGTTGAAGGCGATGACCACCATCAGCCCGATAAGCAGCACAAAGCCTGTGGCGTGGACATAGCCTTCATATTTTGCGGGCACGGGACGGCGAGTGATGCCCTCCCAAATGAGAAACAGCAGCCTGCCGCCATCCAATGCGGGCAGGGGCAGCAGGTTCACAATGCCCAGGTTCACGGTGATCATGACGATCATCAGCAGGATATTCAACACCGCCTGGCCAAAGCCTTCCGCCAGTCCGGCGCTGGCCGCCTGACCAATGGCCTGGGCCGTTCCAATAGGCCCTGCCACGTCGTTCAAGCCAAACCGCCCGGTGAGCATCCCCTTTAAGGTCTCCACAACCATGCGAGCCATGGAGAAGGTATCCGAAGCAGACCTGCGGACCAGCCCTAAAAACGTAGTCTGTTCCGGTTCCACGTAAAAGTCAAGGGACACCATTTGGGTGCCGTCCTCTAAAGTCTGAGAATTCAGCGGGAAGGTGCCCAGGTCCACCCGTTCTCCCTCCCGGTCAACCACCATGGACACACTGTCGGGCGTGGCCATAGCAAAGGCAAAAGAAAGGTCGCGGTCAGTGTAGATGGCATATCCGTCGATCTCCACGATCCGGTCTCCCACCTGAGCGCCTGCCGCTTCCAGGGCTGAACCCTCGGTGAAGCTGGCAATCTGAGTGGTAGCGAACACATCTTCCTGTCCTAGAACGATCATCATGAAGAAGAATCCCAGAATGATGTTGAAGATCCCTCCGGCAGCCACTACCAGAAAACGCTTCCACACAGGCTTATTGCCGAACGCCCGGGCGTCGTCGCTCTCCTCGTCCTCACCCTCCATGGCGCAATAGCCGCCGATAGGCAGCAGCCGCAGGGAATATTTCGTTTCCCCCTTCTGGAACCCCCACAATCTGGGGCCCATGCCCAAAGCGAACTCGTTGACACGGATGCCAGAGGCTTTGGCTGTGAGAAAATGCCCCAGCTCGTGGAAAAAGATCACAAAGCCGAACAGCAGCACGCCAATGATAATGAGTAAAGCCACCGTAACGATCTCCAAAGAACCATCTCCTTCTGAGAAATTCTAGTATTGTGTGAAAACCCGGTCTTACACCGCGGCTTCCACAAAGGCCCGGGCCTCCCGGTCCGCAGCCAGCACCTCTTCCAGCGTCACGTTTCCAGGTGACTGACGGTCCATGGCCGACTCCACCAGACGGGGAATCTCCAAAAAACCGATCTTCCCCTGGAGGAACAAAGCAACCGCCTGTTCGTTTGCCCCATTTGCCGCAGCCGGTACCAGTCCGCCCCGGCGCAGGGCCTCCCGGCAAAGCTCCACACATGGGAACGCTTCCCCGTCAGGGGGATAGAAAGTGAGCTTTTGCAGTGTCCCCAGGTCCAGTTCTCCCGCAGGAGAAGGCATCCGACGGGGATAGGTAAGAGCATACTGAATAGGCACTGCCATATCCGGTAGACCCAGCTGAGCCATCACCGCGTTATCCTGATACTGAATCATAGAATGGATGATGCTCTCCCGATGGACCACCACTTCTATTTTGTCCTCCGGTACACCAAAAAGCCAGGAGGCCTCAATGACCTCCAGGCCCTTGTTCATCATAGTAGCGGAATCGATGGTGATTTTTGCGCCCATATCCCAGTTGGGATGACGCAGCGCCTGCTCACGGGTCACAGTTTCCAGTTCCTTGCGGGTCTTTCCGAAGAAAGGACCGCCGGACGCGGTGAGAAGCAGCTTTTTCAAGGCTCCCTTTTCCGGGCAGCCCTGTAAGCACTGGAAAATGGCGGAATGTTCGCTGTCCACTGGCAGAAGGTCCACCCCATTGCGGGCAACCTCCTCCATAACCATGGCGCCGCCGGCTACCAACGTTTCCTTGTTGGCCAGAGCCAGCGTCTTTTTCGCACGAACTGCCGCCAAGGTGGGCTGAAGCCCTACCATGCCCACCACGGAATTGAGAGTGGTGTCAGCGTTCTCCCAGGCCGCTGCCTGGCAAAGGCCCTCCATACCGGAAAGCACCTGGATATCCGTATCCTTCAGACTTGCCTTGAGGGACAAGGCCGCTTTCTCGTCAAAGACAGCCACGGCGGCGGGACGGAATTCTCTGGCCTGTTCCTCCAGCAGTTTCACATTGGAACGGGCAGCCAAGACCTCCACGGAGATCTCCTCCCCTTGGCCACGGAGATTACGGACCACCTCCAGCGCCTGGGTGCCGATGGAACCGGTGGAGCCCAGCAGTGACAGTTTTTTCATAGTTTCCCTCTCTCTATGCTTATGCGCCTACCAGGGGAAGAAATCCCACCAACAGGTACACAAATGGCGCAGTGAAGATCACGCTGTCGAAACGGTCCAGGATACCGCCGTGCCCGGGGATCACCTGACCGAAATCTTTGATGTGGCAGCTGCGCTTGATAATGGAAAAGCTCAGGTCACCCAAAATGGACAGCACCGAGCCGAACAGCCCGATGATCAGCAGCTCCAGGTAATTGACCTGGACCTGTCCCTGATAAAACGCCTGGGAGAACAGAACGCCGCACAGAAGCATAACCAGCACGTCCACGACCACGCCGCCCACGGCTCCTTCCACCGTCTTTTTGGGGCTGATCGTGGGACATAGCTTATGCTTGCCGAAAAAGGTCCCGGCGAAATACGCTCCCACATCCGCCGCCCAAGCGGACAGCACCGCGATAAACACATAAAACATTCCGTGGTCCTGGCTTAAATCCCGGAGAGACACCAGAGTCTGCAACGCGCTGGGGATCAAGATCACCATACTGTACAGAACGCCTACTTCTTTAAAGGTGGTCTCTTCGTGATAGACGATCATGGCGGAGAAAACCACCAGGGTGAACAGAGCGTAGACCAAAAATTCCATATCGTGATTGCAGAAGGGAATCGCCGCCGCCGCGATCAGAGAAGGTCCGGCCAGGAACCACTTTCGAGTGACTCCCAAGGCTTTGATCAGTTCCATCACCGCAACGGCGGAAATCAGTGCCACCGCAATGGTCAACGCCAACGGAAAAGAGCGGTTAAACACGATGACCGCCACGAAAAAAAGTACCAGGATGGCACCGGATAAAATGCGCTGTTTCATAGCATGATCCCTTTTCAGGTTTTCATCAGAATTTGTTGTTCCAAAACTGATTTTGGACTAAACACCGGGGAGTTAAACGCCTCCGAACCGGCGCTGCCTGGAAGAATAAATGGCAATGGCCTCATCCAGGTCTTTTGTTTTGAAATCGGGCCAAAGAATGTCGAAATAGACAAACTCCGCGTAGGCACTCTGCCACAAAAGGAAATTGGACAGCCGCTCTTCCCCGCTGGGGCGGATGATCAGGTCAGGGTCAGGCTGGCCGCCGGTATATAAATACCGGGAGAAGCTCTCCTCGGTAAGATACTCGGGCCGAACTTTCCCCTGGGCCACATCCTGAGCAAACGCCTTTGCCGCCCGGGTGATCTCCGCCCGGCCGCCATAATTCATGGCCAGGTTCAGGACCATCCCCGTCTTAGGTGCGGAAGCCTCTTCCACCTCCTGGATCAGTTCCCGCAATTCCTGTGGAAAGGCAGACACGTCCCCGATGAAGCGTACCCGGATGTTTTCGTCCATAAAGTCCCGCAGGGCTTCTTCCAGGTACTCTTTAAACAGGCGCATCAAAGCGCCCACTTCCTCCATAGGACGACTCCAGTTTTCCGTGGAAAAAGCGTATACTGTCAAATATTTGATTCCGATCTTAGAGCAGTAGCGAGTGATAGTGCGGAAATTCTGCGCACCTGCCCGATGTCCGGCGGAACGGGGCAGGAACCGCTTTTGGGCCCACCTGCCGTTGCCGTCCATGATGATGCCGATATGAGTGGGGAGCACCAGGCTCCCCTTCTCACCGGCTTGTTTTTTACTGCCTGCCAAGGCCATGTTCCCCCTTCAGGCTCAGATGGCCATGATCTCCTTCTCCTTGCGCTGAGCGGACTCTTCCGCGCTCTTCACAAACTTGTCAGTGAGATCCTGGGTCTTTTTCTCTGCCTGCTTCAGGTCATCCTCGGTGATTTCACCGGTCTTTTTCATTTCCTTCAGCTTCTCGATGGCATCACGGCGGATAGCCCGGATGGCCACTTTGGTCTCCTCCGCCAGCTTGGCAACTTCCTTGCTCAGCTCACGACGGCGCTCCTCATTGAGGGGCGGGAACACCAGACGGATCACCTTGCCGTCATTCTGAGGATTCACACCCAGATCGGAAGTCTGGATGGCCTTCTCGATGCCCCGCAGCACGGACATATCCCACGGCTGGATCAGCAGCACCCGGGCCTCGGTGACGGACACAGCCGCCAACTGGTTGATAGGAGTGGGAGTATCATAGTAGTTGACCATGATCTTATCCAGCACGGCAGGGTTGGCACGGCCGGCGCGAATGGCGGCGTACTCCTCCTCCAAGTGGTCGATGCTCTTGCCCATTTTCTTTTCCGCTTTCGCGAAAACGTCTTTCATCTCTGCCATAATGTTCCATTCCTTTCAGGTAAATTGGAATTTCTCAGACGGCCCGCGCCGGACCGTCCCACTGTTTTGTTTTTGACTCTTACTGCACCAGAGTGCCCACCTTTTCGCCAGACACCGCCCGGACGATGTTCTCCGGGTCCTCGATGCTGAACACCAGGAAGGGGATGTTCCGGTCCTTGCAGAAAGAGGCGGCGGTCATATCCATGACGCCCAGATTCTTGTTGAGCACGTCCATATAGCTCAGAGTGTCGTACTTCTTCGCGTCGGGATTCTTCTTGGGATCGCTGTCGTAAACGCCGTCCACCATGGTGGCTTTCAGGATCACGTCAGCCTCGATCTCAGCAGCCCGCAGAGCCGCGCCGGTATCCGTGGAGAAGAAGGGGTTGCCGGTGCCGCAGCCGAACACAACCACTCTGCCCTTTTCCAGGTGACGCACAGCCCGGTTGCGGATGTAAGGCTCAGCCACTTCCTGCATGGCGATGGCGGTCTGCACCCGGACATCCAGACCCAGCTGCTCCAAACCATCTGCAACACCCAGGGCGTTGATCACCGTGGCCAGCATGCCCATGTGGTCGGCACGAGTGCGGTCCATTTTGCCGCTGCTGCGGCCCCGCCAGAAGTTGCCGCCGCCTACCACGATGGCCACTTCCACGCCCATGTCCACAATGTCCTTGACCGGCTTGCAGATCTCCAAAACCGTGTCAAAGTCGATGCCGTGTCCGGCCTTTCCCGCCAAAGATTCCCCGCTGAGCTTGAGCAAAACGCGCTTATATTTCGGTGCCATGGTATCTCTCCCGTTCATACAGAATATATTCGCATTTATTTTACATGAAAACATCCCCGTTGTAAAGATTAAAGAACTTCTTTCCCCAAGGAAAGCTGGAGAGTTCCGAAAAATTAACAACTTTTTCATATAGGAGCTTCCTGTTCTTCTTTCATTCCTAAAGTCACGTCCTTTTCCTCGTTGGCTTGACTATGCTACAATATCATCCAGCAAAAAAAGAAGAGGGGATCACCATGAAACGCCAAATGCAGCACGCCTTGCTCAACCCTGTCAGCATGGCCCTGGTGGGGTTATTAACAGGATTTCTTGTAAAAATGATGGACGTCTACTGCTACGCACAGCACTTCGGAGTGTCTCTCAGCGATATATTCTCCCAAGCGGGAGTTTGGGTGGTCATTGGCATGACCATCAGTCTTTACAGCCGGAACACAAAATATGCCATGATAAACATCTTCCTATTCTGCGCCGGGATGCTGGTAACTTACTACATCACCGCCGAAGTGACGAACTCTGTTTACGGGTGGAGTTTTATCAAAGTCTGGGCTGTCTTTGCCTGCTTCTCTCCCCTCATGGCCTACCTGGCCAGACTGACCATGAGGCCCGGCGCGCTGGCTCTTGTTTTGAAAGTGGGGGTACTCGTGGGATATCTGGGTTTGAATTTCCTGCTGGGATATTTCCTCCACTATTACGATCTGCCCTTTTTGCTGATCTTAGTCTATCTGCTGTTTCTTAAAAAGTGGACTATCCTAGATGACCTTTCGTCGAAAGGAGAGCAAACATAAAAAGGGAGCATGAGGATCAACCTCATGCTCCCTTACTATGATTCGTAGAAATTACTTCACCATGCCGGCAACTTCAGCAGCGAAGTCGTCCTGACGCTTCTCCAGGCCTTCGCCCTTCTCGAAGCGGGTGTAAGCAGCGATCTTGATGTCGCCGCCCAGTTCCTTGGCGACAGACTCGGTGTACTGCTTCACGGTCATGGAGCTGTCCTGCACGTAGACCTGATCCACCAGGCAGATCTCCTTGAAGAACTTATTCAGACGGCCAGCCACGATCTTCTCAGCGATGTTCTGGGGCTTGCCCTCGTCCACGATCTGCTGGGTGAGGATCTCCTTCTCCTTCTCCACGCGCTCGGCGGGCACGCTGGACTCATCCAGGTACTCAGCGTTCATGGCAGCGATCTGCATAGCCACGTTGTGAGCGTAGGTCTTGAAGGCGTCGGTGGAAGCGATCTCATCGGTGGTGTCGAACTTCACGATAACACCGATACGGCCGCCAGCATGGACATAAGAGGTAACAGCGCCCTCGAAACGAGCAAAGCGGCGGATCTTGATGTTCTCGCCGATGGTGAGGATCTTCTCCTTCAGCAGAGCGTCCACAGTCTCCTCGGTGCCGTGAGCCTTGCAAGCCAGCAGAGCTTCCACGTCAGCGGGGTTCTCATAGATAACGGTGTCAGCGCAGGTCTTTACAAAAGCCTGGAAGTCGGCGTTCTTGGCCACGAAGTCGGTCTCAGCGTTGACCTCGATGACAACAGCCACTTTGCCGCACTCGCTGACGGTAGCGAAAGCCACACCCTCAGCAGCGATACGGCCAGCCTTCTTCACGGAAGCGGCCAGGCCCTTTTCCCGCAGGAAGTCGATGGCCTTTTCCATGTCGCCCTCGGAAGCGGTGAGAGCCTTCTTGCAATCCATCATGCCGCAGCCGGTCTTTTCACGAAGGGCTGCCACGTCTTTCGCGGTAAAATTCATCTTGTAACATCCTTTCTCTATTCAATGCCCCAAAACTAATTTCAGGGCCCATCTATTCCCAAATCGAAACCTGTGGGGAGAAATTACTCCTCCACGCTGATGTCGCCAGCCTCAGCCTCTTCCTCAGCGGCTTCCTTAGCAGCGGCACCCATCTGGCCCTCACGGCCCTCGATGATAGCGTCAGCCATAGCGCCAGCAATCAGCTTCACAGCGCGGATAGCGTCGTCGTTGCCGGGGATCACGTAGTCGATCTCATCGGGATCGCAGTTGGTGTCCACGATAGCCACGATCGGAATGCCCAGGTTGCGGGCCTCGGAAACAGCGATGCGCTCCTTGCGGGGGTCAACGATGAACAGAGCACCGGGGAAGGACTTCATCTCTTTGATGCCGCCCAGGAACTTCTCCAGCTTCTCGATCTCCAGCTGCAGCTTGCTGACTTCCTTCTTGGGCAGCAGATCAAAAGTGCCGTCCTCTTCCATCTTCCGCAGCTGAGCCAGACGCTGGATGCGGGTACGGATGGTAGCGAAGTTGGTGAGCATGCCGCCCAGCCAACGAGCGTTTACATAGTAAGCGCCGGCGCGGGTAGCCTCCTCGCGGATGGACTCCTGAGCCTGCTTCTTGGTGCCCACGAACAGCACGTTCTTGCCCTCAGCGGACAGGTCACGCACGAAGTTGTAAGCCTCTTCCAGCTTCTTCACGGTCTTCTGCAGGTCGATGATGTAGATCCCATTGCGCTCGGTGAAGATGTAGGGAGCCATCTTGGGGTTCCAACGACGGGTCTGGTGGCCGAAGTGTACGCCGGCCTCCAACAGCTGTTTCATAGATACGACTGCCATTTACAAAATACCTCCTTGGTTTTGAAAAGCCCGTTTGAATTTTTTTGCCGGGCTTTTGCCGCCGCCGCGCTGTCTTTTCGGGGCAGACCCGGAGCTTTCCGGGCACCAATCCGAGACGCGGCGTGTGTTTTGCTGAAATATTATAGCACGAAGCCCCTAGAGAAGCAAGGATTTTTTTGCCGCAAAGAGGAAAAATCCAGGGCTTAAAATCCCAGCTTTTCCAGCAGCCTGCCCAAGGGACCCGGGCGCTGAGCCGAAGCGGGAGGCTCGTAGCGCACCAGCACGGTGTCCTCCCCGATGAGGACGATATCTCCCCAGGGGATGACAAAGTCCGCTTCCCTTCCAAGCAGCCCGAACAGACGAAGCCGCCCGTACACCACTACGGCGGAAAGCCGGGCTTCTTTGGTGTCCAGTTCCACGTCGCTGACGAAGCCGATACGCCCTCCGTCCTTTACGTTGATGACCTCTTTATCCCGTAAAGTGTCCATTCTGCACGTCACACCGCCACCTCCTCCCTATTAGATTATGCCCCGGATCACTGCTCCATCCCTTCATTTTCCAAAAAATCTGTGCTATAATGTGGAAAACGTATTCAGGAAAGGATGATCGCCGTGAATATCTGGCATGATATCTCCCCCAAGCGCATCAAGGCCGACGACTTTTTTGCCGTGATCGAGATCACCAAGGGCGGGAAAGCGAAATATGAAATGGACAAAGAGACCGGTCTGCTGCGGTTGGACCGAGTGTTATACACTTCCACCCATTACCCGGCGAACTATGGGTTTATCCCCCGCACCTACGCCAATGACAATGACCCGCTGGACGTACTGGTGCTCTGTTCGGAAAACATCATTCCCATGTCTCTGGTGCGCTGCTACCCCATTGGAGTGATCGTAATGGACGACGGAGGAAGCAAGGATGAAAAGATCATCGCCATCCCCTTCGATGACCCCACCTACAACAACTATAAAGACATCAGCGAACTGCCCCGGCATATTTTTGATGAGATGCAGCACTTTTTCACGGTGTACAAACAGCTGGAAAACGTGCAGTCCACCGAGATCGGTGAAGTAAAGGACCACGAGGAAGCAAAATCCATCATCGCCTCTTGCTTGGAGCGTTACCTGAACTGTTTCTGCAAATGACCCGGTCCACCGGACCTGGAACAAAAAAGGCCTCCCCATATGGGGAAGCCTTTTTTAATTTTGAGAATACCGGGACAAAAACTGCTTCGTCCGCTGGTGGCGGGGATTCTCGATCACCTGACGGGCGTCGCCCTGCTCCACGATCACACCGCTGTCCATAAAGACCACCTGGTCCGCCACGTCTCTGGCAAAGGCCATCTCGTGGGTGACGATGATCATGGTTGTCTTCTGCTCTGCCAAGGAACGGATCACTTTCAGCACTTCCCCGGTCAGTTCCGGATCCAAGGCAGAAGTGGGTTCGTCAAAACAGAGGATATCCGGTGACAGTGCCAGCGCCCGGGCGATGGCCACCCGCTGCTGCTGACCACCGGAAAGCTGGTGAGGATAATGCCCGGCTCGGTCCGCCAGACCCATTTTTTCCAGCAGGTCTTTCCCCTCTTCCTCGATCTGAGAGAGGATCTGCTTTTTGCTGGCTTTATAGTCCGGAGCCTCCTTGGCTAAAAGCTTTTTTGCCAAGGTAACATTTTCCAACACCGTATACTGCGGGAACAGGTTGAAGGACTGGAACACCATCCCAAAGTGGAGACGCTTTTTCCGGACCTCGCTCTCCTTCTGGGTGGAGGGATCCTCGGCATCGAACAAAGTCTGTCCCTGGACCAAAATCTTCCCCCGGGTGGGAGTCTCCAGGAAATTCAAACACCGCAGCAGAGTGGTCTTACCGCTGCCCGACGATCCGATGATGGCCATGGCCTGGCCCTGCTCCAATTCAAAACCGATATCTTTCAGCACCTGTGTAGTACCGAAATGCTTTTCCAAATTCTGCACTTGCAAAATCGCCATTTCCCATACCCCCTTTACCGGAAAAACTCCAGTTTCTTTTCCAGTTTGCCCAACAGGATGGTGGCCACGCCGCTAAACACCAAATAGTACACCGCGGTGAAGAACAGAGGCCACACCAAACCGGAATACCCCTGGTTGCCCTTCATGAAGGACTCGCCCATCCAGATCACTTCCTGCAAGGCGATGACTCTTGCCAAAGAAGTGTCTTTCACCAGAGTGATGATCTCGTTAGACATGGGCGGAACGATCCGCTTGATCATTTGCAGCAGGGTCACCTTGAAAAAGATCTGAGACTTGGTCATGCCCAGCACCTGGCCTGCCTCCTGCTGCCCCACCGGCACCCCCTGGATGCCGCCCCGATAGATCTCGGAAAAGTAGCAGGCGTAATTCAGCACAAACGCTACGGATACCGCAGTGAACCGGGCGGTTTCGCCGCCTCCCCAGGTGAACAGCCCCACCATGCCGGGAACATAGAACAGGATGATGATCTGCAACACCAGAGGTGTACCCCGGATCGCCCAGACCAGCACCCGGCAGACAAGGCGGATCGGCCGGAACCCGCACACTGCTTTCGCCAGCTTGCTTTTGGGAGTGATCCCAAACTGAGCGGCCAGCAGGCCGAAGGGGCGAAAACGGCTCATGGAGCCGAAAGAGATGATAAGCCCCAAAGGAAGGGCACCGATCAACGTGATAAAGAACAGTTCCAGGGTAACCAGAAACCCGCTGTTCAGGGCTGCAAAAACAGTTTGAAATTGGTCGGAGGAAAAAAACTCCAGCACAACGGATCGTCCTCTCTAAAATGGGATCATGGTTCTCTTAAGCCGTCCAAAGGCAGAGGGCAAATCACCCTCTGCCTTGAACAGTTCCATGTGATTTAATAATGAATAGGATTATTCCAAGATCACAGCGTCCTGGAGACCGTAGGTGGCGGCCACTTCTTCCACAGTGCCGTCCGCGGTCTTATCTGCCCAGAACTGGTTGAACGCCTCCACCAAATCGGAACCCTTACGGAAGCCAACGCCGTACTCCTCAGAATCCAGTCCCTGGGCTTCGTTTAGGTTCAAGCTGTAAGACAGACCCTCGTAGCTGGTGCCCTCGCCGGTCATGGCGGCCGCCATGAGCACGTCGATCACTGCGGCGTCAGCAGTGCCCGCGGAGACTTCCATCAGAGCGTTGGCCTGGGACTGGACCGACACAGTGGCAGCGTTCAGAGCTGTCGCGGCATCTTCACCGGCGGAACCGGATTCCACCGCGATATTCAATCCCTCCAAAGTGGTCAGGCCCTCGAAATCAGCGGCCTTGTCGCCGGGGTAAACCAGCACCTGGTAATTGGTGCAGTAAGGTGCGGAAGTGGCCATGGCGGATTTCACCTCATCGGTGAGGGTCATGCCGTTCCACACAGCGTCGATGGACTTGGAGTCCAGCTCCTCCACCTTGTAGTCCCAGGTGATCTCAATGAATTCCACGTCCACACCCAGGCTCTCCGCGAAGGCTTTTGCCATGTCAGCGTCAAAGCCGATCCACTCGTCGCTGCCCTCTTCCTTATAGTCCATGGGATCGAAATAGGTGATGCCCACCACCAGAGTTCCCTTGTCCTGCACATAAGCCAGGTCGCTTTCTTCCGCCGTCTCTTCCCCCGCGCCGCTTTCCTCGGACTGGGTTTCCGAAGCCTGACTGGAATCCACCGTCTGACTGCTGGTCTCACTGGCGTCCTGATTATTGTCGGTCCCACTGGAAGCGTTATTTCCGCAAGCTGCCATGCTCAGCGCCAAAACCAGCGCCAGCACCAGTGACAATGCTTTTTTCTTCATGATAGATCTTCCCTCCAAATTTTCCTGGAGCTGATAGGTTCAACTCCTGACTGCTTTCGCATTTTAGCACGCTAACGTGCTGTTGTAAAGAATCATTTTATCTTTCCTATCTTTTTTCCCGTTTTATCTAAAAACTCGTCCGGGAAATTGGAGGTTTCGCCTATTGCATTTGTGTATTATTCTTGTTCCGTGTCATCCCGGACACAAAAGAATTTGCTCCTGTGCCACCGGAAAACTCCCCCAAAAGACGGTTGTTTCCTCCCCGGCCCAGTGTTATAATGTTGAAAACAACACCTGATTGCAATCCAATATTGTCGAAAATGTACGCAGATCTTTTCCAAACCAATTTATTTTAAGGAGGGGACTCTATGATCAATCACTTTTGCAAAGTGCCGCTGTGGGAAGCCAGCTCCACTCTGGCCGCAGTGGCTCAGGGCCGTGTTCCGGCGGACATCGTTATCCGAAACGGCACCCTGGTCAACGTCTGTACCCATGAATTGCAGGAATCCGTGGATGTGGCCATCAGCAAGGGGCGCATCGCTCTGGTCGGGGATGCTTCTCATTGCATCGGCGAAGAAACTCAGGTGATCGACGCCACTGGGACTTACATTGCTCCCGGTTTCTTGGACGGCCACATCCACGTGGAATCCTCCATGGTCTCCGTAGGCGAGTACGCCCGGGCGGTGATCCCCCACGGCACTGTGGGGATCTTCATGGATCCTCATGAGATCTGCAACGTGCTGGGGCTGAAAGGTGTTTCCTGCATGGTAGAGGACGCCAAGCGCACTCCTTTGAAGGCTATGATCACCACCCCTTCCTGCGTGCCTGCTGTGCCTGGGTTCGAGGATACTGGTTCTTTCGTGGGGCCGGAAGATATTCGCGAGACCATGGACTGGGATAGTGTAGTGGGCCTGGGCGAAATGATGAACTTCCCGGGGATCCTCTCCTCGGACAAGCACGCCCACGACATCGTGGGCGAAACCCTCAAAGCCGGAAAGACCGTCACGGGCCACTATGCCATGCCGGAAAACGGCGCGGGGCTCAACGCTTACATTGCCTCCGGGATCCGCTGCTGCCATGAATCCACCCGGGCAGAGGACGCTTTGCAGAAAATGCGGCTTGGCATGTACGCCATGTTCCGGGAAGGATCCGGCTGGCGGGACTTGCACGAAGTGGTCAAGAGCATCACCCAGCATCAGGTGGACACCCGCTTCGCCGTGATGGTTTCCGACGACAACCACCCCCACACTCTGGCTTCTCAGGGCCACATAGACCACATCCTCCGCCGTGCCCTGGAAGAAGGCGTGGACCCTGTCACCGCCATCCAAATGGTGACCATCAACTGCGCCCAGTGCTTCCAGCTGGATCACGAGCTGGGGTCCGTCACTCCCGGCAAATGCGCTGACATCGTGCTTCTCCGGGATCTTTCCTCCATGGAAGTGGTTCAGGTGCTCATTGACGGAGACATCGTTGCCAAAGACGGGAAGCTGACAAAGGAATTTGAACCTTATCAATACCCTGTGTGGGTTACCGGTTCCATGCATATCCGGGATGAGATCACTCCCGAATCCTTCCGTATTCCCGCAGAGGGCGACACGGTACAGGTTCGGGTCATGGAAGTTGCGTCCGGCCGTGTGGACAACCGGGCAACACAGGCTGTCCTCAAGGTGACCGACGGGGAACTGAGGTCTGACACCTCGCAGGACGTTTTGAAAGCAGTGGTATTCGAACGCCATCACGAGACCGGGAAACGTGGATTTGGCTTTGTAAAAGGCTTCCAGATCCAAAACGGAGCTATGGCATCCACTGTGGCTCACGACGCTCACAATCTGCTGGTCATCGGCACCAACGATCAGGACATGGCCTTGGCCGCCAACACCTTGATCCAGTCCGGAGGCGGCATGGTCGTGGTGCGGGACGGCAAAGTTCTGGGGCTGGTCCCCCTGCCCATCGCGGGATTGATGAACGACAAGCCTGTCAGCGAGATGAGCGATCTGGTAGAGCAGCTGGAAAACGCTTGGGAACAGATCGGATGCAAGATGGTCTCCCCCTTTATGACCATGGCTTTGATCCCTCTGGCCTGTCTGCCGGAACTCCGGCTGACCGACCGGGGTCTGGTGGACTGCACCAAGTTCTGCTTTGTGCCGCTGGAAATCGAAGAATAAATCTAGTGCCACACACAGTCGAAAACACAGCAAAAAAAGCCGTCGGAATCTCCGTCGGCTTTTTTGATTTATTCGGGGAAATCTCATCATTGACCAGGGTCAATCTGCCGTAACAGCGATCTTAATGACACCATCCAATCGGTTCTCAAAGACCCGGTAAGCCTCTTCGATCTCCGACAAGGCAAATCGATGGGTGATCAGAGGTGTGGTATCCAGCTTTCCCTGCTGGATCAAAGAGAGGATCTCGGCACAGTCACATCCGTCCACGCCGCCGGTCTTAAAGGTCAGATTTTTTCCGTACATTTGCGGCAAAGGCAGAGTTTGGGCCTCCTCGTACAGGGCCACCACAGTTACCACGGCGTTGGGTCGGGCGCATTTCCAGGCCAGTTCAAAAGTATCTTTTCCTCCGGCCACTTCCAGCACCACATCCGCACCCTCATGCTCCGAAGTCTCCTGTACAAACTCCTCACAGTCCTCAGGCTCACAGACCAGGACCTGGGGGTAATGCTCTCGGACAAACTGCCGCCTTGCCTCATCCTTCTCGCAGATAATGATCTTTTTCGGATGTTTCAGCATCACACACAACAAAGTACAGATACCAGTGGGTCCCGCTCCGATGATCAACACTGTGTCCTCCGGCTTGATCTCCGAAATGCGTGCCGCCCAGAATCCCGTGGCCAGGATATCCCCCACAAATAGGGCCTGCTCGTCCGTCACGCCCTCCGGGATCCGGTCCAGCCCCTGGTCGGCGTAAGGAACCCGAACATATTCCGTCTGCCCCCCATCGATACGGCAACCCAAAGCCCAGCCGCCATTTTCGTCGGTACAGTTATTCACGTAGCCCTGCTTACAGAAAAAGCATTGGCCGCAAAAAGTCTCCACGTTTACCGTCACCCGGTCACCAGGGCGGACAGTATGTACGTCGCTGCCCACCTGCTCCACAACGCCCACCATCTCATGGCCCACAGTGATGCCCGGCACTGCCCGTGGTACGCTGCCATGCTTGATGTGCAGATCGCTGGTACAGATGGAACTCATGGTCACCCGCACGATGGCGTCCCGGGAATTTTGCAAAGTTGGCTTTGGTTTGTCCAAAAGCGCGAATCTCCCCTGTTCCAGATAGGTCAAGGCTTTCATGGTATTCCTCCTCGTACTCCCTGTTTATGAATATCCGCTGGGCCTAACGCAGCTTCATTTCCTCCTGAAGCTGCCCCTGCGACGCAATTTACCTAAAACCATTATACATTGCATTTGACGAAACTTCAATTTTTCTCATATCTTTGGATGCAGAGAAGCAAACCATTTGCCCATTACAAAAATTACTCCTGCGGCAATGGGAACGTGCTGCCGCCGTGAGGCATAAGGGTGGTCTCCACCCCATCAAGACTTCCGCCGTTGCATTGAGCTGCCAAAACCAACGCTTCATCCAGCGTCCGGGCCACCTGGATCTTCGTACGCTCAAAACGTTCACTGGGAATGTCCGTGACCAGGATCAGGTGGTAATTCTCCGACGCTTCAGCAAAAAGAAAACCGACGAATCCACCGATGGAGAAATCTGCCCGAAGAGCTTTCTCACGCTCCTCCATGGTGTCATAGGCACAGATCTGAGCCTCGCAATCCGGATCACCGAACCCTTCCCGGCACTGGGACAACAGGATCATCGTACCACCGGGAGCAACAGCAGCCAGAGCGTTGGAGAGAGTCTTGGACGTCTGATACAGGTTGATATCCTTGGGGAAACCTCCCGCGCTGGCGATTACCAAAGGAGTACGGCGAGGAATGGGAACACCATCCAACTGCTCCACAGCCTTCGCTGCTGTCTCATGGGCTTTCTGCCAGTCTCCGGCAAAGGCTCCTACAATCTGGTAGTTATCGTCCACAAAGACGTTTAACAAATAGGCAGGCTTCGCAAAGGCAGCGCACTCCATCAGGTCACTATGGAAGGGGTTATCCTCCCCCATATTGCCGTTACACACCCGAGGGTTGGAACCACTGCCCAGTCCATGATTTAGGGCGTTGTTGTGATTGGTGTTGATGGTCTCCCGTCCCGCGATACCAGGAACCACGGACTTTCGGCCCCCACCAAATCCGGCCAGAAAATGGTACACCACACCGCCGGTAAGGATAATCTTGTCGCAGGCCATAGCGTAGCTGTTCAACCATACCGGCGTTCCCCGGCTGGTAGTCCCCATATAGGTAAGGTGCTCCTTATCGTCGCACTGGTGGTCCATGAACCGGATGCGTCGATAGAGTTCCTCTCCCACCAAGGAGATATGCTCCTCCTCTGTCTGACGACGGTGAGTACCGGTAGCGCAGAGAATAAGGATATCCTCGTCGGGGATCCCGGCTCGATTGAGCCTTTCCACCAGAATAGGCAGATAGGTGCTTGGCTGCTGCCAGCGGCGGGTAACGTCGGAGATGATGATACACACCTTGTCTCCGGAATGGACGACCTCTTCAATAGGACCGGCACCAATAGGATGGTCCAGGGCGTATTCAATGTGTTCCCGCACAGTACGCTTGGGAAGCTCCACAGTGTTGGCGTGGACTTCTGCCACCACTTGTTTGGGATCCAAAGAAACAAGAAATTCTGTATCGCTGTACTTCATACTTTCCATATAGTTTCGCCTTCTATTACCAAAATCTGCACTCAAGTGTGCCAACATAGCCGATATAGTAGCACTTTACATTGAAAAAGTCAAGAAACACATCACTATACAAAAGGGCATTTCCCCATTTTGAGAAGAGGGTTTGTCTCTGAAAGAAATTTTAGTAAATCTTCTTTTTCTTCGTTTTAAAAGCGCAAAAAAGGCTTGAAACCTAGCGTTTCAAGCCTTTTTCCTGTACGGTTACAGCATCAGCCGGTAGATCTCTTCCACGTCTTTCTGAGTCAGGGTGGTGAAACCGCTGATGGTCCCATTGGCGTGTTCGCTTCCGTAGCAGCAAGTATGAGCCAGCTTCTCAATGTCCTCTTCCTTCGCTCCAAGCTCAGCAAAGTTTTTGGGCATTCCAATGGAGATCAAGAAATTGCGAAGAGCTTCGATGCCTGCCTTGGCAGTCACTTCCGGATGCTCAAAATCCATCTGGCAGCCCCAGACTCTGGTTGCCACTTTCACAAACCGGGTAACGTCATGCTTCATGGTGTACTGGAAAACAGCAGGCATAGTAACGGCCAAACCAGCGCCGTGGGCGCAGTCATAGAGGGCGGACAGCTCATGCTCGATATTATGGCTAGTCCAGTCCTGACTTCTTCCCACGCCGCAGGAATTGTTATGGGCCATCATGCCCGCCCACATAATATTGGCACGAGCCTCGTAGTCGTTGGGATTCTCGATCACTTTGGGCGCCTCGTGGATCATGGCCAGCATGAGAGCCTCGATCATCCGGTCCGTAGTCTCCACGTTCTGGGTATTGGTCAGATATCTCTCGTACAGATGAGCAAGGATGTCTGTGACTCCGCAGGCCGTCTGATAGGGAGACAAAGTCTGGGTCAGCTCGGGATTCAGAATGGAGAACTTGGGCCGATACGCTTCTCCGCTGGCGCCCCGCTTGATCATACCCTCTTCTTTGGTGATGACAGAGTCAGGAGAACCCTCCGAACCAGCCGCCGCAATGGTCAAAATAGTTCCGATAGGCAGGGCTTCTGTCACAGGTTTTCCTTCATAAAAATCCCAGAAGTCGCCGTCATAAACGGTGCCTGCCGCAATAGCTTTTGCGGAATCGATCGTGCTTCCACCGCCCACAGCCAGAACAAAGTCAATGTTTTCCTTTCTGCAAAGGGAAATTCCCTCATATACAAGACCACTTCTGGGATTGGGCTTGACTCCGCCTAGCTCGATGTAAGGAATAGATTCTTTTTCCAAAGATTCCTTGACCCTGCCAAGGAGCCCGGACCGAATCACGCTTCCGCCACCGTAATGGATCAGGACCTTGGTCCCGCCAAACCGCTTCACCAGGCTTCCCGTCTCAGCTTCTGTTCCCTTTCCGAAGGAAAAATAAGTGGGGGCATAAAAAGTAAAATTATCCATAATCGCTCTCTCCTTTGATAAGATAAAACTAGTTTTCACTTTTGAAGCCAAACCCGTCACGGCAAATACCGTTTCCCTGCCGCTTCAATTTGGCGGGAGAATCATTTTCACCGGACAGTCCCGAGACGCAGACGGACTATTTCGTCTCGTTATTTTTATCTTACCACCTAAAGTTCACTATAAGTCAAGTAATGAGAGGTAGAAATTTCACAAACTTCCCATGAAAAGCTTGTTTCCAATGGAGATCCAGAACTCACTCTTCCTCCTGGGGATCGTAGACAAAGTCGGAAAAAGTCGCGGTACCGCCAGTCTCTTTGGTGGCATAGATAAACAAGCCAAACCGACAGCCGGTGAAATGGTCCAGCTTAAAGTACAGCTTGTGGACCGGGCCCAACTGTGTCCAGTTTTCCGATGCGCAAGCCCGGTAGAAGAAAACCGCCTGATCCTTCATTTGGTCAAAGTCAGCCTCTACCCGCAGCTGCACCTGAGAGCTCCCCCAGGGAATGCTCTCCCATTCCTGTTCCGGGGAGACCTGAGCTGGCTGAGAGGTCTCGTCATTCTCTCGAGTGCGAACTGTAAGCCGGTAACCATCCTCGCAACGGGTGATACCGATCAACCCATAGCAGCACTGGAGAACACACAATCCAGCCACGTCACCCTCCTTCAGAGATTCTCCGGAAATGGTGACCTCCGCGGCGCACCGAGGAAACAACATCCGCTGTGTCAGGGTATTCCGAGCCTGGGTCACATCAGCACAGAGCTTATCTGTGGTCACCGACCAGGTACCCAGCTGCCGATCCAACTTGGTGAGAGTGAGTTCCGGCTGGTGGTTGAACTGCCAGCAGCTTTTCAACCCAAAGGTTCCATGGGTCTGGGGGCCACCGGAGGTGGTAAAGTCATCGCTTGCCACAAGAGGTGCCGTGGGAGCAGCCTCCGGCACAGGAAAACTTTCGGGAATACGGCCATTCTCTCCAAAAACGGGAACCCCCTCTTTCCAGCTCACAGGCACCAGAACAGGAATACGCCCCACCGCTCCCCTGTCTTGGAAGAGCACAGCGTACCAGCGGCCGTCCGGGGTATCCACAATGCCACCCTGGGCCACTCCCTGATCCAGATAGCCCATATCGTCGTCCAGCACGTCGCCGCCTGTAAACTCATCCTCCAGGGAATCTGCCATGAAACAGGCTTCTGTCCGGCGCCAACGGTCCCGGCGGGAGTGGATGAGAAACAGGTAATACCTGCCGTTGATACGGTAAAAATGAGAACCTTCGTATCCCAGACGGGGATTGTCCTTGTCAGACACCACCACTCGATCCAGACCGCCGGGCTTGGGTCCGCTCAAGTCCTCCTTTAGCTCGATAATGTGGATATCCCGGTGCCCATAGGAGATATAGACCCGGCCATCCTGGTCAAAGAGGAGGGAGCAATCATGATAAAACCCCTCGATGGGACGGCGCTGCCAAGGACCAGCAGGATCGGAAGCTGTGTACAAGTAGGCTTTTCCCGTATCGTTGGCAGAGAAACATACATAGAACTGCCCCTGGTGGTATCGCACACAAGCGGCCCACATTCCCTGAGCGTAGATGTTCTGGCTGCCTTCCAACCGCTGACCTGGGGTACCGTCTAAGGCGTCATAGATGTAGCTCAGATGCTCCCAGTGGACCAGATCCCTAGAGCGCAAGATCTCTCCTCCGGGAAAGAAATACATGGTGGTGGAAACCATGTAGTAGAACTCCCCTACGCGGATCACATCCGGGTCGGGGTAGTCCAGACGGGTGATGGGATTGATTTTCATAACAACTCTCTCCTAAAATCATGATTTTTTGTCAGTGTACTATACCTATTTTGAAAAGTAAAGGAAA
The DNA here is from genome assembly GCA_019416455.1 of Clostridiales bacterium. Classification (GTDB taxonomy): domain Bacteria; phylum Bacillota; class Clostridia; order Oscillospirales; family Acutalibacteraceae; genus Acutalibacter. The sequence continues at coordinate 61,487 of DXXG01000010.1, read as the reverse complement.
AAATCCGAAAGTTTGTGGTATTGTATGTTATAGAGAAACACGCTTCCAGGGAATCCGGAAAGCTAGGGAGGCTTACCGAAACCTGGTGGCGTGGTGTTTCCTGATCCCGACCATTTTTAAGGAGGAGTACACCAATGAGAATTGGAATCAATTTCACCCCGCCCCACGACTCTCCAGACCAGTGGGCGGAAATTCTTGTGGACCGTGGCTTTCGGGCCACCTCTTTTCCGGTAGACTACCAAGCGCCCGTCAGCCTGATCGACGCCTATGTAAAGGCCGCCCGAGAACATGACATCCGCATTGCGGAAGTGGGGGTGTGGAACTCCCCCCACTTTCCCGACCCGGAGCAGGCAAAAGCCGCCCAAACCCGCTGCCTGGAACAGTTCCGGCTGGCAGAGTACGTCCATGCTGATTGCTGCGTCAACGTGTCAGGAGCCGCGGGAGAGAAGTGGTTTTACTGCTACCGGGAAAATTTCGATGAAGCCCTCTACCACAAGAACGTGGATTTCGTCCAGCGCCTATGCGACACCGTGAACCCTCAGCACACCGTCTATGCTCTGGAACCCATGCAGTGGATGCTCCCCTGGAGTCCCCAGCAGTACCTGCAATTCCTCCGGGATGTAGACCGCAAAGGATGCGGAGTCCACATGGATGTCTTTAACTTTGTGCGGGATCCTTACGGCTACACTCATCAGGAAGAACTGATGGAGGAGGCCTTTTCCCTGCTGAGTGAATCTATTGCCAGCAGCCACATCAAGGACATCACCATGAACGTAGGCACCACGGTGATGATCCAGGAGACACCCATCGGCACGGGTGAGGGCCGGTTAGAGTGCTATCTCCACCACCTGTCCCAGCTTCCACAGGACACTCCTGTGCTCATTGAGCATCTGGACTCCCTAGAGGAGTACGAAACTGCCATGACTTTCCTGCGGAAGAACTATCCCCAGTACGTCTCTCCCCTGAACACTTGCCAACTGTGAAAAATATCCAGGTCTTTTTTATTAAAAAGTCCCTGCCAGCTAACCACAAGCCGGCAGGGACTTTTTCACATACTGTTATATCACGGTGAAATAATAGGTGGTCATCACGTTTCCTCTGTCGTTTCCACCCATACGATCTCACTCACGGGCACCCGTCCCCCATTCTCCAACAGCAAGACACCTTCCACAGAGTCTATCCGCTTCAACTTTCCCTGGACCGTCACATAGGCGCCTCCTTCCTTTTTCTCATCGGGCAGGAAGTAAGTCACCTTCACCATAGGATGCCCTTCCTGGGCGTCCAAGTAGTTGAGCCGCCGTTCCAGTTCTTCCCGGTCGCTCTCCCCTAATTCCACACGCCGGTCTGTCAGCCGTCCGGTTTCCTGTATGACTCCGCCAAAACCAGTCAAGGCCGCGAAGGGAGAGAACTGAGCCGCCCGCTCCACCATAGACATTCGAGGATGTTTTTTCGAAGTGGGATGAGGCAGGCAGATAATGTCCTCATACGCAAAGTTTGTTTTCATTGTGGTTCCTCTCTACGAACTTTCCATTTAGGCTGATTGTAGCTCTGCCACCAGGATTTCCGGCCGGTTGTTCACCCGAAAGGGGAACAGGCTGTTCCCCAACCCCCGGCTGACCAACATACTGGTGCCGCTTTCCGTGTAAAGACCGCTGTCATACTTTGGGAAAAGCCCCTGCCCCGGAGCCGCCATCCCTCCTACAAAGGGGAGCCGAAACTGCCCCCCGTGGGCATGGCCAGTAAAGACAAGATCCACACCGTATTCCCGATACAGGTCAAAACACTCTGGCCGATGAGACAACAGGATCCAATATTCCCCCTTCTCCGGGGTCACCTGTTCCAGCTCCTTGCGAAGCACTTCTTCCGGTTCGTCGAATAGGAAATCCGTTTGAAAACTGGGGTCATTCACGCCCGCCAAACAGATCCGCTGGCCAGAACGTTCCAACTGAACTGCCTGGTTTTCCAACACTGTGACGCCGGTCTTTTCTAATCCGGCTTTTAGGTTTTCATAGTCTTCCAAACGGGCTTCATGATTTCCGGTAACATAATACACCGGAGCGATCTTGACTGCCTTCTCCGCAAAAGAGACAGCAATTTCTATATCTGTCCGGCGGGAATCCACCAGATCCCCTGTGAGGACGATACAATACGGCTCTGTGCTTTCCAGCAATTCCAACAGTTGGACATTTTCCTCTCCAAACTGGACGTTGTGGAGATCGGAAATTTGAGCGATACGGTACCCGGAAAAGCTTTTTGGCAATTTCTCGCTGGATATGGTAAACTCCGAAACCTCCAGAGCGGTATTCCCCCACACGATCCAGGCAGTAAGCAAGATCAGGACAGCCACCACTGCCCCAAGGATAGTCAACCGCTTTCTCCTGCTTGTTCGGGGAACCTCTTTATGAGGGGAAGGTCTTTTCGTTTTCGTTTGATTCATGCCTTGTGTCCTCCCACTTGACCGTTACGTTCCCGGCCCGTCGCGCCTTCTGTAAAACTGATGCCCTTCAGAATAGCGTTCTTGCCAAACTTCTTTTTGATCTCCAGCACCGCTTTCTGCCGTTGGTTTTCCCGGGAAAGCTCCTGGTTCTCCTCTGCACGTTTCTGCTCCAGAGCCTGGTAGTCGGTGAACAGATCCATCTGTTCCAAAGTCCCCGGCTGGGGAGCTTTCCCTTCATCGATCACGCGAGTGGCTGTGAGGTACAACCGCCGCACCAACAGGCTTTGATCCACCACCCGCTCATAAAGAGCGGCCGCGGCATCCATCAGCACCTTGGAAGAAGAAGTATACCGTTCCAGGTTCTCGGTACCGTGAGCGTGCTTGGGGACAGACCTACCGTAGCGGTCTGTGGTAATCTCCCCCCGATAGTGGATGTTCGGGTTCTGCAAACTCTCCCGGTCATACCCCACGGTGAGGACAAGCTGGTTGGTGACCAGGTTCTTTTCCACCAAGTCCAGGGCCAGCTGATCCGCCATTTCCCGCAGGACCACTCGGGCTTTTTCAAAGGAATAGGGCTCCTGAAGCACCTGACCGGAACCGATAGAATTGGACTCCGGTTTATAGGCTTTGATATCAGCAATGGTGCAGGGCTCCCATCCCCAAGCATGGTCAATGAGCAGCTCCGCGTTGACGCCGAAAAGTTTGTACAGCAGTTCCTCGTTGTGGATGTACCCAGGCTTGCCAATGGAACACCGGGCCACGTCCCCCATGGTATACAGACCATGGGCTTCCAGCTTTTTTGCGTATCCAGGTCCTACCCGCCAGAAATCTGTCAGGGGACGGTGACTCCACAGGGATCGACGATAACTCATCTCGTTCAATTCCGCGATGCGCACTCCATTTTCGTCCGGAGGAATGTGCTTGGCCTCGATATCCATGGCCACCTTTGCCAGATACAGGTTCGTGCCGATCCCCCCTGCCGCAGTGATGCCCACCGTTTTCTGTACGTCCAAGATTATGGTACGGACCAGTTCTTTCGGGGTCAGGCCATAAGTGTTCAGGTAAGCGGTAGCATCGATGAAAACCTCATCGATGGAATACACGTGGATATCCTCCGGCGCCACGTATTTCAGGTACACCTGGTAGACCCGGGAGCTGTATTCCATATAAAGGCGCATCCGGGGCGGCGCTACCAGATAGTCCAGCGCTACTGCGAAAGAAGCCCGCACCTGGGTGTCGTCCCAGGAAGAGGCGGTGAACCTTCTGCCGGGTGCCTTCTGCTGCCGTTCCCGGTTCACCTGTTCCACCCGCTGGATCACTTCAAAAAGCCGGGCTCGACCAGACACACCGTAAGCCTTTAAAGAAGGCGACACTGCCAGGCAAATGGTCTTTTCTGTGCGGGACTTGTCCGCCACCACCAGATTGGTGGTCATAGGATCCAGCCCACGCTCCATACACTCCACGGAAGCATAGAAACTTTTCAAGTCGATGGCAAAATAAGTTTTCTCCATGCTTCCGGGCTCCTTTCTTAAAGATTCTGTCTGTTACTATACCACGCCCACAAAGGGAACGCAAACGCACTTTTCTATTTCCGCACCTCGATGGCACAGATTGGTCATCTGGAGGAGATAATCTGTAGTCTACCCTACATTTTCATCTCCACGAACCATCTCTCTCCATCCTGATAGAGAAAAGTCTCCTTTCCCCGGATCTTCACTACAAACCTCCGGGCTAGTTCCCCAGTGGTACAGGCTTTGCCACGTATGGTCTCCCGACTGTCCTCGATCTCAAACACGGGACCAGTGGCCAGAACGATCTTTTGGGGACGGACGCTACCGTCTATATGGTGGGTGGCCACTACTTCCACATACTGCTTCCGGCGAACGTACTCTTTCACAACACCTCGACTCCTTCCTCTTCCACGGGATCGCCGTTCTCGTATCGAATATACGTTTGATAATCCACAAGAATTATAGAACATTTATTCGATTTATACAAGTCCTATTGGATGGAAATGTTTGGAGACAGCCTGCTCTTATATAAAAACAGCCCGCAGGATTTTTCCCACGAGCTGTCTTGGCAGAATATCTGTTAGGACACAGCGGTCTTTATATCGAAGTTTATTTTTCACCCGTTCGCAGCAATAAATAGTGAGCAACTAACGGTTTTCTCTCGTTAATCGTCAATGCTTAGATTTCCTTGTCCCAGCGCGGCAAAGTACGAAGAAAATCCCGGTCAAACACAATACCCGATCAGCTCAGTACTGTGGTAAGTGAAATCTAATTCCACACGGGGCACGATCGCACCGCCTATATTAAAAATAACATTTCACTTTTTAGGGAATCCCCAGGCTAATGTAGATAAGCGGCACTTTGTTTTGACAGAATGAGAAAAGGCTTGAAACATTAAGTTTCAAGCCTTTTCTCTGTTGGTGGAGATAAGCGGGATCGAACCGCTGACCTCTTGAATGCCATTCTCTCCCCCTATGATTTTTCCGGGAAATAGGGCCGAAAAAGGCCGGTTTTCCGTGGTTTTCCTCCCCCATTTAGGGACAAAAATTTTTTGATTCCACTCAGATTCCACTTTTTTGCGGGGCCTTTTGAAAGGGGGAGCACGGCAGGCTGTTGTCCCCCGCTTCCGGGGAACAGGACAGCGAACAAAGCCTCTCAGAATGAGGCCTTCCCAATCCGGCTGGGAAAAAAGAAACGGCGGGAAATCCCGTCATTTCTCCCCCAGCGCAGCCCCCCGCCGGCAGGCCGGAAAGCATGGAAAGCCGAAACAGAAAACCCCGTTATTTCCCGCTCGCCGGTGCAGGGGACAAAACCGGGGCATAATGGTGGAAAAGACGGATTTCCCCGTCATTTTTCACAGAACGGTTTACAGGGAAACCATCACAAAATTTGAGGCTTTTCCCGTTATTTTTCCCTGCCATTTCTGTTGCTCCCGTCCCATTCCGGCTCTTCCCAGGAGATGCAGTTCAGGCTGTTAGGCAAACAGGACCTTGGCCAGAGTCGACTATTCTGTCTTTTGAGAGCAGTATAACACCTCTTTACTTAAGACCTTAATATAAATATGGAAAGCGCACCACCGGGGCGCCACAGCGGCCAGCGGGTGGAAGGTCTGTGCCCCGTTGCTTCACCGCTCCGTGTTTCGTTGCCTGAAAGCCTCGGACATATGACTGCTCCTTCTTTTCCCTTATTATAGGTTGTATTTCTCCTAGTTTTGCGTATAATTGAAATAGAAGGAGCGTGATTGCCATGATGATTAACACAGATACAATGGTCTCCATGACCGAAGCCAATCAGAATTTTTCCAAGGTTGCCCGGTTGGTGGATGAGCACGGTGCAGCGGTCATTCTGAAAAACAATGTTCCGCGATACCTGGTGGTCGAATTCAGCCAAGCCGAGCAGATGCAGGCCGCGTCAGACGAAGACATTCTGGACGTCTCCGCCCGCCTGATCCGGCAAAACCGTGCCGCCTATGAGGAACTGGCCAAATGAAGGTTCCAAGCAAGCGGCAGGTTCTGCTGCTCCATCAGCAGTTGATAGAGGCCACTGGCGGCAGCCCCGGGCTACGGGACGAGGGGCTTCTGGAGTCTGCTCTCAGTGCGCCGTTTCAGAGTTTTGCGGGAACCAGCGCCTATCCTTCGCTGCAGCAGAAGGCCGCCCGTCTTGGATACGGCCTCGTGAAAAATCACCCGTTTGTAGACGGCAACAAGCGAATCGGCACCCACGTAATGCTGGTGTTTCTGGCCATCAACGGCGTGGAACTGCGCTATACCCAGCAGGAACTGGTAGACATCATTCTGCAAGTGGCCTCCGGAGAAGGCCGGTATGAGGACCTGCTGGCCTGGCTTTTGGCCCACTCTCTGTAAGCTGACCCTGGTGTTTTTTCCGTTTCATAAGCAATCTCGGCGAGGGAGAAAAAGCCGGATAAGCCAGCATCCCGCCGGAACCGGATCCCGGCACTACCGGAAGGGGTATTCTGAAATTGCGCAAGAAACAGTAGGAATCAATATGCGCAAAAATTTTAGTTTCAAACCCTGAACCTATCCCCAGCCGGTATTTATCCTGGCGACCTACGACAAGGACGGCGTCCCCAACGCTATGAACGCGGCCTGGGGCGGCATCAGCGACGACCAGGAGCTGAGCCTGTGCATCAGCGCCGGCCACAAGACCACTGCCGACATCATCAAGCACAAGATGTTCACCATCAGCATGACCACGGCGGAACAGATGGTGGCCGAGGCTGGCTGACACACCACCAAGTCGGAATTTGTGGATGCGCCTCTCATCGATGAGCTGCCCATGGACGAGGATAGCAAGATCGAATCGGACAAGCTGTAGCCCATCACCTTTGACCCCATCCACAACACATACCGTGTGCTGGGCGAGAAGGTGGGCAATGCCTTTCGGGACGGCGCGCAACTGAAGCAATCAGCATCGAAGAGAAACCCAAAAAGAAAAGAGGGACGGAGGTCACACCTCCGCCCCTCTTTTATTTTGACCAGAGATTATTTCCGCCCCTTCTTTCACCGATTTCAGAAATTCTTCTCAATGATGTCCTTTCCGTGTTTATTCAGGGTCACGCCACTCCCTACTCCGATCATTTTTCCCCAGTGTTCCAGCCCGCGCTTTTCGACCTTTTTCCTCTTATTATTGCCATGGTCCCGTCATAGCTCATATCTAGAGCGTTTTGATCCGTCCATCCAGCACGCTGCCGTCCAGGGCGAGGGGAATCCAGCTGGACTCACTCATGTGGTAATCGGAGAAAAATCCGGGCTGCTTTTTCATGGCCCCGATGACAATGGGGTCGCACTTGCAGTCGACTGCATCAAGGGGCTCCGCCCCCTATAGTCCCAGCTGAAAGCGAGCACCCTAGCAATCCAGGAAACCAAGTGGAACGGCTTTTGCCGGACCTGCTTGTTCACCATAAGGACACCCGCCCACAGGGCCAGATCGGCTGCCAGAGCTTTCCAAAGACAGGATGGACGGTTCCATAGCAGCGCTGCCTAATTATTTCCCGCCCAGTACACCCTGCAAAATCGGTAGCAGGTGGTGGTACATCATCTCGGTAACTCTGGAGGTATCCGCACGATGGGCCAGATCGTTTCTGGTGAGGATGATCTGCCCGAGTATCTCGGGCGTCAGAAGGGAGCAGCGGTCAAAATGGCGATATTCCGTTATGCCAAACTGCTCCTTTAGATATTGATACAGCAGATGATTCCGGTTCCTACGTACCCATCCTCTCTCTCCCGGATGGGCCGCTTTCCCGGCCGCTTCCAGCTTTTTGTATTCCTCTGTGTCATACAGAATCTCAAACAGATAGTACAGAAGGATATACCGCGAAACAGCGTCCCGGCTGTACATGGCGGTCAGAAATGCCTTCTCCAGCTTCCTGGTCAGCTCCGGCTTTGGAGAGAAGGCTTTCGGAAGGAGGAACACATCCTCCGAGAGCGTGTTGAGCGTATGGCTCTCCACATCGCAGAAATAATTGAAATCCCTGTCCCCAAAAACGCCGTCTTCGCCGGCATAGCTCCGCTGAATTTCTGAACTGCGGTAAGTGAACCCGCCCAACCCACTGTACTGAAACAGGCTGTTCTGCTTGCCGCAGGCAAGGGAAAATGTTTCACACAGGTCGTCCAGCAATCGGGAAGCCTCCTGTTCCCGCAGCACCTCCGCCAGTACGATTTCCACCGTCCAACGGGGCGGCACTATATCCGTTCCGCTCTTTGCCGCCTGCAGCCGCCAGATGTGGATCTGCTTAATCTCCCTAGCACCGATAAAGCAGTTTTTCTGGGAGAGCGAATCGCAGTGCACATCCAGGTAATGAGCGCTGTCTTCCCAGTCTGATGGACATTTCCTCAGCATGATGGGCACCTGGACTTTTGTGTATCGGAATTTTCGGTAATCTTCATCCTTGAGCGTTATCATTGCGGCTCCTTTCTGTGCAGAGAAGGATTTTCCTATATGCTGCCCGCCGACACGGGATTGCTCCGGGCGGAGCAAAGTCCTCCCGCCCTAAAAAGTTCCCTTTGATTCCCTAGGTTCAGCGTTTTTATACCAATTTTGCAAAATCTGCTTTTTGAACAAATTATGTCACAAATATTCAGAAACAAAAAGGCAATATATACAATAAACAAGAAATCCCTCTGAATCAACACCCGATTCAGAGGGATTTTCACTGCCATTTGCCGCGCATTTTCTCCTTTTGAGGAGTGACCCACACTTTGGGCATTCGACATTCTTCCAGACTAAATATAGAGCCCTTTCATCAAAGGAGGAATTTCCAATGCGCTATATTATCTCTTACGGCCCGCGCGGGCCTCCCAAGTTTCTTTAAAAATATTATACCACAAAATGTCTCAATTGACAATAAATCTTTTAATTGGAAAGGAAAAATTAGTGAACAGACATTTTTATAAAAACAGCCCTCTGCAGGGCTGGAAGACAGCTATGACAGCCTATCGTTTCGGACAGTTTCTTCTGCTCCTGAGCATTCTCTATCTGCTCACGGCGGAAGAAGGTCTGATAGAGGTTTACTTCTTCGTACTCAGCTCTGTTTTGGGGCGGGACGAAAATTCCATCAACAAGGTATGGCCCGTGTATCACGGACCCAAGTATAAAAAAGAGGAGGAATAATTCCCATGGAAGACATCATCATGTACGGCTCCGCAAAGAGTGATAAGACCTCCACTGCGGAGCTGGAAAAGCAGTTCCGTATCGCAAAGGAGTACTCCGACCTTTACGAAATGAAAATCTCAGCAGTCTATTTCGACATCAGCGACAGCGACCGGGTGGACCAGCGCCACGGTCTGAAAGAGATTCTGGCGCTGGCAGCGGCGGGTGAAGCCCGCACAATCGTCGTCAGTGACCTGACAAAGATTTCCACCAATATTGCCCAAGTGGCCTATTGGCTGGAAAAGCTCAAGGGCACCAATACTCGCGTCATCTCCCGGAAGGGGTGTGGCGATGATGTGTGCTCCGCAGACAATCTGGCGCTGTACCATTGCATCTGCCGTTTTGCCCAGGAAAAGCCTGAAAAGAAAACGTAAGACAATCATATATCAAAAAGAAGCCCATTTGCTGAACCAATAAAACGAGTCCACCATAACTGTACATACAGAGAAAAAAGAAAACAGACATTCTCAATCAAATAAGATACTGGGACATGACATCACAACTTCGGTTTCCCCTGCCCGGGTGCGGATACGTCCGGGCAGAGAGGCACCGATCTCCGAAATGACGCAGGGCTTCGGAGAGGAGTTTTTATGACATACAGCGAGCCCATGGAGGGCTATGGCATTGTGAAGCTCTCGGTGCGCCAGGGCGGCAGCCTAGTGGTGGGGTGGCTTCTGAACCCGTCCGGCGAGGAGCTGGGAATCCGAGCAGAGACCCAGCTCCGCCAGTCGGAGACCACAGAGGCGGCCAAGGACAGAATCCGGGAGCGCCTCCGGGCAAAATTCCTGGCCCGGACAGTGCCGCTTTCGGACCCCGGGGATGGATTCTACACCCGCGCGTGGGAAGAATTGCGGCGGCAGTGGCCGGACGAGGGGAAGCTGATGCACCGCCTTAACATTGAGCGGTGGAGCGAGAGCACCCTGCGTGCTTCCGTCAGCTATCTGAAATATCAAATCCTGCCTCGGCTGGACAAGCTGGGACGCAGCCCCACCAGCGGCGAGATTGCCAAACTTCAGGAAGAACTGGTGGAGCAGGCCAGCAACAGCAAGCTCTCCCTGGGTGTCAGTGAGCGGGCGCGGTTCAACCTTATCGGCAAGCTGCGCCGCTGCGATACCCTCTACAGGCAGATGCAGGAGCTGCTGCGCAGCTGGCTTTTGCCCGACCTGGACCTGCGCATGGAAGGATGCCGGGTCCCCGATGTGGAGAAGTGCAAGTCCCTGCCGGCGGCGGTGCGCATCCGGTTTGCGGCGCTGCTGTCGATTCTGATCCCCACCCCCTGGGGCGGGGCGGCGCTGTGCTTGGGGTTCATGCTGCTGTGCGGCCTGCGCACCGCCGAGAGCGCCGCCCTTTTTTTCCGGGACATCACGGAGGAGGCAGGCATCCAGCTTATCTGGGTGCTCCGACAGCGGAACGGCCAAGAGGTACAGCGCATTTTGAAAACGGAGAACGCCTACCGCCGCCTACCCCTGGTGCGGCTGCTGTCCCACTGGGTGGAGGAGCGCCGGACCTGGCTGCTGGAACAGGGCTATTCCGGAGAGCAGATTTCAGATATGCCCCTGAACGGCCATCCCAAAGACCCGGAGCGGGCGGTGGACAGCGGCGCGGTCTCTGCCATCGGCCGGCGGCTTTTGCAGCTGTGCGGATGCGATGGGGACTACTGGAACGATGTGCGTACCCTGATGGCGGACGCGCCGGACACTTCCGTGGACGGCGGCCGGATGAACGATGTGACCGCCTATGTCCTGCGCCGGGATTTCGCCAGCCGGGCATCCAATGTGTGCGCCGTTTCCAAACAGGAACTGGACATCGCCCTGGGGCACAGAGTCCAGTTACCCGCCTATGAGAAGCGGGCGTTTCACGGCATCGAATCCATGTGCACGTTCCGGCAGAAGTTGGAGCGGTATGTGTTCGACCCAAGCTACAGCGACCATCCTGCCTTCTCCCCGGTGACGGTGGAAGCGGGCACGGTGGGCAGGCTCCCGGCCTATGGGACGGTGCGTCTGGCAGTCCCGGAGGACATGGAAATCCATCTGCATACCGAGGCGCTGGACGCCTGGCAGCCGGTGGCGCTCTCCGTCAGCAACGGGTGTGTGGAACGCTTTACCGCCCTCTCCCGTCCGGACCTGCCTGAGGAGCGCCGCATCCGGCCCTTGCCGGGGCCGGCGGCAAAGCGGGCATATTATACGGAGCTCATAGATGGGGTACGCGGCGACCAAAGTTTCTGCCGGAAGGCTATAAAAATCTGCGAGGAGGTGCTCACATAGCACGGACTTATTTTGCCGCTCAGGACGGCTGGAATCACCCCGGAAGCTCCTTTCTCCGGGAAAAGGTCGGTGAACAGGTGCGGTACCGCGGCACCTACCTAGTGGGGAGCATCGTCACCAGGTTCTCCCTAAACAGCCAGCGGGACAAGCAGGCGGGCCATTACCTCTGGCGGGGTACCCTGTCCATCCTAGACTCCAAGGGGTTTGTTCTGCAAGTGGAGGGGGACGCCCGGCGTAAAATTGAGAAGCGGCTGAAGGAGCGGGAGCCGGACTATGTACCGGGGACACGGCGGGAGGAGCTGAACGCTGCTATGGCCCTCCACTGTCAGGACGTTGAGGAGGCGGAGATGAGGGCATATATTGCCCGCTCCGCCGTGCGCCTGTGCGAAAAGCATCTGGATGCCATCCGCATGGACTGGGCACGAGGCGAAAAGGCGAAGGACGCCACGCTGCTGGACGCGTGGCTCCTGCTCCAGGGAAAATTCCACAAGGAATTTGCTAAGCGCAGCCGGGATTATCAGGAAGAGGTCTGCGGCAGTGTGGAGCGCCTCTGCGCTGCCCTCTCCCGGCTGCCCATGAGTCGGCTCACCCCTGCCATGGTAAACCGCTATGCCGCCGACCAAGGGAACGAGGACCGGGTGCGCCGGGACATTGAGCGGACGGCAAAATTCTGGGACCTCTGCCACCAACAGCGGCTCTGCGCCGGGGAAAACCCCTTTGCGACGTGGCTCGGGCAACACCGGAAGGAGGGCCGAGTCAATGCGGCCGCTGCACTGGCCAGTGCTTCAGCTCAGACAGCCCTCACTCAAGAGCAAGAGGAAGCGCTCTACGCAGTTATCCGGGAAGGCTGGCAGGACGGCCGGGTGCGGGCGCTGATGCTGGGACTGGAGAACGGTCTGACAGCCCGGGAGATTTCCCGACTGCGGGTCCGGGATCTGGTGTTTCAGAACACGCCTCCCTATGTCTTAATTCGCCGTCAGAAGGAGCATCTACGCTCCGCCACCCACAACTACACCGTACCTGCCGCGCCCCTGTGCGGGAAGATACTGCGAAGCTGGTATAAGGAGCTGCGGCAGGCGAATCCGGACAGGGTGTTGGACAGCTTCTCTGTCTGCGGTGAAGGGACCACTCCCCTGCCCGTCCGGACAATTCAGGACTTTTGCCGCTGGTCACTGACCAAGGTAGGAGTTGCCGGCGGCAGCGTGGGGAAGCGCCGGCCCACCTTTGAGCTGCTGCGGGAAAATTTCCGCCACCGCTTGCTGACCTTCTGCGGTCTTCGGGATGAGCCCGGCGCGGTAAACTTCCTCATGGGCAGCTCCCTGGCGGATGACACCACCTCCGACCACTACCGCAGCTTCACCGACCCGGAAGGGCAGGCGATGCTCTATCGTGCTCTGGCACGGGACCGCCGCTTCTGCGCCGGACCAAGACCGGAGAACCCGGAGACAGATCCGGAGCGGGAGATTTGGACCTTCCCCGACCGCCCTGACGAGCGAGGCGAACTCTCCGCCGTCATCCGCGCCAAGGCTGGCAGCGTTATCACCATCCAAAGCCCCAATGGCGTGGGGGTGTCTTGGCGCGCGGAAACGGTACCGCAGCACGCTGACGCAAACCCGGAAAAAGATGTGACAGCATTCGGTGATGGAACGGAAAAATGAGAACAAAAGGGCGTGAGGGTGCCTGACAGTTCCCGATACGCCGCGGCTCATAGCCGGAACAGCTACGGCTGGCAGACAGAGAAAGCCCCCAGAAGTCTTGCGATGCGAGACTTCTGGGGGCTTTTGTTGTTGATTACCTTTATTGTACTCTGGGGATTTTGTCCTATACAGCCCCTTCGGTCTCCCCCATCATTCCTTGGTGTCTTCTTTCTCATCACCTTCATCGCCTGTGTACCACAGCGGCGGGCAGTACCGCTCTCGGAACTGGCCGAAGCGCTTCAAGGTCCAGTAGTCCCAGTTCTCCCCATCCACTGTCCAGCTCAGCATAACATAGAGCTCCAGCAGCGCCCGACTGTCCTCACTCTCCACGCCATTCTTCACCATCCGGAAAACACGCTGCGTCAAAGGCTTGTACAGCTTCTTCACCAGCGGAGCCTGACAGCCCCATGCCCGGCCTGACTGCCTCAAATCGCCTGTCACAGCAGCGGCATAAAAGAATTCCTCCACCGTACTGTCCTGGTTCACCGTCCAGGGGGAAAAGAGCCGTGCGCCGTCAGAAACCGGACGAATAAAGTACAGGGCAAATTCTCCGGCTCCTTCCCGAATACAGGTCTGCACATCCCGCCAAAGGCGATACATACGAAGGAACTGCTTGTTTCCTCCCTCCTCCTTGTACGCCTGAATCAGCAATGCCGCCAGCTTCTGGCGCAGAACACTGTGTACGATATTCTTGTCGTTCTCCCCCATCGGCGCGATTGCCTCCATGAGCCGGGGGCGATAGTCCAGATAGGTGTCGCCGGTGTCGGTGAAGCGGGACATATTGTTATAAAGATAGAGGGCTTCAGCGTTCACCGGCGGCTCGCCATAGCAGGAAAACAGATGGTTCCAGTCCTCCAGCACTTGTTCCATTCCGTGGCCAGTGGGAGGGTCCTCCTGCACCTGCTCCATCATGGCATCCTCCAGGAACATCCCAAACTCCTCTGTCAGGCGCTTGGCCTCAGAGTGGGAGCGTTTCCAAACAAGAGTATAGAGAATGGACCAGTATGTGTGGGCCCTCGGCTTCTCCTCCCAGTCACGCAGGATGCCGTGAAACATCAGCCGGATGTTCTCATAGGTCAGGTTATTCATTTCTGTTCTGCCTCCATTTCATAAAAACTGGAAAGATTCTTCATAACATGATACTCCTTTCCGGGATGCCGCCGGCCTGCGGCATCCCATTGCTGTCTTACTCTGTTTCCTGTTCCTGCTCTTTTGTTTGCTCTGCAGGCCGGCCACGATGCTTGTACTCGTCGCCCAGCCAAATATGAACCGCTTTTTCCAGTTCAAAGTCAAAGCAGGGCTGGGCGGTGCGGTCGCAGAGATAGCGCTTCAAATCGCTATGGGATACGGAACGTTCCGCCTGGCAAATCGCGTCCAGATAGTCCTCGCAGCTACCGTTATCGATGTCCCCGTCCAGAAGAAACACCTCCCCCTTTACACAGTCAATGTACGACGGGGAGCGGGGATGCTCCCAGGGAATGACATACTTCGCCAGCTTTACGGAGCGTTCTGTTTCCTTGCGGGGATAGTACTGCTTTCGCTTCTCCATAGCAGTGGCCAGACGGTAGGTGACGAGATATTGCACGGTTTCCAGCGCCAGAGGGAAATTGTGGGTGAGCTCCATGATGTACTCCATGGTTTCAAACACCAGGTCATCCATGGCTTCGTCCTCTATCAATTCCCCCCACCAACGTTCCCGCAGTTCCTGGGGCAGGAAGGACAGGTCGGTAATTTCTCCCGTGGGCATATAACAGGCCGTTCCCTCCCGCAGTTCTTCCAGCAACCCGGCGCCGTGGAGCGCAACAGACAGCTCGGCGCTGCCAGTTCCGGCTAGTTCCATAGCACCGGCGTCCGAGGAGAGGCTGCGGTAACTCTCGTACTGAAGGCTCTGCATCGCCATCATCCCTCCGTCCGGGGCCATAGCCTCCATCTCGTGGAAACGCTCTGTCACGCCCCCGACGGCAGCCCCGGCTGGGGCTTCCATCAGGATACGGGAATAGGTCATCAGGGCGGAATAGTTCATACAGTTCAGCGTCATGTCAGTTATCCTCCTTAGTCATAACAGACTCCTGATTTGTCCGGCCGATTTTCGCCAGCTCCCGGAAAATGGGGCTTTCCCAATAGCAGCAGTCGTCCAACTCGTAGGAAGCCCGCAGCATCAAGTAGAGCGCCTGAAGCACATTCACATCAGGGGTCCAATTCACCCCGTAGGCACGGTTCAGCACGGCGTGCTCCGTCCAATGATAGAGCTGGTAGAACAGATCCAGACGCTCTCTTCTGCTCAGTTGGGGGGAAAGCCGGGCAATGACGTAGGCCGCGGTGCAGGCCTCCTCCGCCCCATCCTGGCTGGTGAAGCAGCAGGGCATCAGGACGCGGATTCCCTCCCGGACGGGCGCCAGAAAGTAGAGAGCCAGATGTTCCATCCCCAGCTTCTCGCAGGCGGACACATCCTGCCAGAGGTCAAACTGCATGGCAAGGCCAACCGGGGGATTCTCTGTGTTTAGGACGCGGCGGACTCCATTCTCCAGAATCAAGGTTTCCAGACGGTGATGCAGCCGTCCGGACACTGTCTCTCCCTCTGCCGGGGACAGGTCCAGAATGGCTTCCCGCAGTTCGTCCCGGGCGTCAAAGTAGTCGGAGAGGGATTCCAGCGTGTCCACCTTCTCGCTGATTTCCAGGGCCTTTTCACTGACAAGAAGAGCGGGAAACACAGGAGTGAGTAGCTGGCGAAGGTCGCTGCGGGCGATGCAGATCTCCTGGGGACATTCCGAGGAGAGAATGTAGGGGTCTATGGCGTCCATCTGATGCTGTGCCAGGATATGGGGCAGCTTCCGGGCGAGGCTGCAGTTCTCCTCCAGGGAGTGGCACATCAGATACTGGTTCAAGACCTTCAGGGCGTGCTGACGCTCCTGCTGAGAGCTGGCGGTCACTACACTCTGGAGCAGCGCAATGGGGTTTCCGGAAGTAGTATTTTTATCACACATATGGATTGCCTCCTTAATTACTGTTCTGTTTGTGGATTTGGTTTTCGGCGTGTTGGCGGGGATGAGTCGGTGTTCTGCACTCCGTGGTGGGGCCCGACTCCGGGTGGGGCTTCGGTGTGGTTTCATGGGCTCACCCGCCCTTTCCCCTGGTCAGCTTCCAACACCTTCACTGCGTCGGCGAGGGCACCGTCTGGGATGTGCAGATAGCCGTCGGTGGTGGTGACGCGGCTGTGCCCTACCAGCCGGGCGATGGTCTCCATGGGGACGCCCTTGACCTGCAGGGCGGTGATATAGGTATGGCGGCAGCAGTGGGGTGTCAGCTTACGTACATCTGGGATTGAGTCCAACAAGGCCCGGAAGCGCTTGCGGAAGTGCTCGATGGTGCTGGGCTCTCCCGGTTTGTGGGAGGGGATGCAGAACAGCTTGCCCGCACTCCTGCGCAGCCGGAGAGCATAGGGCCGAAAACGTGGCGGTACCGGAACGGTGCGGATGCTCCGGCGACTCTTGGGTGGGCCCAGCACTGGAGTGCTGTCCACCATCTTCACCGCCTTGTTGATGTTGAGATAGGAGCCGTCCTCGGCGATGTCCTGGGCGGTAAGGGCCACCAGCTCCTGTACCCGGAGGCCGGTACCCAGCATCAGGCGGATTCCGTCGCCCTCCGGCGTGTCAGGAAGGCTGGTCAGCAGGGTCTCCACTTCCTCCGGGGTGAAGGCGTCCTTGGGTTTGGGGAGCAAGTCGCCGGTCACCGCTTCCAGCCGGATGGCCTTGGCAGAACGGGCAGGATTGCGGTCCAGCAGGCCGTTAGCCACGGCGCTATCCAGGATCTGGATCAGCATGGCCCGGCACTTGCTGATTTTGGAGTGAGAGAAACCCTGTCGCAACAGCCCGGTCAGGTAATCGTTGATGACCATGGGCTGGATATCGGTGATAGCCTTCTCTCCGAAATGCTCCTTCAGTGCCTGGAGAGTGTACTTGTAGTTGGCGTAGGTGGATACCTCCACCTGGGTGCGGTAGTCTCGATACCATTGGTCCGCCCACGCCCGGAATAAAACCGGCTCCGGTTCTGGCGGGTGCAGCTTCTGCTCCTTGTAGTCCCGAATCTTCTGCAGAAGCTCCCGCTTGGTGGGGGCGGTAAAGGAACGGATAATTCTCTTGCCGGTGATGGGATCGTTGCCGTCCATCAGCTGACCGCGCCACTTGCCGTTAGGGGTCTGGGTGATGTAGCCCTCCCCGTGTGCGCGTTTTCCTGCCATGGCGCCACCTCACATGGAAGCCATGTAGGAACGCAGGTTTGGTGAGATATGGGTCTTCATGTCCACCCAGGCCAGGAATGGCTCCTTGGGAATGCGTACCCGGCTGCCGATGCGGAAGACGGGAAAATCCTGGCTGTGGGTCAGCTCATAGACCGCGGTCTGGCTGACGCCCAGATAGTCACTGACTTCCCGAACGGTGAGGTAGGTCTGCTCATTCACTTGTTTCATGGTTCTGTTTTCCTTTCTGTTTTGAATTGAAAACAGAAAAAACACCGTGCAGGTGAGTTCCCCTGCACGGTGTTAGCCATGAAGTTATGGCGAGCCGCCGCCGCAAAATCTATACGCCTTGATTTTCCTCTTGCGTCAGCCGAGAAAAACAGGTATACTAATCCTGCGGTGCGGATTTTAATCCGTTGCATGGGTGCCCTAATCACCTATGTAGGCATGCGGGAGCTGCAACTCCCGTATGCTACCGTGTTTTTTGTTTTCTGTAATCAGTATAGCTCATAAATTACGATTTGTCAATAGCAAAATACATAAAAGCGTAATTTATTTTCTGATAGTTGTAGATCTACTTAATTTTCCTATATGAGTTTTATTGACGTATTTCGGAAAAGCTGATAGGATAGCTATAGTATAATTGTGAGGTGTATGGATATGGCTTGGAGTTATGACCGGCTATGGAAGCTTTTAATTGACAAGAAGCTAAAAAAAACAAGTCTGATTGAGGTTGCGCACATTCACTCAAACACCTTGGCACGTATGAGTAAAAATGAGCCCATTTCCATGGAGGCGCTCGGAAAGCTTTGTACTGCTCTTGATTGCCGGATTGAGGATATCGTAGAATTTGTGCCGGATCAAGGCGAATTGCAACCGTAATTTTCAATTTCCAAATCAAATGCTAATCACAACCTCTGACTAAGCCGGCGGCTTGATTAAGCCCCATAAAGGCGTAATACCGACAAACACCCCTTAAGTGGTATTATTTTATGCCTTTGTTTGCTTGCGACCCGTAAATGGTCAATGTATTCCTTTAGTCCTGTTTCCAGCGGCGCAGCAGGTTTCGATAGTCGCACAACACCCGGAAGCAGTAACGCTCCATACGGCGGAACCGCTGTTCCGGGGTTTCCTGCCGGGGCGTCCTCTGGCTCTTGTGGGGCGGCTCCTTGTCCTCATAGGGGATGGAAAACACCTGCGCCAGCATGAGGGCGGCTTCCTTGGGGCTGACAGTTTCCAGACGGGAAACAAAGTCGATCACATCCCCGTCTGCCTGACAGCCGAAACAGTGAAAGCGCCGGTCAACCTTCATGCTTGGGTTTTTGTCTGCATGAAAAGGACAGACGCACATCCCGTTCCGTCCCACCCGGATTCCGAAATGCTCGGCAGCCTGCCGGGTGGTAACAGACTGCTTGACAGCTTCAAATACATTCAACTAAATCCTCCTGAAAATAAGAAAAGCGCCTGTCATTCTCGAAAAGAAAATGGCAAGCGCCTGTTAAAGTTCCATAAGCAGCGGCGGCAACCGCAGACTGCCGCTGGCTACGCTGAACAATCGTGATTTCGTTGTGTGGACAGGGCATTTCGTGTCCCTCCTTTCGGTAATTGGTGGATGGGGTGGCGTTTTACCACCTCATTTTGAGCAGAAAAAAGCAGGAGACCTTTTTTCAGATTTCCTGCTCGGTGTGCCGCTGTGTGGGCGGCGGGTATTTAGTTGTAAAAGTTCGGGACAAGTTGACCCGATGTAAAGCTAACAAACTGAAATTTGACTTGCCTATTTTCTTAAAATCTCATGTGGAGCTTCTATTTCATTTGCCAAGGTATGCTCTGTTAATTCTGACATCAATTTCAATTTTTTATTAATCAATGGTCGCATACAATTAGGAACATGTTCCTGATGCGCTCTGTGGATTGCTACACATTCCTTACAGTTTCCGTGATAACGACAGGCTTTCAGGCAAGGACAGTGATCTTTGTCTTTATACTCCTTACGAAATTCCGCTGCAAATTCTTCTTGCAGTCTCAGCCCCTCGATACGGTTTCCCTTATGAAATTCTACCATTGCATCCAGTTCTTTCTGGTTCCCTTCAATCTTCATGTTATTATAGCGCCTCCATTTCAACTATTCCTCATTTTCTGATAAATTACGATTTATTGCTGACTTTATTATACTTTATTGCCTATCGAAAAGATAGCATATTTTATAAAACTTGTCGGCTGGGAACAGCTTGCAATGCAAGGTGTCCCCAGATGGCAAGTCCACAAAAGGGTAGAGCCGCTTAAAATCTCCCGAAGTATCAGCAATAGGGTAGACTATCCCCCTATCAGATTGTCGTGTTTCGGTATCATTTCGGTGTCAGTTCGCCAGTTCTCCCCGGTGTCGTTCCTCCCCTGAATCTCACAGCGGCGTATCGCTCCCTTTGGTATGCTCGTTTCGGTCAGGGTTCCTCCACATCCCTGCCAAAAGTCATGGCACTACATCGCCGGGGAAGCATATCCCACACAGTCTGGTCATTCGATTGGAATAATCCATCGATGAACTAACTTAATCATAGCTCATTTTTGAACCCTTTCCCGTATGTCCAGAAAGTAGGAATACCGCCCCAAAATCGAAAATTTCCACGATTTCGGAACGGTATGATATAATGGTTATATATGCTTGAAAACCACATGGGAAGGGAGTGGCAAACCAATGAAAGACCATGTTTCCTTGCAGGAACGCTTGAAAGATTTACGGGTGGAAAAGGGTTTGAAGCTGGAAGAACTGGCGGAAAAGACCGGCATTTCAAAATCTGCTTTAGCCAGCTATGAAAATGAAGAAAACCGAAATAAGGAAATCAATCACGGCAACCTTATCGCACTGGCAGACTTTTATGAGGTGTCCATTGACTATCTGTTCTGCCGGACAGAAAACCGGGAGCAGATAAATACCCCGCTGTCCGAACTGCACTTGACCGATGAAGCCGTGGCGCTTCTGAAAAGCGGACGGATCAATACCCGGCTGCTGTGCGAGATGATGTCCCACAAAAAATTTGCGGAGCTGATGGCTGACGCAGAAATCTATGTGGACGGAATGGCCACCATGCGGTTCCATGACATCAACAGTGCGCTGGCCGCTGTCCGGGCAATGATACTGGAAGAACATCCCGAAGCTGCCGCAGACCCTTCCCTGAAAATTCTGGAAGCCGGTCAGATAGAGGAAGAAGATTTTTTCTGCCATGTGACACACAAAACATGGGACGCTGTCCTTCACGATATACGCAAAGCCCATGAGAACGACATGGAGAGTGCGCCGGATACCACGCCCGCCGATGAACTGATAAAGGAAGTCCGAAAGGCCATGCAATCCACCGGCGACAGGGTGCAGGAATTTCTGGAAATCTTCTGCAAGGCGTTCCAGCTAAAATACAAGCGGCTCACAGACGAAGAAAGAACAACCCTGAAAAGGCTGTTCAAAAGATCGCCGCTGATTAAAAATTCCGGGATCAACTTCCGCCGTAGGCCGTGGAAATGAAAACTGCCGTTGCGGGATCGGCTCCTGCAACGGCAATTGGAGACTATCCCAAAGTTTGTGTAAACCTCCTGCATGATGTAGAATAGAAGCACCGCACAGGAGGTTTACCATATGGCTAGAAAGAATCGTACCCCGGAAGAAAATGCCCGTCGAGAGAAGATCCGCGAGCTGTTGCAAATGGCAAACATCGGCAGCATGGATGACATCCAAGACCTGTTCAAGGAAACCATTGCCGAGTTCATGGAGAATGGCTTGGAGGCGGAGCTGGATGACGAGTTGGGCTACAGCAAATACGACTACAAGAACAAGGACACAGACAACAGCCGCAATGGCCACAGCAGCAAAACGCTGCGCACCAGCTTTGGAGATGTAGCGGTATCAGTTCCCCGGGACCGGAAGGGGGAATTTGAGCCTCAGGTGCTGAAAAAGAACCAGACCAGCATCAGCCAGGACATAGAGGAAAAGATCCTGTCCATGTACGCCAAAGGTATGACCACCAGCGACATTGAAGCTCACATTCAGGACATCTATGGCATTTCTGTTTCGGACAGCACCGTCAGCCGTATTACCGACAAGATCCTGCCCATTGCCAGGGAGTGGCAGCAGCGGCCTCTGGAGCCCATCTACGCCGTGGTATTTCTGGATGCCATCCACTATCATGTCCGCAGCGAAGGGCAGATCGTGAAGAAAGCAGTGTACATTGCCATTGGAGTCAACCTGGATGGTCGGAAAGACGTCCTGGGGATGTGGGTTGGGGAAACCGAGAGCGCCAAGTTCTGGGCCACTGTCCTCAATGGCCTGAAAAACCGGGGTGTAGAGGATATTTTCATTGCCTGCACCGACAATTTAGCGGGGTTTGATGCGGCCATCCACGCCACCTTTCCCCAGACAGAGATCCAGAACTGCATCATCCACCAGCTGCGCAATTCCAGCAAGTATGTGTCCTACAAGGACCTGAAAGCCCTTATGGCCGATCTGAAGGCGGTCTATGCCGCCGTGGACGAGCAGACAGCCCTGGATGCTCTGGACGCCTTCGGGGAGCGCTGGGACAAGAAATACCCGAAAATCTCCCAGTCCTGGCGGTCCAACTGGGCCAATCTCAGCACCTACTTCAAGTACCCCCCAGGAAGTGCGCAGGCTGATCTACACCACCAATGCCATTGAGGGTTTCAACCGCCAGCTGCGCAAGGTGACCAAGTCCAAGTCCGTCTTTCCCACCGATGACAGCCTGCTGAAAATGCTGTATCTGGCCATGATGGATATTACCAAAAAGTGGACTGGACGGCGGCAGGACTGGAGCCTGATCCACGCTCAGATGGCCATCTACTTTGCCGAGCGTATGCCTGAGTAACACCGCCGGAGCCGGATGCCAAGGGCAAGATGAACGGCTCCGCCGCCCTTGACATCCGCCCCCAGCGGCGTTATGTTGTTGAAAAGGCGGCAGCCGGCTTTTCCCGGCTACCGTCCTGAATCAATTTTGCTCTATTCGCACCTCAAATGGTGTTTACACGGAATTTGGGATTGACCCGAGTCCAATACTCCTGCCAATTTCTGTATACTTTCGTATACATTCTTTCCATTTATTTTATACAATTCTTCTTTGTCAGCTGCTTCACTCCAGACCGCAGATAAACATGTAATGCCAACATTTTTTGAAGCAATCACATCAGAAACTGCATCCCCAATGTAGAGGCACTCTTCCGAAGATAAATTATATTTTCTCATCAGTATTAACAAGGATTCGCTTTTGCAGTTTTTAAACTCACTTCCTGTCATTATATCAGAAAACATATGCTTCATATTCAGCTTTTTCAAAGTAATCTTGCAGCTCTTTTCTCCTTTTCCGGTAATTAAAGCCACAATGATTCCCTTAGACTTTAAATGCTTTATTAAATCAATGGTTCCTTCAAAAGGAGTATTGCATTGAGAATGCAACTTTTCGTACTGAATATAGAAGTCCCGCAGTGCATCTTTCCATCTTTCTTTTACAACTGCCTTTACCATTCCGATTTCATTCAGCCCAAATGTTTGAATAATTTCTTCTTTGGTCAACGTATGTCCCGCATATGGCGATACAGCTTTTTCAAATGCTTCTATACACATCGGGATAGTATCGGCTATTGTTCCGTCTAAATCAAAAGCCACTAACCTAATCATCACATTCTCCTACAATAAAGTTACGGTTTAAGGCGCGGCAGCCAGCCGCGTCTTTTTCCATCTCAAAGCCGAAGCTGTTAGAATGAGAGAGTAAATGGTCTGGCACTAACATTCCTGGGCTAACACGCCCGTAATGGAGTCCGTCAGCCGCCTCTCTCATTCGCAGCATTCGATTTGCGCAGGTTGTGCCACCGGTTTTCGGTGCGTTCGTGTCACCCAGGAGATTGAACAGGCAATGAGTAAAAGGCGGAAAGCCATATCCAATCAGAAGGAGGAGCAAAATGAACGCAGTTGGAATTGATGTTTCCAAAGAAAAAAGCATGGTGGCTGCCCTGCGGCCAATGGGTGAAGTGGCATTCCTGCCACGGGAATTTCTCCACACCGAGGTGGGGCTGGAGCAGATGGCTTACGCCATCCTTGCGCTTGGGGAAGATACCCGCGTCATCATGGAAGCCACCGGTCGCTACCATGAACCGGTAGCTGCGGCCCTGCATGAGTACGGGATCTATGTCTGTGTCCTGAATCCGCTGTTTATCAAGCAAAGCGGGGGTGGTTCCATCCGAAAGGTCAAGACCGACAAGGCTGACGCCATAAAAATTGCCAAGTACGGTCTTGACAACTGGGTGGATCTGCGGGAATATACTCCCATGGACACTTTAAGACAACAACTGAAGCTGTGCAGCCGCCAGTACGACCTCTACATGAAAACGGTGATATCGCTGCAAAACAATCTTATTTCGTTGACCGACAAGACCTTCCCCGGCGTGAACGAACTGTTCTCCAGTCCGGAGCGTGCGGACGGTCACCAGAAATGGGTGGATTTTGTCATAACCTTCTGGCATTGTGACTGCATCTGCCGCGTCAGCGAAAAGGCATTCACCGAGCGTTACCAGAAGTGGTGCAAACGCAAGGGCTACCATTTCAGCGTCGAAAAAGCACTGGAGGTCTATGCCGGAAGCTGCGGCCATTTCACCACGTTGCCGAAGAATGACAACACCAAGCTGCTCATTATCTCAGCCGCCCAGCAGCTTCTTGCAGGCAAGATGACACTGGCCGCTCTGCGAGCTGAGATGACACGGCTTGCCCGGCAATTGCCGGAATATGACACGGTGCGAGCCATGTACGGTGTTGGCGATAAGACTGCGCCTGCGCTCATGGCGGAGATCGGCGATGTGCGCCGTTTTCCACGCCGCAGCTCCATCGTTGGATTTGCGGGCATCGATCCCGGTGTGGATGAGTCTGGCAAACACAGTGCCAAGAGCGTTCCCACCACGAAACGGGGTTCACCACATCTGCGCAAAACACTCTACCAGATCGTCTGCACTTACCTGAAAAAATCCCCGGCAGATGAGCCAGTCTACCAGTTCCTCGATAAGAAACGCAGCGAGGGCAAACCCTATTTCGTCTACATGACCGCTGCTCAAAACAAGTTCCTGCGTATCTACTACGCCCGCGTAAAGGAGTGCCTTGAGGCATTTGATGCGCAAACTACCGAGCAAAAGTGATTTTTAACAACCAAATTTTACCTTGGCCGGTGAGGTACTTTCTCTCCGGTCTGATTTGTTGCACCCTTTTTCGGTCTCGCAAATTTTGCGGGACTTTTTTCATTTTGGTGCTTGACTTTTATTTGCAGGACTCCATAAAAAAGGCCGCGGCAGACAAGTGCGCCTGCCACGGCCGGGACCTATGGGGCATTACCCCTTATTGTTTTGACTTCTCTACGCGCACGCGGCCAGGACCGTCGGGAGCGGGCTGACGGCCGCCAGCGGGAAAGGGTCCATCGAAAGGAAGTAGTTGGAGTTGAGCGTTTCGAAATGCACCAGATCCCCGGACTGCTGATGGATCGCCACAACGGGCGAGGTCCGGTAGTCGGAGCCGTTGGCACGCAGGAAGGCGCAGTGGCCGAGAACCAGCGGGCACAAAAGCATTCCGTGCATTACAATGGATTTTTTCGATTTCGTCATAATATTCAGCCTCCATTCATTTTTGACATTGGACTACCAGGGACGGCAGGCATTTACTCATAGCACAACTCTAGAAACACCGCGCGGACCTCTTCCAGAAGCTCCTTGATGCGTTTCATGGGGAGCTTTTCACGGCTGGCGATCTCACGGATGCCGTAGCCGCAGCCCTTCATGCGGACGATGTTCATTTGCTGCCTGGAAACACGGCCAGCCAGGTCATGAAGCAGTTGCTTCATCTCAAATTCCTGCATCAGATCATCCTGCGCCGGCAGCAGTTCCTCCAGGGGCACACCGTCCGGGTACAGGCCGATGTGAATGCTGAGGATTTCAGCGTTGCGCTTGCGGCGAGCCTGCGAGCGAAAGTGATCATAGACACACAGACGCATTCTGTGGCGGGCAATCGCTGCGAATGAATAGCGTTGTGCCGATTCATCTGAAAAATAATCCTGCACAGCCTTCAGGTAGGGAAAAATGACCACATCATAAAATTCGTCTTCTGGCAGATGGTTGTCATTTAAAAATTTGTAGACCAGGCCGTGATGTTCAGCGGCAAACTCCTGTTGCTCCTTTGTTAACGGTACTTCACATAACATATATATTTCCTCCAGTCTAAAGCAAAAAAGGGATACCCCCGGCGTGAGCCGAAGGTATCCCTTGATGACATGTCATGCGGCTGAGGCCGCAACAAAACTCATTACGCGGGCAGCTTCTCGTAGTTGCCGTTGATCTCGCCGACCACATAGCTCCCATCGGGGCTGCCGGGCGCCGTAGCGGACTCCGGGATTACATAGTCGCAGTCGTTGGCACGCTGCTCCTCGTTGATCAGGGCCCGCTGGATGTTGATAGCCTTAATCTGCTCCTTAAAGCCATTGGCATAGGCGCGGATCTGAGCCAGTTCCTCGCCCTGGAAGTCGCGCACAAGGCGGAAAGTGGCAACGCTGTAGTCGTTGCTGCCATTGTTCTCCTTCTTGAGCCCAATCTGGATCAGGCTGCCATAGGTGGCGCGCCGGCGGTAGACAAAGGCCCGGTTCAGGAACTCCTTGAACGGCTTGATGCTGGTAGGCGGCAGAGAAATCAGCAGAGGCATATACTCGCCGCTGCGCAGCAGGTAAATGTCCCGCATATTCTTGCAGGCCTTGCCGCGGCCGCCGTCTCTGGCCGAACCGTATGCGTTCATCGGGCAGGTGGCGCAGGCGCCGCCCGGCTCCCCGATGCCGGTCTTGCCGTCCACAGAAGAGCAGAGAGGCTTGGTGTCCTCGTCATACTCGCTGCCTTCCGGCCACAGGGTATAGGCAGAATGATTGTAGAGAATGACTCCTTCCAGCGTCCGGGCATAATCCGGATTGTCGGGGTCTTCCGTGGGGATCTCGAACTGCAGGGCGCCGCCGGCGGGAATTTTCACCCGCTGGAAACTCATCATCTGCAGGCCGTCCGCATCTTCCGCGATCTCATCGCTGCTGAAATCACCCTCCACCATCGCAGGGAGCAGGAAAGTGTTCCGCTCAGGAGTGTTCATCATAGAAGTGTTCTGTTCGTACATAGTTCGTTCCTCCTTAAAATTGGATGGTTGGCAGCCACTCAGGCGGCCAGCTGGTTGATACGGCTCCACTGCCTTGCCGGCATGGAGAGAATGTTGTAACCGATGCCCTCCAGTGCAGTCGCCCGGTCATAGTCCGGGACATCCTGGCTGTGGCGGGTCACCGCATTGGATAAACCATAGAGCGTCAGGTCGTTGCCCTCGATCAGCCGCTGCAGCACACCGGAGCTTTCCTCATCAGTGATGTGGAAGTCCCTGCTGACCAGCTTGACAATGCCGGGGACATCGGTGGTATTCATGCGAGCCTCCTTGGCTTCCCGCATCATGTTGACTACACGGGTAAAGCGCACCTCGTCTACCACGGCCCGCACCGTGTCCTGGATCTTCATGGCAAAGGCTTTGTCGTCTGCCTCCAGCGTCTTTTCCGAATACAGCTGATAGTTCTCCGAAGCCTCGTTGACGCGGCCCACATGGTTGCGGCGCGTCTGGGCATCATTTACGACCATTCCGTTACTGCATACCAGCCGGTAGACCAGCGGCTGGATGTTCACCGAACCGAGTCCCACCTCGCTGTTGCTGATGATGATGCCGGACTGAACGATGTCGCCCGGCACGACCTCGGCCTCCAGGCGGGTGTTGACTACCTTGATATACATGCGGCTTTCCGTGAGCTGGCAGCTCTCAAAGTGCATTCCCTCCATATCCTGCAGGACGGGAAGGACGATGCTCGCAATATCAAGGTTGTCAATGCGCCGGTAGCGGTTGCTTAAAAATGCCCGTGCCGTACCCTCAATGGTGCGGATCATACGGACAGAGGGCTCCCGCTGGAACCAGGCGTTCACATTCTGCGCCAGCAGCTGGGGATATTCCTCCAGCATCTTGTCATAGTAGGCCGCCGGGATCTTCAGGTGTGTGCCGATCTGCCGGTGGGCAATGGAATTAACCTCCAGCGGTTCAAGCGCCGGGACACCGGACTGGTCATAGGCGTTGAGGTACAGCTTCGAGTCAAAAGGCTCCAGACGGAGGCTGCGGGTGTCCAGCATATAGTCGGCTTTCAAATCAGCCTGGCGCTGGATCTCCTTTGCCATGTCTACAAGACTGATCCCTGATTTCATTGTGATTTCACTCCCCTCTCTGGGTGATGGCGGTCACCAGGAGACCTGAATGCCCTGCGCCGTGGTTTCAGCCGACAGGCCCTTGCTTTCAAACACTTCCACCAAGCGGGGCCAATAGACCTTCGCGGGAAAGTTCGCAAGATGTTCCTGCGGCACCAGTTCATCGTCCTGCTGGATGCAGATGTCGCCGTTTTCCCGCAGTGTGAGCTTGCTGTGCCCACGGGAATTCAGATCGGCGATCAGTGTTTCCATGACTTCGCGCCCACAGTTTTCGTACCAGATGCGCGGGTCAATGGGCTGCTTGTTGGGCGGGATATTGGCCTCATCGCCCTGTTCTGTGCCAGCCTTGGACAGAGGCACGATTTTAAGCAGGTCACACTTGATAGTCGCGTCCTGGCCGAATGTGATGTCTGCATGGTCGAATCCATCTACATTATGAAGCCGGATACGCCCAGTTCCGTTGGTGCGGATCAGCTCTGCCGGCCGTTTTTCACACCACTCAAAGCAGGCGTCAGCATACGACGAGCGCAGATAGGCCAGAATCCGATGGTTGGCATAACGGAGCAGCAGGTCGTCTGAAACAGGTTCCTCCAGTTCCGGGACCTGGAATGTGCTCTGGGAAATGCCTTCAGCGTGTAGCTGGCGTTCTCTCTGCTGGCGCTGCCGGCGGCGTTTGGCCTGTTGCATATACGGGAGCAGGAGGATCAGAACGACCCAAAGCCCCCAAAGGGTGAATACTCCAATCAGCAGCCACGCCTGCCACGGCCCGCGCACCAGAGCCATGATGGCAATGACAGCACCGATCAAAATGGTGATGCTGCCGCTCAAAAGTCCTTTGTCATTACTCATTTCTTTACCGTCCTTCCTTTAGAATTTTGCCTGAAAACAAAAAAAGAGGGACCACACCAAGCTTCAGATCATTCTGAAAACTTGATACGGTCCCTCTGGAATGCCGGCTTTTATTCCGGCAGGGGTTCGCGGTCGCCATCCATCACCTCGGAAGGTGACGGAACAGGCGCCGCTTCGTCAGGGTCATGCTGCTCACTTGTGGATTTTGCTTTGGAGGACTGCCCGGGGAGGAATCCAAAGTCCGTCAGCCATATTTTCAGCTTCTTGACCGTGGTTCCGTCCTTTTGGCGAACATCCACCAGTTTTTGCGATCCGGTGAGCCAGATCATGCTTCCCTTTTTGACCTTGAGCCGCATGAGCCGGGTAACGTCGTCACCGCGGGCCCATACCTGGTAGTAGTCCGGCGGGTTATTGCCGGAACGCTCCATCAGGTCGAAACAGACATATTGCTGTTTTGACTGGCCCTCTTTCGGAACAAGCTCGTGCATGACTCGGCCAAATACAACGATTTGTGCCATAACACTTCCTTTCTTCGCCTCTGGCGTTAATATCTATATATAAAAAGTGCCAGCAGATACCAGCCCTGAAAGGGCGCGGCAATACCACTGACACTTGATACAGCATACAACCTTGACTGCGTGTGCAATGCAGATGTTTAATCTGCGGTACAGAAGCTAAGTCTGTATCCCACAAGGGGAAACGCACAAAAATCAATTACAAGATAAGTGTAGCACTATATCTTGTGTTTGTCAAGCGGTATTATACTATATATAGATATTTAAGCGAGGCAAATCACAATATATGGTTCATGTCGCGGTAGTAATCATCCAGCAGATAGAATTTGAGTGCTCGGGCTGCCGGCGTCCCGTAGCCGAATATCAGACGATAGAGATTGCCTGTCCCATCCACGCCGAAGGGACCGAGCCAGTGGGAGATGGTGTTGCCATCGAGATACCAGAGCTGAATATCCCGGTAATCATCTTCACTGACAAGCCCGGAAGAAGCCAGACGATAAGCGTCTTCCTCGTCGATCATAGGGTGGGAGAGAAAATGGCGGTAGAGCTCGTCCGACAGCCCAAGGGCCTGCTGGTATGTCAGGGGATTGGGGTGGTCCAGCCACCAGCGGGTAATATCTTCAAAGGTACGCAGACGCGGTTTGGGATTGAGGGCCCGGAAACGCCGGATGAAATCTTTGATTTCTTCCGGGGCGGCCGGCGGCGGGAGCGGAATCTCACGCACTTCGTCATCCAAAAAGCCGAAAGCAAGCTGCTCGCCGGTTTCATCCTCCAGCAAGAGCGAGGTGCGGGACAGCGGTGAGACCAGGAAATGCTCCATCGCAAAGGTCTCGTCCAGAAAACGCTGGATCTTGTATTGCTCAATGGTGTGGGGCTTATACATTGGGGTGAACCTCCTTTTAAGTATTCCGCCTATTAAATAGGGCATTTCTGATTTTTTTCTGCAAAATCAAAAAGTTATTTCAAGGGATAAATATGTTTAGCGCCCGTCCGCTTCTCTTGCTTATTGACATAATTACAGTGCAGTTGTATTATACTGTTTGGACCCTTGCCATAGTTGAATTGGCTCAACTAAAATAACAGCAGAATGGTATTCTGAGACTGGAGGAAAAAATGAGTAGGCGCCTTTTAGCAGCACTTTGCTGTGGAATTATTATTTTAAGTAGTGGATGTAGTTCACAGGTTCATCAAGAATCCACACAGGAAAATACAGAGATTTCGCTGGAGACACAAACTATCGACAATGAAGAATACTACATATTGACTGCTGAAGATGAATTAGAAGCGATAGGCTCTGTTTATCCGTTATCTGGTAATTACATTTTGGGAAACGATATTACTTTAACGGACGAATGGACCCCAATAGGCAATTCAGAAAATCCATTTACGGGAATATTTGATGGCAACGGTTATATCATCAACAATTTGACGGTATCAAAGAAGACCGATGAAATGGGATTCTTCGGAGCAACGAACGGTGCTATTATCAAAAATGTCGTATTGGAGAATGCAAATATTGATCTTCTCGCATTTTTCCCTATCGTTCATAATGCAGAGGATACAGAAATCATAGACTGCTCAGTAAATAATGGTGAACAAGATCAAACCATATCCCAACAAGACCCTTCTGCTGTCTTGAGTTTTGATGAAGAAGAGGAAATGATTGAAAGCCTAATCAATGCAAATTACCAAAATATGAC
Organism: Clostridiales bacterium; assembly: GCA_019416455.1. Classification (GTDB taxonomy): domain Bacteria; phylum Bacillota; class Clostridia; order Oscillospirales; family Acutalibacteraceae; genus Acutalibacter. Next base: position 30,824 of record DXXG01000010.1, on the reverse strand, counting down.
TCTCTCCGACTTCAGAACATTAGCATTGGATGTGTTTACTGATACAAATATGCTTTTATCAGTATTAAACGACCTGGAGAATTATTTTGATGAAGATAGTACAGAAGCTGAAATAGTTACATATTCATTGCCCTTAACCTATTCAGAATTGATGGCACAAAATAATTCAGGCACATTTAACGACCACCTTGAACGGGAACGGACATCTGGCCGCACAGTTTTAGATACGATAGAGTTCAGTTGTAACATTGAATATAGTGTTACATATGAATTATCTGAAGGCAATTTAACAGTCGCTGAAAGAGATAACGCACTAAAGAGCGTTCATCGTCAAATGCAGGAGTACATTGATAGCGTAAGCGAGGATTTTCTCCCTTCATCGGAATCGGGAAGTGAAATTGATATGCAGCTTCAATCTATCGTTGACGAATGTGCGATTGAAGGTATGAGTATGGAGGCCAACATAACGAATATATCCATTCTTAATGAAAATGGAGAATATGAAACGGTCTTCCACAATAGCTAAAATCCTCATAAGCAAAATATTTTCAAAATGATTCGAGGCCACGGCTACCGGATGAGAATAACAAAATAGAGGGATACGGCACTGAAGCTATAGCTTTGATGCCGTATCCCTTTTTCTTACTCATGGGGTGTTTGCTCCCTGCTTTCCGGCTCTTTATCACAGGATGCTGCGTCCTCCAGTACCTCGTATCCAAGGAAACTATTGGTGGAGAGGGCAGCGTCCAGATAGTCGTTTCCGACGGCAGGCCGGCTCCTTTTTTGAAAATAAAAGCGGTAGCGGGCGCCGATCTGGAACTTGGCGGTTTTGCTCAACAGCAAGGTGCGCTCCGCCCCCTGTTCATCAATCAGCTGGATCTTGCGGTAACGACGCAGCATAGGGGTGCTGACACCGGCGCAGATCCCTTCCACCACTTCGTACCGGCCCCGGGCAGTGGTGCTCCACAGGCTTATACCAAGCACCAGAGAAGCGGCAAAAATGAATCCACCCAGCACCAAAAGGATGCGATCCGCGGTGACAGTGAAGATCACAAGGCTGACTGCGATGCTGGCGACTCCGGCCAGGAATGTCAGCAGGATCTTGCGGCGCAGGACAAAGGGAAATTGACTCCATTGGTTTTTCATGTGCTGATCCTTTCAAAAATGATTTGCTGGCGCAGATACAGGTTGGCAACGGCCAGCGTTACTGCCTGGCTGCTCCGGCTGTTCCTCATCAGGCTGGCGATATTCTGGCAGGTGGTCTCGCTGTCGCCGTACACCTTCTCCATCAGGACCCGCTCACTGGGGAGGGAGAAGACATCCTGCTCCACACATTTGATGATTTCCGCAGTGGAAAGCAGGGCCTGCCGGGAAAGCCGCATAACGCGGGATTCATAGTCGGTCCGGTGGTCTTTGCGAAACAGCTTCAGCGCCTGCCTGACCGAAATCCGGCGACTGATTACCAGCTTTATAAACGATACGCCGCGCACCAGAGCAGAGCCGCTGGTGGGGATGATTCCCAAGGAACTTAACAGATCATACAGCGCATCGTATTCGGTCTCCCCGCAGCCGGAAACCAGCAGGCCGCGGGTAAGCAGGCGGTTCACACAGTCATCCCAGGGCCGGCTGACAGCACCGCCCATAGATGAGGCCAACTTATCGCACTGAAAAGAAATATCCTCCCATTTGGAGATCCGCCAATTCAGGGCAGTCCAAACGACCAGCTCCTGCATATCCACCATGTAGGGCTGACCGCCAAGGCGGATGACCGGGCAGGACCGGCCGCAGCCATTTGTTTCCCGCTCCAGACGGCCGATTGCAGTATATAAGGTTTTCTGTTCCATTGATCAATGCCTCCTTTTATATATCCTTTACTGCAGGAAGGCCGTGGTTTTCAACAAATTCAAAGCAAGCTTGCCAGAAAGCGGGGGTCGCTGCGCAGTTTGGCGGCTGAGCGCGAGATCCATGCACCCACATGGGAGGGCGGAACCTGGTAGAGTTCCGCAATATCCGTGACCCGCATCCCCTGAAGCTTGAGCGCCAGGGCTTCGATCCCAAGCCGGGCCACACCGTCATAGTCCTGCTTGCTGGCCTCCAGAAGCGACAGCGTTTCCATCAGGGACACCTGAGCGTCAAATACATCGGACTGCGGCTCCAGGGCCTCGCCATCAGCGGCCAGTTCCCCATGCTCCCCAATAATGAGCCGGCTGAACATCTTGCCCCTGTTGCAGATCGTCCGGCAATAGGACAGAAGCCCATTTTTTACGACTGTTTTGGCGTAAGTAGTAAACTGCGCCCGCCCATCCTCCTTATAGGTGGTCGCGGCTTTGCAGAGCCAGACGCACCCCTCCTGGAACAGATCGCTGTACTCCAGGCCGCAGATAGTCGGATTCACATGGATATAATCGCAGATCACCCAATGCACCACCGGCAGGTTTTGAGCAACGAGTTCCTGCTGCTGTTTCGTCAGGCTGGTCATTTGCTCACCTCCCGTCAGGCTGCCGCCTGTCCGGCGGCAAGAGGAGCTGAGGCCTGCCTGCAGAGGCGGACGACCTCATCGCACATCCATTCGGAAAACTGGCCGATATGGGCCTGCCGTTCATCCAGCCCCAGCTTCGCCTGGAGCCAGATGTAGACCTCCCATTTTTCCATGTGCCGGCTCTGCCGCAGCTGCTCCAATGCCCGGTGCGCCAAAATGCGCTTGTGCCGGAGATCTCCATTTGCCAAAGTGCCCATAGGCCGGTGCGTCCTGTCATGGGCGCTCACATAGGCATCGCAGGCGGGCCAGCGGTCGCAGAGATAGAGAAATTTCCCCTGGGATCGGCGGTTCAAGCCGTAAACCACGCTGGCCGGACGGAGGGAGGCATTGGCATGGCAATAAGGACATTTGATCGGTTTTTGCTTCATCATAAAATCATCACCTCCAAAGACGCGCCAAAGGCGGCGCGATGGCGTCTTTCTGTGTAAAAATCAGCTGTTCTGGCTGCAGCTGAGGTCCAGACAAAGCTGCCTGAGCGTACATGCGGAAGGGTCCGGCGTATGCCATTCGATGTACTTGGAAAAAGCGGCGTCAAAAGAGCGGTGCGACAGAACGGCACTGCACTCGGCGGGCTCTACTTCCTCACCAGTCAGTTCATGGATGGTTTCCGCAGGCAGAAGCATGACCTGCCCGCACTCATCCACTGTCAGCAGGAATCCGGAACAGGGCTTCTCCCGGCCATACATACAGGCATCGCAGCCACAGCTGACAAAGATGGCATTGCGCCAGTTCCCACGGACGGCCCGCAGAAAGGAATAAAATTTGCAGGATGTTTTCATCCTCTACCTCCAATAGTCGTTTTTTGAGAAAATAAAAAAGCGGGGACCAGCTGCAGATGTCCACAAGCTGATCCCCGCTGACGGCATTTAAGCGAACAAGCCCTTAGTTGGCCGCGCCAAACAGGCCCTCGATCTCCTGCGTGATCCGGGGGATGACCGTATCGTTGAAGATGAGGGTCAGGGCCGCCAGCAGCAGGGCGCCCAGCACAACGGCGATGATGATTTTGACCGCATCAGAGATGTAGAAATCGCCGCGCTGGTTGGAGAGCGCCATACAGGCCCGAAGCGCGAGGCCGTTCACTTTGCTGCGGATGCAGCTGGTAAACTTCTTCATGGAAATACCTCCTGTAAATGTGATATTGGATTTTGGTATGGTTATGGCCGGTCAGGACCGGCGGATAGGCTTGAGCAGGCTGTTTTTGTTGGAGCGGGGCCTGTCCGGATATGCTTTCGGCTTCTGGCGCAAAAGCCATCGGAACCTGCGCCGCCGCCCATCTTCGCCGTCAGGCGGAATATACTTTTTCTTCGACATGGATTTCTCCTGTTCAGACGGTAGGTTCAGGTCCGGCCTGGGAGCAGGCCGGACCTGGGGAAATGGATGGAAGGCAGCCGGCATAGCGGCCGCTATGGGAATCCACTGCGGTACAAAACATCACCTCCATCGTAGATTCGCCCCGGGTGGGAGCGGGTATATGGAAAGCCCACACCAGAGGCGTGGACGGATACCTGTCAGCCGAAGAAAGCGCCCAGGGAACTCATGACCTCGGTGCAGAGGACCACCAGATAGATGATCATAATGCAAATGAGCATCATCATGGAGTAACGCTGGATCTTCTTGGGGCGCTTGGCTGCTTCTTTTTTCAAATTGTTCTGTTCGATCTGCCTCATGTCAAAGCAGATCATCTTGAAGTACATCCGCTGGTCATCGCCGCGCAGCACGCCGATCAGGCCGCGGATTACATCGGACAGCATGGGGCTGCCAATGCGGGTCTCAAAATGGATCAGTGCATTTTCATAGTTGCCGGTTTTCATATCGGCAATGGTCTGGTCCAGTTCCGCGCCGAAATCCTTGCCCGCTACCCGGCGGTAAGAGGTCAGGATCTTCAGCACATCCCGGTCGTTCTCCAGGTTCTGTCCAATGGTCAATGCGAACCGGGGAATCTCGCTTTCAATGAGCTTACGGCGTTTCTTGACAAAATCGAAGACGCTGTAATAGGTTGAGAACCACAGCGCAACCGCAAGCCCGATCAGCACGGGAACCATCAGCGGCACCAGAAACACCATCAGGACAGAGCAGAGACCGACAGCGCCTGCTGTGACCCAAGCCCGGGCCGTGTAGATCTCCGGCGTCAGCTCCAGGCCGGCAATATCCAGCGCCCGCTGCAGCTTGTTCCGCTTGAGCTTATCCAGCTTCAGATACGGGGCGATCAGTCCGGCGATTTTAGTGATGTAGACATCCAGCAGTTTCTCGGCCTTTACGCCCTGCTGCTTACGGGCCAGCATCATCATGCGGGAGGTCTTCTTTGTGGGAATATCCACAAAGGCGCAGGTCAGGTTGTAGGTGGCAAAACCAAAGAAGATGATCGCCACAAGTGCCAAAAGGGTCATGCGCCGTCACCTCCGTATTCAATGGGCTTGCTCAGCTTCATGATCTGCGTCAGGGCGAAGAGAATGATGGCCGCGCAGATCGCCAGGGCAATTTTACCGGGTGTGGTGAAGATGAGCGTATGGAACCAGTCTTCATTGAGGAAGTAAAGCAGCGGCACATTGGCGATCACCAGGAACATCATCGTGATGGCCTCACGGCGCGGCCCCTGCATCATGGCCTCCAGTTCAGACTGCACCACACGCACATCACTGAACTTCTGTGCAATGGTGGGCAGCGTGTTTTTCATGGAGCGGTCAGACTGGCACTGAATGAGGATGTTGCACCACTCATGAAATACCCGGTTGGGGACCTTCATCTTCAGCGAGTTGATGGCGCTGGTCAGGTTGGCGTTGATCAGTTCCGCCTCGTACACAAATGCCTCGAAGTTGGCCTTCACCGGCTCATTGATGTAGGGCAGGTTTTCCTTGACCGCCCGGATCAGGTCCTCCGTGCGGAGATATGAGGTGGTGATGATGGAGATAGCGGTCTCCAGCTCCTCATTCAGATGCTTCTTGTAGCTGGCGGCTGTGCTTCGCAGATACCAGATGGGGGCCAGTGAAAAGCCAATGCCCAGGATCGGCACCATATACACATTGTTGATGAGCAGCGCCAGCACAGCGCCCACCGCAAACAGGATCAGCGACAGCCGTTTAACCGCTTCATAGCGGTCGGCGCGGCCGGTGCCTTTTAAAATCTGCTTCAGCTCATAGTCCTGGTTGAAGAAGCCCTTGGCGGGTGTGCCCATCAGGACATTGAGTTCGTCGGAGAGGGTGGCCGCTTTGCGGCGGGAGCGGAACAGGGCGTCGATGAAATCACCTGGCCGCACGCCAAACAGAGCCAGGAGGCCCGCGCTGATCAGCGCAAAGCAAATGATGTAGATCCACTGCAACCTTTAATCCACCTCCTTCGGGGCGTCCATGAACTCCGCCAGCTCTTTATTGGAGATGCCGTTGTCAAGGAGCCGTTTTTTCAAAGTATCAGAGATCAGGCCCACCTTCCTGTGATGGCCTACCACATGGATCTCACCCTTTTCATCGGTCACATTGTCCTCTACCTCAAACTTGTAGAGCGTGTGGGAAATGAGCTGCCCGTCCCGGTAGTCCTCACCCTCCAAAATCTCCATGATCTTACGGGAACGGTCCTCCAGCTGCTTGGTAAACACCACGATGGGATAGGCCTCCACCATGATCTCCATGAGTACGGCGTCATCCATGCTGTATTTGCGCTTGGCAAGGGTCATCATCCTGCGGTAAGTGCTGTTGCAGGAGTTGGAGTGGATGGTGGTACAGACGGTATGGCCGGTGCGGGAGCTTTCGGCCGCCGACAGGCTTTCTGCGGCGGACCGCATCTCGCCGACGCCGATGACATTGGGGTGCTTGCGCAGCACCCGCTCCAAGAGGAAGTCCTGGTTGATGTTCAGCGCCGGATTTTCGCTGGGCCGGGTCAGCAGGTGGATGACGGAGTTCAAGATATTTCCGTTTTCATCCCGCTTGACCAGATCAAACTCGCGGCTGCCTTCCTCAATGGTGATAAGGCGCTGGTTGTTGGGTACATTGGAGAGCAGCCATGCCATGATGGTGGTCTTGCCGGAGCCGGTGGAGCCCGCGATACATACGCTGACGCCATACCGGATGCAGGCCATCAGGAAGTGGAGCATCTCGGCGGTGGCGCTGCCGGAATCCAGCAGCTTCTGTTCGGAGACTGTCTGCTGGTTGACGATACGGATGGAGGCATTGATCCCCACATCCGGGTCTACAATGGGCGTCTTGTCCACAGAGATACGGATGTTTTTGTCCAGAAAGCCCACCACACTGGGCATGGTGTCGTCAATGACCATGCCGCAGGCGTTGAGCATACGGCGCACCACATCAATGGCGTGCTGCGGGGAGGAAAACTTGTCCGGGATCTTGATGCTGCGCCCGCCGGCCTCGATCACTTCGATGTCGTTGTAGGCGTTGATGTTGACTTCCTCAATGCCGGGCTTGTAGATCCATTTCTTGAGGAAGGAGTACCCGGCCATATCCTCGTAGAGCTTTTCACACAGTTCCTCGGTGGTCAGCCCCTCAATGGCGTATTTCCGCTTGACGATGTACTGCACCATCAGCTCTTTGAGCAGTGTGGTGGCCCGCTCGGCGTTGCCCTCGCTGGCCTCGGCAATGGTGGAGGCGTGATTTTCAGCGAAATACCGCTGCACATCCTCCAGCACCTGGTCATAGGTCAGGTCCTGGTTGGCCGCCGGCGCGAAGAATATGTCGTTGAGATTATTCATCGGCGTCATCCTCCTCGAACTCGTCCTCATCGTCCGCATCCTCTGCCGCCTGCTCGGCCAGCTCCATCTGCTCCAAGGCGTCCAGCACCTTGTTGAGCGAGGCGGTGTACTTGGGATTGCAGTATTTGATGGCCTGGAACATCCCGCCCTCGGTGGCGCAGCGGTCGATCTCCTTGCCATAGGGCAGAAGGCCGTCAAAGCCGCCGATGATATAGCCCATTTCATCCAGGGCGTGGAAGGGGCGGGCCATGCCGGCGAAGGTCATGTGCCGGTCATAGTGGAAACGGCCATCCACCAGCAGGGGCTGATGGGCTTTCAGGTAGTTGACGCCCTTCAGGTCGGGGGTGAGCAGGCGGATGACCAGATCGCCGGACTCAATCGCCGCCGGGGTAAACACATTGGTCATGTTGGAACTGCAGTCCAGGATGACGAAATCCACCAGCTTTGCGGCAGCGTTGACCAGCTGGAGTACCATAGCATATTTGACTTCCGGATAGCTCAGCGGATTTTCGCCGGCGGAATAGCCCATCAGGCCGATGAAGGGATAGCTTTTGAGCACCGTAACATGGCTTGCCACCAGAGAGGTGTCGATTTCTACGCTGCTCAGGACCTGCCCCACCGAGGCGTTGGTCTGGATGATCTGCTCCGGCAGCCAGACCGGGAGCATGGGGACGCTGATCTCCGCGTTGATGATGATGGCTTTCCGCTTGTCGCGGGTCAGGGCTTTTGCCAGGATGCAGGAAAACATACTTTTCCCGCTCCCCGGGCTGCCCCAGACGGTAATGACTTTTCCCATAGGTTCAGGCCTCCTTTCTGTTACGCAGCATCCTGCCCGTCATCCGCAGGGGCCGTCTCGGCGCTGCCTTCCGTATTTTCGGTGCCCGCTTCGCCTGTGGACTCGCCATCTGCGGCGCTTTCAGCAGCTTCTCCGCCATCCTGGCCTTCTGTATTTTCCTCAACCAGTGTTTCGGGGAAGTAGATCTCCTGAAGCGTCCTGTCCTGCTCAGCCAGCAGTTCCTCGGCCAGTTGATCGTTGTTGCGGGAAATCAGCGCCACATGGGCCACGCCGTCATTTTCCATCTCGGTAATGATTCGGGCCTGCTCCGGGCTTGCCAGCACAGTGATGGTGGCAGACTGCTGCGGCTCTTCGTCCTCGGTGGGCTCCTTGGTGTTGTCCACATTGATACCGTCAGAGTCGGTGACCGACAGCACCTTGACAAAGCGCAGCTCCGGCACCTCTTCCGCCGTCTCCAGGAAGTGATAGATGCGGATGATGTCGTTAGGCTGCAGCTTATCCGACAGACCGGAGGCCAGCGTTTTTACAGTCAACGAGATGGCGACCTTGCCGGAGGGAATATCGTTGAGCGCCACATCCGAGGAAACAGGGACGGTGCTGACCTTGCTGGTGAGGATGTAGTCGCCTGCGGCCAGGTCGGCTGTTACATACAGGCCCTCCACATCCTCCATGCTGTGGGCCACATTGGACGGGAGGTTGTATCCGCCCACTTCTACGACTTCGGCATTGTCGCTGGTGATCTTTTCGCCTTTCAGCACCGGCTGGGTGATGCGGACGATCTCCGTCTTGCCGTTGGTCTGCCGGGCAATGGTGGGCAGTGCCACAAATGCGATGACCGCCGCCAGAACCAGGGACAGAATGCCGAAGATGAATCGGTTATTGAGTTTCATAAGCATCTCTCCTGTCATAAAAATAGTTCAGCCAGCGTCGCCACAGAGCAGCCGCAGGCCAGAAAAGGTAAAAACGGGATCGCAATGGGCTGTTTGTCCCGGAAGAGCCGCCGGAACAGCAGCACCACCGGCATGGCAAAGCCGGCGGCCACCAGGAATACCAGCGCCATGCCGGAGGGACCATAGACCAGGCCCAGCACCCCGCAGAATTTGATGTCCCCGCCGCCCATACCGCTGCCGCCGGTCGCCATAGCAGCGGCCAGCGGGATGCAGAAGCCCAGCAGCGCACCTACCAGCGCCTCAGCCACAACGGGCCAGATAAAAATGGGCGTCCGGCCATACTCCAGAGTGAAGTAGACCTGGATCAGCGGGGCCAGTGCGGCCAGGGGGATAAAAAAGACGAGCGCCCGGTCGGGCACCCGCCTGTATAGGATGTCATAGACGGCAAAGCCCGTCACCACCAGAAAAACAGTGAGCAGGTAGGCCATCCACACATTACTCTCGATTGGTGTACCAGTCATCATAGAGGCTCCCGTCAATGGAAACATAGTCGTTCAGGTTGATACTCAGCATCCCGTCCGGCGTCCAGGTATCCCAGACCTGGGTGAAGACGGTGTAGTTCGTCGCATCCGGGAACCAGATGGGGGTAAAATGCACTTCCCGGCTGTAAGTAGAGAACTCATTGGGCTGGAAGGTGAATTTGGCGCTCCGGCCGCTGGACACCCGCTGCAGAAGGCGCAGGTAAGTCTCGTACTGGAATTCGGGGAACACGGAAAAGGCCGTCTGCGGATGGGTGATGTGGCTGGTGGGCGCGTCAGTGGAGAGCGTGGCTGTCACATCCTGCTTGACGCCGTATCCGCTCTTCATGGACTTTCCGGAGGCCGTCGGCACAATATCGTCCGGCATCAGGGACATAACGCCGCTGATGGAGGCGGAATAGCCGGTGTACTCATATTCCCAGTAGCCTTCATCCACCCAATGCCCGCCGTCTTCTCCGTGATCACACCACACCCATACCGGCACCCAATAGCAGCTCCAGACGCCCCAGTTGGCCGTGAGTTTCTGCGTTTCATTGGGAAGGGACGGTACAGTATAGGTGGGATTGGTGTCTGTGGCTACCGGGTCGGGCGGGATATGTTCGTTCAGGTCCACGATCTCCGCTACAAAGGTATCCTGGGCGGTATAGGCGCCGCTGACGGATACCGTGATGGTGACTGTCTGCGGTGTGGTGGGGGTATGCCACTTGACCCAGACTACCTGGCTGTCGCCAGCGGGGATCACCACATTGTTGACCCGGTAGGTGGTGCCGAGGATGTGGAAGGTCACCGAAGCGGGATTATCCGGCGTCAGGTCGGTATCCGTCCGCAGGGTGACAGAGGTAATGACATCGGTATCCACCCGGTACTCCACATCAGGGGCCTCGATCTCGCCCTCGGGCGGGGCCTCGTCAAACCAGACGATGCCGACACCCAGTGTATTGATGATGTCGGAATTGTTCTGCGTCCCGGTGGTGTTGCCGGTCCAGGCGGAAATACCAAGGTCACTGAATTCCAGAAACATGGACAGCGGCAGGTTCTTATGGGTCAGCGAGGTCATTGTCCGGCGCAGGTTGCCGCCGGACATCTGATCGTAAAGGCCGGCCTCAGTGGCCGTCATGCAGTAGTACTGGCCGTTGTGGGTAAAGTAGGCGATGGGCTCGATCAGCAGCTTATATTCGCCGGCGATCATCCGCTCATAGTCCACACCCGCAGCCTGGGCAACCATCATGCAGGCGTACTCCGAGCAGAAGTACCGCTTGATGGCGTCAATATTGCTCTGGCCTTTGCTGCTGACGATGGTGGGCATGGACTGCGCGGGCTTGATGCAGGAATAGGCCACCCCGGACTGGAGGGAGAGGCCGGTGCCGCTCAGGTACTGCAGCTTGTTGACTTTTCCGAAGTGGAGGATACTGCTTTTCTGCGTCCGGTTGGAAAAGTCCAGCGGTGAGGACACGGCAGCGCCGCTTTCTGCATCCACAACCGTGATGCGCACGCCATCGTTGCCGGGATTCCAGAAGTTTGAGGATGTGCCTTGCCCCATCCCGCCGCCGCCACCGTCAATGTTCCCGTTGCCTCCCGACGCAAATGCTGTGGAGGGAACGAGGCAGAACACCAGGGCGAGGCTGCATAAGAGGGCGAGAAGTCGTTTCAAATACATCACGCTCCGTTCTTTTTGAAAATAAGAAGGCCGCCACAATCCAGTGACGGCCTTTCAGGTCCATATTCAGTTGTAGGTTGTCAGCCGCCCATGTTGCCGACCTGCTTGTTCAGGTCACCGTCGCTGTCGCCGGTGGACTGCTGCACATCGCCGGGGACTACCCAGCCAAATACCGGATCATAGACAGCGCCGCTGCCATTGCTGGAGCCGGGGGCCGGCTCATTGCTGGAAGTGGATTCCTCTGCGGGAGGAGCAGTGACTTCCGGTACTGCCAGGTCGGGATTGACCTCATGCTCTTCACCGGGGTCTTCGATCTCCGTCTTGCCTTCCGGCACAGGGGGAGGCGTTTCTTCCGGCTTCTCCGTATTGGTAAAGTCGATTTCAACCTCGCCCTCAGATTCTGAGGTCACCTTGGGATATTCCTCTTCGGCGCTGGAAGACTGGCCGGGCGCATAGGCATCTGCGCCCCCGCCTTCGTCTCCAGACTGCACACCGCCATCCGACCAGTCGCTGCTGGTACTGCTGGGAGGAGATTCATCCGGACGGAATTCATCCGTGCGGTCCCGGCTCACGAACCAGCAGACGCCCAGGATGGCGACGCAGAGGACAGCCAGGGCCGAAACAATAAAGCCTTTGGATTGGAAAAACTTCTTCATGTGTATGCACACTCCTTTTTTGCTGTTATATAAAGCCTATACTGCGGAGCTGACTGGAATTTCAACAGCGCCGCTAAAATTTGGTGTTGTGGTAGCCGGTCAGCTCCACCCGCTGGGTGATGGTAGGGTAATTGTGTCCGAACATGCGTACATAGAACTCCACATCACAATAGAAAATATATTCCACCCGGTCGCCCACCACATTGAACTCCAGGCTGATGTCGGATACCTCATAGTCCTCGGTGGAAAGCGGGATCTTCTCCGCCAGGCCGCCGGCGACAGTGGCCTCCAGCATTTCCGTATAGTCATTGCTGGAATAGAGGGTGCGCAGGTATTCCTCGAAGTTGGTTTCTCGCTGGGAGCGGTAGGTGTCCGCATAGATGGTGGCGCTCAGGTTGTTCAGCTCCATTTTGGCGCCGTTGCGGATGTTGATGCAGGTGATCCGCACCGAGGCGTACAGGAGCAGGAAAGAGATGAGCATGACGACCCCGACTACAAAAAAGCAGGCAAAGAAAGTGATCTCGCCCCGCTCGTTGCAAAGCGGCCGGCGCAGCCGTGAAAGAAAACGCTTCATAGGCCACCTCACTTCCAGTAGTGCTCGCTGACGCCGGAGCCGCGGGCAACCACCGTGATGTTGACCAGATCCAGGTTCCAGAAGCCGCCCAGCTTGGCCTCGCCCTCAATGGTGATGTAGAAGGGCGTCCCCAGCTGGATGGCCCGGGACATCCCGGACGGCGTAGGCGTCTTGTATGTGGCGTCGATGGAGTATGTGATATTCTCCGCACCCTCGATCTCCGAGCACAGGAAGTCAAAGAGCGAGTCGGTCTCGCTGTTGATGCCGCCGGACAGCTGGATCTGCTTGACCATCTGATCTGCCGCATGGTCTAACTCCTGTTTTGTGGAGATGATGCCGAACAGGTCGATGATAAAGGCCAGCAGGATGACGGCGATAAAGATGAACACCACCGTAGAGAAATAGTTGGCCTCGCCCCGTTCGCTCTTCAATGTCCTGCGGACTTTTTGCAGGAAAGTATGAATGTGAACCACCACCTTTACTTACAAATGAAAACAGCCGTCCCGACCGGAACGGCTGCATTACAAAGTTTTGACTGTACCAAGTATAGCAGATTTGGATTTACGGCGAAAGGGCAGGACTGCGCCAATGTATGGGCAATCCTGTGCCAATTCTTTTTAGTGGCGACAATTTATGCAAATCCAAAGTGAGACTTTAGATTTGCACAAATTGAAGGGGTATTTCTCGTAACCACAAGAAAAAAACAGCACGGAGAAACAGCAATCACCATTTCTCCGTGCTATTCTTCATCGGGCTGGAATTTTACGATGTCATCCAGCTCACAGTTGAAAAACTTGCAGAGCGTATCCAAGGTATTGGTGGAGACGGATTCGTTCGCCTGCATCCGGCGGATGGTCGAACTGCTGATGCCGGCCTTGGCCTGCAAGGTATATGTGGTCGCGCCGTGCCGCTTCATGGTTTGCCACAAGGGCTCGTATGAGATCATTCCTGGTCGTTTCCCCCACTTTCTTCTTTACATATCTCTATTATTGCCTATAATGGAGGAGTAGCGTTATAGGCAATATTGCCTATACAAGAATGGCATAAAGTGAAGAGATGTAGGAGGAAACAGGATGGAAACCGAAACGAAAACCTGCTGTATAACGGGCCACAGAGATATTCCAGCGGAGAAGAAGGAATTTGTGGAAGAAGCACTGCGGAGGGAAGTAGCAGCGGCGATTGAGGATGGCTATACTCGATTTATTTCAGGTTTTGCCGAAGGTGCCGATCTTATGTTTGCGGCAGTCGTTGCCGCAGCAAAAAAAGAAAATGGCGGCTTGTTTTTAGAAGCAGCGATCCCCTATGCCGGCCGGCTGAAGACGAAGGACAAAGAGTTTCACAGAATGCTGACTGCCTGCGATGGCGTGAAAGTGATTTCCGACCACTATGTTCCTTCGTGCTACATGAACCGCAATCGCTATATGGTTGCCCAGTCGCAGCGTGTGATTGCGGTGTATGATGGACGGGACAAAGGGGGGACGCTGTTCACGCTGCGCGATGCCCATGTTCAAGGGCGGGAGATCAGGCTCATAGAAATTTGATTTCAGGGGCAAAACATAAAGGCCGCATGGGGCTTTTGTATCCCATGCGGCTTTTAATTCAAATCCTGAGTACAGTTACAGCAGTGATTCTATTAGTTGATAGATGTCAGTGAATGGATTAACCGCGATCCCAAACGGTTTATTGCAGTCATTTTGAATATGGTATTGTTCTACACGCTTGGCGTTCCGGATCGCATCAGTTGTATGTTCAGATAACTGCGCATACACATCGCCGGCTTTTTCATAATCCGGGAGGTAGGCGGTCAAGGCTGTCTTCACTGCAGGGTAATCTTTGAAAAATTTTGTTGTGTACTGGAAATGCAGCAAATACCAAAACTCAAAACAAGGATTCGAGATCGCAATGTGAATTCCCTTTGCATCTGCCAGTTTCCTTGCTCTGGAGAGCAAGGTGTCCTTGGCGGCGATAGGATCAGGATTATTATAGTTTACATCACCGTCAGCAACGACCCACACCGCATCCCCATTTGATGCAGAAATCTGATTTTTATTTTGATATTCCATGGCTTTCCGAATCAGGCCAAGGTAATCGGTTTCACCTCCTTTGGTGCGGCTGCCGACCACACGAATGTCAATATTGGTCTGGCGGCTGCGATAATGTTCAAAATACTTCGGTTCAGTTTGAGAACCTTCTGTCACAATCAGAATGACAGGTTTTAGTTTTCTGCGTCGCTGACCACGCTTTTCAATTTGTCCGCGTGCCATTTTACAGCCCTCCCTTGATAAAGGGAATCGCACCAAAACGGCCGATCAAATAACCCTTTTCTACTTTAGTGTCTTTGCGAACGGAAAAATCGTAAAGGGAGAACAGATCGGTGGCTGCTGTCTGTTCGTCTTTTTCTGTGAACCAAATTTGATCTCTTCTCAACAAATCCAGATCAAGAAGATTGGTGCTGTGAGATGTGAAGATCAACTGAGCACCCTTTGGATTGAATTCTGTGCTGTCAAACAGGGATACCAGATGTCTGGTCAATAGAGGATGAAGATGTGCGTCCATCTCATCAGCCACAAGAAGCGTTCCCTGGTCTAAAGCCTTTTTCACAACGCCAATCAGTTTGAAGTAACTGTTGGTGCCGTCAGATTCCTCTGCCATATTTAACGCATAGGATAACGCATTTCCATTGGTATCCTGTACCGTGTGAATGGCCTCAATATTTGTAAAGCTGTCACTGTGCTGCGATGGAGCAGGCTCTGCATCGCGCATTTGCAAAGCCTGTATTCCCAAATCGGCAACACGCAGCATAGATGCGATCACGCGCCGGTAATCATCATCTTTCAACTGCTCTGCCTCAAGCCCATAAGCGTCCGCCACGGAATTCTTCGTGATGATCTGACAAGAAGCGAACCACTCCAAAACCGGAATCACTTTAGAGTAACTCCAGTTTGATGCAACTGACAAATAGAGTTTGTTCGCAGAAGTGCGCTCCTTGAGCGTGTTTTGTTCATCTATATCCACCGTAAAACGAAAATCTTTGGTATTTTTTCTCTCAAAAATAAGCGCCTGTCTGCCGTTGGGATAGTAATATAGGTATTCTTCTGTAACAGCCTTATCTGTCACAGAAAAACCATACGCATATCGGATACCTTCAGTGGTAAAGATGACCTCAAAGCTGCTGGGGCGCGTTGGCGTTTCCGGATCAAACTTGAAAGGCGAACGGTCAATGGTCTTATGAAGCTGCTGGTTATGTGAGGTCAGCACATAGTTTACCATGAACCAGAACGCGTTTAGGACATTGGACTTCCCCGAAGCATTGGCTCCGTAAATGACAGCAGACTTCAAATAGCTTTTGTTTCCATCCACGATAAGATGCTCTGGATGCTCATTATCCTTGCTGGCCAGTAGGGATAATACAACTTTATCTTTGATAGATAGAAAATTCTCTACACTAAATTGAATCAGCATAAGCGGCCTCCTAAACCTTTACTTTTATATATTATAACCCGGATTTTGTGAAAAATCAACGCAAACTCAAAATAAATTCTTTGAAATAGGAATTTGGAAGGAAGCCTATGTGATAAAGATATACAGCGGTAGATCTGATAATGACAAAAAAGAAACCTGGAGAGCAGTTCGTCACTGCTCCCCAGGCACTTTTGCTTTTACAGGTTCTGCCGGATGATCCGCGTGATGATGCCCACGGCCACGCCCCGCTCCATATCCAGGCGGGTGACAGCAAAGGACACATCATCTTTCTTACCGGGCATCCGGTAGTCGTAGCAGGAGTGGGCTACCGCATTGACGCCGTTGGCGAGCCGGACATAGACCACACCTTTATGAACATCGGTGACCTTTCCGGCGTACTTGCCTTGGATGCGGCACTTCTGCAGGTTGTCCCGGTCAGTGTTTTCCGAAGTGCTCTTGATGTCGGCCCGGATACCCAGGTCCTCCAGGCTGTTGCGCCGCACACTGAGGATGCGGACCAGCACTTCATCGCCCACAGCAAACCGCTCATGGGCGTCGCCGATCCAGTCCCAGGCAAGGTCTCGGGCCAGAATGGAGCATTCCACGCCGAACACCTCCACACGGACGACCTTTTCCGCCACAGCGATAACCCTGGCCTGGACAATGCGGCCCTCGTAGACGCGGTACATCCCATCCGGGTCCAAATCGAAATAGAAGGTCTGACGCTTGCGCATCATGGCCTCCCGGCGGCTGGCTACCACGCTGCGGGTCTTGGAGTCAATGCCCCGCACCACAAAGTCAATATCGGCGCCCAGCATATTCCCCAGGATCTTGTTCTGGCGCAGCATCAGGTCAGTGTATTCCTGGCCGGAGGGGCTGCGGCCCAGGTTGATCATCATTTCCTTCAGGGGGATGATGATGCGGAATCCCTTATAGTCCACCACAGCCACCGTCTTGCGGTTGTCCAGCTGCTCAATGCCGCCCAGCTTGCCGGTGAGGATGCGGCGGGTGCGGTAGGCGTTGTGGATCTCATGCCAGATGATATCCTCACGGTCTTCCTGCGTCTCCACATCTTCCCGGCTACGGATGGTCAGGATCGAAGGCTCGCTGCGGCGGGGAGCGGCGGTGCGCCTGGGAGTAGAAGCGGGAGCAGGGGCTGCCTCTGCCGGCGGTTCGGCCAGAGAGGCAGGAGTTTCTGCCGCAGCCGCTTCGCTATCATCAGACGGCGCACCTTCCTCAACGGGAGCCATCGGCTCAGGAGGCTCTGCTTCTGCGGGAACTCCTTCCGCCGGCTCCATACTTTCGGCCGGCGCGGTCTTTTTCCTGCGGGTGGCCCGTTTGGGCTTGGGCGGTTCCGGTTCCTCAGCTGCTTCAGAAACAGGCTCACCGGGGACATCGGCCGCACCATCATCAGCGGGAACAGCAGAGGCATCTTCGCCATCATCACTGTCAGGGCCCTCTGCCAGAACAGCGGTGTCGTCCTCGCCGGGGAGGGCGTCTGCCGCCGCAGTATCGGCAGCTGCCGCACCAAACACCTCGCTTTCGGTGAGTTCCGGGAGGGTGCCGCCATCCGCCATGGGGGCAGCATCTTCATCAGACTGGTCCATAGAGGCCAGCAGCTCATTCAAATCGCCGCCATCAGAAGGCACCGCCATATCAGCCTGCGCTTCATCAGGGGGCGGAGTATTCTCCACGGGAACCGTGGTCTCAGGAGCGGAATTTTCCTGCTCCAGCAATTCCTTTTTCTTGGTTGCCATAATTAAAAACCTCCTATGATGTGAATTTAAGAAAGGATCGAGTCCTTATCTGTGGTGATGATCCCGTCCGGGGCCTCAGCGGAAGGAGCGGGAGCTGCCTGCTTGGCGCCGGCGGGTGTGCCGGCTGCCTTGGGCTTTCTCTTTACCGGCTTTTTGGGGGCGGTTCCCTGCGGCTTGGGGGCCGGGGACGGTGCGGCGGCAGGCTTCGGCTGCGCCTGTTCCTCCAATTTTCGCCATTCAGGAATGTGCGCCGAGGCTTTGCAGTCGCGGAGCTTGGACGATTCCGGGTGCTTGGAGTAGTCCATCTTCTCCACCTTCAGGGCCTTTTGGCCGCGGATAATGACCAGCGCCTGCGTAATCGGCAGACGAAGCACTTCATCCGGGGTGAGGACGGGCCGTTTGCCGACACCGGAGGTCTCCCGGTATTCCGGCGTATAATTGGAGATGCGCCAGGTGCCCAGCTGCTTGGATTTACTGGACACGGACACAGAGGCCAGGCCGGTGCGCTCGGAGATGAATTCCGCCGTCAGGCTGTCTGTGCAGCCCAAAAACAGCTGCGCGTCGCAATTTCCAAGTATTTCCTGCCAAAGATTGAGCGGGTATCTGTTTTGGAGACCCGCAAGGTTTTGGAAGACGCAGCTCATGGATATGTTTCTGGATCGAATCACACTGAGACGGCGGGAGAGGTCCGGAATGGTTCCGCAGGCAGTGAGCTCTTCCCCAAGAATATGGACGGGGACCGGTAGCTTGCCGCCCTCACAGTTTTTGTCTGCATATCGCACCAACTTGATAAAGCAGAAGGATAGGAACAGGCTTGCCAGAAAATCAAAGGTGCTGTCCTGGTCGCTGGTAACGAGGAAGTAGGCGCACCGCTCCTGGCCGGGCAGTTCCAGGTCGATCTCATCCCGGGTGGTGATCTTCTTGATCAGTTCCGACTGGAACACCTGCAGCCGGGAGCCAAGGCCGATGATGACGCCGCTGCGCACCGTGTCGCTTGCCTGCTTGAACAGGCTGTAGGGCGCTTTGGCCGGATGGGTGGGCGGCAGAACATCAAACAGGCTATCCAAGTCGGATTCCCCGTTCAGCGTCAGCAGCCGGTACACCTCGCCGATATTCCGATTTTCTTTCGCATAGCTCTGGTCCACATAGAGGACAAGGGCTTTCAGCAAGTTCATCTCACAGGAGTCCCAGAAGTGGTCGCCCTTGCCGGTGCTGTTGGTGTTCTTGATAATGACATCCACAAAAAGCTGCGCCATCAGTTCCTGCCCTTCCACTTCGGAAAGGCAGTTCCAGCTGTCTGAGTTTTCCGGCAGCACCAGATTGAAAACTTTGACGCAATAGCCCTGCTCCCGCAGATATTCGCTGGATTTTTCATAGAGTTCACTTTTCGGATCTGAAATGATTAGCGATTCCCCGCGGATCACCGCTTGAAGGATGCGGTTCATACAGAACGACCGGGTCTTCATGCTTCCGCTGGAGCCGTACACGGCCAGGTTGCCATTGATACGGGGATTTTCGGGAATACAGACGGCTTTCCCGTCCAGCATCCCCAGTACAATACCTTTGTGCTTACGCAGATCCGGCACCAGATCCAGCACACCCTTCATTTCCTTGCGGCCCATCCAGCCGGAGGTGCCGTAGGTGCCCTTGGCCGAATAAACAAAGTTCCGGTCCGTGTCATACTCGCCGGTATCACTGTAGCCCATCCGCATGACCATGAGCAGCAGGATCGCCAGCAGGCCAATGCAGATCAGCACCCCGTACACCCCATAGGGCGGATGGAGAACAGAGGTCAGGCAGGTAAAAAAATCGGGCGACGCTGCCGCCGGAGATGTGCCGTCTCCGGGGATGCCGCCGCCCTGTTTCCATGCCGCGTAGTTGCCCAATATCTGCCCCAGAAAGCCGCCTGCATAGAGAATCGCAAGGATGGCGAACGGCGCAGCGATCAGGCCTGCAATGAGTTTCTTCTTATCTATGGGAACAACCTCCCCTCGAATTTTGTGAAATCAATGGTTTGAAAGCGGACCCGGCCGCCGCAGTAGCGGCGCAGCACATCTGCCTGGAAGTCAAAGCAGATCAGCGTGCCGGGGCGCTCCATCAGGTCGAGGGAGGTGTTAAAGCGTGTGATCCGGGGCAAGTCGCAGGAGTAGCCGAACAGCACCGGCGTGCCGTCCCGCTCCGCGGCATCCTGCTCTATGGCCCTTCCGGCATTTCCGGCAATCAATCCCTGGGACAGAATGCGGTTAAGCTCTGCGGTTTTCAAGGGGTCACACAGTAAAGCAAGGATCACCTCCCCCTGGTGGTTATTTGTGAGAAAATAAAAATGGTCGTAGCTGCCGTCCAGCATGAAATAGTCGTGCTTGGCCCCGCCGGTACTGGTGAGCATCTGGTAGGCCAGTTCCATGCTGTCGCCTAGCACCAGCCCATGCACATCTTCGGCGCGGTACTGCCCGGCCAGACGCTGCTGGCACAGGACACTCCACATCAGCGCCTTTACCCGCATCTCAGACTTGCAGCGCCATTTCATCAGGGCTGCGCTGCTGTTGTAGGTGACAAAAATGCCGGTGGGCGCCAGAAGCACCCCTGCGAACCGGGAGCTTCGCACCTGCGTGGTGTCGATCCCCATTTCCTTGACCTCACGGGAACTGTAAAAGGCGGGATACTCGATGGCTTCACCGTGATGGCCCTGTGGCGAAAAGACCTTCGGCTTTTCATCCTGAAAGAGCCCGATCCCCGCATTGTCCATCGTGACATAGGTTTCCGCAAGGCGGTGGAGCCGGAGCCGCCGGTTCACCTCGCTCTTGAGGCGGTTGGTGTCGGTGTCGCCGGTCAGGTAGGGAGAGAAACGCTCCGGCCAGCCGTCCAGCAGGGCGGCCTTGGCCTTTGCCCCCAGCCGATAGCCCCGGAGCCTGTCGCGGTAGTAGGTCCGCAGTAGCCCGCTCTTTTTGAGGGAGGTCACGACCGCCTCCAAATAGTAGGGGCTGGCCGGGAGACGGTTCAGCTGGCTGGTTGGGAACTCTCCAGAGATGGCGGTCAGCGATAAAAGCCGGAACGGGAGCGTATCCGGCTGTGGAAAAGTGCGGCTGCTTTTCCCAAGGGATCACCTCCTTTGTCGGTGCTGGATTTGTACCGTAATGACTGAGAACTTCGGTAAAATAAAGCATCTCCCAAATGGCCGCAAGCCCGAAAATCCGGGGCTTTCGGCGGCTTCGCGGGATGTCGGGCCGCAAGAGGCCCAAAATGCTTAAAAATCCGAGATGGATTTCAGGCTTGATTTATGCTCTGCAAGCCACCCTGGAAAGCGGTGCTTCTCCATGACGAAAATCATCGTGCAGTCCTGCTCGCCCAGCTCGGCGGTGTTATAGGCATCACACAGCAGGCCGGTATCATCCGCCATTACAAAAGAGGACAGCAGATCTAAAATCTGCTTTTCCTCCAAGTTGTCATAGTCGCGCACCCGCCTGGTGGGGAGCGCCTGGTCATACACCTGGGCGAAGCAGACAACACATTCCCGGTAGTGAGGCAAAGTGTTCTCTTTGGCGTACTGCTCCAGGGCAAAATAAAGGGGGTCCAGCAGAAACTCGGCGCTCTGCCGCTGCCTGCGCTTTGGTAGAAGGCTGGGCAGCGTCACCGCAAGCACCTCGTTCTCATAGGTGATGGTGATGCCGTGCATCACACTGGCGGATTTAAGGTAATCGCCCTTGCGGATAGTCGTGCTGGAATAAATCAGATGCCGCAGCCGGCAGGCGATACGCTCTGCCCGCAGTGCGGCATCGGTGGAAAGGGTCTCATAGTTATCGGGATAACGCTGGATGTCGGTGGTGTCCATCGCATACAGCGCGTTGCTCAGCCGGGATATATCGTCAAGAATGCTCCCGATCCGGCGGGATATAAGTTTTCGGTCCAATCATGTGCCTCCTGCTTTCTTGAAATAGTGTGTCTGGCCGTTTTCCTCTACGGTGCAGAACCCGGAAATGCCGGGACAGTCGATTTTGGCGATCTGTGCCGGTGAATCGACCAGAATAATGCGGCGGCTGCCGCCCTTGTTGCCCCGCAGGGCATGGCAGACAAGCGCCTCCTGCCCGTCCTCAACGCAGGCCACCTCGTAGAGTTCGCCATCGGCAAAGAAAACGAGTTTGACGGGAAAATCAGCGGGAGCATGGTAATCGGCCTGCTGAATGAAGTCCAGCAGGACCCATACTGCCCGGACAAGCGCCCGGTCAATTTTGGCTGACTGGCCGGCCGGGAAATAGCCGCCGCTCTCTGTTTGAAAAATGCGGCCCTGTCTCTCCAGGTGGGAGAGCAGAGCCTTTGCCGTATCTTCTTTGCCAGGGTGAAAACAAAGAAGCTGCTGTTCACTGAGGCCAGGGTACATTGTGACCGTCCGCAGCAAGTCCGCAGCCTCATTTCCATAGATTTCAGCCCTGGTCTTCATGGGGCTCACCTCCTTTATCAAATGGCGTCATCAAGGCGTCATCGGAACGCCTTATCGAATATTGGAACGCCGGAAAGACGCCATCCGGGCGTCAAACCGGCGCTTTTCTTCATGGAAGGCGTCATATAGACGCACACCCAGCGCGGTACATCAAAACATAGGATTCACCTCGCATATATATCATTTGAGCCTACGCAGATTCCTGTTCGCGGCGCTTGCGCTCCAAAATTTCACGCAGCTCGCGGCGGTCGGTGGTAATCAGGTCCTTTTCCAGCGGACTGGCCTTAAACTCCACCATGATGTTATTGTTATTGGTGGAAATCAAGCCGTTGCCGCGTTCAAAGTGGGTGACCTCCATCGTTTCCGCGTCGGACAGGTGCAGGGTCTCCTGAACCCGTTCCGCCTCGTCATCCTCCAGATTGAGGATGATCTTGGTCTTACTGTTGTTGATAATGCCTTTCCCAAAACGGCCCTCGTCCAGATTGAAAAAGTCGTTCAGGTCCTGGCTGGCGCAGACCGCTGAACCGCCATAGCCGCGGATGGTTTTGAAAATCTCCAGTACGAAATCGCCGGCCAGCCGGGTGCCTGTGGCGCCGGCGCCGGAAAGAAGCTGCCAGCACTCATCGATAAAAATGGCCTTTTCTTCGGTGCGGTCAGCTTTGGCGCGGTCCCACACAAAGTCGAGCGCCACAAACATACCCACAGTCAGCAAGTCGCCGGTGAGGGAGGAAATGTCCAGTACAGTGTATTTGTTATCCAGCCGCACATTGGTGGCCTTGTTAAAGGTGCTGGCGGAACCGTTCACCAGACGGTTGAGGATATGGGCCATGCGGGTGGTTTCCGGGGCGGCCTTCAAAATCTCATACAGGTCGCCCAGCACCGGCATCTCCCGGTAGCAGCCCGGATTGGCCGGGTCTTCCAGCGAGGCGTTGTCGTGGGTGATGCCTTTGGCATTGTAAGTGCGGATCAGGGCCTCATCCAGAAGCTGCCGTTCCTCGTGGTTCATATCGGGAATGAGCAGGCTGAAGAAAATATGCAGCTGCTGGATCTTCGCCGCCAGTTCCGAGAGTTGGATACCGGGGCCGTCCAGCATTTCGTTGACCGACCGATCCACCTTGCGGATCTCCATGACATTGATGCAGTGCGGGCTGGCCGGGGAGATCTGGATGAACTCACCGCCCACATTGGCGCAGGCCCGGTGGAACTCATGCCCCTTTAGCGGCGCAATGATAAAGACGGGGATGTTCTTGCGCCTCATCCTGAGCGCCATCAACTGCATGGTAAAGGTCTTGCCGGCGCCGCTGGTGCCCAGGATCGCCATATTGGCGTTCTTATAGATCGAGGAATTGAAAATATCCACGATAATCAGGGAGCTGTTATATTTGTTGACTCCCAGCAAAATGCCGTTATCATCGCACATCTCAAACGAAGTGAAGGGATAGCAGCTGGCCGCGCCGCCCGTCAGCAGGTTGCGCTTGCCTCGCTCATAAAGCCCTTTCTCCATAGAGACCAGCGGGAGGGCAGAAAGAAACGCCTGCTCTTCACGGAAGTGGCAGGCGCTGACATTCATATCCTGCGAAAGCAGGAGCTTTTTCATCTCACTGACTTTCCATTCCAGATCCTCCACAGAGGGGGCTGTCACCGTAATCAGCAGGTTCAGGTAATAGAAATCCTCGCTGTTGGCAAGGCCCTCTTTTAAGAAATATCCGCTCCGGATGGCGCCGTCGATGTCGTCAAAATCGGTGTTTGTGTCGCTGGCGTCTTTGATTTTAGAGCGGTTGATACGGAGCTGCTGGCCCACTCGCTGGATGATGCGCTCTTTGGGCTGGCGGGCGAGGAACATATCCATATCGATGCCGTCACCGGCATTGACGATCAGGCTCAGCCAGCCCGCCGGCACCTGCGTTTTGTACCCGTCCGAGGGGATCAGCAGATAGGCATAGTACAAGCCGTCAATACAGATATAGCGCCCGTGGGAAAAATCAATGCTTCGGGGGGCGGCAAACTCCGCTGCCGGGATATGATTGATTTCATTCTCCCGGCCTTGCTCCATATACTGCGCCACTACCTCCTGCGCCCGTACCGACAGCGGCTTGACGGCGCTCTCATTCCGGCACAGCAGGTTATAGAGGACATCAACGGTAAATTCGTCCTCGTTTTCGGGGACGATGACCTCGTTCCCACACTGGCGCAGGTAGTTGGAGGCCGTATGGACGGCGCTCTGGAGGGACTGGATTGCTTCATCTTCCTGCTCCGACCGCCGGGTATTGGCCCAGGGCTCATACTCGAAAATCAAAAAGAACCGCCGTGTAACAGCCTCACGGGAGCCGACCTGCTGCACAAAATTCAGGTAATCCTCCTGCATCAAGCGGCATTGCTCGTTTTCCTCATGGGCCATCTCCCGGCGCACCGTGTCCAGGTGGCGGTTGATGTCCGCACGGCGGGTCAGGACCTTGATTTGAAGCTTGACGGGCGAGATTTTCAAGTACGAAACGAAGGAGTAGATAATATTCCTCTGCTCCCGGGCGCTCCGCAGCATAAAGTTGATAGGGACAACCTCGACCACCTTGACAAACCGATGGTCTTTGGTATAGATAATGCCGTTCTCCACCTTCTCAATGGGCAGATAGTCAGCCACCGGATTGAGGCAGGTGGGCTTCTGCTCCTTGACATGGGCAGGGCGTTTAGGCAGGCGCCCCTTTTCAGGGCACTTCTTTGCTTTCTTTTTCGCCTTATTAGCCTTGGCAGGACGCTCCTTTTTGGCATTTTTCTTGGGCCGCAGCTTTTCACGGATCTCATAGCTGCGCACTTCATCAAACTCGGCCGGAAAATCTGCCTCACCAGACCGCCGACGCTTCGGGGCCTTTGGCTTTTTCTCCTTGGGAGGCCGCTGCTTGAGATGCTTGCCGGCCGATTTGGAGGGCGCTGCCTTATCCTCCGGCTGCTCACCGTCACCGCCGACAACGCGGCGGTTCCGCAGGTACTTCAAAAAGATGACCAGGAACTGCGAAAGGCTCTCACCGGATATGCCGATCAAAGCGACCAGCCCTACCGGAAGAGCGGTCAGGCACAAAATGATGATGCGGGTGGTCAGCCCAAACGGAAGAAACAGAAAAACCGGCGCCCCGATGGCAAACACCAGGATGCCGGCCTCGATCACATTCCGCGCACGGAACATACCGCCGAAAAAGGTGCCTGTTTCTATAAAATTCGGCGGTATGATATAAGTATCATGGTCGTTTTTGTTGCTCATGTATTACCTCGTTTCCGCAGCCGAGGGGGCAGGTCAGCCAATGATCCAGAAAGGACCGCCCGCTCCCGCACGGCGGCTTGCTTCATTTAGGATGATGGACAGATCCCAGAGCTGTTCGCTGCGCTTATAGCTGGCCGGGTCCGCCACCATAATCTGACCGTCTTTCACACCACGGAGAACGATAAAATGCCCGGACGAAGTAAAGTGACCTTCTGACATGATCGCCACGACCAGCTTTCCAGCGGCGAGGGCATCCAATATCCGCTGGGGCTCGGAAGTCGTACAGCCGGATACCGGCAGGCCCCATGCCTCAGCGGCAGCGGGGATCAGTGCGTGATAGGAGCCGCTGTTCTTGCACCAGTACCCATTTTCGTAGGACCACTGGGCCATCGCCACCGGGTCCACAGTTTCGTCCGTGAGGGAGGACACCACAATGGACATGGCGGTAGGGCCGCACCCATAGCCGCCGATATTGTCGGTGCCGTAGGGCTGGCTGGCATAACGCTCGTCGAGCTGATTGAAATAGACCACCGGCGTCACACCGTCTGTAAAGGTCACATCGCCCAGGGAGGGAATGCTGTTTCCGGTCCATTCTGTCAGGTTCTGCAGCAGGCCGTCCCCCAGGAACATGCTCAGGTTTGAGGCATAATCGGAGGCAAGTTCTTTCTGCTCATCCGTAAGCGCAAAAACATGGTCAGCAAGGTAAGACTCGCCGTTGTAGCGGATGGTGTAGACCATCCAGATCTCGGTGGTTGTGGTTTCCTCCCCGGTCTCCGGGTCTTCCGATGTGACCTCACGACTCTCCCGCGCGCTGGTATAGGAGTACAGATTCTCTTTGTTCTCACGCAGGACAGCGGCCAGGTCATCCAGTGATATGCTCTCAAAGTCTTCATCCCGGGCAGCGCAATACTGCGAGATGATAAGGTTGGCGTTGTAGACAGGGCCGGAGGAATAGGGATTTTTAATCTCCATCTGGTCAGCGCCGGAAGAAGCAAAGTCCGCTTCAATGCGGGCCATCACATCGTCCAGCGCCTCACCCAAGATAGAGTTGATGGTAAAAGTGATGTCGTTGGCGTTCTCCACGATTGCAGTTTCGCTGTTGAGGACAGGCTGCTCCGTGTCTGCCGGCGAAAAAGCATTGATCAAACCGCCGAAAATCAGCCCGGGCAGCATCAAAACAAACAGGACCGGCA
Source organism: Clostridiales bacterium (assembly GCA_019416455.1). Lineage (GTDB taxonomy): Bacteria > Bacillota > Clostridia > Oscillospirales > Acutalibacteraceae > Acutalibacter. The sequence goes on along the minus strand of DXXG01000010.1, from coordinate 4,377 downwards.
ACAGAAGCAAAATGACAATAACGGCAATGATCTTGCCGATATGCTTGCGTCCGGCCCAGACTGCCCCGGCCACAGCCCCATAGGGACCGCCGGCAGCAGCGCCCTTGGCCGCACCGGAAATCGCCTTGCCGGCCTTGATGGCGCCCTTGACCGTGTGCGCTGCGGAGGCCGCAGTGTCTACCGTTTCAGCAAAGCTGTCCTTGCGTTCTTCAGCCATCAGATCTTATCCTTTCGTTTGGGGGTGGGCGGCAGCTTCTTCACAATGGACTCGTTATAGGCAATCGAGCCGTCCGGAGCCATGTAGGGCGTCTTGTCCACCGCGTCTACCGCATACTGCTTATACCAGGCAGTGCCGTCTACGGCGTGAACTGTCGTGTACTGGCCCCCCGGCGCAACATACTGGTCTGCATGGTACATACCGAAGGCAATGCCCTCCGGGTGCTCCGGTGTGACCTCCGTGCCGGTGATACGGCCGCCGCCGATTTCGACATTCTGGTAGGTGGGGATATTCTCTGCCCCAGGCCCAAGTGCCGTGTGGCCCATATAGGAGTGCAGGGCTTCAACCGCCTTCTCACCGGTGATCGTGCCCATTTGGGTGATGTTCCCAGTAGCCATGGAACCGATGACATTATTTGCAAAATTGCCGCCCTTGCTCACCGAGGAAGAATAAATGTGGCCGCCAACACCGCCTGCAGCACCGCCCACAAGACCGCCGAGGCCGGAAGGCTTGGCATCCGAGGGCGTTGTGGCCGTTTTGACGGCATTGTTCGTGACATTCCGCTTAATCACGCCGGCCAGACCGCCGCTGGCAAAGCCTGCGCCGAATCCGGCGGCGCCGCTTTTCCCACCTCCGCCATTGGCATTGACATGGGTAGAGTTGCTGCTGCGTCCGCCGCCAAAGTGATGGCTGGAAAAGTTCTTAAAGCCGCCGATGCCCTTGGCCGCAATCATGGCCTCGGCCAGCATACTGCCGCCGGTGTGTCCTACATTGACACCCAGGCTTGCCATGAACGAGTCAATTTTCTGCGATACCTTCAAAAAGCCTATCGCACACATGAACCAGATCAGGACATTGCCGGAAACCGCCTCCTTGCCCACAGCGTCCACCTGGGCTTGCACTTCTTCCTCAGAGATGGCAAAGGCCGGCTGGCAGAACAGGCAGGATAGGGCTGCAACCATCAGCGCGAGGAACAAAATTTTCTTGAATCTTTTCAAAGCGCCCCTCCTTACAAAGAGAGCGGATTGGCAATAAAAGAGCCAACCATGCTCGTGAACAGGCGCAGGCACCAGGCGTTCATAATCAGCAGAAAAATCTGCCCGCCCAGCATCCGGCACCAGGATTTCCAAATGTTCGATGTGGTCTGGCTTGCGCCCATCGAAAAAGCGACCGGCGCCGTATAGACCAGCACGCCCAGCAGAACATACCGTTCCGCCGCCTCCAGCAGCAATTTCAGGTAGTTCCAGGCCAGGATGATGACGAGGATCAAGGTGATCAGCGCCACAGCGCCATTGGCGCAAACGCCGATAATCACCAGCATGACCGAGTTAAAATCGGCAAAGCTGAGGGGCGGCAGCTCCGAATCCATGATCCAGCGGTACGGTGTGCCGCCGATGGTCAGGACGATGTTGACGATTTCATCGGAAAAGAGCGCCAGCAGGATGAAAATGACCGACCGGATGCTCAACTTAACCGGATCTTCCGCCTCGATTCCTGCACCCAGGCCGAAGTTTTTGAACAGCTGCCAGACCCAATTCAGCAGGATAATGCCGACAGCCAGCGCCACAAAGACGCTATACATCGTTTCGGCAGCGGGAAAGTACCGCAGAAAAACAGCCATGTCACAGCCCAGAGCGCCCAAAACCGAAGTGGTCACCAGGTCAAGGCCGGCCATTACCTGCTCCGCGATCCATTCAACGATGCCATCCAGGATACCCATAGCTTACGCCTCCTTCCAGTGGGTATATTGCGGCGGCGATCAGCCTGTCCACTGACCACCAGAGAACAGAGGCGTCACATAAGCCATGATGAATCCGAGACCATTGAGGACGGCCCAGGTAATACAGATGCGCTTCAGCCACGCCCGGCTTTCATCGACTGTCCGGCCGGAGCGGGAAAAGTTCATGAGCAGAAGCGCCACCGAGGCTGTCACGATGGCTGCAATGGTGGAGATGGCGAGGATCTGCGTGTAGACATCCTGCATGATTTCCTTGGCCTTCGTCCAAACATCGGTTGCGGCAAAGGCCGGCTGACAGAACATCATCGCCATCATCACACAGAGGAACGCCGTATAGGCGATCCGGCCGATGGAAACTCGACGAGGCGGGCTGCTGTCATCTTCCCGCCGCTGCTGTTGAGGTGTTCTCAGTTTTTTCAATTTTGCGGACCTCCAATCCAAATGTGATGTTCATTGCTCAAAAAGCAAAGAAGGAGCCCGCATCCGTTGTGCAGATGTGGACTCCTTCTCAGGCCAAAGACCGTTTGGGCAGCAAAAAAGCACCTCGAAAAAGGTGCTGTTCACTGCCTGTATTCAGTTTTGGGTGCAAGTTTGAGCATATTCAGTCTAACACATAGGGATTTACGGCTCAAGGGCAGGAACGCGCCAATTTCAGTCCCGAATTGTGCCAATTATTTGCCCGCCTTTTTCTCGGTGGATTTCGGCTCCGGGAAGAACTGTTCCAGCACATCCAGACTGTCCTTGGAAGTGTAGCCCCACAGCACTGAACTGAGGGCGTCAATGGCCTCCCGGCGCTTGCGGTAGTAGGTGCGGAAGGAGATGTCCCGGATATGCGGGCGCAGGTTTTCGATGATTTCCTCCACATTCTTCAGCTGCTGGGGAGAGAGGAAGGAGTAATACAGCAGCCAGTAATACGCCTCGCCGTTCTTGTGGCGGGTGCGGAGCAATTCGACTGCCGAATCCAGGAGCTTCAGCATCTTGTGGCTGCGCTCAATGCACTTGGCATGGTGCTCAATGTCGCTCCCGTTCAGGTCTGCGCCGGCCAGGTAGACGGAATCCAGAAATTCCTCGATGGAAGTGCCGTATTCGATCTCGAACTTGGTCCGAACATGCTGGACGGAAATCTCCAAGCTCCACACCACATCGCGGTATTTTTTCAGCAGTTTCCAGGTATCATGGTACAGAGGGTTCTCTGCGACATCTTTTTCAACAAATTTCTTCATGGTAAGACCTCCTGTTCAATTCTCCGCCGAGGGAGAGAGTGTAAGTTCAAAAGCGGTGACCTGCTTGTTCCCGCACAGAACAGCAAGGCCAAAACGCAGCAAGGATTGCTCTCGCGCGCGGGGAAGCAAATCTTCCCAGCAGTCGCCCGATAAGGGATATAACTTGTAGCGGGAGAGCGGGCAGCCAAAGCACGAAATCCCTTGTGCCATCAGGATTTGCGCCATTTTCTGAAGGATAATTTCAATGTGCGATTTTGAAACGCTGGCGAGTTCATCTGAAACGATGACCTCATGCTCCAAGGCAGGGGCGTCGTGGCCCGTGCTGTCCTCCTTCGGGAGTTCCAGGCGTATGTTAAGCGTCATAGCGACCTCCTCTTTATCCACCATCACATCCGAGATCTCGAACATGGTGGACAGATATTTTTGCAGATAGATTACGCTGCCATGCCGGCCCGGGAAGGACATGAGGGAGAGGTAGTCCAGCGCAGCCAGCTTTTTCAGGATACGGCCGACTGTCGCCCGGGACAGCCCCCAGCGGGCAGCCAGCTCTGTGTAGGTCACAAGGGGATTGCCGGTGCCGTTGCGGAAATAGACCACTGGCCCCAGGTCTGATCCCTGCACCTGATTGTCGTTGTAGATGGCGGAGATCCACAGGTCCAGAACAATGTCCATCTCAGAGCAGCGGTCTGAACTGATGAGGTCAGTGGCAACCGAAACCGGCAAGAAGAAAAAGCCGGTGTCCTTCTGGCAGGGGGCGTTGTACTCCAGGACTGTATTATGCCGCGCCCAGTCGCAGATTTTATAGCGAACCACATTTCCGCGGCCCAGGGCCTGAAAGGAAATAAGGTTCTGCTTCTGCAGCCGTTCCAGTACGGCCAGCGCCTGACACTGGAACCGGGTGCGGAACCATTGGGACAGCTCCTTGAGGGTGCAGACCCACTCGCCAGGGTAGACGGTATAGCTGATGCCGTCGATGCGGCGATATGAGGTGCGGAAGTTTGCGTAGCTGCAAAGTACCGTAAAATAAAAAAGGCCGGAGCCTCCGCTTACGCGAATGCTCCGGTCCTCCATCAGAAAGCGGACGAACTGCCGATAGATCCGGCAGCGTGGATAGTCCACCACCTGTTTAATTTGTAATTGATAGGTTGGCATGGCTTTCTCCTTTTTATATATAAGGTATGAAATTGAGTTCGCCAACG
>DXXG01000001.1 GCA_019416455.1 Clostridiales bacterium | reverse complement strand
GCAGGGGGCAGTGCCGGTGACCAGAGTGCCCAGCATCATGGAGACGCCGTTGAGGGTGTCGTTCTCCGTGGCGAAGGGAGTAGGACGCTTGGGACCGTTCCAGTCGAAGGTGGAGGCCATGATGGCCTCGGAGAAGTCGGCGTTGGGCAGCCAGTCGGTCCACTGGCGCTGGCCCTGGAAACCGCCTGCCACAGCGTTCTTGCCCAGAGCTTCCTCGTGCCAGCCCAGCTCGTCCAGCTTGGGATTGCCGTAGAGGATGTCCCGGATGATGATGGTCATCTTGGTGACGAACTCCCAGTCCTTATCGGCGGGCACCACTTTGGACTTCCGGATGATCTCCGGCAGGTCCTTCCCGGCGTTGCAGTCGAAGCCTTCCCGGCAGTTCTGCTTCACCCAGGCCAGAGCCTTCTGGTACTCTTCCGGGTCATAGATCTCCAAGGTGACCCGGCGGATGATCTCGGTCATGTCCACCCACTCGGGGCGGATGCCGAAGTATTTCTGGAACATATTGGCGTCGCAGTAGCTGCCGGCGATACCCATGGCGACTCCGCCCAGGTTTACATAAGACTTGTTCTTCATCCAGCCCACGGCCACGGCGCACCGGGCGAAACGGAGGATCTTCTCCGCGGCGTCGGCGGGGACGGAGGTGTCGGAAGCCTCCTGGACGTCATGACCGTAGATGGAGAAGGCGGGCAGGCCCTTTTGGGCGTGAGCGGCCAGCACAGCGGCCAGGTACACAGCGCCGGGACGCTCGGTGCCGTTGAAGCCCCACACGGCTTTGATGGTGTTGGGGTCCATGTCGAAGGTCTCGCTGCCGTAGCACCAGCAGCGGGTGACGGTAAGGGTAGCCACCACGTTCTGGGTGGAGAATTTATCAGCGCAGGCGGCGGCTTCAGCGCCCCCTCCGATGGTGGAGTCAGCGATGACGCACTGCACGGGAGTACCGTCGGGATAGCGCAGATTTTCCTCGATCAGGGCTTTGGCGTTTTTGGCCATGGCCATGGTCTGCTCTTCCAGGCTTTCCCGAACGCCTCCCCATCGTCCGTCAATGGTGGGCCGGATGCCGATCTTGGGATATAACATGTGTTTTGCCTCCTTTGTTATGTTTCCAGTAGTTTTTTATAGTAAGCGAAGCTTTCGTTCCAGATATCGTGCTCCTGGGGCTGGTAGTGGGTGACCGTTTCAGTGCGGGACAGCAATTCCCGGCCGGCATCGATGCTTTCCAGTTCTCCCAAGGCCACCAACTGGATCAGGATGTTCCCGTAGGCGGTAGCTTCCACCGGACCGGCGATCACCGGGAGCCCGGTGCAGCAGGCGGTCATGCGGCAAAGCAATCCGTCTTTTGTGCCGCCGCCCAGCACATGGAGGGTGGAGAAGGTCTTGCCGGTGGCTCGGGAAAGCTGATCCAGAGCGTAACGGTATTTCAGCGCCAGGCTTTCGTAGATACACCGCATTACCTGGCCAACGGTCTCCGGCACAGGCTGCCCGGTGCGGCGGCAGAAGTCCCGTACTCGTCCAGGAATATCCCCGGGCGGGGCGAATTCCGGCGCGTCGGGGTCGATGAAACTGCGCAGGGGTTGGGCTTCCAGGGCCAGCTGTTCCAGTTTGGCGTAGGAGAGATCCTGTCCCTCCCGGCGCCACTGACGGCGGCTCTCCTGGATAAGCCACAAACCGATGATGTTTTTCAAATAGTTGATCTTCCCGTTGGCCCCCACCTCGTTAGAAAGACCCAGCTCTCGGCTTTCCCGGGTGAGGATAGGTTGATCCAGCTCACAGCCAAGCAGGCTCCAGGTGCCACAGGAGAGGAATGCCGCGTCCTTCCCGGGGGAAGGCAGGGCAGCTACGGCGCACTGAGTGTCGTGGCCAGCGGCGGCGATCACTTTGGCACCCTGGTACTCCCCGATGACGCTGCCGCTTTTCGCTAAAGGCGGAAAAAGGCTCTGAGGGATCTGGAACGCTTCCAAAACAGGAAGGCTCCAGCTTTGAGTCCGAGGATCCAGCAACTGGCTGGTAGAAGCGATGGTGGTCTCGCAGGCCTGAGAACCGCACAGGGAATAAGCCAGCAGGTCGGGCATGAACAGCATCCGGTGGGCCTTCTCCCACAGCTGGGGCTGTTTCTCTTTGGTGGCCAGCAGCTGGAACAGGGTGTTGATGCCCATGATCTGAGTACCAGTCTCGCCGTAAAGGCTGTCCTTGTCCAGCACCTTCTCTGCCTTTTCCACAAAGCCGTCCGTGCGCTGGTCCCGGTAGTGGACGGGATCTTCCAACAGGTTCCCCTGTTGGTCCAGCAGGCCGAAATCCACGCCCCAGGTGTCGAACGCGATGCTATCCACCTTGCCGGCGTTTTCCAGTCCCTGACGGATGTTTTTCATCAGATCCTGAAAGTCCCAGCGAAAGCAACCGTCCTTTTCCCGAGGGTTATTCTCGAAGCGGTGGACTTCCCGGCAGGTGATCTGCTGGTTTTCGTATTCCGCCAGGATGGCTCTGCCGCTGGAAGCGCCTAAATCAAAGGCCAGGACCCGCTTCATGTGACCACTCCTTTCTTTAAAAGGATGTTGGCGTAAATGGCGGTTTCTCCCGTGGCAACGATGGCATAGGCCTTTTTGGCCCGCTCATAAAAGGCGAAGCGTTCCATCATCTCCACGGCTTGGGGGTTCTCTCCGTGTTTTTTCAACAGTGTCCGGTACTCCTCCCAAATGGTGGGGACCACTGGATCTCCGGGAACCACTTCCATCAGGGCCGTGGGCTGTTCCACGTACTTGTCCAGGGGCAGCAGGGTCAGTACCGCGTCCAAGATCTCCGGCACCGTATGGCCGTCCGCCCGGATGACCACCGCGTTTTTGCCCATGCTCTCCGCTGGGAAGTTCCCGTCGGCCAGGACGATCTCATCTCCGTGGCCCATTTCCGCCAGTACTTTTAGAAGCTCCGGGGAAAGAATGGGCGGGATCCCTTTCAGCATAAACCGTCACCTCAATCCGTTGTCGAATTTCTTGTAGCCGGGATGACGTCCGGTCACCCGGTAGAAGCCTCGCAGATCGATGAGCTTCTGGATGTTCTCACGGCTGATGTCCATGCTGCCGCCCAGAATTACAGCGTTGATGGTGATCTTGGCCCAGAGCTCCAGACTCTCCATCCGGTAGAAGGCGGTGATCACGTCGCTGCCTACTGCTAGGGCTCCGTGGTTTTCCAGAAGCATCACGTCGTGCTCCTCCAGGTAGGGCTCGATGGCATCGGGCACTTCCGAGGTGCTGGGGGTGCCGTAAGGGGTGAGGGGCACGCTGCCGATCACTGCTACGTCCTCGATCATGTTGTACATGTCCATGGCCTTGTGGGCTACGGCGAAACCAGTGGCGCCCGGCGGATGAGCATGAATGACGCTGAACACGTCAGGTCGTTTTTCATAGCAGCGCAGATGCATTTTGATCTCGCTGGAAGGCCGCAGTCCTTCCATGCCTTCCAGGATGTTCCCCTGGCTGTCGATGCGGAGAAGTTTCTCCGGGGTGATGAAGCTCTTACTCATGCCTGTGGGGGTGCACAGAATGGTGCCGTCCTCCAGTTTGGCGGAAACGTTGCCGTCGTTGGCGGCTACCCAGCCCAGCTGCCAGGTCTTGTGGCACACGTCGCAGATCTGTTCTTTGATGAGCTCAATGTCCATGTGGGGACGCTCCTTTCGTGTTCTGTATAGTTGCATTATATCCCATTGAAAATCCTCTTGTCTTGGGATATAATCGAAAATATCAGGAGAATATTCACTTTTTAGAGGTGGGATCATGAAGTATTTGGCCAGTCATGAAAACGAGGTGCGGGGCACCTTTGATTTCCCTATGGAGCTGTACCATGTGGATCGAAATCACCCACGGTATGAAATGCCTTTTCATTGGCACATGGAGCATGAGTTGATCCTGATCGAGGAGGGAGCGTTGACCCTTTCGGTAGAAGGGGAAACGTTCCGGATGGAAAAAGGGGATTGCGCGCTGATAAGTGACGGGGCCATCCATGGAGGTGTTCCGGAAAATTGCGTGTATGGATGTCTGGTGTTCGATCTGGAGCGTTTCCTGGCCGGCTCCACCACTTGCGGTCAGCGGATCCGGAGACTGATCGATAGCGGTGCCAGATTGGAAGGGAACTTCCCTGCTGGTACTCCCGCGGCGGAGATGATCAGCCGGATGGTTTGGGCCATGGAAACACAGGAGCCAGGGTATGAGTTCACCATTGTGGGGCTGTCGTGGCAGCTTTGGGGAGAGTTGCTGACCCACAAACTGTATACCCCTGCCGATGAGGGTTCCACCAAAGATGTGCGCCGAACCAAGGCGGTAAAGAATGTGCTGCGCCGTATCCGGTCGGATTATGGGAAGCCCTTGGGGTTGGAGGATCTGGCCGCCGAAGCCGCGATGGAACCTAAATATTTTTGCAGGGTGTTTCGGCAGATCACAGGCCGCACCCCAGTCAACTATTTAAATTACTACCGTGTGGAGTGTGCAGCGGAGCTGCTTTGTTCCACTAGTCGCAGCGTTACGGAGATCGCCATGGAATGCGGCTTTGAGGACGCGGGATATTTCAGCCGAATATTCCGCCAGTTTAAAGAGGAAACACCACGCCATTACCGTCAGACTCACGAGGCGGGCGGATAAAAGGGCAAGCACAGCGCCCCTGTTCAGACGATTTGTTTGAACAGGGGCTGCTTTTTTATGCTTAATATAAAATTTTATAAAATATTTTATAATATCAAATTGGGAAATCTGGCCTTAGATGAAGTAAATTAGCCTATAAATCTTATAAAAATATTAGTAAGAGATTTAGATTCTTGTGATTGACAATGAGAAAATAGGTGTGCTATACTGTCACTAAATTAAATTTTATATAAAAATTTATATAAAAACCCATCATAGAAAGGAAGAGGAAGCATGTACGAGTACCTTGTGAAAGAAGATCAAAAGCTGCGGCTGATCATCAACTCGGACGCGAAAAACGAAGCGGACGATCAATTTTGCATCATTCACGCCTTGTTGACGCCCAAGTTCGATATCAAGGGTTTGATTGGCGCTCAGTTCGGCACCCGGCGCACCACGGAGTCCACCCAGGAAAGCGTGGATGAGTGCCATAAGGTGCTGGAGTTGATGGGCCTCACTGGGAAAGTGGGGGTCTATCCCGGAGCACGGGAAGCGATCAAAAGTGAAACGGATTACGAGTATTCCCCCGGCGCGCAGCTCATTGTGGAAGAAGCCATGAAAGATGACCCAAAGCCCTTGTATGTCATCTTTTTGGGGCCTCTTACCGATATGGCCTGCGCCTATCTCCATGAACCTGCCATCGCCGGGCGGGTGAAAGTGATCTGGATCGGCGGCGGAAAGTATCCTGAGGGAGGATCGGAATTCAACTTGAGCAACGATATCAAGGCGGCAAACGTGATCATGCAGTCTCCTATCGAGTTGTGGCAGGTGCCCATCAACGTGTACAGCAAAATGTTGGTGTCTTTCGCGGAACTGGAGGAAAAGGTCCGTCCCTATGGCAAGGTCGGCCGGTACCTGTTCGACCAGATGATGGAATTCCTGGCGTCCCTTCCCGGAAACGGCGAATGGCCCAGCGGGGAGTGCTGGTGTCTGGGGGATTCTCCCACGGTGGGGCTGCTGCTCAACTCCCAGACATACTTGTCCCATGAGGGGGAGGCTCCCGTGATCGACGAGGATATGGGCTACCATTTTACCGGCACCGGCCGGAAGATCCGGATCTACGATGATATCAACGTTCGTTTTATTTTGGAGGATATGTTCTGCAAGTTGAAGCTGAACTACGGAAGGGGGTAAATGGATAAGTAAAAATTAAGTGGAAGATTTACACACTCCCTTGCCCAACTCCGCGTCGGAGGGTATAATTTTACATAGAATTCCAGACGCGCGACAACGGAATGAAGGTTTGCGGCTACGAAGGGAGCGTCATCCATGAGGGTAAATATCAAAAAACTCAGCGAGCTGACTGGTTTTTCTCAGGCCACGGTCTCCAATGCGCTGAACAACAAGCGGGGCGTCAGCAAGGAGACTGCGGAGAAAGTTTTGAAAGTGGCTCGTGAGACGGGCTATCTGTCCGAGTGCAGAGTGAGCGGGATCAAACTGGTGGTGTATAAGACCAGCGGCGCGGTGGTGAACGATTCCCCGTTCTTTTCCTCGCTGATCGCGGGAGTGGAGGCGGAAGGCCGCAACTACGGTTTTGACACGCTGGTCTACAACGTCGCCAAGGACGCTCCCGACTATGAGGAGCGGATGCGGGAGCTGTGCAGTGATCCTTCCCGGGCGCTGCTGATTCTGGCCACAGAGCTGGAAGAAACGGAGGCCCGCAGGTTCGAGGAGGCGGTGGCTCCGGTGGTGATGCTGGATAACTGGTATCGAGACCTGGATTTCAGCGCGGTGCTTATCGATAACAGCGCCGCCGCAGAGCAGGCCGTGGAATACCTGATCCAGAAGGGGCACAAAAAGATCGGCCATTTGAAGGGCAGCTACGGCATCAACAACTTCCTGTTCCGGGAGGAGGGGTATCTGCGTGCCCTCCACGAAAACGGCTTGGAGTTTGATCCGGAGCACACCTTTTGTCTCACTCCCAGCATGGAGGGGGCCTGCGCGGACATGGGCGGTATCCTGCAAAAGGAACCGGACCTGCCCACCGCCTTTTTTGCCGACAACGACATGATCGCTCTGGGGGCGATCCGGGCGCTTCTGCAAAACGGTTATCGGGTGCCGGAGGACGTGTCGGTGGTAGGTTTTGACGACCTGCCCTTCTGCGCCATTTCCAATCCCCCTCTCACTACGGTGAAGGTCCACAATTACCATATGGGCATCGCGGCGGTGCGGTGTCTGATGGAACTGGTCAAGGATGGTATGCCCTGCTGTGTAAAAATGGAGATCCGCAGTTCGTTTATCCAGCGGGACAGTGTGAGGGATCTGTCGGAAGAGACCTGACCCTTCCTCAATGCTCCGCGGGATAAAGGATCGACTGCTGTTTCTGAAATAGAAAAGGAGGATGGTCCCATGAAAGGGACGACGATCAAATTAGGCTACGCGCCTACCCGACGGAGCATTTTCAGCGCGCCGGACGCCATCAAATACCGGGGGCTCACCCGGGACCGGCTTTCAGAGCTGGGGGTGTCCTTTGTAGACATCGACGACATCAACCTCGAGGGCCTGCTGTATGACGACAAAGATGTTGGGCCCATTTTGGAGAAATTCCGCCGGGAGAAGGTGGACGGCCTTTTCGTGCCCCACTGCAATTTCGGTACGGAATACGTAGTGGCCCGCCTGGCCCGGGAACTGGGGGTTCCTGTGCTGCTGTGGGGGCCCCGGGACGAGCGCCCCGACGAAAACGGTATCCGGCTGCGGGACAGCCAGTGCGGCCTGTTCGCCACAGGCAAGGTGCTGCGCCGGTTCCAGGTGCCCTTCACTTATATGACCAACTGCCGCCTCACTGACCCGGAATTTGAGCGGGGCGTAAAGGATTTCATGGCGGTGTGCAACGTGGTGAGAGTGTTCCGCCATACCCGCATCTTGCAGATCGCTCCCCGTCCCTTCGACTTTTGGTCCACCATGTGCAATGAGGGAGAGTTGCTGGAGAAGTTCAATATCCAGCTGTCCCCCATCCCTCTGCCGGAGCTGACGGAAGAAGTGAAAAAGGCCAAGGTGGAAGCCACAGAAGTGAAGGCTGTCATGGACTACTGCAAGGAGACCATGAACATCGCCATCAAGGAACACGAACTGGAAAACGTGGCAGCCTTGAAAGTGGCCATGAAGCGCTTGGCGGAAAAGTACGGCTGCAACGCCGTGGCTATCCAGTGCTGGAACGCCTTGCAGGGAGAGCTGGGGATCATGCCCTGCGCGGCCAACTCCCTGATGAACGAGGAAGGCATCCCTGTGGTGTGTGAGACGGACATTCATGGAGCCATCACCGTCCTGCTGGCGGAAGCTGCCGACTTAAACCGCACGCCTTCCTTCTTCGCTGACTGGACCGTGCGCCACCCCGACAACGAAAACGGAGAGCTTTTGCAGCACTGCGGACCCTGGCCTTTGTCCTGCGCAAAGGAGAAACCCACCATCGGGTATCCCTTGGCCTTTGACCACCCCGGAGCGGTGGAAGCGGAAGCCAAACACGGCCCGGTGACCCTGTGCCGGTTCGATGGGGACAACGGGGAATACAGCCTACTTCTGGGGCGGGCTGTGGGCATCGACGGCCCCTATACCAAGGGCACCTACCTTTGGGTAGAAGTGGAGAACTGGAAACGTCTGGAAGCCAAGCTGGTGGAAGGACCTTATATCCACCATTGTGTGGGCATCCACAAGGACGTGGTACCGGTGCTATATGAAGCCTGCAAATATTTGGGCATCCAGCCCGACCTGTACGATGACAACGAGGAACAGGTGAAAGCCTACCTCCGTGGGGAATGAGGGGGTATGGATATGACATTGCAGGCAAAGTCCTACGCCCTGCGGCGGCAGGTGCTGGATATGGTCTACCGGGCCAAAACCGGGCATATCGGCGGAGATTTCTCCGTGTGCGATATTTTGAACGTGCTGTATGACCGTGTGATGGATGTGACCCCGGAGAATTTCTCCTTGGTGGACCACGACCACTTCATCCTGAGCAAAGGTCATTCTGTGGAAGCGCTGTACAGCGTGCTCTGTGATAAGGGCTTTATCCCGGAGGAGGAGCTCCAGACCTTCTCCCAGTTCGGGACGAAATACATCGGCCATCCCAACAACAAGGTTTCGGGCATTGAGATGAACTCCGGCTCCCTGGGTCACGGCCTTTCCGTGGCGGTGGGCATGGCTTTGGCGGGGAAGCGCCAAAATAAGAGCTACCGGGTCTATGTGGTCATGGGCGACGGCGAGCTGGCTGAGGGTTCCGTGTGGGAAGGCGCCATGGCCGCTGGCCACTACAAGCTGGATAACCTCTGCGCTGTGGTGGACCGGAACCGGCTGCAAATTTCCGGCGGCACGGAACAGGTCATGTCCCAGGACAGCCAGGATGACCGCTGGTCCGCTTTTGGCTGGCACACACTCCACGCCAAAGGCAACAACGTGGAGGATCTGGAACGGGCCTTTGAAGAAGCCAAGGAGTTCCAGGGCAAGCCCACGGTCATCATCGCGGACACGGTAAAGGGCTGGGGCGTGTCCTTTATGGAAAACAAGGCGGAGTGGCATCACAAGGTGCCCACCCAGGAGGAATATGAGTCCGCCAAGCGGGAACTGCTGGAAAAGGAGGCGAGAGCATGAGCAACACCATCCCTAACCGGCAGGTGATCTGCCAGGTGCTTATGGAACAGGCTAAAGAGGACAAGACCATCACTGTGTTGTGCAGTGATTCTCGTGGCTCCGCCTCTCTGGCGCCCTTCGCTCAGGCTTATCCGGAACAGTTCGTGGAGGTGGGTATCGCGGAACAAAACTTGGTGTCCATGGCGGCAGGTATGGCCCGGTGCGGCTTGCGTCCCTTTGCCGCCTCTCCCGCCAGTTTCCTCTCCACCCGCAGCATGGAGCAGGTGAAGGTGGACGTGGCCTATTCCCATACCAACGTGAAACTCATCGGCATCTCCGGTGGTGTCAGCTACGGAGCGCTAGGCATGACCCATCACAGCGCCCAGGACATTGCCACTTTGGGATCTATTCCCGGAATGCGGGTATATCTACCCAGTGACCGGTATCTCACTCAAGCCCTGATGGAAGTCCTGGTGAAGGACAATGACCCCGCCTATATCCGGGTGGGACGAAACGCCGTGGAGGACGTGTATGACGGCGTGCCGGAAACCTTCCAGATGGATAAAGCCATCACGGTGAAGGAGGGAAGTGACGTGACCCTCATCGCCTGCGGAGAGATGGTCAAGCCCGCTTTAGACGCGGCGGCGCTGCTGGCGGAACAGGGCATCTCTGCCCGGGTGCTGGATATGTACTGTGTCAAGCCCCTAGACCGGGATGCGGTAGAAAAGGCCGCCCGAGAGACTCGCGCTATCGTCACCGTGGAGGAGCACAGCCTTCTGGGAGGCATGGGCAGCATGGTCAGCCAGGTGGTAGGCGAGACCTATCCTGTGAAAGTGAAGAATCTGGCCCTGCCCGATGAGCCTGCCATTGCCGGGAAATCCTCGGAGGTGTTCCACTACTACGGACTGGACGCCCAGGGGATAGCCCAGGCTGTCCGGGAGGTTTTGGGATGAGCAGCAAAACAGTACTGGCCATCGACCAAAGCACTTCCGGTACAAAAGCACTGCTGTTCGATGAACAGGGAGGACTGCTGGGCCGTCACGACCTGCCCCACCAGCAGAAGATCAACAGCCAGGGCTGGGTCTCCCACGACCCTATGGAGATCTACCGCAACGCTCTCGCCGCGGTAAAGGCTCTTTTGGAGGAGACCACCGCGGCCCCGGCCAGCATTGCGGCTTTGGGCATCAGTAACCAGAGGGAAACGGCCCTGGTATGGGACCGGGATACGGGCCTACCTGTGGCGGACGCAGTGGTGTGGCAGTGCGCACGTGCCTGGGGGATCTGTGACCGGATCCAGGGCCAGGGGGAACTGGTGCGGCAAAAGACCGGGCTGAATCTTTCCCCCTATTTCCCGGCGGCCAAGTGGGCTTGGCTGCTGGAAAACACCCCAAACTTGGCAGGGAAAAACCTGTGTGCCGGCACCATCGACGCTTGGCTGGTGTATAAGCTCACCGGCGGGAAGGTGTTCGCCACCGACTATTCCAACGCTTCCCGCACCCAGCTTTTTAACTTGACCACCTTGGAGTGGGATGAAGAGCTTTGCCAGCTGTTTGGAGTCCCTGTGGAAATGCTTCCCCAGGTGCGTTTCAGCGACGGTGACTTCGGCCAAACCGATCTGGAAGGCTTGCTGCCCCACCCGGTGCCCATCCGGGGCGTACTGGGGGATTCCCATGGTGCCCTGTTCGGTCAAGGTTGCCACGAGCCGGGGATGATAAAGGCCACCTACGGCACCGGCTCCAGCGTGATGATGCACATTGGGGAAAAGCCGGTGTTCAGCCAGCAGGGGGTAGTCACCTCTCTGGCCTGGGGCATGGAGGACAAAGTGAGCTACGTGCTGGAAGGGAACATCAACTACACCGGGGCAGTGACCAAATGGGTGGTGGAGGACCTGGGGCTCCTTTCCTCCTCCAAAGAGGCGGGACCTGTGGCCCAGCAGGCGGACCCCTCGGACACCACCTACCTGATCCCCGCCTTTACGGGTTTGGGTGCTCCCTATTGGGACAGCGGTGCCAAAGGCGTGCTCTGCGGCATGTCCCGCACTACCGGCCGGGCGGAGATCGTGAAAGCGGCGGAGGAATGCATCGCCTACCAGATCACCGACGTGATCCAAGCTATGGGCCAGGAAGCCGGGGTGGAGATTGGTCAGCTCCGGGTGGACGGCGGCCCTACCAAGGACCGGTATCTGATGCAGTTCCAAAGCGACATTTTAGGCATCCCCGTAGCCGTGCCGGAACGGGAGGAACTTTCCGCCATAGGAGCGGCCTTCTGCGCGGGCATCGCTGCGGGAGTGTACAGCAAAGAGGTTTTCCAGGAAGTGCGGCGTCAAGACTACACCCCCAAACTGGAAGAAGAGACCCGTGGGGCGAAATACGCCGGGTGGAAACAGGCGGTGGCCATGCTGCTGAACCGCCCCAGATCGTAAACAAGGAAAAGGAGGAGTTACGCAATGCAAGTGGAACGTTGGGATGTTTTGGAAGTGACCCTGGAAGGCCCCAAGGAGGGCAACCCCTTTGTGGACCAGTGGGTGAAAGGCGCTTTCCGTGGAAAGAACGAGACTGTGGAGGCCCAGGGCTTCTACGACGGGGAGGGCGTGTACAAAGTGCGCTTCATGCCTTCCTTCGAGGGAGAGTACACCTATGAGACCACCGGCAGCTTCCCCCAGGCGGAGACTTCCGGCAGCTTTACCGTCACTCCCGCCACCGGGAACAACCATGGCCCGGTGCGAGTGGCAAGCGGCCACCACTTTACCTATGAGGACGCCACCCCTTACTATTCTGTGGGTACCACCTGCTATGTGTGGCCTCATCAGCCTGATGAGGTGATCGAAAAGACGTTGAAAGAGCTGGACAAGGGATATTTCAACAAGATGCGCTTCTGCGTGTTCCCCAAGCATTACATCCACAACTTCAAGGATCCTCAGACTTTCCCCTATGAGGGAACACCTGTGGACGCGTCCGGTCTGACGGAGGAGAATTTCTCCTACTTTGTAGATTTTTCCGACAATCACTGGGATTTTACTCGGTTCAACCCGGAGCACTTCCGCCGGGTGGAGCGGGCTATTCGCCAGTTGCGGGACCGGGGCATTGAAGCGGACCTGATCGTCATGCACCCCTATGACCGGTGGGGATTCTCCTCCATGACTCGGGAGCAGGACGACCTGTACTGGAACTACTGCATCGCTCGGTTCTCCGCCTATCGGAATCTGTGGTGGAGCTTGGCAAACGAGTACGACCTGCTGAAGGAAAAGACTTTGGAGGATTGGGAACACTACGCTTCTTTGCTGTGCGAGAAAGATCCCTACAACCACCTTCGGTCGGTGCACAACTGCATTGCCTTTTACGATTATACCCGGCCCTGGGTCACTCACTGCTCCATGCAGCGCCAGGACCTGTACCGCCACGTGGAGTACACCGACGACTACCGGACTCGCTACGGCAAGCCGGTGGTGTGGGATGAGATCGCCTACGAGGGCAATATCGACATGGGCTGGGGGAACATCTCCGGCCAAGAGCTGACCCGTCGGTTCTGGGAAGCCTCTCTCCGAGGCGGATATGCCGGCCACGGTGAAACCTTCGTAGACCCGGAGAACGACATCCTGTGGTGGAGCCACGGAGGAGAGCTTCACGGAGAAAGCCCGGAGCGGATCAAGTTCCTTCACCAGATCCTCTGCGAGACTCCCGGCCTGGGACTCCGCCGGGGAGAAGGAGCCTTCGATGAAGTGGTGGGTGTGCCGGATATGCCCTTTAACCAGGAGGGCGGCTACGAGATCCACTACTACGGCTTCGGACGGCCCAGCTTCCGGGATTTCCGCAAGGAAGGAAACTGGCAGGTGGAAGTCATCGACACCTGGGAGATGACCGTCACTGACATAGGTGTCCACACCGGAAAATTCCGGGTGGAGCTGCCCGGCAAAGAGTACATGGCCGTGCGGCTGCGGAAGGTGTAACAGGTTCATATTAATGGAAAAAGCCTCGGGATCTCCCGGGGCTTTTTGCTATCCTTAAAGTTGTGACGGCTGCTTGAAGAGACTTTTCCACCAAAAAATAGGCCCTTGTGAAGAAATAGAGACTGATGTCAGCAACAAAAAAGCCCTTTGGGAGATGTCCCAAAGGGCTTTTTATCAATTTGAAAGGATTCAAGTTTGGGGGTCCCGGGTGGTCCCGCCGTAACGGCAGGTCAAAATGGCGATTCTTTTCATTGGATCACTCCTTCAAGTAGCTAGGCTGGTAGAAGATGCGCAGAAGTCCCGCACTGTCCCGAGAAACCTGAGCTTCCACTTCATAGACCTTTCGGATAAACGTTGGGGTCAACAGTTGCTGGGGCGGCCCGCTGCCCACCACATGGCCCTCTTTCAGGGCGACCAGCGTATCGCAGTACAAGGCAGCGATGTTCAGGTCGTGGACCGCTGTGATCACGGTGCGTCCCAGCCCCCGCACCAAGTCCATCATTTCCAGTTGATATTTGATGTCCAGATGATTGGTGGGCTCATCCAGGATGAGGCAAGGTGTCTGCTGGGCCAGAGCTCTAGCTAAAATCACCCGTTGCTGTTCCCCGCCGGAAAGGGAGGAAAAGTTTCGCTTTTCAAAGCCGGACATGCCCACTTTGGTAAGGCTTTCTGCCACAATACGGTAATCTTGGGCGTTGTCCCGTTCCATGGAGCGTTTATGGGGACTGCGGCCCATCAGAACCACATCTTTTACCGTGAAATCAAAGTTATAGTAGTTATGTTGGGCCACTACGGCGATCTTTTGGGCTGACTGGCGGATAGTATGCTCTTGAAGGGGGCGTCCATCCAAAAAGACGGCTCCGTGTGTGGGTTTCAGTACCCGGTAGATACAACGGAGCAGCGTGGACTTTCCGCTGCCATTGGGGCCAATGATGCCCACCATCCGGTTGGAGGGAACTCCCAGATCTACGCCGTTTAGGATCCGCGAACCGCCTAGTACTGCCTCTAGCTTTTTTACTGTGATCTCCATCAGCCGCCTCCAAATCCATAGCGCCTGCGCGCCATTAGGTAGATAAATACCGGCGCTCCCAGCATGGAGGTTAGGATCCCGATGGGGATCTCGTTGCCGGGGAGGACGGTGCGGCAAAGGACGTCTGCCCACACCAGGAACAGGGCCCCTGCCAGAGCGGAAACGGGAATCATTTTGCGGTGGTCTGTCCCTAAAAGGAGACGCACCACATGGGGGATCACCAACCCTACAAACCCAATGACCCCGGCCGAGTACACGGCAAAGCCCACCATCAGCGAGCTGATAACTAAATACAGGATTCGAAATCCGTGAAGGTCCGTTCCCAGAGTGATGGCAGCGTCATCCCCCAGAAGCATCAAGTTTAAAGTGCGGGACTGGGTGAGGAAAAACACAGTTCCTCCCAGGGCTACCAGCAGCATGACCCCATTATTGGACCAGTTGGCGGCAGACAGACTGCCCATGGTCCAGCGCATCACTTCTGTGGCGGCGTGGTCGGCGTTGCGGAGGTAGACCAGAAAGCTGGAAAACGCCCCGCATACGGCAGAAAGCGCCGATCCGGCCAAAAGCAGTTTCACCGAGTTTGCCCGGCCTCCTACATTGGCCAGGGCAATGACCGCGAAGGAGACTCCCAGCGCTCCCAGGAAAGCAGCGACGCCCACATAGTTGCCCCCAAGTGCAGAGCCGATCCCCAGCAGTACCGCCAGGGTGACGCCCAGGTTTGCGCCGGAGGAGATCCCCAGGATATAGGGGTCTGCCAGGGGATTTTTTACAACGGCCTGCATGGCCACGCCGCACAGGGAAAGACAGGTACCCACTGCCGCAGCTAGAACAAGCCGTGGCAGCCGGATATACCAAACAACATCGTGGAGGGCAGTGCCGGCAGCCCACTCTTCTGGGATGGGCTGGCCCAGGATCAGGTGAGCCAGCTCCCAGCGGATCACCGTATACACGTCACCTACCTGCAACGAAGTTGTGCCAAAGGTGACGGCAGCAAGCAGCGAAAGAGGCAGAGCCAAAAGCAGCAAGAGGAGAGCGGCAGAGAAGGCCGTCCAGCCTTGGAACAATCCTGGGGCGGCAGAGTTCTGCTTACTAAATGGATTCTTCATGGCTTTGTCAGGATAGCTCCAAATCGGGGTACATGCCGTTGGCGATGGTTTTGATGCCATCCATGGTGCGGGGCCCAGCGGCATATACGTCACCCAGCATCACCAGATAGAGTCTATCGTTTTGAATGGCAGACAGGCTGGCCAGGGAGGGATCGTCCCGGAGGACTGCCAGCTGTTCTTCCATCACCGTTTCCGGGTCATCCCCGGCGTAGGCCATGTAAACGACGAAGATCACATCGGGGTCATAGCCCACCAGTTCTTCCTTGCCCATTTCGTTGCCCTCTGGTTTCACCAAGGTGCCTCCCAGCTGGACCACCATGTCCCCAGCCAGAGAGTTGGCGGCGTAATTGCTGATGCTGCCGCCCAGGGGTTCCAATACAGCCACGCTTACGGGATCCTGGCCCTGTGCCGCTGACAAGGTATTTTCCACGCTGGCCTTCATTTCGTCCACCAGTGCCTGAGCTTTGTCCTCTACATCAAAGATCTTTCCCAGGTTTAGAATATCCGTGTATTCGTTCTCCAGGGTACGGGGATGACCGCCGGCTCTGGTGTTGGAGTTGATGTAAGTCGCCGCACCTTTTTCGTTCCAGGCAGTCACGTCTCCCAGCTGCTTGTCGCTGAACAGTGAACCCCAAGAGAGGATCATATCAGGCTCTAACAGGGTGACGGTCTCCTTGTCAGGCGCGAAAACGTCCTCCTGGTAGTTCATTTTCTCAAAGCCGTCCTTCCATTGGTCCTTGACCTCGTTGTCCAGACCATAGGAGGCGATCACATGATCCTCCAAACCAAGGGCGATCATGATCTCGATAGAACCCTGGTATACGGCAACCACCTTTTCGGGGGCTTTTTCATAGGTGTATTCCACTTCGTTGCCGGCGTAGTCGTAGTTGGTGATGGTGACGGGATAATGGCTGTCCTCGTCATCGGCCTGGTTGGATCCTGTGGCGGCGGCTTCGCTGTTCTGGACCTGACTTTCCGGTTGGCTGGCGGGAGAATTCCCGCAGCCTGCGGTGGCGAGGAGCAGCAAGAAAGCCAATAGGGGAGCGATCAGACATTGTTTCCGTTTCATAGAGAATCCCTCATTTCTTTGACTTTTCGAACCAAGAAACCACCGCAAAAAAGAAGCGGGCCTTTCCCAGTCCCAAACGAAAGGACAAGGAAAAAGCCCGCACAAAAACAAAGCACATCCAAAACACGGTGTACATCAGTTTTACCGCGCAAACGTTTCGTCCGTCCGCTGCACGGGCTCTGCCCCAAGGCAAATGGTGGTTCTTCCATCGGCCCGGGCAGTATTCAAACAGCAAGGCAGGTCTTCCGGCTCTGGCATCCACGCTTGAGGTCCTTACCTTCCCATGCTGTATTGCACAGTGGCATCGATGAACCTCAAACTCCTCCATTACGGCGGCGGTCCCGCGCAGGTTTCACACCTGCTTCCCTATTCTCCCGGCCAGCGAAACGCCCCGGGCACCTTGTGTCGCTTTGTTGTTCCTTAAGATATCACACTTTTCTGCCTTTGACAAGTATCTTGAAGATTCTTTGCGATCCTCACGATCTCAGACGAGATGCAGTGAGTTTCTGCCTGGCGAACCGTCAGTTTTTCTGTGAAAATATTGGATCCGCTGGAGGGCGAATAGCCTTTGCTTTATCCAAGGTTTATTTTTGATACTTGGGATTATCGGCGTAGACCGGCTTGCCTTCCGAATAAATTCCCGGACGGCGCATCTGGCCAAAGCCGGTTACGGCTTCCCGGCTTCCATCCACGGCGGGATCGGCGTAGGTGTGATACCATTTTTGCAGCTGGTCCAGAAGTTTTTCCTGGATCTCAGCGTATTGAGGATCCCCGGCCAAGTTTTTCGTTTCGCCTGGATCGCTTGCCAGGTGATAGAGTTCCTGGGGGCCATAGGGATAGCGGTGGATGTATTTCCACTCCTGGTTCCGGATCATGCGGCTGTTGCCGTATTCATCCAGGATGACAACATGGTTGTCTGTATCTTCACCGCCTAAAAGCACCGGCGCGAAGCTGCGTCCGGGCAGACCTTCGGGCAGCGGAGCGTCTAACTTCAGCAGATCGTGGAGAGTCTGGATGATGTCGTAATGACTGCACATGCTGGGGGTCACTCGGTTGGCGGGAATATGCCCCGGCCACCTGGCGATAAAGGGCACTTTAACAGCCGTGTCAAACAGGTTGAAGGGGAAAGTGCCGTTGCCTTTGCCCCAAATGCCGTGATGCCCCATGTTCATGCCGTTGTCCGCTGTGAAGATGACCAGAGTGTTCTCTGATAATCCCAGTTCTTCCAGCCTGTCCAACAGCCGGCCTACCCCCGCGTCCATAGCGCTGACAGCGGCGTAATAGCCCCGCAGCAGCCGTTTGCGCTCCTCTCCTGTCCCCATGGGCGCGGTGGGGATTTGGTTGGGATGTATAGGCTCGTCGGGAGTGGCGGTAAACTGGCAGTCACGATACAGCTCGATATATTCTGCCGGATGCTGGTCCTCATCCCATGGGTCGTGGGGCGCGGTGTAATGAACGCTCAGATAGAAGGGAGACTCCTCCTTGGCGAACCCGTCAAGATACTCTAAGGCGTGTTCAGTGATCAGGTCGGTGATATACCTTGTCTCAAAATGCAGCTGGCCATCCTCGATCACGTCGGCCTGATTGTACAAGCATCCTCCCCGTCCGATGGTGTACCAATGGGAAAATCCGTGCTGAGGGCACATGCTGTCGCCCAGATGCCATTTTCCCGCCAGAGCGCAGCTGTATCCCTGCTGGGCCAAAAGATCAGGATAGGTAGTCATCCCTTGCAGATACTGGATGGGGACATCTTCGCTGGCAAAATAGGGATGGTCCTTATGCTCGCCCAAAGCGTTTTTGTCCAGGCTGCCGCTACGGATCCAATCGTGGACCCCGTGCTGGGAAGGAATGCGCCCGGTCAGGATAGAAGCCCGGGCAGGACTGCACACGGGTGACGCGCAGAAGAAGTTGTGAAACCGGGTGCCTTGTTCCGCCAGCCGGTCCAGGTTGGGTGTTTGAATATCGCTGTTGCCGGCGCATCGCATTGCCCAAGCGCCTTGATCGTCGGTCAGGATGAAGAGAAGATTTGGCTGTTTGTTCATAGAGGTATCCTCGCTTTCCAAAAAAGAGGCTGACAACACCCGAAGGGGCGCTGCCAGCCGTGGAATTTCATCTTGCGGTACGGCTGTTACTAGCCGGACGTTATAGAAGGGACATTATTTGCTGGATTGGAAGGTGGTCAGCTGGTTGTTGACCTCATCGATCAGAGTGTTGGCGCCGTTGGCTTCCAGAGCTTCCAAGAATTTGGGGATGTACTCGGCAGGATCCACCGAACCGGTTTCCAGACTGGGAGCGTACTCGGAGATCACGTTGGTGAGGGCCGCTACCTGGGTCTCCACGGGCACAGCGTCAAAGGTGAAGCCGTTGTTGGGAGAGATGATGGCGGAATCATTGTACTCCTGGAACAGTTCTTCGATGTTGTCAGGATAGCTGATGTCCCACTTCTGGTTGAAGGGAGTGCCGAACTGCCAGCCGTAGGTGTAGTCGTAGCCGTTCTCGGTCAGAGTGCCGCCCATGGTCTTATCCACCTGGGTGTCGCCCACAGCGGTGTAGTGCTTGCCTTCGATGCCGTGGCGGATCAAGGTGCCCACATATTCATCGGTGTTCAGCAGGTTGATGAATTCCAGTGCCTTTTCGGGATGCTCACTGGCGGAAGAGACAGCCAGCAGTCCGCCCATGGCGCTGCGGGTCTCAAACAGGGGGTTCATCAGGGGGACGAACTCTACGCCGTGGCCGCTGGAAGCGGTCATGGATTCAGCGGTGCCGGGAGCGTACTGGATGAAATAGGAGAACAGAGCGCCATTGTTGAAATCGTTGTCACGGTTGGCGGTGTCGCTGTCGTAGTTCACAGGGTCGCCGCCCAGGTAACCTGCCTTGTTCCAGCCACGTACGGTGTTGCAGTAGTTCATGTATTCTTCGCTGGCGTACTGGTTAAAGACGGTTTTGCCTGCCATATCGCTGAAGTTCTTGAATTCAGGCACAGCGCCCACAGCGGGAAGCTGGGGATTGCCGGTCAGGGACTCGAAGGGAACGGACAGAGACCAGCCGTTGGTCAGACCGGACACGCCCACCACGTCCTTGCCTTCCGCTTTGGATTTCTCCGCCACAGTTTGCAAAACGGCGGTGTAATCTTCTAAGGTCTTGACGGTGCTCATATCGATGCCGTAAGCCTTGGCCATATCGCTGTTATAAACGATGCCGCCCTGCCATCCCATCTCTTTGTAGGAAGGCACGCCGTAAATGGAGCCGTTTACTTTCACAGCGTCCCACACAGCCTCAGGGATGAACTCATAGGTCTCTTTGGCGTTTTCAGGAAGCATCTCGGTGATGTCCATGAAGGCGTCTTTGCCTACGAATTGCAGATAGTCTGTGGTCCAGTTGGAGGTGAAGCAGATGTCGAAGTATTCACCGGCGTTGATCAGGTTGGGCATTTTTTCCTTGTAATCGGGGTTGGCGATGACCTTATAGTCGATCTCCACATTGATCTTTTCCCGGGTGTATTTGTTCAGTTCAGCGATCACTTCCTCGGTATCCGCTGCTACCGGGTTGATGGACATGTACCAGGTCAAGGTAGTGAGTTCCTGGTTATCCTCGGTGGAACTGTTGACGGAAGAGCTGTTGGCGCCAGAGTCCGTGCCGCTGGTCCCGCTGCTGGAAGTATTACCGCCGCATCCGGCCATCAGGCTGACCACCATGGCGGTGGAGAGCGCCAGCGCGCCTAAGCGCATCGAGAGTTTTTTCATGTTTGGTTTCCTCCTTTATGTTTGGTCGATGTTTCTATGTGTCCCCAAATGAGGGGAATAGTTCCTTGGTTAACCTTTTACGCCGCCCACAGTCAGGCCCTTGACAAAGTATTTCTGGAAGAAGGGATAGGCCAGCAGAATGGGCAGCACAACCAGTACGGTCAAAGCCATGCGGCCGCTGTCGGTGGGAGCGTTGGCGGCCATTTCCGCGTATTCCAATGCGTTGGCCGAAGACTGTTTCATGAATTCCAAACTGTTCTGCATGCTCCACAAAAGGGTCTGTACAGGGTATTTTTTCTGATCGACGATGTAGAGCATTCCCAAGAACCAGTCGTTCCAATAGGCGATGGTGGTAAACATGCCGATGGTGGCAAGACCGGGTTTGGATAGAGGCAGTACGATGTTGAAGAAGGTGCGGAACTCACCTGCGCCGTCAATGCGGGCGGCTTCGATGATCTCCAAAGGAATGCCTTTATAGAAGGTGCGCAGCACGATGACATAAAAGGCGTTCAGCGACATGGGGAAGATCAGCGCCAGGACGTTGTCCCCCAACTGGAGCAGCTGGGTGTTCACCATGTAGGTGGCTACGATGCCGCCGTTGAACAGCATGGTGAAGAGCATCAGCAATGTAAAGATCCGGTTATAGGCGTAGTCGCTTCGGCTGAGCACATAAGCGAACATGGCTGTGATTGCCAAACTGAACAGGGTGCCGAACACGGTCACGAAGATGGTGATGCCATAGGAACGCACCAGCTGGTCGCCCAGTTTAAAGAAGAACTCATAGGCGGCAAGGCTCCATTCTGACGGAATAAAGCTGTAACCGTTTTGGAAGATGCTTTGTTCGCTGCTGAAAGAAACGATGACCACCAACAGCAAAGGCAGCACACAGGCCAGAGCCCAAACCAGGAAAACGATATTCAGAACGAAGTTGGACTTTTTCGAGATCCGATTGATGGCCAGATCGTCAGCAGGTTCATGGATCGGTTTTGCGGGACGTCTCATGATTCTCACCCTCCTTTTTAGAACAATGCGCTGTCCGGCTCGATGCGGCGGACCACCAGATTGGCGGCCACTACCAGGACGAAGCCCACGATGGACTGGTACAAACTGGCTGCCGCGGCCATGCCTACGTTGCCGGTCTCTTTCAGAGCGCGGTAGACATAGGTGTCAATGACCTGGGTAACATTATACAGCGGACCGGAATCCCGGGGAAGCTGGAAGAACAGGCCGAAGTCAGCGTAGAAGATGCGTCCGATGGCCAGGATGGTCAGCACGATCATCATCGGCTTCAAACAGGGAAGGGTGATACTTTTGATCTGCTGCCACTTGGTAGCGCCGTCGATGATAGCAGCCTCGTAGTAATCATTGGAGATGCTGGTCAAGCTGCTGATGTACATGACCGTGGAATAGCCCAGTGTTTTCCACAACTGGAACAGGGTAAGGATAACGGGCCACTTGCCGGGCTCAGAGTACCAGTTGACGCTTTCGAATCCAAAGTAGGTGAGCAGGTGGTTAAACAAACCGTCATCTACGCTGAACAGGGAGAAAGCCATGAACGAGACCACAACCCAAGACAGGAAATAGGGGGCCATGAAGATGGTCTGATAGAGTTTGGCCCGGCGCTTGTTCAGCAGTTCGCTGAGGCCGATGGCCATGGCCACCGCTAAGATCAGGTCCAGCAGAATGAACAAGGCGTTGTACAGCAAAGTGTTCCGGGTGATGATCCAAGCGTCTGAAGTGGTAAACAGAAATTCGAAGTTTTTAAATCCCACCCATTCGCTGCCGAAGATACCCTTGCGCACGCTGAACCTTTTGAAGGAAAGCAGCAGGCCCACCATAGGCAGGTATCGGAACAGGAACATCACGATCAGTGCGGGGAGCGCCATCAAAGTCAATGGCAGGTTTTTTCTGAAGGTTTTTACAAAACCGTCCTTTTTTCGCGCTTTGGGGGCGCGTGTTACGGCTTCACTCATTTGGGATTCCTCCTCCCGTGGATTTATTGCCGGTTGTTTTTCTCTACGGCTTTATTATAAGGGGCCTTTCAGCCTGCCACAACGATACTTATTTCACATAGGGTGGAATTTTTTATGGAGTTGCACATTTTTGCGGAATGCCCCGCTGGAAAAGAACAATGAATAACTATTTTTCGAAAAAGAAAATTTTTTTGATAAATAACACAACAAATCTGTTCTGTTGTGATATAATGACCCCAAAAGTAAGGTTTTCTGTGGGAGCACAATCCCCGGTTTTTTCCTTTTTTTAAGAGGAATGGCCTGGCTTGGTCGCCCAGTCCATGGGCACTATTTGAGCGCGTGTGGGGTGTTATGTTCTCTGAGGAAGGGGTTGTTCTGTTTGAAAGTTTTACTCGTAGACGAT
The DNA here is from genome assembly GCA_019416455.1 of Clostridiales bacterium. Lineage (GTDB taxonomy): Bacteria > Bacillota > Clostridia > Oscillospirales > Acutalibacteraceae > Acutalibacter. The sequence goes on along the minus strand of DXXG01000001.1, from coordinate 24,867 downwards.
GACCGCTTGGCGCTGGACGGTATCCGCCGGATGCTTCACTGGGACCGTTTTGACGGCGTCTTGGCCGGATGCGCTACCAGTGGGGAAGAAGCGGTGGAGAAAATCCAGGCGGAACGCCCGGATGTGGTCATATCCGACATCCGCATGCCCGGCATGGATGGTCTGGAATTGGCCCGCTATCTTTGGCAGAATTGTCCCGGCACCCGGATGATCTTGATCAGCGGCCATGGCGAGTTTGAATATGCTCAGCAAGCGTTACAGTATCAAGTGACTGATTATATCTTGAAACCCATTACCCGCGCCAAGCTTAACAGCCTGGAGGAACGTCTGGAAGCGATCCAGCAGGAGCTGGCCCAAGATATCCCCCCTTGGTACGCTTGTGACGATGAACTGCACGACCGTGTGGACCAAGCCCTTCGCAAAGGGGACATGGCTGCCATGGCGGAGCTTCTCATCAGCCCGGAGGTCTCCCAAACGCTGGGTGGGCGCCGTGACGTGCTGGGGATCCAGCTGCTGAACTATCTGTTTTCCTACCAGCAGGAATTGGGAAAGGATCGGGATACTCTGGAAGCGGTGCGGCAGAAGGCTATGACGGAATACTGGAAACTTACTACCCAGCAGGAACGGCTGGCTTATCTTGCCACCCAATACTACGACTTGATGGAATACGCTGAGGTTTGCAAAGGCGAGTACTCCAACCCCATTGTGGCCTATTGCCTGGAAGCTATCCAGAACAATTACAGCGATTCCAATTTCAATATTTCCAACTTGGCGGAAACCCTCCATCTCTCTTTGCCCTATCTGAGCACGGTTTTTAAAAATACCACAGGGCAGACCATCAGCGGGTATTTGGCCGCTCAGCGGCTGCACCGGGCGAGAGAGCTGCTGCGGGACGCGTCAGTGTCTATTCGGGATGTCTGTTTTTCTTCCGGGTACGACGATCCCCGTTATTTCGCCAAACTTTTCCGAAAGCACACCGGTATGACCCCCAGTGAGTTCCGCAACTTGTATGCAGGAAGTACGGCTGGGACGCTGGGGCAGCGTGAGGAAGCGCCATGAGCATTACAAAGCGAACGTTTCTCATTGTTTGTTCCATTATCAGCTTTATCCTGCTGACTTTAAACCTTGCCATTTATATTGTGTTCCGTGTGGGGATCACCCAGCAGATCATCACTTCCCAAGAGGCGCTGATCCAGGCCAATGTCCAGCTGAGCCGCTATTTTACCCAGGCCGTTGACCAGCTTGTCTATCAGTATACCAGCGACGAGCAGCTGGGTTCTTTGCTTTCCCGCCAGACCGGGCAGGATGAATTGGAGGATATGAATACCCGCCTTTCACTGAACGACAGGGTGTTTTATCAGCTCATCACCCAGAGCCTGCTGTTAAACAACGATTTCTCCATTGAGTTATATTTGAATCCCGACCTGGAAGTGGATAAGCTGTTTACGTCGGAAAACACTATCCCCAACGTGAGCCGGGTGTTCAGCGGGAGGGAAGTGGAGGATCAGGATTGGTACCAGGCTGTGCTGAAACAGCGCAGCGGCCAATACATTTTTCTAAGTGAAGATCAGACAGAGCTTTGCTTTGCCTGCAAGCTGCAAAACAGCTTTTTCACAGGACCTTATCAGAAAGCGGGACTGGGCGTGCTGCGAGGCAGCCTTCCCATGGACAGGCTGCCCCATCTTCTCTCGCTGGTGCCGGTCACGGAAAACAGCGGGTTCCTTTTGCTGAGCAAGGAGGGGGAGATGGTCTTTCGTTCTGAAAAGCTCCAAGAACTTTCCATGGACGGGACCTTGTTTTTGCCCAACTCTGTCAGCAGCAAGCAGAAGATCGGCGATCAGGACTATCTGTGCAGTTCCCAGGAATTGCAGTGGGGAGTGCAGTTTGTTTTTTTGACGCCTTATCAGGATATCAATCGGCAGGTGTTAGGGATGGTGGCGCCCTATCTGATCTGCTCGGTGATCTTTCTGGCTGTGGGGGTCCTTGCCTCATTGATCCTCTCCGCAGGACTTTCCCGCCCGGTAGTACAGTTTACCCGGAAGATCGAGTCCATCCGGAGCACAGGAGACCTCCATTGGGACAACAGCCAGATCAAAGGCCCCCGGGAGATCCAGCAGCTCAACCGCAGTTTTGGCGGGTTGGTCCAGCGCATCAACACCTTGATCGACGAGGTGACCGCCAAGGAACGGCTGTACCGTGAGACGGAACTTCGAGCCCTTCAGGCGCAGATCAATCCTCATTTTATGCTGAATGCCATGAACGCTGTAAACTATATGGCCTTGGAGCGGGATGAGGATGATATCGCCGCCACGGTGAATTCCATCGCCAATATGATGCGTTACAGCATTACCGAGCCGGAACGGCTGGTGACCATGAGCACGGAATTGGAGAATATCCAGGAGTATATCTCGGTCTATGTGCTGCGGTTCGGGCAGGATATCCGGCTGCAAGTGGAATCGGGAGTGTCGCCCGATCAGGTGGTGCTACCCAAATTCACATTGCAGCCTTTGGTGGAAAATTCTATCCGCCACGGCATCACCCGCCAGGACCCTGGGATCACCATCTATATCCGGGCGGTTATCCAGGAGGACCGGATACTGGTTGAGGTCACCGATACCGGCATGGGGGCGGACGCCGCTTTGCTGAACGATTATCTGGACCATAAGCCTGTGGAGTTGAAAGTGACCCATGGTTTCGGTATCCGCAATGTAAACGAACGATTGCAGCTGCAGTTCGGAGACAATGCCAGTTTGCGTTATTTCAATTACGAGGGAAACAAGCTGCTTGCCAGGTTGACGCTGCCCTTGCAGCCGTCGGCCGGAGATTCCGGGCCCGGAACTTCGTGCTGATGGGGAAAAAATTGCACTTTATCAAAAGAAATGCCACTTTCACCGGCAGAATTCCCTGTTTATAATAAGGGTGGAAATACCAGGGACGTGTGTTTTACAGCACAGCTTCCACCATACATAGAAAGGAATTCTCTGCCATGAAAGAAAAGATCGTTGCCAATGGTGTTCACAATTACACGGCTCCAGAGGAATATCAGCCTCCCCGGTCTCCCCAGGTCCAGGAGCATCTGGATTGGTTTATGGGGTTGAAGCTGGGCTTTATGATGCACTGGGCTCCCGGAAGCCAGCTGGGTACTTATGAGAGCTGGCCGTTAAGTGACGGGGACGCCGACTGGAGCCAGGAGGATTTTACCTGGGCGGATCCGGAAGTGTGCAAACAGCAGTATTGGGAAGCCAACAAGACATTCAATCCGGTCAAGTTCGACGCGGCCTCTTGGGCTCAGTTGGCCAAAGACTGCGGTTTCAAATACCTTCTGTTTACCACCAAACACCATGATGGGTTCTGTATGTTTGACACCCAAACCACCGACTATAAGATTACCGCTCCTGACTGCCCCTTCCACACCCATCCCGACGCGGATGTGGTGGGCGCTCTCTATCGTGAGTTCCGCAAACGAGGGATGGCCATCTCTACTTATTTCTCTAAACCTGATTGGCACAGCCCCTATTATTGGGCGCCCCAGTTTGGGACGGCTCCTACCCGGAACGTGAACTATGATATTTCCCAGCATCCGGACTTGTGGGAAAAATACGTGGAATTCACCCACCAGCAGATCCGCGAGCTCTGCACCAACTATGGCAAGATCGATGTGTTGTGGTTGGACGGGGGCTGGGTACGGCCAGATAATGTAGGGCAGGACATCCGTTTGGGAGAGATTGTGGAGGAGATCCGCTCCACCACCCAGCCGCACCTGATCGTTTGTGAACGCACTTGCGGCGGTGAATACGAGAACTTTATCACGCCGGAAAAGACTGTGCCCGATACCGCTCTTACAGTACCTTGGGAGACTTGTACCACCGTGGGACAGAAATTTTCCTTCCATTATACCGACGTGTTTAAGACCGGACGCCAGTTGGTCCACCTCCTGTTAGAGATCGTCAGCAAAGGGGGAAATCTGGCGTTGAATATCGCCCCTCAGCCGGACGGATTGCTGCCTGCCCCCGCCGTGCGTTCTCTGCGGGAAATGGGAGCTTGGCTCAAACTTTTTGGAGAAGGCATTTACGAGACTCACATTTGCGCCCCTTACTGGGAGGACTCCTTGTTCTATACCCGAAAAGATGATTCTGTCTATGTGTTCTACGCCTATCATGAAATCCCGGAATTGCCTGATAAGTTGACGCTTCACTTGCAGGAACGGGTTTTAGGGGTGGAATCCATGCGTACCGGACAGAGGGTCAAGTTCCGCCAGGAGGGTGACGGTGTGACGTTGGACCTTTCCGAAATCGCTATGGGCGGAGCCTTCTACGCGGAAGGATTCAAGCTTACAGTGGCCCGTTGAAAACAAAGTGAGTTTTCGCGATAAAACCCAGTCTTCGAGAAAAATGTCAGCTTGAGGATTTGATCCTTTAATAGGAAAATAAAACCTGCCAAATGATACAGCCCCTAACCATTCCAAGATGGTTAGGGGCTGTATTTTTCAATAATATAGTAAAAAAGAAAACCCTCCAAGAGAAAACTTGAAGGGTATGAAGGAGAGCACTGGATTTAAATCGTGTTCTGTCTGCTGACTGGTTTACAAATGAGTACCCCGATGCAGCTGTCCCAAAATCACTTTCCTGCGGAACAAGACAACCGCCAAAAAAGAGCCGACCCCCATGCACATGCATAAAAGAGAAGGCCACAACACCCCAGCACAGCCCGTAAAAAACAACACAGCAGAAATGACGCTGTAAAGCAGGTCTAACGCCACATACTGAACTATGTGATGATCTTCCCACCGGAATCCCCAATAGTACACAGCCAGCGCGATCATGGAAGCTGTACTGAGCAGCGGCACGCCATATCCGGCGCTCCAACCACGCCAGCCCGTCAGCAGGTCCAGAAGCAAAAGCAGCGCGCTGAGAAACAGGGTCTGTAACAGCAGCTGTTTTGGAAGGTTTCCTCGTTTTGTCACAGCAGTCCGCAAACAGGACCAAAGATACAATACTCCACACAGTACGATCAAAGACCAAAAACCAGTCTGCGGAAAAACCAAATTTACGATTCCCGCTGCAATACAGCATGCAATGGAGAACAGAAACAAAGGAAACAACAGTTTCTTATATTTCCTCCGCAATAGAGGCACTTTCGGGTAAACTTCCCGCTCTTCGCCAGAGACCTTATTCAGAATTCCTCCGCACAGGGGGCAACGCTCTCTGGTTCCAGCGACTTGAACGCCGCAGTTCTCACACCGCCTCATAACGTTTCCTCCCAGTGGTCTGTAATAATCTCGATCTCGATCCCTTCGTTGGACAGCATCCTGAAAAAGCGCCGTTGCACCGCGGGATCTCGGAAGGGATCGGAAAAGGTGACCATCATAGCGTCCTCAAAAGAACACATGCAGATTTGCAGCTTATCCGTAGATGTAAACACATCGAACAAACGAATATACGGGCGGAAAGGTTCAGGCATTTTCACCTGTCCCACGTTGGAAAGCCCTGCGGTTTCTCCCATGCTTGCAAAAAAGCCGCCCAAGCGCATAAACAGGTTTTTCAGTCCTAGCGGCACCGCCCGGGCAATCGGATTTTTTTCCATGGCAATCAGGGAATTGATGTGCTTGCCCAATTTTTCTTTGGTAAGCTGCTGCTGAAACTGCTGGGAAACAGAAGCAGCGATCTGGGTAAATTCCGGCGAATTTCGCGAAAAATCATATCGTATCTGGATAAGCGTAAAAAAGTTACGGGAACTATCAGAAGGAAAATAGTTTCTTAAATTGACCGGTACGGAAATCACGACAGGTCTTTTGCGGCGACTTACGGGCATTTCCTGATAAATAGCCAGAAGCAGCATAGCCGTAAGCATAACCGTAATCGTCGCCTGCTGCTTTTTTGCCAAGGCCTTTACCTGACCCACCGACATGAGCCCGCCAATAGCCCTTACCCGATGTTCAGGCAGCTTCCGTCCGGAAAACCGAAACGCTCGCTCTATCCGGTTCCCTTTTTCCTTGGTTTTCCCGTAATGGGCGCTGTAACTGTCCTCCTGTCGGCGGAAAATGGGTGGTGTACATTCATCCTTGCGCCATTGATCTTGCAGCTGCGGATGGCTTAAAGAAAGATACCGGCATACCATCTCTTCCAAAAACCACATGGCGCCTGTACCGTCGGCCAGCACATGGTAAACCTCCAAATTAATGCGGGGGCCAAAATAAGTTACTCGAAACAGCAGTCCGGGACGGTTTTTCTCATACAACGCGGAACATAAGGGTTCTTGCTCTTCTTCTATAACGGGTAAAAGGCTGCTCTCTTCCAGATAATACCAAAACAATCCCCGCCGCATGACCGACTTGAAATTTGGAAAGCTTTCCAAAGTTTCCTCCGCCGCTTGCTGCAACAACTGGGGCTGTACTACTTCCCGTAGCTCGCAGACAAACCGGAACACTTTATGGTCCCGTTTTGTTCCGGTAGAAGGGAAAATTTTCGCGGCATTGTCAAGTTTCATCCATGGTGCGTTGTTCTTGTCCATGTTCCATTTCCTCCAGCCGCTCCGGTTCTTCCAAAAACGCCAGCAAAATCTCAAATGTTTTCTTTACCGCCGGAGCGGTGGCAGGCAAAGAGAAAAATCCGTGGAGCGCGTTTTTCATTTGGAAAATCCACACCCGGTTCCCCGCCTCACGCAAACGACAGCCATAATCCTCGCCCTCATCTCGTAAGGGATCCAGCTGAGCCGAAATGATCAGAGTCTCAGGCTGTTGCGAAAAGTCTTTTGCCAGAAGAGGAGCAAAATAAGGACTTTCCCGATCCCTAGGGGAACGTTGGTACAGTTGCACGTATTCCTCAATGCGCCGAGATGTAAGAACATAATCGGTTCCGTTTTCCACGACAGACTCATAGGGTGAAGCTTCTGTATGGTCTGGATATGTGGCGGGATACAGCAAAATCTGGCGCCTGGGATAGAACGCGTGCTCATCCCTGCCTTTCAAGGAAGTGACCGCTGTCAAATTCCCGCCAGCACTGTCGCCCATTAACACAATATCTTTTGGATGGATCCCAAGTTCTCCCCAACTGTTTTCAAAAAACCAGTTGGCAGCGTCAAAGCAATCCTCAACTCCTGTGGGAAATTTATGCTCAGGGGCAAGACGGTAATCCACCGAAGCCACCAAATATCCTGTTTTTCTAGCAGTAAGAGCACACACACGGGTGTAAGTCTCCACATCGCCTGTTACCCATCCGCCTCCATGATAAAACAGAATGAGACCTCTAATAGTTTCGTTTTGAGGATAAAACAGACGTACAGGAATTTGACCGTTTCGACCTTCCACGATCATATCCTTCATAGGATACAGAGGTTTTAACAGCGAAGCTTGACTCAATCGGTCGATTGCCCGCTGTAACTTATAAGTTTTTCTTACGTCCGGCTGAATGGAAGATACTGTTTTCAACGCCGCGGTGATCGCTTTTTTACTAAGTTTCATTTTTGTTCCAATCTCGCCGAAATTCGCGGCGATTCCTCTGGTTTTAGATCTTCTGATGCAAAATAACATGCAGAAATTTCTTACCCAGACTAGTTTTTATGTTTGTTCATGACCGAATGGGGGTCCTGTTCCGCATCCGCGATAGGCATTTCAATCAACAGCTCGAATCTGCTTTTTTCAAATTTGATCAGCCCTTCTTCCCGCATTTTACAGAGTTCGTTGGACATTGCGCTGCGATCCACGAAAAGAAAGTCTGCCAAATCCTGACGGTTTAAGGGAACTGTGAAGATCCGTTTTCCTGCTTTATGAAATTCCCCTGACAGATAATCTTGAAGCCGTTCTCTGGTGGAATGTCTGATACTATCCTCTAACTTTTTCGTCAGACGGTATGCCTGCTGCGCAGTTGCCAAAGCTAAATTTTGCAAAAAATGAATTTGAGGGGGTGAAGTCACTCTATTTCCGTGAAGAAGATCGTCTACTGAGAAAAAGAAAAGTTCCGTATTTTCCGTAGCTTCCGCGGATACATGGAGCCGGTATCCTCCAACTGCGTTCAGTAATCCCAAAGGCTCCCCTGCTCCCAAACAGTCCATCAAGTTTTTGTTTCCTTTTGCGTCAACATGAAACAGGTGTAAGTTCCCTTCAAGGATCAACCCCACTTGTGGCAAATAATCCCCATCCTGAATGATCATTGTGTGCTTTGGAAATATCTTGCGGCAGGAAGGGAGTTCCCCAAGGACAGTTTCAATTTCGTTTTGGCCCATATCCTGAAAAAGAATGCTGTTTTGAAGTGTCTCGAGGAATACTTCTTGTGATACCATGGGATCCTCCTTTCTTGAATGTATCTAAAATAACCATAGTCGTTTCAGAGAGGTTTGTCAATGTAAATATTTTTGAAGGGAAAAGAGGGTTTCGTTGTAAAAACAACTGAATCTATCCTCCTGTCACGGTATGATATATTCGTAAGATAAAACCAGGCAAATATGGTGGAGAGGAGAAATCTGGTGCCTGAGAGATGTCTTTGATAATGACGGATATAACGACTATTTTCTCTGTTTAAGGAGGTAACAATGATGTTGCAATTTTTCTGGACTCGTAGCGCTTCTATATGGATTGCGTTGCTTTACATGGCACTTGGAATCCCCATGCTTTTCTTCCCAAGTTTGACTGGTTCTCTGTTCGTTTGGACACTGGCTGGCGGTACGGCAGCATATGGTATTGCTCATTTGTGGAGGTATATACAAGGCAGCCGAAATAATGATGCTTCCGGTGGGGATCTTTTTCTTGCCGTATTGCCAGGCGCGTTTTCAATTTTTGCTTTGATCTGGCCTCAGGCAATCCTATCGTTCCTGCCCTTGGTTTTAGGAGCATTTCTCTTGATTGACGGTGTAGGAAAAACTCCACTTGTGATAACTGGGATCCAAGAAAAGCATCCCGCTCGAATTCCGCTTCTCTTTTCCGCTCTGGTTCCCTTAATTTTGGGATTGGTTCTCATCCTCTACCCCTTCCACGCTGCTCAAATTGTAATTATGTTGTTTGGCGCTACGCTTATGGCGGACGGTTTGAGTGACTTGCTAACGGCACTCATTTCAAAAAAATCGAATGACGCCGCTCCGAAAACCCCGGGGACATCTGTCTGAGGAGCTTGTTGATCCACTGTGTCAAAAAGTTATTTTTAAACTGGAACCTCATCGCTAGATACGAATCAAATTCATCCATTCGCACAGTACATTTCAATAACGTTTGGATTTGAAGGGAGCTGAATGATAGACGAGAATGTGAAGAGGATAGTGCCCACCACAGAGTATAATTTGAAAATCTCTTAAAAGAAAGGGACATAAAATGAAGATCACCCTGCTTCGTTTAAGCGGGGTGATCTTAACTTTGCCAGGGATTAACAAGAAAAAAGATTCTTAGGATTTTCTTAAAAAACTCCTTTGGGAAATCTGATATACTGAAAAGCGGAACAAAGGAGCGGATACTATGGCAGAAACGATTTTGGTGGTGGACGATGAGCGGGAGATCGCCGATCTGGTGGCGCTGTACCTGCGAAACGAAAACTTTGATCCCGTTGTGTTTTACAGCGGGACGGAAGCCCTGGAATTTCTCCGGCGGCACCTGGTGGATCTGGCCATCCTGGATGTGATGCTTCCCGGAGTCAGCGGTTTTGAACTGTGCCGGGCGATCCGGGAGCAGTACTCCTACCCAGTGATCATGCTGACGGCCAAGGGGGAGGAGCTGGACAAGATCAACGGCCTGGCTCTGGGGGCGGACGACTATGTGACAAAGCCCTTCCTGCCCCTGGAGCTGATGGCCCGGGTAAAGGCCCAGCTGCGGCGGTATACCCGGTACAGCGGCAAGGAAGCTGCCAAGGAGCAGGTGCTCACTTTCTCCGGGCTGACGGTGGACGTAAAGACCCGGGAATGTACACTCAACGGCAAGCCCCTGTCCCTGACGCCCACGGAATTTTCCATTCTGCGGACCCTCTGTGAGAACCAGGGTCGGGTGGTCAGTTCCGAGGAGCTGTTCCATCAAGTCTGGGGGGACGAGTACTACAATAAAAACAACAACACCATCACCGTGCACATCCGCCATCTTCGGGAAAAACTGGGGGATTCCTTTGAACATCCTCAATACATTAAAACCATTTGGGGGGTTGGCTATGCGATGGAACCGTAACTACTGGCTCTTGGCGGCAGGGTGTCTCTCTATGCTGACGGTCTGCCTGCTGCTTTACGGGCTGTTCGATACCGTGCTCAACGGCGTCATTGTGGATTGGGTGGAAAACACCTTTATGTGTACCTACGAGGAGTTCCTTCCCTCCGGAGACTATGGCGTGGTCCGAAGCGTCAACTGGGACTGGGTAAAGCCGTTTTTGTTCTGGGCGCTGGTGGCAAACGGGCTGCTCTGGGCTATGGCGCTGTGGATCACCTACTTCCTTGCCTGCAGAAGCAAGGGGAAAGAGGATGCCCGGCAGATCGCCCGACGGCTTCGGGAAGCCATGCTCTCCCAGCGGGACGCCAGTGAAATTTTTCCCCCGGAGCAGCAGGAGTTGGCGGCCCAGGTAGCGGAGCTGAAGGGCAGGCTCCAAAGCCGGGAGCAGAAACTTCAACAGGAAACCGCCCGGAAAAACGACCTGATCACCTACTTAGCTCACGACCTGAAAACGCCCCTCACCTCCGTTATCGGGTACCTGAGCCTGCTGGACGAGGTGCCGGATATGCCCCAGGCCCAGCGGGAAAAGTACACCCACATCGCCCTAGAGAAGTCCCAGCGGTTAGAGGGGCTCATCAACGAGTTTTTTGAAATTACCCGGTATAACCTGCAGCAGCTCACCCTGGACAGAGAGCCGGTGGACTTGAGCTATCTGCTGGTGCAGCTCACCGATGAGTTCTATCCCATCCTCCAGGCCCACGGGAATACGGTTCAGCTGAACACTCCGGAAACATTGACCGTTTCCGGGGACAGTGTGAAGTTGGCCCGGGTGTTCAACAACATCCTGAAAAACGCCGTGGCTTACAGCGACCGAGATACCCCCATCCGCATTCGGGCGGAAGATGCGGGGGGGCAGGTGAGCGTCTTTGTGGAGAACCAGGGCAGGACCATCCCTTCACAGAAACTGGAGACCATCTTTGAGAAGTTCTTCCGCCTGGACGAGGCGCGGACCACAGCCACCGGCGGCGCCGGACTGGGGCTGGCCATTGCCAAGGAGATCGTCACCCTCCATGGGGGAACCATTACCGCCCAGAGTCAAAACCGGCGCACCACTTTCCAGGTGACCCTCCCTTCAGAGCAATCTTAGGGGAATCTTAGGAAAGAAACAAGGAAATCTTAAAAACGCAAAGCCCTCTTTCTGGTATGCTTCGTATCAGAAAGAGGGCTTTTTCAGTTTTCAAGAGAAAGGAAGATTTACATGAGAAAAATGGATCGGTATAAAAGCGCGCCTGGCAAAAAGCATGGCTTCCCGATTTTTCTGGCGGTGATCGCCCTGTTGTTCGCCGGTTTTGTGGGGGTGCTGGTCTATGCGGCCAGTGATTTGGAACGGCTGGCTTCACAGCAGCCCGGCTCTCAGACGGCTCCCGTGGTCACAACACAGGAATCCTCCCGGGAGGGGGTTGTTTCCGGAAGTGTTTCCTCCACGACAGTGACATCGGAAGAGGAGTGGAACTTGCTCCTGGTGAACCGGTGGAATCCGGTGCCGGAAAACTACACCGTGGACCTGGTAGAAGTGCCCGGGGGCGAAAAGGTGGACCAGCGGATCTGCCAGCCCCTGGAGGAGATGTTCCAGGCTGCCCAAGAGGCCAACTGGGGAGAACTGCCCACAGTGATCTCCGGCTATCGCACCCAGGAGGAACAGGAGAAGCTCTTCCGGGAGGAGGTGGAAAGCAACCTGGCGGATGGGCTTTCCCAGGAAGAAGCGGAAGCGGAAGCGTTGCGGTGGGTGGCGGCTCCCGGTGCCAGTGAGCATCAGCTGGGCCTGGCGGTGGATGTGAGTGGCGCCACCTATGATGTGTTTTTCTGGCTCCAGGAGCACAGCTGGGAATATGGGTTCATCTGGCGGTATCCAGGGGACAAGACAGACCTGACCGGTATCGCCGAGGAAGCCTGGCACTACCGCTACGTAGGCAAGGAGGCCGCTCAGGAGATCTACGAACAGGGCATTTGCCTTGAGGAATATCTGGAATTGAAAGAAGAGGAGAATACACTATGAAAAATATACTTGTGCTGTTTGGGGGTTGTTCGCCGGAATACGCTGTGTCTCTGCAATCCGCTTACAGCGTGCTGTCTCACTTGGATCAGAAACGCTACCATCCTATCCCAGTGGGCATCACCCAATCGGGAGACTGGTTCCTGTACACTGGAAGCTGGCAGGCTATTCTTGACGGGACATGGCAGGAAGGCCATTGCTTGCCCGCCCTTGTCTCGCCTAGCCGACGTGACCATGGCCTGCTGTTTTGGCGGCGCAACGGTATGGAGATCATACCGCTAGACGGGGTCTTTCCGGTGCTTCATGGGAAAAACGGTGAGGATGGAACGGTACAGGGACTGCTGGAGCTGGCAAATATTCCCGTGGTTGGGTGCGGAACCCTATCTTCCGCTTTATGTATGGATAAAATGCGGGCCCACCAGCTTGCTCAAGCAGCCGGGGTAGAGATCCCCCGCTCTCTGGTTTTTGACAGGAATGCATCGGAACAGGAACTGCTGGCCGGAGCGGACAGCCTAGGCTACCCCTTGTTTGTGAAGCCTGTACGAGCGGGCTCGTCTTTTGGCATTACAAAGGTGATGAGAGCTGACCAGCTGCAAAGCGCGCGGAAAAATGCTTTAACCTACGATGACAGGATGATTTTGGAAGAAGCCATTCCCGGGTTTGAAGTGGGTTGCGCCGTATTGGGGAATGCCTCATTGACCATCGGCGAGGTGGATGAAGTGGAGCTTTCCCACGGCTTCTTTGATTACACGGAGAAGTACAGCCTGCGAACCTCTGCCATCCATGTGCCTGCTCGTATCAGCCAAGAGAAGGTGGATCAAGTAAAAGCAGCGGCCGTCACGGTCTATGGCGCTCTGGACTGCCGCGGTTTTGCGCGTGTGGATTTCTTCCTGACCCCCTCTGGAAAAATCATTTTTAATGAGGTCAACACCATCCCAGGATTTACCGTTCACAGCCGGTTTCCCAAAATGCTGGAGGCCGCCGGAGTTTCTTTGGAGAAGGTTATCAACCAGGCTGTTGAGGAGGCGGTTGGACCGTGAGAGATGTCCTTTTGCATCGGGAAATGGTCCACACAGGGGACTTGATCCTGGTTAACACCCAGTTCCCTTTTCTTGAAACCGGTACGGACCGTTTTCTGATCCCGGTCTGCTTTGGGGGAAACCAAGTGCTTCTGAATGGCCGGGTGGCCCGTTTGATAAAAACGATAGTTTCTGAGCTTGTGGCAGAAGATGTCCTATGTCCGGTGAGCGGATGGCGTTTCCAAGAGGAGCAGGAATCCATCTATGCCCAATCCTTGCAGGCCCATGGCCGCAGTTTTACAGAGCGATATGCGGCCGTCCCCGGGAGCAGCGAACATCAAACTGGGTTAGCCATTGATTTGGGCAAGCGATGTGAAAAGATAAACTTCCTCTGTCCGGACTTCCCCTATGAAGGAATCTGTCAAACATTCAGGGAGCAAGCTGTTTTTCATGGGTTGATCCAGCGATATCCCCTGGGAAAGGAGTCTGTGACCGGTATTGCCCATGAACCTTGGCATTTTCGCTATGTAGGAGAACCTCACGGGGAGATTATGGCGTCAATGTATTTGACTTTAGAGGAATACCATGAATTTTTGAGGCAGTTTCCCACAGGAAAGCGGTATTATTGTTACCAATACAGAAAAAATCTTCGGGTATATCTATCATATCAGCGGGCAAATCCAGAGGGAAATACCATCTGGCGCCCCCGCAAGGATACCTTGTACTATTCCGTTTCAGGAGATAACCAAGAGGGATTCCTTTTTACGGAATGGTGCTGGAAAATGGGGGAGATGTCATGTCCCGTATAACATCATGCGAACGGTCTGCGCAGTTTGAGATACTGCTGGATCCAACCGCCCGGGCGTGGGTCCAGCTTGACAGAGAAGCGCTGGCTCACAATATCCATCAGCTGGAAAGCCTTCTTCCCCGTGGCTGCCAGCTGATGCCTGTTTTAAAGGCCAATGCGTATGGGCATGGGGACGTGATGGTGGCACGGGAACTAAATCGCCTTGGAATCCGCGCCTTTTGTGTGGCGACAGTCCAAGAGGGTGTAACGCTGCGCCAGCAAAATGTAGTAGGAGAGATCCTGGTGCTGGGGTATACTCACCCCACCCATTTTCCTCTGCTGAGCCGATATCGGCTTACCCAAACGGTTTTGGATCTGTCCTACGCCAAGCTTCTGGAGAACTACGGAAAAGATTTGACAGTCCATCTGAAATTAGACACCGGAATGCATCGGTTGGGGCAGCGAGTGGAGGAATGGGAACAGCTGCTCCCTGCCTTTCAATACCATCATTTGAAAATAACCGGGCTTTTTACCCACTTGGCCGCGCCAGAGGTCCCCTCCCCCAAGGCAAGGGAATTCACATTGTCACAGGGCAAGGCTTTCTATGAAGCTGTTTCTCAGCTTGAAAAACGGGGAGGTTTTTGTGGGAAAGTTCACTTGCTGGCCAGCGGCGGTTTGCTCCATTTTCCAGGAGTGGGCGGTGATTTTGCCCGGGTGGGGATCGCTCTGTATGGCCTGCTCAGTACCCGCCAGGAACTTGGAACCTGCCCGATTTCTCTCAAGCCGCTCTTATCCCTCAAAGCTCGAGTGGCTCAGGTGAAGGTCGTCAATCCAGGTGAAACAATCGGGTATGGACTGGAGTGTAAGGCTACTGGACGTCAAAAGATTGCGGTTGTTTCTATCGGTTATGGGGATGGCGTTCCCCGATTGCTTTCCAACAGACGAGGAAAAGTGTTGCTCCATGGTCAGGAGGCGCCCATTGTAGGTCTTGTTTGTATGGATCAGCTGATTGTGGATGTCACAGAAATCCCCCAAACCGCGTCAGGGGATATAGCTACGCTCTTGGGAAAGGATGGAGAAAAGGAAATAACAGCTTATGACTTGGCAGAAGAGGCAGGTACCATCACTAATGAAGTGCTTAGCCGACTGGGAAACCGTCTAGAACGTATATGGGAAAAGAAAGTTTAGAAAGCAATCTCTCATGGAGAGAACCTTTCATACTTTTCCCGCATCCTGTATCGCCTTGTTCACTGTCTTCCTTGTTTGCCGGTACTGCCCGTATTTTCCTCCCAGAGAGCTGATTTCAACTTCTCCACTGCCCGGCGGTACCAGCTTGATAGAGTCTGAAATTAGGTATCGGTAATATTTAAGCGTTTTGATTTTTCCGGAATTTTGAGAATTCGGATCAAAGGTTTGCGAAAATCGGTCCTGGTTAAAAACGGCGAAAACAGAGTGTGCGGGCTGTTATGTAGGGGTCGCATCACGAGAAAAAACAGGACGGGCATAACGCCCGTCCTGTCTTTTGTGAAACTTAGGTGGAAATATGTGCAAAAACAGCTTACTGGAGCAGCTGCAGAACGCCCTGGGGCACCTGGTTGGCCTGAGCCAGCATGGCCTGAGCGGACTGAACCAAGATGTTGTTCTTGGTGTAAGCCATCATCTCTTCGGCAACGTCGGTGTCGCGGATGGTGGATTCAGCGTCCTGGATGTTCTCGGTCATGACGGACAGGTTGTTCATGGTGTGATCCAGACGGTTGGAAGCAGCGCCCAAAGTGCCGCGCACGCTGGACACGGTGTTGATAGCAGCCTTGATCACGTCCACAGCGTCCTGTGCGGAGGTTTGGTCAGCCACGGAAACGCCAGTCAAGCCCAGAGAAGAAACATGCATATCCTGGACGGAGATAGTCAGCTGGTTGAAGCTGTCGCTGGTGTCGCCGATCTGCAAGGTCAAACCGTCGTTGCCCAGGCCAGCGCCGCCAGCCAGAGCAGTACCAGTTGTATTCTGGACCAATGTTCCCACTTTGGTAGCCTTCAGGTCAATACCAGCCTTGGAGAGCAGCTTGTTGATATCTTCGACCGTTTCAGTGCCCTTCAAGTTCAAATGGATATGGCCATTTGTGTCCACAGCAGCGCTTTGACCCTTGCTGCCATCGATAGTGTCAATCATGATTTTACTGGTGATGTTTCCTGCTTTTGTGGACACAAAATCGATTCCGCCAGAAGTAACCTTCGCGTACTGGGGTTTAGCGGATGTAAGAGTGACCACATTGGTGTTAGCTTCCGTTGCAGCGGTATCTTTAATGGCGCCCCCTTTAATGGTCAGGGAGAGGTTTTCGTCCACAACGGTACCAGTGGCGTTCTTGATAGCTTCGTTAATTTCGTCCTGGGTAAATTCGCTACCACCACCAGTTTGGCCGGTGAGGGTGATGGTCAGCGTATCACCGCTCCAAGCCGCGGAAACATTTTCAGATGCAGCAGCAGCTTTGGTTTCAATGATAACCTTGACGCCCTCTTTTGCCGCCAGGGTAACGTCAAAAGCGGCCAGCTTACCAGTGTTATCGGCAGCGACAGAAGCAGAAGCGCCTGTTCTGCCGGAGCTCATGCTGCCGTCCAGCAGCTTAATGCCGTTGTAATTGGCGGAGTCAGCGATGCGGTCGATTTCATCCCGCAGCTGGTCCACTTCGTCCTGAAGAGCCTTGCGGTCCACATCGTCATCAAAGGTACCGTTAGCGGACTGGTCAGCCAGTTTCACCATACGGTTGAGCATGTCGTGCACTTCCTGCAGAGCACCCTCAGCGGTGTTCACCAGGTTCTTGCCGCTCTTGGCGTTGTCCTGAGCCTGCTCCAGACCGGTGATCTGAGCGCGCATCTTCTCGGAGATAGCCAGACCAGCGGCATCGTCGCCGGCGCGGTTGATCTTGTAACCGGAAGACAGCTTTTCCAGGTTAGCGGACAGAGCGTTGGTGTTGTTGGTGTAGTTGCGGTAGGCGTTCATGGCCATTATGTTGTGCTGAATTCTCATTTCATTTGCATCCTTTCTTCGAAATGAATTTTCATGTTTCCGCGCAGAGATCCTTTCTGCGCGTCCGTAGGGTGTAGCGGGGCAGCGCAAGCGCCGTGGCCTTTGGCGAGGTGTGCCGACCCGCGCGATTATCTATTTCAACCAGCCCGTCGGCGGATGAAACGCATCGTCATAATGTTTGGGACGCCCTTATGGGCTTCAGACGCGGCCCCAAAGGGAGGCGTCCTCTCGTTTCCCAACGGTCCTCCGGGATTGGAGAACGCTGAATGAAACGGCGGCGGTCTGACCGCGGCTTCATTCAACGCTCCCCAGGGGAGGCATGGGCCTGCACCGGCGTCCCCACCGGCAAAAGTTTTGAAGTGTCTAAGAGGCTGACGGCGCAGCCTGTTTTTTCTGATAATCTGCCAGCCCCCGGGCTTTGATGTTGAGGGCGGCGTTCTTTCCACGCTGGTGTTCTGTACCGCACACGGGGCATACCCAGCGGCGGGTCCTTGGTGAAAGCTTCTCATTGACCGCTCCACAGACGGAACAGACCTTGGTGGTAGGCTCGAAGCGGTTTACCTCTAAGAGCTGTTTGCCCTGTCTTTCCAGCTTGTAGCGGAGCATCTCACGAAACATGCCGAAACCGGTGTCCCGCACGCTGCTGCCGCCCAGTTCCTCGGAAATCGCCTTAAGGGAGTCGTCCCGGATACACACGGCATCCCAAGCGTTGGCTATCCGCCGGGATTCCTTGTGCGCGAAGTCGCGCCGCTGGTTGGCGATGTGTTCGTGGAGCAAACGGTATTTCTGCACCAGGTTCTCATAGTTTTTGGAACCTTTCTGCAATCGGGAAAGCTTTTTTTGGATGGCGGATGCCTTTTCCTGAGACTGCCGCAGCCAGTGAGGCGGGTCGGCGGTCAGGCCGTGATCTGTCTCGTAAAAGTGAGACACGGAATATTTCAGGCCGATGGTGGTATCGGCAGTTGGCTTTACTGGTTCGGGCTGACGTACGGGGCATGCAAAAAGCAGATAACCGTAATATTTGCCGGTTTTGGTGCGCTCCACCGTGACCCGGGTGAGCCTCCAACCGCTTCTGGGGCGGCGGGGGAGCTTGGTACGGATCAGCCCGGCTTTTGTCATGCGGACGGCGTCCTTTGTCAAGTAGATGGTGGAGCTGTTACCCATCACATGATTACAGGCGGTAAAGGTGTCGCGGTCATTCTTTTTCCGCTTGAACTTGGGATATCCGAAGGCTTTGGGATTGCGGAAAAAATTGCGGAATGCCTGGGAGAGCTTGTTATACTCCTGAATCAGCGCCTGGTTGTCTACTTCCTTCAGGAAGGGGGCTTGTTTTTTGTATTTGGCGGGGGTGGGGATGAAGTGGGCGTCGGCCTCATAGTAAAATCGCTCGTGATCCTCCAGCATCTTATTCCAGATGTATCTGCAGCAGTCAAAAGTTTTTTGAAACAACTCTTTCTGCTCCGGCGTAGGGTAGAGGGGAGCCTTGATCGTGTTGTACTGAACGTCCGGTTTGCTGGTATTGCTCTCGGTTTTGCTGGTCATACTTTTCCCCTCCTTCCACGTTCTTTGTTTTCAAAAAGTAGAATTTTTGATAGTTTTCTTTTTTATCTGTTTCATTATTGTTATCGGTTTGTTTTGGTAGTTCCTTAACCCCCTTCCATAAAATATTTGCCAAAAAACTTTCACTATCAAAAATTCTACTTTTTGACAGTTTTCTTTTTGTCTATTTTTAGGAAGAATCTCCGTATTTCCAGCCGTGGCGTATCTCGAGTGCTAGATATTGGGATGGTCCGAAAATAGGAAAATTAAAATCAAATAGGGGATGGATCCAGCAAGAAGTATGCATTCTCTATTAAGGGCAGCAAGCGAATCATATTACCTAAGTTTGAACAAAGTGAAAGCCAGCGTCTTTTGGACGCTGGCTTCTCTTATGGCATTAAATAAGGCTGCTCATGATATCGCCTCTTGTTAGATGGGAATCAGGATTTCCCACGGCTCAGACGAAATACCCGCAGCCGACGATAGAAAGTGGACTCGCTCATCCCGCAGCGCCTTGCGGCCTCTGCAAGAGTGATTTCCTTCTGCTCCCATTTTCCCACCATCTGAGAGAAATCTCCGGGAACTTTCAGCTCTGGCCTTCCAAACCGCACCCCACGAGCTTTGGCCGCGGCAATGCCTTCCGCCTGCCGGCTATGGATGTTCTCCCGTTCGCTCTGCGCCACAAAACTGAGAATCTGCAGCGTCAGATCCGCGATAAAAGTTCCCATCAGATCCTTGTCCCGGCGAGTGTCAAGTAAGGGCATGTCGATCACGCAGATGTCCACGCCCTTCTCCTTGGTAAGCGCACGCCACTGATTTTGGATTTCCTCGTAATTCCGTCCTAACCTGTCAATACTTAAAATGTAGAGTAAGTTCCCCGGCTTTAAGCGCCGAAGCAGACGCTGGTAGTTTGGTCGGCTGAAATCCTTTCCGGAATGTTTATCTATATAGACATTCTGTTCCGGTACGCATTGCTCTGCCATGGCAATCCGCTGACGTTCTTCGTTCTGGTCTCTGCTGGATACCCGGATATACCCATACTTTATGTCTTTGATAGTACCACCTCCTTTTAAGATATGAGGCTATCCTTATCACATTCCATGGAAATGCCCACCAGAATTGACGAATCTGTCCAGCAAAAACGGACAAGCGACAAATTTCTCTTTATGTAGGAAAACACAAATACTTACACCAGGGGGGAGTGAGCGAAATTACTCGCAAGTACAGAAAGTGTATGGAATGCTTTTCTAAGGAAATTGGTTTGTGCGGATAAGAGCATACCAAGGAACTCATCTGAATCCCGTGGGAACGGCCAATCAATTTTTCTCCTTTAGAAAACTCATTCAATTTATCACTGACAAAGCGAAGGCTCGCATAAACACAACAAAAAAGGGCTGACATTATTTGTCAACCCTTTGTTGCCAGTTTTACACTCTAATGGTCTATGAAAGAATTTCTACAAAAGTTTTGTAAAAATCATATGTTTTCCCGTTTTCTTGACCGCACAGCAGAAAACGGCTGATAATGCTTCCGGTGCGATATGTCTTTTGTACTTCTTTCAACTTTTGCTGCAAATTGTTTGGAAATTCGCTGCTGATTTCTTCTTTCATCAAGAACACGACATAGCGGCTGTTGTTTTTCTCCCATAGAATTTGATCTGGTGGGAAACTTGCCGCCTGCTCCAAAGGGATGGTCAATCCCCGCCGTTCTGTCGTCAGATCGCTGGAATGCTGTACCCTGGAATACAAATAGGGATTTTCAATATACTGGAAGAGTTTGTCCTTTTCAATCAACTCAAAAGACACAATATATTGACTATCAATATCAGCGATGCGGTAGGGTACTGCTTCCAATTCTTCCAATGTACGCACCGCCGTCAAACGAGTTTGCATTTTTTTCAGGCGGCGAACCAACGCCTGCTGCTGTTCTAACAGCAACTCTGCTTTTTCTTCCAGAAGCTGTTTTTGCTGCCCTGGAGTATTTTTTTCCATATCCCGGATTTCCTTTAAGGGTATCCCTAAATTCTTGTAGAAAATAACGTCAGAGATGGTCATAAGATCCGGTATCGAGTAAGTTCTGTATTGGTTCTCCTGACATTTCTCTGGGGATATTACCCCACATTCCTCCCAATATCTCAGAGTAGATGCGGGAAGCTCAAAAAAACGTGCAATTTCTCCAATATGAAAGCGTGTATCCATAAAACCTCTCCTTTTCCCCACTATAACATAATACCTCTTGACCTTCAAGTTGCTTGAAGGATTATACTGGACAGGTAAGGAGGGTGACAAATGGAAAAAACATTGATTTTTTCTTCTGCTAATGATGTCCGGCTTGGGAAATTGTTTCGATTTATTGTTCCGACCTATTTGACATCGCTGTTTAATACACTGTACACCATGGTGGATGGTATTTTTGTGTCTTCATATGTGGGAACAAATGCGCTGGCGGCCATCAATATTGTGTATCCCATTGTCAACATTCTGACTGGTATCGCTCTGATTTTTGGCACAGGAGGCAGCGCTGTGGCAGCAATTCTTATTGGTGCCCAAAAACGGGCTGAGGCAAATCGAGCTTTTTCCGTCAGCGCATTGGCATCACTTTTTCTGGGGTGTCTGGTTTCTCTGGTTATGATCGGCAACCTGACGGGCATGCTGAACTTCCTGGGCGCAACAGAATTGACTATTAACGATTGCAGAGCGTATGCGCTTTGGTGGTTGTTTGGTGCTCCCTTGGTTATCTGTAAAGAGCTATTTACCTATTTTATCCGGGTAGATGGTTCCCCGACGTATAGCTTCTTAACGGCGCTCTCAGGCGGGATCTGCAACATTATTTTGGACTATATTCTGGTGGCACAATGCAATTTTGGCATTCACGGCGCCGCGGCTGCCACGATTATGGGGCTGCTGGTTTCCACCTGTATGGGGATTTTTTACTTTTTGTTTAGAAAAAAACAGCTCACTTTCACAGTTCACGGATTAAAAATACCATTGGGCATTCGCTGTATGGTCAACGGCGTATCAGAATTTGTGGATCAGTTGGCGATTGCGATTACCACTATTGTGTTCAATCGTACCGCAATGACATTTGCCGGAGAGGACGGTATTGCGGCTGTTTCTATCATCATGTATCTGCAATTTCTGGTGATCGGTGTTTACTTTGGTGTGTCCATGGGAATAGCACCGCCGTTGGGGTATGCGTATGGAGAGAAAAATCAATCCGTTTGCCGCGCATTGGAACGATATGCATACCGATTTTTCCTTGGATCTCCTCTGCTTCTGTATGGGGCAACATTCCTTTTAGCACCGCTTGGAGTAAGTTTCTTTGCAGCTTCCGAAAGTCCTGTCTACGACCTTGCCGTTGTCGGAATGCGTCTGTATGGACTTGGATTTTTGTTTTCAGGCATCAATATCTTCAGTGCGATCCGCTTTATGGCTTATGGAAAGGGATATTTGTCCGGTATCATTACATTTCTTCGTTCTTTTTCTCTGCTGCTCCTTTTCCTTTTGACTTTGCCGGGTTTTTGGGGAATCAATGGAGTATGGCTGGCAGTTCCGTTTGCAGAAGGCTGTACAATTTTAATTTCCGTTCTTCTTATCGGCATGGAAGTCCGTAAAATACGGCTATGTACTCCCAGAGGCCCAAAGAACACTACATAAAGTTTGTAGATATGCCGTTAATTAATTTGACATTCTGAAAAGTCCCGCAGTATTATATAATTGCTGTAGTATTGAAGTATCAGGAGGAACAGTGTGGCATGAATTATCCAATCTGATTTTTGGGTTACTTCAGAATACCAGGATCTAGGCGTCACTTAACGGACGTCTGGTTGTTGTACCCAAAATTCAGGAAGGATCGAAACTATGAAGAAAAACTTATACATGATGTATGCCTTGGCATTATTGCAGGGCATGGTTTTCTATGGGCCGATTGCCACGCTGTATCGGCAAGCACAGGGCGTTACAGTCTTTGAAATCACGGTCATTGAAAGCATCTCTTTGGCTCTGGGTATTCTTTTGGAAATTCCGTGGGGAATGATAGCCGACAGAATTGGGTATCGGAACACCATGATTTTCTGTTCAACTCTTTATTTTATTTCGAAAATCGTATTTTGGCAGGCAACCGGCTTTGGGGGATTTCTGGCAGAGCGTATCATGCTTAGTGTGGTGCTGGCCGGCTACTCAGGTGTGGATTCCAGCATTCTCTATTTGTCCTGCGAAGGAACGGATAGTCAAAAAGCATTTGGTCTGTACAGCAGTATGAGCATGGCTGGACTGCTGATTGCAGCAGCGGTGTTCTCCGTATTTGTGGGAGATAATTATCGGCTGGCCGGTTTGCTGACAGTAATTAGCTATGGACTTGCCATGGTGCTTTCTTTCGGATTGATCGAAGTGTGTCAGACCGACGCTGAGAAAACAGAAGCGGAGCCGTTTCGTGAGAGTTTCTGCCAAATCTTTTCCAATCGCATGCTTCTCCTGTTTCTTGTGGGCGTAGCTTTGCTGTCAGAAGCCCACCAGACAATCACCGTGTTCTTGAATCAGCTTCAGTATGAGCGCTGCGGGGTAAGCGACTCTGTGATCGGTCTGGTGTATATTGTTGCCACACTATTGGGGCTGCTGGGAGCATATTCTTCTGCCTTCACCAAGCGAGTTGGAGTTCACCGTTCCTTTACCTTGTTCTGTGTTCTTGCGGTGGCATCTTGTCTGATACTCGGATCTACGCCTTTTGCCCTGCCGTCTGTCATCAGCGTGCTGCTTTTGCGTCTCTCAAACACACTGTTTCAGCCCTTTCTGGCAGATCTCCAAAACCGGCAAATCACAAGCAGGAACCGAGCTACTGCACTCAGCGTCTGTGGTATGCTGGTGGATGGGATTGCCATTGGAACCAATCTGGTGTTTGGCGCTCTATCGGATTGGAATCTATCCGCCGCGTTTTACTTCGGCAGTGCGATCTGCACCGTTGGACTGCTTCTTTTCTGGATGTGGCTGAAAAAAGGCTATGGTGCGTTATTGCATGATACGATGGGATCTTAGTTAAAAGCAATGGCAAACAGTCTTACTCAATAGCTGTCTGCCATTGCTTTCGGTACAATCATAGCTGATGTTTCGGAGGTGATTCCATGTCAATGGAAGTGTGGCCAGTTTCCCGTAAGCTGCCGGAATACCCGGACATTTGCAAACTTCTGAAAACTGCATTTCCCAGAAACGAGCAGATTCCAGTGTGGGTATTACAACTTCTTGCGTTCCGAAAAGATGTTCATTTTTTGGCTTTCTATGATGAGGCTCAATTTTGTGGCGTCCTTTATACGGCTGAGGATGATAAATACATCTTTGTTTTGTATCTTGCTGTCCATCCCAAATTCCAATCAAAAGGCTATGGCAGCATGATTCTTCATTGGCTGCGAAAGCACAGCCCCAAAAACATTGTTTTGAATGTAGAAGCCGAAAACACGTCTGCTGAAAATGCGAACCAAAGAGAAAGTCGTATCCGGTTTTACAATAGAAATGGAATAACTGACACTGGATACTTATTTCAAGATGCAGGAGAAAATTACTCTGTTCTTGCATCGGATTGCAACAGCTTTCGTCCACAGGAATATAAACGGTTACTAAAGCGGTTCCCTTTCGGTTTGTATCAAATAACTTTCAAAATTCCGGCACTTCCATCTTGCCTATAAATATGAACAGCAGAAACTTTTGAGCTTATCCGGGCATCGTTTACTGTAAATGCATCAACAATTGAACTTACTAAATTGTGTTTCCTGTGTAATCCTCCCTTGACAAATCTGTTTCCCAAAAGTTTGGTTATGTAAGTAAGCGTTCTGTTGAGGTGCACTGAAGTGAGGAATTACAAGAGGATTTGCAGTTAAAAGCAGGGGAATAACCCTCGGTTATACATTATCTCTTGACTTTTACTGCTAATCGGTAGTGTCAACATTCTTTCGCAAATTTAGTTTGCAGTCTCTGGAATAAATGAAGTCAGCCAGCAATAGAGGCGTCCCCAACGGCAGCCTCCAGGTGCTTCATGTTCATGTATTTTCTGTTGCCCCACTGTGTGCCAGCCACATGGCGGAGCCGGGCACATACCAGCATTAGAGCAGAGTTGCCGTCCGGGAAGCTTCCAACCACACGGGTGCGGCGCCGGATCTCCCGGTTTAACCGCTCAATCACATTGTTGGTGCGGATGCGAGTCCAGTGTTCGCTGGGAAAATCGCAGTAGGTCAGCGTTTCCTCAATACCATCCTCCACCTTCTTTGCAGCCTCTTTCAGCTTCATAGAGTGCAGTTCCTCTACCACGGCTTTAGCCTTCTCCCTGGCAGCTTTCTTGCTCTCCTGGGCG